>MKSR01000001.1 GCA_001898145.1 Dyadobacter sp. 50-39
CGACAGAGTAGAGATATTTCATCCATCAGAAAATCGGTCTACGCAGTGAGTTTGAATAAAGCAAATAGGTGCACTTTCTTGGGTGGATACTTTATATCGAGCAAACGACATTGCCCCACCCTTACTGGTAGTGCTCGTATTTAGTAAGATGGCGCGAACATCATAGATCCCCCTGGCAGCAAAATGTTCCCTCAAAACCGCATTGACAAACTCTTCCTCGGTCTGACCTTCAACAATAATATATAGGCCTCTCATTGCGGTCTACCTTTAAGAACGTTTTTTTCCCAAAGCTCTCCAAGAGAGTATTCCTGTAACCAGGTTTCTAAGTTTGCATCAGACTGACGTGTGAATACCGATTGTCCATTTCTACGATCAACGACTATTACGTCGTCCGCCGAGAATTGATTCACTAAACCGACGGATTGAGTCGAGATAATAATTTGTGCTCGCTCTGAAGCGCTTTTAATGAGTGAAGCAAGTTTTTGGATGGCAAACGGGTGCAATCCTAGTTCCGGTTCATCAATAATGATTACACTTGGAAGGTTGGGTTGTAAAAGCAACGTAGCCAGGCAAATCATCCTAAGGGTTCCGTCCGACAAGCTATGAGCAGAAAAAAGCTGATCCCAACCCTTCTCTTGCCATCGTAGGAAAATTTGGGACGGATTAATTTCATCAGGCTGTAAATAGAAACGGTCAAAGTACGGTGCAATTGACTGAACAACTCGTTCAACCAGTTTAAAGTGGCTTGGTGAAACTTCTTGCAGTCGGTATAAAAACGCAGCCAAATTCCGTCCGTCATCATAGAAGGCGGCGTAGTCTCCTGCTGATGATGGCTGCTTCATCTTGGAGGAAAAGCTCGTATCATGAAAGTGGAATACCTTAAAACTTTCAAAAAAACCACGTAAATGGTTTGTACGGTAAGTTTTATCGTTCCGTATTTCGCTTTCGAGATTCCCACCATTACTAATCTTATATCTGTTGCGTGTTGCTTTGCCAGGCGGTGTGAGATTACTCCACTCCTCGGAGAAAATAAGATTATCTGATTGATCTGGTATCATTCGAAAATGATACTCATTTTTCCATTCATTGTCAAAAATCAATCGGCCTGCCAGAATATCAGACCCTTTCTTACCAAAATACAGAATGTTCTCTGCTCTCCCATTCTGGTTAATATAAAGTTGGAGTCTGCGTTCATAGAGTTGATTTAGGAATTTAAAAAAGCCGATAAAGTTACTCTTACCTGCCCCGTTCTCCCCAATCAAAACATTCAGAGGCTTTATCAGAATTTCTCCTGACTGCGCGATCGACCTGTAGTTCTTTATTTCTATTGAATGTATCCCCATGTAGTCTGAGAGAAAAAGCAGTGTCCCGGTAGAAGAGACGAAAATGAAAGCAAGATAGCGACAACAATACTTGCTTACAAGCATAACAGATCGTAGGTTGCATCTTGGCCCAAGCAAACAGCAATCCGACCAAGCTGATCTTAGACGTCGGATACCGGTCAGAGAGCACTACTTCATCGGGAACAGGATTGCACAGCCTTTTGATACCAATGAGAAAGTCCAAATTCCGGACTGGAATACTTCGTAGTCTTTCGTTTCTTAGATCAGGATTTGTACTGACCACATCTGTCATAGCGTTGATAATCAATGATACTACTTCATTCACAACATCATTCGCGAAAGACTTTTACAGAATGTAATGCGCATTTCTGGGCTCAAAATGGATAAGCCACAGATCCCCATTGCCCGTAGAATCTTTATTGAAGAACCTCGAATGCGCTTCCCGTTGACTGACGGCATACCTATAGGCTGGTTTTCAAGTTTATGCTAGTTGCAAACAATGTAGCTTTGCCTGCTTCTTAGGAGATTGAATATGACTTTTAGTAGCTTGTTTCGCATAAAACTGACTTTGCCCTCCATAGTACTTGCTTGATGAATACTAAAATTTTGTATTTTTACAGTGGAGAGCCGTATTGATCCGAGTTCAAATTAAACTATATCATTCGGTCGCCAATTCAGTCACCTATTCGATCCGTTCGAATAAGACGCTTGACAATCAACTACTTTCGTCAATATTTTGCGATCCCAGCGGGATCACAGAAGGCGCACCAAGGTGCGCCTTTTTGTTTTAAAATGTATTCATTTTCAGCATTTTAGAAAAAAGGCGATTCATTTCGAAACAAAGAAAATCAAACGATCTGGGACCCCATCTGGGACCCCTCCAGAGTATTTATATTTGGGGCACCACGATTTTCTGAAACGACTTGTGAGAGAGAGTTTTAAGGAGCATCGATGTGTTTGCCGGCATGCCGGCTTAAACGTATTGTTCACTTAAAAATGTTGACGAATGAAAAGCAATCAGAAACTTTTCGTCCTTTTCTGGCTAAAAAAATCAAAAGCCACCACTGACGGCACAGCGCCTGTTTACGCCCGAATCACCGTTGACGGCCTAACAGACGAGATTTCGACTGGCCTGAAGGCCCCGATTGACTACTGGGATTCCAAGACGAAAACAATTTTTCAATCCTGGCCCAAAGCCAAGACGGCAAATCAGAAAATCCGGCAGGTTGAATACGACCTCGAACGGCATTTTCTACTGCTGCAAGAGCAACATGAGTGCGTGACGCCACAGATGCTCAAAATCTCGTTTACGGGAAAATCACCGTCAAGTAAAAAAGATGCAGTCAAACAGGCACAGCAAGCGGCAGGGCAAACGCTACTTGATGCCTTTGACACTTTCATTAGTAAGTTCGAAGAGCAGGTAAACCAACAAAAAAGAGATGGTGGGACCCTGAGACAATGGAGAACTGCAAGGCGCAAGGTAGCAGCATTTTTATCACACCATTACCGGCGGAGGGATTTAGGCTTGAAAGACATTGAGCCAGGCTTTGCGGAAGATTTTTATGACTACCTTACCATACATACTTCTGATCCAGTAGCGGAAGTCACCGCGAAAAAGCATGTTAAGCGAGTAAGACAAATCATCAAACCTGCGGTAATCAGGAAAGTAATAACGGCAAATCCGCTCGATACCTTCAATTGCTCTGCACCGGAAAAGGAAGTACAGCCGCTTGAAATGCATCAAGTAGAAGCTATCTATCGGAAGCACCTAACCATTCCTCGCATTATCGAGGTAAGAGATGCATTTATTTTTCAATGTTTCACCGGTTTTGCCTATCAGGACATTTACAACCTGACTACACGGAACATCGTTAAAGTAGGCACAAGAAACGAACAATGGCTTGTTAAGGAGCGCGGGAAAACGCAAGTATCACAGCCCGTTCCCATCCTGCCAATCGTAGCTGAACTAATCGATAAATACAAAAACCACCCGTACAGAAAAATGACAGGCCGTCTTATCCCCGTTAACAGCAACTATCGATATAATGTGTACCTGAAGGAGCTTGCTGACATTTGCGGCATCTCTTTTGACGGCATTACAATCAGTAAGCAAGAGTTCAACACGCACCTTGCAAGACATACCTTTGCACATATTATGCTAAACAATGGCATTCCCTTGGAAGATCTTAGCAAGATGATGGGGCACAAGAGTGTCCGCACAACTCAGCGGTATGCAAGAGTCAATAAAGCGCGAATAAGTGAAAACATATCGAAAGTCAAGGAAAAGCTATTTACGAAGTCTGGAAAGCTAAGAGCGGTTAAGTAGATAGCATTGTTATTCAAATTCGGTCCCGCAATTCAAGCACAACGATATCACGCAAACCGATATACTTATCCGGATCAGGAACTCGGTGATACTGCAAAAACGAAAAAGCTGGCATTCAAAGAATGTCAGCTTTCTACCAAACGAACGGCACAAAGCGTGCCAATTATCTTAAAAAAAGGTTTTCAGAAATAGTGCAATTGACTACATGGATAAGCTTTTTTGAAAGTCCATCAGGTAAAATACCCGATGAACTTTGAACTACCATGCTCATGACAGAGATTTCCTGTCAAAGATCTTGGGTCATAACTTTGCCGTTAGCTTCACTCCCTGCCTCAGATCGTTCCGGGCATTAACGACGATCTTATCGCCTTTGCGCAGGTTTCCGAAAACCTCCGTGAGGTTGGACGATTTTTGACCGGTCCGTACATCCACAAACTCTGAATTGCCGGCGGAATCGACGCGGATCACGTATTGTCTTTCAGTCGACGCTACCACCGCGGTAGCGGGAACGGTGAGCGCTCCCTCGGTCGCTTCCGGCATCAGTGAAACTTCCGCAAACATACCCGGCTTAATGCGACGGGAGGTATTGCTGACGTCGATTTCAACGGTCTCTGACCGGAATTTCAGGTTCATATTGCCCGAGCGCCGGCTAATGGTGCCCTTGAATGTTTCGCCGGGCATCGCATTGAGGTGGTAGGTAACAGGCTTGCCTTTTTTCAAGCCGAGGCTATAATTTTCAGGCACGTCCACGACCAACCTGAGGCGATCCTGCTGTTGCAGGTTCAGCATCGGGCCGGATTGCTTCAACCCCGCCCCTACCAATGCGCCCGGGTGCACATTCCGTTCAGTGATGATGCCGTCGAACGGCGCGCGCACCGTGAGATAGCTTTTAATTTGCGTCAATGCGGCCAGGTTGGCCTGCTCTCCCATCGCCGAGGCGCTATCGGCCATCATTTTGGCCTGGGCGCTTTCCAGGTCCAGGGCCGAAACCGATCCGGTAATGCGGGTACTGGCTTTGAGCCGGCGATAATGCTCTTTGCTGGCTACGAGTACAGCCTGGGCTTTCAGATAGTTGGAGCGGGCTGCCACGAGCCGCTGCTCTGTTTCCGGGGCTTCGAGCACCATCAGGATTTCGCCTTTATGCACCTGCGAGCCGCGGTCAACCAGCACTTTTTGCACAAAGCCGTCGGCCTTGGGATAAATACTCACCTCCTGAAATGCCATAAATTCGGCCGGAAGCTGGATTTGCTCCCCTACGTGGGTCTGCGACACTTCGCCGATTTTGAAAGAAACTGCTTTCTGTGCCGAAGGCTTCTTTACCGACTTCGTATCGGAGGATTCCGAAGAAGAGCAAGCCGAAAAAATGCCCAACCCGAGCAGCCAGAGCAAACTGTTATATCGATTCGTTTTCATATTAGGATAATTCTGTATGTAAGGAGCCATTGGATGCCAGCGCAGGATGCGCCGCTTCGCCGGAAGCCGGGAGCAGCGAAGGGTCTTCCAGTTTTGTTTTCTTTTGAAGGAACACATATACCTGAGGCACGATGTAAAGCGCGGCAAGCGTGGAGGCCACAAGCCCGCCGATCACCGCCCTGCCCAGCGGCGCCACCTGCTCGCCCGCCTCGCCGGTACCGAGCGCCATCGGTACCATCCCCGCGATCATCGCGAAACTGGTCATTAGTACCGGTCGCAAACGCAGCGCAGCGCTGTCCATCGCCGCCCGGCCCACATCCCGATATTCCCAGCGCAGACGCTCGGCATTGGTCACGATCAGGATCGCATTGGCGACCGATATACCCGTAGACATAATGATACCCATGTACGACTGCAAGTTCAATGTACTGCCCGTGAGCAAAAGCGCGCCGATAGCGCCCGCAATCACCGCCGGAACCGTAGAAAGGATCACGACCGACAGCTTGAATGACTGGTAATTGGCCGCCAGCAGCAGGAAAATCACCAACACGGCAATACCTAGCCCCACTTGCAGGCTATCGAGCGTTTCAGTCAACAACGAGGACATTCCTTTGATCTCGGTAACCACCCCTTTCGGCGCTGCACCGAGCGAGGCGATCGCCTTCTCTACCGTCCGGGTAGCCGTACCGAGGTCCTGGTGGTGAATGTTGGCCGAAACCGTCACAAACCGTCTCGGGCCGGTGCGGGAATATTCGCCCGGGAGCGTATCCACCGAAAATGTAGCTACATCCGCGAGTACCGGCCTCGCCTGCCCCGCCACGAGCGGGATCTCCTGCAATTGCGACAGGTTACGCATGGCATACTCGGGGATCTGGACCTGCACCTGGTAGGTATAGGCCGCCTTCTGGTCGAGCCATTGGTTTTTCTCGGTATAGCGGCTCGACGACGTGGACGCGGTGATAGAACGGGCGGCAGCTTGCAGGCTCATGCCCATGACCGCCAGCTTCTGCCGGTCGAGCTTGATATTGATCACCGGAAATTTGAGCGGCTGCACAATGCGGACGTCGCGCAGATGATCGTCTTCCGAGAGTTTTTGCACCAATTTATTGGCATACCCTTCGATTTCCTTCATATCCCGGCCTGCTACCTGCACTTCGATGGGCGTGAATGCGCCACCGCTCATAAGCTTTTCCGTCAGGTCGGCCGGTTCAAACGACAGGGTAATGTCGGGCATTTCGCGGTACACCAATTGACGGATACGCTCTTTCAGGTCCTGCATATTGGTTTTATATTCCTTTTGAAGACCGACTTTAATCACCGCATCGTTCGGGCCGCTGGTGCTTACGTAGAGGTTGGAAGTGGCGTAGTTGGTAGGCACCACGCCGACGTACGCGGATGACACTTCCAAATGCCCGTCGGAAGCGTCGTTGACCAGTGCCAGCAGCTTGCTCACCTGTTCTTCCGTGCGTTCCAGGCGGGTACCGTCCGGGGTTTTCATCCGGATCACCATCTGGCCCGAATTGATCTGGGGCAGCATATCTTTACCAATCACCGCAAAACCCCAGGCAGCCAGCGCCAGGATCAAAACGAGGTAAATGCCCACGACCAGGGTATTCGTGCGCAGCAGTTTCCCGCTTTGCGACACGAACCCACGGCGGACGCGGTCAAAGAAAGTGGAGGTTTTACTTGCATCGTCGTGTGTGGAATGGGTGTGTTCTTTCAGCATCCAGTTGGCCAGGATCGGCACCAGGCTCTGCGCGAGCAGGTAAGAAACCGTCATCGCAAATCCGATCGAAAGCGAAAGCGGCAGGAACATCGCCCGCGGTACGCCCGACATGATAAAGGAAGGCGCAAAAACAGCGATAATACACAGCAGGATCAGCAGCAGCGGCAAAGCCACTTCCTGGCAGGCATCATAAATGGCCCGCTTCCTGAGCTTACCCATTTCGAGGTGCTGGTGAATGTTTTCAATGGTAACCGTCGCCTGGTCTACGAGTACCCCGATCGCCAGCGCAAGGCCCGAAAGTGTCATGATATTGATCGTTTGCCCGGCCAGGTTCAAACAAAGCACCGCTGCAATCACGGAAACCGGTATGGTGATAATTACAATCAGCGACGAGCGCCAGTCTCCCAGGAACAGCAACACGGCCAGTCCCGTCAGCAATGCCCCCAGCCCACCTTCGAAAAGCAGGCTTTTTACCGAATTGATCACAAATATGGATTGGTCAAATTCATAATTGACCTCAATATCATCGGGCAGCAGGCTGCGCATTTCCGGCAGTTTGGCTTTCAGGGCGGTCACCACATCCCAGGTCGAAGCGTCGGCTGTTTTGACGACGGGAATGTAAGACGAGCGGCTGCCGTTCACGAGCGCGTAGCCCGCCGTCACGTCCGAGCCGTCGGATATGGTTGCAATATCCCGCAGGAAGACCGTCATGCGGCCTGCTGTGCTTACCGGTATTTTTTCAAAATCGGCCACCTGTTCTTCCAATGAATTCAGCGTGGTAATGTAGGTCGTATTGTCTACCCGGATGTTGCCGGAGGGCGTCATTGCATTGTTAGCGGCCAATGCTTCCACTACTTCATCGGGCGAAATGTTCAGCGAACGCACTTTCTGCGGATCGAGGTTGATCACCACGGTACGCGCATTGGTACCGATCGGCGGCGGGGCCGTCAGGCCGGGTACTGTCGAAAACAACGGGCGCACACGGGTAACGGCCAGCTCATGTATCTCTTTCAGCGGACGTGTCTTGCTGCTGAAAACCAGGTCCCCGATCGGCACCGACGAGGCATCATAGCGTACCACCTGTGGCGGCAATGCGCCGGGCGGGAAAAATTTCATGGCCCTGTTCACCTGAATGGCCACTTCCGCGGCCGCCTGGGCCATATCGCTTCCCTCGTAGAATGCGAGCTTGACGATCGTCAGCCCCTGCACGCTCCGGCTCGAAATTTCTTTGATCCCGCCGATGTATAGAAACTGGTCCTGCATACGGGTAGCAAAAAAGCCTTCCATTTGGGCAGGCGACATCCCGCCATAGGGCTCGATCACGTAAATGACCGGGGAATTGAGTTTAGGAAAAATATCGACCGGTATCCGCGTGGCGGACATGATCGAAAAGGCAACCAGCCCTAAAACAAAGACCAGTACCGCAATCGGACGTTTTAATGATAGATTCAACATAAGTTAATGGGTTTACGGCCGGCGGAAAAAGCTGAAAAAGTCCTCGAAATCGCTGGTGGCATAGGCCCGCTGCAACCGGAGCTCCACGGCCCTCTTTTCGATGTCGAGCGCCTGCCTTTCCACTTTGGTCAGCAGCTGCATGGCGTCGGTCAGGGCGAGAATGTTTTCGATACCATTATTATATAGGGAAAGCCGCTGCTGGTAGGCGCTCTCCGCGGACCGGATCGTATTGGGCAGCTCCTGCAAGGCCAAACGTACCGTCGCCAGCACCGAATCGGAAGAAGCGAGCGTATTTTCCAGTTTCAACCGCTCGAAATCCAGCCGCGAGCCGGCTTCCCTGATCTTCCATTCCTGCACTTCCGTGCGGCTTTTTGTTCTTTTAAAATCGGTGAGGTTCACCGTCGCGGCCACCCCCAGGAGGAAATTCGTACGGCTGTAACCAAAGCCGCGGCCGAGTGGGCCGTAATTATTGTCAATATCCAGGCTCGTGCCCCTCGCCCACCCCGAAGCGAGCAGCGACACCCGCGGCAAGGCCGTCTTGCGTATCGCATTGATTTCCGACTGCTGGCGGTTCAGAAGGGTGTTCTGATAATTCAGGATCGGGTGCGCGATGATCACTTTCAGGTCATTAGGCTGTCCCGAAAGCGCCTGCTCATGAAAGGTAGTATCGATCGCCAGCTGGCTCACTTTACGGCCGGTGAGCATCGAAAGTTGCAGGAATGCGCGCCTGAGGCCCTCGTCGATCTCGTAGTAGTTCAGCCGCGCCCGTGAGAGCTCCACGTTGGCCAGCGACGAGTCCAACCCAGGACGTATCCCGTTATGTACCAGGTTATTGATAATCCGGCTGACCGTATCCGCACGGGCGATATTGCGCGATTCGAGTTGCAGTATCCTGCCGCGCCAGATCACATCCAGGTAAGCGCCTATCACGGCCTGCCGGAGCATAAACTGCTCTCGCTGCACGCCGGCCTGCCCTACCGCGATATCCGCCCGGGCCAGCTGGTCCTCGGCCTTGTAGCGACCGAAATTGTAGACCTCCCAATCGGCAGTAGCCAATGCAATGTTGCCCGACGCCAGGTCCATGCGGTTCTCGTCCCTCCGGCCGCCGGAGGTTGGCACGATCAGGCCCATTGAAAAGTAGGAACCCGACAGCCCGTTGGCCGTACCGACGTCGATCTGGTCGTGCAGGCGGACATTCGGCAGGCGGTTGGCCCTAAGTACACCCACGGAAGCTTCGAAACCCGCCAATGCGGCGCGCTGCGCTTCGATGGTCGGGTATTTGGCCAGGGCGGCATCTACTGCCTGCTCCATGCTCAGGAGCTGGCCTTGCGCACTCATGCAAGTGATAAGGAGGCAAGAAATAATTGTAAGCTGTAAGCGTATCATCGGACGTTGATTCCCTTGGGATTATCGATCCTCAAAGTAAATCCCGGCCTGATTATAGGACGGTTAGAAGGTTATTAAAAGGTGATTAGAAAGCACCCGCGATACTTCTTGTGACCGGAAGCTCCTTAAATTTGACGCATCAATACTACGATCCAAATGAATGTCCTTGTTGTCGAAGATGATGTAGAGCTGACCCAGTTTATCCAAAAAGGGCTGGTATCCGAGGGAATATCCGTCGCCACGGCGTTCGACGGCATTATAGGCCGCAGCATGGCCAATGAAAACCAGTACGACGTGGTGGTTCTGGACGTCAATCTGCCTGGTATGAATGGCTTCGACCTTTGCCGGTTTATCAAACACAACTGGCCGGCCGTGCCGGTGATCATGCTTACCGCATTGGGCAGCCTGGACAACAAGGTACTCGGCTTCGAGGCCGGGGCCGACGACTATCTGGCCAAACCATTTGCATTTAAAGAATTACTGTTTCGTTTGAAGGCCCTTGCCCGCAGGCACCCGGCCAGGGCACCGCACCCGAAACGCCTCGAACTGCTCGACCTGGCCATTGAAACGGACTCGCACCGCGTGTGGCGTGCAGGCGAGCGCGTGGAGCTTACCGCCCGCGAATATGCATTGCTGGAATACCTGATGCTCAACCAGGGCCGCGTCGTAAAGCGGATCGATTTGCTCGAAAATGTCTGGGATGTGCATTTCAATACCAATACCAATGTCGTGGATGTGTACATTAATTACCTCCGCAGAAAAGTCGATCATACCGGCCCCAAACTCCTGCATACGGTTTTTGGCGTGGGTTATATGCTGGGGGCCGAGCCATGAGCATCAAGCAGCGTATCACGATCTGGTTTGGGGCGCTGGTTGCATCCCTGCTGCTGCTTTTTTCCCTGTTTATTTACCAGACCTACGAATCCTACCGCCAGTCGCTGATCCGTAACCGGTTGCAGCGCAGGGCCGTGGCGGGCCAGCTTTATTTCCAGAATCGTGCGGAATTTCACCGGTTTGGCTACCTCACATTGCCCGACCAGCACGAAACCATCATCGGCCCCGACAACAAAGTCGTCTATCATTCCTCCGGCCCTAACGACTACAAACTGACTGCCGGCCTGCTGGCGCGTGCGCGTGAGAAGGAAGTGTTTTTCAGCTATCCGGCCCGCCCCTGGAATGCGGATAAGGAAGGGGCGGCCGTATCGTTCGTGATCGACGGCACGCGTTACGTTTCCGTCGTGACAGCCTATGACCTGGGCGGCAGGCAGGCCAGCAACAGCCTGTTGTTCATCCTGATAGCCGGCAACATTGTGCTGCTGGGCATCGTCGCATTCGCCGGGTTCTGGTTCGCCCGCCGCTCGATGCTTCCGTTCGATCAGCTGATCAAGCAAATGAACCCCGCTTCGGTCAACGACTTTTCATTCAGGCTACAAAGCACTTCCAAAGCCGACGAGGCGGCCTATCTGGCTGGTTCCTTCAACGAACTACTGGGCCGGCTGCAAACCCTGGCCAACAGCCAGGAGCACTTCGTCGCCTATGCTTCGCACGAAATCCGTACCCCGCTCACGGTCGTTAAAGGCATTCTCGAAACTTCCCTCGCGTATGACGGGCAGCTCGCAGATGTGCGTGTAAGCATGGAAAAGGCATTATTCCGGCTGGAAGACGCCATTACGCTCGCCAATTCGCTGCTCCAACTAGCGGAAGTGGAAGGGTTGCAGTCGGTCAGAATGCAGCAGGACGTCAACATCGTCGATACGATCCTGGACAGCATTTCCTATTTCGGCGAAAAGCATCCTGATCAGCAGATCGAGCTGGTGCTGTCGGACGTTTTCACCGAGAAAAGCGACGTAACCCACGTCATGGGCAGTTCAGTATTATTAAGGACCGTACTGATCAACATCCTGGACAATGCAAGCAAATACTCGGGCAAGAAACCGGTGTTTCTCGATGTCGATCTGGCGGGCGATCAATTGGCTATCACAATAACCGACCAGGGAATAGGGATACCCAAGGAGCAGATCGCCGATGTTTTCATGCCCATGATGCGGGCCACCAATGTAGGCAAGATTCCAGGCTTCGGCCTGGGCCTAACCATTGCCCGCAGGATTATTGATATGCACCAGGGAACGCTCACCGTGTCCTCGGGGCTTCACCAGACCTCTGTTTCCATTCAGCTGCCCGCGCGGATCATGCGGGATCAGGCCAGCTAGTTCACATGCCGCACCTGAACGCGCTCCATCAGCATGTCGCGGTAAGTCCTGCTGACCGGAATTTCTTTTTTGCCGATCCAAATCGAGTTACCCTGAATGGCTTCAATCTTGGAAAACTGAACGATGTAGGACCGGTGCACCCGTATGAAACGCGTAGAGGGCAGTAGTTCTTCCAATTTGCCAAGCTGCAAAAGCGGCATCAGACGGTCGGTCCCGCGGTGGATCAGCACATATTCGCCGTATGCCTCTACATAGTCGATATCGCCAAGTGTAACGTTGTATATTTTTGAGTCCGCTTTGATGAATATTTGATCCAGCCCAGCATCGATCGAGGCCGGCTGCTTTATCAGATCACGCCTGCTCAAATGCCCGGTCACCTTACCAACCGCCTGAAAGAATCGTTCGAAAGCGATGGGTTTAACCAGATAATCGACTGCATTAAGCTCGTAGCTTTTGACGGCATATTCCGTGTAGGCGGTCGTAAAAACTACCAACTGGTCCTTTCCGAGCGCCTGCATAAAGCTGATCCCATTGATGTCAGGCATTTGAATATCCAGAAAAAGCAGGTCGAGATGGCGGCTTTGCAGCACGGCCGCCGCTTCAATGGCGTTGGCACAGGTGGCTACCAGTTCGAGCGAAGGAATTTTGGAAACATAATCCGTGAGCAGTTTACGCGCCAGGGACTCGTCGTCGACAATCATGCAGGTGATTTTCATAGGTTCACAGTCAGTAGGATCTCAAAGGTATCAGCATGATCGGCGATGTCCAATGCATGTCGCCCGGGATATGCGAGTTCCAGTCGCTTTCTCACATTGGCCAGACCGATCCCGCCTGGCTCGCTCTCGCGCCCCGAAGCAGCCTTTTTAGTGTTAATGCACCTGAAAGACATCGTATTCCGCCCGTCCACATGCAGCTTAATGCCTATGCTGCCTTGCGGGTTCATATCCAGGTCCGAATATTTGAAACTGTTCTCTAAAAAGGTTAACAGCAACAACGGCGCGATCTGATGGTCACCGCTTACACCCGCTGCTTCGAATGTGACCTGGCGCTGATAGACTTCGGATTTCAATTTTTGCATTTCCACAACGTTACGCAAAAAAGCCACCTCATCCTGTAATGCCACCCATTGCGTCTGACATTGGTATAGCATGTAACGGAGCAATTCCGAAAGCTTCATGATCATCGGCGCGGCGCTATCCTCTTTCAGGTAGGCCAGCGTATAAATGTTATTGAGTGTATTGAACAAAAAATGCGGATTGATCTGGTTTTTCAGAAATTGCAATTCACTTTCCAGTTGCTGTCTGGAAAGTTCGGTTTGCATTTGAAGGGTTTCGAAGCGGTCCGCCGCAAATTTCCGCGCGGTACTGATGATCAGCACCACCATAAACAACAGGTAGGCCCGCATAAACTGAAATGCCCTTGGATATTGAATATTGCGTTTCAGGATTAATTTCACGTCCGCGGGCACGAGCGATGTCTGGATTTTGGCGAACAGCACCAGCAACGCAAAACATAGGACACCGTAACCGATATATCGCCTTTTTTCCAGAAAGGTCGGGATCAGCAGCAGCATGTTGGTGTACACGATCCCTGCCTGCAAACCTACATTGACGGTCGCCGCCCAAACGGCATCAGTCTCCCGGCGGGCATTGGAAAACATCAGCACCCAGATCAGCCAGTAGCCCAGCCAGGCAAATACGGTCAGCGCGGGGATCTTATTGAATGCAGTCGTTTTCATTGTAAGACGTATTGGTGTTGCAATGGTAAGCCATATCGCCGAGAACCGAAACAATCTCCTTCGAATGGCGGGCTTTATCCTGTGAGTCTGCTGAATTCCCGGTTCAGATACATTTCAGCACATAATATTCCGTTCAAGGGAAAATACCCGGATTCCACGCCGGATTTGCCCGCGCTGATTGAGTTAAATTTTTGATCCCACATTCCTGCATTTGTTTTGGCGGAGAAACAAAACGACACGCCCAATGAAGAACCTGACCACAACTATCTGTGCCATTGTCTGGATATTCCTGCTGGCCGCCTCGGCACGCGCGCAGCAAGTCCAGCTGGCCAATATGCCTGCTGCCGAGCGGGCGCAATGGCAAACGCAGCGAATGAAGGAAACGCTCCAACTCGATTCCGCCCAAGTAGCAAAAGTATCCTCCATCAATTTAAGTTATGCCCGGCAAATGGACCCGGTAATCTCCGGTGGTGGCAGCAGGATCACCAAAATCAAAGCGTTCAGGCAGATTAATACCGCAAAAGAAAAGGAGCTGCAAGGGGTGCTCAGCCCGCAACAATTCAGCCAGTTCAAACAGCAACAGCAAGAGATGAAAGAACAATTGAAAAACGCAAATCGTAAGCCCAGATGATCAAACTTCTGAAAGTCCTGACAGTATGTACCCTCGTATTTTGCTCCTGTCGCACCGGCCAGGTTGAGCCGAAAGCCTCTGATGATTACGATTTTACCGAAGTCGACAAATTCATTGAAGCACATGCGGACGATTATAACAATCAGGTAATCGTGCTGGTGTCCCAAAATGGCCACCTGATTTACAGAAAGAGCATCGGGCTGGATGAGCATACCGTAAAGCCCATCGCCTCAGCGACGAAATGGCTTTCGGCCGCAGTCATGATGAGCCTGGTCGACCGGGGCAAGCTTTCGCTTTCCGACACGATCGGCAAGTACCTGCCGGTTTTCACCGCCTACCGGAAAGGCAGTATTACCATCCGGCAATTATTTGCCCATACTTCCGGATTCGGAGGCGACTCCCCGCAGAAATATGAGTACAAGCGACTGATGACCCTTGCCCAGGCAGTCGATTCCATCGCCGTTTATACGCCGTTGATCTCCCGCCCAGGCTCCGAATTCGATTACGGTAGCGCGGGCATGCAGATCGGTGGCAGGATCGCCGAAATCGTATCAGGTAAAAAATGGCAGGATCTGTTCGATGAGCGCATTGCCGGGCCCTGCGGGATGACAGCCGACTACCGCTCCGTTCGCAACCCGATCATCGCAGGCGGCGTTCACACGACCGCCGCCGATTATCTCCGGTTCCTGGAAATGCTGGTCAACCGCGGCACTTATAACGGGCATAGGGTACTAAGCGAAGAAGCGATCGATGCTATGCTGACCGACCAGACGGAAAATGCAAGGATTACGAGTACGCCCTACCTCCATAATCCGTTCTCGCCAACACCTGAAAGGCCGGTTCGATATGGTATCGGAAACTGGCTGGACGTTGTTGATACAGGCGGCTCGACGCTGGAAAGCAGTAGTCCAGGCTTATTCGGCACCCATCCCTGGCAAGACAGCAAGCACAGGTTAGCAGGGATCATTTTCACGCAAACTACGCCCAGACAAAGTAGCAGGACCAGCCTTGAAATCCGTGCAATGATCCGCGACAAGATGAAATAATTTGGTAAAGCTCCTAAGACCGAAGCGAAGTGAGAACAAACTAATAGCCTTTCGCAATGTATTGTTGAGCAAGTGGCAAAACGAAATAGCGAACACTGCGTCGCAGGCACGGTCCTGTGCTACAGTGTTCGCTCCATTACAAATACATGGCAATCCGCAAAGCGACCTACGCGTGGTAGACAATTCAAAAAATGGTCAGTAATGCTGTGAAACCTTTTCTGCAAACAAGCTTTATCTCCACAGCGTGCATCCCTTTAAAAAAAGTTCAGAATTGACTGCTAGGTTTGCACAACTGAAGCGAGTAACGAGAATTCAAAATTACCAATCTGTGTGCGAACGAGTAGCATTTCAGTGATCTGACAGCACCATTTACGCTCATCTAGCCAACAATAAACAAAGTATCAGAGATACCTAACAGATAGTTTTCTCCTATCCAGATTGATTGGAGGAAAAAAGCAGCATCATATGTTTATACTTAGTCTAATTAAATTTAAATATCACTTAATTATGCTCACGAGCCGCGCCCGCAAAATCTGGCCTACATTACTGACAGCGAAGGCATTGCCTCGCACAACTCTACCCGGAACTGGTCTTAGATTTCTATTGCTTTAAAATTTCGCAAATAGTTGCCTTTCGGGCATCGCGCACATAAGACGTAATCAAACATGAAAAAAATAACGACTACTAACATTCTCTCGCTGACGTTGGCATTATGCGCGCTGACATCACGAGCACAAAACCAATCGTCAAAAAATCAGAATGACAACCTTGACAGCCTGTGGAGTATATCATTGCAGGATGTGACGGTAACATCAAATGGACTGAACAGTAAAATCAAAAACTTTGCCAGCACAGTTAATATCATTAGCAGCAAACAGATAAGGGATCTTGGGATTCAGTCTGTCGGAGATGTCATAAGGCTAATACCGGGCGCGAATTATCAGGATGAAGACGGTCGGGGACTTAAACCGGGAATTGGTTTACGCGGGCTGGACCCTTCAAGAAATGGATATGTCGTAGTGCTCGTTGACGGTAAAATTCCTCTGGGGCAAAGTTACGGACAGTTAGGGGCATATTACATGTTACCTATCGCCTCCATTGAAAGGATTGAAGTCGTGAAAGGGGCATCACCTGTCTTGTATGGGGCGGGATCTATTGGCGGGGTAATCAACCTGATCACTAAGAAAGGAACTGGCAAACCTAATGCGGAGGCAAGCATAGAAATCGGCAGCTACAATTATTTAAACGCAAGCGCATCCGCATTTGGAGAGAAGGGAAAGCTCAACTACTTCGTAAACTATAATCGCCGGCAAGGTGACGGCTTTCGACTGAGCAGGTCGGAATTTGCAACAAATGATCTCACATTCCGAATCGGCACAAAATTTGATCATGGGGACGAGCTAACTTTTGCAGGAAACATATATTCGGAGAATGCCCAGACGCCAGGTGGACTAACAGAGCAGCAATACAAAGAAAATTATCGGCAGAGCGTGAACCCATTTGATCAGTTCTATGCGAATCGCTACTCCGTCTCGACAGTGTATAAAAAAAGCATCGACTCGCTCAATACGATTTCACTTTCAGTTTTCGCAAACTTCTTCAAACGAAACTGGTGGTATGACAATAACCGGAATAAAGAATCGATTCTTGGCGATATGCGGGATATCTTCACAGGAGGTTCAATGCTTGAATACAACCGAAACAACAGCATTTTCAATCTCAGGAACTCACTGATTGTTGGCTTGAAATACCTTGGCGACCAGACGAGTAGCATCAAATTGATGGGTTCAAACCCGACGCAGCACGTCGGCAAAACGACATTTTCGGTTACCATTCCGACAAATGTCCTTGAAGGATATATCCATGATGAGATCAATTTAACACGCAAGTTGAGCTTTACCCCTGGCCTGCGGTTTACATCTATCAAATATGGACAGAATAACTACATAAGTGCTGAGAAGCTTTCCACTAAAACCAGCGTCCTGATATATTCTCTCGGGTTACTGTATAGACCAATCGAGCAGTTAAGAATATACTCCACGGTTTCAAAGGGTTACAATCCACCTGTGCTCTATGCTGCGCTTGATCCGGGAACGATAAAAGATGGTAACAGTTTAGGTGCTGAGACCTCAACCAACTACGAAGTGGGTTTACGTAGCAGCCCCGTAAGTTGGATGGATCTGAATATAAGCGGTTACCTGCTTAATTTTGATCACAAATTAACGGAGGAAGGCGGCAGGTTCACCAATTCCGGAAAAGCCCTCCATCGAGGCCTTGAGTTCGAAATAAACCTGCTCCCTATAAAATCATTGCGGCTCTACGCTTCGGGAGCCCTCCAAAAGGCGACATTTAATGATGGCCCAAACAAGGGCAATCTGCTTCCCTACGCGCCAAAACAACTAATAACAGCCGGGATTCAATATGAAAGCCAAATTAGAAATGGAACAATAACGGTCAACGTGTACGACTCTTTTACGAGCAAGCAGTACAATGATGCACTTAACACAGAGGATGCATCTGCGGATGGCAACAACGGAGCTATTCCTTCATATAATTTGTTGACTGCGTCGATCAATTACAGATGGAAAGGCTGGGGTGTTGGCGCGACAATTAATAATCTTCTAAATGAAAAATACTTTACTCATCGATATGACTTCTGGGGCGGCAAATTTCCCGGAGCTCCAACAACCGTTAATGTCAAGCTGAGTTACAGGTTGAACAAGTAAAACTCGACAAATCAGTTGGCGCTCTGTACTAATTTTCTCTGGAAGCGCACAACATTCCTTGCATAGCATTGGCGCTGACCGTACGTGCTGTTGCTATGCGCCAAACATCAAATTGAAAGGTTGCTTCTGTGATGGAAGTAGCCTTTCAATCGTTGGTATTCAGTCCAGGACAATACGACCTGTTATTTTCATAAATTTTGATCCCTGGAATGCATTAGCTGTGAAAAGATTAGCCCCGAACACAGCACTATCTGGTAGCGACCGTCGCCAGTAACGCATCCTTTTCCTGTCCTTTCAAGCGCATCAGCCTGACCATGGCTCCGATATGATTTAAAAGAAGCTATCTACTTATCCGCGGAATGATTTAACGAACTTTGAAAGGGCCAGCAGCGAGAATAAAGCAAAATACGTTAGGCTCACCCAGTGGAAACGCTCCAAATAAGCATCGGGAGACGATGGCACGTAGTTCATAAGCATGATCGGGTAGGCATATGGAAAGAAATCGGCGTAACCTCCTCTCCCATTCATTAGTATGGCAAGCGCCATTCCAGCCAAGCCAATACCCAGAACCGAAACCAGATTTCTGATTTTGAGGCCTAGCCAGAAGTGGATAGAAATGATCGCCAAAACGGCAATCAGAACTTTGATAGAAAAATCTAACACTGTAAAAACATCTGGATTATGGCGCCGGAAGCCAAGTTCTGCCTTATAGAATCCAACCAACCCACCAGCGATCCATGTAAACAGCAGGAACAGTGTCATGAACGAAAAAACCATCGTCAGCACAATCAGGTATTTACCTAGGAATAGGGCCCGTTTCGAGACCGGAAGCACAAATAAATGCTTCCAGGCATTGGCTTTGTATTCCAGATGATAAGTCAGTCCTATTAACAGGATAATATACAACGGCATAAACAGGATTATACCGTTGAAAGCCCTTGCATACATCTCAGCCCACGGGTTTGCGCCCGAAGCCGGTATAAACATATGCCAGTTGTAGACGTAGGTGATCAGCATCGTAAGCGGAATGATAGCAGCACCCAATACAGTCAACCAGAAAGCAAATGTCCTGCGGAGTTTGATCAGCTCGGACAGATAAACATTGATCACATCTTTCATTTCAGCGCTTTACCATTTGAAGGAAAATATTCTCTAAATCGTTTGAGCCCGCATTAAGCCGGTATACGTCCAGGCCCTGTTCACAGAGCAAGCGACAAATTTGAGCGCACTGAGCCTTACTGGTGTAACGCACTCTTAGTGTACCGGCACTTTCTGTGAGAACCTGATAGTGCCCACTAAGCAGGGTTGCCGCAAGCGAATTGTTATTGGTTTCAAGCTCGACGACCGAATTTTCCAAACGCAAATCCTGCAAAGCCTGCATAGTTCCCTGAAAAACAAAGTCCCCCTGGTCGATGATACCGACATGGGTAGCGAGCTTTTCTACCTCGGCGAGAATATGGCTTGAAACCAGGATCGTCGTTCCGAGCTGACGATTGAGGGATTCGAGCAGTTCCCGCGTCTGAATAATGCCGTGCGGGTCCAAACCATTCGTGGGTTCATCCAGGATCAGAAGCTCGGGTCCCGGTAGCAGCGCGATAGCGAGCCCTAAACGCTGCTTCATTCCCATAGAAAACTCCCGGACTTTAACGCTGCCCGCAGCAGCCAGGTCGACGGTTTGAAGTACCTGACGAACGCTGGCGCGGGGAAGTCTTCGGATTCTCCGGTTAATTTCCAGGTTTTCTAATGCGGTAAGATGCTCATAGAGCGAAGGCGTTTCAATCATGGCGCCAATTCGCGAAAAAAGTGAGGCATTATCCCGTGAGACGGCTTGTCCAAACACATGGACGCTCCCCTGATCAGGCGACAGTAGTCCGAGCAGCAACCTGATCGTTGTCGTTTTTCCGGCGCCGTTCGGCCCCAAAAAGCCATATATTTCTCCCGGACCGATACTGAGGTCGATCCCTTTTACTACCCTGGCCTGTGGCCTGTAACCAAAACTCAATGCACTTGCAGAAATAATCGGGCTCATTTTCCTGGCTGATGTTCGCTGATCATTTTATGAAGTGTATTCGGGCTTGAATGGCCTATGGAACACAATCGCAATTTGATATCTTTCCTGCCGCCCCCCAAAAGACCGGACAGAACGATATGAACGGGTGCCCGGAAGGCACATTTTCATGCTCAAACCCGGCATTCGGCTCGGTCACAAACCTGCCATCCGCCATAAAAGCGTGCAAAGTTGGATTTCAACGAAGAACATTTTTAGCCATTGCCCGCACACCTCGAAAGAAACCGCTAATTTCCCGAACAGAAACTTACCCTGCCGGGACCGGTCAATACTTACTGCCTATGAAGCCTGCGGACCTTTTGGCATCCAGACTACTTTCATCAAAGCTCGGTATCCATGCCTTGTTTTGCCTGACCTTTGTTACCATATTTTCCATTCCGGTGGTACTCAGTGGCAATCAAGGTATCGGCCTTGCAGCAATATTTTGCTGCCTCTACATTCTGCTTTGTACTTACCTGGGAAGGTGGTTTGGAAAATTGTTATCCGCAAAAAAGCTCACAGCCTCCGTTGCCGTTACGGTGGTTGCCATCTTTTCGGTCTGGACAATTTTGGGCGCCATTGGAGCAGGGCTGCTATTCAGGGGTAACGCGCAGCAGTATTTTTTCGAGTACCTGTCGATCTGCTTTCCGCTGGTTGCTCTGTTCGCGTTTTTGGGCATCTCGATTTCCCTGGTCAGAAGCAGCCTCCAACGGCAGCTCCAGGACGCCAATTCACGCGAGCAGCAAAAACAGAGCGAGCTCGACCTGCTTGTATCCCAGCTAAGCCCTCACTTTCTGTTTAATACCCTTAATAACATATACGGCCTTTCGATTACCCAGCACCACCGCGTCCCTGCCTTGCTGATCAAGCTTTCAGAATTGCTGCGCTACTCGCTTTATCAAACAAAACAGCCCTTTATCCCTGTTAGCAGGGAAATTGCCTACATTAGAAACTATATTCATTTCGAAAGAATACAGACAGATGCGGCCGTCACCTTTGAAGATCAGATCGCAGATGTGACCGACGAATCCTTACTGATCGCGCCTATGCTGCTGATCGTTTTTGTGGAGAATGCCTTCAAACACTCACTGCATGCACAACTCCCCTCACCAAAGATCATGGTTAAACTGATTCTTTCGGAAAACTGGCTGTATTTTGAAGTCCGCAATTCATGCCGGTCAGCCGCCGGACCTTTTGCAGGATCACCTGACTCGGGGATGGGACTAAACCACACACTTCGAAGGCTCGAACTGATTTATCCGGGCAATTTCCGCTATCAGGCAGAGAAACAGAATAATGAATACCAAATGCATTTGGCACTAAAAATGATAACGCCATGATAAACTGCGCGATCCTCGACGATTCACCGATAGCACTGGAGATCCTGACCGAATACTGCAAGCTAGTCCCCAGCCTCAATGTGCTCGCCAGTTTAGGGGATGCCGTGGGTGCACGGGAGAAAATAGCCGAATGCGATATCGGAATTCTATACGTGGATATCAACATGCCTGTTTTGAGCGGCATTGAGCTTGTAAGGACATTAACCAAACGTCCGCAAGTCATTTTTACGACCGCATACAGTGAGTTTGCCGTTGAAGCATTCGAATTGTCGGCGTGCGATTATCTGCTGAAACCCTTTTCACTCGACCGGTTTATGGTTGCCACCGATAAGGCTATCAGAAATATCTCGGTCAGCAGCCTGCCGTCGCCGTCACCTGATAATTTTCTATTCATTAGAAACGAAAGGATCATACACCGCATCGATCCGGACAAAATCCTTTACCTGGAAGCCAGCAGGAACAACACCAAGGTTTTCACCGAAGATGAAATGCTGGTTAGCACGATGCACTTGTCGCTTATCGAAAAAAAGCTACCCGGCAGCGGATTCCAACGGGTGCACCGCTCGTTTATCGTCAATACCTCGAAAGTCACCAGCCTGAACAGCAACAGGATTTTTATGAAAAAGGACGAGGTTCCCCTCGGGGAAAACTTCAAGGCGGCGTTTGTAAAAGCGATCGGTTTGGACAGGCTTTAAGGATAAAATGGCATTTATGAGATCAATCCCTTCCCTGCTATTGGCCATCATCACCACGTGCGCAGGTGCTCAGAACAAATTCACTCAGATGGAACGGGCAGTCCAAGCCGGCCAGTACCCGAATGTGCACAGCATACTGGTTTCTCAAAACGGCCAGATGGTTTACGAGCAATATTTCAATGGCTTTAAAAGCGACTCGCTGCACGATACCCGTTCGGCATTCAAATCGGTCACCAGTCTGTTGGCCGGCATCGCTATCGACAAAGGGCTGATCAAAGATGTAGACCAGAAGGTAGCGGGCTTTTTTCCCGGGGACACCGCCTTTGGTTCCCATCCGCTCAAAAGAAAAATGAGCATCCGAGACCTGCTTGAAATGCGGCCCGGCTTTGACTGCGAGGAATGGGACGGCACACGGGACTGCGAGTCGGATATGGAAAAGGCGCGCGACTGGGTGAGCTTCTCCCTGGCGCTGCCCATGAAAAACCTGCCTGGGACCGTTTGGGCATACACCTCCTGCGCCCCGATGATCATCAGCGGTGTCATCGAAAAAGCGAGCGGAATGACTGTGATGGATTTTGCCCGAAAATATCTGTTTTCCAAACTGGGCATAACCCGTTACCGTTGGACTGTTGACCCAAGCGGCCACGGTATGACTGCCGGCTCGTTTTACATCAGCCCGAAAGATATGCTCAAAATCGGCCGACTAGTGCTCAACCAGGGTGAATGGCACGGGGAGCAGATTGTCTCACGCGCCTGGATCCGGGAGTCGACGCACGCGCAGATCCTGATCCCGGATGGCTCCTTCGTTAAAACAAGCATGTCCTCTGCCGCTACCCCGCAACCAGCCTATTACGGCTTTCAATGGTACAATGAGGTAATCCAAACCAAATCGGGCAGTTATCCCGTGATTTTCGCATCGGGAAACGGCGGGCAATACATCATGATCGTCGAGCCGCTGAAAATCGTAGCGGTATTCACCCAGGGTAATTACGGCAAAAGAGTGGCCAAGCAGGCTTTTGATATCATGGCCCGGTATGTGTTCCCCTAAAAGCCGCTTTCGCGTTATCGGGCTCACTGCTTGCCTCACTACTAATTCGTATTTTGGAAAACTTGATGCCTTTTATGACCATGAAAACCGTACTATTAACACTTGGGTTTTGTTGGTGGGGCTGGATCAGCTCTTATGCGCAAACCACGCCTGCGGATGTGAAGAATGAGGTATTCCTGAAAAAACTCTACCGGGACGCCTCCTACCTTGCCCTTAAAGAAAAGGTCTCAGCCGAATTCGCGCACACGCGGCCCGGCAGTTGGGGCGAGTTTGTCAAAGGGGTCGACGAGGACATTGTTACAGATAAAAAGCTGCTCGCGCTGACCTTCGACGCGTGCGGGGGCCCACACGGGAGCGGCTATGATGCCGAGCTGATCGGCTACCTTGAAAAAATGAAAATCCCTGCCACGCTCTTTGTGAGCGGCAAATGGATTGACGCGAATTATGATACATTTCTCCAATTGAGCGCCAACAAACTTTTCGAAATCGAAAACCACGGGTTGAACCACCACCCCTGCTCAGTCGACGGCGAAAGCGAGTATGGCATTAAAGGAACGCCCGATGCGGCAGACGCATTCGATGAAATAGAAGCCAACGAACGTAAAATACAGGCTGTTACCGGCAGTCGGCCGCTGTTTTTCCGGTCGGCTACCGCATTTACCGACGAGGCCTGCGCCAAAATCGCCCGTCAGCTAGGCGTTACCATGATCAGTTTCGACGTGCTTTCCGGTGATGCGGTACCCAATACACCGAAAGCAATTATCGAAAGCAGCATTATGAAGCATGTCAGGCCAGGCGCATTGATCATCATGCATTTCAACCATCCAGAATGGAATTCCTACGAAGCGCTGCAGACAGTGTTACCTGCCCTTCTCAAATCGGGCTACTCGTTTGTGAGGCTCAATGATTATCCGCTAAAAGGGAAATAACCGATCTGCTATCGGGCAATTAAGGCGGTAGCCACCCCATCTACTCATTCCGACCGGAGTGTATCGGCCGGATTGGTCATGGCCGCGCGGTAGGATTGAATTCCGATCGTGGCCAGGCCAATTAACAACAAACTTGTCAGACACCTTAAAAAGACGGCGGGGCCCAGGGGAACGTGGTAGGTAAAAATTTGAAGGAATAAGCCTCCTAAAAAATAACCTAGCGGCATCGCGATCACCGACGCTGTCAGGATCATTTTCACAAAACCGCTTCCGAGCAAAGTCATAATCTGCGGCACACTCGCGCCCATTACTTTACGGATACCAACCTCCTTGACGCGCTTTTCGGTTGTGTAGGTTACCATCCCTAACAGGCCCATGCCCGCAATCAGAAATACGATCATCACGATCACACCGGTGAAACGCTGATCACCGCCTTCGGCATAATCCTCATAAAGCTGCTGCTCATACCAGGCATACACAAAAGATTCACGGGGGCGAAGCCGCTTCCAGACACCGGAGAGCGCCGCCTCTACATGATTTTTATCGGCGGCCTGACCTATTTTAACAGACAAGACCTTTATCTCTGCGGGATCGTAAGCCAAAACCAGCGGCGCAACCGGCAGTTCATAACGCATGAAACAGAAATTTTTCACCACTCCTGCGACTTGTACCTCAGTCTGGTTTAGTTTGATGGTCTGCCCGACAATATCTCTCGGGTTCAAAAAACCCAGAATTTGGGCTGCCCTTTCATTAATCACCACAAAACGACCAATTGAATCCCGGAAGCTCTCCGGCAGGGTCGCACCGGCGACGAACTTTAATTGCATATTCTGGATAAATCCGCCGTCAGCAGCGTAAATGTAGGTATCCTGCGGCACCATTTGCTGCCCCTTCGAACCGATGCTGCTGATTTTAGCTTTTCCCGAGCCTTCGTTGAGCGTGGCCGACGCAAGCCCGACCCGGTCCACATCTGCCAGTTTTGAAACCTCAGCCGCCAACAACCTGAAGTCCCCGCTTGTAACGGGTATATTCAAAATACCTTTCCGGTTGTAATTCTGGTTATCGGTGGCCATGTATTCAAATTGGCTGTTTGAAATTCCGGTAAAGGTCATAAAAACGAGCGCCACCACGAACTGGATCACCACGAGTGACTTTCGAAAGCTAATCTTTCCCACACCAGACGGCCCAAGCTCTCCTTTAACGACCTGTGCGGGTTGGTAAGCCGACAAAATTCTTGCAGGCAGAATACCGGCAACGACACCTGTCAGCACTGCGAATACCAGAAAAGACAGCCACAATAAACCCGTATCATGAACCTGGTAATTAAGCCAGCCGACGTGCACGTAAGATTTGAAACCCACAAGGCCCAAATATCCAACACCCAGCGCCAATAATGCGATCACGACGGTCTCGGTCAAAAACTGCGAAATAAGCTGTCCCCTCTTCGCACCGGCTACCTTTCTTACACCAACTTCCCGGCCACGGCTGAGCGACCGGGTCAGCGTCAGGTTCACATAGTTGAAGCCGGCCAGCAAAATCACAATCAGCGGCACAAGGATACTGACCCCGATTTTCCAAAGTGGCTCTACGTAGGGATTGTTTAAAAGACCTTGCGAATCGAGTGGAATTTCTTCCAAGGGCTGGCTCCGGAAAGCATGCTTTTTGACATCCTTAAATGAAACTTGCTTGTTGTTTTCGGCAGCGATCGCGGAAATGGACTTATCCAGTGAGGCTCTGCTGCTTCCTTTTGTCAACAGCACGAAAGTGTACGTATTGTAATCCTGCCAGTTATCAGTATCGATAGTAGGGTTTAGCCCCGCGAATGTCGCCATCGAAATAACCAGGTCGGATTTCAGATGGGTGGTAAAGGGTTTGATCGGGGCAAACACTCCCGTGACCGTAAAAACGCCCAGGTCGGGACTGATCAGGGTCTTACCGATCGGATCGGCATTTGCAAAGAAGCGCTCAGCCAGTTCGCTAGTTAGAACAACCGTGCGGGGCTCCACGCACGGCTTTCCCTTTTCAAGCTTGAAACCGAAGATATCAAAATATGCAGGATCAACATACATCCCATCTGTTCTCAGCGATTTAATACCGTTGCTGAGGCTGCCGCCGAAATTACGCACTACCCTGGCGGACTTTTCGATAACGCTGTGCCCCGAGCTGAGCTTTTCTCCCAAAGGCATTGGAGAGGATGCCAACCCGTAAAGCTTCTCGTCCTTCCCGGTCACATCAGTGATAATGCGGTAAGTACGGTCGGGGTATGGGTGAAAGGAATCCTTTTCAAAACTGGTCTGTACCTGCATTAGTTGAAGGAAGCAGAACGCCATAGCCATGCCCAGACCAAGCACATGGATCACAGAAAACATTTTATGTTTCCACAGATTGCGGATAGCGATTTTCAGGTAGCTTTGGAACATGTCGATCAGTGTAAATTTCAGGACTTGCTCTTCAAGCCAAAATAAGCATAGCGAAAAAGAAAGGAGCTAGTTATCAAACACTTAAGATCACTTCAATGTCCAAAAACGGACAATACCGGTGCTGACTGAACAGTAAACCACTCAGAACCGGTCAACCACGTTAGAAACTCAGCTGGTAGGACACTGTCGCCCTTGCGCCGTTGCCTTTTACGTACGCCAGATTATCAACCTGCCACTGGGAAGGGATCGTATAATAATCCGCGTTGAAAATATTCTCTACGCCAATTTTGATAGAGTTTGTATTATTCAGGGCGTAACTTGTGTAAAAATTAAACGTGGTGAACGAGTTAATCGGGCCGGTCCCGCAACTGTACTTTCCGTTCACCGGCTCAAATCTTTTCCGGTTTCCGGCATTGAGCATTTACAGGCGCACCTGCCACTTGGGCAAAATGTTGACTGAGACAAATGCAGTAGTTTTTGCAGGGCTGATCCGGTCGCCGCCCAGATAAACTTTACTTCCATTTACCGTGCGTTTCCCTTCGGTCAACGAGTAAGAGCCCCCCAAGCTCACCGCGCGGGAAACGGTATAATCGGCCGAAAACTCCAACCCGCGGACATTCTCGGGGGACCTTGCAATTTGCGCCTTACCATCGATGAATACATACGAAGCCCCAAGCTTGGAGGTGCTTACATAGACGGCGGCCTCCAGATTGAGCTTGCCAAGTGTAGTATTAAACCCAAATTCGTAATTATTGACCTTTACTGCCCTTGTTGTCAGATCCGCCAATGTATTTTCACTCGCCGCCCGAAGCACAAGACCTAAATCACCGATGCTGAAACTTTGAGAAAAACTAAGGAACGGCTTAAAAAGCGCGAGCTTGTTATACCTGACCCCCGCGTTAAACACCAGCGCATTGTAATTCAAAGATCCTCCCTTAACGATCGTTCCTCCGCCAGTATACTTTCCGGTGCTGTAATTAAGTGTGGCAAGGGTTGAATACGTTGGTACGTTGATGTTAATATTCTCAAAGCGGGCGCCGGCCTTCAATATCAGGTTCTGAAAGAAAACAGACTTTAGCTGCATATAAGGCGCCAGATTCCGCATGTCCATTTCGGGCACCGAAACCCGTCCATCAGTGAGAACAGTGGAAGTTTTGTCCGAAAGCAGGTCCACACCATACACCAGGTTACCATTGATATTCTCCGACGCAGTTAAAGGTGTATTGAAATTGATGCGTAGGCCCTTCTTTTTGCCTACAATGCCTGGCTGCCCGTTGCCCTCAAAAAAATTATTGGAAGAAAGAAGCGTATAAAAGTCCTGCATGTACAAATTCACGTCAAGGTCTGTCTGGCCAATGATTCCCTGACTCAAATAGTGAAGGTTCACATTGTGATTGTACGGCGTGCCTTCCGGTTTTCCCGGGCGGTTTCCGGGCACATCCGTTGTGGGCTCATTGACATTTCCGTAAACCCCGGCCTTAACCACATAATCTGTGTGCTGTTTGCTGCTAAAATAGTTGTACATCACCTCAACGCGGTTCTTTGCATTGACATTATAACCGATTTTGGCAAACGCATTCCACATTTTCAAATCGTTGAGCCCGTATTCTGGCGAAAGAACACGCCCTTTCGCGTCCCTGGAAACGCCCGTCTGCTCATAGCGGCCTGAGACAACGTAGTCGAATTTTCCGGCTGAACCGCTCAGTAACTGCCCCAGCGATCCGCCAAAAGTGTTGGCCGGACTTACAAGAAAAGCACTCGCTCCGGCATTGGTCTGACCGCTTATCACCTTGCCTGTGGAAGGCTTTTTTGTGATATAATTAATCAATCCGCCATCTGCCCCATTGCCATAGATTGCGGTGGCGCCTTTGATTATCTCTACCCTTTCAACAGCTACCGGGTCCAAAGCACGAATATCACGCGCTCCATTCCGCAAGGGTGTTGATTGGGGAACCCCGTCAATCATAACCAGGATGCCCCTGCCCCGCATGGTTTGCCCAAGGTTACTACTCCTGTTGGTGTTAAAACCCATCCCTGGAACACTGTTTGCCAGAATGTCGCTCAAATTATTGTTAACCGCCTTCTGAACCGCCAATTCCTTTGCCCCAATGATGGTAATCGAAGAAGGAACTTCATCTAAAAACTCCTGCTTTCGGCTTGCCGAGACAATCACCTCGGCGAGCTGTTCGCTTTGCTTCAACTCAAAGTCAACAGAGCTGCCCTCACCGGTCGCAAGGGTCACTGTTTGCATCATCTTCTCGAATCCAACCGCGGATACTTCAACCTGATAGGTTCCAGCGGGTAACGATATTTGGTAGTTCCCTTTTTGGTCCGCGTTTACACCATCTGCAGAACCAAGAACGGCGATGGTTGCAAAGGGGATTGGTCGCTGCTCAGAGTCTTTGACCTTTCCCTTGAACAGCGCTGATTGAGCCATAGCGGACGAGAAACCTAAGGTCAGAATAATGAAAGTAAATAGAATCTTCATTTATTATTTGTAATCAGTTTAAATACAAATGAAGTCAACAATCATCAAATAAGAGCACCAAAAGGCTCTTTTTTAAAAATCATATTAGTTTTCAAAACTACAGCTACTGGGATTTAACCTTTTTCCGGCAACCGGCTGGTATCATAGTAAGCAATGCCTAGTGATGCAATGATCGCTGCCACTGAGCTCAGTACGAGCGTAACGAGCTTTTCCGGTTCCTTATCAAAATCAATAAAAAACATAAATGCTGAATACACGTATGGGTAGTAAATCGATTTATCCCAATCCATCAATATGATGCCCGAAATCCATAGCCCCAGACCTAGTCCAAGCGGAACCACAAAATTTCGGAAACGCAGGCTAAGCCAGTATTGTATGATCGAGACCGCAAGGCAGCCCAGGTAAATCCGGCTTGAAATCAACATTAAATTCTCCCAGTCTATACCTGCTGCCGTTAAGTGGTAGGCCGGGTTAATCCAGTGGACCAAAAGGCCAGAAATGATAACAAAAACATCAAAGCACAGGATGTAAAATGGCACCAGGGCCTGAACTACCAGCAATTTTGAAAAAAAGATGTCGGCAAATGACCTTGGTGAAGCGTATACCTGCTTCCAGGTGTTATTGCGAAACTCGATCTGCACGACCAGGTTGGTGATCAATATGATATACATCGGAAGAATTACAGCCGCGACGTTTTTCCAGTTAAAGCGCAGAAATGTTAGCCATGGGGTCTGTTCGAACTTGGCGAGCAGCATCTCCGGCCTTTCAAGCAGGATCACCGCGTTGATCGCCGGAATGAATGCGGCCGCAAGCAGCGTCAACCAAAGGGCAAAACTTCTTTTTGTTTTGATAAACTCTGCCAGGGTATTGGAAAGAAATCTTGATTTCATGGGGTCAGGCGGATATAATTTGTAAGAAAAGCTTCTCCAGGTCGTTACCGACAACGCCAAGCCGGCTCACGCGGATGCCACTACCGACGAGCATGTGGTTGATCAACGCAGCGTCTTCAGGGCCTGAATGGCCAACGCGAATGTTAAAACCGTCTGCTGCAAAGACGGAAAATCGGCCGGCAAGAATCTGCTCGGCACGGGTAATGTTGTCAACCTGGATCTCCAAAACGGAATGCCGGTGCTGCAGACTTTGCAGCTCGGGTAACGTCCCCTGGAAAAGCAGCTTGCCGTGGTGGATAATCCCGACATGGGTGGCGACTTTCTCGACTTCTGTCAGCAGATGACTCGAAACCAGCACGGTTTTTCCCTGGTTTTCATTTAAATCACGGATCAGTTCCCGGATCTCGATGATGCCATTAGGGTCCAGGCCATTGGTAGGCTCATCCATGATCAAAAGCTCCGGGTCGTGCAAAAGCGCAACGGCAATCGAAAGGCGCTGTTTCATCCCAAGCGAGTAAGCTTTGACCTTTTTGTGGGCAGCCTCGTCAAGGCCGGTAAGCCTCAGCACGTGGGCAACCCTGCTTTGGGCACATGCATAGGCGCGGCGAAAAACCTCCAGGTTCTCCTGACCGGTCAGATGAAGATAAAGTGAGGGCTGCTCGATCAGTGAGCCGGTGCGGGTCATTATTTCGATGCGGTTTGTTTGCAACTGGTGACCGAAAAGGCGTATGGCAGAATTCTCACTGCGCAAAAGCCCCAGCAACAGGCGTAGCGTTGTTGTTTTTCCAGCCCCGTTCGGTCCCAGAAAGCCATAGATACTTCCCTGAGGAACTTGTAGATTGATGTCATCAAGAACCCTTTCGCCTTCCTGGAAGCAATAGCTCAGATGGTCGGTTTCAATAACCGCTTGTTTCATCTCTTTGATTGTTTTGATTACAAGTCAAAGAAACAGGCAGGTTTTCACAAGCAGAAATAAAATCACCGACAGCCCCTTTTTGCCTTCAAACCCCTTGAATTAACCGACAAAAAAATGACTGAAACCGGCTAGCTTATACGCCGGAACAATTCGTCGCGAAACAAATCCCCGATCGGAACCCTGATATCTCCAATGCAAATGATGTTGCGCTCAATGGTGGTGATTTTGTTAAGGGCAACAATGAACGATCGGTGTACGCGAAGGAAATCGTTTAAAGGGAGCCTTTCCTGGAAAGCAGTAAGGGTCATTTGGGTATCGATCACCTGGCCAGCGGTGTGCAAAGCGACATAATCTTTCTTCCCTTCAAGTAACAATAGCTGATCCAAATCGACACGGATCATTCTGTGGGAGGACCTGACAAAAATATGCTCAGGCACGCTAGCAGCTGGTCTGGCGAGTTGCGACTGCGCCTTTTGCACCGCCTTTAAAAAGCGCTCAAACGAAAATGGCTTAACAAGGTAGTCGACTACGCCCGCTTCAAACCCTTCCAGCGCAAATTGGGGGTAAGCCGTGGTAAGCACGACAAGGGGCGGACTGACGATGGCCGGCAAAAAATCCAGCCCGTTCACCTGAGGCATGTTGATATCAAGCAGCAGCAAATCGCATTCGCTGTTATTTAGCATCGGAAGCGCCTCTAACGGAGATGAGAATGCACCTACCAGCTCGAGAAAGGGGCATTTGGCAACGTAATTCTCAATAATCTCCAGGGCGAGCAGCTCATCGTCAACTGCAATACATCTAATCATGGCTATCAATATTCAAATCAATGGAAAGCTCGGCAGTGAACGACTCCTTGTGCCGGTTTAGTGAAAGCTCGTGCGAATCGCGGTAAAGTAAAGTAAGCCTGCGCCGCAAGTTCGCCAGGCCTACGCCTCCCGAAGTTTCAGGCCCGGCAGCACGTAAATTGTTTTCAGTACAGACCCTGAGCTGATTACTGTCAAGGCTCACCCGGATAGAAATGGGAAGTGAACCGTGCTTAAACACATTCTCCACCAGCGGCAGAAGCAGAAGCGGCTCAATCATTACACCTTCCATGTTGCCGGCTGTCTGAAAATAAATCTTTCCGGCAGTGCTGGGGCGAATCTCATGCATAGCCACATAGGTGCGTATCATGTCGATCTCTTTTTCAAGCGGCACCGTTTCTGCGTTCGTCTCGTAGAGCAGGTAACGCATCATCTGGGAAATGCGCAAAATCACGCCAGGGGTTTCAGGAGCCTGCCGCAAGGAAAGGGCATACAGGTTGTTAAGAGAATTAAAAAGAAAATGCGGGTTTATCTGCGCTTTCAAGACTGCAAGTTCGGATTTTAGGTGCTCGTTTTCCGTTTCTCGGTCTTTTTTAAGTTTTCTTTGCCAATCTACAAAAAGCCTGACAAACAGACCTAACAGAGCAAAAACGATGTAGTTGCAGATTCTTGTCACAAGCGGCAGTAGCTCACCTGTCAATAAACGGTTGAGCGAATTACCCTCGGGCAACAAAACATTTTCCAGCACCAGGACAGCCGCTGCTAATGGCACCGCTGCCAGCAAATTAATCCCCAGATACCAGGCTATACTATGCCTTGGTAACGTCCGCGGAACCAGATAGCCGTAGTTAAGGTAAAAGCTGGACGCGTGCATCCCAAATGCCAGGCCATAATGTATAAAAAACACAGGTGGAGACATTCGGGCATAGTTTCCATAGAACACCAGGGTCGCATAGACACCCCAGGCAAAAAGGTGTAAAAGCGCCGGAAGTTTCTTTTCCAACACCGGCTGCCAGGCTTCTTTGGTCGGCTGAATCATACGCGATAATACCGAATTCCCTGATTACTACTAAAAAACAAGGTCAATGCCGGGTTTTCACCGGCCAACTGCCCGATCCAACCGATTATCGGAAAGGGCGATAAAATAGTAATTAGCCGTTTTTTGCAACTTTCTAAAGCCATCGCTGTCCAATCATTAGCAATGGACCAAAAAGAACCTCACCAGCCGACCGACCGCCTCCTTGTAGAACGGGTGCTCCATGGAAACACCCGGGCTTTCGGTGCAATCATCAAGCGCACCGAAGGGCTGATTACCCAGATTGTGTTCAGGATGATTGCTGACAAGGAGCAGCGAGCGGATGTTGCTCAGGATATTTATCTGAAAGTTTTCCAAAAGCTGGCCAGCTTCCGGTTTGAATCTAAACTCTCTACCTGGATTGCCAGAATCGCCTACAATACCTGCATTAACCAACTTGACAAGAATAAGACAGCAGGTTTGACTACGTATTATGACGTGCCGGCCGAAAGCGAAGATGATCACTTCTCTACCCTGGATCAGATCGCCGACCTTGCCGATCCGGAAAGTGATCTCTTTCAAACAGAGTTGACTGCCCTTCTTCAATCAGAAATAGAGAGATTACCCGCTGTATACAAGCTTCTGATAACACTCTACCATCAGCAAGAGCTAAGCTACGGGGAAATTGGCCAGATAGTCGCCCTACCCGAAGGCACAATCAAGAGCTACCTTTTCAGGGCACGAAAAATGCTCAAAGAGCGGCTTCAAATCATTTACCAGAAAGGACTATGAAAATAGAAAAACACCTATCCGACACTGAAATACAGCAATATGCGCTTGGAGAATTCCCCACTGACCAATTGCTCAAAGCCCATATTGAGCAATGCGCCCGCTGCTCGACCCAGGTAAGGCTTTATCAGCAAATAACGTGTGGCCTGGCTAGCGCTGAGCCAGAAGCATTTGAGGTTGATCTTGTGCCGCTGGTGTTGGGCAGGCTTCCTGTACCAAAATCCACCCGCGCAACCGGGTTGACATTCGTTGTGTGCATTTCGGTCATGGGCATTATTGCCGTCGCTGGCCTGTTCTGGTTTCTAAATGCCGGACTGGCAGGTAAAGTGTTTTCGGATGCTAGCGCGATCATGTGTGGCGCGTTGCTTGTTGGCGCTTTGTTGTTTTCGCTGCTGCTGACAAGCATCCGGTGGGAATACCGTCAAAAATTCCGTCAGCTCACAGGCCCGCAAAGTTTGCAACAATATCCCGGCGCGGCGGTCTAACATATAAAAGGCAAATCAGACATGAAAAAGAAGATATCAATTCTGCTTACAACAATCTTTCCAGCTCTGGCAAAAGTGGAAACAATAAAAAGCACATATATCGACCGGGACCAAGTTGCACTGGGGGTAACCATACTTCTGGTCGCATTCATCCTTCTGTTTCTGCTCGAACTAACAAGTCGGTATTTCCAGTACAAGCTGAAAGAAAAAGTTCTGGAATCCGGCGTGACAGACCAGTTGGCCACGCTTTTGCTCCAACCGGATCGAAAGCAGTCGCTACGCTCATGCATCAAATGGCTCGTAATTTTCCTGGGTCTGGCCCTGGGCTTTTGTATTATCGCATGGACCGATCCTAGTGTTTGGGCTGGGCTTGCCGCATTATCGCTATGCTTGTCGGGAAGCTTGCTGGCCTACTACATTTTCCTGAAAAGAACAGATCACAAGTAAGCTCTAAACCAACACGTCATGACACGATTAAAAACACCCATTTTATGGGAAGGGATTGTTATTGCCTTTTCATTTCTGCTGACCGTCTCAGCAGCTAGTGGCCAGCCGAAACCGGGTTCGGACTTAAACCCGACCCTGGAAGCCTCAAATTTCAAGAGGATTTTCAGTTCTTTCGAGAGGCATTAATCCGGCATCATCCCGATATCTACCGTTACAGAAATCAAGAGTCTCTGGACCGATTGCTGGATAGCTGCCAAGCCAGTATCAAAGGCCCGATGAGCCTTATTGAATTCAATAATTTGGTCCGGTTTGCTGTCAGCGCCCTTGAATGCGGGCACACCAGCTCTAATCTGCCGGGCGAACTAATGGAACGCTACGCGGCCGCTGTGCCGATGTTCCCGCTGAAAATCTGGTTTGCAAACAGCCGCGCGTTCGTGCTTTGCAGCAAAGATGAAAATGTGCCGACAGGCTGTGAAATCCTATCGATCGACGGAGAGCCGATTGAAAAGATCCGCCGGAAACTCATGCTATACCTGGCCTCAGACGGTAGAATCCAAACAAAGAAAAACGCGACGTTAAACAACGATGCCTTCGCCTTCCTGTATAACTTAATCTATGGTGTGAAAACCGCTTACCAGGTCAGTTTATCGACCGAAGGTGGCAATCCACGGGAGGTTAGGCTGAAACCTGCAAAATTTGAAAACACGCTGTGCCCTGCATATAAAACCGGCAGCAATGGAAAGCCACTTGAAATTGCCTATCCCGCCACCGCGCAAGCCATACTCACCATCCGCACATTCAGCAAAGAGCGAATCGAGAATGCTGGCCAGAATTTCCCCACGTTTCTGCAAACAATATTCCAAGAACTTAACCAGAGAAAAATAAACAATCTGATCATCGATCTGCGCGGAAACGGCGGCGGCGATGATATCTACGGCGCATTACTATATTCTTACCTGACAGCAGAGCCCTTTCGTTATTTCTCAGCGCTTGAATCCAAATCCAAACCTGTAATGACGGCCCAGGATCACCCCGGGCTTGCTGTCCAACAGGCTTCCAAAAACCACTTTTTGCAGAACGCAATTGTACTGATCGATGGAAAGACCTTTTCCACCGCTGCGGACTTTTGCGCTGTCGCCCGCAGCAGCGGCAGGGCTGTTTTCGTCGGCGAAGAGACCGGCGGCGGGTATGAGGGAAACAACTCGGGGGGAACCGTAAGGGAAACCCTTCCCCATTCGGGCCTGCAAATAGCGATACCCACCGCCCGGTATTCGAATGCAGTCAATCCCGTCAAAACACCTGGCAGGGGCATTATCCCCGAATTCGCGCTCATTCCCACTATCACCGATGTGCTCGAAGGCAGGGATGTTCAGCTTGAAAAAGCGATTGAAGTAAGCCTGGATAATTAGCGGACGGGTATCTACCTTTTGCCCTTAAAACTTGGAGGCTGAACGTAGAGATCCAGTGTCATCGCAAGGCCCGAAGGCTTTACCGGCAAGGCACCTTCGATCAGCTTGGTCGTTAGATTTTTGCGGTAACCCGCAGAAATCTCAACGCCAGCCCAGCTCCCGATCCGGCGGTTATAACTAAGGCCTAAATCGACATCGACCCGCCGGTAAACCGACGGCACTTGGGATCCCAAAGGATTAGTGTAATAAGTTCTTGTCACAGATTCCCCACGAAGGTAGAGGATATCATTTTTTGATAAATTCTGCCGCCAGGCCACACGCTTGGGCAGCATCATTTCCAAACCCGAACGAGCTGAGAAATTGTAATTAAAAATCAAGACTGGTAAAATGGTGGTTTTATAGCTCTGATTGACCATTAGTCCAGCTCCAAACTCCTTGTCTATGGATCTCTTCCGTAAAAGCGCCGCAGAGACGGTGTAGTTTAGCAGAACATCCTTTAAGGACATCTCGGCCATATTACCGCTCTTATTAAAGTGCGAAGTAGCTACCAGCCACAAAGTACTGTCCAGCTTGACAAATGAATTCAAGTCCAGCCCATATGAGCGAAGGTTGAAGCCTCCCATACTGCGAATAGGATTCTCTCCGGCCGTTTTGGATTCAAACTGTTCGGTCCGGTAGTTGGGCCCTAAAAGCACGGTCACTTTTTTCCCGTGCACCAGCGGTAGCCAGACCCTGGCGAAGTATTCCTCATAGGTGTAGGTTTTAGCGCCGGAGTTTGCAAAGTTGTACACTTTGCCAGGCGAGTGCGTATTTCTGAACGTTAGCCATTTTGAAGGGGCCATTCCCGAAAGCCCGGGTTGCAAAGACTGGCATATAGCATGACTACTGACAAGGCATATGAAAGCGGCAGCCACACTGCGGCAAAAAGAAAACATAGTAACCTCCTGAATAAAGTGTAAGATTCTGATTCCGTGAAATTTGAACCATCAAACCGCCAACATCTTAACTGACCTGCTAAGTTCCTGATTTCAGCCACGACAACATCTATTTCGGAAGAACGGGTAGATATAAACGCATGAAAATAGCAGCCTTTAAAATTAATTCAGATTTTGGTTTAATGTTTGCGAGTTTTGTGCGGATACCTTGGTTACATGGCAAAAATCGCGCATAATCACTTTGATTCGTTATATAAAACCATTGAAAAGTTCTATGAATTATCTCCGGCAGTTCTGGTGGAAAATTTTTACTGTAGTTATTCTCTTTTACGTATTTATTGCCGGCTTAATCAACCCGGTCCCTCAACTTCCGATATTAAATGAAACGATCCGGAATGCTTTCTACCACCCACCACTATGGATAGCGATGATGACGCTTCTGCTACTGTCGGCAGTTTTCTCGATCCGCTATCTGAGCAAAGGACAAATGCTTGATGATCTTTGGGCGATTGAATTTGCTAACACCGCAATCCTTTTTGGTATCCTGGGTTGCATCACCGGCTCTGTCTGGGCCTATTTTGCCTGGGGGGATTTTTGGCCCAACGATCCGAAGACCAATGGGGTGGCGGTGGGAATGCTGCTGTACCTGGCCTATTTTATCCTTCGGGCCTCTTTTGAAGATGAATTGAGGCGCGCCCGGGTGTCTTCGATCTATAATATCTTCGCCTTTGCCATGTTCATTCCCCTGATCATGATACTACCGCGGTTAACAGACTCATTGCATCCGGGTAATGGCGGCAACCCGGGGTTCAACCAGTACGACCAGGATAAGAGTATTACTATGATCATCCGCCCTGCATTTATTGGCTTTACCATGCTCGGGATTTGGATTACCCAGCTTCGTTTCCGCGCGCGTCGGGTAGAAATTGTCCTGGAAGAGCAAGAGCAGCAAGATCAAAAAGTTAACGACACCTCCATTCCCCAATGAAAAATAGTTCAAAATTCAAGCTTATACACCTGATTGTGGTATTGGTCACCTACCCCATCACTTGCATGGGTCAGTCACAGGGACCGGTCTCGCAAGCGCTACGGCAGGACGGCAAACTATGGGTAGTGATCGCAGTGATAGCGGTCGTTCTGGCCGGAATAACCTTCTACCTCTCACGACTGCAACGCAAAGTTAACAGGCTAAAAGGGCGCACCAGGTGATCAGTAGTTCGTCCCAATCAAAGCCCGCCCTACGAAGTCAAAATCACAACTGCTGCTAGAATTACAGGATTTCGGTCACGGGATCAAACTGGGTTTAACACTGGCGTTTCCAGTATACGCCCAAAAAGCCTAAACTCAGTCGAGCCTTCAAGACCACTTCAAAGATGGACCCGAAAATAAAATGGCTAGTGCCCTGAGTTTTGGCTTGTCACCTCCTACTTTATTGCGCCAATAATGTTTCTGGTTATATATTTGCAACCATGTTGCAAATATATAACCAGAAACAAACTAATGAACCTAATTAAGAGAGCTCTAACGCCGCTATCCCTGCTACTTACACTACTTTTGATTCAATGCAAGGACTCAGGCAATCAGTTAACACCAAATCAGGAAAACGAGTTAATCACTTCGGTAACCTTACATTTCAAACCGGTTGGCAGCGACAGCGTTTTATCTTTTTATTACAAGGATCCTGACGGGGACGGCGGAAATGCGCCCATAAGATTTGATACTATTAGGCTAAAAGTGAATGAAAAGTACGCCATCACCGCTGAGTTTTTCGATGAAAGCAAAACGCCGGCTATCGACATCACGCAAGACATAAGGCAAAACGCGAACGATCATCTACTTGTGTTTACAGCAAGCCCGGCTTCGCTGCTAAGCTATCAATACGGTGACCAAGACGGAAATCACTATCCAATTGGACTAATAGGAACAGTTTCGAGTGGTGTAGCCGGCTTAGGTAAACTAAAAGTCCAGCTACGTCATCAGCCAAATCAAAAAGACGGCACCCCCGCGCCCGGATCTGACGACGTAAATCTGGACTTTAATATTAAAGTTCAATAGGTTATTTCCGCCAGCAGTAAGCCAACAACTTGATTGGAGCTCAAATTCGAATTTCAAATTCCAAATCTCTTCAAACTCGCAGATTAGTTTTCCAAGAAACAGGTTAACTTATGATGCGTTTTCAGATAATACTAGCTGGGGTGCTAACAGCCACCCAATCTCTGGCACAAACAGATAGCACATCGTTTTTCGAGGCGAGAAAAATCTCGGAAAGCGATCTGGCAAAAAAACGAGAAGGGACCTTCCTGACCGGATTACCCGACTTTTCCTCCGATCCGGTGACTGGGTTTGGCTTTGGGGCCAGAACCAACATTTTTTGGAATGGTAAGCGAGATGACCGGCTCTTTGGTTACACACCCTATTTTTATAAGCTCAAAGCGAATGTCTCCTACTATTCGACCAACGCAAGAGAGCTTGCCCTGTCACTGGACGCGCCCTATTTTAAAGGCTCGCGCTGGCGGTTGAAAGTGGACTTCAAAGCGCAACAAAATCCCGCTAACCTCTACTTTGGCTCAACTGAAAAAACACTCGGACCACTGCACCTGCCATCAGATCCGGCCGCAACCTTTTCAAGCTTTGAAAGCTATGATCGCGCGCGCAAGCTTCTCAGGGAAGGTGAGCCGGGGGAGGCCAACCTGGTCACCGATGCACTTTCAAACCGTTTCAGGGAAACCGAGTTCATGCTGAATTTGAAGGCGGACTATGCGCTGGGAAATGGGAAATGGCGGGTAATGGGTGGATACGAGATCCAGAACCTTCGCTACAAAACTTTCGAGGGCACAAAGGCGGATGCTTTGGATCCGGCAACCGGAAACAAGACCGAGGCGCCAAACGGCTTCTCCTTACTTCGCAGGGATTTTGAGCAGGGCCTGGTCTCTGGCCTGACCGGAGGATGGGTCTCTATTTTTCAAACAGCGCTGATCTTTGACACCCGCGACTTTGAACCAGACCCGACAAAAGGCGCCTATTTTGAAATTGCCAACGAATTCTCCGGGCCTGTGATCGGCTCTCAGTTTGAATTTGATAAGCTTTTTATTCAGGGCCGGGTCTTTAAAAAGCTCCCTGTTGGCCCAAGGACGGTCTTTGCAGCAAGAATTGGAGTCGGCAATATATTTGGTAGCAACGCGCCCTTTTTTGAGTTCCAGGACCAGTGGTCGCCCGAAGGAAGCGTTAATGCAATGGGGGGACGCCACTCTCTACGGGGGTACCGGGCTAACCGGTTTCTAGCCAGATCGCTCTGGTTTTCTAATTGGGAACTACGGGCAAGACTGGCTGAATTCGCCGTATCCCGACAGCGCTTTTCGATTGGAATCACGCCGTTTTTTGACGCGGGAACAGTCCGCGACAAATGGCAGGATCTTGATTTCAAAAATGTGCGCTACTCATATGGAGGGGGCCTTCGAATCGGCTGGAACCAGTCCACCGTGCTTTGCTTTGACTACGGGCTATCCAAAGAAGACAAGCTGTTCTTTTTCGGTATCGGCCAAACCTTCTAGCAGCACTGGCGGTCAAGGTGCTCATTTCATTGCTGCATGAGCACCTTGGCCCCCTGTCGCAGGTTTTCAATACCTGAGATGACAATACGCTCCCCTGGTTTAAGTCCGGCACTGATCGCAATTGAGTCGCCCGTCTTTCTTAGTCGCACAATCCGGCGTTGATTCACTGTGCTGTCAATGCCGCAAACATAAACAAAGTGCTCCCCCAACTGCTCGGTCACTGAGCTTGCCGGAACCATGATGGTCCCCTGAGCCGTAAAGTATCTCACGCGAACAATCGCACTCATACCCACCCTGAGGCGCTGCTCAGGATCATCAAAACTCACGCGAACCCTGATCCGCCCTGTATTGGGATCTACTATCCGGTCCAGTAAGACAAGTCTGCCCGAATCAGGAAAAATCTGATCACCCAACCTAAGGAAAAAAGGTGACTGCTTTGCGCCCTTAGTCTGCAAGGAGTCAAAGCGGTGAACTTCGGATTGGTCCGCAAAGAACTCAGCAGAGTATCCTTCCTGAACAGAAATTGTATTAAGCACCGTCTGCCCGGCAACTACCGCCGAGCCTACCCTGGCATTAGAGATGCCGACTATGCCACTAAATGGTGCGGAAATGTTTACATATCTCAGGCTTGCCTGTGCGGCGTTGACGGCCGCACAGGCCCTGGCTAGCTCGCTTGAAGCGACCCGCAGATCGGCTTCTGCGTTATCGGCGAGTTGCGTTGCGATTGCACGGGCCGATAGCAACGCCCGGTAACGAGCAGCATCCTTCTCAGCCCTGCCGTGGCTTGCCTTACTCGCACGCCACTGGGCTAGCGCGTGCTCAAAAACTGCCTGGTGATACTCGGGATCGAGCGAGTATAGAAGCTGCCCTTCTCGTACAGAAGCACCATCCTTCACGTGAATTTTGGTAACAAATCCAGTGACCAGAGGCCTTATCTCGATCGATTTTCTGGCAATTAAAGTCGCCGGATATTCGTCATAAAAAACGTTATTACTGGCTTTTACCACAGAAATCTTTACAGGTATTCGAGCCGTATCCTGCTTGACTGGCTGCTGCTCTCCTCCCGCGCAAGAAACCGTTAGTAACCCAGAAGTTATCATAGAAGGCAGACGAGCAGAGAATGACATGGACGTGATTCTGATTTGTTATCTGAAAAGAATGGAAAATACATGCTGGCCTTTCCGGTACTGGTAATCGATAACCCAGCCGTGATAGATGCATACCTGCTTTGCAATGGCGAGTCCGAGCCCGCTACCGATCAAAGATTCAGAGACCTGCGAAAAGCGTTTGAAAAGTTTGCCGTCAGGCAGTGGTTGTTGTCCGGTGTTAGCAATCGATATTCTGTAATCTTCCAGGGTAATACTGACAGATCCATGCTCTGCGGTGTATCTGACCGCATTGATAAGCAAATTACCAAGAAGAATATCTGTCAATGCGCTGTTTGCCTCTAGGCTTACCCGTTCTGGCATCCAATGCGAGATTTCTATATGCTTCTCACTGGCAAAGTCGGCAAATTGTTCAAGCAATTCATTGATCGCATTGCGCAGCTCAACATGCCCGGATTGCCGATCAAAGAATCCATTTTCGATTTTTGCGAGCAAAAGCAGGTTCTTGTTGATATGCATTACCTTGCCCACCGCGTGGTTGACTTGCTCGAATGCTTCCATTTGGTTACTGGTTAGCAGCTCGTCCTGCAGCAAAATATCAACTTTAGACTTGATGATTGCCAGCGGCGTTTGAAGCTCGTGCGAAGCATTTTGGGTAAATTCTCGCTGGGTTCTGTAAGTAGCCACGACAGTCTGAGTAAGGTCAGCCAATCTGCCGTTCAGCTCGTTAAATTCATATATCTCGCTGGCAGAAAACACAAGCGGAGTTTCGCTTTCCAGACGAAAAGACTTCAGTTTTCCGAGCGTTTCATAGAACGGCTTCCAGATGCGGATCGAGCTCCGCCTGTTCAGCCATACAAATCCTCCCAGCAGCAGCCCTAGAAAGAAAAATGTCATTGCTGAAAGCACAATGATGGTTTCGTCAATCTCTTCCATATTCGTTTCAATCAGCAGGCGGAACAGACGCCGGTTAACCGTCACATGTGTTCTCAGGCTTCTGAACTGCTCCCGGTCCTGCATGAAAGCATCATAGCGGATAATGGTGTACAAGCTATCTTGCAGGGGATGCACGGTGTCCTCGGTAAATGAGAAACCAGGCTGGATATGGTTAAGCATATCGATGGTCTTCTGCACTGAGCTATCCGGCAAGTGCATGGTGTTGATCCGCTGCTGGAGCTTCTGGCGGATTGCATAGTGGTGTTTGTCAAGCTCGCGTTCCCAGATGAAATCTATGATCACAAAATAGGTTGGAATGCTCAATAGCAAGACCAAAAGAGCGTAAACCGCAATCGGCTTCAAACTTTTATCAAGCAGCTTTTTCATGCCTCCCATTTATAGCCAGAGCCGTACACATTTCGCAGGTAATTCTCCGAGCCCGCCTCAGTGAGTTTCCTTTTCAGATTTTTCACATGGGCGTACACGAAATCATGACTATCAAACATGTCAGCAATGTCCCCTGAGAGGTGCTCGGCCAGCGCGCTTTTGGAAATGACTCGCTTCTGGTTGCCGATGAAAAACAATAGCAGATCCAGTTCCTTCCTGGTCAGTATCACCGGCGTCTGATGCACCAGAACAGTCTTTGAGAGCACGTCAACATGAATTTCCCGAAAGCTGACAATATTGCAGTTACCGAAGCTCCTGCGTCTTATCACCGAGTGTACCCGGGCGGCAAGCTCTGCCAAATGAAATGGTTTGGTCAGATAATCATCAGCCCCGACCTGTAGACCGGTGATTTTATCCTGATAGCCATCGCGCGCGGAGATAATAATGACTCCCTCCTGTCTATGCCGGCTTTTCAGCTCATGCAGTATCATCATACCATCACCGCTGGGAAGCATCATGTCCAGCAGTATACAGTCGTAGGTGTACAGGGCGACCTTCTCCATCGCCTGCGGATAATCAAAAGCATGCTCGCACAGATAGCCCGAAGAGCCAAGATACGCACAGATGTCCCTGGCAAGTGATGCTTCGTCCTCGATGATTAGAATCTTCATGAGCGAAAGCTACCCGCCAAATTTGAATTATTTCTGAACCACCTTGACCTGTTTTGGTAAGTGTCACCTACTGAGCGCCAGGTAATCTAAAACCGGACAACTCCTTTAAACCCGGACATCCATCTCTTCAAAAAAAATTCAGAATTCGCTCATAGGTTGGCTCTCAAAAGGCCATCGGGCCCCACTGACACCTCGAACATCGAATATAGATGAATGCTATCTCAGGACTTGTCTCACGTTTAAAGAAGAAAATAAGCAGGGCAAGTTTTCTTACTCCGGCAATGGCTATAACCGGGTTTCTGATCGGTATTTCGGCGCTGACAAGGCTTGCTTTGACGGTAAAGTCCTGGAATGGACTGGACGGTGATTACACAAGTCTGCCTATCGCATTTGCTGTTGGCTTTTTCTATGATCTGATAAACGCGCTGTATTTTGTCATACCGCTGGTATTGATAGGTTGGCTGACGCCGAAAAGATTTGTTGGCCGTCGCGGCTATCGATGGATCATAAGCGGACTTGTGTTCCTGCTGATTTTCATCCTGCTTTTCAACGCAGTCTCCGAATGGATTTTTTGGGATGAATTCAGCGCCAGGTTCAACTTCATCGCAGTTGACTACCTGGTGTATACCAATGAAGTAATTGGCAATATCCGGCAATCGTATCCGGTAGAAATAATTATTCTTTTGTTGACGGCCGCATCTGTCGGCTCGACAGCCGTGCTCATGAAGATGATCCGGCGCGCTCCTGCGCAGGCCCTGGGTTTCGGAAAAAGAACACTGGTATTTGGCGTTTACGCGATCACGCTGCTGGCCTGCTACAAGCTAATCGATAACAGACTCAAACAATTCAGCGCTAATACATTTGTAAACGAGCTGGCAGGCAACGGTATGTACGAGCTGTTTGCTGCCTACCGCAACAACGAGCTCAACTATAATCAGTTTTATGCAAGTCTTGATCAAAAAAAGGCTTTCACCGAGCTACATTCTCTGATCCGGACAAAGGAAAGTCATTTCACCAGTCAGGATCCACATAGCATCGAAAGGGACATCGTCAATACCGGGCCCGAGTTCAGGCGAAACGTTATTTTGATCAGTGTCGAAAGTCTGAGCGCTGATTTTTTGGGCTGCTTCGGAAATACGCAAGAAATTACCCCGAACCTCGACTCACTGGCAACTAAAAGCCTGCTGTTTACAAACCTGTATGCCACCGGCACCAGGACCGTTCGCGGTCTGGAAGCGCTCTCGCTGGCGACCCCTCCCACCCCTGGCCAGTCGATCGTCAGGCGGCCGGCGAATGAGGACCTGTTTTCCCTGGGCAGTGTGTTTAAGCACAAAGGCTACCAAACCCGCTTTATTTATGGTGGCTACGGCTACTTTGACAACATGGGGTACTTCTTTGACCATAACAGCTACAAGGTCGTTGACCGGACTGCCCTATCTAAAAAAGAAATAGACTACGAGAACATCTGGGGTGTTGCCGATGAAAACCTTTTCCAGTTGACAATCAAAGAGATCGACCGGACTACGAAAGAAGGACGGCCCATCTTTGCACATGTGATGACAACCTCCAACCACAGGCCATACACCTACCCTGAGGGCCGGATCGATATTCCTTCCCACACCGGCAGGGAAGGGGCTGTAAAATACACCGATTTTGCTATCGGTCAGTTCATTTCCAGTGCTAGTAAAAAGCCCTGGTTTAAAAACACAGTATTTGTCATTGTTGCCGACCATTGCGCATCAAGTGCCGGCAAAACCGACCTTCCAGTAAACCGCTATAAAATACCGTTGCTTATTTACTCGCCGGGCCTTGTCAAACCGGGCCAGATGCCGCGTCTTATGAGCCAGATCGACCTTGCGCCTACGCTGCTGGGCCTTTTGAACTTCTCTTACAAGAGCAAATTCTTCGGCTACGATATCTTTAAGCTCGAAGAAGGCCGCGAGCGTGCCTTTATCAGTACCTACCAAAGCCTTGGCTACATCAGGCACGACTCGCTGGTAATTCTGCGACCGCAGAGACTGACGGATACATTTCTGCCAAATTTCTCCGACGGCTCGGCAAAGCCAGTGAAAGCTAATAAACAGCTGGTTGAACAGGCCATTGCCTGGTATCAGTGTGCGAGTTTCCAATTTGGAAATGGGCTTATGAAAACAACCAGCACAACTAAAGTATCTGAGGACTATAAGTGGTCTGCCGGCCATAAAACAGCACAAATAAACTGAGCCAAACCGATCTGTAAACCTAACAATGACACCAGAAATCCTAATTCGCTATCACAGTGGTCTGGCAACGTACGAAGAGATTCTGGCCGTTGCCAGTTGGCTGCGGGATGACAAATTAGAGCTTCCGCTACCGTTTGCGTTTGAAAGCCCGGAAAAAGAAGCCGAAGTTTGCGCGCAGATTTGGAATAGACTCGTCGAGCAACGTGATGCCAAGACGTAGCGTGGTGGTCTGCGGCCATCTGAAACCATATTGGCCAAGATGATACGGCAAGCAAAACCAGTCTGGTCCCTGGTGGCAGCCTCTCTCTGCGAACCTTGCCACTTTCTGGCGGATTTTTACCAGGCAACTAACTATGTCTTTAGTGGAGAATCTTGCTTTTGGTTCTGGTGCGCACGAAAAATTCAGATTTTATCCGATTCTTCTGGCCAGCGTTGTTAAATTTAAGTGCCGCCCCTGAGGCATCAGGACATTTTCCAGTTGTGCCTTGGATCAATTAACAGCCAAATTTATGCAAGCCAGAGAAAAAATTTTCGAAATTCTCAAACGTCTGTCGGCGCGCTACCCGCAAGCAAGAATGTTCTACGGTAAAGGAAAGCCTTTCCAGCACCATGTGCAGATCGAGCCTGAAGCGCTGTTTAGCCATCCCGAATTAAGGGTCGAGCTCGATGAGCTTGTCAACGAGTTTACCCGGAGCTTTCCAGATACCGGCCTTTTGTTCAGTGATCAGCAGGCGGAACTCGGTGAAGTTACAGCTTCTCACGTAGCGTCCAAAGGGACAATCAGGCCGCATGGATTATCTTCTGCTTTATTGGATCAGATAACCGCAGGGCTTAAAACCGTATGGCCGGCAATGGAAGTCATCGTGCCGCCAATTTTCTGCGATGAACCCGATTTTCTCGCCGCCATATTTGCGAACATTTCTGTGCCTTTGGTTTTGATGGCAGATCAATCCCGCGATGGCAGGTACCTGGCTTTTGACTGCATGCGCAGTAAAGATCAGGATGCGGTGCGGGCTCTAAAAACTGAAAACTATGAAAGTAATTATCAAAAATCTGGTTTAAAATCCTTCCAAAGCTTTACAATTGACCTAACGCGATCAGCGCAGCAAGGACGCTATCTTGTCCAATATTATTCGGGTAAGGACAACAGCAGATCCGAGACTGAATGGCTTTCAGTCCAGGCGCTGATCAAAAAAATGCAGCTATGCGCTGAACAGGCCTGAGACCGCAGAAATTAGAGTTTGCACTTTTTAGCCCGCACCGTAGTGCCGGCTCATGAAGCCTTCTGGCATATTTTTGCAGGTAGCGTCTCTGCGGCATCCTGCCAGAAGCAAACGCTTTAAAAAAAATACAGAATTCATCTGTTACTTCGACCGTTTTGCCATCAGGGACAAAAGAGAGCCACAATCTTTGGCGCCTCCGGATTTTGGGTGATGTGCAAAAGTCTGACACCCTTTTAAAATCTAGAACTTAAAGGATTGGGGCTGGCGCGAGCTGGCTGCCTAGGGTGTTATTTAAATGGAAAACCAAGCTACCCAACTACTTTTGATCGAGGATGAAAAGGCCTTTGCCGTATTACTTGAATCCTATCTGCAACAACATGGCAACCATGTAACAACCAGATACAGCCTGCAGGGAGGAATCGAACAGACGCTGCTCAAAGAATTCGACTGTATCATCGTTGATATAGGGCTCCCTGACGGGAGTGGGCTGGAACTGATCCGAAGGGTGAAGTCACGACGGCTCACGTCCAGCCTGATTATCATTTCTGCCCGCAATACGCTCGAAGATAAAATCATTGGACTTGATTTAGGGGCGGATGATTATTTGATAAAGCCTTTTGATTTGCCCGAATTAAACGCACGATTAAAATCGGTGATGCGCAGAAGATATGCGCAACAAGACGCGCCGCTAATATTTGATAAGTTGGTATTGTATCCGGCCACAGGGCAGGTCAAGGTAGATCAAAGACCTTTACTTTTGACCCAAAAGGAATACGAGCTTTTATTCTTCTTTATGACCAATCCTGATCAGTTGCTTGATAAGCTCACGATTGCCAAGCAGGTCTGGGGCTACAATATGGATCTTGCAAGCAATGATATTTTGTATACCCATATGCGCAACATCCGTAAAAAATTCGTTGATGCCGGATGCCCCGAATATATTCATACACGCTACGGCCTGGGCTACATTCTAACGATGGCATGAAACTTTTGAACAAGACGGTGCTAGTCATCCTTGTAGTGATGCTCCCGTTTGGGCTAACAGGTGGCTGGTTGCTCTACAAGCTGGTTGATTACGCGATCATATCCGATGTTGACGAACAGCTCAACCGACGAATGATGCACCTCAAAGAACGGAGGGAGCGAATGCCGGATCGCCCATTGGAGTCCCTGGGTCTGGACAGTGATGTGGAAATCAGGTCTGCCGGCCCGGCCTTTCACCAGCCGCCTGTTTACGTAAGCGATTTTAAGCGTGGTCGTGATGGAAAAAAGATCAAGGTAAGAATTCTAAAATCCTCACTAACCATGTTGGGAAAGAACTACGTGGTCACGCTCAAACAAATCTACGACCAGCAGCAAAAATTGACCTGGAATATTTCCGTGATCGTAGTGGGTACCTATTGGATTCTTTTGGCTTTAACAGGTATCGTAATTTTACAAATTTCAAAGGGGCTTTGGCGGCCGTTTTATGAGCTACTCGACCGGATCAGGGAGTACCGCATTGATCAACCTGGTCATTTGAACGTACCGATTAGCTCTACGGCCGAATTCAAGGAGTTGAACCATACACTGACTGCCTTCACCCAGTACGTGACAAATCAATATATATCCCAGCGTCAGTTTTCTGAAAATGCGTCTCACGAGATCCAGACCCCGCTGGCAATCGCTCTGGGCAACCTGGATACACTAATGCAGTCGAACAATCTACACGAGAGCGACCTTCGCCGGGTATATCAATCCAAGGAGGCCTTACAGCGTCTTTCGAACCTAAGTCAAACTTTGCTGCTGCTGACCAAAATCGATAACCACCAATTTGTTGTCAACTCCCAAATCAATGTCTCTGCGATGCTCACCGAAATTGTGGCGATGTATAAAGAATTTACCAGTCATCAAAATCTTCACTTTCACACATCGATACAGACAGACATTATCCTTGAAGCCCACCCCTACCTGATGGAAATCCTATTTGCCAACCTTATAAAAAACGCGGTGCGGCATAACCTTGACGGCGGAAGCATCTACCTAAGTCTAACACCTTCTCATCTGTCGATTATCAATACAGGCCAATGCCTACCCTTTCCCGCCGACCAGTTGTTTGACCGCTTCTCCAAGGACCCGGCTAACCAAGAATCAACCGGGCTGGGCCTGGCGATCGTCAAACAAATTGTCAGCCTGCATAATATGAGAATCCAGTACACCTACGCTGGCGAGACAAGCAAGCATACTTTCCTGGTTTTCTTCGAACAAACGCTGGCAGTCAAGTCCGGCAATTCTGAAGAGTCCCTCAGAAAAGTATAATATTTTCGTTACCAGCATTTTTTTGCGGACCGCGGCCAGAAAGGCAATTTTGCACAGCGAAAAAGCCCAAACAACATATGAAATACTGGTTTCCCTCTCTTTTTACCACCTACCCGATACGGGATGCGTTTCTGGCGATCGTCCTATTATCGTCATCAACCGCAGTCAGCGCCCAACACTTGGCCGGCAAGGTTAAAGACCCTTCCAACAACGACGACCTGATCGGCGCAACTGTAACTGTAAGCGGCAAAAGTATCAGCGTCAGCAATATCACAGAACTCGACGGCTCATTCAGATTCAAAAACCTCCCGGTCGGTCCATATAAGGTTACAGTCTCCTACATCGGCTACAAACCGTTTGAAGAACAGGTAGAAATACCGCGATCGGGAGAGAGATGGATAAATGTCCATCTGAACAGCGAGGCCCAAAACCTGACAGAACTGGTAATTGCCGGCGCAGCCGACCGTGAATCGGATGAATCAGCGCGCAAAAGCGAGCTGAAAGCGGCTAACATTCTGAATATCGTATCGGCCAAAGCAATAGAAATTTCACCTGATATCAGCTTAGGAAATGTCCTTCAGCGCGTTTCGGGTGTATCGATGCTGCGTTCGGGAAGCGGAGACGGGCAGTTCGCCATTATTCGAGGCCTGCCAAACCGCTACACTTACTCGTCGATAAACGGAATTATCCTCCCTAGTCCGGACCCTCAGACGCGGGCTATTCCGCTGGACATGTTTCCTGCGAACTTGATGGAAAGAGTCGAGATAATCAAATCACTAACGCCGAATGTAGAAGGAAACGCGATCGGCGGGGCCACGAACCTGGTTATGAAAGAGGCCCCCAACTCATGGCAGGTCAACGGTAGTATTGCGACAGGAGCCAATACTATTTTTTCCGGCCGCGCCTTTTCCGGCTTCGACAGAAGTGGGTTCAGCTTACAGTCTCCATCAGAAAAACATGGCAATGGCTATCAGGCAAAGGTCTCTGATTTTCCGACGAGCCAGCTTCGGTTTAACCAAACGAAGCTGCCTTTAAATCTGGTAAGTAATCTAAGCATTGGTAACCGGATATTGGGTAAGAAACTTGGTTTCCTGCTAGGAGGCACTTACATCCGGGAATACCGCGGATCTAACTCGTTACTGTACACGGGGCAATCGATTATCACCAATAATACACAGGAAACTATTGCGAATAGCAGCCAGTTTACCACCGTACAAAACAGGCAGTACTCTTACCTGCAGAGCCGCCTTGGGCTACAGGGAAAACTTGATTACCAGATTGATGACCAAAACTCGATCAAACTATCGGGAATCTTTCTTCGACTCGACGAAAAGCAGCATCGCAATATGGTACAGACCGGTCTGTCGCAGGCAGACGAAATAGATTATTTTGACCGGGTCGTCTTCACAAGAAAGACAATCGCCAACGCAGCTGTCTCTGGCTACCACAAGTTCTCGCCTTCAGTCTCGGCCGACTGGACCGGATCATATGCGGTGGCTACGTCGACTCGCCCCAATTGGACCGAGTTGAGCACTTTCCGAAAAAATCAGTACTCGGACACACTGTATGTTGGCAACCCACTGAACTTTCAGTGGCTTAGAAGCAGCGATAAGGACAAGTCCGTATATGCCAACATCAGGTACATTCCTGATAAACGTGTAGACATAACCGTTGGAGGTATGATTCGTTGGAAAGACCGCTTCAGTTATTACAACAGATATAACTTAAATACCGTACTTGCAGGCCTTGGCGTCCAGCAATATCTATCTGCGCAACAGCTACAACTTTCCTTTTCTCCAGCCCAAAACGCATTTGCAGACTCAACGAACGCCAATAACTATTCCGGCACGGAAACTGTAGGTGGATTGTATGCAATGGGTAAGTTTTACCTGGGCAGCCGCGTTGAACTTCTTGCCGGAGTCCGCCAGGAAGTCACAAGACAACAATACGATTCAAGAATTTCGGATGTTCTTGACGCAAAGACCGGCAGCTACAAATATGCCGATCTGCTTCCGAGTGCGAACCTGAAATACAAGCTTACCGACCGCCAAAATATCCGAGCCTCATATTTTGCAGGTATTAGTAGGCCCAATATCTACGAACTTGTTCCAACGCTGATCAACGGCGATCTTTACTATGAGAGCGGCAACCCAAACCTGAAACACACAAGATCTCAAAATGTGGATGTCCGCTACGAGAATTTCTTCTCTACAACCAACTACGTCATCATTGGCGCTTTTTATAAAAACCTGATTAACCCCATCGAAACCTCGTTTGGCAGCGCCACTTCTACCGCCAAGGTAACCCTACAGCCCACCAATCCGGACAAACCTGCCAAGGATTATGGATTGGAACTGCTCTTTTCTAAATTCCTGGGAAACTTCGGGGTAAGCGGTAATTACACCTATATCCAGTCTTCTGTTACAACGCCTAAACTGATTCAGCAGTTAGACAAAGCAGGAAACACTGTCGGGGTGCTCAAAGACCAGAGACGACCTTTGCAGGGCCAGTCCAGCCACATCGCCAACCTTTCATTATTGTACAAAAGCGCGCGAAACGGTTGGAATGTTCAGGCAACCTACGTCTATACCGGAAAACGAATATCGGTCGTCTCGCTCTACTATGGCCTGGACCAGTGGCAGCGCGCCAATTCTCAGCTTGACCTTTCGGTCAATAAGTCCTTCATAGGCGGTATAACTGCGTTTGTAAAAGCGACCAACCTTCTAGGCGCCAATATTTATCAAGATATCCTTGCCAGCAACAGCGCAGAGCAAAATACATCCGGCGCGTCCGGCGCATCGAGCCGGATGTTGGTTCAAAAGGACGTCTTCAAACAAAGTGTGCTCGCCGGGGTCCGGTTGTCACTCTAGCTGATGGGCGCAGCCTCCCTCTCCATTAGATCAAAAAACTATAAGTAAAACAATGAGCTACAAGCAACTATTTAATCTATTTATCTGCTGTCTCCTGCTGAGCTGCACCGAATTCGATCAGATTAACCTGTCAACCGGGAAGGTAGCTGGGAGTCTTCCGGTAAAACCTGGCCCGATCTCGGGCTCTGTCAAAGGAACCCTACTTGCTGATTCAACCTACTATGTCACCGGAGACATTACGATCAACAAGGGTGATACACTGATTCTTCAGCCAGGCGTGAAGATCTATTTCAAGGGTAATTATGCATTTTGGGTGAAAGGTAATCTGGCAAGTATCGGTTCGAAGCAGAAGCCTGTTTTCTTCACCGTTCAGGATGTGGCAAAGCGCGACATTATTGGCCAGGATCCGACTACAGATCCGGCTTATTCCGGCCTATGGTCAGGAATTCAGGGGGACACCTCGGCGCGGTTTATGATCTTCAAATTTACGCATATTGAATTCGCGGGCGGAATAGCTGCCACCGGTCAGGTATTCGGGGTTGAAAACGGGAAGCCCACCGCGCCGGTTTCATTCAACAACGAGAAGGGAACGCTCATATTTGAAGACTCCTGGATATATGGGCATATCGATGGCGATGCGGCTGTAAACATCAAATCCGGCAAATTCCACCTGATGCGTAATATCTTCGAAAAATGCGGATACACTGGTGGGGAGGCCATTCAGATCCTGAACGGAAGTCAGGGAAATGTTGCCTATAACCTCATTATCGGACCTTCTACCAATGCGATCAAAGTTGATAATGGCAAAGGCCTGCTTTCTCAGGTCAACGCAGTATGTTATAACAACACGATTCTGAATGGCGGCTACCGGCGATTCATTTATGGTGGAGCGGGAAATTCAAATGGCCGCGGGTCATCAATTGGTTTTGAACGCTCCGGCCGCGGACTGGCCTATAATAACCTTTTCGTTGACGATAGGTACGGTCTTCGAATCACCAAGACGTTTAGTTATTTCGGCAAATCAACCTCAATTGCAGATACGGCTAATATCCGGTACGGAAACAATTTCTACTATGGGGATGCCCCTGAGATCACCGGCCAATTTTACCCCGAAAACTGTCTTGCAAAACCGCTTGCGAGCGACATCCCAATGCCTTCATCCTACCTGCCTGCGGGGTATATACCCGGAGACGCATACGACGGCAGTGTACTTGTAGGTAGAAATGACCCCAAGTTTGTAAACTACCCGTTACCTGTCAGGTATTCCGCTTCCGGGGTGCCGGCGGTACTTGGTACAATGTCATTTTTGGGAAATTATGATTTCAGGCTCCAATCTTCGTCCCCCTGCCTGGGAAAAGGGACGACGAAATTCAATATCTCGACAGCGGTTACCAAGGTAGACCCTATTTTCGGAGCATCCGAAATTACCCCGCCGGGCACCGATATCGGTTGCTATCAATCGAACGGGACCGGTTTGAATAATTAATATCTCTTCTAATCCATAACAATTACATTTTGAAAAATCTAGTTTTGGCAACAATGCTGTTGCCAACCACCGCCGCTTTTGCTCAACACGCCGATCGGGCCAAGATACCGGCAGTATTGCACGGAGTCAATTACAACTCGGACGGTAAACTCTCGGTGACAGACAACCACAAAACGTATGTCGACATCCTAAAAAAAGACAAGTACACTCTTTCGAACATGATCGGCACTGCTACCGGAAACGATGTAGGTATCCTGGTTGAAATCCCGATTCCGGGGTTTAAGGGATCGGTAACTTACGGCCCGCTTCAAGAAACGGACCGCTACCCAACCGTTGCATTTCAGGGCACAGCAGATATGGAAGATGGCAAGGCATTACTTGACATAAAGAATCTGTTTGTTAAGGGTGAAGACTTCTACCGGTTACAGGACAAAGACAAGGTCGTAATGGGATACCGCGTGATGAACGAAACCGGTAAGACCATCTACGAAGGACGCGTGGCATATTCGGGTAATGGTCCATACAAAGTTGTTCCAACCATTATCGAGGGACCGATGGTGAATGAGCTCAACGCGCAAGGATGCGTAGTTTCCTTTGAAACGCAACTACCCGTCAAAGCCAGCATCACAGTTGACGGTAAGGTATTTTCTGACAAAGAAGCTTTGACCCACCATGAAATCCTGCTTAACGGACTCAAACCGGCCAGCAATTATTCTTACATGATCGCCTACGCCGATCGTCAGGATTCTCACAGCTTCCGCACTGCCCCGGCCGCAGGTAGCCGTAAACCTTTCACATTTGCCTACACGGGAGCCAGCCGGGCGGCTACCGGCGGCGGTGAGCGCGAGTTCGGTGGGGTAAACTATCAGGCCAGCCGTGCAATTATGGCCCTTGCCAATCAGCGAAATGCGGCCTTCCTGACTGTAATGGGAGATTTCACAACCGGTGGAAACCCGTCCACTGATGGGCACCTTTTGGAGTATACCAATTTCAAAAGAGCATTTGAACCGTTTTGGTCAAAAATGCCCGTCTATACAGGTTTCGGCAATCATGAGCTTAGCAAGAGCATGCTCATCGGCGAAGACAAAAAAGACAACCGGCATATCGAGGCCTTCCCATATCAGACTTCATCTGGCGAAGCTGCGTTTGCCCAAGCTTTTGTTCATCCAAAGAATGGTCCGCAAAGCGAGGATGGCGCCAGCTACGATCCAAACCCAGCAGAGATGGACTTTCCTCCGTATCTGGAAAACGTCTACTACTTTACCTATGACAATGCCGCCTTTATTGTCATGAACAGCGACTACTGGCTCAGTAAGGAACCGAGCTCAACAAGCGGAAACTGTGACGGTTATATGATGGATCAGCAGGTAAAATGGCTTGCTGAAACAGTCGGCAAAATGGAAAAAGACGCAAGCATCGATCACATATTCGTTTTTCACCACAGCTCGGTATTTCCCAACGGAGACCATTTGATGAATGCTATGTGGTGGAAAGGTGAAAACACCAGCCGTGCATGGGTTGCGGGCAAGCCGCTCTCCAAAGGGATCATCGAACGTCGTGATGAAATTCTGGACATCCTGGTTAACAAGGGAAAGAAATTCGTAGGTTTTATCAGCGGAGATGAACATAACTACTCGCTGCTGTCGGTAAGCGACCAAACTTCGCGATACGCGGAAGGATATCAGGGTCCAAAAATTAAGTTAAACCGGTCATTCTACTGTCTGAACAACGGTGCGGGGGGCTCGACGCCTTACGGCGCGCTCAGCAGCCCCTGGTCGAAAGACTTCAAGTATTTTGCCGGTCCTCCTGTTGCCGGATTTATTACCATAGAGGGAAAAAATGTAACGCTTAACGCGATCAATGCGGAAACGCTAGACACGGTTTGTACTCAGATCAAGCTTCGCTAAACGATGATCAGACGGCCGAAGACTTGTTCTTCGGCCGCTTCTGCCCAAGCATTGCAAGCTGGTGCGAAGGCTTGTCGATCTGCCGCGAATACTGGGTAGATATCCCCAATACGGTATCCTGTGGCCCTGCCCCTGCCCGGCAATTGCACTATTCTCCATATTCAAATTCTGTAACACCAATCGGGCACTTACGCTGAGCCAAGGTATACGCTCAGCTGGGGCCATTTTTACCACCTGGCTATAAAGCCTTAGAAAACAAGAAAACTTATGCGGTTTGTACTAACTGGTCTCATCTGTGCGGCCAGTATCACATGCTCTGTTGCTCAAAGCATTAACTCTCCGGCGAATGTCCCGGATGTCCAAACAGAAGCTGTATCCCGCGGAAGCGGAAAAATTACAGGCTCAGTGCTTGATTCCTCCTCCCTTGGCCCGGTTGGCTTCGCAACGATTGCGCTGCACCATTCAATAACCGGCAAAATTGTTGACGGAACTGTCGCCGACGAAAAAGGAAGTTTTTCGATGTCAAGGATTTCGGTAGGCTCTTATAGGGTTGTCATCTCCTTCATCGGATACGCCACCAAATCAATAGAAAACGTTCAAATTACGAAAGCAGATAACATCGATTTGGGAATTATCAAACTGAGCAACATTTCACAAAATTTGAGTGAGCTGACCGTAACAGGTAAAAAAGCCCTTGTTGAAGATCGTGTTGACAGGCTCGTTTACAAGGCCGAGGATGATCTGGCGGCTAAGGGAGGCGACGCAAGCGATGTTCTAAGAAAGGTCCCCATGTTATCTGTTGATCCAAATGGGCAACTTTCTTTGCAGGGAAGCACTAACGTCCGGGTGCTGATCAACAACAAGCCGTCGGCTATTCTGGCTGGCAATATCGCAGACGCGCTCAGACAAATCCCGGCTGATCAGATAAAGTCAGTAGAGGTGATTACCTCCCCCTCTGCCCGCTATGACGCGGAAGGTACCGGAGGAATTATTAACATCATCCTCAAAAAAAACAACCTCCAGGGCCTGCATCTTGACCTGGATGGCGCTGCCGGAAACCGGGCTTCAATGCTGGCGTTAAACGGTGGATTTCAAAAGGGCAAAGTTGGGATCGGGCTGACCGGCAGTGGCCGTGCTAGCTATAACCCCTCCGAATCAAATCTTAACCAGACTACTTATCCAGTTCAGTCATCCACGCCGGTGAAAACCAGCCAGCATTCCACCGGATTTGATAAGGGTCTGCTGGCGCAATACGCACTGTCGGCAGATTATCAGATTAATCCGCGCGAGTCCTTTAGCGGCGGCATTAGGTTAGGGGTCAGAAACATCAACCGTGACCAGCACCTGAATACGAGCCTGATCGAGTCAGAGCAAAGCCTACCCGGTTCTCTTCGCGATGTTCTGAGCAAGAACCTATCCAACACAATTGACGTAAATATCGACTACCTGCATATTTATCCGGACGGCTCACAGGGGTCCGGCAGAGAGTTTAGTCTATCGGCGCAGTATGGTCAGACCCGACTGACAAATAACTTTGATGCAAGTAATTTTGAAAGTTCTGCCACGCCTACGAGTATAGTAAGAAACCTCAATAATAACACCAATCATGAATTTATCTTCCAGGCTGATTACCTTCTCCCTATCAGGGAGAATCAGCAGCTCGAATTTGGATTAAAAAATACTTTCCGCCAGGTGCGTAGTCGATACCGGTATTTGACTGCAAGACCTGGATCGGATCTGGTCAACGATGCAAGTCAGCCAGAGGGAATTCTGGACTATGATCAAACCATTCCAGCAGCTTATCTGTCGTACGCGCTGACGATGCAGAACAAAATATCACTAAAAATGGGACTTAGATACGAGTACACTGCTATACAAGCCTCAGCAGGTATCCAGCGGCCCCTCGTGATCCCAAGCTATGGAAAGTTGATTCCCAGCATTAATCTTTCGAAAAAAATCGATGAATTGACCACTATTAAACTCGCATTTAACAGAAGGATCGAGCGGCCCGGCATACAGGACCTGAACCCAAATTTCAACGCTGCCAATCCCTACAATATCCAGATAGGAAACCCATATCTGAAGCCTGAAATCGCAGATCGCTTTGAGTTCGGATACAGCACTCAAATCCGAAAAACCTATTTGAATGTCTCGCTGTACGCCCGCTTCAACAAGGATGATATCCAATGGCTCAGCCAAAGGTCAGACACGCTGGCCGGAGCAGTGATCAGCCGCAGACAAAACATCGGGAAAGATTTTGGTTATGGCACTACCATCTTCGCCTCTATGGATCTGACCTCCCGCCTGAGCCTTAGCACTAATCTGGACTTTACCTATCGGTACGCCCAAAGTTCGATCCTGGATCTTTCCGGCCAATCCACGCTTAAACAAACAACGGGCCTACGCTGGGCAGGGCGCCTTGACGGCCAATTCAAATTTAATAAAGGGTGGACTGCTCAGGCCAATTTTGGTTACCGGGGTAAAAGCATTAATCTTCTAGGTTACGACATAGGTTTTGCCCAATACTCGCTAGGGCTCCGCAAGGCGTTCAAAAACAAACGAGGCAGCCTTGGTCTTGCCGCTGAGAATTTTTTGACGAATGGGATGCGCTTCGAATCGGTTCTGATCTCACCGCAACTCGAGCAGCGGTATCGCCAATACATCTACAATTCCAGTGTGCGCCTCAATTTCAGTTACAAAATCGGAAGTCTTAACCGGGCAAAAGCAAAAAAAGGCCGCTCGGCCGCTGCTGACCAGGATTAAGGTTCTAAATCAAGCATGCCGATGGGCTGTGGCCGCGCGATATTCTCGTGCGGCCTTTTTTGGCGTTAAATACAGCAAACCAACAAGTAATGCTGACCCACCAAATATGTGTTCCCTCCAACTAGCTCGAATACTGTTTTCCACGACTAACAGAAAATACAGTGACCAGATCGACTATAACGATTTCAACACTGAATGTAAAATGCCGCATACGAGTCAAAAAACATACAATTAAAAATTTATTTATAATCATTCTTAATTAACTTTGTAACGTCGACTGTCCCTATGATCAGATTTGACAACGGCTCGGTCGGTTAGGCCCAGCTGCCATTGATAACCTTTCCGCTACCCGCGGTATATTTTCGACTACCTTGAAAACCCGAATGCTTGACGAAGGCCATCAGCATGATTTCGCTACCAAGCGGGGTTTCGCGGCTATTTACAATATCATGTGGCGGAAGCTCTATAACATATGTTTTCATCACACGTCGAACAAACATCTTGCCGAAGAGCTTGTCCAGGAAATCTTCAAATCGCTCTGGGAACGCAGAGAGACCTTAAAAATAGAGGGCAGTATCGAGAACTACCTTTCACGTGCAGCCAGACTTAAAGTAGCCGAGCACTTCCGCAACCAGGCAATCCGTGCAAGAAACCTTCAAGACGCAATCCAAGATCATCCGCTGGCAGAAAATACGACCCAACAGATGCTGGACCTGCATTTTCTCGACGAACGCATCACCTCTTTGGTTGATCAGCTTCCAAGCCACTGCAGGCAAGTATATGTAATGAGCCGCCATGAGGGCCTTTCAAACACGCAGATCGCCAGCTCTATGTCCATTTCAGAAAAAACGGTAGAGAACCAGATTGGCAGGGCGCTGAGCTATCTGAGAAAAAGACTTGCCAACCTTTTAAAATAAATCTAACTTTTTTCGGAGCGTGCGTGGGGAAAAATAGCGGGCTGTGCAACTTAGCTTTGAAAAGGGTAAAACAAGGGCCCTTGCTAGAAAATGGAAATCACTCCTGAACTGCTCCGGCAATACTACCTGGGACTTTGCAATACCGAGCAACAGGCCGCTGTCAAGGCCTGGCTTGAAGCTTCCCATGTTGAAGAGCCGCCTGATTATGTCGGGCACCAGGAGGCCGAGCAGCTCCGGGCACGCATCTGGCAGCACGTGCAGTCGCTTCAGAGGCCTGGTTCAAGGTCGGTTATGATCACAAACAAGCGCTGGTGGATGCCCGCCGTAGCGGCCAGTTTGATATTCGCTTGTTGTTTTTGGTACCAGTTCGGAGCTCCCCGGCGCAAAAATCAACCAACTATCAGCTATCAGACGATCGCTAGCGCGCCTGGCGAAAGGAAGCAGTTCACGCTCACAGACGGGACGATCGTATACCTGAATTCGGGGAGCGAATTGCGCTTTCCCGCCCGTTTCGCAGATTCAGTCCGGTCAGTCTCGCTATCGGGAGAAGCGTTCTTTAAGGTTGCCAAAAATCCAGATAAGCCATTTATTATCGACGCGGGCGAAACCCAGGTAAAAGTACTGGGTACCGCTTTCAACCTTAAAAGCTACTCGGGCGAAAGCACGGTCGTGACAGTTCAGGAGGGAAAGGTGCGCTTTAAAGCACGCCATGCGAAGGCGCAGATGATCCTGACCGCAGGACATGCCGCTCGCTACGAAGAGGGCAAAAACAGCCTGGATTCAGCGAACGTATATCAGAACCGTTATTTTTCCTGGAAGGAAAGCAAACTTATTTTTTCAGCCACTCCGCTTTCAGAGATGAAAGCCGTTCTTGAACGCTGGTACGGTATCCGGATCATATTTAAATCGCCACAGGTGGCCGAGCGTCGTTTTTCAGGGACCTATGATAACCCCCGGCTCGATGTACTGCTCAAAGAGATGAGTATGCTGATGAAGTTTGAGTATAAATTCAGCGGCAAAACGCTGGTCATCGAATGAGCGGTTTTAAATACGGTATACGGGCCGTCATGCTGACATGGATGATGACAGGGATTGCGTTTGCTCAGGGCCACGGGCCCTTGCAGCGGCGCATTTCCCTGAATATCGACCAACTGCCGTTACATCGCGTATTGGAAATGATTAGTCAAAAAGCAAAGGTTACTTTCTCTTACAGCGATACCTTCCTGGACACAGGCAAAAAGGTCAGTATCCGCGTTGAAAACCAGCCGCTGGCCGAGGTATTACGCGAGCTTCTCGGCATCCCGGTTTCTAAGCTCTCGTGCACAGGCAACAGAATACTGCTTTTTGCCGATCGCGGGACAAACCTGCAGCCCACTGTTAACATCATGGTCAGTGTCCATGACAGTTCACAGGAGCCGATAGCGTACGCCGTCGTGGTTTGCAAGACGTCGGACCTGTACGCATTGACCGACGAAGGCGGCAATTGCAAATTGGCCGACATACAGCCGGGCGAGCACCTCGTGACCGTCTCCGCACTGGGTTTCATCACACAGGAAATAGCGGTAACTGTGATGGGAAATGATACTAAAAACCTGAAAATCAACCTGCCGGAATATACCCAGCAGTTGCAGACGGTGGAGATCACCGGCCGGAAAGAAACCCAATACACAAATACGCTATCTTTCATCGGCACCAAAACAGCCCTACCCGTGCGAGAAACGCCGCAATCCATTTCAAATGTGACCAAGGAGCTCATGCAAGACCAGGCGGCCACGCGCATCAGCGAAGTAATCCGGAATGTGAGCGGCGTGAACATGTATACCTTCTTTGACGATGTCACAATCCGCGGCTTCCGCAACCAGGGCAGCGCCTCCAACCAGCTTTTTAACGGCCTGAGAACTTTCAATGGCTACTGGCGGCAAGCCATCCTGAATTACCTTGAAAGGGTCGAGATCATCAAAGGCCCAGCCTCGGCGCTATACGGCAACACCTCGCCGGGTGGAACAATCAACAAAGTGACCAAAAAGCCGCTGGACCAACCCTTCCATTCGATCAGCTATACGATGGGTTCTTTCAATACCAACCGGCTGCTGGTGGATCTGACCGGGCCGGCTAACAAGGCCAGGACGGTACTTTACCGGGCCAATGTTGAATACGAAGACCGCAAATCATTCCGGGACCTGATTTTCGACAAAAACATCGTTCTGGCCCCTTCCCTTTCTTACCTGCCTTCGGCAAGCACACGCTTAAACGTCGACCTGGTCTACAACCGCTCGAAAAGCCGTATGGACCGCGGGCAGGCCATTCTAGGGGACAAAGGGCTGAGCTCCACCCCCATAACCCAAACCGTCGGAGAGGTCAACGATTACCTGCGTGAGCACATTTACATGCTCACAAGCTCATTTACCCACCGGTTCTCTGAGGCGGTCGCTTTTAACGCTTCTTACCTGAGAACGGGCTACATCCAAGACGTTTTCGAACACCGCAGCAACAACGCCTACGCCAAGAACAAGCTCGGTCAGGATGTCCCTTCGCTGCTTTACCGGCAGGCCAACTGGCGGCATATCGAGCAGTTCAACGACAGTTTTACCGCCTATTTCAACTTTGCTTTCAGCACAAGCAACATACGGCACAAACTGGTTGCGGGTTATGACTATGCCAACAGCAAAATTCCACCCGGTTCTTCCCAATCCAACGCCTCCGGCTACCTGCTGGCAGATGGCTCAGTGGCAAGCCAATACGTGGTCAAAGATTCGGCCAAGTACATTTTCTACAATTACAACGGGCAGATGCTACCTAAACCGAACACGCCCAGCTTCGATCTGGCCGCTAACCGGCATGGCTTGCAGGACATCGGCAAATACGTTTACACGCCGACTTATAACGGCGTGACAGTCCCGGTCTTCTCGGCTGTGCAGGGCCTCTATTTCCATGACCAATTACAACTCGGCAGGCTTCAAATGCTGCTTGGGCTCAGGTGGGACACCTATTCAGACAAGCTGGATTACAAAACCGCCCGGCAACGCAAAGTGCGCCAGCATATACTGCTTCCGCGTGTCGGGCTGGTGTACCCGATTTCACCCAACATCAATGCTTATGCGACCTACGCAACGGGCTACAACCCGCAGGAGGCGCTGGTCCAATCGAGCCCGACCAGCGGAGGGCCATTCCCGTCGGTCCGCAGCCGGCTTCTGGAAGCGGGCATTAAATCCGATTGGTTTGACAAAGAACTCAGTATCACAGGATCTGTTTACCATATTCTGCAATACAACACGCTTTACTCGGCCAATTCACCGGATAACCCCGACCTGATGCAGCAGATAGGCAAAGACAGGGCGGCCGGTGTGGAGCTGGAAATAACCGGCAATCTTCTGCCCAACTGGAAGCTCGTGCTTGTTTACGCGCACAACCGCGCCACCATTTTCGAAGGCAATTACAGCACCGATAGCGGCATTGCGACCGGCTTTGAACAAAAACCGAACGCGCCAAGGCATCAGGGCAACCTTTGGACCAAATACGACTTTCGCCCAGGCACCCCGCTGAAAGGTTTCGGGCTCGCATTAGGGGCCAATTATGTCGGCAAAAGGCTTTTCGGCCGCCACCGGCCCGGGACTGCGATAACCGGCCTTACCGGACCGGCATACCTGCTGGTCAATGCGGGGGCATTTTACCGGATTCAGCGCGTGCAGCTTCAAGTGAACCTGAACAATATTTTTAATCGAACCCATTGGATTGGCGGCTACGACAATTACCGCGTGCATCCGGGTGCGCCCTTTAATTGGCAAACCACCATCCGATACCATTTTTAAGATGATCCTTTAATTACAGTTTCCCATTTACTTCATGAAAAATTGCAGATTATCATGGCTGCTCCTATTGATAGGGGTTACCATTACTATGTCCGTCGCCAACGCACAGAACACGGGCGGTGTGAGAGGACAGATCACCGATGAAACCGGTCAGGCCCTGTATCAGGCGGCTATATTACTCGAAGGTACTTCCCAGGGAACAACCACGGGCGAGGACGGCTCTTTCCAAATCCCGGATATCGCGCCAGGTGACTACACGGTACGCGTTACCTACCTGGGTTATGATGCGATCAGACGTAAGGTTAAAATCCGCAGCGGGCATATACACGAAATGAATTTGCAGCTTACTTCCAAAGACGAGCTGCTGCAAACCGTAGAGATCACCGGCCGGAAAGAAAAGGACTACACCAACAGCAACACATTTGCCGGCACCAAAACGGCTACCCCGATCCGCGAGGTGCCCCAGTCGATCGCTTATGTGACCAAGGAGGTAATGGCCGACCAGGGCGCAGTGCGCATGATGGATATTGTTAAAAACGTCAGCGGCGTCAACCAGCATACGTTTTATGACGATGTCAGTATCCGGGGATTTCGTAACCAGGGCGGCGTGGGCAGCAGCAGCTCAACGCAGCTTTTTAACGGGCTTCGGACTTTCACCGGCTTCTGGCGACAAAACCTGATCAACTATCTCGAACGGGTCGAGGTGATCAAAGGGCCCGCGGCAGCACTTTTCGGCAATGCAAACCCGGGCGGAACGATCAACAAAGTGACCAAGAAGCCGTTGGAAGATCCGCGCCACTTGGTAGGCTTCCAGGTCGGGAGCTGGAATACGGTGCGCATGACAACAGATTTCACCGGACCGATGAACAAGGACAAAACCGTGCTCTACCGTTTGAACCTGGGCTATGAAAATGCCGGCTCATTCCGGGACCTGCTTTTTGACAAAAACATCGTCGTCGCGCCATCCCTTTCCTACCTGGCCAGTAAAAAAACAAGGCTGAACTTCGACGCGGTATACAACAAGTCAATTAGTCGCCTGGACCGCGGCCAGTCCGTATTCGGTTCGAGCGACCTTTATTCTACGCCTATTTCGCTCAATGTAGCCGACATCAATGATTACCTGAACGAGGAAACGTACCTGCTTACCGCCTCGCTCACGCACGAATTTTCCAAACATATCAGCTTTAATGCGTCCTTTCTTCGCACCGGTTACCGCCAGGACCTGTTCGAGCACCGGAGCACGGCATTCGCAGTAGACAAGAAAGGAAAGGAAATCCAGGAGCTTGCCTTCCGAAGGACCATTCGCCGGCATAACGAGCAGTTCAGCAACAGCGCCACCGCTTACCTGACGGCGGACTTTAACACCGGCGGGGTAAACCATAAACTGCTCGGCGGCTACGACTACAATACATCGGTGATACCGATCGGTTCCTCGCAAATGGATGCGGCGGGCTACCGCTTGCTGGATGGCACGATCGCAACGCGTTACGTAGTGAAGGATTCGGCCAAATACCAGTTTTACAGCTATAAGGGACAAATGATCCCCAGACCGAATGTGGCGTCCTTCGATCTGAGCACTAATGCGCATGCCCTCCAAAACACGGCCGGCTATGTGGAAACGGCCAATAACACCGACGTGGTTGTTCCTTTCATGTCCCAGCAACACAGCGTGTATCTGCAAGAGCAGCTCTCGTGGGGACGTCTGAAAGCACTGCTTGGTCTGCGTTACGAAACCTACATTGACAAGGCGGGTTACGCGACCGCATCGGTCACAAAGATCATCCAGCATTCGCTGCTGCCTCGGATCGGGGCTACTTATGAAGTCAGTAAGCAGGTCAACGCTTATGCAACCTATGCGATGGGCTACAACCCTCAAAGCTCGTCAAGCCAGAATGCAGCGGCTGGCGGACCATTCGACCCGATGACCAGCGACCTGCTCGAAGCCGGGGTAAAAAGCAACTGGCTAGACAACCGGCTTAGCATCACGGCGGCCGTCTACAAAATCACGCAGCGAAATGTGCTCTACAATGCCCAGGACCCGGATAACCCGGACCTGCTCGTGCAAGTCGGCAAGGACCAGGCCAAAGGAGTCGAGCTTGACATCGTCGGTAACATTTTGCCAAACCTGAGCATCATTGCCACTTATGCATATAACAAGGCTTTCCTATCCGGCGCGCAAGCCACTACCGACAGCGCCTACAATGGCCAGCAAAAACCCAACGCACCCAAAAATCAGGGAAGTATCTGGCTGAAATATGAAATGGCCAAAGGCGCATTGCGCGGACTTGGTCTGGGCGCAGGTGCCAACTACGTCGGCAAGCGCACTTTCGGCTTCCAGGGGATCAATAATATTACGCCCACAAAAGGGCCTGACTACATGCTGATCAATGCGGGCGTGTACTACCGGGTCAAAAAGATCCAGCTTCAACTGAACCTGAACAATCTGACAGACAAGATCCATTGGGTGGGCGGCTATGACCGCTCCCGTTTGTATCCGGGCGCGCCACGCAACTGGCAAACCTCCATCACCTATGTTTTTTAAATCCAACCAGTTTACAATATGAAATCACTTCGAATTATGGCGTTGGCGCTGTTTACACTCTGCGTTTCGCAGGCGCTTGCCCAATCAAAAACCGCCTTGAAAGCCAGTAAGGGCAAGATCCTGTATATTTTGCGTACCCAGTACCGGGACCGCCCGATCGACGAGAAGGTCAAATCCCGGCTCGATTCGCTGGGTTATGTGACCACCTTCGCCGACGAAAGCGAGCCGGCGACCCGCGCGGAAGGCTTCGATCTGGTGATCATTTCCTCCACAGTCAGCTCGCAGCGCTTTGCGGGCAAATATGCCGACAGCAAGGTGCCGGTGATGATGTGGGAGAATGACATCCAGGATGATATGCGGTATACGGGCCGATACAAGGGCGTGGATTTCGGCGAAGTCGGCGGGGATGAAAAGGGCGAGCATTACATCTGGATTGTCAACGCGCCGCATCCACTGGCAGCAGGCCTTAAAGCCGGAACCAATGTGGTCTATCATAAAGACCAGCCTATGGGTTGGGGAAAGCCCGGACTGGGCGCTTCAATCATCGCTACTCTGCCCGGACAGCCTAACCGGGCCATTATTTATGGTTATGAAAAAGGCGCTACGATGGACTACGACTTTCTCGCACCAGCGCGGCGCGTGATGTTCTTTCTGGACAACACCACTTTCCCGCTTCTCACCGCAGACGGTCTGGCGCTTTTCGATGCAGCGGTAGCCTGGGCGATCGGGCGGTAATCAATACACAATCAAATTAAACATCATTCAAAAATGAAAAAGCAACTAATCACCCTGATCGTGATGCTGATACTGGCCCCGCTGGCCTGCCGGGCCCATTCGGTCTGGATTGAGACCTCATCTGTCGGTCAGCTTGGCAAACAGCAAACAGTCAGCGTTTATTTCGGCGAGTTTGGCAAGGATAAACGTGAAAAAGTGGGAAACCGTTTTACGGAAGTGAACGGTTTTACGGCCTGGGCGGTGAGCCCATCAGGTAAGCAGACTTTTTTAAAATTCACGCCGAAAACAAATTGCTACCAAGCCATTTTCACCCCGTCCGAAAATGGCACTTATGTGATCCTTTTGGAAAACAAAGTGCGTGAGGTGGCCGACTGGCGCAACACCTCGGGCAAGCTGGGCATTATCAAGCAAAACTATTACGCCCGTGCGACCGTTCAGGTGGGTGACCAGGTTCACGTCTCACAGAAAGCATTCACCGATTTGCTTGTCAGCAGCGTCCATGATCCGGGCGCAAAGAGCGAAGTCGTTTTTTTAGCCACCTTCCAGGGAAAGCCATTGCAGGCTACGACCCTGGTCGTTCGCGCGCCAGGCATGCAGGAGATCAAGCTGACAACCGATGAGCAGGGTAAAGTAAGCTGGGCGGGCGCCCGGCCGGGACTTTACACGGTGACGGCACTGCTGCGTTTTGAGACGCCGGGTACATACAAAGGTGTCTTCTACGAGGCGATAAGAGAAAAGGCCACCTTTACTTTCCATCTCATGTAGAACAGCGGAAAGTAAGTTTAAGAAATGAAAAAGGTCCGGCCCGGACCTTTTTCATTTTCCTTGATACTACTCAGCCATCGGCAACTGAATTTTCGGACTTTAAAAATAATTCCGAATCGCCGCTCACATTTGCGTGGTTCTTCCATAAATCCGCATCTGATGAGAATTTTAACACTATTGCTTCTTTTAGCAGCTGCCACATCCGTGGCAATGGCCCAATCCGCAAAAGTCACCCTTTCGGGTACTGTCAAAGACAGGGAAGGTAAAGCGCTGCCATTCGTCTCAATCGCGCTCAAAAAAGGTGCAGACAGTAGCTTTGTCCTGGGCGGCATTACCAACGAAAGCGGGCTGTTCACGTTGTCGGAGATCGCGCCCGGCAACTATATCGTCGAAGGCTCATACGTTGGTTTCAAACTGCTCAGGCAACCGCTCGTGATCGGGACGTTAAGCGCGTTTCTGGACATGGGCACGATCACGATGACAGAAGATATCACCCAGCTCAACGAGGTCACCGTAACCGAGCAGGCCGCACAGGGGCCTGACGCGAGAATGGACAAAAAGAGCTTTTCGGTCGCAGAGAGCATCTCTCAAAGCGGCGGATCGCTGTTGCAGGTCATGAAAAACCTGCCCGGTATCACGACCGATCAGGACGGAAAAGTGCTCATACGGGGCAACGACAAAGTAGTGGTGCTCATTGACGGCAAACAAACAGCGCTCACTGGATTTGGCAATCAGACGAGCCTTGACAATATTCCTGCCTCGGCCATCGAGCGCATCGAGGTGATCAACAACCCTTCCGCCAAATACGATGCCAACGGCAATGCAGGGATTATTAATATTATTTACAAAAAGAACCGCCAGCAGGGCTTCAACGGAAAAGTCGGCTTATCTACCGGGCTTGGGGCGCTTTGGGTGAAAAAGGACAACCTGCCCGGCATCCGGCCTCAGTACCGCAACACTTTCAAGCTCAACCCTACTGCTTCGCTTAATTACCGGAAAAATAAAACAAATGTCTTCTTGCAAGCCGACTACCTGCACACGCCCACACTAAACAAAAACGAATTCGTGGACCGCTACTACGACAATGGTGATCTCGTACGCCAGCAGACCAAGCGAAACCGAAATACCAACATTATCACCGGAAAGGCGGGCCTGGACTGGAACATCAACAGCAATAATACCTTTAATATTGCCGCCCTTTTCAGCAGCGAAAAGATCATCGACCGGGGCGACGAGCCTTTCTTTAATGCTTCCCTGACCCAGCGTAACAGGCTTTGGCAGTTTTTGGAAGACGAGCTCAAAACGACGGTAACTGCGACCAGCTCATTTCAGCACAAGTTTGCCCAGCCGGGACATCTGCTCAATCTGGGCCTGAATTACACCTTTCACCGGGAGGATGAAAAATACTTCTTCACCAACATCCTGCCCGAATCGACCGGGCTGGACGCATTCAAGCTGCTCTCGGATGAAAACGTTTTCGATCTGACAGCCGACTATGTCAAACCGCTACGTTACGGGCATTTCGAAACAGGGATCAAGGTCAGAAGGCGCTACATCCCTACCAATATGCAGTTCTTTCCGGGCAAAAACTCCCCTATCGATAGCCTGGCAGGCGGGTGGGCAAATTACTATGAAACTATCCCGGCGGTATATGGCAACTACGTGCTGGAAAACAAACATTTTGAAATCGAGGCGGGCATCAGGCTCGAATACGTGGATTTGAAATACACGGTCAATCCTAGCCACCCGACCTACAAAAGCAGCGGTTACGACTACTTGCAGCCGTTTCCCAATCTGCGGCTGGCCTACAAACTCGATGATAACAACAAATTCTCTTTGTTTTACAACAGGCGCGTGGACCGTCCGAACGAGGTGGATATACGTATCTTTCCCAAATATGACGACGCGGAAATTATCAAGGTGGGTAACCCAGGGTTAAGGCCGCAGTTTACCTCAACGGTTGAGGCCGGCTATAAAACCAGCTGGCAAAATGGCTACCTGTACGGGGCGCTGTACCACAAGATGGCCAAGGGAACCATCACCCGGATCGGAAGCATCGTGCCGGGCAGCACGATCATCTACAATATCTTTCAGAATGCGGGCAAGAGCTATAACACCGGCGCGGAGCTAATCTGGCAACAGCAGCTTGCCCCGTGGCTTTCGCTGACAACCAATGTGAATATTTACAAGAACACCGTAGCCGCATTCACCGTCGAGAACCTGTACCCGGTGCGCAATGTATTTTCAGCCGAAAAACAGAGCCTTACCTCCGGAAGCGGCAAGATCAATGCCAATTTCAAGTTCAAAAAATCACTTGAAGGCCAGCTTTCAGCCGTTTACCTGGCGCCGGACATTGTTCCCCAGGGAAAAACCGGGTCCAGATTTTCAATCGATGCCGGGATTAAGAAGACGGTGAAAAGCGGAGAATTTTATGTCAATGCGACAGACCTTTTCAACACGATGGTCATCAAACGCTCCGTCCAGGGTGATGGCTTTCACTACGTAAGTAACGATTACTACGAAACGCAGGTGATAAGGGTTGGTTACAACTTCAAATTCTGATCATTTCAAAGGGGCGGAACCACTACGGGTAAGAAAATATTCGGCCATCCGCCCCTGCCCTTTACACTTTTGGGCAAAACCGTTGTCGGTCAACCATCTCAGGTGCACATAAACTGCCGACTCGCTGATCCGGTACCCCCTCTGACTGAGCTCCAACCAGATTTCCTCTCCGGTGGCTTTCCGGTCCATTACCTGCAGCATATCAGCCACTGTCTCGCGGCCCTGGCTGTAACGGGCCCTTCGATGAGCGCAATAAGCTTGAATCGCCTTTGAAATTTGCATAGAATTAATCGGGTTTTATTTTTTGTAGCTGGCAAGGGCCAGCCAACAACATGCCATGGGCTTAACGCAAGGCTCATTACCGCATACTCGCGATCAGATTCGAATTCAGTGTATACCCAGCCCGAGCAGGCGCAGACCGGGGTCAGTATTCACGGGCAGCCTACAGCCTTGCGCGGTAAACGGTCATCTGCTTTCCCTGGCCTTGTTTTTCTACAAATCCGGCCGCTATCAACCAATTCAGGCTGTAATAAAGCCCGGCGAAACTGATCTTGGGCCCGCGTTGATAGATTAGCTCCCACAAATGGTCCGCCGTTGCCCCTTGCGCCAATGATTGCAATGTTTCTACAATCATTTCGCGCTTGGGATGCCTGCGAAGATTATTGGCGTGACAATAGGCTCGAAGTTTGCCGACGAGCACACTCTGAGCGGCGTTCACCGGAGTGCGGGAAATCTCTGTGGGGATCATCTGTATCATAATTTAAACTGTAAGGTCAGGTAAAAACTACGCCCGTCCGAGGGCAGGATTCCCGGGCCGGGATACCCGGTCGCGCGCCTTGTGAAATACATTTGATTGCTCAGGTTATTGACGCTGCCTTCCAGGCGGAAACGGTTCAGTTCATAGGATAAGCTCAGGTCCATGATCTGGTACGCAGGGATCAAACCCACCACTGAGGAGATGCCCCCATCCCGGGCATTGGTGGCCTCAGAAAACTGGTCTGAAAGGCGCGTGAATTGAAACGAGCCCTTCAAACGCTTGTAACCAAGCCGGAAGCCTGTTTTCAAATTCAGTTTCGGGACAAACTCTACCTGGTTACCTTCGACACCGAGCATCATGCTTTTGCGATACTCGGACTTAATCAAAGCCAGATTAGAAAAAACAACGGCATTAAAATCCTTCGCTTCCGGTCTGAAAAGATGGATCAGGTCGGCCTCTGCATAGGATTCCAGACCAAAAATGACGGCCTGCCCGACATTGGTCCTCAGGCGGAGGATCCTGTTGGCCTCATCGTAAAACTGGATTTCTCCGATGCGGTTGTTATAGTTGAGATAAAACAGGCTAAGATCGAAATTAAAAAAGGTGGTTTGCCGGCTTCTGAACCCCAGGTCGACAGAGTAGCCTTTTTCATCTTTCATATCCGGGTCGATCACCGAGGACGGGTTGGAAATCCGCATATCGCTGAATGTGATCGAGCGGTAGTTCTGCGAGAAATTGCCGTATGCTTCCAGTTGCGTGGAGGGTTTGTAGCTAAGGCCGACGCCTGCGAGCACAAACTGCCTGTTATTCTTTCTGAATTCCTCAGTCCTCGTAATATTGATCACGTTGCCGGCCAAATCACGCTGGATATTACCGTAAAAGCCATCGGCCTTGGTGCTGATAAATTCATAGCGCACGCCGGGAGTAACCGAAAACTTCTCACCCAGGTAGAATATATTTTCTGCAAACAAGGCGGTATTCCGGTTAGGAAACCGGTAGTCGTAGGTGATAAACCGCTCTGGCTCGACAAAACCGAAGTCGGCCCCTTTACCTTCGCTTCCCTGGCCCTGCTGGCTGTGGTTAAAACCGTGATAGTACCTTCCGCCGACCAGCAGCACGGATTGACTGCCGGCAATGCTGTACCTTTTAAGATACCTGGCCTCGGTGCCCCAGTTGGTAAACGCTCCTTTGATCAGGTCGCGGGCGCTGTTATCGTCGATGGTCGCCACCCGGTTAGGCCTGAACCCGAGCGAGTACCGGTGGGCGTTCAGGCCGAACACGCGAAGATTAAAGTCTGAGGTGGCATTAAAGCGGTGGTCCAGATGCAGGGCGAGCATATTCCACGCTACATCAAACCAGTTACGCTCCCGGTTGGTCTGCCTGGGGTCCTGGGCGAACATGGCGTCCGAAAGCCCGCCCGGCTGCTTGGCCAGATAATTCATATGGGTCACATCCAGACCAACCGATGTGTTGCCGGTCAGCTTGTAATCGATGTCGGTATAGAACGTGTAGCTATCAAAATGGGAATTGGCACGCCAGCCATCCGCTTTTTTGTACTGAAAGAAACTGTAATGGCTCAGCTTGCCATTTGTGCCGCTCACGCTGGTAAATGCGTTGTAGAAACCAAACGAGCCTGCGCTCTGACGCGCCGTCAGCTCGAATTTACGTTCACTGGGTTTACGCATCACAAAATTGATCAGCCCGCCGAACTGCGTGCCGTACTGCAATGAGGCTGCGCCCCGCACGATCTGAATCCGGCCAATCGCTTCGGCAGGCGGAGTATAGTAGCTCTCGGGATATCCCAGCGCGTCGGCTGAAATGTCATAACCGTTTTGCCTGACGTTAAAATTAGAAGTGCGGTTGGGGTCCAAGCCCCTGCCCCCGATATTGAGCTGCAAGCCGCCACCCTCGTTCTCCCAGATATTTAGCCCCGCCACCCGGGCATAGATCTGACGGGCATTGTTGGTCGAAAGGTTAGCAACCAGCTTTTCCGGATCGATTACTTCGGACTTCTTGCCCTCGTAAATACCCATGCTCTCTACCGCGCGCAGCCTTGAAAAGCCAAAGTCGGTTTTCTTTTCAGATACGACCACTTCGGCAAGGTTCTCACTGCGCGGGTTTAAAAATATTGCCAGCTCACTGCGCTGCTCGCGCAGTTGAAGTTCTTGTTTGAATGGCCTGAAATCATCCGAGAGCACGTGCAGGGTTAATTTTGTGGAACGTCCAGAAGTCAGCTGAAAACGTCCAAGGCTGTCGGTCAGCGTATGATTACCTGCCCCGAGCACGATACGGCATCCTGCCACAGGTGTCGAGTCAGCGGCCGATCTGACTGTTCCACTCAACTCATACTGAGCAAGGCTACAAGTGGTGATAAAGCAAAAAAACAGGAAACTATAAACCTTTAATTTCATCATTGAGGGGGATTATCCAGGATTTACTGCGAAAGCTGTCTGTCTGAACGCCAAGGTCAACATCCGGATCGACAAGTGGCCTACCAAGCCTGCCGTTGAGGGCAACATAGGAATCCACGTATACACGCGGACAGACAAACCCTTTGCGGGCATAGAAATCTCTGAGCATGTGCGCGTATTGCAGGATCATGTCCGGCTGTGTGGCCATCATTTTCTCCTGAAGGGTGGTTAAAAACTCGTTGTTGTTCACCGTCACCTGGCGCCCGCGGCTGTCTTTGACGGTAAACTGTGCATAGCCTGCCTTTTCGATCAGCATCACCCTCCACGAAAAACGGTAGCCTTGCTCAGACCAGAAAAGCTCGCCCGGATACAGCAAGTTGCGGAATGGGAAAACCAGTTGAAAAATAAAGAAGCCTAAAAATAAGCCCGGTACAAAAACGCGGGCCACCGGCCCGAAGCTGTATTGAATTTCACTGGCAGCTGCCCGCCATCCAAGCCAGCCCGATACACGGGCCAGCAACTTCTGATGCCAGCTGGCTGGAAAGAAGATCAACGCGGCCAGCATCATCACGTAAGGAAACATGCCGATCGGAAAAAGAAGCGCTGTCATCAAATGGAAGATTACAACTGTCGCGTAAGCGGCGGTTCTGGTACGGCGGTTAAGCAAAAAAAAGACAATGCTCAGATCATACAGGCAACCAAACCAGCTGAAAAAGTAGGCAACCCACCCTTTGTTAAACAGTGGCCCGAGCAGCGGCATATCATTTCTGGCAGGAAGCCAGATCTTTAATGGCATCGCCTCAGCCAGCCAATCGCTGTTCAATTTGGCCAGCCCGGCATAGAAGTAAAGAATGAACACCAGAAACCGCAAGGCGCCAACCGTCCAAAACGGGGCAAAACCTGCCCTGACGTTTTTGTCCCGGATAGCGTCGAGCGAAAACCGGGCATTTGCGGGAAGAAAGATCATCAGCAGGCACAAGAGGCTGACAAAATAATAGTGGTTCAGATAGGTGCTCTTGTCGATCAGCTCGATGTAGGTAAAACTGGCAAAAAGGCCGATAATGGCCGCCCGGTAGTAAAATCCAAGCGCCACCAGCAATGCGCAAACCATCGCAAATGCAAACAATAAATAAGTGACCTCCCCGAGCGGTCTGACCCACTCAAAACCATAAAAGGGAAAGTAAAAAACGGGCTTGATGTAAAGCTCGTAGATCCAGCCTTTGGCCCAAAACCGGGCAAGCCCACAGAAAATCATCAGCCCCAACGCTATGCGAAGCGTAGCGAGCGGGGCCGGTGATATTTTTCTTTCCATGTAGTGGGGCATCGGGCGCACGTGTTGCGGATTCTAGTCTCCGTCGTTGTCAGTGTAGGTGATGGTGATACTCATCGCCGATGTCATATCGACTTTCAGCATCCGCACCGCCTTTTGAAGTTCATTATAGACATCCTTCATAGCCTGGTTGTTGTCCAATATCTGCTGATGAAGGTCGGGACTGAGCGCTTCAATTTTTGTCTTGTTGGCCGTAAACTGCGCGTTAACGATCTCGGTGAGTGTCTTACCGGTTGCCCCGTCCTTGGCACCCAACGCGTCCAGATAGGTTTTAAACGAGGGGCCTTCTGCGGCTGTCTTTACGCTTTTGCCGTTAAAAAAGTCCACTGCCGTCTGGTGGGCAGCAAGGGCAAGGCTGCGCGAGATATTTTTTTTATAGTAAGCCTCCACTTTGTCGGCTGCGACCACGCCGTTGAGCATCGCCCCGGAAGGAATGCCGAATTTTCCCGAGCGGATATAGCGCTCGTAGTGCAGTACATAACCATTTACCAGCTCACCCATCGGCGAGCCAATATCGGTGCCGGTTTTGGTCGTAAATTCTTCACGATAAGCCCCGTTCCAATCCGCGTTCACCCCATCGATCAGCTGTTGCATGTGGTCGGTGATCCGTTTGATATAGGCTAATCTGCCTGCGCCCTTTGAAGGGTCGGTATAGTAGGTTATGATTGCAGCATCGCCGGTCCCCACCCCATTGAGCAGGTAATCCAAAGCGGGAAAGCCCTGACGATCAAAGGAGGAGGTGGTCTCCATGCTTTGTGAAGGGTCTGCTATATTGGCCTCAATGCCTGAAATGCTGCTTGGATAGATGTTGAAATAATTACGGATGGAGCGCTTGGAGGCAGGGCCTACATCAAAAAGCTCGACCTTCTGCCACTCTGTATAGGCTTCTACCCAGGCCTGCCGGAACCCGGTCAGCTCGGCGGCCGAGGGTTTGGCGGCAAAAGCCTTTGATTTTTCCACCATTGCGTCCAGCTTCACTTTGAAGGCCGCATAGGACGGAATAATAATGTTGTCAGCCCAGTTGACCAGGATGGCCTTCCGGTCTTTTCCCTGATCGACCGGCTCGGGCTCAGGGGTGGTTGAGCCGCCCCCCGAAGAGCATGCGTAAATGGCAAATACAGTCAGGGCACAGAGGATGGATTTGACCGGTTGAAATCTTATCATGGTTGTAACGGTAGGAAGCGGCCGGCTAACGCCGGCCGCCACATACTTTAAAGATTAAAGACTTACAATTTGAATTTTGCCTTGATGGCATCTGATGCGGCAGTCACCTTGGCCGGCGTCAAATCCCAGATACCGTTCGCCGAAGCCACGCCAAGTCCGGCCAGGATATCATCCGAGAATTTGGCATTGGCACCATTAGCGTTTGCGAAACGCAGGGAATAGATAAAGCCGATACCCTCGCCGATGGCGTGAACGCGCGCCGCATCGGTAGTAGCGTCATTGTATTTTTTCAGGTAGCCAACTGCTGAGGCGGCAACCGCCTTCTCCGTTTCAGTTTTGATATAATCGGCCTGCGCCTTCAGCTCGGTCTTATCGTTGTTTACAATAGCAGCGCGTCCTTTCAAGAAGGCAGGGTAGATTTTAGCATATGCCCCCTTGTTGTATTCCCAAACGTAGGATCCCAAACCGAACTCGGTTGTTCCGCGGGTCGCGTCGGTTGAGCCGGCCAGATAGATCGGGTTCAGCGTCAAAAGACCGTAAGCTTCGTCCCAGTTCTGTTCGAGCTGCGTGTACACTTTGCCGGTTACAACTGCTTTGTTGTCTGCATCAAGTCCTTTGGTCAAAAGAACGTTGTTGATGTAATCCAGTTGCAATGCGCCGATCAGCGATTTTTGCACAACCTGAACCAACTCAACACCTTTGGCATCCACCAGATAGGTTCCAATTTTACCCGCTTTACCTTTCTCACCAGTCTGTGTAACAGATTTAGACGCCTCAGCCAAAAGACCAAAAAGCGCCTCAAAATTGGCCCGTACGGCTTCGGCGTCAGCCGCTGGCCATGACGAGGCCACAGTGTTACGGAGCTGTACGCCGGAAGTGTTCAGTTTCGTGCTGTCGGCAAAAGGATTTCCAGTGTTGCTGAAAAGGTTCTTGAGAACCGCGGCATCGATCAACTTGTTACCGCTCACGCCCGAGGTCATATTCGAGTTCAGGGCCTGAAACATCTTGTAACGGTTATTGCCGCTGCTCAAATCTACTGTAGATTTTTTATCCTTATCCACGAACGGTGTGCTATAAGGTGTCGTTGCTGTCAGGGTCGCGTAGTCGATTTTAGTCCGAAGAGGAGTCTCTTCAACAGGGGCGAGCGTTTTTTCATCGTCGCTGCAAGAGGTAAATCCAATAATGGCCAGAGCCACCAGCGCGTACTTTAATTTGTAGGCAATTTTTAGCATTTGAGTTAGAGATTGATTTATAAATTGTTTTGAATGAGTTATCGATATTTAGACTTTTTATAAGCAACGGATCAAAAAAAGAGACTAAACTCCCTCCCATTTATAGCCGATCCCATACACGGTCTTTAAATACGGGCGGCATCCGGCACCGACCAGCTTCTTTTTCAGGTTTTTGATATGAGCGTAAAGAATGTCCATGTTTCCGGCCGCCTGCTGGCTGTTTCCGGAGAGAAAACTGACCAGGTTTTCCTTACTGACCACGCTGTTTTTGTGCTGGATAAAATAAAGCAGCAATTCGAGCTCCTTTCTGGTCAGGCTTAGCTCACGCTCGTTGATGAACACCAGCTTTCCGTCCAGACTGATTCGTATCTCTTTGTAAGACAGATCGCTATGCGTCATCGCACGCACTCTCCGGACGAGGGCAAATATCCTGGCGGCAAGTTCTGTCATCTCAAACGGGATGCTTAAAAAGTCGTCTGCTCCCGCCCTGAGCGCTTCTACTTTCTCTTCCAGGCTGGTAGCCGAACAGATCAGGATCAGTCCGGCAGAGGGCTGGTGTTGCTTGATGTTTTCGACAAAACTGGCCACAGATCCATTATAAACAGACAGGTCAGCCACCACGCAATCAAAGCCGTGGGCCTGGGCATGTTTAAGAAAATCCTCGTAGCTTTCAACGGAAGCAATTCTTTCAACCGGCAGCAATTGCCCTATTTCATTGATCACACGCCGAGCTCTGTCCCAGATCAGAATTTTCATGCGGCGAAATAAGAACCCAATTCTGAATTTTTTCTAAACTATACTTATTCTAAATAACATTAATTAAAAATTCAGCAGCGGGCTGCCGGGCGTCTTTAAACTTTATTTAGATTTTTTGATTTCATTTACCGCCACTAAATGAAATTGATCTGCCATAATGAAATTACTATTGGTTGAAGATGAGCCGCTGCTGCTCGAAGAGATGGAGAGCTACCTGACAGAACAGGGATACCGCTGCGAGCGGGCGACCACTTTTTTTGAGGGCCAGGAAAAACTGCACCTTTACCACTATGACCTGGTCGTGCTTGACATTACCATCCCCGGCGGAAGTGGCCTGGGTCTTTTGCAGCAGTTCAAGCTTGATCACAAGAACACGGGCGTTCTGATCGTGTCGGCAAAGAATTCGCTTGATGACAAGGTCTCAGGTTTGCAGCTCGGAGCTGACGACTATATCACTAAACCTTTTCATATGGAAGAGCTTAATGCCCGCATCTTTGCATTGCTCCGCAGACGGTCGTTCAATGGCGAGAACCAGATCCGGATCGATGACCTTTCCATTAACATGGCCCACAAATCGGTCACGGTTGCGGGCCAGCCGCTGACGCTGACCAAAAAAGAATATGAGCTGCTGCTCTATTTTGTGATCAACAAAAACCGGGTGGTCAGCAGGCAATCGATCGCCGAACATTTATGGGGCGACCATTACGATATGGCTGATAACTATGACGCCGTCTATGTGCACACGATGAACCTGCGTAAGAAGATTGCCGCACTTTCCAGCACGGACTATGTCAAAACCGTGCACGGAATGGGCTATAAGTGGTCTTCTCAATAACAGCCCTGCTACCTGATGAAACTGCTGCAAAAGACCACGCGCGACTATTTAATTGCTTCGATTTCGATCCTGATCATCACCGGGGCGGCTTTGTTTGCCATGCTGCGCTACGAGGTAGGCGCGGAAATGAACGAGCAGCTTGAACTGCTGGCCGACGAGCTGTTCGAGCAGATCAGGGCCGGCAACTTCAACAGCGCGCCCATGAGCGTGATCGGCAAAGCTTCCCCGGATCAGCCGGAGGGCAATGTTTTCTCCGATTCGATGGTCTACGACCGCATTCAAAAGGAAACAGAAGAATACCATGTTTTAAAGCAGACCCGGCAGCTCGACCTGGGCCGCTACCAGGTAACGGTGATGACCTCCCATATCGGCTGGGACCGCTATTACCTGAGTATTTTCTTCATTTTTTCATTAGAGGCACTACTATTGACCGGCTCAGGGATCATTATTAACTATTACATCAACAAAAATGTGTTACGGCCGTTTCTGGGCAACCTTCGAAAGGTGCAGCAATTTTCAGTTAGCTCCACAGAGCCATTACAGCTAAATGAGTCCTCTATCACAGAATTTATAGAGCTCAACCGCACCCTGAAAGAGATGACCGACCGGAGCCGGAAGGAGTACCTGGCCCTTCGCGAGTTCACCGAAAACGCTTCCCATGAAATTCAAACGCCGTTAAGCATCATCCAGTCCAAGCTCGACCGGATGAGCCAGCTTGAAATCTCCGAGCAGATGGCCGGCTACATCGTCCAGGCCAAATCAGGCGTTGACCGGCTATCGAAAATGAACAGGAGCCTTTTGCTTCTGGCCAAGCTCGACAACAAAGCTTTCACAGGCCAGCACCCGGTAGAGCTTCAAGAAACCATCCAACAGCAGCTCTCCAATATGGAGGAGCTCTTTGAAAGCAGGCAAATCAAGTTGACCAGCGCATGCAGTGCCGCTACCGTAAGAGCCGACCCCTATCTGGTCGAAACGCTCATCTCGAACCTTCTTTCAAACGCGCTGCGGTACACTACGCCCGGCGGCAGGGTCGATATCGGCCTGGCTGATCGGACTCTGACGGTTTCCAACTCTGGGCCTGAGCTGCAGTTCGCGCCGGAACGCATCTTCGAGCGGTTTACCAAAAATGACAGCAATAGCCGCTCGACCGGGCTTGGCCTTGCGATTGTTCGTGAAATATGCCTGTTTTATAACTGGCCGGTCCGCTATGCGTATGCCGGGGGAATCCACCCCGGGGGAATCCACCGGTTTGAAATTGAATTTAAGCAGTAAATTCAGGCAAATACCCTGATTAAATATATTGAAGATGTGGCGATATTATGCTTTACTTTCAGCCCTATTTGCGGCCCTGACGGCGATTCTTGCCAAGATGGGTATCAAGGGAATCGGTGGTAATCTGGCCACTGCGGTGCGTACAGTGATCGTACTGATGGTAGCCTGGGGAATTGTGTTTGCTTACGGCGAGCAAAAGCAGTTAAAGGAATTGAGCCGCAATAATCTATTGTTTCTTGCCGCATCGGGCCTTGCAACCGGGCTCTCATGGATATTCTACTTCAAGGCCCTGGAAACCGGGCCCGTCTCCAAGGTAGCCCCGATAGATAAGCTCAGTGTGGCGATTGCGATCGTCCTCGCGGTGGTGATACTGGGTGAGCCCCTCGACTGGAAGACTGCTGCGGGCGCGGTGATGATCCTGGCAGGCACGCTGGTGCTGGTACTTTAAATAACGCCCTAGACAGACTCCAGAAATAATTCAGATTCACATATAATCTTTGGATATTGAAAATGAATGAACTGAGATTACAATGAAATTACTGGTCATAGAAGATGAGAAGGAGCTTTCAGATAGCATGTGCACCTATTTGAATTCAGAACAGTTTACCTGCGAGACGGCCTATGATTACCACTCAGCGATTGACAAAGCGCTGATCAACGAGTATGTCTGTATTATCCTGGATATTACCTTGCCCAATGGCAGTGGCCTGGACATTCTTTCCGAGCTGAAAGCGGCCGGAAAATCTGATGGCGTGTTGATTGTCAGCGCCAAAAATTCGCTCGATGACCGGGTAAGGGGGCTTAACACGGGCGCCGACGACTATTTGACCAAGCCCTTCCACCTGGCCGAATTGGGCGCGCGGGTTGCGGCGATCGTACGCAGAAAATCTTTTGAGGGCAAAACCCGTATTTCAGTCGGGCACCTTACGCTGGACCTCTCCGAGCGTGTCCTTAAATCGGGCGACGAGCCGGTGGCGCTCACCAAAAAGGAATACGAGCTGCTTTTGTACTTTTTGAGCAATAAGAACAGAGTGGTCACCAAGGAAGCCATCGTCGAGCACCTATGGGGGGATGATATCGACATGGCAGACAGCTATGATTTTATTTACTCGCATATCAAGAACCTGCGAAAAAAGCTCATGCAGAGCGGGTGCCCCGATTACATCAAAGCGGTCTATGGGATGGGCTACAAATTCAGTACTGACCTATGAAGCTGTTCACCAGGTACAACCGGATTAACCTGAGCATGATGGTCGCCCTGTTTCTGATATCTGGGGTGACCTACTACTTTCTGATCAACTACATACTGATCCATGAGCTGGATGAGGCGCTGGAAGACTACCGCGCAAGAATCGAAAGTTACGTGCGAGGGCACGGGGAGCTTCCCCCTGTCAGCGTTGCAGACGAGACCCGGGTTTCCTATCGGCCGACCAGCCAGGCCCCAAAGGTACTGCCGCCAGAGAACGTGACCATGCGCGATACGATCGAAAACGAGCTGCACAAATACCGCCAGCAGCGCTACATCCAAAAAGCGCGAACAGGCTCATACCTGGTAACGCTCTCCAAACCGATCGAAGGCACCAAGATGCTTACAAGGACTGTCGTTATTATCACCGTTGTCATGCTTTTAGTGGTCATTGTTGCTTCGCTGATTGTCAATCAGCTTGTATTGCGCCGGTTATGGCAGCCATTCTACAATGCATTGGCCCAGGTAAAGACCTTCAAACTGGGCAATAACCGCCTTCCCGCTTTTGCCCAGACAGACATTGAGGAATTCTCCTACATGAACACGCTGCTGGCAGAAACGGTCGGCAGCGCCGAGGCAGAATATCAGCTATTAAAAGAATTTACTGAGAATGCATCCCACGAGATCCAGACGCCGCTGGCCATTATCCGCTCCAAGCTTGACCTTGTCATACAGGAAGAGGGCCTTTCCGACCGGCAGGCAGAGGCGCTCAAAAGCGTTTATTCGGGCATCAAAAGACTCACCAAGCTGAACCAGTCGCTGCTTCTGCTGACCAAAATAGAAAACCGCCAGTTCAGTCAGACAAGCCGGGTGGACCTGCTTGAAAAGGTTTCCGAAAAGCTGGGACAGTTCCAGGAGTTTTGGCAAAACAACGATATCAGCTGGTCGCAAGAGCTAAACCCGGCCTGGATCGATGCAAACCCGGAGCTGATCGAGATCCTGCTCACTAACCTGATCTCCAACGCCGGCCGCCATAACAGGCCAGGCGGCAGCATTCATATCCGGCTTACAGCAAACGAGCTCCGGGTTTCCAATTCCGGCTCAGATACCGCCCTTGATACCAGCAGGCTGTTTCGCAGATTTTACAAGGAAGTACAAAACAGTCAGCATAACGGGCTGGGCCTTTCGATTGTCAAGCAAATCTGCGACCAGTTGCTTATCAGGATATCTTACCAGTATTCTGGCGGGTTACACCAGTTCACATTAAGTTGGGATTAAAATCTCAGAAAATTCTCCGCAGCCGAAGTTTTCTCTAAAAATTCTTCAGGATTGGCCTCTACGTTTGGCGTAACAACTAACACTCCAACAATGAGGCCATTTACTTTATGCATGATCGTATGCATGCTTTTATCGGGCATCACCAGGGCTCAAACCAGAAATGGCGCCCGGATAACCGGAAAGATCATCGACGCATCCAATGATTCTCCGGTCGAATATGCCTCAGTCGGCCTGACAGACCAGGCGACAGGCAAAGTAGTCAACGGGGCGGTTACAGATTCGGCGGGCATTTTTCAGATCACAGGCGTTGCAGCCGGTCGCTACACATTGAATGCCGATTTTATCGGCTACCAGAAAATTTCCCAAAAGGATCTTGTTGCATCCGGCAAAAACATTGATCTGGGCACGATCCGGATGCAGCCCGCGGCCAAACAACTGGCCGAGGTGACCGTTTCCGGCCACGCAGCTATCGTTGAAAACCAGATCGACAAAATCGTCTACAACGCAGCCAACGACATTACCTCACAGGCGGGCGTGGCCCTGGACGTACTTAAAAAAGTGCCGCAGGTCTCTGTCGATATCGACGGAAATGTAGAGTTGCAAGGCAACCCCAACGTTCGCTTTCTGATCAACGGCAAGCCTTCGAGCGTGTTCGGTAACAGCCTGACCGACGCGCTGGCCTCTATTCCCGCCAATCAGATCAAAAGTATCGAGGCTATCACTACGCCGGGAGCAAAATACGATGCCCAGGGTACAGGCGGCATTATCAACATTATCCTCAAAGAAAACCGGCTGCAGGGCGTGAATGGCAGCGTAAACCTGATCGCTGGTACGCGCCTTGAAAATGCCTCCATAAATCTGAACCTGCGGAAAAACAATTTCGGAATGAATGCATTTTTCAGCGGCAATAAGCAGATCAGCTCCCGGACACCTTCCACGCAGGACAGGCTCTCAACGGACCCGGCCGGGGCCAACACCCGGCTTTTGCAAGACGGCTACCAGGATTTTAAAAGAAGCGGCTACCGCTCCGGTCTGGGCTTTGACTGGGCCCTTTCCAAAAAAGACAATCTGATTGGCGCGGTCGGCTTTAACAGCTTTGGTAATTCCAGCTCGGGGCTGACCAGTATCACTCAGAGCCTTTTCGATGCGACAGGCAGTGCAGGCCCTCAGAGTCAGACAATCCGAAACTCACAAAGTCAAAGGGGCATCAATGCCCTGGACTGGTCTTTGAATTATATCAAAAAGCTCAAAAGGGATGGCCAGGAGCTCAATATCCTTTACAGTTCCAGCTTTGGAAAACCCCGGAGCAGCTACGAGCAGTTTCAGAATTATGCGGGCGAGCCCGCGCCTTTCACCGGCACGAAAGGGAACACGCCCGGCAGCGACAGACAAACCAACATCTCGGTTGACTATACCCACCCGGTCGGAAAAAAAATCACCTTTGAAACCGGGCTCAAAACCGTGCTTCAAAACATCAGCAGCATTGCCGACATCAGCGTGCTGCGCCCGGCATCGGGCACCTACTTGCGCGACCCTGCTCAATCCTACCGGCTCGGGTATAAAATGCAGGTATATGCGGGGTATCTTTCGGCCAGCTTCCGGCTATTGAATTTTCTGAATGTGAAGGCCGGCGCACGCCTGGAACATACCGATGTGAGTATCGACTTCCCTGGAACCCATATTCCATCGTACAATAACCTGGTACCGTCGCTTATTTTCTCGCACAATTTCAAGGATGAACAGTCATTGAAGCTGGCTTTTACCCGCAGGATAGAGCGCGCCGAATACCGGGACATCAACCCGTTCATGAACCTGAGCGATCCCTACAATATCACTACCGGTAATCCGCTGCTCAAACCAGAAATCGGAAACAACTTCGAGCTGGGCTACAACAAGACCTTTCAAAACGGTGGGAACATTTCCCTGGCATTGATCGAGCGGATTAACACCAGCGACGTAAAGCCGTATACAACGCTCTATCCGACCTACGTGATCGGGGATTCGACTTACACCAACGTCTCTATCACCCGGCGGGAAAATATCGGTATCGAGTATAATTCCGGTGTAAGCATGTCAGGGTCCATACCGGTTACTTCGCAGCTAAATCTTCGTGGTAACCTGATGCTCACACAGAAAAAGGTGGTCAACGATCTTCTTGCGGGCAATGTCACCAACGGCTTTAACTGGCGGTTTAACCTGAACGCGACCTATCAACTGCCCGGTGAGCTGGTGGTGGAAGGTTTTGGAAACTATTCTTCGGCGATCAACTCGATCCAGGGAAGGCGCCCGCAGGAGCTGACCTACAATTTCGCCCTGCGCAAACTGATCCTGCACAAAAACGCCAGTATTGGCCTAACTGCAACCAACCCTTTTACCAAATATGTCACCCAGCTGACCACCATCCGTACGGGCAATTATATCTCCTCCACTACCGTGCTTGTCCCCTACCGGTCCTTCGGGCTCAGTCTGAGCTACAAATTCGGAAAGCTTGAATTCAAAAAAGGAAAAGACCACTCGGGTGATTTCCTCAATAATGCCCCCAGCGGCGACAACTAACCACCTCTAGAACCAGAATATGAAAACCATTCAATTTGTTTTAATCCTTTTAGCCGCGTTTTTGACAGGGCCAAAGGCCGATGCCCAGCTGAAATCTGATACGCTAGCTAACGATAAGCCCCGTTTCACATTCCGTCAAACTTATCCGGCCGCCTCACTGATCCTGGCCGGGTTGATTTCCAATGGGCGCTCTGAGGAATCGATCAAGAACGAGCTGGCAGAGGAACGCAACGAGATCATCCCGCATTTCAAAACGCGGCTGGATGACTACTTGCAGTTTTCTCCGATCGCGGTGGCCTACGGGCTGGACGCATTCGGCGTTAAGTCAAAAAACGACTTTCTGAACCGCTCTGTGATTTTGGCCAAGGGCGAAATCCTCGCGCTGGGAACGGCGACACTGCTCAAAAAAGCAACCCACACACTTCGTCCTGACGGCAGCGCCTACACTTCATTCCCATCAGGACACACGACCCAGGCATTTGCTGCGGCAACCTTTTTGAGTGAAGAATACAAAGAGCGGCTTCCATGGATTCCCTATGCATCTTATACGGTAGCATCCTCGGTGGGACTACTCAGGGTGGCCAATAACCGGCATTATATCAGCGACGTGCTGGTAGGGGCCGGGATCGGGTACCTGGCGATGAAAACCGCTTACTGGACCCACCGCTACAAATGGGGGAAAAACCGCAATAACAGGGTTGTCCCCTACTAACGGCAATAACAGATTTTAATGATTCACTTTTAATTACTACTCAATGATCAACAAACTAACTTCTACGCTGTCCATACTCGCCCTGGCAGGTATGGCGCTATCCTGCAAGGGCGTTTTTGAGTTTTCTCCCAATCAAATTGTTTTGGAAGAAGCCGAAAAAAACCTGAGATCAAAAAATATCGAAAAAATCAGGGCCATCACGCCCGGCGATACGCTCCGGTTCATCGTAGCTTCCGATACCCACCAGTGGCTGGATGAAACCGCCGACTTTGTCAAAAGCGCCAACCAGCAGGCAAATGTCTCTTTTGTTGCCCACCTGGGAGATGTGACGGCCACCAGCACAACCCAGGAATACAAGTGGTTTAACAAGGCGATGGCTTCTCTTAAATACCCCTATGTTACAGCGCTCGGTGAGATGGATACGCCTGGCGATGGGGCGGTATATAAACAGATGTTTGGCGAGTTCAATTATTCATTTGCATTGGCCGGTCACAAATTCGTTTTCCTTAACACAAATTCAAGTGTTTTCCCAGCCTCAGTTGCCGTGCCCGATCTGGGCTGGCTGGCCACGCAGATCTCGGGTGACAATTCGGCGACAGATGTAATTGTGCTGGGACACACCCCTCCATTTGATGCTGATTTCAAAACTAGCGCCCAGCAACAGTTTGCCAACACGCTCTCCTCATCAGGAAAAGTCAGGTTATCTTTTTTTGGCCACCAGCACACTTTTTCTCAGTCCGAGCCCTATAAAGACGGCGTAAGATATTACGTTACCGCAGCGCTCTCAGTCAGGCAGTACCTGGTAGTCTCCCTGTGGGAGAAGGGGTACAAGGTCAGCCCGGTCACTTTCTAAAACTAGCCGTTGAGCCGGCCCAGCCTGGCTTGCAGCATCGACAGGTTTTGCTTTTTCCCCTCGTCCAGAAGCACCCTCGCATGATGCGTATGAAAATGATGCGCTTCAAGGAGCCGCATTGTTGCAGCAAGCCAGGCGCTTTCCGGAATTTGTTTCCCCAGGCGAATTTCTACTTCTTTCCGCATGAGCTGATCGCGCTCAGGCAGCTCAATGGTCCCGAAATGATACAGGTCGGCGTCACACCCGATCTGCTGCAACAACCCGGTTGGTTGCTGCGGCAGTCGTGTAGCCAATATACACCCCTGTATTTGCTCGATTAACGCCCCGCTGACCCCACCGCACTGCAAGAACTCGCCGGCCGAATCAGCCCCTCTTAGCTCATGATCCTGCTGCGGGCCGGAAAGGTAGCCAATGTCGTGAAACCATCCTGCCGCTTGAACGATGAACCGTTGCTGTTGACTCAAATCATAGTGACCGGCAAGCTCGACGCAATGCGCTACCACGCGCCGGGTGTGAACAAGATTATGAAAGACAAGGCTCGCCTGTCCTTGCTTCTCAAAGCGGCTCGACACTTCTTGCTCAATTCTTTGCAGCTCTTGCTGGTAGTTCATACTTATTGAATCTATTTTAAAATGGGTGCTTCTAAGATGTATTACCGGTTAATATTAAGTGCTCAGCTGTTTGCACAGGTGACTGTTACATAAGTAGCAGTCAAGCTAGGAGCCAATTCTGAAATTTTTCTGGACAGGCCTGCCATTCAAATCAGCTACAGTTTTTTTCTGCTCTGCTCTCCTCTACGCAGCAGTTGAATGCCAGGTGGGGCAGCTGGTTGCTTTTTATTTTCAGATATTGAATTTCTCGACGCTTCCTGCCCGAAATACGTACAGTTCATGGTAGTGCTTCCCGATTCCGAAGACCTCTTCAATAATCATTTTTTCGGATCCTGCGCCCAGTTTTCTGGCCAGCTGCTGCTTTTGCTCATCAAGTTTATCCAGGCTGGTTTTCACCTCCACTTCCGGGCCTTCATCGATTTCGAATTCGAGCGTGAAAAAACCCTGACGCCACTGCACCTGGGTCTGAACCCCTCCTGAAATCGGGGTGAAGCTGATATAGCGCACGTTTTCCCGGCCGAGCCGGGTTACTGCGCCACCAAACAGGGTTAGCCCTGAAACGACCATGGCGATATATCCGATCCGCCTGAACAAACCAGGGCTTATCCGGGGTAAAACCCATTTCATTGCCCACGAGGAGATAATGGCCGAGCCGGCTATAAGCGCGCCAAAGCCCATTCCCCTAGCGGTCAGTAATCCAAAAGAGGCGTACAGGGCGAGCTTGATAATATGCAGCAGTATCTCGTTAGCTGCACGGGTGGCAACAATCTGCTCTTTGCTCATGCCGTACCGGAGATAGAACCGGTTGAAGAGCAGCCCGACAGCGCCGGTAAGACCCGAGACAAAGCCTGCGGCCGCGCCAATCACAGAAAGTCCGATCATCGGCAGCTGCCCGGCTGCCGGTTCGCCATCCTTTTTAAAGAGCATTGTCAGGTTGCTGACCAGAAATGCCCCAAGGATCAGTTCCAGATACAGGGGGTTGAAGAATTTTAACAGCCAGGCACCAAGCCAGACCGCCGGTAAGGCAGGCGGGACAAAGCGGGCGACAATTTTCCAGTTGATATGCGAGCGGAAGACCGCGATCCTGGAAAGTGAGCTACTGGCTGTACCAACAGAGAGCGCGGCCGGCACCTGCGAGGCAGGCACAACCGTCTTTAAAATTGGTATCAGGATCAGCCCAGCCCCACCGCCGCACACGGCAGATATCGAAAAGGCAAAAAGGCCGCAAATGGTCAACATCAAACTCGGTAAAAACATAGGTTTCTTAGGTAGTGAGCCCAAACCTAGCGCCGAATACTGAAGTTTTTTTGGAGGCGGTTTCTTGCGTCCCGCTGACAAAGATGTAACGGCGGCAGCAGGCGCGTACGCAATATCCAGCGCAAAGGTGGGGCGCAAAAGAAATATTTTCAGAAGCCGATTTTGACCCCACTAAGCCTGAAAAACAACCGTACAGGGATTTGTTTGACCAAAGCTTATCCCAATGAAAATATTACGGATTCTTGCCTTGTGCATATTGACTTTCTGTGTCTTATCCTTTTTAAACCAATACTTTTTTTGTCCGCAATTTACCTTCCCGAGGCCCGAGCCTTTCAGGGGAGATTCGATTCTGAACCCCTATGCCCAGATACGGTCCGAACAGTGGGTGAAGGCCAATTTTCACGCTCATGCGAAAGCCTGGCAGGGGGTGACCAATGGCCTTGGCAACGCGGCGCAAATTCACCAGGCCTACCAGCAACTTGGTTATGGCATCCACTGCGTTTCCAATTACCAAAGCATCGATTCGACAGGCAGCGGCGAGCCCGGCTATATCCCTGCTTATGAGCACGGCTATAACATCGAGAAAACACACCAGCTCGTTTTGGGTGAAAGTGCGGTAGAATGGCTGGACTACCTGTTGCCGCAGACGCTCTACAATAAGCAGGATGTGCTCAACCATTTAAAAAATCCCAACTCAGTGGTCATATTAAACCATCCCGCGCTCAGAAACGGCTACAAGGAATCCGACTTCGCCTCCCTGACCGGTTATGACTGCATGGAAGTGCTCAACCCTTCGGTAATTTCGACCAGGCATTGGGACGCTGCGCTGTCGGCGGGACGTAGGGTATTTGTGGTTGGCGATGACGACCTGCACGACATCGTCAACAGGGACCGGTTGGGCAAAATGTGTACTTTCGTTAACATTGATAAGCCCTCAAAGGAGCAGGTATTAAGCGCTTTAAAATCGGGGCGCAGCTACGGTGCTGTGCTCGCTGCGGATCAGAAACCCGGCTCGGTACCTTACTTAGAGCACCTTTGGGTGAGAGGCTCGACAGTTGAAATCCTGCTCAGTGAAAAGGCAGCCCAGATTCTGATCACAGGCCAAAATGGAAAGACGATAGCCAGATTCAAAAACACGGAAGTGGCGCGGTTCAAAATTTCCAAATCCGACCACTACGCCAGGGCCACAGCCCGTTTCGAAAACGGCACCGAGCTATTTTTTAATCCGGTATTCTTTTCAGATCAGGCCAGCCAGGTCCAGCCGGTCGCGCATGAGGATTTTTTGCAGACTATCTTTTACCGAACCCTTGGAGTGGCGATCCTGTTTTCATACCTTACTCTACTGGGTATGTTTCTGGTTTTGAAAAAACTACCGCCTCGGAGTTTTATCCCCAATAACACCCAATGATTCTCTCGTAAGCAGGCCACTAACCAAGAAAGGGATGACACGCAATGTCATCCCTTTCTTGGTTAGTGGTCAACCGTCGCCTTACGCGCAGAAGTCCAGCATTAGTTTGCCCCACCGCCCAAAGAGCGGTACAAAGCAACACCCGCGCTGAGCTGTTGCAGATGATCGTTGATGCTGTTAAGCTCGGCGGTCAGAAGGCTCTGCTGCGCTGTAAGCACCTCGGTGTAATTGGCGAACCCGTACCGCACCAACTGCTGGGTATAGTCAACTGATTTGCGCAAATTGTCCAGCTGGCTTTTTCGTGTCAGTATTTTCTCGGAGGCGGTATTGTATGCGAAAACAGCGTTCGAAACTTCACCGGCAGCGGTGAGCATGACTGACTTAAAAACAATTGCGGCCTGCTGCTGTTGCTGCTCAGAAATCCTCAAACGGGAGCGGTTTGCCCCGCGGTTAAGGATGGGCTGCGTCAGGCCCGCTGTCAGCGAACTAATCCAGGAAGCTGCGCTGAAAAATGAGGTGAGGCTTGAAAGGCCCGCCGCTCCGCCGATTGTCAGAGACGGATAAAAATAACTCCGCGCGACATTGCTCATCTCAAAGGCGTATCGAAAACCATACTCAGCCGCCTGCACATCCGGTCGGTTGGCAAGCATCGTCACGGCCAGTCCGGTCGACGGCGATTGCAAACCTTGCTGGGCATCCAGCGAACTGGCCACTACTGGCCCCGGAGAATTTCCGACCAGAAAGTTGAGCCTGTTCTCCTGCTCAAAAATGGCCAGTCTGATATCTGGCAGCGTTGCCGCTACGGCAAACTTGCTGGCCTCGCTTTGCACGATCGCTGCGGAGGTGACTACGTCGGCCTTTTTGAGCTCCTTCATTACATCAACCGTCTTTTGCCAGCCCGTTACGCTTTGCTCTGCCACATTCTGCTGCGCTTTGAGCGCGAGTAGCGAATAGTAAGAAGTGGCAACGTCTGCTATCAAGGCAGTCCTGACCGCCCTGCGGTTAGCTTCTGTTTGCAGAAGTGAGGCCAGACTGGCACGCTTGGCGCTTTTTAGCTTACCCCATAGGTCCGCTTCCCAGCTCGAGGTCAGCATGGTCTGATAAGAATGGGGGCTGTTTGCCGAATTATCAGAACCGGCCCCGCCAGCTGATATCGGCACGGATAGACCGGCAGAGAGCGTCGGAAAAAAGGCTTGCTTGCTTTGCTGAAAATCCGCCTGGGCAACCAGTACTTTGGAAAATGCGGTTTTCAGGTCCAGGTTGTTTACCAGGGCCTTTTCGATCAAGGTTTGCAAGGCAGAGTCTTTAAACATTTGCTGGTATTGCAAACGGCCAATGCCGGCTGTATCTGCTTGCGCTCCCACCCGAAAGACTGCTGACTTTTCAAGACTGCCCTGATCGTATGGCTTTAAAACGTTGCATCCCGCTAGCATTGCGCATAGCAATGCTGTCAGGGCTTGCCTGGAAATCAATTTTGTGTTCATTGTAAGTTGATTTGGGAAAACGCGGTGGCTAGCTGACCGGCAAGGCTTTTTGCCTGCGGAATTTTTCTTGTAAGGTTTGAAAGAGCACAAACAACACCGGGGTAATAAACACGCCCAGTCCGGTGCCCAGCAGCATTCCACCGACAGCGCCGGTTCCGATGGCTTTGTTGCCGTTAGCACCCGCCCCTGTGGCAAACATCAGTGGCAAAAGCCCAAAAATGAAAGCAAAGGATGTCATCAGGATCGGCCTGAGCCTCTGCCGCGCGCCCTCCAGGGCAGCCTGGGAAATTGAAAGGCCTTCTTTTCGCCTCTGAAGGGCGAATTCGACAATCAGTATCGCGTTCTTTGCCAGCAAGCCGATCAGCATGACCAGTGTAATCTGAAAGTAAATATTGTTGCTGACCTGAAATATCAACGAGAAAATGAAAGCCCCGGCAATTCCTGTCGGTATTGTCAGCAGGATCGCCAGCGGTAACAAATAGCTTTCGTACTGCGCGGCAAGCAGCAGGTAAACAAAAATCAGGCAAAGCGAAAAGATCAGCACGTTTTGACTTCCCGCAGAAATCTCCTCACGCACCAGCCCTGAGAATTCAAAGCCGTAGCCTTTCGGTAAGGCTGAAACGGCAGCTCGCTGAATGGCGGCGATGGCCTGACCGGTACTGAAAGAGGCATTTGGCGCGCCGTTAACGCTGATCGAATTGAAAAGATTGAAGCGCGTAATGGTTTGCGGGCCATAGTCCTGGGTCAGGGTCACAAATTCGGTGATCGGCGCCATCAGTCCGTCGGGCGTTCTGACAAAGATCCCATTCAGACTCTGGGCAGTCATCCGGTACTGCGGCGCTGCCTGGACCATGACGCGGTAGAGCTGGCCGAACTGGGTAAAATTCGATGCATAGATTCCGCCAAAATAGCCTTGCATAGTTCGGGTGATATCTGTCAGGTTCAGTCCGGCAGCCTTTACCTTGGCAATGTTGACGCTCATCAGGTACAACGGGAAATTCGGGTTAAACGAGGTAGACGCGAACTGGATCTCGGGTTGCTCTGAGAGCAAGGATAAAAAGTCCTTGCTTACCTTATAAAAACTGGCAATATCGCCTGCGGATTTGTCCTGCAGCTGAAAAGAGAAACCGTTGGTCGCACCAAATCCCTGAATTGTCGGCGGCGCAAAAAATTTCAGATCAGCCTCGGTAATACCTGCGGCCTTTTGATTAAGCTCGTCAATAATTGCCTGAACATCGCGCTTACGCTGGTCCCATGGCACAAGCCGCATCACAACCATGCCGTAGTTGCTTCCTGGTCCGGAGAGAGGCCCCTTGCCGGATACCGCCAGGATATTATTTATTTCCGGGATCGTCCTTGCCATTTGCTCAACCTTTTTGGTGACAGCATCTGTCCGGTCCAGCGATGCGTCTGGTGGCAGGCTGATATTGCAGCTGACCACGCCCAAATCCTCATTGGGGACAAAACCGGTCGGAGTTACAGCGCTTAGATAAATCAGCAAACAAGTCAGCGCCGCGAGCACCCCCAATGGAATCCACTTTTTACGGTTAAAAAAATGGATTATTCCCGTGTAGCGGGCCGTCATACGCTCAAAGGCGGCATTGAAGGCCAGGTAGAACCTTTGAAAAAAGCTCGTAGGAGCCTGATGGGGCTGATCTGCTTTCAAAAGCAGCGCACAAAGGGCCGGGCTCAGGGTAAGCGCATTGACAGCGGAAAGCGCGATTGCGATCGAGAGTGTAAGCCCGAACTGCTTAAAGAAAATACCCGAAGAGCCGCCTATAAAGCTAACCGGGATAAAAACGGCAGACATAACAAGGGTGATAGAAATGATCGCTGATGAAATCTGTTCAAGTGCATCGATCGACGCCTGCTTGGCAGATTGATACCCTGCATCCAATTTTGCATGTACTGCCTCCACAACCACAATCGCGTCATCGACAACAATTCCAATAGCCAGGATCGTTGCAAAAAGTGTGAGCAGGTTGATAGTAAAACCCAGCATGTTCAAAAAGAAGAACGTGCCTATGATTGCGACCGGAACCGAGATGGCCGGGATCAACGTCGAGCGAAAATCCTGCAGAAACAAAAACACAACCACAAATACCAACACGAATGCTTCCAGCAACGTATGGAGTACTTTATCAATCGAGGCCAGCAGGAAATAGTCGACATTTTGCAAGACAACGTATTTGATTCCTTTTGGGAAATTTTGGGCCGCCAGATCGAGCGCCTTGATGGTTTGCTGAATCACCTGGTGGGCATTCGAGCCTGCAACCTGGGCGATATCGATCGATACCGACGCATGCCCATTGGTACGGGTTGTATTAAAAATAGCTCAGCGCGCCCAGCTCGATTCGGGCCACATCCTTTAATCGCAGGATCCGGCTTCGGGCGCTGGAGCGGATAACGATATCCCCGAACTGTTTAGCATCCAGAAGGGTACCACTATACTTGATCACATATTGAAAGGACTGACCCGCCCTTTCCCCGATCTGCCCGGGAGCAGCCTGGATATTCTGGTCGGCCAGGGCGGCAGTGATGTCATCGGGCACCAGTCCATAGGAGTCCATCGCCTGCGCGTTCAGCCAGATTCGCATCGAGTAGTCCATTTGTGAGGGTACTGACGCGTCACCGACCCCCTGTATACGTTTGATAACCGGCAGCAAGTTGATGCCAACATAATTCTGCAAAAAAGTCTGATCATAGGTCGAATCCTGGCTGTAAACCGATAGCACGAGCAGGCTGCTCGTCTGCTTTTTCTGTACGGTAATCCCGGCTTTGACTACCTCCTGCGGCAGAACCGGGGTGGCGCGCGAGACGGCATTCTGCACATTGACGGCGGCCATATTCGGGTCGGACCCGATTTTAAAAAACACGGTAATATTTGCCGTTCCATCATTACCTGCGGTACTGGTGATGTAGTCCATATTTTCAACACCGTTTATCTGCTGCTCAAGAGGAACGACTACGCTCTTGAGCACCACATCGGCATTGGCGCCACTGTAACTGGCCTGCACCTGAATTGTCGGGGGAGCAATGTCGGGATATTGGGATATTGGAAGTGAGATGATTCCAAGGATTCCCAGGGTCAAAATAATAACGGATATAACCGTGGCCAGCACGGGCCGCTCGATGAATATTCTAAACATGTCAATTTTGATTGGGTTGGTCGGTAGCTACCTAGAAGTTCTGGTACACAGCCGAGTCACTTAAAAACTGGGGCTTGATCGCAACGCCCTCGCGCAATGTTCCGATACCGTCTGCGACAATTCTGTCTCCCGGCCTAAGGCCTTGCTGAACTACAAAGGACTGCCCGCAACTGGCAGTGGTGACGATTTCGCGGGAGCTGACTTTGCTGCTGTCGTCGAGCACATATACAAACAGCTTCCCTTGTATCTGGTACGTACTGCGCTGTGGCACCATCAGCGCCGAGTTGAGCTGGGTCGGTATGCGGACTACTGCGCTGCTGCCGCTGCGGACGAGCCCGCCAGGATTTTGGAAAGTAGCCCGCATGTTAATTGAGCCGGTCTGAGTGTTAATCAAGCCACTCGCAGTCTGAACGGTCCCTGTTTTGGCCAATTGGCTTCCATTGGCAAGTACCAGGCTCACCGCCGGCATGGTTTTAAGTTTCTCCTGCATGGTTACCCCTTTGGCAGAAACAAAAAAGTCAAGGCCTTGCCGCTCGTTGATAGAAAAGTAAGCATAGATCGAGCTGATGTCGGAGACAGTCGTCAGAGGACTCGCCGTTGTGCTACTGATCAAACTTCCGATTTTGTAAGGCAAAATCCCTATCACACCGCTAACGGGACTGTAAATAGTGGTATAGCTCAGATTAATTTCAGCGTTTCGCACAGCCGCGTTAGCCTGAGCGAGGGCGGCCAGCTTGGATTCAAGCGTATAGCGGGCGGCTTCCAACTGATAGCTGCTGATAATATCGCGCTCTACAAGCGGCTGAATTTTGTTTACCTGCATGCGGGCCGCATCGACTTCCGCCTGTGCGATTTTGACATTTGCCTGTTCTGTGCGCAGATTCTGCTCGTATTGGGGTGCGCTAATCTTGAACAGCTTCTGACCTTTGCTGACGCTAGCCCCTTCATCGACGTAAATGGCCTGCACGTAACCGTCTATTTTGGGCCTGATCTCCACGTTCTGAAGGCCTTGAATGGTAGCCGGGTAATCCGAAAACGTTTCTGCGTGCCTGGGTTTGAGCCTGAACACGGGATAGGATTTCACTACGGGGGTTGTATCCTGCTTGTGGTTATTGCAACTAAACCACAAAGCGGGCATTACAGCGAGAATAAAAAACAATGACCTTTTCATCGACTTGTCTGGAAAGCAAATCGGGCGCCTTTTTGCGTCCGCAGCTCAAAAGTCAAATGTGAATCTGGATAAAGTTTGGAGAAGGGTTAATTTTGTCTACCAAACGGCTTGATCCAGGCCGCGCGCAGCCTAATTTTTACCTAATAGTCACATTGATGAAAAGCAGCTTTTTGATTTCGATATTGATTTTAATTCCCGTGCTATGCAACGCCGACGGGTACTGGCTGCAAATCCTGGGCAGCGGCAAGCCCGGGGATGCTGCCCGGGTCCAGCTCTACTATGGCGGGGTCGACCAGGACAGCAAACGATACATTAAAGAGGGTAAAGAGCTTGACAAGCTCGCAGGGTTTGTGGTGTTCGCCGTCGATGAAGCCGGGAAAAAGACACCGATCAAGATCACCCGGCAAGCTGATCATTGGGAAGGCGCATTTGTTCCCGATAAGAAAGGGAGCTATCAGATCCGCGCGTTTGCCGACTCGTTACCCGTAGTAGAAAGGCCAGAAACGCCTGGAAGTAACATTCGGCCGGTGCACTATCTGTGCACCACCTATCAGGTCGGCGGCGCAGCCCCTGCCACGGCGGTAATTCAGCCACTGGAAATTCTGCTGCAAGAGAAGGACAATGTCGTGAATATCCAGGCGCTTCTGGCAAATCAACCGGTCGAAAACGGTACGAAGATACGGATATTCAATCCTGAGAATTGGGAAAAGCTACCGCTTACAGACGCTTCTGGGAAAGCTTATTTTATCCCGACCATGAAAGGAATGTACATCGTGCGCGTGGATTGGGTAGACAAACGGCCCGGGCAGTTCCTTGGCAAAAGTTACGATAGTGTTCGTCACCGGTGCGATTACACCTTTATATACCGCTAGCAGAGCAATCGGCAGCCAATCATATTGAAAAGCAGCAAACTGCAATAGATTCGCCTTGGAACTGAGCTGATTTTATTGCATTTTGAGAGCCAAATTCATGCCCAAAATCTAGATGAAACCAAGACGGGTACAGCACCATACAATCTTCTGGCTGGCAAGCCTGGCATTCTTTATGGTGTTACCTTTAACGGCGCGGCCAGCGGTATTTGGCTACTTTTTCCTTTTGGTCAGCGTATACACAGGCCGCTGGATTGGCACCCAGGCAGCGGCGGCGAGCTGGGTGGACATGTTTCGCATGTTCTTTCTGGGTTTGTTGACCCTGAGCCTGGGCGGGCTTGCCATCTTTGCAAGCTATGTGGAAGCGGATCTTGAACTGCTGCACTATTTAGAATCGTGGATTAATATCTTCTTTTTTGGAAGTATATCTGTTTTAGCTGGCTTGTTCACCTACCGCATAAGACAAAAAATTGCCGCCAAAGCCCTTGGTAAAAGGGCAGTTGGCGGCCAAAAAATGTAGCAGTGGTGTGCGTTAAAATTTTAGCGTAAGACTTCCCATAAACCGGGCCGGTGCCTGAGGGGTCAGACGCACCGACCATGCTTTTTCGCTTGTCAGGTTATCAACTTTGAAGCCGATGCGGTACTTGGGTTGATCATAAAAAATGGTGGCGTCCAGCAGTGTATAGGACGGAATGATAATCTTGGACGTTTTGGTGTTGGTCTGGTATGATTCGCTGCCGGCATTGCCCCCGAATCCCGCCCCCAGGCCCCTGAAATTCCCCTGGGAAAGGCGATAGCTGATCCAAAAATTAAGGGTCCTTGCCGGCCCGGACAGCGCCGGACGAAGCCCCTGCACGCTTTCATCAGCCCTGGTAAATTTACTGTCGTTGAAAGCATATCCGGCAACGATGTTCAGGCCCTTGACCGGATTGGCTGTCAATTCTACCTCGATCCCTTTGCTTTGCTGGGTGCCGTCCTGGATCGAGTAATTCACATCACCGGGATCTGTCCTTAGGATATCTTTAACGCTGATATCGTAATAGCTTACCGTTCCGACAATCTTGTGGTCAAGAATGTCTGCTTTCACACCGTACTCAAGCTGGTTGGCCTGCTCGGGTTTGAACGGTTTACCTTGCGCGTCGGACCCGGCGCGATTAAAAAACCCGTTCATATAGCTTCCAAACAATGAGACGCGGTCCTTTATGAGCTGGTAAACGAGACCGAGCTTTGGAGAGAGCGCTGTCTGATCAAATTTTCCGGTGGTAACCCCGGATTTCATATCGTACACACCCTGATTATGATACCTGTCAACGCGAAGGCTCAACATGGCCATTAGCCGTTCAGACAGGTTGATCACATCCGAGGCGTAGGCAGCGTAGGTGTTGTCTCCGTTATTTTCGGCCCGGACAGTTCCAGTTGACGCCAGTCCGTCGATCACCTGGGTATTAATCTTCGAGCTTGGCGAGGGATTAATGAAATTAACGGTCGGACCGTTGATGTGTATCCTGTCGAAGGTATTGGAATTATTATAGTAGTCAAGTCCGACTACTAGCCTGTTGCGCATGCGGCCGATAGAAAAGTCTCCGATAAAGTTCTGCTGAATGTCGGTTGCAATAAAGGCTGTATACCCACGGATCACCAGGGCCCGCAGCGTTGAGTCGGACCTTCCGTTAAGCGCCGAAATATACCCGTTAATTGAGGACCTTGCCCTGGAAACAATCGTTTGCGAGGTCCATTTCTCTGAAATCTTGTAATTGAACTGGGCGAATATGTTCAGCATCTGGGTGTCATAGGTCAGATCATTTGCCCCAAAGAGTTTGTCATATGGGAACTTCATCTGAGCAATTGACTGGGTTTTGTTACTGCCGGTGAAGGGGTTAAAGCGCAGCACCGAGGTTCCTTTGGCCTGACCGAATTCAATATCGAACCACATCGAAAGCCGGTCATTGATCTGGTAGGAAAAGCTCGGTGCAAAGCTAAGGCTTTTGGTAAATCCCATATCCTGAAAGCTCTTTTCGAAGGTTGTCGCCCCGTTTAGACGCAGAAGCATCGTCTTATCCGAATTGACCGGCGTGTTCACATCCAGCGTCAGACGATTGAAATTCCAGCTACCGCCGGTATAGGACACTTCTCCTGCGAACGCGTTAAACGGCTTTTTGGTGACACGGTTGTAAAGACCGCCATAGCTGCTGGAAACGCTCGTCCCAAATAACGCAGCCGAAGGCCCCTTGATAGCTTCCACCCGCTCCAAGTTTGCCGGATCGATCGCTGAAAAGGCTGCACCGGCCACACCGTTGCGGGCATTGGGCTCTGTTTCAAAACCTCGCTGCCGAAAAGTGACCCGCCCCTGGTTGGCCAGCATCGGGATTCCTGCCCCGGGAACGTTCTTGGAAATGCTGCCCAGGTCAACTGCCATCTGCTCCTGGATCAGTTCTTTGGGCACAGTGTTGTAGACTTGCGGGTTCTCCATATTTTTCAAGGGAAGACGGGCCACATAGATGCTCTCTTTCTTAGAAAACTTATTGGTCGTGCCCACAACGGTCACCTCCTGCAGTGCGCGGATGTTTTCCCTGGTAAACTGGTAATCCGCAGTGGCCGGCTGGCCACTGGTCACCTGCACGGAAATATCCTGCTCAGGCGCGCCAAGCATTTGGACGCGGATCGTGTATTGGCCATCAGCCAAACCACTGAATTGATAGTGGCCCTGGTTATCGGTCAATGTGCCCTTTTGCAGCTCGACAACAGAGACAGAGACCGATTCTAGCGGCTCGTTAGTCACCGAGGTAATGCGTCCGGAGATCGAGCCAGCATTTTGCGCCCGGCAAGTCAGCGTGAATACAAATGAAAAAGCAAGAAAAAGAAAAACAGACTTCATTACGATTGGGATGCGTGATTAATTCGAAACTTTCAGGCCGGGATGCTACTATGGGCGTTGGTAGAGGATTTTTTTGCTGCCTTTTTATTTTTGCCCCACCATATGATGAATCCGGTAACGGGCAGGCTTGTCGCGATCAGGCAGGCGATAAAGTAGAGTATTTTGGAGAATGTGCCCATGATCTCACCGTCGTGGATAAACTTGGCCGAGGAAACCACCTGGTCGGCCAGGCTCTTGTCGGCATAGCGCTGGACCATCAGGGCCTGTCCCGAATATTGATCAAGCCAGAGCCGGTCCACACCCGCAGAAACAAAAAAACCCGAGCGCGATTTCAGTATTGTAAAGGTTCCGGCTGAATCCTTTGGAAAAGTGATCTTAATTGTTCCCTGATACGGGTAGATTTGATTGACCCGGGAGACGACCTGCTCGACGCTGATTGGCTGGGCGCCAGCGCGGGGGTATGTCGAGGCCAGGTTACTCTCGTTATTTGAAGGCTTGGTACCCAGGGCAGCCGCAAAACTGGTTTTGTACCATTTGAATGCGAAGTACGGGCCGGTGACGGCCATAACTGTAACCAGGGCAAAAGCGTAAAACCCGGAAGCTTTGTGCCAATCAAAATTTACGCGTTTAAACTTTGCCCCCCATTTGACTGAAAAGCCGTCCTTCCAACTGCTCAAATGCTTCCACTTTTTGAGCTTTGCCGGTGCCCAAAGCACAATTCCTGTCAGCTGCAGGACAATCATCATCATCGCCGCACTTCCGGTAATAGCCCCGCCAATATCGTGGTTTTCGATCAAAAGCCATCGGTGCATTTTCAAAACGGTGGCAAAGAATTCCGAGGCAGGCGTCTGGGCATCACCTTTGATCACGCCCAGGTAGGGGTCAACCCAAAAACTCTTGGTTTTCTCTTTTTTAGGTGCCTTGTCGGCCGTGCCGGCCTTGGTAGCCTGATCATCTAAACTGACAGTGAAAGTCCATGAACCATCTTGCTGCTGTGGTATCTGAATAGCGGTTACCGTTGCCTTCTTTCGGGCTTCCACCATCCGCGTTAGTTTCGCGACTTCAAGATGAGACTGATCCGTTTTCGGCGCGATCCGGTACTGGCCGGCATCAACCCATTGGGTTATCTCCTTTTGAAAGACGTAGATAGTTCCACTCAAGCACATCACAAAAAGAACCAGGGCGCTGGGTAGGCCCAGCCACAAGTGCAAATCATTAACAAATTTTCGGAAGGTGTACTTTTTTTTCATTTCGACAGATTTGTGCCCGGCAATCTGTACACAGGCTTGGAGCTTTTCAAGGTGAGTTTGTGTATTATTTATAATTGAACCAAATAAATCAGTGAACTTCCAAAAGTTGTCCGTAATTCTGAATTTTTTCTAAACGGGCAGTTGCAACAGCTTCAAAAAGTTAGGATAGCCCACACAATTGTTTGGTTTCCGGCTTCACCGGGCGAATGACGGCGGATCATGCCAAATGGAGGGGTTCTCAAATGCCCCAGTGAAAATCTCTGCATTTGATTGAGAGTAGAATCACCTCGATCTGGCTTTGACCACCTGAATTATCATCTACTCAAATGAAGAACATGCGCAAATTCGCCATGAGAACGGCTCTTACCTTTCTTGCCGCATTCTTGACAATAATTACCCACGTTCAGGTGCGGGCACAAAAGTCAGCGCCCGGCAGGGTTAGTAATGCCCCAAAGAGCAGGGCTTTAAAAGTAATCGGACAGCATCAGGGGCCAGTAATAGCGGCTGAGCATCCTGATGTTGTTGCAGCAGGAATTAAGTCAGGATTTGAAACGGGCCAGGTTGTCAAGGTTGGAAACCAGTACCACATGTTTGTCAACGAAATGCTTGAACGCCCGCATCGCGACATGCGTATCGCCCATTGGCAAAGTAGCGATCTTACTTCCTGGAACCGCAAATCGACCATCGTCAATAGCATAGCCGGCCGAACGCCGGATAACCCTCGCTCAGAAGTTTGGGTAACCGGTGTGGTCTTCAACGAAACTGAGAATGCATGGAATATTTTCTACGTCGCTTACCGGGCAGGTGATGAGTCAAAAGGAGAGATTGCCGGCAATGACTACGCAGGAAGGATATGGCGGGCAATGTCGGTCAAAAGGGGAATGGAGGGCATTGGCGGGCCTTACGCAGATATGGGTATTGTGTTGCAGCCTGACCAAAATTCGCAGCTATGGGAAGGTCAACAGGCCGTCGCGTGCTTTAACCCCTACCTGGTAGGTGACACCTGGTTTACAATGTACGATGGTCACAATCATGTTCCGCGCGGCAATTGGCCGACCGGAATGGCGTTTTCCAAGAATCTGGAAGGCCCCTGGACACGGATGCCGGTCGGGATCAACCCGCTTCCGATCGCGAGCGAATTTATGGAAAATGAGATCGTTACCAAGCTCTCGGACGGCCGGTATCTGTTGATATTTGATTCGCTCGGTGATCAGCAGGTCGGCTATAGTATTTCCGACGACGGAATCAACTTCGACAAGGAAAAACGCCTCAACGTGCAATCAGGTAGCAACCTGTGGGCCCAGGCCGGCGATCACAGCATGCGAACGCCGCTTTGCGCCCTGGAGAATCCGGACGGCACATTCACCATGATTTACACGGCTAGAATGCTCGTCAACGGTAAACCTTTTTACGCCGTCGGCCAATGCCAGCTGGCTTGGGAAGAAAAATAATTTCCGACGCTTTTTTCTGGACAAATTGTGCTTCTACGCTGTGATCTGCCGCTCAGGATTACTTCCGTCTTTTAACTACAAGCAAGTGCTCTTGTGCCGGATCCTGATTAATCTGCGCTAAAACCTGATCGACAATTTCCTGCACGTCCTGCTTGATTTGCGAGAATGCTTTCCTGACAGAATCCTGGGAAACCTGCCTTACCAAAGGTATGGCTTTGAAGCTTTCCTGTTCTGCGGAAAGGGCTTTGTGATCGTTAATAATCCGGCAGTGAAACGCCTTGAGCGCCACGGGCTCATCGGGATTGTCGGCGACCATTCCGACAAACTCTCCTGAGCTCAGCGCAGCTATTTTTGAGGCTGGTACGGCCAGGTCCAGCTGCACAGAGCTCGCCACGGTGGTATCTGTCCGGTTTACAGAAAGCACGGTCCGTCCCTGCTGGATTTTGCCAAAGCGCTCAGAAAGCTGCTTTGCGGTATCCCCTGAAACCTGCCCGCTGACTAGGTTGCCGGTGATGTTCATCAGCACGTCCGCCTGCTCCTTGCCATAGTCTTTTCTTAGCTGGCTAAGATCCTGCACTGCCAGGGTAGTGGCGACTTTGTTTGAACGGGCAGTGGCAATAAGCGAGTCAATATTGTTCAGGTAAATGGTTGGGAACTCATCGAATATCAGACTGCTTTTGATTTTTTCCTTGGTGTTGACCAGTTTGATCAGCCGGGTAACAAACAGGGAAACGACGGCTCCATAGATCTGTACCTTCTGCGGATTGTTCCCGATACAGACAATCTTGGGGGCCTGCGGGCTATTAATGTCCAAGGTCAGGTCGTTTCCTGACAGCACATAATATAACTGAGGGGACGACAGACGCGCCAGCGCGATTTTGGCTGATGCAATCTGACCTTCGAGCTGCTCTGTCGCATCGTTCTGAAAAGCACTGATAAATGGGTTGACCAGCACCTGGATTTCCTGCTCGGTTCTGAGCACCGAGAAAAGCTGCTCGTAATCCATCTGCATCAGCTCGATCACATGGGGTAAAGTGCAGTACTCTCCATCCTGATAGCGGCGCAGAAACCATATAACTGCGGTCAGAAAATTAATGGAGGACTCTACAAAAAAATCACCCTGCTTTTTAATCCATTCCCTGTTAAGTCCCATCAGGATTGTTCTGGCAGATTCGGCAGCATCGGTGATGTCATGCATGCTTGCGGGCTCCAAAGGGTTGCACCGGTGTGTGCGGGAAAGATCGTCGAAATTGATCGTGTAAAACATGGGAGCCACCTTATATCGGGACTTGTTTTTAAGCCAGTGGTTATAGGCAATCACTGAAAGATCATCGAATTTGAAGTCATAGATAAACATCGAAAAGCCTTTAGCGATGTGCTGGGTGATGATGTGACGGATGATAAAATAGCTTTTCCCCGACCCTGGCGAGCCCAGCACCAAAAGGCCGCGAAAAGGGTTAATGAAATTTATCCAGCTCTTGCGCCGCTTGCCTTTCAGATTATATTCAGCGGGCAGATTCACCGAGAACTCGTTTTCAAGCAGGTTCTCCTGTTGAGGAAAAGACTCGTTTTCGCTGTTAAAGATATCTCCGCCCAGTTTAATTTGGATAACCCGAGAGAGTAGCGTGCCTCCTGAAAGGACCATGATAAAGCCAGTAGAACAGCAGCCCATGTATACAGCTGCCAGCACGGAGAGGTCCGCCCGCAAATACAGGACCAGCGCAGACACCCAGTACAGAAAAAGGCCAGGCATGATCACGCGCAGCCCCGCCTGAAAGCTCATGTCCTGCTGCTTTCTACCTTTGGTTCCAATCAGCGAAACCACCAGCAGGCCCAGGGCAACAGCCTTGGATTTTATCATGCTGGTAAATAGCCCTGTACGGATAATATTTTCCAAGACCCGATCGGTGAAGGGACTTCTCAGGCCGTGGCCCGCAAAAAAGCCATAGCAATAATAGTAAAAATGAAGCGCCAAAACGGCGATCGCGATCAGGCGTGTCATCTCCGAGATACGCGCCAAAGCCTGCTGATTCTCTGATGTCTGTGAAGCCATTATAGTTTGTTTTAGTGATTTACATTGATCTTTTTCTTGTCTTTCTTTTAGGCTTGCGCAGCTGGTATGGCACTGCCGACTCGCCTTTTTGCGATTGCAGCAAATCGTCAAAAAGCCCGGTAGACTCCTGCTCGCTTGCGCCCAGGGTCAACCGGCCTTCATGTCCTTCGTTACCTGTCCGCAGGCTTTGAAGTTGCCGGATTTGTAGCTGCGCAACGTATGCGGCCTGTTGCTCTGCGGCCACCGATTCGACGGCCTGCAATACCGATTTTGCGCTGTATGCCTTTCCTAAATCGCTGCCGTTAAATACAGATTTCGTGCGGTGATCTACATAGGTTAGCCCGTAGACTGCGCCTACCTCACTGGTACGCTTGACCACTGACACTCCCTGTTGACCAAGTGCGGCTGAAAGGGCGTCGAGCGAGGCGCTACTGCGTCTTGCAAGGGTCATATCAATCGTATTCTTTAATCTGACAGCATGCGGTTTGCGGGCCAGCGCCCCTTTCTCAAAGACTGGTTTGAGATTTTTCAAAGTGGGCTTGAAGTGAAAATCACTTGCCTTGATCGGAACGCCGACCCTTCTTCCATCCGGGGCTAGCACCCTGAAAACAAGGCCCTGGTTGGCACGGACACGGGAGCCTTCGCTTCCCTGATCCGCGCTTACTCGGTACTGACCCAGAACCGCGTTCAGCTCGGAAAGCGAGCTGAAATGATAGTCTTTGATCACAGTTTGCACCACATTGGAAATAGCCTGCTTGGTCTGGGCCCGGCCGTATTCCGCTGCTGACACGGATACTGGCGACAGCTTTAAAACTGACCTTTTATGGTCCTGGGCCCTGACCAGCCCATACTCTGTTTCGATCTGTTTTCTGGCCGCCTCAGAGCGCACCTTTCCGATATTGTGCAAGCTGATGGCCTTGCCATCTGGCCTGATGTTGGTGGTGACAATATGCACATGCTGATGAGCGGCATCCAGGTGCTCATAGAGCAAATATGGCTGGCTTTCAAAGCCGATCTTGTCCAGATAAACCCCCGCTATTTCTTTAAGCGCGCTGGTATCAAGCCGGTCCTGGGCTGCGAAATTCAGCGAGATATGAAGTGTATTCACCTTCACACGAGTATTGAGATCCATCAGATCCTGCAAGCGGGAAAGTTTCTGATGAAAGCTCAAATCGTTCGCATCACGGGTATAGTACCCGGCATCGATGCATTTGGCAACCCCGCGGCTGACTTTGTGTTCATTGTAGTTGACAGCTTCCCGCAGGCTTGCTCCACTATGAATTACGGCGACCATCTCTGGGCTATTTCAGCGATCCAAACGCCAGTCTTCTCAACCTGGGCGAGCAGCTTTCTGCGGTCGAGCTCATAGGTGAGAAGCCACTGCTCAAACTCTTTGATCCGGGCCAAGCTGTTGAGCTTTTTGACGGCCTGATTGTAGTTGGCAGCCAGCCGCGAAAGCTCTGTCCGCAGCTTTGCCAGCTGGTCTGTGAGCCCGTCGAGCGAGGCGTCGCGGGTCAGGATCTTAACAGGCCTGCCAAGCAGTTTCCTTCTTGCAAAATCACTTAACTTTCTCTCGGTTGTCAGCGCAAATTGCCTGGAAATTTCGGCAAACTCCGCTTCTGTCAGCCTCACATTTACCCATTTGCACCTGATGTTTTTCCCCTCTTCCATTCTCTTGAAATTTTGCTGTAACAGATTCTTCCTAGCCACAGGCCACACGAGTTCCGAGTGAGTGGCCCTGCCGAAAGGCAGCCAGATCCGTTGAGCGCGCGGGGGTGCCGCGTGTAACAACGATACATCTGGCCAACCACGGAAAGACAGGTGGTTGCAGCCGCCCCCTGTGGCGGCGCCCTTCACCTTAAAGCCTAGACTCCGACACCGATAAGCCCCGTATGAAGCGTGCCGGCAGGATCACCTTTTGCTCATGGCCGATGCGAAAATAAGCGTGTAACACCAGATATAAATGACCCCTTTAAATTCTAAATGGGTGAAAACCAGGTTCCAAATATTTCTTTGCAGGTAATCACAAACAATTAATCAGAAGACACATGGAGACAAAAATTGAAGTACGGATGCTTTTTGAGACGCTGCTTTCAAGCCCGGGAATGGCAGAGGTTGTCAAACTCGACTTGAAGATCTCGCGTCAGACGGCGCTGCTTTTGGCAACAGCCGTACAGGCTGGTCTTGCGGGCGCTAAAAGTGAAAGTTCGCTCTTATCGTTCGCTGACGCCTCTTTGGCAAGCGAATTGGCCGCTGTTCTGGAAACCATCCTTGAAAAGGCAGGACTCACCCAAACAAGCAAAAAGCTGTCGGCCCTACATTGAGCGCTTGCAGATGTGATTTAAATGAAGTGTAAAAAAACTCGCCTGAGCGCTCAGGCGAGTTTTTTCATTTTGTCTCGCTTTCAAATCTGGCCCTGCTCGGCAAAGGAGTAGAACGACTCGCTAGTAAGAATCAAGTGGTCTAAAAGATCGATTTCCATCAGCTGTGCAACCTGCTTAATTCGCTGGGTCAGCTGACGGTCCTGCGGGGAAGGCGAGAGCGTACCGGACGGGTGGTTGTGAGCCAGTATCATACCGGTCGCTCCTGCCTTCAAAGCAGCGGCGAAAATCAGGCGGATATCGGCAGTCGTCGAAGTAATTCCTCCACGGCATACATTGTAGATTCCAAGCACGCGGTTACCGCGGTTTAATAGAAGGACTTTGAACTCTTCGATAAATCCCAGCTTACCCTTATTCCAGCTGCCTACCAAGATGTGATAAGAAGATTCAGGAGAGCTTACCTTTGGGCGCTCTGAGATCTTATAAGAAGGCGTGTAGATCAAATCAATTTCTGCAACCTTGAAGCAATCCGTGAAATTCTGAGTGGTTTCCATAATCTTAACGGTTAAGTGAATTATGGTGCACCCATCGCCACAGGCGCGATAAGAAGGGCAAAGCAACGGAATAAATGAAGGGCCGCGCACTGGCAGGGCCTATTCCATGCACCGCAGGAATGGCCCCGGGTTTATGCCGGAATTTTGCCCGGCTTTCCATCGCGGCCGGGGCGAACTTGGCATCATGAGTAGCGATCCGCTTACCCCCCCTTTTTCGGATTCTGTCCTGGCAAAAATCGTGAGAACCCCAGCACAAATATGCCCATGAGCGGGCGGCTAAAAATGTCAGAAAATATGAAGCTGCCCGCTCACACCGCTGTTATGGCCGCCCCGAATGGGGCGGCCGCGATTTTTCGGCGGCTACCATCAATGTCCAGGGAGGGAATCCCCTCCCTGGTTTTTACCAATCCTAATTTGCGCAAAAAATATCCGGGCCATAGTCTGCAAAACCCTGGCAGAGGTTAAATGCAGCCTGTCCCCGCTGGGCGGCATTACCGCCAAAAAGAATGGAGCTTACTTTATCCTGGGCAGTTTTGTAGTTTCTAACATTCTGAAAATATCCAGTGACGGCGTTGTAGGCGCCAAAGACTGTTCCTTCGGTGGTCACAAGACACTGCTCCGGGCTTGAAAGCGCATATTCAAACACACGGTCAACGGTATTGTTAAACTGAGTCGAAAGCGAATCAAGATCGCCATCCTTGATTTTGCCCAGCGTCTCCCTGCCCGGCGCCATAGCCATCTGGATCAGACGTTTCAACTGGCTGTCGGTGATTCGGACCTTTGCCCATTTGTTAAAGACGGCTTCGGTCGCAACCGAGGTCTTGGCGGCTAGCCCCATCAACTGATGCGCCTGGGCGAGGCGGTCTGTGGCGCTGGCCGTATGGCGTATTTTGACCGCTGAGCTTAGCCCCTGGATTGCCGCATTGAGGGTGTTCTGACAAACCACACGGACAGGTGTAAACGCGACTGTGATGCTACCTGACCCGTCGTGCGAATTAGTCAGAAACAGGTACTGCTCGATCAAATCATTTTTGCCCACGATGATATGATCGTCAATTTTGGCAGTGATAAAAATCCGCTCTCCTGCCCCGAGCGCCCCGGCGGTTTCGTAGCGGATGCCTTTCCCGTCTGCGATGCTGTCAAAGAAAGTGAATGCGTCAATGTTTTGTATGACCTGGTAGCCACTGCCAACCACGCCCAGGGGCTTTCCCGAGTCAGCGCGGCAGGTGGCGTAGTATCCCCTGATTTGGGTGAGCTCGTCTGGAAAGATGGTGATATTCCCGGGCAGCTCGTGATGGATCTGACTGGTGAAGAGTGGGGTTTTGACTACCTGATAATCAAGACCAGCGTGCCGGATCGCTTCGCTGCTTGACAAGCAGCCGTCCACAATCTGTCCTAAGCCGTGCCACGCTTTTTCTTTGACTGAGAAAAAAGCGTGCTTACCTGTGTTTTCATTGAAGTGAATGTTGTGGGACATGAGCTTTAAGATTTTGGATGAAAACTAAAACCGATCTTTTGCCCTTGCCTTCCGTGATCTGACTGCTGAAAAACAACAACTGTTTTGACCCAAAGAAAAACAAGAAAAAAAGAAAGCTCAGCCTCAATTCCGGCACACCTCGGCCAAAAGGAAGCGGAATAAGAAAGCACGCGCAGCAGTGCGGTTATGCCGAACACTTTTGGCGGGCTTTGCCCGCAGCTGTCCCTGCCGGGATTAGCTTAGCTGCACTTTTTGGCTTGTTTCGGGTCAAAACCTTCAAACGGCTTCATACCTGTTTACCGCGGTCTCGGCACCTCTTCCGGAGGCTTTGTCCCAGCATTTTTGTATGACCGCCTCCAAGTCCGTCATTGAAATATTGTAACCTTTCATTGACAAAACACCATGGACAAATTACGATCTCACCAGATGCTGATGATCAGACGGCCACTGCTGGCTGAAAACCTGCTCACCTCAGTCAACCGGGCGCTAAGGGCCGACCCAAGCTCACTTGAAAAACAGATCATTCGCGTGATGAACATCCCACTTTTCCAGGAGGCGCTCTACCTTGCCTCACCGGACTTGTGCCGGCATGGCATCGACCTGTCTGAAGGCATACCGGTCACGGGTAAGTACCAGGTTTTAATCTCGATCTACAAGTATCTGATCCGCGCCTGCACCCGCAGCACGCCCTTCGGGCTATTTGCAGGTTACTGCCAGGCAAGCCTGGCTGAGCTCACCCGGATAGAATTTGATGGGAGGCTTAAAAAGCACACTACCCTTTCCGGCCAGGTACTCACCCAGATAGGTAGCATCAGCCCGCAGGAAAGAACTGAGCCTTTATCACAGCCTTTGAGCATAAACAGTAGCCTTTATAAAAGTGCGGGCGGCTACCGGTACGCGATCAGAGACAGGTCCACGCCAGATGCACCAGGGCTCGCCTTCCGTGAAATAGAGGATGACCCGGATCTAAGAACTGTGCTAGATTGCTGCAACCCTTCTGCGAGTTGGCAAACGATCCAGCACGCCCTGACAGCATCAGGAGTCAGCCAGCAAGGGGCGCACGATCTGATCCAGGCCCTGATTAAAGAGCAGGTACTTATCTGCGGCAAAGAGCAGCCATTGAGCCTTCGGGCATTTCAGAGCCAGCTTTTTAGTCACGCAAGCGGCAGTTTCAGGCCAGTGTTTGAAAGCTATGACAGGTTAAGGCAAACAAAAGGGCATGGCGCCAAAAGGTTCGCATCCCTGGAAAAGGCCTTGCAGGATACGGGGATCACTGCCAGAACACCCCTGCAAATCGATTTGCAGCTAACAACCCGCCACTGCTCGTTGCGCTCCACAGAAATTAACCGCATTATCAAAGAAGTCGGCAAACTACTGGTCACCCGCCCGCCACACGATGAGCAGTTATCAGACTTTATCAAAAAGTTTACTGCCCGTTTTGAAACCCGGCAGGTCCCGCTGACGCAGGCGCTCGATCCTGACACGGGTGTGGGATTTGGCCAGACTTTCAGTCTGAGCCCAGAGTCGGAAATTGCGCGCGGGTTGACTGCAAAGGCTCAGGGCCCGCAGTCGCCCATTTCCCCCGCCCCTGCCTGGATACAGGATGCTTACGCTCACGGCCAACTGCACCCAGGAAAAACCTACATGCTTTCTGAGGCTGACCTGAACGTGGCCCGTACCAGTTCAGAGAGCACGCAGGCGGAGGGCTTCTCGATCCTGGGAAGCATCGTTACAAATAGCGCGGCAGGATTTGATAGCGGCAATTACCTGTTTGAACTAAAGGGCATCGCTGGGCCCGGCAGCGCGCAGCTGATGGCCCGCTTCGCTGACGCTGACGATGATCTTTGCCGCACTCTTAGAAAGATGGTCGTCAGCGAGCAGGCTGAGCACCCTTCGGTGATCTTTGCCGAAATTACCTACGCTCCTGATGGCGGTCAGGGAAACGTTACAAGGCGGCCGCCTTTAAACGATTATCAGCTTTGCTATCTGACCAGCGGAGAAAGTACCTGCATCCCGCTCGACGACATCGTAGTCACAGTCAAGGACTCTAAGGTCCTGCTCTATTCCCAAAAACACAAGGCGCGAATTCTTCCCCGTTTGAACAGTGCCCACAACTTCACCCAGGGACCGGCACTATACCGCTTTCTGTGCGCGGTTGCTTGCCAACAGGCTCCGCAAATGTTCTGGGACGGCGGCTCGACGGGCCACTACCCTTTCTTTCCCAGAGTCCAGTTTGGCAGGGTAATTATCTCCAAGGCCCGGTGGAATATCAGCAGCTCGTGGCTACCAGAACCACCGAAGGCGGATCAAGCTGATCTTAACTGGTGGAAAAAAGCGCGAAAGCTCCTGGGCATCCCCAGATTTGTCAGTGTGGGCGAAAACGACGCGCAGCTTCTGATTGACGGGGACTGCCCGGTCGCTGTCGCAATCCTGGCTGACGCGTTAAAGAAAAAGAAACTTCTGAGTATTAACGAGGTGCCGGGCTCACCTGGCCGCGGACTACTAAGTACTAAGAACAAGGCTTACCGAAACGAGGTTGTGATTCCGGTCCTGTCTGGTTCGCAGTTTCCGCAAGCGCACGACCACCCGCGGAGCACGAACCAAACCAAAAGATTTATGGGCCCCGAGGACGGCTGGCTTTTCTTCAAAGCCTACGGCAGTGAAAATTTCCTGCACCAGCTTTTGACCGCGAAACTGATGCCCTTTGTAATCAAACTACAAAAGCAAGGGCTTCTACAAAAATGGTTTTTCCTCCGCTACAAGGATCCCGATACGCATATCCGCCTGAGGCTTTATAGCCCTTGCATGCAAGCGTTCGAACCAAAAATAACTAAAAGGCTGAACGTGTTGCTGGAAGCGGAGCTTGCCAGTGGGGCGGTTCACCGGCTTCAATCACAGCTTTACGAAAGGGAGACCGCCCGTTACCAGTTGATGGACTATGCGCAGGTAGAAACCCTGTTTTTCATCGATAGCCAGGCCGTGGCGGGTCTTCTGCGTATCCAGCCGATGGGACTTGCGCCCGAGCTCCGCTGGTTGACAGCGATGCTCGCGGCCGACCAACTGCTGGACGCGTTTGGGCACAGTCTTGATAGTAAATTCAGATTTGTTAGTCTGGTCTGCCAGGATACAGGCGCATTAAGGGTTGATCATCTCTATCGGCAGTACAAGTCAGTTCTTGTAAAACTGATGCTGCACCCCGAGCAGCATCTGCCGCTGGCAGACACTTTGGGGACGCTGTTAAGTCGCAAGGCTTCGATCAAAAGCCAACTAAATCTGCTTCAAGTCATTGACCCAAAGGCATGCATCCCGTTTATTGCTGATTTAATACATCTGTTTTGCAACCGCTACTTCTGTTCATATCAGAAGACTCATGAATCCATCATTTATCATTTTTTAAAGAAGTACTACGATTTTCAACTGAATGTAGAAAAAGTTGTATCCATAGATTTTGCAAGTAACCAAATGTAAACTAATTTAAACATCATACTGACACCTATAGGGGCAATCTGCCGCATCAAAGCCATGAAAACGAGTCACGACCCGGCCAGCTCACTGAGCTGCGTTATTATTGACGATGAGCCAGCGAATCACAAGATCCTGAAAAGTCACATCGGCCAAATTCCCTGGCTGATGCTTTCGGGCAGCTGCTTCGATGCGGTTCAAGGAATGGAGATTATCGAGAACAAAAATCCGGATATCGTCTTTCTGGATATTAACATGCCCGAAATTAACGGCCTTGAATTGCTGGATATGCGCCCTGCATTAGGTTCATCGGTAATCATCACCAGCGCCTTTGAGAAATTCGCCATCCAGGGCTACGATTATGATGTGATCTCATTTCTTCCCAAACCAGTCACCTATACAGGTTTTGTCAAGGCTGTTACCAAGGCCACAAAACGCAAAGGGCGTCTTCTAACGCCAGCGCCAGTTGCGCCTGGAAAGCAAACCGCTTCCGGACTCCAAATCAGCGAAGACGCTTTGGGCAGTCTGCCAGCGTTTGACCAACAGCGGTTATGGATCAAAAGCGAAAAAAAACTGCAATGCATATTTTATAAAAATATCTCCTTTATCACTGGCGAGCAAAATTACGTTAGAATCTACCTCAATGACCGCTCCGTGCTCCGGACCCGCGCCACACTCAGTGAACTTGCCCCTAACCTTCCACCCCATTTCATCCGTACTCACCGCTCGTACATCGTCAACCGTTATCAGATCAGCAGCATTGAAGGCAACACCATTGAACTTTATAATCAACTCAGGGTAACGATCACAAAAGATGAACGAAACGAAATCATTCAGCGCCTGGCCTTCGGCTAACAGACCCGATTATTCACAGCTCCTAACGCTGCTCAATTTGGAAGGGCGCAGGCGCATCCGCCTGCACGCCCTGTTCTGGGCCCTTTTTGTCCTCTACCACCTTGCCTACTTTATCCCCGCCTCGGCCGGAGAGCTCCCTGAAAAGAAGCTTTTCTGTTCCTACCTGATCTACTACCTCCGGTTCATCCCTGTTTTTTATGCCGGGATTTGGCTATTTAAAAGATTTCACGGCAGGCTCAGCGTTCAGTGGCTGTTAATAGCGACATTGGCCGGTCTGACCCTTGCAATGCATGCGTCAAGCCTTTTGGTATACGGGCTTTTGGACAAAGTTTACGGTCTGACCTCGCTCGGAGGAGCCATCGGCAGTCTGGGCACTGCTTACCTGAAAGCGCCAGCGGCTCGCGGCTGGCGTGACTGGCTGGTGTTCATCTACGATTTGCAGGAGCTACAACTGCTGCTGTTTCCGGTGGGCTTGAAAATGCTGCAATATGGGCTCGCAGAAGGCCAGACCAAAGCGGCTATGCAGCGGCAGAAGATAGAAACCGAGCTGCGGCTACTGAAAGCGCAGCTGGAGCCTCATTTTATTTACAACGTGCTCTTGTCAGCCTACGCCTCGGTGCTGCCAGTCTCAGGCAAGGCAGCAGGATACCTTAACCGCCTGGCAGGCCTTCTCCGGTACACGCTTTATGAGACATCCACCGGTTTTGTACCTATAAAAAAGGAGCTGGCAAGCCTTAGAAGCTACCTGAAACTGGAATCAGTCCGTTACGGCAAAAGGCTTAAAATAACATGGCAGCAGTCAGAATATCTGTCAACGGCGGGCTACATCCCAACCCTGGTGCTGATCTCACTGGCAGAAAATGCGGTCAAGCATTCCGCCGACGCGCATGCAGGCATCAGCCAGATCCACATCGAGCTAACTGTGATTGACTCGATGCTGCATTTTACCATCACCAATAACAAGCCGTCGCGCCCGGTAAAAAAGCCCTTGCAGGGCCTGGGCCTGCCAACCATCGAGCGGCGACTGGCCATGCTCTTCCAGGATCGATACCCTTACCAGTTCGAAATCAGGCAGGACGCTGTCAGTTACGCGGCTGTGCTCTGTATTCCAATTCTTGCATCCCTAGATCTCACGGTTTCATCCGCAGAACCTTAACGCTTCGTACCTGAAAATAGGCCAGCTAAGCCCCGTGCGCTTCCTTTGCTTCTGTCAACAAAAAGTCAGAGCAATGAAAAAAGCAAGAACACCCAAACTGATCATTCGCCAGCTAGTGGTAAGCCAAACAGGGCTTAAAGGGCCTGATGGCGATGATCCGATTACGACTAGTGGCACCATTTGCACACTTATCGGCAAACTGTAAAACCAGCGTCCACCTGCCCGGACCCGAAGAGATTGTCTTCGGTTTTCCGGGCATTTTTTTGCCCTTTTTAATCTGTTAAGCTCCCTTGGATATGCTCGAAAAAAACTACTCGCTCGAATGGCTGGACTTTATCATCAACGTGACGCTGAATGTAGCCAAAACTGAGGTCGATACGCTCTCTGGGAAACAGCTTGAGACGATTGTCGCCAAAGCCGGCGAGGAAAAGGACCGCCATGTCAAGTTCTTAAAGCAGCAGGGCTTTCACGTCGATTCGCGCAGGAAAATGCAGCTGCTGGTCGGTCAGTACCATGCAAGCCTTGTGATGCTGCTCGATCAGGCTTACGAGAATGCAGCCAAGATTGGCCCTGCCCACGGCAGGCTGCACGCTGCCCTTGAAAGTATTTCAGGTTATCTGGATGAGCTGCTTGGCTTTGTCGAGGACCGGTTCAGCGACTTTTTAAGCCTGGACGAAAGAGTTCCTGCCTCCTATCTGGCCCAGATTAAAAACGAGCTTTCCGACCGGCTGGAGCTGCTGCGCGCCGAGCTTTTTGTGCGCGTTGACAACAGAAGCCTGACCGATATTGTCACAAACAGCCTTCACCACTTCATCTACGACTCAGAGAAAAGACCAATCTCTTTCCGGGAAGTTTTCTACAAGAAAGAGCTTGTCAGCTCGCTTGAAAAAATCAGCAGTGAACAAGACGAGACAAGGCTCCACCAGGCTTTTATCGAACAGCTGGTCTACCTGAACTTTAACAGCCGGGGTTTCATGAATTACTTCACCCAGAAGCTCGCGCAGAAAATCAACGCTTATGGAGCAGTGCATGAAAAGATGACTCAGCTGCTTTTGAGCTACAAGGAATTCAACCAAATGCATCGCAAGGCTGGGGTAAAACTAAGCCCGCAGCATGCAGATTTGAAGAAAGTACTTGGAAACTGGTTTGTGCAGGAGATCACTTATCTGGAAAAAAAGCATCAGTGGGATGTGCTGCCGCTCCAAAACCAGCCGCAGCAGTCCAAAGACAAACCCGAGCCTTTCAAGGTGATGTGCTTTCTGTCGGTGGATCAAATAGGGCTTATTCTACGCGCTATGGACGCTGTCAGGATCGTAAAGGCCAAATCGCTCAACGCATTCATGCAAAGCGTGGCCCCTTTTCTTTCCACGCCCAGAAAAGAAGAAATCTCCTATGAAAGCCTGCGTAACAAAGCATACAGCTATGAGGCGCAAGACAGGCAAATTGTCATTCAGACGCTGGAAAAGATGATTTCATGGATCAAAGAATCCTAGAACACCGCTATGGCAGCGCACGAGATGATCGATTGCCTGGCAAGGTACTACCCGCTCTCGGCGGAGTTTCGCGCGCAATTTAGCGCAGCACTCACCATAAAGAACTACCGTAAAGGCCAGAATCTTCTTCCACACAAAACCTTGTACTCGCTTTGGTTCATAAACAAAGGGCTGGCAAAAGGCTGCTACCACAGTCAGGACGGAAAAGAGCACATAACCCGGCTCTGGGAGCAGAACCAGATCATGCTCTTGCCACCGAAGCGTGATCAAGCGCCCTGCCCTGTCGAGCAAATTATCCTGCTTGAAGACTGCGTGCTAAGCAACATCCAGACCAGCGCTATGATGCTGATGTACCAAACGCTGTCAGAGGCCGCTAGACTCGCCAGCAAGATCATCACCGAAGACCTGCACAAGGCCAATTTAAAATCCTATCTGTCTGCCCTTCCGGCACAACAGGCCTACACCCGGTTTACTGAGCTCTTTCCGGCCAACCGGATTCTATTCAAAGACATTGCCTCATTTCTCGAAATCACGCCGAGCACACTTAGCGAGATCAGGCGAAAACGCGCGTAAAATTCAGCAGCATACAAAAAACAAATTGTAACCGCCTTTCGATTTCCGCAGTATTTCAGGGAATTATCAGGCGAAATTCACAAAACAATTCGCCAACAAACACTCACGAGCATATCAGTACCAAATCCTTATGAAAGCAAATCAAATATCCAGGTTTATCGCAGCTGCTCTTGTCATTTTATATTTCTACACGGCTATTTCTAAAATGATTGACTATACCGCCTTCCGCGGGCAAATGCTTAACCAGGCCTTTCCTTCATGGGTCGCGCATCTGCTGATCTGGCTATTGCCTCCGGCTGAGCTGCTGGCCGTACTGATGCTGACAACCCAGTCATTGCGACTGGCAGGCATGTGGCTCTCTACACTAATGATGAGCGCTTTCACAGTTTACATCGGACTGGTACTAATAGATTTTTATGACAGGGCACCATGCAGCTGCGGCGGAGTCGTGAGCCAGCTGAGCTTCCAGGGCCATTTCGTCTTCAACCTTTTCTTTTTAGCGCTTTCAATCTTAGGAGTGATGCTTGCCCGAAAAGGCGCTTTATCGCAAAATACGAACAAGCCGCAAGCCGGCACAGGCAGAACGCCTGCCCCGCTTGCGCCAGGCAATGCCGAAAACCTGAAAACCGAGTAGGCGACACCGTTCACTTTTCACATTTTAAACTTACAGTTATGAAAAAGTTCAGAATCGATTACCTTTTGGCCGCTTCGCTGATGCTTGCAGGCGGGATGGCTGCTGTCTCTACAACTGGTGCACCCAAGAGCAAAGTACTGACCCAGACCTGGGTACGCACCGGCACCCCAGCACAGCCCAACCGCGACAACAGCTGGGAAATAGGATCACTTTCCGAATCCTGTAACGCGGCAGAAAAACTGTGTAAGGGTGTCTTCGAGGACGGCTACAATCCTAATGCCCACACGGATGCCGAGAACACGTCAGCCAATCAGAGCGGCTCGATCCAGACCGGATATGTTCCTGAGTAATTAATCAGCTCTTGCAAACCCGGCAAACAACTTCGCCGGGTTTGCTCTTTCTCTGCCAGCAAATACGCTATTTCGCTCCCAAATCGACCCTTTCTGACTCCCAGTGGTCGCAAAAGCTATCGCAGCATACAAACTGCACATTTGGATTCTTCAATTCATGGATTAATCTATCAAGTCTTCTCAAAAGCTTTTCTCCGTCGCGCCTTTTGACGTACAACGGCAATTGGTAACCACTCAGATCAGCAAATTCCCAAGGGTGAAAATAAAGCATGAGGTTGCCGCGTCTATGCAGTGTAAACCGGCACAACCATGCGTACAAACTCAGCGGCAAATTCTTGAACGAAAGCCAGAACAATGGAAACCGAAGCCAGGGCACTGTCGAGCAAGGCAGCTCGATCAAACCATTCTTCCGGCTTGGCAGCGGATCTTCACTTAACAGATTGTAGCGCCCGGGTAGCCAGGTCGGGTTCAGCGATGAGTCATACCTTAGACCAAGGCGCAAGAGCGCCCCCTTGTCAAACGGTTTCAGACGCGGCATCCGGAAGCCCTTGACAGATTGCCCGGAAACAGACTCTAAAATCTTGCGGGAATGCTCGATATCGCTTTCGCGGAAAATGTGCATGGGCGAATGAAGCAGCGCATGCGAGGCGATCTCATGTTTTGCTGCCAGAGCGCGGACCAACTGCGGATTCTCTGCCGCGAAATGCCCTGTGGTAAAAAATGTTGCCCGGATATTATGCTTATCCAACACGGAAAGCAGCCCTCGCAGCCCCCCAAGCGTGACTTGCATTTGATCCTGTTCGGAGACCTTCTGACCGTATTCCTCGGGGATGTCGAACTCTTCCAGATCGAAGGTGAGCATTACGAAAGATCGTTCCATATACCGCTTAGGATAGTGATTTTTACAAAATTAACCGCCTCGCGAAACAGAACTTTCATGCTGAAATCCGAGAATACGATCGAGGTGCCCGCCGAGACCTCTACCTTCTGTATGCCGATCCCCTTGCGGGCAAGTTTGCGGATCAGTTCCACCTCAAATACAAATGTATTGGTTTTAGTCCGCTGCACTTCTGGCAAGATTTCCCGCCGCAGCCCCTTGATCCCTGCCTGGGTGTCGGTAATGTGCTTGCTAAGAAAAAGCCTATTCATCAGCTGCAAGCCCCGGGAGAATAGCCTTCTTTTCCAGGGTAGCTTCCTGAAATATTCAGCGCTGCGGTTACCATAAACAAACCAGCAATCGGGGCTGTTTTCAAATATCCTGACCATTTCCACGATAGGGTCTGTGCCGAAAGGAAAATCGATGTCCGTATAAACGATGATTTCACGCTGGGCTTTGAGGGTACCTTTTCGGATCGCTGAGCCTTTGCCTTCATTGACTGCGTTATTCAGAAAAACAAGGTTCGGGATACGGCTTAATTCGGCTACCTCACACGGGTCCAGGCGGGTCGACCCATCGTTAGAAACAATGTACTCAATAGACAGCCCTGGCAGCTTCTGATCCAGCTCCTGGGCACAGGCGTGTAATGTCCCGCACCAGCCAGGCAGGGGATTGTAGCAGGGCAGCACAATGCTGATGCCCTGCGGATTTTCAGTTTTCATGTTGATGAAGCAGCAATTTTATTTGTAAAACCAACCAGACCAGAAGGCACGGAATCACCTTGATCAGGTAGGGCTCAAAAAAGTTATGGCGTAACTGCGGCGGGTAAATGTCGGTAGGCGCCAGTATGCATAGCACAAATACCAGGACAAGCAGTATCGTAGCCCAGGGAGCAAGTCGATGCTTGTTAACGATGTAAAACAGCACCACTCCCGCAACAGCGATTACATAGGTCGGCGATTCTGCCGCGTGATTGAACAGGATCACCCAAAGCGAGGCGTAGGCCAAAAGAAGCAGGCGGCCTTCAAGGGCGAGGTATTGCTTTCTGAAAAAACACAGCAGCCAGGTAATGCCAAACAGCGCCACGCCCGCAATCTGCACTTTTGTAACATCATCGGGTGAAAAAGGCGGAAACCATATCTTGAACAGGCCCATGATCGAAAAGCCGTAATTCACCGCGTGGTCGGCGAGAAGAATTCCGTACCAATCTTTATAAACCTGCGTAAAATAGTCCAGGCCCGTTACCGGTAACGGCAATAGCGCCAGTACCAGCGCCCAAAGCACCGAATACCCTACGTACTGCCCTTTGCGCGGGTAAAAAAGAAAAAGCCCCGCATAAATCAGCCCGTAACCTTTGATACAGAATGCGATAAGCGGAAACAGAGCCGCCCAGCGGGTCTTTCCCTGTTCGAGCAATGTAAATGTGTAAAGGCCGCAGGCCGCGATCAAAGGGTTGGTTTGCTGGCCATGAAGGGAGGTCACCAGCTCGAAAAGAATGAACCACCAAAACAGCACCTTTTCGGCGTATCTGAGCGGTAAACTGCGGATGGCGTAAAAAAGCGCCAAAGAGCAACTGACCAGCCACAGCACCAGACTGGCAGGCACAGGAAGCAACGAAAAAGGTGCAAAAAAAACACAAAAGGTCGGGTTGTATAAAAACAGGTCAAAGTACTCAGCCGGATACGGCTGATGCAGGTTCTGATGGGCTGCAAGGTGGCTTAGCGCGGCGCGGAAAATCTGGAAATTGTTGTACTTCAAAGGCCCTCCCAGATAATGCTGAATGGCAATAATGATGCTCAGCAGCACATAGACGGACAAAATGACCTTCTCAGAAGAGAAGAATTCAGCTACTTTTTTCATTTAAACTTACTTGTTAGCGGTGGGTTTTACTCCGAAATTGGTCGTTGGCTAATCTGCGGAAATGGCCAAGCACCCTGTTGGTATAATGTTGATTTTCACAATTCCCTTCAATGACAACTCAGCCGTCAACTACCCTAGTTATAAGGTAACCGGCCAGGACTAATCGGGATCTTTTTTCATGGCGGCAACTGATGACGGGTACTGCCGGCCTACTTTAATGGCTTTGCAGATACTGATCAGCCTCATCGGTCAAAATAGGGTATTCCGAAAGCTGTTTCACCTTCCTGTAATGCTGCTTTGCCAGCTCGGCCCTACCCTGCCTTGCGTCAAGAATGGCCATGATCTGATGGGTGTACGCCAGGACCGTCTCATCTTTGAGATCCATGGCTTGAAGGCGGCTCGCGCCAGCCAGAGCAGAGCCGCTGTCTCCGGTCAGAAGATCATATCGAGCCTTGCTTATCATGGCGTAAACCTGGTAGCCTGCTATTTTGCTTTCACGAAGCATTTCTATTAATGGCAGCGCCTTGGCCGGCATTCTTAAATGCAGGTAAAGCTCACATAGTTTACTTTGGATGTACAAGTTGTTGGGATAACGCTCAGCGAGCTCAAATAAGCCCTGGTATGCCTGCTGAGGCTTTTTTTCATAGTCGGTCAGCACATGGGCAAGGTAAATGCCGGCCTCGGCTTTTGAAAACAGCGAGCTCTGGCAAGCCGCTTTCATCTGGGCCAGGCCAAGCTGCTTGTCGCCATCCTGCATAAACCAAACCATTGCCTTATAAAATGGTTTTATGATCACATATTCCTGGCGGTAATAGTTATACAGCCCTGCTACCAGTAAAAAGTCCGGGTAGGTGTCCTGGTGGACAAAACTCTTTTTTATATATGGATAGGCATTTTTTGCATGCCCAACAGAAGCCATCGTCGCGTGAGCGAAGTTATCCATCCTTGCCAGCAGCGCCTCTGCTGAAAAGTAGATAAACATTGCCTCGGGAATATCTGCCGCCGACGAAGAAATCCATTTCGATGACTTTTCAGAAGCGTCTTTGAGCTCTGTGCGAATCTGGCTTTCAAGCAGCTTATCTTTTCTTTCGGGGTACCACTGCCAATACTTGTTTGTCGCAGACAGCAGACCTACGGCAGGATGCCCCGCGTATTGCCCCTCGATTTGTCGGCAGAGCGTCTGAGCCCGGCCAAAATTAAAGTTATAGATCTGCTCGACGCACTCAATAATTAAATTCCTTCCAGCGACGCTAGCGCTGATCACCCGGTGTTCCGCCATTGACTGCCAGGAAAGGGTCAACAAAAGCAAAATCAGCGTAATTCGGTTATTCATGATTCGTACCTGGATTAATTGTGATCCGTCATTACTCGGGGTAAATAAATTGGACAGGCTCTGAGCGGACATAATGACCGAAAACTCCCATGCAACCTTCGATGCTACTTGTCAGAAAAACCGGCTCGACAAAAGGGTTGGCAGTCGCAAGCTTCTGCCTGTCGAGCTGATCATAAAAGCGGGCCGAGGACGGGTCCATCGCTTGCAGGGAAACCGTAGCCAGAGAACCTTTATGGTGAGAATAGGTAGGCTCGACTGTGACACTGACAGGCCTTCCATCACCGCTTGTTTTGTCAAAATAGATAGCCCTTCTGGAAAACTTCACCAGCCCCTCCTACCGCGTCCTGCGTGACAATCAATGGACATCACTGAAAAGCGACGCGCTGGTGGTTGGCGATCTGGTTGAACTGCTGGAAGGCTCGCTTATACCCGCCGACGGCACTGTCGTTTCAGCAGACGATTTCTCGGTTAACGAGTCCATTCTCACCGGTGAGTCCATGCCGGTATACAAGCTTGACCCTGGCGACGAGTTGTCTTCCGGCACGCAGGTTACTTCGGGCCAGGCCATATGCCGCATCAGCGCTGTGGGGAATGCCACCAGGCTCGCCGAAATCGGCCGCAGTATCTCCTCGATTGATACCGAAAAATCCGCTTTGCAAATCCAGATTGGCCGGCTCGTAAGGGATATGGCCGTGATCGGGGCGGTCATTTTTGTTGCTATCTGGGCTATCCGGTTTATCCGTTCCGGTGATTTGCCCGGGAGCCTCCTGGGCGCACTGACGCTGGCGATGAGCATCCTGCCGGAGGAAATTCCGGTGGCCTTCACCACATTTATGGCGCTGGGTGCTTACCGACTGATGAAGCAGGGTATTGTCGTGAAACGAATGCAAACGGTGGAAGCGCTCGGCAGCGCAACGGTGATATGTACCGATAAAACCGGTACGCTTACAGAAAACACAATGTCGCTATCAGGCATTTTTGTCCTCGAAGGCCGTAAGCTCATCACAGACTTTTCCGTACCGGATCCGACTGCCATCCAGGTGCTTTATCACGCTGCGCTGGCCAGTGAAATAAACCCGTTCGATCCCATGGAAGCAGAATTGCACCGTGCATACCAGGCATACGCGCCCACCCGGCGGCCTGCTTACGACGGACTGTCCATGCTGCTGGGCTACCCGCTGGAAGGCAAACCTCCCATGATGACGCACGTGTGGAAAGGAGATGAAAACCAACGCATTATCGCCGTCAAGGGAGCACCCGAAGCGTTGATCAAAGCTTCTGCGCTGGCTTCCGAAGACCGTGCCGCCCTGCTGGACGCGATCGACACTTTCACTACCAAAGGTTTTCGCGTGCTCGCTGTGGGCAGGTCCGGCTTCCAGGGCGACGAGTTACCTGAGCAACAGCAAAGCCTGCCCTTTCAGACGCTGGGACTTGTCGCGTTTTATGATCCGCCGAAATCCGGCATGAGCCAGGTGATAGACGCCTTCTATCAGGCCGGTGTGAAGGTCAAAATCCTGACAGGCGACAGCCCGGTGACCACCGCCTACATTGCCCGGCAAATCGGCCTGCGCGGCAGCGAGCACACTGCCACGGGCGAGCAGATCATGGCCCTGGACGATAACGCTTTGCTGGAACAGGTCGGCAATATCACGGTATTTGCCCGGATGTTCCCACAGGCCAAGCTGCGCGTGATCCGTGCATTGAAGACGAAGGGCGAAATTGTTGCCATGACAGGTGACGGAGTCAACGACGGGCCGGCATTGAAAGCGGCCGACATCGGGATCGCGATGGGCCGCAAGGGGACCGAAATTGCCCGGCAAGCCTCCTCTTTGATCCTGCTGAACGACGACCTGAGCGGCATGGTTACCGCCATTGAAAGCGGCAGACGCATTTATATCAATCTGCGCAGCGCGATCCGCTATATTGTCACGATCCACACGCCGCTGATCCTTCTGGTATTTCTTCCCCTGGCGCTCAGCTGGGTATACCCGGTCATCTTCGATCCGGTGCATATCATCTTTTTTGAATTGATCATGGGGCCAACCTGCTCAGTGGTCTACGAAAACGACCCCGCTCCTACCGGTCTGATGCAGGAAAAACCGCGGCCGGTGGCTGCCAGGCTTTTCGGCATTCGCGAGCTGGCCGTGAGCTTAGGTAAAGGAATGACTATTGCGGCCGGGCTGGTGGTCGTCTATTTTGCTGCTGTAAAGGCTGGCCAAACGGAAGAAACCACCCGGGCGATGATTTTCACAGGGATGATCGCGGCCAATATGGCGCTGACCGTCACCAATCGCTCCGGCAAGGGAAGTATGACGGATCTGTTTAAAAAGGGGAATCAGCTCGTGCTGTATGCGCTGGCCATTACCACGCTGCTAACAGCCTGCATTTTCCTTTTCCCCCCAATAGCCGGTCTTTTCCGTCTTTCTACACCGGATACCGGACACTTCATTTTCAGTATTGCCTCCGGAGTGGGCTCGGTGTTAATTTTCGAAGCCTGCCTGCGATTGGTCAGACGCCTTCGGGGACAGTCTGGGCCGGACGGTGCGCACATTACGCATTAAGACAGGTTCATCGCATCTTCTGGCCTTTCGATGTCCTCTTTCATCGCGGTGAATGATCCTGGTCATCATTTTCACTGCCTTTTCACGCTTACATTGCAACACAATTGACTCAATAGCAATGCAGCCTCACTACCAACTGACAACCGAAGAGTTGCTGCGCGGGTTAGCCAGTTCGTCCACCGGCTTGTCTTCATCCGCAGCGTCTGAACGGATGGCTCAATATGGGCCTAATGCGCTGGAAACCGCCAGGAAGCGATCGAAATGGTCGATATTTTTTAACCAGTTCAAGGACACGATGATCCTGATACTGATTGCAGCCGCAGCAGTTTCGTTCGGGATAGGCGAGCGCATCGACGCCTTTGTGATCCTTGGCATTATATCAGCCAACGCTTTGATCGGTTTTTTCCAGGAATACGGCGCGGAGGAGTCCATGAAAAAGCTGCAACAAATGGCGGCACAGCACGCGATCGTGCTCAGGGATGGCGCCCACCAAAACATCGATGCCGCCGAGCTGGTGCCGGGTGATGTAGTGGCCCTGGAAGCCGGCAATATTATTCCGGCAGACGGACGGTTGCTGACAGCATATTCATTCAGAACACAAGAGTCTGTCCTGACAGGCGAAAGTCTGACGATGGAGAAAACTACCAACGCGATTTCGGGCATCGACCTGTTACCCGCAGACCAGCTTAATATGGTTTTCAAAGGTACAGTCGTCACCGCGGGCTCGGCCAATATGGTTGTCACGCGCACCGGAATGCAAACGGAACTGGGCCGGATTGCCGGTTTAATGCGTACAGCGGACGCTACCACGCCATTGCAGCAAAGGCTCAAAAAATTCAGCGGCAAACTGGTGGTCATCATCCTGCTAATTTGCTCGGCAGTCTTTGTTTATGGATTGTACAGGGGCGAAAAGCCGCTGGCCATGTTTATGATCACCCTCTCACTGGCAGTGGCCGCACTACCGGAAGCGCTGCCTGCGGTAATCACCGTGGGACTTGCCAACGGCGCGGCCAGGATGGCACGCCATCATGCGCTGATCAGAAAATTGCCGGCGGTCGAAACGCTTGGTTCGGTCACCTATATATGCAGTGATAAAACAGGGACACTGACTAAAAACCAGATGACCGTCGAAAGAACATGGTGCGAGGACGACATGCAGGAAATGCTTGGATACGCATGCCTTCTCAATAACCAGGTCCATGCCGACCAAGACCGATGGCTGGGCGACCCGACCGAAGTGGCATTGGTCGAACATGCGCTTACGCTCGGGCTCACCAAAGAAGCAGCTGAAAAACGGTACCCGCTGTTTGAGACGATCCCTTTCGACTCGGAGCGCATGCGCATGTCTACCTTGCATTTATACGAGGGCAGGTACCTGCTGCTCGTGAAAGGTGCACCTTCCCGGATTGCCGAAGTCCTTACCGGACATCAGAACGTGGAGGCTTTGCTGGATCGAAACCGGGAATGGGCCGGTGAAGGGCTACGGGTTTTGTTTTTTGCCTACAAATGGCTGGACACCCATCCTGAGAAACTCACGGTCAACGATGAACATTCTTTCCGCTTCCTGGGTATGACCGGCATGATCGATCCTCCGCGGGAAAACGTTGCCGACGCCATCCGGCAATGCCGGTCGGCAGGAATTAAACTGGTGATGATAACCGGAGACCAGCCACTGACGGCCGTCTCGATCGCCCGGCGCCTGGAAATATGCGGCGAGCAAATGCCGAAAGCGGTGACAGGCAAAGAGCTTTCGGCCATGGACGACGCGCAACTGGAAGCGGCCGTGACCGACATTTCCGTCTACGCCCGCGTTTCTCCCGAACAGAAGCTGAGGATCATCCGCGCATTACAAAACCAGGGACAATTTGTGTCGATGACCGGCGATGGCGTCAACGATGCCCCATCGCTTCGGCAGGCCAATATAGGCGTAGCAATGGGCATAACCGGCACGGACGTGACCAAGGAAGCCGCCGACATGGTGCTGCTCGATGACAATTTCGCTACAATCGTTAAGGCGATCAGGGAAGGGCGCAGAATTTATGACAACATCCGCAAATTCGTCGTCTACGTACTCTCCTGCAACCTGGGTGAAATACTGGTGATCACATTCGCGCCTGTCCTGGGCCTGCCAATTCCGCTGCTGCCCATTCACATTCTCTGGATAAACCTGGTCACCGACGGGCTTCCAGGCATAGCCCTTGCAACGCAGCGAGAGGAAAAGGGCGTGATGCACCGGCAGCCGGTCGCGGCCGCCCAAAGCTTTTTTGCGCAGGGATTGGGCATCCGGATTGTCACTACCGGCCTGCTAATGGCCGCAGCCGCCTTCCTGCTCCAAACAGCAGCCGTAAACAATGGCACCGGTGTGGCCGCGCAGCGAACGATGGTGTTCACGTTGCTCTGTTTGGTTCAATTGGGAAATGCGCTCAGCGTCTCTTCACTGAGAAGTCCCTCGCTTGGGTCCGGCGTTTTCGGGAATGTCCCGCTACTGGTCACTATTCTGTTAACAACTGGCTTACAGATTCTGCTGATTTTGGTACCGGCATTCCGGGTCCTTTTCAAGACAGAAATTCTGACCATCCTGCAATGGCAGATGACACTACTGGCATCACTTACCTGCGTGGGGCTTATCGAACTTTCAAAGTTTATATTACCACGTTTTTTGCCGGGGCCGTCGTCTCGGGTGCCGTAGCATGTTTGAGCACCACAGCTGATTGGCCGCCGTGATGAGCTGTATGCGAAATGATCCTTCCTTGATTCAGAACGATCATCCCAGCAAGCGATTCTTCTGGACCAGCTGCATGAAAGCATCGCGATAACCTTTACTTAACGGAATCTCCTTTTCACCGATATACAGCGTATTACCCTGAATAGCATCAATTTTTGAGAAATTAACGATGAAAGACCGGTGTACCCTTAAGAAGCCCGGATGCGGAAGGGCTTGCTCCATTTTACTTAATTGCCCTAATGTCATGATCTTTTGGCGGCCGCTGTGGATCACGACGTATTCTCCGTAAGCCTCCATCACGTCAATGTCACTGTGGGCTATTTTGTGGATTTTGTAATCGGATTTGACAAAAATATATCCGTTTGCAACCTCGTTTTGCAACGAACCTGCTGCCGGAGACGCCTGCGGCGGCGGCTGATTGTGAAGCAAGCCGATATGAGCTACCGCTCGTCCTGCGGCCTGAAAAAATCGCTCGAAAGAAATGGGTTTGAGAAGATAATCCAGCACAAACAGTTCATAGCCCTGCACTGCATATTCAGCAAATGCTGTCGTAAAAATGGTCACAGGCCTGTGGGACAGCGATTGAAGCAGCGAAATCCCGGTTATGTCGGGCATCTGAATGTCGAGGAACAGCAGATCGATCCTTTGCTTTTGCAAAAAGCGCTGTGCTTCCATCGCAGACGCGCAGGCAGCGATCAGGTTCAGCTCGGGTATTTTCCCCACATAATCGGTCAGAAGCCGCCTTGCTAGCAGCTCGTCATCCACAATCAGGCAATTGATGCTCATAACTGGTATATTTTTAATCGCACAAAAAATCGATCTTTCTGCTCCGACAGGGTTAATTCGTGTGTGCCGGGATAGATCATTTCCAACCGTTTACGGACATTATTCAGCCCGATTCCCTGGCTGAAATGCTCGTGGCTCACCCGCTTTCTGGTGGTGTTCACACATTCAAACAGCAGCACGCCGGTGTCGTCCATATTTAGCGAAATAGCGATCGAACCGTCGGCATTGGTATCCAGATCGCCGTGTTTGAAACTATTTTCTACAAACACCAAAAGCAATAATGGGGCAATAAGCTGCTCCGGCTGTACACCGCTGCTCGTGAACGATAACTGATTTTGATAATTGCCCGACTTCAACTGCTGCATCGCGACGATGTTTTGTAAAAACTCCACTTCTTTTTCAAGCCTGACCCGGTCGGCCTGGCAGTCGTACAATGTATACCGAAGCAATTCAGAAAGCTTCATGATCATTGGTGCTGCATTGTCGTCTTTCAGGTAGGCCAGCGTGTAAACGTTGTTGAGGGTATTGAACAGAAAATGGGGATTAATCTGTGCTTTTAGCACCTGCAATTCCGTTTCCAGCTGTTTCCGAAGCAGTTCCGACTGCCGGTGCTGGGCACGGAAGCGATCGGTGGCGAATTTATAGGTAACACTGGTAATGTGAATGATAAACAGCAGGAAGTACATTCTCCCAAACTGAAACGCCTTCGGGTACCGGATCTCCCGTTTGACGGTTAGAAACCGCACCCCCGGTTCGCTCAACCGCATATACAAAACGGTCACCAGCAAAAGCAAAGCTATTACCAGTAGCCCGTACGCCAAGTATTTCCTTTTTTCCAGAAAACGGGGTATGAGCAAGCGCACGGTGGCCAGCGCGACAATTCCTTGCGCGGCGACACTGAGGGAAGCCATGCCAATTGCTTTTCCGACTGGCTGGAAATTGGACAGCAAAAGGGTCCATACCAACCAGTAACAGACCCAAAACAGATACGGATTGGCCAGTATGTGAGTCTGTTTCTTTCCAATCATTTTTACATCCGGTGTTTGACAATGCAATTCTAACTTAAAACTGCATTACCTGAAAAACTGACCGCTGAATTGCTTCATTATTCCGATGAATGCGGCATTTACCCTCACGAACGGGATTTCAGGGGCCTTGTCTGCCGCTCACGGGAACATCGGGCCCTTTCGTGAATAATCCATGACTATCCACAGAAAGAATTTCCTGCTCCAGGTTCAAACCTGTTGATTCGTCCATCGAAACCAATAAAACGTTTAGCAAAATGAAAAAGAAGACGATCATGACCGGCCTCTTCGGCCTGATGTTGTTCTCCCACGCATTAATGGCGCAGCGCCAGCTGATGGACAAGCCCGCCGAGGAACGGGCGGCTTTTCAAACGAAGCGAATGACTACCAGCCTCAAACTTGATTCAGCGCAGGCCCTCAAGGTGGCAGGGATCAACCTGAGGTATGCACAAAGAATGGATCCGCTGATCCAGGGCAATGGCACCAGAATGTCAAAGCTCAAAGCGGTGCGGACAATGCAAAAGGAAAAAGAAGCGGAGTTGAAACAAGTCCTGACCAGGGAGCAGTTCGACCAGTTTAAGGAACAGCAACAAGCAATGAGAGATGAGATCAAAGAACGCAGGAAGTCCTGAACGGCCGATGCAACTGTGGCCGCGCACCAAACCGGCTGAATTCACGCCTAATGCGGCCGCAGGCATCCGACGGGCATTGGATCAGTTGCAAACGGGCGTTCTGAAAATCCGGCCGGAGGCGGATAAACTGGTGATAATCGGACGTTCGGGAGCAGACATTTACCGGTAAACGGGGCGATGGAACCGATGTTCGGAGCCTGACCGGCAGGTAGCGGGTGCTGTTTGCAGGTTTTGACCAACCTTCCGAAATTCTCTGCCCTAGGGAACAATGGTAGTAAACAGATAGACAGCAAACAGCACCAGCAATACAACGCCCTGCATGATCGTCGTCCGGCCGGTGGTAAACGAAAGTGCGACTGTAAACAGCGAGAGTATCAGCAGCACCGTAGACTTGGTATCAATGCCCAGAGAAATGGTCATGCCCGTAATCATAGATACTACGGCCACAGCGGGAATCGTCAAGCCAATGCTTGCCAGGGCCGATCCCAGCGCCAGATTCAAGCTGATTTGTAAATGATTACGCTTTGCCGCGCGATAGGCTGCAAGGCCTTCCGGCAGCAGGATCACCAATGCCACAATCACCCCGACAACCGACTCCGGCGCCCCCAATGCGAGGACTTTCTCTTCTATGACAGGAGCTAATTTTTTCGCAAGCAATACGACCGAACCCAGGCAGGCCAGCAGCAGCAGCAGACTTATCAGCGCAGTTTGATTAGTAGGTTTTTCAGTTTCCAGATCGTCATCTTCCGCTACTCCATCGGGAAGAAAGTAAGCCCGGTGCCGGACCGTTTGCACCATTACAAATGTGCCGTAAAGAACCAGTGAGATGATCGCGACGAAAACAAGCTGGCTGAGGTTGTACACGGGACCGGGAGCGCTTGTTGTATAGTTCGGCAGGATCAGCGTCAAAACAGAAATTGCCGTGAGTGTCACCAGCGCCGCGCTTGTTCCGTGCCGGCCAAAATGCTGCTCCCCATACCGGACGCCGCCAGCCAGAAGGCAAAGCCCGATGATGCCGGTTAAAATGATCATGATAGCAGCGAATACGGTATCGCGCGCCAACGTATGCGTCTCACTCCCTCCCGTAAGCATTAAGGAAACGATCAGTGCGACCTCGATAATGGTAATTGCGATCGCCAGCACCAGGGTACCTGCCGGTTCCCCTACCCTGTGCGCGATCACTTCGGCATGGTGTACCGCAGCGAGTACAACGCTGATCAGCGCTGCGGCCACCACCAGATCATAAGTACCGGCAAGTCCGGCAGACTTGCCGTAATAAACCATCCAGGCGAGTGCCGGAAAAATCACCGCCCAATACTTTGTCAATTTTGTTATCATATGCTCATGTTAAGGCATGCCCTGGCCGAATCTCCCTAAGAAATTCATACCAGCTTGTCATGTAATCCAACGAGGAAATAAAATTTTGCCAGACCCGATTACAAAAACGTGTCCAGCAAAATACAAATAAGAATGTGGATGGTCATGAAAAGGAACGCAATGCGGACAACAAAAAGCTGCTCATCGGTATGCCTGGCATGGGCAGGCTGTGTTACTTTATTTTTCATGACGATCATTGATTTGTGATTGTTACTGCATGTAGTAGACGTCCAGAATCTTGAACCGCCTGATTCCTGCCGGCATTTTCCATTCGACAGTTTCACCTTTCCGAAGTCCTATGAGTGCAGCACCCATCGGTGTGAGCACAGAGATCTTCTGCTTTGCGATGTCCGCATCCCTTGGCATGACGATCGTAAATTCGATTTCCTTTTGCGATGCTATTTCCTGTACCCTGACATACGAGTTCAAACGTACGCTACCGGCCGGCAGCCGGTTGTCCTCGACCACAGTGGCCCTGTTTAGTTCATATGCAAGAGACATTGTTTCAGAGGCGTTGCCTCCGGGGACCGATTCGGCATATTGCCTGAGAAGGCGATAGTCCTGCTCCCCTAGTATCACCGGATTGAGTGTATTGTTCATTTCAAAAATGTTTAGTTGTTAATATTTCCGCCGTACAAAGCCAGTCCGGCCAATTGGTGAAACACCCGTTCATCCAGCTTGTAGCGGTCGTTCAGGGTGAGGCTGCTGCGGGCCGTGAAAAGCGCATAGTTGACGGCGTTGTAAATGAGCCAGTAGGAAGCTTTTTCGCCTAGTAATCTTTGCTCTAAACGCAGCCTGTCCTGTGCCTGCCTCGCTAACTGGACTGGGATGGGCAAACTTCTGAGCACCTTGTCGTCCTCGCGGGGTGCCAATGTACGCTGCAAGCGCTCATAGACAATCGCCGTCACCGCCGGTTCGTTTTCCGTTTCAGTAGCCAGTTCTCCAAGCATTGCGGTTAAAAGCATTTCTAACTCTTCCCTGCTTTGGTAGCCCTTTTGTTTTCGAATGGCTGTCGGCTGATCACCGTGCGAAACCGACCTGCTCTTGCTCTGCCTGCCGCCGGCCTCCATCCGGGATTGGCCTCCGAGCCAGCTTTGGTATTGGTCCAGATCGGCAAAGCCGTCTGCCCAGCCCACAAGTGCATTCTGGCACAGCGAGCGATACATGCTTCCGGCCGGCGGACCGAACTGGCTCCCGAATGTTCGCCCCTGAACGCTGAATGGCGTCTTTCCGTTATATCCGTTGGTCACTACGATACTTCGGCGAAGGTGCTCCTGACCAACAGCCTGTTCCCGCGGCAGTACAATACCTATGCTGAATTCCCCGGTGACAGTATGCCGGATCTGAAGGTCGTATCCAGTAAATAGCTTATCTACAACCTTTTGGATCAACTCGTTTGGGATGATTGTATATCCGGCACTTTGAATGCCGAAAACGATCTTCCGCTGCCCTGTCGGCTCACCTACGATCAGCTGCTGGCGGTCGGTCGCAACAATTTCATAATCAGGAAGTAACTCCGAAAGCATGATAGATTCCACCGGATAGCAAATTTCATCCCAGCTGGTAGCAATCTGCGGGACAGCGCTTAGATAAGTCATTTACAATTGTTTTTTACAGTTGTAAATTTAACGAAAATCTTTTTAGGATCAAAGTTCTGAGGTAGAAAGCCTATCTCAGAATACGTCAACGCGAGATTATTGCTTATCCGGCGCCTTCCTATGGATCAATTGCTCTTCACCGGGCTGGTAGTGCTCTCGCGTGACCACGGGGTCCGCCTTTGCCTTGTTCATACGCAGCTGAAAAACGTCTACTATCAGCGAGAATGCCATCGAGAAGTAGATGTAACCCTTAGGAATTTCGAGACCAAATCCTTCGCTGACCAGCGAAAAGCCGATCAGAAGCAGGAATGAAAGTGCCAGCATCTTGAATGCAGGATGGCGGTTGACAAAATTACTGATCGTTTCCGCCGCTACCAGCATCAGGATCACAGTCACGATGACAGCCACATACATTACCCAGATTTCCTTCACCATTCCGATCGCAGTGATAATCGAATCGATCGAAAAGACCATATCCATAATGAGAATTTGGGTCAGGACCTGGCCGAAAGATGTGGCTTTGATCTGCTTACTCTGGTCGCCCTGCTCACCTTCCATTTTATGGTAAATCTCCGTGGAGCTTTTATACAACAGGAACAATCCTCCTGCGAGCAAAACCAGCTCTTTTCCTGAAAAGCCTTCCCCAAAAACGACAAACAGGTCTTTGTCGAGTTTCATGATCAGGGAAATCAGCAATAGCAGACCGATCCGCAACACGCCTGCCAGGATGAGTCCGTACTGCCTGGCCTTCTTTTGCTGCTCGGCGGGCAGCTTGGCGGCGATAATTGAAATGAAAATTACATTGTCGATGCCCAAAACGGCTTCCAGGGCAACAAGTGTTATCAGGGAGACGATTACCTCAAATTCCATGTTCGATTTTTTTGCATGTTCAGGCTGAATCTTCAAAACGCGTGCCCGAGCGGTCTGTGAAGCTAACCAAGTTAATAGTTTTATCATCACCGGGCAACTTCCATCCCGCGGAGCAGGCGGTGCCTGTAAGATACCGCTATTAACCCGGCAGCCAGCAGACATGAGCAAAGTCAGTTTTCAGCAAACGTGTTTATCATCCTTACTCATCCTGCCTGTCAATAACTTGCAGCCAAACAATGACTGATCATCCCAAGCCATAGGTATATGAAAAAGATTCTTGTCCCATTCGACTTTTCCGCGCTATCCATGTCGGCACTCCGGTTTGCTATTGAGCTGGCAGAAGCCGGTCAGGGTGAGGTAATCGCTCTTCATGTGGTGAATATGACACCCGTTTACCTGGAAAGCCTGGATCCAAACGGATACGCAATGGGCTCGGCGTCCATCCTGTCGGAACTGGGCCGGGAGGCGGTAACAAACTTCGCGAAAGTGAGACGGGAGCTTAAAACAAGTATCCAACCCGGCTTTCGGGTCGAGCAGGGATTGCTTCATCAGGTTATTATCAGAACCGTCCATGAGATGGAAGCCGACCTGGTGGTGATGGGCACCTCAGGCAGTAGTGGCCTCACGGAGGTATTGGTTGGTTCAAATACGGAAAGAGTCGTCAGAACCGCCCCTGTGCCGGTCATATCGATTCATAAAGGACAGAAAATCAGCCATATTCAGAACATCGTTTTTCCCACTACGATCGACCTGGACCAGCACCGGTTCATGTGGCAGATCCGCGCATTGCAATCATTTTTCAATGCGCACCTGCATTTGCTCTATGTGAAGACACCCGATACTAAAGAAACAGAAAAGAGCTTGACCGCTATGCTTACCGACCTTGCCAAATATTACGACCTATCCGATTTCAGCGTGCACATTACCAAGGCTGCCACCGAAGAAAAAGGTGTTCTCCGATTCGCGTCCCGCATGCCTGGGTCGATGATCGCGATGGCGACGCACGGCTACACCGGACTGACCCACCTGATGCTGGGAAGTGTTGCGGAGAATGTCATTAACCACACCAATGAGGCTGTATGGACATTCAGACTTTCGGAACACGTCTGAGCAAGATCGCCCCGCCGCACCAAGCCGAAAGTTCACTGATCGATGGCGCTGCGTCTAATGCGCTTCCGATACCAGCCGGTGCCGTAACGGGCAAGCCAAAACGGGTATGCGGCTATGGTTGACGACATCTGCTGCGAAGCTCGGCCGAAACATGTGCGCAGGATCGGCATCGCCCATCGTCCCCATCACGATCAGGTCTGCCCCGATCCGCCCGGCGTATTTAAGTACGCCTTCCGCGACGCTTTCTGCCTGTTCAACGGCATTTACAGCGTAGCTAAGCCCCAGTTTGGCGCTACACCCATCCAGAGTTGCCAGTAATTCTTCTTCACTTTTTGCGGGATCGGATTCGACGTGCAGTAGGTGGAACCGACCGCCCAGCCACGCCGATAGTTTGGCGAGGCAGGCGCTAAGTTCGCCAGGAATGTGATCGATGTCGATGGGAACGACAATGTCGCGCAATGTAGGCGGACCGGGGCGCTGCTGAACGGTTAGCACCGGGACCGGCGACAACCGGACGATTTTTTCCGCGTGAGACCCAACGAACACCCCGTCCCAGCCTCTTGACCCTCTGGTACCTACGACAATCATGTCGACGTCGTGCGCCCCGACCGCATCGAGCACAGCGTTAACGAACCGGCCCGTCGCTTCCAAGATTCTTGTTTCGAACTTATGCTGCCAGGCGCTGTGCCACTCAGCGAGCCTGTGCTCCGATGCCTGCCGTTTATCCGACACATTCAACGGATCCCCGACGGTCAAAACGAGCAGCTCGACCGGCCTAGGCCAGTCGAGCGTTGCGCAGGTTTCCAGCGCTTGCCAGAAAGCCTCGGAAAAATCACAGGGAACCAGGATACGAAACCTGTCGGTGGAATCAGCCATAAGTCATTGCATTGTCATGACAACCCGCCCTTCAATGCGGCCTGCTTTCATATCGTCAAAAATTTGATTGATATCGTTTAGCTGGGCAGTATGGATGGTTGCCTTCACGATGCCGTCCAATGCAAACCCAACCGCTTCCTGCATATCCTTGCGCGTCCCGACAATCGAGCCGCGTATCGTATGCCGATTCAGCACGGTTTGAAAAATAGGCAGATCGAAGCTACCCGGTGGTAGGCCGGTTAATGCCATGGTACCTTTTTTGCGGAGCGCTGAAAGGCCCTGCCGGAATGCCACCGGCGAAACGGCCGTTATCAGCACGCCGTGCATACCGCCGGTCTCCTTGTTCAAATATGCGCCGGGATCTTCGTTCGTGGCATTTACCGTCAGGTCCGCGCCTAAACGGGATGCCAGTTCAAGCTTGTCCTCGCTTACATCGATTGCCGCCACATGCATGCCCATTGCTTTGGCATATTGCACCGCCAGGTGCCCAAGGCCGCCGATACCCGAAATTGCTACCCACTCGCCCGCGCGGGCGTCTGTTTCTTTTAGTCCTTTGTACACGGTTACGCCTGCGCACAGGATAGGCGCCATCCCGATCATGTCGGTACCGGCCGGCAAATGCGCCACGTACCGCGCGTCGGCAAGTACATACTCTGCATAGCTGCCATCGACGCTGTAACCTCCATTCTGTTGGCTATCGCAAAGCGTCTCCCAACCGGTAATGCAATATTCGCAGCATCCGCAAGCGCTGTAAAGCCAGGGTACTCCTACAATGTCTCCCTCCCTGACGCCTGTTACCTCGGGTCCTATCGCGGCCACTACGCCCACGCCCTCGTGGCCCGGTATGAGTGGTAATTTCGGTTTGACGGGCCAGTCGCCATCGGTGGCATGGAGGTCGGTATGGCAAACGCCGCTGGCGACAACTTTCACTAAAATCTGGTGGGTGCCGGGACGGCGGACTGCAACTTCTTCAATCTCTAGCGGCTGGCCGAACTGACGCACGACCGCGGCTTTCATGGTTTGAGGTAGCATTATGCTTTACATTTCAGGTGGAACGTGCCGTAAAGTTGACCATTTAGTACCCGCACGATCATGACGATCGTCAGTTTGTGAGATGATCGTGACAAGGACAATCCAAACAGCGCCTATACCTGGAAATTGAGCGTAATGGTATTTCTGCCCAGCCTGACCAGCCCCTTTTGTTCCAGTTTCTTCAGAAGCCTGGAAATTACCTCCCTGGACGAGTTCAGATCGGTAGCGATTTGTTGATGGGTGATGGGCAGTTCGGTGGTTTGCATTACTTTTTGCTGGTTTTTCAGGTAGAACTCAAGCCGCTCGTCCATTCCCTTGAATGCAATGCTGTCTACCACTTCCAGCAGTTCTTCAAAACGGGCGCGGTAGGTTTCCAGCACAAAGTAGTACCAGCTTTTGTGCTCTTTCATTAATTCATCCATCATCCCGATCGGAACCAGTAGGACCTTGGTCGGTTCCACTGTACGGGCCGAAATCTCGCTCTGTTGCTGCCGCGTAGCACAAATCATCGATAGTGCGCATGCATCGCCCGGGCCAAGCTGGTAAATAAAGAATTCATTGCCATCCTCTCCCTCGCGGTAAAGCTTCACGCTCCCTTCCAGGATCAAAATCGTCGATTTAAAATATTGCCCCGGCCGCATCAGCTGCTCATCAGCCTCCAACCGGCGGATCGGGCTATTGGCTGCCAGACGTGCAATCAGCTCGGGTTCGAACTGCGCAAAATGGGCTTTCAGCTCTTGAGCTATTTCGGATATGTCGCCGGGATGGTGCATGATGCTCGGTGTTAAAAGGTGCTAATTTATGGATTTAGTCAGGAAGGGGCGACGACCGGCCTTAAAAAACTCAACGGTATACCTTATAACCAATCGGGATCAATGCGGCGGCCCCGGTCCCGATTGGGTTCCAACCTTCCCCCCGCCATCTTTCTCCTACCGATAATATTTTCTTGCCCAAAGCAGTAGCGTTTGAAATACTTTTTACGACTTCGTTAAAAACAACTTAATCTGTTAGCAAAATGAAAACAAATTTTTCAAAGTGTCTCGCGTTTCTTTTTCTGATCGTCCTGTCCGTTTCGTTTTCCTGCAACCGCGAAAACAACATTTCTCCCGACCTGGATGGCGGTCCGCTGGTACAAACCAATGGTGAGGAATATAGCAAATTATTGGCCGGACGGGAGGATTTCGAGGGTACCCCATTTGAAATCACGAAGGTGACCCGCGAGGGTAACTCTCTCAAGATCGATGTGTACGGCGGCGGCGGTATCGAAAACTACAAAGTGGTGTGGGATGGTTCGCTTATGCTTTCGTACCCAATGCAGGCGCGGCTCGTAGTGGGATACAAAACGCCTGACGGTGCCCAGGACGCGGCCATGCACACTTATACCCTCGAGGTGGACCTGCAAAAACTATTCGGAGACGCAGCCGATCCCTCGCAGGTCATCGTGCATGTGGCTAACGGCTCCAAAAAGCAAGACGCGGTTGCCAATCCCAACGACAGCACATCCAATCCCAAATAATATCACTTCCATTTTTCATCACATCATCCCTGTTGGCCCCGGCGCGTCCGGGGCTTGCAACGTTATATCTTATTGTGGAATGGCTATCTGATTGCACATCACATGAAAAAAACTGGATTGAGCGCTGCGCCAGCCGGGACCCCAAAGCGCAGCAATGGGTTTTCAAACATTTTTTTGGTCTGGCCATGGGAATAAGCGTCAGGTACCTCGCCAGTCATCCCCTCGCGCAGGAGGCCGTAAATGATTCTTTTCTCAAAATATTCGATCAGCTGCCCCGGCAACTGGCGGGCATCCACTCCTTCAAAGCCTGGCTGCGCGCGCTCGTGGTGCGCACAGCCATCGATTACTTCCGAAAAGAGAAGAAAAATTACCTGACCAGCGGCCTGGATGAACTTGCAGACGGCTACATGGCCGCTGATGAGGTCACCGATAACCAGTCCGTGCAGGAAATACTGCGCTTACTCGACAGACTTCCACCCGTGTGGAAAGTCGTCTTCAACTTATACGAGGTGGAAGGATACAGTCACGAAGAAATTGGAAAGATACTGGACATCTCAACCTCCTCATCGAGGGCCTACCTCGCCAAAGGCAAAGAATGCCTGCGTAAAATGATCACCATTCAAAACCGGAGCCATTAAAATGTCAGATCAGGAACCCGTAGGTAAACGAATGCTTGGTCAGCTCCGCGACCATACCGAACCTTACCGGCCCGATGCCTGGGAAGATTTCGAGCAGTTTCGCGTCGCGAAAAGCCGGAGAAGACGGATTGCCTTTTACTGGCTGGCCGCTGCATCCGTTGTCATCCTTTTCGGGACGGCGGTGCTTACATCGCATATCATTCACCGGGGCCAGGTCGTTCCGCACCCATTGGCGTATACGAAGCACCAAAGCCATGTAAATCCGGGTCAGGCCGAACCTGCGCCAGCTACGGATGCTGCCGCGTTGAACCCTATCAAAACTGTAACCCGTGAAAAACCGGCAGGCAGCAGTAAAAGTCAGCCTCGCCAACAAAGCTACCTGACATCCCGAGCCGCAAACCCGCAAGCCGGCAGACCCATTGTTCAAACTGAAAATAAGGACATTACTGTCAATGCAAAGGCCGTTTACAGCGTAGCCGATCCGGAAATGCTGACGCCACGGCCTTTCAGCGCGCCGATCATCCATTTTAGCCAATTGTACGTTCGTCGCGAGGCACCACAGGAGGAAGTTGCGCCGCAACGTGCCCGACTGGCGCATTGGGGCATCGGTGTGGCGCAGCAAACCAACCGTGCAGCCCATACGGACGCAGAGTTGAACCTGGGCATAGGAGGCCATCTGCTGGTTCCATTATCTGAACAGTTTTCGCTGGTAACGGGCTTTTCGGCAAGCAAGCAGTCGCTGAATGTCCGCAAATCCGAACAGCTCGCTGCTGCCCAGGGGACTGCGCAACTGCAGCGCGTACGCTACCATTGGTTCAGTACGGAGCTTCCGGTGCATCTGCGATACAAATTGATACATTCCCGAAAGTTGGGATTGACGGCGACTGCCGGCATTTCCCTGCAAAACAGCATGGGACAACAGACAGACTATACCTATAAAACCAGGCGGACGATCAACACTTACTCCGAAGGTACCGGAGGGCCGGTGTTAGTTTCAAGCCAGGTCATAGAGGAATCGAGCTCGGTCAGGGAAAATGAAAACAGGGATCGTTGGACCTTTGGAATGCCGTTGTACCTGGGAATCGGACTAGGCTATCAATGGCAGGGCCGTACGCTTGAAATCGAGCCGTATATTAAGTATCCCCTCGGCACCGTTACCGCCGAGCGTCTGCAGCTCACTTCGGTAGGCATTCAGCTAAGGCTGAGCGGTGCATTCAAAAGACGGCCTGGCCAATGAGCGCTTTATTTTGAATAACAGCTCAGGACGCTTTTAATATCTCCTTTTCCACCCTCGCAAGAAATTTAGACCGTGATTTTAACGTCTCGATATCCTTATGTGAAGACAAATAAAACACCCCTTCCTTACTGGGGTCGTCCAGCAAATAAAACCTGTATCCGTATTTCACCTCACCGGGTAACAATTCGTTGCCTTTGACAGTCGGCAAAAATTGATAAAGTATAGCCCCAAACTCCTTGAAGAAATCGGGGATGAACGGCGTTGTAAGCTGGTCGGAATTGGGCGCCTTGGCCACATAGCGGAGGTCGAACTTCGGCTTCATAAACAAAGTTTGCTGGTTGATGATGTCCAACAAAAATAGCAACACGCTTTGATAAATCCGATATTTTTGATATTATTTTTATCTTTCTTTTGATACCAACAATACCACTTCAAATTACTGCTATTGCCTACACTGAAAAAATAAAATTGCAACCGCGGGGATCAGCTGCAACCGTAGCTAAATGCAAAATTGGATTTATCGTAATTTAAGACAATATTGTCTGTTCAAAATCCCCTTTGTAATCCTAGATCTAATTCAATTTATGACGACTACCAAGTTTTTTCACAATGAGAAACTCCATAACCTTCAATCCCCCAGAGCACTGGTACCCGTATTGGTGCAACTTTTCCAGCCCAAAAGTGTAGTCGACTTTGGTTGCGGAATAGGAACATTCTTGTATTGCTTCAAAGAAAATGGCGTTCCGAAAGTAATGGGAATGGATGGCGACTGGGTAAACAGGGAGCAATTACATCAATACATCGACGCCGACGAATTTCAAAGCACCAACCTCGAACAGGCCGACTTAGGTCACAAGGGCAGGTATGACCTGGCGATGAGCCTTGAAGTGGCGGAGCATTTATCTCCGGCAAGCGCCGATAATTTCGTCAACAATATGACATCTTTAAGCGATAATATCGTATTCTCTGCGGCAGTACCAGGTCAGGGAGGCCAGGGCCACGTCAATGAACAATGGCCCGATTATTGGATTGCCAAATTTGAAAAGAAAGGATATACCTGTCACGACATTCTTCGCCCGTATCTGTGGAACAATCCCGATATATTCTGGTGGTACAAGCAGAATATTTTTGTTTTTACGAAGGATCCCAACTTCAAGCATTCGCTCAATATTCCCAAGCTTTACAATATCGCGCATCCAGATATGGTGAAGGACAATTCCGAACTTTTAAGCGACTTCCCATTTGCCGCCAAATTATTTGCGAAGTCAGTACTCACGAAATTGGGATTGAGAAAATAATACCCGCGCCTTCCGTGATGCCCCCATCCCCCGTGCAACTAGGCACGGGGGACGCATATAAACTTAATTACACCCCCCGCTTCAATTTCCTTGCACGTTTCAGTAGCCGGATCACACTTTGAGCACGGATCAGCATCTTCCCTGGATCGGATCCTGATCGATTCGACAAAAAACTCATCCAGGTTTGAATCCTTAAGGAGCTTGTTTACTTTTTTGAGCAGTCCCTCGTCGGTCAGGAACGTTTTGATTTTCTTCTTTTGGTCGTTTTTAAGGCGTGCCATCTCGTTATTGGTTAATGGTTAGAATTACAAAATCAGTGATACCGGTCTTGGCTCCGGCATTATCCAGCACAGTTGCTTTGATCATGATATCGGTTCCGATGGGAAGCTTCGGCGCTGAATAGGAGGCTGCGGTGACGGAACTGTCTGTCGTTACATCCTTCAAATGATTGAAACGTCCCCCGGCCGGGCCGCCCGCGCCAAGTAAATCTTCGAATACCACTTTGTAGCCTGCTGAAACAAACTTCCCGTCGCTATTTCTCAGGGTCGCTGTCAGTGCTACTTGTGAACCAAAATTAGCAGTGATGGCAAAGCCCGACGGGTTGAGCCGGATTTGTGCAGGCACGGACAGGGTGGCGGTGAGCGAACCCTCTAAAATGAAGTCCTGACTGGGAATGTCGTATTCAGGTTTGGCCGTGACCGTGATCGTTCCTGGCCTTACCGGTGCGCGTAGTTTGGTAGTCGCAATAAGCTTGCCGTCGAAAAACTCGGCTTTTACCGTCGCCTTGACGCTGTCCTTGGGTAAAAATGTGCCGCTGCTGGTGCTGAAAACGACGGAGCGGCGGTCGGAACTGGCGTTCTTGTCCAATTCCACGGTCACCTCCACCGTGCTTTGACCATCCGCATGGATTTCCTGCTGGCTAATGGTGAGGTTGGTCAGTACATCGCCGGTGTCTATCACCTTGTCATCGCAGGAGAGGGATACACACATTATCGTCAAAAGATATAAATACCGTTTCATAGAAATGCTCATTTAAAAATCAATGCAGTAACTTCTTTAAGCCCCTGGATAAAATCAATATCCACTGAAAGCGACGCATAGGCGCCGGCGACCACCTTCTTCTCCGAGTACATGGGGTTGTAGCTCGAACGTTTGAGTAACGAGACCCCGCCGCTCAATTTGAATGCCCTGGCAAACCGGATGGAAGGACCGACGAGCAGCGACATATTGTTGTACAGGTTGTCAAACTCGGTCTGAGGGATGCCTCCCAGCGTAAAGCCGATGTTGAGCGACAATCGCTGCATAATACTTTGCTTGGAAATGATCTCGTAGTCGGGCCCATATTCTGTTGACCCATCTTTTCTTTTGCGGCAACCCTTGTTGATATCGAGGTCTTTCTTTCTGTAAAATGAATTGGTCCTTGTATTTTTATCAATAGGCCGGAAATAGATACTTACTCCCCAGTACAGCCTGGGAATGTAGGCAGTGTTGTTCTGTATATCCCTGGCCAGAATGTTTGTCAATCCGGCATCGAGAAAAAGCACACTTCCCCCTGCTGTTTTCAAATCACTGGCCACCGTATTGCCCGAAATGGCGATCATGGACCTGAGTTTGGGCTGATTGGAAATTTGCTTGTCTATTTCCTTCATTGCAGCCTTCAATACGCCGGCATTCTTCTGCGCAGCGTCGAGTAGTTTCTGTCCCTTTTTTCTCAGGTCATTTAGCTGGACAACAGTACCGTCGACGATCGGGCTATCACCTTCCACCAACAGAATACGATCAATGCTCAAGAGCAGGGAATCCAAAAAAAGCTTGCTTGACAACAAGTTGGCATGCCGCGCTTCAAAATCCAGCATTTCCGCATCCTCTGGTTTTGCATGCAGTTGACCAATGCTCTGAATCCCCAGCAAGACGTCCTCAGCCTTATCATTAACAATGACAGGCATTAACAAGCTCGCATTTTTGTAAAGGTGCGCGAGCCTGCCTGAAAGCGCAGTCAGAACGCGTAGTTCATCCTGGTCGAATACATCCGGGAAATCGTAATTTGTTTTGTCCAGGGCCGAGTTGAAACTTGGCGCCAGGCTAGCGTCGTAGAAGGTTTTATACTCACTGTAGCTCCAATCATTAACACCAATATTTTCCACCGGGTCAAACGTACTATTCCAAAATACGTTGTAGGCTTGCTGGGCATCACTCAATTTTCCGCCGGCTATCAGCTTGTTGGTTTTGGCCAGCAGGGGTTTACTTTTTTCTCCCAGCTCATACTCAACCAGAATGTCAAAATATTTATTGGGCCTTAATGCGTCAACATGAATAATGAGCGTGTCTGAATCACGGTCATAAGAGAGCTCCTTGTCCATAATGGGCAGGTACCGCTCGGTGCCGTCACAGTCAAGGAATTTGGTTTTAACCCTCTCCCTTTTGGCTCCTTTAACGGCAGACTCATAAGCCTTTACCTTTTTCGTCTTTTTCCCGGATAATGCCGGTACCTTCAATGAGAAGGCGTGATCGAACGGGATGGACTTACCGTCTTCCAAATGATAAGTACTCATGTTGTATTTGAGGATATAGTCGGATTGCTTCGCCGACTGCGCACGAATCTGCCCGTAACATATGACGAGCGAAACGATTAAGATGATAAACAGGCCTTTTGACATGGGATGAGTTTTGCGTTATTCCGAATCAAAACTACCAGCCTCCGCGATGTCGTTAAATACTTGTTTATAATGATTTTGCATCCCCTGATTTGAGGATAATGCCGGGGACTTCTCGCGCCTGTCACACCCTGGTGAACAGGATAAGGGGTCTGTTGACACAATTCCAGGAGAAGTTTACTAAATTGGCGCGCAGCTTAATGCTCCAATACGAACGAACGTTTTATATTATGTCAAAATCCTTACGTTTCCTGCTTGCCGGCGCTCTTGCGGGCACATTGTCCACGGGTCAGGCCCAAAACATCGAATTAACTCCCGTCTGGGAATCCGACACGACGCTAAGGACGCCCGAGAGCGTCTTATTCGAGCCAAGCCAGAATGCCCTGTTCGTTGCCTGTATCAACGGTGGCCCTAGCCTTGACAACAAAGGCAGCTTCATCGCCAAAGTGGGCCTGGATGGGAAAGTGATTAAATTGAAGTTTGCCGAAGGCCTTAACTCAACCAAAGGAATGGGCGTTTTGGGCAATAAATTGTACGTGACGGAAATGACGCAGGTAGCTGAAATTGACCTGGCTTCGGGCAAGATCCTCAACCGCTACCCCATTGAAGGTGCAAAGTTTTTGAATGATATTGCGATCGACAACAAGAAGCGCATGATCTACATCACGGACTCTGGTCACGGGAAAGTGTGGTCCATCACAGGAGGCAAGGTGAGCCTGGTATTGGAAGGCGATCCGCTCAAAGGTACCAATGGCCTGTTGTTTGAGAACAACCAGTTGCTGATCGGCAACGGCGACGGTTCGCTGCTGAGCATGGACCCGGCTACCAAAAAGCTCACCACCATCGCCAAAGTCTCGGGCGGTATCGACGGAATCGTAGCGCTGGGTAACAAGAGCTATATTGTTACCGAATGGGCCGGGAAAATCTGGCACGTCAAAGCCGATGGCACCACCGAGCTCAAATCGGATTCTTCACCGCAAAAAATAAACACAGCCGACGTAGGGTATAATCCGAAAAGTAAAGTGCTGTTTGTTCCCACTTTTTTCCACAATACGGTGAAAGCTTACACTGTTAAATAAAATATCCTGGATAATGACAAGAAGCTGCCGGTGCGATGGTGAATGCATCCGGCAGCTTTTTTTGGTATTCGAGGCATCAGTCTATAATGTAACCATCGCCAGCAACGGGCATTTCGACCTGTTTTCCGATCATTTCAAGCAGGGTCGCTTCTATCATTCTACACATGGCGTTCAATGCGAGATCATTAGGCTCGGTGCCAAAAGGATCTTCCAGTTCGTCGGCAATGGCTTCAAAAGCAACAAACGTATAGCCAATAAACACGGTGATCAGCGGAGTGATCCATCCCAGACTATCCACGAGGCCGAAAGGCAGCAGAAAACAATAGAGATAAACCGTGCGGTGAAGCAGTACCTGATAAGTGTAGGGTATTGGCGTAGATACAATCCGCTCACAGCCTCCGACGATGTCGGAGAGCTTGTTGAGGTTCTCATCCATCGCTGCCTGGCAGATCGGATCGATCAGTCCGCGCCCGCGCGCCTGCCGGACCCAAATCCCCATTTCGCGCATCAACATAACCGGCTTGTAATGCGCGTGTTTCAAAGCATGAGCCAGATCGGCGGGCAACCTCTTTTCAATATCTTCTGTTGCATCCGTTTTCCGGAGTTGATGCTTTAAGCAATAGGTGAACACAATCAGCATGTCGGCAAAATCGACAACTTCTTTGCTGTCAGGCGCATAGCCTGTTAGTGTTAAAGCCTGCCGCGTGAGCGAACGGGTGTCATTCAGCAATGCCCCCCAAAGCTTCCGGCCCTCCCAGAACCGGTCATAACTGGCATTATTTCGGAACCCGAGAAAGAGGGCAAGCGCAATTCCGAAAATCGTAAATGGCGCAGGGCTTAAAGGGATTTTGTAATCGTAAAACGTTCCGTTCAGATATACGACTAAAACTGAGAGAAGCAGTAACAGCAGGAGCCGGGGAACTAACTGTGGTAGCACAGACCCATGCCAGATAAAAAGCATCTTAAACCAGTGCTCTTTTTTTCGTTGGATCATTATTGGTACAAACTTTTATACTGGGCAGATAATGGACGCCGGGCAAAAGAACAAAAGTGGTGGCGACCGTGATAAAAGTATCGAAAGTTTGCTTGCCTTCCACATTGCAGCAGCTAATTTGCAGCAGTGAACATCAAGATCCGTCCGAATCTATGAGAGCGTTGATAATTGGTGCCACAGGCGCCACTGGAAAAGACCTGTTAGACATTCTGTTGCGCGACCCGGATTACACCAGTGTGACGATATTCGTGCGCCGGTCCAGCGGAATTGTGCACCCTAAGTTGACAGAAGTATTGACTGATTTTGACAGTCTAGAACCACTTGCCGGACAGATCAGCGGCGATGTCTGGTTTTCGTGCATGGGAACTACCCTGAAAACCGCCGGTTCCAAAGAGAAGCAATGGCACATCGACTATGAACTACCATTGAAATTCGCCGAAATAGCGAGCAGAAACGCAGTTCCCTGCACTGTTTTGCTTTCTGCTTACGGCGCATCGAGCACGAGCAAAGTGTTTTACTCCGCCATGAAAGGCAAGCTGGAAGAGCGCATTGCCCAAATGAGGTTCCATTCATACATTATTTTCAGGCCGGGACTGCTGCTGCGGAAAGATTCCGACAGGCCGGGAGAACGCATTTCGGCAGGGCTTTTGAAGTTTTTGAACGGCGTGGGGCTGTTCCGGAAATTCCGGCCGATGCCAACAGCCCTTCTTGCCGAAAAAATGGCCAAAGCCCCCAAGCTATTCCGGGACGGCCGGCACGAAGTGGCATTGGAAAGAATTTTTGAATTTTAACCAGGCATTACCTTCCATCTATCTCCGCCGGCCTGCCGCTAATTCGGTATTACGGGCAATAAAAAACAAAAGACAGCTATGTATGCCGAAATTCTGAGGACGACGGGAAGTTACCTTGATGCCGAAGTGGAGATTTTCGAGAGAATGATCACCGTGCGGGAGGTAGGCAAAAATACGGTGCTGCTTCAAAAAGGAGACATCGCAAGGTCGATATACTGTCTTTTGGAAGGCGCGGTGAGGCAATACGACGTCATACCTGACGCCGGGCACAATGTGATCAATCTGCACATTGCCGGGGAATGGTTCCTGAATTATGAAAGCCTGATCGCCCAACGCCCCTCCACCGTATTCATCGATACATTTGCGGATAGCAGGATACTTGAAATTACCCTGGATGCGGTGCATTACCTGACGGGCAGGTCACTGGCATTCTTGCAGCTGAATAAGGTCCTGGAAGGTGCGTTATCAAGAATGCAGTTTTTTGATCAATCCATGACGCCTGTGGAAAAATATCGCTCCATACTCGAAAACCGTCCGGGCCTGATCCAGGCATTTCCCTTGAAGACAATCTCCTCGTTTCTGAAAGTGACGCCTGAAACGCTCAGCAGGGTTAGAAACGCAGCGGCAAGAGGAGCTATTTCTTGATTTCGGTCAAGATGCGTAGTCGGTTCAATGCCCTACTTTTGGCTAAACTAACCTTTACCACATGCAACATCAAGCCTTATCCATCCGCCCATTCATAGGCGCGGCTGATTTTGAAATATCCAGCGCATTTTACCGCGACCTGGGCTTCGAGGAAGTGAAATTATCGCCGGCCATGTCCCTTTTTAAAACGGGGAATTACGGCTTCTATCTCCAGAATGCATTCAACCGCGACTGGGTTGATAATACGATGGTGTTCCTGGAAGTGGAGGACGTTGAGCGGTTTTGGGATGATCTGGTAACATTGGACCTCCCGGCGAAGTATCAAAACGTGCGGCTCACGCCAATACGAACCGACCATTGGGGCAAGGAATGTTTCGTACATGACCCATCCGGCATCCTTTGGCATTTTGGGGAATTTTTCAAAAAATAATCGAAAGGGCCAGGGAATTTGCATTCACAGACAAACAGCCAGGCATTCTCATCCGGCAATGGTAGTAGCAGAACGTACTAAGGCAGCCTCCTGCCGCGTAATGGTTTACCATAAACATCAGTAATCCCTCATGCTTGCGATCTTTATGTAACAGGCGCACCCTGACCGGTGCGCCAGACGTTCCTAAACACTGCAATCTTAAACATGATGGAAAATCACAATCCGCTCCTTACCCGGCGTGAAATGCTCGGGCTCGCGGGCGTGGCCGGGCTCAGTGCATTCACCGGCTTCTCCGCCATTGCCGCCCCTGGCGCGGCCCAGGAAAAACCCCGCATCGCATGCCTCGTCACCTACTGGGGCGCTACCCGGTCACATGCCGACTGGATCGTTACCAAGCTGCTGGACGGCTATTGGTGGCAGGGCGCTCACACGCCTTCGCGCGTGGAGGTCGTATCGGTCTACATTCACCAGTTGGATACCAGCCTGCTGGGCCAGAAAATATGCAAGTCTAAAAACATACCCATATTCAAAACAGTGGGTGAAGCCGTTACCCTGGGCGGTAAGGAACTTGCTGTGGACGGTGTAGTCATTGTAGGCGAGCATGGCGACTACCCTACCAACCTCAAAGGCCAATGGATGCTGCCGCGTTGGTGGATCTACCAGCAGGTAATCCGCGTATTTGAACAAAGCAAGCGCTCGGTACCGGTTTTCAACGACAAGCACCTGTCCTACAATTGGGACGAGGCAAAATGGATGTTTGACAAATCCCGTGAACTGAACTTTGCGCTTACGGGAGGCTCCTCCATACCCGTCCATTACCGCAAGCCCGAGATTGAAATAGATATCGACACACCCATTCAATCGTCTGTGATGCTGGGCGGCGCTCCGGATGAGGGAGCGCTCTTCCATTGCGTGGACGTGCTGCAAGCCTTCGTAGAGCGGCGAAGGGGGGGCGAAACCGGCGTCAGGTCGGTGCAATGTATCCGGGGTGCCGAAACCTGGAAGTGGACCGAAAGCAATCCCTGGGCGGCCCGGTTACTGGAATCGGTCAGGGTTAAGTTCGGCCTTAAATCCGGCCATTTTCAGGAAATCGAAAAGCCTAATGTCTGTATCGTCGAGTACAATGATGGTACTAAAGCAGCCATCTATTCCGCCCGCGACGTCGGCTGGACGTACGCGGCCGAAATCGAAGGACGCAAGGAAGCCACAATCATTTCCATGCTCGACTGGCCCGGCCCGTTCTCCCAATACCACGCCTCCAACTCGCAGCCGCACTGGATTGTCGAAACCATGGTCACCAAAAAAGAGCCCTTCCATGCCGAAAGACTACTGCTTTCTACCGGTATCACGGCCTTCAATATGGAATCCAACTGGGAAAACGGCCGGTTTTCGGCGGTCGGTCGCCGTATCGAAACGCCTTTCATGAACATGACCTACCGTTCCGGGCGTGGTGCGCAGTTCAATACCGGCGAGCGGCCACCCAATGTGCCCTATATGCGGGGCTTTGCAGAATAATTGAAGTAAAAATACCGCCGTCGGAACGGTCGGAACAAACCAATGAATCCATCGATGAAACGCAGAGACGTTATAAAAAGCCTGGCACTTTTGCCTGCAACAGGCAATGCTTTTTCCTTCAAATCAATACACTCCATCCCGGCTGCGGCCGGTGCTGCATTGAACAAACCGATGCCAGACCTGCATCGAGATGCATTCGTAATGGACGGGCATACCCATGTGATGAGCCGCGAGCTCATCCTGAAAACGGATATCGGCCAACGGTATCCGGATGGGACTGTCGATCTGCCCAGGGCCAGGGAAGGCGGGCTGGACGCCATGTTCTTCTCCGTCTACACACCTGAAAACTATTACCCCGGGCGGTTTGAAACCAAAAATACGTTCCGGGTTGTCAACCTGGCATTGGACCAGATCAGGAAGAACAATGCGGTGATCGAACTGGCGCTTACCGCCTCGGACATAGAACGCATTAATAAAAAAGGCAAAATGGCCGCCTTCCTGGATTTGGAAGGCGGTTACGACCTGCACGGAGACCTCGATGTGCTGCGTGCCCTCTACAAGCTCGGCCTGCGGTCCATGCAGCTCACTGCGCACAGCACGACCAATGCATTCATCGACGCCTGCAATGATGTTTACACCTGGGGCGGCATTAACGATCACGGGAAAGCGGTGATCAAAGAAATGAACGATCTGGGAATGGTGATCAATGTTGCGCATGCATCCAACGACGCGATCATCCAATCGGTAGCGGCAAGCAGGCATCCCGTAATTTACAGCCATGGCGGGTTTTACAAAATAGTCGACCATCCCCGCTGCATTTCCGACGAAGCGGCCAGGGCTATCGCCGCAAAGGGAGGGGTTATCGGGGTGCATTTCGGCAGTCTTTTTAACAATCCGAAATACTGGGCGTGGCAGAAAGCGAACAACCCTATCAGAGTACAGCCCGACCCTCAGCCCAAAATCCCGCGAATCCTATCCTCGCAGGATACCAGCCAAACCATCGAAGAGGTGGACAAAGCGTTTGCACGCGAGCTTCCATTTACTTACAACGGCTCTATACCCGACGAATACTGGATGCACGTTGACCAACTCGCCAAGGTAATCGATTACGGCGTGAAGCTGGTGGGCGAAGACCACATTGCCCTGGGTTCGGACCTCGACGGAGGGCCTGAGCTGCCCCGTGAGATCAAAGATATCAGCGACTATCCGCAGATCACCATGGCAATGCAAAAGCTCGGTTACAGCGACCAGCGGATCAAAAAAATCCTTGGCTTGAACTGGCTCCGGGTAATCCGAACAGTGACAGAGGGCAAGTGAGAGCCCTCGCATTCACGAGAATATCACCGAAGCTTCGATCAGCCAACCGCGTCGAATGCTATCGGTACGGCTAGGATTTGCTTTGTATTAATCCCGATACCACATTGATCGTAAGGGCGACGAGCAGCGTATTGAATGCAAATGACAGCAGCGCATGCACCAGCGCAAGCGTTCTGAGCTCTCTCGAAGAGATCGTCACGTCCGAAACCTGGAAAGTCATCCCGATGACAAAGGAGAAATAGGTAAAGTCAAGAAAGTCCGGCTCCGTGTCATCGGGAAATTCCAGCCCCTGCCCTTTCCGGTTCTTGCCTGCGGCCCCGCCCTTCGGGGATCGGTAGTATAGATGCGCATACCGCAACGTGAATATGGTATGGACCAATACCCAGGAGCAGATAATGCAGGAAAATGAAAGGATCAAATGAATGGTCAGCTCGGATCGCGAGGCGTTCGCCCCGGCACCTTCCAGCAGAAATAAGATCGCAAAAAGACTCACGAAGCAGGCAGCGATCACGAAGAGATAAATCAAAATCCGGCTTGAATCCTGCCCGTCCACTTCTTTTCTGACCTCCGAAGGGTGTGACGTAAGAATCGTCACCCAGGCAAGGCTCAGATGCACGCCGCTGTACACCAGCCAGCCGATCATCCAGTTAACAGGCTTCTCTACGCCTGGCGTTGCGAGTATCACTGCCAGCGAACCCAAAACCAGTGCTATTACCAGTTTATGATGGGCATCTAGCCGGTTGATCAATGTTGTCATGGGTATGGACTGATTCGGGTGGAAGGCCGGAAATGCATTCGAAAAGCAAGATAAGCGAATAGAGCGCTTATTATGCAAGAAAACTCAATGGCACTATCCCGATGCCTTCTAAGGTCCACCAACCGTTTAATAATATTCCCAGAAAAAGTAGAACTACTTTTATAATCCTTTTTACATTAAAGTTTCGTACCCAGACCAGCCCCAAATCCTTCCCGATCAATGCGACCCCCAGTTATACTTTGCGCATTTGCGAATTCCAGCGACGCATACCTGTCGCAACTTGAAAAGGAAAAAGAAGCCATTTCGGACGCGCTGCGTGAAAGGCAGGGAAAAGGTCACCTGCTGCTGGACACCGATCCCCGGACGGTCAAAAAACTGCGTGACCGTTTGCTCCTGTATCAGCCCCAGGTCGAAATCATACATTATGCGGGTCACGCCAATGGCAGCCAGTTGCTGATGGAGGATGCCACAATATACGGGGCGGGCCTGCTCGAATCGATACGTTTACAGAAAAATCTGCAACTCGTGTTCCTGAATGGCTGCTCGACCCAGGAACAGGTAGACCAGCTTCTCGATGCCGGCGTGCGGGCGGTCATCGCCACTAGTATCGACATCGGCGATGATACCGCCACCCGTTTTGCCGAAGATTTTTACCAGAAACTGGCCAGCGGACATTCCATCGACGACGCTTTCCGGCTCGCAACCGAAATAGTGACGGCCAAAAACAACGCCACCTTAAACACCACCGAACATCAGGACCGCGGCATTGCGCGGCTGATCAAGGCACCCAATACCGGTCCGGCGTGGGGCCTTTACCTGAACAAAAACCATCTCGGGGCAGCCCGGCACCAGCTGGTGGACAAGAGCTTCTACGAGCTGCACATCAAAAGCCAGATCGACACGAAGTTCAACACCTCCGAAGACGCCATCCTGGCATCGCTTTACAACGTGCTGATGACTTTCAGCGACGAGCTGCCGATGTTCGAAGACCTCGAAAAGAAATACGGCGAACAATGGGATCCCCGAAAATTCGATGTGAGGGAGGTTAAAAATGCCATTATCAACAGTTTGCCTTCACCGATTGCGGAGCAGGTACGCAAGCTGCTGGTCACCGAGGACGAGCCCCTGGCGAGCGAACGCCTGCGTTTTCTAATCAACACCTACACCGTCATGGCCGATCTGCTGCTTTTTATCATGTTTTCCCAGCTCTGGGATGCATTGGTGCAAGAGCGGATACCGGTTCTGGAAAACCCGCTCAAGGAACGGATCGGCAGCTTCTTCCAGCTTGGTCAGCAGGAAAGGCAGGCATATGACGTCATTCCGCTGATCAGGGCCATTCATGACAAGCTGAAAGCACACAATGTACCCTTGTTCGTCAACGAAATGGCCCATCTGGCCGACCTGATGGACGAAAGGGACGGCGAATTTTTTGCCGCATATGCCCACCTGACCGGTATCAAAAGCAAGTACTGCGACCTGGCCGCGATGGACGACCTCGATGAAGCCGACTGCCGGCAGGATTGCCTGATAACCGAAGCCAACCTCTGCATCATGTTCAAAGAACTGGGTTTCTGCGCACGGTATAAATTCGCCACGATCAAGAATATTTACATTAATAAAAAGAAAAACCAGCCTGCCGTTTTTCAGCACAAGATGGTAAAACTGGACTACGTGCTGGTGGGATTTACCGACAAGATGGAAGACTTCGAGAATTTCACGGACTCCAATTCGGTAGTGATCTATAAAATCGAAAACAAGAAACTTTGCGCATTCAATTTGTACCCTTTTGTCATCGATATGAATGCGCTCATCAGCGAAAAGCTGTCCAAGATTTACTTTTATTACAACTACGACAAAGGGGCCTCCGCCGCTACCTGTACCTATAACTTCATCAAGAATATCAACGAGAAAAAAGACCGCCTCCAAATCCCCGCATTGCCCAATTTCCTGAGAACGAAGACTGATCTGAAAATTTCCCAGGAAGAATTGGAAACGATCGGTCCGGAAATTCTCGAAAGCGTCGAAGTTTTCATCTCCTATTTCAAATCCTGACAGATTATGAAACAGTCGCCATTCAAACTGCTGGATTCATTCGAGAAAAACGAACGGAGTGCATTCTTCGAAAGAGAAGATGAAATCAGGACCGTATACAACTACATCCATGAGTCCAACATCGTGCTGGTCAACGGCCCGCTGGGGACGGGAAAGTCCAGCATCATCAAATGCGGGCTGGCCAATTGTTTCGAAAAATCCGATTGGCTCGACATATTCGTCAGGCGGTACGACGATATCAACATCTCGCTGCGCAAGGAAATCAACCTGAAAAACAAGGAAGATTTCCCGCTCGATTGTGACATACTAGGCTGTCTCCGATCACTGTACCTGGATTTTTTCAAACCCATCTACCTCATTTTCGACCAGTTTGAGGAGATATTTATCTTGGGAAGTACCGAGGAGCAGGAGACGTTTTTCAGCGATCTCAGGCAGATACTCGACGCCCGCGACATTCCCTGCAAAGTAATTTTCATCATGCGCGAACGGTACATTGCCCAGCTTCAGAAATATGAAAGCATTGTCCCGGAAATATTCGACAAACGGGTCCTGATCGAGCGCATGACCGATAACGACATTAAGAACGTCATCCGGAAATCATGTGCGCATTTCGATATTGAAACGGACGAAGCCACGATCAATGCGATTGTGAGAAACCTGAAAATCGATGAAAATCTGATCGAACTGCCCCACCTGCAAATCTACCTCGACCGGCTGTGGCATAAGGCACCGGGTGCCAACAAAGTTTTCAAAACGGCTCTGCTGGCCGAGGTAGGCAATATCCAGAACGTACTCAAACAATTTCTGGAAGAAAGGATCCGGAAAACCATTTCCGAAGTCGCCGCAGTGCATCCCTCGGTCAACTACAATACCGTGAGGGATGTGCTTTACTGCTTCGTCAGCGATGAAGGCACTAAACGTCCCCAAAAGATTGGCGAGGTAGTTTCGCAGGCAGCCCCGCGGGACATTGCGACCGCGATTGTACATTCACTGGCCGGTAAAAACATCCTCCGGCTCGACAAGTACGGGGGAAACGGGGCGGACAGTATCTATGAAATCGCGCACGACAGTCTGGCACAGATCATCTACGACAAATTCAGCCTGGAAAACTCGCACATCGCGCGGACCATCAAAACCATCAAGGATGCCTATGTGAAATATGAGCAATCTAACAAAATATGGTTTCTGAGGTCCTACCTCGACCGCAATGATTTAAGGGACATCAAGCGCTCCACCAAGGATATCAAAGCAAACGTAGCGCTGAGCAAGCAGCCTACCCGGGAAGAATGGAAGTTCGTGGCCGATAGCAAACGCCGGCTTACGACCATTTACGGCCTTAGCTACGCCGCAGGTGCGATCTTTCTGCTGACCATACTCACCTTCCTGACTATATGGAGCTCAGAGACCAGCACGCGCTACCGGCTTCTGATCAATCTTGCCCGGTCCAAAACCCAGCAATACATCCTCTACAAGCAGTTTGAGCAAAACAGTATGTTTTCCGGCTTGTTCGGGGACGGTATGTTTGATGAAATCAAACGGTACCCCGAGCATGAAAATCTATATTTCGCCTCGATTTTCAACGTGGAACCGATCACCGATATGGCTTTCGCCCATGTCGGCAGCGAGCGAAAGCTGCTCATTGTTGCCGGGCAAAATACTGTCAGTTTGTATGACGAGCGGCTCGGCACACTTGAAAACAGGTACAATCTGATCAGAGAAAGCTGGAACAGGGATCGCCAAAACCACGGGATCCGCGTTGCCATCAACAGCCGCGACACCACACAGGTGAGGGTCTCTTACAGCAACGGCAAAATGCTGCTGATGAAAAGAGTGATTGATACGACAGACATCGGTGAATCGTTCCGATTGACTTCCGAGGGAATTTTAAGCGACAGCACACAAACGCTCTTCGATGTAGACAACGAATTCAAATACAACTCATTAAGAAGGTTTCCGCACGATTCGGTGATCGCCATTTCCGATACCCGGATGGGTATTACCAGGCTGTTCTGGACCGGCAAGAAAAGAATTGAGCCCAGCACGCGACTGCTTCCCGAAACGAAAGTGCGTTTTCTGCTGCCGCTGGATGCCGACGATCTGGAGTATCTGAAAAGGAATTCGAGCATTGCCGCCAAAGAGGATTTGTGGACTTATCTGGAAAACGAATACCTGACGTCGATCCACCGGTTTTCAAGCCCTGTTTTTTCTTCCGAAAACGCCGGGGCGCTGGTCAACCTGCGGGACGTGCTGGGTGCCATGGTAAAGCAGGTGGACGGGCTGCACAACTATGCGCTATGGACGGCGCTGTCGCGAAAAATCACCGCCGAGGGCAACAGGCGCCTGAATGAAGTGTTTGGGGATGCACGTTTCGAGCTGGAAGATAAGATCCGGAAAATGAAAGCAGACGAACGTAATGCGCTGTTCGCTTATGTACGCGCTCAGTCGAAACGCTACGCGAGCGACGACCAGATTATATTCCTGGAAGGGATGCGCCAAAAACTTCCGGGAGATAGCTGCCTGAACCATTATTTATCAGTCGTCTATAACAATGCATCGTGGTACCGGCTGTTCGACGGCAATTTCCAACAGTCGATCGGTTATGCCCAAAAAGGCATAGCGATGGACATAAGCCCCAGGTCGGGCCTGGATTATATTTATGTAAACCTGGCGCACGCCTATTTGCTGTCCGGCCATGTGCCCGAGGCCCGCTACTACTACCGCAAGTATGCCGCCAGCAGGAATTTCAGCGAAAAAAACTGCACGTATGCCGAAAGCCAGGTTTATAACAGGGACGTGATGATTGCTGATTTGCAAGGATTCACTAAAAAAAAGATGGTACCCGATTCGCTCAAAGGCGACGTATCGGTGATCATCCGTATGCTGAGCACCCTCGAACTCCCCGGCGCGCAGGGCAGCTACAACAGCCTTGCCAGCGCATCGACCGATTCACCGATGACAAAATAGTTGAGATGGTTGCACGAGACCTTTTGCGGCTCGGCGGCCGTCTTTGCCAGGAAGATGCTGTCCGTGCCCACGGCAATATCGTTGATTGTGTTCCTGTAAACCCAAGTGCCTATTTGCGTGACCACCTTTTCCATCAACGGCAGCCCGCCGTTGGCATTTAAATACGCGTCCAGGTCTCCTCCGATAATATAATAGGGAATCGGGGCGCTGGTTTTACCGGTTAATTTCCGGATGAAATCGCTGCCACTATCCATTTGCGCCAATGTGTACAACACACCTTTATTACCTACTTTCAGCACCGTCGACAAAAACCCGGTAACTGCGCCCACCTGGGGCGGGAATAACCTGGTACCCAGCGCCAATGCCACCGACGCCCAGCTGACATAACCCGGAATCTCTCCAAACTTGCTGCCCCCATTGGGCGTACCGGCCATAATCAGCCTGTCTACGAACTGATCGCCCCCCAACTCTTCGACCATATACCGCGACACAAGCCCTCCCATCGAATGCGCCACCATGACGAGTTTCTTGTCGTCACCCTGGTGAAACCCGAGATCGGCCAGCTTATCTTTCAGGATCGCCGCAATTTGCTCGATCGGCGTGTTCAGGTTTTCGTAGTCGTACGTCATCACAAGATCGTAGCCGGCGTCGATCGCGATCCGGAAGGTTTTGGCCATGTCTTCTGTATCGCCGATAATGCCGTGCACCAGCAGCAGTACTGATTTTGCCTGGCTCACCCTTTCGGCCAGTCCCGTACTTTCACGGACTGCACCGTGGGCATAATCCACCCAGCGCAGCAGATTGGGATCTGTTTCGACCCCCAGTTTAGCGGCAAATTTCAGGAACACCATCCGGAAAGCTCCGCCCAGGCTCCTGGTTTTTTCCACGGTCTCCTCAGGGATGGTATCCACATTGATCTGCATTAAGCCCGGTTCAGCGACAGACACGGTCCCCATCGGCAGAAAGTCTTCGCCGTCAAAAAAGAACGGCAGTACCAGCTCGCCCTCGTTTTCAGGCCGGATGTCGATGACCAGCGGATGCTCCCTCAATGCCGCCGCGTCGGTGATCTCCACCACCTCGGCAATGCTGCGGTCTTCTCCGCGGGTACCTTCATCAAAATTCACGATCTCAAACCAGGGATTGCCCGCGACATAAGCCTCGTTGATCATCGGCCTGTCGACGCTCCTGGTTTTCGGGACGAGCGGTGCCCATCCCAGCTTTCCCCGAAATGATGGGTGCGGCCGGAAGGTAATGCCCTTGCCCAAAGCTACCGGTTGGGCACCGAGCTGCTGATCCGCTTTTCTGACGAGCCTGATACTCACCGCTTTCGTAATCCAGTCGGATTTTGCACTGCCGATACCCTTCGACTGCCCCAGCCCGCGGCTGCCCGCCGGCATCACGGTAGCTCCTATTTGCAGCGGTTCCTGGACAAACAAACTGCTGTCAATCGCTTCGGTGGAAACGATCAGTTTCAGCGTGTCGGTTTCCTCCTCGCTATTCAATGTGAAAACGTCGCTTGTCAGCACCAGTGAAGTACCGGGGCCGACAGGCTGTGAGTCATTGAAAATGACGGTAACCCCATATTCCGGCGACAAGTAGAGCAGGCAAACGTACAACGTTCGCGGCGTGCCGTTACTGAAATTGACTTTAAAAGGAATATCCTCCCCGTCGTGATCGAGGGTGATTGTCTTATCTGAAAATACCGCGGTCGATCCGCCCCGATTTACTTCCACATTCAATGTGATGAGATGGGGCAGAATGGCCGACTGTGCATTGCTCAATTCGAGTAACCGTTGCCAGCGGGCCAGTGTTTGTAAAACATTCAGCATATGAGAAGCCGACGACTGGGTAGTTCCCGTCACGGTTTGAATTCTTGCCCCGCCTCCTGCATGAAAAACCGCAATATTGCCGTCCTGCACTTTCAGTTCAAATGAAGCCGCCGCTGGAATATCGGTCAGCACAATACCCGATTCGGCGGCGCCCGCCAGCGTTTCCTGCATGATCTGCGCCGCAGCGTCATCAGCCGAAACAAAAAATGGTTGGAGCCGCAGGGATTCGGGCTCGCCCCAATACACGCTATCGGAGTCCAGGGGCAACGTTCCAGACTGCAAGGTACTCTCAGTCACATTCATGACATCCAGCACAGCCGTCCCGATCCATGTTCCGTCTGCCACCGAATCGTAAATTTTAATGCTGAATGGCTCGCCTATCCGCTGTTCTATACCCATACCCGCACCCAGGTCGATCGTCCATTTACCTGCCTTCTGGTACACCCGGTACCGCGTGAGCCGGCCCGCGCCGACATTTCTTCCCAGAAAACCCTGACCGATATGGAAGGTACCCACCGATTCCATTTGCGGCGTCTGGTTTTTGAGCGCATTCCGGATGAAAGCCCTCACCTGAACAAACAAATCTGCATAAGTCAGCTGCCCTCCGCTTTTAGCCAGCACCGAGATGAGCGATTGCGTAAACTGCCCGTGCCCGTTGCTCTCCCAGGCACGCTCCACGCGGTCGCAAGCGGCCAGGAGCAGGTGGTTCGCAGAAGGGATCTGCACATTACCTCTCCGGATGTACGCCCCGTCCAGATAGCTTTCAAGCGGCCGGATCTCATCGGTACCTTTTTCAAAACGGGGCTGCATTTGCAGAAACTGTTCAATTTCCCGGGTGACCGAGCCGGAATGGCAGGAGTCGGCAATCACCACGATCCGCGGCCCGCGTGTGCTGACTTCTTCCAGCAAAAGGGCAATTTCCTTGTCGGCAAGATCAAACTTGCCAGGCTCGCGGCTATCGTGCAGCACCCAGGTCTGTTCCTGGCGGTCGGACGTCGATGACTGGAATTCAGGCGCGGTAATGCCGGTGGAACCATGCCCTGAATAATACACCACCGCTATGTCCTCCGGGCCGGCCTGGCTAAGGTGCGTTCTGAACCCGTCTATCACTTTCGTACGCGTTGCATCCGCATTTGTCAGCACAAGTATCTGCTGATCTTCGGAAAGCAGGTCACCGTAGTTTTCCCTCAGGAACTTTTCGAAATCGGCAACGTCATTCAGACATCCGTTCAGCGTTCTGATCTGCGGATTGGACGACGGACTATACTCATTGATACCAATCAGCAGTGCGAAGATTTTCATAGGGTAAAAGGTTGGTTTCCAAGGGAAATAGGCCGCCCCTGAACGAGGTACCCACTGGCGATCATAAGGCTCGGATATCCTGAAATTACCTGCCGTATTCATTAAAATCAACAACAGGAATGCTTTGTTATGAATTTGTCAGGCACCGCGCCCCAAACACCCCGGAAAAATACCGAAATTGAGCGTTTAGTCATTGAAATCAACATGGGCATCGGGACAATTACCCCAAGGCAGCAAAAAAGACGGAACCGGCTGTTCTTCGTCGGGATCGACCAATACGACAACTGGCCGGCGCTTCACTATCCGGTGTCGGACTGCCGGCGTTTCTTCAACGTATTGAAAGAATCCTACGGCTTCTCGGACGAAAACTTCATCATCCAGCCGCTTTTTGATGGAAATGCGAAAACCGATATCGTGTTCGACGAGATCTGCTACCTGGCCGACAAAGACGAAAACGGTGAGCTCCGGGTAAGGCCGGACGAAAACCTGATCATTTACTTTTCAGGCCATGGCCATTTTGATAAAAACAAGGAAGGGTACTGGGTGCCTTCCGATGCGCCGCTGCTTTCGGAAAGGCCGAGCGACCTGAAAAAGCTCATCTCGGTGAGCGAGGTGATCAGGATACTTTCCAATATCCGGGCCCACCACATTGTCCTGATCGTCGACGCGTGCTTCTCGGAGGCCTTCACCACCATGGAGATTGACGTGAGCCAGGAAAGCCAGTCCGCAGAATCGGAAGAAGTCCCTTCGCGATGGGTGCTCACGGCAGGACGTAATGGCGCGGTACCCGACAAGAGCCCTTTCGCCGACGCGCTGATCGACATTCTCCAGGACAACGCCGACCCGAGTGTTTCGATAAACTGGCTGGGCGCGCAAATTACCAAGCAGGTCCGCGACAAGGGATTTAAGCTGGAACCGCTCTGCAAAAGCCTGGTCAACCAGAAATACAAGCTGGGTGAATTTTTCTTCCATCGCTCAGCCAGCATTTCGCAGCCATCGGTACCATTCGATACTGCAAACCTGCAAAACAGCTTGCGGGCAGGCTCCCAGGCCCAGTTCGAGCGGCTTCAAAAAGGCCGATACAAATACCTGAATATCGAAAGCATCCTCGTCTCCGAGATCAATGTGGGCAAATACCTGGACGTACAGGTTAAAACCGAAACGCAGGTAGCCTCCCTGCAACTGGCCGTCCAGGCATTGTGGCAAGACAAAAAATCGCAGACGCTGCTGGTTGGCGACGGCGGGATGGGTAAAACGGTGTCGCTGCTGCTATTATGGCGGGACCTTCTTTTTGAAGAGAATGGGTCGGTCCCTGTTTTCATTCCGCTCAACGAGTACAATGCATCCCCCGAAGCGGACCGCAATGATTTCGTGGTCAGGTACATTTGCAAAAATCTGCTCAATATCCCCGAGCCGCTTCCGGAAACGATCAATGCGCTCTGGCAGCTTTTCGGAACCGCTCAAAACGGCGCACCTTCCGTGATGCTGCTACTCGACGGCCTCAACGAGGTGACCGTACCGAAGGGCCGGCTGATGGCGACCCTGAACGACCTTGCGGCAAGGGCCGGCGGCACGCAAATGGTAATTTCTTCCAGGAACAAACAGATTGAAAAACTCGACCTTATCAGCGGCAGTGCGGCATTGATGCAGATCCTGCCCCTCACGCCTGAGACCGTCATCGCATACCTCAAAGAGAAAAACCAGGAAATACCGGTTAACAAGGACCTGCTGGGATTGTTTGCCAACCCGATGATGCTCACGCTATATTCGGGCGCCAACAATATCGCATTGCGTTTCAGGGACGACGACCGTTTTCACTTCAAAAAAGTGACTACCTATGGCGAACTGCTGTGGAATTTCAATGAAGCGCAGCTAGCGCAGCTTACCGATGCCAACGACGAAGCGGATATCCGCTATCAGACTTTCCTGCTGCGGGTTCTTGTTCCATACATTGCTTACAGAATGGAGGACCGGGGCAAATACGCCATCACGATCCGCAAACTGACCGACCCCGTTTTCAATTTCAAAACTTTGCTGGATGAGGCATTCGCTGAACTGGATACCGAAGAACTGACCGAAGTATATCCCGCATTCGAAGGCCGGCGCAGGGAACTGGGCCTGGGTGTGCTCACCGAACTGGACGAAAAAGAGCAGCGGTCGGGAAAAGTAAAGCAGTTTTTGGTCGAGCGGCTGCGGGTGCTGGTCATGGAAGGCGACGATCTGCGGTTTCTGCATCAGAACTTCCGGGACTTCTTTGCGGTATGCCATATACGCAACATGGCACAGGTAGCGCTGATACGTCGCGTCCTGCCCGAGGTATTTTTCAGGAATTACATTCCCGTGTACCTGCGGCGCCTGCTGGGCGAGATCGAAGGCGAGCATCATTGTGTACCGGTGTGGAATGCGGCGAAGAACCGGCTGGAACTTCCCGAGGCCGAAAACCTGCTATCGGCGGTGATGGACTTGTGCCGGAATAGTTCAGGAATCAATGCGGGCGATGCTGAGCGCGCATTCGTGATCCGGAATGTGCTCACCATTTGGCTCGATGTACGTCAAAGCCTGGCGGGTGCCAACCTCACCAACCTGGATTTGCGCCAGATCCAGTTCAACGGCATTCCGCTCACACGGCACAAAGGCGGCGCTTACCTGCCCGCCAGGTTTAATGACAGTGTTCTGGATGGCGACAGTTTTATCTTCAAAGGACATTACGGACAGATAAACCAGGTGCATTACAGCCCCGACGGACGAAAACTGCTGACGGCCTCCGACGACTGCACCATGAAGGAATGGCTCACCGCAACGGGCAAGCTGATCCAGACGTTCACCGGCCATAGCGATAAGGTAATTTCCGCGAGGTACAGTCCGGATGGAAAAAAAGTAGTTTCCGCATCCCACGACACGTTTGTCAAAGAATGGCTGGTGAATGCGGGAACCGAGCTGGCCAGCTACGAGCACGTGCATTCAAAAGTATATGACGCGGTGTATTCGCCGGACGGGACGAAAATTCTCACCTGCGCCGACGACAAACTGGTCAGGGAATGGAGCGTTGAAACCCGCGAATGTATCAGGAGTTATGCCGGACATACCAAAAATGTATCGTCGGTTTGCTACAACGCAAACGCGGACCGGATACTTTCTGCGTCTGCGGACACCACTGTGCGGGAATGGTCTGCGAAAACCGGAGTATGCCTCAGGATATTGACCGGCCACACCCAAAAAGTCAACAGTGTGTGTTACAGCCCGGGCGAGACGCATATCCTGTCTGCATCCGACGATCACACGATCATCGAATGGTCGCCCGGGAGCGATGTACCATTCAGGACTTTCAATGGTCATTCCGACCAGGTATACCACGCGGTTTACAGTGCCGACGGGGAGCAGATACTCTCCGCTTCGAAAGACAAAACCATAAGGGAATGGTCTGTAAAAACAGGGCTTGAAACCCGCACTTATACGGAGCATTCCGATAAGGTGAACTATGCCAGCTACTCCCCCGATAAACCCAGGCTTGTTTCCGCATCCGACGATAAATCGATCCGCGAATGGAGTCAGGAAACCGGCACCCAGCTCTATGCGATCAGCGGGCAATCCGATTGGGTGGTGAACAAATGCATTGTCAGTCCGGATGCAAAAAAATTACTGACTGTAAACTATGACCGTACCTTCACCGAAATTCATATTGCTTCGCGCATCGCCCTGCAGGTTTTTCGCGGCCATGAAAAATGGCTGCACCGGGTAAGATACAGCCCCGATGGGACTAAAATAATCTCTTGCTCCGACGATCTCACTATCCGGGAATGGCTTGTGGAAACGGGTGAATGCATCCGCATCTATAAGGGACATGCCTATGGTGTCGAAGATGCCGTTTACAATGCCGACAGTACCCGGATCATCTCCCGCGATTTTGGCCATCACTTCCGCATCTGGTCGGTGGCCACAGGCGACTGCCTTGAAACCGTAGACGACGAAGCAAAAAAGAAGCAGCTGCATTCGGAGATGCAACTGCTTGCCGCTGCCGCTTTGCAGCCATTCCAAGTTAAATGCCGAAATGCCGCTATCACCGTTAGAGACAACGCATCCAAGCCGCTCCTTTCTTTTATAAATGTTTCGGGCCTGCTGGTGCAGGGCTGCGATTTCCGGAATGTGGACCCGGCCTCGAATTTCTCCGAGGCCGTCAGGAACAACCTGAAAAGCTATGGCGCCATTTTCAACGACGAAGATGAAATAGCCTGGGAAGTCGCCAAAGCAGATGGTTAACCGGCTGTCAAGCGATTGATCACATTCAGAAAACTTCCCGCAACAGCCTGAAAACCCTGCTTGTCGGGATGGATTTCGTCATACCACTGGTCGCCGGCCACCAGCCCGCGCGCATTGATGTAATGCACGTTGGGAAACTCGGCCGCTACCGTCTCCAGGCGGTCGTTGAACTCGTTCAGAATGTAGGTGATCACACCTTTCCGATCGGCCTGGCTGGTCATGCCGTTCTCGATCATGTAACGCCCCAGCCAGCCTTTATCGGTCTTTTCCAACGGGGTTATGTAGTCATAGCCGTGGCAAAGGGCATGGATATCCGGGCGCAATGCAAACAGCTCTGTGAAGATTTTGCGGTAGATGGTCTTCAAATTATCCAGTTCCGCTATCAACGTCGGCTCGAGATAATCCTGCGGCGACAGGCCGGGCGTGTGCGGGCCGGCCTTGATGTGGTTGCGGAACTGCTCCCCGAGCACGTCGTTCCCTCCCCCGCTGATCAGGAAAAAGCGGGGTGATTTGCTCCCGACCGCTTCCAGCCATTCCCCTTCCCGATCGTAATTGGCCAGTGTATCACCCGCCGCGGCCACGCAATATATCGGGTAAACTTTCGACAGGTGATCGATCGTGTCGACCACCAGCGGGTGCTGAAACCAGGAGTCGCCCTCCGAAACCATAACGGGCGCATGGGGGAATCGCAGCCGCATAATCCGGTATTTAGAGTTGCGGGCAAGACGTGCCGTATTATTGGCCGCATCGAGCAGACTGTCGCGGATAAAACCTTTTTCGTCCAGGTGCGCATCAGGCTTCCGCAGCTGCACATCCGGTTTGAGCTGATACTCCGGCTGTAAATCCGGCGTGGCCTTGACCTCGAAATAATTTCCCAATGCATATTCAGCCAGGTTTTCATCTTCGAGCATCGCCTTAAGGTCACTTTCGGCAATGATGTTGTATTCGGGATTAATGTATTCCAATGTGAGTAACTGAGTCGACCAGCTCACCGCTACATTTTTATCGGTTTCGGTAACGGCCGGACCAATGCCCTTGGCCGAGCCTCGTTTTTGGATCGTGAAAGGCGCAGGCAGGCTCTCCAATGCCAGTTCCTCTACATTCGACAGGTCTTCGTCACTGACGATAAATTGCAGGTATTCTGTATTTTGAGGCCAGTTATAAAGCCGGACGTAATTATCCAGCGAGATCGGGATCGTTGTCTGCCCGTTGTAGCTCAGCTCCTTGGATGCACCGGGGTCCAATGGCGTCACGATCGGGTCCAGCAATCCCAGCGACGCGCCAAAAGCGGCGTCGAGAAATACGCAGCAGCAGTACAACTTCCGGGTGCTGGTGTTGGTGATCTTAATACGGATACTCCCCTGCCATTGCCCGCCCGTCTGCCGGTAATGCAGCCGCACCACATTGTTTTCCGCCTGTATCGGCTGGCCCTCGTCATCGCGCACCTCTATCTGCAATGGAGTGCCCACCGACGCGTCATTGCGCAGGTTTTTCAGGAAATGCCAGTTGGAAATATGTTTGAGATCCTTCACCAGTTCTGTCGCAAAAGCCTCGGAATCCAGCGGTATTTGCTCCACGACCGGGCGAAAAGTATCAAAAGGTTTGCTCAGCACGGCGCGGCCGTTCCGCAACGTTAGCGTATAATCCGCCTCCTCTTCCTTCGATTCCAGCCTTGCCTGCGCCGGAATTTCTGTCATCATTTTTTCAGCCAGCAAAAGACTGTCTATCAATACATTGTCGACATTATTTAGGTGTATCTTCAATTGCTGGCTCATCAACCCTTCCACATAGCCGCGGTAAATCCGGGTCGTATCGAGCGCGGATTCCACGGCATTGTCGAACGACAGGATGGTGGTATCGGCCCCGACAGACCGTACTTTCGCCTGGTAAACATGCTCGTCATCCCGCACGGTGACCCCTTCGGTCGATCGCCCGATACCGTGCACGGCGCCGCGTTGCAGGACCCAGTTACCTGCCCCGTCGCGCAGGACGTCGGCATAAGTGGTATTGCCTGCCGCGCCAGGTTTGTTGAACACATTATTCCATGCGAGCTGCTGGTGAAATGCAGGCGGGATGTACATCACCGGCGTCTGCTCAAAAGCATTGTGCAGCATTTGCTTCACGCGGCCGTGCAAAGCGGTGTAGGATAGCTGTCCTCCCGACACTTCGAGCGATTTAAGCAGGTATTTGGTAAAAACCCCTTCGCCGCTTACTTCCACCGCCGATTCGTCCGACTCACAAGCCGAAAGGCTCACGTGCCGCGCCGGAGGCAGCAGCGCATCGATATGCCTGCCGGCAAAATCGGCTGGGGAAAGCACTGCACTGAAAACGAATTTCTCCCAGGTCCGCTGCGGGAACACGTAAGGGATCCGGCGTTCGATCACCTGGTCGTAGGTCGATCTGATCAATCCTGCATTGCGGGTATTGTCACCCGAGTGGCAGCAATCCGAAATCACGGTGGTATGCGCCCCGTTGGCGGAAACCTCGCTCAGCAGATACCGCAGCTCCTTATCCGACATCAGATAATCATCATCGTGGTCTTCGTCATAGTAGGTTACCAGGCATTCCAGCTTACCGTCCTGCTCGGCTGTCCACACCGCCGTATCAGCCAGTTCCTGGGTACCATGCCCCGAATAATAAAATACGATCACATCGTCTTTTCCCGCCCGGCCCAGTTGCTGGAATGCGTTCACAATTTCCTTTTTTGTCGCCTGCCGGTTCGTCAGGAATGTGATATGCTTCTGCTCAAACGAGCTGTCGTTTTCCAGGTAACGCCGCATCTTCGTCGCATCCGCCACACAGCCCCGCAGCTTGGGGAATATCACTTTTTTATTCAGAATAACCTGGTCTTCGTAGTCATCGATCCCGACGACCAGTGCATATAGATCCGGCTTGACCACACTGCCTTCGTCGTCGTTGAAATGGGATTCAAAATCCTCCGGCGGGGCCAATTCCACGCCTCTGGGTTCATTCCAATACGCTTCCTGTGCCGCTTCATCTGAGACAAGGCCTTTTTCGGCTAGCAGCGCCTCCCGTATAGCGCTGGCAGGTTGGTAGGCCTGTGCCTGCACGCCCGAGATCACCTGCTGCCAGTCGAACGCAGGTCCCAGGTCCCATTTCCCACTTGTCCGGTAGTTGACGTGCGAAACGATGCCCTTGAAAGACAGCACTTCCTGCGTGCCCTGGTACCGCGACGATTCATTCAGAAACTGTCGCGGGATGTTGTATTTTTTGGTTAAAAACCGCAGAAGAATGATCAGACTTTCGTACTGCTGCTGCGTGTAGGAAGCATAGTATTGCTGGCCGCGGAACGGCTGGGCCAGTTTCTGGTAAGCCTCCGTCTGCGTCAGCGGGCAGTACAGGTCGATGCGGCCGGGACTTTCTTTGGGGCGTGAATAGATCGTTTCAAGATTAGCCCCGCGCGCCACCAGGTACCCGTAATTGATGATCTCGATCGCAATCGTGACTTTATCCTGCGCATTGCCCGTACCTGCATTGCCAATGCCCGCGCCAATATGGCCCGACCAGTCCTTCGATGGAAACAGCTGGTAAATCGTGCCGTCACGTGCGATGACGAATGGGACAGACACCCGGAAATCCTGCGTGGTGAGCGTGTTGATGCCACCGCTGAGGTTACCGGCCGTGAAGTGAAGGACGATCCGCTGCTTGGCATGCGGCGGTTCCGGGGTGTTATAGTACCCCGACCGGTTCTTAGGCTTGCAGAAAATTCCCCGCAACGAGAGGTTTTCTCCCTCCACGGGCACGGTAAATGGCGTAAAAGTATAGTCAGTCCGTTTTTTGAATGCGGCCTCATCGGCAGCGAGCGTATCGTATCGCATGAGCAAGAGGAATTTAAGTTGAGAAAAGGCGTGAATATCCACGCGCTGGGGGGCGCATTGAGATGAGGACGATTTACCAAAAACGCGAGGCATTACGAAACAATTTCTTCTCGATTTATTCAATGGTTTCGTGGAAATAATCCTATCTTTCCAACTTGCGTCCCGCATTGTCAACACCGTAAACTTTTAACTGTATCGCAGAAATGGAATCCATCGATCCGAAGAAGTACATCAAAGAATTGGGACTGCAAAACTCCCGGGAATCGTTCATCAGCGAAAGCGAACGTGAGATACTGTCACGGGATCTCACCACCACCGAAATCCAGACGCAGACCGATGTCGAGCAATCGTTCATGAACGATAAAAGCCTCGTGTCATTTGTATCGGAGGTATCCGACCAACGCAGGCAGGATGTGCTGCATTCCGTACTTTTGGCGCAGCTTGCGGCCAACAAAAAATTCCCCGAAGAGGATCAGATCAAGGATTGGTATGAAGAATTTATCAATGTGCTGAGCAATATCGGCTGGGCTTTTCAATCTGCGAGCTTCACGCCATTCACTTCGGAGGGTTCGACGATCGAGGTCGACAAAGCCATTATCGATCTGGTTGCGAGCGCGGTGGGTGGCTCGGCGCTGGTGCCGCTGGTGACCAAAACCCTGGATGCGATAAAAGGCCTGAGCGATTCGAGCGGGAAATTCATCGCATTTGAAAAAAATACCCATACCGCCACCAAGGGGGCATTCCAAATCGGGGTGGCCAAGGAAGAAAATAATACGGTGGCGCTTCAATTGGGGACATTTCTGATCACTTCTTCGGATACGATCAAGCAAATCCTGTTCTTCAAGTCATCCAAAAACAAAACGACCCTGGAATTCTGTTCCCGCGTGGGCACGCTCGATGATACCATCTATGCCACCGTACGGGACGCTGTACAGTCCAAACTGGGGCTGAAAGCGACTGATTTTATTGCGGGTATCGATATCAGTTGAAGTATATATGACAAAAAAGTCCCGACCGCATGCGATCGGGACTTTTTTGTTTCGGGCATTTCATCGGCGGTTATCGCCGTCCACTTTTTCTTTCACTTCTTTGGCCTCCTTCTTGGTGGCATCATAAGCCTTCTCTGCGCCATTCTCAACTTTTTTAGCGCCTTTTTTGACCCCCTTTTTGGTAGCCTTATATGCCTTTTCAGAGCCGTCCGCAACCTTCTCGGCGCCTTCCTCGGCTTTATCGCCTACGTATTCAGCACCTTTCTTGACCTCTTTTCCTGCCTTTCTGCCCGCTTGCTTCGTTTCGGCTGCGGCCTTCTCTGCTTTGGACTTCCCATCGTCCTGCGCATAGGCGAGTGAGGACATGATAGCGAATGCGGCTAAAAATGCTAATTTCTTCATGGTTTTCAAGTTTATTGGTTGAAGCCTGACGGCCGAATGATCTGAACAAAAACCATTCCCGGAAGTGGCATTACGGTACCGTCACCAATGCATTTTTGATAGAATGTCTGCGTACAGTGTAACCGTTAACTCATAAGTGCATTCCCCTACGATTAACTTCTACCCATTTCTTCCTTAGAAATTAAAACTAGTTCGATACTCTATCGAATATATCAGTATCACCTTCTTTTCAACAACCGTAAAATGACCTTTAAAGAACGCCTCAGTAACCTTTCCGGCAACCCGGACATCCTCATTATCCTGACCGACCAGGAAAGGGCCACCCAGCATTTCCCGGACAATTGGGAGAAGGAAAATCTTAAAACACTAACCTTCTTGAAAAAGAACGGTTTTACCTTCGAGCGGGCATTCTGCAACACCTGCATGTGTTCACCCAGCCGCTCGACGCTACTCACCGGTCTTTATCCTGCCCAGCACCATGTCACGCAAACGCTCACCGAAGGCGGCAGGTATTCGCCAGCCGAGATCGAGCTCGACAACACCCTGCCCAACATCGCCCGGATGCTGTTCGACGAAGGCTACGACGTGCAGTACCGCGGCAAATGGCACGTGAGCAAAGGATCCGACGGCGGCAGTCCCGCCGCATCCGACATTGCCATGTACGGTTTCCGGGGCTGGATCGCTCCCGATGCGGGCGAGGACACTGCTCCCGAAAATTTTGGCGGGGGGTTTGCCAATCACGACAAGGCATATGTGCAGCAGGCGATCGACTACCTGCAAAGCGTGCGCGAGAGAAGGGAAAAGGGTGACAAGCAGCCTTATTGCCTGGTGGTTTCGCTCGTAAATCCGCACGACGTACTTTGCTACCCCAAAGGCTTCAGTTACGGCTATGGCAACGGTTTCCTGAGTGGCCCGATTCAACTTCCGAAAACAGTCAACGAAGACCTGGCAGCCAACGGAAAGCCTTCCGCACAGGCGCAGGTGAAAGCGACGGGCGCATTGAGCCTGGGTCCGCTTAACTCCCAGGAAAAACAAACCAATTACATCAATTTTTACGGCAACCTGCTGCGTGTAGTCGATACAGAGATCGGCTTCCTGATCAAAACGCTGTATCAGGAAGTGGACGGCAGCAGACTAGCCGACCAGGCGCTGGTGATCCGCCTGGCCGACCATGGTGAAATGGGCATGGCGCACGGCGGAATGCGCCAGAAGGCATTTGTCGCTTATGAAGAGGCAACCCGCATTCCGATGGTCATTTCAAACCCTGTTCTGTTTCCCGAAGATTCCGACCATAAATCGACCGGGCATCTCGCTTCGCTGATCGATATCCTGCCTACCATTGCCGCGATCGCAGGCGCACAGGCACCGCAGGGCATCCGGGGCACCAGCCTTTTGCCGCTGCTCGAAGCCGATGAGCCGGTGCAGGAAGCGATCCTTTTCACTTTCGACGATACCAAGGCCAGTGCGTCCGACAAGCCGAGCGTGGTGAAAGCCGCCAACCGCATTCGTGCCGTGCGTACCAAGGACTGGAAGTACACCCATTACTTTGACGCGCTGGGCGGGTATCCCGACGAGTATGAACTGTATGACCTGCGCCAGCCCGACGCGACGGAATACGAAAACCTGGCGCATAAGCCCGAATTTGCCGATGTGAGGCGGAAAATGGCGCTCCTGCTCGAAGAACAGGTGAGGCAAAAGCTGCTGCTCAAACCCGAGCCTTTCGACAAAGACAAATTCCTGGAATGGTACGACCGCCAGCGTGCATAGCACTGACGACCTGCAAGCCGGGAGGTGCTGGCTCACGCCGGCGAACGTCCCGGCTTGTAAAACGTTCATTTTCGAACATAAAACTTGCTATATAGTATTGATTAACAGATATTTATAAAACAGGAACAAAATTTGCACTGCGACTCCGAACCCAATCCGGACTCCGATGCTCAAAAACTACCTAAAACTGGCTTTTCGTAACCTGGTTAAAGACAAATTTTATAGCCTGATCAACATCCTCGGGCTTACTATTGGTGTTACCTGCGGCATGTTGCTGTTCCTGTACGTAGTCGATGAGCTGAGCTTCGACCGCTATCATGAAAAAGCACCGCGCATTTACCGGATTGTTTCCTACATTCAGGAGCCCGACAAGATCAATAAATGGGTTAGTACACAACCTCCGCTGGTTAAAACCCTCAAACAGGACTACCCTTTTGTAGAGAGCTACGTCCGGTTCTTCCCCAATGGCCGCGTGGCGTTCCGGCAAGGAGAACGCCGGTTTTACGAGGAAGAAATTTACGCGGCGGATTCTACCGTTTTCGACGTTTTCACTTATAAATTCATAGAAGGAAATGCCGGCGCATTACAGCAGCCTGGCAGCGTGGTGCTCACCAGGCGGGTGGCGGAACGTTTTTTCGGCAAATCTCCCGCACTGGGCCAGGTGCTCCAAACCAACGACACTACTTCCTATAAGGTGACGGGCGTCATCGAGGATGTGCCCCAAAACTCGCACTTCACATTCAATGCACTGGTTTCACTCGACCAGAACCAGCGTACCGCCGACGGTTGGGGCGGGTTTTACATCAACAGTTATTTACTGCTGTCCAAAAATGCCGATATCAAAAAGCTCGAAGCGGGCTTTCCGGGGCTGTACGAGAAATACATGTCGGGCATTTTTAAAAGAATGGGCATTCAAATTACCTACCAGATGCAGCCGCTTACGAGCATCCACTTGTATTCCAAATTCGACGGTGAGTCCAATGGCGACATTGGGTATGTGTACACATTCAGCGCCGTGGCATTTTTCATGCTGCTCATCGCGAGTATCAATTATATGAACCTGGCGACCGCTCAATCAGCCAGGCGCGCCAAGGAAGTAGGTTTACGAAAAGTACTGGGCTCTCTGAAAGGAGCGCTCATCCGGCAGTTCCTTACCGAATCGATTTTGATCACACTGATCTCACTGGCATTCAGCCTTATTCTGGTGGCATTGCTGTTGCCGTTTTTCAATAATGTTGCCGGTAAGGATATCCGCTACATGCAATTGCTCAGCCCGCAATTTGTCCTGATCGCGCTGGCCGTCGTAGTGTTCACCGGGCTCGTCAGCGGCAGCTATCCCGCATTCTACCTGTCGTCGTTCGAACCGGCAAGTGTTCTGAAGGGTACGTTTAAGGCTCGGGGCGGCGGCTTTTTCCGGAAAGCGCTGGTGGTAACGCAATTTTCGATCTCGCTGATCATGCTCATCTGTACCTGGATCGTCTATCAGCAGCTGAATTACATGCGCAACAAAGACATGGGCTACGACCGCGAGCAAGTACTGACGATCGATTACCAGGACGGCCAGCCGAAAGACAAATACAATGCATTCCGAAAAGAGCTGCTCGACAATCCGAATATCCAGAGTGTGGCATCAGCGTCGGCACCGGTCAGCAACATGGGCGGCAGGATTATTTTTACGGTCGAATCTAATACGGGAATGAAGGAAATGGCCTTCAAACCGGTAGCGGTCGATCACGACTACCTCAAAACGATGGGAATGAAACTCACGGCCGGCCGCAATTTTTCCGACGAACTGCCCGCTGACACCGCCAACAGCGTGCTGATCAATGAGGCTGCCGCCAAGCGGATGAACTGGAAAGAGCCGATCGGCAAGAAAATAATGCTGGGTACCGTCCCCGCCGACGGCAAAAACCTGCCGCCAACAGCATACGTAGCAGGTGTAGTAAAAGACTTTCACCAGCAGTCGCTGTACAACCCTATCGAACCGATGATCATGGTCTACCGACGGGCCAACGGGGTTATCCATGTGAAGATCAAAACAAAGAACACAACGGAAACACTGGCTTACATCGGTCAGAAATGGCAGCAAACTTACCCCGACAAGTTATTTGAGTACCGCTTTCTCGACCAGGACTTTGAGAATGCCTACCATGCCGACGAGTTGCGGGGCAAGATCTGCACCACATTCTCAGCCCTTACAATCCTGATCGCCTGCCTGGGGCTCTTCGGCCTTGCCACGTTCACCACCGAGCAGCGCGTGAAAGAAATCGGCGTGCGGAAAGTATTGGGCGGATCGGCTTCCAGTGTGGTGCTGCTGCTCTCCAAAGATTTCACGCGCCTGGTCCTGTTCTCTTTCCCGATCGCCATCCCGGTTGCCTATTTTGCCATGAGCCGCTGGTTGCAGAGCTTCCCCTATAAAGCGGACATGAGCGTCTGGATTTTCGTAGCCTCCTGCGTGGCGACGCTGCTGATATGCTGGCTGACAGTCATTTACCAGTCATTGAAAGCGGCATTAGCCAACCCGGTAAAATCGCTGCGGTCGGAGTAATGTTGGGTTTGATGAAGAATCTGTCGGACAGGCTAAACCTAATTCACGTAATCTGTTGTTGACAGATTATGAAACAAAGTAAATCGGCATTGTGGCTATCCGCTGTACTGGCGGGCCTGATGTTCTCCTGCAAAGTAAGCCTACCGGCAGAACACGATGGAAAAGCTGCCTATAACGACCTTCTGACGCACGGCGGCGATTCTGCCGCCGTGGCTGCACGCTATATCGGCATGGACCATACCGTCAATTTCAGGGACCTTGGCGGATTGAAAACCAAAGACGGGAAGACCGTCCGCAAAGGCTTTATTTACCGGTCCGACAACCTCTCGAAGCTGGAACCCGGCGATTTCGGCGCATTCAATGCGTTGCGGATTGCCACAGTGTACGACCTGCGGACCGATCACGAAATTGAAGGCAAGGAAGACCGTTTGCCCACCAACGTGCGGTACCGGCATACGCCCGTCGTCCAGGATAGCGCCGGGGAGATCAAGGGTTTGAAAAAACGGGTGCTCAATGGCGACATTACCGAGCAACAGGCAAGGGAAATGACTGCCAAATTCTATTCCGACGCTGTTACCGTGAACATCGGGGCTGTAAAGGACATATTAAAACAGATTACAACCTCGGAGGAGCCGGTGCTCTACCATTGTTCGGCCGGAAAGGACCGGACCGGCATCATCTCCGCATTGATCCTCTCGATCCTGAACGTCGACCGCCAGCTGATCGTCGATGACTTCATGGCTTCCAACTACTACCGCCGCGCCAGGGCCGAAAAGACGCTCGGCAAAGCAAAACTGGGCCGCGTGATCAAACCGAAACTGAATATGGACGCCATTGAAATCCTTTCCACGGTGGACGAAAGTTTCATTCAGGCCACATTCAGCGCCATCGACAGTACTTATGGTGGCATCGAGCCGTTTATCCAAAACGAACTGGGCATCGATCCTACCGCTCGCCGGGTTCTGTTGGGGCGATTGACCGAGTAAGTACAAAAATTGCTTAGTATTGCGTATGCGAAACACAATTTTGTCGGCTTTTTGCGGAATCCTATTAGCTATGTCCGGGTGTATCAAACCGGAAGCGGCGAATATGGAGGCCGATATCCTGGAAATGACCTTACCCGACTCGGTCCTGATTTCGCCCCCGTCCATTACCAATACGACAGTCACCGCATTCGTCAATTTTTCCAAGCTCAATATCAAAGCCGTGGCGCCGGGGTTTGCCGTTACCGAAGGCGCCGTCATCCAACCCGCGTCAGGTACGCCGCAGGATTTTACCAAGCCAGTAACCTACACAGTTACCTCCGAAGACGGCCATTGGCGAAAAGTGTACCGGGTGAGCCTGCTGCAAAATGTGGCACCCGAGAATTTCTCGTTTGAAAACTGGACGGTCAATCCAGACGGAAACTATTACATCCCCTATGAGCTGGTCGAAACGGAGCATCAGAATATATGGGCGTCAGGCAACAGCGGTTTTTCTTTTATCACTCCCGAAAAGCAGCCGGAGGCCTACCCTACCCAGCGTACCTCGGACGCTGTCCAGGGTCAGTATGCCGCCTATCTGGAAACCAAGCCCACCGGTGCGCTGGGCGCCATCGTAGGCATGCCTATTGCGCCGGGAAACCTTTTCCTGGGAAGTTTCGATGCGGCTAAGGCGCTGACTGCCCCGTTGGAAGCTACACTTTTCGGCATTCCGTTCAATAAAAAACCGCTGCGGCTCACAGGTTATTACAAATACGTTTCGGGTGGAGCCGTGACCGATAAGACCGGCAAGCCCGTAACGCCGGCCCGGCAGGACCAATGCGACATTTACGCGGTGTTTTTCAAAGCTTCTCCCGAAAAGCCGTTCCTGAACGGCAGTAACGTACTGACCGATCCAAGTGTCGCAGCGATTGCTCAACTCGCCTCGGGCGGCAGCACGCCGGGTGGCGGCTACCACGCTTTTAACCTCACATTCACTTACAAATCGGAAGTGAATGCGGACGACCTGGCTGCATTCGGCTATAAAATCGCGATCGTATATTCTTCCAGCAAGAACGGTGCAGTTTTTGAGGGAGCCGTGGGCAGCAAATTATACATCGACGACGTGAAGATCGTAACGCAATAGTATTCCGACATGACCCTGATAAAACGTCTCCACTGGCTGGTGTTTCTGCTGGCCCTTGCGCTGGAAACCAAAGCCCAATCCGGGCAGAAGATCTCGTTCTACGCACGGGCGGGCACTTCCGTGGGTGCTGCCGCGCCGCTGGGCATCCCCGCCTCGATCCGGAAAGTGGAATCTTACAATCCGGGATTTCAGCCGGCGCTGGAGGCTGGGCTGGGTTACCGTTTTGCCCCAAAACTCGGGTTGGCCGCCGCCCTGCGCTTCGAACAAAAAGGGATGCGCACCGATGCGCGGGTGAAAGGCTACTACACCACTATCAATGAAGCCGGCAGCAATGGGATCGAAGCGGTAACGGGCTATTTCACCGGTAGGGTCAGAACGAAAATCAGGAACCGGTATCTGACGCTTCCTTTGCACCTGACCTACCATTCCAATAACGACTTCACCCTCAAAGCGGGCGGATTTGTATCGCTGCTGCTTAACAGCCGCTTCACCGGCGACGCGCGCGACGGGTACATACGCAACGAGACGCCCGTCGGCGAGCGCGAAAATATTGACGCGGCCGGGTACGATTTTTCAGGGAATGTCCGGCGGGTCAATGCCGGTATCGAAATAGGGGCCGATTACCGCCTCAGCTCACTGCTCTTTGTTTCCGCAAACCTGAACTATGCACTGACGCCACTGATGGAGCCCGGCTTCCGGAGTATCGATTTTGGCATGCACAACATTTATCTTAATCTCGGAATCGGATACCGGTTTCACTGAACGCTATCAAAACCATTATGAAATCACATTTTTTGCCCGGCCTGCTGCTCACCGCTATTCTATATTCCTGCGCAGGCAGTAAACCCGGCCCCGGTTCCGGCTCCCAGGCTGTGGAAGTAGGTATAGACCTGATCAATGTCGACAACGACCGCGTTCGCGTGACCGTAAACCCGCCCGTACAAACCGGTGAGGTGGCTACCTACAATTTCCCCAAGATCATCCCCGGAACTTATGCCATTGCCGATTATGGACGGTATGTGCAGGATATCAAGGCTTTCGACAAGAAAGGCAAGCCCTTGCAGGTAACCCGCACCGACTCGAACACCGTTTCGATTTCACCTGCCCGGAAACTGGCACGCATTACCTACCTGGTGGGCGATACCTTCGACACGGAGGTGGAAAGCGACCCGTTTTCGGAAAACAGCAAAACCATTTTCTCGCCCGCTGGGACCAATATCGAAGCTGGTAAGCATTTCCTGCTCAATATGGCCGGATTCGCCGGCTATTTTACCGGACAAACCGAGACGCCTTACCGCATTACCATTTCGCATCCTGAAACACTTTACGGTACCACGGCGCTCACCGACACCGACAATGATCCCCGCAGGGATGTCTTCCAGGTACCGAGGTATCCCGACGTGGTCGACAATCCCCTGATGTATGCAGCACCCGACACTTTTTCTTTCAAAGTCGATGGCATGGAAGTGCTTTTGGGCATTTATTCTCAGCGGGGTAAGATTCACGCTTCGGCATTGAAGCCCGACCTGGAAAGAATGATGCGCGCCCAGAAGAAATTCCTCGGAAAAATTAATGATACGCCCAAGTATGCGGTGCTCACCTATGTGTCCTCAGGCGCTCACGATGATGCCAAGGGTATCGGCGCACTCGAACACAATGCATCCACGACGGCGGTTTTCAGGGAACCCATGAAAAGCAAAGACCTGATCCACGTGATCAGCCATGAATTCTTCCATACCATCACCCCATTGAAAGTGCATTCCAAGGAAATCCATTACTTCGATTTCAATGCGCCGAAAATGAGCCAGCACTTATGGTTTTACGAAGGGGTTACCGAGTATTTCTCCAACCTTTTTCAGGTAAACCAGGGGCTTATCGGTGCGGATGCATTTTATGATCTGATGGCCAAGAAGGTGGAGCAGTCGCAATCCTATTCCGACAGCCTGTCCTTCACGGAAATGAGCCGCAACATCCTGGATCCGAAACTGAAACCCCAATATCCGAATGTGTACGAAAAAGGCGCTCTGATTGCCATGTGCCTGGATATTGTGATCCGCGAGAAAAATCAGGGCCAGCGCGGGCTGCTTTGGCTCATGGGCGAGCTCTCTCAAAAATACGGCCCGCAAAAGCCGTTCGATGATGCCGAACTGATTCCGGTGATCACGCAGATAGCGGGCCCGGAAGCGGGCGCGTTTCTGGACAAGCACGTAGTAATGGGCGAGCCGATCCGCTATGAGGATTTCCTGGCCAAAGTCGGGTTGAAAAAGCAGGCTATCCCCTTTCCCGAACCGATCGTTTTCCTGCGCAACGACGTCATTTACATCAAACCCGACGCTTCCCGCACCCACGTGCTCGCGCATGTGCCCGACGATCAGAATGCATTTTACAAAAGCCTGGGCATTCAGGATAACGACATTTTCGTGGAATTCAACGGAATACCCGTCGATCCGAAAAACCTGATGGCCCTTGTGTACCTCGGATACGACCTCGACGAGGGCAGCCCCATTACCGTTAAGGTGAACCGCAATGGCCAGGACCTGGAACTGAAAGGCGCTGTCAAGCTGAACTATAAGGACGGCGAAGGGTTCCGGTTCGGCGACGATTCCAAAAAGGCGCTTAACGAGGCCTGGCTAAAAAACTAGGCCCCGCCTGCCCTTATGCACGGCACGTCAGAGGAGCTCGATGTATCCTTCCGTGCCGTGCACGCGTATGATTTGCCCGTCGCAGATCAGCCGGGTGGCATCGTCCACGCCTACCACAGCCGGCAGACCGTACTCACGGGCGATTACCGCTCCGTGGGTCATTAACCCGCCGACTTCCGTCACCAAGCCGGCAATCGCCACAAACAGCGGCGTCCAGCTGGGATCGGTGAATGCGGTGACCAGGATGTCACCCGGCTCCAGGTCCGCATCTTCCATATTCATTACCAAGCGGGCCCGTCCCTCGATAGTCCCCGCCGAAACACCCAGGCCTGCGATGGCCCCGGCAGGCAGATTTTCATGGCTATGCCGGCCGGTGACCACCTCACCATCGGAAGTCATTACACGGGGCGGGGTCAGTTTTTCGAAGTACTTATAAGCCTCCTTCCGCTGATTAATCAACTCGTAATCTGCGCTTTGAGAAGAGATCACATCGCGTAATTCTTCATATCCGAGGTAGTAAATATCCTCCTTTTCGCGGATCACACCCGCACCGACCAGCTTCTCCGCTTCTTCCATTAATGCTTTTTTATATACCCAATACCGGCTTACGATGGCATACTTCGGATATTCGCGGTAGCCTGCAAGTCCGCGCAGCAATCCGATCATCCGTTTGGTCTCTTCCACTTTTTGTTTCCCATCCGGCAAGTCGATCAGCCGGTCCAGCAGCTCTGCTTCTTTGGTCGCGGCTTGCTGTTGCCCCTGCACGAATTTTCGTTTACCGGCACCCGGCTCCTGGTTTTTGATGTTACCCAGGATCAGCGGTATCAGGATCGACGGCCGTTCACTCCAGCGGGTTCTGGTGATATCAATTTCCCCGGCGCAGCGCATTCCGTATTTGTCCAGAAATCCCTGGATCACCTCCCATGCTTCCGCACCACCTTGCCGAGCGGTCAGTCCTTCCGGAAATTCCTCGCTGCCGGCTTCGCGCAGGTAACTTACAACTTCCGGGTAGGGCCGGATCGCGTCGGCCACATCCAGCAGCGCCAGGCCCATTTCCGAAGTGACATTGTTCGGCACCGACTGCGACAGTGTATCGGCCACATTCTTTTCCCCCAGCCACTCATTCATTTTTTCATTAATCCAGAAGGCAGCGTTCATGGAAGTGACGAGCACACCAAAACTTTCGCGGTCAGGCTGGTTTTTCCGCTCTTCGGAGTCTTCGAGTATAAAATCAATCAGATCCGTACCCGATTTCATCCGGATTTTTTCGGCGAGCGCTGCAACAGATGCTTCGCTGCGGCCGATCAACTCTTGTACAATCGAAGGATCGTAGGCATTGAGCGCGAAAAAATCGTGCTGGGCCGGCAGGTGAGCAGGTCGGCCGGCAGCTGGCTGACTTTCCGCAGTTTCCTCCGTAATATTTTTGATAAAATCACCCCTTCCCAGCACTTCCGTCACTGCTGCCTTCACCAACGGATCGGATTTGCCGAGTACCTCCATGACCACCTTCCTTCCAGACGGAGAAATAAGGTCCTGCGCAACGTCGACGAACATACGTCCGCCGGCGACGTGCATGCGCCGGACGCCTGTCAGCTGCCACGTCGCCAATCCCAGAGGTTTCAGGGCATCAGTCATCATCTGCTGGTGGCCCACAGATACATACAAATGATTCTCATTATCCTCCACCAGCGGAAGAGGAAACAGCGTCGTGATGGGCCGGCCCTGTACGACATAGAACCGGTCTTCGGCCAGGCACCATTCTATGTCCTGCGGATGACCGAAATGCGCTTCAATTCTCCTGCCGATTTGCTCCAATTGCAAAATCTGTTCGTCGTCAAGTGCCTGAACCGCCTGCTGATCGCGTGTTATGTCCTGCGATTCGGTACCACCTTCCGGCAATGCAAAAACACCCAGCTTTTTGAGCGCCACCTTTTTTTCAATAATCTCTCCATTGCGAACTTTGTAGACATCCGCATTTACCAGGCCCGAGACAAGCGCCTCTCCCAGCCCGAAACCCGCATCGATCGAGGTCACTTTTCGGTTAGAATTTACCGGATCGGCGGTAAACAGAATACCCGACGCCTTTGGAAAGACCATCCGCTGGATTACCACCGCAAGGCGTACGCTGAGATGCCCGAAGCCGTTCTGAATGCGGTAAATAATCGCGCGGTCGGTAAAAAGCGACGCCCAGCATTGGCTGACGCGGCTGCATATCTCTTCCACGCCCCGAACATTCAGATAGGTATCCTGCTGGCCGGCAAATGAGGCATTCGGCAGATCCTCCGAAGTCGCGCTCGACCGTATGGCATAGGCACCCGCTGCTCCCAGCCTCGCCACGGCACCGGCAATGGCTTGGCGAATATCTTCGGGGATAACCGCGCCCTCAATGGCCGTGCGGATCTCGCGCGCTAACCTGGTGAGCTCGTTCCCGTCCGCCACGGTCAACGCCGCCAGCTGCTTCAACAAATCGTCGATTGAAGCCTCTTGCACAACCTTCCGGAACGCCTCGGTGGTGACACAAAATCCATCGGGCACGTCAATGCCTTCAATCCGGGCCACTTCTCCCAGGTTTGCCCCCTTCCCTCCCACCGCGTCAAACGCTTCCTGACCGATCTCCCGAAAACCAAGTACGTAAATGCTCATTGGAGTATTATTTAGTCGTGAGTTTGCTTGTCGTTTCATTCATTACCTCAGTCGCCTTCAAAAAATAACTTTCGATCACAGCCAGTTCCTGTTCAGAAAAAGAAGCGATGACCTGTTCCGTTTTGCTCCGGAAATCCTTGTAGAGCGGTTCAAAGACAGCCATAATCTTTTCGGTATTCGGTTCTACGATCACCTTCCGCCTGTCGCCCTCGCCATACCGTCTTCTGACGAGGTCCTTCTGCTCAAACCGGTCGATCAAACCCGTCACCGCGCCTGTCGTCAGGCCCGTCAGGGCCGACAGCTCCCCGGCCGTCATTTGTCCTTTCTGGATGAGAAATCCCAGGTATTTGTGGTCGGTACCCGAAAGCCCCGCCTGCCGCCCTATGGCTTCATGCATCTGGATCGAATCGAAAGCATATTTCTGGCTGAGTTTTCTTACCCTTTCAAAAGTTTCCTGATTCATATTTATCTTATTTTCTAAATATCTTAGTAACAAAGATATTTTATCCTGCATAAAAATCAAATTGTAACCATGTTATTACCGGAAATCATTGCTCCGCATATACGGGCTGACGCAAGCCCGGCCGGGCATGCTACCAGCGCCATCTCACCAAATGCGACAAAAAAAAATAAAAATTTCACAAAACAACCGAGGGTAGCAAGCGAACAAATCACTCTTATCAATAACCTACTACATCACCTGTATGAACCAGAAGTATTCCGTAGAAAATAAAACGGGTGCGAATCCATCGGGCGGCCCCGCATCTGATTTTTCGGATGTCAGAAAGCTGCCGACAGACTTTGTCGACTCGGAATTGTTTATCAGGCAGGCATTTTCGACCGATCCTGTCAGGGGATACGAGTTGCTTTTCAAGCGCTATTACAAGCAGCTTTGCAGCCATGCTGTCCGTTTTGTGTATGCACGGGATGTTGCCGAGGACATCGTGGTGGAAGTGTTCAGCCAGTTCTGGTCAAAGCAGCTGCACACCGCTGTGACCACCTCTTACCGGTCGTATCTGTTCACGACCGTGCGGCATGCGGCGTTCCACCATATGAGAAGGAATTTTGGAAAGGAATCGCTCACCGAGGAACTGGGGGAGCTTCCGGTGCCCACGCAGGCGAGCTCCCCGCAGCAGGAGCTGCAATTTCAGGAATTGGTACTCAAAATCGAGCAGGTGATCCGTTCGCTGTCGCCCCAGAACCAGAAGGTGTTCCTGATGAGCCGTTTTGAAGGAAAGCGGAATATGGCCATCGCCGAAGAGCTTGGGATTTCGGTCAAAACGGTCGAAGGACACATTACAAAGGGGCTCTCGATCCTGCGAAAAGCATTGCAGGACCATGGGCTGCTTTCACTGATCCAGATTTTACTCCTATTCGTCTGAGAGCATCACACTTTCGGATATATGTCATATTGAATTCTACGAAGCATGAAGAAATCACTTCTCTCCAAACAGGTCATTCAGAACTTCTTCGAGGGTAAAACGACCCAGATGCAGAACATTCTGATCCAGGAATGGCTGGAAAACCCGGTCAATCGCGAGCTGTATTTTCAATGGCTCGACGAGTGGGAGACCGAAAATCCCCAGTTTACACCGGATGTGGAACAGGGCTACCGACGTTCACTGTATACCGTGCAGACTGACGCCCCCTCGCCCATGTCCGCGCGGGCCAATACGGGAGGCTGGCAGCGTCGCCTTTTTGTAATCCGATGGGCTGCGGCAGCCTCCGTTGCATTGCTGCTGACCGGCTACCTGCTTTCCGATTTCTGGCTTTACAAGCAGTACGAGACCGGTTACGGCGAGGTAAGAACGGTGGTGCTACCCGATAGCAGCCGCGTCACTTTGAATGCCAACTCCGTGCTTAGCATCCCTCGTTTCGGCTTTGGCAGCGGCACGCGTGAGGTGCTGCTGAAAGGCGAGGCCGAATTTGCGGTGAAGCACACGGTCGACCACAGCAAATTCGTCGTCCGTACACCCGACAAGCTGGAAGTAAAAGTTCTGGGAACGGAGTTCATCGTTTACAGCCGCGAGCGCGGCTCCAAAGTGGTACTTAGCCAGGGGAGCGTACAGCTCCGCGCACTCAACAAATTGAATTCCAAACCCATGCTTATGAAGCCTGGCGATGTGGCCACAATGTCGACACAGGGAACCCTCACGCTGAAACACAGCGAAAGCCTGCTGACGCACCAGGCCTGGAAGCAGCGCCGGTTTATGTTTGAAAATACACCGGTTTCGGAGATTGCTTACCAAATCAGCGAACATTTCGGGGTGAATGTGGTGGTGGCCGACTCCACCCTCGCCCGCCGCACCATAGGCGGCACGTTCAATGCCAACGACCCCGCCCATGTATTAAAAGTCCTCTCCGATGTGCTCAATGCCCGCGTAACCCACACCCCGCCGGGCGAGGACGGGGCCGAAACATTCGTGCTAGACTCGGATCACTTGTAATTCCTTAATCACCGATAATCATGACGAAACTATTACACGTTAAAGTTCTGGCAACCTTAATGGTGGGAAGCCTGTGGGCCGGTGCACCGCTCAAAGCGCAGCTCATGGCTCAAAACCGTCCTAAAATGCAGACAGCACCCACCAGCATCCCCGGTAGCCGCATAGCCCTGCGGGATGCGCTGATGCAGGTCAAGAAGCATTACAAGGTGGATATTCTGTTTGAAGAAAAACTGCTCGAAGGTTTGTTTGTGGCGCCGCCCCAGGTCCAGTCCGGGCAGACGATCGAAACAAGGCTCAGCAATATCCTCCCTTCCGGCTTGCGCTATAAAAAGGTGAGCAAGCAAACCTACCTCATCCTGGCCACCGCCGAAGAAGCCAAACCAGGCGCCCAGCAGGAAATACAACAAAATGCCGGCGAAGCCCTGCCTTCCTCACAGCTCAACCTAGCCCTGGCGGGCCCGCAGCACGCTGCATCCATGGAGGTGGTGGCCAAGGCAGCCGACAGAACGATCGGCGGAACAGTCAAAGGCGAAGGCGGCGAGTTGTTGCCGGGCGTGAGCGTGCTCATCAAAGGCACGACGCGCGGAAGTACCACTGGCGTGGATGGCAAGTACAGCATTGCCGTCAGCGACGAGCCCCAGGCGGCTGTCACGCTGGTTTTCTCCTACGTAGGGTATCAGAACCAGGAAATGACCGTAGGCAACCGGTCCTCGATTGACATCACGCTCGCACCGGACCTCAAAAGCCTGGAAGAAGTGGTTGTGGTAGGTTATGGAACTCAAAAGCGCGAACAGATCACCAGCGCTATCGCGAGTGTCAAATCCGAGGATTTTGTGAAAGGCCCCGTACAGGACGCCGCGCAGCTTATCAGGGGCAAAGTGGCGGGCCTGAGTGTGATCACGCCCAGCGGCGACCCTACCGCTACCGCGCAGATCACCCTGAGGGGTAATGCGACCATCAATGCCAGCTCGGAGCCCCTGGTGCTCATCGACGGCGTTCCCGGCGGACTGAATACCGTTGCGCCGGAGGATATCGAGTCGATCGACGTGCTGAAAGACGGTTCTGCCGCGGCCATTTACGGAACACGTGGTACCAACGGGGTAATCCTGATCACCACCCGGAAAGTGAAAGGGGAAACGCCTGCGACACTGGAAGTGAATTCCTATTTTACCACGCAAAGGCTCACCCGCAAGCTGGATTTTATGGACGTCAACCAGTACCGCGCATTAGCTGCACAGGGCAAACCCGGCGCTATCGATTACGGCCACAACACCGACTGGCTGCAAGCTGTCACCCAGAAACCGCTTTCGCAGGTGCACAATATCAGCCTCCGGGGCGGCTCCCGCTCCACCAACTACATTGTGAGCATGGAATACCGCCGGCTGAACGGGATCATGAAAAAATCAGACAATACGACCCTGTTTCCGCGCATCGAGATCAATCATTCGATGTTCAACGGGTTGCTGAAAGTGAATGCGAACCTGAGCGGCTACCAGCAGAAATACTTTTCGATCGACGGCGGCTCCTATTCGGGCCTGGTTTACCGCAATGCGCTCACATTCAACCCCACTGAGCCCATGAAGGACGAGAACGGCAAATGGACCGAGCGCACCGACAAAACGGATTATATGAACCCGGTTGCCCTGGTGGAAGAAACCCACGGCCAGAACCGCAACAACAACCTGCGCACGTACGGCACGATTTCGCTTGCGCCTGTCGAAGGACTGGAAATCAAGGCATTGTTTGCCAGGGACATGTTCAACAGCACCCGGGGATACTACGAAACCAAAAACCATTATTCTACCAGCCGCAACGGGCGGAACGGCTTCGCTTCGCGCGGCACCACACGCTCCCAGGACGATCTGTTCGAATTTACAGCCAACTACAACAAATCCATCCAGGACCACAACTTCGTGATCCTAGCAGGGCACACATGGCGGCGGTACAACACCGAAGAGTATTGGATGCAGAACTGGGATTTCCCGACCGATAATTTCTCCTACAACAACATCGGCGCAGGTCTGGCGCTTCGCCGCGGGCAGGCTCCCGAGTCTTCGTTTCAATCGGAGAACAAGCTGATCAGCTATTTTTTCAGGGTGAATTACAGTTTTATGAATAAATACCTGCTGTCGGCCAGTATACGCCACGAAGGTTCGTCTCGCTTCGGGGCCAATCACAAATGGGGCAGCTTCCCAGCTTTCTCGGTGGGCTGGAATTTAAAGAGAGAGGCATTTCTTGAAAACTCCCGCACAGTCTCGAACCTCAAACTCAGAGCAGGCTATGGCGTTACCGGTACAGAGCCGGGCAGTTCTTACATTTCTCTGAATAAAATCAATTTCAATACCAATGTGCTGATCAACGGCCAGTGGGTGCAGGCCATCAACCCGTCCAACAACGCCAATCCCGATCTCCGCTGGGAGCGCAAGGAAGAGGTGAACGTGGGTATCGACTACGGCCTGCTCAATGAACGCCTCTCCGGCTCGGTGGACCTCTACCGCCGCACTACCCGTGACCTGATCGCCAACTTTCCCGTGCCTACCCCGCCCTATTTATACAGCACCATTACGGCCAACGCCGCTTCCATGGAAAACAAAGGGATAGAAGTGCAGGTCAATGCGATTCCCTTGCAGACGGCGGCATTCAGGTGGAGTACATCCGTGAACTTCTCGACCAATGCCAACAAGATCCTGTCGCTGTCGAACGACAAGTTTGCGCTGGCCAGCGGTTACTTCGACACCGGCAACACCGGCGAGCCCATCCAGCAAACCACGCACCGCGTGCAGGTGGGCCAGCCGCTGGGCAATTTCTGGGGATTCAAGACCATCGATATCGACGAAGCCGGGCACTGGATCATCGAGGGCAAAAATGGCGAACCCAAGCCTATCGCACAGCAGCAGGCCGACGACAAGCAGGTCATCGGTAACGGCTTGCCCAAGCGCTATCTGAATTGGAACAACACTTTAACCTACAAAAACTTTGACCTCAACATCACCATGCGCGGCGCTTTCGGTTTCCAGATCCTGAATATGACCGAAATGTTCTGGAGTGCACCCGTGATGCTCACCCGAGGCAACCTGCGCTCAAACGCCTACGACCCGATCTACGGCAAACGCCCGCTCGCCGACGACCAGTCGCTCAACTATGTAAGCTATTACATCGAAAACGGCAACTACTGGAAGATCGACAACATTACAGCGGGCTATAATCTCCGCCTGAAGAACAAGTACCTGCGGCATGCGCGTGTTTACCTGGCAGTTGCCAACCTATACACGATCACCGGCTACAAAGGCATCGACCCGGAGGTGGGTATCAGCGGGCTGTTCCCGGGTATCGACGACAAGAACCGCTACCCTGCCACCACCAGCTTTACGGCTGGCGTTTCACTCACATTCTAGTTTTTTACTCCCATTTTCCCCAAATAAGATCCGATATGAAGCCATTGAAACCCTATATAGGCACGGCGGTGATGCTGATGATCGCTGCCAGCAGCTGCAACAACGACCTGACCGAAAAGATTTACTCCGAGGTGACCGAGGACACCTATAACTATTCCAATGCCTACCAGGCCATGAGCGTCGCCTACGCCAATATGCGCAGCCTGATTTCACATACCCACTGGTATATGGCGCAGGAATCCACCGCCGACGGCATTGTCATGCCCGCAAACGCATCGGGTTGGGACGACGGCGGCATTTACAAGCGCATGCACCTGCACACCTGGAACTCGGAAAACCCGCAGATCAACAGCATGTGGAATACCTTCTATTCGGGGGTGATCAATGCCAACCGTTTGATAGATCAGTTATCGAACGACAAAATTACCATTCCGCCCGGCGTTACCCGTGAGGCGCTGATCTCCGAAATGCGGACCGTGCGCGCATTTTTTTACTGGCTGATCTGCGATAACTTCGGCGATGCACCGCTGGTCACCAGCCGATCCGAGGAATTGCTGGAAAAAACCGGTAGAAAAGAGCTCTACCAATTTGTCGTAAAAGAACTGACCGAGTCTATTCCCAACCTGAGCGAAGAGCGCAACACCCTGCTGTATGCACGCTTTAACAAGTGGGCAGCCAAAACACTGCTGGCAAACGTTTATCTGAACGCAGGCATTTATAGCGGTGAAACCAAATGGCCGGAATGCCTAGCCCTATGCAACGAGGTCATTGCCTCGGGTAAATATCAGTTAGAAACCGGCCTTGCGGCGCCTTTTGTTACGGAAAATCAAAATTCGCCCGAAATCGTGTTTGCAATCCCATTTGAAGAGAACCTGGCCGGCGGTTTCAGCGCACACATGTTTTCGTGGCACGCATCGCTGAAAAACAAGGTCAATATGCTGGCAACGCCATGGGGGGCAGGCTCGGCCAAGGGCGTGCCGCAATTTATCAACTCCTACGATGCCGACGACCAGCGACTGAAAGCGACGTGGATGATCGGCCCGCAGTTCGCCGCCGACGGCGTGACGCCCCTGAAAGGTTCCTATGACCAGGCCGGCAAGAATGTGGTGCTCACCAACGAATTGCCCGACGGCCTCTACACCGGAGAAGCAGAGGGTTACCGGATGAACAAGTTCGAAGTGAAAACGCAGGCGCAGGGAAGCCTGGGCAACGATTTCCCGGTGTTCCGCTACGCGCAGGTATTGATGATGAAGGCGGAATGTCTCCTGCGCACGGGCAAGGCGGATGACGCTGCTGCCGTGGTGATGCAGGTGCGCGCACGGGCGTTCGCGGCCAAACCCGCCAAGGCAACCGTGACCGGGGCCGACTTGCAGAAAGGCAGCAGCTACCAGTACGGCTTTGTCGAAAACTACAAAGTCGTGGACCCGGGCAATACGGCCGCGGTGCAGTACGGCAGGATGCTCGACGAACTGGGATGGGAATTTGCCTGGGAAGGCTTCCGACGCCGCGATATGGTCCGCTTCGGGGTTTATACCACCAAAAGCTGGCTGTCGCACAAGCCCAACGGCGCATTCAGGGCGGTGTTCCCGATCCCGCAGATTGCCATTAACTCCAACCCCAAACTGAAACAGAACCCGGATTACAACTAAATATGAAGAAGCAAGTACTGATCGGATGTGTCTGGATGATTTCAGCGGGCTTTGGCTATGCTCAAAAGGGCGCAGCCAAAGTTTCGCAACAGGTCATGCAGCATATTTTTGAGGAAGTGAAAACCCCTTACAAATACGGCGTGGTCATCCCGCAGCCCGACAGCGGCCGCATGGTCGACAGCCCTACGGTGTTCCGCAAGAATGGGGCCTGGTACATGACCTACATTATTTTCGATGGCAAAGGCTATGAAACCTGGCTCGCAAAAAGCGATAACCTGCTGCAATGGAAGCATCTGGGTAAAATTATGTCCTTTACGGAAAATACCTGGGACGCCACCCAGAAAGCCGGCTACGTCGCGCTGGTGGACACCGAATGGGGCGGCAGCTATGAGGCCGAAAAGTTTGAAAACAAATACTGGCTTTCCTACCTCGGCGGCTCCGAAAGTGGCTACGAGGCAGGTAGGCTGGGGATCGGCATCGCCACCAGCGCGGACCTGGCCCAACCGGATGAAGTGACGCGCATCCCGCAGCCCGTACTCTCGGCCGTAGACCAGGATGCCCGTTGGTACGACGACAAAACCATTTACAAAAGCCTGGTAATCCGCGACAAAGCCCGTAAAACCGGGCATCCGTTTGTGATGTACTACAATGCCAAAGGCGAAAAAGGCGATGATAAGGGCCAGGGATTCGAAAGCATCGCCATGGCCGTATCCGACGATATGATGCATTGGAATCGCGCCGCAGACAAGCCACTGATCACCAGAAACACCGGCATTTGCGGCGACGCGCAGATTGCCAAAATCGGCGGTGTGTATGTGATGTTCTATTTCGGGGCATTCTGGAAGCCCGGCGCATTCGAACGCTTTGCCTGCTCGTACGACCTGCAAAACTGGACCGACTGGACCGGCCCGGACCTGATCGCTCCCGGCGAAGCTTATGACAAGACCTACGCCCACAAACCCTGGGTCATCAAATGGAATGGCGTAGTTTACCATTTCTACAACGCAGTAGGCGAGAACGGCCGGGTCATCGCACTGGCCACTTCCAAAGATCTAAAATCCAAAAACATCCCCTAGAAACTCGCGCAACACCTGACAATACCCGACAACACATCGCCATACCGGCACAAAAACTAAAACCGTCAATGAAAAAACTCCTATTGGCCGCATTGATCGGCTTCCAGGCCACTGCCCAGCCTGACCGGGACGTAACCTACATCCCGGCCAAGGCGCCGCTTAGAAGTAACCCGTACAGCGAGCTCCCACTAGGTGCCATCAGGCCGCAAGGCTGGCTGAAAGAAATGCTTGTCCGCCAGAAAAACGGCTCCACCGGCAAGCTCGACGAGCTATACCCGCTGGTGATGGGCAAACGCAACGGATGGCTGGGGGGAGACGGCGACCAATGGGAACGCGGGCCCTACTGGATCGACGGCCTGCTGCCCCTCGCCTACATTCTGGGTGATCAGGAACTCATTGCTAAAACCAAGCCCTGGGTGGAATGGGCCATTGCCAGCCAGCAACCCGACGGCTATTTCGGCCCCTCGAAAGATTACGGCCACGAACCCGGCGTGCAGCGCGACAACAGCCGCGACTGGTGGCCCAAAATGGTCATGCTTAAAATCTTGAAACAATACTATTCGGCCACAGGGGACCAGCGTGTGATCTCCCTGATGACCAACTACTTCCAATACCAATTGAAAGAACTGCCATCGAAACCACTCGATAACTGGACATTCTGGGCCAGGTACCGCGGCGCAGACAACCTGGCGGTGGTGTACTGGCTCTACAATATCACCGGAGACAAATTCCTGCTCGACCTGGGCAATCTCATCCACCAGCAAACCTTTGATTACACCCACGCGTTCCTGAACACGGATATGCTCTCGACCCGCGGCAGCATTCACTGCGTGAACCTGGCACAGGGCATCAAAGCGCCGCTCATCTATTTCCAACATCACCCGGAACAGAAATACCTCGACGCTACTAAAAAGGGCTTTGCAGATATCCGCAAGTTCAATGGCATGGCCCATGGCTTGTACGGAGGCGACGAAGCGCTGCATGGAAACGACCCCACCCAGGGATCGGAGCTGTGTTCGGCCGTGGAAATGATGTTCTCCCTTGAAAGCATCCTCGAAATCACGGGAGATGCAGGCTATGCGGATATGCTCGAAAAAGTGGCATTCAACGCCTTGCCGACGCAGCATTCCGATGATTTTATGAGCCGCCAGTATTTCCAGCAGGCCAACCAGGTGATGATGACCCGCCATCACCGCAATTTTGATGTGAACCACGGCGGTACCGACTTGTGCATGGGGCTGCTCACCGGTTACCCCTGCTGTACGTCCAACATGCACCAGGGATGGCCGAAATTTGTACAAAACCTTTGGTATGCTACCGCGGACAAAGGCATTGCGGCGCTGGCCTACTCCGCCAGCGAGGCGACGATCAAGCTGCCGGGCGGCGTCAGCGTGGCCGTGAAGGAGGAAACGTCCTACCCTTTTGAGGAAACCATTAAATTTACCCTTAACCCTTCTGCCAAAGCGGTTTTCCCATTCCACATGAGGATTCCGGGGTGGTGTAAAAAAGGGATGATCAAGGTAAACGGTAGGGCGTGGCTCGAACCGGAGGGCAACCAGGTCGTGAAACTGACCCGCGAATGGGAAAAAGGCGACGTGGTGGAACTTACCTTACCGATGCATATCTTCAAAAATACCTGGGTCGAGAACTCGATTTCGGTCGAGCGCGGACCGTTGACCTATGCATTGAAAATAGGCGAAACTTCCAAACTGGTGAAAAATGATAAAGACCCGATTGACTACGGTTCGTCCTATACCGAAGTGCGCCCAACAACACCCTGGAATTACGGTCTGATCCTGACGCCGGACAGCAAGCTCGACGAGCAATACAAATGGGAAATTGCCCAACCGGTTTCCAGCTACCCCTGGAATCCCGGGAATGCCCCGTTGCAGATCAAAACCAAGGCGCGGCGTATCCCGTCTTGGGGCCTTTACAACGAAATGACCGGTCCGATTCCTTACAGTATGACTTATCAGCTGGAAACCGAAGACAAGGAAGAAGACATCGTGCTGATCCCCTACGGCTGTACGAACCTGCGCATTTCGCAGTTTCCCGTCGTTCACAGGAAGAAATGAGCCCAGAAACCAACAGGATTTTGAATTAAAACCCAACCTTAACATGCATTTGATCCCCAAAACATATGCTGCCGCCACGCTCGCCTGCTGCCTGCAAGCGGCGTCGTTTCAGGCTAATGCCCAGCAGCGCATACAATCCGTGCAGTTTTCGCAGGTGAATATTACGGATGCCTTCTGGAAACCCAAACAAGAAAAAGTAGCGACAGCAACGCTGAATGCCTGTATCATTCAAACCGAAGAAAAATCAGGCCGGATCCGGAATTTCGAGAAGGTCGCCCGCAAGCAGGGAGAGAAGCACGAGGGCATTTACTACGACGACAGCGACGTGTACAAAGCCATTGAAGCCATTGCCTATTCGCTGAAAAACCGGCCGGATGCGGCGTTGGAAAGAAAAGCCGACGAATGGATCGATAAAATCGCAGCCGCCCAGCAGCCCGATGGCTACCTGAACACTTACTACACCCTCACCGACCTCAACCAGCGCTGGACCGACATGGAAAAGCATGAGGATTACTGCGCGGGGCACCTGATGGAAGCCGCGGTGGCCTACTATAATACAACCGGCAAACGCAAATTGCTCGACGTGGCCATCCGCTTTGCCGACCATATCGATTCCACTTTCCGCGTCGCCAACCGCCCGTGGGTGTCGGGCCACCAGGAAATAGAGCTGGCACTGATGAAAATGTACCATTTGACCAACGAAGATCGCTACCTGAAACTGGCCGACTGGTTTCTCGACCAGCGCGGCCACGGTTACGGCAAAGGCAAGATCTGGGACGAATGGAAAGACCCCAAATACTGCCAGGACGATGTGCCGGTTAAACAGCAGAAAGAAATCACCGGCCATGCCGTGCGTGCCATGTACCAATACACCGGCGCTGCCGATGTAGCATCGGTTACGCAGGACCCCGGCTACATGAATGCAATGACCGCCGTGTGGGAAGATGTCGTTTACCGCAATATGTACCTGACCGGCGGCATTGGCTCCTCCGGTCATAATGAGGGATTCACCGACGACTATGATCTGCCCAATGGCAATGCGTACAGCGAAACCTGTGCATCGGTGGGGATGGTATTCTGGAACCAGCGCATGAACGCACTCACCGGCGATGCCAAGTATATAGACGTCCTCGAACGAAGCCTGTACAATGGCGCCCTGGATGGGCTTAGTCTCAGCGGCGACACATTTTTCTACGGCAACCCGCTTTCGTCGGTCGGCAACAATGCCCGCAGTGCATGGTTTGGAACAGCCTGCTGCCCTTCCAACATTGCCAGGCTGGTAGCTTCCGTGGGCGACTACATTTACGGCAAATCGGATGGAAAAATCTGGGTAAATCTGTTTATAGGCAGCAACACCCAGTTTCAGATCGGCAAAACGGCCGTTCCATTGCAAATGACTACCAACTACCCCTGGGATGGGCATGTAAAAATCAGAGTAACACCTGCCCAGAAAGTCAAATATGCCTTGAACGTGCGCATTCCCGGTTGGGCCGGCAATATGCCCGTGCCCGGCGAGTTATACAGCTTCGCGTCTGCGGCCAGTGCCAAAATCGAAATACTGCTGAATGGTAAACCGGTAGCATATAAAACCGAAAAAGGCTACGCCATCATTGACCGCACCTGGCAGAATGGCGATGAAATCGAAATGAAATTACCCATGGAAGTACGGCAGATCAAAGCCCGTCAGGAAGTGAAGGCGGACGCCGATCGCGTCGCCCTTCAACGCGGGCCGATCGTCTACTGCGTGGAAGGCGCCGACAATGCAGGCGAAGTCTGGAACCTGCTTGTGCCCGAAAAGCCATCATTCAGCACCCGGACGAGCCAGATCCTCAACGAGCCCGTCGTCTCGATCCAGGCCGATCTGCAGGTCGTCAAAGCCACGCCGGACGGGCTTAACGTAAAGCCGGAACCGAGGACCGTGACCGCGATACCGTATTATACATGGGCCAACCGTGGCCGCGGCCCTATGCAGGTTTGGCTGCCTGTGAAGATGAAAAACATCAGGATTGCGGAATAGCAGCGCAGCGTAAGCATCCGGTCATTATCTTTGGTACTGGCCGGTGCGGCCGCTTATTCACTATTCATCGCGAAATCCGGTGGTTGACCAATTCATTCAATACCTGACCGACAAAATCACGCTTTCGGACCAGGAAAGGGCGCAGATAACCGAGGTATGTATTTTAAAAAAGATCCGCAAACGGCAATTGCTGTTGCAGGCGGGCGACAGCTGGAAATACAATGCATTTGTATGCAATGGGTTTCTGAAAACCTATTCCATTGATAATAAGGGCAATGAACATATTCTCAGCTTTGCCCCGGAGAATTATTGGTCGGGCGACCGGGAGAGCCTAATGACCGGCAACCCATCGCGGTTCAATATAGAGGCGGTAGAGGATACGGATGTGGTGTTGATATCCAAAGAAAATTTTGACCATTTGTGCCGTACGATCCCACAACTGAACGATCTTGTCAATGCGCTGCTGCACAAAAGTTTCGTTGTATCCCAGGACCGCATCCACGCTGGCATTAGCCTTTCGGCAGAAGAAAAGTATCAGAAATTCCTGGACCAATACCCGCAGATCGCTAACCGCATTCCCCAGCATATGATTGCTTCCTACATAGGCATAACGCCCGAAACACTCACGCGGATCAGACGCAATAACGCCGCCAGATAGCTGTCTATGCCATTTCCATTGACATTTGTTTGTTATTTTTTCAAGCAAATGTCAATGGAGCACGGCACCCGCGTTGTGCAACTTTGCATCGTCAAACATTTAAAATTAAAGACGATGAACAAGACAGTATTTATTACCGGAACCAGTACCGGTTTTGGTAAACTCACCGCAACTACATTGGCCGGCGCCGGCCTCACCGTGATAGCCGGCATGCGTAATACCGCAGGCAAAAACCGCACAGTGGCCGAAGAACTCGCCGCTATTCCGAATATCGAGGTAGTGGAAATAGACCTGACCGACGACGCTTCGGTGGCCGCGGCATTTGAAAAAGTACTTGCCAGACATGGAAAAATCGATGTGCTGGTTAACAATGCGGCTGTGAGCGGATTCGGCGTGTTCGAATCTTACAGCGTCGACCGCATCCGTGAAATGTTTGAGATCAATTTCTATGGCGTCGTAAGGACCTACCAGGCTGTGCTTCCTGCCATGCGTGTTGCACGAAGCGGGCTTATCATCAACATTACCTCGGGTGCCAGCGGCCATACTTTGCCGTTTATGGTCCCTTACCTGGCATCCAAATTCGGAGTTGAAAGTATTACCGAGGGTTTGCAGGACGAGTTGAAGCAGTTCGGCATCGATAATGTGTCGATACAGCCCGGGGTGTACCCTACCGAAATGAACACAGGTGCCAAAGCCGGCATACACGGCGACAAACCGGAAATCTCCCTGGCGTACGATCCGCTTGCTTCGGAGCAGTTCAATGCGCTGGGCCAGGGCCTTTTCGGCAAGATGACCACTTTCGACATGAACCCCCAAACGATCGCCGACGGGGTGTTGAAACTGATCCAAATGCCTGCCGGCCAACGCCCGCTGCGCTTCCCGCTCGACGCCATTGCCCAAGGCACGGACGTGGAATTCATCAACGCCCGCGCGGAAATCAAAGCCAAATGGGTAGCAGCATACATGGCTTAGGTGCGGCTACTCGCTTCGCAGGCTTTTGACCGGATCCAGCATCGCCGCGCGCACGCTCTGAAAGCTCACAGTGAGCAGCGCCACCAGGGTCATCAGTAGTCCGCCCACGAAAAACAGGGACCAGGATATGGATATCTTAAACTCGAAGTTTTGCAACCACTGGTTCATCAGGTACCAGGCAATGGGCAAAGCGACGATGATGGCCGGCAGCACCGGTTTCAGGAAATCCCGGGAAAGCAATGCCACGACATTGGCCACGGAAGCTCCCAGTACTTTTCGTACGCCAATTTCTTTCGTGCGTTGCTCGGCAGTGAATGTGGCAAGCCCGAAAAGTCCCATACTGGCAATCAGTACAGCTAAAATCGTGGCGAACTCGATCAGCCGGGCTGTGCGTGTTTCGGATCGATAGGCTTTTGCAAGGGTCTCGTCCAGGAAACTATATTCGAAAACCTGGTCCGGAAATGTTCCGGTCCAGGCTTTTTCAATGTCAGCCAGCGCAGTACGGATGGAAGCTGCGTTTTGACTTTGCAGCTTGATACCGGCCTGATAGAAATTGTTAGGAACGACCTGAATAATGGTTGGATCGATCTTCTGGTGCAGCGAGTTGACATGAAAATTCTGCGCAACTCCCGCGATGGTGGCAAACTCGTCACTATCACCATAATACACTCTTCGTCCGAGCGCTGCCTGCGGGTGCGTAATCCCGACCCTGCCCAGGAACACTTCGTTGACGATGATTCTGAAATTGGCAGTATCGCTGTCTTTCAACGGCTCGCCAGCCAGCATCCGGATGCCATAGGTGTCGAGGTAATGCGAATCACCCATTTTCATCTGCGTTTTTATTTGAACGGTTTTCGGCCCCTCCCGGTACTCCATGGCCTGCATCCAGTTACTTTCCGCGGAAGCACTGTTGAACGAATAGCTGACATCCCTGATCTGCGCAGAGCGCATCAGCTGATTGCGGAGCATTTGCAGCTTTTCGGGCTTATTGTCTGGTATCCCCACCGTAATAATGGCCGTTTTGTTAAATCCCAGGTCGGCATTGCGAAAGAAATCCAGTTGCCGGTCAATCAGCAATGCGCAGCAGATCAGTACCAGTGAAACCGTAAACTGTACGGCCACCAGCCCCTCACGCATGGAAAACCACTGGCCTGCCCTTGCCGCGGCATTGTCTTTCAGCGCCCAGATAGGTGCCATGCCCGATAAACGCATCGCGGGGTAAATGCCGGCCAGCAAGGTGGTCAGGATCAGCAGCAAACCCGAGAACAGCGCAGTTTGCGGCGAGTACAGGTCGTCCGTTGTAATGGGTATGGCAAGCGTCGATGCAAGGAGTGGGAGCATCGCCATACTGATAACCAGCGCGATAATCCCCGCAAAGCAGGTCATCAGACCCGCCTCGGCCAGAAACTGCCAGATCAGCGATTGACGGCTGCTGCCTACCGCTTTACGGATCCCCACTTCCTTCGCCCGCCGGAACGCCCGCGCGGTACTGAGGTTGATAAAATTGAAACAGGCAATCAGCAAGACGAGCGCCCCGATCACGGAGAGTGTTTTCAGCAGCCCTACATTGGCACTCCTGCCGCCAAGGTTACCTGCATAATGTATCTCGGACAGATGATTGAGCTTAAAACGTTTGTCGGACAATGCATCCTTACCCATGTATTTGAGCACAACAGTCTTGAACCGTCCAGCCAGCTGTTTTGCGTCTACGTCCTTTTTCAATACAACAAATACCTGGAAATTGTCATTCCAGCCATTCCATCTGTTTTCATCAAAATTGGGGTCAACCTGTTTGACGGTTGCAAACGATACCAGCATATTAAATGGAAAGCTCGTAGTTTTCGGGTAGTCTTCCACAACACCGGTAACTGTCAGGTCATGCCGGGTGTCCATGCGGATGATTTGACCGACAACGTCCGTCGTCCCGAAGTACTTCTGAGCGTACGTGCGCGTGAGCACAATGCTGTTGGGCTCAGACAATGCACGGGCCGGAGTACCCGCCAGCCAGGTATAATCGAACGTTCGGAAGAGTGCATTGTCGGCGAATACAAACGACTCCCTGAATTTCTTTTCTCCGGAAGCGGCCATGGTTCGCCCACTCACCTGCATCAGCGGCGCGATGGTTTCCGCTTCGGGCATGTCGGCCCGAAGCGCATTGGCCATGCCGGTGTAAGTGCCCGGGTAAGTATGGTTTTCTTTGATATTTTCTGTTTCGACCCTGTAAATGCGGTCAATCTTTGACTGAGCCAGATCGTAGCTGGTCTCGTGCACTACGACAACAAAGATCAGCACCGCGCAAGCCATTCCCATGGCAAGCCCGGTGACATTGATGAACGAATAGCCTTTCCCGTTTAAAAAGCTTCTGAAAGCGATGCTTAAGTGGTTTAAGATCATGACCGGCCTGGAAGTTTAGATTCGGTCAGCGCACCACTAATGGCATGCCACTTTTGCCGGAACCTCATCCTGAGGCGCTCTGCCATTATTATGCTGCTTACGCCGGATAAAAATGTCCGCTTTCGAACGCCGGCGTGCCAATACGGACATTGCAAAGCCGAATCACTAACTAGTCAAGACCGGCGACGCCAAACTCACGCGGCGCCGGCCTTGACTATCTGTTATTTCCCTTCAAATGCACTTACCAACGGCGCTATTTCCAGCCTTTTCATCGGCAGCAGCGCCTGCGTGATGCGGTTAACCTCCTCCTGCGTGCCTTTGACCATCAGTTCTTCCAGCACGATCGGGGTGACCTGCCAGGAGACGCCGAATTTATCCTTCAACCAGCCACACTGCTCCGCTTCCGGAACTGCCGACAGTTTTGGAAAAAAATAATCCAGCTCCTGCTGGTCCTCGCAGTTCACCACGATCGAAATACCTTCGTTAAAACCGAATTTGTGGGCATGCGCACTGTCCATGGCCGTAAACCACGAATCCTCCAATTTGAAATCGGCGAACATGACCGTACCAGGCTTGTCCGGCCCGGGACCGCCCTCCGGATAACGGTGAAGCGAGCCCAGCCGGGAGTTGGTAAAAACCGAGCAGTAAAAATTAATCGCCTCTTCGGCCCTTCCGCATTGATCTCCCACAAACAGCAGCGAGGTAATGATCGGGGGCCGGGGCTCGCCGTCGGGGTTGGTCAGAATCAGCTGCCACGAAATGCCATACTTGTCCTGGATCCAGCCGTACCGCTTACTGAACGGATATTCGTCGATCGGCATCAACGCATTTCCGCCCTGGGAAAGCTTGCTCCATACCTCGTCTATTTTCTCACGCGCAGACTCCTGCGAACCGTTGAAAAACAGCGGGTCGAAATTCACCATGAAAGATATCGATGGATTGGGCTTGAAGAGCGGCCCGGCGCTGACGGCCATGAATTTCTGGTTCCAGAGCTCAAAAATAACCATATCCGCGTCGCCCGATGGGGTACCCTCCATCCGGGTAATGCTGGTAACCCGCGATTCCGGGAATACCGATGCGTAAAACTCAGCCGCCTCGGCAGCTTCCTTATCAAACCATAGATGCGGGACGATTTTCTGCATGACCACTTGATTTTAGGTGAGAATCCGAACGATGCACTGATAGCAGATATAAAGGTAGTAACTTGGGCTAAGTATGCGGGCACATGAGTCCGCTTCTTTAAACCTTTCATCTTACAACCTGAACGATGGTCCGACTCAAACGATTGCCCTATTACTACGCGATGGCCGGCTGCCTGGGCCTCGCCTCCTGCGCAAGCTACCAGCGCAGCGACCTTTATTTCGGCAGAGACATTCCTGGCGGCGGTGCCGTCAGCGAGCAGCAATGGAAAAATTTCAGCGACAGCGTCATCAGTACCTATTTTCCCGAAGGCTATACCGAATGGGATGCCAATGGGCGCTGGAAGGACACTGAAACAAAACAGACGATCACCGAGCCTACGAAAGTTGTGACATTCTTCGGAAGGAAAACCCGCGAAAGAAGCACCGCCATCGACAATGTAGCCCAAAGCTATCTCCGCCGCTTCCGCCAGCAAAGCGTGCTCAGGACCGATAGCAGATCCAGGGTAAAATTTATCAGCAAGGCGCCGTAAGCAACGGGCAGAATTGCAGTCTGCTGGCATGGTTTTGGTGGTCTGATGGGCACGAAATCAACAATTAAACCATCATCGACATGAAAAAATTAATGATCACTGCGGCAATGGCGCTGTTTTGTGCAGGTGCCACGACCTATGCGCAAAGCACAAGCAGCTCGACGGATAAGTCCAAAACGACCAAGGCCACGGGCCAGGGCCTAAAAACCCCTACACCCAAGAATGAGCAAAAAAGCACCGACCAGGCGCAGGATAAGCAAGCGCAAGCGGCTCAGTCGAAAGATGCAAAAACAGACAAGCCCAACCCTACCGACCAGGTAGCACAAAAGAGCAATGAAAATGACGGCAGTAACCGGCCGGGAGGTGCCACACACGAGAATGCCAATGATGTAGGGCGGTATTCCGACCGCGAACACGCCGGATCCATGTTGTTTTCCAAAGAGGCCATCGCGATACGCCGCAAAAACCTGACCGAACCCGACAATACTGTAAAAGAAGGAAGTGGCTCTGCGCCCAAAAACACGAAGAACCATACCGGTACGACCGGCAATTACAGGAACCTGGCGACACAGACCAGCGGAATTCCATCCAGCGAATAGAACCAGGGTTATCGTCCCCTTTAAAACCCCGGGGCAAGCTTGTCCAGGGGTTTATTTGTTTCACATCACACGTTCCGGATAGGGTCCCGTTTAGCCAAAACTTCGAGAATCGTTAAGTCTTCGACCACATTGGATTCTGCGTCATGGTTGTGAAACTCTTCCAGTTTCCTTTTGCGCTTTGTGTCGCTGATGCCTCTGTCCACTTTCTGCCGGTACTCTGCCAGCGACCGGCAATAATAATGGTTCAGCTGAATCGTATCCACGCTCACGTCGGTCAGTGCCTCTTCAATTGGTACAAAATGCTCGTTCACACAAAAGAAGCCGGGCTTGAATTTGAAATAATGTGATTTGAATGCTGACTGCACATGACGTGGCTGGACGATACTTTTGATATGCCGGTTGGGTGGAAAAGAAGCCTCCGACCGCCGCGTAAAATTCGCCAGTTGGCTGCCCGCAGGCTTTTCGATGTGACCATTGGAACCGAAGATCAGCCACGACACGCCGAGGCCTCCGTAACGCTCATATTTTTCAAGCAATTGCGACAAGCTCGCGCTTTCATTTTTGGGGACAATAAACTCGTCCATGTCGATAAATGCGATCCACCTTGACCGATAACCGAAGTTATCAAGGCAATGCTGGTACGCTTTCACATGCATATTTTGTCCGGGAATGTCCGTTACAGTCGCAAGTTCGCCATATCCCAGCATTTGAATTACTTCTCTGACCGGCTGCTTGCTGCCGTTATCATAAATGTAAAAGTGCTCCGCACCGATTTGCCGGTGATAATCCAGCCATTCCCGCAGGTAATCGTTTTCGTCCTTTACAATGCAGCAAACGGATAAATAATGCGCAGGTTCTCCTTCCACGGGCGCCTGGGTATTTCGGAATTTGGAGAGCAGGTTTTTAAATGAAAACATAAATGCCTTGTCGGGTTTGCCGATGATGAATGCCAAAGTTATTGAAAATCGTGATCGGCCGACAAAGTCTACTACTTAGAATTGCGCGGCCACAAGGCGGTCCAGGAGCGCCTCCGAATACTCCCACAGCTCTCGCGCCAATGCCCGGTTTCTTGCTTGGGCCGAGGGGCGTGCGGGCTTCGAATTCACGAAATAAAGCCCGGTTAAACCTTGCAGCTCAGGCGCGGTGGCTACATGTACGATGCCCGCGGCGGCTCGCTGGGGTGTGCGGAAAAAGCGCTTGAAATATTTCATAAACAAGGCTGTCGCTCCGGTGCCATCGCCGGCAAAGTTGCTCGAAACGACACCGGGATGCACGGCGTTGGAAGTTATGCCAAATGGCGCGAGCCGCTCCGAAAGCTCATTGGAAAAAAGAATGTTTGCCAGTTTGGAACGGCTGTAAATGAGCAGGTCATGGTAACGCGGCGGGTTGGCCAGTTTGGAGGTCTGGTACCTGAGCGCGAGTAGATGCGCAGCCGAAGCGAGTGTAACAACCCTGGCCGATTCGGCTGATTTAAGGAGTTCAACCAGCCCGGTAGTTAGTAGGAATGGCCCCAGATGATTGGTCGCGAATGTGCGTTCTATACCGTCTACGGTGGTTTGCCGGTGCGGCACGATGGCCCCGGCGTTATTCACCAGCAGGTCGATGCGGTGGTACCCGGCTTTGATCTCCTGCACAGCCCGGCCGACCGATCCCATGCTGGAAAGGTCGCATTGGATGAAAGCGGTGCTAACGGTATTACCTATCTCGCGTTGGAGTTCCCGGGCTTTCGCCTCGTTGCGGGCCACCAATATCAGATCATACCCTTTGCGGGCCAGTTCGAGGGCGGTAAAGCGGCCGATGCCCGATGTGGGCCCGGTAATCAGTGCTGTTTTACGCATTAATTAATCTGGTCGATTTACAAAGACTGCCGAAATGATCGCCAGCGGTGCGCCCAAGGTAAAAACAGAAACGGATCAAAACCACCCGGACCGTCGGTTTTATTTGGCACGACGGGACCGGCAGTCAACCGTATCCTGCATAGTCAGCCCGATATCAGCATCACCAATGACGCCGTCAATCAGCCCGGATTTTTTATAACTTTGGTAAATGCATACCGAATTCGAAGATTATCTGGCTTCCCAAACCGATCTGCCAGCCGGGAAAATCCTGCAAATCAGCAGCATGGCTACCCTGCGCCGTCTGAAAAGGAACGAAATGCTGCTGAGCGCAGGGGAAGTGTGCCGTTATAAGGTATTTGTCATAAACGGGCTTTTGCGCAACTTCCATATCAAACCGGACGGCAACGAGCACATCCTCCACTTTTCACCACAGCACACCTGGACACTCGATGTAGAAAGTTATGACAAGCATACCCCATCGCTGATCAACATCGAAGCGGTAGAAAAGAGTACGGTCCTGCTCTGGGCCAAACCGGACTTCGACCAGTTGCTGAGCGGTATTCCCGAACTTAAAAAGTTTTCAGAACGGCTTATTTCCCGCACCATTTACAACAACCGCAACCGCATTCTAACCATCCTGAGCAGCACCCCCGAGGAGCGCTACGCCGATTTTGTAAACGCCTACCCCGACTACCTGGCGCGCTTACCCCTGCGAATGGTAGCGGCCTACCTGGGCATTTCCCTCAAAACCCTTACACGGATCAGACACGCGCAGCTGCAACGTGAAGCCGGAATTATGGACAAATGACCTTGTTTGCCCATTGGGCGGATGTCAATTTTGCATCAAACAAAATTGAAACCAACATGCGTGTATTTTTGACAGGAGCCTCCGGATTTGTAGGCTCCGCCATCCTGAATGAACTTTTGAACAACGGACACCAGGTGCTGGGCCTGGTACGCTCCGACGACGCAGTCCGAAAGCTGGAAGCCGCCGGAGCCTCCCCGCTGCAAGGGGACGTCAATGACACGGAACTGCTCCGGAAAGGGGCAGCAGCTTCCGACGCTGTCATCCACACCGCTTTCAATCACGACTTCTCGCAGTTCAAAGCAAGCTGCGAGGCCGACCGTAAAGTAATCGAAACGCTTGGGCAAGCGCTTGCCGGCACGGACAAGCCACTGGTGATCACAACCGGGATGGGCCTTTTGCGCTATGACCGGCCGGTCAACGAAGACGATGTGCTGAACGTGAAATCTGACCAGATTCCCCGCGCCGCCACCGACGAGGCGGCACACGCAGCAGCTGCCAACGGGGTTGACGTGTACCTTATGCGCCTGCCGCCGAGCGTACACGGCGCCGGCGATCACGGCTTCGTGCCGATGGTGATTGGTATGGCCAAAGAGAAGGGCGAGTCTGCCTACATCGGCGATGGCAGTAACCAATGGCCGGCCGTCCACCGGTTCGACGCAGCGGTGCTCTACCGGCTCGTCGTCGAGCAACGTCCGTCGTTGAAAGTACTGCATGCGGTGGCCGAAGAGGGAATTCCTTTCCGGGAAATAGCGGCGGCAATCGGTGCCGGGCTCGGACTACCCGTGGTAAGCAAAACCGGTGAATCAGCGGCAGCACATTTCACGTGGTTTCAGCATTTTGCGTCGATTGGCTGCGTGGCGTCCAGTGAGCGAACCCGTGAGATACTTGGCTGGCAACCGGTTGAGCCGGGTCTTTTGGCCGACATCTATTCCGCCGGCTACCTTACAGCTCCCGCATCTCACTAGCCGCCGGTTATGCTCCAAACCGATAATTTCAACGGGTAAAACCGGGCCGCTTGTACCGTAACTGGCTGACAGAGCATCGAAATAGATTTCTACTATTGAATTATAGAATTAATCGATTTTGACAATAAAATTCAGTATTATACCTTTATCCCGCTGCACAAATACCAGATGCAGGCAACTAGGTTTAACACTTGAACTTATCGTAATGGAAAACGGATCAAACGACATTAGCAAATGTCCTTTTCACAATGGGACACTTAATCACAATGTAGGCGGCGGCGGCACAAGGAATCGCGATTGGTGGCCTAACCAGTTGAAGCTGAACATTCTCCGCCAGCATTCGTCCTTATCCAATCCGATGGGCGAACAATTCAACTATGCAGAAGCGTTCAAAAGCCTCGACCTGGAAGCAGTCAAAACAGACCTTCACGCGCTAATGACCGATTCGCAGGATTGGTGGCCGGCCGATTTCGGGCATTACGGACCTTTATTTATCCGTATGGCCTGGCATAGTGCCGGTACTTACCGTGTATTCGACGGCCGCGGCGGCGGCGGTTCAGGTCAGCAACGGTTCGCTCCGCTTAACAGCTGGCCGGACAACGTCAGCCTCGACAAGGCGCGCCGTTTGCTTTGGCCTGTCAAACAAAAATATGGCAATAAGATATCCTGGGCAGATTTGATGATCCTGACCGGAAACGTAGCGCTCGAATCGATGGGCTTTAAGACTTTCGGCTTTGCAGGCGGACGTGCGGATGTGTGGGAGGCAGACGAGGACGTATACTGGGGTTCGGAAACGAAATGGTTGGGCAACGACCGCCGTTATGCGCAGGGCAAGTCGGGAGTAGCGGACGAAGGCGTAGTGCCAACCGATGAGGATGCCAATGGCCCTATTCATTCGCGTAATCTGGAAGAACCGCTGGGCGCGGCGCACATGGGATTGATTTACGTTAACCCCGAAGGGCCAGACGGCAACCCCGATCCGATTGCTGCTGCCAGGGACATCCGAGACACTTTCGGGCGCATGGCGATGAACGACGAAGAAACCGTTGCATTGATCGCCGGCGGCCACAGTTTCGGAAAAACCCATGGCGCAGCTCCTTCCGACCACGTAGGTGCGGAGCCTGAGGGTGCCGACCTGGAAAATCAGGGGCTTGGTTGGAGCAATAGCTTCGGCTCGGGTAAAGGTGCCGACACCATTACGAGCGGACTGGAAGTGATCTGGACTACGACACCGACCCAGTGGAGCAACAATTTCTTCGAGAACCTGTTCGCATTTGAATGGGAACTGACCAAAAGCCCGGCCGGCGCGCACCAATGGGTGGCCAAGGATGCCGGAGAAATCATTCCCGATGCGTACGACGGTGCCAAAAAACACCGTCCTACCATGCTCACTACAGACCTGTCGCTGCGCTTCGACCCTGTATACGAAAAGATTTCAAGGCATTTCCTCGAAAATCCGGATGCATTCGCCGACGCATTTGCACGCGCTTGGTTCAAGCTCACGCACCGCGATATGGGACCGCGTGCCCGCTACCTGGGCCCGGACGTGCCCGAAGAAGTGCTGATCTGGCAGGACCCGATTCCGGCAGTGGATCATGAGCTGGTGGATGAAAACGACATCGCAGCCCTTAAATCCAACATTTTGGCGTCGGGTCTGAGCGTTTCCGAACTGGTTTCTACGGCCTGGGCTTCCGCATCCACATTCCGCGGTTCCGACAAACGCGGCGGCGCCAACGGTGCCCGCATTGCGCTCGCGCCGCAAAAAGACTGGAAAGTGAATAACCCCGCGCAGTTGCAGAAAGTACTCGGCACGCTGCAAAGCATTCAGCAGGAGTTCGCCAGTACACAATCGAACGGCAAAAGAGTATCACTCGCCGACCTGATTGTGCTGGCAGGAGTTGCCGGCGTGGAGAAAGCTGCGCAGGATGCCGGATATGCGGTTACCGTTCCGTTCACGCCTGGCCGCGCGGATGCTTCGCAGGAGCAGACCGACGTAGAATCTGTGGGGTATCTGGAACCGCTTGCCGATGGTTTCCGCAATTACCGCGGTACCGGGTCGCAGGTGACGACCGAAGAGCTTTTGGTCGACAAAGCCCAGCTGCTCACACTCACCGCACCGGAGATGACCGTACTGCTGGGTGGATTGCGTGTATTGAATGCCAATTTCAACGGCTCCAAAGACGGCGTATTTACACAGCGTCCGGGAGTACTCACCAACGATTTCTTCGTGAACCTGCTGGACATGAACACCGCGTGGAAAGCCATGGGACCAGACCGGGAAACCTACCTGGGTACCGACCGCGCTACCGGACAGCCAAAGTGGACGGCAACCCGCGCAGACCTGGTTTTCGGCTCGCACGCCGAACTCCGCGCGATTGCTGAAATCTATGGCAGCTCCGATGCGGGCGAGAAATTCGTGAAAGACTTCGTCGCTGCCTGGAACAAAGTAATGAACCTGGACCGGTTCGACCTGATTTGATTCCGTAATTCACCTTGAACATGAGCCGGTCGGAAGCAACTCCGGCCGGCTTTTTAATGCCTGCGGGATAGCAAAACTCGCAGCTTTTCGTAATCGATCTTTGAGTTGTGCCGCGGATCTCTGGGAATTTCAGACATGAAAACGACCTCAGTGAATGCATGCTCCATCACCGCCCGGACGGCACTTTGCCGGGAAGCGTCGCTGAGCTCGATCACGGCGGTAAGCTTTTCGTCAACAAGCATCATCGTCCCTATTTCCACGCCTTCTACGGATTGCAGACGATTCTCATAGAGGAACGTGGACAAAAAACCCTCCTGCGTGCGGATCAGCGATGAACACCTGCCGGTGAGATAAAGGCTCCCGTCCTCACCCAGGAAACCGCTGTCGCCGGTACGATGCCAGCATGTTGCCCCGACAAAAACCTTGTTACGTTTCAATGCTTCGGGATTATGCAGGTAGTCGCGCAGCACGTGAGGCCCCGAAACGATGATCTCGCCGATTTCACCCGCTCGCACTTCCAGTTGCGCGAGCGCTTCGTCATCGGCTGCGGAAATGCTCTCATCGGCGATTTCAATAATCCTGATACTGGCGGCCGCCTCAGTTTTTCCAACATTCAATCCCCTTTCCGTGTCCGAGCCGATCAGATCGTCCGCAGTAATCATGCTCATCGGTTCGGCTTCGGTGGAGCCATACACGATGCCGATGTGCGCGTCGGGAAATGCGGCCCGGTAGGCTTTCGCCTCGGAGGGAAAAACGGGTGCGCCGCCTGTCAGTATTTTTTGAATCCCATTCAAAAACAATTGCTTGTTCAGCAAATGCCGGGATAACTGTCTTATAAAAAAGGGCGATGCGATGATCGAACTGACTTTGTGCCGGCTGATCTGTGATGCTATTCTCGCCGGGTCCATGGTATTGGGCTTTCTCGGATTGAAGTCGGCAAGGACAGATGTGGTACCGGCACCCAGGTTCATCAGCAAAACAATGGGTAACACCGGCATGCAAATGTCAGCGACAGTGGAGTTAAGAAGCGGGATCAATGCCTGAAACTGCTCAAAGAGGAGGCCGTGCGTCCGGATAGCCGCCTTGGGAACGCCCGTGCTGCCGGTGGTGAAGGTAATGAGCGCGGTATCGTCCGGGCTGGTGTCCGGAAAAGCCGACACCGGTAGGCTGGCATCGAATTTCAAGCCCATATGCAACGGGATCGATCGCAAACCGGGTAGCAGCCGGGCCAGCACGCGCCCTCTGAAAGTCCCGATGAAGGCCGCACATTGTGCCAGCCGACAGCATTCGCCCAGCCTTTTCACGCTCACCCATTCATCCAGGAATACCGCCACGGCCCCGATCCTGAATAATGCCAGCACAGTGCGGTACAGATCGCTGCTCATAGGTGCGAACACCAGCACACGATCACCCTTGCGGATGCCCTTGTGCAGGAAATACGTTGCTGTATGCACGACGGCACTTTCCAGGTCAACGAAAGAAATCGATTTTTCAAGATCGATAATGGCCGGACGGTCTGCATTCCGCCGGACGGCAGCATGGAAAAGATCGACGATGTTGAAGCGGTCAGCCAAGTTGTTTTCCATACAAAACGTAGTTTCGGTAACGGATACCCGAAAAATTGGCCGACAGCTTCGTCGAAGTGCCCTGCTCGTAAATAAATGAATGAATGGCGCTGGCATAACCCAGCTCCGCAGCTTTGCGGTAAATCACATTGCCGATCACATGTCCCAGGCCTCTCCATACCGGATCGGGATGCCGGGCGAGCGTCTTGACGATCAGGGACTTATTTTTCACATTGTAAAAATCATGGATGCAAAAGAAGTAGCCGATCAGATTACCTGCCGCGTCCTCAGCCAGCAATGTCAGTTCGGGATTGATGTAGTCTTTCGTTTGCCTGTACTTTTTCATAAATGCCTCCCTGCTGATGGGGGTGTATAGAAAATTTTTCCTGAAAGCCAGCAGGTTAAAATCAAAAACCCGACCGATTTCCGTTTCGAAGTCAGCCAGGTCAATGGCCCTGATCCTCACTCCCAGCGCACGTAATTCCCGCTCGCGAAGCAGAATCTCTGGGCTGTCGGGCTCCAATCCGTAGTCGATGTTGCTATAATATTGCGCGATGGGTTCGAAACCGGCCATTCTGAACTGTGCATTATAATACAAGTGATGGCAGGGCTCGGTAAAAAACAACGGATTTTGATGATCAGCCAGGAAACGATAGGCCTCCCAGGTGCTGCCGTTCATTGGCCCGACGAGCTGCTTGCCACCCCAGGATTTGACCGTCGAAACCATGTGTGCCAGCAGTTCGGACGCATACTCGTCGCAGTCGGCACATTCATAGTTCCCGATTGCAAAGGCGTGCTCACCCTGGTATTTCAGCAATGGGTTGTCATAAATACTCGCCCTGGCTACTGCATGGTCCCCGTCCTTTAATACGTAACACGCCCTGAGAAAGTCGATAGGAATGCTATCCGGCATTCTGAATCGCAGGCTGTCCGGCGGGTAAATGCGGCTAGGCAATCCGGTGAACATGTGAAAGTCCTGATCGCCCGGCCGGGTGGAAGTGATTGTGATCATAAGAGCAGACAGAGGGATGAAACGACACTGGCCGGAATGGTGAAATTATCCATTCCCTTCACTCCCACCCCCTCGGCCGCAGTAGCCGCAAGGGATATCAGCAGCGCCGGGAATGCGCCTGGCAACGGAGCGCCCAAAGCAGGTATTGCCACCACCGTCACCAGCAAGGCACTCGTGAAAAATGCCAGCGAACCGGTCGCCGACTTTCCGCACCCCATTATCCGGTACCTGCCAAAAGGGAAACGTTTGCCGGCAAGCGCCGCAACCGGATCGCAAATAGCCAGGATCAGGATCGGCAGGTAAAAGATAATGAGCCCCCTGCCTGCCATCTGATATACCAGAAAAAGCAGGTAGACGATTACCGGAAACAAAATGCTGCCATACGAAAACCGGTCGATCGCGTTGATGGATGGAAGCCATCCGAATTTCAGGCTCGCCAGCAGGATCACCAGGAAGCTGGAACACAGAAACAGCACCTGCCAATGGCTGGTAAGTACGACCGGAAAAAGCAAGGTCAGCAGTCCGGTGCCGATATGAACGATCTTGCGCGTCCATTCAGCCCTGATTTTTCCAAAATGGTAGAGCAATTCTGCCAGAGCGAACAGCGCCAGAAAGCAGCAGGCAAGCAAAAGCGGTTGAATGATCTCTTTCATAGCTAATGTGATAGTGCGTTACCGGATTTGGTCGACGATGAAGCTTTTGTAAAAAAAGCCTTTGTCGACTGCTGTCAAACGTTCGGCTTCCTGCTGTCTGAACTCAGAGATTCCGGGCAGTATCTCCGAAATGCGGCGCGGTACCATCAGGTTCCAGTAAGCGAGCCGCCCGGCCGGCTCCGTGCCAGCGACGAGCGCCTGCGCCGTTTCAAGGAACAGGTCCGGGGCCATGTACTCGAAGATATCAGAGAGGTTCATGCAGTGAAATTTTCCGTATTGCCCGATCGCGTGCTGGGCAAATCCCTCCTTCAAATGCAGCCGGCCCAGATTCTCGCGAACGAGCGCATAATTTGCCTTTTGAAGGTAATGCGGCAAAAGGCCATCGAAACTACCGGTGAGTGTGTAGCGTAAAATGAAGTTATCCTGGGCCGCCACCGAGGTGAGATGTGCCTCGGCCTTTTCAAAGATAAACCGTGAAACGGAGCCCTGTACCTGCTTCTGAAACTCGGGATCACGCCCATATTTGCCCATGACATATTTGCTGAAAAAGATACGGAACAGCAGCCGCCAGCGCCAGGTATTCCAGCGGGTATCATAAAAATGCCGCTGCCCGTCGGCCGTCATGTTTGCAAACAGCGCCTGCACGACCTTCCTTGAATGAATCCAGGGTAATATTTTTCCGCTGAAAAGCTGGAAATACTTTTCAAACTTCCCCTGGTGAATTACACCGCCTTCGATCATTTGCTGGTTGGATTCCCAATATGCGCGGCAGCCGCTACTTAGCTGGCTTTTGAGCAGATGGAAACATTTGATCCTGTCTTCGGAGGGCGAAAACCCCAGGAAAGCCAGCGCCTCTTCCCATTCCAGGTTTTGAATGCATACCTTCTTCAACTCAATCAGAAAGAGCTGTATGCGGTTAATGTCCACTGCAACGACCAGCACGGGATCGGTCACCAGAAACGAAAAGCTATTGTCCCCCGCAGACCCGATCGACAGGATTTTGCTTCCCGGCGCAGGCGATAAGCCGGCCAGCAGGATATCCGCATCCTCCCAGCAGTTGGCGTACCGGATGATTTCAAAATTGACCTTTTGGGTTAAATCCATTTTGTCATTGGGAAATGGTCCTGATTATACCCGTACTGCCATCCATTTCAATTACATCTCCTGTTTTCAATGATTTCAGCAAACCGGTTACACCCACAATACAAGGCTTACCCATTTCGCGGGACACAATCGCCGAGTGACTGAGCAAACTCCCGCGCTCTACGATAATGCCCGATGCACCCGGAAAAAGCGTTACCCATCCCGGGTCGGTGCTGGTCGTGACGAGAATGTCCCCATGCAGCGAATGTACCTCTGCCGGGTCGGTCACCACCTTTACGCGCCCGGTAACTTTGCCGGGCGAGCATCCGATACCCTTTAAATCGCCCTCCGGCATTCCTACCCGCTCCGTGCTGAAAAAATCGTTGCCGTAGTAGGGCATTCCAAAGGTTGCAAACCGCTCCGAAAGCGGGCCCAGCCGGGTATAACTTTCGAATTCCTGCCGCCGCAATGCCACCAGCGCCCTTGTGTCCTGGGTAACCGCAGTGCCCTCGATGCAGGCAAAAATTTCCTCCTTGGTCAGGTAAAATATGTCCCTCGCATGATCCAGCACCCCATCGGCATGGAACCGCTTTCCTATGAAGGTAAAAATCTCGCGCACGATCCCGAAAGCACGCGTACGCTCGTAACGCAGGTTCTCACGGGCGCTCACCAGCTCACGTGTGTAGCGTAGCGTGAGCCGCATCTGCCAGCGCCGCAGCGGCCTACCTTTCAAACGCCTCGCCACTTCCTGCTCCGCATTCCTGCGGATCATATCTTCCCGGTCGCCCGAAAACTGTGCTCCGGTGATGCCGGTTTCGACGTAGGATTTGAGCACTTTCACAAACCTGGCGGGCTCCTGGCCGTATGAGATCGTTTCCAGTTTCAGCTCGCCCACACAGCGTTCGCCGAAATCGGCGATATAGCGGTCGATGGCATCCTTTACCTGCACCGCTGCCGCATCGGTACCGGCGTTCAGCGCATCGAGAATAGCGTATTCGTTTTGTTGTAAAAACAGGCTTTTCAATGCCGGAACAGCCGCAATACTTGCCGCAATGGCGATGCTGCGGTGCACCGGCTGCACCGAAATAATGTCATTGCTCCCGCACAGCAGGTCGTTGTGCAGGTTGGGATTACCGCCGCCGGTCAATTGCCCGCATTGTTTCTGCAGCATACCAAACCAGATCATGGCAAAAAAGTCGTTCAGTAGCGGCGCCTTCCATTCCAGCAGCAGTTTCCGCTCGAAATCAAGATAGAGCTGCATCAGTTCTTCGGCGCTTTTTTCACCGAACGGAATGGCTTTGTAAACGCCGATGGTACGATCCACCAGCTGCATGAATTCACGGCGCTTTTGCGGCAGTGCCCTGAACCGGAAGAGCATTTGCACGGCCATTTTCAAGATGCTCCACCACGCTTTCCCTTTCGGTAAACGGTAGGATTCAGGAATGTCGAACTGCTCCTTTACGCCCATCATTTTCTCCATATACCGGGCATTGATGCTGTATCCCGGCAGCATGGCCAGCATATGGTACCAGGTTTTAAGGTTATAGTAAACCCGCCCGTTCAGAAAACCGAGCGTGTTGGCAAATACCCTCTCATTTTTCCTGATAACCGGTTCACTGACGCCCAGGTAGGCGCTGAAAAGCTTGTAGGCCACCTCGTAGGATTTGCTGATAAATGAGAATGTCAGCGGTGTGGTAACGCCCGGGTATGACTCGATGATATTGCTGTTATCCCAAAGTATATAATTGCCCTCGGGCCTGGCCGCCAACGTGGTGATCGGCCTGGTCTGAAGCAAATAGATCTGATCATTCCGGACGGCGAATTCAATGTCCTGCGGTTGGCCCAGCGCCTCTTCGAGCATATCAAGTATTTCGCCAAGGCGGTAAATTTGCGCGTCAGTCAGAGCAGGCCGGGCATTTGTCGGACCGGCTAACACGGCTTGTATCCGGGTTCCCGTCAATGTAAACTGATCGGCATTGACTTCACCGGAAACCAGTTTGTCGCCCAGTCCGAAAACCGCATTGATCACCTTCTGCTGCCGGTTACCGGTAAGCGGGTTAGCGCCGAATGCCACGCCTGCCGCCTGGGCGTCGATCATTTCCTGTACGATCACCCCGACGCCCTCCACAGCTGCCAGCCCATGATGCTTGCGATAGGCTGCTACCCGTTCCGAGCATACCGACTGCCGAACGGCCTCGATCCGCTCTGCCAGTTCATCAGGCAAAACAGACAAGTAGCTCTCGAATTGTCCGGCGAATGAAAATGCGGCCCCGTCTTCGCCGGCCGCCGAGGAACGCACGGCAAGCTGCCGCGTTCCTTCGAAAAATTCCAGCAGGCTGGCAGTCAGCCCGGGCATTGTACCTTTGGACAATGTCTCCCAGGGGATAACCACGAAGCGCGGCACAGGCATCCCGAGGGCTTTCAGACGGAAAAGGTTTGCTGCCTTGCCGCCAATGATGGCGCCCGTCGTTCTCTGCGGCTCTGTATCGGGAATGAAATGCATCAATGGAAAACCAGTTTTGAGATCATTGGTCCGGCACCCAGTGCGAGATACATGGAAATCGTCCAGAGTGCCGATGCGTATTCAATCATTTTGGAAAATTTTGCAGTCTTGTTTCGCCAGAAAAGCAGTGCCGGTAAAGCGCAAATGACAAATACCACGCCCAGCACCAGCAGCACCGCCTGGCCATAGCCCGCAAATACCGAAGCGGCGATGCTTGCCAGCAGCGTTGCCACCAGCACTGCCAGCCATAGGCCGATGGCCCCGGAGGCACCGAGCATGGAAGTATAGGTCACTACCCCGTCCGATTCCTTCCCAGGTGCGCGGATCTTGCGACCTACTTCCAGTACTATGCCGTTCATATAGGACACGGCAAAAAAGAAAAACAGGCCGGCTGGTGCGGGAACCCCTGCCAGAAGCCAATCCAGGCCGCTGGCATAAATGTCGATAAGCGGAATGATGAACATATGCGATGTGACATACCAGAACTGGTGCTTTTTCAGCCATTCGGCCACGAAAAATTCTTTTCCCATCAACGACAGATACCCGATCACCACCACATATATCCACAGCATTCTAGGGAAGAAAACAAGGTTCAGCAGCACCTGCATACACACAAGCACCACGCCCAGGATAGCCAGTTCCCGAAAGGTAACCAGCCCGCGGGGAACCGCCAGCTCTTTCCGGAACCGGGCGTCGTCTTCGGCGTCTTTGAACTCGTCGAAAATCCGGACCAGCAGGAAAAGGGATATGGTTGTAAATACGCCGACGGCGAATGTTGGCGCATCGACGAACCCTTCCGCACCCCGACAGATCCTTGAATAGGAAATGGCAGAAAAGCTGAAAGCCGCCACCAGCAGCCCATGCCCCAGCAACGGGAAACGCTCTTTCTGATAAATATAGAACCGGCGGACAAACGGCGCACCGTTCTCTGCGGCATTGCTGAACGCATTTCCCTGAACCGGTAGCTTCATTTTTTACGACCGAATTTCTGGTGTGCTGCCGTAAACCGGCCCGCCGATAGCGCCGCCGCAATGGAAATTTCGCCTGCCAGCACCAATGCGCCGCATATCTCGGCAAACTTGCGGGTTTTGCCCGCGCCATAGCAGCCCAGCATTTCCAGGCACTCTTTCTGGGTAGGCAGCGAAGTGCCCCCGCCTACGGTCCCGACGATCAGGTTCGGCAAGGTTACCGACACATACAAGCCCCCATCGTCCAGCAGTTCCATGCGTGTGATGCCAACTGATGCTTCCGACACGCACGCAACGTCCTGCCCGGTTGCTATAAACAAGGCAGTAAGCCCATTGGCGTAATGGCCCTGCGCCCCTATCGCGCCGCTTTGAATGCTTCCGATGGTGGATGACCGCCAGTAGTCGGCCATGGCTGCCGGGCTGGTTTTGAGTACATCACGGACAATATCCTGCGGCAGCGCAATTTCAGCGGTTATCTTTTTGCCCCGGACGTTTGCAAATGACTGGGAAGTAGCCTTTTTATCGCCTGAGAAATTGCTTTCGATAAACCAGAACTGAGGCTTCACCGGCGCATTCTCGATGATATACCGGCATATGGCGTCGGTGCAGATCGTGACCATATTTTGTCCGGCCGCATCGCCGGTGTGGTATTCGAATGTGAGAATAAGGTGATTGCCCTCCACATTTGATTTCATGTCGATCAGCTTCGCATAGCGGCTGGCCGACTCGGTAATGCGGTGAAAAGCTTCAAGCTGGCCCAGAATCCAGACCAGAAAAGTGCCCAGATTGCCCAGGTTGTCGAACTTGAAAACCGGCGAACGCTGTACACCATCGATGAGGCATACCGACGTTGCCCCGCCGGCCAGGTAGCAGGCCCTCGCGCCGCGATGGTAAGAGGCCAGTAAAGCGCCCTCACTGGTGGCCATGGGTATGTAAAAGTCCCCTTTGGCCACAGAACCCAGTACCGACACCGGCCCGATAACGCCTGTGGGCACCATCGACATCCCGATGTAGTTTTCGATATTGCCTTCCAGTCGCGAGACGTCCGAAAATGGCTGTTGCCCGCTCAGGTAAGGGAGCTCATTATTTGTTTTTTCCAAAAGGAAATCGAGTCTTTTCCGGACACCCTGGACCGAAACAGGTATTTCGGCCGGGAGACTTTCCGGCAGCGGTTTACTGGCCGGTTTGTTCTTAATGTCTTCCAGTAACTGTTCAAGATCTTGCAGGGCGCTCATGGCGTGAAGCGCCTTTTTGGTGGTTTCGCTGGTTGAAGACATAGGATGTACGGTTGTTTGAAGCAAACGGGTTTACACCAATGAATGCGTCAATTGGTCCCCGCTAACATACTAAATTTCATATACCTATCATATTTAAGCGCGATTCACTTATTAAACAGGAAAGTTTGTCCAGCCTGTGTAAGACTAAACTCACCCTGCGCGGGCCGGAATTCTATCACCACACCTGCCGCATCAATTTTAAAAACGTCCTTTTTTACGGGCGCCAGCCAAAAATTCGGCTGACCGGTCGGTTGAGCGTAGAGCTTGCCATTGACGTGGGTGACTGTCATTTTCAACGGGATTTGCTTGCTGGAATACACTCCTGCATACAGCGCCAGTACCTCCGGGCTGAGCTGCATCGCACGTAAGTCGGGGATGGTAACGGGGATTTTATAGTAGGCGCTCAGCAAAGCGATGATGATGTCATTGACCGGGTAATCCACGCCGTTGGAAAAAACCGCGGCTGCAAGGCTATCGGACGGATAGTAGGCTACCGATGTTACGAACCCATCCAGGCCACCGGTATGCCCGAAGCCCTTTTTGGCGTAAAAAGGGGCAGGTGCCAGCCCTATGCCGAATATGTCGACGGTCCTGGTCATTTCGGCCAGGCTCGCCTTCGATACCAGCTTGCCTTCAAACAGCGCATGATAGAATGCAGTCACATCACCCGGGGTTGAAACGATCGCCCCGGCACCCGCCGGTTGGCTGGGGTCGGTCTCCTCGCGTTTTTGCCATCCGCTTGCCATAGTATAGGAATACGCTTCGCCTTTCGCCGGGTCGATTTTACCGCCGAAACTCGTGTTTTTCAATTTGACACGGCTGAGAATGCGCTCCTGAAGATTCTTTGCGTAAGATTCGCGCGTCACATCTTCTATGATATAGCCAAGCAGGATGTAGCCGGTATTGCTGTATTTCGTCTCGGTGCCGGGCGTGAAGTCTGACTTATTCCCGGCGAAAATAGCAAGCATTTCGCTGCGGGTCTTTGGCTTGGTTTGCGCTTCCCAGTAAGCATCGTCGTCGGTAAAATTGTGGATGCCGCTGCGATGACGCAGGATCATTTCAAGGGTAATCTGGTCCGCATTAGGAATGGAAGGAAAGTATTGATCCAAATGCGTGTTCAATGCGAGTTTTTTTTCCTCCACCAGCTGCATGATCATCGTCGCGGTGAAAGTCTTGGTGATGGAACCGATGCGGTATCGCGTGGCGGGAGTCGCTTTCACGCCGTGCGCGCTGTCCACGACCGCGTACCCGATCGCTCTTTCGTAAATTTTTTGTCCTTTGTGCGTTACAATTACGCTTGCCATCGACTTCTGGTGCACTTCCAGCGAGTCGAAAAGCCGGTCGAGGTCGGCGCTGTTGATTTGCTGGGCCGAAGCGGAAAACGCGAAAAGCAATGCGGCGGTCAGTATCAGTGGGAGTTTCATAGGAGGATATGATCTTTTTTGCAAATAAACCACATCGTCCGGATCTAAGGTAACCGATCGTCACATTTTACGTTACAAAAATCAATGCACCACCACAATTTTGTGAACGCTGCGGGAGCCGTCGGCATAGTGGATGGTAACCCAATGCAGCCCGGGCACCAGTTTGGCAACGTCCAGCTCCGCCTGGTTTTCACCGGAAGCGTAGGTTATGGCTCCGGCGAGCGAATGCAGCTGTACTTTCAGAAACCGGCGGTTCCCACTGTGAATGTGCAGCTTGTCGGCTACCGGGTTGGGATAAAGCACCACCCGGGCATTGCCGGCGGTGCCGAAGTCAACGGAGACAATCCGGCTGTAAGCAAAAGGCGCGTTAGGCTGATCTGTCGCAAAATCGACCATTTTAAGCCTGTAATAGCCCACACCCTCCAATGGCGACGCGTCCACAGCCTCATACCGGTGCCCGCCTTCCCCTACCGCCGGGACACTGATGGGTAATGTCGTCCAGGTCTTCGCGTCGGGACTGCGCTGTACTTCGAAATGACTCGCATTTTCCTCTTCTGCCGTTTGCCATTCCAGCAGTGTAGTGCCTTCTGCGGGTGTGGCCGAAAACGCCGCCAATCGAACGGGAAGTGCAGTACCGGACCCAATGAATTCTTTGGCGAACCAGAATTCAGAAAAGCTTTTGGTAGTAAATTCCAAATAATATCCCTGTGCGTAAGGAACTTTTCGTACACTGCTTTTGGGATAAAAAGTCCATGACGCACTGCTGTTGTTGGTGATATCGCCGTCTTCATTGCTGCCTGAATACTTGGTAATGGCCAGTTCATAAGCCGACGTGGGTTTGGCGATACCCGCCTTGGTGGGCGCCGAAAGGAGCTTCTCGCATTCTTCGTCGGTAACATAAAGCCGCACCCCAACCGGCTGTGCGAAGTCGGACCGGGAAGCAGATATGGTAAAACTCCTGCCCAGAAAGTACTGCTTGTTGGCGATCCGCATGGGGCCATTATCCAAATAAGGGCGCACCGAAACCTGCCCTAATGACTGTCCATTCGCATTGATAGCGGCCACAACCGAATTATGCAGCCGGAAAGGGACCCAATTGCTGACCTGCACATCGGCAGAGGCGGTTGAGTTGTCCGGCAGGGCATTGGCATACACCATTGCCTGTGAATCGTACAGATGGATATCGTCTATTGCGATCCCCGCGCGCCCGGCCGATTTGCTTTTGATCACAAAACGGAACCTGACGTATCCGCCGGGAAAGTAGTTCGGGATCGGCACGGTAGCTACATGCCATCGGGTGTAGTCCTGCGCATTCCAGGCATCGGCATTATCCAGCCTCGCATTATACCAGTTGGTGCCGCTATTGACCGCCCCCAGCCGCATCCAGGTATTTCCGCTTACATTAAATTCTACATAGGCCATATCGCAAGCTCCGCCCGAACAGGCCGCCAGGTCCACCGAAGCGCTGAAACTGAGGGAGGGCTGAACCATACCTGTCATAGCAAAGCAGGGAGAATACAGGTAGGATGTCGTTTCGCCGGAACGCGACCCGCCAAGGTTGGTCGCCCAGGCGTTCGTGCCGCTGGCCGCTTCTGCAACCTTTGCGTTACGAGGCTGGCCGAAAGTCCACAAGCCGCTTGCTTCGGTCAGATACCATCCACCTTGGCCATTTTCGAAGTCTTCCAGGTAAGGAAAGCTGGAAATCATCTGTGCGGCCTTCGCAAGCGTCTCTCCGAAATCATTGCCCCCGTTCTGGTCGAATGCTTTTTTTACCACAATCTTCACATTCCGGTCACTATTGAGCAATCTGGTCGAGGAAAAATGGAAAGTAAACAACGTATCGGCTCCGGCACGAACCACAGGCACATAGCCCTGATGCACAAGCTCATCGTTAATCAATGCCTCAAAGGGTATCCGGTAGCAATCCTCGTTACTATTGTTTTTGAAGACAACACTGTATTCCTGATAACCGTTGCTGTCGCAGGAAGGAATGGCGGACGTACTGACCTGCCTGACTTGCAGATCGCTCATGCTGGTATAAAGGCGGATATCGTCTATGGTGGAGCCGTCCGTTTGCGCGGGATACCTGAAACTCTGCGCCCACCTCACCTGAAAACTGGTCGTAAATTCTTTACCGGCCCGTTTCAGCAAATCGCTCACTTCTATGGACATGAGCAGGTAGTTGTTGTTCCGGGTAAAATAAGGGACAATGCTGCTTTCCAAAGCTGGTATCCACGGCTCGGCGTCGTTCGCCCGGACGTACACTTGCAGGGGCCAAGCAGGCGGGTTCGCATCGTAGAGCCGGTACCGGAACGACAGACGGATCTCGTCCCTGCCGGTATGGTAAGCGGCAAGGTTGTAAGTGGCATCCAAATAGGTGGGGTATTGCGAATTCAACTGATTGTTCGCATCTACGGTAAAGGCTTTGGAACCCGAGTACGCCTGCCCGGCCGACGTCCGCAACCGGCCCAGATCGCGGTCCTGTGAGAAATCGAACCGGTCGGCACCAGCTAACCCGATTGTATTCGCAGTCACCTCGGCGCCTTGAAGCGATTCGAGATCATCTGAAAAGGGCAGCGTTACCGGCGCGTTGGCTAACTGCCGTACCACCACCGACTTCTGGTTGTTCGCAGCGACCAGGTCGCCATCCAGCTTCACCTGCACGGTAAGCGCGTAGGTGCCCGGATTGTGCAGGTCGATCGTCTCGATGAAAGTATAGTCCAGGTATCCGTTCGCACCGACATCGGAAGTGACCGTTTCCCAGTGTACAGCCACATCGCCACCGCCCAAAGAATAGCCCACCTGAAACGACTGGGTTACCGGCTGGTCATCGAAATTCCGCAACCGTATTTTGATTGCCTGAAATTGCCCCAGGCCGGTGGAAGTGAGCGCCCTGCCCGATCCGGACGGAGAGACGATCGCGTCCACTGCCAGGTCGCCGTCCAGCATAAAACCCTGGCACGTTCCCGAATCGGGCTTCCGGATCACCGCCACCGATCTTCGTCCGGGCAACCCGTCTTTTCTCGGCCTAACGGCTATGTAATAGGTGGAATCTCGGGAGAGGCCATTGAGCACGTATTTCAGATCGGTCGTGGTAGCCACCGATCGCATCTCGCGGCTTTGCAAACGCATGACCTCGTAGTCGGTAGCGCCATTCACGGCCGTCCACTGCACTGCCGCATAGCCCTCACACTGGTTCGCCGAAAGCGTCATCACAGGGAGCCCCAGGATCGTAAACGCCGCACTTTCCCTGGTCACACCTGTGCTGTTTTGGATGATGCGGACTTTTGCCGTCGTAGTGAATGCGTCGGGCACTGTCCAACTGAGCTGGTTGGTACCTGCCGGCACGACATTGTTGAGACTGGTCCAGGAACCTCCGTCATTAAGCGAATACGAAACCGAAAATGTGCTGGCCGCATTACCGTAGCTATCCCAATTGATATCAATCACATCGCCTTTGGTGAGCCGCTCGCCTCCCGCGGGATAGGTGAGATCCGTGGAAGTTTCGATCACATCATAGACAACAAAATATTCTTGCGGGCCACTAGGAACCTTCCTGCCAAGGACATTGATCACATAGCTACCTGCCTCGGGGCCTTCGAGTACGATCTGCTCGGCGTTGTTTACGCTGTCCACGCCCGGCTCGGCAGCCGTATGCGGGGTGGCCGCCCTGGGAAAAGAGGGCAGCATCTCCGGTTTGCCTGTCCTGAGCACTTTCAGGTCCAGGTCATTGACGAGGCTCTGCTTTCCGGTAACCGCCGCGGGTGCCGGGTCATTCCAATACAGCATTATTTTGACCAGCGCGGTATTCGGCGGGACTGTTATTTCGTAACCATCCCTTCCCAGGTGGGCCAGGTTGCCATGAAAGTACTGTCCCTTTTCCATCATCGACACCGACCGCACCAGGTTCATCAGCCCGAACCCATACGTAAAATCCGGTCCCGAAAGTCCTTTGTCGGTCGCACCATTACACAGCAATGCCTTCATCAGCATATTTTTGGGGTTGCCGCCGCCATTCAGCTGCCGGTACCGCTGGTACAACAACGCCAGCCCGCCCGCCACCGCGGGTGCGGCCATACTCGTTCCGGATGCCGACTGGTAGGTGTTTCCCGGAAGCGTCGAGAAAATGGACGTACCGGGAGCGACGATATCCGGCTTGATGCGGCCGTCCTGGGTAGGACCTTTGCTGGAAGAGGAAGAAATAAGGCCGTTGGCGCCCGTGCGGCCGGTGCTGATCACATTCTTTGCTGAAATGCTGCCGCCGATGATGTTCCCGAAACCGGCAGCGACACCTTCACAAGATGCTTCGAGGCCGCTGTTACCGGCTGCAAAAACATGTTGCAGGTTGGGCAGATCACCGGCCTGCCGGTCCAGGATGTATGAATCGAAATTGTAAGAGCCGTAGTCGGGGCAGACGCTGCCGCCGTACGAGTTGTTGGTCACCATCATCCCGTAGTCGCGGGAGAGCGCCGAAGCCTGCTTCCATATTTCGGAGTTAATGCGTTTGACAATCGACGCTCCCGGCGCATACCCCTTGAATTTCTCATTCATAAGCCCCCCACCGGCCGCAGTTCCGGAAACGTGCACGCCATGCCAGTAGGTACTTTCCACATCGTAGCTGAGAAGCCTGGTCGCTACGTCGATGTGCTCGGTCAGGTTCCCGCTATCCCCTATCCCGATCGTCACCCCCTCGCCCGTGAGCTGTCTTTGCCCGGGCAAGGCCGAGGTAAGCAGGTTCGCCCGCGTTGCAGCCTCGCTTTTGTCGTTGAGCGGCTCGTCGCGCGGCGGTACGGCCTCGATGAACTGGACCCAGGGCAGCCCAGCCAGTGCAAGCAGGCTATCGGCAGCCACTCTTACTTCGATGAGTTGGTATGCACTCAGATCACTAGGGATCACCTGAACCTGACGGTCAGCGAGTTCTTTTAATACCTCCGCGGCGGGCATTGTCTTTACGAAGCTGATGCGCACGTCGATCTGGCCTGGCTGACTTAAAGCATGGGGCGGAATAGCAGGTCCCAGCAGGGCGGGCTGGATCTTCTGTGCTGGTTCCAGTTGCACGATCGTCCTGACGCCGGCAGCCCGCAATATTTCCCTGTCAGGCTCTGCCGGCACGACAGCGGTATAGGCATGCTCCGGGACGTAGTCGAGCAAGGTGATGCCGGCACCTTTCAGCACCGCGGTCTCTCTTGCGCCCGGGATCCTGAAAAATTGGATTATTACAAATTTAAACTCTTCACTTTTCGCAGTTCTAAGCGTCTTATCCGGGCGGTTTTGGGGGAGTGAAATACCCGGCAAAGGGGTAATTGTACCACTTTTAATGAACAGGTCGTAATCCCTGTTACTTTGAGCCGTAACGTTTGTTAGGTGCTGTACCAGTAGTACTACTACAAGAGCACAGCGATACTTTAACATACGCATATAGAGGAGGAATGATTAGGTCTTTTTTTACATCTTTATATCGAATGTAATCCTTTTCAGAACATTTCAAACCCCTATAACTACGTGTTTTTCAGTTGGAAAACTTCTCATCATTGCCAAAAGAACAGAAACCGGCCATTCATCGGGCAAGGCCGGGGGAAACATCATCGACCCAGTGCAAAACCAATGGACATTTCGACTTTTCAATGTCAAAAACCGCCTTTTAATGCCTTGGAAAATGGAGGCGCGATCGTCACGTTTTTTGGCAAGCCTGGGGGTCGAAAATCTTATTAAGCGGTACAATCCGGAGCCGGTACCCGCTAACACAGCACTGGTTTCAGTGCACTAAGGAGTAAATCAAAAGAAGGAATTAAATTAGAATAATACAATTTTCAACCCAAGAACAGCTCTGCAATCAACCGTAAATCTGCCTGGCAACCCGGTAAGTATTGGCATGGGCTTCGATGATCGTTTTGAGCTGGGGAGAGTAGCCCCCGCCCATGCTGCATTGAACCGGTATGCCGTGCCGGTGGGCTGTCAGGAGGACCAATTCATCGCGCCGGCGGCAGCCATCGATCGTGCAGGACAGCCTGCCCAGTTTATCGGTCGCAAGAATATCGACGCCAGCCTGGTAGAAAATAAAGTCGGGCTTGACGCGTTCGATCAGGCCCGGCAAGGTTTCGCGGAGCAGCGTCAGGTAGAGATTATCATCGGCCCGGTCGGGCAGCTCGACGTCCAGGTCGCTCTTCTTCTTCCGAAAGGGATAGTTGTTCTTCGCGTGCACAGAGCAGGTGAACACGCGCGGTTCATTGGCGAAAATATCTGCCGTCCCATTGCCCTGATGCACGTCGAGATCGATGATCAGCACCTGACCGGCTTTACCGTGATCTACCAGATATTGCGCCGCAACGGCCTGATCGTTGATCATGCAGAAACCTTCGCCGGTGTCACGCGAGGCGTGATGCGTACCTCCGGCGATATTGAATGCAATGCCGCTCTGAAACGCCCTGAGCGCCCCTTCCAAAGTCCCGCTGGCGATGCGGAGTTCCCGCTCTACCAGCAGGGGTGTCTGCTCGAAACCAATGCGCCGCGTTTCCTGCCGGCTCAGTTCACCGGCCACAAAGCGGTCTGCATACGTGCGGTCGTGCGCCGCGTACACCGAAGGCATGTCCACGGGCTCGGGACTAAAGAAATCGGACTCCTCGGCAATGCCCTCCCGGAGAAGCTGCAAGGGTAACAACTCGTACTTATCCATCGGAAAGCGGTGGCTTTCCGGAACGGGATATCTGAAAACGGGATGAAAAGCAATAGGGAACATGCAAAGCGGCGATACTGACGCGTAAATTTGCAAAAAAGAAAGCGACCCTCCGAAAAGGGCCGCTTTCAAAAACGGGTGCTGGATTATTCATTGTCACCGGCAAGTACGCCAAACTCCGGGAATTCAGCATAATTAATTCGACAGTATGGGGCAAATCACCGCTGCCATGGGGCGAACGAGCGGAAACGTGGGATCAAAAAATCCAACGCCTCACCGAAATACATTCTACCATGGTTTACCGGTTCCCTGCACCAGCCATGGCTTGGACCACTGACTGTTTTTCTTGCGCGGGCCCGAGAAATTGGTCTCTTCCAGCTTGTCGATCGCGCTGCGCGTATTGTCGCCGTTGTTGTTCAGCTCGTTGTTGCTGTAAATGAAACGCAGCGGCAATGCGCGTGAAACAGGCGCCAGGCCCGGTACCAATGCAGGCAATGCCGTACGGCGGTAGTCAAACCATGCTTCGGTTGCTGCCGTCCAGCTTGCTATCCACTTCTGCTCCATGATTTGCGCCAATGTACCTTTGTAGGCCACCGCTTTCACATAAGCATCGTACTGGTCGGCCACGCCCCAGGTTTGCAGCGATTGTTTGATACCGTTGTTGTAATGCGCTTCGGCACCGCCGGCCGCCCATCCTTTCTGCGCAGCTTCCGCCAGGATAAACGCTGTTTCAGCCGCCGAAGCCAGGCGCGCTTTCAACAAACCGCCTTTGGATGCCTGGTAAGCATAACTCAGCTGCGACGCATGCTGGTTTTGTACCTGCTGGCCGGTGGTCGGGTTTTCGTTGTAATAGGTCGGGTCGATCATACCAGCCGGGACGCCTACGTATTCGCCGGTGTTCAGCGGTCCATTGAACAAATCCGCACGCGTCGGCTTATAAAGAGCAGGGTTGAAATGGCGGGTAAACTTATGTCCGGCAGAGATTTCCGCACGCAGTTCCTGCTCAGTAAGCGCCTTCACGCCTGTCTGGATCACACCATCTTTGCGGATAAACTCATCCATACCGGTTTTCAGGGTTGCATCCGACACCCACCGCACATGCACCGGCTGAAACCACACTTTCATCCGCGGGTCGTTGCTGGCTGTCATCGTATTGATCAGTGCCGCGGCGGGTCTTCTTCTGCGCCAGTTTGACTGGCTCACGTCAAATGCAACGGCAGTAGGCCAAGAATCGCCCGAAGCCGCGCCGATGTAATCCATTACCGCATCCTCAGATGCGTCTTTCAGGTAAATACCCGAAGTGTATATCTGCTCGATACCCGCTTTGGCCACATCGGGGAGTTTGGAAGAAACGCGCATATAATAACGCAGAAGCAGCGAGTTGGCAAATTTCTGCCATTTTAGCTTATCACCGTTGTAAAACACGTCATAACCCGGCGCGTAAGTTGACACGTCGGCGCTGGCAAACAGTGAAGACGCCTGTTTCAAATCTTCGATAATACCTTTGTAGATCACCTCCTGGCTATCGAACGCAGGCAGCATTTCACCCTGATCGCCCTTCAAAGCATTGGTATACGGGGCGTCCCCCCACAAATCGGCAATGGTACCGAATATGAAGGCCTTCATCGTCAACGCCACGCCTTGGTGAAAGGTAAATCCGAGCTCGACCGACCGCTTGTAGAGCAGGTCATTGTTGCGCAGGAAGCCGTACCATGCTTTCCATTCGTCGTCTTCTTCGGTCCAGTTATAATCATTAAAACCGTCTTTCCAGGCATCTTCCTGCGTGTGCTGCACCACGCCCGCAATGCGGCCGTAGCCCAGTTTCAGGTATTGCGTGCCCACGCCGGTCATCACCGTAGGCATCAACAGGTTCGGGTTGGCGGAATTGGGATCGACGCCATTGGGGTTTTCATTGATCTCCGTCAGGCTCTCCTTGCAGGAGGAAGCCACCAGCACAGCCAGTATGAAAACGACTTTGGGAATATATTGAAGGATTTTCATCGCTTATATTGTCAGGATTGTATCAGAAATCGAAATTGAGCTTGAAACCGAACGGAATCGTCCACGGCATGACGTTCTGCCGCTCGATGCCCTGGCGGAAACCGCCTTTGCTGGGGTCGGCCCAGAATGCGCGCTCGGGATCGATACCGATTTTGGCAGCATTCCAGAGCATAATGTTCCGGGTGTAGAGCGACAAGCTCGCGTTGCGCACCGAGTTGAACAGCGTAGGGATTTTGTAGGTAAACGTAATTTCACGCAGTTTGACGAATGATGCGTCGAAGGTTACCTGCTGGTTGAAGCTCCAAGGGTACATGGCCGTGATCGGCATGTATTTTGTGCCTGCGCCACCAAGCCATTCATGGTAGTTACCTTCTTCGTCTTCCCAAACACCCGGGATAAACGCACCATCACCATCAGCCCCGAAGCCACCGGTTGCGGCAGTATGCCCTCCTACCCGCGGGAAGTTCCCATTTTGCGGGATAATGTATTTTTCAGGATCGGATTTAAGCAGCGCAACGAGCTGGTCGGGTGAGTAAAGGCTTCCCGGGATGAGCTTGTCAATCTGACGCTGCGATTTCCAGTCGGACTCGCCATAGCGGTAGGTGAACGACATAAACTCACCACCCTGGCGCCAGTCAAGGCTCAAACCGAGTGAGAAGCGCTTGTAAGACAGGTTAACCTGGCCGCCCACCATGAAGTCGGGGTTATAGTTACCTACTTTCACGTTGTTATCCCGGCCTCCCAGCGACTGCCAGTCCATATCACCGCCTTCACCATCATATGCGATGATCGGCCAGCGGTAGTAAGGAGAGTTCGGGTCGGTAACCGTCGCGAAGCCGCGGCTATAAATATTACCGATCTGCTCACCCACGTAGGTGTAGGCGCCGGCGCCGTTTTCACTCCATTGTTCGAAATAGGGAAAGTTCGGTGCCAGCTCTTTCACAGTTACGCGGTTGCGGCTAAAATTGGCATTCACGTCCAGCGTCCAGCCATTGAGGTTGCTGACAGGCGTCCCTCCGATACCGATCTCCCAACCGCGGCTCACGAGCTTACCGGCATTGATATTCTTGTTTTCCCAGCCTGTGGAAGGCGCCATCGGCACAGTAAAGATCTGGTTGGTATTGGCACGGTCGTAGTAGGTCAGATCAAAACGCAGGCGGTTGTTGAACATATTCAGGTCCACACCACCTTCCGTAGAAGTAGCGATCTCGGGTAGCAAAGTTGGGTTCAACAGCGTACCACCCAGGTTGGCAGTCACGAGGTTCCCCCAGTTACCGGTCCCGAGATTGGGATACAGCTGATACGGATCGGTGTCGTTACCCACCTGCGCCCATCCTCCGCGGAATTTCAGCATCGAGATAGACGACGGCATATTGAATGTCGTGCTCGCAAGCCAGCTAAGTGATGCCGAAGGATAGAAGTAAGAGCGGTTAGCTGCGGGCAATGTACTCGACCAGTCATTGCGTGCGGTCAAATCCAGGTAAAGCTGGTTTTTGAAACCAAATGAACCCAGTGCATACAAGCTGTAAATCGCTTTCTTATAGCTGCCATTACCCACTACGCGGTTGGCCACAGGGATATTGGAGATATTGTACAGACCCGGTACGGAAAGGTCGCGACCTCCCAGGTTGGAGCTGTTTCCTTTCTGTCTCATGATGTTACCACCGCCCGAAATGCTGATGTCGAAATCACCTGCCTTGATGGTCTTGGTCACCAGGAAATCAGCATTGCCTTCATTACGGCCTACGTTTTCAAGGTAATAACCACCCTTGGCCATGCTTTTATAACTCCATGGGATTTTGGTTTCGCGGTCTTCATCGTACATATCGTGCGCGTAACGGACGAATGCGGTGAGTCCTGGCGCAATGGTCCAGTCCAGTTTCAGGTTCCCGTACAGGCGGTCGCGCACATAGGCGTTGGTGAGGTGTTTGGCAAGAAAGTACGGGTTATCGGTTTCACCCGGCGCCACAGTCAGCTGCTCGATCTCCTCGCGGCCGGGCTTCCATACGCCTTTCAGATCGCGCACATCATAGCTCGGCGAATAATAAACGGCCTGCAAAGGGTTACCATCGCGCTCGGAAGTCTGCGGACGGCTGTTGGAGTTGGAACGTACGAAATTGAGATTGGTGCTCAGCTTTACGTTTTTGGCCATATCAAATGTCAAAGCCGAGCTCAGCGAGTTGCGGTACAGATCCGAATTCGGGATCAGTCCGCGGTTACTCATATTATTATACGAAACCCGGTAGGTCGCTTTGTCTGTCGAGCCGGAAACCGTCAGGTTATTGGTAGAAGTGATCCCTGTCTGCAGGAAGTTCTTCATGTTGTCTTTATGCGATTTCAGCTCGGTGGGCACGGGCTTTCCGTCCGCCCCGATCGGTGAATTCCATTGCACTTCTTTCAAGCCTGCATCCAGCGGCAATCCGCCCCAGTAGGCCGACGATTCGTCCATTTGAAAAGGGCGCTCGCCATTGGCGTATTTATAGTGCAGATCCAGAAAGCGGTAAGGCTTCTCAAACACATTGGAAGTAGAGAATGAAACGCCCAGGCCTTTGCCTTTTTTACCGGATTTGGTCGTGATCAGGATCACGCCGTTACCTGCACGCGACCCGTACAAAGCAGCCGCACTAGGCCCTTTGAGTACCGACATGCTTTCGATATCGTCGGGATTGATGTCGGAGATCGCATTACCGTAATCGACTTTATTCCCGCTTCCTTTAGTATCGCTCACGTTTGCAAGGCTGTTGGCCAGCGGCACCCCGTCGACCACGAAAAGCGGCTGGTTGTTTTTCAGGGAAGCAGCACCGCGGATCACAATGCTGATTGACGAGCCCACACCGCTGGTCTGGTTGATCGAGACACCCGAGACGCGGCCGGACAGCGAGGTCAGCACGTTTTCATTGGCCACATTGGCCACATCGCGGCCTTCGATCTTACCCACATTGTACCCCAGCGAACGCGTGTCCCGCTTGATACCGAGCGCAGTCACAACCGCTTCCTGTAAGGTGGCAACGTTTTCGGAAAGTACTACATCCACCACACTCTTGCCGCCTACCGGCACTTCGGTGGTGTTAAACCCGATGTAAGAAAACACCAGCACCGCATTTTTAGAATCCACATCGAGGGAGAAACCCCCTTCTGCATCGGTAGTGGTACCCACCTGGGTGCCTTTGACAAGCACGTTCACACCCGGGATTGCAGTACCGTCGACGGCCGACGTTACTTTACCTTTGATCCTGTCGGCAGCAGGAAAAAGTGCTTTTAGTCCGTTTCCGGTCGCCGGAGCGCCGGTCGCCGGAGCGCCGGCCGCCGGAGCGCCGGCCGCCAGGGCATCGGCCGCCGGGACGGACAGACAGAGTGCGGCCAACATACATCGTGCCGCCATTTTAAGGGTAGCTTTTGGTCTCATAGTATTAGTATTAGGCGAGTAGGTAATAAATACAGTCTTTTTATACCGTTCTAGTCGGACAGGTTCTGCCGTTTGCCGGACTCCTCAGCGAGCAGTCGATTGAAATACACTTCCAGCGCATCCGAATAAGCCTGCTGCACGGCCTCATCGTGCGTGCCTGCAAGCAATTCAGATAGTTCATCCGCCGAGAGACGGTTGCTGATCAGCTTTTCAATCAATATTTGAGCCCTTGAAACTGACATCCTGTATGACTGGCGCGGTATATGAAAGATACTTTACCTCTTCCGTAACGGACTACTACAAGGATTGTCTTTCGTGTTAAATAAATATTATGAAGACTCCAAAAATGGCTTAAATCAAAGGGAATGAGGCTTTTCAAAGCTGTACAGAATGGTACCGTCGGCCCCTTTCAGCTCTACGTTTTCGAATTCGCACAGGCCGTTGGACATGATGCCCAGGCCGGTGATAAGCCGCGAGCTCTCCTGGTAAGAACCGGCGTATACCTTCTTCCGGTTGAGGAAAATGGTGACGTTGCGCTGCCTGACGCGGAGTTCCACCTGCGTGGTTTGCCGCACGTCACATCCGAGAAAACCCAGGTCGGTCGTCTGGCCGCTGATGAATTGCTCGCCCAACTGCATGGAAGCCTCATTAACACACCCTCCGGGGGTAATTTTTAAAAACAGCGGATAGCGTTGGGTGTAGATTTCGAAGGAAATGTAGGGGCAAAAATTGCTTTTGACCTCCTTCACCCTGGCTGTCGCGGTAAAGGTAAAATCGTCACTATTGAGCTGCATTTTGCCTGGAAAGAAAGTCGATGTGTACTCCTTTTCCTTAGTGATATCGATTTTGCTGGATAGAAGGTCGGCCCTGGTCAGCGTCAGGTCACCTGGTGATTGGCCGGGTCTGCGACGGATGTATTCGGGATTACTCGTGGGCTTTTCCTTCGCGAAAAAGAACCATCCGTTTGTCGGAATATACACATCGACCGCCCGGATTACCGATTCATTGGCAATCAGTTTGGCGATGTGATAACCCGGCTCATAGTAAATGTCGGTGAGCGTGTGACTGTCCTGATCAATCCTGATGCGCCGGTTTTTGTCCCATGACTGCTGGATAAAAAAACTGTCGGCGGTGACGCCTTTGACATCGTAGCTGAACACCACCGTGTTGGGAATATCGCTGGTCGTTGTTTTGCGAAATGTAAAGGACGCTTTACCAAAGTCTCCGGGCCGCCTTGAAAGCTGTACGAATGCCGCCAGGGCAACGGCAATCACGCAGGCCGTCGATACCGCTTTCCAATACCTGGAAAGCCAGCCCCGCCCGCGAGGTGAATGCACCGGCTTGTGTGAATCCGCATCCGGCAATTCGATAGTCGTTAATGCCCCAATTTTATACTCCTGCCAGTTTCGGAAACCCAGGTAGCGCGAAACGGCGTCGAGCGTGGCGATCTGTGGTGAGCGGCTGAACCGCCCGCTGGCGAGTCGTTTGATCGTAGTACCGCTCACGAGAATGCCCGTTGCGCGATCAATTTCCTGGCTGATGTGGTCAAAGTCGCGCTGTGTGAGCGCTTCCGGATCGTGGTAGCCGTTCCTTCTGAAAATCTCGGTCAGGCTCGCTTTGACTATTTCCTGTTCATTCATGGCTGCGGATCGAATTTGTAGGCTTTTGCCGGACTTTGACCGGCTTTTGATTACAAAGATCGGCTTTTCGGAATCTACCTTCAACTTAAAACCAACCGCAAAAAATGATGAGGATTTCCATTAAAACCGGCCATGTCCTGTATGGCCTGGCCATGATCGTCTATGGTGTACAACAATTTCTGTACGGCAATTTCCGCGCTGTGCAGCTACCCGCCTGGCAATCACATCTGCCATTCCTTCCCGCATGGGCCTACGTTACAGGCGCGGGGCTCATCGCGGCAGGCACAGGCATTATTGCCGGCAAAAAAGGCAGGGAAATCGCTTTATTGCTGGGCAGCATTTTCCTGTCGCTGTTCCTTTTTGTACAAATCCCTTTTCAGATTTTCGCCGAGCAATACCACCTCCATCTGGCCGTCTGGACCGATGCCTTGAAGGAACTCGCATTGGCTGGCGGCGCATTTGTCGTGGCCGGCACATCCGGCCGGGGTGTGGCACCACCAGCGGGCATTTTCCGCACACTGGACAAGGCCATCCCGTTTGGTCCGATACTGTTTTCCATCACTATGACCAGCTTCGGGATCGACCATTTTCTGTATGCCGAACGGCTAGCCGGTATCGTGCCGTCCTACATGCCCGACCGGGCTTTCTGGATGTATCTGACGGGCGTCGTCCTCATCGGCTCGGGGTTTTCGATTGCACTCAACATCCGGCGCGGCGCGGTTGCAGCCTTGTTCAGCGTCACCCTTTTCCTATGGGTTATCCTGCTGCACATTCCCAGGGCTATGGCCGATCCGTCCGGTTCGAGGAGCAATGAAGTGTCAAGTGTTTTTGATGCACTCGCATTTTGCGGCACCGCGCTGATTATCGCCTCATGCAGTCTGCAAAGGAATATTGGAGAAATATTTGCGAAAGAGTGAATTACCTGCAGGGCCCGCCGGATCGGCGGGCTCATTTTTTTTTCAGCAGTTTCGCCCGGCAATTCACTGCCCTTCAACCGCGCGCTTCCTCCCGGCGCTGTTGAAGCTAACCCGTTCCCTGTCAGCTCAAAGCCAAAACTTAAAACAATCCAATTAGAATATATCAAATTTTTTAATCTATAAATCCGATAGATAATAATCTTTTTAATTTATTTTTAATACATTTACAAAATATTTAATAATAAAATCTTAACAAAAACCTCATTTTGACCCGTTCTGCGGAATTTAATTTCATAAAATCAAGTTCAACAAAAATCATTATTAATATCAGCCAGTCAGAACCAATAGAAAATTCCAGGACAGTCAATTTTAAAATCCCCACCAAAGTACAATTCATGAGAACGAAATTTATCTACTTCATCCTGCTGACCCTGCTTGCGACCGGGCTCACGCATGCGCAGCAGCGGACCATTACCGGTACAGTCACCGACGCTACCGACGCCAGCGGACTTCCCGGCGCGTCGGTCACCATCAAGGGATCATCCACAGGTACATTGACCGACGCCAATGGGTCGTTCAGCCTGGACGTCAACACCGAATCGCCCGTGCTGGTGATTTCATTTATCGGCTACCTGACCCAGGAGGTGACTGTGGGCAGCACAGACAAGATCACCGTTGCATTGAAGCAGGACGCTAAAATCCTCAACGAAGTGGTAGTAACCGCTCTGGGCATCTCACGCGAGAAGCGGGCATTGGGTTATGCCGTCCAGGAGGTAAAAGGCGAGGCATTGCAAACCCGCCCCACCAATGCATTGAGCGCATTGTCGGGCCGGGTGGCCGGTATGCAGGTGGTATCGTCGGGCGGCAATATGGGCGGATCATCACGCGTGTTGCTGCGGGGCATCAACTCTATCTCTGGCAACAACCAGCCTTTGTATGTGATCGACGGTACGCCGATCGACAATGCCGACCTCAACAGCGCGACCACCAGCGCGGGGAGCGGCGGAAAGGATGTGGGCAATATGATCCAGGACCTTAACCCCGACGATATCGAGAATGTGTCCGTACTGAAAGGACCTTCTGCGGCAGCACTTTACGGTACCCGTGCAGCGAACGGTGTGATCCTGATCACCACCAAAAAAGGCAAAGAGAATAGCAAAGTGAACATTACGCTGAACACCGGCGTCGAGTTCGAGAACATTGTACGGCTTCCCAAGCGCCAGAAGTTGTACGGCGGCGGCTTTTCCAATACATTCCAGAAAGCCAACATCGGCGGCACCGACTACAATATTGTAGAATACGCCGTGGATGAAAGCTGGGGCCCTAAACTGGATGGCACACCTGTGCTGCACTGGTACAACCTCGACCCGGAAAACGCAGCCGAATACCTGAAACCGCAGCCATGGATTTATCCTAAAAACGACGTGCACACCTTTTTTGAAACCGGCGTATCGAATACCAACAGCCTTGCGGTGAGCGGCGGTAATGCGAATTCGACTTACCGCATTTCATTCACCAACAAGAATGTAAAAGGTACCGTACCCAATTCTTCGCTGAAACGTAATTCGATCAACTTCTCGGGCTCCACACAGGCGGGCAAGTTTAAGTTTTACAACAACTTCAACTATATCAAAAACCAGTCGACGGGACGGCCGTGGACGGGCGCTACCAACCGGAACATTATCCTCGAAGCATTCCAGTGGGGCCAGGTGCAGGTCGACTACGAGAAACTGAAAAATTACAAGCGCGCCGACGGCAGCCAGATCCTCTGGAACCGCTCGGGGTACCAGGATACACCGGCCGGAGAAGCCGCCAAATTTATCGATAACCCGTACTGGTCGGCTTACCAAAGCTACCTGGAAGAAAACCGCGATCGTTTCTACGGCAACGTGGGCGTGGTTTACGACGTTAACAGCTGGCTGAAACTGAGCGGAAAAGTGAATGCGGACGTGTATCAGTACCAATACCAGGACCGCATTGCCGTGTATTCGCGGACACAGTCGCAGTACCAGGAGTATAACAACAATTTCAGCGAGTTCAACTACGAATTGCTTGCGTCGGCGACCAAAAGCTGGGGAGATATTTCCTTGAATGTAAATGCAGGGGGTAACATCATGAGCCAGCGCCGCCGCATCAGCGACGCGGTGACCCAGGGCGGGCTGATCATTCCTGAGTACTACAATTTGAAAAATGCCAGCTCGGTGCTCGTCAACTCGAATGCCTACCGCAAGCAGATCAGCTCCATTTTCGGAAGCTTCTCCCTTGGCTGGAAGAGCCTGCTGTTCCTCGACGGAACGCTGCGTAACGACTGGTCTTCTACCCTGCCGTTGAACCGCAACTCATTTGCATATCCTTCCCTGACGACGAGTCTGATCCTGAGTGAATTGAATGGGGTCAAAGACATCAACTGGCTGGATTTCGCCAAAGTGCGGCTAGGCTGGGCACAAGTAGGTAACGATACTGATCCATACCAGCTGCAGCGCGCTTATGAAGCCAGCCAGTCGTTTGACGGGCTGCCATCGTACAAGTTGCCCGCGCAGCTGAACAACCAGGCACTGAAACCCGAGATTACCAGCTCCTGGGAGGCCGGTCTGAACATCCAGGCATTGAAGAACCGCATTGGCCTCGACATTACCTATTATGACAATGTAAGCCGCAACCAGATCATCAACATTCCCGTGTCGTCGGCATTTGGCTACGACTCCAAGGTGATCAATGCGGGAAAGATCAATAACAAGGGAATAGAAGTGACGCTTACCGGTACGCCGGTCCGCTCGAATGGTTTTGAATGGAATTCAAGCCTGAACTGGTCGCGTAATCGCAATAAAGTGATTGAACTGGCGCCGGGTGTGAATACTTTCCAGCTGGCGAACAGCCTGGTGACGCTCGTGGCGCGCGAGGGCCAACCTTACGGGCAGTTGCTCGGCAACGACTTTGTGTACGCTTCCGACGGCCAGAAGGTGATCAAGGCAGATGGTACCTACGAGCGGGCACAGCAACTTACGCCGCTGGGCAGCGTGCTGCCCAAATACCTCTTCGGTTTCCAGAACAATTTTACCTACAAGAATTTCAACCTGGGCTTCCTCGTTGACGGACGCGTAGGCGGCAAATTTTTCTCGCAAACCTACAAAGTGGCGATGTACGCCGGTGTGCTGGACAAAACTGCCGCCAACAACATCCGCGAAACAGGCGTTGTACTGGACGGTGTGAAAGGAACCGTTACCTACAATGCCGACGGCACCTACCAGGTAACCAACACCACCCAAAACGATACCCGCATTACCGCACAGGCCTGGGCCCGTGGCGAATACAGCGGCCCTACCCCGCAGACCATTTTCGACGCGACGTTCGTGAAGCTGCGTGAGATCACATTCGGCTACAACCTGGCACTGAATGCGAAGGCCGTGAAATCGGTGTATTTCGGGATTTACGGTCGTAACCTGGCTAATATCTACACGGCCAGCAAATATATAGACCCCGAGTTCGCCAACAGCGGCGGTAACATCCAGGGCCTCGAAGGCGGTAACATTCCGGTACCTGCCACCTATGGCCTGAACGTAAATGTGAAGTTCTAACCACCTCAAAATGAAAATCATGCAAAAGTTCATATATCAAAAAGGCATTTTGGCCCTGGGCATCGGCACATTGCTCGCCAGCTGCTCCGACAGCCATTTCGAGGATATCAACAAGGACCCGAACCGTCCTCAAAACGTGACCACGACAACTATCCTGCTCTCGGCGGAAAAACAGGTGATCGATAATATCCGCAATGAGAACAGCTCGCTGCGCGGATCACAGCTTTTTGCCCAATATTACAGCCAGAACATTTACAGTGACCAGTCTCGCTACGACATACCACGCTCATATTCAGACACTTATTGGAGCAATGCCTACAAGGCGCTGAACAACCTCAATGAAATCATCAAATTAAATTCCGATCCGACGACCAGAAACATCGCTGCTGCCGGAACTGCCGGTAGCAATGCCAACCAGATCGCCATTGCCCGGATCCTGAAAGCCTATGCTTTCCAGAACCTGACCGACATGTTCGGCAACGTTCCCTACCAATCCTACGGCAATCAGGACCCGGATTTCCAGGCATTGCAGCAGGATCCTGAGAACCTGAGCCCTGCGTATGCCAGTCAGCAGAAGATCTACCTGGATGTTCTGAACGAGCTGAAAGCCGCAGGCGACACGCTGATCAAGTACAAAACCGCTACGACGTTTGGCAACTACGATGTGATCTACAAGGGCAAGAATGAGCTTTGGGCCAGGTTTGCCAACTCCCTGCGCCTGCGTGTAGCGACGCGCATCCGCAAGCAACAGCCGGCCGATTCGAAGACGCATTTTGACGACGCATTGGCCAAAGGCGTTTTCACTTCCAATGCCGACAATGCAGTGTTCAAATACCAGTCGCTTGCGCCGAACGAGGCGCCGCTGTACCGCGCTACCGTTACGGCCAACCGCAAGGATTTCGCCGTATCCCATGTGATCATCAATGTACTGAAAGGCGAGATCGGAACGGTGAAGGTGCAGGACCCGCGCCTGCCGGTATATGCCGCTAAAAATGCCGCCGGCAATTATGTCGGGCAGCCTTACGGATTGCCCGTTGCGGCGGCCGGTTTGCTGACGGCGACCGATGTGAGCCTCCCGGGCGCTTCTGTGAATGCGGCCAACTTCGGAGAGGTATTGCAGGAATACGCAGAAGTGGCTTTCCTCATTTCAGAATACAAAAACTGGGACCAGCAGGAATACATCAACGGTGTGACCGCTTCCCTGCAAAAATGGGGTGTCGCGCAAGCTGACATTACCACATACCTGGCCGCGCTGCCCAAGGCCGATAAAGCCAATGTACTCAACCAGAAATACCTTGCGCTTTACACTCAGGGCGATGAGGCCTGGGCGGAAATACGCCGCACCGGCTACCCGACCTTCCTCGTCAAACCGGGAGACGTCGTGTGGAGCCGCACCGTGGATGGCAAAACTACCGATTACAAATTCCAGCCGCTATTCGGCGATGGCGTTCCGCAGCGCTTGTACTACCCGCCCAAAGAGCAAAGCGTGAACCTGGTCAACTACCAAAACTCGGTAAAGGCGCAGGGGAACGACGATATTACCACGACTTTGTGGTGGAATAAGTAACTGAATTCCGACTCCGCAACAGGCTGCTCACCGTCAAAAGTGAGCAGCCTGTTTTTTCGAATATTCAATTTTCGTGGCCTATATTTGTGGTACAACTTTTATCTATTTGTAGAATAAGTTGTATTAAAATATTCGGAGATGAAAAAATTTACCCATGACGACATCCTGAAAGTGGCCGTTTTCCTGCCGGTGCTGGTGCCGATTTATCTCGCATATGCGTGTTTTAAAGCACTGAAAGCATTACTCGAATTTCAGGACTGAAAGCCGCGCATAGGCCGCATTCATGCCAGGCTAGCCGGCCCTAAACTGACCGTAGCATTTACTCCACGTATTGAGTATCTGCGATTTAAGACTACTCCACGCCGGATTCCCTAATCCAGCCCATCAGGCTTTGCCGGTACGCAATCCACAAACCGGATATTTCGAGATCGCTCGCCCTGGACGTCGATGTCCATCTTCTTGCCGGGGGTGTTGAAGTACACTTTTTCAAAAAGCATATTCCGGACGTCCAGCACGCGCATGAGCGTATCCGTGACCGTGATCGACGCCGCCCGTACCGTGATACCATCGGCATCGCTCGCCTTCAATGCCGTCCTCGCATTTACAAGGGCATTTTCAATCAGCAGGTTTGCCGCCGGCGATTCCGGAATGCCCGTAATATCAATGAAAGTCCGGGCCTTCTGGACGAGGATGAACCGGGCTGTTATGTTGCGGTATGCCGGGGTAAGCTTATCTATCGGGCGGGCCGGAAGCCGGCTGGCGAGCTCACCCACATATTGCGGGCTTCCCAGCATATCAAACTTCACCGCGTCACCGCGCAGGATCATACGTATGCGCTCATACACGAGGTTTTCGCCGCCTCCCGCCCGCGAGCGGCGCGTCTTGAAGCGCAGCCCCGTGTCCGTATCGTCGAAGACACAGTCATGGACGTATACATTCCGGATCATCCCGGCTGTCTCACTTCCGCACGTGATGCCCCCATGTCCCTCGCGGGCGAGGCAGTGGCGGATTACTACATTTTCCGTCGGTTTATTCACCCTCACACCGTCCTCTCCCCGCCCGGCCTTGATCGTAAAGCAATCATCTCCGCAGCTCAGCGTGCAGTATTCGATGAGCACATTCTTCGACGACTCGATATCGATCCCGTCACCGCGCGGAACGCCTACCGAGCGCACAGTAATGCCCCGGATTATGACGTGGTCGCAATAGACCGGCACCACATTCCAGAATGGCGTGTTTTCGAGCGTAATGCCTTCGATGTAAACCTTCCTGCAGTTGATCGGAGAGATGAACATCGGCGGAAATATAAAGCCGCCGTCCTTGCCCTCGTACACCCGTTCCTGCACGGGCTTATCGGCCGGTACCACCTTTTCGATCACGTTCACATTCATGTAGCGTTTCCTCAGCGGCCCGTCTGGCGGCCCGACCAGCTTACCCTTCCCGGTAATGGCGATATTCTCCTGGCCATTGGCATATATCAGCGCCCCGAGAGACATCAGCTCCACGCCTTCGTTCCGCGTGAATACAGCGGGAAGGTAATCCTCGATTTCTGCGCTGAAATGCAGCTCGGCGCCCTCGCTCAAATGCAGGTTCACATTACTTTTCAAACTGATGCGCCCCGTTTTCCACACCCCGCGAGGTATGATCACCGTGCCGCCCTTCTTTTTACTTACCTCATCAATAGCAGCCTGAATCGTTTTCGTGACCATTCTACCCTCGCTGGCGCCTTTGTCCGCAATATGAATGGTCAGTTTTGGGAAAACCGGCTTTTCGAATGCAGGCATCGGAAACGGCGCTTTCACTGGCGCTATCTGCTCCGGCAATTTGGCCGCACCGACGTCCCCGGGAATAGTGTATGTATCCAGCGGCGTTTGCCCCATCACAACCTGCGTGCATACCAGGGTTGCCAAAATAAAAACCAGGAATCTTAAATGTTTGCTCATGTCTGCGTACCATTGCCAAAATCTTCACCGGGAAGACGAGGGTCGCCTGTAACTACTCTTAAAAAGCAGTCATATTACTCGGCAATAAATCCGGATGACATTGATACATTGGGTAACCTGCAAATGAAGATCTATGGAGAAAAGTGAACATCAGTTGAATGTGGAATCCATTCGGGAGACCTATCATTACCTCGACCTGACCTTTTCGCAGGCCGAAAAAGTCCTTAAATATGAGGAGCTCCGAAAAGCGCCGCTTTCCAAACACATCATTTCTATATGGGAAGAATGGGATTATGAACTCCTTGTTTTTGAGGGAATACTAAATGAGAACCAAAGAGTACGCTTCGACGGGGTAAGAAACGAATTGTACACACAATATGTCAAGAATTGCACAGTACAGGACGAAGAAATTGCCCGATGGACCGATTTTCACCGCGCGAAGAATGACTATCTTAAAAATAATCTGATACCAACTCTGCTTACCTATCCATCCCCCGTATTTCCCCCGGTTTTCCACGCCGAGCGCAATAAAATTGATTACCTGAAAGCATCCTACAAAGCGTTTCTCCACGAAAGTGGGAAGGAAGCCGTGGTGACGCACGTTCGGTTATTCAAGACCTACGCCCCGAGCAGGTGGAAGCAAACCTTGCTCGCCCATTATACAAAATGCCTGCTGCCCGATTACTGGGCGTTTGAATGTGCGATGGATGTGCCGACCAAAGCAGTAGCACAGTATCTGAAGAAGCAACTTTACCGGCAGACAGCCGAACTTGTGACATTCCAGAACCAGAAACTACAAGATTATAAGAATGTGTTTGAGAATTATATTTTGTCTGTAGGGAAAGTTCGCTGTAACATCAATTGAATGTTGGCAAGAATGATCCAAGCGACCGAAGAAGATACTGTATATTCGTAA
>MKSR01000002.1 GCA_001898145.1 Dyadobacter sp. 50-39
TGGTCAGTTTCCTCCGAAACAGGTGGTCAACTTGCTCCGAAATAGGGTGGTCAATTTCAACCGGAACAGGTGGTCAGTTTAAACCGTATTGAGGTGGTCAATTTCACCGAATTCTCCACGCAAGATTAACGGATCACAACAATGAACGGCATTTCCAGATCACTGGTCCGAATACTGGTCATCGCCACCGGCGGGAAGGAGCTGACGTCCGGCGAGGAAGATACAGCGGCTTGGTTACTCGTCATTGCGCTGTTTCCGTTTGTGCTCCGCGTGGGCATTGTCCTGATGATCGGTTCGGGCGTCACGCACCGGTCCCTGTTCACCGATGACGTATTCTTTTATAGCAGGACAGTCGTAGGTAGCGGCTTGCTCGGCTTCAGTCTTGCCTTGGGCGCGCGCCAGGCGAACCGGTTTGTGATCCGGATGTGCCAGGTTTCAGCGGTGATCCTTTTAATAGGCCCACTCTTGGAGGTATTAGCGAAAGCATTGGATATGCTAAGCACACCATCATTTTGAATTACTTTACCCAACATCCTGGTCAAGATGTCAGGAAATGAAGTTCCTAAATGTAGACATTTCAAAGAATCCGGATCTTCCATAGCTCGCTGCGATCGCTCAAATTTGTAGACAATCTTAATTCACTAATAATTCATTTAAAATGAAGACACCTCAAATCAAATTTTATTCCCCCGAAGATAATACGGAGCCGGTTTCGAAGGCGGCTGTGAAGGCCAAGGCTAAGCCATCCGGTTATATTTCTGAGATAGGCACGCTTGTTTTCCCTAAGGCTACCCTTGAAGAGATCGGGGTCGAGCCAGCAAATGCTCTTTTCAAAGTCGGTGCAGCGGAAGGAAAACGGAAAATAAAGTCATTGTATCTGATCCCGACCGAAGAGCAAGAAGGGGCATTCGCCTTTGCAAAGGTGGGCCGCGGTTCAGGAATACCACTTGCTGTTATTTTGAAACGGGGTGGTATAGACTATCAGGCGGCAAAATACATTTTTACAGTCACGATATTCAACTATTCAGAGGGGGTAATTGGCTACGAGTTGGTAATAGGAGAGGAAGCGCCCAAAGAACCGTACACCGGCAAGCCGCGCGGTAGAAAACCAAAGGCGACCGAAACAGAGTCTGCCGTCTAGTCAGCTCGCTGAAACAAAATTGAAAAAAGGGGTAGGTACCACATTGTACTGCCCCTTTTGCACTTTCATACCCTGTGGATATGCGGTTCGCTTTTCGCAGATGTTCGATTTTACGGTGGTATTACTGTAAAGTATTACAAGAAGACACTTCTATATTAATTAGTTGATTTATAATGTCTTACAATTTATTAGTTCAGTCTTGATAGCGTTAAAATGAGATTTTGTCGTTAGAATTTGGAAACTCGATACCGGATTCTACTTGTTGATTCTAATTTATTGAATATATGGGCCCACGAAGTTTTTCATTTTAAAGTGCAAGAATTTCCGCTGTCCATATCGTACGTGCTGCTGACTTTTCTCGGCTTCTTTGAGATGGATCGTATTGAATTCGGGTTTGTTTAAGTGAAGCTAGTTATCTGTGCCTGACAATAATAGTCTTCGGCCGTTTTCGGTTATTAGAGCCTGATTCCAACCAGGGTCCCACACCAGGTCAATTACTGTGCTTCGATTGGGGAATTCCGAGGATAATACATCTTTGGCGTGTCTGATGATAGCATCGCCAAGTGGACAATGTGGGGAGGAGAGGGTCATTTGTAAATGGATGGTTTTGGGCGAAATCCGGATTTCATAAACAAGTCCCAAATCAATAATGTTGATTAATAGCTCAGGATCGATTACCTTTTTCAGGACGCGAGTTGCGCGTTCCCTTAAAACCCCTGCATTGGTTTCTGGCTTAGTTTTCATGTGTGATAATGGTTCGTTGGAAGAGGATTTTGCATACGTTAATCAGATATAGTAAGGCGACCATTACCCATACGGCGAGTGCAACCAGGATTATTGTAGAATTGCCAAGCAGCATACCTGCCAGCAGGCTAGACAGTGCGATATAATATAGGTAATGCTGATAGGTCAGTATTGATTCGGAATAGAGGTCCTTGGGAAGCAAAGCTCCTTTCGCTGGTTGGTGCTGTTTACGAGTAATATCGTTCCAAACGATAAACGGTAATGTTTTGAAGGTTTGGCCCAGCATTAGCGAAGTCAGCCAACCTAAAAAAAGAAGAGTGCCGTACATTAGAGCCCACTTGGGCTGTGTGCTACTCTGAACTACCGGAATTAGCAAGACCGCCGCTGCGAGAAATACAAATGACGACAGTGTTAGCTTCATCGGTATGTCGATCCGTTTCCTTAGCCGACTTACTCTGGCATCGTTAATAAAGCCGAGCCAGGCGGCAATGCCAAGCCCAGAAATAACGGCGTAGACCAAGTCCCGGTCACCAGAGCCGAGCAGATGTCCATCGAGCAGAAAAAGGGCAAGAGCCCCATTCTGTAAAACCCATGCAATCTTTGGCAACGTAGTTTTTTTTGGCCTAGATACCAGGAACATCGGTACGAGCTTGATACTGACCCCGGTGATTAATTGTAAAAACCAGCCGCCGAGCCCAACGTGTGCGTGCAGCTTCATAATTTCAAGATGGTTGCGGGTCATAAAAGGGTACCGTAGGTTCACCGCCAGAGTCAGTCCTAAAGTGACTGTGACTAAAAGCCAGAGCGATGAAGTGATCAGAAACGTTTGATGCAGTTCCTTCTTATTGGCCGCACTGGCGGTTAACAGTACATTAAGCACGTAGCAGAGTGTCGCCAGAAAGACAAAGCTACCACCTGTGATCATACGGGTGCCTGCACTGAACGACCAGAATGCCGGGACCAGCTGCGCGATGCCGCCCAACAGAAAAACATATGAAAAGATGGCCAGGCGTTTGCTGTACAAACTGTTTTCACATAAAACAGGCAGCAGTTCGTATGTGGCGCCAAAAATAATCATCGTGGCCCAACCGAGGGCTGCCGTATGTACAATAGCCAGCAAGTGCGGACTGAAAAAGTGCCCTGTAAGATCGTTCGCAGACAGGAATAAAAGGACAGTTAGCACCAGAAAAAACAACGCACCTGTGGCGTAGAATGGCAGTACAATCAATAGGGGTGGCGCTTTGCCGACATGTAGGTCACTCATTTTGACGGCCGATTAATGTGGATAAACAACCGCACGTCTCCGTCTTGCTGATAAAGGATGTGAATGGTCAACCGCTGGCCAAGTAGTTCTTCAAGTAAGTAAACCGGCACCTTGTTGTGATAGACATACAGAGCGTGATGGGTGGGTAGCGATGCGAGCTCATTGAGAATTCTATGCATTGGTTCTGGCGCAGACAGTCCGCGCACGTCCACGCGGTGGATATAGTTTTCGTCAAAGGAGGCGACAGCTTCCACGAATGTTTCACGGGTCTGCATATGCACGCCTGCATCTGCAGGTTTTGAAGCAGCCGCTTCGGCTGGCATGCGCTTTAAAAACCAGCTATGCACTTGATTGCAATCACTTTCGGCAGTGTATACCAGCGATTGTTTGGATAAAAGGTTAATCAGCGGATATGGCGTAAATGAATTGATCACACAGAGCGCCTGGCCGTCGGTCAGCGATGCGAATTTCGCCAGGATTGACTTAAGCGGGTCGGCCCCGCTGTGGATATCCGGCCTTACGTCGATCTCCAGGATTTTGTCAGGTTCAATAGAGAGCAACCAGCCAGGTTTGTCATTGCTTTCGGATCCAGGACTTTCCATCGTGTCTTGTTCGTATTTGAAACCCAGCGGCGAGAGTGCCGCTAACAAATCGTTGAGGTCACAACCGCCTATCGCTGCGGCCTGGGAAAGGGTAACCCGTGGGGCCATGATTTTGCGGAGCAATGGGTTCTTGAGCTTTTCGAGCGGCTTTGCAGCCGCGGCGATCGCTTCAATGCTGGCAGGATTGCTTTTGATGATTTCCGATATTTTCGTGCGGCAGGTGATTGTGACCATAATGCTATGAATGAATAGAGCCTACACTGCCTGGCCTTGTGGTTGCCGGCCTATTTCGAGCGCTTTGGGGAAAAGGATGTTGTTTTCCAGGTGAATGTGGTTGAACAGATCATTTTCAAATTCTTTCAGTTTTTCAAACAGGTAAGTATAAGAATTGCATGCTCCTTGCGGCAAATGGTAATTGCTGCTGATTTCGCGAATCCGTTTCAGGTCATCCCCGGCCGAGGCGTGCTCGGCCTCCATCAACCAGACAACCAGATTCAGGTCTGGTGCGTCCTGCGCATACTCGTTGCTTGCCGTGTTTGCGATTTGTTTAATTGCTGGAAATACGATGCCTTCTTCTTTTTCCAGATGGCTGTACAAGTCCGAAAGCAATTGCTGTACCTGTTCGGACAGCGCTAATAACTCCGGGTGCCGGTCAGCATGACGGCTCGCTACCTTGCTGGCTAGCCCTTCAATAATTGGGCCGTTTTCGAGGATATAACGATGATGTACGTTGACAATGTAGTCGATCAGAAAGCCCGGCTGCCATGCTGCAAAGTTCAGAGGCTGCTGGGCTGCTGGCAATGTGGCGGCCGCAATAAGGGTTTCTTCCAGTTGCTCAGGCGTTACGCCTGCATGCCGCAGCGCATCTTTTAGTTTCCGTTTTCCACCACAGCAAAAATCAATGCCCAACTTTCTGAAAGCATCCGCCATGCGGATGTCTTTGGAGGCGATTTGCCCGACTGTTTCTTCTTTATCCTCCATTGCCCTTTTCGCAATTTTCACTTGCCAGTTTTCGGGGCCTTCTTGCAAATATTTCCAGGTGAAAGTGTCCCCCCTCTCACCAAGCAATTGATAATATAGTGGCTTTGGGTCATGATCATTAAAAATAATTAATTCCCGTCCTGGAAGTAGCTCGTCAAAATGCTTGAAGATTGTAGCATGTCTGAGACGGGGTTCGATCAGCGTGACATTGATAGCAGGTATGGTTTCCATAAGGTGGTTGTTTTGAAAATGAAAATTTGGAACTAAGGAGAAGGGATTGTAGATCCCAGAATAATGATTTACAGGTCCTTATTATTAAAGCGGATTGTGGATAGGCCGAGTGGGACCACTGTCCAGACAAGCATTATGATCAAAGCGATGAGCATACCGCTGCCGGTCCCAAAAAACTGGCGGAATATAGCCCCGGTATATCCCATCATCGCCGAGACATCGATATGCAGCAGGATCAGCACTCGGCTAAGGTCAATAGGGTTCAGCGCCGTGAGCGCAACCATTCCTTTCTCGATTGGGTACTCCGAGAACTGGAACAGGAAGAAGAGCACCAGGATATCGAAAAGCATGGCAAAATAAAGCCAGAGCATAATAGCGGCACCAATCCCTTTGGCTTTGTCACGAATCCTGACGGACGCCAAAAAGGAAATCGCCACAAAAATGAAGGAAAGCAAGATGCCCGTCGCGATCATGATGAGCCCGGTGGCAGACATGGCATATATTAAAATAGCGAAGCCGGCTCCTGCGAGAAACGATAAGCTCAAAGATATGGCAAGACCAGCGAACATACTTAGCCAAATGGTTTTGCGCGGCAAAGGCTGGCTAACGAGTAGCTCGATAAATTCACCGCTATTATATATGTAAATGGTTGAAAATATGATGCTTACTAGTGGAACGATAAACAAAATGATGTTCAAAAGACTTAATATGCCTTTGGATGGGTTGTCCTCAATGGCAAATACTGAAAACGAGATGGCAAGCAGCACTAACGTGTAGGCGATCATGATCCGGCTACGAAGGATATCGGCAATTATATATTTGATCATCTTTTTCATACGCCATTCATTTTACTGCGGTTAGTATTGCTGTGTGTCCTTTGGCAGCTTGCAGGTCTTGTTGCCTGATCATGGCGGCGATCGCACGGGCCAATTTGCCTTCTCCGGTCTGTTTTTGAAGCTGTTGAATACTATTATGGAACCTGAGGCTTCCATCCTGCATGTAGACGGCTTCGGTGATCAGCTCGTCGAGCTCGCTTAATATATGGGAAGTGATGATTATCAACTTGTTCTTCTTTTTTTCGGCCAGTATTTTTTCCCGAAGGATCTCTGATGACACAGGATCCAGGCCGGCCGACGGCTCATCAAGGATCAACGCCTTCGAGCTGAACATAAAGGCCAGGCAGGCGCTCACTTTCTGCCGGGTTCCCCCAGAAAGTGTTCCCATTCGTTTGTCGAGCAGAGCCCTAATGTTAAACGCTTCGAAGAGCTCATGATCGATCTGGCTGTCCGGCAATTTGCGGATATCCTTCATCATGTCGAGCACCTGTCCTATGCTCATATTTTCGGGATAGCGGCCGATTTGAGGCATGTAACCGATGTGGTTCCGGTAGAGCCAGTCACTGGCGATGTCTTTTCCTTCAAAACTGATACTGCCGGTGTCGGGGTGCACCATTCCCAGAATGGATTTAATAATCGTTGTCTTACCGCTGCCGTTAGGACCGATAAGTGCGATGCACTGCCCTTGGCCGCAATCAAAGGATACATTGTTGAGCACTTTAAACTTGCCAAATTGCTTGGAAATGTTTTGTATGGATATCATAATCTCACAGGTTTCATTGCCGGCAGCGTGTCTTTGAGTTGTTCGGGGGTGATGCCTGGGACCATTTTTTCGGTGCGGTCTAAAAGGCTCACCATAAAGCTGCGGAACAGGATCATCGCAGCTGGAAAACGCTCGACAATCATCGAGTACAGGCTCACCGGCCGGTAGGGCACGTCCCCAACGCCATCTTTGTTTAAATCATAACCTTCATATTTGTCCCAGTAGTTTTTATCGAATGTATTCAGCACCAGGGAGCTGTTGGTGGCCACATCGAAGGTGTTGCCTTGGAAGTTGTTGGCTTCTACCTGGTTTTCCATACAACTTGCCTGAATTTTTAATGCCCAACCGTTGGACCGAAATTCATTCTTTTTAATTTGTATACGGGAGGCACCCTCCATGAAAATACCGGTCGTGTTCCCTGAAAAACGGTTGTTCTCAATTTGACTGTCTGAAATCTCTTTCAGCAGGATGCCATAGGCCGAGTCGCCCCAGTTGTCCTTGAAAGTATTGTTTTGCATGTGCACATGATGGGTGTACATAACTGCCACTCCGGCACCGTTGCTGCTGAAAGTGTTGAAAGTATAGGTGTTGTGATGGGCGAACATAAAGTGTAACCCATAACGCAGATTTTCGTGGCTCACATTACGGTACACCCGCGTGTTGGTGGTAAATTCCAGATAAATGCCGTCGCGGTGCCCCTGGGCCCGGTTTCCGGAGATGGTCAGGCTATCGCTTTTCCAGCAGTGTATGCCGTTTCCGATCAGGTGCTCAGCCTTGCCATAAGCCAGCAGGCGGTTGTCTTCGATCACGCAGTGTTTGGACTGCTGCAAATAGATGCCGAAAAAATTGCCGTCCAGTAGGTTATTCCTTACGGTAACATGATGCGTATTGTAAACCCTGATTCCGGCGATATCCTGCATGGAGGATTGCCCGGAAGACTTTATATGGAAGCCATCGACGACAACATGGGGGGACCTGACCGAAAGGACCTCGTATTTGTTTACGCCATCCAGTACTGGCTTATCGATTCCCTTGAAAACCAGCGGCTTGTCGATCACAATGTTGCCTTCCCTATAAACCCCTTTGTAGACAAGAATGGTATCGCCTGCGGCAGACATGCGGATCGCCTCTTTAATGTTTATAACACCAAATTGCCGGCCCACACGGATTGTTTTCGACCAGGCGTGTAGTACTGAACCGTTCCAGACAAGCAACATCAAGGCAGCGCTGATCTTATTGAGCTTACTCATGAGGATAGGGTTTCATTTTATCAGCATATCCCATTCGACCAAGGTGCCCGAAAACTGCTTTTGGGCTTCGGCAAGGGAGGAGGGGGTTTCAAATGCTGCGCAGTTACCTCCCATCGGGCTTCTGAGCTGCTCACTATGCAGCAAAGACATCTCGGTGGCAGGCCTAAGCTCTTCTGTTTTAAAATCGGACAGGTAGAAGACTTCCACAGCAGCCTTATCGAAATCCCCTTCGGAGACAAATGAGGTCATGCATTTAATATCGTCAAACTTGTATGCCCTGCCTTTTTTTGAAATCATCTCACAGCCAAACCTCAGGTCGCTAATCGTCATTTTGCAATGGCTGCACGCATCTGTCCCACGCTTAATAGGCTGCGGCCCTTCCGGGCCGCAGGCCTGTGTGGTAATCAGGCCTGCGGGCAGGATGAGCAGCTTAAGAACAAACAGCTTTTTGCCCAGGGTTTGCTTCGTTTTTCTGCTAGCAAGCCATTCGCGCAGCATGCAACCAGCCGCCACTACTCCCGTAAGTATAAAAAGCCAGCCGCCGGTTGCGGGTATGCTATAAGCACCAAAGTTCAGAAGCTGTTTGAAGCCGACAAGTGGTGGTTGGTAAGACATGCCAGGCACTATGATTGCAGCGTCAGGATTCAAATTATGTCCATAGTCGTATTCCCATTTCCAGAAGTCGACCATAGCCACAATGCCGAACAATGCGAACAGCCCGATAGCAAAATAACCGCCCGAGCGCTTGCCCCAGATACCCACTCCAATGAAAAGCAGTGCAAAGAATACGATCAAAGACGGAAGGACCGAAAATTCGATAAAGTCACTGGTGTGCAAGGTCTTCATGCCAATGTAATGGTTTAAGCCATTGATGATATCGACATTACCTGCCAGTTTATCGCTGTAAATCAGCAACTCTAGTCCCTCAGGATATTGAGGTGCACTCAGCTCGATCCGCCATATCGGAAAGTAATTGACCAGCAACAAGGCAATCCCCGAGATGATCAGCAGGATTCTGTGTATAGCAAGCATCTGCGGTTTTTTCATGGGATCCTCAGTTATTCAGCAGGTAGGTTAGTGCCTGTATTTCCTACAAGGGCAACTTTGCTGGCTGCGCCAGAGACGCGGACGTAGCCTGACATCTCCTGGTGTAACGCGCTGCAAAAGTCCGTACAGTAGATCGGAAAGATACCCACGCGGTCAGGAACCCATTTCAGGGTTTGAGTTTCACCTGGCATCACGAGCAGCTCCCCATTGTTGGCGCCTTTGACAGCAAATCCGTGCGGTACGTCCCAGTCTTGTTCCAGGTTGGTCAGGTGGAAATAGACCTGGTCCCCGAGCTTGACGCCCTCGATGTTATCAGGTGTAAGGTGCGAGCGTATTGCTGTCATGTACACATGAACCTTGTTTCCTTCCCGGACAACTTTGGTCTGGGCCTCGCCTTTCGAAACGTACGGGTGCTTGTTGGCCTCCAGTTTGAATGTTTTCAACGACTGTTCTTTAACTTTATCCGCCCTGATTGCCTGTGCATAGTGAGGCTCTCCAATGGTTGGGAAATCGAGTATCAGCTGCATTTTGTCGCCAGAAATATCGAAGAGCTGTGCGCTCTGGGCGAGCTCCGGGCCGGTAGGTAGAAAACGGTCTTTGGTTATCTTGTTATATGAAATCACATACTTGCCGTCGGGTTTCTTCGAGTCGCCTCCGGGAACCATCAAGTGGCCGGGAGAATAGAATGTAGGCTGGCGGTCGATGACTTTAAGGTCCTTGATGTTCCACTTCACAATTTCGGATGAAACAAACATCGTCGTAATGGCATTTCCCCGTCCATCAAATTCGGTGTGCAACGGACCGAGCCCAGGTTTTTGAACCTCGCCATAGAGTGCAGCTTCATACTTAATGACCGGAATGCCATTATAGGCCCCTTCAAACGATTTGTTTTCGATCGCCTTGATCATCTTGGAAAACGAAAAAACCGGGATCAGGGCAGCGAGCTTTCCGCTGCTGACCATATACTCTCCTGTCGGATCAACATCGATGCCATGCGGAGATTTAGGGCATGGGATGAAGTAGCACAGGTCTTTGAGCTCCTTTGAATTGAGCACTATAACTTCGTTTTTCAGCTCAGAAACGGAAGTGTGGCTTTCCTCACTGTACTTATTGTGCGCATACCTGACCTTTACTTTTTTCCCTTTTCCGGCCTTCAAATACTCTTCAGCTTTTTTCCAGTTCACTGCCATGATAAAGTCCTTGTCATTTTTGGAGGCGTTAACCTCAAGCAGCGTATTGGCTTGTTCGGTGTTGTAACAAGAGAAGAAAAACCAGCCATGCGAAGGGCCTTTTCCCGCCCGGCTTAAATCGAAATTGACACCGGGGGTTTCGATCTGAAAAGCGATATCCATGTTGCCGTCTTTCTGATTGACGCTCACGAAGCTGAGAGTACCCTTGAAGTTCTTTTTGTAGGTATTAATAGGCACGTCTCCATCAGACTCATCCATTGGTACGCTAAAACGAGTCCCCGCCACCACATATTCCGTGTTTTCTGTAATGAACGGCGAGGAGTGGTTACCGCCGCTGTTGGGTAGTTCCAGGATCTCGGCGGTACGGAATGTTTTCAAATCGATTCTTGCCAGCCGGGGGGTGTTATTTCCATTGACAAACACCCAGCGTCCATCATTTTCGCCGTTTGTCTTCGAAAGCTGCACATGGTGCAGATCGTCCCAGGGCACACTACCGTGCGAAGTATTGAGCATTGGCTTGGTCTCTTCGCTGAACCCCCAACCTTTTTCGGGATCCATGGAAAATACAGGTATCACGCGCAGTAACCGGCCGGATGGAATCCCGTATACGGAAAGTTGCCCGCTGAAACCACCGGAAACAAAGTTATAGAATTCGTCATATTTGCCTGGCGCAACGTAGGTTTTGGCGGCGGCATCGCCCCCAATCGCCGTGTCTGCACTTTTGGGTTTGCACGAGGAGATTGTGCCCAGGGTGGCCGCTGCACAAACTGCGCCTAGGATGTACTTAGTTGTCTTCATAAAATTTTGATTTGAGAGAATAGGGTAGATTACTTCACACCATCATTCTGGCGCATAAATTCAAGGATGTGCCGGGCATCATCGTCGGACAAGCTCTGATTGGGCATCCTTACCAGACAGATTTCAAGCTGCGACTGCAACTCCGGGTCTTTGTCGATCATTGCGTCGGGATTGGTAATAAAATTCATAATCCACTCCGGCTTACGCCTGGTAGTTACACCTTTCCAACCTGGACCGACAAGCTTCTCGTCTGTCAATTTGTGGCAGCTCGAACATTTCAAATCAAAGACAGACTTCCCGTTTTTAGCCATTGCGTCGTCCAATTTGGCCGGTAATTCTACTTTGTCGAATTTGCCTTGTCCCCTTTGCGGGTCATAGTCCTCAATTTTGGGCTTATTCTCGCTTGCAGTTGTGTCGCTGCCGTTTTCCGACTTTTGACCACAGCCATAAAGCAATAGGGCGCTGATCAAAATGTTAATTGTTGTCTTCATTTTTGTGTAGAATTAATGTGTAGTATTTTTTTGAGTAAAAATTGGTACCATTGCTTCTTCCGTTGGTTACAAATGTAGGAATGAGGGTATGTCCACTTTATGCGTGGACGCATAAACCACAGCCAAATGCCCTGAAAAAGGAAGCGGAGTGGCAATTGATTGAACTTTGTGCCGGCAAGTTGTTTGTAATCAGCGAGTTGGGCAAAAAATGAACTTTATCATCATTAGAGATGTGATGTGGTCATAATTCCCCGAAATGCCATTATTTATCTTGGTTGAAATATGAACCGACAATGATAGAACCAGAACTCTTGATTGGCGCCGGCGCGACGGTAAAAAAGGTAAAGGCAACGGAGGTAATCTTTCAAGAAGGGGAGCCCGCGGCTTTTTACTTTCAGTTACTGGAAGGATCCGTCTCTTGGTCAAATTTCCACCATGATGGGAAAGAAACGTTGCAAGCGCTAGCAGGGCCCGGGGAGTGTTTTGGCGAGCTGCCGGTTTTTGACCGGCAGCCGTATGCTTGTTCCGCTGTCGCCGAAACCGACTGCTTGGTTATTAAACTGGGAATCGATCCATTTCATAGACTTTTACAGGAGCATCCGGAAATCAGTATGATGTTCAACCAAATGCTATCGCAAAAACTGCGATTTAAGCTATTCCTGGTTAAACAGCTGGCATCCCACTCGCCGGAGCAGACTGTATGGGAACTTTACAAGTACTTGCAGCGGAACACGAATAATGTTTGCCATAACTGTGGCAAGGTTTTGCTGACAAGACAACAGATTGCAAACCTGACAGGAATGCGTGTTGAAACTGTGATCCGTGCTACCAAAAGCCTGGAAATGCGCGGGAGCGTCCGCATTGCCAAGGGCAAGGTTTTCCTCAAGTCGCTTGATCGCTTGCAGGGGATGCAGACAATCATCGAATAGCCAGTTTTTGTTTTATGTTCTTCCAGCGAATGACAATTAGATCCTGGGCAATGATTTCGGTTGCCAACCTCTTTATCGTAGCCTGCCTGGGGCTGCTGATGCGGTTGAAGATATTGCTGCCGTTTCCATGGGTCGAGCAGCGATTTGTGCTTCATGCCCATTCCCATTTTGCATTCTCCGGATGGTTAACGCAGGTATTAATGCTCGCTATCGCAGCAGTCATCAGCAGTGCAAAGCCCGGTGAGAATTTGCCGACAAAATATTCGTCGCTCCTGGCATTTAACCTTGTTTGCTCATACGGGATGTTAGTCAGCTTCCTTTTTCAAGGGTATGGCGCTGTTTCGATTGCTTTTTCGAGCCTTTCGATACTGGTAGGGATCGTTTTCTTGTATTTTTTCCAAACCGACACAAGCAATCAATTTCGTGATGCACCCTGGAGAAAATGGTTTTTAGCTGCTTTGTTTTTTAACGTGTTATCAAGTCTTGGCACATTCTCACTCGCGTACGTGATGGCTTCCAAGATGGGCAATGCTCCACTAAAATTGGCTTCTATCTATTTTTTTCTTCACTTTCAGTATAACGGCTGGTTTTCTTTTGCCTCTTTGGGATTGTTGCAGCAGTGGCTACATCGTAAAAGAATCATCCAGGTAAGAAACGACGTTTTTCTCTATCTTTTCACTATCTGTTGTGTGCTGACCTACTTCCTGTCCATTAACGAGATGCTACGTCCGCTTGGCCTACAAATTCTGACGATTTTGGCCAGTGTCATTCAACTGGCTACATGGTGCTGGCTGCTTAGAACAATCTGGCGAAATACCTCTCAAATCACATCCGGTCAACCAAACGTAATAAAGTTGATGCTTCTTTTAGCAGCAATCGCAGCGACAATCAAATTTGGCTTGCAGGCAGCATCCTCCGTTCCCGTCCTAGCCCATTTTGCATTCGGCGTTCGCCCTATCATCATCGCCTACCTGCATTTGGTCTTGCTGGCCATGATAACATTGTTTGTCTTGGCCTGGTTAAGTATGACCCAGATATTGCCTCAGAACAAATTAGCTGCGGCAGGCCTTTATATTTTTGTTGCCGGAATTTTTTTAAATGAGTCTTTCTTATTGTTTCAGGGCTTCAATACAGTTTTTCAAATTGCATTTGCTGGTGCATCCGTTCTTTTGGCCGGCGCAGCCCTGCTCATGGCATGTGGGATCGGAATTGCTCTCTGGGGCTATTTGCGGCGGGAGCCGTCTTTTCCTGCTTGCGACCATTGAACTTAAAGTGCCCTAGAGGTTTGCTTGATTATAATGGGAGCTGTATAAAGTCTCTGTCAATTTATAGGCCGAATCCGAAAGTGGTGTTAACATAGCGGATGTAATACTGTCTTTCATATACATCGATTGACTGTTGGATATGATAGCGCTGTAAAGAACATCGCAGCGCCTTTGGCTTGCTGCGATTCTATCCCAGCCCAAGCAACTTGTATACCGCCCGCCGAGCTGACCTGACTGCATACTCGATATTGAGACAGGGATAATCATCCACGTTTGTGAATTGACCAATAAAGGCAAGATTACCGACTCCATTGGGGACTACTTCCGGCTTGTCGGCCGAGGGTAGCAACGGCGCGGTAAAATACGGAAAGATCAGGTGGCGGCAATTGGTGCCTTCCATTATCTTGTGCTGGTCCTGGCTAAAATTTAAGTGGCTAATAATTTCTCTGAGGATTTCTTCCCCTGAGCACTCTACCATGGCTTTCTTGACAAAGTTACCTAACGTGTAAGGCGATAATCCGTATCCCCAGAATACGGAAATGTGCTCGGGTTGTCCCAGAAAATAGGGTTGATAGGGCAGGCTAATGGAAATCTGCCAGTTTGAAGCGTGTAAAGTCGTCAGGCCGCCCGTGCCATCGACATTACCGCTAAGTTGTTCCATGAGCTGGAAAATCTTCTTGTTAGGGCTGGTAACTGTGAATGAAACGACAGTTGTCTGACGGATCCGGTTTACAAACTGGACCGGATCGCCAGATCCTTTCACTTTGTTGGAAAGGCTATGCCACAAGTTCCAGTCGCTTCCAGGCCGCTCCGTCATTAAGGCCGCGGAGTTATGTTCGCCAATAGAAAAATCTGAGGCGACCGAGCCGTTTGCTACAAACACACAAGCCTGCGGCCCTAAATTTAAGGTGTGTTCTTCCCCTGAATGTATATATGTCAGGCCCTGCGCGAACAACTTGCCTTTATCGTCCTGCTTGAATATAATGTCTGTAACCTCACTGTTGTGTCTGAAACGGACTCCTTGATCAATTAACCAGGAGTGTCGGGAAGATGAGCGTATCGAACTGGTTATATCTTGTTTTTTCCAACCCCTGCAGCGTGTCGATGCTAATCTGATGATGCTCAATAAGGTTGAAACAAAGCGCTAACTGCTTTATTGAATGCCAGGGCTGCAAACAAAAAAGCGAGGAAACTAACTCCCAGGTGCGAGAGTCAAAGAAAACCGGTTCGAAAATCGACTCTATTGGTAAATTTTCCGACTGATGGTGCGTGGAAATCGCTTGACGGATGTCGAGCAGGTGGTTGAAGAGCTCGTCTGGGTCTGGTGTTACAACCCTGCCATTGCAGACCAGGCGGGCCTGTGCGAACACTTTCATTTGCTCGTTAAAAGCAACGATCTCTTCAAGCACGGTTTTCCCATCAAACCGGACTGAAGGAATAGCTGCCATCAAGTCGTAAGTGGCTATTGAGGAGGTGTTCAGCATCCGGATACCCTTGATTTTGTAGCCTTCGTCATGCAGGCCAATTTCCTGGAGGCTGCCGCCACTGGAACTGGATTTCTCGAATATTGTAATGTTTTCACCCGGGATGCAGGCATCACGGATCAAGTAGACGGCGGCCGCAAGCGATTCAATTCCTGTACCAACAAGGTATGCTTTTTCTTTTTCTCTAACTGTTGTCATAGGCACAAACTTAGCCACCTCAAAGGAATATAGATAGTCATATTATGAAAATTGTCTGTCTATTATTCAGCATATCCGCCAAGTGCTAATTTAGTTGATCAACTGTGTTGATTGCTGTCGGAGATTCCATAAAGCTCCCGCCAAGTAAATCGCTCCCTTCGATCGCATAAAATTAAAGCAGCAGTCTATGGACGATCATTTTTTGGCAAACCTGACAATGGTCATTTTCTGCTTTCCAAATGTTAACCAATTTGCGGTTTGCTGCTATTATACATATGATTTCATATAGCTGTCATTTCTTTCGCCGCATTGAATCGAGTTGATCAATCTGGCAATTATACCCTGGAATATGCGTTGCCCAACGATTTGATTTACATCACAAGTGAACACCTTAATTACCGACCTGCACGCTGGGCTAGCCTTTTTTTGCCTTTTATTAAGCGTCTTGCACGCTGTTAAAAGCTTTAAAAGTAAGCGTTAATATTCTCGGTGTGCAGATTTGTCCACCGGAAAAAGCGAACTGTTATCATATTGATATTTACGCTTCAACTTGCCTGCCAAGTCCAGGTCTGCCTGTTCGTTGTATACTGTACGCGCTCTTTCAGTGCTCTTTCTTTGCGATCAGTGCTATCTGGCATAAATCTTGCTGGTGCCGCCACTTATGTAAATGGCGACTGAATTCACGGTCAAGTATTGAGCGGTTGGGTGCAGGTTTTTGACCTGAGAAAAGATGCTATCGAATTTAGCTCAAAGTAAGTCTGGGCCCTTTTTTGTTAAGTTAATCGGTGGAACTGACTCATTAGCCAGTAATCTGGGCGTGGGAATGACTTTTCATATTGTGCTCAATGTAAGAGGGTCACTAAACAAGTAAGTACTTGGGGATATCAATACAGTTGTAATAAATTGGTTCATTTGGAAACAAGAACAATTCTTTTGATTGAAGACAATGAGATGGTGCGAGAGAATACTGCTGAAATTCTCGAACTAGCGAACTACAGGGTATTGACTGCTCAAAATGGGAAAGAGGGTGTCCACGTAGCCACACAATCAAAACCAGACTTAATCGTCTGTGATATTATGATGCCGGTACTCGACGGCTACGGGGTATTACACCTTTTGGGAAGGGACGAAAAGACGGCCGACATTCCCTTTATCTTTCTTACCGCCCGTTCGGAAAAAGAGGATTATCGTAAAGGCATGGTGATGGGCGCGGACGATTATCTGACCAAGCCATTTGACGACGTTGAGCTGCTAAACGCGGTGCAGACGCGGTTAAACAAAATTGACCGCATCAAAAAATCCTTCGATAGGTCTAGTGAAGGCCTTGACCATTTTCTCTCTGAGGCCAGCGGGCTTAACGGGCTGGAAAATCTGGTGGCCAACAAGCGGGTGAAAAGCCTAAAAAAGAAAGATCTGTTATATTCAGAAGGTAGTTATCCCGCAAGTATTTTCTTTTTGCAAAAGGGCAAAGTAAAAGAGTTTCGCCGTAACGAACAGGGTAAAGAATACATCACAAATCTATATAAAGAGGGGGATTTCCTAGGTTATCTTGATCTGTTACAGGGAGATAGCTATCAGCAGTCAGCTACTTGCCTCGAATCCTCGGAAGTAGCAATAATTCCCAAAGATGATTTTCTCAGGTTGCTGGAAGGAAACCGGTCTGTAGCCCTGAAATTCATCAGAATGCTATCTGACAACGTGCGAGACCGTGAGCAGAAACTGCTTCATCTGGCCTACAACTCCGTCAGGAAAAGGGTTGCGGAATCTCTGGTTGCGCTAGTAAATCGTTACCAGCAGGACAAGTCAGTGCCATTTATGATGGCAATTTCACGGGAAGATATTGCGTCTATGACCGCCACTGCAACAGAGACTGTTATCCGCGTGCTTTCCGATTTCAAAGATGAGCGCCTGGTCGAGCTTAAAGGCAGCACAATTACGATTTTGGACTACGACAGACTGGTTCGAATGCGAAACTAACATCAGTTGAACTTCCGTTTTGTCGCTGCGTAGTTTATTAATCCAAGCTTAGCACAAACGCAATGTGGTGACTTTTTCTGCTAGCTATTGTTGACTAGCAGTTTGTGTCTTTGTCAATGATAAAGTCAATGCAGAAGTAATTTCGGTTTTGGCGGGGAAAGGGGTGAAGATTATAGCGCTAAGGTGTGCTGGCTTTAATAACGTGGATCTTAGTGCTGCCCGTGCACAAGGCATCAGAGTGTGCCGTGTTCCTGAATACTCGCCTCTGGCTGTCGCCGAACATACGGTCGCAATGCTTTTAACCCTGAACAGGAAAACACACAAAGCGTACAACCGGGTACGTGAGCAGGACTTTTTATTAAATGGGCTAATGGGCTTTAACCTGTATGGTAAAACGGTTGGCGTGATTGGGATCGGTAAAATCGGAAGTGCTTTCTGCCGGGTTATGCTAGGCTTTGGCTGCAAGGTTATGGCTTATGATTTGTACCCGAATAAAGAGCTTGAAAGCTTGGGCGTTGTCTACGCCGCACTGGAGGATGTGCTGGCAAGTAGTGATATTATTTCACTGCACTGCCCCCTTAATGAGGATATACATTATATGATCAATGAAAAGACGATAGCGACAATGAAAACCGGCGTAACATTGATCAACACCAGCCGTGGCGGGCTGATTAATACCGCGGACATGATTGAGGCACTGAAAAGCAAGCAGGTAGCTTATCTTGGGATTGACGTTTACGAACAGGAAGAAAAACTGTTTTTCAGAGACCTTTCAGGCAGCATCATCGACGATGATGTGATCCAGCGCCTGGTTAGTTTTCCCAATGTTTTGGTCACTGCGCACCAGGCATTTTTTACTCAGGAAGCACTTTCAGAAATAGCTCAGATCACCTTGAAAAGCATCGATGGCCTTACCAGAGGGCAGACGCCTGAAAATAATTCTGTTTTGGTATAAACGGGCTGTCAATCATCAAATATAACATTTCATGAATATTTACATTTTGCTGGCTCACCCCGATAAAACCAGTTTCAATGGACAGCTGGCTGATGCCTATGAGCAGAAATTGCTCCTTGCCGGGCATCAGGTCCGCAGGCAAAATATTAGTGAAATGCAGTTTGATCCAGTTCTGTGGAAGGGGTACTCGGTTATTGAGCAGTTTGAACCGGATATGCAGCAGACGCAGGAAAATATTTTGTGGTGCCAAAAATGGGTGATCATATACCCTGTCTGGTGGGGCTCGGTTCCGGCAATCCTCAAAGGTCTTTTAGACAGGGCTTTGCTGCCGGGCTTTGGTTTCAAATACCATGAAAAGGATCCATTCTGGGACCAATACCTGGGCAAAAGGTCAGCTCACGTTATCACTACCTCCGACGCGCCTGCGATCTGGTTATGGTGGCAATATGGCAACAGTGATATCAAAGCCATCAGGAAAGCAACACTGGAATTCTGCGGGATCAAACCCGTAAAGGTTACCCGCATTGGCAGGGTCAAATATTTGGACGACGATAAGCGCAGTAATATTATCAGAGATATAGCGGCAGACTATTTTCCTTTTCAAAGCGTATGCCAAAAGCCTTTCAAGAAATCAGGGTGTAGCAACTGGCCCAAACCCTTCAAACAGACATTGAAAACGGCCTTTCTAATACCGAAGCCAAATCCAGGAACCAGCGCCTGGGGCTTAATGAGCTCAGCAGGAATAACCTGACAGCATGTGGGCGATACTGCTCCGGCAGGCCAACAGCCTTATGGTATGGATACTGACAGCAGCAGCGATCGTTTCATTTTTAATGGTGGACACTTTCGAATGCTATACTGTTACGGCTGGATAGCTGTTTCACATGACTGTGGAATAGTTATCTAGCCTCCTAACCTGCGAAAAATACGGTGGTTTTTCCGTAATTTGTAATTGGGTATTAATTTGCTGGTAGGTGTTTATAAATCAATCTCTTAACGGTTAATCGCTCTGAGATAGAGCACGTTAAAATGTACTTTTTACACGGCTATACTAGGAATTTTGTCACGGTAAAAAGAATGGAAAGGCGATGCTGAGTGATCGGTTTTGCTGACTTTATGATGACAAGCATGGTTGCATTTCAATGTGCAGTAAAATAGTGCCTTAGTTTAAGAAAAATTGCTACGAGTATCAAAATCCCTGTTAAGCAATACAAAACCATCATCACGGTAGTTGGTTTTACAGGTTTGGAATCCTTTGTGAATGAGCGGTAGGGGGACTTTGTTGGCTTTGACCGGATAGAGCCTGGAATTACGTTTTTGCTTTTCATTTGACATTAAAGTTGAATCCATTCTATCAGCTAGGGATTTGTATGTCAACCTACAAATATCGTTTAAGATCTTATTTATTTCTGCCTACCTGTTGCATGTTTTATTGAGCTACTTTTGCAGTATTATGAGATTAGCTATTTATCTACTAGCTTTTTACACCGTGGTACTATCCTGCATTCCCTGTCAGGATGATCCATTGCGTGTCTCATATAAAGGTACCATAGCAATCATTAACGCCAGTGCTGATCATCAGGATCAGGGCACCGTTGACCTTTGCTCCCCATTTTGTATATGTGCTTGCTGCGCAGGAATAACGCTTCAAGAGCCAATCACTTCCTTGCCCGAGGCTGCGTCTGCACCATTTTTTAAGGATGATGCGTTTGCTTACACGACTGATAGCACAGGCGGGAATCTGGCATCTATCTGGCAACCTCCCAGGATTTAGTGTAACCCATTCTTTTATGGTTTGCTTATCGCTGTGACTTTTTAAGTCCCGGTTATAGGCTCATTCTACACAAATTCTAAGCTAAAATGTTAGATAAGTTCATTCATTTTTCCATTCATAATAAGCTTGTTATAGGCATATTTACCCTGGCACTCGTCGTCTGGGGTGGGTATTCGCTAACACAGCTACCCATTGATGCTGTACCCGACATTACCAATAACCAGGTACAAATCATTACAAGCAGCCCTTCGCTGGCAGCTCAGGAAGTTGAGCGCCTGGTTACGTTTCCGGTTGAGACCGCCATGGCGACCATCCCCAGCACAGAGCAGATCCGCTCCATTTCAAGGTTTGGCTTGTCAGTAGTTACCATCGTTTTTAAAGACAATATTGATGTGTACTGGGCCCGGCAACAGGTTTCCGAGCGCCTGCAAAGTGCAGTAGAACAGATACCACCTGGTGCTGGATCTCCCGAGCTTGCACCCGTAACCACAGGGCTGGGCGAAATATATCAGTACGTGTTGCATACCAAAAAGGGGTATGAGAAGAAATACCCGCCCATGGAGCTCCGAAGCATCCAGGACTGGATTGTCAGAAGACAGCTTTTGGGCACAGAAGGTATCGCAGACGTGAGCAGCTTCGGAGGATTTTTAAAGCAGTACGAGATTGCGATTGACCCCTTCAAACTAAGGAGTGCTCAGGTTTCAATGTCTGAAATCTTTATGGCCCTTGAAAAGAACAATCAAAATACAGGCGGGGCTTACATCGATAAAAAACCCAATGCCTATTTTATCAGAAGCGAAGGGCTGATCACAAACCTGAAAGATATAGAAAGCATTCAAGTCAAAGAAATCTCGAACGGTTTGCCCGTACTGATCCGTGATATTGCAACGGTGCAGTATGGCACAGCTGTACGGTATGGGGCGATGACGCGCAATGATGAAGGCGAAGTAGTGGGTGGGCTTGTATTGATGCTGAAAGGTGCTAATGCTGCCAAGGTGATCAGCAATGTAAAAGAAAGGGTTCAGCAGATTAGTAAAACACTTCCGGAAGGTGTGGTGATCGAGCCCTTCGTAGACCGCACCAAACTAGTCAATAATGCCATTAGCACAGTGTCCAAGAACCTTATTGAGGGGGCGCTCATTGTCATATTTGTATTGATCCTGCTACTGGGCAACCTACGGGCAGGGCTTGTTGTTGCTTCGGTGATCCCGCTGGCGATGCTCTTTGCGGTCAGTATGATGAACCTTTTTGGTGTATCAGGTAACCTGATGAGTCTGGGAGCGATTGACTTTGGCCTGATTGTGGATGGTGCTGTAATCATCGTTGAAGCCACACTGCATCATATTATGGGCAAGAAATATACCCACCGGCTTTCCCAGCAGGAAATGGACAACGAAGTCTACGAGTCGGCCTCCAAGATCCGGAATTCAGCCGCCTTCGGTGAGATCATTATCCTGATTGTTTATCTGCCAATCCTGGCTCTGGTGGGCATTGAAGGTAAGATGTTCCGACCTATGGCGCAGACCGTAAGCTTTGCTATACTGGGAGCCTTTATACTGTCACTTACTTACGTACCGATGGTGTCGGCCCTGTTTTTAAGTAAGAAAAATGAGCATAAACCCAATATTTCCGACCGGATCATTGCCTTTTTTCACAGGTTGTACTTGCCTGCACTAGGCTTTGCCCTGCGACGAAGACTTGTTGTGGTCATGACTGCCTTAGTGCTTTTTGGGGTAAGTATTTGGATGTTTTTAAATATGGGCGGTGAGTTTATCCCGCAACTTGACGAGGGTGATTTTGCCGTTGAAATGCGCGTGCTGACAGGCAGCTCACTATCCGAATCTGTGGATGCCGTCCAGAAGGCAGCTGGTGTGCTGCGAAAGAATTTTCCTGATGAAGTCATAGAAGTAGTAGGGAAGATGGGGGCTTCTGAAATACCAACAGATCCTATGCCTGTGGAAGCCGGTGATGTGATGGTCATTTTGAAAGATAAATCAATGTGGACAAAAGCACAAGGAAGGGAAGAGCTCGCAGAAAAAATGCAGGCCACCCTTACCGAAACTATCCCTGGCGTGACATTTGGCTTTCAGCAGCCCATCCAGATGCGGTTTAATGAGCTGATCTCTGGGGTTAAACAGGATGTTGCAATCAAGATATTCGGAGAAGACCTGAACGCACTGGCCCAACAGGCAGACAAGATTGGCAAACTGGTGGCTTCTGTTGAAGGGGCCCAGGACCTGTATGTGGAAGAAGTGAGCGGCCTGCCGCAGATCGTCGTTAACTTCGACCGCGACCGCATGTCGCAATTCGGTATCAGCATTGAAGATGCGAACCGGACAATCAATACGGGATTTGCCGGAAGCAGCGCGGGCGTGGTTTATGAAGGGGAAAAAAGATATGACCTGGTTGTCAGGCTCAAAAGCCAGAACCGTCAGACCCTTGAAGATGTGCGGGGATTGTTTGTTACAACATCACACGGAGAGCAGGTCCCGCTGGGCCAGATCGCTACTGTTGAGATGAAAACAGGAGCTAACCAGATCCAAAGGGAGGATGCAAAACGCAGGATAACTGTGGCATTCAATGTGCGTGGCAGGGATGTGGAGAGCATTGTCAAGGAGCTCCAAACCAAAATCGATAAACAGATCAAGCTGCCCACAGGATACTATACAACCTATGGAGGCCAGTTCCAAAACTTGCAAGAGGCTAAAACCCGTTTAAGCATTGCTGTACCGATTGCATTGCTGCTTATTTTTGTGCTGCTTTATTTTACATTTAACTCGCTGCGCCAAAGCCTATTGATCCTTACAGCTATCCCACTGTCAGCGATCGGCGGTATCATTGCCCTTTCGCTTCGTGGAATGCCTTTCAGTATTTCGGCTGGGATTGGTTTTATCGCACTTTTTGGCGTGGCCGTCTTAAATGGTATCGTGCTGATTGCAGAGTTCAATTCACTTCGTAAAGAGGGAATGACCGACTTGAAAAAGGTCATATTCCAGGGTACCGAGACTCGTCTTCGCCCGGTATTGATGACAGCCCTTGTGGCTTCACTGGGATTTTTACCTATGGCCCTGTCAAATAGCTCAGGTGCGGAAGTACAGCGCCCACTAGCGACTGTGGTGATCGGTGGGCTGGTATCTGCAACACTTTTGACCTTGCTGGTGCTACCGGTACTGTACCTTATTGTCGAGAAGCGTTTTGGTGGCGCTGCATTTAAACCCGCGACGGCACTTCTACTTGTTTTTACCGCCTGCACCTTTGCCGCTACCAATGTCCACGCGCAGGATTCGGCCAGTATTGGCAGGAAAATTTCGCTGGAAGCGGCCATAAATGAAGCCACCGGCAAAAACTTGGAAGTCAAAACTGGTATTTACCAGATCGATTACCAGCGTGCACTGCTTGGTACTTCTGCCCAGATCGCAAAAACAGATATTTCCTGGATGGGTGGGCAGTACAACAGTAACAGGTTTGATAACCAGTTCAATATTTCGCAAACCTTGCCCCATCCAAAGGTGGCCAGCAAAAGAAAAGAGCTTTTGTCTGCCCATATTACTGGCGTGCAGGCTAGACTGGAAGTGACCAAAGCGGAGCTGATCAGACAGGTTAAAGTCAATTACTATCAGCAGGTCCTTTTAAAGCAGCAACAACAGATGCTACTAGCGGAAGGCCAGCGGGCCGACCGGTTTGTCGAAGCAGCAGCTCTGCGTCTTAAGACCGGTGAAACAGGGCAACTTGAATATTCGGTCGCCCAAAGTGAGCAAGGTGAAATCCAGGCGCGAGTTATTCAAAACCGTGGCAACCTACTAGTCCTGCAAAGACAACTGCAAATGCTGCTAAACAGTGCTGGGCCCATGCAGGCCCAGAGTGATACCCTGGAAAAACGCTCCCTTGGTGCTATTGTACTGGATACTGCCGGCATTAATTCAAATCCGTATTTGCAGTACCTACGCCAGCAGATTGCCATTGAAAATCAAACAACAGCCGTTGAGCGCACGAGCCTGTTACCTGATTTCAGCGTTGGCTATTTCAATCAGTCTTTGATTGGCGGGGAAAATATCAATGGTACTGAGGTTTTTTATGGGGCCGGAAAGCGTTTTCAGGGATTTCAGCTTGGCGTGTCCATCCCGATTTTTAGCGGTGCATCCAGGGCACGCGTAAAAGCGTCACAACTCAATGAGAAAATCGCGCAGAATCAATGGGAGCTTGCCCAGATTCAGCTGGGCAGTAGCTTGCAGCAAGCGGTGCAGTCTTATCAGAGTGCAACTCAGAGCCTGATTATATATGAGCAAAAAACATTGGTTCTGGCTGATGTGATCGCAGGCAATGCCACGAAGGCTTATGAGGCTGGCGAGATTGGCTATGTCGAATTTTCGCAGGCACTGACCAGGGCTTTAAATATCAGGTCTGCTTACCTGGACCTGCTGGGTAGCTACAACCAATCGGTCATTGAAATTGAATTTTTGCTAGCCAAACAGCAATGACCCGCTTCAAATTATCAATCGTTAACTAATGATCCATATTCAATGAAAAATATAGTAGTCGTCTTGTTTCTTTTGGCAGGCCTTTTGGCTTGCGGCAAAAAGCAGAAAGAAAAGCAGCAGGAGCCAGCACATCAAGAGGGGGTGCACCATGAAGAAGAAGGGAATATCGTTGAGCTCACCAAAGCGCAATATGAAACTGCCGCCGTCGAACTAGGCCAGGTTAGTACCCGTAATTTAAGCGATGTAGTCACTGCCAATGGCGTGATCGATATCCCACCGCAAAACCTGGTGAGCATATCAGCACCATTGGGCGGGTTTGTCAGAAAAACAGAGCTGTTGCAGGGTATGCAGGTAAAGAAGGGGCAGGTGCTGGCCACAATCGAAAACCCTGACTTTATCCAGATCCAGCAAGATTTCCTGGAAACGGAAAGTAAACTGGAATACGCCCAGCAGGAGTACAGCCGACAGCTGGAATTGAGCAAGGAAAATATCAATGCCCAAAAGATATTGCAGCAAGCAACATCGGAGGTAAAGACCCAAAAAGCGCGGTTGGCAGGCTTAAGGGAAAGGCTTATTACAGCCGGTATAAACTTAACTACATTAGAAATGGGCACCATTATCAACAGCGCCATAATACGGTCACCCATCAGCGGATCAGTTACGACGGTCAATGTGAACATTGGAAAATATGTTAACCCGACCGATGTAATGTTTGAAATTGTTGATACCGACCACTTGCATGTCGAGCTTTCCATTTTTGAACAGGATATCCCTAAAATCAAGCTGGGCCAATTGGTGCGCTTCACAGTCAGCAATAACCCAGGCAAGGAATACCTGGCCAAAGTGTATTTGATCAATCAAAAGATCAATGAAGACCGGACGGTGCGCGTGCATTGCCACCTTGAAAAAGACGATAGAGGCTTGTTGCCACAGAACTTTGTGAAGGCTGTGATCGAGATCGGCGCAAATCCTGTAACCGCGCTCCCGAATCCGGCCATTGTCGAATTTGACGGGTCTTCCTATATATTCATACAGCACCCGGAAGGTGTCCACGCTGACAGTACAGAAGGCACTGAGTCCGATGAGCTGGCTTTTGAGATGGTCGCCGTCTCGAAAGGGGTATCAGAAAATGGGTACACGCAAATCAAATTCCCGCAGGGCTTTGACGCGCAAAACCAAAAGATTGTGCTGAAAGGGGCTTATGCCTTGTTATCAAAACTTAAAAACTCGGAGGAAGAAGAAGGGCACTAAATTATGAACCAGATTATCCTTGGAAGTATCGCACTTAGCCTGATCCATGCGATGATCCCCAGCCATTGGTTGCCCTTTATCACGATCGGCAGGTCTATGAGATGGAGCAGACGGCAGATTTTAAATACTACATTTTTAGCCGGCGCTGCACATACACTAAGTACAACCATATTTGGTTTGATGGTCAGCTTTGCCGGCTTTCAGCTTTCAGAGAACCAAAGCGTCATTGCCAGCAAGATTGTACCCTTGTTCTTACTGCTACTGGGGACCTGGTTTATTATGCAGCATTACCGTCATCAGGCTCATAGCCATATCGATGAAAAATTATTGAAATATGGCAGCCACCGCAGGATACTGTTATCGCTGATGCTGATGATGTTTCTCTCACCCTGCTTTGAGATCAATGCCTATTTTTTGAATGCCGGGGCTATCGGGTGGTACGCTGTTTTGACAATCGTAGTGATTTATAATGTGTTGACCCTCTCAGGCATGCTGCTGATGGTAAGCTTGGGAAGCAAAGGCATTAAAAATATTAATATCCATTGGCTGGAACACTATGAGCAGCTCATTACCGGGCTTACACTCATTAGCCTGGCCATATTAAACTTTATCGTAGAAATTTAAAAAAGGTTGTATCATGGAAGAAAACCAAAATAATAATCCTGGGCAGCAGGAGCCAGTTGATACCCAGCTGGCAAAAAAACAGAATCATGAAGGCGATGATCATGACGAAGGTGAAGATCATGACGAAGATGATAAAGATCATAGCGAAGGTGACGGGCACGATCATGGCAGCGAAGCAGGAAGCGCAAGCCTAATCAAAAGCAGGTGGGCGTTATGGTTGAGCCTTGTAATCCTGCTGGGTTTTCTGCTGGTAAACAAAGTGCTTGACATCCCAGTTGCAAAACCAATCGAGATTGGGCTAATGGTCATTGCATACATGCTGGCGGGGCATAAGACCATACAAATTGCATTCAGAAGGGTGATCCGGGGAGACTTTTTCAACGAGTTCACCCTGATGACAACAGCGACGTTAGGGGCATTTTACATTGGCGAGTTTGCAGAAGGCGTTGCTGTCATGATCTTTTACGAATTGGGAGAGCTCTTTCAGGATCTGGCTGTCAACCGCTCCAAACGTTCCATTAAAGCATTGCTGGACGTGCGGCCTGATAAAGTGACTGTTAAACGCAATGGAGGCAATAAGGTAATTAATCCCGCAGATGCTGCAATCGGGGATATCATCATGGTTAAACCAGGTGAGAAAGTGGCCCTGGACAGTGAACTGCTGACAGAATCGGCCAGTTTCAATACCGCCGCATTAACGGGCGAGTCCACGCCGGATACGAAAGAAAAAGGAAGCCCGGTCCTTGCGGGGATGATTAACCTGGACAGGGCAATTGAATTGAAAGTTACAACTGCTTTCAAGGATTCAAAACTTTCTAGGATACTGGAAATGGTGCAGGAAGCTACGGCAAGAAAAGCGCCGACTCAGCTTTTTATCAGCAAGTTTGCCAAAACCTACACACCTATTGTGTTTTTTCTGGCATTGGCCATTATCATTATCCCATACTTTTTTGTAGAAGATTATGTATTCAATCAGTGGCTATACCGCGGGATGGTTTTTCTGGTTATTTCCTGCCCATGTGCGCTCACGATCTCTATTCCCCTGGGTTACTTTGGTGGTATTGGCCTGGCTTCGCGTAACGGAATACTGTTTAAAGGGTCTAACTTCCTGGATGTAATGACCAAGGTGGACACTGTTGTTATGGACAAGACAGGTACCCTTACCAAAGGCGTATTCAAAGTGCAGCAGGTTGAGACCAGTTTGGATAAAAATGAGTTCCTTTATCTGACATCATCACTGGAAAGTGCTTCCACGCACCCGGTGGCGCGGGCTGTCATTGAATACCAGCAAGGTAAGAAAATAGAAGATCCTACGTATGTAGAAGAGATATCAGGTCATGGCCTGAAAGGCAAGGTAGCAGGGAAAGAGCTGCTTGCCGGTAATTTGAAATTACTGGATAAGTTTTCTATTTCTTACCCGGAAGATATCAAGCAGATCCAGGAAACAATCGTAGTTGTAGCCGTTGATGGCAAGTATGCAGGTTACATAACCATCGCCGATGAGATCAAAGAGGATGCGGCCCAGGCAATCAAGGATATGCATGGCTTGGGCATCAAGACTGTGATGCTCTCGGGGGATAAGAATGCTGTTGCCCAGAAAGTTGCAAAAGAGCTGGGCATCGATGAAGCTTATGGAGATCTGTTGCCAGAGGGCAAGGTAGAGAAAGTGCAGGCTTTCAAAGATGCTGGTAAGCGTTTGGCATTTGTTGGGGATGGTGTCAATGACGCCCCGGTTGTAGCCCTGGCTGATGCTGGCATTGCAATGGGCGGGCTCGGCTCTGATGCGACCATTGAGACAGCGGATGTAGTTATTCAAAACGACCAGCCATCCAGAATTGTTTCAGCCATCCGGGCAGGTAAGATCACCCGCTCAATTGTCTGGCAAAATATTATCCTGGCTATGTCCGTGAAAGCAATCGTGCTTCTTCTGGGAGCTGGCGGGATCGCAACCTTATGGGAGGCAGTTTTTGCTGATGTTGGGGTTGCGCTGTTGGCGATCTTAAATGCTTTCCGCATCCAGGGTAAGAAGATTTAACAGTCTCTGTTAATACAAAACCTCCGGGCTAGATCCGGAGGTTTTTTTTATGCCCGAATATTTGCTTTATAAAAATTTAAACTACCTTTAATAAAATTTTAGATAGATCTAAAATTTTATTAAGAATAATCTAAATATAAACGGTTACTTATTGCACTTATTCTTGAAGGGATTTTAATCATATCCTGTGAGCGGATTACACCGAAGGTGCCAGCTGACGATCAAATTTTGGATGGCCCCATTGAAGGGCTTTCGTCTGCCGAGAAAACGCGGTTTTTAGCGGGTGATGCAGCTTTCAGTGATGAGATCTTTACCAGTGAAACCGGTTTGGGTTCCGTCTTTGTTGCCACCAGTTGCGGAAGCTGCCATGCCGGTGATGGCAAAGGGACATTGTTTACGACGCTGACCAGATTCGGCCAGACGGATGCAAGTGGCAATAAATTCCTTCACCTGGGAGGGCCGCAGTTACAAAACAGAGCCATACCTGGATACGTACCTGAAAGTATCCCTGCTGGCGCTACATTCTCCCGTTTTACACCACCTTCTAATACAGGGCTTGGATTGATCGAGCTGGTCCCGGACGCGGATATCCTGGCAATGGCCGATCCGGCTGACGCGGATAAAGACGGGATATCAGGAGTGCCTAATTACGGGGATCTCCCTTCGTTTTTAAACCCGCTGCCCAATGCAGTCCCTAAAAATGGCAAGTATATTCACCGTTTTGGCAAGAAGGCTGCCGCTTACAGTTTACTGCACCAAACGGTAAATGCTTATAGCCAGGACATTGGCATCAGTTCATTATTTGCGCCTTTTGATGTCTATTCCGGTCTGGAAATTGATCCGGAAATCTCAAATCTGACCATCAACAACGTAGTTTTTTACTTGCAGACCCTGAAAGCGCCCATCCAAAGGGACCAGGGTGACGCTCAGGTCAAGCAGGGAAAGCAAACGTTTATAGACTTGGGTTGCCAGAGTTGCCACAGGCAAACATTGAAAACCGGCCTATCTCAGGTTTCAGCCCTTTCAAACAAAACATTCCATCCCTATACAGACCTATTGCTTCATGATATGGGCAGCGGCCTGGATGATGGCTATACCGAAGGGAGCGCAAAAACTTCGGAGTGGCGGACGCCGCCGCTCTGGGGACTTGGTCTATCGCCTAATTCGCAGGGTGGCCTTTATTTTCTGATGCATGATGGCCGGGCAAGAAGTATCGAGCAGGCCATTGAAATGCATGGTGGGGAAGCTGATGGGAGTAGGAACCGTTTCAAAAGCCTGGCTCAGGGTGAGCAGGCAGATCTTATCAAATTTTTAAAATCCTTATAAAATGGATAGAAAGCAATTCATTAAAGCGTGTGGTATTTCATGCCTTGGATTATCAACGGCAACTTTTTCCCTATCCGGATGTGCCAGCGTGTATTCCGTGCAGGGCAGTGTTTCAGATAAGACCATTTCTTTTCCAAAGGAGTCTTTTTTTGAAACCAAGAAGTCAGGGGAGAAGATAGCCCGTCAGGTCGTGGTAGTCAATGTAGACAATCTGAAATTTCCTGTGGCTGTTTATGATGATGGTAACGATAAATACACGGCGGTTTGGCTCAAATGCAGCCATCAGGGCAATGAGGTCAGTGTCCATGGGGACTCGCTCTCATGTTCTGCTCACGGCAGCGCATACGACCGCTCCGGAAAAGTAACGAAAGGCCCTGCAAAAGAGGATTTAAGAAAGTTTAATGTACGCAGTGATGAGACTACCATATTCATTCAACTCGCATGAAGAAATCTGTACTACTGCTTTTGCTGACAATTTGCGCCCGGGTCCTTTACGGCCAGACTGATACAAGTTTTTTCTTTTCCCGTGTCAAGCAGGATTCCACCAAGTTGAAGCTCAATATGGACGCGGTCTACAACCGGCCATTTTTACAAATGGGAAAGCTACCTGTTGCGCTGGGCGGCTACGTGGAAGCCAATAGCAGTTATTTTGGTACTGACGGGGTTAGCGACGGGCTTTCCTTTCAACTGCCACGGCTTACCATGTTTATGTCGGCCAGTATCCGGCAGCGGATCAAGTTTATGACAGAAATAGAATTCGAGGAAGGCGGGCGCGAGATCAGCATTGAATTTGCTGCGCTTGACGTCGAATTTAACCCGTTTTTTAACCTGCGGGGCGGTGTGATCATGAACCCGATCGGTGCGTTTAACCAAAACCATGACGGCCCTAAATGGGAGTTTATAAGCCGACCAGTTTCGTCCACCACTATCATTCCAAGCACATGGAGTAATGTAGGTTTCGGCTTGTTCGGCAAGTATTCCCGTAAGGACTGGGTGTGGGCATATGAAGCCTACCTAAGCAATGGTTTTGATGATAAGATCATCAATAATAAACAGAACCGAACCTGGTTTCCTGCCAGTGTATAGTCCTGGAATAGCTTTACACAGAAGCAAAAACGGATGAAAGCAAAAAGGAAGGAAGTCACGATCAAAAATCGAAAACCTTGGGAACGACTTACTGAGGTGGAAAAGA
>MKSR01000003.1 GCA_001898145.1 Dyadobacter sp. 50-39
CTCCCCAGCAGAGCCTGCTTCCCCTTTAACTTCCTAATATAAAGGAGGTTAATTTTTGCTACATATAAAAATAATTCCCAAAATATTTGAATTACAACATAGAAGTCGTGGGCAGGTGAGTCCTTTAAATAGAAAATTGTTGAAACCGTGAAAATGATTTTGTGATGAAAGAAGAAAACAGCAACCGCACCAAATGGCTCCACCTCCGACTTAGCCCGGACGAATACGCGAAGGTTCATCGCCAGTTTAAAAGAACTACTGCCCGTAAACTCAGCGAATATGCCCGTAAGGTTTTACTATCAAAACCAGTGACCGTCAACCATAGGAACGAATCGCTCGACGAGCTAATGACTGAGCTAATCGGGCTGCGAAATGAGCTAACCGCTGCCGGAAATAACTTCAATCAGGCTGTCAAGAAACTCAATTCTTTAAGCCAGATTTCACAGTTCCGTGATTGGATTATGGAATACGAATACGATAAAAGAAAGCTACTTGAACATATTGAAGAGATTAAAAACCATATCAGTGAAACATCGAAAAAATGGTTGCAATCATAAAGACAGGAAACTCTTTGAGAAGGAGTTTTTATTACAACGAAAACAAGATCGCAGAAGGAGTTGCAGAGTGTATTTCCGCGGGTAACTACCCTGCTGATGCCGAATCACTGAGCGAAAATCAGCGGCTGAATATGCTATTGAAACTTGCTAATCTGAATGAAAATGTGACACGAAACAGTGTGCATATCTCACTAAATTTTGATCCGTCAGAGCAGCTTTCAAAGAGCCAGCTTACTGAAATCGCACAGACCTATATGAAAAAAATCGGGTTTGGTCAGCAGCCCTATCTTGTTTATCAGCACTACGATGCGGCTCACCCACACCTTCACTTGGTCTCCGTAAAAATAAGGCCTGATGGCACCCGAATCGAAACGCAAAATATCGGCCGAAATCTTTCCGAAAAAGCACGAAAAGAAATAGAATTATCATATGGATTGGTTCGCGCCGAAGACAGCAGACAAAGCAAAGTTTATGAGCTCAAACCTGTCAATGTACAGAAGGCTCAGTATGGAAAAAGTCAGACCAAACGGGCCATTGCGACAGTGCTTGACGCGGTACTTCCCACTTATAAATATGCTTCACTACCCGAGCTGAATGCAGTGCTCAGACAGTACAATGTAGCGGCAGATCGTGGCAGTGAAGACTCCCGCACTTACAAAAGAAATGGGTTGACATACCGTATTCTGGACGAGCGAGGCAACAAAATCGGAGTACCGATTAAAGCCAGTGATTTTTACAATAAACCTACCCTACCATATCTACAAAAGCGATTTGAACATAACGAAACGACCAGGCAACCACACAAAGCGCGCGTAAAAAATGCAATTGATTTCGCGCTCTTAAAACGTTCGGATGTTGATGTTGAAAAACTGATTCAGGCGCTGGAAAAAGACGGAATCAAAACGGTGCTTCGCCAGAATGACAAAGGCCAGATCTACGGAATCACCTATGTGGATTTCCGCACCAAATGTGTATTTAACGGCAGTGATCTGGGTAAACAGTACAGCGCCAAAGCTATCTCAGAACGCTGCGCCTACAAGCAGCAGCAATCTGAGAAGCAGGAATATATTCAGCACCAGACACCATCTACAGGCACTAAGATTTCTGGAAATAATACAAAAAAAAATGGCCCTCTAACAAGGATATTCATGGAGTCGCCAGACAAAAATTCCGGCTCCGATGACTCACTTGATATACTTTTTCAGCCAACCTTCTCACCAGATGCAACGCCTTGGCAACTACGAAAAAGCCGCAAAAGAAAACAGCAAAAACAATCCCATTCACTTTAATCTACTACCATTATGGCATCAAATACAGGAGAAAATGATCAGGCTTTACGCCGGATCCTGGACATGACAAGACTCATCAGTCTGGCCCTTTTAGGTCTGCACTTCTATTATTTTTGCTACACCGCCTTTGAGCAGTGGAAGCTGGTTTCCACATTCAGTGACCGTATTCTGGAAAACATTTTCAAGACGGGTTTGTTCTCGACATTTGATAGAACCAAACTAATTGCCCTTGCTTTTCTCGCTATTTCACTGCTTGGGGCGAAGGGAAAAAAGGAGGAAAAACTGAGTACAAAAACAGCATTGATCTACATTATCATTGGTGTAACGATCTACTTTTTTAACCGTTGGATTCTCTCGCTGTCAGCGCAGCCGGTCTTTGTTTCGACCATGTATATTGCTGTCAGTGCCATTGGTTTCATGCTCATTTTGTCAGGCGGAACGATGCTTTCCAGAGTAATTCGTTTAAAAATAAACGGTCAGGATATATTCAACAAAGAAAACGAAACCTTCCCGCAGCATGAGCAGCTGATTGATAACGAATACTCCATTAACCTTCCTGCCAGGTATAATTTGAAAGGAAAAATTCGTAAAAGCTGGATTAACTTCATTAACCCGTTCCGGGGCCTGCTGGTGCTAGGTTCCCCTGGTTCAGGTAAAAGCTACTTTGTCATCCGGCACGTGATAACCCAGCATATCCGGAAAGGTTTTTCCATGTTTGTATACGATTTCAAGTTCGACGACCTGTCAAAAATCACTTACAATACCTGGCTTAAAAACAAGGATAAATACAAAGTTCCACCACAGTTGTACGTAATCAACTTCGATGATCTCTCCCGCACCCACCGCTGTAACCCGCTGGATCCGGCGGGGCTCATCGACATTACTGATGCAGCCGAAGCTGCCCGTACAATCCTGATGGGACTCAACCGTGAATGGATCAAACGGCAGGGAGATTTCTTTGTTGAGTCGCCTATCAACTTTTTGACGGCGATCATCTGGTTCCTAAGAAAATACCAGGATGGAGCCTTCTGTACACTGCCCCATGTGGTAGAACTTATGCAGATTGAACAGGATAAACTTTTCACGGTCCTTCGCACTGAACCGGAAATCCAGGCCATGATCAGTCCCTTTGTCTCTGCATTTATTAATGATGCCACACAGCAGCTTGAAGGACAGATTGCCTCCGCACAGATTTCGATGGCTAGACTGGCATCGCACTCCTTATATTATGTCCTTTCCGGAAATGACTTCACATTGGATATCAATAATCCAGATGAGCCTAAAATTGTTTGTATGGGTAATAACCCGCAGAAACTGTTGACGTATGGTGCTGTGCTTTCCCTTTACATTACAAGACTCATCAAGCTTGTCAACAAAAAGGGAAAGTTAAAAAGCAGTCTGATCTTTGATGAATTCCCTACCATTTACCTGAATCACATGGATAGTCTTATCGCCACCGCGCGCAGCAATAAGGTATCTACCACTTTGGGAATCCAAGATTTTTCACAGCTACGTAAGGATTACGGAAAAGAACAGGCGGATGTCATCATGAATATAGCTGGTAACATCATCAGTGGTCAGGTCTCCGGCGACACTGCCAAACAACTATCGGAACGCTTTGGAAAAATCATGCAGGACCGCACCAGCTTTTCCATTAATAGGACGGATACATCAATCAGCCGTTCAAAACAACTGGATTCCGCAATTCCCCCTTCCAAGATTTCATCGCTCAGTTCTGGTCAGTTCGTCGGAATGGTTGCCGATAATCCAGACCAGAAGATTGATTTGAAAGCATTTCAATGTGAGATTTTGAACGATCATGATGCTTTGAGAAAAGAAGAAGATGGTTATCAGGATATTCCGGTGATACGGAAAATCGACGATGGTATCGTTCAACGGAATTATCATCAGATCATTCAGGATGTGCAGGATATTGTGCAGTCGGAAATGGAAAGGTTGTTGAATGACCCGGAATTAATGCATTTGATTTTAAGGAAATGATACTCAAAATTAATATGCTATATTCCCGTTTCTAGTACAAATAAACTCACTACTCGCAGAACGTTGTTAAAAATGTGATACTATTTCTGATTAATTCTTGCACCCTTTCAGAACTTACTGGTTTGTTGTCGCATGAAAATCTTGTGCGGATTGATTCACTATAATTTTGAAAGGCCTGCTCGTTAAGCCTACCATTGATAATGTTTAAAACATACTCATCTACTTCTTGCTCAATTTGTTGTTTATATGGCACACTATATAACTTTCCATATGGGAGCATTAGCTCGGCTATATTTACTTCCTCCGGGATATCATTAAACACCGAATTATCAACAACACATCCTGCAAAATTAAGGCTTTCAGATTTAGCGTGTGCGTTATATAAACCTCTTCCATAAATTAAACTTGTACTATATATCGCACCACCCGTGTTCATTTCGTTATTTCTTAGCATTTCCATTTCTTCACATACAATAACACCACGGGCAGGCATGTTTTGCAGGTTTTGCCGCCAATTGAATTGACGAGAGACAGCTAGTAGTTCTTTTAAACTCCCTAAACTATTATCTCTAGTCCAGAAAATTACTGTGTCTGAGATGTTAAGACAATTTAAGGTTGTTTGGTAGATATTCCTGCGAAAGTACGCCAGCGTTCCTGAGCAAAGGTCGCCAAAAATTCCTGGACAAAGTCCGCCACCTGAAAGTGGCTTGACATCACTGAGCGAGAGTGATGATTAAAC
>MKSR01000004.1 GCA_001898145.1 Dyadobacter sp. 50-39
ATATGATTTCAACGATGAAATCAGGTTACAAGAGAACGGGCTACGAGCTTTGCGGCCGCCTGTCGATAAGCGTTAATTAGCAAACCGCTATTTTCCGTCCATTTGTAATGAAAACCTCATGTTAGGGGCGATTTTTGCAAGTCGCGCCCATTATGCTGGAAGTGGGTATACTCATATAGCAGAAAACATTCATTGTTTATTTGCTTGTACCAAACATCCAAGGTGTCCGAGTCTAGACTAGTCAATTGCAGGAGCAACGACGATTTCCCATTCTCGTTTTTACTACAATCTCCGGAGAAAACGTATCCTTCGGCAGCGGGTATATATTCTTTGTTTAGAAAAATCCATTCGTTTGTCTGAACGTCAAAAAGCTTAATGGAATCCACCGAGTAGTGTGACTGATTGGTATCTACTAGATTTTTGCCTTCGGGATTAACAATTGAGAATCTGATTGGTGCTGTGACCGGAGCATCGACAGTGTCAGAGCAATCACCACATGAAACACCAAGGCTCAATGTCGTAAGGGATACCAATAGAGGGACTAGATTAGTACTTAATCTCATGTGTAGTATCCGTGTTAGCTATGTAAATAAATCAATTTTGGACGTTTGAAGCGACTTCATTATAAATGGAATATTAGTTAAATCTGGCTTAATTGGAAAACTGGTATTTCAATGAGAGAATTCCCTGGAAATAGCCGATAAATGGATCTGATTGAGCTGATCCTGCCCCTGGCTGGTAATTACGGTCCCTTCTTCCCAGATAATTGTTCTCCCGAAGAACAAACGATTTTTGAACACCCCAATCTAGAATAAGAAATCTGGTTAAGTTGTGTTGAAATCCAATGGTGGCAGCAGGGAATAGGACTGTTCCTTTACTCGAAACGGGCGTATAGGTGTCAGAAACCTCTAATTCTTCAAATAACGCTGTTTGCCGGTAATGTGAGAGGATAAGAAATGCCCCTAGGAAAAAATGGTTTCTTTTCTGCTTTGCCGACATCGATGTCGGATACAATCTAACGCCGGCTTTGACGAAAGTTCCGGAAGTCCTTCGCTCACTGATCCTGTCATATACTTTATGGTCTATTAAACCAGTATGGCCTGTTTTAAACGTGTGACCGAGATTGAAGTTCAGTGAATATCCTGGATTCCGTCTAAATTCCGAACTGATCTCGGCGGACTTAGCTATGATAGGCGGAATGTTGACGCCTACACTGGTTTTCCATTGGGCATGACAGGTTGCGGATGTCAAAAAAAACACAGATAAGAATAGAAGCCTCATAGCGTAAAGTTGATTTCTTTCAACTATGACACCAATAAGTTCAATTTCGTTGCTGTGCGCATACAAAAGTCCCGCCTCCTTGTACTATCCCAAGAACTTTCACAGACCGGCCGCCACCCTCTTGCTCTGTGTTTTCCCACTTAACATAAAATGAGTTACCACGTTTAAAATGATCATTTAGCCGGAGCTTTACATTCACGCAATTCACTTGTGAATGGTGGTAAGTGTCAAAAATACCCGACGTTTAAAGAGATTGTTACCATTAATCACAAAAGGTAAACCTATTAGAGTAGAGCAGTTTACTGATAAAAGTAAACCGCTCTGTCGCAATCGCAAGGTGGGGGAACGATTTGATTCAGCTCAACCTTTCGCTCTATGATTCCGTATTCACAATCACAGAGTTTTTGAAGCTCTGAGGATACGTCACAAGAATACGTTTGCTGACAAACTTCGTCCAATATTCCTGGACAAACCGTCTTTGCTACTCCCAAATGCTCTGTCACATCTTCCAGTAGCAAACAATCATCATCATTAATTCTAGCGAATGTTCGGGGCTTTTTGATTGGGAAAAAATTGTCTGGAATATTCTTTTTGGCAATCTCAATCATTTTTTCCCCTTCGGGTGCAGGTGAACCAGTTAGATTAAATGCTCTAACACATTCTTTATCTGCTGAAATTGAAGTCTCAAAGATAATCCATACATGCTCCTGGCTGTCCCAGGGTCTTTGCGCTCTTACAATGTCGCCAGTTCTCAATTCAGTTGTTCTTCTTCTCATATGAAAATTAATTTTATTAAACAAATACAAAATTACCCACTTTCAAGCTTGTTTGAAAATAAGTAACCGAATTTGATTATGTGTATATTACATAAGAGTAGAATTTGAGTAATTGGGAACAAGTTAATAACAGCAGCAGGCTAATATTTTGGTGGGTGGATAATGCCAAAGGCATGCGAAAATAATAGTTGGTGACAAGCGAGCTGGATAGATTGCCTGGCTCATCTAATCAAAGGGAAAAACCGGCTTTTCCCTTATTCGCTATCGTTCAGCTCAAAGACTGCCCAGATCGTCGGGCATGCATAGCCCGTAAAGCGTCGTTTAAATCAGCGTAGGGCGCAAAGGTTTGACTGAATGATGTCATGGTATCTCCAAACTCCGCTTTGAGCTTCTCTGTGCCCTTTTGACCGGCGGAATTATTATCCAGATAGGTGTGGATATCCTGGGCGGAATTGCTCCGGAGATAATTGACGGTGCGGCCATGCGATGAAAGCGAATGCATGATGATCACCATGCCAGGTAACGCTGTTTTACCTTGCATAACCAAGAGGGATAGAAAATCCGTCATGCCTTCAAACAGGCTTACGCTTGTGTTTCCTGCCTCGCTGCCTGGAATGACAGTAATATCCCGCGCATTGATCGCAGATTTAAATTTATGAGTGGGAAGTGCTACCCGCACTTCATAACCTCCGGATTCATTACGCATCCCAAAACCAAAGAATGGTTTTCCCACTGCTGTATTCTGATATCGGATCTCGACCAGGTAACGCTTAGCAAGTTCGGCGGGGATACTACGATCCCTGGATAAGTAATTCAGGATGGCAGCGCTTGTGATTGGCTTTGCTTCGATCAGCTGCAGCTGTCGATCAGCTGAAAAATTTTCGACCGCTTCGCGGTAGGGTTGCTGGTGAAAAGAAAAAAGATTGGGTGTACCTGCTTTTTGTGAAAATACTGGCGCGTGGTGTTCCAAAAAGGCCAGAGCTTCCGAAATAGTCCTGGAATCGGAATAGCGCATAGCAAAATCAACGACGGTTCCACCAATATCCCCGAAATCATTCCATATCCACTTTCCGCCAATGAATGACGTGTGAAAACTTGCATCCTTTTCTTTCCGGAACGGCGACGGATACCACAGCTCATAACCTCCCTTCGTCACTTTGAAGGGAGTATGGCCTAGCTTTTCGAGCAGATCCGGAAGGGATAGTTTTTTTGCCTGTTCAGTGTTCATCCCGTAACCGGCTTTTTATGTCCATACTGGAATGTAGCACGCGGATAATCTCAATGACACCACTCACCGCAACCCGAAAAAAGATAAGATGCTTGCCGTAAGAAGCTTTTTTGTAACCTGGCCGCACGTGATCCACTGGTTTTCCTTCTATGCCACCATCGGCGATGGAATCAAAGCACCAGAATAATCCATCAGTGTACTTTTCAGCTTGATTTAATGACCATTCAGAAACCGTGTAATCCCAAATATCTTCAATATCACGGGCTGCGCGCTTTGTCATTTCGTACTTGGTCATGCTATGCCAGTTTCCGCTGCTTCAATCTCGCTTTGAAATCCTGCGGATCAAAATTCTCGACAAAACCACTTTTCTCGCCCTCGATCAGGGCTTGCCGCAATACCATTAATTTTTCTTCTTCCTGTTCGAGCAATCGCAGCCCTGCCCGCACTACTTCGCTGGTAGATGCGTAACGGCCATGCTCAATTTGATTTTGAATGAAAGATTCAAAATGCGAACCAAAGGTGATGGATGTGTTTCTTTTCATGGGATGACTTTCAACGCCTATGCTTTGAAAACAAATGTACCAATAATTGGTACATTACACAATTTCAAAAAAGGAAAATAAGTAACTATCGGTGACATCACTTTACCGTCTTTTTCTTTTCACCAGTAAAACATTTTAAACGTTCGAGCGATTGAGCTGAGTTTTCCACAAATTTTGCAGCTTATTAATAGTAAGTTTTTTTTATTAGTATATAATAGGTTGTGTGACCAAGTTACGGTGTTTGTGTGACCAAGTTACGGTGGATAAGTGGCACTTTTGTGACTAAGTTACGGTGGATAATTAGCTGTAAGTACCTATTATACAGTGGTTATCAACATTGGCTTTTACGAGTCAGATTATGTTTCGTGACCAAGTTACGGTGCCTTTGGTAACTTGTTTTGCTGAAATAGGAATTGCTTCTTTTGGATGGGTGAAGGGCTGCTATGGAATGTCCATCCCTGGGCATCGTAACTGAATTTGGCATCAGTATAAGCAAGCCTAGCTAGTTCGGCAGTTTGCCGCATTTTAACCTTAAAATCAGCCATACGCCCGATATCACCGCCGAAGATATCCTTCATGGTAGCCCACGTAAGAAACAGCGGCTTTTTCAAGTTGTGAAGTCGGTAAGCAAGAAAACTATAAAAATCAATGGCGCGTGCATGCCCTGATAAAATGCGCAAATGCTCCAATGAGAGCGGCAAGGGATGTTTTTGAAGTTCCTCCCAATAGTCCAAGCTTAAGACAATGTGCCTTTGCCAAAGTAACATTTGCTCAGGATGGCTGCGGGGGAATAAATCAAACCCTTTCACAATTGGCATTTGACCGTGTACCGTACTGCCGTCCGCTTCCTTGTAGCTCACGCTGATCAGCGACGACGATAGGCGTGCAATCTGATTACGCACCTGGTTTAGTTGGTTTCCTCCGTCTGTCATACCGATCTTATGGAGAAAGCGCGGCAAAGTATCTGCCTCAATGTCAATTTTATTGCTTCCCTGCTGTAATGCCATAGCATTGATCACACCAAGTAAAAGCCGTGATTTAGGTCCAAACGGCAAACCCAAAAATTCATTTTTACCGGTATGCGGATTAGGCACAGGCAATTGGCTGATATTAAGCTGAAAGTCTCCGCTACGATGTACATAGCTTTCCGTGGGATCGAGCTTTACGTCCCGTCGTGGAAAATACACATGTGCCAGTGCGACTGGCATATATAAATGCTCACGATCTTCCGGTAAAGTATTAAAGCTGTCCATGACAAGTCGCATACGGCTCTCAGCGTACCTTGATAACTTATCTTCTTTTTTATCAGCCATATTGGTTCCTTTTTAGAATGCAATAATACATTTGTTATTACATTCGTATATACATGTATTTTTACATTATAAATTGCATTATTTTTCGCATTAGTATGTTAATCAACATTATAATGCTTTTTTTCGCGTTTGATCTTTTCTTCTATCGCTTCTGTGATCCAATCAACTTGGGAAATTCCAAGCTTTGGACTTGTCGGCTTGCGCGGTCTTTTCTCTCGCAGACTATCGATGACTTTAAGTGTGCTAGAAAGCAGTTTCACAGTGACCGTTTTGAGAGGGTCGTTCTCTGCCGGAGATTCCGAAATTGCTACCGTTGAACTTCCACGATTGATGATTGATTCAATTTTCTTTTCACTTGCAGCAGGCACCGCACCGGTCGAAGCTGCGTCCTTGTTACGTTTTGGGGGGGCTGAAACTGCCATATCTATTTCTTTTTAATACCTGTGATGTGACTGAATAAGGCTTCTACTTCGCTAATGGCCTTTTCATCGGCCGGAACCATTTCAAAAACTGATAATCCCTTACTTGCGGCCGTTGCAAAAGCCTTGCGGTTGATAATCGGGAAATCGACGAAATTGAGTTCTTCATTCTCACGCAGCACTTCCGTAGCCTCACTATTGTCTGCGCCGCGTGTGTCTGCTTTATTTAAGAAAGAATATATCTGTAATGATGTAGGACGACCACTTTGTATCTCGCTTAATAAGGCCTGCACTTTTGAAAGTGTCCATATCTCGTAACTACGCGGAGCAAATGGAAGAAGGTAGATATCCGAAACGAATAAGGCGGCGCGCTGGCTGGCTGTATCTCGTCCACCAGTGTCGATCACAATATGATCATGCTTTGATCGCATTTGTTCAATTTGCCGCCGCAATGTTGCACCGTGCAGCTGAACCAATGTGTAACCAATATCATCGGATTTTGTTTCTTCACGCCATGCGGTGAAGTCACTAGCACTTTCCTGCTCATCGGCATCAACAAGCAGCACATCAGCTCCATGCCGAGATAGCCACACAGCTAGATTTGTAGATATTGTTGTCTTTCCTGTGCCGCCCTTAATGCCACCTACGGTGAAAATCATAATGTTACTTTACTTTTATACATGTATTTTTACATTCTTAAATAGATGCATTTATTAATGCAAATGTACATCTATTTTTTTCATTCGCGTTAAAATGAATAAAATGTATTTGTACATCAACTCTTACATAGGAAAGTACATTAAGTTTAACATTTACTTTATAATGCAAAAAAACCTCCTTTTATACGTCACATGGTCAGCTCGTCCAGTATATTGTTTAATAAATTTACTTAAACTAAAATTAATCACTAAATAACCTAATGCTCTGGCGTCTTCACATCCGGCCCGACCCTAAAAATGGAAAAACTCATGACGATGTCGTGAGCTATTGCACAGAAAATCATGTTGCTGGAATTGGCTGGCCCGTTGCCGGTAATATTTTAACACCCTCAGACTATGAGCGCGCAGCCCGATCAAAATATGGCGTCCGTGTTGCTTCTATTCCTTTCGCCTATAATCCCGTAATTGGGGAATACATTTGGGCACGTGACAAAAATGGGAAATACTACCTTGGACGCATTCGGGGGAATTGGTTCTACTCCAATGATCCACTGCATCTGGAGCTTGATATCCCGAATCAACGAGCCTGTGAATGGGTAAGAATCGGAAATGAAGAAAACGTTCCGGGGAAAATCGTGGCTTGTTTTCGTCCTGCAAAGACTTTTCAAGCAATTAGAGATCCGCAGATGGAAGAATTTTCAAAGTGGGCATTTTCGCGCGTTCCTAGCAGCAATTTCTTAACTGAGTGGCTGAAAGAGCAAAGAATAGATAAAAAGACTTTCTTTAATTTCATCAAAGCCGATGATTGCGAAGATATTGTCGGGTTGTATTTACAAAAGGTCAAAGGCTATTGCTTAATTCCTAGCTCCTGCAAAAAGGCAACTATTGGACATGAATTTATTCTGAAACATTCGATTACATCACAGACTGCTGTTGCCCAAGTAAAGCAGGGAGGAGTGGAGCTCGATGAGCGATTACGTGGAAACGCCAATCATGTATTTTTGTTCTCGACTGAAGGTGTGGTTACCTCAGACTCCAACGATATTACTGTGTTAACTGCTGACGAACTTTTTGATTTTGTTTGTCAAAATAAAAACCTACTTCCATCAAGAATGGACTATTGGCTTCACCTTTTAAGTTAACAAAGACGAATCATTGCTCCGCATTACGAAAGCGTTTCAACAAACGGTGAACTGATGTGCGGTGCCATTTTTTACCACCGCTTCGGAACGTGTCAACAGCTCGCCGGTTCAGCTCGTTACAGATCCCGCGCACCGTTATAAAACCTTCGGCTGTCAGTTCATCGACGATTGGTCGCATAGCATCTGCAAACTGATCAGCGGCCGCAGCGTTCTTTTTGCTTTCGATCTCCCGGCCATGTTTACCAAGTTGAACACCCCGGCGCTTTGCAGCCTGTAATGCCTCTTTCGTCCTGGTACTAATTTGCTCCCGTTCATGTTGGGCAAAGGCGGCCAACATATGTACCATCAGCGGATTTGCATGAGGATTATCAACCGCACGAAACTCAACGCGACTTTCCATCAGGTTTGCAATGAAAGCAACATTCCGGCCGAGCCGGTCGAGCTTCGCAATGATCAGCGTTGCTTTCTGCTTTTTGCACTGCAGCAAAGCTGCCATAAGCTCCGGTCGCTGGTTTTTCTTGCCACTCTCAATCTCGACAAATTCGGCAGTGACCTGGTAGCCTTCCCGTTGCGCGAATAGATGCACAGCTTGGTGCTGGGCTTCAAGCCCCAGACCACTTTTCCCTTGGCGGTCGGTCGAAACCCGAAAGTAGGCAACGGCTGTTTTCATGCGGTCAAAAGTAATGATTTAAGTTTATTTTGTCCACATATAAACGGTCGTATGTATGTGGACACTCGCAAAATCGAGGTACAACTGTCTTGCGACGCTAGGCAGACAGAAAATTGATACACTTCTAGCTCATAGGCAGAAAAACCACATTTTTGATGCAGGTGAGCAGAACGAAAGTGGGGAATCAAGACCAAAAATCAACAATAAGGAATAATATTAAAGTTAAAACAAGGGCTATATGTGAGGCTGTTTTGTGAGCTCCTAACCATTCAGCTAAATACAGACCTTAGAACTAAACGTATGAAGCGACAACGAATTAACGCCACAACTTATGTATACTAGTACTGAACCCATCGTGCCACTAGACCGATACAGAAAGACTTTTTTACTTTTTTAAAGAAAGAAAATGACATATCTTACAAACGTAAACCCTTACAATATGAAATTTGGCCTCCGAAAACCTTCTCTAAGGAAAAGTATTGCCGCTCGAACATCACCTACGCGGCTAATAAAAAACGCTCTAGGATTAAAAGCACCACGAGGCTGGGGGTGGATAACTAACCCAAAAAAAGCTGCATACAATAAGGTTTACAACAAAACTACTTTTAGCTTTTGGGATATATTAAAAAAATTACTGAAATAGTTACTGAGAGTTTATGGCAATCAATTTACAAAAAGGCCAAAAGATAGATATTGGTCTTAATAACATTACAATTGGATTAGGATGGAATCCTAACGAAGGCACTGGACATGACTTTGATCTGGATGTGTCTGCCATCATGATAGATAACAATCGACTCGTTCCGATAGATGAATTCTTCGTCTTTTACAACAACCCAGATTCACCAGATTTATCGCTACATCATACGGGAGATGATCCGACAGGCGGAAACAGTGCTACAGGAGATGATGAATCAATAATCGTAGATTTATCTAAGATAGATAATCGAATTGCAGAAGTACTATTTGTGGTCACTATTCATGAAGCAACGAATAGACGACAAAATTTCGGACAAGTAAGAGATTCTTATATAAGAATAATTAACGAAGCAACCTCAGAAGAAGTATGTAAATATGAATTAGGTGAGGATTTTTCAATAGAAACTGCGATTGAATTCGGAAGGTTATACAAAAGGAATGAAAAGTGGAAATTCGAAGCATCTGGGATAGGATATAAAGAGGATTTAGCATTTTTCTTAGGAAAATATTTTAAAGGTCAGATTATAAAGTAACGATATGGCTATTAATCTCATTAAGGGTCAGACAATCGATTTGCGAAAAAACGATAGAGGTGAGAGTTTTGATTTATCGACCGTAACGATTGGATTGGGTTGGGATATAAGACAAAAAAACTCAGGCTTTTTAGGAAAGTTTCTAAACTTAGCTGGCAACGAAGAGTACGATCTAGACGCGTGTGCCTTTCTCATGGATAGCAATGGAAAAGTCGGAAACTTGGGAAAGACTGTACAGGCCACGAATGGTAAAAACATAGGGTTATACGGAGGAGATATCATATTCTTTAACTCAATGAAGCATCCATCCGGGAATATTTGGTTAACTGGTGACAATAGAACGGGTGCTGGGGACGGAGACGATGAACAAATTATTGTTAAGCTAGATTCTCTTGACCCTAAATATGATAAAATCCTTTTCGTTATAACCATTTATCAGGGAAAACAAAAAAATCAACATTTTGGAATGGTTGACAATGCGTTTATCAGAGCTGTTGACAATAAAGGAAAAGAAATATTAAAATTTAGTCTTTCTGGCGACTCTTCTTATAATGGAATGTGTTCCATGAAGTTCGCAGAAGTATATCGTAAAGACGGTTCCTGGAAGTTTAGAGCAATAGGAGAACCCAACATTACCGATAATTTTGTAGATATTCTGAAGCAACATATTATCACATGAAAGCCCTATAAATACAAGATATACGAATGAAATATTACAAACACTATTCATTTGATTTATGGCTTACACTAATAAAATCTAATCCAAATTTCAAAGAAAAACGAACATTATTCTTCTATGAAAATTACAATTTCCATAAAAAACCATTAAACGAAGTTGGTACAATTTTCCGGAAAGTTGATTTGATGTGCAATGCAATCAACGAAAAAACAGGTAAAAATATCGATTCAAGCGAAATGTATTTGATGGTTATCAGTATTATCAATGACTATACAATTAGCTTTGACGATATTGACTTAGATTACATTGCATGCAAAATGCAGGATTTATTATTTGAGTATATGCCATTAATCTATTGCTCAGAAACCAAAGCCGTATTAGAATACCTAAAAGCTACAAAAGGAAACACACTGAGTATTCTGAGCAACACAGGATTTATTCCAGGAAAATTACTTAGAAGTGTATTAAAGCATATTTGCATTGACATGTATTTTGATTTTCAGATATATTCTGATGAAGTGGGCTTATCTAAGCCCAATAAAGATATATTCAAACTAATGGTGAATAAAATTACTGAAAATAGGCAGATACTCCTAAGTGAAATTGTACACATTGGAGACAACGTAAGAGCTGATGTGATTGGAGCCAACTCTCTTGGTATTCAAAGTATCCTAATCAACTCAAACAACAATTCTATTACCTCAATAATAACCTAATGCTATCAACTTACTCCCTACATAAGGTCACCTCAGAAGATAATTTTAGTTTTGATCCCACTGAATATAGTCGCTTCAAATTTGGAGATAATGCTATATCAAAATCTTTTGGATTAAGCCTTGCTGATGGATTTATAAATAAACATTTGGCCCAAAATCCTATTGAAGAACAAATAGTTGTTATTTCAAGCCCATACTCTTTTATACCCACTGCTACTTATGCTATGAAGAACTATTTTGTTTTCCAGCTTAATAAATGGTTAGCAGAAAATAACTATCCAGTGGTTCAGGAAGCAAAGGTTCATAGAACTATTACATATAAGGAGGACTATGGGGAACTGAATGCCCACGAGAGAATGAATTTAATTGGAAACGATATATTTCATATTGACAAAAGTTTTCTAAACAATAAGGTGTTATTGTTTTTAGATGATATAAGAATCACAGGCAGCCACGAAAGGATGATCTTAAAAATGGTCAATGAATACTGCTTGAACAACAGGATCCACATGATCTATTTCGCTGAACTAATAAACAAAAACATCCATCCAAGTATTGAAAATTACTTAAACTACTATCATGTCAAATCAATATTTGATTTAGATAACATCATTAATAGTAAAGGTTTTAGTATAAATACTCGTACAGTTAAGTATATTCTAATCTATGAATTCGAAAATTTCAAGAGTTTCATACTTAATCAATCTAGCGAATTTGTTTACAACTTTTATAATATGGCAGTTGGAAATAGCTATCATACAATAGAAGCATATAGCAGGAATCTAAATTTTATAAGAGAACATTTATTAATTAACAATAATATACTGACTGAACATGGCAATTAATCTTCAAAAAGGACAACGTGAATCAATTAGTGCTCCAAAGTTTACAATTGGCTTGGGGTGGGATACAAATAGTTCATCTACCGGTACAGCTTTTGACTTAGATGCATCGATTTTTATACTGGGAGAAAATAAAAAGTTAGTCTCGGATAGTCATTTGGTTTTCTACAATAATTTAAAATCGCCAACTGAGGCTGTTGAACATACAGGAGATAATACTACAGGTGACGGAGATGGGGACGATGAGCAAATTAAAGTTGATCTATCTAAAATGGAAGCAACGGCTTATGAAATCTGCATTGTTGTAACGATACATGATGCTGAGGGTAGAAAGCAAAATTTCGGGCAGGTAAGAAATTCTTATGTTAGGATTTTTGATACAAATTCTAATGCCGAAATTTTAAAGTACGAATTAGAGGAAGATTTTTCAATTGAAACCGCAGTGGAATTTGGAAGAATCTATAAGCGTAATAATGAATGGAAGTTTGAGGCAGTTGGAATGGGAATGAAGGGAGGTTTAGAAGATTTTTTGAATAAATATAACTAAATAAACTTATTGAATAATGGCTATTAATTTAACTAAAGGGCAGAGAATCAATTTAGAAAAAAGCAATGGTAGTAAGTTAAACAATATTTGTGTTGGTATAAACTGGGGTGCAATTGAAAAGAAAGGATGGCTTGGTGGTGTTTCAAAGGAAGCGGTAGATTTGGATGCCAGTTGCGCGGTATATGATGATACAAAAAAGCTACGTGAAGTTATTTACTTTCATAACTTAAAATCTACCGATGGTTCAATTAGGCACAGTGGAGATGATTTAACAGGCGATATGGGTGGCGACGACGGCCTTGACAACGAGGTCATTACGCTGGATCTTTCTCAATTAAATTCAAGTGTGTCATATGTCGCTTTTGTTTTAAATAGTTTTAAGGGACAAGATTTCGGTACGATCCCCTTTGCTTCAATTCGAATATATGAAGGAACTCCTAAAAGGGTGAATGAAGTATTTGCTACTTATGACATAGCGAATGGCTCAGGGTTTGCTGGACACGTATCAATGGTAATGGGTGTCTTTTATAAGAAAAATGGAGAATGGAAGTTCAATGCCATTGGAGAGCCTACCAAAGACAAGAAATTAGAAGAGACAATTAAAACCGTAACTGAAAAGTTTTTATAAAATGAGACGACTCCCTGTCTATTTGTTATTAGATACTTCTGGCTCAATGAGCGGAGAACCTATAGAAGCTGTAAAAAATGGTGTTCAAGTAATGATCAGCTCGCTAAGGCAAAATCCACAAGCCATAGAAACAGCATTCATAAGCGTAATAACTTTTGATACATCAGCCAACCAGATAATACCGTTGACAGATCTTGCCTCTTTTCAAATGGTAGATATCAAAGCAACCGGAGTAACCGCACTAGGTGATGCCCTAAAACTGGTAGCTACTAAAATTGATTCTGAGGTTCAAAAAACAACTCCTGATCAAAAAGGTGATTGGAAACCACTCGTTTTCATAATGACGGATGGTATACCTACGGACAATTGGCAGAACGGTCTTGTCGAGTTTAAAAAGCGCAAGACTGCATTCGTGGTAGCATGTGCTGCCGGTGCGGGTGCAGATACAAGTATCTTGAAGCAAATAACCGACAATGTTGTAAGTCTAGATACTGCTGATAGTACCAGCATAGCAAAATTTTTTCAATGGGTTACTGCATCCATCGGCGTTTCATCTACAAAGGTGGAGGATAGTGGAAAAGAAGTGCAAGGTCTTAATGAATTGCCACCACCACCATCTGAGTTAAATATAGTTGTTTAGTTATGAGGCGATTACCAGTATATTTTTTGCTAGATACATCAGGCTCAATGCACGGAGAGCCAATTCAGGCGCTAAATAATGCATTGAGCACAATGATCAATACTTTAAGGACTGATGCCCAAGCCTTAGATTCTCTCTGGCTTAGCATCATTACTTTTGATCGCGAAGTAAAAGAAATTGTCCCGTTAACAGAATTACCTTCCTTTCAGTTACCGGAAATTACTTGTCCCCAAAGTGGGCCAACACATACTGGTAAGGCTCTTGAAGTACTGCAAGCGAAGGTCAAAGACGAAGTAAAAAAGGGGAGTGAAACACAAAAAGGGGACTGGAAGCCACTGCTGTTTTTGTTTACGGATGGTAAACCAAGCGATTTACAGCTATACAGGGAAATGATACCCCAAATAAAAGCATTGAATTTCGGTGCAATTGTTTGTTGTGCTGCCGGACATTTAGCCGACGACTCTTTGTTGAAAGAGTTAACAAACGACGTTGTACATTTGGATACAGCTGACAATGCAACACTCAAACAATTTTTCAAATGGGTATCAGAGACAATCGAACAGGGAAATAAAAGTCAAGGAACAGGAGAAAATGTAACATTACCACCCCCACCAAGTGAAATCACTGTTGTAATATGATTTTTATAAAAGTACTACTGGCAGGACTCATTTTAGGATTATTTTTATATTCTAAATTATTACAACACAAGGAAAAACTTAGCCCTAAATACAGAAATCTGTTTGATATTTTTCAAAATATTTTTGCCCCTGTATTAAATGGTTTGAAATCGTTTATACCACCTTTTGAAGTAGGCCCCGGTTTGTCGATAGACATGACCCAAATAGTACTATTGGTTTTATTACTAATCATTAATGGCCTATTTTAACAATAAGGGTTGAATTGGCATATTGGTTCTATCCAGGATCTGTATGTCGTTGGACGAGAAGCTGGCAAAGCCTTCATTGCGAAGTAGGAGCTGTTGATGAAGCCATAGCATTTAATATCACAACTGGTGTTTCTGGAATAGCTAACTTCCAGAAAATCACTTATTCCTCAAAAAAGTAATTTTTTGTTTTTTACAAAATCAAAATTATTGAATTCTGCATTCAGCAAATTAAAACAAATATGGCATGAGACGTCTACCCATTTTTTTCTTAATCGATATATCGGAATCTATGGTTGGAGAGCAAATTCAAGCGGTAGAGGATGGAATGGCAACTATTATAAAGGTGATAAAGACAGACCCTTATGCAATTGAAACAGTTTGGATTTCGATAATAGTATTTGCCGGTCAAGCAAAAACGTTAGTGCCTTTACAAGAAATAGTTAGCTTTTATCCTCCAAAATTTCCAATCGGTGGAGGAACCTCACTAAGTAGCGGCCTCAGTCACTTAATGCTTGAGCTCAGAAAAAATATTGTAAAAACTACTATGGAGCAAAAAGGCGACTGGAAGCCGATCATTTTCTTATTTACGGATGGTGTCCCTACTGATGATACTAAACCAGCGATCTCAGAATGGAAAAAGAACTGGCAGTCATCTGCGAATATGGTAGCAGTTTCTTTTGGAGATGAACCAGACTCTAACATTTTGAAAGATTTAACAGAAAATGTCCTCCATTTCAAAAATTCCTCAGAGGAGGATTACAAAAAGTTTTTCAAATGGGTTACAGATTCAATTAAAACTAGCAGCATAAGTGTTGAAAGCAATCAATCGGGATTCGAGCTAGCAAGTATAGACGGTGTCACCATTTCGAAACTGAATTTGACCAAGAGCTCTCCTCCTAAACAATACTCAGATTCTAACTTTGTTGTTTTAGCTGCTAAGTGCCAAAATACGAAGAAGCCTTATCTTTTGAAATACAAGAAAACAGTTAATCCAGCTGGATTTACAGACCTTAACCGAAAAACACTTTCATACAGGTTAGTAGCCGGCTATAAGGTAGATTCAGCATATTTCGAATTGAGTGATAAAAATGGAAATTATTCAAAAGTAAATACAGAAGTGCTTGAGGGAGGAACATCCTGCCCACATTGCAATAACAAATATGCTCTTGCGCTATGCCAATGCCAGCAAATTCATTGTGTAGGTGTCGAAAAAGTTAGCACTTGCCCGTGGTGTGGGACCCAGGGATCCTATGGTGAAGCAAATTTTGATGTTAACAAAACACAAGGCTAATTCTCAAACATGTCTGAAACCAAACAATACATACAAACTCTTTTAGCTCAAAAGAATATTTCGCTAATCAAAGGCAGAGAAACTGTTTTCGAGGAGTTTACAAAAGATGAGAGTAACATTCTTGCGGTCAAACAAATTCAAGAAAACCAAAAAATGATGCTTGATAAATGGATACTACAAAACAGGATAAGTGATATCATTGATACACAAATAATTATACCTAATTCAACCGTTGGAAAGCCATATTTAGCGGCCATTGACTTTTCTAGATTAGGCATGAATGACCTCTCTTACACTGAGTTCGAAAGCCTTGATCAGTATGGCTTGGAGTATAATAACGAAACAGAAAGCATCACCGGAACTCCTACTAAAAGTGGCGATTTTAAAATCAAAATGAAATTTAGAGTGAATGGTGAAAACGAAGATTCTGATTTGCACGAAAAACTAATCTCATTAATTATTAATGCTGATCCCAAGTCTCTTTGGAAAGATATTCCTAGTGATGCAGATAGAGATGAAGACTGGAAGCTAAAAAACTTCTGGAAACCAGATAATGTAACTGACTTTCAACCATTGGGAGAAAAACACATTGTTGTCTCTTCGAAAAGAGGGCGAAGCCACGCAAATGTTGGCTCTTTCAGAGATGATGATTTCGCATTCAAGGAATTGGAAGGTACAGGTTGGAGCATAGTAAGCGTTGCTGATGGAGCCGGGAGTGCCTCTTTGGCTCGGCTAGGATCGAAACTCGCATGTGAATTTGTAGTTAAACACTTTGAGGAAAATTTCCGAGGTGAGACCATTTTGCAGTTGGACGATTTAATTGCGAGTAACCATCAAAGTCAAGATGAAACTAAACAAAAAGATCTGGATTTATTCCTATACAATAGCATAGGAAAAGCCGCTTTTTCAATACATAAGAGTTTACAAGACTACGCCGACAGACTGGAAGTGCCATTAAAGGATCTGCATACTACTTTGATTTTCGTCTTGCTAAAAAAATATTCGTTTGGTTACGCAATACTTTCATTTGGCGTTGGAGATTGTCCTATAGGTTTATTAAACAAGGATATGACGGAAATAAAATTAATGAATTGGCTAGATGTGGGTGAATTTGGAGGCGGAACCAGATTCATAACAATGCCAGAAATATTCAGTAGTAGCAAGTTTGCCACTCGGCTTGGTTTCAAAGTTATCGAGGATTTTTCCTATCTGATGCTAATGACGGATGGAATTTATGATCCTAAGTTTGTGGTTGAAGCCAACCTAGAGAAACTAGAAAGTTGGACAAAATTTTTAAATGATCTCTATGGTGAAAATGAAAGCCATAATGTAGTTCAATTAATAGCTAAAAATGTGGAGTTACCTAAACAGTTATCCGAATGGATGGACTTTTGGAGTAGCGGTAACCATGATGATAGAACCCTCGCGATCGTTTTCTAACATATCACTCAATGTCTACAATCAGTGTAAAATCCATAATTAATGATAAGACTTATCAGTATATAGATAATGGTGAGCCAAAAAGCGGGACAGCCAAAAATGTCTATTTCAGTCCTGATAGAAAATATGTCGTTGCAATTTTTAAGGAGAAACAAGATTTCAATCAAAAAGAACGACTCAAAAATATTGTAACTAAATATTTAAATCAAATTGAGTCAAAGGATGCAGGACAGTACTATCTAGAAGAAATTTACAGGTGGCCTACGGATATAGTTGAGCTAAATGATAAGATTGGACTTATTGTGCCAATATATAAACCAAAGTTTTTTTTTCAAACAGGTTATTCTTCAAATGACTTAATAAAAGGAGAAGAAAAAAATGGGAAGTGGTTTGCTGGAGCAAAATTTCGGAACAAGCAATTTCCTTTAAGCTTAGATTCTACTGAATTGGGCAAATGGCTCAATTATTTTCAGGTGTGCGTTAACTTGGCAAGGGGTGTCAAAAAGCTCCATCAAATGGGACTTTCACACTCGGATCTTTCCTATAATAACGTTTTAGTCGATCCCTTAACTGGATCAGCTTGCATGATAGACCTGGACGGTTTAGTTGTACCTGGATTGTATCCCGCAGAAGTGATTGGTACTGCAGATTTCATTGCTCCTGAGGTCCTATCAACAAAACATCTGAGCAAAACTGACCCGAATAGGAAATTACCCAATCGATTAACGGATTTGCACGCATTAGCCTGTCTGGTATATATGTACCTACTTCATAGACATCCTCTAAAAGGCAGTAAAGTTCATGACTTGGATACTGAAAAGGATGATCTTTTAAGCATGGGCGAAAAAGCGTTATTTATCGAACATCCTACCGATAAGTCTAATATCTTGAAAATCAAGGATGTTTCTAAGTGGGATGCTTACTGGGCCGACGCAACCAAACTGCCTTATAGTATCACTGGTCCATATCTAAAACTACTTTTTGAAAAGGCTTTCATTGAAGGACTTCACAATCCTATGCTTCGGCCTACAGCAGAAGAGTGGGAAATTGGGCTGCTTAAAACTACTGATTTAATGCAGCAATGCGGTAATCCTAGTTGTGAGCAAAAGTGGTACGTGTTTGATAATACAAACACTCCTGTATGTCCTTTTTGCGGAACTAAGCATAAAGGAACTTTACCAGTCTTAGATTTCTATTATCAATTCAAACCGACCGTCTGGAGACCTGAGAATCACCGTCTGATGGTTTATAACAACCAGTACTTATTTCAGTGGCACGTCGACAGAAATATTTCAAGAAACGAAAAATTAAGCGCAGAGCAGAAAATACCTGTCGGATATTTTGCATTATACAATAATAAGTGGGTACTGGTAAATCAAAAATTGAACGGGTTGAAGGATCTTACAGATAATAAAGAAGTAAAAGTTGGCGAGATGGTAGAATTAACAGACGGAAAAAAGATACTGTTATCGAAAGAGGATGGTGGGCGACTTATTTTAGTAACCTTAGCGAATAAATAAACCTTAAAACAATTAATTAGAAGAAATGAATAGCAACATATTAGAATCCCACCCAGGCTTAGTTGTGGCTTTCGCCATTATAATAGTGATTATGTTATTACTCGACCTTGGCATTTTTAATAAAAAGAGCCATGCAGTAACTTCAAAAGAAGCAACGATCTGGTCTATTGTCTGGATTTCACTTTCTATGATGTTTTCCGGAGTCGTTTACTGGATTTTCAATAATGATATTGGTGGGCATGATCTGGCAATCGAAAAATTCACCCAATATCAGGCTGCTTATTGGATTGAAAAGGCGCTTTCAATTGACAACTTATTTGTCTTTATTTTAGTATTTGGATATTTCAATGTACCTCGTGAGCTACATCACAAAGTGTTGTTCTGGGGAATTATTGGAGCACTTGTTTTTAGGGCAATTTTTATATTTGCTGGGGTGGGATTAATAAATATTACATTCCTCCCCGAAATGGACCTACTCGGTAAGTCGGTTAAAATTAACGTAATTCTGACTGTATTTGGTGCATTTCTTATATATGCTGGAATAAAGTCTTGGTCAAGTGGAGATGACGAAGAAGAAAAGGATTTTAATAATTCGGCAGGTGCTAAACTGGTCAAAAAGTTATATAGTGTAGCGCCAAATTATGACGGCGATAAATTTTTCACTATCCATAATGGTAAAAAGATAGCAACACCATTGTTAGTGGTGGTTGCAGTAATTGAATTTACCGATGTTATATTTGCCGTGGATTCGATCCCCGCCATTTTTGCGATCTCTAATGATCCATTTATTTTATATACGTCTAATATTTTTGCCATCTTGGGTCTACGTTCACTATACTTCTTACTAGCGAATTTTATCCATATGTTCAACAAATTACCGTATGGCTTATCCATTATCTTGACATTCATTGGTGTAAAAATGTTAATTGCTCCATGGATACATATATCTTCGCCAGTATCTCTGTCAGTTGTTGGCGGTGTCCTTGTTTTATCGGTACTAGCATCAATAGTATTTCCAGAGAAAAAAGATGAGACACCAGAGACTGTATAACTAAGGATTTACCTCCCATAAGAGCCAGGATGACATGATTCTTGGCTCTGTGTGTTGTATTCCAGCGAACTTTATCCCCTTTTTGCGATAAGAATGATAAATTTGTGTCAATGTTCACAAATTGACCTCTAACCTATTGTCATTATGTTACTTAAACATTAAATTTGAACTATGAAAGCATCCTACAGGAAACCGTTAACAAATAGAACTGAAAGAAGGACTCAGATTCTTCTTTCGGCGATTGCGTCTTTCAGGATTGAGGGGATATCGATTTCAAACCGTGAGGCCGTAGAGGTCTTAAAAAAAATCGAACTCAATCTGGAAAAATCGAGCGTATAAGGCTCTCCATACCAGTATAGTCTTGATTAGCAGCTGCCTGCACACAGAATATATAAAAATCCCGCTTCTCGTTTTCTATTAGCTCAAATTTTAAGGAAGCATAGCCTGCCTTCCTTAGCATCTGATTGGCAAGTATCCTTGCTGTTCTTCCGTTACCTTCTCTAAAGGGATGTATAAACAAGAGTTCTGCATGTACTTTTGCAACATCTTTGATTAGTGACTCTTGGTCAGAATATCTTTTTGGCAGTTTTGATAGAATGTCACTTTCAAAATGTTTCATGGATTGAGGTAGGAACCTTGCAGCCGGAAATGCAAACCCTCCCTTTGATATATTGACTTCCCTATACTTACCAGCAAAAGAGTATAAATGCTTTAATGCGTAGTGATGTATTTTAAGAATGTATTCGATATTGAATTTTGTACCTGCAGATAAGGACTCTGCTAACAATATTTCTGCCGTAACAAAACCCTCAAATTCAGATAACCCAATTTCCTTCTGCGATTTAAGATCAAGAAGGTTAGGTAAAATCTGATTCTCGTCATCAGGAGTATTATACTTCATCTACTAATCTATTTATCAGTTCCTTAAGTGATGCTTATATAACTTTCATAGACATCATATGCTATGTTGAAATTCCAATGAAAAGGCTGCTTGACTCTACATGGAATATTAAGGCATCTCCACATAAATCACCACAGTAAATACCCTACATTGCAAAATAGGAAGTTATCTTGATTTCGTTGTTGTTTTTGACTAGCATTAAATGATAAAGTGTACATGTTTTTGAATATATATCAACTATCCAAAAGTGTTGATTAATGTTTCTTGATATACTTTATGAAGTTGATTTTTGGGGACTATATTGTCAAGTTTTAACTCTGTATTTACCTGATTAATCATTTTGTCTTTATTTTGCATTATTTGATCTTCAATGCTGTTTAGTAAACGTTGATTATTTTTATACTCAATATAAAAGCAAAATCGCCATATCTCTATAATGAAATTAATTATACTTTGCTCAGGATGAGCGTCTTCCGGCCTATAAGACTTTCTAACTAAGATCGCGAGATCATTATCATCTATAATATTACGATCCATATAAGGCTTCAGTACTACTAATCCAGCCAAATAAAGTTGCTCTCCACATGTTGGGAATTTATCGGTATATCTATCATTAATAAAACGAAATAGAAAAATAACGTTTTCTGACATTTCAGTAAACGCATTTCCACCAGACAAGCGACTTTTTATGAGGTACATTATACCTTTAAATAAGCTCATAAATAATTGATGTTAAAAGGTTCTAAACTATATTAATATAGTCTTATTTAAAACTAAGGAAGGGGATAGTAGTAATTATAATTCTTCGCGTAGCAGCGATTAAAGTTACTGTAAATACAATCTGAATTATCGAAAAGTTCTTTATATCTGTACCAGCTTCTGTACAGACAACGTATAGTACAGTCAATGCATGGAGTAATGACTTTATTATAATAGACCTTGCACAAGAAGCATTATGACCTCCTTTTTTTATCAGCCATAATGTTAATCGAACTGAAAGTACTCTAAACCATACCAACATTAAATAAACAGATATTAGTATACTAATTATGGTAGTTATCCAGCCCCAATAAATCATTTTGAAAGTAAATAACGAATGAATTATAAGTAATATATCTAATAATATAAGAGCAAAAAAAACTACTACTGTAAATACAATACTGTTTTTTGAATTTAATTTATTGGACATGTTATTCTAAATTTTAAAAGACAGAGGGTTTTCTAATATTATTTTTGCTTCAATATATTCTATTAAGGCTACTACTAGATGTTCTTTACCCACTAAGTCTGAACCAGACTTTCTCCTTATTACACTAGCAACTGTAGCTCATTATTAATTCTGACATAATTCGCGTTGATATCAGGTGCTGTCCGGATTTTCTGCAGTGGTCGACCCACACTTGTTTGCTCGCGGAATATATCCTGAAATTCCGAAGTATTTCCTTCTGCAACAATTCCGCAAAACTGGCCAGCACGGAAACTTAGCACCTGTGAAGGGGTCAGCCGCTCACGCTGCTGGATTGTGGTGCTCTGTCCGTAACTGTTTCGGTCTTCTGACCGGCTTTTGTTGCTGCCAGTATACTCGACATCCATTTTACCAAACAGTTTGCTGATACGTTCAGCTGTTGCTATGTTGGTGCTACGGCCGTAAAACTGGGTTCCCAGGTTGGATATGATCATTTCGGTTTCTTCGCGACCGATCATGCCCTGCATCTGTGCAATGTCCTGGACGCTGTAAACCGTGGCAATTTTGTTGCTGCGGGCTGTGCTGGGTATTTGCTGAAAATTGGGGATAAACAATGTCGGCGCTTCATCCAGAAGGATAATGGATTTTTCTTTTCCCTGCTGGTTCATCTGCTTGGCAGCCATGCTGACGATTAGCGAAATGACAGGACTCAACGTAGCAGATAATGTAGGGTCATTCCCAACCGTCAAAATACCCGGGTTTTCCGGGTTGTTCAGATCAAGCGGTACTTCATCCCCGGACAGCACCCAGAATATTTCCGGGGTGGCCAGGGTTGAAAGATAATTCTGTATAGACGCAAAGACACCTGCCAGCTGGTTCTCGCTCTCCGAGCCACTGGCCACACTGGCAATTATCGCTTTGACTTGCAGATCTTGCTGAAAAAGCCTAATCAGTTCTTTCGGCTCGTGCTTTAATACCAGTGCAATCACATGGGGTAAGGTACAGTACTGTGGATGGTTATTGCGTAGATACCAGATTGCTGATGTCAAGATAGCCTCACTGGACTGGATCCAGAAATCCCGCTTCTGCGAAGCTTTAAAATCGATGTTGGCAAGGATTGTTTTGGCTGCTTCACGCGCGTAGCTGGCATTGGTGATCACCTTTGGGCTGACTGGGTTGATCTGATGACTGTAAGCCAGATCTGTAAAATTGACAAACCAGGTCTTGACCCGGCTGCCCTGGTAAGCGCCGTTTACTTCGGAAGCCAGGACAGGGAACTTGAAGTCATAGACCAGACCGGTAAATCCGTTCTCTCCGGATTGCTGGATAATGGGTTCAATGATGCTCTTGCTCTTTCCGGATCCGGCTCCGCCACAAATAAAGATCCCGCGTGTCGGATTGTCAATTTCAATAGTGCTTCCCCCTAACGTTTGCAACACAAAGCCGTTACCTGTCTTGCGTGCTGCCGGCGCAGAAGTGACTTCCCTCTTTTTTCTCCTAAAATTGATATAGGAAGTAAAAGCTACGAAAATGCCAGCCGTTCCTTGTAAGGTCAACTTCAAAAAACTACTGTCTGTGACGGTATCAGTCAGCATAGTGGCGAAAATAATGCCTAACACCTGGCATGGCAACAGCGCGAGCATAAACCGGATCTGTGGTTTATTCCAAAGGATATCCTGGCGAAAAAGCGTGTCATCAGAGATAAACACACCCCGGTAAAAGAATCTTGTTATAAAGCCCAAACCGACTTTATAAAATAGTACTAATAGCCAGTGAAGTGCAAGACCTAAAACAAAAGGGACAAGTAAGAAGAAAAAAATGTTTGCCATCAAGGTTAAACTAGATAAATAGTAATCAAAATCAGCTGTTGCCTGGCTCCTAACAATTCTACTTAAAACCCATTGCTTTGATAAGCAAAATGCAAAATATATTTATATCCATGAAATTGCATTTAGCTTAAAGTATTGATCTTTAAAATGTGGGCAGTATATTGGTTGACCATAAGAAAACAGCATTTTACAAAATGAAAAATATCAAATTCTTTTCACCAGACGATAATCAATCTAATACGGTTAAACCGCAAATAGAGAAGTCTCTTCCTACCGGGCGTATTTCATCATCTGGCAAAATCGTATTTCCAGCTGCTCTGTTGGAAGAGTTGGCTATCGATGTAAATATCCAATTTCAGGTAGGCACCGATCAAGGCAAACGCAAAATCAAGAATCTTTATCTGGTGCCAACCAGTCAAGAAGCTGGTTTTGGACTTGTCCGTATTGGACGTGGCTATTCCCTGCCGTTGGAATTGATCCTTTCAAAAGGCGGGATCAACTACGCTACAGAAGATCATATTTTCACGGCCTCAATATTTCTTTATGAAGGTGCGCCCGCTTATAAGCTCGCTATTCAGACCAAAGAGCCAAAACCACCATACACAGGCAAACCCAGGGGAAGAAAACCTAAGGCTGAAAACCCCGATGAGACACAGCAATAAACTTCATTAATTAGCCCGCAACATCCAACTTCGCTTAACCACACCAATCAAGTGTAGCCAGCTGCTACAAGTAGAGCTGGCTACAAATTAAAATCCTAATGTGCGACGTGGATTGCGCTCTGGCCCCAGTTTGACTTGCTGCGACTGCTCCTTTTTGACTTCCAGGTTCTTGTCCAGCCTGGCCTGTAACTGTTTGGCGGTAAAGCCAACGTCCTGCCCTTTGATGGGAACGCCCTGATAGCTGTAACTCGAATATTTGAGCCTGCCTTCTTCAATCTTGTATTTGCACTCGATCCCTTTTTCTTTCAACCGCCTTTCCATATCTTCCGGCGTGTCCGATTCCTCTTTTAAAGCAACTTTAATTGCCAAGTTAACCGCCTTTTGGGCGTCCTCCTGATTGACGGCCACATGCCGTAGTTTCCCCTCCTCAAGCTTTTCTAGCTTCGAAAAACCCAGCTCCTGCGTGATCTCTTTACAGATCCGCACATTTCGCGCATAGTTGTGCGAAGTTTCCAGCGCCTTGCTCCCATCCGTCGGCACGCGGTTAATGTAAACATGGATATGCTGGTGCGGCTTGTCATGGTGCTCATAGACAGCAATCTGGTGGTCTTTCGGGTCTGCTCCCATTTTTTGACAATACCGGTTGGCCGTCTCGATCATCTGCTCGCGTGTGGGTTTCTCTTCCGGCTTCCAGCTGATAGAAGAATGCCACACCGGTGTCTTGCAGCGGCTATAAGATGCCTCCTGCTGCATCTCGGCAGAAATGCCTTCCGGGTCACGCGAAACCACGTTGTGCGTGACCAGAAGGTCCGCTTTGCCCATGATCTCTTTTCCTTGAACTGTATAGCCTGCCCCGTAATGGATTGCGCCTGAAAAGCTCGATCCGATCGATGTTTTGGCAATCATGCTTTTAGTATTTTTTTAAGTTGTTCTAAAACTTCAAGCAAAGGCTTCTCATAAAAAAACCCTTTGTTGGCATAAGCGGCCAGCTGGTTCAGATTGGTACCAATGCCTTGCAGATTGCGCTTTTCTTCCTTCTCAAACCGGGCTTGCACCTGGTGGCCGGTGCTCAGCCGGCGCAGGTATTCAGATACGCTCAGGCCGGCCAGGATCGCGTTAGCTTTGATCTGGGCATGCTCCTGTTCGGTAACCCGGACAGGGATCATTTTACCTTTGTTTTCCCGCCTTGCTGCACCGGCCTTGCGGGCTTCATAATGCGAGTTCTCCTCATTGTCTTCCATAATGTAATTTCAAAAACATGCCCGTGGCATGGGGGTTTGGGGCAGCGCCCCGGCAAGTCAAGGGAGGCACGACCGGTGTGTTTGGAGATGCAGATTTGAAGCGAAGCTGAGAATTTGTATATACAAACACATGGCTTGCTTTACCCTACCAACATCCTGAAACCATCCAAAGTAATCGCTTCTTTCACATTTTTGCTACATTTTCCTGTCTTTTGTTTTAAATTGTTCTATTTGGATATATATTAGCGTTTTAATAGATATATATCGGAGGTATGAATAAAAAATATGTGATCCAGGCTTTTGAGCTTAATCTTAAAGGGCGCTTTGATGTCCTGCTCGGGTATTATGGGGATTCTCTCTTTGCAATACCTGCACAGATCATGAGCACCCGGATAAAAGATGAACTCGGGATCACTGTTTCAGAGCAATCTATCTATACCCTCAAAAAAAGACTTAAGAAAATTCCAGCTACAAGTCTTGACCAGGTCGTAACTCCTCCTGAGCCAACTCTGCATCTGACTAAAAAACTACCTTCTCAATCTTCCGATCTGGATCCGGGCACTCAGGTTGAAAACGAATTGAAAGAATTTGAGAAAACAAAGAAGCCAGGTATTGACCTGGGAGAAAATTTTTAACACAGCATAATTGTATTTTACTTATATCAACCAACTAATGACATGAAGCAGATTAACCTTATTCTACAATCAAAAGGTGGTGTTGGAAAATCACTCTTTATATGGTTTGTAGCACAAATTGAGAAAGACCGAAAAACAAATTTTATCGACTTGGACGAAAGTACACAAACCTCTGCGGCCCGGCTTGGAACGGTTGTTGGAAATGACAGGGTAAGGCCTGTCAGGATACTCAATGAGTATAACAAGATGGAAAGGGATCAAATAGTCGGGCTCCTGGAATCACTGGCACACGGAAAATCAGATCAGTATTTTATTGACTTTGGAGCGCCCGAATCGGCTGAATTTCTCCGGCTTTTAACCGGCGATATAACCGGCGCAGAACTCTATCACGCAATGTTGGAATTGGGGGCTGAACTGAGGTTTTTTGTCATTGTGGCCGGGCGGGATGCGCTGCCTTCCTGTGTTAACTATTACAACGATATTTCAAAGGCACTTGACAGCATCCCTGTGACCATGGTTGTAAACATGGGGACTTTTAACGGAACAGAAAGCGCTGAAAAGGCGATTGCTTCCCTGACCCAGTTAGGGTACGCTCCTATCAAACGGTTTGGCGACCTGGGTAGTGGCGCTGCAGTGAAAGAGATCATTGACCTGATCAGCCAACCCAATCCCGATCCTGCCACCATGGGCTTGCTGGCCAGGATGGTCTACAAAAAGAAACAAGTAGAAATTGAAGAAATCATTGCCTGATGGAAAAATCAACACACGTTAAAGAAGAACGCAAACGCCTGGCAAACAAGTTTAATATTTCTGAGTCAGATATTGACCTTGAAATCGTGCCGCTCATGCTTACCATTGAACAGTCAGTTACTAAAATTGATCAGGCAGCTGCAAAAATTAACGATTCAGTCAAGCCCATCGTTACAAATCACCACTATAACCATGGCACGTCTGCATGGACAGTTTTTGCAGCTGCGGCAGGTAAAAACATTGCTGCTCTGATGGCAGTCATCCTGGTTGCACTACTTTCATGGTATGGTATACATAAATTCCTTACAGATCCCGAGCTGATCGAGCAGGCAGAGCTAAAAGATCAACAAGCAAGTTATGTCCTGCAGCATTTCACTCACGATGATCAGGGCAACTTTTATCTCGATAAAAAGCATTACCAGGTCCTGCCCAACAAAGGAATCAAGCTAATCATGGATTAATTTAACCCAGGAATAGGTAATTGGCGTTTTAAAAAATTGATCAAATAGCCAAGATGTTAATCAAAGTATTATTTACATACCGCTGGCAATATGAAACAGTATGGCAAAAAGGCTATCTTCGGCAAAAAAGTAGTTATCAGCACATTTAGATGTGCACTTGATGCAAGATTACTTTTTGTCTTTTTTCTCCTTCTTTTCGTGCTTGTCTTTATCCTTGGAAAAGATCTTTTGCAAAAAGGTTTTCTTTTCCTGTTTTGGACTGTCTACCGAAGCGATGCTGATTTCACTGTCAATGGATGGCTGAATGGCTTGGATAAACGCATTTTGCAAAATATGACTCAATGCATACCAGATGTTTGTCTTGGGATCATCTAACCGGCCTTCAAAAGGTATTTTGGTAGCTACCTGGTCATTGGGATGGTTGCGAAGGATCTGGCCAACCCCACCAGCGATGCCCTCCCAGAGCTTTCTAAAAATATTGTCATCCCTGTCTTCCTTTCCGAGCACGTCCAGGTCTTTAATAAGAGGTTCTCGTTACAAATGGACGAAAAATAGCGGTTTGAAATTATTCATTGCTCTTAGCCAAATAATTATGCAAAGCATTGTTCATAAATAAGTCCAGATCGGATGCATTC
>MKSR01000005.1 GCA_001898145.1 Dyadobacter sp. 50-39
TGCATGATTTGCCTGTAAGCCGGCGCGTTGGGGTACTGGTATACCATCCTTTGCATATCAACATACTGCTGCCCCTGGGATATTAACAGGTAGAACAAGGCTGAGATGAAAACGGCTGAAATCGCGTAGGGACCACTCACACCTAAGCCGTAGAACAGTGCCTGGTATCGGTCCTGAAACTGCAGGGGCTGTTTGCTGCTATTGAGCTTAGATGCGGCTCGGTCGATGGCTTCAATGGACTTGCCGACCCTTGATTCCAGGCTTTGAAAATGCTCCTGGGTTTCGGTCAAAAAAAGCGCTGACCAGTCATCGATCTCGTGGCCGTACTTGGCGGTATATATGCCCCTGGTCTGCGTAAGACGGTTGGGCCCGACACTATTCATCGCTGAAATTTTCTCTAAGCTCCTTTTTCAGCCTGAGCCTTGCGCCAGGAGGATAGTCTTTGAGCGCATAACCGTTACGGATACCGTCGAGTATCTGCCCGCCTAAAAGCGAAGCGGGTTCAAAGTCGCCAAAACGCCTGAGGTCAAGTCCCAGGACGGAGCAGTTTTCTTCCAGCTCCCTTGACAAAGCTGGAAACTGGGCAAACCCGAAAAGGTTCTGCCAGATCACCATCTGAAACCGCGAGTTCAGCGCTGCCCGCATTTTTTCCAGAAACTGTATGCTGGCCAGATATGCCCCGCCACCACCGATGATAATATGAAATACAGCCGTCATACCCAGCTCGTCGCACCACTCCTTCAAATCAATATCGCGGGTGATCAAAGCGGGCAGCTGCTCGCTTTCCGGCGCCCCGAAATCCAGAAACACCTTCTCGAAGGGACTACCTGACAGGCTTTCCACATAACCGATAAATAGGTCCCGCATCAGCCTTTCACGGTTGTCTAGCAGGGAGAAAGCCTCGAAGCGGTCGGGCCCCAAAAAGGCAAGTTGCCTCGATGATGTCTTTGTGGAGCTGTCCAGGTCGACAAAAAGGGAAAGGCGACTGGCCTCAGAAAGAGCCCTCAGGTAGGTATGCAGGCTTTTACCTACGCCGCCTTTGGCCTGTACGATAAAATGCAGTTCACGTTTCATTTTTCTTAGCAAATTTTGATTCGAACTTGAATTGATCTTGTAGTTTGATTTCATCCGGATCACTCACCTTAAAGGCGCCGGGCTGAACCTTTCCAGCGCCCAAGGGTTGATCCGGCTTTGGTTTGCGGTTTTCCATAGGTCTGGCGTGTACCGCATTCTTCTTATCCTTAAAGTAAAACCGGCAGTAGCGCACGTCCTGGGCCGTGATCAGTCCTGGCCTGCCTAGTTTGGCGCTGATCAGACTAGCGATCCGGGCCAAGGTCAAGTCGGCCAGTATCTCCTGGGAGAAGAGCTTAAACAGGTTTTCCCTTCGCTTTCGGTCCTTTTGTTCAAAGAGCTCGATCAGCAGCTTTTCATCGATCAGCATCTGGCTCAGCAGTTGTCGCGGTAAGCACTATACGGCTACCAAGTCGTGGGTGAAAGGAAGGGTCGTAGCTCAGGTAGCCGTAGCTGACCAGCTCCCGCAAACACTTATGGTAGGTCGCCCCGGACTTGATCCTGGAAAAGCCCATGAGCTTTCTGCGACTGGCCCGGAACGGCATGTTTTGGATGCCGTTGCCGTAGTAGAGAAGCGCGGTGTAAAGGCTGATGTGGTAGCTGCTGAGCCGTTCATCGGACTTGACCGCTTCCAGTGCTGCCACATTGCTGACAGCACTGGTATGGTTAGGCCTTTTCATCGCTGAGAGCTATTTTGGGTGAGCATGGCCGCGATGTCGCGCTGGCTATAAAAGAAGGACCCTCCGATCTTGGTGAACCGAAGATGCCCGTGGATGCGAAGGTTCTGCAAGGTGCCTGGCGAAATGCCGAGCATCTTTCTGACCTGGGCGCTTCTGAGCCAGGTGGCCTCCGAAGGCTTCTGCTGGGAAAGGATGGATTTGAGCTCTGCAATAATCTCAGTTTTCAAGGTTTGCAGGTCTTCTCTGGTGATCATCTCAACATTCATTTTGCTGCGAGTTTATTGTGAAACATCCCGGCATGACGCCTGCCGGTCACTAGCAAAAATGAACCAGAGGTGACTTACTTCAATGACCAAACTGGGCAGCTGGTCATCACTTAGCTGGCTTTGAGCTGCTCAGCACAATTGTAAAAAGCTGCAATTCCCTGGGTACATCGATGGCTTTGCTGGTTTTGTCCTTTTGTACGGGAAAGTAGTTGCGGGCCGTTTCGACAGGGATCGGCTTGCGGTCATGGGTGAAATATTTACTTACCAGCTTATACCAGGCGCTTTGTCCCTGGAAGTTGAAAAGCCTGCGCCCGTCAGCAAGAACCAGATCTTGCAGTTGATGGATCAGGTGAATGACAGCGCCCAGGTGTTTGTCACGGATATCGATCTTGGTGCTCGGCTCGAACTGCCGAAGGGCTTGAAGCTGATCACTAAGCGATGCGATCTGGGCCTTTAAACTTTCGATTTCCTCGTTCTTTTCCGCGATGACCACTTCCAGTGCTTGCGAGGACTTCCATTGATCGATCGAGGAGAGGAACTCTTGGAAAGCGCTAAGCCAATGGATTTGCCTTTTGGCCCGGAGCGCTTTTCTGGAAAACGGATCTATGAGCTTTAACTGCGCGATCCGCGTTGAGACAATGTCTGAAATGTAGCGGTGAAAATCCTGCTCATCGCCAGAAAAGGTTTTTAAATAGTGCGCTAGATGAAAATTCTAAAAATCTGCAAACTCGATCTCGCGCAGTTTGTGAAGCTTTAAGAAGAAGTGGTTGTCGTCAAATGCACTTCGAAGGAACGGCGTACCGACCTCGAACTTGTGCGGTTTGAAATTCCACGGGTCACGGATCTTAAAGTAGGAGCGAAGCATGATCTTTTAACCATAAGTTACTACCGACTTCCTAAGAAAGCAAGTTAAGTGCCTGTACTAATTAACTTTAGGACTTTTAGAATCATTTTGATGACTCCATTTTGCATCGATTTATCTGACTTGTCCTGGAAAAGTTGACCATAAATAGCTAAATCGTGGAACAACTTAATGGATTACGCATGCAACATCATGAACAAACCATGCATCAAAAGGTTGCTGAAATTCATCAGGTCAAAGAAAACATCGCTTACAATTCAAGCAATTCAAGAGAACGGAGGTATGATGTGTTTGGCAATCTCCCGCATCAATTCGAGCTGATTAAGAATGTAAACGCGAATGCGCTGAGGGTTTAACCAGTCTTTTTCACCTGCAAGATCGGAATCATCAAAACATATGGGAGCCCTGCCGGCGTAAACGGCAGGACCGAATTCTGGACAACCGACGCGGATACACACCTGACTTTACATAGAGGAGCATAAAACCAATAGACAATCCGTTTTACAGCCAGCATATCGTCGGAATTGACATCGCAATGACGCCAGATGCACCGAAAAGGGACGAAAGGACGTTGAAGCATTAAAAGAAAAAGAACAAAATGCGTTTCAGTCCTACCGCGGCGGGGCCGAAAGATTAATATGGTAAACCTTCACTTCATCCCCGACCCGTAGGTCAATTACGAACGCCTGTGCCATGCGGCAGTTTACAATGCCTACCCTCAGGTGAAGACCAGGTATATCCAATCATAGTTTGGCGACCTTGCTCCCCTCGGAGGAAAAGTAACAACCAATTCCTGATATCTCACCGGAATATGCTTAAAAAGTACGGGAAATTTTACACCATACCATCAAAGAATCAACTTGACTTGGCGACCGACGACCATACTCTCATACATAAGGATGTGGCTTTTTAAAACGGAGGAATCCTGTTGAACGGCGACGGAAGTTACAACCAATCCATGCTGATCAAAACGATTCCAAACGCAAAGGAACTGTCAAACGAAGAATTGAAAAAGACAGCTGCGGAGTTAGAATCCACTTACGAAAAACTGATATTACCGATAGGGATCTGACGAATTATAGCGACAAACAATACTTTCTAATGTCTTCCAAGGACGATCAAAAAAAGTACCAAGCCATCAAATTCTATCCCTTCATGCCTAACTTCGACAAAATGATTGCGGTTGCGCCCGCGATTCTTGTGCCACCGAATAACAAGCTCCTTATGAACGAATACGCTTCGAAAATATGGAAACGGTTCATGAAGTCGCGTCGGCAGTTTTTGCAATACCTTCAAAATTAAAATTTCTAGCTATTTGTCATCGATCAACTTTTAAGCCAACCGGCGGTGATTACGAGGCTTTTCTTACAAATAGACGGAAGATAGCGCCATTCGACTAATTGTTTAGTTTGATGCATATTTAAGCACCGTCCCATAAGCTATGCATAGCTACATCTGGCCAGATGCGAAAAGCAGGCGGCTCATTTAGATTTTGGATTTTCGCAACTATGTCAGTCGATTAAGTTTGTCAAACAAGTTTTTGGAGATGGGATTTACCTATCCGATGTAAATTTTCCTCAAGATCAAGGTCTTATTTCGGACAGCGGGCTATTTGAAATGAGGCGGAGTTTGGTTTAATAGGTAGAAGATGTTTGAAACAGTCAAGTACATTCAAAGATCGCCTGGATGGCTTACTGCACCGTTTAATAAATTCCCAAACACTTGATAATTCATTTCCGTATATAGCGTTTTATTAAAAGACCCTCATGACTGAACAACAGAAATTACTGCGCCTCTTCAAGCTTATCCGTCTCCTCAAACAAAGACCAGGTAAGACCATCCACCAACTCGCACAGTCCCTCGGAATAACCGTGAGAACAATGTACCGTTACCTCGTCCTGCTGGAAGAAGTCGGTTACGAGATCGACAAAAAGGGCGAACCTGCCCGACACTTTCTTTTTGAAGACGAAACCTGGCAAAAGCCGCTTTTTACGGAAGATGAAAGTGAACTGCTGCGCCGGGCGATAGCGGGAGTTCCGGCTTCCCATGCACTGCTGCCCGGGATTCGTCAAAAACTTTTTATGTCATCCACTCTGCTGCCATTAGCAGACGGATTAATGGACATTCACCAGGCCCAACTCCTTGAACACCTTGCCAAAGCGATCGACAGCGGTCACCAGGTTTCTCTTGTGCGCTACCAGTCGACCAACTCCAATACCGTCACCGACCGTATTGTGGAGCCGCTTTCGTTTACCGACGACTACAATGTGCTGGTCGCCTTCGAACCTGCCGCGGAAAAGGAAAAGACGTTCAAAATTCGACGTATGGAGGAGGCCGTCATACTCGACACGCCATGTACATACCGGGGCGCTGGCGTAATACCGGATTTATTCGACTGGGCTGGTCCGGAAAAAATCATGGTTGAACTGGCACTGACGAACCGCGCCTATCATCTGCTAATCGAAGATTTCCCACCAGCCCGCGCATTTACCGGGCGGCGGGAAGGCGATGCGGAGTTCCCTTATTTCTTTAAAGGGGAGGTGCTGGGTTTTCAGGGTATTGGAAGATATGTCCTCTCGCTTCCAGGAGAGATAAGGGTTATAGAACCAGAAGATTTCCGGGCGTATTTGAAAGGGCGGGTTGAGCAGTTTTTGTTGGGGGAGTAAAGTCTAAAATTTCTGGTATTAATCAAAAGGACAGTAACCCCAAAGAAATATTTCTTTGCAGCCTATTGACTAATAACATTTTTATCACATATTTTGAATTATTTTTTAACATGATTTAGCGTTAAAAAAGATTCATCCAAGATCAAATGGCTTGAAACACATGGTTTAGAGTTAGAGTTAAAACAAAACTTATCCAATTAAAGATGGATTGCAAAAAAAGCCAATCGCGAAATTTCTCAGGTTCCTGCGATTGGCTAGACAAAGCTTGCTAAGATTTTAAACCTTAAACAATTCTTCTTATGACAAACATAGGTAATACCCCACAGAAAGGAAATTCTCAAGACATCTTTTATTACTGCCCATCCAGGGCGAGATGTCCATTTTGCATCATACCATCATCACTTGATGAAGACAACTGGTGCGATATATGTTGCCATAAAGTGGTTGAGAAAAGCTGACGTAGAACCAAAATTTCACCTAAGATATAACTGTGACACTCGTTGTCAGTAGTAGAGATTTGTTTTGTTAAGAATTAGAACCTAGACCACTATGCTTCAAACCCAAATTAAAATAGGCAAACAACTCAGTCATGACAGGGGTGACTGGGACGATATTCTAGATTTTCCTGACATAGAATCTCAGACCAAGAAGGGAGATACAATCACAAACTACGTACTGCCGATTGTATTCAATCTGGATAAGCAGATGATTGAAATAGATTCGTCAAATCTGAGCGAATATGATCCCGAACAATCAGTTGAGCTTTTTTTTAATATAAAAATCCAGGGAGGAAATAATAAAGCGGTCTATACATGTGCCGAAACCCGGAAGATCGAGCAGCTGCGTAAGACATTCTTTGGCGTGGCAGACAAGAAAACCAATGCAGAACCAGAGAAGGGACAATTTATAGAAGCGATCGATAAGGATTTTCCAGCCCTGAAATCAACTGAACTGTATGAAGTTCTGCGGAAGATTTTTCGTTTGCGGCAAGATTTCGAAGAACGTTATGCGAACGACGCAAAGAGTAGACCGGAAGAAGGCGACCTATTATTGATTAAGTCATTGCAGTTGGGAGGAAACAACCGAATCGTTCTGGTTACAGCATCGGTTATCTGGGAGGAGAAAGGATGGATTACGCCGGTACTTTTCCGGGATATCGCAGGTTACCAGGATTTTCTCAGACAGAAGTTTGTGGGCTCGACTGAACCAACTGAATCTGTGTCAAAAGCCAATTCGGAAAGACTGTGCTACGCAACGGGGACGCCTTCCAAAGATGTTGGTGAGCTGAACGTTTCAGCGAGATATAGTCTCAACAAAATGTTTGTGACCACTACGATTAACTATGCGAGTGGTTTGGAGGCTTCTGCATTTCAGAAAAATTATCAAATAGACCGCGAAACACAGGCTTATCTGGAACGCGGGTCAAAATATCTTCTTGAAAATTACAAAACCCGGATAGCCGGAATCGATCATTGTATCATCCCGCAGCTTTTCAGTCAGGACGATTCGGTAGATCTGGAAACAACACTTGCAAAGTTGAAAAGTCAGTCGGATTTGCTTTTTCAGTACAAAACCTTTCAAGCGATTAGTGAAGATTTGCAAGAAGAGGCTGCCTATCCATACTGGATAACTTTCCTTGGATTTGAATCGGATGGCAATTTCTTCAAGACCATCAGCATCATCACAGATGTAAGCCGAACGCATTTTGATGGGCTGCTAACCACCTTCCGAAAAACGCATATATGGATGAAAGATGTTCCGGGAATGCAATGGACAGATGTGATGACGGTAGGTAAGGAACAACAGCTGATGGATTTCAACTTATTCACCGTATACAGTTTAATTCCCCTGCGGAAGGACAAGGAAAAAAAGAATGAAGCGCTTAACATTTTTCGGCAAATCCTGGAAAAGCGACCAATTGAAAGACAAAAACTCTTTTCCTATTTTAAAGAGCTCATACTTTGTCACAAGTTCGGGCGCTACGGAAGTTACACCAACATTTATCCAAATACAGCATTCGATTTTGCTATTCGTAATGCTGTGTTTCAATATCTCGCATTTATTCAGGTACTAAATCAATTTAACTTATTAACTCCCATGGAAGAAATTACTTTACCGGAGGATGTAGATGTTCCGCCTGTTGAGCAACTCCCCGATTACCAGCAGCGTATCGAAAACTTCTTTTCCAGAATGAACTATACAGACGCGCAGAAAGCGATGTTTTATTTGGGGCGTGCATTGAATGTGGTTGCTTATCAGCAATTTAAAAAAGGTTACGAAACCAAACCGGTTTTAAATAAGCTGAACTATAATGGAATGGACAAAGATGACATTGTTCGGCTGCGGAAGGATTTGGGCGAAAAAACGCAGCAGTTCAGCTTGCACGCATTAACGGAATATAGTTTTGGCCAATTTACCCGATTATTCGATTACAATAAATGGTCTCTCAAACCCGAAGAAACGCTTTTTTTTATCCTGTCTGGATATTCCTATTACGAGCCCGCACAAAAGAAAGAAAATAAAAAAAACTAAACTGTTCACCACTCATGTCCACAATTACAAATAATGCCGATTTCTTATTCCTGTACGAGGCAACACAGTGCAATCCAAATGGCGATCCCGACCAGGAAAATAAACCAAGAATGGATTATGATAATGACATCAACCTCGTAACGGATACACGTTTAAAGCGATACATTCGTGATTACCTGAAAATGAAGGGCACCGAAATTTTCGTAGATATGGAGAACGAGGCGAAGGTGAGCCCGGAACGGAAATTGGAAGCGGTGATCAAACGAGTGCTTGCAAATGCGGGCCTGCTCTCGGAACTCTTTACTGAAAACCCTGCCATGGCTGATGCTTTCGCAAAGATTTCGGGCTCGGTCAGTGCACCGGATGAAATCTTCAAAAAATTGAAGGCGAAGGAAAATCGCGCGGTCAGTATTTACCTCCTGGCACAAATGGTGAAGCAGAAGTTTGTCGATATCCGGCTGTTTGGGAGCGCATTTGCTGTTGAAGGTTTCAACAGAGCTTACACGGGAGCTGTTCAAATCAATTGGGGATATTCATTGCATAAGGTGCAATTGATGGATTCCAGCTCTATCGTCACCACCATGAATGATGACAATAGCACATTTGGAAAGGATTACAGGGTGCATTACAGTTTGTTGGCCTTCAATGGTACCATCAACAAATTTGCGGCGCAAAGCACGGGTTTAACGCAAGACGATGTTGAAACCTTTCGCGACGCGATATGGAATAGCATCCCGTCTTTACCGACACGATCCAAACTTAATCAGTATCCAAAGTTGTATGTAGAAATCACATATAATGAAGGCTATTTCAATGGTTGTTTCGGCGATCTAAGAAACTACGTCAAAGTAGAGCCGATAGAAGGACTTGATGAAAAGCAAATCCGGTCATTCAGTGATCTTAAACTTGATTTGACGGCACTAGGGAGTCTGATTCAGGAAAATTCAGGTGAAGGAAAAGCAATCAAATCAGCTTTTGTAAAAACTTCTGCTGGAATCGATTTGGCAACTAGATAATTAATAGCCAATGGAAATCCTGCAAATTGATGTAGGCGGCAAGTTCGCCCACTTTCGGAAATATTACGCGAACAACACGGCAATGAGCTTTACCCTCCCACCACGCACTACCTTGATGGGAATGCTCGCCGGAATGTTGGGCCGACCGAGGGATCAATATTATGAGGAGTTTGCCTCGGAGCGAATTCGCATCGGCATTCGTGTCATGAATCCGGTTAAAAAAAGTTTTCACCGGCTTAACTTTCTTCGTGTGACAGGTCTAAACGACTTTAATGGATCAAAAGGGCGAATACAGACACCATTTGAAATCGTCAGCGGTCTTGATATTAGTCGGAATGAGGTGGTGTATCGGATATATGTGGCTTGCGCAGTGGAAGGAAAACAGACATTTGAAGAACTGAAACTAGCCGTTTTAAACCGTAGGAACAAATACGCGCTGACCTTCGGCACTGCCAATTTTAACGCATCAATTTTATCTGCAAAGCTGTTTGGAGATGCCCAAATCCGTGAGATTAATGATGGAAGCAGGCTCGTAATTCATTCATCAGTTCCATCGGAAGCGGTAGAAGAGTTGGTTTTTGACCGGGAGTCAGCGGATGACAGATTGCAGTTTATTGAAGAGGAATTGCTACCGGCCGATTTCCTGGGAAATGGCAATCGCGAATTGAGACTGATGAATAGAATCGTATTCTCTACAACTGGTCATGGGATTGAAGTCAGACTGAATCGCCCGTATTATGAAATAGAAGATGATGGTATCCAACGTATTATATTTTTGGAATGAGGAACTTCTACTCACATGCAATCGCCAATGCTGATGGTACCGTGCAAGGTTCTAAACTTTTACGTGTGCATACCGCTGGCGTAACTTCAAAGGCTATTGATGCTTTGTTTGATAGATTGAATTTGCAAGCCGGTCTTCCGCTGAGTGATTTGGTCCGGCTGATTTGCATTTATCATGATTTGGGGAAGTACTCGGAGCATTTTCAAAATTATCTGCTACAATCCGGTCTTTTCAATCGGGAGTTAAAGCAGCACGCCAAATTTGGAGGGATAGCATTGTACCAAAAACTGCTGGCGGCAGGTCAAAACCAACTAGCACTTTTTGCGCTTTATCTGATAGTTCATCATCACAAAAGCCTGACAAATCTGGTGGAAATGCGTGATTTTGCGGAGTCAGACAGTAATGAAGAAGATATCTTTAAAAGGCAATTGGCAACTATGGAGCCATACCTGGATTCCGTTATTTCAGAAACGGGAGAAGTAGCTCTGAAAAATTGGCTCCGGTTTTCGGATAGGACGTTGCTCGCGTTGATCAAGAACACAACGGTGCGCAGCCCCAAAATCGAGAACTACTTCTTGCTAAACTACCTGTTTTCACTGCTCATAGAGTCTGACAAACTGGACGCTTCCGACACAATTCAATATCTAAGGATACCAATTCCGCCAACACTGGTTGACAATCGACTGGGGCCTATTTTCGAAAACAATTACACTCTGGAAGATTTGCGTGGGTTGGGTCAAAATGCGCTCCGAAGTTATGTACGCAGTGCGGTAGTTGCACATCTGGAAGATCCGACAATATTGGACAAGAAGCTTTTTACGCTTACAGCTCCGACAGGAATTGGAAAAACGCTGACTGCACTGGATTTTGCATTGCGTCTCAGAGAGCTCATCAGAGTCAGGGAAGGTTATCACGCACAGATCGTGTACGCTTTACCGTTCATTAACATCATCGAACAATCGATTCAGGAATATCGCAAAGTTCTGGGCGAGGAGGGTCGGGTACTGGCACATTATCAATATGCTGATGCCATGGAACAACTTTCCAAACAGCGGGATGATGAAGAAAATGGTGATTACAATCAAAAGACAATGCTGCTGGACACCTGGCAAAGCGATGTGGTGATCACCACATTTGTGCAGTTTCTACAAACGCTGATCGGTAACAGGAATAAGTTACTTAAAAAATTCCACCACTTAGCCGGAGCTATTGTCGTTCTGGACGAGGTACAGACCATTCGCCTGGAACAATTACCGCTGATTGGTGCGGCCTTATTTTACGTTGCAAAACATTTGAATACCCGTGTGATTTTAATGACGGCCACCAAGCCTAAGACATTTGATCTGGCTGAACGCGAGATTATCCGGGCAGAAGGAGACCAACTTGAAGTGACAGAGTTGCTGACAAATTACGAAGCAGTTTTTCAGGCATTTAAGAGAACCCAGATTGTACCCTTAATAGACAATCCGGTTTTAAACGAAGATCAATTTATAAATAACTATTATTCAAGCTACTGGACAGCCAGCAAGTCTTGCCTTATCGTTTGTAATCTGGTGGCGCGGTCTATCAACGTGTTTGAAAAGGTTCGTGATTTTGTAAAACAACATGGGGACGAAAATCCGGTTTACTACTTGTCAACGAACATTGTTCCGGCGCATCGGTTGCGTATCATCGAGCAGATAAAGCGTGATCTTAAAAATGATTTAAAACCAATTCTGGTAGCGACGCAGTGTGTCGAGGCTGGTGTTGACTTGGACTTCGATATGGGTTTTCGGGATCTGGGGCCAATAGATTCAATCATTCAGGTAGCAGGACGCATTAATCGCGAAAACTCTCCGGAGCGATCGCATTCGCCATTGTACGTGATTGATTTCAGTGATTGTATCAAAATTTATGACCCCATCACGGATGCACAGGCCCGCCATGCGCTACGTCAGGCCATAGATGCTTTGGGCCGCATTAATGAAGAAAATTATCTCAAACTGATCGGCGATTATTATGATAGCTTATCTGCCGAAGGAAGAAAATCTTTTGACAAGTCGCGAAAGCTTTTTGCAAGCATGAAGCGTCTCAATTATGACAATTCAGACAAAGAAACCTTCCCGGTTTCAAGTTTTCAGGTAATTGATCACAAAGGATATGCTGTCTCGGCATTTGTTGAGTTAGACAACGAAGCAACAATGGCAAAAGAGGCTTTTCTCAATATGCTGTCGAAAAAAATCAGTCGGGAAGAGTTTGATACAAAATATAAACTAGCTTTTAATCAGAGAATTATAACTGTTCCAAAATATCTAGGAAGAGTGAAAGAGCTTATTCAAAGTAGTCGTACAAACGAACTCATTGAGGGACTCTTGATTGTTAATTCATTTGAGATAGAAGAATATTATGACGTTATCACCGGATTTAGAAGGGACAAAGACAGCGCCTATCAACATTCAACAACCTTCATATAGCACTTACATGCCCACCCAAACCACCCTCCCCCTCACCACCGTCACCTTCCCGGAAATATCCCTGCGCACGCGTGATGGACATAAGCTTCGCGGGTATTTTGGCGAACTGTTTCGCGAGCATTCGCCGATTTTGCATAATCATTATGAGGATGGCAGCTTGCGGTATGGGTATCCGCTGGTTCAATATAAGGTTTTGCACAATTTGCCTACGCTCGTCGGGCTGAGGGATGGGGCGTCGCTTTTGGCGCAACTGTTTTTGCAAATCCGCGAGTTGGATCTGGATGGCGACAAAATTCCGGTGTTGAGCAAACACATCCGTCACGAACAGGCTGCCATCGGACTGAGCGAGGATTTGCACAAATACAAATTCGAAACCCTTTGGATGGCGCTCAATCAGGAAAATTTCCGCGATTACCGGAATAATACAGAAGCCGGGCAGCAAGCGCAGCTCAAACGTGTGCTGATCAGTCAGCTGCTGGCGGTTTTCAAGGATGTTGGTTTATGGCTGGGTCCCGACGACCGCATTATGCTTCATCTGGATGTTTCGGAACGTGCCACGCAGTTCAAAAACCAAACGATGCTGGCATTTTCAGGGACATTTACGTCCAATATTATTTTACCCGACGGACTGGGCTTGGGCAAGCAGGTAGCGCGGGGATTCGGATCCGTTAAACGCATTTAGACAGCCGGGCTTATGCAACTACATGTAAATTCCTACGGAACGTATGTGCATGTACGTGACAAGATGTTCGAGGTGCGTAGGAAAACGGAGAATGGTGAGATTGATAAAAAACAATACTCGGCTCAGAAGGTGACGCACATTATCATGACTACCGGGACAATGTTGAGTACGGACGCGATCAAGCTTGCCATGCAAAACAATGTCGATATCGTGTTTGTAGAACAGGACGGTGACCCGATCGGGCGGGTCTGGCATTCGAAACTCGGCAGCACCACCAGGATTCGCAAGGCACAGCTGGAAGCGAGCTTATCGAAAGTGGGAGTCAGGCAAACGAAAACCTGGCTTTTGACCAAAATGGAAAACCAGATCCAGTTTATCAAAGACCTGAAAAAACACAGGACGCAGCATGCCGACTTTCTGAATGACAAACTTACCCGCATGGAAGCATTGTGTGTTTCCGTCAATACGCTGGAAGCCAATCGGGTAAGCGAAATTGCCGATACTTTGAGAGGATTGGAAGGCACGGCAGGCAGACTTTATTTTGAGACGTTGAGTTATGTGCTGCCCAAAGATTATCAGTTCAATGGTCGTAGCAGTCGGCCTGCCCTCGATGTATTTAATGCATTCCTGAATTACGCCTACGGTATTTTATATAGCAAAACGGAAAAAAACCTGATTATCGCGGGCATTGACCCTTACCTGGGTTTCCTGCATCGCGATGATTATAACCAGCTGAGCATGGTGTATGATTTTATTGAACCCTATCGGATTTATGCCGATGAAGTTGTTTTCCGGCTTTTCACGGCCAAAAAAGTGAACAAATCACACACCAGTCCGCTAGCCGGGCGCGATGGGAAACCCGGGGCGACGCTGAATGCAGAAGGGAAAGCGTTGTTGATCACCGCATTTAACGAATTTATGGACAATGACCCGATCCGGCACCGGGGGCGAAATTTGTGCCGCAGCCATTGTATCCAGCTGGATGCTCACCAGTTTGCAAATGAATTGATTGGAAAAGGCGAAAACAGAAAGGAGGAAATACCATGATCGTGTGGGTACTTTATGACATTGAAAAAGACCGGGCGCGGACCAAAGCAGCGAAAGCTTGTATGCAGGCCGGGCTTTACCGTGTGCAATTTTCCTGTTTTCTGGGTTCGCTGACGCCCAATGCGAAAGACACGCTCCGGCTACAATTGGAGGATTTGATCGATGAGGAAAAAGACAAGGTTTACATTTTCCCCATGAGTCGTGACGAGTTGCAGCAAACGGTACTGCTTGGGCAGGCATTTGATAAAAAAATAGTCACGGACGAAATCCGGGCACTTTTCTTCTAGCCATGACTTTAACTCCCTCGCACCTGATCGAATATTTGTTTTGCCCCCGTTTTACGTATTTCGAGTATGTACTGGGTATTCCGCAAAATGAAGAAAAGGATTATAAAGTCATGCGGGGCAGAAACCTCCACGACGATCGCCTTGAACAAAACAAAGATTACCTTCGACGGCGTCTGGGAGTAGTAGCCAAGCATTTGGATCAGTATCTGACCAATAATCAGATCCGCGGTCGCATCGACGAGGTGCTGGAATTGAACGACGGCACCATGGCGCCGCTGGATTACAAATTTGCCGAATACAAAGACCGGGTGTACGACACATACCGGACTCAACTGTATTGTTATGCGTGGTTGATCAATGAAAATTTCAGCAAGCCGGTGAACCGAGGATTTTTGGTTTACACGCGCAGCCGCAACAAAGTTCTGGAAGTTCCTATTGAAGAAAAGGACCTTCATAAGATTCAAATGGCTGCTGACGCGATTTACTATATCATCGACCGAAATTTTTACCCCAAAGCGACAAAATTCAAGGCACGTTGTGTAACTTGTACATATCGCAACATATGCACCCAATGAGTATTCCGGGTGGTAATTTATTCGGGTGGGTAACAAAATAGCATTGAATGTGCTGATAGTTAGAATGTTATATATTCGGAGAGGTGGCCATTCAATGAATAGAATCGTTATTTGACGTATTGTGGAAACTAAAAAAATAACGCTCGAAAAATGGATTAATATGTTGATTATTAATAGCTTAAATCCAAATACGGATTCCGAGGCATTATCCAAGTGAAGGAGGATTGAAACACATTTCCATTACCCCTTCAATCTGATTCACGTATAATTCCGAGGCATTATCCAAGTGAAGGAGGATTGAAACATGGTTTACTTTGCAATGCCAATTTTTGAATGCGGAATTCCGAGGCATTATCCAAGTGAAGGAGGATTGAAACAAAGTAGCTGAAATCAAACGCACAGCACTCTTAGAAATTCCGAGGCATTATCCAAGTGAAGGAGGATTGAAACGTTGCCACACATCGGCCAACTTATATTGATTCCACTATTCCGAGGCATTATCCAAGTGAAGGAGGATTGAAACAATTTCAAAGTCCCATTTTTCCCTACCGTTGTCAAAGGTATTCCGAGGCATTATCCAAGTGAAGGAGGATTGAAACTATTTCTTTTGTTTGTGATTTAAAATATCCTCGCATATTCCGAGGCATTATCCAAGTGAAGGAGGATTGAAACTTAAATCAAATAAGCACATCATTTCGAAGAGAGATTTATTCCGAGGCATTATCCAAGTGAAGGAGGATTGAAACTAGCCGGTTCTAATGTCAAGATTATCTCATACACTTATTCCGAGGCATTATCCAAGTGAAGGAGGATTGAAACCTGCTACAATTAATGCACATGTCAGTAGTAATAGCCATTCCGAGGCATTATCCAAGTGAAGGAGGATTGAAACCTGATAGATTCTTGAGGAATACTGAGGTCGAGTACCATTCCGAGGCATTATCCAAGTGAAGGAGGATTGAAACCAAATTTTTGTTGTGCTGTGATCTGACGTTGAGTTTTATTCCGAGGCATTATCCAAGTGAAGGAGGATTGAAACATTGGATATTTTTCGTCATTGATGATCTCGTATAGTATTCCGAGGCATTATCCAAGTGAAGGAGGATTGAAACTTACTACACCAGTAGTTTCATAATCAGGAACCGGATATTCCGAGGCATTATCCAAGTGAAGGAGGATTGAAACAAAAACGCATCAGCCAACGCATGTCCAAACTTTCTTATTCCGAGGCATTATCCAAGTGAAGGAGGATTGAAACTACCTCACCCCATACCATGTGAAATTCAGGTTTGATATTCCGAGGCATTATCCAAGTGAAGGAGGATTGAAACTGCAACCGTTGGATAATCTCATCATTGCTGAAATTATTCCGAGGCATTATCCAAGTGAAGGAGGATTGAAACATGCCCGACGTTCTTTTTCGAGTTTTGGTAGAATCTATTCCGAGGCATTATCCAAGTGAAGGAGGATTGAAACATGCTTATTTGAATTTGATACCTGCTAAATCCATTGCATTCCGAGGCATTATCCAAGTGAAGGAGGATTGAAACGGTACCGGTACACGGTTGGTTAATACTGCGAACTGATATTCCGAGGCATTATCCAAGTGAAGGAGGATTGAAACTAAACTGGGCTATGCTAAGATACCCTACCTCTAAAAATTCCGAGGCATTATCCAAGTGAAGGAGGATTGAAACTCTTCGTCCTTAAACTACCGCTTCGCTGATGCAACCATTCCGAGGCATTATCCAAGTGAAGGAGGATTGAAACTGCGGTTGTACGGCGTTAAAGCGATGCTGCCGGGTAAATTCCGAGGCATTATCCAAGTGAAGGAGGATTGAAACAGGGTAGCCGAAGCGGCAGTTACCGCTGCAAACAATATTCCGAGGCATTATCCAAGTGAAGGAGGATTGAAACTACACTTCAAGATCAATAAAAAGAAAGTAACGGCTAATTCCGAGGCATTATCCAAGTGAAGGAGGATTGAAACCTCTCACCACAGCAGCGATCCTATATCTACTAAGCTATTCCGAGGCATTATCCAAGTGAAGGAGGATTGAAACAAAGCCGTTAATGTGGTATTAAGTTGGCCCACTACGTATTCCGAGGCATTATCCAAGTGAAGGAGGATTGAAACACTTTTTAAGCATCCGATCTACGTCAGCCTGAAAGTATTCCGAGGCATTATCCAAGTGAAGGAGGATTGAAACCTGCTGCATGAAGTTGTCGTGATTACCAACGCCATTATTCCGAGGCATTATCCAAGTGAAGGAGGATTGAAACACGAAGTAGAGTTTACAAAACGGGTTGCTAAAATGGATTCCGAGGCATTATCCAAGTGAAGGAGGATTGAAACAACAGTATCAGCAAGTTCATTAACCAACTAATGACCGATTCCGAGGCATTATCCAAGTGAAGGAGGATTGAAACTCGAATGGTGGATAGACCAGGAAACCGGGTTTCCTAATTCCGAGGCATTATCCAAGTGAAGGAGGATTGAAACTTTGCGCCGTGCCTACCTGGTTGTACAGTTGCAGGTATGATTCCGAGGCATTATCCAAGTGAAGGAGGATTGAAACCGGGCTATCCAGGCTCTTCGCCGGAAGACGGTTGATATTCCGAGGCATTATCCAAGTGAAGGAGGATTGAAACTAGACTACCTGGGCGCGGAAGATAGCGAGTACGTACGATTCCGAGGCATTATCCAAGTGAAGGAGGATTGAAACTAGGGTAGGCTATCCACGCATATTTCATGGTTGATAAATTCCGAGGCATTATCCAAGTGAAGGAGGATTGAAACTACATCTAACCCCATTCATCGCCAATACCTGATAAACCATTCCGAGGCATTATCCAAGTGAAGGAGGATTGAAACGAGAAACACATAGGGGTTAGCCAGGGCACGATAGCCATTCCGAGGCATTATCCAAGTGAAGGAGGATTGAAACCAAATTTCTTTTCCGCCGTCCAAGTCCCATTTTCATATTCCGAGGCATTATCCAAGTGAAGGAGGATTGAAACCCAAATACAAATCGTTGATGCAGCAGCCGGACAGGCATTCCGAGGCATTATCCAAGTGAAGGAGGATTGAAACCCTGGAAACGGACAAGGTTTCTTTCAGGTATGCCAAATTCCGAGGCATTATCCAAGTGAAGGAGGATTGAAACAACGATCTGTTTAAAAGTAGCGAAGGAGCTGTGAATAATTCCGAGGCATTATCCAAGTGAAGGAGGATTGAAACATACCGATGTCCGATGTAGTCGAGAGCCTTGCTGAGATTCCGAGGCATTATCCAAGTGAAGGAGGATTGAAACTCACGTCGACGTCGGAGAAGCCGTCACGGAGCCAGCATTCCGAGGCATTATCCAAGTGAAGGAGGATTGAAACTAGTAACAACGGGTTCCAAAACTTATGACCCTCCTTATTCCGAGGCATTATCCAAGTGAAGGAGGATTGAAACTAGGATGGGATGGCTCATACTACCACGCGATGTTAGATTCCGAGGCATTATCCAAGTGAAGGAGGATTGAAACCAATCAAGCCGCCAGTACTTATTCAAAGAAATGAACATTCCGAGGCATTATCCAAGTGAAGGAGGATTGAAACTACATACTGTGAAGGCAGTAGTGTCATTTCAGTGATATTCCGAGGCATTATCCAAGTGAAGGAGGATTGAAACAAACCACAGATCCGGATGCCTTAGCGGGTAAAACCAATTATTCCGAGGCATTATCCAAGTGAAGGAGGATTGAAACAGGATATTGATAGCAAACTGAAAGAGTACTCCGAGAATTCCGAGGCATTATCCAAGTGAAGGAGGATTGAAACCACGTCGCCAGGGTAGCTACCGAATGCACACGTTTCGCGAATTCCGAGGCATTATCCAAGTGAAGGAGGATTGAAACCACGGCTTATAAAGGGGATTTTGGCACCAGGATGCTATTCCGAGGCATTATCCAAGTGAAGGAGGATTGAAACCCACGTCCCATTCAGAACGTGGCTGACGTAATAACGAATTCCGAGGCATTATCCAAGTGAAGGAGGATTGAAACCGGGAAAGCGCTTATTGACGCACAGGTTGACGTAGCTATTCCGAGGCATTATCCAAGTGAAGGAGGATTGAAACTTATCAGATTGCGTGATGAAGGCACCAAAGGGTGCTATTCCGAGGCATTATCCAAGTGAAGGAGGATTGAAACGAGCTGTCCAACGAAATAGCTGGGTATAACAGACGCATTCCGAGGCATTATCCAAGTGAAGGAGGATTGAAACACACCTTAGCCGAAAGCCTTCCGTTTAAGTCCTCTGATTCCGAGGCATTATCCAAGTGAAGGAGGATTGAAACATGTTGTCAGTAGTAACAAACCCTTGCAGAACCTGCATTCCGAGGCATTATCCAAGTGAAGGAGGATTGAAACTTGGTTTACGTTTATAAAAGGTCAAAATCGTAATCTATTCCGAGGCATTATCCAAGTGAAGGAGGATTGAAACAAGACATGTGCGGTAGTGAATACATAGGGGCGACAAGAATTCCGAGGCATTATCCAAGTGAAGGAGGATTGAAACATAGTACTGTGTAGCTTTTCTGGTCGGTTAAACGTTATTCCGAGGCATTATCCAAGTGAAGGAGGATTGAAACGATAATATTAGTTGGGTAAAGCTAACAAATCGATATATTCCGAGGCATTATCCAAGTGAAGGAGGATTGAAACTTGAATGTGTCAGGCGTTTGCAGTAAGTGAGTGAACAATTCCGAGGCATTATCCAAGTGAAGGAGGATTGAAACATTTTTCCAGACCATCCATTATGATATTCCCGTATAATTCCGAGGCATTATCCAAGTGAAGGAGGATTGAAACTAAGACTGCTACGTTCGCATCCATGCAGGCCTACATATTCCGAGGCATTATCCAAGTGAAGGAGGATTGAAACTCCCAGGCAATCACGACGAGCGGATCACAAAACCTTATTCCGAGGCATTATCCAAGTGAAGGAGGATTGAAACGTTTAACTCAGCGCCTGTTGCAATATCTGCTTACTTATTCCGAGGCATTATCCAAGTGAAGGAGGATTGAAACATTGATTTCGGGGTCAAAAATGATCCATCAGTACCAACATTCCGAGGCATTATCCAAGTGAAGGAGGATTGAAACTCGGTCAAACGACGGGATAGGTAAGACGCCAAGTACATTCCGAGGCATTATCCAAGTGAAGGAGGATTGAAACCTTGTTCAAATGTCATATCTTTTCTTGGAATGGTAGATTCCGAGGCATTATCCAAGTGAAGGAGGATTGAAACAAGCAAAATATCAGACACGGACTTTGGGAACGCATAATTCCGAGGCATTATCCAAGTGAAGGAGGATTGAAACAGGCTTCTGTGGCTTTTTCGGTAGCTACGTCAACCTGATTCCGAGGCATTATCCAAGTGAAGGAGGATTGAAACAGGCTTCTGTGGCTTTTTCGGTAGCTACGTCAACCTGATTCCGAGGCATTATCCAAGTGAAGGAGGATTGAAACCGGTGATATACTTCAAATAACCGAGCGGCCTGATTTATTCCGAGGCATTATCCAAGTGAAGGAGGATTGAAACCGTACTATCTAGCTCATTTAGTGCTGTGATCATCCGTATTCCGAGGCATTATCCAAGTGAAGGAGGATTGAAACAATACACTAGGAAGACCTCATTTTTAGAATCAGATAATTCCGAGGCATTATCCAAGTGAAGGAGGATTGAAACCTATATGGTATCCACTGGGGCTATAATTCCAGCATTATTCCGAGGCATTATCCAAGTGAAGGAGGATTGAAACGTCGTCTCGACCTGGTATCCATACGAGGAATCATTGAATTCCGAGGCATTATCCAAGTGAAGGAGGATTGAAACACAATTTCAAGCGTGATAGTCTGGGAACTTTCACCAATTCCGAGGCATTATCCAAGTGAAGGAGGATTGAAACTCGCTAAGCCTGGTCACCAGTTCCTCGTGTCGGATTATTCCGAGGCATTATCCAAGTGAAGGAGGATTGAAACATAGCTCGTCGTCTTTCGGTAACGCTACGGTGTACCTATTCCGAGGCATTATCCAAGTGAAGGAGGATTGAAACAGGAATATAGGCGAATTGCGAATATAACAGCAGTTGAATTCCGAGGCATTATCCAAGTGAAGGAGGATTGAAACTTGCGGCGATTCACTGGCTAAATAAAACTAGCGCTGATTCCGAGGCATTATCCAAGTGAAGGAGGATTGAAACAAATTGATTGCCGCAGCAGTGAACATAGATAAGAACATTCCGAGGCATTATCCAAGTGAAGGAGGATTGAAACCTCAGGTGTTGCGACTATTCCAATTTCTTGAAAAAGATTCCGAGGCATTATCCAAGTGAAGGAGGATTGAAACTTCAGCGATGGGAATTGCGGAGCCTGGCTGATCTTCTATTCCGAGGCATTATCCAAGTGAAGGAGGATTGAAACACTTTTGAATTTTAACATGGAAGCAACAGCAAAAAAAATTCCGAGGCATTATCCAAGTGAAGGAGGATTGAAACTATAGTATGGACGCAACCAAATTTAATGCGATTATCAATTCCGAGGCATTATCCAAGTGAAGGAGGATTGAAACTCATGGCCAGACGCAGGCGTCACTTACCGAAGCGAAATTCCGAGGCATTATCCAAGTGAAGGAGGATTGAAACAGAATGGCAATATGTTGCTTTGGAATGAGGATGGTTATTCCGAGGCATTATCCAAGTGAAGGAGGATTGAAACATGACGAACTCGATTCGCGGATTGTTCTTGTCCAGAAATTCCGAGGCATTATCCAAGTGAAGGAGGATTGAAACAAAAGTGACTCCCCAGCGGTATAGATACGCGTGAGCTATTCCGAGGCATTATCCAAGTGAAGGAGGATTGAAACGTTACCCTTAAAAACCCCACCAGATGAGAGATTCGAATTCCGAGGCATTATCCAAGTGAAGGAGGATTGAAACAGGTTTTTCAATGCGTTCGACTCTGGCAATCCAAACATTCCGAGGCATTATCCAAGTGAAGGAGGATTGAAACATCATAGGGGTATCCGGTAAGCCTACTGCAATTGGAATTCCGAGGCATTATCCAAGTGAAGGAGGATTGAAACTATACCCATCGGAGTTGCCAGAAATTGACTTCACTAATTCCGAGGCATTATCCAAGTGAAGGAGGATTGAAACAATGCGTGCTTCTTGTTTTCCCTTGCGGGTTCAGCCATTCCGAGGCATTATCCAAGTGAAGGAGGATTGAAACTACCGGGTAGAAAATGAACTCAATCCGGAAATTCATATTCCGAGGCATTATCCAAGTGAAGGAGGATTGAAACTCAATATCGGCGTAGCCAGACATAAGCAGCGGGCTTATTCCGAGGCATTATCCAAGTGAAGGAGGATTGAAACACAGCGTCGAACCCCTATGAAGCCCGAACATCTCCTATTCCGAGGCATTATCCAAGTGAAGGAGGATTGAAACCGGTTGAAATCACTATGACTGTAGACGGGGTTAACCATTCCGAGGCATTATCCAAGTGAAGGAGGATTGAAACAGACATCGTGCCTGATGTGATATTCTGCGAATAGTTATTCCGAGGCATTATCCAAGTGAAGGAGGATTGAAACATTCAAGGATCTGGAATCTCTCTGTCCGGTTCGTTGAATTCCGAGGCATTATCCAAGTGAAGGAGGATTGAAACTCAGCGGTGCCGTGGTTCAGTTGATTTCCTGGGTTAATTCCGAGGCATTATCCAAGTGAAGGAGGATTGAAACAGGAGTCATGCCCAAATATTGCAAACAACCCTTTACTAATTCCGAGGCATTATCCAAGTGAAGGAGGATTGAAACTAATGCCGGCATCAGGATCAGCGACACAATGCAATTATTCCGAGGCATTATCCAAGTGAAGGAGGATTGAAACTACACGCGGAATGTGACAGTGCCCGTGTCAGAGGAAATTCCGAGGCATTATCCAAGTGAAGGAGGATTGAAACTATAATCGAGAATTCGACTCAGTTTCAGGACTTTACGATTCCGAGGCATTATCCAAGTGAAGGAGGATTGAAACATCCTGACTGGCTGCGGAGGCTGAAAAACCTGGTGTATTCCGAGGCATTATCCAAGTGAAGGAGGATTGAAACGAGGAATTGGTTATTTCCAACGCTGATGGAAAGTACCATTCCGAGGCATTATCCAAGTGAAGGAGGATTGAAACACCCACTCATTGAGGAATGAAAGAACGACCAATTTTATTCCGAGGCATTATCCAAGTGAAGGAGGATTGAAACATAATTGACACAGGGACGTTAGACGGCCAAGCGTAAATTCCGAGGCATTATCCAAGTGAAGGAGGATTGAAACAAGAAGACGGTTCTATTGAAAGCGAAGAATGTACGCAATTCCGAGGCATTATCCAAGTGAAGGAGGATTGAAACATGTATTTCCATCGATAGTCGCCGAAACGTTGAATTATTCCGAGGCATTATCCAAGTGAAGGAGGATTGAAACTGTTGCTATCCTAATCCGTGCGACTACGCATCTATGAATTCCGAGGCATTATCCAAGTGAAGGAGGATTGAAACTGGATCAGATCACGAACACCCTGCAAAAGCAGATCGAATTCCGAGGCATTATCCAAGTGAAGGAGGATTGAAACTTGGGAATCCGTGGGTTAGGGTGATCAACTTACTGGAATTCCGAGGCATTATCCAAGTGAAGGAGGATTGAAACCTTGTTCGAAATTCATATTAGCGCCAAGTTTTCGAGTATTCCGAGGCATTATCCAAGTGAAGGAGGATTGAAACCCGTCTTCAATTAAAAAGACATTCTTTTGAAGCTGTTATTCCGAGGCATTATCCAAGTGAAGGAGGATTGAAACTTTCTACCATTCTGGTTCTTGCTGATCCGGAAAGAAATTCCGAGGCATTATCCAAGTGAAGGAGGATTGAAACCTTGTTCTCTACCGTCAGGAAAACGGATAACAAATTCATTCCGAGGCATTATCCAAGTGAAGGAGGATTGAAACGCATTATCCCGGTACGAATACATTGACAAAAAAATAAATTCCGAGGCATTATCCAAGTGAAGGAGGATTGAAACTCGAACAAGGTACCAAGGCCCGGTATACGAAAAAAGGATTCCGAGGCATTATCCAAGTGAAGGAGGATTGAAACTAAAATCCAACAAGCATATTATATCAAAACGTGATTTATTCCGAGGCATTATCCAAGTGAAGGAGGATTGAAACTATGGACGCTGAAAACGTGGGACTAAACAAAAGATAAATTCCGAGGCATTATCCAAGTGAAGGAGGATTGAAACAAAAAAGAATGAATGTCTACGTCAATTTTTTTCTTCATTCCGAGGCATTATCCAAGTGAAGGAGGATTGAAACCTGACAATGATGAACCGGTGCCTTTCCGGGCACTGGATTCCGAGGCATTATCCAAGTGAAGGAGGATTGAAACCAGTGAGTTCTTCCATTATTCCTCGTCATCAACCTCATTCCGAGGCATTATCCAAGTGAAGGAGGATTGAAACTAGATCAAACTGGCAAATAAATCAGCCAATAGTATTATTCCGAGGCATTATCCAAGTGAAGGAGGATTGAAACATCCATGCAAGACGGTGGACAAGATTCGGCGAGGAGATTCCGAGGCATTATCCAAGTGAAGGAGGATTGAAACTTGGAAACACAGGGCATGAATTTAGGGCGTTAGGCTATTCCGAGGCATTATCCAAGTGAAGGAGGATTGAAACACTTCGTTCCAGGAAGGAATTCCAGGATCTTGTATATATTCCGAGGCATTATCCAAGTGAAGGAGGATTGAAACACAATGAAAGGTCTGGTAATATCATACGACAATGATATTCCGAGGCATTATCCAAGTGAAGGAGGATTGAAACGTGAAGATGTATGTAGCTAAACAGATCGGCGATTTGATTCCGAGGCATTATCCAAGTGAAGGAGGATTGAAACCAGAAAGTCGCCCAGGATGTCGCTTCGCAGAAAGCATTCCGAGGCATTATCCAAGTTAAGGAGGATTGAAACCTGCCCAGAAAGTGCGGCATAGGGGTTTGGTTCGTACATTCCGAGGCATTATCCAAGTGAAGGAGGATTGAAACTGCCTTCTCCGACTTCTTGGATGAAAGCAACCGTTTATTCCGAGGCATTATCCAAGTGAAGGAGGATTGAAACCGATTTGGATCGGTTCGCTTCCTTCGCCTGGGAATTATTCCGAGGCATTATCCAAGTGAAGGAGGATTGAAACAGCGGCGGCAGCGCGTATCCCGTATCGTCATATCCCATTCCGAGGCATTATCCAAGTGAAGGAGGATTGAAACGAAACAGGTACATCCGTGGACGGGTGTGGGGTGCCTCATTCCGAGGCATTATCCAAGTGAAGGAGGATTGAAACGTGTAACCGCTGTACTCGAAGAAAAAGAACTTTTTAATTCCGAGGCATTATCCAAGTGAAGGAGGATTGAAACTCACAGCTTAGGCAAACACCAAAGCGTCGGCGACCGATTCCGAGGCATTATCCAAGTGAAGGAGGATTGAAACCCAGTCCTTGGGCGCTGTAATTCAAGTTCTCTGACAATTCCGAGGCATTATCCAAGTGAAGGAGGATTGAAACTGAGGTGGTCAACGAAGAAGGGATCGACTTCTCGGATATTCCGAGGCATTATCCAAGTGAAGGAGGATTGAAACCTCAAAATTTCTACGTCACCCCGACGGAAAAACAGTTATTCCGAGGCATTATCCAAGTGAAGGAGGATTGAAACAGGCACTCCATTCTGCTATAAACTAGCTTATTGCAAAATTCCGAGGCATTATCCAAGTGAAGGAGGATTGAAACATGTACAGCACCTAACATGCCGGAAAATTACCGGCAATTCCGAGGCATTATCCAAGTGAAGGAGGATTGAAACTTGCAATACCCGTCGCGGCATCGTAGGTGCCCAGCTATTCCGAGGCATTATCCAAGTGAAGGAGGATTGAAACTTGTACAGCGTTCCGGCCGCAAAATCCCCGGCCCATATTCCGAGGCATTATCCAAGTGAAGGAGGATTGAAACAAAATGTCTCGTTTACTGGAAACGGTCGAACTACATATTCCGAGGCATTATCCAAGTGAAGGAGGATTGAAACAGAATTTTTGGCTTGACTTCCTTCCTTAGCAGGTATAATTCCGAGGCATTATCCAAGTGAAGGAGGATTGAAACTAGGATTCAAGCTGCCGTTTCTTTTCTGAATTCGTAATTCCGAGGCATTATCCAAGTGAAGGAGGATTGAAACGGTATATCGCCGCTCGGTCCGCATCCAGGTTACAAATATTCCGAGGCATTATCCAAGTGAAGGAGGATTGAAACGAGTAGTTAGGTAATGATGAAGTGACAAAAGCGGCCATTCCGAGGCATTATCCAAGTGAAGGAGGATTGAAACTTGAATGGACGGCTCCTTCTACGTTTCTGACTGCGTATTCCGAGGCATTATCCAAGTGAAGGAGGATTGAAACACGAAATCAATCACCACTTTCACGCCGGCAGAAAGCATTCCGAGGCATTATCCAAGTGAAGGAGGATTGAAACTGTGCCACACTGGACTGCATATTGGGGATTACCGGTATTCCGAGGCATTATCCAAGTGAAGGAGGATTGAAACAACTTGAAATTAGGGGCTTCCAGCTCGGCGTCACCTATTCCGAGGCATTATCCAAGTGAAGGAGGATTGAAACCCTCTACTTCCTCGTTGGACTGGTAAGGGTAGTTCAATTCCGAGGCATTATCCAAGTGAAGGAGGATTGAAACATCCCTCCGAGCGTTCCTTTCATGGCATGCAGCTCAATTCCGAGGCATTATCCAAGTGAAGGAGGATTGAAACACTGCTTCGTCGAGCTTTTCAACTTCCTGGGCTAACATTCCGAGGCATTATCCAAGTGAAGGAGGATCGAAACCTTCAAAACACTGCCTTCCAGAGCCTTAGCTTTTTCTTATTCCGAGGCATTATCCAAGTGAAGGAGGATTGAAACCCGCTACGCGGGCCGATCCATACCGGCATACTCATATTCCGAGGCATTATCCAAGTGAAGGAGGATTGAAACGCACTCGCTGGTGATTTTTTCGACCACGCCCGGTAGATTCCGAGGCATTATCCAAGTGAAGAAGGATTGAAACCTCTTGCAGGCCTTGCCGGTAAGCTTCAGTGTGTAGTATTCCGAGGCATTATCCAAGTGAAGAAGGATTGAAACCTCAAATGTGGATTTGCTCGAAATCGTAAAACAAATCTTTCCAATGCAGTCAGTTTTTATCCTTGAAACTCGCCGGAACCAGCGAGATCAGAATAGGCGGTGGGATGATCTGAATAATGCTCGCGCTGAACTTGGAGCTGTCCATGCCACAATATTTAGAACTCTCAAAGTCTCGGAGGAAGAGCTTGCCGGTATTATAGTTGGTTATGTCCCCGCAATATATTCGTCAAATGTCAGTGATGGGAAAAATACCGAATTTCATCAATTGTCACTGATCACCGCCGTCGACGCATTGACAGGAGAGAATATTCAGTACTTCAATCCCAGGTGTCTAAAACGGACTTCACCGGGCCAATCATTTCGGAGTATCATGGGCCAGTCATAACGGAAATCAACGGGCCAAAATTCAGGACTATTTTCGGAGGCCGTTGGGCCAAGTTTTCGTCGGTTCAAAGTGACTTAGGCTGGAAGACGG
>MKSR01000006.1 GCA_001898145.1 Dyadobacter sp. 50-39
CAAAGCGTTCAGGGCACAGTTCAGAGGAGTTCGAAATGTTGAATTCTTCCTTTATCGACTTACTCAGTTATATGCTTAATCCAAGCTGCTCCACAACATTTGGCCTTGATCCGTTTTCAACCGCATGGCTTTGGCTGCGGTTTCGTTAAGCATGATAGCCGTTGAATCTGTGGGATATTTCGAAATGTCGATTTCCCTGCCCTCGACCAACGTAACCCCGGTCGTCGCGATAAATTCCCGATCCGCACCGAATAGATCAAATTCGACATTCTTGTCTGTTTCCACGCTTCCAGGAAATTGCACACCCCATTGGCGCGTGTTCAGGCTGACCGTTGGCCCAAGTGATCTGGTGGCCGAAACGACTGCCCCACTGGCAATAAGCTGGTCGCGCAGAAGCGGGTAATGCATTTCCAGTTTTCCCGGCAGCGCCGCATAAAGCAGGTGTTCTTTATTAAAACCGATGTTACGGCGTTCGGCATGATCAATCTGATTGCGGATCACCAAAGTGGAAATGATTAGCACAATGGCGAATGCAAATTGAAGTACAACCAAACCTTTCCTGGCAGGCGTGGCCGCAGTTCCGAATCGGTAAGGACCTTTCAGGACTTTTGCCGGTTGAAATGATGATAGCACAAATGCAGGATAGCTTCCAGCCAACAGGCCAGTCAATAACACAAAAACAAGGCCCGACGCCCAGAAACCTGAAGAAGTAAAATCAAGCTGAAGATGCCTGCCAACCAGTTCGTTAAACGCAGGAATCACCGCCCAGATGACGACCACCGCAAGCAAGCCGGCGATCAAGGCGAGTAGCACTGCTTCGCTGATAAAGCGCAATACGAGCGAGCCTTTGGCTGCGCCGGCAACCTTGCGCACACCGACCTCTTTGGCGCTCATTTCCCCTCTTGCCGTGCTTAGATTGACAAAATTCACACATGCGGTAACCAAAATGAAAATGGCTACCGCGGCAAAAAGCCTCACAGCCACAATCCCGCCACCGACGACCTCCCCCTTTTCTATTTTCGAATATAAATGCCACTTATGGGCTGAATGCAAAAAGATCTCCCGGTTAGCCACGTTATCGAGGGTACCCTTTAAATGACGCGCCGTTACTTTCCTTATTTTTTGGTTTACCTCGGCTTGTTGCGCTCCCTGCCGCAACAGGACAAAAGTGCTCAAATTGTTGGATGTCCAGTCAGCGCTCGCAGAACCCGGCTTAAACATATAATCCGACGGTATCAGATAGTCAATGTCCTGAAACTGGCTGCTTTCGGGCAGGTTCTCCATGACAGTTGAAACCAGAAAATTGTCTTTATGGTCTATTTGAATCGTCTTCCCTACCGCATTTTCAGTTCCGAATAAATTCGTGGCCAACCTTCTTGAAATAATGATGTGCCCGGCGTCGGCTAAAAGCTGATTTTTGCTGCCGAGAAGCAGATCAATGTCAAAAATGTGAACGAAATCAGGATCTGCCAAGGCCCCCTTCACATTGCTGTTTAAGTCTCCGACAGACAAAAGCAGCGTCAATGGTGCATACCGCGTTGCCATCTCGATGTCCGGATAAGACGCTTCGAGCTCATGAGCCAGCGGTGAGGGGGTCGTTGGCCAAACCGTCTTCTCGTCATTAAAAACATCACGGTTATAAACCTGGTAGATACGGTCGACCTTGCGATAGCCGCGGTCAAATTGCAACTCGCTTTGAATCCACAGAAAGATCAATGCCGACGCTGTCATCGCAACCATCAACCCCGTGATATTTATGAGGGCATAACCTTTCGCCTTAAGCAAGTTTCGCCACGAAATGCGTAGATAAGTAGTAAGCATATCGAAAGAAAAGATTGGTGTCTGATTTTGAGAAGGCCTGCGCCTTTGTTTGAAAAGAAACCGAGCGAAACCCAGCACTTCAAGCGTATACCGGATTTTGGCCCGGCGGACATCCGATCGTGATGCGCGCCTCTGAAAACGTTCTTGCAAGTCGCCCTGCACTTCTTCGACTTGCTCTGGGTGGCAAAAAAGACTTAGCAGCCAATTAGCCAATCTTGGTGGGTTTGGACGGGTCATATTCCTTGCACGAGCAAACCCTTCGAAAAAATTGACTCCCAGAGTTTTGAGCGCATATCCCTTATACTCTCCAAGGCCTGGCCACCAAGCGTAGTAACTGTAAACAGTCGTTTCCGCCTTCCACCCCGCTCCTGGGTTGCTTCACCGAACGCGGATCTAAGCATTCCCTTCTCTTCAAGTCGTTGCAAGGCGGCATGAACGGCGCTTATACTCACCGATCGGCCAGTCTGTGCCTGCATTTCGTCGGCGATTGCAGCGCCATATGCGCCCGGATGCAGAATCGTTACAGTCAGCAGCACGAGCTCTTCAAACTCGCCTAAATAGTTTCTTTTCATAAAAACATAACTTCAACTTTTGTAGACAAAATAACGTGCCATTAACAACACAGTATGCAAAATACTGGTTAATAATAACTTATGGTTTTCCTATTAGACTAGACCGTCCGTAAATGGACATTCTGTAACGCTACCGAACAGTTGCGAAAAAGAAATTAGAATATGGGCTTCCATTTAAACACATCATTGACTTTGAGAAACTTATCAACAAAGTAAAAAGGCGAAATCCGCTACCAGTGTCGCTCCTATTTTGTCACTTAATATAACTGTCGTTTTCAGATCAAAAGAGGTTCTCTTGATTTAAACAAATTGATAATGGAAAGAAGTTTTTCTGGCAAATGCTACCCATCGCTTCAACACCTACGCGGTTAACAACATCTTACACTCTCCGAAAACCTGTACGCTTCAATGACCATCACATAGTATCATATGATCTTGCGATATGTGTTACAAGTAGCAAAGTCTGTCCAAGTCACAAATGTTGTTGTCGTAGGTGGGCTATAAATCGTTCTAAGTGGCTCTTGGTTGCAGGCGTTCAAAAAAAAAACATATAAAAATATACCGATCGGTATATTTTTATTACATTTGTCGTGTCGATCGAAGAAAACGGATCTGCATTGAACGGCTTTAAAGGGAATGATGAAACGCCAGCCCTTTCAGAAGCAGTAAAAGGTTAATCAAATTCAGCATGAGCGAAGTCGAACTACGGTCGTTGCTACCGGCCCGTGAACATTATGCATCATAAATCAACTACTAATCAGACGTATCAAAAATGAAAGATCTATTATCGCTGACAATTCAAGCGCACGGCGGAATCGAAAACTGGAAGAAATACACCAAGGTCTTTGCCAGCATTAAAGCCGGCGGATTGACCTGGGAGCGCAAACAGCAACCTGGCATTTTAGCCGATATCAACGTTATCGCCGACACCCACAGGCAATTTCTTGTTTATCAACCCAACGATGATCAACAAGTTCAGGTAGTCTTCGAGCCTAATCGAGTGGCCTTTGAAAAAAGGAGCGGGCAGCTCATAGAAGAACTGTCCGATCCCCGGAGCTCATTCGATGGGCACCTAAGATCAACGCCCTGGACACGTTTGCAAGCGTTTTACTTCGCAAGTTATGCGATTTGGACATACCTGAATGCCCCCTTCAATTTTGTTGATCCAGGTTACCGAACCCTGGAAATAGAGCCCTGGGAGGAAAATGGGGAGCATTGGCGCAGGCTCAAAGTAACCTTCCCCGATTCGATCGCTACACACAGCACAGTACAGACCTTCTACATCGATAAAACAGGTTTAATTCGACGGCACGATTATGATGTCCAGATTTCAGAAGGCGTAACCAGCGCACATTATCTGCTTGACTACGTAGAAGTGCAGGGTATCAAGTTTCCCACTCACAGGCGTGTTTTCGTCAGACAGCAGGACAATACCCCTCTTTTGCCAGAACCGGTACTTGTCGACCTGCATCTTAGTGACTTTAAGCTTCTTTGAGCCCGACACCAGTAGCATCCACAATAGCAGTCAATTGCTAATAATATAGACGCAAAGCAGGTGATTAGACCTTCCGGGCAGCATGAAGGACGGCAACTTCCGGCAGGCCGTATTGCGGTATGCCACCAGTACCGAAGGCATGCCTGCATTCACCGTTAATGACGGTAGGATGAAACTAGCGATTGCATGGATGCCAACTACTTATAGCTATTGATCAGATTTTGTAATTACATCATCGAATAGAATAACTGCCTTATTAAAAGCAGCTCGCAATTCGCCAAAAATGCTTGTAAGTATTTGAGGGTCGCCTTGCTCGATGTGTTCGATTTCAGCCGACAACCGATGAACGTTTGGCAAACATGCATAAGCCGCTATCCCTTTCAGTTTGTGGGCTGCAAATTTGACGGCCTTGAAATCCTGCGCTTTTATATGCCCTTCCAGCTCATTGAAAGTGGCCGATAGAGAGCTTTTGGTTACAATTAGGTATTCCTTTACAAAGTCTTTGTCACCCAAAAAAGTTTCTACCAATTTATCCAAATTAAAATCGGTAGCTTGTTCGGCCGGAACCCCGGCAGCACTTGGCGTCGTACTGTTTTCAGGCACAGGAACCTGACCATTTAGTTGTTCGGCCAAGACTTGTCTGAGGACTTGCTCGACTACAGGTTTAGTCAAATAGGCATTCATGCCGGCTTGCACGCTCCTGTCGCGGTCCTCTTTAAAACCGCCTGCGCTGAGCGCGACAATTGGCAGCATATCAGCGCCTGGCAACTTGCGGATTTGTCGGCTCGATTCGTATCCGTCCATTTCCGGCATCTGAATATCCATCAGGATAAGGTCAGGAAGGGTTTCGGTACAAATTTCTAGCGCCTGGATGCCATTTTTAGCTTGCGAAATCCTCGAATTCGGCAAAAGCCGTTGAACCAGAATGTTAGTCAGGAAAAGGTTGGCATCGTTATCGTCGGCAATCAGCACATGTAGCTCCGAGCCGGATACCGGTGTGGCGGATTTTGATTTCTTTTCAAAAACCGAAGCAATTGTCTTTTTGGAGACCTTGTTGACAAAGCTAACGATATTGTCAATTTTAACCGGCTTGCTCAGATGTTCCATGACCCCCAACCGGCTTACAGCTTCATTGACGATTATATCATCGGCAGAACTATGCAGCAGAAGGATCGGTAACACGTTGGGGTCAAGTTCCTTCCTGATCTGATCGATCATGGCAATGCCATCCATTTCCGGCATATGAAAATCGATTACGGCAGCGTCATAGCTGCGTGCTTTGAGCAGTGCCAATCCTTCGGCGCCTGACCGGGCGGAATCTGTACTGATGTGGAATAGCTCGAAGATCGACGCTAGGATCATCTGATTATGCTCGTTGTCGTCGACAATCAAAACATGTTGGATCTGTTCGACTTTTTCGAATGCGAACGCATAAGAATCATCAACGTTTACCTCGATGTCAAACGAGAATGTACTACCCTTGCCGAGCTGGCTGGTAAGCTGCAGCTGGCTACCCATCATGGCCAGCAAACGGTTCGATATTGTCAGTCCCAGTCCGGTGCCTCCATACTTTTTGGCCACGCTTCCATCTTCCTGGGTAAAAGCGGTGAATATTTTCTCGACCCGGTCTGCCCGGATTCCGATCCCGGTATCCCTGACCGAGAACCGGATTTTCTGCTGTGTCTGTCCTGTTTGTCCCACCGGGACCACGCTTAATTCAATCTCGCCGTGATCTGTAAACTTGGCTGCATTGCTGAGCAGATTCAGCAACACCTGTTTCAGTCTGATTTCATCCACCCAGGCATACCGGGGCAACGAGGGTGACAGGTTCAGAAGGAACTCAACCCCTTTCTTCTGGATCGAGTATGAAACGATATCAGTCGCTTGTGAAATAATTTCAAGCAGATCGCACCGTGCGACATCCAGTTCCAACTTCCCGGCCTCAATCTTGGAAAAATCAAGTATGTCATTAATTACCCCCATCAATGCCGTTGCCGACTGATTGACTATATTAAGATATTGACCCTGCAGCGCCGAAATCTCAGTCTTTAGAAGTAGGTCGGTAAACCCTATAATCCCGTTGAGCGGAGTCCTGATTTCATGGCTCATGCTGGCCAAAAACTCCGATTTGGCCACACTGGCCTGCTCTGCGGCCAGCTTGGCAGCACTAAGCTCCTGGCGCTGGGCCACATCGGCCGTCACATCGCTTGTAAACATCATAATGCCCCCTACCTTACCGTCATGCAAAAACCAGGGCCTTACCTCCCAGCTCAGGTACTGATCATGTGACCATCCCGGCGGTCGCCAGCATTCTTCATGGTTTCTCAGGATTTCTCCTTGCAGGCATCGCTGGTGGATATCCTTCCACTGCTCGCTGATATTAGGGAAAACTTCATAATGCGATAGGCCCAGCACTTGCCGGTTTTCAAGATGGTAATCTTCAATCCATTTTTGGCTGGTTGCAAGGTAACAGATATTGGTATCGAACATGGCTACTGCCGCCGGCGCATGGGTAACAAAAGCAGATAGCCTGGCTTTTTCCTGTAACAGCGCATTCTGGGTCGTCTGTATCTCGGTCATGTCGGTGGCAATACCAAGGTACCCCGCTATTTCCCCACCCTCGGATCGAATCACGGTCACTGTCAGGTTGACCGGTATCAAAGAACCGTCCTTTCTTTTGTAGGTCCAGTCGCGTACGTCAGAGCCATGCTGTTCAGCGTGGTGCACAAAGGTCCTGAAACCCGAAATAGGTAGGTTGTATTCGTCAGAAAGTTCCGACGCCCTGCGCTCGAGCTCACTTCCAAGGTGGATAATCTCCGGTGAGCCGATGCCAACGAGCTCTTCGGCTTTGTAGCCCAGCATATTCTCTGCCCCCTTGTTGAACATCGTAATGATACCGGCCTGGTCTGTCGCAATAATGCTGATTTTTGAAGCAGAATCCAGCACATCTTGCAGAAGTTTTCGCGACCTAGAGATTTCGACTTCCCGTTTTTTCCTTTCATTGATATCTTGGAAGGTACCGAAAAGACGTACGCATTGGCCATTAACGAATTCGGCCTTGCCAATAGCCCTCACCCATAAATGGTTGCCCTTAGCTGTAATCAATTCCAATTCTACATCGTATTCCCGCCCCTCTGTAATGGCATCCCGCACACAGGCCTCGATCAGCGCTCTGCTATGCCCTTGCTTATAAAACGAAAGCCCCATCTGGATATCGGGGACGAAATCCGCTTCAACTTCATGGATTTCCCGCGTGACCTGTGTCCAAAAAACTTTGCCTTTCTTTATGTCTACCTCCCACCCTCCTACCCGGGCTGTTTTATTGGTCTCGGCCAGCAGCTCCTGAAGCCGCTCCATCTGCCTTGCCATTTTATGAGAGCCTGTGATATCGACTGCATTGCCGATCACAACGTCGTGTTGGCCCTTTTGACGGACTAGACTATTTCGGTATCTCCATACCATCTTTTTGCCGTTCTTATGCAGGATTGGCATGACGCCTTCGGCATGCCCGCTGTGAAGCACCTGTTGAAGATAATCCGTGAAGGCAGGTGCCGAGCCAGTAGGCATTAGATCCAGTAGCATCTTGCCAATTAGCTCCTCGGGCGTGTAGCCCAAACTTTCCGCGCCTGATGGGTTGACCGATAATAAAACGCCCTGACTGTCGTGCATGCACATCAGATCATGAGAGTGCTCAAAAAAAAGCTTGTAAAGGCCGGAATGGGTTTGAAGTAAACCTTCATCGGACTGGACCAGCCCTTGGATCACCCAACTGTTCTGGTCTATATTAAGCACGTAATGCCACTCTACAACTTTGTAAGACCCATCGTTTGCCCGGATCCTGGCCGCAAATACGTCAATTCGTTGATAGCGAAGTGAATTTAGGTTTACGATAGTTTCCCGCCGCTCGTCTGGATGGACCAAATCAAATAATAGTCGTCTATTGACCTGAGCATTTTCCAGGCCAAATACGGCTTGAAACGAGGCACTCGCTATGACTGATAAGGCGTTTTTGGTAAATGCTAGCGTCAAAACCTGACTATGCCAGGGTTTTGGGTTAGTGCTGGCATTGGTTTGTTTTTCCTGCATTTAGTGGGAGGGTGAATGTATTGACCGCTTTATGTCGTAAAGCAGCCGAAGCGATGCTGCAATTTACACCTGTTTAAAGGCAATGTCAATATATTACTACACTAAGAGCGAACTCCCATTCGACTGGTTGATCATTGATCTAAAGGCAATTTAGCGTTGCTACGAATCCTTTTTAATAGCGCCCTGTTAACTCCACAGTCAAAAAAGAACGGTACGGGGTCAAATAATGTTACCTACTCCACTCTCTGTGATTAGCAAACCATTGCCCAACGCGTTTATCCGATATGGAGCAGCTTGTAAACAGCATCCCGTGCAGACCTTACCGAATATTCAACACTAAGTGATGGATAGTTTTCCAATCTTGAGAACTGGCCGATAATGGCAAAATTACTGGCGTGATCCGGAACTACGCTGGGCTTGTCCTGTGCAGCGGTAGCAAGCAACGGTGCGGTGAAATATGGAAAAACGATCGGACGGCAAATCGCATGTTCAAGTATTCTGTGCTGATGCTCTCCAAATCCCAGGTGCGCGATCAGTTCTTTGAGAATCTCTTCTCCTGAACACTCTATCATGGCTTTTTTAATAAAATTACCCAGATTATATGGGTTCATAGCATATCCCCAGAAGGTATATAATCCCTCAGGCTGACCTAAAAAGTACGGCTGGTGGGGTAAACAAAACGAGATTGACCAGTTTGAACCAGGTAAGGTAGTAAGCCCTGCCGATCCGTCAATATTGCCGCTGAGCTGCTCCATCAGCTGGAAAAACTTACCATTCGGGCTCGTTACAGTGAAGGAGACTATTGTAGTTTGGCGGATCCTGTCAACAAAATTGGATGGATTTCCCAGATCGCTATACTTTTTGGAAAGCGTATGCCATAACGCCCAGTCTCTGCCGGGCAGATCCTGCAATTCCGCAGAACTTTGATGGTCGCCCACAGAAAAATCGGAGGTGACTGAACCGGTTGTCACGAACACATAATCACCTGCTCCAAGCGGCAAAGTGACATCATTTCCCATTTGACTATACGCGATTTGTTCAGCAGTCCGCACGTTCTCGCTGCTCTGGGAAAATGCTATATCGGTAACCTCGCAACCAGTTTTAATATCGACGCCACGGTCGGTCAACCAACGTAGTGCCGGGAAAATGAGGCTATCGAACTGATTATGTTTTGTTGCCTGCAACCCTTCTAAGGTATCGACGCGGATCTGATGGCGCTCGACCAGTTGATAACAAAGCATGAGTTGATTGATGGAATGCCAAGGCTGAAGGCAAAACACGGAGCCAAACATTGACCAGGCGTCGGAATCAAAAAAAGCCGGATCGAAAAAGTGCTCTATCGGCTCATCGACCAGCTGCCCGTTGTTGAAAGCAACTGTCTTAATATCGAGCATTCGACTGGTTAGCTCGCTTTCATCAATCCAGACCGGCTTGCCATCTTTTACCAGTCTTGCGCGAGCGGACACCCTAAGCTGATCGTTGAAACTTATTGTCTCTTCCAATACCGTTTTGTCAGCAACACCGATTGAGCCAATTGCCGACATAAGGTCAAAAGTGGCGATACATGAGGAATTAAGCATTCGAATGCCTTTAATCTTGTAGCCTTCGTGGTGCAGGCAAAACTCTTGCATACTTCCTCCGGCCGCATTCGATCTTTCGAAAATGGTGATATGCTCGCCGGCGAATCCAGCGTCACGAATCAAATACACTGCAACTGCCAGTGATTCTAAACCGCCTCCAACAAGATACGCCTTGGCTGATTTATTGACGATCATAACTAATGCCCATTCTATGGTTACTCGATCGCAATTTAACAGAAATAGCTTGAGCCTGAACCGTTGCAGTGAAAATCCGTCGTCTTTTTGCCAGCTTCAAAAACGTGGAAGGCACAACTATTGCAGTTGACGACCATTTGTTACCTATTGGCTTGCCAATTAAGTATCTGGTGCGGTAGGTTGAGCAAGTCAAAATCGAACCTACGATGCTGAACGCAATTTTTACATATGCCACAAAGGGCATCCTTGTTGTTGACGCACAGAGCATATTGTCTTGCCAAACCCGAAAACGGCAGGGCTATTTGGTTACAAAAAATACGATTTGAGCATGCAAAATCGAAGGCTTATCTCCTAGCAGCTTTCCTACCATACTAAGCGCCGCGCCGGGCATTTTAGTAATGCAAAGGCCCGCGGCAGCGGTGGTCAAACCTAGCTTTTGGGAAGGCGGAAAGATGGCAGCGCGTTTCCCGTAGAAGTGATCGTGAGTCCTTTCGGACCGATGAAGGACAATTTCTCGTCGCAATTATCGTCGACATTATTGAAAGAAAAAGGCAGCAACAAATTAAATTGGAGGATGATCAGCACAACAATCAACTAAATGCACAGCTTGAAGAAAGGGGCAACAGCGCACCATCGAGCTTGACAACCAAATCAGGGCCTTTGAATAGTGCCAAACGAAGTGATCAAGGCGCTAGATAAAGAGCGGAAATTGAATCATTGAAAAGCCAGTTCACGTGAATTAACGTGAGGTACTGTCTCAATGCACAGCACGACAGGGCCACAAAGTACTTTCTGGATCGCACTTGTCGACAAAGTCCCCTAAATGGGTACGGACTAACATCTATCTAAGAATTCATGAATGATTTGAAAGCAAAAACGGTCTTGTTGATTGAAGACAATGCCCAGGTCCTTGAAAATACGGCCGAAATACTTGAACTGGCCAACTACAAAGTCCTGACCGCAGTAAATGGTAAACAGGGGGTACAACTGGCGATGGAGCATATCCCAGACCTGATCGTCTGCGATATTATGATGCCCGAGCTGGACGGCTATGGTGTGTTACACCTTCTTGGCCGCGATCAGAGAACAGCAGATATTCCTTTCATCTTTCTGACGGCACGTGCTGAAAAAGAAGATTATCGCAAAGGTATGGTGATGGGTGCGGACGATTACCTGACTAAACCATTTGACGATGTCGAGCTGCTAAATGCAGTCCAAACCCGACTCGATAAATTCGATCGCATCAAAAAATCTTTTGAGCGGTCCGCAGAAGGACTTGACCAATTCCTCTCAGAAGCCAGTGGGCTCAGCGGCCTGGTGGCCAACAAACGGGTTAAGCTTCTCAAAAAGAAAGAACAGCTGTACTCAGAAGGTAGCTACCCTGCAAGTCTTTTCTTTCTGCAAAAAGGAAAGGTGAAAGAGTTTCGCCGAAACGACCAAGGTAAAGAATACATCACCAACCTCTACAAAGAGGGTGATTTTTTCGGCTACCTTGACCTGCTGCACGGCGACAGCTATCAACAATCAGCGGTATGCCTCGAAGCATCTGAGGTTGCCGTAATTCCCAAGGACGATTTTATCAAACTTTTAGAAGGCAACCGGGCAGTGGCAGCAAAATTTATACGGATTCTGTCCGATAACATACGCGACCGGGAAGTAAAGCTATTACAGTTGGCTTACAATTCCGTTAGGAAAAGGGTTGCAGAATCGCTGGTCCAGCTGGTGAACCGTTACCAGCAGGACAAATCCATGCCATTCACGATGGCTATTTCACGTGAAGACATTGCTTCAATGACCGCCACTGCGACCGAAACAGTGATCCGTGTACTCTCCGATTTCAAGGATGAGCGGTTAGTTGATCTTAAAGGAAGCAGCATCACGGTACTCGACTACGGAAGGCTAATGAAAATGCGAAATTAGCCTTATAGGACCGTCAGTGCTTATATGACCAATTAGTATATTTAAAGCGCCTAAACAGCTAGCAGTGCACCTTGTATTGTTTGGCCTTATATGAAAGTACTAGTCTTCCGCGATCATATGGCTTCAATGAAAATACCTCCAGACAACATCAAGCAGGCAGTGCCTTTCCTTTGGGTTTCTGATTTAAATAATTCGTTATTATTCTACACAAACGGGTTAGGATTCCGAATAACAAATCAATGGGCCCCTGAAGGCAATATCGAATGGTGCTTCCTTGAGTCAGGTGGGGCAGCATTGATGTTGCAACAGATTCGGAAAGACCGCCTCGAGCATTGGTTAGAACTTGGTAAGCCAGGCCACGGTATATCCATATTCTTTGTTTGCAATGACGCATTAGCTGTGTATTTGGATGTTATCGCAAAAGGAATAACTGTTGAAAGACCGTTTGTTGGAAATGGCATGTGGGTGGTCAGTATGATTGATCCGGATGGCTACAGAATAGAGTTTGAAAGCAAAACAACTGAAAAGGAAGGAACACAATACGTAGATTATATCTGATGCCAATACCGTAAAGCCGGTTGGATGGTGAAAAGTGCAAGCACTGCTGTTCACCGCGGCTATACGGTCTTAATTAAGGGTCACTACCGGTCCTTTCGTATTTTGCGGATTCTTAAAAACGTATGCTCATAAGCTGGACAGATAAAAGCGGAAGGGTTCCTCCCATTATTATCAATCCAAAAGACCAGCTGCCTATTGCCTGCAAGGAAAGCACTTGGCTTAGTAGTGGAATGAAATACGTTGCCAGGAGGACCATGATGCATATAGCCAGCGCCTGCCAGATAAATTTATTCCGGGTGATCTCGTTGCAAAAAAAGGTGTTGTTTTGAGAATAAAGGTTGAAGACATGCAGCAACTGTGCAAGTGACAAACTGTAAAATGTCACCGTACGGGCTTGCTCCTGGCTCATTGCCAACCGGCTTGTAGCATACCAAAATACACCAATAACACAGATTGTAATTACGATCGCATAATAAAGGATCCTCTGCCAGTCTTGCGCTTCCAAAACTGGCTTTTGGGGATCCCTGGGTGGAGACGTCATTAATCGGTCATTCTCTTTGCCGACACCTAATGCAAGCGCGGGAAATACATCGGTGACGATATTTATGAACAAGATTTGCAATGGCAGCAACGGAGTTCCTACGTTGATAAACCCTGCAAAAGTGACTACGAAGATCTCACTCATATTACAGGAAAGCAAAAAGACGATGAATATCCTGATATTTTCAAAAATGACCCTGCCCTGGCCGATAGCCTTTACAATGGATTCAAAAGAATCGTCCTTCAAGACCATCTCTGCTGCCTGGGCCGCTACCGCCGTGCCGCGCAAGCCCATCGCAATGCCTATGTCTGACTTTTTCAATGCCGGCGCATCATTCACCCCGTCTCCGGTCATAGCTACGATATCGCCCCTTCGCTGATAAAAATCAATCAATTCCAGTTTCTGGGCGGGATTTACACGGGCAAATACCCGGCAGCTCAGCGTCTTTTGAATGTCACTTTCGAATGAAAAGTCGAAAGATTGGAGGTCACGTCCAGTCAAGACAATTTGCTCATGCGGGTCAACCAAATGGACTTGGCGGGCAATATTTAAAGCCGTCCCAGGATGATCACCTGTGACCATGATCACTTTAATTCCAGCATCGCGGCATGCTTGCAATGCAGGCGACACCTCCGTACGTGGCGGATCCAGAAAGCCGATAATCCCCAGGTAAGTCAGCTTGTAATCCCCACTAAAATCATCAGCGGGCTTCTGCTTTGATTCGCCGTAGGCAAAGGCAAGTGTGCGCAGACCGTCCGCTGCCATTCGCTCGGATACTTTAAGCTCATGTTCTCGGTGAAAATCTCCCGTCCAGTCGCAAAGTTTGGATATCTCTTCAAAGGCTCCCTTGACGGAGATAAAGTAAGTTGTTGCACACTGACTAAGCGTTGCCATGATACGCGTGTCTGAGCTAAAAGCTTTCTCCGCCTTTCTAACATATGATTCGCCCAACTCCTGCAAGTCTACTCCGGTCGCCACAGCAAACCGTAGCAGCGCGATTTCAACGGGGTCACCAATCTGCTGATAATCAGTCGGCCCTGCATCTAACTGGGCATTATTGGCCAACGCCCCTACCCTTGCCAATAGTTCGAACTGCTTTGAACTTGGAACGGATGAATCGGCCGCTACCAGTTCAATCAATTCCTTCCCGCTTTTGTCGGCGTGCAAGTTGACAGATATATCACCGGTCGGAAGATGGAGTAGATGAACAGAGATCTCGTTCCTGGTAAGCGTGCCAGTTTTGTCTGTAAAAATAACATTGGTCCCACCCAGTGTTTCAACCGCTGAAAGCCGTTTCACAATCACTTTTCTTTCGGCCAATCTAAGCATTCCGTAGGCCAGTGCCACGGTGGCGACCACAGACATCCCTTCTGGAATCGCAGCAATCGCAAGGGCAACGGCCGTTTCCAACAACTGCTTCGTATGCTCGCCACGCAATATACCTACTATCAAAAATAACGTAGCTAATCCGATCGTGATCCATATAAGCACCTTGCCAAGCGAATTCAATTTATCTTCCAGCGGCGTTACCGCACGTTCTGCCTGCTGGACCAGCATCGCGATTTTACCCAGTTCGGTTGCCTGGCCGACACCGGTTACAATAGCCTTCGCGTTTCCGTTGGTAATGGCAGTTCCTTTGAATAACCGGTTATGCTGATCGGCTATTGGCGCATCTGCCTGGGAAGGTTCGATACGCTTGACGGAGGGAATAGATTCACCTGTGAGGGCCGACTCATCGACTTCCAGCTGATTGACCTGGATAACGTTGGCATCGGCAGGAATTAAATCGCCAGCTTCCAAGACCAATATATCCCCTTCAGTGAGCTTTGCGGAAGGTATCTGCACAACATGTCCGTCCCTGATCACGCGCGCAGGTGTCGTGTCAAGCTTGCGCAGTTCCTCCATCGATTCGCGCGCATTAAACTCCAATATGAATCCAGTTGCAGCGTTGATTAAAATGACAGCCAGAACGGCAAACCCGTCGATTGCATCTCCCATCAGAAAAGATACAATAGCAGCGGCAGCCAAAATCCACACAATAAGGCTATTGATCTGGCGAACCAGTATTGCCACGACGCTTTCGGGCTTTTCTGCTTGCAGTTCATTCAGTCCCAAACGCCTGGTTCTTGCGCTGGCCTCTAAAGTTGACAGCCCTTTTGAAATATCGGTTTTCAAGCTCTCGGCCACTTGCTGAGCGCTTAGTTCCTGATAAGCTTTTCTCATATTTTACAAAAAAGGAAAAGTTAGCATCCCTCTATCTGCTTCAAGATATTGTTTCGCCGTTGCTCGTTCAAATATTTGATCCTACCTATACGGGTAACTTTGACCGGTTTAATCCCACCAAATTCCAATGTGGCTTTTTTGAGCGCTTTGATATCGTCGTTGCCGTATTGACACCATAACCAGATCAGAGGCGCATCGGAGGTCGCGGTCAGATTGGATGCCCTATTACCCAGATATTATCCCGAAACGGCCCTTTCTGATGGTATTTAAACGAAAACCGGCTAGCAATGTCCGGTCTAACAGCCTTAAAGATGGCCCGAACCGAACCCGGCCAAACCGGATAGAAAATTAGCCATTTATTACACCACAAAATGTTTTCCTGGGTTTGTTGCACATTCTTTTCGAGTGGCTGTACAACCGAATAGCCTTTCCATGGTACCTGGTCAAACCGTAACTCCCCGATATTTTGCCGGCGCACCTGATGTCCGGCCAGTAACGCCGACGCTTCATATGCGTCTGCCCAACTTTCCATTAAAACTGTCCTCGACCGGGTGGGCCAGTAATATAAAAATTTCACTCTGTGCTTATTTAAGGTTTTTTTCAAAGTCATTGTAGGAAGAACAAAGATTCTCAGGCGTTAAAACGGTATCTTAGCAGGGATGTCTTTACAGAAAAGAGGGGTGCTGCGTGGTGAATTTCATACCAGAATTGCTTGTTGATTGTCAGCTTGTTGTCCTTTGTAGAGTTGGTCTATACTTTTTAACGTTACCTGGGCAATTTCAGATAACGCCTCTTCCGTGAAAAAGGCCTGATGCGCAGTAACCAGTACATTGGGAAAGCTCAACAATCGTTGGATTACATCATCTTCGATGATGCTGCCCGTAAGGTCCCTGAAAAACAACTTGTCTTCTTGCTCATACACATCGATTCCCAGGTAAGCTACCTGCTTGCTTTTTAATGCCTGGATCATGTCGGTCGTATTAATTAAACCACCGCGACTGGTATTAATCAATGTTACTCCTTTTTTCATACTCGCCAAAGTCTTTTCATTGATCAGGTAGTGTGTTTCTTCGTTGAGTGGACAGTGTAGTGAAATGATGTCGCTGCTAGCAAGTAATTCTTCCATTGTAACATATTCGACGCCGGACTGTTCAACGTCCAGCCTAGGGGAAAGGTCATAGCCGATAATCCTGCACCCGAACGCCTTCATAATTCGACAAAAAGCGCTTCCGATATTACCAGTGCCTATCACACCTACGGTTTTGCCAGAAAGGTTAAAGCCCAACAGACCGGTCAGCGAAAAATTTTGTTCTCGTATACGGTTATACGCTTTATGCGTCTTCCTGTTCAAGGTAAGAATCAGGGCAACGGCATGTTCGGCTACGGCCTGAGGGGAATATTCCGGTACCCTGCAAACCCTTATTCCATGTAGACTTGCAGCATCCAGATCAACATTGTTATAGCCCGCACACCTGAGCGCAATGATTTTGACTCCTTTGCGGGCCAGCACGGAGATCACCTCCCCGGTAACTTTATCGTTAACAAACACGCAAACTGCCTTTTCATCTTGTATTACATTGACAATATGCGGCCCTAAATGCGTTTCCAGGTACTCTATCTGAAAACCATAAGCTTTGTTATACAAATCAAAAAACTGCTTATCATACGGTTTGGCCGAAAATAACAGGATTTTCAGTGGCTTCATTTTTAGGCTTTTAAAGGCGGTAGCTGTTAACTGCGCCGTTCAGGATGAATGAAATCCCTTGATACAATTCTTGTGCCTATCTCGTTTGCTTAGCCCAAGATTGATATGCCGCCCCATCGAAAGTGCATAGATTCATGGATTGCCCTTCTGTATATAGCCGCTGACTGACACTGACATTGCGGTGTCGCGTTGGGAAACGTGAGCTGGTAATGCATCCAGAATCTTTGCGACCGCAGACCGTATGACCACTTCGGGATCCTTTTGGCCATCGAACACGACCTCGATAGCCGCAACCACCCAACCGCGCCAGATCAGTTTTTTTGTTAGCGATTGCCACACGTCAATAATCAAAGTCACCTCCCGGTACCGAAAAAGGTTATCACGCGGCACCATCCAGTAGCCACAGGGCTGCCTGTGTCGGCTTGGTGGTAGACCCGTATTTGCGGGCTGCACCCTACAAAGTTGATTCCGATTAAAGCCAACAATATCCGCATCAGAACTTTGAATAGTTGATATGGGAATAAAGTTAAAAGGCGCCTGCACGGACATACATGACCAAGGTCAGTTTGAAAGGGTTCATTAATCATCTTCCAACATTGTGATAGTTAACAACTTGCGCACAACAACAGGTTAAGCACCAAACCAACCTACAAATGAAAAAAATCCTTGTCCCTTTCGACTTCTCTGCGCTTTCAGTATCTGCACTTCTGTTCGCCATCGAGCTGGCCGAAGCGGGCCAAGGCCAGGTTACAGCCCTGCATGTGGTCAATATGACGCCCGCTTACCTGGAAAGTTTGGACCGGGCCGGATATGCTGCCGGTTCTGCCTCGATATTACGGGGCTTGGGCCGTGAAGCGACTGAAAACTTTGCCAAAGTTAGAGCTGATCTCAGAAGCCGGATTGAACCCAGCTTTCGCGTTGAACAGGGGGGATTGCACCAAGCCATAATAAAAACGATCCATGAAATCGAAGCCGACCTGGTCGTGATGGGGACCAACGGCAGTAGTGGGCTAACGGAAGCATTAATCGGGTCGAATACCGAAAAAATTGTTAGAACTGCGCCCGTACCAATCATCTCTATTCACAAAGACCAGAAGATAAGCCAGATCCGTAACATCGTCTTCCCTACGGCTATCGATCTTGAACAACATCGCTTTATTTGGCAGCTTCGGGCATTGCAGTCATTTTTCAACGCGCACCTTCATTTGCTTTATGTTAAAACACCTGATTCCATCAACACTGACAAGACCTTGACCGGCATGCTTACCGATCTTGGCAACTATTACAGTCTTACCAATTATAGCGTTCATATCACGCATGCGGCATCCGAAGAAAAAGGGGTTCTCAAATTTGCTGCCCGCATGCCAGCCTCAATGATCGCGATGGCAACGCACGGCTACACAGGCCTGACCCATCTAATGCTGGGAAGTGTGGCTGAGAACGTTATCAACCACACCAATGAAGCTGTCTGGACGTGGAAGCTTTCCGGGCAATTGTGAATCTCAATAACATGCATAACTAACCTAAACTAAAACAGGGCCGGCGGTGAAAACTGTTGGCCCTCGCTTTATGTGTAATAGTCACTGCTTGATCTGGGTCTACCACAAGTAACTTGCATCGCCCAATGCATGCTTTCCCAGCCTAATAGTCCATATGCCGTCCAGACCACATGCTCCGATTTTATCACTATCAACCTGGTCAGGGATTGACAGTTTCCGGACAAAAATTTGTAATTAATTTTTGGGCTAGAAAGTACTTTCAGGGTCCTCACTTTGAAATCCTGTGAGGGTTTATCGTGCGCAAAGAAGTTTTGAAGCCCTATCTGATTTTCTTCGCCACTAAATATAAGTGTCCATCTACCACGCGGCGATCAATATAATCGCCGCCAAACTGATCTTATTCTGCTTCACAAAAATAGCTTTGATAAAATCAATGGCTGCTTGAAGATCAAAAAAGCTTGCCGCAAGCAGCTAAAACCTGATGCAGATCATATTCGAAGGTAAGTCCTGTCAAGTTTTTCCAATCATCAGTACGCTTATTTTGAGATAGTTAAACAGATTTTAACAATCTCACCTAGTGGTAATATGGACTCGCTCAAATTCCTTGACATGATCTCATGGGCCTTTTACCTGGGCTGTAACGTGTTTGCCGTATGCTTGCTTTGGGCTAGTAAATCACGCCAGCCTCTGGCGCGCCTCATCCTATTTTCCCTTTTCCTCTTTGCCGCGGGAGCCAACACCTATATCGCGCTTGATGCGCCATGGAGCTATCGGGATTTTGCCGATACGGCCATGCCTCTTTACAAACAATTTATAGTCGGGGCCTTTATCCCCATCATCACGCCGATGGTACTTACCATAGCAATATGCCAGCTTTTAATCGCTGTGGCCATGACTGCGACAGGGCAAATATTTCAGGCTGGCTGCTGGGCCGGGATTATTTTCTGTATTGCCATTGCCCCACTCGGGCTGTATGCTGCTTTTCCCATGCCTTTGCTACTCGCATGGGCGATATTCCGCCTTTTGAGGACGGATAAAGACCAAACCAAAGATTCAAATATGCAAAGGCTCAATCAAATAACTAAAAAGCATCATGCACGACCTATCGCGAATTAAACATACTTTACTGGTTACCAAAGTAATGTCAGCCCGCCAGGCTGCCGCTCTGATCCACGACGGAATGGTCGTCGGAGCAAGCGGCTTCACCCGCTCGGGCGACAGCAAGGCCGTACTGGCCGCATTGGCCGAAAAAGCCGAATGCGATCATACCCGCATTACCCTGATGACCGGAGCCTCGCTCGGCCAGGGAACCGATGGCGTGCTGGCCACCGCTGGCGCAATAGTTATGCGGCTGCCATTCCAATCTGATCCGGTCATGCGGACGGTCATCAATCAGGGCGGACTTTCCTACATCGACGAAAACCTGAGCGAAACCGCAGCACACATCCGCAACGGTTTTTTGCCGCCCATAGACATCGCGATCATCGAAGCGGCCTACATCGAAGCCGATGGCAGCATCGTACCCACTACGTCCGTGGGCAATTCAGCGATATTTGTACAACAAGCCAGACAGGTGATTGTCGAAATTAACGAGGCGGTACCGGCCAGTGTCCGCGGCATACACGACGTGTTCCTGCCGGAGGATCCGACAGGCCGGGCGATCCTACCCATTACCGAGGTGTGGCAGCGTATCGGACAGGATGTAATCAGCTGTAATCCAGACAAGATTTCGGCCATTGTTTTTACCAATCAAAAGGACAGCCCTGCCGAAACCACAGCCGATAATGCCGTAGCCACTGCCATTGCCGGGCATTTACTGCATTTTTTTGAAAGCGAAATAGCAGCCGGCAGGCTCACACGAGCGCTCAGGCCTATCCAGGCAGGCATCGGCAAGATCGCCGATGCCGTTCTCAGCGGACTTGCACAGGGCGACTTCGAGCACCTTACCATGTACTCCGAGGTATTGCAGGACAGTACTTTCCGGCTGATCGACAGCGGCAAGATGGATTTTGCCTCAGGCAGCTCGATGACCTTGTCAGAAGGTTGCTACCGGCGTGTGTTTGCTGATTTTGAGCATTACCGGCACAAGATCCTGCTACGTCCGCAGGACATCACCAATGCGGCCGAAATAATCCAGCGGCTGGGCATTATCGCTATCAACACAGCCCTGGAATGCGATATTTATGGGAATGTCAACTCATCCCATATCTCCGGTAGCCATATCGTCAACGGCATAGGAGGTTCGGCTGATTTTGCCCAGAACAGCTACCTGAGCATCTTCGTCACCGAGTCCATTACCAAAGGCGGTAAAATATCACGTATTGTCCCGATGGTAACTCACGTGGATCATTCAGAGCACGATGTGGACGTGATCGTTACCGAGCAAGGGCTTGCCGATTTGCGGGGGCTATCGCCAAGGCAAAAGGCCCAGGCCATTCTCAGCAGATGCGTGCATCCGGATTACCAGCCGGAACTGGATTCGTATTTCGAGCGCGCTTGCCTTCGTGGCGGACATACCCCGCATTTGCTGGAAGAAGCGTTCCAGTTCTATACCAATCTGGCCGAAACCGGCGCCATGAAAACCCGTATCCTGGAATCTGTTTAAACCGCCTACATTATGAAAAACATCCGCCTGGTGATCGATGCCGGTCACCTTAATACCGATCACATCCAGTTCGCATGCTACATTGCGTCGCTGACACAGTCGCGACTCACAGCGATTTTCATGCAAAACGAACCCTACCGGCAGATTCCCGAAATGAAACTGGCATTCGGGGCACCATTTACCGAAACAATTACCCTCAAAGACCTTCCCCACTTTAAGGAAAGCCAGCAGCTGTTGCAAGAAAACCAGGCAACGTTCCGCGCCATCTGCGAACGGCAAGGCGTACATGCCAGTGTGCATGAGAACCCGTGCGAGCCCCTTGAACAGATTTTGGCAGAAAGCCGCTTTGCAGACCTGATGATCGTTGGTAGCGACCTGTCCTTCGAGGGTTCGGACGAGAAAAAGCCCAGCCCATTCCTGCAAGATGTGCTTTGTGCCATAGAATGCCCTGTGATCATCGCCCCGGCTACTTTTGAGGGCGTCGAACAGGTCGTTTTCGCCTATGATGGCAATGCTGCCGCTGCACATGCGATCAAGCAGTTTTCTTACCTGCTACCCGAGCTCGAAGACACTCGGCTGACGATCGTTCAGGTTGTAGGTGAAGATGAGCCGGAACAGGCCAACTGCGGCAAACTAGCCCGGCTGATCAGCTCGCACTATTCCAATGCGCATTTCGAGAAACTTCATGGGCGGCCAGGCGCTGAGCTGTATGCATATTTGATGAACAAGAAAAAAACGCTGGTTGTGATGGGCTCTTATGGCCGCGGCGCGTTTTCGAACCTGCTCACGCCAAGCACTGCCGATGCGCTGATCCGCAGATTGAACCTGCCGCTATTCATCGCGCATCCATAAATCATTAAAAACGTGTAAGAAAAAAGGCTGCATTGCACTGCCTTTTTTCTTTATACTGCACTTCCTCACGCTATTTCAAACCAACCTTCACTGCAAAAACGCTGCCGCCCGACAGACCACGTAAGCTGGGCAAGCCAAAAGCCTTTTGCAAACCGGCGGGTTGAGATGCTCACACGCGGTCCATTGGAGGGAATAATCGGCACGGTAAGACCATCGTCTGACGACTGCCGGGTAAAGGTCACTTCTGCTTTTGCAAAATACAGTGGCAGTACAAAAGTGACTTTTTCTTGTTCTGCTTGATAGGTCATGGTCGTTAGGTTTAATGTGAAATTAACACCTGCCGCAGCGGGCATGTAAGGACAGGTATTCTGGCATGGTTGACAACGTCCGCTGTGATACTGGGACGAAACATATGGGCAGGGTCTGGATTGCCCAGTGTTCCCATCGCTATCATATCCGCGCCGATCTGCGCGGCGAATTTGAGTATCGCCTCGGTGATGTCCTCTGCGATTACAACCGATGTTACGCAATGCGAAAGTGCTAGTTTCTGAGCATATTCTTCGAGCTGCTGAGCAGATGCTCGTCCGATGCCAGGCGCATCAGTGTCAATGTACAGAAGATGAAACCGGCTATCGAGCATTTGAGAATATCTTGAAAGGCAGACGCGCAGTTCCGCTGGATCAGAATGAATATCGACCGGGACTAAAATTTCTGCCGTCCTTGCAAAGTGCGGGCGCTGCTGAATGCTCAAAACCGGAACCGGAGCTACGCGCACGATCCTTTCGGCGTGTGATCCCATAAAGACGCCGTCCCATCCCCTGGCTCCCCGGGTCCCAACCACAATCAGGTCAATATGGTGTGTGTCAACCACATCAAGCACAGAATCGACAAAACGCCCCGTCACATGTAATGGGTGGATTTTGATGGCCGGCGGAAAAGCTGAGATCCATTGACTAAGCTCGCTACCGGCATTTACCGGCTGCGCCCTGGCTCCAATGTCCTCCTCTACTGTGAGCACAAAAATCTTGACAGGCATTTGCCATTCGAATTCTGCGGTAGCTTGCAGTGCCAGCCGGCCAGCTTGCGAGCAATCGAAAGGAACAAGGATACGCAATATATCAGCGGAGTCATCCATAGCTCAAATACTTGTTTGCCGCGGGTAGGTCAGGTTATTGGTGATCCGGCAAACGCCGGCTACATTTTCTATGCGGGTTTGAACCAGCTGCCTGTCCGCTTCGAAGTCGACATGACCCTCCAACAGCACCCAGCCGTCGTGAACACTCATATGGATGTCTTGCTCAGGGATGCGCACATCGCGGTGAAGAATGCTGCTGATCTGCTCAGTAATAGCCAGGTCGGGAATACAGGTTGTCATAATAAGTCGGGTTTTTAACTGATCCATATTTATTGCATGACATATGTCCAGACAGGCTCCGACAGATGGTTGACCACATCTTCGGCAACGCTGCCTTCGGTAAAATGGACGAGCCCTTTATGCCCGTGCGTGCCCATTGCGATGATCGAATTGGGAACACGCCGCGCGTATTTGAGGATGCCTTCCTGGATATTGAGTCCCCTGCTCACATGAACAGTATAGTCTTTTAACCCGTAAAACAGGGCGTAGCCTTCCAGTTTATGCTCCGCTTCCTCATCCGATTCCAGGCTAAACGGAAACCCGTTGACAAATAGCAAATGGAGTACTGCACCAAACAATATCTGCAATCCCATAATTTGCTGCACTAAAGGTTTTTGATCAAGCTCCATCGTGGTCGGGAAGATAATGTTCTTTATCTGATCCAAATGACAGGAGCCATGGATGGCCATGACCGGCACCGGGGATTCCCGGACGATTTTCTCGGTATGCGAACCAATAAACAGCTCTTTCAGTCCCGACGCGCCATCTGTTCCCATGATCACCAGGTCAATCTTTTCCCGGGCAATCACATCCAGCGTCACATCATTTACATAACCGGTTTCCAGAAGCAATTCGGCCCGGTCACCGACGCCAGCCGTTTTCCCTTTCATTTTCTCAAACTCTTTCTCGCTGTACGCGATCCAGTCGTCTATCATCGGGATTGGGTCGATGGCAGCGAAAGGCTGCCCAGGCATCCCATTTCCAAAAATCGTCGGAACTTGCATTACTTTCAGTACCATCACATGACCACCGCAGGCGGTCGCCATCTCGACAGCGAACTGAAAGGCATGCTTCGCCGCTGCCGAAAAATCACAGGGGACAAGTATTCTTTTCATAGGACTGGTGTTTTAGATAAATACATGCGCAACCCTTGTGGTTATACGCCGGGTCTAAATTAAATTCTCACGCTGGCAAACAGGATGACAACTGCCACCGCAAAATATGACTTCGCTCAGAGCTGATTGACATTCTGAACCTGCCAACGTAATGCAGTTTAATCTAATCTGATCTGGCGGGCGAGCCTGGCGACAACTATTTCTCTTTGCGCTGCGGTCAGGTACTTAACCCGCCCGATTCTTGACACCTTTACAGGCTTGACTCCACAAAATTCAAGCGTAGCTTTCCTGATCGCCCTGATATCGCTACTGCGGTACTGCCACCAGAGCCAGATAGCCGGGGCGTCAGAAGTTGCAATGATGTGCGCCGACCTTTTCGTGAGATAGCCATCCCAAAAAGGTCCCTTTTCATGGTATTTAAATGCAAACCCAGGTAATAAGACACGGTCCAAAAAGCCTTTGAACAACGCAGGAACCGAGCCCCACCACACAGGATAGATAATCACCCATTTATCGCACCACAATATGTTCTGCTGGGCCGTAAGCAGATCTTCTTCCAACTCTTGAACTTGGCCGTAGCCATGCCATAAGATTGGGTCGAAGCGCATCTGCCCAATGTTTTGTCGGCGGACCTGGTAGCCTGCCGACAGCAAGGCTACTTCACAAGCGTCGGCAATATGACCGTTAAAACTCTTAGTATCGGGATGGGCCAGTAGTAGGTAAACTTTCATTTAGGACTTAAAAATCGTGAATTTCACTGATAGTAATTTTCAGGTTTTACGCCTGCCGACAGATGCCGGTTTCCAATCGCGCCCCACCGCTGAATTTTACCCTAAAAGACGTCCACTTCCTGGCCGTCATGTTTGCCTTTTCATTTTGTACTTACTGAAAATGCGCACTTTAAATAAATCGGCACCGGGATAGTATCACCAGCTTTGACCGGATTAAATCTGCCGGTACCACCTGCTGCGCATCAACGATCTGCTCGATACCGTCACGTAATACGATGCACTTTCTGATAGATCAGTTTTTGCAGTTTTCAACCGCCTTGCCTACCTTAAACTCTTGCCAGAAGCTCAAAAGTGCGCTTGCCAGGATGATGCAGCCGATAATGAGCGTATCGGAAACTTCACCTAAAAAGGCGGACAAAAATGACTGCTTCCAGCAGCAGCACGAGCGGGCATTTAAACTGATTGACTAGATTGGCACGGGCGCGTTGTAGTCTTTGCGCTGGCAGGGCAACTCCCCAAACCGTATTTGTGAAATTGAATCGGCAGCCGACATACGCTACATGGTCATCACAACCCGCCCTTCGATACGGCCCGCCTTCATATCGTCAAATATGCTATTGATCTCTTCCAGCCGTGCGGTGTGAACGGTCGCTTTTACTTTACCATCGAGCGCAAAGCCGACGGCCTCCTGCATATCCTTGCGTGTGCCGACAATCGACCCGCGTATAGTATGCCGGTTGAGAACGGTTTGAAAAATAGGCAGATCAAAACTGCCCGGCGGTAGGCCGGTCAGCGCCATGGTGCCCTTTTTACGCAGCGCCGAAATTCCCTGCTGAAAAGCCACCGGTGAAACCGCTGTGATCAGCACGCCGTGCATACCGCCGGTCCGGGTTTTCAAGAAAGCTCCGGGATCTTCCTGCATGGCATTTACTGTGAGATCTGCTCCTAGCCGCTGGGCCAGTTCGAGCTTTTCGTCACTTACATCCATGGCTGCCACGTGCATTCCCATGGCTTTCGCATATTGCACTGCCAGGTGTCCCAAACCACCGATCCCGGAAATGGCTACCCACTCCCCTGCTTTCGTCTCGGTCTCTTTGAGTCCTTTATACACGGTTACGCCTGCACACAAGATCGGCGCCATACCAATCATATCCGTACCAGACGGCAGGTGCGCCACATAGCGCGCGTCAGCGAGTACATACTCTGCATAGCTGCCATCGACGCTGTAACCGCCGTTCTGCTGAGCGTCGCAAAGCGTCTCCCATCCGGTAATGCAATATTCGCAGCAGCCGCAGGCGCTGTACAGCCAGGGCACGCCTACAATGTCGCCTTCTTTGACCCCGGTGACCTGTGGCCCTATTGCAGCAATATAGCCGATGCCCTCGTGACCAGGTATGAGCGGCAACTGCGGCTTAACAGGCCAGTCGCCATCGGTGGCGTGCAGGTCGGTATGACACACGCCGCTGGCAACGATCTTAACCAGGACCTGGTGATTACTAGGGCGCCGCACAGCAACTTCTTCTATTTGTAGCGGTTTGCCGAACTGACGGACGACCGCCGCTTTCATGGTTTGAGGCAACATAATGGTTTGCTTTTCAGGTGGACTGTGCCGTAAAGTTGGCCATTTGGTGCGCGCATGATCATGACTGCCGTCAACTTTAAACATGACTGTGATACGGCGCGTCAAGTATCGCCTGTAGTTGAAAGCATTTGTCATAATCCCGCATGACATGCGTCATACATCCACCCAGCGGACAGGCTGAAATTTGGGTGCAAAATCGTACCATCTTGCGTCCATTCAAGTCATCTGAACATGAGAAAAATCCTTGTACCCACCGATTTCTCTGAGAATGCCGAAAAGGCCCTCTCTTTCGCCATCCGCATTGCTGATAAAACGAAGGCGCAGCTATTGATGCTTTTTGTATATCATCCGTATATCAACGACGTCGCGTTACCGGAGTACATCGGTTCACTGGAAATATATAAAGAGCTCGAAGCGTCGTACCGCGAAAAGCTCGATGAAGCCGTGGCGCTGGCGCGTCATCGGGGAATAAATGCCGAAGGGATTTGGGCTACCGGCGGGACCCAACCTGCGATTCTTCATACTGCACGCCAGAACGAGGTGGACCTGATCGTGATGGGAAGAACCGGACAAGGCGGCTTTCTGGATAAATTACTTGGAAGCAACAGTGCTTCCATCGCAACCGAGGCAGACTGCGCAGTGCTGGTCATTCCGCCAATGGCAGCGGACGCGGACTTTAACAATATCGTCTACGCTACCCAGCTGGAGTTTGACAAAAAACCGACGCTCGAGCAAGCCATCGGGCTGGCCCGGCAACTTAAGGCGCGCATAACATTTTTGAAAATCAATTCAGATGAGCAGCTTGACATCCAGTCAGATGCCCAGTATATCATGGAAATGAAGGAATCCTTTGGCATCGCATCCGAGGATATCACGATCCGCAATGCACAAAGTGTTCTAAGGGGCCTTCAGGCGCATTGCCATCAGACACGTGCCGATATGCTGATTTTGTGCAGACGCGACAAGGATTTGTTGCAAACGATTTTGAACGGCCCCGGCCTTACCAGCAAACTTGCGCTCGCAACGGATACGCCACTTCTCGTATATCATCTGAAAGATGCATAAAGGCCAACCAACGAATTTAGATGAGTCGGCTCGAAACGAATCCAAAGCGGTGATCGTCTTTATAATAACGACATTCGTGGTTTCCTGGATCCTTTGGATGCCGCTGGCAATCGATGCAATTTTCAAGACTCACACACCTCGTTTGCCCGGTCAGTTTTTTCTGGCCTCCTTCGGGCCGCTTGCAGGAGGTATCGCGGCCAGTTACTATCGGGGGGGACAGAGCGGATTGACAGCCTGGCTGCGTGCCATCTTTCGCTTTCGGCTGAGTCCAAAAATCTACTACCTGATCAGCGCAATGCTAACCGCATATTTTCTGATAAGCTTATTAACTATTTGGATCTGCACGGGTACGCTCAATTCCTTAAGGTTTTTAGGGGATACAGAAAAACTGCCCGGAGTGCCCCATGTATTGGTTTTAGGCGTGTGGATGCTCGTTTTGGCATGGGGGAAGAATCCGGTTGGCGCGGCTGGCTTTACGCCGTTCTTATTAAAAAGCATTCACACGTCCAGGCCGCCTCTTGGGTAGCAGCTCTATGGATGCTCTGGCATTTGCCAGCGTTTGCATTTAACGAAAGCTACCAGAAAATGGGTTGGGGAGTCATCGGCTGGGTAATCAGCCTCTTCTATGGGTCTGTCCTACTCGGTTGGCTATTTCTCAAATCGGGCAGCGTCATTCCGTTAATCATCTGGCACGGGGTATTCGATCTGATCACCGCCAGTGACCACTTGCCCGATCTGGTGCCGGCCGTAATCAGCGGTGTTGTAATCATGCAAGGTATTTACCTGATCGGAAAACCCAGCTGGTAACTAAGCGAATCTCCGTCTTCCATTCGAATGTTTCGCCGTATTCTACGGCGAACTTGTGCTTGTGGTTACGACCAGAAGCGTCTCGTATTGCGCCTGGGCGATGTGGATCAGTGGATCGTTGATCATCGCAAGGGCGATGTCAATCCGTTGCTTTCGCTACCGGAAAGCTGATTGGGTCTTTTTAAGTTAGTTGGTGTATGTCCAGCGAGCCAAGCTTCCCATATGCTCGATTTGAGCAGTCTACCAGCGCTGGGCATAAGCGCAGCGGATATCACATTGTGAAGGACGGAATTTGACTGCGCATAAGGACATAAGGAAAACCAGCCGCTTTTTTGGAATTTAAAATATCACATTCGCCCCAAAAACTGAACCCCTTATTGGGCCAGGTAACCACCGTCAACCGGATAGTATGACCCATTCACAAAAGAAGCCTTCTCGCTACTCAGCCAAAGCACCAACTCGGCAACCTCTTCCGGCTCACCCATTCGTCCCACCGGGTGCTTGGCTATCAACCAATCAAATGTCTGATTGTCTAAATCTTTCAACAACGGTGTTTTGATAAATGCAGGGCCTACTGCATTGGCACGAATTCCTCTGGCGCCATATTCCAGCGCAATGTTCTTGGTAAGTCCAAGCAAGCCGTGCTTAGCCGCGACATAAGCCGGACTATTTGCGAACCCAACACTGCCAAGGATGGAAGCCATGTTCACAATCGCTCCCCCACCCGAACTAAGCATGGCCGGAATCTGATGGCGCACTCCGTAAAATACCCCTGACAGGTTCACCGCGATAACTTTATCCCAGGCATCTACCGGGTACATGCCAGTAGGTGCCATCGCTCCGCCAATCCCCGCATTGTTGCACGCGATGTGTACTGCACCATATTTGTCAATAGTGCTCCAAACAAGCGCCTGGTTATCCTCCGGTGAAGACACATCGCATTTGACAAAAAAACTATCTCCGCCTAGGTGAGTGATTTGTTGCACCGTATCCCGGCCAGAGTCCTCATCCAGATCAGAAACGACCACTTTTGCACCGTGCCTCGCATAGACAAGCGCAACGCTACGCCCGATACCCGAGCCTGCCCCGGTAACGATGGCGACTTTATCCTGTAATATCTTCATGTGTTTTTATGGATTGTTAAATACCTATGCTCAAATGGTCACAACGCCTGATTGAACCGGATTTCTGTGATTGCAAAACGCGCATATGGAAAATATCCTTCCGGCAATTCCCAAGCTGCTTCCAATACCATTGGTATCAGCACACCATCACGAAGCTGGTAGTCACTCACAGTAGTCACCCATTTCTGCCGTGGCCCATCGCCCAAATTTCTCATCGAGATCATGCGCTCTATTTCATGATTTTCATTGAAAGTGACCATGAAATTGATTTGGGTACCCTGATAACTATATTCGAGCCTGGCAGACCGCTCATCAATCGGGCACCATTTCAGGGCTGCAGAAGGCAGCAGATTGGTAGGAAAGCAAACGCTTTCCCCTAACCAGCGCATCAGTTCCCCTCGGTTTAATTCAGGACCTTGGCTATCAACGAATTTTATAATAGAAAAAAGCGATACAATCAGACGGCCTTCGCCATTGATAAACATATCCCGGGCGGTAAAAGCGGCAGTTTTGCCCATCCATACAAAGCCGGGCCGGTCGGCCGTAAAATACTCTTTTCCAATTATTGGCCGCCAGTCCTTTTTCAGGTCGGTCTTAAAGAATCCCGTATGTGAGAGAACTACGTTGCTGATATAGGGCTGTCCGGATTTCAAAACCCGTCTAAAATACAGCTGAACGGGTTCGGGGAGCCCATCGAGCTGCCTATAATCGAATACTTTATGAGAAATTGGCGTCTCGTTCGCTATCAATCTTGCAACGTCGTCGTTGAATTGCCAATTGGATTTCACCTTACCCACGGAGATAAGCATCAAGAGTAAAATGCCTAAACCTAGTCCCCATTTTGCGAAAGCGGGAAATGTATACTTCAATATATTTGAAGCGCTTTGCTTGAAAACCGATCGATAAGTATTCATATGCTTATATCTGAAATGTACCTTGCCAAAAAACCATCACATCTTTATTTCTGACCCGAGTGGCATCAAATAGTCAATTAAATAGCAGCTCAAATGTGGACACCAAGCCAAGCGGTTTTCAATCCTTTTACTAGCTCTTGATTCGCACCTTAGTCACGAAAAATCAGTGCAGCTGACTTTGCCATTGCAAAATATAAGACGACGATAAGGACAAGCGCATTCACAAGGGTGCCAAACCTTGCTTGGTCCCATACTGAAACAATCATGAACTGCGAGAAAATCACAGACGCGATAGCGATCCACAGCCATTGTCCTTTGTCGAGCAAAAACAATATGCTCGTCATTAAAAAAAGAACAAAACAAACCAGCCATAAAATGCTGGGCGTTTTGTCGGTCACTATTGGCCGGCCTGTATCAGGGCTTATAAAGCCTACCAGATGGATCAAACCGTGAAGCAGCAACAGGGCGAAAAGCAAGTAGCGTAGCATTTTTGTCAAGATAGTTACTCGACAAAAGTGGCCGCTTTACAGGCGGAAAATTATGACAAGTGTCATATTCAAAACTATTGATAATCAACCAGCGGCCGTGCCACCACCAGGCATCGTTTCGACCTTTTCCTGAATTCCTTCAGCCGTTTCAAGATCGTTTCCATTGGTCTGCGAAATATGTTGGACGTCGGAAACCCGTTCAGGCACAGCCTTGGAAAAATAGATGTGGAACCGCCACATTTTCAGTAAGTCACCGAAGGTGACCTCATGGGCCGAGCACACCTTATTCAGCGATTCAACAACCACTCAATTTGGTACTGGCAAATCAGTCACTTTTTTGAATAGAAAGTCCTGCGTACGATTCAAGTCACGACAGGATGCTCCCTAGCTTCTAACGGATATCCAGTCCTCGACAAATGTGCGACTTCGTATCGGCAGCATTGAGTTGCCTGAAAGCAAAGTGTGTTTTGAAAGCTTAGTTTATGGCAAATTCATTTTTATATACAGTGCATAAATTCTACAAGGAAAATATGGCTGCCGAAAGTATCATCCTTGCGGTATTAAAACGTGAGACGGTTTCTATTCAACGTATATTTCCCCCTTCATCCATGGTCTCGACGGAAGCGGCCAGGTTTGGATGACAATAGGCGCTTGTAAAAATTCGAGATGATGATAATGATGGATTCAGAATCTATTGTAGTGACTTCATCCTCACAAGTATGCCTATCGGGCAATAGCCGAGCAGTCGGTGCATCAACAGCCCGAAGGTAACATTATGGTACATGTGAACCTCGAACAACAAATCCTCCATAGGATCCAGCTTCATTTAAGCCGGTTTAGATGCGGTATATTGCATACCTCATATAGTGACGAGCGTATTCAAATTTTTATCGAGCTATGATATAACTTTGCAAAACTTAATCGACAGGACCATGCCATGGAAGATCGCAATCATCGACGACGATGACGTCGTCCGATTCCTCTGTAACAGGCTGATCGGGAAAATCAGTCCGCTCCACTAGGTCCAGATATACGAAAATGGCCTTGTCGCTTATGAGCATTTCAAAAAGTTTGCTCAGTATTCTAATGCCCTTCCTGAGCTGATCATATTAGACATTAATATGCCTTCAATGAATGGATGGCAATTCTTAACAGCCCTTCGCTCACTTGACGTTCCTGGCTATGATCCCACTATTTTCATAGTTAGCTCCACCTTGGATGAAGATGACTTTGAAACGGCCAAAGAGTTTACCGAGCTTACCGGATTCAAAACCAAGCCGATCACGCAGGCTCAATTGGCCGAGATGATTTCAGCGGCCGGGCACTGATGTAGCCTCAGTCTCCCTTCAAGTTGAAGCTCCTGATCTCGGAATCGTCACTTAACATAGTGTTCGTTATCAGAACAAAAGCGGATTTGCTTGGTTTTGTCCTATTCTAAAGATCTCTTGATCCACTGTAAATATCGAGATCTTCAGCATAAATCTCCTGCAGTGCAAAAACAATCACATACACAGGCAATCCCTCACTTCTGCCAATTCACTCGCACTTGCCCCAGATTTGCCATTCTCTATTTGATAGCCAAGAACAGCCTTTTTAATTCCCCTAATTCCGTCTCGCTTTACAAGTTATAACTAGTAGTCATAAATTCGACACTTCCAAACCCTCTGTAAATTTAGAGCTTCACAAAAAGCAACGCGCTACTTATCAGAAAATTACACTAATTACTCATAGAAACTTTCGCGCTTAGACGGGATATATTTATCTTCAACTTTGCGTAAACCCTAAAACTGAATTATGAAGCGCTTTATTTCTGAGAACGGTGCAGGATTTGTTACAATCACACTTGTACTTTTCGCCTGTGCATCCCCTTTCATCTTTACTCAGTATGGAGCAGAACGTTTCAATTACTCTGACACAGGACAGATCGGCGATACGATTGGTGGACTTACTGCACCTATAATAGGGGTTCTCAATGCAATACTATTATACTGGACCATAAGAACGCAAAGTCAGCAAATCCGTCAGGATCGGTTACGTTTTGATATTGATAAAAGGATTGATAGAGTTAAAGCTTCCATTAAGGGTCTCAAAATAGTAATTGATGAAATTATAGTTGTGCCAGACAATGAAATTAAAGGAAAACACAAGGGAATGAACTCCCTTGTAACGCTTTCAGGCCTAATAGGGCTTTCGCCAGCCTTCAACGACTATTTCAAAATAAACTTAACTGATTGGGCGACGTATCTGTCAGATATTGGAGATATAGTTTTAGACGCACAAAGAATAATGAAAAATAATCTAGACCTTGATACTGATCAAATTGAGAAGGAAATTCTTTATCAGAATATAAAGCTTCAAATCTCTCCCCTACTAATGTTCTATACAACTGTTGAACAGTTTACAAAAAAGTATCCAAATAATCCAGCAATTGTAACTTACAACTTCAATTCACTGACCCACTTTAAAAAACACATCGACGATATGGAGCAATTAAAGCCCATAAAATTACAATAGTTGATATCTAATTAATCACAATAAATGGCACATATTATGATAAAAATTTTAAATAAAGTCCCCCAAATATTATATGCGATTATAGTAATATTAATTTCGATTGCTCTAACACACTATTTAGAAGTGCATTTAATCTCAATAAAATGGATTACTGCTCAAGAGGGTGAAGCGCGTGTTGCTCTATATTCAAGCGTTTTAACAATTATAGGTATTTTTTACGGAGTCATACAACTACAATCGCAAAAGAAAGACAGTCTCCTTGCAAATGAATATATTAATCAGCCTGATTTTGCTTTTTTTGCTTTTGGAAATGGAAGTACGGTGCCACTATCAAGTTGTACTTCGCCAGGGTGTTGCTGTACTGGCAATCAACCATGCTCTAATAATTGTATTGACGAGCACTGGTTTGTAATAAAGCAAATTGGGAACCTGCCTGCAACTGATATCAGTATCTCAATGTTTCATTCCAAGGAACAACAAAATATTTGCTGTGATGATAAAATAAAAAAAATTGACACATTGATCAAGAATGACACATTTCAATATAAATTGCCGCCATACAGCTATGATGAAAATTTTTTAGACAGAACTAGTAACGGTTATTTTGTTGTCTTGATTTCATACAAATCACTGTATTCAAATTTAAGATATAAACGCGTATACCATCTGGCATATAGTCCTGGTAAAGATACTGTGATTGCTAATGGTCTATGGGGAAACAACATAAAATTTTTCTCCGTAAAGCTTTTCAAAATTACTGATTATAATTCGTTACGATTTCGCGATATTATCATAGGTAATATGTTATTCTATCTATTCAAATTGAACATAAAAAGCACTTACACGGAGCGAGATTGGATAATGAAATATTGATAATTTGAGTGTAAAATGCGTTAAAGCTGGAACCACATTCGGCCAGTCTTATGACTAGACAAAATTTTCCATAATATCTTGATGTGAATTATAAGTCGAAGTTATCAACGCTAATGGCAGAATAATAGATCTTTTCGAACCATAAATTTTTAAGCGACTCCATATAATCAAAAAATAAAACAACACATTGACCACTGGAATGTTTTGCTGAAGTGTATATAATTCCGTCAATCCGATTTTCTAAAAATTCGGATTTCTGAAAGAACTGGGTCATAAACTGTGTTGGTAAATATTCGACATGCTGCTTTCCATCGCGAGATATCGGCTTGGAGAAATCCTTGGCGAATTGCCGAAGAAAATCTAAAATGAAGTACCTACTTCTATTTTTTTTATCAAATCTGCTTGGCAATGTGGGCATCCTTGTCAAATCGAGTAGATACAAATTGGAGTCCGGTCGAAAAACGGCCATGCTAACATATTCCGGGCCGTTCTCTTCGATAATCTCCATTGCAGCAGTCTGTGGATCCAATGCACCGTAGAACATTGATACCCCAGACCTGCTCATTCTATTTGGCTGTGTTGGATTGGGTGAAGAAGCAAAATCCGACGCCTGCATAGGTCTAATTTGTTCCGAATGCGTCCTTCCACGGAAAATTTGACTCTTATCATTGAGAATTGTTATTAAATTAAGTGTTTCTATTTCTTTTCTAAGATTTTCCAAGAAATGCCCAATAGTCACACTCTCTCCTTGATATTCATCGATAACCACGTTGTAAATGCCCTGTCCCAATTTTTCCTTGGCAACGTTGGTTAATGCCTGCCACGAATAAATAAGCATTTGGTCACCCTCACCATAATATCCACTTTCATCCGCCCAGATAGCCTCGGAATCAAACCATTCCCTCAAATCATCATCAAGTCTCCTAAGGTCGATATCTAACTCAAAAATATCGAAGAGAATGTCGTTAGTGTCGAAAGTACTAACGAGAAAACCACCTTCTCTACCGTTGTAAGAGGCAAAATTTGTTGGGTCGCTATAAAAGTATTGGACTGCCTCAATAAGAAATTCAGCTAATTGCCCTAAGTCCACCACTTTTGCTGTCCTTTGGCAATAGTCACACGTGCTCCAGAATCCATTTTCGGTTATGAATTTTTCAATAGCATAATCTGAAAAATGCTTTAGACACACTTGCCTGTCCGGCCCTGGGTCAATTCCATAAGGGTATTCTATCTCGCTCATAAATTCCAAATAAATCAAATGTAAGGGTGAGAAGATTAATTTTGCCCATACTACCGTATCTACATTCGTTGACTTTTTGAAATGCGAATCCAGCCTTCAATTTCGATGCCTTCGTATCGTAAATAATTGTATAAAGTTGCTTTACTTCCGATGTTTAATTGTTCACAAATCTGCTGAGTCGTGTATTTCCTACTTTGATAAAGAGTTGCTGCTAAGCTTGCTAGTTCCTTTGACTTTTTTGTCAATCCTTTGGGCCTCCCTCCTACCCTGCCTCTTGCACGGGCTGCTTCCATTCCCGCCAAAGTTCTCTCCATCAAAATTTCGCGTTCATTTTCTGCAAAGACAGAGCTAAGCATGTACCATAGTCGACCCATTTTAGTTGAAGTATCTATGCCCTCAGAAATACTGCGAAAGTCGACACCCATCTCCTTCCATTCCACCATCAGTTTGATCAGCTCATAGGTGGCCCTGCCAAGACGGTCGATTCGCCAGACGACGATGACATCTCCCGGTCTAAGCTCAGAAACCATCTTGGCATACTCGGGTCGCTCCTTTGATGCACCAGAGACCTTTTCATGAAAAATCTTTTCGCACCCTGCCTTTCGGAGCGCGTCGAATTGCAAGTCCTGGTTCTGCTCATTCTTCGAAACCCGTATATAACCAAAAATCATTTCAAATTACATTTTAACCCCTATGGTCGCAATATACTGTAATTTGATTTGATGTACTACTAAAATGAACTACTTTCTGGCACTTTTGAGGATGAAAGCGTTCGTTTGGCAGGTAGCTCGAAGAGTACAGAAATACGACCGGATAAATTAGCGTAGTAGTATCATAGACATAATCTATCATCGGGAATCAGTCCTTAATATCATCGCTAACACAGCACTTATAGTTTTTGTGATGTTCAAATTAACACCCGAATGAACTGCTCATACGGTAGTGGCATGTCAAGCCACTTAAAGCTATCCGTAAAGGCCAGTATGATAATAAATGAAGCAACGATGCCGATAACTGCAATCCCGACGGCAGTTCCCTTTGATCCAGTCTTCAAATAATGAATAGCCGAAACGTGCAAACTGATTGAGGCTACGGCCAGAAAATAGTAGGGTATAAAAATAAAAGTTGCAGGATAGTAGTTAAGCCCAGCCGCTGCAAAATAGAAATTGGTATCCAGGTGCTCGATGTACCGCCCGGAAAGAACTGCACCAATGTGGGCAATAAGGAAAAACGAAAGGTAAAGGCCGGAATATACCTGGATCTTCTCGGCAATGGTCTGGGCATCCCGTTTGTAGATCAGTCTGATGCCCGTAACGATCTGGAACAAAACGACCAGCAGTAGAAGTGTTTCCACGACCGGATGTCTGTAAACGAGCCGGAACTGGTCCATGATCTGGATATGTTTTTCCGGCCCATCCAATGCAAAAAGGTGGTTTAGTAAGTGGAATGCTATAAAAACCGACAATGTAACACCGGATATGTAATGTAGGGATTTTACCAATCCCCTTCTATCGTTTTGAATATTCATGGGATACGCAATCAAAGTTGTTCAAAAGCACGGTCGGTACTTGCTACCAACCGTGCATGACCAGGACAATCTAACAACCGCAAGGTTGTCAGGCCTGGGGCGAAAGAGACCCGAGATACTCCTCGAAGCGGGTTTCTCCCAGGTAAGCGTTTCCTTCCGGTACCAACGTCGATGCCGGCACTGCCAGGCCAAAATACGCACTGCTGTCGTTCGCGATCACCGTTTTGCCCGCGTAATTGCCCTTGACATATGCTTCCACAAATTCACTCATGGGCCCACGGACAGGGCCCGCAATCTCGACAGTTCCGTTCGCAGGCTCAGATATCGCAAACCGGGCAATGAACAGCGCCACCTCTTCGGCAGCAATGGGCTGGAAATCGAGCTTCGAGACATGAACTTCACTCCCCTGTGTGCCTCCCGCGGCAATGGTTGGCACAAATTCCTGGAATTGGGTGCTGCGGACGATGGTGTAGGGCACACCGGAGCTTTTTACCAGGTCTTCCTGGATCTTCTTCGCCCGCATGTACCCCATGCCTTCCATCAGGTGCGTACCCACAATGGACAGCACTACATGGTGTTTGACGCCTGCATTCAACTCAGCCGACAAAATGTTGCGGCCCACGGTCTCGAAAAACTGGATTGCCGGACCATCCTCAAATGAAGGAGAGTTGGAAAGGTCAACGAGCACGTCCGTATTTTCCAATGCATCGGAAAGCCCCTCGCCTGTAAGTGCGTTGATACCTGTCGAAGGAGAACCAGCAATGACGGTGTGGCCAAGCTGGCGAAGCTTTTTAGTGACGTTGGAGCCGATCAGGCCCGTACCGCCTATGATTACAATTTTCATGATTTCTGGTTGTGAATTAATTGAAATGAATGGATTTGACTATTCTTTAATCCAGTCGCAGAACCGGATTGCGCCAGGGTAAAAATCGCCCTGAGGGACCAAAAGGGATTTGGGGATTTCGAAGAACATGTACTTATTCTCGTCATTAGCGACCAAGGGCTTTTCCCCGCCTTTGACAGAAAGGTATTGGCTTACAAACTCGTTCATGGGCGCCAGGTCAGGCCCTGCGATTTCTACTGTCGTGTTTTTAGGTCCTTCCAATGCGAGCCGGGTAACCAATGCGGCCACGTCTGCTGCCGCAATGGGCTGGTAGTCCACGGTAGAAATGTGGATGGCCTCCTCGTCGGATTGCACCGCAATCAAAGTTGTGATATGTTCGTGGAACTGCGTAGCGCGGATGATCGTGTACGGGATACCGGATTCTTTGATAATATCCTCCTGCTCTTTTTTGGCGCGCAGATAACCGATATACAAGGCCCGGTCGGTTCCTACGATCGAAAGTACCAGGTGGTGTTTCACACCGGCCGCAATTTCTGCCGCAGCCAGGTTCCTGCCTGCTGCACGGAAGAAATTGATAGCCGTATCTTCCTCGGGAGAAGCCGAGTTAGACAGATCGACGACCACCTCGGCATCTTTCATGGCCTCAGCTAGGCCTTCGCCAGTCAATGCATTGATGCCCGTCGAAGGAGCGGCTACGACTACCTGATGGCCCAACACCCGCAGTTTTTCGCTAACCCTTGTTCCGATTAACCCCGTACCGCCTACAATGACAATCTTCATAATTTTGAAATGTTTAAGTTTAAAATCTTACAGATGATCCTAAACTTGCCATTTCGATGCCAAATATTTAATAGGCTGATTATCAATAATATATTCAATACAGACACCTCTCATTTTCACCGTATTTAGTGAAAACACAAAAAGTATCATCTTATTTGATGAGCATAGACGAAATGTCCCAACTGGTGAAAGGACTTAATGAGCGTAGTAATCGGCCTTTGAGATGCCCAACTTGCGCATTTTGGAATGAAGGGTATTACCGGGGATACCCAAAATTTCTGCGGCGCCCCCGATGCCGGAAATTTTGCCGCCGCACCGGCGCAATACCTGTATGATGTGTATGCGCTCGACTTCTTCCAATGCTAAATCTGATGGCACTATTGGATCGTCGGCCGTGGCCCCTGTTGTTTGCGGCAAGAAAAACTCGGTGACCATGGGACCTGTCGCCAGTATCACCGAGCGCTCAATGAGGTGTTCGAGCTCGCGCACATTGCCCGGCCACAAATAGGCCTGCAACTGCCGTAACGCGTTGGCTGATAGCTTGACAGTTTTCTTGCCTATACTTTTGCTGAATTTGGATAAGAAAAATCCGGCAAGGCTTTCGATATCTTCCCGGCGGTCGCGCAGCGGCGGCAGCTTGATGGGGAAAACATTCAAACGGTAATACAGATCCGAGCGGAACCGACCCGCTTTTACTTCCGCTTCCAGGTCACGGTTGGTTGCGGCAATGATCCGAACGTTTAGTTTGATGGTAGTTTTACCGCCCACGCGCTCCATTTCCTTTTCCTGCAAAACCCGCAGCAGCTTCACCTGTGTTTCCAACGGCATCTCCCCCACCTCGTCCAAAAACAGTGTGCTATTGTTAGCCAGCTCGAATTTTCCGATACGCCGCTCGATGGCCCCGGTGAATGCGCCGCGCTCATGACCAAACAACTCGCTCTCGATCAGGCTGGCCGGCATGGCCGCGCAGTTGACCTTGATCATGAGCTTTTCTTTGCGGGCAGAGGCATTATGTACGGCTTTTGCGATCAGCTCCTTACCAGTCCCGGTTTCGCCCAGCAGCAGTACCGTCGAGTTGCTTTCCGCCACCAGGGAAATCAACCGGTATACCTGCTGCATTGCTTCGCCGCCGCCTACAATCTCCTCAAAATCCTTATTGAGCTGCTGTTTGAGATAGTCATTTTCGTCTTCCAGCTCTTTTTTCAAACGTAGTATCTGCTCGTGCGCAAGCACGTTGGAAACCGCAGTCGAAATCTGGGCGCAAATACCTTGCAAAAGCGGCCCACTGATCTGTTCACCCAGCATCCAAACCATGCCCAGGTTCTGCTCGCCCAATCTCAACGCCGATGCATAGACAGTATTAATCCCACGCTGCTCCCGCTGGATGGACAGTTTCAGGCATTTCGCTTCCAGGTTTTCATCAATGTCCAGCAAAATCGGCTGGTTGCTTTCAAAAACCAGCTTTACATGCTGCTCACTGATATTCAGAGCGTAAAATTCTTCGTGCTCAGCTACTTCGGCTTCCTGGAAAAACTGCCGGTCGAAAAGGTAAGGCCGCAGCGTTACCTGGTCTTCCGCCAAGAGGTACATAACAGCGATCCGGGTTTGAAACAACCCCTGCAAAACATTCGAAACCACATAGTCCAGGTTGGATTTGGATTTAACACCGGTAATATCGTTCGAAAACGTGAGCATCAGCTGCTGCTCTGCCTGCCTGCGCAGAATGTCCTCGTTAGCCATAATGTTGCCCATCGCAATGGCAATCTGCGAGCAGATGCCCTGCAAGATCGGAATGTTGATCTCGTCGATGCTCAGCCAAAGCAGACCAATATTGGCGTTGCCGTTTCGCAATGCAATGCCAACCATTGTTTTGAAACCCATGTTTTCCCAAAGATCCAGGTAGGACAGATTGTAGCCTCTCTGCAACTCGCGGCCCACATTGAAAAGCAACGGTATATAGCTATCCAGGATGCGGTTTTGGAGCCCGTCATTGATCGGGTATTTCTCGGAAAGCACCCGCTCCAACAATGCAGGATCGAATGCGGAAGCGCCTGTATCGTACAGGTATGCCGACATCGTCAGCCCATCTTCATTAATCTTGCGGATCACATATCCTCCCTCGGGGTTGAGCTTTCGTAGTGCTATTTTAACTACGACGGCCAGATCTTCCCTGCTACGGACAGCCGTCATATCATTGCTGAAATCAAGCAGGAATGACTTTTCATTTTCCTTTTGCAGGATTTCTTCGTTTTTGATAATGTTTGAAACCGCGCTAGACAATTGCGGGGTGATCCTTTGAACGATGTCCTTGAATTCCTGAGAAAAGCCACCTTCCTGATCGGTGTAAATATGGATAAACCCGATCGGCTGGTCGCCGGTCCGCAGCGTTGTCATCAGCACATGCCGGATACCTTTCTCGAAATTTACACGCAGGAACGCCGGGCTTTGCGGCTCATCGACAACATCGGCAAGAAAGAAATCGACAGGACCGCCGGCCGCCAAAACGGATTCGATGAAGGGCTCGTCAAGCGGAAAACAGGCCTTGACCATATCATCATATTCGGGGTGGTCCTTAATGGCTGATGCACGGTGATCAAGCAAAAATGGCTTGTAGGTTTCGTCCTTGCGGTCAATCAAGGTCACAATCGTATGGGTAAAGTGCATTAATGACTTGATCCGATCCGAAAACAGGACGATCAGGTCATTCTTGTCGCGCACTTTGGTTATATCATTGCCCAGATCGAGCAACAGTTGTCGTTCCCATTCAAGATTTGTATGATTACTACTGTTTTGACCCAGGTTCGAAAACTGCTTCATCTGTGCGAGGTATGTCTGAATTTAAGTTGATTTGTCCACCTTTTGCGCCGAATAGTAGGACAATTCAAATCCGCAACCATCCGTGCTTTGCATCAACAAAACAAATCAACCAAAGTTATGAAACAGCAAAGTATAGATTCAATCGAAAACACAGTTAATGCAATCGCAGAAAAATATCCGCTCGCAACAACGCCCGAAGAGATCGTCCCATCGCTTTTGGCGCATTTTAACTCGATGGATGTCGATGTAATGCTGGATTTCTACGAACAGGATGCCGTGCTCGTCGACGCCCAGGGTGTCCCTCAGCGAGGGCGAGAGCAGATTCGCAAGGAACTTTTGAAATATTACAGCGTCCAGCTACCCATGCACATCATTGCCCGCCATATTTTTGTTGCGGGCGACACGGCATCGCTCGTATTGGACTGGAACATTGCCGGTCAAGCTCCCGACGGAACGCCGGTACACATGGTGGCAACGTCCAACGATATCGCCAGAAAAGGCCCTGACGGCCTCTGGCGGTACATCATTGACAACCCGTTTGGAACACAGGTAAGAAGTTTATATTAAACCAGCCGGGGCCGGACTTCCGGCCCCAACTTAACATCCATGGCAAACACCGACATTATCCTGCAAAAATTGGTCAATACGCACACAGGTGTAAAAGTCGAGCGGTGGGTTGGCAACAATGTAGAAAACGCGGAAGCATTCAAACCGCATCGCCATGACCATTATACCTGCCTGCTTTTGGAAAAGGGTAAAATTGATATTATGCTCGATTTTCAGCCAGTTACTGTTAAGCCCAGGATGCTTTTCATCTCCTACCCAGGACAGGTGCACCAGGTGATATCATCTCTTGGCGGAGCAGGCTGGTATGTCTCGTTCGACAGCAGATTAATTGACGAGCCAATCAGGTCGACGCTGGATGAATCAGTGACCGAGGTACTGGCGGTGTTGCTTTCACAAACCGAAGATGCCTGGTTTAAAAAATCCATCGCTCTGATGTTGCAATTGGAAGATTTGAACAAAGGTGCTGATCACAACCGGATCGTTACGCATGCATTACTGAAAGCGTTTGTCTACGAGGCTATGATCATTTACCGTAAAACACAAAATCATTTGGCTGAACGTCGCGGGCAACGTCAGTTCGTTGTCGCCAAAGACTTTAAAAAGCTTCTGCGGAACCATTACAAGACCTTAAAAAAGCCTGCCGATTATGCCGACCAGTTAAATATATCAGTTAATTACCTGAATGCATGTGTTAAGGCTGTCACAGCTAACTCCGTCTCAGAATTGATCCATCGTGAGGTTATCGCCGAATCACAGCGGCTGCTATTCTACACTGATTTAGATATCAAGGAAATTGCATTGGGTTTGGGATTCGAGGATCAGAAGTATTTTAGCCGGCTGTTTAAGAAGGTCGTAGGCGTTGGCCCAGCTGTATTTAGAAACAAACAATTATCGATCGAATAGTCAACACCGGCAGAGTACAAAAAAACACCGGATGAAATATAGTTAGTCAACCATGACTGAAAGTTATCACACACTTATACAATGTATAAATTGCTCAACAAGTCTATATCGACCAGAAGTAATGATGCGACGCAGCCACAACTTAAAGCTGATATCACAAAAGATGCCGCTCCGAATCATCGGAACGGCATTCTGATTTGAAGCTAGATCGATAAAAGATTTACCTCAAACTTATCCAGGAAATACGATCCAGAATTCTCCGAAACAATATTTAACTACTTGTCCACATGCCATGATTAGGCAAGAAACTTCAAACACTACAAGTGTTGACATGATATGGAAGAGCCGTCAATTCCACCCACCACCCAGAGACCGGTACAGCTCGACCACCGCATTCAGCTGCCGAGTTTTAATGGTAGCTAGTTGCAGCTCGCTTTGCAGCAGGTTGCCTTGCGCCGTAATGACTTCCAGGTAATTGGCCATCCCACGGTTAAAGAGCAGGTTCGCATTGCTTGAAGCAGTTTCCAGCACGCGCGACCGTTCTGCGGCTGCGTGGTATTGTGCTTTCAGCTTTTCCACTTTGGTCAGTTCGTCCGACACTTCGCCCACCGCGTTGAGAACCGATTGCCGGAATGCAATCACTGTTTTTTCGCGCTCTATTTTGGCTAGTTCAAGATTGGCTTTCAGCTGTCCGCGCTGAAAAACGGGCTGGGTGATGCCGCCCGCGACCAGCCCGAAAAGCGATGCGGGGATATTAAACCAGTTGCTGGCCTTCAACGCATTGATGCCACCGCCGGCTGTGATTACCAATGAAGGATAAAAGCTCGCCTGCGCCTCGCCTACTTTGGCATTAGCCACATTCAAAGCCAGTTCGGCACTTTTGATATCGGGCCGCCGGCTGAGCAATGTGGATGGAAAACCGGCATGCAGCTCATCCGGGATCACCATTTCTTCCAAACGGCTCTTCCGGTTGATCGTCTTCGGCATTGTCCCGATCAGCACATTTAATGCATTTTCCTGCAAAATAATCTGCTCTTCCAGCTGCGGGATGAGCTGGGAAGCAGTGAGCCGCTGCACTTCGGCTTGCTGGACCGCCAGTGAAGTGACCTGGCCTGCCGTCGATTGCAATTGAATCATGCGCAGCGTGCTTTCGCTGAGCATCAAATTCTTCCGGGCAATCTCCAATTGGGCATCCAGCATTAAAAGATTGTAGTACCCCTGCGCGACCTGGGCCACCAAATGCGTTTGCACCGCTTTGCGCGCTTCCGCGGTTTGCAGGAACCCTGCCAGGGCGGCGGCTTTCCGGCTACGGATTTTGCCCCAAATGTCGGCTTCCCACACGGCGCTCAAGGCGGCGCTGTAATCCTCAATGTGCGAGGTGCCCAGGAATTGGTTCAGGGTGAAACCGTTCAAACTATTGTCGGACGGCCGGCTGGTATTGGCGGACACCTGCAATTTCAGCTCCGGGAGATAGCCTTGTTTGGCCTGTTTGAACAGTACTTCGGCAGCATCAATGTGCTGTAACGCCATTTGCATATCATAGTTATTGATCAACGCGGTATCGATCAGTTGCAATAGCGCGGGGTCGTTGATAAAACTCCTGAGCGGAATTGCGCCGATGCTCGCAGAATCTCCCGGCGCTGTACTTCTGAATGCCTCCGGTACCGCATCGGGTAGCGGCACGTTTTTCGAAACCTTACATCCCGCCCATGCCAGGGTCACGAGCAGGATGAGGGCTAAATTAAATTGTTTCATAAATTTCTTGATTTACAGGCCCTTCGTCGTCGCGAACTGCCTCGTTGGAATCTTTGGATAATCTCTCCTGCAAGGCGCGGAAAATCACAAACAGGACCGGAATGATGAGCAAGCCCAGCACCACCCCGGAGATCATACCACCCGCGGCGCCGATGCTGATCGAATGGTTGCCCTGCGCCGATGGGCCCGTAGCGCTCATCATCGGGATCAGGCCCACCACAAAGGCCAGTGAGGTCATAATGATGGGGCGGAGCCGCAACTTGGCCGCCTCGATGGCTGCTGCTACCAGCGATAACCCTGCCCTCCTGCGCTGGACGGCAAATTCCACGATCAGGATCGCATTCTTCGCCAGCAGGCCGATGAGCATTACCAGCGCTACCTGCACGTAAATGCTGTTGGCGATGCCGGTTAAGCCAATGGCTATAAATACACCAAAGATTCCCGCCGGGATGGAAAGCATTACCGCCAGTGGCAGGATGTAGCTTTCATACTGTGCCGCCAGCAGGAAATAGACGAACACCATGCAAAGAATGAAAATGACGGTCGATTGCCCACCGGACGCGATTTCTTCACGTGTCTGCCCGGAAAATTCGTAGGTATAACCGGCAGGGAGTTGCTTTGCCGCCACTTCTTCCACCGCCTTAATCGCCGCCCCGGAGCTGAAACCGGCTTTGGGAATTGCATTCACGGAAATGGAATTGAACATATTATACCTCGAAACCGTCTCCGAACCGTAAATCCGGCTCAGTTTCACGAGCGTGTTGATCGGCACCATTTCTCCGGTTTTGTTTTTGACAAACACCCGGTCTATGGCCGACGGGTCGGCGCGATCCTGCACATCGGCCTGCACTACCACGCGATAGTACTTTCCAAAACGGTTGAAATCCGATGCCTGGGCGCTGCCGAAATAGGCCTGCATGGTTTCGAGAATGTCTTTCACGCTTACACCGAGCTGGTCGGCTTTATCGTCGTCGATGTCCAGTTGCAGCTGCGGGTAATCGGCCTTGAAGCTTGTGAATGCTGCCGCTATTTCCGGGCGCTTGGAAAGCTCGGCGATAAACTGCTGCGATATGGTGCTGAATTTATCGAGCTTACCGCCGGTTTTATCTTGTAACACCAAATCCAGGGCTTCCACATTGCTGAAACCGGGCACGGTCGGAAAGCTGAACACGAAGAAGCTGGCACCGGTAATGCCGCCCAGTTTGCTGCGTACATTGTCCATCACGGCATCCAGGTTCTTAATATCGCCGCGCTGCTTATTGGGTTTTAATAATGCGTAAATAATGCCTTTGTTGGGGCTCATGGAGTTGGTAAGCACGTCAAAACCGGAAATGGCCGTCACAAATCGCGTGGCGTCAAGGCCCTTCACGGTCGTTTCGGCCTGGCTCATCACTTTCTGCGTCACATCCAGCGTAGTTCCCGAAGGCGTATTTACGGCAATGGCGATAAACCCCTGGTCTTCGGTGGGTATGAATGCCGAAGGCGTGGATTTGACCATGAATACAGTCGCTGCCGCTACCAGTGCAAGGCCGCTCATGCTGAGCCATTTGTGACGGATCAGGAATTTCAATCCGCCTACATAGCGACCAGTTAATGCATTGAAACTGCTATCGAACCCGATGAAGAATTTTTCTTTAAAACCTCTCTTCGCCCCTGCTTCTCCTCCGGTGCCGGGCGCATTTGTATGGATTTCTTTCAGGAACAATGCGGCCAATGCGGGACTGAGCGTGAGCGCATTAATGGCTGAAATCACAATCGCGATAGCCATCGTAAACGCAAACTGCCGGTAGAAGAGCCCCGTAGAGCCCTCCATCGAACCCACCGGCACGAATACCGCGGCCATGACGAGCGTAATGGAAATAATGGCGCCTGAAATTTCATGCATCGCCTCATGGGTCGCCGCTTTGGGACCCAGGTGCTTGTGCTCCATTTTGGCATGCACCGCCTCTACCACTACAATGGCATCATCCACTACAATACCGATCGCCAGGATCAATGCAAAGAGTGTGAGCAGGTTAATGGAAAAACCAAAAAGCTGCATAAAAAAGAAGGTACCCAAAATGGCCACCGGAACGGCGATGGCGGGAATCAAGGTCGAGCGGAAATCTTGCAGGAACAAAAACACGACGATAAACACCAGGATAAACGCCTCGATGAGCGTGTGCTCCACCTGCGCAATGGACTCATCCAATGCCGTTTTGGTACTGAAAAATATTTCATGCTTAATGCCCGCCGGAAATGCCTTCGACGCCTTTTCCATCGCCTTGCGGACTGCGATCTGCGTCTCGTTCGAGTTGGCGCCGGAGAGTTGCAGGATACCGATCACTACCCCTTTCTTGCCGCTCAATCGCGTGGAGCTGTTATACGAAAATGCGCCCAACTCCACCCTGGCCACGTCTTTCAGTCGCAATACCGAGCCATCCGCATTCGAGCGGATCGCGATGTTTTCGTATTCGTCGGGCTTGGTCAGTTTGCCCTTATATTTAATAACATACTCAAAGACTTCCTGGCTATGCTGACCGAATTTTCCCGGCGCAGCTTCCAGGCTTTTGTCCTGGATCGCCTTCATCACTTCCGCGGTGGTGACCTGGTAGTTGCTCATCTGGGTCGGGTTAAGCCACACACGCATTGAGTAGTCCTTCTGGCCACCGTACAAGCTCGCTAAACCGACGCCCGGAATGCGTTTCAGCTCGGGGATAATGTTGATTTCTGCGTAGTTTCCGACAAATGTCGGGTCGTAGCGGGCTTCGTCTTCGGTGAAAAGGCCGATACCCATCATGAAAGTTACGTGCTGTTTAGAGGTGGTAATCCCCTGCTGCACCACCTCGCCCGGTAAATGGCTCAATGCCTGCGACACCCGGTTTTGCACGTTGATCGCCGCCTGGTCGGGGTCGGTGCCCAATTTGAAATAAACCGAAATGGACAGCGTGCCGTCGTTACTAGCCGTGGAGCTCATATAGGTCATATTTTCGACCCCGTTAATGGATTCTTCGAGCGAGGGCGCCACCGATCGCAGCACCGTTTCGGCATTGGCGCCGGGGTATAAGGCGCTCACCATCACGGATGGCGGCGCAATGTCGGGAAATTGCTGCACGGGCAGTTTGATCAGGCTGATCACCCCGAGGATCACCAGGATGATCGAGATCACGGTGGCCAGTACCGGCCTTTGAATGAATATCTTGAACATGGCTGTAATACTTAATTTTTACTCACTAATTCGGCGGGCTGGCCGGCCACAATCTGTGGCTTAATCACCTGTCCGTCCTGCAACCGGTCAAATCCGCTGAGCACGATCTGATCGCCCGGTCGCACACCTTCTTTAATCAGGTAATGGCTGCCGCTTTTACCGATCACAGTAATGGGCGTTTTGGTCACTTTGTTTTGATTATTTAATGCAAAAACAAAAACCTTGTCCTGCATCTCGAACGTCGCCGATTGCGGCACCAGCACCGCGTCGCTATGCTGTAAACCAAGCCGGATTTTGCCCGTATTCCCCGAGCGGAGCACCGAATTGGCATTCGCGAAACTGGCGCGTAACGTGATCGCGCCGGTATTTTTATCAAACTGGCCGTCGATCATGTCAATCTTGCCTTTGAACGGATAAGCGGCATGATTAGACAGCAGCAGCTCCACGTCAGGCAGGTTTTTGATCCGCTCCGCAGGCGTTTTACCAGGATAATGGTTATTGAATGCATTGAAATCATTCTCGGCCAGGGCGAAGTACGCCCGCACTTCGTGGATGTCCGAAAGCTGCGTCAATGCCGCCTGGTCGCCGGGAGAAACAAGGCTCCCCTGCTTTTTAGGGATGCGGCCGATGTAGCCGCTCACTTTCGCGCGGATATTGGTATAACTTAAATTGATCGCCGCCGACGCCACACTGGCCCGCGCCTGCTCGGCATTGGCCTGGGCAATCTGGTAGGCGGTCTTAGCCGTTTTCAGTTGAAAATCCGAAACAACCTTGTTTTCTACGAGCGGCGTCAGCTTTTCTACTTCCAGCTGCGCATTCAGCACGGCTGCCTCTGCCGCACGCAGGCTGGCGTTCGCATTGTTCAGCGCTTCTTTAAAAGGCTGCGGATCAATCTGAAACAATATTTGTCCAGCCTTAACATATGCGCCTTCATCCACGAATGTATGCTGCAAATACCCGCTCACCTGCGGGCGAACGTCAATGTCGGCTGCGCCCTGGATGGAGGCTGGGTATTCAACGAATGTGGTTGCGGAACTGCCGCTGATCTGGACGACCGGCAGCACGGGCGGCGGCGTGGCAGCCGCAGGCTTATCCGCAGCCGACTGGCAGGCCAGCATTAAAGCCGTCATGGAAGAAACTGCAATGAGGTACAAAACCTGGTTCATGCGCATTTTGACCATGTCAGGCGCATGTAATGTGATCGTATTCATAGTATTCGTATTTAAGTTTCATTAGTTGTGGTACATGGCTGCATTCAAAGCGAGCCGGGCAGCACGAAGCTCGGCCATCCGCGCAGGTGGTTGATAAAGCGCTCGCTCAATCCGCCGCGGCGCAGGTATGCGGCCGTTACGGGCAGTGTAGGGCTTTCATACCTTGGATCGGCCATTACCTGCAAGGGGAAGTCTCGTTGGAGAATGCCGGCCCGGGCAATGAGCACGAAATCGCACCCTTCGTCCAGTAGCCGTGCAGCCCGGTGCGCACTCATGATCTTCCCGGCAGCGCCCACCCGTACGCCCTTGCGCGGGAGGCTGGTGAAAACGCTGAGCATGCTCTTGCCCCGGAATGTGCCTTCCCGCACGACTTGGGCCGAATCCCATAATGCGAGATCCAGGTAATCAATCAGTTCGCGGTTGAAAATCTCGGCGGTAAGCTCGCGCAGCTCGTCCAGCTGCAACCCGTACCGTTCGATTGACAGTCGCCAGCCGATCTGAAAATCCGGCCCGCAGGCGCGGCGAATGCCTTCGATCACCTCCATTGTGAGGCGTGCCCGGTTTTCCATGCTGCCGCCGTAGCGGTCACGGCGGTCGTTCAGCTCGGGGGAAAGGAACTCGGAAAGTATCCATCCAAACGCGCCGTGTACGGCCACGCAGTCGAACCCGGCCATTTGTGCGCGTTTGGCGGCTGTGATGAATGAGTCGCGGATCCGCTCCACCACTTCGGTCGGGATTGCCCGCACGCCCGGCACGGTATAGCTCGACGCGGGCGCCGGTATACCGCCCAAAATCGGGTTGGCACGGTGCCCGGCGTGGTGCAGTTGTACAGCCGACAGACCGCCGCCTTCCCTTATTGTGTTTGCGATGCGCGTAAGACCGGGCAAATGCGCATCGCTATGAATGCCCAGCTGACGCGCGAATGCGATGCCGCCCGCTTCCACGGTCGTCGCGCAGGTTTGGATCAGTGCGTAGCCGCCTTGGGCAAGCTGCTCCATCCATTGATGGTCGTATTCAGAAGCCGTGCCGTCGTAGCCGCTTTGCTGGTTGGTAAGCGGCGCTAGCATGAATCGGTTACGCATAGGCGGCCCATGCAGCAGCGTGAGTGGCTGAAAAAGATCAGAAATAGACATTTTGCTTAAAATTAAATTGAAATAACAATGACGCTTGGCATTATACGCCGTGCTTTTCCGGCGCACTACCCTTCACAATCATGAGCAGTTCGCTGATCATCTTCGCAGTGGCTCCCCAAACAGGATGGCCCTGCACATCGTAATGCGGCGTGGACACGAGGTCGCCGGGAATCTCGATTTCGCTGGCGCCCAGGTTGTTCGGATCGAGAAAATGATCCAGTTTTACTTCCAGAACGGCCTCCACTTCGCGGGTGTCGGGCAAAAAGTCGGGGCGGTATGGAATGCAGGCTACGACGGGCAGGACCAGGAAATTGCTGGGCGCAATATAGATTTCCGTGAGCGTACCCAGGATTTTGACCACATTAGGCTTTACCCCTATCTCCTCTTTCGCCTCGCGTAACGCCGTGTGGATCAAATCTTCGTCCATAGGCTCATACCTGCCGCCGGGGAATGCCACCTGCCCGGAATGCACCCCATCGTATGCGGTCCGCAGGATCAACGGAACATATATCTCGTCCCGAAATGGATACAGCAGGATCAATACCGCGCTTCTTCGGGCAGCAGCGTCCGACACTATGCCCAGGTATCCGGCCGACGATGCTTCCATGGTCCGGTGCGCAACTTCACCAGGCAGCGGCTTTTTCAGGTTTTCGCTGAGCCCGAGGATGAATGAAGAAAACGATTTCATCATTTCCGGCTGCTAGCACGTGCAGGAGTCGTCCGTGCACGCAGGTTCCTGTCCGGCCGCGGAAGCCGCCATTTTCCTGAACAGCCCGTCGATGATGATTTTCATATTTTCATACGACTGAAACCCGCGGGTAACCACTTTCACCGACGCATTTTCCAACGTAAGCAGCGTCGGGAAACCCTGCACGCCCAGCTGCCGGCTGAAATCAAAGCCCTGGACGGTACGACGCTTCATTTCTTCGGAATGAAAACTTTCCAGGAAAACCTGCTTCTCGATGCCCAGCTCCGCGGCTATTTCTGCCAGCACCAGGTTATTGGTAATGTCCTTACCCTTCACGTAAAACGAAGTTTGCATCAGGCTCAGGAATTCAAAGTCCCAATCGGGCAAAAGCTTTTGCACAACCGCCAGCGCCCGGCTGGAGGGCTCGGTATCATAATGGAATGTGTCGGAAACGAACTTCATCGAATGATCGAACGGCTGGCCGCTGCGGGCCGTGACATTCCGCCAATGGTATTCGAGAAAGTCGCGGTACTCTTCGGTGACCGTTTGCCGGCTGCCGGGGGAGAATCCGCCGGAGACAATTTGAAGATCGATATCCGGGTAATTTTCTTTCAGCTTTTCCAAAACCGGACTAAATCCATAACACCACGAACACATCGGGTCCGTGAAATAGAACATTTTCATAACGCATCTTGCTGATTGTTTGATGAAACAAAATTAGCCCCTTTGGAGGAGGGGCTATTTCACGAGAAGTCCAAAAAATGTCCTGTAAAGTTCAGGCTAAAAAGAGTCAAAACCGCTGCTGCAACTGCTTGGGCGTGCTGCTGTATTTCTGTTTAAAAGAAGCAATAAAATGGGCGGGCGTTTCAAAACCGACCTCGTAGGCGATCTCGGTCACGTTCTTTTCGGAGCTTTGCAGCAGCTCGTAAGCCGTTTCGAGCCTCCGCTGCATGATCCATTTTCCGGGGTTCATTTTAAAGGTCTGCTGAAACTTGCGCTTGAATGTCGAAAGGCTGCAATTGGCCAGGGAAGCGTATTGTTCCAGCGACATATTTTCCTTGTAATGGTTTTGCATTAACAACACGAGGTCCGGGGAGAAAAAACTATCGATGCTGCGGAGCTGTTTTTCAAGCAAATGCCCCTCCTGCGCGGAGATCAGGATCTGGAACAGTTCGGTGATCTTGGCGGGTAAAAGAAACCGTTTGCGCTCGGGATCGGCATTGCCGGTAATGCAGGCTTTGAGCTGCACGGTTAGTGCGGCCGTCAGATCGTCGGCCGGGAGTAATGCTACGCCGGGAATGTTCTGTTCCGGTTCGTCGGGCTGTGCGAGGCTGGTGCAAGCAAATATATTTCCAGCCTGGGCGCGGAGCCATTCGTCGGAAAAGAGAATGGTAATCTCATCATAGCCCACAGCGGGATCGACCACTTTCTCCGCGATCCGGTAAGTCCCCTTTTTCAGGCTAAACCCCGCTCCGGCGGTAACGGTAGTGGTGCATTCGCCGCTGGTGATCTCCTTTTGCCCGTTAATGACAATGCTGATCATATTCATATGCACACTGGTCAGCGTAGCAGGAATGTCCTCGAAATGCATATGGTGCATCAAATGGATCTCATCGTCCCAGGAAAGAACGGCGGGAGTCTCTTTGATGATGACGCTGCAATGGCGGATATTGTTCATGGATCGCACAGCTGGTTTGATACATTAATTTTACCAAACGGTCGGGATAGTCTGTAAGTTCCATAAAAATTTTTCTCCCATTACTGAACTAATTTTCTTTACCGATCGTTCGGTATTTGAAACACTCAGAATACATGGCTTACGCAAAAGTTGAACACGATGTCGTTATCGACAAACTGATGGAAGTATTCCGGTCGTCCGGTTACGATGGTGCGAGTATGGCCACGCTTGCGGAAGCGACGCAGTTGAAGAAAGCCAGCCTCTACCACCGCTTCCCGCAGGGCAAAGAAGAGATGGCACACGCCGTGCTCCGTTATGTTGCTACCTGGGCCAAAAGCAAAATTGCCGATGTGCTCGTTGTCTCGGATAGCACGCCGGAAGACCGGCTGGATACTGCATTGAAGGCTATCGACGAGCTCTACGATGGTGGCCGCCTCGACTGCATTCTCCGGGCATTGTCGCATGGCTCGGCGGCAAACCTTTTTCAGATAGAAATCGGCGCGATTTTCGAAACGTTGATCCGCTCTTTCAAACACCTGGCCCTCGAATTCGACCACAATGAGCAACAGGCGCAGCAGCTGGCCCATGAACTCATGGTGAAAATCCAGGGAACGCTCATCGTGCAGCGCTCGCTTGGGCAACCCTCGATGTTCAAAGCCATGTTAGCCGAAATGCGCGCCAAATTCATGAAGACTCATTTTTAACATATATTTTTTGTCAAAATTTTTACCGATCGTTCGGTAAATTATAAGTTTAATTTTTAAAGTTTAAATCAATCAAGTACAATGAAAAATGATGCAAAAACGGCCCTGATTATTCTTTCAGATCCTAACTCCAATTCCGACGATGCCAACGGCAAACTGTTCAATGCGCTGGCGGCGGCTTACGATTTTAAACAGGCAAACCAGGAAGTGACGATCCTCTTCCAGGGCGCAGGTACCCGCTGGCCGGCATTGCTCGAAAAAGCAGACAGTCCGTTTTATGGCTTGTTCGAAGCTGTGAAAGACAAAGTGCAGGGCGTTTCCTGCGGCTGCGCCAACGTCTTCGGCGCGGATACCACCGGCTACGACCTTATTTCGACCAATGCCGTTCCCGGCACTTCGGGCCTGCCAAGCTTTGTGAAGCTGCAAGAAGAAGGCTATCAGATCATTACATTTTAATCCGAAATCTGCGGCCGCTGGTAATGGCGGCCGCATTTCCCCACGCTGAACATGGAAAACAACCCATTTCACCCCGGCGAACTCAAAATACAGGCCTTGGCCGGCGAGTCGCAGATCGCCAGTCGAAACGGCCGGCTCATCGCCGACAAGATCCCCAGCGGCGCATTGAAATTTGTTGATAAGCAGCCATTCGTACTCGCTGCAAGCCTGGATCAGGAGCAAAACATCTGGGTATCGATGCTGGCAGGCCAGCCTGGTTTCGTTCAGGCCGAATCGCCGCAGGTGGTGCAGCTGAATACGGAGCATCTGGTGTCGGCTGAGAATGATATTTTCTGGGCCAATGTGGCCGGGCACCCCAGTGTCGGTCTGCTGTTCATCGAGCTGGCCACGCGCAGGCGGTTGAAAGTGAATGGCCCGGTAAGCTTCGCGCCGGACGGTACGGGCTTGCAGGTACAGGTGCAGGAGTGTTTTCCGCTCTGTCCACGCTACATTCAGCGGCGCGAAGTAGCAGTGACCGCAGCAACACGGCAAGTCAATGCGGCCGCCGAAACCGGCGGGCATTTCACCGATGCATTGCAAAGCTGGATTACCAGCGCCGACACCCTGTTTGTCGGCAGCGGTCACGACGACGACCATATCGACGTCGGCCACCGGGGCGGCAACCCTGGGTTTGTACAAATCCTCGACGAGCGCACGCTCCGCATCCCCGACTACAACGGTAACAGCATGTTCAATTCGCTCGGCAATTTCAGCATTAACCCCCGCGCAGGGCTACTTTTTGTCAACTACGAAACCGGTGAAACCTTGCAACTCACCGGCCTTGCCGACCTGGATTTTACCGCACCAGACGCAGACGACTCCACAGGCGGTACCGGTCGTTACTGGCAATTTCATTTACACAGCTGGCGAAGGCAGGCAAGCCTAGCTGGACTCAACTGGACCTTTCTTGATTATTCCCCATTTAACGTTTAGCATTCATGTTCAAGCCCGTTCAGGTCATCGATAAAGTTCAGGAAAGCCAGACGATCTGGTCATTTTACCTCAAACCCGCCGATGGCGATCGCCTTGCGCATTATCTGCCGGGGCAGCACATTATCGTCCGGCTGCAAATACCCGGACAAGCCGGCCCGGTTCAACGTTCTTACACCTTATCAGGCGTCCCTGGCCAGAAACTTTACCGCATTACCGTAAAGCGCGAGGGCACACCGGATCAGCCCGGTATTGCATCGTCGTTCTTGCATGATCATGTTGATATTGGCGATACAATCTGGATCAGCGAACCTCTTGGCGGGTTTGCATTACAAAAAGACTCACGACGGCCGGTCGTGCTGCTCAGCGCCGGTGTAGGCATTACGCCTATGCTCGGCATGCTCGAAGCCATTGCCGAAGAGCCCGATCCCCGGCAGGTTTGGTTTGTGCACGGAAGCAGGAATGCGGGCGAGCAGCCGATGCTCGCGTGGCTGCGATCGCTGGCCCGCACGCAGGCGCACATACGGGTGTCGATCCACCATAGCCAGCCGTCGCCGTCCGAAATCATTGGGGTTGACTATGATGCGTTGGGTCGGATAGACCTGGATTTTCTCAAACAAAATTCATCCCCTGCCAATAGTGACTTTTACATTTGCGGCCCGGCATCTTTTGTCAAAACACTTGCTGATGGACTTCGATCGCTAGGCATTGCTGACTCCAGGTTGTTTTGTACTTATTTTAGTGGAAATGACAACAATGTTTTACCCAATCAGCAAACAGCGCCGATTTTTATCGAAGAAGACCTGGCCGGTGCGGTCCCGACAATCTCACTCACGCAATCTGGCCGGTCATTTTCCTGGGCCGATGGATACGGAAACCTGCTGAATTTGCTCGAAAAACACGACATTTACCCGCCAAGCAGTTGCAGGGAAGGCACTTGTATGAGTTGCAGTACAAGGATGATTTCAGGAACTGTAATCTATGACCCGGAACCATTCGGCGACCCGTTCGAGGGTGAAATCCTGCTTTGTTGCGCACGGCCCGAAACCGATATTACGCTTGATTTATAGACAGATGGACGAACACCATAAATTTTTGCAACGCTGCCACGAGCTGGCATTGCAGGCGGGCCGCTCGGGCAACACGCCAGTTGGCGCTGTCATCGTGCGGGAAGGCGTCATCGTAGGTGAGGGCATCGAAGCCACGCGCCCCGACAACGACATCACCCGACATGCCGAAGTGGAAGCTATTCGAGATGCATTGAATCGCCTGGGGACAGACAAACTTACCGGCTGCGCGATGTATACCACCCACGAGCCTTGCATCCTCTGCTCGTACGCCATCCGGCATTATCAAATCAGCTGGGTAGGTTACGAGCATGCCGTGTTGGCAGTAGGTGGCGTCAGTTCACCATGGCCCATTCTGACGGCAGCTGATATACAGATTTGGACGCCGCCACCTATGATAGTGACGTTAGAATCGCTGCATGATACCTGAGAAGTAGCATAATATTTTATCCCTTTATGCTGAGCAATTGCCCGATGGCACAGCCGTAATTACAGTTTAACGGTACTATCAGAGTTAAAAATGAACCAATAATTAGGTCTAAAAATGCAGAATGAGCATTTTTAGAAATTCTCTTAATTGTACGCTTAAACGACCGTATAATCAATCGAACATCTCGAAAAAGCGACCAATGTATCCATAGCGTATAAATATGTAGAAAGAGGCAGGCACATTTGGTAGTCATCCCTTTCTACATATTTATTTTGCTGACCTGCGTAGACGGCAGACTCCGTTTCGGCTGCCTTTGGTTGAACACTACCTCGTCGACATTCGAATCTGAAAGCAAATAATTTCTAACTAACTTGCATGTCACAGCGGCCAGATGCGGGCGGGCGAATGTCTAATCTTGGTGGATTATCACAACCCGACCAATCTGGCCCACGCAGCTAAAATGACGGACAATTGACTCTACCTTGAGACGAATCCCATCCATTTGAGGCCACCGCTCAATTCTAGCAACCAATTTTTCATAGAAATCAGGTGGAATCAACCACTCTATCTCTTATACCTCTTTCTGTCTCGAACTACGGAAGAATTTCAAGTCCAAACATTCATGGGCCGCCAGAATCTTGCAACCTGCGCGGCTCAAAAAGTATCAGTAAATCTTGGTCAATCCTTGTTCTTGTCCTGAGGCTTAGCAACCAAATCTCGGTCTCGCCTCTTAACGTTTAATTTTTCCGTCAGCGAGATCATGTCAACACTAATTTTCTTGTCAACGATTTTGGCGTAGTGCTGGGTCGTCTTAATGTTCTTATGCCCCAGCATTTTCGAGACACTTTCAATAGCAACATCGTTAGCTAACGTGACCGTAGTGGCAAAGGTATGCCGGGCGAGGTGAAAGGTAATTTCCTTATTTATCCCACAAACATCACCAATCTCCTTTAGATAGGCGTTCATTTTTTGGTTGCTCAGAACTGGGAGAACGCGATCGTCTTGACACTTGACATGTCCCAAATATTTATTAAGAATCGCTTCTGGTACAGGTAGAAGCGGAATCCGGGACGGAATATCTGTCTTTTGACGCTTGATAGTTATCCATCTTCTCCCATCAAACCCACTGGTAATATGTGCGTTCGATAGATTCTTTACGTCGGCATAAGATAACCCCGTATAACAGCAGAAAAGAAAAATATCCCGAACTATTGTAAGTCTCTCATTGCGAAAGTCCCGCTCTTCAATCACGGTCAGTTCGTCTTCATCCAATGGGAAACGATCCGCGTCACGCCTGGCTAAGCTGAATTCAATGAACGGGTCTCTGAGCAGCCATCCCTTTTTGACGCAGATTAGAACTATCTTCTTGAAATACACCAAATATTTCATTGTCACATTATGTGATATATTGCGTTTCGCTTTTAGGTAAAACGCATAGTTCGAAATAAAATCATAATCAAGTTCGTCAAGCCTGATATCTGATGCATTGTATTTGTAGCGAAGAAATTCTTCCAAATTTTTGAGCGCCGTTACATACCTGTTGTAGGTAGTTTTTACAAAGTCCTTTCCGACGAGCTCTCGCATTTGCTCGTTGTGTTCCTTGAAAATTTCGCAAATGGTATTGGGCCGCTCCTGAATTCCCAAAAGTCTGTCCTTTATTCTTGCAGCGGTCACCTGCTTACCCAAGTTCGAGATCGATTCCTGAGCCTGATAAACCTTTGCTTGGATTGAATCAAGATAGGCATTTAATTGTCTTACATCCTCTTTGTTTCCCTGCTTTCGGCCCGCTGCTGCATTCCAACGTTCAGGCTCACATTGGCGTTTAATTGCCATTTCAAACCGGTCGCCATCAACCGTTACGCGCATGTAGATCGGCAGCTCACCTGCCCGATAGTCTGCTCTTCTTTTCAGATAGAACAATAATGTGAATGATTTGACTAGCATAACAAACCCTTTTTAGTGAATGAAATAGGTCTATTACTTCGAAAAAATCAAGATGTTCACCTCTTGAACAGGCTGAAAATAAGCCACTTACAAGCACTCTGGTGAGCACTTCTAAGATTTACCAAAAAATGGCAATTTGCTCTCGATTTGCTCACCAGAGTTTTGAGAATATTTGCACGTTTTAGCTATATACGTACAAAAAGAAAACCCTGCAAATGGCTGATTTGCAAGGTTTTGATGATTTTTGATGTTCAATCTAGTGCTCCCGAAGGGATTCGAACCCCTATCGATGGTACCGGAAACCATTATTCTATCCATTGAACTACGGGAGCGTAGCGGGCTTTTGGCCTCTAATGGGGTGCAAATATAGCTGCTATTTTGAATTTTGAGCAATTACAGCACATTTGTTTTCAAATTTCCGGGCCGAAATCATAACTTTTTCAGCAAGTCCCAGTCTCCCACGCTTTTGAGATACAAATAGTCCAGCAATACCCCGTTCACATTCGTGATGAGCTTGTGGCCCTCTTCAAATGGTACAACGAACGTCTTGATGTATTCGTGGTCGGAAAGCAGGCCCTGGACGGTGTCGTGGTATGACTGGATCGCCTCGGAAGAAAGTTCGAGTTCGCAGTAGAACATGTACATGGCCTCGTCGCTGGTGCCGGTAGAGGGATAGAATGGCTCGCTATTGACACTGATCAGCTGTGATTTTTCGACGGCAATGCCGGTTTCTTCAAACACCTCGCGCGCGGCCACGGAAGCCGCATCACTTTCACTGTCGAGCATGCCGGCGGGGTGTTCGTAGGTCATCGAGCCGTCGCATATGCGGCGTTGCTGCACGAGAAGGAGGTACTTTTCCCTCGTTGCTACATCGATAAAGCATACAAGCACGCTCACAACCTCGCCTTTCAGGAAGCAGATCGGTGGTATTTTGTTGCCCTCGGGTGTGGTGGCATCGGTATACAGAAGCGAGAAAAGCACTTCGCCGTGGCCATTGCGACGGGTGTAAAGTTCGTCTACACGGTGAATGTCGAGGCCATTGGCGATCAGCCGGTTCTTCCAGAGATTGTATTTATGCGAGTCGGTCAGGTTCTCAGCCATAGCCAGTGTGTCGGTTGCTTAGTTGTATAACGGAAACGACAGCGCCAGGTAGGGCACGCCGTAGGTGGTAGAATAGCGGGTCTGGCCGTTCATAAGCTTCACGGGCGAGGCGTATGTTACGCGGCCATGCACGTAAGCCACTTTCAGGCCTATCCGGTCGGTGATCCAGAAGCGGACGTAAGCTTCCGACTGCCCGTTTTGCTTATCCATCACAAGCGGCAGCACATTGAATGTGGCCGGAGCGCTCTTGAGGTAGGAGTTGTAAAACTCTCCGCCCTTGTCGTAGAGCTTTCCGCCGCCGTACAGCGCATTGCGTTTCAGGCCGAATGCCACCCCGAAAAGATCGGTATTGGCACCAATGTCGAATTTCCATAGCCTGAAATTGGCGCCCAGCAGGAAGCTCGCGCCGTTTGCGGAGATCTTTCCGAATTTGAGCGTATCAGCATTCACTGCGCTGGTTTTGGGAAGCATGTCGGTGCGGCCGGCGTAATAGCCCCATGCGCGCACGCCCCAGCCTATCCTGAACCACGGAAAGTTCGTGAGGCTAAGTTCCTGATGGTATGTGGCGGAAGGCACCCAAACTTTATCCTGGTAGCCCAGGCCAAGGTCGATGCCGGAAGTAACGCGGGAAATATCCTGGGAAAAAACTTTGAATGAACCTAAAAAAACAAAAAGTACTATAAATCGAATGCTTTTCATTTGATCGTGATGTTTGGAACGGCAAAGGTAAAAAAATAAGGCAGAGACCCCAGCCTCTGCCTTAAGATCATATACGAATTAAGTAAACGGTAGACACGTATCCGGCTTATGACCGTTGCCTGTCTATACAATTATTTCCCTTGTTCGGCCGTCTTGCGCAGCACCACCGCACCGAGCGGAGGCAGGTCGAGCAGCAACGATTGCGCCTTGCCATGCCATTGATGGTTCTCCGCGGTTACCGGATCGTAGTTGATAATACCGCTGCCGCCGAACTGCGCGGCATCCGAATTGAATACCTCCTGCCAGTTACCTTCCGAAATCACGCCTACGCGGTAGCTTTTGCGTGGAACAGGCGTCAGGTTTAATGCAATAATGAGGTTACGCGCCGGGTCGCTCGACTTGCGGGCATAAACCAGCACGGAATTCTCCCGGTCCTGCGTGTCTATCCATTCGAAGCCGTCGTGGGAGAAAGAATAGTCGAACAACGCCGGCTCCTCCTTGTACAGCTTGTTGAGCGTTATCACGCATTCGCGGACGCCTTTGTGCGACGGATTTTCCAGTAAATGCCAGTCGAGGCTTTGCTGAAAATTCCACTCCGACGTTTGGCCGAACTCGCATCCCATAAACATGAGCTTCGTGCCCGGGTGTGTAAACATGTACGTGAACATCAGGCGCAGGTTCGCAAACTTCTGCCATTCGTCACCCGGCATCTTGTTGATCAGCGATTTCTTGCCATACACCACCTCATCATGCGAGAACGGCAGCATGAAGTTTTCAGAAAATGCATATACCAGACTGAAAGTCAGCTGATCCTGGTGCCATTTGCGGAATGCGGGATCCATTTCGAAATACTTCAGGGTATCATTCATCCAACCCATCATCCATTTCATTCCGAAGCCCAATCCGCCGACGAATACCGGCCTGGAAACACCCGGAAATGCGGTCGATTCCTCGGCGATGGTCTGAATGTCGGGGAACTCGGTGTACACGGCGACATTCATTTCCCGGAGCAGCGAGATCGCTTCCAGGTTCTCCCGCCCGCCGAACTCGTTCGGGATCCACTCGCCGTGTTTACGCGAATAATCGAGGTAAAGCATCGAAGCCACCGCGTCCACGCGAAGGCCGTCGGAATGGTAGCGGTCGAGCCAGAAAACAGCATTACTGATCAGGAAGGACCTGACTTCATTTCTTCCGTAATTAAAAATATAGCTCTTCCAGTCGGGATGATAGCCTTTGCGCGGGTCCTCATGCTCGTAAAGCGCCGTGCCGTCGAAGCGAAACAGGCCGTGGGCGTCGCCCGGGAAATGCGAAGGAACCCAGTCCATATACACACCGATACCCGCCTGGTGTAACTGGTCGATCAGGTACATCAGCTCCTGCGGGGTACCCATGCGCGACGAGCACGAGAAATAACCGGTGATCTGGTATCCCCACGACGGTGCGTAAGGGTGTTCCATAATCGGCATCAGTTCCACGTGTGTAAAGCCCATTTCCTTCACGTACGGTACCAGGCTCGCCGCTATTTCCTTGTAGGTAAGATGTCTTTCCGGATCGGACGGGTCGCGCTGCCATGACCCCAGGTGCACTTCATACACCGAAATCGGCGCATTCAGCTTGTTTTTTTCTTTGCGCACCTTCAACCATTCGGCGTCGTCCCATTCGTACCAGGTATCCCACACAATGGAAGCCGTGCGCGGTGCCACCTCGCACCAGAGCGCAAATGGGTCCGACTTTTCAAGGTGCTGGCCGTTTTGCGATATAATGTAGTATTTGTAAACTTCCCCGACCCCGATATTGGGGACCCAGCCTTCCCAGATGCCCGAACTGTCCCAGCGCGGTGCCAGCGAATGGCTGCCATGGTTCCAGCCGTTGAAATTCCCGACCACCGACAGGTAGGTTGCATTGGGTGCCCATACTGCGAAGTACGTGCCTGTCACCCCATTGACCTCCATCACGTGCGAACCCAGCTTCTCATAAAGCTTGTAATGCTTGCCCTGACGGAACAAGTGTATATCGAAGTCTGTAAAACGGCTAATGGTTTCCACCGCATTCACCGGCTGGGCCGCCACAGGGGTGCCGGCGTCCTCGGCAGGATCGATGGTTGCGTTTGTTTTTTTCTTTCCGGTTGACTTAGCCATTTGTAATTCTTCAATTAAAGTGTAAGCTGTTCGAGGACGTAAGATTTACAATTTTATTAAACTATTTATTAAAATGTATATATTTTTTGTCCCCTCTGTAACGCTCAGGGCGCCACTTGAAGGCAAATCAGAAGTTGCCTGCGGCCTTTTCTACCTGATCCAGAACGCGCATGATGTTGCCGCCCCATATTTTTTCAATGTCCCGGGCAGAATAGCCTCTTTTGACCAGTTCTTCGGTGATAGCGCCGATCTGGCTCACATCCTGCAAGCCCACTACCTCTCCGCCCCCATCCATATCCATGCCAATGCCGACGTGGTCGACGCTTGTCAGCTTGATCACATGCTCGATATGGTTCACCGCATCCTGCACGGTAGGCTTGTCTGATTTGTATTTTTCATCGATCGCCTTCATTTCCTCGCGCAACGCCTTGCGATCGGCGTCCGAAAGGTCGGTCTGGCGGATTTTAAGGCGTAGTGCTTTGAGGGACATTTCATGCGGCTGGGAAGGCCTTTTTACAAAGCCGGGCACGAAATTGATCTGGATAACGCCCCCATTCCGGGCAAGGGTCCTGATCATGTCGTCGGTCATGTTCCTCGGCACATCGCTCAACGCGCGGCACGACGAATGCGAAGCGATAACGGGAGCCCTGGTCAGTTTGATCACGTCATAAAACGTAGAGTCGGAAACGTGTGAAATGTCCACCATAATGCCCAAACGGTTCATTTCCTTCACCACTTCCTCTCCGAATGCGCTCAGCCCGTTGTATTCCGGACCATCGCCGTCGGTAGAAGAATCGCAGATGTCGTTGTTCAGGGAATGTGAAAGGGTAATGTAGCGCAGGCCGAGGTCGTGGAAGAGTTTCAGGTTTGCCAGGTCTTTCCCTATCGGCCAGCCATTTTCCATCCCGATAAAGACGGCGCGTTTGCCTTCTTTCTGGAGTCGGTAGGCATCTTTGGAAGTGGTGGCGAGCCCTGCGGTTTGCGGGTTCGCTTTCACTGCTTCATGAATTTTATCAAAAATCGCCAATGCCTTCTTCTTTGCCTCGGCATTTCCGTCCTCGGTACGCTTGCCTTGCCCGAGATAAACGGCGAAAAACATACCGTCCATTCCGCCCCTGATCATCCGCTGGAAATCGATCTGGGACCCTTCCTTCACAAAATCATGCTCCACGGCCACATCGAACCCGGGCTTCATCATATTAATGGGCACATCGGCGTGGGTGTCGATGGTCAGCGCGGCCGCGTGGATCTTCCTGGCCTTGTCGGACATAACCGGCGGCGCCAGCTGCGCTTGCGCGAGCGCAGGTACAAGCAAAAGGAGTAAAAACTGTTTCATTTCAAATGTAATTGGTGGCAGGTTAAGGATTAACAGTCGTTTTTAAATTGGCCCTTTTTTCCCGGAATATCAACTTATGCAGTGCTTTCCCTCCTATTCTGCAAAATATCCCCGGCCAGGTGCTATTCAAACCTTTCAATAGAATGTCACTGCCTGCATTGCAAAGATTCGGCCATATGCCGTCATTTGCAGCTTCTCCCAAAAACCCCTTCCCGCATGGTTCGTCTTTTTGCGCCCTCCCGAAGCATATTCCAAGGCCTGGTAATGGCCCTGTTGCTCGCCTGTTTTGCCGGTGCCTCCGTGGCGCAGTCAGCCAAAAGCCGCCAGGCGGCCGGGGATGATTTTATGTACCAATATTCAATCATCGACGCGCTCATGGCCGGTGTTTTCGACGGCGACCTGACGATCGGGCAACTGAAAAAGAAGGGTGATTTCGGCGTAGGCACATTCAACCGCGTCGATGGCGAGCTGCTGATCGACAAGGGTCGCGTTTACAAGGTCGCCTGGGACGGCTCGGTCCGGGAAGCTTCGGATTCCGACAGCACCTCGGCCGCATTCGTCAAATTCTTCAAGGCCGATACGGTCATCCATTTGAATGGCCCCGGACTTACCTACGAAAAAGTACAGGAGCAGATCAGGCATTTGCTGAACCCCAATGGCATTTATGCATTGAGAATCTCCGCCACATTTCCCACCATGACCACCCGTGCGGAAAAACCGGCAGTTAAGCCGTACACCTCCCTACCCGACCATTTGAAGCACAACCAGGTCGTTTTTGAATTGAAAAACACAAAAGGCGTATGCGCCGGCTTTTTGCTGCCGCCCTATCTTGCCCGTACCAATGTGCCGGGGTTCCACCTGCATTATCTGGCGGATGATCGCAAGTCCGGCGGGCACATTTTCAGCTTCACGGCCGATTCGCTTACGATCGAGGTGGACATGGCCAAAGGCTTTACCATTGAAAACAACACCAACGCGGAATTCGGAAAAGTAAATCTCCAACCCGACCGCGGTGCCGAACTGAAAAAAATCGAGTAACCCCAAGGGAAATTGCGGTTATATTTACGCCTGATTAGTACCCATTTCCATGAAACACAGCCTTCTGTTCGCTCTTCTCTTCACGCTCTGCATGCGCTCCGCCGAAGCGCAGGTTACGTATTTCGCGGATCTGATGGGGAAAGGCTTCAAACAGGCGACGATCGTACAGCCTTCGGATTACGAGGGCAGCGTCACCTGCACAATCATACGGAAAACCACTCCTGAAAAGAGCAAAAAAGCAGTACTGTACGTGCACGGCTTTAACGATTATTTCTTTCAGGAAGAAATGGCCGAGCACTATATCAAGGAAGGTTTCAATTTTTACGCGGTAGATCTGCGGAAATATGGCCGTTCATGGCTTGGTCATCAGAAATTCAACAATGTACGCGACCTGTCGGAATACTATGCCGATGTCGACACCGCACTGGCGGTGATCAAAGGTGAGGGGAATGAAAAGATCCTTCTGAGCGGCCACTCGCTGGGCGGGCTGGTGCTATCGCTCTACGCAAATGAGCGCGCAGGCAAGGAAAAGTTCGATGCGGTGCTGCTGAACAGTCCGATGTTTGCCTTAAATATCAAGTCAGGTCTCAAAAAAACGGCATTACCGCTCTTGCTGAAAAGGGCGGAAAAACACCCTGAAACGAACTTCGACCTGGGCATTAACCCGCTTTACGGCGAGAGCCTGCATGTGACTGCGCATGGCGAATGGTCATACAGCCTCGGATTGAAGCCGTTCATCGCGCCGCCGGTCAACCTGGGTTGGATCCGGGCCGTACATAATGCCCAGGAAAGGCTTGCACAGGGCATTCAGATCAACAAACCGGTGCTGGTGCTCCATTCAGCCAAATCAATCGACGAGAAGAAGTGGAGCGATATTTTCTTCACCGGCGACGCCGTATTGAATGTCGACGACGTGGCCCGCCAGGCACAGAACATTGTGGGCCAATACAGCATCCAGGCCGTTCAGGGAGGTATGCACGATCTAATCCTGTCCAAACAGCCCGTACGCGACGAGGTGTATTCCACCATTTTCAACTGGGCCAAACGGACTATCCGCTAACTTCAGATTTCCTCCAAAATTTGTAGTTTCATTTGCACAAACGAAAAGGCTATGAAACTGCTGCTCATTGAAGACGAAAAAGCGCTGGCTACCAGCATACAGAATTATTTCCAGCGCGAAAACTTCATCTGCGAATGGGCGGCAGACTATCGGACGGCAGTCGAGAAAATCAATATTTACCGCTATGATTGCGTGCTGGTCGATCTGATGCTCCCAGATGGCGACGGCCTGGACGCCGTACGCGAACTCAAACGGAATTTCCCCGATACAGGTATCATCATCATTTCAGCCAAAAATTCACTCGACGACCGCATTACCGGCCTGAACCTCGGCTCGGACGATTACCTCACGAAGCCGTTCCACCTCTCGGAGCTCAATGCGCGCGTGCAGGCAGTCATTCGCAGGCGAAGCTTCCAGGGAAGTCAGCAGATCCGGTTCGGAAAGATCCAGATCGACCCCCAGGAACACCTGGTACTGGTCGACCAGCAGGAAATCGTGCTTACGCGCAAGGAATACGACCTGCTCGTGTACCTGATCGCGAATAAAAACCGCGTACTCACCAAGGAATCCATCGCCGAACACCTCTGGGGCGACGATGCGGATTTAATGGACAATTTTGACTTTATATACACACATATTAAAAACCTGCGGAAGAAGCTGATGGACAAAGGCTGCCCGGATTACCTGAAATCGATCTACGGTGTCGGCTACAAATTCAGCGAGCAATGAAACTGCTGGAACGCATTCTCAAATACCAGATCATCACGTCGCTGTGCGTGCTTACCCTGGGGGCCATATTGTTCTACTTTTCAGTGAACTACCTCATCAACCAGGAGGTCAATAAGGAGCTCATGCATAGCAGGGCGAAGGTTAGCTGGCAGTTGCGGCATATCGACGAGCTGCCGGTGTATATCCTGCAACTGGGCGACAGCCTCCAACTCGACCCGGTGCGCTACCCCAGCAAGATGGCGCTCGTCGAACGGAAGTTGTTCAACGCATTTGAAAACGAGTACCAACCCTACCGGCAGCTGATCTTTTACGAACGCGTGGAAGGGATTTGGTACAGGGTGACAATCAGCAAGTTACTAGATCAGCGACAGCAGCTTCTGGAAGCGGTGGTGATGACCGTGACATTCATAGTAGCGCTGCTGCTCATTTCCCTGCTCCTGCTGAACAGCTGGCTTTCCCGCAGGCTCTGGCAGCCGTTTTACAAAACCTTGCGGTCGCTCGACTCCTATCAGGTGGAAAAGCATGAGGTACTTACTTTTTCAAAACAGCCTACCGTCGAATTCGAGCAGTTGAACCAGTCGGTGACGCAGTTCACGGATCGCCTCGCCGCCACTTACCAGAACTTGAAAGAGTTCACCGAAAATGCTTCGCACGAGATACAGACACCACTGGCGGTGATCTTATCCAAAATCGAAGGGCTGTTCCAGGATGAGAGCCTGAAAGAATCACAATTGGTGGCGCTTTCGGAAATCAGCGAGGCGGCCAACCGGCTTGCCAAACTGAACCAGGCATTGTTATTGCTTACCAAAATTGAAAACAGGCAGTTCCTGGCCGGTACCGAGCCGATCAGCCTGGTGCCGATCATCAACCGGAAACTCCGCGATCTGGAAGATCTGATCGAGCAGCGGGAGATAACCGTTCAAACGGCGATTGAGCCGACGGGGCCGGTGATGCACCCTGCATTGGCCGAAGTGCTGGTCAACAATCTGCTGACCAATGCGATCCGGTACAATGTCAACGGCGGAACGATTGACATTACCCTCCATGCGGGAAAGCTGGTGGTCCGGAATACCGGCGTCCCCATCCACATCGACCCGGAACTGATGTTCGAAAGGTTCAGGAAAGAGGGCACGCATTCGGCGTCGCTCGGATTGGGGCTTGCACTGGCGAAGACGATCTGCCAGGTGAACGGGCAGACCCTTACATACGAAACAGACGGGCCATGGCACATTCTGACTGTGACCTGGCCATAATATTCAAGACTTTTCATGGCTAGTAGTGAAAAAAAGGAGGATTTCTGATCCTCCTTTTTTTATGCATTTCAAAAAAATACCCAACTACAAAATGTCTTCAGAATCTGCACAGAATTGCCACAGGATCGCTGCTGAAATTTGAATACACTTAATCAATTTAATAGCGATGACAACAACCCGTAATTTCAGAAAATTAACAGCAGTAGCCCTCGCATCCGCATTACTGGGCGGAACCTCCTACGCTACCTATGAACATTTCGGCAAACCGGATACCATTTCGACGTGGGTCAATAATGCCACTCCTTTTGTAAGGCCAGCCCGGCTGGACGGTAAATCAGGCGAAGCTCCGGCCACCGCCATGATCCCCGCCGACTTCTCATTTGCGTCTAAAAAAGCGACCGCCGCCGTGGTACACATTAAGTCGACATTGAAACCCGAACGGACCGTGAGCCAGATGCAGATTCCCGAGGAATTCAGGGATCTTTTCGGTGGGCGAAACCCGTTCGGCCAGCAGGCTCCCGAGGGTAAAATGGAAAAACCACAGGCTACCGGCTCCGGCGTGATTATCAACCCCGACGGCTACATCGTCACCAACAACCACGTGATCCAGGGCGCAGAAACGCTGGAAGTAACGCTGGCCGACAAGCATACCTACAAAGCCAAAGTGATCGGCAGCGATCCGAATACCGACATCGCATTGATCAAGATCGAGGCGAAAAACCTGCCGGCACTGGCATTCGGCAACTCCGAAAACGTGCAGGTGGGGCAATGGGTGCTCGCCGTAGGTAACCCCTATAACCTTACTTCGACCGTCACCGCGGGCATTGTAAGTGCCAAAGGACGCAGCATTAATATCCTCGGCGAGAATGCAAAGGCCCCGATCGAGTCGTTCATCCAGACCGATGCGGCCGTGAACCCCGGTAATTCGGGCGGTGCATTGGTGGATTTGAATGGCAACCTCATCGGTATCAACACCGCCATTGCCAGCCAGACGGGCTCATTTGCAGGCTACTCGTTTGCGGTGCCTTCCAGCATTGCGCACAAAGTGGTGGAGGACATTTCCAAATTCGGTTCCGTTCAGCGCGGGTACCTTGGCGTAGGGATCAGTGAGGTGGACGCAGCCAAAGTGAAGTCGTTTGACCTGAAAGTGGACGAAGGTGTGCGCGTGGAGAATTTTGCGGACGAAAGTGCTGCCAAAGAGGCCGGTATCAAAATCGGCGACGTCATCACCAAAATCGATGGACACGCCATTACCAGCGTGCCGCAGTTGCAGGAAGCCATCGCACAGCACAAGCCATCTGACAAAGTAACGGTGAATGTGAACCGTGACGGTGCCGAAAAAGTGGTTTCTGTGACCTTGAAAGGCATTGCGGAGCCCGCCGTCGCCGATCGGTCATCCTCGGCTGTGATGGAGCAACTCGGCGTGGAGCTCAAAGACCTCACCAACCAGCAGAAAAAAGAATACGGTATCGGCGCCGGTGCGCAGGTGACGGCTATCAATGCCGGCAAAATCCGCCAGAATACCGACATGGAAGAAGGTTTCGTGATTACCAAAATTGATAAGACACCGGTTGCCAATGCCCGCGAAGCTGTGAAAATGCTTCAAGGCAAAAAAGGCGGGGTGATGATCGAAGGGCTTTATCCCGGCAACGATGAAACCCAATATTTTGCAATTGGCTTGTAATGTAAACCCGGTTTTCCGGGAGGTGCCCCTTCGGGAAGTGTCCCTCCTGGAAAACCTCAAATTGACCCATTAAGATGAAAAAGCATGTGATTTTGTTGGGAATGCTGACTGTGCTGGGCAGTGTGGTGCTCGCGCAAAGTCCCCAACAGCCGGTTTCCGGCAAGGCATTGACTTACAACTGGATTGTCCCCGATATGAAAACCAGTCAGAACCCGATGTATGCCAGTTCACTGGCGCGCCACCGCATTCAGACCGCATTCGACAGGGCGCTCCAAAGCAAAGGGCTTATGCGTAACACCCAGCATCCCGATCTGCTCCTGCAATTCCATACGTACACACAACGCGTACGCAAGAACTACTACGGCGGCGGGGGCTATCCGTTCGGGGCTTACCCGATGATGGGCTGGGGCCGTTTCGGCTGGGGATATCCCTACTACGGCGGCTTTGGCGGCTATGGGTTCGGAGGTTACCCCTATTCAAGCACCAGTACCGACGGGACTTTGATCCTAGATGTGGTAGATACCAAATCGGGAGATATTATCTGGCAAAAAGCGATTTCCGGCGACGTGAGCAATCCCAACCGGCTTGAAAAACAAATCAATAAGGGTGTTAAAAAGTTAATGAAGAATTTCCCGGCGTAAGGTTAATATTTTCATTACCAGCCCGAAACTTCAATATTTCAACAGAATCGAACGGTACCTTGGTACCATCGAAAGTCAAGGAAGCTATTCCATTTTTAACAGCTTAATACCATGAAACCGCTTCATTTGTTTGCCACTGTTCTGCTCTCCGCCGTCAGCCTCACCGGCTACGGCCAGGATGATCAAATGGCTAGTAACGCGCAGCAAAATATTGTCACTGACCAAAGCCTGCTCAATGCCATTGCTCCATACAATGACGACGTACGCAACGATATTCTTACGGCAACCCAATATCCCGGCGTGCTGGCGAACCTCGCGCAGATCCGCGAGCAGAGCAGCGCCGGATTTCAGCAGGTCATTCAAAACTATTCCCAGAAGAAACAGGGCTGGTTTTACGAAGTGAGCCGCTATCCCGACCTGATGCATAGGCTGGCAACTCTTCCCCGCAAAACCTCCCGCGAGGCGATCGACGGCATGACAGCCAATGTGGACCCGGCTCCGGAACTGAAAGAAGCCGCGTGGAAACTATATAACAATCACCATAACGACCTGGTGAAAGTCGATAACCTGAATGAACAAGCGGCCAGCGCATTTCAAAGCATGATTGCGCAGCTGGACCCCGAAGCGCAGCAGGCATTCAAAACATTGGAAGAGATGCCGGACGTGCTCTCGCTGCTCAACGACCACTCCGACCTCGTGTCGCGCCTCGGCGAGCGTTTCAAAGACAACCCTGCAGATGTCCAAAACGACCTCGCGACCATCCACGACAAGCTCGAAGCGCAAAACAAGGAGGAACTGGCCGCCTACCAGGACGAATTGAAACAGAACCCCCAGGCCATGCAGGAACTTAGCCAGGCTTCCCGGGAGTATGCAGCCCAGGGCGGTTACAGCTATCCTGCTCCCACCGGCGACAAAGTAGTGAACTATGGCAGCCCTTACTCCTACTGGTTTGGTTATCCCTACTGGTATGGTTCCCCGATGTGGTATCCCGGTTTGTACGGATACGGTTCCGGTATCTATTTCGGTATGGGCGGTTATCCGATGGTTTATGCAATGCCGTCCCTGGGCTTCTCAAGGTGGTTCTTTGGCGGCGCTTACCGGTACTACCCACACCTGTACCGCCAGTACGACCACTACTACCACACCGTAGCGCCCCGCCGCTACATGTACTCGCCCAGAACGGCCTTTATGGGCTCTGCGGCCAGACATTTCAATCCGTCGGTTGGGGCACGCTCCTACCTGTTCGACAGAGGCCAGTCATTCCGTAATGCGCCCCGGTCGGTGGATGCGCAAAGTTTCCGGTCGATGCCCCGTGGTAATGCGTTCAGCGCCCCGTCCCGCTCCTACGGCTCATTCGGAGGCCGGACTTTCAACGGCGGAGGCGGCGGGTTCAGCAGAGGTGGTTTCAGCGGAGGCGGATTTCGCGGAGGGCGTAGGTAGTTTAGTTCTGTGTTAAAGCTAAAATCCGGTGCGAGTTAGGTTCGCACCGGATTTCATTTTGGAGGAAAAGTCTTGTAAATATCGCCACGAACAGCGATTGTGATCAGAATGAGGTTCGGTGCAATGTATTCAATTCCGATGCGATATTGGCCGACGCGAATTCGATAGAAGCTGCGACCAGCTTTTTGCCCGCGAACTGGCACATAGTCAACTCCGGCCGCTTCCAATGTACCCGCGCTTCTCAACCTTTTAAGTACTACCTGGGTAGCGCTTTGGATGTTTGCAGGTAGTCGCGTAAACTCTTTTTTAAATGACTTTTTGATAATTATTTCCATCCCATTTCCTTAGAAAATTCTTCGTAGGTCATGGTCTCTTCGTCATCGCGCTCTTCCATTTCGAGAGCTAGCAGATAATCCTGCACGTCATCATTATCGATAATGTACGCGAGTTTCCTGATCTCCTCCAACGTGAAAGTCTTACGTTTTTTCTTTGCAGAGAAATTGACGGTGGTCAATCCTAATTTGCCGGCCAGGTAATCATTGCGGTAGCCCGATACCTCGATAAGTTCTCCAATGTTCATAACAATGCGTTCGTAGCGTTTTACAGTTTCATTCATCATCGTTAAGGAACTTTTGAGTACATTATTATATACAAATATAATTACAGAATCGAACAAATTTGTTTCAACTTTCGAACAAACATCACTTTTGAGCGCGGACGCCGCCGGTGAGGTGGAAATAACAAATTATCCACGCATATTTACGGCAGAACATTTACGACAACGAAAAACATGCAGATCAGCGATCTCAAAATCCTTTTTTTCGATATTGGCGGCGTCCTATTGAGTAATGGATGGGGCCACGAATCCCGCATCCTGGCGGCGGAGAAGTTTGGCCTTAATTACAAGGAAATGGACCAGCTCCATAATTTTATCTTCAACGTGTACGAAATCGGGAGCGTCAATCTCGACCAGTATCTCGACACGGTGATTTTCAACCACCCGCGCGACTTCGTCCGCGAGGACTTCAAGGAATTCATGTATTCACAGTCCGTGGAATTGCCCGGAATGCTGGCGTGGCTAAAAGAATGGAAGAAAGACTGTGGTTTCCGCATCATTTCCATCAACAATGAAGGAAAAGAACTAAACGATTACCGTGTCCAGAAGTTCAAGCTGCATACCTGCTTCGATGCATTCATTTCCTCCTGCGAGGTAAAAATGCGCAAGCCTGATCCGCGGATTTTCGAACTGGCAATGGGCATCGCACAAGCGACGCCCAGCCAATGTGTGTATTTCGACGACCGCATTATGTTTGCCAACATGGCCAAAACACTGGGGCTCCGTGCATTCCAGCACACGAGCTTCGAATCGACGAAAGAAATCCTCGAAGAGCTGAAAAAAGAACAGTTCGACCGCTTCGGCCCGCCACACTGATCAGAACGTTCGATCGTCGGCCGATGGGCCATAAATCGACGGAACGGCAATGCCGTTCAGCCGCATATATACGGTAAGCTGACCGCGGTGGTGCACCCAGTGATTGATCGTCGAGCCGATACCCTCATGCCGGGGCTGGGTAAAAAGTACCTGGCCCTCCCGTTTCAGATAAAACGGGGCATTGAGATCGGCGTCGGTGATGCTGGCCAGGGATTTTTTGGCCCCATTAAAAACTTCGTCGAAATGGTCGACCAGTTCCTGGCTCGTGGTGAATTCGAACCGCTTATACGTGGCAAAATCCACCTCACCCTGCTCGACCATAAAGGTGATCCAGAGCGGTATTTCGGCTACCAGAAGCGTGAGGTAGCCCATAGCCATCGATGTCGGATGCGGTTTGTAGTCGAATAATGTAACCGGTATGCGTTCCAGGCACTTACGGGTCGAAGCATATTCCAACTCCAATTCCTTGATATAACTATCCACTAAGATTCGCTCGCTCATAGTATTGTTCGTTTTTTACCGAAGCCCTAAAAAACAATGCCGCGGCCCGGCCAGCGTGAAGAATCAGTAATATTCATCACATAATAAGAATGAACTACGATCTCGACTGGCTCTTGAAGAAATATGAAGAGATGCCCAAAATTAAGTTCCTGTATTTTTGGGGACATCAGCCAGCCCGGAACGACCAGGTTAAGCAATCTTGCATGAGCCAATGGTGGCATTCGCCGTTTACAATCGATTGCCTGGAATACCGCACCGCCGAGCATTGGATGATGGCAGAAAAGGCCCGCATATTCGCGAATGAAGAGCTAAGGCGGCGCATTATTGCATGCAACTCCCCCGGCGAGGCAAAAGCATTAGGCAGGATGGTCGAGAATTTTGACGAAGAAACGTGGATAGCACATCGTGAGGCCATTGTACTGGAAGGCAGCATTCACAAGTTCAGCCAGCACCCGGACCTCCGTACCTTTCTGCTGAGCACCGGCGACCGTGTCCTGGTAGAAGCTAGCCCGGTCGATCCGATTTGGGGAATAGGACTCGCGGCGGACGATCCGCGAGCCACTGATCCCGGTAAATGGAGAGGCCTGAACCTCCTTGGGTTTGCATTAATGAAAACCCGCGATCTGCTGGGTAACCGCTAATACATATACGTTTACCCACAAAGTAACTAAATGTTTATATCTTAAATCAAATTTTCAGAATGGCAATGCTCGTCCCTCCAATGTGCCGGATGCCGTTAAACCGGGCATCTTTCTCGTAAAGTTCGTTCAGCGCCGTCCATACGCCGGGCCAGTTGGTGTAATCGTGCCAAATGATCAGGCCGCCATCGCGCACGATGGTAAACACCTTTTCGCTATCGTTGAGCACGTATTCGTAGGCATGTGAGCCGTCAATGAACGCCACGTCGACAGAATTCCTGTATTCCGCAAAATCGAAAGAGGCCGAATCACCAAATACCTGCCGGATTTTGGAAGCTGCCGGATGGCCGATAAAACGTTCTCCCGAAACTTCCTTTTTGACGTAGCGCACCTCTCCTTTTTCGATATCCATTTTAGTCGACGCCAGTTCTTCCGCAGGGAGGTCGAGGGTGATGATCTCCGCATCGGTGCTGCTGTTCAGCGCTATATTCAATGTGGTGCGGCCTTGAAATGTGCCTATTTCAAAGATCCTCCGCGGATTCCATTTTTTGACCAAGTTACTGATCACTTTCAATTCAAACTCGGTGGTATGCCCGAAGCCGCATTCGTAAACGCCCTCGTAAGAGGCCGAGTCGTTGCCGAAAAGCTCAAACACATCTGTTTTAGGGATGATAAAGGGGTCGACGGGCGTGCCGTCTTCGGGGTGCGGGTGCCCGCTGTAAGCGTTGTACAATTTCAGCAGTTCATCCCTGGAACCGGAATTCAGCATACCGATCGAGAGGGTGTATCCCACTCTTTTGACCACACCTGCATACAAACGGAGATTATCCAATGCTTTGCTCATAGTTGTGTATGTATTAAATTGAACTTTGCGGGGCTGATTGCGTCATTCAGGGCAGGGCAGGCCGGGTGCGCCCATGGAAAGAACATCGCAGGCAAAAGGAAAGGGCATTGATTAACAAGTAAATATATATTTAACAAATTTCAAAACTTATGCCAGGATCGCCAGTAAATGTCCGGGAAGGCCGGCCTAAACTAGCAGGGTCGGATGCATAAGGTGCCAGACATTCGCGGATTGTACGTGCCCGTGCAGCCGACGGTTAAACAATCGGCGGAACGGGTTACGTACCAGGAATTTCTCCCCGATAGGGCCTTGCAGGGATTTATTTACTGCTATTGGCAATTGCGGACCACTGAGCCGCTGGACGAGCCCTTCATTTACCGGGTAGTCGCAGACGGTTGTATCGATATCTTTTTCGAGTTGAACAACCCCTCCGAAAACTTCGTCATGGGGTTCTGCAAAAGATACAATGAATTTCCGCTTGAAAATCGTTTTGACTATGTAGGCGTGCGGTTCCTGCCTGCAATGTTTCCGCAGCTCTTCCGGATCAATGCATCGGAGCTGAGTAATCGCTTTGAAAGTCTGGATGTTGCAGCGCCGGGTACCGCGCGGTTCATCACGTCCGCATTCGAAGCCGATCTTCCAATGGCTGAAATCAAAAGCAGATTGGACACCTTTTTCCTTCATTTCGTCGCCCGCACGGAGGTAACCTACGATGCCCGCTTCTATGGGGCGCTGGCGACGATCCTTCAAAACTATGGTGTATTAAATGTCGAAAAAGACCTTGATGCCGGCCTGAGCCCACGGCAGCTGCGCAGGCTGTTCGAGTATTACGTGGGCGACTCGGCTAAGACGTTCTGCCAGGTGGTACGTTTTCAAAATATCCTTCGCGCCAAACCTTCGCAGCAAAGCCTGCGCGAAAGCAAACTCTTTTACGACAATGGCTATTACGATCAGGCGCATTTCATCAAAGAGTTTAGAAACTTTTACGGAGTTACGCCTGGAAAGGCTTTCGGGAGATGAGTTTGTCCGTTTTTTACAATCGTATCCGCTGTGGTGAACCGACATTTGTGCTATCTATTCATTCAAACCACAGTGCAACATGAAATTGAACGCAGGCATTATTACTTCCAAAATTGCTGAAACCAAAGCATTTTACACGCAAATACTGAACTTCGGCGTGACATTCGAAAATGAATTCTATCTACTGCTCCACACGCCGGGAGGGGGGGCGGAGCTCAGCTTCCTGCTGCCCGGGCATCCTTCACAGCAGCCATTGTTCCATAATGCGTTCCAGGGACAGGGCGTATATCTCACTATCGAAGTAGAGGACGTAGACCAACTTTATAATGAATTGAAAAAGAAAGGGGTAACGATCCACATAGACCTCCGGAACGAGCCCTGGGGTGACCGTCACTTCGCAATTTCCGACCCGAACGGCATCGGTATCGACCTGGTCAAATATGCCCCGCAGCCTGAAAGTTGAACACGCGATCACTCACAACCGTGGGCGCGCCATTGGTTAGCCCACACCACACCTTAAGTAAGTCTACGATGAACGCCAACCGGGCCGCCCTTTTATTTGCGATTCTGAACAAACATGCCCGAAGAAGGGTTAATCTCAAAGAACTACGCAAAAATGAACGACCACATTACCAGAATCCAGCAGAACATCGAGCCGTTGCGGCAACAAATTATCCAGCACAAAGTTTACTCGGTCATCAACGACCTGGACGACCTTAAAGTATTCATGAAATACCATGTGTACGCGGTGTGGGATTTCATGTCCCTGCTCAAATCGCTTCAAAACAGTCTCACATGCACCTCCGTACCCTGGTTTCCAACCGGCGATGGTGAAACGCGCCACCTGATCAACGAGATTGTAACAGGCGAAGAATCGGACGTCGATATGGACGGAAACAGCAAGAGCCATTTCGAGCTTTACCTCGACGCCATGGCGCAATGCGGGGCCGACATCACCGAAATTACCCGTTTTACGGAAACCTTGCGAAAAACCGGGAGCTTCCAACAGGCATTCGAAGCGGCAGGTACCCCTGAAAAAGCCCGCGAGTTTGTCAATTTCACTTTCGAAACCATTGGCACGGGCAAAAGCCATCTGCAAGCAGCCACATTTACTTTTGGCAGGGAAGATCTCATTCCGGGCATGTTTATGTCGATCATCGAGGACATCCACAAGCATTTTCCAGATAGTATCTCTATTTTTAAGTATTACCTTGAAAGGCATATCGAGGTGGACGGCGATCACCACAGCCACCTCGCATTGCAAATGACCGCCAACCTCTGTGCGGGCCATGAAGCATTCTGGCAGGAAGCCGAAAACGCCACCATCGCTTCCCTGGAACACCGCATCGGGCTTTGGAATGGCGCTTTTGAAGAGATCAGTTCACGCGAAGCGATCTCAAATTCACTACATTAAACCTTATCAGAATGTCTATCAGCAAAGAATCCGAACTTATGGGAATGCAGGAAGCCAGCCGTGCGGTCGCAACTACGCTGCGCGCGATGCGCGAGCATGCGAAACCGGGAATGACCGCAAAGGAACTCGATGATTTCGGGGGTGAAATGTTGAATAGCCTGGGCGCGAAATCTGCCCCAAAACTTACTTACGGCTTCCCCGGCTGGACCTGCATCAGCGTCAACAACGAAGTAGCACACGGAGTACCTTCTGAAACGAAGGTATTGCAGGAAGGCGACCTCGTGAATATCGACGTTTCCGCGGAATTGAATGGCTTCTGGTCCGACAACGGCGGTTCGTTCGTCCTGGGTGAGGACATTCACGGGCACAACAAACTGGTGAATGCGTCGAAAAGGATCCTGAGCAAAGCGCTCAGCCAGATCAAAGGCGGCGTGCGCATCGCCGATATCGGCCGGCTGATCGAAACGGAAGCAAAAAGATCGGGATATAAAGTAATTAAAAACCTGGCAGGCCACGGTGTGGGCCGGAGCCTTCATGAGGAGCCGCACGAAATCGCCAACTACTACGACCGGTACAATACAACCCGCTTCCGCAAAAACAGCGTGGTTGCCATCGAAACCTTCATTTCAACCGCATCCACAAACGCCGCCACGGAGCGTGACGGGTGGACGCTCGTAGGCTCGCGCGGCGGCTATGTGGCGCAGCACGAGCACACGATCATCGTCACGGACGGCAAACCGGTTGTTCTCACGGCTATGAACGGAATTTTCGATTGATCACGACCAGAAACCCTGCACCTGTATCCCGAGCGGTGAGTCGTCCCGCTTTTTGAGTTCTTTACGGAGCCGAATACAGGTTGGGATATGTCCTGAAATATAGACGTTCGAATGGGCCAGTTGGCGGTCGCCGGCCCATTTAAGCATTGAATGCAACCCGCCGTCGCCGCTTTTCTTCACCGGCTGAATATTCCAGTTGAAATATTCCCTGAACTCCTCGCGGTGATTTCCATGCGCGATGGTGATCGCGCCGGTCATTTTACGTGCCCCGGCCAGTTGCTGCAAAGCCAGGTAGTGCCCTATACTGCTCATATCTCCCAAAACAACCATTTCACCCGCGTACGCAGGCCTGTGCATAGTGGCGCCCACACCCACATACGTAATGCGGTCACCGGCGCGCACCGAGCGTATCCACTGTGCGCCCGGGCCGTCCTGTTCAGCGTTGATGTACAAGGTGCAGGTGCGGATATCCGCATCCCAGCCCGAAGGGGTGTAGTCGCGGTAAAGCCCCTCGCCTACCCGTACCTTGATATGCTGGACACGTTTCCAGCCACTCATATCCATATCCGGGAAGTGGACGTCCACCTCAAAAAACGTGGCAGGGTCCCAGGCCCGTATCGCTAATACGGTACCGGCTTTTCCAAAGGCATTTTCAAGCAAGTGCAGCGCTTTCTGTTTGATGATGTTCATTTTCGTGCGATCGGTGTTGTTCACAGGCTGACGATCCAACCGAAGTTTTACTTTAAGAACAACACGCCCAAAAAAGCCCGGGCCCGGCTCATCGCCGCGATAATGCAGCGGAATCCTCTTTCCGGGCATACGTATCTGCAAGTCTCACCGAACGGTCGAGCAGGTCGGTCGCTTGTAATATTTTGTTTTTCAGGAAGTAAGGATAATCGGGATGCTCGCGCAGGAAGGTCTGCGCAATCTGTGCTGCTTCCGGCGAAGAATGTCCTGCAAAAGTGTTATGGAGCCAGCGCGTTGGAAAAAAAATGTCGCCCGTCAGCTGGATCTCCTGCAACAGATCGAGCGAAGGCCTGAGGTATTTCAACGCACTTTGCGCACGCAGCGGATGGTGCAGGTAGGTCAACGCATCCAGCACCCAGGCTTCCTTCTCGCGGTTTTCCTCTTTTTTCAATATTTCAAAAAATGCGTCCCGCTCCGTTTCGACGGCACTCAATGCGGGTATCACAAACTGCATTCTCGCTTTACGGTCCGGATTTTTCGTTGCATTCAGTTGCTCGTTCAAAATGGCCTTGCCATCCCCTTTTCCTTTCAGGGCGAGTTCGTAGGCGAGAGAAATTTTGTCTTCTTCTGACAGTACGAGCCCTTTTACTTCCAGCTTGCCGGTCCACAGGCCGTGCATTTTCTGCCAGCCGTCGTCGGTCAACGCCACCGCTTTAAATGCCCGGAAATACGAAGTCTGGATGCCCTTGTCGCGGGTAGTATTCAAAGCCTTCCAGAACACGTGCTCGATCTGCTGCTGACGTGCTGCCCGCTGATCTGCATTCAAGAAACCCCACCAGCTGGTTTGCAGATTACCCAGCAAATAATCGACCAGGAGCGGATTCTCTTCATGCGGCAATGCATTCAAAGTGTAACTGATAAAATTCCCGGGTGCGGGACCGTCGCCGCGCAGCAACCCTTCCCAGATATTTACCAGCATTGCCCCTTTAAAAACCGGATCGGACAATAGCCCACGGGCATCGCCGTAATGTGCGAAGAACCGGTTTTTCGAAGCAGTATCCATCCTGAAATATCCATATCCTGTCCCATCACTATTCGGAAAAACGAGATTCTGCATGCCATTTCGCATGGTTTTCAAAACCAGCGGCTGCTCCCATACGCGTGCGGCCGCGGTGTCTTTGACTTGGACAATGCTATCATTTTCAACATCATACTCCGGCATACCGGGCGTTTTTACCCACACATTGTTCCACTTAGTAATATCTTCCGGCGTGCGCTTGTCGATAATGCCGATCAGGTCGTCCCAGCGTGCATTACCGAAGGAATATGTTTTCAAATACTCGCGCAGGCTTTCCTGCATGAGCTGCTCCCCTATCTTCCGCTCCAACTGACGCATCACGATGGGAGCCTTCATATAAATGATCGCCCCGTAGAGTGTTCCGGCGTTTTTCAGGTTGCCAAGCTGCTGTAAAATCGGGTTGGTACCCTTTGTGCGGTCCACTTCGTAGGCATTGGGATAATGTGCCAGTAAAAATCTCAGATCATGGTTGATTTCAGGAAAGCTGGGATGAACGATCTTGGCGGCCATGAAATTGGCGAAAACCTCTTTCAGCCACACGTCATTGAACCAGTCCATTGTCACCAGGTCCCCGAACCACATATGCGCCGACTCGTGCGCGATAACGCTCGCGCGGGCCATACGACGGTTTACCGAGGCATTCTCATCGAGGAAAAGAGCGGGCTCATTATAGAAAATAGCGCCCGGATGCTCCATACCTCCATATTGAAATGAAGGCAGCAGCACCAAATCGAATTTACCGAACGGATAATCGATCGCAGTGTACGCTTCCAGCCAGGCCAGCGACTTGGCGTGCAACTGAAAAACCTCATCCCGGTTGCGGGCTACCTTCGCCGTGTCCGTTTCACGGTAGTACATGGTCATCTCCCGACCATCCACGACCCTGGTTTCTTTAAAAAACTTGCCTGCGGAAAATGCGAAGAGATAGGAGCTGATAGGCTTCGTCTCGCCAAACTTATAGACTTGCTTTCCTTTTTCGGCGGTTTTAGCACTAAGTTTTCCATTTGAAACGGCTTCCCAGCCCTCCGGCGTTTTCAAAGTCAATTGATAGGAGGCTTTGAGGTTCGGCTGATCGAACAAGGGGAAGCACGTCGATGCGCGATCCGGGACAAACAGCGTGTACAGGTAATCGTCGCTCCGGTTCAGCGACAAATCGCCTGCGACAAAGTCAATACTGATCTCATTGCGCCCTTTCTTCAAATGCCTGACATCGACGACAATGTGCTCATTCACAAACTGGTAATCCACTTTTTTACCATCCACACGTACTTCCCGCAAATGGTCATCGGCCACATTAAAGTCCAGCACAAGCGCCGAATCCAGCACATCCAGGTGAAATGTGATCGTTTCTTTCCCCACAATCTGCCCCGTCTTACCAGCCGGAATATCCAGCTCGATACCGTACCGGATACTATCAATATGCTGCTTTCGGTATTGGTTCAGCGCGAAGGAAACACCCTTTTCAGGAGGTGGAGTCTGCGGACTCTTGCAAGAGAGTGACGAAATGAGCACCACCAACAATAAATAAAATATGTGCATATTTGAGTTTAGTAAAACGCACTAATCTGCGTAAAATGATGAGCCACTCCACCATTCCGTTTGAAGGCCACAATATCAGAAGAATTTACGATGAAGAATCAGAAACGTGGTTTTTCTCGATTGTCGACATTATCGCGGCATTGACCAACTCGGTCAATCCAACTGATTACCTTAAAAAACTGAGAAAGCGGGACGTCCTGTTGGGAGAGTACATAGGGACAAATTGTCCCCAGGTAGAAATGCCCGGAGTTTCAGGAAAAAAACGCAAAACACTCTCCGGGAACACGCAGCATATTCTGAGAATTGTTCAGTCAATTACTTCTCCCAAGGCAGAACCGTTCAAGATCTGGCTCGCCAAAATCGGATACGAACGGATGCAGGAGCTTACTGATCCTTCCTTGTCGATCGACAGGGCTCGTGAAAACTGGAAAAAGCACGGTAGGAGCGAAAAATGGATCCAGCAACGCATGATGGGACAGGAAACCCGGAACAAGCTGACCGATTACTGGAAAACACATGAAATTAAAGAAGGAGAAGAATTCGCTATTTTGACCAATATCATCCACCAGGAATGGACCGGGATGAGTGTCAAAGAACACAAAAAGCTAAAACAGCTGAAAAGTCAGAATCTGCGCGACCACATGAACGAGGCCGAACTTATTTTTACAGCGCTGGCTGAAATGAGTACCCGCCAGATTGCTGAGTCAGAGCAAGCGGTTGGCATGGAGCCTAACAAAAGAGCAAGCAAAAGAGGTGGAAATATTGCAAAAAAAGCACGTGTGCAATTAGAAGAACAAACCGGCAAAAATGTCATAACAAACGAAAACTACTTACCCCCCAAGTCCCCAGAAAATGAGATTGAAGATCCGTAAATTACCCATCGTAGCCGTTTTCACTGCATTAGTCCTATTTCACACCTGCCTCCACGCCCAGTCACTGGCCCCGCTTACCGTCGAGAAAATCATGCGCGACCCTAAAATGTGGATCGGGACTTCACCGAGCGACATTACCTGGGCCGATGATTCCAAAACAGTGTATTTCAACTGGAACCCCGATAAGAATCCTTCCGATTCACTGTATGCGTATTCGCTTGCCGGAAAGAAAATCAGCAAGGTAGCACCCGTGGAAAGACGGAAGCTGCCCGGGAAGAACGGGTTCTATAACCGAACACATTTACTGCGCCTCTACGAGAAGAACGGCGATATTTTTATCATCAACTACAAAGATTTCTCGATCCGCCAACTCACCAATACCACCGAGCGCGAATCGGACCCGGTGTTCAGCGGGGATGAAACGGCGGTGGTTTTCGAACGCGGCAACAACCTGTTCAGCATCTCATTGGCAACCGGGCTTGTCAGCCAGCTCACCGATTTCAGAACGGGGACAAAAAAGACGGATAGTACGCCGAGCCAGCAGGAGCAGTTTCTGAAAGCCGATCAGCTGGGGATGTTTGAGGTTTTGAAAGAAAGAAAAGATAAAAAGGACGCTGGAAAGAAGATTACGGAAGCCGATAAACCGGCCAGACCGAAAGAAATTTACCTGGGCGATAAAAACGTGACCAACCAGCAGGCAAGTCCCGATGGCCGGTTCGTTACCTACGGCCTCACGCAAACCGACAAAACCGCCAAATCGACTATCGTGCCCAATTACGTGACCGAAAGTGGGTTTACGGAAGACATTTCGGCCAGGACGAAGGTGGGCGCTCCGGGTGCGGAGAATGAATTTTGGGTGTATGATGTCAAAAAGGATACAGCCCTGAAAGTGGCTACGGCGGATATTCCCGGTATTTACGACAAACCGGATTACCTCAAAGACTACCCGAAACTTGACTCCGCATGGAAGAAAAAGGAGCGGAAAGTCGTTTTTCACGGCCCATTCTGGTCGGACAACGGCGCGAACGCGGTAGTGGTGATCCGTTCGCTAGATAGCAAAGACCGCTGGATCATGTCATTGGATCCGGCAACACGCTCGCTAAAACTCCTCGATCGGCAGCGCGACGAAGCCTGGATTGGCGGGCCCGGCGTGGGCGGTTACCCGCAAAGTGCCGGTGAAATAGGCTGGCTCGACAACCAGACCATCTATTTTCAGAGCGAAGCCACCGGCTATTCGCATTTGTATGCTTTCAACATAGTTTCCGGCAAAAAGACGGCATTGACTTCCGGCCGGTTCGAGGTACAGAATGTGGTACTTTCGAAAGACAAAAAGCTCTTTTACCTCATTACCAACGAAGTACATCCCGGCGAGCAGCACGTGTACCGGATGGCCGTCACCGGCGGTGCACGGACGCGCCTCACACACATATCCGGTGCGCATGAGATGACGCTATCGCCTGACGAAAAGCACCTGGCGATTCGCTTCTCCCTCAGCACGGCTCCCTGGGAGCTTTTCCTGCTCGATAATGCCCCGGCAAAGCGTGCGGAGCCCGTTCAGCTCACACGTTCCGTCTCACCCGAATTTTTCTCCTATCCGTGGCGCGAAGCGAAAGTGGTGACCATCAAGGCTGCGGATGGTCAGGACATTTACGCGCGGGTTTACGAACCCAAACAATCCAATGGCAAGGCGGTAATTTTTGTGCATGGCGCCGGCTATCTGCAAAATGCGCACAAATGGTGGAGCCAGTATTTCCGGGAATACATGTTCCATAACCTGCTTACCGACAAAGGCTACACGGTACTTGATATGGACTATCGCGCCAGCTCTGGGTACGGCCGTGACTGGCGAACGGGCATCTACCGCCACATGGGCGGTAAAGACCTCACCGACCATACCGACGGCGCCCAATGGCTTGTAAAAACCTACGGCGTCGATCCGAAAAAGATCGGCATTTATGGTGGCTCCTACGGCGGCTTCATCACCCTCATGGCGCTGTTCACCACACCCGACGTGTTCACTGCCGGTGCTGCATTGCGCCCGGTAACCGACTGGGCCGCGTATAACCAGTCGTATACGGCCAATATCCTCAATGAACCGCAGTCCGACAGCCTGGCCTACCGCAAAAGTTCCCCCATTTATCATGCGGCGGGTTTGAAAAACAATTTGCTGATCTGCCATGGAATGGTGGATGTGAATGTGCATTACCAGGACGTCGTACGCCTCTCGCAGCGGCTGATCGAGCTAGGTAAGAACAACTGGGAGCTGGCCTCTTATCCCATGGAAGACCACGGATTTGTGGAAGCGTCATCCTGGACCGACGAATACAAGCGTATTCTGAAGCTCTTTGAAGAGAAGTTGTAACACCGGTGAGTAAATTCCGATTTTATCAACCCTTATATCCAGCATAAAAAACGACAACATGATGAACCGAAATTTCTCGAAACTCAAAAGCATCTTCCTCGGCCAGGCGCTCGCCATTGCATTCACGGGCCTCGCGTGCGCACAGGTAGGCGTAGGTGTGAAAGCACCCAAAAGCGCCGAAGTGTACCTCGACGGCAGTCGCAAAATGCTTGATGAAAAATGGATTTACTGGGAAGGACCGCGGTTTGCGGCCAAACCGCCGATTAAATGGACGGTGGTCAACGACCCGGTCGATAAGGGCACGGTGATCAACTGCAACGATCCGGCATCAGCGGGCGGGCTGTATGGCGCGGCCGATATCGTGACCAAAAAACAGTTCAGGGATTTTCGCGCCCATGTGGAATTTCTGATCACCAAACCCGGAGGCAACAGCGGCGTTTATCTTCAGAACCGCTACGAAATCCAGGTGCTCGACGGCGACACCACGTCACACGGTATGGCAGCGGTCATCAACGAATCCAAATCGCCTTACTATGCTTACAATGGGATCGGCAAGTGGAATTCGTACGACATCCTGTTCCGCGCCGCACGGTTCAAGGACGGCAAGCTGGTGGAGCAACCGATGGTAACCCTGTACTTCAATGGTAAAAAAGTGCACACCAACCAGAAAATCAGCCAGGTGTGGGGAGGAAAAAACTCGGGTATCGATGGCGGCAACGACGGCGGTAAGGGCATTACAGATACCCCCGGGGGCTTGAAACTGCAATCGGAAGGCCACGATGTTTATTACCGCAACATCTGGATAAAGGAAGAGAAACTGGATAAAGCGGATACCAATTTTTGAAATACACCAAACGGGGAATGGACCATGGGGATATTCCCCGCAAAGGCATTCGCCACGCTGCTGAATGCATAGGTAACTAAACTAAATGGCCACAGGATCGCAGCACAAATGCGATCCCGTGGCCACTAAACCAGCCGGTCCAACCCGGCTATTTCTTTTTGTAAGCTATTTTGAAAATGGTACCGTTCAGGTCGTCGGTCACGTAGAGCGCGCCGTCGGGTCCCTGCGCGAGCCCGCACGGGCGGTGCTGAATAGGGCCGGTAGGCTTAGCCAGGTCCGTACCCGCGAAATTATCGGCGAATATCTCCCATTTACCCGGCTTTCCATTTACAAACGGCACAAATGCCACCAGGTAACCCTTTTTGAGCTCCGACGACTGGCTGTGGAAGGCAATGAAGGCCCCATTACGGTAACGCGCCGGGAACATATTGCCGGTGTAGAACATCAATGCATTAGGCCCCAAATGCGCCGGGAATGCTGCAATCGGATCGATCGCTTTTTCCCCGCCCACTTTTTTGCCATCGCCGCCATACTCGGGCGCGAGGATTTTCTTGTTCTGGAAATGATCGTAATAAATGTACGGCCAGCCCGCGTCGTCCCCTTCTTTCAAACGGTAAAGCGTCTCGGCCGGCAGCTCGGCGCTATGCTTGGGCGTATAGTATTGCGGATACATGTCGTCGAACTTGCCGCGGCCGTGGGTAGTGGCGTAAAGCGCATTGGTTTTATTGTCCCAATCGATCCCCACGGCATTCTTCACGCCCGTGGCGTAACGCACGCCGTCCGAAAACTGCTGGTTGAGCTGCCCGGCTTTGAAACGCCAGATCCCACCCGCTGAGTCGAGGATCGTGCAAGGCGACATGCCCTTCGCAGAGCCCGCCGCTCGGCAGTTATCGTTGTACGAGCCTACGGTAACGTAAATATTTCCTTTACTATCGAGTGCAAGCGGCTTCGCATTGTCACGGCCATGGTCGGTCAGCCCGCTGATGATGTTCTCCGGCTTATCAAAATCGATGATTTCGTCCTTTGCATTCAGCTTATACCTGAAAACCCCTTTATTCGAAGAGCTGTACAGGTAGCCGTCTTTGATGGCAATGCCGGTACCGGGATAATCACCGAAAAGCTTTTGCTCATCAATGGCGCCATCCCCGTTCGTATCACGCAGGAGGTAAATGCCCTTGCCATCCTTGAGTTTGGAAAGCTTTACATACATGTCGCCGTTTTTACCCACAACCATATGCCGGGTAGCTCCCAGATCGGTGGCGAGCACGGTGGCCGAAAAGCCGGCAGGCAGTTTCAGTTCCTTGGCATCGACAGGCGTGTAGAGGGGTGATTTTTCGAGGGTTTCGTTTCGGTAACCGAACAGCGCAGTGGCCGTCACAACAGTAGCAGCCGCCATCACTGCGAGCGCCCCGGCAGGCCGGATTAATTTTCTTTGCATGCAATCGTAAAATTGGGTGAAAACATTTATTTTAGGTAAAAGCGTTTGGGAATGCTTTTTTAATCAATACCTGTCACCCGAAAAACGATTACCGATTTTAGTACACCTAACCATTACAACTATGGGCCCATACGATCAAGACGATGAGTTATATGATGAAGACCTCCCAGGAAACTACCCGGCGGGCGAAGACATTTACCGCCAGGGCCTTATCGACCCGGATATAGATCCTGAGGACACCTCCCGCACCAAACGCGCCCTGGATATCGACGCCGACGAATGGAACGAAAAATCCTTTGAGGACGATCTTACCGGCGATGATCTCGACGTTCCCGGATCGGAATATGACGATGAAGACGAGGAGATTGGCCGTGAGGACGAAGAAAACAACTATTACAGCCTCGGCGGCGATAACCATGAAAGTCAGGAAGAAAACCAGGGCGACTGACATACCGCCATCCTGCCTACGAGCCTGATGCCCGACCGCATCAGGCTTTTTTGTTCACCATGAGTTTTTATTAAAATTTAAAAAAAAAAGGAATGTTCGTCAATATTTTAATTAATACAATATCCTTCCTTGTTTAAAGGCAATGGGATAGGATATATTTGCCTGATCGTCGATAACGACAAATTCTGTTTCTTATGACTAACCTGCGAACCCTCCTCTTATCCCTCACCTGCCTTTGGGTAACCGCCGTCCAGGCGCAGCGCTACGAACTACGCGATGACTGGAAGTGCATCCCCATCGCCAAAATGAAAGAAGCGGGCACGGCAATCTCGTCACCCGACTTTGCATTGAATGGCTGGCAACCTGCCGTTGTGCCCGGTACCGTGCTCACCACCCAGCTCCAAAACAAGCAGGTGCCCGACCCGTTTTGGGGTATGAACAACCAACAGATCCCCGACATTTACCATACCGGCAGAGATTATTATACCTATTGGTTCGTCAAAGATTTCGAAGAAAAAGCAGATCCGGGCCAGGAACTCTGGCTGCATTTGCGTGGCGTCAATTACAGTTGTGACGTGTTTCTAAACGGTAAAAAGCTGAATGCCAAACTGCATTCGGGCATGTTTCTGAGGCAGATCTACAACATTACCTCAGTCGTTCGCAAAAACGGAAAAAACCGGCTGGCGGTGATCGTCTACCCGCCTGACCCCGTAGGAAACCCGAATGGCGGCCAGGGCGGTGACGGTACCATCGCGCGCAACGTAGCGCACCAGTATGTGGCCGGCTGGGACTGGATACAGCCCGTGCGCGACCGCAATACCGGCATCTGGGACAAGGTAAGCATCGAGAAGACCGGTAAGGTCAATATCAAAAATCCGCACGTAATCACGCTCGTACCAGGCAAAAGGACGCCCGGCGCTGCCCAGCAACCGGCGACTGTGAAGGTAACCGTCGAACTTGAAAACGCCGGTTCAACACCTCAAAAGGGCGTTGTTGAATATTTGCTGGATGGCAATAAAGTTTCGAAGGAAGTCACTGTGCAACCGCATTCGACGCTGGAAGTGAAACTGCCCGACCTGAGCTTGAAAAACCCGAAATTATGGTGGCCCAACGGCTATGGCGCACAGGATTTATACGACCTTAAAATACAATTCACACAGGCGGGAAAAACATCTGACAAGGAAACCCTTAAAGTAGGCGTCCGGGAAATACAGGCAGATTGGAATGCGGCCACGCGCAGCAAACAAATATCGGTCAACGGCCAGAAGGTTTTCATCAAAGGCGGCAATTGGATCATCTCCGATGCCATGCTCCGGTTTTCAGATGAACGCTACAATGCGGAGGTGCGCTTCCACCGCGATATGAACCTGAACCTGCTCCGCATTTGGGGCGGTGCCCTGACAGAACGTCCCGAATTCTATGAAGCCTGCGACCGCTATGGCATCCTGGTCATGCAGGACTTCTGGGGATCCGGCGATTGCAACGGACGCTGGATAGACCCGGCCAAAGCCGACGATCAATGGACGCGCCGCAAATATCCCGACGACCACAACCTCTTTCTCGAATCGGCGGCCGATCAGATCAAAATGATCCGCAACTTCGCTTCGCTCGCCATTTGGTGCGGCGGAAACGAAATTACCCTTCCGGTGGACATTATGACGCCCCTCCGCGATTCGATCCTGCCCGCACTGGATGGAACCCGCTGGTTTGTTGATTATTCCAATTCGGACGACATGTCGTTCAATGCGCTCGGGGGCAATGGCGATGGCCCTTACGGCATACAGCCGCTGACCCGCTTCTGGAATTACCGCACCTGGCCATTCAACTCCGAGATCGGCTCGGTGGGTGTTGGCGATCACCATTCGCTGGAAAGGTTCCTGCCCGAAGCCAACCGCATAGCGCCTGAATACTCCGTAGAAACGCGTCGCGAAAAAGTGGATTCCGTTTGGAAGTACCACAAATACATCGGCTACGAAGGACACGTCGAGCCCTATGGCAAAGCGAAGGACATGCAGGATTTCGGCATGAAAGCCCAGCTTGTGAACTACGATCAGTACCGCGCATTGATGGAAGGTTTCAGCGCACACATGTGGGACTGGTATACGGGCGTGATCATCTGGAAAACACAAAACCCGTGGACGTCCCTTCGCGGCCAGATGTACGACTACTACCTCGATCCTAATGCGTGTCTTTACGGGCTGCATTCGGGCAGCGAGCCGTTGCATGTAATGTACAATCCCGCCGATACATCCGTCGCGATCGTCAACAATACATTCAAGCACCAGTACGACCTCATGCTCGTCATCAATGGCGTGGATATGAAAGGTAACAGCAAGCAATTTACCCAGGTATTTGTGGAGATTGGCCCGTCAACAACCCGGAAAATCATTGATATTAACCGGGAAATCAGGGAAATGGCTAAAAAGGAAGGAATGTTCCTCTCTCTGCGCCTCCTGAACCTCGACAGGAAGCCCGTCAGCGACAACCTGTACTGGCTTCCCGACGCCACAGGTAACCATAGCGGCCTCCAAACCATGTCCCGATCGCAAGCCACTGCCACGGCACGGGCGACATCCGCCGGTAAAATAGAAGTGACCCTTAAAAATCCGGTCAACGCCCCGGTAGCATTCTTCAACCGCCTCGCATTGGTTGACCCGAATACAAAAAAACGCATCCTGCCCGTATTCTACGACGACAACTACGTCTCCGTCCTTCCCGGCGAAAGCAAAGTGGTCCAGCTGGAATACACGCCCGAAAAGGGCATTGCACCACTGGTTTCCGTGGAGGGGTGGAATTTGTCTGAGAAAATGGTCAAAGTCGATGAGAAGTAATCAATCAGTATGAACCTACCCGCGGTTGCTTTTTCCTAAAAAACAACCCGGAACCATGGCTGCATTTACGCCCGAAGCATTTAAGAAAGAATTCATCGCGATTCTCGATTATTGGGAAAAGTATGGGCCGGATCCGGAGAAGGGCGGATTTTATGGAAGGGTGAATTATGATAACCAGCCGATTAAGGATTCTGCAAGATCGGTCGTGCTGACCGGGCGGCTATTGTGGACGTTTTCGCTGGCGCACCGGCTGCTGAAAGAAGCAAAGTACCTGACGCTGGCCGACCGTGCCTATCAGCAACTGGCGAAAAACTTCTTTGATGCTGAATATGGCGGCGTGTACTGGTCCGTGAATGCGGACGGCTCGCCTTTGGAAACCAGGAAACAGATTTACGGCAATGCATTTGCCATGTACGGGCTGGCTGAATATTACCGCGTTACGCATTTCAAACCGGCATTGGATAAAGCCCGGTCGCTTTTTGAAGTAATTGAGAAACACGCTTTCGACCCGGTTAATGGCGGCTACCGTGAGGCATTTGCCCGTGACTGGTCGGCAACCGACGACTACATCCTCAGCAAAAGCCCGTGGAACAAGAGCATGAACACGCATTTGCATTTGGTAGAAGCCTATACCAACCTGTACACCGTGTGGCCCGATGCAACGCTCAAAAAACAGACCGCAGGAATGCTCGACGCGATCATTACACACATTGTAAACCCAAAAACAGAGACCATGCAGCTGTTTTTCGATGAGCAATGGAAAGCGAAAGACCACATTGTTTCATTTGGGCATGACATCGAGGCTTCGTGGCTGCTTTTCGAAACGGCGGAAGTGTTGCATGACGAAAAGCTGATCGCCCGGATGAAGAAAAAGTCCATTGCCATGGCTACCGCGGCTTCCAAAGGGCTGGGGACGGATGGCGCGCTCAACTACGAATACGATCCGGAAACCAAACACACCCAAACCGACCGAAGCTGGTGGGTCGCGGCCGAGCAGCTCGTAGGGTTCTACAACGCCTACCAGCTCACCAAAGACGCCCAGTTTAAAACAAAAGCGGAAAAAAGCTGGAATTACATTGTGACCGAATTCGTCGACCACGACAGAGGCGAATGGTTCGGCACGGTGAAAGAAGACGGCACGCCGGTGAAAGGTGACAAAATCAACTTCTGGAAATGCCCTTACCACAATGCCCGCGCCTGCGCGGAGATGTGGCGCCGGCTCGGCAAAGCATAATCAATTCAAGAACATCTCGTCGACGAGCAGTAAGGCGCGCTTGTCTTTGCTACGGTGCCAGGCGGGTATTTTGCTCAGGGGTTTCGCTACAATTTTGATATAGGATACCTGCTGCGGCTTAAATGAGCCCGAGACACTCCGCAGGGACGCACGCTCCCCTTTCACGGGCATCGGTGCCTTAAACTTCGTAAGCAGTTTCATATTGTCGCGCGTGGTCCCGCCCCAGATTTCCACGAGTTCGGGAGGGAAAATCCCTGTATCCTCTTCCACCATATAGCGCACGCCCAGCGACGAAAGCAGCACCGGCTTTTTAAATTCCGACACAAATGCCATGTCGTTGTCCCTGACCCCGGCCCAGTTGTTGGCCCAGGCAGGATTGTTAGCGCCGATAACGCCCAGTTTGTGATCAAAGAAGGTCTTCACGCCCTCGGCCTGATGCACCCGGTTCAATGGGGCGAGTAATGTGCCGCTGTCGGGCTGGTAGGCACTTTTGAAGTAATCGAAGGCCACCATATCGCTCCCATACCAGCCTTTTTTGTAAGCCTTCGCGCGGATCGTCGCATCACTGTTGATCACCGTTTTATGATCGAGCACCGGCGAGTTGACGCTGTCCGGCTCCGAACCGTCCATTGTGAAACGAATGTCCACGCCTTTGATCGGATGCTGAATGTCCACCACAAGCGACTGCGCAAAAATCGGTGAAGCATTCTTCATTTGCGGCGGGTTGAGTTTCAACGGATTCTTGCCGTCGTCCTTGAAGCCGCCGATGATATCCTTATCCCTATTGGCTTCCTGCAATTGCCGCACATCCGCGGCCGACAGCCTGGTGTCCCAGACCGCAACAGTTTTGACACTCTTCAACAGCGGCAGCAATCCTTTCAAATCGTTCAGGTCCAGCTTGGTACCGGATAATGTGAGGCTTTGCAAATGTTTTAATGCCGACAGTTCCTTTAAACCCGACGCAGTCACATCCGTAAAGTTGAGGTCCAGTTTGCGGAGGTTTTCAAATTTTGCGATGGTTTTCAGATCAGCATCTTTAACCGGCATCTTATTCAGGTTCAATGAAATAACCTGCTTCCGAATTTCGCTCAGCTCATCGAGCTGGCTCACATTGTAGGCCGATGCATTGTAAATGTTCACAGCCAATGCCGGCGATTCCCTGGCGAGGGGCAGGATCGTCCGGTAGTCGGTATTGAGGGCCTTTACCTGGTCCTCATCCGCCGCAGAAAAATCGTATTCTTCGGCTTGCATATGCGGTTGCAAAAATGCGGTTGCGAGCATTCGGAGTGAGTCGGTGGCGGGCAGATCGGTCAGCTTTTTGTTAAAATCTGCCTTTTCCCTGACCCACAGCGTCAGCAATGCTATTTCCTGCAAGGTAAGCTGCGCTTTGCCCGAAGGCGGCATGTGCTTTTTCTCTTCCATCGGCAAATGCACCCTTTGCAGCAGCAAGCTCATTTGCGGATTGCCGGGTACAATGAGCTTACCGGATTTCCCTCCCTTCATTATCGACTGCGGGTCGGTAAGGATCAGCTCGCCTTTCAGCTTGTCGGGATTATGGCAGCTCGTGCATTTTTGTTCAAGAATGGGGCGGACCACATTGGCATACACAACGGCCTGGTCCAAAGGCACCTCAGCCATTTCCCTCTTATTGGAAATCGGCTCCCAGATAAAGTTACTCCCGTGCGTGAGCGCGGCCCCGTAATGCCCTGTCAGTACCAAAGCCACGACCGTAACCAGAGCCGCGGCCCTTGCGGTTACCGACTTGTACCACCTGGCATTGCGCATCCAATAAATGACGGACGCCAAAAAGAAAATCCCCGCACCGGTCCATTTGTGGTAGGTAAGCGTGGCGCCTTCGTAACCTTCCTCGCGCGACAAGAAAATGCCCATCATCACGGTCACGGCGGCAAAAAGCGCCCCGATGAGGAGCAGCCCCTGTAAAAAATTTCGGTAGAATGCATTACCTGCATATTCAGGCTTGAAACGGAAGAATTCCAGCAGCATCGCCAGCAGCAGGATCACGATCGGGAAATGCAGGATCAGCGGGTGCATCCGGCCAATGGTTTGCAGCCAGGCCGGGATTACCAGTTTGCTTTCGAATACCAGTAAAAACAGGATGAAAATATTGGAAGCCGCTAATAATTGTTCCGCGAAGACCCTGAGTTTCAAATGCATTTAAAATTTTACCAAAAATTGAGTAATGAAACAACTCACTGACAATCAGCTAATAATGTCGCGAACAACCTTACCCGACACGTCGGTAAGCCGGTAACGACGGCCCAGATGCTTGAATATCAGCTTTTCGTGGTTCAGGCCGAGCTGATGCAGGATCGTAGCCTGGAAATCGTGCACATGCACGGGGTCTTTGGCAATGTTGTAGCCAAGTTCGTCGGTTTCACCATACACGATGCCGGGCTTGATCCCCCCGCCGGCCATCCAGATCGTGAAGCAGCGCGGATGGTGGTCGCGACCGTAATTTTCGGCGGAGAGCTTTCCCTGTGTGTAGCTGGTACGCCCGAACTCGCCGCCCCAGATGACCAGCGTTTCATCGAGCAATCCCCTTTGTTTCAGATCCGTAACCAATGCAGCCGACGCCTGGTCAACGTCCATCGCTTGTTTGGTAATTTCAAACGGCAGGTTACCATGCTGGTCCCATCCCTGGTGGTAGAGCTGTACAAACCGCACGCCGTTTTCCGAAAGTTTCCGTGCGAGCAGGCAGTTGGCCGCGTACGTACCCGGAACGAGGCATTCAGGCCCATACAGCTTGATAATATCATCCGACTCTTTCGATAAATCCATTACCTCGGGCACGGCAGTCTGCATGCGGTAAGCCATTTCATATTGCTTGATCTTGGCCGAAATTTCCGGGTCCCCGAACTCCTGGTACGACATCTCGTTCAGCTCCGAAAGCCTATCGAGCATATCGCGGCGCTCCTTCCGGTCCATACCTTCCGGATCGCGCAGGTAAAGCACCGGGTCTTCGCCCTTGCTGAACTGCACGCCCTGATGCACCGAGTCGAGGAAGCCGTTGGACCACAATTTGGAATACACCCCCTGACCATTACCGACGCCGCGTGACAGCAATACAGTAAAATTCGGCAGGTTTTTATTCTCATTACCAAGCCCATAGCTCAGCCAGGAGCCCATACTAGGCCGGTTACCTTGCTGAGAGCCGGTTTGCAGGAATGTCAGCGCAGGGTCGTGGTTGATCGCCTCGGTGTACATCGAACGCACAATGCACAGGTCATCCACGATTTTGGAAGTATAGGGCAATAGGCTGCTCACCCACGCCTGCGACCGGCCATATTGTTTGAAATCCACAAAAGAGCCCACCAGCGGAAATGAAGCCTGGTTGGCCGTCATGCCGGTCAGCCGCTGCGTACCCCGTACGGAAGGCGGTATTTCCTGTCCGAACATTTCGCGGAGTTTCGGCTTGTAATCAAAAAGCTCCTGCTGCGACGGCGCACCATTCTGGAACAGGTAAATCACCCGCTTCGCCTTGGGCGCGAAATGCGGTATACCGGGCGCGAGGCCTTCCTCTTCCATTCCACCCCCTTTCAGCAGATCGGGCATGAGCAATGAGCCCAGCGCCACGCTTCCGATCCCGAGACTCATTGTGGATAGAAAACGCCTTCTGTTGAAACTGAATCCGTGTTCTATAATTTCCTTTTCCATATTTATTTATACTTCGGCTTTCGGCAATCGGCCGTCGGCTTTTATTTATAAGATCGCTTGTTCAAAAGTCGACTGCCGACAGCCGAAAGCCGATAGCCGACTGTGTCAAGATTTCGTAATCGTTTCTTCGAGGTTGTAAATCGTGGAAATGACGCGCATCAATGCTGCCTGCGCCTTTTTGTCCACATTTCTGGTTAGCGGGTACTCGCCCACGGACACCATTTTCCCAGCCTTTTCCGGCCGGATTTCCCGCAACTCTTTGGCATAATAGCCCGTAAGCACTTCTAGCTCTTTCGCGCTCGGCTTGCGGCAAACGATCTGTCTGAACGCCTTGGTAATTTTGTCTTCGGTACCGGTCTTCTCCTGCAAAAGCTTCGCAGCGAGCACGCGCGACGCTTCCAGCACGGTAGGGTCGTTCATCATCACGAGGGCTTGCAATGGGGTATTCGTTTTCAAACGCCTTACCTCACACAAATCGCGGTTGCTGGCATCGAAAATCGCCATCGTAGGCGGCGGCACCGTCCGTTTAATGAGTGTGTACATCCCGCGGCGGTAGAGGCTCGCACCATGATCCTGGTTATAGACCGACAGCAAACCCCGCCCGGAAGTAGCGCCCTCCCAAAGGCCGGCGGGCTGATAGGGCTTCACGCTGGGGCCGCCGATGGTACGGTTGAGTAACCCGCTGCTCGCAAGCACAAGGTCTTTCACAAACTCCGCGTGAATGCGGTAGCGCGGGCCGCGCGCGAGGTACACATTATCCGGGTCGCGCGCGAGGTGCTCCTTCGTCACCACCGCCGATTGCCGGTAGGTGGCCGACATCACCATTTGCTTCACAAATCGCTTGATATCCCAGTTATGCTCCATGAAATCCACGGCCAGCCAGTCGAGCAATGCGGGATGCGTAGGCAACTCGCCTTGCATGCCAAAATCCCCGGAGGTTTTGACAATACCTTTACCGAAGAATTCCTGCCAGAGGATATTGACATACACGCGCGCCGTCAGCGGATTGCGTTTATCGAACAGCCATTGCGAAAGTCCCAGCCTGTTTTTAGGGTATTTTTTGTCAAACGGCAGAATGGCGTTTGGTGTACCGGCCTGCACTTCATCACCGGGAGCGTCGTAGGCGCCGCGTTTGAGCACGTAAGTTTTGCGCAGCGTGTCCAGATCGCCCATTACGGACACGATAAGCCGGTTGGTATCAGGCTTGTTAATGAATGTCAGAATGTTTTTGACCTCGTCGTTGCTGATTTCCATCAGCGGTTTCTTGGCGTAAGTCTCCGGTCCGCCGATAACGGATTCGATACCGACTTCATTCACATTGTTGAAGAATGCGAACATCTGGTAATATTCCTTCTGCGAGAAAGGATCGTATTTGTGGTCGTGGCAGTGGGCGCATTCGAGGGTTACACCCAATAACCCCTTCCCGAACAAATCATTACGGTCGGTAACGTACATGATCCTGTATTCTTCGGGGATTACGCCGCCCTCCTCGGTAATCTTATGGTTCCGGTTGAAACCCGTTGCAAGAAGCTGCTCTTTGGTAGAATTGGGAAGCAGGTCACCCGCCAGCTGCCAGGTTACAAAGTCGTTGTAATGCATGTTTTTGTTGAAGGCGTGGATAACCCAGTCGCGCCAGGGCCATTGGGTACGGTAGCCATCGTCCTGGTAGCCGTGCGAGTCGGCATAGCGGGCGAGGTCGAGCCAGTGGATCGCCATCTTCTCCCCGTAAGTCGGGTTAGCAAGCAGCTTGTCTACCACGTTTTCATACGCATCAGGGCTGTTATCGGCCAGGAACTCGTCCATCAGCTGCAAGCTGGGCGGCAGGCCGTTCAGATCCAGGCTGAGGCGTTTCAGCAAACGCTCCTTGTCGGCCTCGGCATTGGGTTCGAGTCCTTTCTGCTCCTGTTTTTCGAGAATGAAATAGTCGATTTCGTTTTTGACCCAATCCTTGTGGTCTACCTCCGGCAATTTGGGCTTTTTGGGTGCCACAAATGCCCAGTGCTTTTCATATTTCGCACCTTGCCTGATCCACTTGTCGATCAGGTCTATCTCCCGCTGGGATAATTTGAGGTTGGAAGCCGGCGGCGGCATGCGGAGGGTGGTATCCTCCGTCGTAATGCGCAGGTACACGGCCGACTGATCGGGCTTGCCGGCGACGAGTGCATGGCCCTTGGGATTGTCCTTCAATGCGGCGAAAGCGCTCGCGGGATCGTCGAGGCGCAGGCCCGCTTCGCGCTTGTTGGCATCCGGGCCATGGCAGGCGAGGCATTTATCGGAAAGAATGGGCCTGATATCGAAGTTATAGCTCACCTGCTCAGGGAGTTTCTCCCCGACCGTGCCCCCCGACTGGTTGTCGCAAGACTGGAAGCCCAAAGCAATTACAACCGCTCCGGTCAGCAGCAAAAAGCTGTTCTTTAAATACATCATCTTGGGTTCAGGTTCTGTGCCATTTTTTTAGCAGTTATATAAATTTAACTAAAAAAATGCACATTTATTGAAGCAATAATGCCAATTGATAAGCAGAAACTATCCTGCTCTATACTGCTCTTCCCAAAATATTTGTACGATCCTGACATCAAAAAGAGCAATGCCGCGCCGACATTGCTCTTTTAAGAATCTGCTAACCCGGTATAATTTACTTCCCGGATTTCATCCAGGCATTTACTTTGTCTTCCAGCAGTTTAAGCGGCACACAACCCGATTCCAGCACCAGCTTATGGAATGCGCGGATATCGAATTTCGCCCCCATCTCCTTTTCTGCCCTGGAGCGGAGTTCGCGGATTTTGAGCTGGCCTATCTTGTACGACAGCGCCTGTCCGGCACCAGCCATGTACCGTTCCACCTCCGCCGTGATGCTCTCCTCCGACTCGGCCTCGTGGTCGAGCGAATATTTAATGGCCTGGTCGCGGGTCCAGCCCTTGGCATGCAGCCCCGTATCGACTACCAGGCGGATAGCGCGGTGCATTTCGGCACTCAGCATCCCGAAGTACTGGTAAGGGTCGGTATAGAGTCCCAGCTCCTTACCGAGCGACTCCGTATACAACGCCCACCCTTCACCGTAGGCGCTGTACCAGAGATTTTTACGAAACTCCGGCAAAGCGGTATTTTCCTGCTGCAGGGAGATCTGGTAATGGTGACCAGGAATGGCCTCGTGCAGGAAAAGGCTTTCGTCCGACACGATATTGTATTCGGAAGCATTGGGTACCGGCACGTAAAACACGCCCGGCCTTGACCCGTCGGGCAACCCCGGATTGTATTCCGCAGATGCCGAAGCTTCCCGGAATGCCTCTGTCCGCCGTACTTCGAACGGCGTCTTGGGCGTCAGTTCGAAAAGCTTCGTCAGATTCGGCTTCATGCGCTCGTGGATTTCATTGAAATGCCCGATCACCTGCGCCGGTTTGGTGAACGGCATCAGGTTCTTGTTGTTCCGCACCGCATTGAAAAACGATTTCAGGTCACCCTTGTAGCCCACCTGTGCTTTCACCTTCTCCATCTCCGCCGAAATACGCGCTACTTCTTTCAGCCCGATCTCGTGGATTTCCTCAGCGGTAAGTTCGGTAGTCGTGTAGTATTTAATATAGTAGTTATACAATGCCTTGCCGTTCGGAAGGGCCGAGAAGCCGTCGGTCAGGCGACCTGCCGGCTGGTATTCCTTTTCAAGGAAAATATGCATTTTTTGAAATGTCGGGATGACCTTCGACTGCACCATGGCTGCATATTGCTTTTCCAGACGCGCTTTGTCGCCGTCGGAGAAGCTTTCCGGGAAATTTTTAACCGGCGTAAAAAAGAGGTGGTCTTTCACAGGCCCGTGGTCCATATCTGCAAATTGCGGGATCATCTTTTTGATCAGCGGGGCCGGTAAAACGTACCCCAGCTGGATTCCCTTACGCATATTGACCATCGCCGAATCGCACCAAACCACAAAGCCGTCTACCCTTTTCAGCCAGTTGTCATAATCCTTCACTGTTTTAAAAGGCTGGATGCTGCTCCCGCTCGCCATTTGTCCTATGATCAGGTGGGTCGAGAAAATCTGGTTGAGCGGCATGAGTTCTGCCGGATGTTTGAGGCCTTCCAGGTTAATGCTGCATTCCCATTCGATCAGGTCCCAGCTGACCTTCTCCTCGTCCGTCAGCTTCTCCCGGTTATAGTTGGCGAGCTCGTCCTGAAACTTCCTGTAAAATGCGGTCATCCGGGATTTTCCTGCCTGCGAGAGGTCGTCCGACATCTTGTCGTTGTAGCGGTTGTCACCGTTCATAGTTGCTTCCAGCGGATAAAGGGGAAGCCTTTCTTCATAATATCGTGCAAATACTTCACTAATCGGCGGCATAGTAGCTTGTGCTTTTTCTGATTTTTTCTGGCAGGCCTGAGCCATCACGACCGCCGCAAAAAATGTGTAATAAATCAGCTTCTTCATGAAAGATGTTAGTTGAGACATCGTAAAGTAAACAAAAAGTGCCGGAAGAACTCCACGTTCTCCGGCACTTTCGGTAAACCAGCAGGCAAATTGCCCGCTTATCCGGTGGTGTTAATTACATAGTTCCCAAGGATATTGAGCTCCCCGCCGCCCTCTACCTCGATGTTGCGGACCGTGATATTCTGGCCCACCGCCACAACGTGGCCGGGGTTCACCCGCACATAGTCGCCGGCACCAGGCGGCCGCCCCGCCGACCATATAGACCGGTCCGGCCAGGCACCCGACGCCGTCGTTTCGATCACATTCGAAAACAGTGAAGTCGTTTTAAAATTCCTGAACAGCAATGAGTCGGTTACTGTCCCCTGCGCACCGAACCAGTCCCGCAGGATATCTGAATACACCCTTCGGAAATCCACCTGCATTTTAACCTCCTGATTTTCATTGGTGGGCGAAGTGGTCGGTGGTTCAAGGTCGTTATTCAGGTCGGGCACGACGCCTACCATTTGCCTTTTAATGCCGTTACCGAATACGAACATCGGTGCCGCTACACCATGGTCGGTCCCGCGCGACGCATTGGAATTGGCGCGTCGCCCAAAGTCCGAAAACGTCATACCTACTACCCGGTCGGCCGTTCCCTGCGCCACCAGGTCGTTCTGAAACGACGACACGCCTTCGGAGAGGCGTTTGAGCAGGGTGGCATGCGTCCCCACTGTGGTATCACCGGCCGTTACCTGGTCGCCATGGGTATCGAAGCCGCCCAGTTCCACGAAATAGATTTTTGTCTGCAAACCTCCGTGGATCAGCCTCGCCACAATTTTGAGCTGCTCGGAAAGCTCGGTGGTAGTGCCTGCCGCCGGATAGGCCGCCAATGTCTGACCGGCATCATAGGCCTTTTTGATCTGCCCTGAATAGCCCGTGGAAAGTATCTGCTGCTGCCGCACGTGTTTGATCATCTCCCCGGCCTCGCAACACGGAAGGTCGTTTGTCGGCAGGCCCTGCCCGCCGTTGAGCAGCGCGTAAAAGTTGTTGACATTCTCCACCGAAATATTCATCGGGCTTTGCGGGCCAAGCAAACTGGTGGAATTGAGTACGCCGATCTGCAAAGCCAGCGGGTCTTTCATCGTGTCGTTCGGGTAGTTTTGCGGGTAACCCGGAAAACGGTTATCGAGGTAACGGCCCGCCCAGCCGCTGTTGGCATACTGGTTTGCATCCGTGGCCGTCATCCAGATGTCGGACGACCGGTGGTGCGATTGGTTGGGGTTTGGGTAAGACACGGAATTGACGATCGCGAGGCGCCCCTGATTATACATATCCCGCATTCCCGTCATAGCCGGGTGCAGGCCCGCCTCGGGCATTCCGGAAAGCGTCAGCACTTTGGCTTCCGGGATAGCGATATTGCTCCGGATACCCTGGTATTTGGAGTAGTATTGAAGCGGAATGACGGTATTGAGCCCGTCGTTGCCGCCGTTGAGGTAAATGATCACCAGAATGCGATCGGTAGCCGCGGCGGCTGTGCCCATGAGCGCCTGTACGAGCGATGAGCGGTTACTAAGGCTGGTTATGCCAAATCCGTTGACCATCACAGGTAACGATATAGCTGAGGCGGATGCCAGAAAGTCTCTTCTTTTCATACAATTTCTAATTAAAACACCTCGTACTCGGCCATTCTGATCATGTACCGCATCAGATTGGAACATCTGTTTTTCACGGAATTGGCCGCGGTGGTATTCGCCGGGTTGCTCCGGTACGCATTCAGTTCGTAACGCCACTCGATCCGCGGCAGGTTTTGCATGAAGACCACATCGATGAGGTAATTCTTTTGTGTGTCCGAAAGATCAAGTGCGAAAAGGTTTTTGGAGAATGCGGCCAGGACTTCATCCGGGGTAATGGCCGGTGTCCCGGAGCTGTCCGCAAAATTGGGCTGGATCTTCTGGATCCAGGCGAGGAAATCGATCCCCAGCGTATAGCCCGGCTTCACAACCTGACTTGGGAAGATAATCGTATCACTATTACCCCGTCGTGCGGTGATCGTCGAGCCGTTGATCCAGTTTTTGGAATACCCTACCTGATAATAAGGCGGGTAGCCGAACACCAGCGGCTGCGTAAGGATTTCCAGGTTCATCCCTCCCATTCCCCAAAGGAAAAAACGGATGTAATTGACGTAAGCGGCAGTGTCGGTCATCATATCCGGGCACGGGAGCTCGAAGTAACGGCCCATGCCCAGGAGGTACTCCATCGGGGATTTGATGATCGATCCTACATTCTGATCGGCGAAGAAAATCTCACTTTTCAGCAGCTTTTCCAGCACGGGCTTGATGTTGTAGTTGTTTTCAGGACTGGCAAAAAATGCCGCCAACGGTACAATCACATTGTTTTCAATGTCCTGCGTCACGTTCTGGTTCACATACCAGCGGTAGAGCTTCCGGCAAATATGCTTCGGTGTTTCAGGATGCCTCAGCAGCATATCCACCAGCTCATTCATTTCTACATCGCCGGCTGTATCGTCCGAGCGGCCCTGAATGGTAATGCCCCCGTATTTGGCCGAAAACGTTTTATTCGACGTATCATGGTAGTTGCGGTGGAAATTAGCCGTAAAATCACTGGTACCGCTCACATAATAGTTGGTAACCATCCAGCCCGTCAGCACTTTCGATGCCGCCTTCACATCCTCTTCGGTATAATTGGGATTTCCATAGTAATCCTGCTGTCCAACCGTGAAAAGCTCCTGCAATTCCCTGGCATAGTTCTCGTTGGGGTGGTCCTTGTTGTTTCCGTGCCCGTTCTGGAATATGAGCATAGCCGGATCTTTGGTGATCCCGATGGTCATGGTCTTGAAGTTGCCCAGGCTGTTGTCGCGCAGGAATTTGAGGTAGCGGTACATATACCGGTAGTCGGCCATCACATTCTGGGAAACCACGAAATGGTTCTGCCAGAAAGCGGTCAGCTTTTCGAGTACCGATGGCTTGTTGTTCTGAAGCATCATCAGCCCAACCCACCAATAGCGCAAATGCACGCTATGTTCACCGCTTTTGGAAGCGATAAACGGGTAGCTCATCAATGGCTTCTGGTAGTTGGGGCTGGTGGGCGTAAGATCGATCGGCGGCGGAGGCGACGCGGTGACGGCGACGTTGGCAAACAGCTGGTCAACCGCCGTGCCCGGATTAAGGCCCGTGAATGCGGTAATTTCTGCCCGTGTAGGACCAAAAGTAGCTCTTCTGAGTAGGTGTGCAGCCTTATTGGCCGTGAGTGGCACTGTATAGGGATCAAGATAAGCCATATGTCATTGAATTAAATTTCCGTACGGTCGAACACACGATCATCTGTTGATGAGCACTTTGTATGATTTTGACAACCCATCGGTAAAGGAGAATTTCAAAAGGTAGAGGCCCGGGGGCATTCGGCTCACGTCGATGCCTTCGGCAGTAGCTTCACGCGATGCGTACACGGTCCGGCCACCGGCGTCGGTGAGCCGTGCAGACGCCAGGTTTTGCCTCACTGACTGGGAGAAGAATAGTTTTTCGGCAACTGGGTTAGGATAAACGGCCCAGTCGGGCTGGCCGTCCATATCGACCTTCACAATGCGGCTGTACGCAAAATCCGGGTCATTGCCGTCTGTCGCCCGGTCGATCATTTTGAGGCGGTAAAAATTGGCTCCGTTCAAAGGGTGCTCGTCCGTAAAATCATATTGCACTGTTTTCGATGGCGTAGCCAGGCCTTCCCCGCGTGCTGCCACCTGGCCCAGGACTTGCCACGACCTCGCGTCATAACTTCTTTCGATTTCGAAATGGCTGCTGTTGATCTCTTCTGAAGTACGCCATTCCAGATAGCTCGTGTGCTCGCGTGCCGCCGCCGTAAAACTTACCAGCACCACAGGCAGCGCCCCTTCGCTCAATGCGCCGAGTGTGTACACATTATAGGTGTTCGGAACAATGTCGAGAATGGTCGTCAGCGAGCCCGAAGAGGAGGTGCTTGGCTGCCCGAAAAGTGAAGTGGCATCCACGCTGGCCGGCAGGTTCACCCATCTGCTGCCGTCCCAACCGGCGATGGTCAGCTTCGAAAGACCGCGATTGGTGACGAGCGCATTCACAGCGCTGTTGTCATTCCAGGAAAGTGTGATACGGCTGGGTGAGGTGCCATTGATGTCCCAATATTCACGGGTGCTGACGGCTGACAACCCGTCGCCCAGCCTTCCGGTATTGAACGGACCGCCTGCGGGGAGCACGCCATAGTCGCCGCCCGCTGGGTTACTGGTGATCGCTACCGCGGGATTGACGCCGTAGTAAGCGCCGACGGCCTGATCGGATGCCGCCGCAAACGGACGAAACGCACCATTGTCCCCTACCGGGAATATGAACAGCGCGGACCCTGCCTTCTTGATGTACCCGTCGATAAATGCACCCTGTCCGAGCACTCCGGAGGTGACAGCCGCACTAAAACTGACAATACCGACGGGTGAGTCCCGCTTTGTGAAGATCGCGCTGTTATCCTGCGCAAGGGCCGGGTGATGAAAATTCCAGCAGAACAGTACAATGAGAATAATAGAATAAATTCGAGGCATATTTATAAGCTTGTGCAATTCTACATCAAATATAAAAGGTTTCAGTCACACAATATGGTACAAAAATACGCCAATTACTACTACAAATTACTTAGTATTCGGTAAAACTACCTTAATTCTCAGACAAATAGCCCTTCTAACTACTACAAATGCGATTTTGAGCGTGTAAAAATTTTTAAAATTATTCTACAAGTACACTAATAATTTATGGAGCCGGCCAAAAACTATTCGTCCGGGTTTAATTTGATTCCACGCTATGAATCCATGTAAGGGCACGTTAATTTGCGGGCACTAGTATTCAACCAGTGCGAAACGACATGAAACAACAGAAAGTGCTGATCATTGGCAGCTCCAATACGGATATGGTGGTCAAAACCGGGCACTTCCCCAAGCCGGGTGAAACGGTATTGGGAGGGACATTTCTGATGAATCCGGGAGGCAAAGGTGCGAACCAGGCCGTGGCCGCCGCCAGGCTTGGCGCCGATGTACGTTTTGTAGCCAGGACAGGCAACGATATTTTCGGAAAACAGGCGGTGGAAGGTTTTAAAAAGGAAGGTATCGACACCCGGTTTATGTCAGAATCTCCGGACCAGGCCTCGGGTGTGGCGCTTATTATCGTCAATGCGCAGGGCCAGAACGAGATTGTAGTCGCCTCCGGGGCTAATATGGAATTGTTTCCGGCGGATATTCCGGATGCCGCATTCGATGGCATCGGCCTGGCTCTTTTTCAGCTGGAAATCCCGGAGGAGACCGTGCGATGGGCATTGGCGAAATGCGCTGAAAACCAGGTCCGCACCATTCTGAATCCCGCTCCTGCCATGCCGCTCGGTGCAGAATTCCTCGACGGCCTCTACCTGATCACACCCAACGAAACGGAGACCGAGCGCATCACCGGTATTGCCGTCGAAAGTGAAGAAGCGCTGCAAAAAGCTGCGCAGTACCTGTTTGAGCGGGGCGTTCAGAACGTGCTCATTACGCTGGGCAGTAAGGGCATTTACCTGGCCAGCGACCATTTTACGGGCATCATTCCCGCGCCCGTCGTGGAGGCGGTCGATTCGACGGCTGCCGGGGATGTTTTCAACGGCGCATTGCTGGCAGCGCTGGCAGCAGGAGAAACTCTTGAACAGGCTTGCCGATTCGCCTGCCGTGCGGCGGCTATTTCCGTTACCCGCATGGGCGCACAGAGCTCAGCCCCTTATCATTACGAACTCGAATCCTTTTTTACCCATGACTAAAATCCCCGTTATTATAGATTGCGACCCCGGCCACGACGATGCGCTCATGCTCATGCTGGCCTACGGGAGCGGACGCTTCGATATCAAGGCAGTGACCATTTCGGCAGGCAACCAGACGCAGGCCAAAACCATGCAGAATGCCCTGAAGGTGCTGACGCTCATCGGCGCCACGGACATACCGGTGTACCACGGGGCCGACAAACCGCTATTCAGGGAGCTGGTCATTGCCGACTATGTGCATGGCGAAACCGGTCTGGACGGACCGTCGTTACCCACCCCGCTGATCCAACCCCAGCCTGTAAGCGCCGTGGAAGGCATTGCGGCGATACTGGCCGCATCGGAAACGCCTGTTACCATTGTCCCCACGGGCCCATTGACCAACATAGGCACTTTCCTGCTCGCCTACCCGCATCTCAAATCGAAAATCGAGCGAATTTCACTCATGGGCGGCGGCATATTCCGGGGCAACATGACGCCTCTTGCCGAATTCAATATTTATGCTGATCCCGAGGCGGCGGCGATTGTGTTCAGAGCGGGCATCCCCATTACCATGTGCGGGCTCGACGTGACCCACAAGGCGCTTGTATTTCAGAAGGATATAGAACTTTTGCGAGGGTTGGGCAATCAGACAGCCCGGGCAGCCGCCGAACTGATGGATTTCTTCTCGGTTTTCTACCGCGAAAACCGGGTGGAGCTTGACGGCGGCGCAGCATTACACGACCCTTGTGCCATCGCGTGGCTGATGAACCCGGGGATTTTCAAGACTAAGTCGTGCTATGTGGATGTGGAAACGAAGGGCGAGCTCACCCGCGGTGCCACCGTGGTGGATTTTTACAATACCCTTCAAATGGAGCCCAATGTTACGGTGGCCTACGACATCGACCGCGATGCGTTCATGGATATGTTGTTCAATGCGATCAAGGCATTGCCTTAAAGCAATACCGAAACTTCATCTTCCACATCCTGACGTGCGGCGCGGTGGCGCACCGCAATGTTGCCTGCGTGCAGGATCACCAGGCCGCCGAAGGCACAAAAGGCCATCATGCCGACCATCGGCATTGCAGTGTTGTTATGCAAAAAACTTACAATCGCCGAAATGACAGCTCCTGCCCCCATACGCCAGCTGCCCATGAGCGCCGACGCGCTACCCGTGTGCTTGCGGAAAGGCGCCAGCGAGAGCGCTGAGGCGTTGGGGCCTGTAAGTCCCTGTCCGGTAAGAAAGACGAACATCGTCCCGATGAGGGAGAAAAGACCGAACCAGTTGTTATACACGCCGACGATCAGGAACATACCGACGATGCTCTGGTAAATGAGTGTGACGCGGATGATCTGCTCGCTGGTGTATTTTTTTAGCAAAAAGTGGTTCAGCTGGGTAGAGCCGATCATGGCGACGGCCAGAAATGCGAAAATCCAGCCGTACTGCTGTTCGGACACTTTATAAATATTCATAAATACATCCGAAGAGCCTGAAATATAGGCAAATGGCGCCGCGGTAGCCAGGCCGCCCGCCAGCGTATAGATCAAAAACTGGGGCTGTGAAATCACCGTGATGTAGCCGCCCAACACCGCCTCGGGGCGAAGCGATACGCTTTGATCGGCGCTCCGGCCGGTAGGCAGAAAGAAATAGATAGCCAGGATAATGAGGCTCACAATCCCCGCCAGAATGACGAAAATCCAGTACCAGGCAATGGAAGCCGTTACATAGCCGCCCACCGTAGGCGCTATCATGGGTGAAACGGCAATAACCAGGGTAATCAATGAAAATACTTCGGCGCGTTTATCGGCAGGAAAGAGATCACTTACCAGCGCCTGCGATGCCACCAACCCCACGCAACCACCCATTGCCTGGAAAAACCGCATCGCGATCAGTGAATCCACAGACGACGTCAATGCACAACCAAACGACGCTATCACATAAAGGATCAGCCCGGCATATAATGGTTTCTTGCGGCCAAAGCGGTCGAGCAGCGGACCGTAGAGCACTTGCCCGATGCAAATACCGATGAGGTAGCTGGTAAGTGAAAGTTGTACTTTGTCGATAGTGGTTCCGAGGTCCGCAGCGATCCGGGGGAAGCCCGGCAGGTACATGTCGATGGAGAATGGACTGACAGTCGCCAGCGATCCGAGGATCAGGATAATAAAGAAGTATTGCTTACGGCTCATGGACTTACATTCAATCAATGCAAATTTAACGGGTATGGGAGCACTTTAAGTTCCTGCATTTCAATAAGTCCAATAATTTCATTAATCTGCAATAAAAGAGGTGGCGCAACCGATGTTACCACCGGCCCGTATTTTGTATATATTTAATATCACAATCTTAAACGTTCACTTCAAATCTGTACACATGAAAGCAATTTTTATCCTGGTTACCATCTTCCTTGTGAAACTGGGTATGCCTGCTCCCGAAGCTGCGCCTGAAACGATCCCCCTTTGCCACACACCGGCCAACGCAATGGCGGACCTGGCTGCCAACCCGGATTTCCAGATGCTGCATGAAATCCCGGCCCCTTTCAGCTATCAGGGCGCTGGCGAAACCGTCAGCTTTCCGACTTCGGATGGAAAAACGGCATCCGGTTTTCTGCTCAAATCCCCGAAAAAATCCGATAAATGGCTAATTGTCTACCAGGAATGGTGGGGATTGAACGACTACGTGAAACAGGAGGCTGCGAAGCTGCACAAAGACCTCGGCGATGTGAATGTGATCGCCCTCGACATGTACGACGGCAAAGTGGGAACGACCCGTGAGGAAGCGGGCAAGCTCATGCAAAGTACTCCGGCGGAACGCCTGAACGCGATCGTGAAGGGCGGGATTCAATACGCCGGCGCCAATGCAAAAATCGCCAGTATCGGCTGGTGCTTCGGCGGGATGCTGTCCTTGCAGAATGCGATTGCAGGCGGCAACCAGGTTGTAGGATGTGTGATGTATTATGGCCGTCCTGAAAGCGATATTGAAAAGCTGAAAAAACTGAACACCGACGTCCTGGGTATTTTCGGCAGCCAGGACCAGGGCATCCCGCCGGCCACTGTGGCGAAATTTGAAGAAGATATGAAAGCTGCCGGCAAGAAAGTTACCATTAAAATGTACGACGCCGTCCACGCCTTCGCCAACCCCAGCAACCCGAAATACGATGCCAATGCCGCAGCCGATGCCTATCAGTTGTCGCTGGCGTATCTGAAGAAGAAGTTGGGGTAAAAAATCGCGTTAGCGATGTAATATTGGTAGCAAAGATCGGACATGCCCGGATAGCAGATCCCGTGAGGGGCTAGCCCCCAGACGCAAAAAGCCCGGCAATGAGCCGGGCTTTGCTATGTTTTACCGCAGAAGGACTACTCCCCTTTTCTTTCCAGGCGCAATACCGGAGCGGTGGTGTCGGCGTTTTCATCGGACTGTGCGGCGACGGTCACGGTTTGCACTTTGTCATCGATGTTGACACTGCTGGCTTCATGCTTGCCGGTACCGATATGCGGGGCGATTACGAGCGATACGATCGACATCAGTTTGATGAGAATGTTCATCGAAGGGCCCGAGGTGTCTTTGAATGGATCACCTACCGTGTCACCGGTTACAGCAGCTTTGTGCGGCTCCGACTTTTTGTAATAGGTCTCGCCATTGATCACCACACCTTTTTCAAACGACTTTTTGGCATTATCCCACGCACCACCGGCGTTGTTTTGGAAAATACCCATCAATACACCTGAAACAGTTACCCCTGCCAGCGTTCCGCCGAGTACTTCGGGCCCGAAAAGGAAACCTACGAGTACCGGTACGATCAGGGCAATGAGGCCAGGTGCTACCATTTCTTTAATGGATGCCTGGGTCGAGATGGCGACGCATTTGTCGTATTCAGGCTTGGTTGTTCCTTCCATAATACCCGGCAGCTCTCGGAACTGGCGGCGTACCTCTTCCACCATTTTCATGGCCGCCCGGCCTACTGCCGCAATGGCCAGTGAAGAGAATATGAACGGGATCATGGCGCCCACGAAGAGTCCGGCGAGCACATTAGCCTTGTAAATATCAATGGAATTAATCCCTGCCACGCCGCAAAATGCCGCAAACAATGCAAGGGACGTCAATGCAGCGGAAGCGATGGCGAAGCCCTTACCGGTTGCCGCCGTGGTGTTACCCACTGCATCCAGGATATCGGTACGGCCGCGTACTTCTTCCGGCAAATGTGCCATTTCGGCGATACCGCCTGCATTATCCGCAATCGGGCCGAATGCGTCGATAGCCAGCTGCATGGCAGTGGTTGCCATCATACCAGCGGCAGCAATAGCCACACCGTACAAACCGGCCATTTCATAACTGAGGGAGATACCGGCTGCAAGCACCAAAGTAGGGATCACCGTCGACTCCATGCCTACGGAAAGCCCGCCGATAATGTTGGTAGCATGGCCCGTAGAAGACTGGTTCACAATCGATTGAACCGGGCGCTTACCCATTGCGGTGTAAAACTCGGTCACCATGGACATGATAGCCCCCACAACCGACCCCAGGAGAATCGCCCAGTACACGTCCATTGCCGTGAAATCAACCCCGCGGATATTCAGATTGCCCTCTGGCAGCATCCACATGGTGAGCGGGTAGCTTACCACCAAAACCAATATAATCGAGCCCCAGTTACCGCGGTTCAATGCGGCCTGTACATTACCATGGTCGTCGCTCACACGCACGAGCAGCATGCTGATGATCGAAGAAATGAGCCCCACGCCGGCAATGACCATCGGGAGGAGAATCGGGGCAATGCCGCCGAAGTTATCTGTACCCTGCGCCACGATTTCGCGGCCCAGCACCATTGTCGCCAGAATTGTTGCTACATAAGATCCGAAAAGGTCGGCGCCCATACCGGCCACGTCGCCTACGTTATCGCCCACGTTATCCGCGATGGTCGCCGGGTTACGCGGATCGTCTTCCGGGATACCCGCCTCCACTTTACCCACGAGGTCGGCACCCACGTCGGCCGCTTTGGTGTAGATACCGCCGCCTACGCGCGCGAAAAGCGCAATAGATTCTGCACCAAGCGAGAAGCCTGCAAGTACTTCGAGCACACGCTCCATCGGAAGGCCGTTAACGTCGGTGCTATCGCCCACGAAAGTAGAATACAATATGATGAACAAGCCGCCCAGACCCAGCACGGCAAGGCTCGCTACGCCGATACCCATTACCGAACCGCCCGTAAACGACACTTCCAGCGCCTTGGTAAGGCTCGTGCGTGCCGCCTGCGTGGTACGCACATTCGATTTGGTAGCGATATTCATGCCGATATACCCTGCAAATGCAGAAATAAAGGCCCCTATCAGGAACGATACGCCGATCAATGCGCTGGAATTTTCAACCAGTGTGCCGGAGTAACCCAATATCACACTCACAATCAGACCAAAAACAATGAGTACACGCCATTCGGCTTTCAGGAAGGCCAGGGCACCATCCGCAATTGCGTCCGCTATGGTTTTCATTTCAGGACTTCCACCATCCTGCCGGACAACCCAGCCTCTTTTGAAGAACATAACCAGCAAGCCAACAAGGCCTAACGCCGGCACTAAATAGGTAATGTAACTCATGCTATGATCAAAGATTTGGTTAAATGGTTTTTTATAATTCTCGTAAATATAGAGAAAGGCACCTCATAACAAAATCGCAAATCGGCTATTTTTGAGCAATTCGTATAGATTTTATAAACTTTCGTAGAGATTTGGGGGCATTTTCAGCGTAGCATTCTGATAACAAACTGGTGATCAAAGCATAACAAGAACCGTTAGCTTCGCACATGTCGCAGCGAATTAATAGAATAATAAAATGAATAACTTGGGATAATCAACGAAATTGGCCCGTAAAATGGGCCTTTCAGGGCTTTCGGCGAAGCAATGTCAGCAGCAGAAAACTCACGATGAAACCTGCTGCGCCCACCGTTACAGCAAGGAGCGTGCCACCAAAAAAATATTGTACAAAGTTGACATGAATCGACTCCAGCGTCAGGTTGTGGGTGGAGGTGAGCTGCACCCCGTTGCGGTAAAACAACCCGCCGAACTGGTAGCTGGCGTAAATGATAAACGGGATCGCGGGCGGGATACTGATATGCGCGGCAGTCAGAAAAAGCACTTTGTTCATCCGGAACACGATCGATAGCGGTATCCCCACCATCAGCTGGAATCCCCAGATAGGAACAATGCCCATAAAAAACCCGAAACCGATCGACTTGGCTTTGGTGAGGTTGTTTTCGCCCGGCTTCATCGCCTCGTCACGGATGATTTTCCAGAGGCCTTTTTTTTTTATAAACTGGAACAGCCGCTTTGGGAGATAATAAACGAGTGTGAGCGTCACCAGCCAGGTGTTGAGGATGCTGATGCGAGTAAAATCCCTGAAAGGCCTGAAATGCGTCACCCGCTCGTTTTTATCGTAGATTACCTGAATGTTGATGGGGATGATCGGCACGTCTTTCCAGGCCATTTTGACGATCACTTCGATCTCCGTCTCGAATTTGGTCGTGAAAAGGGTCATTCTTTTCAGCGGCCCGAGGGGGTACAGGCGAAAACCGGTTTGCGTGTCCGGCAATGTAAGCCCGGTTTCAAACTTGAACCAGAAATTGGAAAACTTGTTGCCGAACGAACTCTTGCCCGGTACGCCCTCCTGCATCATGTTCCGTGAGCCCATCAGTAATGCACCAGGATTCTGCAAGGCCGCTTCGATAAAAAGGGGAATGTCGGAAGGCAGGTGTTGGCCGTCGGAATCGATCGTGATCGCATTCGCAAACCCGAGGCGTATGGCTTCGGCAAATGCTTTCCGCAGCGAAAAGCCCTTCCCTTTGTTTACGACATTGTCCAGCACGCGGATTCTGGCGCCATAGCCGTCCAGAATGCTCTTCGTATCGTCCGTGGAACCGTCATTTACCACAATCACCTCCTGCCCCGACGCATATTGCAAAACACCGTCGATCACCCGCCGCAAAGTATTGCGGTTGTTGTAAGTAGGAATGATCACGCAGCATTGAATGTCCGAGAGGGTCATTGTGTTCCGAGAGGGATTTAAATGTAAGATTGAAAATTGCCCCGCGCTTTGAAATAGGTCTTTTCACCCTGCTTACCCGACGCGCTGACGTCGAGCATCTCCTCGCCCTTGTATTGGATATGAATGGTCAGCGCGGGTGTCTCGGCCGGGTTTAGTACTTCCAGAAATTTGCAAGTGCTCATTTCCTTCAAAGTGAATCGCTTTCCCAGCGCTTGGGACAAAACAGCCTTGACCATTTCCAGCTGCACCACACCCGGCAGCACGGGTGAACCCGGAAAGTGCCCCTGAAATACCGGATGCCCGGCATCGATATGCAGCGTGCAGGTGATCTGCCCGGGTGCCTGGTCCAGGGTTGTGATGGTGTACAGATTACTCAGCGGCATGGTCATTACAGGTCTTTAAATAGGTTTTCGGCGATCGGCTGGTTGAATTTTTCCTGCTGGAACTTCATGGTACTTCTGTCGCCGCCTTTCTCGAAAAAAGAGAGCTCCTGCAAGCGGAGCGAACTTTTGGAGAAGTTCATCGCGATTTTGGAATAAATGCTTTTCAAACGGCGGTTCACCGGTGTAAGTACGATCTGGTACTGGTCCCCATCTTCCAGCACAGCCGAAGAAAATCCCTTATTTTGCTGAAAATCACCGTTCACCAGGCCGATCATCAGCTCTTTGATCTGCGCTGCCATGCGCCCGGCCTGTCCCACATTCTTCTCCTTGTTCCCCTCCTGCACGCGCAGTTTGTCGCCGTTGATCAGGATAATGTACTTCGAAGGCGTCCGCTGTTCCCAGCGCATCTTGTCCTTTTGCTGGTAGTAAAACACGCCCGAGGATTTTTCCGGCTCTTTGAGCACCGCCAGGTATTTGTCTTCGGTGAACGACGCCTGAATGGACGACGTGCCCTGCGAGGTTCTCCGCAGTTCGGCAAGCACCTTTTCCGGATTGGCCGCCGGCTTGAACGACTGGGCCGGTACCAAATGCGCCGTTAACATCACGGCCATTATCATCAATATTCTAATGCTTTTCATAAGGTTCCTTCCCGATCAGCCGGGGAAGCGGTTCAATTTTAATGCCCATTTCACGACAATGCCCGATGATATCCGGCAAAGTATCGGCCGTAAGCGGCAGATGGTCATGAAGCAGAACGATGTCTTTGGGTTTTAATGTTGAAATGATCTTTTGAATGAGCTGGTACTTGTTCTTCGCGCGTGTATCCATGCTCCTGAGCGACCAGCCGATGGACTGCATTTCCAAATCCTTTAAGACGGCAGCATAGCGCGGGTTCGTCACCCCGAACGGCGGTCGGAAAAATGCGGGCGCCCTACCGGTAATGTCACGAATAGCCTCGTTACACCGCAGCATATCCGTCCGCAGTTTTTGCCTGGAAAACAGCGCAATGAGGTAGTGATGGCTGTAAGAATGATTGCCAATCGTATGGCCTTCGTCCACAATCCTGCGCAGGAGTTCGGGATGCTGTACCGCCTTTTTCCCGATCACGAAAAAAGTCGCCTTCAAGTCGTTTTCAAGGAGAATATCGAGGATACGGGGCGTCGAATCGGGGTCGGGGCCATCGTCGAAAGTGAGGGCAATGGATTTGCCGCCCGCTTTGCATTTGTTAATGGATTTGACAAAATAATTGGCCTGTATCTGCGCCGACCCGTAAGCGGTTACTCCCAAAAAGAGTATGGCAATGCCCGCCAGCACAAACCACAGGTAGTCTGTCTCCCAAAATATAATGGAACTGAGCGCCGCTGCCGTAATGCAGAAGAATATGAGAAGGTTATGCTTCAACGGCTTTCAATAGGGTTAGTCCCAGGTTGGTTTTTCTCAATGCATTCACAATCAAAACATTCCTTACCCCGCCATTTGCTGCAAGCACATCCACAGCGTAATGCAATGCAAATGCCGACGCCGTTGGATAAATGCCCGCCAATGGGAGATATCCGGTGTTCTGCCGCGCACCGGACAGCGGGTTGCCGGTATGAAGTACCAGATCGATGTCGCCGATCTGCATCCCGTTCCGGTCCAGGAACGCATCTATTTCCTCCTGCCCGTATTCCGCTCCGCCGCTGGTGTACACATCTGCCAGGCGGGCAGCGGCATTGCCTGCATTTGTACCGGAAAGAATGAAAAACGAGGCGGCAGAAGTGAGCGGCACAGGTGTTTCAAATGCCAGTCGGTCTGCAATATCATTCAGAATATCAATATGCTCGTCAGCCGCGCCCACGAGCACGTGACTGTCGCCTTCGCGCACGAGCATCGCCGCGTCGAACAGGGCGTGCTCGAAAGAGAGCGTATTCTGCGTATGGGTCATATTATAACCGTGATTGCCGAGGCTCAGCGAAATCTGCCCGGCCATGGTATTGTGCGTCGATTGAATGAATGAAGTCGGCGGAAGTAACCCCTCGACTGTAAGCGCGGTATTGAGGAATTTTTCGGTGTCCTGCAAACAGCCCAGGCCAGTCCCCACTACAATCGCGTCCGGCTGTTCAATACCCGCCTGTACCACGCAATCTTTGGCACACGCGACCGACATCCGCAGGATTTTACTCATCCGTCGCAGCAGTCCGGCATCAATATAAGCCTTATAATCAGGGCTGATCAACGCAGAAGCCGCATCCAACGGAACCAATGCGGCCGAAAAGCCTGCATGCCCGAATGTAGGCTGGTGTGAAATGGTGGACGCCGCCGATAGGTACAATGCCGGTTTACTCATATTTCGTCAAAACCAATGATGAATTATTCCCTCCGAAACCAAATGAATTGGAAAGTACCGCATTCACCTCCGCGCCTATTTCCAGCCTGGTGACGGGCACCAGTCCCGTTTCCGCGATAGGCGTCCGGTAATTCAGGTTCGGAAAGAGGAGGTTATGCCGGATAGCCAGCACTGAAAACACGGCCTCGATGGCTCCTGCGGCCGCCAGGGTGTGTCCGGTAAAAGCCTTCGTAGAGCTGAATGGCGGAACGTGGTCCCCAAAAACATTCCAGAGCGCCACCGACTCTGAATGATCGTTGTTCTTCGTGCCCGTGCCGTGCGCATTCACGTAGGAGATCTGATCCAGCCCGATACCTGCACGGCGGATCGCATTCGCGATCGCCAAAGTGGCCCCTTTTCCGTCCGGCGAGGACGCCGTCTGGTGGTAGGCATCTGCTGCATTGGCCCAGCCGCTCACATTGCAAATGGGCTTGCTGCCCGACAATTCCAGGCTTTTTTCTCCTTCCAACAGCAAAAACCCTGCTCCCTCGCCCAGGTTCAGCCCGGCGCGGGATTCATCGAACGGCCTGCACCATTGGTCGTCGTAGATCATCAGCGAACGGAAACCGTCGATCGTGAACCCGCTCAATGCATCGGTACCTCCTACGAGCACGCGGTCGAGCGCGCCTTGCAGGATAAGCCGGGCTCCGAGCATAATGGCGTTCACACCCGAAGAGCAAGCCGTGGAAAGCGTGTTAATGTAGCCGGTAATGCCCAGCTCCTTCGCGATGCGCTCGGTTGTGCTGCCGCTGTCGTGTGTGGTGAGCAGGCGGTAATCGGGATTGTGTTGGGCTAAATAATCTTTATAAAAAACCTCGCTGCGGTCCATTCCGCCCACGGACGTGGAAGAAATAATGCCGGTACGGATCACGCCGGAGCGTTTACTGTCGCCCCAGGCCTCACGCGCCGCCTGCAACCCAAGCAAGGACGTACGCGAAACGTACTCCGTCCCTACGCCCAGTGCCGTGCGGAGCTCGTCGTTGGAAGCCTTCACTTCGCCGGCCAGCCCGGCCCTGGTGCCTTGCAGGTAATGCAGCGGCCCGATGCCCGACCGGCCCTCGCGCAATGCGTTCAGGTTCTCGTCCACCGACATGCCAATGGCCGACACGACCCCGATACCGGTAATGCAAACGCCCATTAGGTGTGGTGGTTAAGCTGCGTTTCTTTTACGGATATATGCGGCCATCGTATCGATGGACTTGAATGCCTCCTTGCCCTCTTCCGGGTTGGTGAGCTGGATACCGTGGTATTTTTCCAGCAGCACGATCAGTTCGAGCGCGTCGATCGAATCGAGCCCTAGTCCCTGGTCGTTGAAAAGCAGCGCATCGTCCGCGATATCTTCCACCGACAGGTCTTCCAGGTTGAGCTGTTCGATAATCTGTTTTTTTAGATCTTCTTTTAAACTATCCATTTTGCTGATTAATTGAGCGTCTGTTACTATGCCGCAACCGAACCGGCTTGCGAGAGGTGAAGGAGATTTTCGCTGCTGAATTCCATTCCGCTTTCTTGCTCTTCCACCAAAAAAAGGAAAACATCCGTGCTGTCCGCTGTTACTTCCAGCCACCCCCCAAGCAGCGCCCGGCTTCCCGAGGCCAGCAGTATCTGGTTGTAGTCCAGGTAAAAGCCAGGGGTGAATTTAGGCAAAACAGCAAACAAATTCTCACCGTACCATTTGTTGAGGATGGCTATTTCGCCCAGCACGATATTAGGCAATGTATACACAAAAAGCGAAGGGCTTGGCGAGCCGCCATGCTCGTAAGATTGTATAAAGCGGCGGTCGGTCACGGCGCTTGACGAGGCATTGGCAAACACCATTGCGATCTCATCGTCGGCATACGCTTCCGGAAATCCCGGATTCGCCCGCTTGATGAGTTCCGAAGCCAGGTACCCGGCCTGCGAAAGCGCATCCATTTTGTAAAATTTGGGGTATACCAATTCCTGCTGCCTGTATAGCTGCTTGAACCAGGAATCCTCCGAGCTGCTGTCGCGCCGGGCGATCACTTCGCCGTTCACGAGGCATTCGTCGGCCCGCAGGTTGCAATATGCTGTAATCACTTTCATAAATCCCTGATCATCAATGAAGCATTCCCGCCTCCGAAGCCCGAGGCTGTTTTAAGAATGGTCCGCAGCTTTTTCGGTTCGTTTTCAACCATGATATTCAAGGGAATGGAAGTACCCGCGTCGCGGTAACCCATGCTCCTGATCATCATCCCATTCCGTATCATTTGCATGCAAACGGCCGTTTCGATCACACCCGCAGCACCGAGCGTATGCCCGAAATAGCCTTTCAGGCTATTCAGCGGCTTATCCGACAACGCCAGGCGATCGAATGCGATCGCTTCCATTTCGTCGTTGAAAACCGTGCCCGTACCGTGGGCGCAAATGAAATCGATTTCCCCGGCATCTGCTCCGTGCTTCCGCATCGTACGCGTCACGCTCCGCACCAGCCCCTCGCCCGTACGCGAAGGCCCCGAAATGTGGTTGGCATCGTTGGCGCTCGCGCCTGTGAGGAGTTCGAGCGGAGCATTTTTAAAAACCGACCGGGTTGCGGAAACCAATACCGCCCCGCAGCCTTCTCCCAGCGTGATACCATTCCGGGCCGCATCGAATGGGGCACACGGCTTATCACTCACGGCAAAAAGGGATTGAAAACCGTACAGCACGAAATCGGAGGCGACATCACAGCCGACTACAATGACATGGTCGTACTGGCCGGCTTCCACCATATTACCCGCCACATTGACCGTCAACACGCCGGAAATACACGCATTGGAGATCACCAGCGGTAAATTTGCGAGCTTGAATTGTTCCTTTGCCGAGACGCACGTTTCACTGAATTGGTCGTGCAGATTGTCGTCCAGCGCTCCTTTGGTGGAACTGATCAGCACGATTGTCCGGTCGGAAACCAGAATGGAAGCGTCGATGCGCTCTTTCAGCGTCGCCATTGCCTGCGTTATCAGTCGCTGAAAACGCAAAGGCCCGTTCAGACCGGTAATTCTGGACAAATGAATGGCTTCCTGGTTAAACCCTGCATCAGGGATAAGCGCAATGCCGCTGCGATTTTCGCGGAGCGCCTGCCAGTTATCCTCCGCAGTGTCGCCCAGCGGGCTTACGATGACCTCTGCACCAATGTAGATCATATGTCGTACTGCGCTTTCCATTCCTTGTAAAAATCCGGAGAGATCAGTTCCAGCTCGCGGGAATCGCGGTCGAGGAACACCTGCATCGTTTTACCCGTAGCGCAAACCTGCCCTGTTGTGACGTTGATCACCTCGTATTCAAACTGGATTTTCGCCGACTTGGTGGGAACATATTTAGTGATGACCTTGATCACCTGGCCGTAATAAACTGGCGCCTTATGATCGATTTCCGACTTCACAATAGGCGTCACAAAACCTTTTGCGTGGATATCGAGGTATTCCAATCCGAATTTTCTCCCAAATGCCTCCCTGCCGTCCTCAAAAAATTTCAGATAGTTACCGTGCCACACCACACCCATGGCATCGGTCTCGCTGAATCGGATATCTATATCTATTTCGGAAGAAATCATGAATCAGTTATTAGGGGTTATTCGCTTACGACGATTTTTAGTTCACATCCCAGCAATATACGCCCATCCATGAAACTTTCGCCCTTTACAAGGTAAATATTTCCCAACTGGTGCAAGGGTGTGACCACGGTGCGTATCGTAGCACCAACCGGAGGCAACTCAGTCACAAGCACTTTGCTCACAGCCCCGATAAAACCGATTTTAGGCTCCCCACCCTCCTCCCTGTCCAGGTAACCAAACGATGCCGCGCAAGTCTGCGCCACATGCTCGATCAGCCCTGTTTCCTAAAAAAAACCGTCCTGCACCAATGCATTGTCGAACGTAACCGTGAACTCCGACTCAAACCGCTCCCGCGATGCGCTCACAAGGCTATCGATCATCACAAATGGCGGGCGATGGGGAATAAAGTCCGTGATGGCGTCTTTGGCGACGATCATGATTGAAAAAAATTGAAGTAATTAAACCATTGCTCCGGAAAAGCCTTCACTTTCCTTTCGAGCTCTTCCACGTACAGCTGCGCGATCTCTTCCGGCTTCATTTTCGCTTCGATTGGCTTCGTACAGCTCAAATGGTAGCTGTATTTGCCATCCTTGGCTGCAAATACGAAGGTTACCGGTGCATTGAACTTCGATGCGATCACGAACGGGCCGTAGGGAAACCTCGCCTTGCGTCCCAGAAAATCCATTTCGATGAACCGCGCCCCTTCCAGGTAACGGTCGGCATGGATGGCCACAAATTCATTATTGACCAATGCATTTCGAATGGAAATAACATGCGAGAGATCGTCCTTGATCGCGATCACTTTGAACCGTGAGCCGCCGGTGGACAAATCCATGTACTTTTTGATGTTCTCGACCTCCGCGTCCAGCAAGACGATGTTGATCGTCGGCGTAATGCGGCCTTTGAGCAGGTTCCCGGCCGTTTCCCAGTTACCCAGGTGCGCACTCAGCAAAATCCCTCCCCTGCCTGCATCGCGGATATCGATCAGGTATTGTTCATTTTCAAAAACATGAGAGAATTGCCGGTCTTTCCCCAGCAGGAATGCAGCCCGGTCCACGAGCGTCTGCCCGAAAATATAGAAGTTCCTGCGCGCCATTTTGCGGGCATTGGAACCGCTGATGTGAAGGGTGTTCTGGTAAAAATCCAGCAAGGCCTTCTTCGGCCTTGCCGCAAACAGGTAATAGTAGTAAGTAACCACCCGCAGGAGCCCGTAGGCAAACCCGAGCCCCAGGGTATTGATGATAAACAGGAAAATTTTGTAACCCGTCAGCGATCCTTTGGTCTTACCGTCCCAACGGCTCATTCTTACAATGCCAGTTTCTTGCGAACAAGCTGATAGAAATCACCGAATGTTACGATTTCTTTGAAATCTTCGCCGGTGAGCTTGATATTGAGGTTTTCATCGATCAGCACAACCAGGTCGACGTAGTCGAGACTGTCCAGATCCAGCGTTTCTTTCAGACTGTTTTCAGGAAGAATCAAATCCCGGTCCACCTCGAATTCCTCAGATAAAAAGTCTCTGGTCTCTTCAATTACTTCTTCCCAACTCATTTTAACGTCGTTAGCATACATAGCTGCAAAATTAGTTTATTCTTGCCGATAGTTTAAAAATATTCCCAAATTTTCAAATAAAGTGTCAACGCTGCACAATAAATTCCACTGGAAATCATTGCACTTGACAGATGGAATATTGGAGGTTAACAAAAATACAAAATTCCGACCGCAGCGCACCGCCGTTCACGAAGTGGCGGTAGTAATGTGACGGGCCTAACCGGCGCGCCGAAGCTGTCCCTGGAATACGGCAGGTCAGATTTTCCGCACGATAAGCGTTGAATTGGTCCCGCCGAAGCCGAACGAATTGGAGAGGAAGCAGTTGATTTCCTGCTCTTTGGTTTCAGCGATGATATTGATGCTGGCGGAATCCTCGTCGGGATTTTCGAAGTTGATGTTTGGCGCGATAAAAGCGTTCTGCATCATCAGCAGCGAATAGACGATCTCGCTTGCGCCCGCCATCCAGCATTCGTGCCCGGTCATCGATTTTGTGGAGCTTACGGGCACATTGCCGCCGAACACCTCAAAAATAGCCCGTGCCTCGCTGCCGTCCCCTACGGGCGTGGAGGTGGCGTGTGCATTAATGTAGTCGACTTCACCGGTGGTAATGCCCGCTTGTTTCAATGCCATTTGCAGAGAGCGCGTCTGGCCGTCGATACTGGGATTGGAAATATGGTCGCCGTTGGAGGAAAAGCCGTAGCCGATCAGCTCTGCCAGAATCGGCGCGCCCCGTTTTACGGCGGCTTCGTAAGATTCAAGGATCACGGTAGCCGCGCCACCGCTCGGAATAAGTCCGTCGCGGTCACGGTCGAACGGGCGGGAAGCTTTTGTCGGCTCGGATTCGCGGACAGAGAAGGTGCCTAGGCCATCGAAGCTCGCCATCGCCGACGCATTGATTTCCTGCGCCCCCCCGCATATCACACGCTCCTGCAAGCCCTGGCTGATCATCAGGTAACCCATGCCGATCGAATGCGAACCCGACGCACATGCCGCGCTCAATGTGAAATTGATGCCTTTTAACTTAAAGATCGTCGAAAGGTTCATATTCACCGTGCTGTTCATATTCTGGAAAATAGCACCGGAGCCGATCAGCGTCGTGTCATGTTTTTCACGGACTTTATCTACCGCCTCCACCACTGACGCCGCCGTGCTGTCGTTGCCATAAATAATGCCGGTTTCAGTTTGTTCGAGGAAATCGATATCGAGGCCTGAATGCGCCAATGCCTCGTGCGTAGCCATGTATGCGTATACCGCGGGCTGGTGCATACCCACGCGCTGGCGGCGTGAGAGGTAGTTTTTCAGATCGGGCTCTTCCACCATGCCCGTAAGGGCCGAGCGGAAGCCGAAATCCTTCCTCACCTGATCGAACACAATGCCGCTTTTACCGGCATATAACGATTGCGTAACCTCGCCCAGGTTTTTGCCCAGGCAAGAATAAATGCCGATCCCGGTAATGACAACCCTCTGGCTCATGGATTATGAGTAAATTCCTCCGTTGATATTAATAACCTCCCCCGTAATATACGCAGCTTTATCGGAAGCCAGGAAGCTCACCAGGTGCGCTACTTCCTCCGCCTTGCCAAAACGGTTCATCGGTATCATTTGTTTCAATTCGTCCTCATTGAGGTCTTTGGTCATGTCGCTGGTGATGAAACCCGGCGCCACGGCATTGACGGTGATTTTGCGCTTGGCAACCTCCTGTGACAGGGATTTCGTGGCTGCAATGATCGCGCCTTTCGCCGCCGAATAGTTGGTTTGCCCTGCCACGCCCTTCATGCCCGACACCGACGCGATGTTCACGATCCGGCCCGAGCGCTTCCGCAGCATTTGCTGGATGGCATTCTGGGTTACATTATAAAGTCCTTTTACAGAAATATTCAGCACATCGTCCCAATCCTTTTCCGGCATCCACATAAAGAGGCCGTCGCGGGTAATGCCTGCATTATTCACGAGCACACTGATGAATTTCTCTTCGTTCTTTTCGCGCCAGCCATTCAATGCCTCGTCCACTTCTGCCTTGTTCTGCACATTGAAATGCAACAGTTCACCGCTGCCGCCGTCAGCCTGTATCTGCGCCAGCGTTTCTTCGGCAGCTGCCTGGCTGGAGGCGTAATTGACCAATATGTGTAAACCATGGTCCTTGGCCAGCTGGACGGCGATCGCCCTGCCGAGCCCCCTGGATGCACCGGTTACCAATGCGCAATTCATAAGTGGAATGGGGTTTCTTTGATGTATTCAAAAACGGCGGCAATGCTCTCAAACTGCGGCACGTCGTCGGTTACGAACTTCGCACGCTCGCGGATCTGCGCATAAACCGACTTCGCATTCGGCGAAAGTTTCTCCCTCTCTTCCGGATGCAGCAGGTCTATCGCCTGGCAAATGGCCATGATGTGGATCGACATCACCTGGAATGCGTTTTCAAGGACCTGCTTGGCAATGACTGCCGAGTTGGTACCCATGCTCACGATATCCTGGTTGTCGTTATTATTGGGAATACTATGAATGTAAACGGAAGTCGATAGTGCCTGGCTTTCGGCCGTCGTGGACGTAGCAGTAAACTGCACGCCCTGGAAACCGAAGTTCAAACCCCAGGTTCCCGCATTGAGGAACGGCGGGAATTTACCGTTCAGCTTGTTGTTCATCAGGAAGTTGAGCTGGCGTTCCATCAGCATGGTGAGCTTGGTCAGTACCAGTTTCACCTTATCCATTTCCAGTGAAATATAGTCGCCATGGAAATTACCGCCATGGAAAACGTTATCGTCTTCCGGCCGCACAATCGGGTTATCATTGGTCGAATTCAACTCATTTTCAACCACTTCCTGCGCATATTGGATCGTATCCAGCACGGGCCCCAGGATCTGCGGCACGCAGCGGATCGAATAGTATTCCTGTATTTTTCTTTCAAACTCCGTTTTCTGCATGGCCGTATCGTCGCGGAAAAGCTCCTCGCGGCTGCGTATCAAACCGCTGCCGGCCACAAAGTCGCGCATGTGCTGCGCCACCACTTGCTGGCCTTTGTGATGCTTGACGGCATTCAGCTGCCTGGAGAAAGAGTCGTCGAACGATTCAATGGCCTCATTGATCATCGACGAAGCCGTAATCGCCCACTGCACCAGACGTTTGGCATAAATCAGGTTGATAGCCGCCATCCCCGTCATGCACGACGTACCATTAATGAGCCCCAGACCGTCACGAAGCTCCATTTTGAGCGGCTTAATGCCTTTTTCGGCGAGTACCTCACCGGTCTTACGCCGCAAGCCATGGTCATATACAAAGCCCTCCCCGATCAGGTTCAGGCCCAGGTGCGAAAGCTGGACCAGGTCGCCGCTCGCGCCTACGCTGCCGTGTTCGAAGATTTCCGGCACGACCCCGTTGTTCAGAAATGCCACCAATTGCTTGATCACGGCCGTGCTTACGCCGGAATTGGCCTGTAAAAATGAATTCAGACGCGCGAGCATCACCGCACGGGCGTATATTTCGTTCAGCGGCTTCCCTACCCCGCTCGAATGGCTGCGGATGAGGTTATATTGCAGATTATTGAGCTGGTCGGTCTCGATACGGTATTGCGCCATCGGGCCAAAACCGGTATTGATACCGTATATGATTTTGTCCTTGGAGAAATTCGTTAAAAAAGCGAATGATTGGGATACTTGATGGAGGGTGTCTTCGGCTAAGATAAATTCCTTCTTTTCAAAAGCATACTGCTCGATCTGAGCTAATGAAATACGATTCATTTAATGATGGCGTAATTGAATATGGTGTAAAATAAATCTTTTTTTGCGGCTTTGGCAAACACGACCCGGTAAGCGGCAATGGGCACGGAAGTTGCCTGAGTGATACAATTCATTAATTTTGTCGGACATTCCCATTTCCCCTGTCAATGCTAGGAGATTTACTATTAAGGCTGAACAAATTCCTTTCCAGTCACAAAGCCGCCTTTTTCCTTAGCCTGCTAGTCGTTGTCAGTATCCTCGTGGCCGGTATTGCGCGGCTAAAAGTAACCGAAAGTATTTTCGCGACGCTACCAAAGGGTAAAAGCTTCGAAGAGTTCAATCGTTTGGTCGAAAGTAAAAACATCATCAACCAGATCGTCCTCTCCCTCGAATTACCTGCCGAAACGGACACCGAGGCCGCGCGGGAACTGGCCGAAAACTTTACCGATTCGCTGGGCCGCTACACCAACGGCTACGTGCGCAATATCCAGGCCGAGCGCCCGAACGTACAGGAAGACGTCTACCAATATGTATACAGTCACTTTCCGCTGCTCATCGAGCCTTCCTATTATAGTCACATTCACCCGCGCCTTATTCCCGACTCGATCCGTGCGTCGGTTACTTCCACCTACAACCAGCTGCTTACGCCCGGTGGCTCTTTTCTGAAACAATTTGTACTGAACGACCCGCTGGGCATTACCGGCAGGTATTTCAAAGACCTCAACGCCGCCAACAACAGCAATGCGATGGTAATGGACGACGGCATTATGTTCACCGCCGACCGCAAAAGCGTCCTCATCTTCGCGTCCACCAGCTTTGATTCGGGGGCTTCGGACAAGAATGTGGAGCTGTTTGAATTAATGGAGGCATTCAAAACCAAATGGAACCGCCAGCACCGCTATAACAAGTTCTCCTATTTCGGTACCTTCGAAATCGCTGCCCGGAATGCGATCCAGGTCAAACAGGATTCCTATTTCACCTCGTTCCTCGCGCTGGCAGGCATTCTGGCGCTGCTCATCGCCTATTACCGCAAGCTGCTGATACCGGTCTATATCACCATGCCGGGCATTTTCGGCGCTTTGTTTGCGCTGGGGATCATCGGCTACGTCCGGCCCGAAATTTCCGGCATTTCCCTTGCGACAGGTGCAGTAATCTTCGGTATTCTGCTCGATTATGCATTCCATTTTTTCACACACCTCCGCCACACGCATTCCATTCCCGTGGCCATCAAAGAAGTAAGCGGGCCGCTGCTGACGGGCAGCTTCACCACCGTCATGGCATTCAGCGCATTGCATTTTGCCAACTCCACCGTTTTGCAGGATTTCGGGCTGTTTTCGTCGCTGGCACTTTTCGGGGCGGCGCTGTTCACCCTCACCGCATTGCCGGTGATCCTCTCCACCACCCGTTTTGATATACAAAAAATACCCGGCGAGCACAGCTCCTTTCGCATTCCGACTATTCCCGACAAATGGCGCGGCGCTACATTAGCCGGTATTGCGGTACTGACCGTCATATTCCTCTATTTCTCGGGCGGCACCGAGTTCGACGCCAGTTTTGAAAACCTCAGCATCCAGGATGCGGAGCTGAGCGGGCGCGAGGAAGCGCTCACAGGCATTAACCCGCGCAAACAGAAGCGCATTTACGTCTTTGCATCCAATCCGCGCCGCGCCGTGGCCGAGCAGATTAACCACAATGCTTATCAAAAACTGGCTGCATTGCGGAGCGAAGGCCGCATCGTCAGCTTTGTATCTTCCGGTTCGCTGCTCATTCCGCAAGACCTTAAACAGGAGCGGATGCGCCGCTGGCAGGATTTCTGGACGCCCGGCCGCACCGATTCCACATTCCGCGTTTTCAACCAGGCAGCTGCCCGGAATGGCTTCAATGCCTATGCATTCAATGATTTCAAGGGCTGGATCGCCGGGCGGAGCAGTTCCAATGTGTCGCTCGATACCCTTTTCAACGAGTTGGGCATCGATAACCTGATCGACGTCAAAGCTTCCGGTACCACGTTCATTTCCACCGTAGTCGCCGAGCAATCCCAGCTTACCGATGTGAAAAAAGAACTGCGGGCTATCGATGGCGTGGCGCTTTTCGACCGGGGTGAGCTCGCGGGCGAGTTGCTGACCATGGTGAAGGACGATTTCAATTACCTGCTATTGATATCGGCTTCCATTGTGTTCTTTACATTATTAATCGTGTACGGACGCATCGAGCTCACATTGCTTTCCTTCCTGCCGATGGTGATCAGCTGGATCTGGATTTTGGGCATCGCAGCCATGCTTGGTATCAAATTCAATTTCGTGAATGTGATCGTGACCACCTTCATTTTCGGCTTGGGCGACGATTTCAGCATTTTCGTCACCGACGGACTTTTGAGCAAGTACAGATCGGGCAAAGACACGCTCCGCTCCTACCAGGCAGCCATTGCATTGTCCGCAACCACTACGCTGATAGGTACCGGCGTGCTGATTTTCGCCAGGCATCCCGCGATCCATTCGATTTCGCTCATCAGCGTGCTCGGCATTGTATGCATTCTGTTCATTTCTTTCGTATTCCAGCCTGTCGTCTTCGATCTTTTTGTTCAGAAACGCATCGCGAAGAAGAAAGCACCTGTCACCATGCTGCCGTTCCTGATCAGCATTTCCAGCTTCACTTATTTCCTTTCTGGCTGCCTGTTTTTGCATTCCAAACTGGTAACCATCCTGCTGCTGCCGATGTCGAGAAAGAAAAAGAAGGCGGCCATCAACAATTCGCTCTCTTTTTACGCCAAAACGGTGATCTATTCCGGGCCGCACGTGAGGAAGAATATTTCGGGGCGCGAAAACCTGGATATGAACAGACCGGTGATCTTTATCGCCAACCATACATCGTTTCTCGACATCCTGCTCGCCATTATGCTCCATCCGAAAATCGTACTGATGGTCAAAGGCTGGGTATACAAATCGCCTTTTTTCGGGCCCATCATCCGTTTTGCAGGTTATATATACAGTGAAGACGGCCCCGAAGAGAACATCGGAAAAGTGCGTTCGCTGGTGGCAGATGGCTATTCCATCCTCATTTTCCCCGAAGGCACACGCTCGGAAGATGGCGACATTGCACGTTTTCACAAGGGCGCATTTTACCTGGCCGAGCAGCTGAACCTCGACATTCAACCGATATTGCTCCATGGCGCACACGACGTGCTTCCTAAAAACGACTTTCTCATCCGTCCGGGCGCGCTCAACGTGCGCGTACTCCCACGCATTACCTATGCGGACGAGCGCTGGGGCACGACGTTGCGCGACAAGACCAAAAGCATCGCCGCGCTTTTCAGGCAGGAATTCGCTTCGTATAAGGATGAAATGGAGGATACACGCTATTTGAAACACAAAATTTTCACCAATTACGTGTTTAAAGGCCCGGTGCTCGAATGGTATTTTAAGATCAAATGGCGTCTGGAAAGTACCAACTTCACCTACTATAATGCGCTGATCGGCGGCCGGAAGCGGATCCTCGACGTAGGCTGCGGGTATGGTTACCTTTCATTTTTCCTGCATTACAAAGATGCGGAGCGGCTCGTCACCGGCGTGGATTACGACGAAGAAAAGGTCGAAATTGCAGAAAACAGCTACCACAAAACCGGCAACCTCCGGTTTATTCACCAGGACATTATGGCCGCCGCGCTGGGTACGCAGGATGTGATATTTTTAAATGATGTGCTCCATTACTTATCCGCGGAAAAACAACGTATTTTGCTCGATCGGTGTGCCGGGGCATTGGCGCCGGACGGGCTGCTTTTCATCCGTGACGGCATTACCGACCTGTCGACCAGGCACGAAAATACCCGGAAGACCGAAGCGCTGTCGACGGGCCTGTTCGCATTCAACCGTAAAACCGATGATTTCCATTTCTTTTCATCGCAGGATATCCGCGATTTTGCGGTGCGGTATGGTTTTAGTTATGAAATGAAAGAGCATTCGGCCAGCACTTCCAATGTGCTGTTCGTACTGCGCAAACTTTCCGCTCCTGTTGTTAAGCCGATTACTAATTAGGATTTCTCCATTCGCTATTTAAATGCAAACTTCCGCCGTGCAAAAGGAATACGATTTTGTGATTGTGGGAAGCGGACTGGGCGGTCTGGCTTGCGCCAACATTCTGGCTATGGAGGGTCACAGCGTGGTGGTCCTGGAAAAAAACCACCAGATCGGCGGGCATTTGCAGGTATACAGCCGCGACAAGAGTATTTTCGACACCGGCGTGCATTATGTAGGGGGGCTGGACGAAGGCGAAAACCTCTACCAGTTCTTCAAATACTTCGGCATTCTCGATAAACTGAAAGTGAAACGGCTCGACGACGACCAGTTTGACCTCATCCGGTTCGACGACGGCTGCGAATACGCATATGCGCAGGGAATGGAGCATTTTGAGCAGAAACTTATCTCCTATTTCCCGGACGACGCCGACGCCATCCGTACCTACTGCGACAAGCTGACCGAAACCTGCAAAAAATTCCCGCTTTACAATCTCGAAACAGCCGGAGACAGCTACCTGGCCGACGAAAACTTACTTTCGTTGAATGCCTACGATTACATCGCTTCCCTGACCGACAACATCCGGCTCCGGAATGTGCTCGCGGGCAGCAACCTGTTGTATGCAGGTGTGAAGCAAAAGACGCCGTTTTACGTGCACGCGCTGATCATGAAAAGCTACCTGACGGGCGCCTACAAATTTGTGGATGGCGGCTCGCAGATCGCCATTCAGCTCAGCCGCTCGGTACGGCAGCATGGCGGGGAGATTTACAAGCATAAAAAGGTGGTATCGGCCCATTACAACGACAAGGGCCGCATTACCGAAGTGGTGTGCGAAAACGGGGAGACCTTCAGGGGAAAGGAATTCATTTCCAACGTACACCCGGCCGTCACCATCGATATTTTCGGTTCTGAACGGTTCCTGAGTGTCTACAAAAACCGTGTTCAGACCCTGGAAAACAGCATTTCGACATTTCTGGTACACATTACATTCCAGGAAAAAAGCTTCGCATACCTGAATTATAATATTTACCAGCACCATATCGACGACGTTTGGGACGGTGTGGAATACGCCCGGGCCACCTGGCCGCAAACCTATTTTATTTGCACGCCATACATCTCCAAAAAAGGGGAATTTGCCGATTCGATGTCGGTGATGTGCTACATGGACGCCTGCGAAACGGAACAGTGGGCCGGGACATTCAGTACCGTAGCCGAGCCGGGTAAACGCGACGAGGCTTATGCGCAATTTAAAAAGGATAAGGAGGCACAGGTGATTGCGAAACTGGAAACCGTTTTTCCGGGCATTTCGTCCAAAATCAAGTCCGTTCACAGCGCGTCGCCGCTCACATTCCGGGATTACATCGGCAATGGTAACGGCACCATGTACGGCATCGTGAAAGATTCGACCTCGCCGATGAAGACGCGAATCAATACCCGCACTAAAATACCCAACCTGCACCTGACCGGCCAGAATGTGTCGCTGCACGGGATTTTAGGGGTTACAGTCAGCGCATTTGTAACGTGCTTCTCATTTGTAGATAAAGAAAAACTCATCCAAAAAGTAAAAAACGCCTAATATGCAAACTGTCGATGTGCTGGTTATTGGGGCCGGCCCTGCCGGAACTGTCGCTGCCTCTTACCTGAAAAAGCAGGGCTACGACGTTACCATCCTGGAAAAAGAAAAATTCCCCCGGTTCCAGATCGGGGAAAGCCTGCTGCCGTGCTGCATGGAACATCTCACAGAAGCCGGGCTGCGCGAGGCGATCGAACCAATGAACTTCCAGAAAAAAACGGGGGCGGCGTTCATGCGGGGCGAGAAGCGCTGTGAGTTCTTTTTCGAAGACCAGTACACCAAAGGCTGGACCTGGACCTGGCAGGTCAAGCGGGCCGATTTCGACAGCAAGCTGGCCGAGGCAACACGGGAAAAAGGGGTGGACGTCAACTTTGAATGCGAGGTAACCGCGGTAACATGCGGTCCCGAGAAGCAGGTGGTCGACTATACGGATGCCGAAGGTAATGCGCACCGCATCGAAGCGAAGTTTATCATTGATTCCTCCGGTTACGGGCGTGTTTTACCCAGGCTTTTCAATCTCAGCAAGCCATCGGCGTTTACACCGCGCGGAGCTGTGTTCTCGCATTTGGAAGACAAAAAGCGCTCGGTGGAAGCCAGCAACAATATTTTCGTCCATTCATTCGACAACAACCGTTCATGGATCTGGGCGATCCCGTTCTCCGACGGCTCGACGTCCGTCGGCATTGTAGGTGACCGCGAGCGGATCGAAGCCCTGGCCGAAAACAACGGCGAGAAGTATAAGGAATTCATCCGCAACTTCGACGACCTGAGTGGCCGCTTCCGGGAGTCCGATTTCAAATTTGAGCCTCGGGCTATTCTGGGCTATTCGATCGGCGTAACGCAGATGTCGGGCGAAGGTTTTGTATTATCCGGCAATAGTACAGAGTTCCTCGACCCGATTTTCTCCTCCGGCGTAACATTTGCCACAGCCTCCGGCCTGCTCTCCGCGAAAATGACGCACCGGCATTTGCAGGGAGAAGCCGTGGATTGGAAAAAAGAGTACGAGGAGGTGATCCAGAAAGGTATCAACGTATTCCGGAGCTATGTAAGCGGATGGTATTCCGGTGATTTCCAAACCATTGTCTTTGCAAAATATATCGATGAGGACATTAAGCGGCAAATCTGCTCGGTACTGGCCGGTTATGTATGGGACCAATCCAATCCGTTTGTAAGGAAACACGACACCATTCTGGCTACGCTGGCGAAGGTGATCAAAATGAAGGAACAATCCGAGGAGACTGAGCCCTGAACAAAATCAGGAGGCCAGTAATATCAGCCCGTGCTGCGAAGCTTTGTAATGATTGTAGATCAGGATATGCTTTGGAGCGCAGGTATTTTTTTGCCCCCACACGCACGCCTCGGGTATGCGCTTGCCTGCGATCGCCTTCGCGCCCATCCATGTGGCGAATGCGGAAGCCGTCGGGTAATCACCCACCATATTTTTGTAGGTATAGCAATTGGCTTCTTCAAATAATGTCTTTTGAAGATTGAAATACCAATGATCGGTACGGTTATCGCCGCTGATACCCATGATCACCGCGTCGATACCGGCCGCTTGCAGGCCATTGCGTTCCAGAAATGCATTCACCATCGGCACAAGGTCAGTTTCGTCCAGGCTGTTGCCCTGGAAAACATCCCTGATCTGTGCAATCGTGTTGGCAGAGTCCTCCGCATTGACGATAAACATGGCCGCCCCTTCCCCATTCGCGGAACCGGGTGAATCGAGGGTGAGCATGTTCTCGGATGTGAAATGTCCCGATTTGAAAGAGCCCGCGAGTAGATCTATATTGTGATTGTAATCCGAAATTTCGTCAATGCTCCCCACCAGGAACGATTTGCCTTGCTTCTCTTCCAGCAGCAGCATCGTATCCAGCAAAGCGGCTTCAAATGCAAGGCCCTTATGCACGTGGGTGGTGTTGTAGCCGGTCGTTTTGCTCATCAATGCGAGATTACCCGCCACCGCATTGGGTGTGCTCTGTACGAAGTTGGTTGGGGTAAGCGTACCTTCTTCGTAATCGACGATCTGGTTCAGGAACTTTAAACAATCTTCGAGCCCGCCATTCGCGGTGCCCAGGATAATCCCTTCTACCTGTGCTCGCTGAATGAGCGGAAGCCCTGCTCCTACTCCCATACGGACCGCCTTGCCCATCCTGCGGAGCAAGCCTGCTGGAATGAGCTGACCGTAGGCAGGTTCAACAGCGATGTACCTGTCGCCTTCATGCACCGCTATATTGCCTTCAAAAAAAGCATTGTCAAATGTGCGCTGGGGCGATATGCAGGCTGAATCGGTAATATACATCGTGAAAATTAACGCTGGTGGTTCCTGGCAAACGGTTTCCGGGCAAACGGTTTGCGGCAAACGGTTTGCGGCTAACGGGCATCGGCAATGAACTTCCCGATTTCGCGTGCATACCCCTCGGCATGTCCCGCTTTCTGCTCATCGGTCCATCCTAATTCCCGTGCCATCAGATCAGCAACAACCGGCAGGGAGTTTAAGGTTTCATCCCAATCGGTAATTTCCAGGCGAATTCGACGGGCCAGGAAGTCACGCGGCGTTACCACCATTTCGTTCCGTACAGCATACACCACCTCGGCCCGAATGTAGGGGTAGGCTTGGCTGAGCCTCTCTTTCAGCTGCGCATCCTCGCGTGCAAGCGACGCGACCAGGTGTGCGCGGGAGCCGTATTTCAACACCAGGTGCCGCGCAATGTCTTCTGGTAACGCATACTGCGCCTGAATGTCCTGCCAGCTTTTTTTGCGGTAGTTCTCGCCGCCGGCCAGTATGTAATCCGCCGTTTTGCATGCCCGCGCGTCGCCCAGCACCTTGTCGGCCTCATCGATCGTGTCTTTCGCCATGAGGCGGTAGGTGGTCCATTTACCACCGAGCAGGCTGATCATCCCCGAAGTTTCGTCAAGCTCCACCTCATGATCGCGCACGAGGCTTTTGGTGGATTTGGACGGGTCTGCTGCCAGCAATGGCCGCAATCCCCCAAAACCGGCCCGGAGTTCGCTGGGGTCGATCGGTTTGGCCAGGTATGGATTCAATGTGGCGGCCAGGTATTCCCTTTCCGAGCGGTTAAGCGTCGGTTCGGCATCGATTTCGTCGCATTCGGTATCGGTGGTACCGATCATCGTCGAGCCTTCGAACGGGATCGCGAACACAACGCGCCCGTCGGAAGTTTTCGGGATCAGCATAGCATATTCGCTGTTCAGCGTATGGCGGGGTAATGCGAGGTGCACACCTTTGCTCGGGCGTATACGTTCGCTGAGCGAAGCGTTCGCCATGAGCCTGACATGGTCCGAGAATGGCCCCGTGCAGTTGATGACCAGCTTCGCCCGGATGGTCAATGCCTGGCCCGTCAGCGTGTCCGTGGCTTGTACCGCGCTCAGTTTACCATTCTCCGCTTTTTCGAAACCACTCACTGCCACATAATTGGCCACCGCTGCGCCGTTTTCCGAAGCCGACTGGGCCAATGCAAGGCAGTACCGCGCATCGTCGAGCTGGCCGTCGTAATACAACACGCCGCTATGGAGCTTTTTCCGGTCGAGGGTCGGAATTTTTTCCAGCACCTCCTTCTTGCTGAGCCATTTGCTTTTCGGCAATGTATCATTGGTAGCGAATGTATCGTACAGCGAAAGCCCGATTTTGAAATACAATCCCTCGAACCACGAGTTCACCGGGGTCATCAGCGCCAGCGGGCGCGCCAGGTGCGGCGCATTTTTCAACACAATGTGTCGCTCTTCCAATCCGTGCCGGACCTGTTTGAGTTGTGCAAAATCGAGCTTTTTGAATGCCTGTTCCAGGTAACGTACGCCCCCGTGGATGAGCTTGGTAGAGCGGGATGAAGTTTCGGAAGCAAAGTCCTTTTTATCGATCAGGGCCACTTTATACCCTCTCAAAACCGCATCCAGGGCACACCCGGCCCCACTGGCACCAGCGCCGATGATAACGATATCGAACAATTCATTTTGTAACCTGGCAAGTGATGTGGTGCGGTTCATTGAGACTAAAAGCGGATTCGGCGGAAGTTGGGACGAGTTGCAAAAGTACAAAGTTGCACCGGGAAAAACCCATATTATCAAATCAATGTGAGACGCCAATTTTGGCACAATAATTGCACCCTGTCCCTGGGAAAGTCAACATTTCCGATACTTTCATTTACACACTCAAATTCAATTCATTAACCAAAATCTCACAAACATGGGCTTAATCTCTTTTATTAAAGACGTTGGAGAAAAAGTATTCGGCGGTAAAGACGCTCCTGCCGCCGCCGCTACCCCGGAAGCCGAGCCGCTGCGTGCCAGCGCCTTGCTCGCGCACGTGAAGTCGCTCGGGCTGTCGTATAACAACCTCACGGTAAAAACATCCGGTGATACGGTAACGCTCGAAGGCGAAGTAGCCAGACAGGAAGATGCCGAGAAAATCGCGTTGGCAGTGGGGAACGTGGAAGGGGTTGAGGTGGTGGACAACCGTTTGAAAGTGGCTACCCCCGAACCGGAAGCGACTTACCACACCGTAGTGAAAGGTGATACGCTATCCAAAATCGCACAGACGGTTTACGGCGACATGATGAAGTATCCCATCATCTTCGAAGCCAACAAACCCATGCTGAAAGACCCCGACCTGATTTATCCAGGGCAAGTACTGCGGATTCCGGCGGTGGGTAAGCAGTGGAGTAGGCTGTAAGCTATAAGCGGTAGGCTGTAAGCTGTAAGCTATAAGCTATAAGCTATAAGCTGTAAGCTGTAAGCTATAAGCAGTGGACTGTTGGCAATTTACATAGTCAAAGCATATAGCTTAAAGCTTATAGCCTAAAGCATTTCGCAACTCATAAAAAAAGGCAACCTTTCGAGTTGCCTTTTTTTATGAGTTGCGAAACAACTAGTCTTCCGCTGCAACAACGTTCAACGTCACTTTGTGTTTCACTTCTTTATGAAGGTCGATCAATGCGGAGTAAGAACCGATTGATTTTACGTCATCAACAGTGATTTTCTTACGGTCGATATCGAAGCCTTTTGCTTTCAGGATATCTGAAACCTGCGTGTTGGTCACACGTCCGAAGATACGGCCGCTTTCACCTACCACAGTTTTGATATCGATTACCAGGTCGCCGATCGCCGATGCGATATCCTCTGCATCTTTTTTCAGCTTCTCAGCTTTGTGCGCAGCCTGACGTACGTTTTCAGTAACGATTTTGCGGTTGGAGGCATTTGCCAGCAACGCAAAACCCTGAGGGATCAGGTAGTTACGACCGTAACCTGCTTTCACAGTCACGATATCGTTCTTGTAACCTACCCCTGCTATATCTGTTAAAAGTATGATTTCCATTATGATAGCTCTTTACTGTATTATTTCAATTGGTCAGCAACAAACGGCAACAGGGCCAGGTGACGTGCTCTTTTAATTGCCTGTGATACTTTGCGCTGATATTTCAGGCTGGTACCGGTGAGGCGGCGCGGGAGGATTTTACCTTGCTCGTTCACAAGTTTCAGGAGGAAATCCGGGTTCTTGTAATCGATGTATTTGATGCCTGCTTTTTTGAAACGGCAGTATTTTTTGCGGTTAATGTTTTTTTCAACCGGCTCGTTTACGAGTGACATAGCTTATGCGTTTTCGGTTTTTGATTCAGTTGCTTCTTCTTTCTTCCTGCCTACCAGACCCTTACGTTTCTTCTCGTTGTAAGCAATGGAATGCTTATCCAGGGCGATAGTCATAAAACGCAAAACGCGCTCGTCACGACGGAACTCGGTTTCCAAAACATCCACCACGTTTCCTTCATTCGCAGTATATTCTACTACATGATAGAAACCAGAGTTTTTCTTTTGGATGGGGTAGGCCAGCTTACGCAATCCCCAGTTTTCTTCATGTACAATCTTAGCACCGTTGGAAGTGATGATTGTCGTGAATTTTTCAACGGCGTCCTTTGCCTGGGCCTCAGACAAAATGGGAGTTAGAATGAACACCGTTTCATATTGCTTAGACATACGGTAATTGGTTATTGTATGATAAAATAAAAACCTCATTCTGACACAATGATCAAAATGAGGGTGCAAAAATAGGGCTTGAAATTTAAAATTCCAAGCCCTCCAATGACTTAACTAAAAGTTACCGGCTGTTATTTCACCGTGAAATCGCCCTGGCCGATCTTGAAGCCTTCGCTGTACAGCTCGATCACGTACTTGCCGTCTTTCATCGGAATGCCGCCGCGGCCATAGAAAATGTCGACCGACTGACCTGTATTCGTGAAACTAACCGTTTGTTTCGAGCTGAAAATCAATTCTTTGCCATTGTGCATGAACGAGCCGGAGCCGGTCGCCATATCAGAAAGTACCGCCCCATCCGGATCGAGCACGCGGAGGTAAATGTCTTTCTCGTTCTGTTTCGCTACCGCATTTTCGGCCAGTTTGAAGTTTACTCTAAGCTTATCGATCCGCTTCGCCTTGTATTTGCCGCCCTCACGCTCTTTGCCTTTGGATGATACCGCATTGACGGTCACGCTCTCGGCGCGAAGTGCCGACGCCAGCGTTACTTTCTCAGCCAGCTCCCGGTTTTGAGCGGAATAGGTCGATACCGAGTCGGCAAGCACCTGCTTTTCCGATTCCAGGCCGGTCACTTTCTGGTTCAGCTCTTCGTTTTTAGAAGTGGCAATACCCAACTCCTGCCTCAGACGCGCGATTTCGCCATCCTTTTCAGATAGTACCGATTCGTAGTTCTTGATTTTCTGGTTATAGTTCGCAGCAGAATACGTGTTGGCATTTTTCAGCTCTTTCTTGTCTTTTTCAAGCTGCGCCTTCAATGCCACCAGGGAGTCGACGCTTCCGCCCAGCTTCTGGATTTCTGCTATTTTAATGTCAAGCTCTGTGGAAATGGAGTCCAGTTTGGTTTTGATGGAAAGTACCTCTTCGGTTTTGGCGGTGATGATCTCGTCTTTCGCGAGGTTTTCCTGCTTCTCGTGGTATATAAAGTATACAAGCACCAAATTAAGCAACAGCAAAACGGCCAATGCGGCCCATAGGAGAGTTTTTCTGTCTTGCTTTTGTTCCTGGTTGTAGTCCATACAGAAGGTTAAATTTTGAATTTAGTTGGTAAAAGAAGTATGTTTTTTTCAATTTTGAAACACGCAAACCCCGATTTATAGCGTCCGGTCAATAAATTTCTGATTTAACCGACTAATTATCAATTTTTTAACACCTCCCCATGCCTTCGATAGCCGACAATCTGGCCCGCATACAACAAGGATTACGTAAGGAAACACGCCTGGTAGCGGTTACAAAAACCAAGCCAGTCAACCTCTTAACGGAGGCGTACGAGGCCGGGGCAAGGCTTTTCGGCGAAAATAAGGTGCAGGAAATGGTGGCCAAGTACGAAGAACTGCCCAAAGACATCGAATGGCACATGATCGGGCATTTACAGACCAACAAGGTAAAGTACATGGCGCCGTTTGTTAACCTGGTGCATTCGGTGGATAGTTTCAAACTGCTGAAGGAAATTAATAAGGAGGCAAAGAAGAACGATCGCGTCATCAACTGCCTGTTACAGATCTACATTGCCCGCGAAGAAACCAAATTCGGCCTTTCAGAAGAAGAAGCATTGGAAATCATTACTTCCTCCGAGCTTGGGTCACTCCATTATGTAAAAATCGTGGGGCTCATGGGTATGGCGTCGAATACAGAAGACCAGAATGCGGTTCGGGCCGAATTCCGCAGTTTGAAAAACACATTCGAACTATTCAAAAACCACGAAAATGAGCGGGTTACCATGCTTGAACTGTCGATGGGCATGAGCGGCGATTACCACATCGCGCAGGAAGAAGGCAGCACGCTCGTACGCGTGGGGAGCGCCATTTTCGGGTCACGATAGAACCTTCGGCGCATTGTCGGCGCTCTTTTCCAGTACCGATTTCACCTGCTCCTGCACAAATTCAAACGGCAGCTGCGCACAAGGCAAGCCCGCCTGCCTTACCAGCAATGCATTCTCCTGCCTGCCATAGCGCCCCGAATAGGGATTGTAATTCAAGAAGTTGTTCAGCGCACCCATCAGAATAATTCCGAACGTTCCGGTTGCATTACCCAAATGCGACGGCCCGCTGTCAAGGCCGATGAAGAACGAAGCGCGGCGGATTACTTCCGCGGTTTCCAGAATGCTCAGCTGGCCGCACAGGTTCCGATAGGCGGCTGTTTTCACATTCAGATTACTTTCCAGACCGATTTCGATCAGCTGATAGTCATACTTATCCGCCATCCAGTGAATGAGCTGGTTCCAGCGGTCGGCGGGCCAGTCTTTCGGCTCGTAGTTCGAGCGGCAATGCATCACAATGAATTTCTCCGGCAAACCGAGGCTGTCGACCTTCGTTTTATGCGACGGTTGCAGGTACAAACGCGGCTGATCGTCCGCCGGGAAGGCTGTTTTGGGGGGAATAAGGCCGCCTGTCTGCGCAAACACTTCCAGCAGGTTACCGTAATCAAAGTAGTTGAACACGTTGATGTCCCGTTCCAATGCCACCGGATTTTCAGTAAATACCTGACATTTAGGACAATGGTTGTTATTCCTGAATTGCAGTTCAAACACTTGGTCAAACACCCTGCCTTCCAGCAGCACGCGCCGCTCGGTCACGCAAAACTCCTTAAAAACCTCATTCACATTCGGATTGTGGCTCACAAGCTCCGCAAAAGCCGGCTTGGCAAACCATACGACATAGGCATCTGGGTACTGCTCACGCACGTAACGGGAGATCGGCTCGGCGGCCACGATGTCTCCGAAATGCTCCGTCCGGATGATCGCGATCAGCTCCTGACCCTTTTTCAATCCCCGCTTGATACCCCGGAAATGCGCCCGCGCCTGACGGCCCTTTAAATGTGCCTGGGCAATGTGTGTGTATTTATGATAGCGGTGTGTCCACAGCTGAATGAAGCGTTCTATGGTCATTGGTTGAGTCTTTTCCACGATGAGCGGCATTCCGAAATGCCATTCCGAAGCGCGCAAGTTAATAAAATTGCCATAAAGAGTTGGTCGCGCCTGCGTCCGGGACTAACTTTACCGGGCCGATTTGCGCGTGATCCTATTGAACGGCAGATGGCCTTCATTACCAATCAATCCATATTCAATACCGGTTTAAGATATGAAATTCATGATACAGGCGGGCGGCATACTGGGCGCCCTCGCGGTTGCCCTCGGTGCATTCGGTGCGCACGCTTTGAAAGGAATGCTGGAAGCTTCGGGCCGCAGCGAAACATTTGAAACGGCTGTGAAATACCAGTTTTACCACGCGCTCGCGATGGTGCTCGTGGGTATTCTCATGCAACGTGCGGGCGAAGATGCCGTAAAACTGCTGGGCTGGTCCGGCAATGCATTTGCCATAGGCGTCATCATTTTCTCAGGATCATTGTACGCGATCTGCTTCACCGGTATCACCAAGTTCGGAGCGACGGCACCGATTGGCGGTCTGGCCCTGATTGTCGGATGGGTACTGCTGGTGCTGGCGGCGGGGAAGATTTAATGAGTGAATGGGTGAATGAGTGAATTTTGAATGATTGAATGATTGAATGAGTGAATGCAAAAATTAGTCAGGAATGGTCATGATGGTCATTTGTTGTTTTATTAATACTTACAAAAATAACTCCCTAACCTTCTGACTATTCACTCATTCACTCATTCACTCATTCACTCATTCATTCAAAATCACCCCCGCGAAAGCGTAAACGGTCGTTGGGCATCGATTTTCAGGAAAATGAATAGAAGTAAAGAAAACGACCACAATGACGATCCGCCGTAACTGAAAAACGGCAGCGGAATACCGATTACGGGCATCAAACCGATGGTCATGCCGATGTTGACCATGAAGTGGAAGAAAATAATCCCCGCCACACAGTAGCCATATACCCGCGCGAAGCGGCTACGCTGTCGCTCGGCAAGCACTACAAGCCTGGATATCAATGCAATAAACAGGAACACCACCACGGCTGTACCCAAAAAGCCATGCTCCTCTCCTACTGTACAGAAAATAAAGTCGGTACTTTGTTCGGGTACAAAGTCGAATTTGGTTTGCGTGCCCTGTAAAAAGCCCTTACCCGTCATACCGCCGGAACCGATAGCGATTTTGGACTGGATTACATTCCAGCCGATGCCGCGCGGGTCGGAATCGGGATCGAGCAATACCATAATGCGGCCCCGCTGGTGTTTTTGAAGCACATTGTTCATGAAGAAGTCCACGCCGAAGACAATCCCGATCATGATCAGTGCGACGATAATCGTGGCCCATAGCCCTCCCCGGCGGCGTGTCATCACCGGCATCAGCCAGATCACCAGCCCTGCAATAACGACGATGGCCCCGGCGATGTACCATTTCACAAAGAGCAATGTAATGATCAGCAAAGCTGCCCCGATGATCCCGATCGCTGGAATGAACCCGGGCATTCCTTCGCGGTAGAGCACGATTGCAAACGAGGCAAAAACGAGCATGGAGCCCGTTTCGTTGGATAACAGGATCAGAAATGCAGGCAATGCGATGATACCCATGATCGGGTAGTAATCCTTTAATTTCCGGTTCAGGCTGATGGCCGGGTCGCTCAGGTATTTGGAAATCGCCAGGCTTATCGCAAGCTTCGAAAACTCGGCAGGCTGCAATGAAAACGCACCTAGCTTGATCCAGGAACGTGATCCGTTAATATTGGAGCCGGCAAAAAGCACTACTACCAGCAGGAATATCACCACCGCATAGATCACGAAAGAAAAAGTTTCGTAGAACTTATAGTCGATCACGAGAATGCAAATGATCAGCAATGCGGCCGTTCCGATCCACATCAGTTGTTTACCGGCATTGTTCGAAAGGTCGAACATGCTGGTTTGTGTCTCCGGGTTGTACACGGCGGCGTAGATATTCACCCAGCCAATGATCAGGCAAGCGATGTAAATCAGCACCACCATCCAGTCCACATTCTTGGTAATCGGCTTGCTTTCAGCCATTTCAATATCAGTTTGTAAGTTCTTAAAGTGCTTTTACTGGCGTTGTTTCGGCAGGGACACCGGCCCTCTCATGGCAGCAGGATTGGCTGGGTGCGGCGTACCGGGCACGCGGTTGGCAGGATCGTTCGGGTCTCCGGTCGGCTTTTTCACTTCTTCCGTTTTCTTCTTCGTTTCCGTTTCAGCCGGCTTTTTCGTGGTAGGCAGCACCACTTTGCTCATCAGGTCGAGCTTCATCATGCGCTCTTCCAGCGCTTTGTTGGTCACCTTGCGGCTGAGGTATTTCTCAATGATCAGGTTGGCAATGGGTGCCGCTGCGGATCCGCCCGCGCCTGCGTTTTCCACAAAAACGGCGATGGCGATCTTAGGATCCTCCACCGGTGCGAAAGCGATAAAAATCGAGTGGTCGTCCCCGCGTTTGTTCTGAGAAGTACCGGTCTTGCCGGCAATCGTAATGCCTTCCACTTTGGAGCGCCGCGCGGTACCAGCCTCCACCGCCCCGATCATCCCTTCGATCACCGGCTCGAAATTGTGGGCCTCCACACCGGTTTCATGCCTTTCGAGGAACTCGGGCTTGACAGATTTCTTGTCGCCAACGCCGTGGATCACGTGCGGTGTGTAGAAATAGCCTCTATTGGCGATAATGGCTGCCACATTCGCCATTTTCAAAGGTGTAATCAGCAACTCGCCTTCACCGATGCTGAGCGAGTAAATATTGGAAAACTTCCAGCGGTACTCGCCGTAAAAGCGGTCGTAGTATTTTTTATCAGGCAAATTCCCCTTGTATTCACTCGGCAAATCGATCCCCAGCCGCTGCCCGATCCCGAATTTGGCGATATCGTCGTGCCACGCGTCCAGCCCTACGGCCGAAGCTTTAAAGGTATTTTTAATGTTGTTTTTATAAATCAACCTCCTGAATACATTGTAGAAATAGGGGTTGCAGGAATGCGTCACACCGAGCGCCACTGTACTCGTCGCGGGGTGATTGTGGCACCCCACCGGGCAATTGGCATGCGTGAAACCGCTTCCGGGCGTGATGACTCCCTCCTGCAAGCCGATCAGCGCCTGGATCAGCTTGAATGTCGACCCCGGACGGTAACTCGCCATAACCGGCCGGTTGAACAGCGGCTTATAGGGGTTACGCGCCAGTGCGGCAAAGTTTTTGGAGAAATAGCGGCTCGCCAGGCTGTTGGGGTCATACGTAGGGGCCGACACCATGGAAATGATCTGGCCCGTTTTGGGCTCTATCGCCACCACGCTGCCTACCTTGTTGAGCATCAGGCTATCCGCATATTGCTGCACTTCCAGGTCCAGACCGGTGTAAAGGTTTTCCCCCGCCACAGCCATTGTATCGAGCTCCCCGCTTTTCCAGGGGCCCTTGTACACCCCGGCCACGTTCTGCATGACAAACTTCGTCCCCCTTTTGCCCCTCAGCTCATTTTCATAAATGCGTTCTATCCCACTCTGCCCAATGTAATCCCCCTGCCGGTAGTAAGGCTCTTCCTGTTTTTCAAGCTGGCCCTTCGTGATTTCACTCACGTACCCGAGCGTGTTCGCCAGCGTAGGAGCCGTGTACGTGCGCAGGGAGCTTTTGGCAAATTCAAACCCCGAATAGTCGACCATGATGTCCTGGATCGACGCAAAATCCTCTTTGGAAAGCTGCCGCAGGAACAGGGACGGTTTCACCCGGCTGTAAGCGCTGGCCGCGGCCATGAGGCTGTCGAAATCACGCCTCTCTATACCCAGCACCTGACAAAATCGGAGTGTATCGTCCATTCTGACCCGGTTGGGCGTAACCAGAAGGTCGTAAACGGGCGTATTATATACGATGAGCTTTCCATAGCGGTCGTAGATCTGCCCGCGGAAAGGGATTTCGGTAACGCGTTTGATGGAGTTGCTGGACGATTCAATAGAATAGCTTTCATCCAGCACCTGGAGGTAGAAAAGTCGTAATAAGTATATGACACCTACTAAAGCGAAAAAACCAATGATAACAAATCGACGACTTTCGAGCATTCTGCACTAAAATTCCGGTTCTCAAATTTCACACGAAGTTCGCAATAGCAAAAGATTATTCAAAGGGGGATTTCGGTTAATAAGTAATAAAAACTTCATTTTTAGGACATTCGGCACAACTCACTCACCCTTAGCCACCACCATCACAATATCCTCCTTGTCGAGCAACACCAGGCCGTCGGGCAGGCCTTTGGGTTTCCGCACAAATTTCTTCGGCGTCACGATCACCGGGCACAGCGAATCGTTTTTCCGCTTCGAATAGAATGCCGCGATTTCCGCTGCCCGCTCGATCACCGGCGCGGGAAATTTCTTACCCGGCTGGTTTTTCACGACCACATGCGAGCCGGTAACATCCTTTGCGTGCAGCCACAGATCCTCTTTATGCGCCTGTTTGGTAAGCAGGTCGCTGTTCTTCGCATTACGGCCGATAAGGATTGTGTAACCCATAAAATCCAGCCGCTTGAAAAGGTCGCCGACCGCCGGGCCGGCATTGCCCTGTTCCAGTTTATGTGTTTTGATATACGCCCGCATGTCACGCAGCGACTCGATGCCTTCTATATGCTCCAAATGTTCCTGCAACCGCTTCCTGTCCGCCTCGCGTGCCGTGAGGCTGTCGTTCAGCCGGTCTAGCTCGATCTTCTCGTTTTTAGCTTTCCGGTAATACCCCTCCGCATTCTTCTGGGCGGAAAGGTCTTTCTTTAATTTGATGGTAATCGGCTGATCGCGATAGAAATCATACAGTTCCGCCTTCTCCGCCCGTTCGGGAATGATGTGCAAGTTCGCCATGATAATGTTGGCCAGCTCGTCGTTCTTCGTCGCGTTTTCCAGGTCGACGAGTTTTTGGAAAGTGTTTTCGAGATAGTTGTCCGTCTGCTGCATACGCTTTCGGAGCAACCTCAATATATCCGCCTTCTCCTTATCCAGGCCGCTCAGGCGGATGTAAGTCAGGTAAAATGCATTCAGCGCCTCGATGGGATCGTGCAAAACCTGCACGACTTCCCCCGTTTCAAAGAGTGTGAGCGCAGGAATATTTTCAATTCTGGTAATGTAAAAAACGGATGATTCCATTTCCTTCAAAACTTCCTGCACCACTGCCCAGCGCTGCGCTAAGTCTTCTTTTCCAGCCAGTTTCGCCGAAAGGTATTTGTTAGCCACCTTTCCAAAAGTCGGGAACAATGCTTCCACACGACCATTGCTCTCCACAAACGCCTCCCACGACTGATCTATCGCACGGTTCAGCGAGGCTACCGTAAGGCTGCGGTCAGTGGAAAGTTTATTGTTGAAAAGCTGCGTAACCTCTCCTTCCGCATTCAAGGCAATGAAATTGGAGCGATTACCGAAAAGCTTGAAAATGAGATCCCTGCCACTTTCGAAATGCACCTGAATGGCCCGCTCGTTTTTACAAACCTTTACAAATCCGACCTTGTCGTTGGCAAAATCGTTGAACAGGTTCACGCTGTTCCGCCGCGCCCGGTCGAAGCGTTCGGGGAAGCTGAGGCAGGAAAAGCTATTGGTTAACGTCGCTTTGATAAAGAATGGCTTTTCCAACAGCTGCTCCCGCTCCGCCTCATGTTCCGGCAAACCCTCCTGCGTGCCCTGCGCAAAAACGATGATCAATTCATCCTTTTGCTGGCTGAATGCTTCAATAAAGCACTTTCCGGCCAGTTCGGCATGCAGTCGTGGGGCAAGTTGTTTCAGGAAATGATAATTCTGATGCACTGGGTAATCGGGATTGGTTGGAGGGCAAATGTAGGATAAAACAAGAGAAGCCCACCGATTCCGGAGGGCTTCTTCTGCAATACTACTACACTTAAAAACACTAGTGCACGGACGAAGCGTCGACTTTCGTTTTGCCGCTCCGCGTCCATAACACAAAGGGAACACAAATCAAAAACATCACGCCCAGGTACAGGAACACGTCCATGTAGGACATCACCTGGGCTTGTTTGGACACGGTGTAGTCCAGTATTTTGTAGCCGCTGTTCAGCGCCACATCCGGCGCCATACCTTTGGCCATAAAGCTACGCTGCAGGCCTTCAACACGCTGCTGTACAATGGGGTTGTTCACGTCGAGCTTAGTCACGAGGTCGTTGCGGTGGGCCATGTTCTGACGTGCGATAAATGTGGTAATCACCGCCACACCGAACGAGCCGCCCAGTTGCCGCATCATACCGGTGAATGCTGCGCCTTCGCCGATCTCCCGGCCTTTCAGCGTGGATAATGCCAGCGTGGTAATTGGGACAAAAAGCAAACCCAGGCCGATCCCGCGAACGATGAGCATGTTGAAAAACGCGTCCTTACCGGTATCCGGTGTCAGGATGAGGTAACCCCAGTAACTGTATATGAAAAAGAATATCATCCCGATCGCTACGAGGTATTGCTGTTTCACACCGCGTTGCAGCAGTTGGCCTACGACTGGCATCATCATGGCGGTCACGATGGCAGCGGGCACCATGAGCATACCCGACTGTGTGGCCGTCCAGCCCAGCGTAGCCTGGGTGTAGAGCGGGATAATGAATGTAGAACCGTACAATCCGAAGCCCAGTATGAACGATAGTATCGTCCCCACGCGCAGGTTACCGTTGGCAAGCACGCGCAAGTTCACGATCGGGTTTTTATAGGTCCATTCCCGCCAGATGAAGAAGAAAAATGAAAATACCGACACGACTGTGAGGATGAGGATGATCTCGTCGTTAAACCAGTCTTCTTCCTGGCCTTTCTCCAAAACATATTGCAGTGAGCCCACGGCCACGGCCAGCAGGATAATACCCCACCAGTCGATTTCGTTAGCCGCCTTTTTGTTGGCGAACTTCGGACTTCTTACAAACTCCATCGTCAGCATCGCCGCGATGATACCCAGGGGAATGTTGATATAGAAAATGTAAGGCCAGCTATAATTATCTACAATATAACCACCCAGCGGCGGGCCCAATGTAGGGCCTACGATCACGCCAAGACCGTAAATGGCCTGTGCGATCCCGCGCTTTTCGGGCGGGTAGCTTTCGGTGATCAGCGTTTGGGCGGTTACGAGCAATGCACCGCCACCGAAGCCCTGGATCAATCTGAAAAATACCAACTCCCAGATGTTATCGGCATTACCGCAAAGAAATGAGGCGACTGTGAATATGATAATGGAAGCGGCGAAGTAGTTGCGGCGACCGAACTGCTGCGAGAGCCAGCTCGTCATGGGCACGATGATTACGTTACCGATTGCGTAGGCGGTAATCACCCAGCTCACCTCCGACAATGTGCCGCCCAGGTTTCCGCGCATGTCGTTGAGCGCCACGTTCACGATCGTGGTATCCACGATTTCGAGCAGCGCACACAATACGGCTGTGATGGTAATAATTACCCTGCGGTAGCCGTATTCGACGAGTGATTCCTGTAATTCCATGGGTGATATGGTTTTTAGTTGAGCTCCACGTCCACGAACACGTTCATGCCCGGACGCAGCTGCGCGATCTTTTCGTCATCCGCTTTGGTAAATTCGATGCGTACCGGCAGACGTTGCACCACTTTCACAAAGTTACCGCTCGCGTTATCAGGCGGCAGCAGCGCAAAACGAGCGCCGGTGGCAGGCGAGAACGACGCAACCTGTGCTTCGAATTCGTGCTCCGGATAAGCGTCCACGTGAATTTTCACGTGCTGACCGATCTTCATCTTAGTAAGCTGAGTCTCTTTGAAGTTTGCAGTTACCCATGGTTTGTGGGTTGAGATGATGCTGAACAGGGATTGACCGGCTTGCAGGTACTGGCCCAATTGCGCATTCACTTTCGATACGCGGCCGTCGGTTGGTGCGGTAATGACGGTGTACGACAGGTTCAATTCCGCATTCGCGATTTCCGCCTGGCGTGACTTGATATTCGCATTCGCCACGGCCGATTGTACCGAGGTTGCTTTGGTTTGGCGGCCGGCTGCTTTGGCCTGACGTTCGGCTGCGGATTTTTGCGCTTCCAAAACGGCCAGTGCGCGTTCTGCTTTCTGCTTGGTAGCCTGCGCCTGCTCAAATTCCTGCTGTGTGATCGAATGGTCTTTGATCAGGTTCTCGTAACGGGCGTAGTCCTGGTTGGCTCTCCACAAATTCACCTTCGCTTCCTCGATTTGCGCGGCTACTACTGCCACATTCGCTTCGTAGGTAATGCCGCTGGCGGCAGAGGCATTGGTCGTTTCGTGCGCAACGGTGAGGCTGCCTTCCGATCCCAGCAGGCCTGCTTTCGCTTGTTCCAGTTTGATGATCTGGTCGCGGTTATCGAGAACGATCAGTGTGTCGCCTTTTTTAACGGTCTGGTTGTCTTTCACCCGGATCTCGGTCACATAACCTGATATTCTCGGGATAACGGGGCTGATGTCCGAGTCGATCTGCGCGTCGTCGGTTTCTTCGTGGTGGAGTCCGTGGTTATATTTGGTAAAACCCCAGGTACCGCCGCCAATAATGAGGACGGCAAGGATAATGAGGAAGCGGTTATTCTTCTTTTTAGGTGCTTCTTCGGTGGTGTTTTTCGTTTCCATTATCAATTTTGAATGATTGAATGATTGAATGACTGAATAGTTCGAAGCTTTGCTTCGGAAGGCCAATTGTCAGGCCTCTGGCCGGGCTTGTTTAGTTGATGACGCCGGCTGTTTGCTCTAATTTTTTATACGCCACGACCGCGTCGGCTTTCGCTGCTTCGTAATCGATTCGCGACTGTACCTGCGCCACGTCCGCATCGAGCAATTCGGTGGTGGTTACCAGGCTATTATCATATTTATTTTTGGTAATGCGATAATTTTCGTTGGCCTGCTCCACAGCTTTCGCATACACGTCGATCTTTCTTTTGCTCAGCACATAGTTGTAGTAAGCGGTATTCACTTCGAGGTGGATTTTGTCGAGGATAATCTGCTCGTTGGTTTTCAGCTGGTAGGCTTTAGTGCGGGCTTCCGCGATTCTGGCGTGTGATTTCCAGAGTGAGGCAATGTCATATTTGAAACCGATACCCGCGTTCACCGCATTGGGAACGGTCACCACACCCGGGATGCTCAATGCCACATAACCGGCTGTGAGCGCTACGCTTGGGTATAAATCCGCTTTGGCCACCTTAATATCGCTATCCGCGGCCTTCTGACGAATGCCGTTAGCCGCGAAGTCCTTGCGGTGTGTAAGCGCTGTCTGCTCCCATTCGGCTGCATTACCTTCTTCTTTTAATGCTGAAAAACTGTTGGAATCGGCTTCGAGCACTGTTTCCTCGGGCAGCCCCAGCAGCAGGTTCATGTTGATGGTAGTGATTTTCAAATCGTTCTGCGCATTCAGTAACGCCAGTTCCACATTCGACTCCTGCAATTTGGCTTTCATCAGGTCGTTGCGGGCGAGCATTCCGTTCTTCTCGCGGTTGGTAAACTCCTGCACGCGTTCCCGCTCGCTGGCGAGGTTTTCGGTAACCAGGTCCACTGCTTTCTGCGCTTTATAGAGATTACCATAGGCGCCGACCGTGTTCTGGATGACGAGCTGCCGGTCATTGTCGGCGTCCAGTTTTACAGCTTGCTCCACATATTTGGCCGATTCGAGGCCATATTTGAAGCGAAAACCGGAAAACAGTGGAAGCGAAGCGCTTGCCATGCCGTACATTGCCTGGTGTACATTGGGCATTCCGCCCGAGTTACCGGTGCTGTCGTTACCTTCCTGTTTGATTTTCAGGTTCACATTCGGAGAGTTCACCCGGAGGTAAGAGCCAGATACGCTCAGGCTGGGAAGCTGGTCTTCCTTAATCTGACGGATCCCCAGTCCGGCCAGGTCTACATTGCTCTGGCTTAGTTTCAATTGCTTGCTGTTTTGCAGGCTCATGGTAATGGCCTCTTCCAGCTTGATCGTGCGTGCGCTTTGGGCGTACGAATGGTTGGTCATGGCGATCCAGACGATCCCGGCTGCCAGACTGACCATTCTTTTAATTCTGGATGTGGTGTTCATTGGTTATTGTTGATTTAAATAGGTTCTTGAGATGCTGGCTCAGTTCATTGCGTAAATGCTTCTGAAATTCCTCATCCGACTGATGTTCGAGCCCGTTGATGATCTTGTAAAAGTCCTGTGTAGCGATGGCATAATTAACCGTGCCATAGAGTGTAGTAGTGACCAGGCTCACATTGATATCCTTGCGGAACTCTCCTGCCTCCTGCCCTTCTTCGATCATCCGTTTGATCAGCTCCACATTCCGCATTTTCAATCCGCGGATGTATTCGGAAATGACCGGCGTCCGGTCCGATGACAGTTGCTCCCGCAGCATGATGTTGTGAAAGCACTGGTTGCTCATCAGGCGGTCGATCACGCTATCGATAAAAACATTGAATTTCTGGAGTGCCGACAGCTCGCTGGCCATCATCAGCATTTCGAGCCGGGACCTCGACTCCGTCATACGTAGCTGGAAAAGCGCCTCGATCAGCTTTTCCTTCGAACCGAAGTAGTAGGATATCATAGAGACGTTCACATCTGCTTCCTGGGCGATATCCCTTACCGAAGTACCGGCAAAACCTTTCTGTGAAAACAGCCGCTCCGCTACCTCTATTATCTGCAATTGTTTGGCGTTGTAGTCCATTTAAATAGGTCACCGGCAGGGATTCTTTCTTGATTTTGCCAATGACCATACAAAGGTAACGGCCTCATAAATGAAAATCAAACAATCGTTTGATTTTATTAAACAAACGTTTGATTAGTAAAAGCAAATGTTGAATTAATACCATTAAAGTTTTTTAATCTCAACATTAAAATGAAATTAACTTCTGAATATCAAAGAGTTATAACATAGCAGTACCAGCCACATCACCGATGCCGCTACAATTACATTTGGAAACAATGGGGATTATTTGACTCGCCCGGGGTTTTCGCTGACGAAAGCACCCCATCCGCCCTTCTTGGCCTTTTTGGAGCTCCCCGAAGCCGCCGCGGCGGGGGAATTGGCGTGATATTGATGACAGATCGCGATAGCAATGCCGTCCGTAGCATCCATGAACTCGCGGCTGAGTTCCATTTTCAGGATCTTCTCGAGCATGTAGGCCACCTGCTCTTTGGAGGCATTGCCACTGCCGGTGACGGACTGCTTTACTTTCTTGGGAGAATACTCAACGATGGGTATGTTCCGTGCAAGCGCGGCGGCCATCGCTACGCCCTGTGCGCGGCCCAGTTTGAGCATGGATTGTGCATTTTTACCATAAAAAGGATCTTCAATGGCCATTTCATCGGGCAGGTAGTCCTCGATCAGCTGGGTAAGACGCTCAAAGATTTTCTTCAACTTCAACTCGTGCGTACTATATTTGCTCAAATGAATCACCCCATATTGCACCAGCGAAATCTGCTGTCCTTTGACCGATATTACTCCGTAACCCATCACTTGCGTGCCGGGATCTACCCCAATAATGACCTTTTCCGAAACCTCCGTTTTTAGCATGGTGCAAGATAAGGAACTCTCCCCGCCAAAGCCAAAAAGCAACCAGGCAAACCTGCTATGGGTAGTCAAACTGGTCGTGACGGCACTGGTACTGAGTTACATTTACCGCACATTCCGGAATGAGCAGAAAGGGATCGGCGACATTAGCACGGTGTTCGGCTCCATCTGGTCGGTGCAGCATGCGCCGGTTTTGGTGCTGATGCTCCTGTTAGTACCCGTCAATTGGGCGCTGGAAAGCCTCAAATGGCAGAAACTCATCTCCCGGATCACCCCGCTATCGTTCCTTGAAGCGCTCCGCGGCACATTGACGGGCCTCGCAGTAGGCGTGGCCGTACCCGCCCAGCTGGGCGACACGCTCGGGCGCGTGGCCGCACTCCGGTCGGACCGGCGGCTGGAAGCGATCGGCGCCGCGCTCATTTCAAACGGCATCCAGTTTTACATATCGGTACTGGCCGGCGCATTCGGGTGGGTTTATCTGAACGGCCAGCTTGCCATTCCTCAAACCCTCAGGGTTACGGTGAACTGCGTTTTATTCAGCATTGTGTTCCTGGGCCCGGCATTGCTCCCGTTCCGCAAGCGCATCGACGATTGGCAGCCTTCGCGTCGGATTCTGGTTAAAATGAAGGAGTATTTCAATGTAATAGGCCGCTATACACCCGCCGAGCTTGCCGCCGGCACGGGATATGGCATCCTTCGCTACCTGGTATTTCTGTCTCAATTCGTACTGGCATTATCGCTTTTCTACTTCCCGGTGAGCGCGGGGCAGCTGGCAGCGTGCGTTACCCTGATTTTCCTCGCCAAAACCCTGATACCCGCAATCAATGTGCTGGGCGACCTGGGTTTACGTGAATTCACCGCATTGGTCGTGTTCGGCCCATTCAACTTGCCAGCTGAACAGATCATCGCCGCCACGTTCCTGATCTGGATTCTGAATGTTCTCGGCCCCATCCTGGTGGGCATATTTCTGGTCTGGAAATATAAATGGAAAAAATCCAGATGAACAGCATGGCATTCATTTCCTGGGCTGTGGCGGCTATATGGATACTGCTGGGCAGCTATGCGGTTTTCACGTTGGCCCTGACCTGGCTCTGGACCCGCATCCGGAAACGCGCGGAACCGGCAGACATTCCCCGGGATTTTTTCATAACCGTCATCATACCCGTCCGGAATGAGGCCGGGAACATTATTTCCCTGCTCGAAGACCTCAACCGGCAAACCTTGCCTCTCCCGCATTTTGAAGTACTGGTGATGGACGACAGTTCCACGGACAATACCGCGGCCATCGTTCGCGCATTCGCAGAACATTCGCAGGCGCGGATCAAACTCATTCCGCTGCCCGACGAGCGCACCTCCGCGCCGAAAAAACGGGCGATCGAAACGGCCATTGCACACGCTCAGGGCAAACTGATCGTCACTACCGATGGCGATTGTCGCGCGCAGGCAGGCTGGCTGCACGCCATCGCTACCTGCTACCTGCACACGGGTGCGAAACTAATCAGTTCCCCGGTCACATTTACCCGCGAAGCCACATTCACCGATCACCTGCAAACCGTAGAATTCGCGAGCCTGATCGGCAGCGGTGCGGCGTCCATGTCGGCAGGTTACCCGTCCATGTGCAATGGCGCCAACCTGGCCTACGAAAAAGAAACTTTTCTGGAAGTTCATGGCTATGAGGGTGTCAGGCACATCGCCTCGGGCGACGACGAGTTCCTGATGCACAAAATTGCGGCGCGCTACCCCGGTTCGGTGTATTTTCTGCGCCACCGCGATGCCGTCATCCGCACCGCGCCGCACCGCAACTGGGCCAGTTTTTACCGGCAGCGCAAGCGATGGGCCAGCAAATGGAAACATTACCAAAGCAAAACCCCGCTTGTCCTGGCCATTTATATTTTCGCTAGCAATTTCTCGCTGCTGCTCGCCGGCGCATTTGTGCTGGCAGGCAGCATTCCATTATCCGTCTTCTCTGGGATGCTGGCGCTGAAATGCGTACCCGAATGGCTTTTTCTGGGTTCGGTGCTAGGTTTTCTACAAAAAAGGAAGTCGCTGATATTCATTCCCGTAACCCAGGTATTTTATCCGTTTTATGTCTGCTTCTTCGGCCTTGCTGCGCAGAAGGGCCAGTACGAATGGAAAGGCCGCAGGCTTTCCTGAAATGGAATGGTATATAAAAAAGCTGCCGGCAAAATGCCGGCAGCTTTAAGTTTCACATAACGCTATATAAGATCAATTCATTCTACTTTTTGAGCAGCTTGGAAGAATACTTCCCTTCCGCATTTACCACGTTCACAATATACATTCCTTGCGCAAAAGCCTGAACATTAACTTTGATTTCTGTTTGAACGGTCGCAGGCATGGCCTGATAAACCCGCTTTCCTTCTAGTGTGAATATTTCGATTTTTTTCACCGGCGAGAAACTTCTGACATTCATTTCGTCCTGACTTGGATTGGGGAAGAAATCCACTGCCAACCGGGCGTCGCATGTTCCGGCTTGTACGCTACGGATTGCGCTGTATTCGAATGTCTCGTCGGTATCTACCTGTTTAAGACGATAATAATAGGTCTTTACAGGTACAGACTCTGATGAAAATGGTGTGTCGTTGAAACTATATGTGGCTTTGTTGGCGTCGTAACCGATCCGGGCAACCATCTGATAAGTCTTCGCATCTGGCGAGCGTTCGACCTCAAAATGTGAGAAATTCCTGGCCTCGGTTACCTTCCATTTCAGTTCCGCATTGCAATTTACATTTTGTACAGCAAAAAATGCTAATGTTACCGGTAAAGGTGTTGAAGGTGGCGGAGTTGTGCGGCAGGAAGTGGTGGTTGCGGGGAAGGTAATGTTCACCACGGTTGATGGGCTGAGGGTCACGCGGATCTTCGCGCCATCGGTACGAAGGGAGCCGTTACGGTCGGTCGGATCCTCTACCCACTTGTCACCATCCTGCTTGTATCCGGGCCATGCAATGCCGTTTCCGTTGATATCTACCGAGGCACCAGGGAAAAGGAGGCTGCCCGTCAGCGGCAGTCCGTTGTCCTCCTGGATCACCTTTCCTTCGGAATTGATCCATTCTATTTTCGCTGTTTCGCCGGTCGCGTCATAGTTCGGGGTAACGTTGTAATCCAGCCAGGGCGCATTTTTCAAACATTTTGAACTCGCCGTTGCGTCAATCTTCTTTTCGACCGGCTCCGGGATCGACGGCAGGAATGGCCAGAAGTGCACTTCGTCGCTTTTGTGTACAAAACTTTTTGCAATGATCTGGCCGTTGATATTCCCATTATTTTCCTTCACAACGTCAGCCTGCGGCGCAAAAATAGTCCCGCTGATCTGTGCATTGCCACCCAGGGTAAGACCTTTCGTCGCGTCCGGAAAGTTGTAGATCACATAGCTGCCCTGCGGGTCGGACAAACCGCCGAAACCGGGGAAATTAATTTTGTTGCTGCCCGTCTGTCCGCAGAAAGTGGGAAAGTCGACAATATTGATAATGAGCGCAAAGTTGTTGCCGGAGGATGTTTGTCCCAGCTGGGGTCCCTGCGGAATACCTTCGATGTTGGAGTTTCCGATCTTGTTCCATACGGCTGCGGAAACGGTCAGTACGTTCACCTTGCCCGGATCAACGATGATTTTCGGGTTATTGCCGATCACGTTCGGGTCGAGGTACGGCCCCATGGGAGCGGAGGACATAATATTGCCATTCTGATCGCGGATTGGCAGGTTATCTGCCATTTCTTTCAGCTGGTTCGACCGTTTAATAAATGTCGTGAAAGCGCCGTCGATGTCGATCTGGTTCGTACCCGTTCCGAAAACGTTTTCACAAACCGGGTTTACGGTTTCGCTCACACTGGGAGACCATGTATTGATGTTGGCATTGATCGTGATATTCGGGGTTTCCCAGTATTGTTTGCCGGTTTCAGTAATGCGGATCGTGGAAGCGGCATTGTTGTTATCCTTATACCACACTTTCAGGTTGGTACCCGAGCTGCTGGAAGGGCTGCAATTCCCGATTTTAACATAGTTATTTCCGTTTACCGTGAGGCTTCCGCTATTGAGCTTCACCGCCCCGCGGACCGCCAGGCCGATCGATGCATTGTTGACAAATAGTACGCCGTGCTGATTGTTGAAGCTGATCTGGTACTGATTGGTAGTTACATTGCCGCCTACCGCGATTGGGCCTTCGGTTTCATTGGATTGCAATGTGGCATCGCCCTTGACAAAAATGTTGAATCGCTGCGCTGCAGAAGTTGGGCTCTGGGCGGATACTTGATACACCGTTAACGAGAGGAGCGCTAAAATACTTAAGAATAGAGGTTTGGCATTCATGAAGTTGAGTCGTTTTTTCTAACTCAACGAATTTAGACGGCCCCTTTCGAACCGTTATCCTTTTTGTGACCACTTTGGGGTAGTTTGGGGTGACTTCAACGTTTTGAGGGGTGACAACTTCCGTAAAAATTGCACTAATCGAAGACAATCCATCTCCCACTGCGATATAGTGCGCGTAATGAGCCTACCTTTTTTATGACCACACACCCACACTATTTCTACATTAATGCAATAAAAATGCTTAATAGTTCTAGAATTTCCTATTTGAGCAAATGCAAAATGTTCGATTTTGTCTCTTGACCTCATTTTAATATTTATAACATTTCCAAGAATACCAAATCCCGTTCACAAAAAAAGCCGGACGTGAAGCCCGGCTGTCTAATTATTTGTAGCCTTTCCGATTTCTATTTGTAGCTGGACCGTTTTTTCAATTCCTTTAGCTCATTCTGCATTTCCTGCAACATCCGCATAAGCTGCTGCATATCAGTTTGCGGCTCGGGGAGTGCCTTGCTGTGGAAGCTGTAATATTCCCACAGCTCAATTACCTCTCCCACCGGGACGGTGTAGGCGAAATATTGCTTATTGAACGATTGCAGCAGCATTGTCCCCGCCTCCTGGTTGATCGTTACCTGCTTGAATACAAAATCCTGATCGCCTTTCAGGATCACAATGCAGGGTGTTTCGGGCTTCACGGTAGTCCAGTCCTGCACATACCTGGTAATGATGTCCGCGCCCTCGGGTACCGGCAGCATGGAGTCCCCGACGGTCGGGAACATCCGGAAAGTCCCGTTTTTGGGCACGGTAGGCAGGTTGAAACGTGGTAATGTAGCCAGGAACTCCGGATCGGCATAACCAGAGCGGTAACCCGCGCGCGCCTGCACGGGCACGTATTCGATATTCTCCTTATCTTCCTTATCAACCGTGATGGCCAGGACGCGGATCTGGCTGCCTTTCATAAACAGCTCGCTTCCCTCTTCCAGGTCTTTCAGCTTCTGGTCCGAAAGCTTGCTGAGCTCCATTTTAAGGAGGCTGTCGATGCTCATCCGGAAATACTCCGAAAAGTTGATCAGGTCATCGACCGTCGGATTAGCGGTACGGCCGCTTTCGATCGCATTCAGTTTCACCCTGCTGATGCCGAGCTTTTCTGCGAGCGCTTCCTGGCTCAATTTCTGACGCAAACGGAGGAACTTGATATTAACCGACCAGAATATATCCTGCGCACCCATGAGTTGATATTTTTAAAATCAGACATAAGATATTATCAATATCAAAAGTAGCAGCAATTTTTATTTTTCCTACAAAAAAGTAAACAAATAATTTTGTTTAACTATTTTTGAAAAACATTAAACAAACATATGTCCACCTACTCGATAAGGGACCTCGAACGCATTACCAGCACCAGGGCGCACACAATCCGCATCTGGGAGCAACGTTACGGCCTTCTCGCACCGGAACGGACAGATACCAACATCCGGTATTACAACGACGAGCACGTCAAAAAACTGCTCAATGTGTGCACGTTACTGAACCGCGGGATGAAAATTTCGCAGATCAGCCAGCTTAGCAACACAGAAATCTCCGATGAGATCGACCGCATTATCTCGGAGTCGATGGAAACCGATGCGCATGCCGAAGCGTGGATCAACCAGGCCATGGCCGCGATTGCAGCGTACGATGCGCCGGCATTTCATCAACTGTTTGCGGATGCCGTACAACGGCTGGGACTGGTCAGTACCTACGAAAAAATCCTTTACCCCTTGCTGGTCCGAACCGGCCTGATGTGGACGAAGGACGCATTGCTTCCCTCGCAGGAACATTTCTTATCGAACCTGATCCGGCAGAAGCTGTTTTCCGCGATTGACGCATTACCGATACCGGAAGAAAGCGACCAGACATGGCTGCTTTTCCTGCACGAGGGCGAGGAACATGAAATCGGTTTGCTCTTCGCGTACTACCTGCTCACACAGGCGGGCCAGCGTGCCACCTATCTGGGCACACGCGTGCCGTACGCAAACCTGCGGGCGGTGGCGGGCGGGATAGCGCCCACGCACATGTATACCTTCTTTGTCGGCAACCAGCCTGAAAGCATGGCACCGGCATTGCTAAGCCAGCTGGTGCATGATTTTCCGGATTGCCGGATCTGCTTTTCAGGCGGCGTAGACGGCCCCGCGAATGAGCCCCGCGTGCGCCATATTAAATCGATTGACGACCTATTTGAAACCATCGGGAAGAATGCACACACCAATCCATAAGCAAACAAGCAAGAACGTCGGCATAATCGGTGCCGGATTTGCGGGAATGGCGGCAGGCGCGCTTCTCGCAAAGGAGGGCCACGACGTCACGGTATTTGAAAAAAATGATTCGATCGGCGGCCGGGCACGCACCTTTTCCGAGAATGGTTTCACCTTCGACATGGGCCCCAGCTGGTACTGGATGCCCGATGTGTACGAGCGCTTTTTCGCGCGGTTTGACCGGGCGGTGGCCGATTTATACGAGCTCAAACAGCTTGATCCGGGTTTCGCGGTGGTTTTCGCCGACCATGAAGCAGTAGATATCCCGGCCGATTTCGAGCAGCTATGCCTCTTATTTGAACAGATAGAAACGGGCGCAGCGGAAAAGCTCCGCCGGTTCATCGCCGACGGGGAATTCAAGTACCGCGTCGGGATGGATGACATGGTGTACAAACCCGGCCATTCCATTACCGAGTTCATGAGCTTGCGGCTGTTCGGCCAGGCATTGCAATTGCAGCTTTTCAGCTCTTTCAGCAGCCATGCGCGGCGGTTTTTCAAAGATCCCCGGCTGCTTGCGCTGATCGAATTCCCGGTCCTTTTCCTGGGGGCCATGCCCAAGGATACGCCTGCGCTGTATAGCCTGATGAACTATTCCGGCTTGAAACAGGGCACTTTCTACCCCATGGGCGGGTTCGGAAAAGTGGCCGATACATTCCGCGACATTGCCCGGCAGGCCGGCGTACAGTTCCGTACTTCCGAACGGGTGGAAAACCTTGAAACATCAGCCGGCCGCATCCGGCATATCCATACCACCAGCCAGTCCGTGGCCGCGGATGTGGTAATAGGAAGCGCCGATTACCAGCATATCGAGCAATCATTACTATCCTCGCCAGACCGGCATTACAAAGAAAGCTACTGGGCCGACCGCACATTTGCCCCGTCGTGCCTGCTGTTTTACCTCGGTGTGGATAAGCGCATTACCAGGTTACGGCACCATAACCTGTTTTTCGACCAGGATTTCGGCCTGCATGCCGAGGAAATTTACAAGGATAAGAAATGGCCAACGGCACCGCTGTTTTACGTATGCTGCCCCTCGGTTACCGACCCGTCGGTGGCACCTGAAGGACATGAGAACCTCTTCATTCTCATGCCGATCGCCACCGGACTGTCCGATCCGGAATCCATCCGGGAGCATTACTACCAGCTGCTGATGGACCGCCTCGAAAAATTCGCCGGCGAACCCATCCGCGATCACGTCGTACTGAAAAGAAGCTATTGCGTTTCCGATTTCAAAAACGACTACAATGCCTACCAGGGCAATGCATACGGGCTTGCCAATACGCTTGGTCAGACCGCGATTTTCAAACCCAAACTTAGAAGTCCGAAAGTCAGTAACCTGTTTTTCGCCGGCCAGCTCACCGTTCCTGGCCCCGGCGTGCCCCCTGCAATCATTTCCGGCACCATAGCCGCCCATGAAGTTCTCAAATACCTAAACAGCCAATTATGAAGAGCCTCTTTGATGATTTATCAGCATCGTGCAGCAAAAAAACGACGCAGCTATACAGCACCTCGTTTTCCCTGGGAATTTACTTCCTGAAACCCTCACTGCACAAGGCTATCTACGGAATTTACGGGTTTGTGCGGCTGGCCGACGAGATCGTCGACAGCTTTCACGGCTACGACCAGGAAGTGATGATGGCGCGCATTCGCAAAGAAACGCATGATGCCATCCGTGAGCGGATCAGCATTAACCCTATTTTAAACAGTTTTCAGCATGTCGTACACACCTACCAGATCGAATGGCAGCTTATCCATACTTTCTTGAAGAGCATGGAAATGGATCTGCTCCAAAAGGAACACACGCAGGACTCTTATCAGGAATATGTGCTGGGCTCGGCAGAGGTGGTGGGCCTGATGTGCCTGCGTGTTTTTACAGAAAATGACACCGTCCTGTACGACGCTTTGAAGCCCTATGCGATGAAGCTCGGCGCGGCTTTTCAGAAAGTGAATTTCCTGCGCGATCTGAAAGCCGATTATCAGACGCTGGGTCGTACTTATTTTCCGGGTGTAAATTTCAACCATTTCTCCTACGCCGACAAAGTGCAGATCCAGCAGGAGATCGAAGCCGATTTTGCCGAAGCGCTGATCGGCATCCGTCAATTGCCCGCCAGCTCGCGCAGGGGCGTTTACCTGGCGTATTATTATTACAAAAAATTGTTTCTGAGAATCAAGGAAACGCCGCCGGAGAAAGTGATGAATGCCAGGATCAGGATCCCGGATATCGACAAGTTCGGACTGATGTTTCGGTCGCTGCTGAGGCACCAGTTTGATCTTTTATGACGTTTTTGTGTTGTACAGGGAGAATATTCCCACAACACAAAACCTGAAACCCACCATCCTATGAACGACCAAGTTGTGCTGGTAACGGAAAACGACGAAGCCATTGGCCTGATGCCCAAGCTGGAAGCACACGAGAAAGGTGTACTGCACCGCGCATTTTCGGTGTTTATTTTTAATTCAAAAAACGAAATGCTGTTGCAAAGGCGTGCATTCGGCAAATACCACTCGGAAGGGCTTTGGTCCAACACCTGTTGCAGCCACCCGCTCCCGGGCGAACCCGTACACGACGGGGCCGTGCGGCGCCTGCGTGAAGAAATGGGTATCGAGGCCGATCTAGAATTCCTTTATACATTTCAATACCGGGCCGACCTGGAAAACGGATTGACTGAAAATGAGCTGGACCACGTGTTTTACGGTGTTTCCGATGCAGTACCAACCATCGACCCCGCAGAAGCCAGCGATTACAAATACCTGACGATTCATGAAATACAAGCCGATATCCAGCAAAACCCGCATACCTACACCGAGTGGTTCAAGATATGCATGCCGGTAATGGCCCGCAGGATCGGTAGTTAACGCAACACTAACCTTGAAAAAGCATGATGCCGCATTGGACACTCAACGTTTTGATCACCCTCGGCGCATTTGTGGCGATGGAATGCGTGGCCTGGCTGGCGCATAAGTACCTGATGCACGGGCTACTATGGTCGCTGCACCACGATCACCACCAGCGCGACGACGGGGATTTCTTCGAGAAGAACGATTATTTCTTTGTCATTTTCGCCACGCCCGGCATTACCTTCCTGTGGCTGGGGCTCAATGCAGGTTTCAATTACCTGTTTTGGATCGGCCTGGGCATCACCATTTACGGCTTTACCTACTTCCTGGTCCACGATGTGTTCATTCACCAGCGGTTCCGGGTGTTCCGGAACACGGATTCCGTCTACCTGAAAGCCATTCGCCGGGCGCATAAAATGCACCATAAACACCTGGGCAAGCATGGGGGCGAATGCTTTGGCATGCTTTGGGTCCCGCTGAGATATTTCCGTGAAGCCCAAAAAGCGACGAAATGAAACTGCTGTACCTGCTGGTGGACCTGGGCGCCATTTCCGTGCCGCTCCTGGCATCATTCCATCCTAAAATCCGGCTTGACAGGCATTGGAAAGCACTTTGGCCTGCTATACTGATCTCGGCGGTGCCGTTTGTCATCTGGGATAGCTATTTTACCCAAATCGGCGTGTGGGGATTTACACCGGCGTACCTGACAGGTTTCAGTCTGTTCGGTTTGCCTGTTGAAGAGCTTCTGTTCTTTATCTGCATTCCTTACGCCTGCATGTTTACGTACTATTGTTTCAGGCTTTGGAAAGGGCAGCTGCATTTGAGAGCGGAGCAAACCGTTACCTGGATTTTCATCGGTCTTTGCCTGGTCCTCGGCCTGTTTGGCGCGGGCCGCTATTACACCTCTTCGACCATGAGCTGGCTGGCCATTTTTCTGATTTACCTGAAATGGCAGGCCAAACCGAAATGGCTCGGCTTATTCTACTATTCACACCAGTTCCTGCTCATTCCATTCGTGATCGTCAACGGCATTCTCACAGGTACCGGCCCGGATAAACCGATCGTTTGGTATAATAATGCCGAAAATCTGGGTGTGCGCATGCTCACGATCCCTATTGAAGACATCTTCTACGGAATGCTCCTGCTGCTCCTGAATGCATTTCTTTTCGAGTATTTTCTCCAAAAATCAGAATCCCGGCAGGCGGCATCAGAACACCTCCCCGTGCGTGAGCGCAACGAGTTTTGAGGTAAGCCACGGCGTTTTATCGAGCAGTCTCAATGCAATGTCCGTCGTACGGCTCTTACCGAACAGCTTTTGAAGATGGTAACCAGCCTTGATCCTCGTTCCGAATGCCGCATTCCATTCGCGGTGATAGTTTTCCAGGGCCTGCCGGTAGGTTTGTTTGCGCTGGAATAGCAGCAGCAATTGTGCCGCCAGCAACCTGGAAGCGCGCATACCCATGCTCATACCATTCCCGCAGAGCGGCGTGATAGAACCTGCAGCATCGCCGAGCAGAAAGATACCCTCCGATTCGGTTTGCTTTTTATTGAATTGCACATTGCTGATCACCAGTGGCTGTGCATGCACAAATTCGGATTGGGTAAAGTAGTGTTTCAGAAATGGATTTTGAAATAGAACAGCTTCCTCCATTTGTTTTACATCCTTTCCATTTTCCGTCAGATTGCGGGCCGTAGTGAGGTAACACAGGCAATGCCAGTCGCGGTCTACTGCTGAAATGCCGCAATAGCCATCGCTGAAATTATGCAATTCAATTCGATTGGAGGGAAAATCGGTTTTGATATGATACTTGACTCCGATATAATTCTGGTTATCGGCACCCGGCGCATTCGTTTCCGGCAGATGAATAAATTGCGGGGTGTATTTGCCATAACTCCCGCAGACCACTTTCGAAGCAAACAGGCCAGAAGAAGTACGGATCCGGAAGCCTTCGTTCGTATTCCCCTGCACGTCCGTCACGCGGCATTCCTGCACCACACGCACGCCCTTACGTGAAGCTATCTCGAAAAGGTAGTGATCGAGGCTGTACCGGCTAATGCCAAACCCGCCCATTCCAAGGTGATGGTTCAATATAAAACCACGATCGGAACTGATGCCCAGGTGATGGATTTTGGGTAATGCAAGATCCGCCAGCGGCAAACCCAGGCTTTCCAGAAAGGGCCAGCTTTCCATTGAAATATACTCACCGCAAACCTTATGGAATGGATACTTCCCTTTTTCAAAAACGGCTGTCGAAATGCCGTTGTCCGCCAATTGAATAGCCAGGCAAAGCCCCGCCAGCCCGCCCCCGATGATCGCGCATTCGAAATGTTCAGTCTGCGTTTCCATAAACGATCACTTCATGACGGAATGCCCATTTATTTTGTACAGAAAACCGGGTGGCGCCCGATTGTTTCAAAATTTCCAGCCATTCTTTCTTTTTAAACCCTCTCAAGACAGACAACGGCGCATCGTTTTTCACCAGGTATGATTTTGAAAAAAAACGGGTAAGCCATTTGATGGAATAATAGGCGAGCGGGTTCCTTTCCAGGTCGTTGATAACGAGTATTGCCCGGTTGCTCAATGCAAATCGGACAAGCTCTGTGAGATCTGTATCCGTGAGGTGATGGCAAAACAGGCACGCGTGAATCACATCCACCTTTTCTAAATGCCGGTAAGTGTTTCGGTAATCGTCACAAATGAGCGTGACACCCGTTTTTCCCAGGTTTTCACCGGCATAGGCAATGCAGTCGGGTTTGAGGTCCACGCCATAAAGATCCAGGTTAAACCCGGCCTTCCTGTTCCAGGTGGAAATGCGTTTGAGCGTGTCTCCTCCCCCGCAACCGATATCGACCAATGCATATCGCTTCCCATGTTGCAGCACGCGCTTCAATGCGTTGAACGAGATATCGTAACCGCCGAGCCAGTGGTTGATAAAATCCAGTTCGCGAAGATTTTGAAAAAGGTCCGCTGTCGGAATATCGTCCCGGTCGAGCAGTTCCTTGTTCATGCTCCTATGCCTGAACATAGCGCAGCTGCATGGTTTCGATGCTCAGTCCCGGACCAAACGCAGCGGCAAAAATACGCTCGCCGGCATGTTCCGGCTTTGCCTTTTCCAACACATCTTTCAGGACGAACAGGACGGTAGGCGACGACATATTTCCGTAATTTTTGAGCACGTTGTAGGTGGGACCAAGCAGACATTTGTCCAATTCCAATGCCGAAGCAAAGTCGTCCACAATGCGCTTTCCGCCTGGATGCACGGCCCAATGCCGGTAATCATTCGGTTTCAGGCCAACCGCTTTCAGCATAGGCCGGATGTTTTCGCGGATCAGATCGGGCACATACGACGACAGGTTCATAATAAATCCTGTTTCGGAAAGCTGCCAGGCCATGTCGGAATACCCATTATGCAGCACCATCGAATTAAATCCGTCGATTCTGACCGGGTGCAGGTAGCGATCGTCCGGCTCCGACGACACCAGCAGCGCCGCCGCACCATCGCCAAAAATCATATTGGAAAGCAGGTAGTCGTCATTATAACGCTTCTGGAAATGGATCGTACAAAGTTCCGTGCAAACTACCAGCACCTTCGCATTGGGATGACTTTTACAAATGGCATCCGCATTCTTCAATGCGAGAATGGCTGCATTACATCCCATGAAATTCACGCTGCTGCGCTGGATCGAAGGGTTCAACCGCAGGTCGCGCATGAGTTCCACGTCCAGTCCGGGCGCGAATAATCCGGTACAGGTAACCGTGATCAGATGCGTAATGCCGCGTTTCATGTTTTCAAAACCGGGGATTTGCTCAATCGCCTTCCTCGACAATGCCGTCACATGTCTCTGGTAAAGCTGCATGCGTTCCGAAAGTGTGGGCTCCGGCATCAAGGCCGCATCCCGGTTGAAAAATGTAAAATCTTCTGGATTTTGATCAAAATCGGGAATGACGGAGTAACGCTTTTCAATGCCTGTCTTGCCGGAGACAATCCTGATCTTGCGGCGGGTATTGAGGTCATCAGTCGATCGCAGGTAGAAATCGGTAAGCGTTTCCTGCGCATAACCATATTCGGGAACGGCTGTTTCAATAGAGGATAGATAACTCAATGGAATTCTGTTGATAATAATTAAAACGATGAAACAACTATTCATGCAAATCGCCGCCACCCAGTTCATCCGCATGGTATTCCTGAAATTAGCCTGGCGACGGTCTTTCAAGACCAGCATAAACCAGGTCCCGAACCAGATCACAATGGGGATGAAGAACACCTGGACAATGTAAAAAATCATTCCAAGTTCCCTGGTTGTAAAGTACAAATAATAAAACACATTGCAGAGCACAAACATGGCGGCCGTGAATGCAAAAGTGCCGATATAACCCAGTTTATAGCTCAACGTCTCCACGCCGTCGCGCAGGTCCTGCTCGTGCTGGTACACCTGTGTGAGCGGATAGGCACCCCCGATCTGGAAAGAGCAGCCCAGCAAGACGAAGATATTGGCCGTATCCAACCGCAAAGCGCCACCCGAAACACCCGCTATCGACATATAGTAGGTAAATGCCCCCTGAAAAACTACCACAGTAAGAAACCCCAGTACCGGGTACTTCTTCAGTCGGATCTGTCGCGAGCTGTATGCCCTCGACGCCCCGATGTAGAGTACCAGGCAAAGCGCGAACAATGTATTTACGAAAACGAGCGCCAGTAGGGTTGCGGCAGCATCCAGGAAAATCGTGACGTAAAAAAGGTCTTTGGTAGGAAGCGGCGGCTTCTCCAGCCCGCCAATACTGTCCTCGTCCCGGTCCACATAGCTATTGTAGCCGTTGCTGGCCGGGTAAACGAGGAAATGGATGATCAGAAAGCTCCATAATGCCTGCCGGTGCACCACCGTCTCGGCCTGGCTGTATGCGAAAAGAAACAGCGGGGCGAGGAAAAACGAGAATGGGATTCTCAGGAGCTTAATGGTATTGCGGTCGATCGGCATGGAGCAATTTATGCAAAAAAGCGATAGCTCGGCGTACGACGGCCGGCTATCGCCAGATGCTTAACAGTGCTAATCGACCTGGCAGAGCTTTGCAACTACCATCTGGTCACAAGGAAGTTCCGGGACCAGGCCGTTCGGAATTAGTATGTTTTGGTAAAATCGTTATCGGCATAGCGTACCTCGCCGCCTTTCAGCTTCACGTAGGCGCGATACGACAGCGCATGGGTCCCGCTTGGAAAACCGATCTTAAAAGACTCGGTCATGAGCCCCTCTTTCGCAGCGGCCTTGAACTTCGCCGCTGGATAAGGGCCGTCGACAACAAGATCCACCAACTTGGTTTCGGGCAAAAACGCGTACACAACGCCATATTCATCGATCGGAATATTGCCGATCTTTTCAAAATTGACCGTAAAGGTCTCGATCACACCACCCAGCACATGAAAGGTGGCAGCGCCCGTATGAATTTCCGGGAAGATTTTTTCCTGCGGCTTGACGTCGTTCTTGTGCGTGTGGTTGGTGCATGAAAGCATTGCAACGAGGGCCAACAGAATAGTGAGCCATGAAAATAGTTGTGTACAGCCGATTTGTTTGCGATTGCTTGCCATAGTTTTGTTTGTTTTCGGCAAGTATAGCATCCCACACGGCGCATTTCGGTATGCAACCACCAAGCGGCTATGGCGCGATTACCAATCGGTATTTTTGTACAAATCCTCTCAAAGGATTTCCTCCATTTCCGCGAGGCTAGCCGAGAGTTCCGCCACCGGCAGTCGGGGGTCAATAAGTCTTATTAAGCCGGTTCGGGGCGTAGCGCACTTCGCCGCCCACCACTTTGGCATAGGCGCGGTAGGATAAGGCGTGCATTCCAGAGGGAAGATTGATGTTGAAAGTCTCCGAATTCGCTCCGATTTTAGGCGCATTCTTGAACTTGGCCGTGGGATAAGTACTTCCGATCACGAGGTTTACGGCATTAGTATCAGGCAAAAACGCGTACACGATGCCGTATTCTTCGATCGGTACATTTCCGAGACTTTTGAAATTGAGGTAAAAATTTTCCACCACCTTGCCTGACGGGCCGAAAGTGGCGTTAACCGTTTGTATTTCAGGAAGCAACCTATCCGGTGCGGGCGTTGGGGTATATTTCGGCGCACACGAAACCGCGACGATAATCATCAGCAGGCCAAACAATGAGAAGAGGTTTTTGCGGTGGGTAAGTCTGTGAATGAAAGTCATAAACCGTTTTTTCAGCAATTTTATATTAATCCTAACTCTGAAAACGCAATTATTTATATACGTCCTTCAAATCCTTCTCAAACAAAGTGTATGGGTCATGGTAAAATTTCACGAAATCGGCTTCGCTTACCTGGCCGGGAAAGGGCGCGTAGAAGTGGGTAGGGCTTTTGGTGTCGTTACGCCACACGAGCACATAGGCGAGTTGCAGTTTTTCTGATTTCAATGTTTTAAGCAAAGTCTCCGTCCACCACGTGGGATTGGGAATGCTTTCCAGGCCGGTTTCAGTGAATGCGGCCAGTTTACCGGCCTTTTGGGCATAGTCCGATACAATTTTGAGCTTTTTCACACCGGCTTCCGGATTGTATTTGCCATCGCGGCCAAAGTCGCCATAGTTGTCCATTCCTACCATATCCACCCATTCGTTGCCCGGGTAGCGTTCCAGGAACTCATACTCGGACGTGAATTTGTTATCGGGAGAAAACGCATACAGGAAATTATGCACGCCGAGTTGGTCGCGCAGATACGAGACGGTAAAGCGCCAGACGGCGATAAAATCTTCCTTCGAAGTGTGGCTCTTTCCCCACCAGAACCAATCTCCGTCGAACTCGTGGAACGGGCGGAATATCATCGGGGCGAGCGTGCCATCCCTGCCTTTCACCGAGTGCGCAAAATCGGCAACGGTTTTGAGTATCAGCTTATATTGCTCATGATGCGAACCACCCGGCTTGATAAGCGCCATGGCCGGTTTGGAAACGCCGTCTTTCCAGTAAAAGCCGCCTTCGGAAGCCGGATTGGAGAAATGCCAGGCGACAGTGGTGATGCCGCCACGGTTGTAGGTCGCCACCACATTCTTCCGCAATGCTTCGGCTGTTTTGGCGATTTCATCCTCCGGCCGCCCGGAAAGACCCATGAAATCGATACCGATTACTGCCGGATGGGAGCCGGTCACCGATTTCACATCCGACCGTTCGGCATCGCCCGACCATCCGTGACCGTACTCGGTGGCATGCTGGTGCCCGAAAAGAATGTACTGCTCGGAAAGCCTTTTGAGATTGCGGTAGAGTGCGGCGGTCTCCGGTGTTGCTTTGGGGTCGATTTGGCCCATTGTATTGCCGAAAGGGGTCAATACTACTAACAGGCTCATTAATAGTCTTTTCATGCGTGTATGGTTCAGGATTTGAGATCTTACAAAGATGGGAAAATATCCCATTCCGCACGATTGTCATTTATTTTCCGCTCATTCCGAATAAAATTCGAAAATTAGCCACTCATGACGAACTTTTATAAAACACCCATTGTATTAGCTGAACAATATTCAAAATATAAGTCATATTTCTGAATATAATTCTACCAAACCCCGATCCCGCAGCATTATGAACGGCTCCGATATTGTGCTCGACAAAACCGACCTCAGCATTCTCCGACTCATGCAGGAGAATGCACGTATGACCAATGCGGACCTGGCGCGCGAACTGGAAATGGCCCCCTCGGCGGTACTCGAAAGGGTCAAAAAGCTGGAACAAAAGCAGGTCATTGTCAAATACACCACGCGGATCAGTCCGGTGGCATTGGGACAAACGCTGCTGGCATTTATCGCGATGAAATCGTCCGAGGGAATGGGCAGCAACAATACCGCCAAAGAACTCGCCAAAATCCCGGAAGTGCAGGAAGTACACCACATTGCGGGCGAAGATTGCTACATGGTCAAAGTCCGCACGGCCGATTCGGCCTCGCTTATGGAACTGATGCGCAACAAATTCAGTAAAATACAGAATATCACCTCCACACGAACCACGATCGTCCTCGAAACGGTCAAGGAAGAGCAGCAATTAGTTATACCTGAAAAATGAAATCGCCATGCAAACGTCAACAAAAACTCCGTCAACTTTAATGGTGGTACTGGCATTCGCCACCGTGTACATCGTTTGGGGATCCACCTACTTCTTCATTCAGCGGGCGCTGGAAGGGTTTCCGCCATTCTTCCTGGGGGCTTTCCGCTTTATCATCGCCGGCCTGCTGATGCTCGGATGGAGCCTGATGCAGGGCGAGAAAGTATTTTCCTGGAAAATTATGAAACCCGCCCTTGTGACGGGTTTATTATTGTTGTTTGTCGGCAACGGAGTGGTGATTTGGGTGGAGCAGTTCCTGCCGAGTGCGATGGTCGCGATTATGGTATCGTCGGCACCGCTGTGGTTTGTGCTGCTGGATAAACCCAGATGGTCGGAAAACCTCAGCAGCAAATCCACGATCCTGGGCCTCGTAGTCGGCTTTGCGGGTGTGATATTGCTGTTTTATGAAAAAATAATGGCCACAATGTCGTCGCTGAACAGCGGCCGCGACCTGTTCGCGATGGGCCTCGTGGTAGTAGGCTCGATGGCCTGGGCGGGCGGTTCCCTGTATTCCAAATACAACTCGGTATCCACTTCCGCGACCGTCAATTCGACCTGGCAGATGCTGGCTGCCGGCGTCGCATTCATTCCAGGCGCATTGTTTTCGGGAGAACTGGCGTCCGTTGATCTGTCGGCGATCCCCGTCAATGCTTGGCTTGCGACGGGCTACCTGGTCATGTTCGGCTCCATTGCGGGGTTCAGTGCTTACGTATGGCTTCTGAAAGTGCAGCCCGCTACCAAAGTGAGCACCTACGCTTACGTAAATCCCGTGGTAGCCGTGCTGCTAGGTATTTTCTTCGCGCATGAATCCATTACCCCTTTACAGATTTCCGGGTTGATCGTCATTCTGGGAAGCGTTCTTTTAATTAATTTACACCAATACAGAAAGCCCAAGCAAGTAGCGACTACCTATTGACGATGAAATGGATCACACGCGAGCGCCCGAAAATTGACCGTCTCGCCTGTCCGTGGCTTATACGGCGGTTTATCGACGCCACTGCGGAAATCATTTACGTTCCTGAAAATGAGGTATTGAGCCTGGCGGAGTCGCTCGGCGCAACACCTTTCGACATTCCCGGCGTGGAGTTCACGCATTATGAGGATCAATGCACGTTCGACTATTTTATTAAGAAATATGAACTGAAAGACCCTGCATTGGGTGTACTGGCGCCCATCGTGCGCGGTGCCGATACCGACGACCATACATTGGCAGTGCAATCGTCGGGGCTCTGGGCGATCTCGGCGGGGCTGGCGTACAATACAAAGGACGATTACGAACTCCTGGAAAAAGGTATACTCATTTACGACGCCCTGTACAGCTGGGCATTGCATTTGCGCAAGGAAAAACACACGCAAAGTCCCACGGAGCATTTGCTTTTGCAGATTTACAAAACTTATATCAGCAGCAAAGGGAAAAAGAAAACGAAGGTACCGGCCTGGACCAAAGAGCTCAAAAACCTCATCCAGGACCATATCGATACCAACTTAAACTTCAATCTCAGAATCGCGTCCGAAGAACTGGACGTGAATCCGGCCTACCTTTCGAGGGAGTTTTCGCGTTATTTCGACAATCTTTCATTCGGAGAATACATCCGGAAACTTCGGATTGAAAAGGCCATCCAGCTACTGGAATCCACGGACGACACTCTGGCGGAGATCGCTTATCTCACCGGCTTTTCAGACCAAAGCCACTTCAACCGGGTTTTCAAGGCCCATACCGGGCAGACGCCCTCGGAATACAGAAAATTTGTCCGAAAAAGTAAAGGAAATACAAAACGTTAAAACCGTTCTATCCTGCCTGCACATTGGTTTTTAGAATTGCATTGCGGTTCACCGCTTTCATTCTAACCAACCCGTTTATGCTCCGTCTTTTTCCCGGAAAACTCCTTATAACACTCTTTACCTTCGGTCCGTTTGTATTCAGCGCCGCCCAGGCGCAACAGCAGGCACAACCCACCCCCACTCCGGCGCCCGTGTATCCGCGGGTGGCAGGCTACGTGGGCATTCTGCACCCCATCGTGACTTTCAGTAATGAGGGTACCAGCACCAACTTCGACAGTTATTATGTAGTAGGATTGCCCACGGGCATTAATATCTGGAAAAGCCCCAAAATTGGCTTTTCAGCCGAGTTTGTGCCATTGGTAAGGGCTGAAAACGGCAGCAGTAAGATGGCAAACTTCCTCTTTCACCCAGGCATTCTGGTGACATTAGCACCCGGGCTTACCTTCGCCGGCCGTGCCGCTTTTGAAACGGCCGGGAGGTATGGCTTTACACCGGTCCTCAATAAAATCGTGAAGAAAAATAAGAACAGCGGCTATTTCGTAGCGGTGCCGGTGCCCTTCCGGTTCGGGAACGGGCACCCGGCTTCCGTTACAGTAGGATTTCAGTTTGGAATAACATTCTGACAACGATCAACAACAAAGGGAGCTATCCATGATCGGTTCAACTGCTGAAATGTCGCGGTTACGGCGGATCAGCGTCATGATTTTTTCAAAATCGATCAGTTGCGACGCTTCGAACGCGATCACGCCCACGAAACTTTTGCCCTTACTGATGAAATTGAGGTGCTTGATCTTCGCCCCGTTTACGGATTCCACACTGGAAGTAATCTTGTGCAGGTTCCAGGCATTCCGGTAAATGACCCGGAGAAAAAAGGTTTTACTCATTGTTAGTTGATGTTTATGTGGTTTGTTGAGAATTTTTGGGCCGCCGGTAATCGGCGTCCTATACTATCATTACGCCCCCTAGCTGCGTTTGGTGCCAATTGCTGAGATTAAATTTTGTTAAAATCAGAAAGGTTGCAGGCGAGGCAGGCATTAACTATCCATTACGCCCAGCTGGCAATCCTCTTCCATGCTTTATGCGTAGCTGCGGCCGGGTCCGATTCGTAAATCCTTACGATGGCTTCCACCACGTGATCGAGCTCCTCGAAGGTGTTGAATTTGCTGAACGAGAACCGCACATTTTCCTTGTTGGCCTCGCACGCGAGCGCCTGCATCACATGCGACGCGCCGCCTCCCTGGCAGGCGCTCCCGCCGGAAACCCCGATGCCCAGCTGATCCAGCTTCGCCACGATACTCCCCGTTCCCAAACAGGGAAACGACACATTCAGCACATTGGGCACGCTATTCTCGACCGATTTACTCTCGCCGTTGTAACAAATCCCCTCGATCCCGCTGATCGCCAGCTTCGACACCAGGTATTGTTTCAATTTGCTCACTTTGTTTCGGGTCGCTTCCAGATGACGGTACGATATTTCCAGCGCCTTTGCCAGTCCCACGATTCCGATTACGTTTTCCGTACCGCCGCGCTGGCCCCGCTCCTGCCCTCCGCCGTAAATGAGCGGTTTCAGTTGGTGTTTCCGATTGATATAAACAAAACCTGCCCCTTTCGGACCATGAAACTTGTGCGCCGAGCCTACCAGGAAATCAATCCCGGCATCTTGCAAATCAAAATGCTCCTTGCCCACTGTCTGCGTGGTGTCTGTGAAAAACACCGCATTATACCTTTTGGCCAATACGGCTATCGCATGAATGTCTGTCAGGTTACCGATTTCATTGTTCCCATGCATGAGTGCGATGAGCGTGCGCGGGTTTGCCCGCAGGAGGTTCTCGAGATGGTATAAATCCACGTTGCCGCGCTCGTCGAGCTTGACGAAGCTCGTCTCGATATCACCCTCTTTCTCGTGGCGCTTCAATGTCTGCAACACGGCCTTGTGCTCGATCCGGCTCGTAATGGCGTGGTTCAGATCGTAGGCCTGGATCGCTCCCGACAAGGTGAGGTTGATCCCTTCCGTCGCACCAGCTGTGAAGTAAATTTCCTCCGGTGAAGCGCCCAGCCAGTGCGCTACCGTACGCCTTGCCTGGTCGACGGCCTCTTTCACCCTTTTTCCAGCAGCGTGCGCAGACGATGGATTGGCGTAATGGGTGGTCAAAAACGGCAGAATTGCCTCAATCACTTCCGGGTCCGGGGCGGTCGTAGCCGCATTATCCAGATAAATTTCCATGTGTCTCTGGTTTGTTGTTGATCAAAATTTACTGTCGGCAAGGCACAGGATCTCCAAGGCCCAAGCAGCCTGATCAACTGTGCAATACCTCATTCACTCAGTGGTTGGATTTTCAGATTTATCAATAGAATTAGGTTGGGGCACCTTGACGAGTCACAGGTTGCCAGAAGATCACAGAGCCTAACCTCTCCCTTCGTTCTCAATAAATCTATAAATTCGATAGACAAAGATTGATAAAAGATTTTAAGAATGCAAGGGGTGATGTTGGGAAGGTGAAAAAAATTTTCGGACAAGGGTCGAAAACCGTTTGCCTATCCATCACGTGAGTTTGCACATTAAGTACACGGCGTGAGCAAATGCACTTCTATCTTGTGCGGGATCTTTCTCTATTTTAAAAAAATGGCTACAACAGCATTGGTAGAAACACTTAAAACCGTGTTTCGGGAAGCAAAAAGTGAGGGCGTGATAATAGATGCCATCGGATTGGCACCAGCGTATCACGGCATGGTGAAGGATAGATATACCCTGGGCGTGAGCATACCCATCGTTCCGGCCACAGAAACGAAGGATAAGATGGAGATTGTCTTCAATATCATCTGGCGACATCTGACAATGGATGAGCGTAGGTTTATCGACCGGGTACGTGTTTTCGATAGTATCGAGGAGCTCGACGACCACAAATACAATGATTTTGAACAGTACCCTTACGAAGGCTATTTCGGAATTCAGCGAAAACTGCCTGAATTGTATCCTATTGACTAGCAAAAAAACAAACGAGGGCGCTCTTCTCCTATTTCGCCCTCGTTTGTTGAACAGGTAATTCCTACACTGCTTACTTCACCTCCTTCTTCAACACCTCATACCGCTTTCTCATTTTTTCCAGTCTACCCTTTTCCGAGGATCGTTGGGCCAGGTTAGTCGTCTCATGCGGATCCTTTGTGGTATCATAAAGCTCCTCATACCCATGTTCCGTGTAACGCATGTATTTCAAACCCGGACTCACCACCCCTTCGACTTTCGGCAAGCGTGGACTGCCGAGGTAGGTATGTTCGTAGAAAAAATCCTTCCGAGGGGTAGCCATCTTTTGCTCGACGGCCAGAAGATCGTAGCCCTGAATAGCCTTTGGCACGGCGATGCCGGCGAATGCGAGAATGGTAGGTGCAATATCGATATTTAGCGCAAGCTGCCCGGAGGTGCGCCCTCTCATGTTCGCGGGTAATGCGCCACCGGAGATGATGAGCGGGACACGGATGGATTCTTCGAAACCAAACCATTTACCTTCCAGGCCGTGCTCGCCCAGCGAGAAGCCATTGTCGCCCATGAAAATAATGAGCGTATTGTCATCGATTTTCAGGTTTTCAAGCTGGGTGACCATGTTTCCTACCACCTCGTCGACGCCGGTAATGAGGCGGTAGTAGTCGCGGGTGGTTTGCCGGCGGAGTTCCGGTGTCGATAGCAGCGGTTTCCACCGGTCGCGGCCGATGTTCTGGTCGGTACGGAAGAATGCGGGCAGACTGTCCCAATACTGCGGTGCAGCCGTAAGCGGGTCAGGAATGTCGGCATTTTCATATAATCCTTTAAAACGCGCCTGAATGGGATACTTCGGCGGATTGCCATCGAGCTCGTGCGGGGCTTTGAAGCTTACCGAAAGACAAAACGGTGCATCCCGGCCTGCAAAACGGTCGAGAAATTGCGCGATGTCTTTGCCGACGCTGTCGGTATGGTGGATAGTATGACCGCTTTGGTTAACGAGCTCATATTGCGGCTGCCCCTCTTTTTTGGCAGCCCAATAATCAAACAGCGTGTCAGGCTGGTTCTTGACGCCGATGCCGAATTTTCCGATAAACCCGATATTATAACCTGCGTTTTTCAGCAATGCCGGATAGGTCTCCGAGAGCGCTTCCGATTTGAAATCGGTATTGAAATCGTTAATCCCGTGTCGCGACATGTACTGCCCGCTCAGCAGGCTGGCTCGGCTCACCATGCAAATAGCGGTCGTCACATGCGCATTTGTATACAAAATGCCTCGTTTAGCCAGTGCGTCGAGATGCGGCGTCCGGATTATTTTGTTCCCCATCGCACCCAGCGCGTCCCAACGGTGGTCGTCGGTGAGGAGAAAAATGATGTTCGGCCTCTTCACTGTTTGCGCGATGGCGGTAAAAGCGTGCGCAAACAAAAGCAGGACAAGTATGAATGTCTTTTGCATATTACAAACCAATTACGCGAGGACTAAGCCCGCCGCCGACCGGACTACTTTCCGATACTCCGCCATCATTTACCTGTCTGCTGCTCGGCCTCGGGATAGCCCTTTTTCAACAAAACAGCCAGCTCGTTCACCGTAATAACAAAGTTATTGTCTTTGGCCAGGTTGGTAAACTCCCCGGGGTCTTTCTGGTGGTCGTACAGCTCCACCCCTGCTTTCCCACCGTCCCATTCGGTATAGCGGAAGCGCTCCGTACGCACGCTGCGACCAAAAATCTGGCCCCGGCGCACCTGGGTATAAGCGGGTTTATTCCAAGGGGCAGATGGGTTTTTCAGCAACGGCAGAAGGCTTTTACCTTGCAGATTCTGTTTCGGATCAAGGCCGCAAAGCTCAGCCAGCGTAGGGTAAATGTCCACCAGTTCCACCGTGCGGGCGGATGCTTTTCCTTTGGTACCACCCGGAACGGAAATGATGAGCGGCACGCGCGCGGAGTTTTCAAACAAACTTTGCTTCATCCATTGTCCGTGCTGGCCTACATTGTAGCCATGGTCGCTCCAAAGCACGATGATCGTCTTTTCGGCCAGTTTCAATTTGTCAACGGCATCGATAAGCCTACCTACCTGCGCGTCCATGAAAGTGATGGTCGCATAGTAGGCACGCAAGGCTTCGCGGCGTTTCGCCTCGTCGAGGCCCCAATGCGGCGGTTTAGTGAATAATGCCGCTTCCGGTACGTCGTCTAGGTCATTCGGGATCTCTTTGGGGAGAGGTACCTTATCCACGTCGTACATATCGAAGTATTTCTGAGGCGCCACATAGGGCGTATGCGGCCTGAAAAAGCCAACAGCAAGGAAAAACGGCTCGTTCTTTTTCTCGGTCATGAGCTTGATTGCCTCCGTTGCGATCATCCCGTCGGTTTGCTCCTCGTCGGTACCTTCCGTGGCGCGCCATGCCAATGCACTCCCGAGCGCGCGGTCGGGCGTGAGATTTTTGATCAGCGGCTCCTCGGTTTTATCGCGGCCTTTCGGGTTCACACGGTGGTTCCACGAATCGGGATCGTCCAAGCCGTCGGTACCGATCTGGCCCGGCACGCCGTAATGGAAGATCTTCCCTACCCTCGCACTGTAATAGTCATTGTTTTTAAAAAGCTGGGGTAATGTGACGATATCCGGCAGGTTTTTACGAAAATGCGTCTGGAGTTCATAAATCTTAGTCACATCCGGCCGCTGGCCGGTAAGCAGCGACGAGCGGCTCGGGCTGCAAAGCGGAAACTGGGTATAAGCCTTATCGAAACGGACGCCGCGTTTGGCCAGGCGGTCGATGTTCGGGGATTTCACGAAGGTATTACCGTACGTACCAAGGTCGTTGTTCAGGTCGTCGACCGCGATGAACAGGACATTATACTTCGGCTTGGCCCTCCCGTCGCCATCGGCGGACGTCGTAAAAGAAGTGAGTGATAGCGCTGCCAGCGCCAGCCATGCATATTTTTTCATCATCATAATGGTTTTTGATTTACTCCTTATCCTCTTTCACAGTAGGCGCATCTTTCGCATTGACCGCCGGCAACGACTTCGCCAGCTCCGCTTTCACAGATGCATATTTTACATCCTTAGCCAGGTTTTTGAATTCCTGCGGATCGGTATCATGGTCATAGAGTTCTTCCGAACCGTCGTTGTAGCGGATGTACCGGTATTTTTCGGACCGCACCGCGTGGTTGCCGAACCCGTGCGTCGTAATGGAAGGATGGTGCCAGGCCGCGGCCGGATTTTTAAGCAGCGGTACGATGCTGTTGCCTTCCACACCCTTTTTCGCAGGTAATTTACACAGTTCGGTCAGCGTGGGATAAATGTCCATCAAATTCACCGTACGTTCAGAAACGCCGCTGGTTTTCGACAAACCCGGCGCGTACACGATAAACGGCACGCGCGAAGCCTCCTCCCACAATGCAAACTTCCGCCAATGCTCCTTCTCGCCCAGGTGCCAGCCGTGGTCGCCGAAGAAGACGATCACCGTATTTTGGGCATACTCGCTGTTTTCCAATGCATTCAGCAAACGGCCGATCTGACCGTCGGCAAACGTAATGCTCGCCAGATACCCCTGCACCGCTTTTTCCCATTGCTTATTTTCCACAATGAATTTGTGATCCCCCTTCGGTTTGGCGATTTTCACCCCTGCACCCGGCACATCGTCCAGGTCGTTGGCCATGGTTTTGGGCAGCTTGATGGAAGACAACGGATACTGGTCGAAGTACTTTTGCGGCACATACCAGGGCAAATGCGGCCTCGTAAAACCAACCGCCAGGAAGAACGGCTTCGCATGTTTCTCATTCAGGAAGCCAATACCTGCATTCACAACCTTAAAATCACCCATATCCTCGTCCTGCACATCCACCGGGCTCCAGTCGAAATGCGCGAAACCATTCACCGGCGCTTTGGGCGGCTCGGGCGATTTCGGAATATCGAAGTAGGAAGGCCAGGAAGCATCGTCATTGAATGCCGGGATACCCGCCAAACGGCCCGATCCAATCGTTCATATCGTCGACCGCAATGAAGAGCACGTTGTATTTCGTGTTTTGGGCAAATACATTCAGGCCGGGCAAAAGTGCCATCAGTATGAATGCAATGCGTCGGAATCTGGTAACCATATCGTTGATTTTTAAATACATTAATCCCCTTTTTCTGCAAATGCCGGATCAGGCTCCAGTCCTGGCAAAATCACTTTGGCCACACCCGGATCGCCATATTTCCACGCCGGCAACTTGTCCATTTCAGCCTGAAATACTTTTCTGATTTTTTCCCCCTCCGGCCCCGCTTTACCCACTGCAATCCGGCTCGTTTCTTCAATATCCTTTTGCAAATCATAAAAACGACCGTCGGAATACAGCTTGTAGCGGCGGTCGCGGAAGAAACGCGCCGAATGCTTGTTGATCGCCTCGACGTGGATTGGCTGGTAATGCGAGAAAATCCATTTGCGCGGCGTGCCTTTTTCGCCTTTGATCTGCGGGAGAATGCTGGTACCGTCTGTATTCCAGCCAGCGGGCACTTTTACATTCACCGCCTGCGCAATCGTCGGAAGCATATCCGTAAAATCGACGAGGTCGTCTGTCACGTGTGTTTTGTAACGTCCTGTTCCCCAGTTCACGATCAGCGGCACGTGGTGGCCGCGGTCGATGGTGAGCCCCTTACCGCCTTGCAGTTTAGTGCCGTCTTTCAGTTGCGTCACAATCGGCCGACCGGTACCATTGTCGCCGGTGAAAATGATGATGGTATTCTCATACAACCCGAGGTCTTTCAGCTTCTGCACGATTTTGCCCACATTTTTATCCAGATACGAAACCATATCCCTAAAATTGGCCGTATCCTTTTTAAAACGCCCTTCCACATCGGATTTCCAGCTTTTGCTGTCGGGCGTCGGCAGGAACGGGTCGTGTACAAGCGCCATCGGGAAATAGGCCAGGAACTTGCGGTCCTTGTTCTTTTCAATGAAATCGAGCATGTAGTCGGTAAAAATATCCGGACCGTAATCGTCGGCATCGGTTTTCAGGATTTCACCGTCGCGGTCGATGAGCGGCTTCGCGTAACGCTCGCCCTCGCGGCGCGGCCTGCTGAGCTGCCAGAGGCAATACTGGTCGAAACCGAAATGCTTCGGCAGTTTCTGGTTCGCGCCGAGCTGCCATTTGCCGGCAATGGCGGTGGTATAGCCCGCTTCCTTCGCCAAATGCGCAAAGGTCTTTTGGTCCTGGTTCAGAAAACCGAACTCGGAGTAATTCTTGTAATTGTATTTCCCGGTCATGATCTGCACGCGGGAAGGCGTGCAAAGCGGCTGGGAAAAGCCGTAGTTGAACTTCAACCCCTCCTTCGCGAGCTGGTCGATATTCGGGGTTTGGTAAGTGCTTCCGTAGGTACCGATGCATTGCTTGCCCATGTCGTCGGCGAGTATAAGGACGATATTAGGCGATTGCTTCTGCGCCATCGCAGGCGTGAGCGCGAGGAATGCCAGGAGGAGCGTGAGGTATTTTGGAAAATGCATAATGAATAAAATTAAACCTTACTGATATTTGATCGTCACTTTCTTCAACTTGCCTGTAAATGCAAATGGCGCCTGGTACAGGTCCGAAACGGCGAATTTCTGGTCGCGCCCCACGTCGGTACCGTCGATCTGGCGCGGGCCCTGGACCTGCGCCTGCGTGGCCGCGAAACTGCGTTCGCCTACCTTTTCATCATTGATGTATACGGTCTCCTTCCCTACCGACTTGCTTCCTTCCGAGGGTCCGTTGAATTCGTAAACCAGCCTGAAATGCACGCGTCCCGTTGGAACAGCACCGGTAGAAGCGAGATGATAAGCATCCCGCGCCGTTTTGTGGGCGTAATGCAGTTTCCCATCTTTTAAAAACAAGCTGATCCCGCTTTTCTCCCCTCCTACCGCAAAAAGCACACCCTCTTCCTTGCCGGTAACCATGTCGGCCTCGGCATCCACGGTGAACGACCGCCCGTCGTACAGCGGACTGCTTACGCCTACGAGGTTGTCAATACCCGGAAAAAGGATAATCTCGGGCATTTTACCGTATACTGTCCGACCCGCAGGCATGTCATGCGCGGTGAAATCTTTGAGCGGGTACACATTGTATTTTTTCGCTTCCTGGTCGAACACGGCCTGTAACTCTTTCAGCTTTTCGGGATTTTTAGCGGCCAGGTTTGTGCGCTCATTAAAATCCTCATTCAAATTATACAACTCCCACACATCTTTGCTGAAATCCACCGACTTGCCCGACAGATCGGCCTTGCTGCCCGCATCGAAACCTTCCCACACCGAATGCCCCTTAGATGCCTTCCAGCCATCCTTGTAAATCGATAATGCCCCTGCGATTTCGTAATACTGCACCGTGTGCCGGGACGACGCTTTGGGCTGGTCAATTGCATAGGCAAGGCTGGTACCTTCAAACGGCTCCTGCTTATAACCGTTGATCACCTTCGGCGCCTCGGCTCGGGCCAATTCGAGGGTAGTCGGCAAAATATCGTTCACATGTCCGTACTGGTTGCGGATGCCGCCTTTCTCCCGGATGCCTTTGGGATAATGCAAAATCATCGGGTTGCGTGTACCACCTTCGGTGTTGGCGTCGCCCTTCCAGTAGCGGAACGGCGTATTTGCTGCGGCAGCCCAGCCTATCGGGTAGTCGGTGCTCGACTCGTCGGTACCGATCAGGTCGCGGGCATTCAGGATGGCGTCGATGCGCGCTTCGCCCTGCAACCGGTTGATTTGCGGATTGATGGTACCATGCTGGGTACCGCCCTTGCTGGCGCCATTATCGCCCAAAATCACAGCGATGACCGTATTATCCAACTGGTCGATCTGTTCGAGGTAATTCACAATGCGGCCGATTTCGTAGTCGGTGTAGGTGTAAAATGCCGCATATACCTCCATGAAATGCGCGTACGCCTTCTTCTCTTTGTCGGAAAGGGCGTCCCACTCCTTCACCCCGGGATTACGCTCGGGCAATACGGCATTCTGCGGAATGATGCCCAGTTTCTTCTGCTTTTCGATCACGATCTCCCGGTATTTGTCCCAGCCCATGTCGAACTTGCCCTTGTATTGGTCAATCCACTCTTTCGCAACCTGGTGCGGCGAATGCGTGGCGCCGGTGGCGAGGTAGAGAAAGAATGGCTTCTCCGCATCCACCGATTTCTGGTTGGCAATGTATTTGATCGCCTTGTCGGCCAGGAGTTCGTTCAAATGCCTGGAATTGGGTTCGATGTCGAGCTTCGTCACGTCCTCCCAAAGCTCGGGGTGCCACTGATCGGTAGCGCCGGGCAGGAAGCCATAGTAATGGTCGAACCCGCGTCCGGTCGGCCAGCGATTGAACGGTCCGGCCTGCGAGTTTTCCGTAACCGGCGTCAGGTGCCATTTGCCCAATGCAAAAGTGGCGTAACCATTCTCGCGCAGCACCTCGGCGGCGGTAGCTTTCTCAAATGGAATGTAGGTGTCATATCCCGGAAAATCAACGGCAGCGGGCGTGAGCAAACCCACGTGCGCCGAATGATGGTTCCTGCCCGTGAGCAGGGCCGCGCGGGTGGGCGAGCAAATGGCCGTCGTGTGGAAATTGGTAAACCGCAGGCCATTGTTGGCAAGCTTCTCAATATTCGGGGTTTCTACAAGTCCTCCGAATGCCGTGGTCGCACCAAAGCCGGCGTCGTCGATCAGTATCCAAACCACATTCGGTGCGCCTTTCGCGGCTTTTTTATTGTATTCGATATGGAACGGGGTCGATTCCTGCAATGTCTTCCCGGCCTTTCCGTTCCAGGGCTGCTGCGGACTATGCTGCGCCATGAGCGACTGAACGGCCAGACTGCCAGCCAGCACAATCGCGCTGATTTTGAACAAGTTTTTCATTTCAGTTTGGGTGTTAAAAAAATGACTATTCTTCCGCAGCGGCTGCTGGCGCACTACCTGGTTTTACTTTTGTACCATATTCCGGGTTCAACTTCGTCGGGATCGGCGCATGGGTTTGCAGCTTCCACGCTTCGAGCTTCTCCGTCAGCTCCTTCGTTTTGGCAGGGTTGGATTTGGACAGGTCTTTCGTTTCACCAATGTCTGTCCGGATATTGTACAGCTCCACGTGCCCGTCTTCATAAAACTGGTGCAGCTTGAAATCCCCCGAACGAATCGTGCTCACAGGCCGGGTGCGGAATGTGTCCTTGTTGCGGTTATCACCTTTGTAAGCTTCGAGGTAAGCGGGAAAATGCCAGAAGATATCCCTTTGCGACAGTGGTTTTTGGAGCAAAAGCGGCACAAAACTCCGGCCGTCTACCTCCGTGTTCAGCGGCTTCCGGATGTTCGCTGCTTCCAGCAAAGTAGGGTAAAAATCCACCCCGATCACCGGAGCGTCGGTTTGCGAGCCGGCGCGGGTCTTGCCCGGCCATTTCACGATCAGCGGCACACGCACGCCGCCTTCATACAGCATGCCCTTCGAGCCCCGCAATGGATGCTGGGCTGTCACCGCGCCCATTCCGCCATTGTCGGAAAAGAACACGACCAGCGTATTTTCGGCCAGTTTCAACTCATCCAACTGCTGCAATACCCGGCCGATCCCCTCGTCGGCGCTCTGGATCATGGCCGCGTAAACAGGGTTGTGGTGGTAAGCGTCGCCTTTTTTGGATTTGTATTTTGAAATAATTTCCCCTTTGGCCTCGATCGGCGTATGCACGGCGAAGTACGAGAGGTACAGAAAAAAGGGTTTCTGCCGGTTGTTATCGAGGAATTTCAGTGCCTCGTCGGTCAGCCGGTCGGTCAGGTACTCGCCTTCCTGCCCGGTGGTAACGCCCTCGTGCGGCGAGGTTTTGCCTTCTTTGTTATAAGGATAAAAATAGGCGCTCGTGCCGCCCGTACCGCCAATCACATGCCCGAAGCCCTGCGCGTGTGCATCGGCTCCCTTGCCCTTCCCGCCCAGCTGCCATTTTCCGATCAGGCCCGTGCTGTAACCGGCGTTTTTCAGTTCTTCGGCAATGGTGGTAAATGCAGGATTGAGCACAGTATTGTTCTCGATCGGGATCAGTCTGCGATCCGCAGAGTTGCCGCGATCCGCATTACCGACGGTATAAATGCCGTGGCGCGGCGTGTATTTGCCGGTCATCAGCGAAGCGCGGCTCGGCGCGCAGTTCGGCCCGACGGAATAGGCCTGCGAAAACCACATGCCCTCTTTGCGGAGCCGGTCGATGTTCGGTGTTTCGTAGTATTTACTGCCTTGCGAACTCATGTCCGTCCAGCCCCAGTCGTCGACCAGGATGAAGAGGATATTGGGCTTGTCGGCCTGCTGCGCGAATGCATAGGCTGGCAGCAAGCTCAGCAATGCGGCGATTGTAAGAATGGTTTTGTGCATTGTTTCAGATCATTTAAAAACCTCACTCCCAGCCCGGATTCTGCACCAATTTGGGGTTCAAATCCATTTCCCGCTGCGGGATCGGGTGCAGGTAGTGCTTCTCGGCGGCGTTGGTTTTGCCGGCAGCGTGCAATGCAGTGACCATCCTTTTGGTACGCACCAGGTCGAACCAGCGCTGGAATTCGAACATCAGTTCCAGACGGCGTTCCAGGTAAATAGCCTCTCGGAACTGGTCCTTGGTCAAACCGGCCAACGCATCCAGCCCGGCACGTTTGCGGACGCGGTTGACAGCGGCGAGCGCATCGGCCGTCGGGCCGCTGGCTTCGTTCACGGCCTCGGCATAAATCAGCAGGATTTCCGCAAAACGGATCACTGGAATATTCTTCGCCGATTCGGTAGGATTCACGATCTGCGCCGGGTCGAAATATTTAAAAAAACGGGGCGGAAAGGTGATTTCCTTACCAGTAGTAGGGCTCACGAGCGAGGTAAAAAAGGTAACCTCCCGGCGCTTGTCCTTCTCGCTGAACAACTTGTACACATCGGCCTGGGGCTCATCCGTACCCGCAGAAGCCACACCCGGAATTCCTACCGGCGTCGCCGACGAGGCGAGACGGTTCCCCTGCCCGTTCACATTGGATTTACACTGCGCCGAGAAAATGTGCTCTTTACCGTTCTTGGTAGCAACATTGAACACATCTGCGAAATTCTCGAACAAATCGTAACCATACGGCCCATTGATCACTTCGAGGCTCTTGGAAGCGGCCTTGTCCCACTCCTGGCGTGTGAGGTACACCTTCGCTAGGATGGATTTGGCGGCACCTCCCGTCGCCCGACCCGCATTCGCGCCCGTGAAGGAATTAGGCAGTGCTTCTGCGTCGGTCAGGTCCCGGATAATCTGCTTGTACACCTCTTCCTTCGGCGCACGCGCCACCTGGATGGCCTCATTGTTCAGCGACCCGTTTTCTTCCAGGATCAGCGGCACGTCTCCCCAGAGCCGCACCATGTTGAAGTACGTCAGCGCACGCAGGAACTTTGCTTCATTCACGAGCCGGGTACGCAGGGCAGCGTCCATTTCAATGCCTGGAATACGCGCAATGGCGATATTGGCGCGGTTAATGGCCACATAGCTCTCGCGCCACAACTCGTCCACACGGTCGTTGGTAGTCGAATGCGCCAGTACGGAAATCGTGCGCACATCGGCATTCGTCACCCGCAGGCCCGCAATCGCATCGTCGGACATGATTTCGAATGCGAGGTGGAAAAGCCGGTTGTACATTGTGAGCCCGCCGTTGTTCAATGCGGCATTGTATACGGCCGTAACGGCTGCCAGCGCATCGCTTTCGGTTTTGTAAAACTGTTCGGTGGTAATGAGGGAGGCGGGATCTTCATTCAGGTCCGTGCAGGCCGTGAAGCTGAAAATGCCCAGGATCAAGAAAAATAGCTTTTTCATATGTTGTCAATTGTGGTCATGAATTGCCATGTGTTCGTCAGCCCGACTACCCACAGCAAAGCCTGACTTTTCGAATTTGCTTAAAATGAGATACTTAAACCACCCAGAAACGACTTACTGCCGGGGTACACGCTGTAATCGATCCCCTGGGCGAGCGTGCTCTGTTCATTGCGGCTTACCTCGGGATCAAAGCCGGTGTACCTGGTGAAAGTGAGCAGGTTGGCGGCGGACACATATACTTTGATCTGGCTGGCGCGGATTTTCGAAGCCAGCGCTTTCGGCAGGTTGTAACCCAGCGTCACGTTTTTCAGGCGTAGGAACGACGCATCTTCTACATACCGGCTCGTGTTCACCGGCGCCGGATCTTCAAATGCCCGTTGGATGACGTTAGTCGGGTTGGACGGCGTCCAGCGTTCCAACGCGGTTACCGATGCATTCTGCTGGCCGGTGAGGAGTTCGAGCTGCTGTTTGTTCTGGTTGAAGAGCTTGTTTCCGTAGGTGCCCTGGAAGAAAAAGCTCAGGTCGAAATTGAGATAGGACAAGGTGTTGGTAATGCCTCCCTGAAATTTCGGCTGGGCATTTCCGATAATCATGCGGTCGTCTGCCTGGGTGATTTTACCATCTCCGTTGATATCCACATAGCGGCGGTCGCCGGGCTTGGTGGTAGCAGGGTTAATGGTCGGCAGGTTCGCAATGTCGTCGCCGGTCTGGAAAAGGCCATTGGTTTTATACCCATAAAATGATCCCAATGGCTGCCCTACCTGCGCAATGTTGGCCCCTGAAATGATGTAGTTGGCACCGTCACCGAGTGTCAGCACTTTATTGCGGTTTATGGAAAACACAAAATTGGTATTCCAGGTAAATGCGCCGGTGAAATTTTCTGTATTAATGCCGAGTTCAATGCCTTTGTTCTCAACCGAGCCATAGTTCTGCAACGCGGTCGACTGCCCGGTGGTGTAAGGGATCGGCACGTTCAGCAACAGGTTCGTCGTCTTTTTGTAGTACGCATCGAACACCAGGTTAATGCGGTTTTTGTAAAGCGAAAGGTCGATACCGGCATCATATTGGGCAGTGGTTTCCCAGCCGAGTTCGGGGTTAGCAATGCGGTTGGGCGCAAAACCTATGTAGGTTTGGCCACCGAAGAAATAAGTATTGGAATTCAAAGTCGCCAGCGAAAGGTACTGCCCGATTTCCTGGTTGCCCGTCACACCTGCGCTCAGGCGCAGTTTGAGGTTACTGATATGCTTGTAGTTAGCCAAAAAATCCTCCCTCGAAATATTCCAAGCAAATGCGGCGGAGGGGAAATATCCCCATTTCTTGTCTTCGCCAAACCGGGAGGAACCGTCGGCGCGGCCGCTCACAGTAAAAATGTACTTCTGGTCGATGGAGTAGTTGATCCGCCCCAGCCAGGAGTTCAGTGCCCAGGCCGACGAACCCGACGAAGGCTGGCTGTATACCGACCCGCTGCCCAGATCATTGTATTCCAACTGATCGGTCACAAACGCTTCGGACGCAGCAATGGCACTCTCCGTTTCGAATGCCTGCTGCGTGTACCCGACGACAACGTTGAGCGAATGCGTTTGGTTAAATGTTTTGGAATAGCTTAATGTATTTTCATTCAGCCAGGTAGACGAAAACTTGCTACCTACCGACGCTTTGCCGGTGGGATTGGAGTTCGCACCCTGGTATAGGTCCGACGGCACATAGCGGTTCTGCTTGTTGTTGATCACATCCGTGCCGAACGACACTTTTCCCACCAGTCCGTCCAGAAAAGTATATTCACCAAACACATTACCCAGCACGCGGTAAGTCTTGGTTTGGTTTACTTCTTTTTCCAACGTGGCGATGGGATTACCGAGCGGCGTTTCGAACTCGCTCTGGTAGGTATATTTTCCGGTAGCGTCGTACACATTAACGGCCGGAGGCATGGCGAGCAATGCGTTCACAACGCCGTTGTTGGCCACCTGTGCCGTGATTTTACTGGCCGTCAGGTTCACACCAACCTTGAATTTGGCAGAAAAATCACGGTCGAGGTTGATACGGCCGGAGTAGCGCTCGAAGTCGGTGTTGCGCAGTACGCCGTTCTGTTTGAAATAGTTACCCGAAATCGAGTAACGCGTGCGATCGTCACCGCCGGTGAGCGACAGCTGATGGTTCTGGATGGGTGCCGAGCGGAAAGCTTCGCCCTGCCAGTCGGTACCGTCGCCCAATGCGTCGATCTGTGCCTGGGTGTAGTAAGGTGCTTTTCCGGAATTCACGCGGGCGTCGTTTTTCAGCAATGCCCAATCGCGTGCGCTGGTAAGAACATCCACTTTTTTCAATACCTTCTGGGTACCGTAGTAAGCGTCGTAGGTCAGTGTATTCTGCCCGGCCTTCCCTTTTTTGGTCGTAATAATCACTACCCCATTGGCACCGCGAGAGCCGTAAATGGCTGTGGCAGAAGCATCTTTCAACACTTCTATGGATTCGATATCGCTCGGGTTGAGGCTGGACAATGCATTGATGCTCGGCCCGGCGGTCACACCGGCGCTGGCGTCGGCATTGCTGTTGTACACCGGAAAGCCATCGATCACATACAGCGGCTCGTTACCGCCCGTGATGGAATTGCCCCCGCGTATGCGTATGCTCACGGCCGCACCCGGCTGCCCCGATGTTTGCGTCACCTGCACGCCCGCGGCGGCTCCCTGCAAGGCGCGATCGAACGAGCTGATGGGCTGTTTCAGAGCCAGTTGCGGCACCGATGACACCGACCCGGTAATGTCGCCTTTTTTCTGGGTACCATAGCCGATCACCACCACCTCGTCGAGCACGTTGGCGGTTTTCAGCACTATTTCCGCGGCTTCGCCGGTCAGTTCGTAAATATCGATTTCCTGCTGCTGGTAGCCGGTCAGGTTCACTTGCAATGTGAATGGGAAGTCGTCGGGTGCAGGGATGGAAAATTTGCCGTCGAGGTCAGTGGCGGCATAGCGCGAAGTGCCCTTCAACACCACGGTCGCACCGGGTATCGTTTGCCCGGAAGCGTCTTTCACGACCCCGGAGACGGTTTCCTGGGCATAGGAATGACTTAAAAAGCCTGTCAGGAACAGGACCACGTAAAGGTACCTTCTCATTAGTTAGTAGTAAGCGGGTTTGGTAAATGTTAAGTAAAACGGGTTTAACTGAACTTTGGAAAAATGATTATGATATGGATACGTCCTTAGCCAACGACTACCGGAATGGCAGCACGCAGCAAGTGAGCGTTAACGTTAATTCATATACGCAATGCAGCGCATACGCGAAACCCGCCCCTGTGTTTAAAGCAATACAGGCATTTGCAGATGTACCGTCTTGGAAATGGTGGTTATTTCCGGTCGACAGGGTTTCAATAAAATAGTTACTCTATAAATTCGGTAGGCAAAGTAAATTTATCAATCCCAATAATCCAAGGATCTTCCTCGATTATTGGGATATTTTAAGCGTGAAATGCTGTCAGGAAATTGGGTTAATCCGCTTTGGTCACTTTAACTTCCGAAAAATGCCCGAGCGTGCCGGGTCCTATCCATAGGCCAATGCTCCCGCGCAGGTCTTTCCCCTGTTTGAGGTCGTTCACGATTAAGGTCGGCTGCGAAGCGCCATTGACATAGAATTTCGCCGTCTGGTCCTTCACTTCGATCTTCACCCTGGTCCATTCGGCGGGCTGCATATCCGCATATGCCTCGTATTTTTCAGGCGTTTCTTTCCGCAGCTTCTCCCACGGGAACCCGGGCATGGACACGTACTGCGTGGAATGGTTACGGCGTACCTGGTCATCGGCGCGGCCATTGGTGGGGCGGATGTAGAACAACTCCATTTTGGAAGTGTCGGCCGCCACCCGGAAAGCTATCCCGACAAACCCGCGGGCGCCTTCCCCGGAATTCGCTTTGGGCTGGCCCGAAATGGTCGCTTCTATCGTTCCATTATGAAAATCGACGCCTTTCAACACTGCAACAGTCTTCTCATTCACAGCTACTTGTGCCATTTCTACGGCGACAGCCGGTTTGCCTTTATAATCGGCGGCGACGGCAGTTACCTGATAAGGCGTAAGTGACGCGGGTTTAAGGTCGATCGCCTGCGCATTGGCAGACGCAGCGAATATGGACAATGCAAATGCCAGTCCCAGGGCAGTGGTTGTGATTTTCTTCATGGCTTGTTTTAAGGTAAAAAGGTAATGGTTAGCAAAATACGAAACCATTCCACAAACTACCTATTTTCCGGCATTTTTCCCGGCTGCCCGCTCGGCCCTTTTCCGGATATGGCTATCGTCGGAAGGCATCCGCTGAACGAGCGGCGGCGGGGTATTGCCTATTTGCCTTTTATAAACTTCCAGCGAGGCCAACAGCTCCCTGGCTTTCGCGGGGTTCGATTTCAGTAAATTATTCTGCTCGCCCAGGTCGGTTTTAAGGTTAAAAAGCAAGGTATCCTCCGCAGCGACGATTACCGCATTGCCCTGTTTCACCTCTTTTTGCGGCAGCCTGATCTTCCAGTCGCCCTTGCGATATGCTTCGATAATGCCATTTGAATAATAGGCAAACTCATTGCCCTTCCGCTTGCCGGTACCGAACAGCACCGGACTGATATCTTCTCCGTCGAGCGGCTTTTTGGTTTGCGATTTCTGGCTGCCTGTGAGACCGATAATCGTTGGATAGAGGTCCAGGTGCGACGCCAGGTCGTCGTACACCGTACCGGGTTTGATTTTGCCTGGCCAGCAGGCTACGGTCGGCACGCGTTGCCCCCTTCGAACGTAGTGCCTTTCCCTGCCGCAGCGACGCTGCCGAGCCACCCTCCACGTCGAAAATCGGGTAATGTACAGAAAGAACGGCTTGTCCCTGTTCTGATCGATGAAACGCACGGCTTCCCTCGTATAAGTCTGCGTGATATACTTCTGATTCACCTTAATGCTATCGACGTCATTACCCCGCAGGTACGCCACGCCCATCATATCATTGCTGTACGGAATGCCGTAGTATTTTTCCAATAAACCTACTTTTTTCCGGGATAATGAATGGGGGGTAAAGAAAAAGCGGGCACTACATGAAGTCGTACCCGCTTGGCATGCAAACCTTACTTTACAGCCTGAAATCGTTCCAGTTTCTCTTTTTCGTCGGCCAGGCGCTTGGCGTCGGCTTTCAGGTAACCAAACTGGTGAAGGTCTTTATCAGCATTCGCCGCCACCCAAAGCAGGAATTTCTTGGCTTCGGGGTTCGAATTGTTTTTAGCAATGGAAAAATGGATGTTTTCAACCGGCACGTTTTTCACTTTTCCAGCTTCCAGAGTTGCAATCACCTGGTCCAGGTTTTCCAATGCCTTTTCTTCTTTCGAAACCCGGCCATTGCCATCCAGGTCTACGGGGATGATCGTTAACCCGTCCAGCGGTTTCCGGCTTTGCAGGTCGTAAGCGAGGCCAGGCGTCGTATAAGTAATTCCCGTCTCATCTTTCAGCAGTGCTTTGATCAAATGCTCGTCGGCACCCGCGATCGCCTTTCCTTTGATATTCTGCTGCTCGTAACCAAAATAGCGGGCAAAAGTGAGCGGCGCGCCGGCCTTTTGCAGGCGGGTATAAACGGTATATGGTGTGTTAAGCGATTTGTCTTTTTCAGCGTAAATATCGTGGAAGAAAATCTGCTTGTACGTTTTTTCATTCAGCCCTTTATCAGCATACTCCTTTGCAAACGCCGACTTTGCATTTGCCACCGGCAGCAATGCATACCGGCCGATCGAAATATACTCGCGGGTTTCTTTCACTTCCTTTTCCTGGTCGTACGCCTCTATCAGCAGATCATATTTAGCGGGATCGGTGATAGTACGGGTTTCGATAGCAATCTGCGCCTTGGGATTGGCGGCAGTGTACTCCCTGATCCACTTATCGACCAGCGGGTAAGCAAATCGTACGCCCGTAATGATCACTTTGTTTTCGTTGGATTCCTGCGCAAATGCGTGGGAAAAAGCAGCCAGCGCAAGACCTGCTGCCAAAAAAATAGTCTTCAAGTTTCTCATGATGTTAAAATGGTTGGAGCCGCGGACTGATCGGCCAGCATGTAAGATGATATGTAACAGGGTGAAAATCGGATAGCGGCGACGTGGTCGTCGTCAAAACTAATCAGCAACAGCAACGGTATGCTTGCCTGGAAGAATGCAGAAAGTGGCCCACCATAGGCACAATGGTCATGCGCGAAGAATAACGATCCATCGATTTCATGTTTTGAAAAAGATTGTTGTACCGATCTCGTCTGCTGGTGGTTAACAGATAAAATCTACTAATTTGATAGACAAAGTAAATTTAAAGAAATTGAAAACGCAAGGGGTTGGCTTGAAATTCATTGAAAATTGAGGAATTGAAGCATTTACCAGACGACGCTTAGCCCCTCACTTATGTATTTGAGGATGTTTTTGTCATTGGTTATAAAGTTTAGATCGTGACGAATCGACTGCCAGATTAGTATTCGATCAAAAGGGTCTTTGTGGTGGTTGCCTGCCAACTCGTGAAAAGTGCTTGCATCATCTGCGTCCAATGTAAGAAGTTCAAATCCACAATCCTGACAGACTTGCGGAAGGCTTTCAGGCCGTATATCCCCCAGGCATAAATTGCCGCAAGCAATTTTCATACAAATCTCCCAAAATGCGATCGGGCTGACATATATTGTGTTTGATCCATCGTAAATCGCACTTGCAGCTTCTGAGGATAACTTTGCAGATTCTAATAATGTCCAGATCAGTGTGTGTGTGTATCCAAAAGGTATTTCATATATCAAATTCGTCCTCCATTGAAATACAGAAATCGTCACTCATATAGTAACCTGGCATCCCATTGTAAATACCAATCCTTCTTCTTCCGGAGCCGGGAACTCCTTCTTTCGCCATTTTAAAATCGCCTTCAGACGCCTCGTTGCCGCTATCCTTTGTCGCTTGCTGCTTTCCGCGAACCTTTTCTCTCTGTAGAGGGGGACCAGGAACAAGATATGCCTGAACAATCTCGTTAGCTCCGAAGGTAATCCCTACTCTTTCGCCCTTTTTGAGCTCGTAGAGCACTGCCGAGGAATTTGCTTCGATCTTATCTGCGCTGATCGTTATCATAAGTCACAGTGGTTGATTGGAATTTTAAATTACGACAGGCAGAGCCTCATTGTCAATAAAAACAACCACTAATGTCCCAACGGCAGCGAAGCATTATCAATTTTCTACGATTTAGACTTCCTCCGGCTCCATTTTTTAAAATCTTTCCAGATCGCATCGGGGTAGAGGTTTATTCCGTAGCTGTAATAAAATCCGCTGAAGCGCTCGCGGAATTCTCCGGAGGAAAGAGCATTGCGGTAGCCGATCTGTGAGTTGATCCCCGCCCAGCGCAATGCCCGGTATTCGCCGTAGACACCCACTTGGAGGGGAATAAAGTAGTCCTTGCGGGAGCCCGACTTGATGCCGTCGAACAAATCGCGGAAGCGGGTACTTTCATTGCCGATCCCCACTTCGAGGGGCGTCGACAGTACCCAGCGTTTGTTCCGGATAGCCGTGTGCCAGTAGGCAAAATTAGCGAAACGGACATCCGTTGCCGTGTAGTACGAAAGGTTGAGCGGATCGGGAAATATGTTGTGCCAATTCACCAGCTTGCGGGCTGCATTGTAGCCTAGCCAGTAATAACCTGCCGTGAGCCGGTTGCGCTTCTCGCCAAAGGTTATACCGGCATTGACGCCAAAAACATTGATATGCTTGTGCTGGATAAACGTGCCCCGCGCATCGAAATTGAAGAAGAGCCTGGTCTTGTTGGCGGCAGTACTTTTCGGAGCGATTGTATCGTGCGCAACGACCGCTTTTGGAGTAACGGTGATGGAATCGGTCTGGGCGTGAGCGGCCAGTTGTCCTGCTAGCAAGAGGACGATCAGCAAAAAAATGGTGTTGTTAGGGCGCTTACGCGGTTTTTGGAAACCGTATTTCATCTCGACTTCAAAACAAACGGCAAGGGCCTGCTTCATTTTCGCCTTGTCAGGACCGCCGGGGTATTGCAACAATTAACGCAAAACCCACCGAAGAAATTTACGGATTAAAGAAATTTAATCCCCCAGCTCAGTTGACCCGCTTGGTAAGCGCATTCAACTCATTGTCAGTAGGGGTTGCAGAAGGCACACCCGCGGCTGGAATATCCATTTTAGCAGCCCAGGCAATGGCATTCAGCACCAGTTTACGAAAATTGTCATCCTTCCAGTTCTTGTGCATGTGCCCGCCCGTGAAGCCAAATCCCCGACCGCCGTCGGGCCGCTCGAATGCCCAGGCGAGCGTCTGCATTTCCTTTCGGGTCAGTACCGCCTCGCGTACGGCGGGGTTGTTGGAATGGGTCCCGTCGGGCTTATCGAGGGTCGATTCGGGGGGTAATGCCTGCAAAATCGGTGTGATGCCCTTCATCTCGGGCGCAAAGCGCATGTGGTAGTACCATTCGTCGAGAATGGTGAAAGGTTTGACGCCGCGTGCGACGGGGTGGTCGGGAAAGCGGGCGAAACTAGCCTCCCAGACAGGGTTCACGGACCAGTTGGTTTCAAAATACCCTCCTATCCATTTCAAAAACCGGTCGCCGCCCGCCTTCGCGTCCACTTCGAGCGAGAAGTGCAGATTGACGATGCCGGTACCGCCGGCAATGAGCTTTTCCATTTTGGCGCCATGCACAAGTTCCAAATGGTCGCTGCCGCCGCCGTCCAGGTAAAAAACAATGGCAGCTGCATTGTCCAGCACCGATTCGTCCTCCGGCCAACCGTTACGAACAATCACAGCTTCTGCACCCGGCAAGCTGTCGTTCAATGCTTTGGCAAGCAATGTGCAGCCGCCGTTATGCTCGTGTTCCCCCTTGCCATGGCTGTCGGGGCCGGCTATGAAGACGATTTTTTTTCGGGGTGATGCGCCCTGGGCGACGGGTTTATCTTGCGCGTTTGCCAGCGCGTAAAGCAGCAAAAAACCCAGTATGAATGTGCATATCCTGTCCATTATTTCCCGGTTTAAGTGACGCCGGTATTTCGGAAACCGGCAACCGGGTTGGGACAGCATAAAAATCAGGCCATCGGCTACTTCATAGCCAGGCTGATCAGCTCGGCCGTGTTTTTCACGTTGGCCTTTTTCATAATGCTGGCGCGCTGGTTGGCCACGGTATTGGAGCTGATATCGAACTTTTCGGCAATATCCTTACTGCTCATGCCCTCGGTGAGGCATTTAAGGATCTGCTGTTCGCGGGGGGTAATGATTTTCCAGATCGATTTCTCCTGCACCTCTTCCTGCGCGGGACGCACGTCGCTCACGCGTGAGAGCTGTTTGAGGAGATTTTTAATGATCACCGACGAAGCGAAGGGCGGGAAATAGAGCTCACCTTTGGCGACAGCGCGTATAGCGCGAAGCATTTCATCGCGGCTGGTGTCCTTTTCTAGGTAGCCGGAGGCACCGTTCAATGCAGAGGTGAGCATGTAATCGGTGTTGTTGTGCATGCTGAATACGAGAATTTTAGCCGACGGGAATACCGGCACGATCTGCCTGATCACGTCCAGGCCCGGCATGCGTGGCATTGTGAGGTCGAGCAGGATCACATCGGGCTTTACTTTTTCGACCATATCCCACACCTCGTCACCGTCGGAGGCTTCGCCGGCAATGATCATGTCCTCTTCGTCTTCGAGCAGGGTGATAATGCCCTGCCTCACTACCGAATGGTCGTCTACAACTAAAATCCGAATAGGCATACGCGGTCAGCTAATCAGCAATAAGTCATTATAAATCAACCTGAACGACTAATCTCGTACCGCTGTCCACCTTGGAAACGATCTGTATTTCGCCGTTCAACAGCTGGGTACGTGTACGGATATTCTCCATCCCGTTATGGGTCAGGAATTGTCCTTCTGACTTTAAAGTACTAATTAAAAATCCTTTTCCGTCATCGGCGATTTCCAAAACAATGCGATTCTTATTTTGTTCCAATTTAATCTTGATCTCATCCGCATTCGCATGTTTCACAGCATTGTTCAACGCCTCCTGGGCAATGCGGTACAAGCCGATTTCCGTCGGACGGCTCATCGGTATGCGCTCGCCCGTCTCGCCTTCGAACAGAATCCGGATCCCCGACACGTCGGCGGTCTGCTGGCAGAGCAGCTTCAATGCCGACGCAAGCCCAAAATCACTCAGTACGGACGGCATAAGGTTGAAGGACACCTGGCGGGTCGTCTGAATAATGTCCTGGATCAGCGTGACCAGCTGCCCGATGCGCTTCTGGTGCTTTTCGTCGGGAAACTGCACGGCTTTAAGCTTTTCCGCATGCAGTTTAAGGCCCGTAAGCATCTGGCCTATTCCATCATGCAGCTCCAATGCAAAGCGCTTTCTTTCCTCCTCCTGACCTTCTATCAAAGCGCCCGCCCGCACACGGTCTTCGGCCAGCTGCAATTCATATTTCTCTTCTTCAAGTCGCAACAGTTCCTTCTGCGTTTCGACAAGCTGACTGTTGGCTTCCTTTAATTTCTGGTTCGACAGCTGCAATGCATCTTCCGATTCGGTCAGCATCCGCACCACCCGTCGGGTGGTATTCACTACCGGCCGGAAAATCAGCAAACCTTCTGCTACCAGCACGAGTATCGTCATCAGGTCGAGAATCCACTCGATGCGTTCCAGGTTTTCGAGCCTTTCGAAGCTCTCCTTATCGAATTGGAATACAATGCGGTCCATCTGGGCGAGGAAGCGGGGCTCGCTGGCAAGCACCTGGGCCAGGGCCTGCTGTCTCACTGCGAGGTCGGTACTATCGCGGCTGATGACGTGTAAATTCTGGTAAATGCGGTCAAAAACGGGAGCCAGCTCGCGGAACATCGTGTCCAGCGGCTGGCTTTTCCAGGTAACAAAACCCTCTTCTATGGGTAATTTTCTTGATACGAGGTCTTCGTGGCTGTCCTTCCACAAGGCAAGCAATGCATTGAAGCTGGCAGTATCGCTGTGCTCGATACCATTGATTTTCAGCACAGCCAGCTTGGTAAGCCGCTGGCTGAGCATGCGCTGGCGCCCTGCCACGTTCACTATCCGGCTGTCGTGGTTGAGGTTTCTGATCGTCCGCCTGATCAGGAACAGGCCGCTCACGGTCAGAAGCGCTACTACACACAATGCCACCACATAGAACCGCGTCAGGCTGCCCGCCACGCGTTTGTCGAGTCTCTCCATTTGCTAAGCGCCAGGGGCTTGTACCCCCGGTTAAAAGTCGGTCTTTCACTGGACGCCGCCGCCAGCCGGCGCGGTTGCGCCTCAGGCTCCGCCATTTCGGGGCGGTATCGCCTGTTTTACAAGCCGATGTATACGCGGTTTTCTTTCACCATTACCGGGAAAGTATTGATCCGGTATTCATCGTCGTTCAGGCATTGTCCGGTTTGCAATGAAAAGGTTTTTTTATGAAAAGGACAAGCTACTTTCGGTTCTTCTGCCTGGCTGCCGATCATTCCCCGGGAAAGTGCCATTTGCTGGCGGTGCGGGCATTGGTTATCGGTCGCGTACCATTCTCCCCTCCTGGTGAAGTTGTAAATAGCGATCTGCCTGCCGCCGATAAATGCACAGCCACCGCCGTCCTCGGGGATATCGTCGACATTGCAAGCCATGTGCCAGGTTACTGCATTGATTGTGTCGGTGATCGTTTCCATCTGTCTGTAAGGTTGATCGTTATTGAAAGTCTTTTGCTGTTGGATAATTCTTTTGCTGTTGGAAATCTTTTGCTAGTGCAATCTCCTGCTAGTGCAATCTCCTGCTAGTGATCCCCGGGTTGAAACCCGGGGCAAGGCGATGTTTCTAATCCATTTCCGTTGGCTTCAGCCGACGGGCAGCGCCGGCAATGGGATTCTTTTCTCATTCCATTTCCGTTGGCTTCAGCCGACGGGCGCCCCCGGCGATGGGCCACGGAATGCCCGCTACCCTACACCCATTCTGTGGCCCGTTTCTGGTCGCGCATTTCTGCGAATGTGATGCTAGGGTCTTTGATCGGGGTGTTCACGAAATGGGTAAAGCGCTTGCGGAGTTCGGGGCTTTCCACCACCTCGCGCCACTCGCATTTGTAGACGTCGATGAGGTTTTGCATATCCCTTTCGAGTTCCTGGGCGATACCCAGCACATCGTCCACCACCACAGCTTTGAGGTAGTTCATACCGCCTTCCATTTTGTTGAGCCACGTGGCGGTCCGGGTCAGCGGATCGGCCGTTTTGATGTAAAACATTAGAAAGCGGTCGATGAGACGGATACACGTTTCCTTATCCACATCACCGGCGAGCAGTTGCGCGTGCTGCGGTTTGGCGCCGCCATTGCCGCACACAAACAGGTTCCAGCCCTTATCGGTGGCGATAATGCCGAAGTCTTTGCTTTGCGCTTCTGCGCATTCGCGTACGCAACCCGATACGGCCGATTTCAGTTTATGCGGCGAGCGCAGGCCTTTATATCGGTCTTCCACTTCAATCGCGAAGGACACGGAATCCTGCACCCCGAACCGGCACCAGGTAGATCCTACACAGCTTTTGACCGTTCTCAGAGATTTACCATAAGCGTGGCCGCTTTCAAAGCCCGCGTCGATCAGCTCTTCCCAGATATCCGGCAAGTCGCCCAGGTGCGCGCCGAAAAGGTCGATGCGCTGGCCACCGGTGATTTTGGTGTACAAATTATATTTCTGCGCCACCTGACCGATCACTATCAGCTTCTCGGGCGTGATTTCACCGCCCGGAATCCGCGGTACCACGGAATAAGTGCCGCCTTTCTGGATGTTGGCCAGATAACGATCGTTCGAATCCTGCGCCACAGCACGGTCTTTTTCCAGGATGTTTTCGTTCCAAAGGCTGGCCAGGATCGATGACACGAGCGGCTTGCATACTTCGCAGCCGTCGCCTTTGCCGTGATGGTCCAGCACCGCGCCATAGGTTCGCAATCCATTCATTTTCACCAGGTCCAGCAGTTCCTGGCGCGAGTAGTCGAAATGCTCGCAGACCACATTGCGCACGTAAACACCTTTTTCTTTCATTACGCCTGCGATCAGGTCCTTCACCATCGGGATACAGCCGCCGCAACCCGTACCGGCTTTACAGCATTTTTTCAATGCATACACGGTATGGTGCCCGTTTTCGCCTACTTCATGACAAATCATGCCCTTTGTAACGGCCTCGCACGAGCATATGAGCGCGTCGTCGGGCAGGCTCATCACGCCAGCGCCCGCTTCCTCGCCCCCGCGGGAGCCGAGGATCAAATCCTCGGAGTCGGGCGGCAGAATGGTTTTATTCTTGCAGGTTTGTAGCAGCATATTGTATTGTTCCGCCTCCCCTACGAGGATACCACCGAGCAAAGTTTTCCCGTCGGTGCTTACATTAATGCGCTTATAAATGCCTTTGGCCTTATTTTCATAGCGGATCGTGCGGCAGGCAGGCTCTTCCACAAAAGGGTCCCCGAAACTCGCCACATCGGTACCAATCAGTTTCAACTTGGTAGACATATCATAAGGAAGAAACTCCTTTTCGCCGCCCGTGAGCATGGTAGCTACCACATCGGCCATTTCATAGCCTGGCGCGATGAGCCCGTAGATCATATGGTGCGCCAATGCGCATTCCCCGATCGCGAATATGGACGGATCGGAAGTTTGCAGCTGGTTATTCACCACGATGCCGCCGCGCGGATGTGTTTCGAGACCGGCGATTTTGGCGACCTCGTCGCGCGGGCGGATACCTGCCGAAATCACGAGCATATCCACATCCAGGAAGCTGTTATCGGCAAACTGCATACCCTCAATGCGGTCGTCGCCTTTGATTTCCTGGGTGCTTTTGTTAAGATGTATTTGCAAACCGAGCGATTCGAGCTGGCTTTGAAGCATGCGCGAACCGGCGTCGTCGATCTGCCGCGGCATGAGTCGCGGAGCGAATTCCACCACATGCGCTTCTTCCAATCCCAGGTCGAGCAATGCCTTCGCCGCTTCCAGCCCCAGCAAACCGCCGCCCAGCACGGCACCTCTTCTGGCCTTTCTGGCATAGGCCTGGATCAGTTCCAGATCCTCGATGGTGCGGTACACAAACACCCCGTCTTTTTCGACACCCGGAATGGACGGAACGAATGCGCCCGAGCCGGTAGCCATCACCAGGTAGTCATAATACACTATATGTCCATGGTGTGAACGCACCAGTTTTTCGTCCCGGTCGATATCGACCACCGGGTCTGACAAAAACAGCCGTATCCCATTCTCCGCGTACCACTCTGCGCCTGCCATAGAAAGGTCATCTGCCGTCTTGCCCGCAAAAAACTCGCTCAAATGTACTCTGTCATAGGCAGCACGCGGCTCTTCACCAAATACGGTAATGGTAAAATCCTGTCCATCTTTTTTTCTCGAGAGGAGCTTTTCACAGAATTTATAACCCACCATACCATTGCCAACTACGACGATCCGGGTGTTTGAAATAGTTTTCATAGTAATTAATAACTATTGATTTGTGAAAACATAACTATTTTGTTGTACTATTTTAATATTATGTGTGTATTATCGCTTTTTTGATAAGTCAAAAGTAAATCGTGTTTTTCTGATTTCCTAACTTTTTATTCGCAAGTATGGTCAAAAACAAACATAAATTTTGGCAAAATGATTGTTTTATAAAATTTGACTAGTAAATTTGAACCAATAATTGATATAGTTACAAAATACTATATATAGTACATTTCTAATATTCACTCTATTATATATAAGAGATGGAAGCGAAACTGACACTGGTAGGAGCCGGCCCCGGCGACAGCGAACTGATCACCCTCAAAGGCATGCGTGCATTGCAAACGGCGGATGTGGTCCTCTATGACGAGTTGGCCAACGCGGCGTTCCTGGACTTTGCTCCGGCCCACGCGTTGAAGATGTATGTCGGCAAAAAAGTTGGTAACCCTTCTTTCTCGCAGAACGAGATCAATGGACTGATCGTCCGCCTCGCCCGCAAGCGCGGCCATGTGGTAAGGCTTAAAGGCGGCGACCCGTTCGTATTCGGCCGCGGGCATGAGGAGATCGAGTATGCCCGGGATCATGATATCCCCTGTGAAATGGTGCCGGGTATTTCGAGCAGCATTGCAGTTCCGGCGTCGCTGGGCGTACCGGTAACCCGCCGGGGTGTGAGCGAAAGCTTTTGGGTGATTACAGGCACGACGCAGAACGGCGAGCTTTCTGACGACCTGCGCCTGGCAGCGCAGTCGAAAGCGACCGTGATCGTGCTCATGGGTTTGAATAAACTGGAAGAAATTTGCGCACTATACAAACACTTCGGACGCGACCATTTGCCTATGGCGGTGATCCAGAACGGCACCCGGCCGGATGAAAAGAGCGTGATGGGACAGGTTTGGGAAATGCCGCGGCTGGTACGCGAGAGCGGTATCGGCACACCGGCAATCATGGCAATGGGCGAAGTAGTAGCCCTCAGCCCGGCTTACGCATTGGAATACCTGCAGAATATGCAGATGGCATTTTGACCTGCTTAGCTTTCACTCCAACCTAAACATAATCACAATGAGAAAAGCTGTTTACCTCCTTTTGCTGGGAATCACCGCGGCCGGCCTGCTGGCCCCTGTGCGTACCATGGCGCAGTTCAGCCTTTCGGGCCAGTTACGGACCCGGACGGAGTTGCTTGACGGACAAGGCACGATGCTTTCCAAAGGCGAAAAGCCTGCCTTCTTCACTTCCCAGCGTACCCGGCTAAATGCAGGTTACAAGGGTTACCGGACACAGTTTTTCGTTGCCGTTCAGGATGTGCGCGTTTGGGGACAGGATGCTTCCACAAACAACCGCATTACAAATTCATCACTGAACGGACTGATGCTACACGAGGCCTGGGGGGAAATCAGCCTGCTCGACACCAATCGGACGAAGCTCGGCAAAGAGTTTGCGCTGAAAATCGGCCGGCAGGAATTGCTCTACGACGACAGCCGGGTGCTCGGCAACCTCGACTGGCTGCAACAGGCGCGACGCCACGATGCGGCATTGATCAAGTACGGATTCAATGGCTTTACCGCACACCTGGGTGTTGCGTATAACCAAAACCGTGAGCTCAAAACCGGCACCCTGTACGATGGTGTGCCCGTGGGTTACCCCGCCGGAACGAACGGGATCGGGACGATGTACAAGTCGCTGCAATTCCTGTATCTGGGCAAAAAACTGAAACAGGGAAACGCCTCGTTTCTCATTGTGAAGGATGATTTTCAAAAATATGCACTGGATACGGCAGGCGTGAAAAAGCTGGCGGGCGGCGTGCGGAGCCGTGTGACTTTCGGGCCGTACCTGCAAACCAAAATCGGCAAAAGCTGGACGCTGACCGCCAATGCATTTTACCAGGCCGGTAAAGACAAAGACGGCGCATCGTTGCGTGCTTATATGTATTCTGTCCGGGGGATGTATGCGATGAACCGGGTATTTTCCATTGGTCCCGGCTTCGACTACACCTCCGGCACAGCTACCGGTTCGGCCAAGAACCACACATTCGACCCGCTTTACGGCACGCCGCACAAGTTCTGGGGACAAATGGACTATTTCTACGCGGCCAACGGGTTCGGTAAAGGCGGACTTTCGGACCTGTACATTAACACGACCATCAAAACATCGGATAAGTTTTCGATCAATACCGACCTGCACCACTTCGCCAGCGCGGCGGCGGTGCGCGTGGCCGACAACCAGAAGCTTTCATCCGGTTTCGGCGAAGAGCTCGACATTATCGCCAGCTATAACCTCACGAAGAACATCAGCTTCCAGGGCGGCTACTGCACTTTCTTCTCTACCAACAGCCTCGCACAGGTAAAAGGCGTGAAGAACCCGCAGAAAGTATCCAACTGGGCCTATCTGATGATCAATATCAAACCTGAATTTTTGAAATAAGCTTCTGTCATAACCATCAATTTCAAACCTCTTATTACTATGGAAACGACCAATAAGCCGCTTGAAAAACTCAACATTTTCAGTTTCAAGGGCGTACAAATGCGTACCTTCCATCTGACCTGGATGGCGTTCTTCCTTTGTTTTTTCGGATGGTTCGGACTGGCCCCATTGATGACGGTCATCAAAACCGACCTTGGGCTAACCAAGCCGCAAATCGGCAACATCATCATCGCCTCGGTAGCCGCGACGGTCATCGCCCGCATCGCCATAGGTAAGCTCTGCGACTCATGGGGACCGCGCAAAACCTACACTGCATTGCTCGGCCTCGGTTCTATTCCGGTGATGACAGTAGGCCTGGTTGATTCCTACGAAGGCTTTTTGCTCTTCCGTCTCGCCATCGGCGTCATCGGCGCATCGTTTGTGGTGACTCAGTACCATACTTCGGTGATGTTCGACAAAAAGATCGTCGGAACGGCCAACGCGGTGGCCGGCGGCTGGGGTAACCTGGGCGGCGGTATCACCAATATGGCGATGCCATTGATCTTCGCGGCATTCGTAGGCGCGGGTTATCTGCCTGAATCGGCCTGGCGGATTGCCATGGTAATCCCGGGCGCTGCATTGCTCATCTTCGCTTTCGTATACTTTTTCTTCACCAAGGACACCCCGGCAGGCAACTTCGAGGACCTGGCCATTACCAACCCGAAAGCAGTCAAAGCGAAAGGCACATTGGGCATTGCAATGCGTGATCCGCGTACCTGGGCATTGTTCCTCGCTTATGGAGCGTGTTTTGGAATAGAAATCACTTTTGACAATGTAGCAGCATTGTATTTCTTTGAAAACTTCGACACCTCACTCGCAACGGCAGGTATTCTGGCTGGTACATTCGGGTTTATGAACATTTTCGCCCGTGCCGTGGGTGGCATCGTCGCCGACAAGGTGGGTAACAAGTGGGGTATGCTGGGCAAGGGACGATTGCTGGCGCTTCTGCTCGTGCTGGAAGGGATCGGCATCGCATTGTTTGCACAGAGCGGCAGCATAGTGGGCGCGGTGATCACGATGCTTTGCTTCGCCATGTTTTTGAAAATGGCCAATGGCGCTACCTATGCGATCGTGCCCTTCATCAACCAGAAGGCCATCGGCTCCGTAAGCGGGATCGTAGGTGCAGGCGGTAATGTGGGCGCGGTACTTGCAGGTTTCCTTTTCAAATCCACGACCATTAGCTACTCGCAGGCATTTATGTATATCGGGGTTGCGATAGCCTGTGTGGCTGCTGTTGTAGCTTTAATCAACTTTGAAAAAACGCAAGCTATTACCGCGGAAACCGGTCAATTGGAGCCGGTGGAGGCCTAGTAGTTTAGTCCGGGCTCTCCGCCCCCGTCGACTAAAGTCAACGGTAATAGATTAAATCGGTGGATTTCGATAATTGAACGTCGGCCGTTGACTGAAATCAACGGGAATCGATATAAAGAAGTATAAGCCAAAAAGAAAGAATGAGATCAATAACAGGCCAAACTATTCAATCATTCACTCATTCACTCATTCAATCATTCACTCATTCACTCATTAAAAAATGAAACCAGCCCCCAATTCCTACAAATCGACCTGCTGTTACTGCGGCGTAGGCTGCGGGGTCGTGGTGACAAAAGAAAGTAATGGCCAGCTCAGCCTCGAAGGGGACAAGGACCATCCTTCGAATAAAGGAATGCTGTGCTCCAAAGGCATGAACCTGCATTACACGGTGATGGACCAGTCGGACAGGCTGCTCTACCCGCAGGTACGCCTGAACCGCTCCATGCCTTTGCAGCGGGCGACGTGGGACGAGGCATTGGAACGCACAGCCGCCGTTTTTAAAACATTGATCAAAAAATTCGGGCCCGATTCAGTCGCATTTTACGTTTCCGGCCAATGCCTTACGGAGGAATATTACCTGGTAAACAAGCTGATCAAAGGTTTCATCGGGTCCAACAATATCGACACCAACTCGCGCCTGTGCATGAGCTCGGCGGTGGTGGGTTACAAGTTGTCACTGGGCGAGGATAGCGTTCCCGTTTGCTACGACGACATCGAAGCGGCCGATGTCATGTACGTAACGGGCGCTAACCCGGCCTGGTGCCATCCCATTATCTGGCGGCGCGTGGAAGCGCACAAAACGGCTAACCCGGGCACGAAGATCATCTGCGTGGACCCGCGTGTGACCGATACCGCCCGCTCGGCCGACCTGCATTTGCAGATCCGCCCGGGCACCGACATTGTCCTCAATAACGCGATCGGCCGTTTGCTGATCGAAAACGATTATCTCGATGAGCGGTTTATTGCTGACCATACCGATGGTTTCGAATTATTCCGGCTACAAGTAATGCAGCGCACTTTGGCGGAAGCGGCCGACATTTGCGGTATCCCTTCCGCCGATATTGCCTTAGCAGCCGAGTGGATCGGTCGTTCCAAAGGGTTTCTCTCCTTTTGGACAATGGGTTTGAACCAGTCGGTAATCGGGGTCAACAAAAACCTCTCGCTCATCAACCTGCATTTAATTACCGGCAAAATCGGCAAACCCGGCAACGGGCCGTTCTCGCTCACCGGCCAGCCGAATGCCATGGGCGGTCGTGAAACGGGGGGCCTTGCCAACATTCTTCCGGGCCACCGCGAGGTGGTCAATGCTGCGCATCGGGAGGAAATAGAGCAATTCTGGAAGACGCCGGTCCATATTGCCGACAAACCCGGCCTCACTGCCACCGAAATGTTCGAAGCGCTTGCCGACGACAGGCTGAAAGCGATCTGGATCATCAATACCAATCCATTGGTGAGCATGCCCGACATGAATGCCGTGGAAAGCGCCCTGAAAAAATCGCGATTTGTAGTGGTACAGGACGTTTCCAGCCGCGCCGATACTGTCCATTTCGCCGACGTGGTGCTACCAGCCGCCGCGTGGCTCGAAAAAGACGGCAGCATGACGAACGCCGAGCGCCGCATTACTTACCTCCCGAAGGTACTCGACGCGCCCGGAGAGGCGCTGCCCGATTCTGAAATCCTCTGGCGTTTCGCCCAGAAAATGGGCTTTGAAAAGGCATTCGATTATAACACGACTTCCGAGGTTTATGAGGAATATGTGAAGCTGACCAAAGGAACGAGCATCGACGTGACCGGCGTCAGCCACAAGTTACTGAAAGAGAAACGCAGCGTGCAATGGCCGTTATCGTCACTCGATGCGGAGCGCTCCGCGGACGTCCGCCAGCCCGGTACCAAACGTCTTTTTACAGACCACCAGTTTTACACTAAAAACAAAAGAGCACAAATACACGCGGTACCCGACGAAAATACTTCTGAGCCAACCGACAATCAATTCCCGTTGGTTTTAACCAACGGCAGGATCCGTGACCAGTGGCACACGATGACAAAAACGGGGCGCGTGGCGAAGCTGAACAAACATATCCCACAGCCATTCCTGCAAATCCATCCGGACGACGCACGTGAGCGGGGCATTACCGAAGGCAGCCTCGTGACTGTAAGCGGGCGCCGTGGTGAAGTGCGCGTAAAGGCGCAGGTTACCACCGACGTGCGCAGGGGCCTCTGCTTCCTCCCTATGCATTGGGGTAAAATACTGGGAAGCAACCTGGTCCGCGCCAATAACCTGACCAGTTCACTGGTTGACCCGAAATCCAAGGAGCCGGATTTCAAGTTCTCCGCTGTGCAGGTTGCATTATACGAAAAGCCATTTGAAAAAATCATCATTATCGGCGCCGGATCAGCCGGACTGGGCTTTATCAATACCTATCGCCAGCTGAATGCGGACGACGAGATCCATGTTTTTTCCAAAGAGATTTATCCTTTTTATAACCGGGTGATGCTGCCCGACTACATCAGCGGCTCGCAAACCTGGGAGCAGCTGGTGAAGTTACGCGAGGACCAGTTTGCCGAAAACCGCATTACCGTACATAAAGGCGTAAGCATTGTGCATATCGACCGGAAACATAAAACCGTGATCGACAGCAGCGGCGCAGAGCACCATTACGACAAACTGATCCTTGGCATGGGCAGCAAGGCATTTATGCCGAAGGGCGTGCCCGACCTCCCCGGCATTTTCAATATGCGTTCCCGCCTCGACGCAGATTCGCTTCTACCGTTTTTGAAACAGCCGGATCCGCACGCGGTGATCGTCGGCGGTGGTATCCTGGGCCTGGAACTGGCGGCTTCATTCCGGGAAATGAATGTAAAAGTGACCGTGATCCAGCGCAGCGGCCGCTTTATGGAGCGCCAGCTCGACCCACTGGCCAGCGAGTTACTCTACCAGGAACTGCTCGACCGTGGAATAGAATGTTATTTCAATGATGAGGTGGCTACCTTCTCGGGTTCGGATACCGTAGAGGGGATCAGGCTGAAATCGGGGCGGAAGATCCCTTGCCAGGTGGTTGTACTGGCGATCGGAACCGTCCCGACCATCGACCTCGCCCAGCAAGCCGGGCTGGAATGCAAGCGCGGCGTGGTGGTGAACGATTATATGCAAACTTCCGACCCGGACATTTATTCGGCAGGTGAAATCGCCGAATGGAACGGCCAGATGTGGGGTATCACCCTCGCCGCCGAGCAGCAGGCCGAAGTGATCGCCAACTACCTGGCCGGCGACATTTCGCAGCCTTACAGAGGGAGCACTTCGATGAACATCCTGAAAATGGATGGATTGCACCTTTGCAGCATCGGTATGACAGACGCGCCCGCCAACGACCCGGCCTACGAGCAGATCGTATTTATCGATAAATCAAAGCGTTACTACAAAAAATGCATCGTCCACCGCGACAGGCTCGTGGGCGCCATCCTGATCGGCGACAAAAACGAATTCCTAGAATTCCGCGACCTGATCGCCGGTGGCGTGGAGCTTTCCGAGAAACGTTTGCAGCTGCTGCGGGCCAGTCAGAAAGCGGAGCCGATGATGGGCAAGCTGGTATGTTCCTGCAACAATGTAGGACAAGGTAACCTGGAAAAGGCGATTGCCGGTGGCTGCGGCGATTTCCAGAAACTTTGCCAGACCACAGGCGCCGGAACGGGATGCGGCTCATGCCGGCCCGAGGTGAGGTCGATCCTGGAAAAAGCATTGGAGGTAAATCTGGTAACGAATTGAGCAAAATACCGTAACGTACCATGCGCGACTATTATCACATCAAAATCAACCTGCCGGGCGGGATTGCTTCGCCGGGATACCTGAAAGACCTTCTTTCGGCGGCGTGGAATGCCAATGTCCGCAAGGTGAGGTTCGGATCGCGGCAGCAGCTGCTGATGACCGTGCATTACGAGGATATGCGGTTTTTGGAAAGCGATTTCAAAAAGCTCGGCATTTTATACGAAGTCAACACCGACAGGCGGCCTAATATCGTCAGTTCTTACTGTGGCGAAGAGGTGTTCCGGACCGGGCAATGGCTTAATGCGAGCGAATACCATTCGGTACTCGACAGTTTTGATTTCGAACCCGGCCTGAAAGTCAATATCTCCGATTCCAATCAGAGTTTCACGCCTTTTTTCACCGGAAACCTTAACTTTATTTCCTCCCCGGAGCCTCATTTCTGGTACCTGTATGTACGTTTGAAGCAAACCAACACGGTTTTCAGATGGGACCGGCTCGTTTATACCAATGAGATTGGGCGCTTGTCGAAAGTGGTGGAGGAATGCATGCTGGATGAGGGCTTCAATGAAGAAAGTGCTTTAAAGGCAGCGGTAAACGAGCGCATCCGCTATGTTTTCCTGCCGTCGGCCCAGGAGCTCGAACTGCCCTCCTTTTCCCTGCCCTACTACGAAGGTTTCAACCGGTACGAGTCGCGTACATGGCTGGGGCTCTACCGCCGCGATGAGGAATTTACCATTGATTTCCTGCTGGACGTATGCGCATTATGCCTCCATACGCGTGTGGGCGAAATCTGCGCTACACCATGGAAGTCGCTGGTGATCAAAGGGATAGAAGATCAGTACCGCGAGGCTTGGAGCAACATTCTGGGTAAACACAATATCAACGTACGCCATGCCGCCAACGAACTGGCCTGGCAAACCGAAGACCATAATGGCGACGGTGCGGAGCTAAAAAACGACCTGATCCGGCATTTTTCAAAAAACGACACCCGTACTTTCGGACTTTGCTTCGGCATCCAGACCCGCCCGAAATCGGAGGTGTTCGGCTCGGTGCTTATCCGGAAACGCCCGCTGCTGAAAATCGGACAGCTGCCATTATTCAGCGTCTATGACCTTTACTACACCGAGAGTTTCAACCCTAACAGCCGCGCCCTGGTGCCTTTTGAAAAGGGTTTATTCAAAATACATTTGCCTGCGCAGCTGGAACGTCTTTGCAGGCGGTTTAACAATCAGCGATCGAGGGATACTCTGAAAACTATGCTGTCTGAACCCGACGAAGCCAAAACGGCCGTCAGACCGGTGAAGACGGCGCACCAATGCCCCGATTGCCTGACCATTTATGATCCCGAGTTTGGCGACATCCTCGGCGATATCCCCTCCGGGACCGCCTTCGAAGACCTTCCGGCTTCTTACTGCTGCCCTACCTGCGACAGCCCGAAAACCGGTTTCACGGCCGTGGAACTAGCCCGCTATGCTCAACCCGAACCAGCCTGACCATGACAACCATACCTGCCATCGAAACCCGTTTCTTCGCATTTGAAAGCGATTTTGTAGATAGCCTGCGCTGCATTCCGATGATCGTGCGGTATAAGCTCGACACCTGCCGCGTGAAGTTGCAACTGGCCGATTGGGCCAAATTCAATTACCAGGAAAAGGACCAGCTCGCCGAACTGCCCTGCCATTCACCGGAGGAGGTGGCGGCGTATGCCGGCTTTGTAAATGGCCTGGTGTGGCATTACACCCAAACAGTACCCGGTCTGCTCAAAAACCTGGATCCCGCGTGGGTACAAATGCATGTGCCCGCAGAAGTACACGAGAAGGCGCACGAGTGGAATTGCCCGGTCATTTCTGCCAGCCAGTGGATACGGCTCGACGTACTCGAACGATTCGCTTTAGTAAAGCTCAGCCGCTCCGGGCATGAAGGAAGGAATTTCCCCCGGGCCATGGCGGAGTTCGGGTTGGCAACGGCCTGCTAGGCGGGCATCGGATACCGCCTACTTTTCCGCAAGTCGGCTCGCATTCAACAATTTGCGAAGCTCGCCCTGGACATGACCCGATGACGGCCTTGCGGCATGCGTCGCCACCATCCGGCCATTGGCATCGATCAGCAGGTAGCGCGGGATTCCCCACACGTGGTAGAGATTCCATACGGATCCGGGCGCGTCGGTACCACTGAGCATGTGGCGGCCGGCAGGGACCCTGTTACCCGCTACCATTTTCTTCCATGCCAGCGTGTCCTGGTCGACGGACACATACAGGAATGCAACCTGATCGTTGTCTTTAAATGCCGCATGTACCTTTTTGGAATCGGGGAACTCTCCCAGGCACGGACTGCACCACGTCGCCCAGATGTCGACATAAACTATCTTCCCGCGTAAGTCCGATAGTGCCAGCCTTTTCCCGTCGGGCGTCATACCTTCGAAGTCCGGCGCGGGCTTTCCCGGGCCGATCTTTTCCCAGCGGGCAATATCTTCACGGATCACTTTTTTAAAATCTTCGGAAGCTACTTCTCTTTCGAGGACAGCCGCAAGTTTTACCATATTAGGTGAAAGTCCGTTCAGGCCGATCTGAACATCAGCACTTATGACCCTTACAAAGTCTTCAATGAGTTTCGGGTAATTCGCTGCCTTTATTTTCTTTTCCACTAACATCGAGAAAACAGATTCGAGGCTATCTCCTTCCAGCTCATCGTTTTCTTCATAAACAGCATTATTGATCCGATGCTGGTAAAACTGCGAAGCAACAAGCGAATAATCAAACATTCCGGTTTGTAATGCCACAGTATCCAACGGTAAATGCTCTGCAACTTTTTTAACCGAAGCAGGTATTTCCGAAGTATCTTTTCCAATCGCAAAATTATATTGGTAAAAAACAACATGCATGCCGGTTTGACGGCTCAGGAGGTTTATTCGTTCTTCCTCCGCATTTTTATCCGTTTTCAGTTTAGCCAGTAAGTGACCGTAGCTTTTATCCAGCGAATCTTTTGCCTTTAAAAATTCTTCCGCTTGGAGTTGGAAATAATAAGTACCGTTCCATTTTTCGAAATTACTTCTCAACTGCTGCATCTCATTCAATGCCTGATTGACCGCCGCACCGTCCCCCTCAAACGCAATCGCCAGCTTCGCTCCCTGCTGGGAAGGCACGACGCTGATTTCATCGCCCGGATACATTAAAATACCCGCAGCGATCTGATTTCCATTGATGTGGGCAAACACGGGGCCGTCTGCCATCACTTCGACCACCCCTTTCCCCGTACTATCCAGCCTGACTTTTCCCAAATCGATCGTGGATACGTTGACCATATTAACCCTTCCAACCGAAATGGTATCTCCGGCCGCTTTGGGATAATTGATGGAAATCCTAACCAAATCCTTTTTCTCACGGCCACAGCCAAGTAATTGAATCGCAATACCGATGAGAAGGCAATTGCAGTAAACAAAGCAGCGCATTGATTTTGAAATTTGGTTAAAGAATAGCTTCTCAAATCCATTACGCTGGCAAAATAACTTTTTGTTGAATTATTTATTTGAATAATTGAATTATAAGACTTCCTATTGCCATTCCAAATCAGCATTCGTTGTTACCTCTTCCATAATTTCAAAACAATCTGCCCGCTGCCCGAAGCGACGAAATATAATCCGGGCGGTAGTGGGCGGGCATCAAATGTGTGCGTGTTACCATTTTTAGCTACTTGTTCAAGCCAGAATTGGTTTCCGTTCATATCATACACTTTTATTGTTCTGAGCGGAGCCTTGTCAGGCAAGACGGACGCAAACGAACCTTCCATAATAAAATAATCCGGAACCGGGTTCGGATAAATTTTTACTGGCACTGCATCGCCGCATTGGGCAGCGACTATCCGTGTTTCCTGCGTGCTGCCATCGGCATCATATTCTTTAATGCGGTAATAACCGTAGTTTAATGCAGATTCCACTTCAAAGAAATAGTCATTGATTCCCTTTGAATTTCCCTTTGCCGGCACGGTGCCTATTGTCTCCCAGTGCCGTGCGTCCTTCCCCGCGATAATTTCAAAACGGTCCGCGTGCAGTTCCTCCGTCGTTTGCCAGCTCAGCCTTACGCCGGTACCGCGGCATTCGGCGTGGAATTTACTGAATGTCACCGGCAATGGCCCAAGGCTTTTGGTCAATGTGTTGTTGCGCGTGATCAACCACACCTCCGGATCGAAAACTACCTCGGTAGCTTCGAAACCCAGATTTTCCGCGAAAAACTGGCCATTGGACGTGTGATTGAGTACCACCAGCTTCTCCTGATTGGTATTCGCATTTCGGAAAAGCAAGGGCACGGGCAACCGGAAGAAGCTCACAGATGCATGGGATTGCGTTTGGCCCAGCTTCACCTGCACCGAGTTGCCCGCCGGGAACCATTCCACCTGGTACGACGGATACCCCTGACCGGTAAACCATTGATCGAAAAAATAGGTCAGGTCCTTCCCGCTGGCTGTTTCCAGGTGGCTCTTCAGATTGGCCGTGCTCACATAGCCGTAGGCCAGTGCCGGATCGTTGATGTAGTTGTAAATGGCTGTAAAAAAAGTAGCGTCACCCAATATCCACCGCAGCATGTAAAGCAGATGCGAGCCTTTGAGGTAGCTCAGGCGGTTGCTGAAAATGCGGTTGACGTCATTCACATTATCCACCCAAACCGAGCCGCCCGGCGCCGATGTGATGCTGTTGATTTCATTGATACGGGTTATTTTAATATTGGCGGGGTATTTCGCTTCCAGGTAAATGCTGGCCAGGTGCGTAGCAAAGCCCTCGTTCAGCCAGATGTCCTGCCAGCTCCCGCAGGTGACCTTGTCGCCAAACCACTGGTGCCCCAACTCGTGCGCAATGAGCGTTTCGGCCATGTTGACCATGAATGAGCAGGTCTGATGCTCCATTCCCCCACCCCAGCCGAACTGGACGTGCCCGTATTTTTCATTTTTGAAGGGGTAATCACCGAAAAGGCTGCTGAACTGCACCATCGCATTGAGGGCATTTTGAACACCATTCTGAAAATTTACCTGGCTTTCGGGGTAACAATAGGTTTTGAAAGGCACGTTGGTGCCGCCGATGAGTACACTGGTGTCAAGCACATTATAGTTGGTCACCGCGATGGCTACCAGGTAACTGGCTATCGCATAGCGGTGTTTCCAATGCGTCCGTATTTTGGAGCCGGCCACCGGAGTTTCACTTTTCAGCAAACCATTCGAAGCAGCCTTGTAAGTAGCCGGATGGGTGATGTAAATGTCCAGGGAATCGGCCTTGTCGTCGAGGCCGTTTTTGCAGGGCCACCAGTCGCGGCTGCCGTAGGGCTCGCTGAGCGTCCATAACACCGGCGTCGCGGACGGCCCGTGCGTGGTAACGACAAATGCTGCGTTGACGGCAGTCGGCGTCCCTTCGTAGCTGATCGTGACCGAATCCTGCACGCCTTGGGCGAGCGGGTTTTGCAGGGTGACAGTGAGCGCGTCGTCGGCGTGTGAAAAGGCCACATTGCTTCCCCGCTGCTGCACGGCCGTCACCGTCAATGCGACAGACAAATCCAGCGTGACACTGTTTCCGGCGGCACTCATCACAAAATGGGGCGTCACGTTCCCTTTGATATAGTTCACGGCGGGGTCCACTTCCCATTCGCAGCGGTAGTACTTCACATCAAAATTATTGGACGCCATGACCCGCAGCCCGGCCGCCGTCGTGCGTAATCCGGCGCTCTTGCTTTCGAGCGCGGCAATGTCCGAGGTGGTGAAATCCGCGGCGGAGTGCTGCGCAAATGCCGGTCCGGCGAGCAGGAAAAGGAATAGCAGTACAAAAATTTTCATAGCGCACATTGTTCGGTAAGTACATCAAAGTCAATGCACTAACTTAAACAATTGCGGACAATTCCTGCCGCGTTTCCGATCTAATGTGCGAACGGGCGGTTCTGATCAAATGGTGGTAAGTCCCGAACAAAATCCGAGCAGCTTTTCTAAATCTGCCCCACTGCCGAAATCGATGCGGTTCTCGCGCATGTAACGTGCGAGCGAACGCCGGTGCCGCCCGAATACCCGCAGAAAGGCACGTCGCGACGCGGGGTGAACGATCCGGTTCTGATCGACCAGAAAATAAGTGGTCTTCACCCGCCAACGCTCGTCTGAGGCATTATTTTCCCACTGAAAATGCCCGCCCTGATTGCTCACCATCATCGCCCTCGAAGCGTTTCCCTCAGAAGCCGAGAAATGCTGCCCCGAATGGCTGAGACTGCTTCCGGCGGGCTCAGGCTGCGTTCGCGCCGCCAGCGTGACCCGCCCGTAACCGCCGATCACCTCCATATCCGAGTAAGTCTCGGTGAGGACGAAGCGGCGATCGCCCGCTTCTACGTAATCGATCAGAAACTTGCCCGTGAACAGCAGCGTATCCGCCTGCGGGTTCAGAAACTGCATCTGCCCCCGCTGGAAATGGTAATTAAGCAGTGCTTCCCGCTTCGTACCATTCCGAAAATAGACCATTCCTTTGACGAACGCGGGAAACAGATAAACCGCCGCCTGCTTGCACTGTGCAGCCGGGCGAACAACTCCGCCCCGGGACGTCAAAGCGTGTATGGATTCGTTCAGGAATACGTTAGAATGAATGAGCAGCGAAGCAAGCAGCAGTGTTTTCATAGCGGTCGCAGGAAAGTCAGTGAGGTTGAATCTTCTTCATAAAGATGTTACCCGCTCATAACCATACTCTTCCGCCGTCATGATTTTTACCAATTATTTCACAACATCGTTATTTCACGGCGAAAGAAGCCACACATTATGAAGAATTTTTCCACATCAAATTCTAGAAAAATCGGCATAATTCGAAATTATTCGTAATACTATTACTACATTTAAAATATAAAACGTATATATTTCTGTTCATCCGGGCCATAATGGCTTGCTAGCGTTATCTGAGTGTTAAAAATGGATATAAGGGCACAATTTTGTTGCCCTATCTGTCCTCAACAAAGATGTTCATGATGGAAATCGGAGCAATCAAGGCAGTACATCTATATACCTACCGACGATTATATATTACGGCCGAACTGGAACTGAACCTGAAAGGGGTAAAATATACGTTTGGCGGGCACGATGTGTTTTTGTCGGGCATGCATGGAGGCGAATCCGCGGATCCTCCCTACCTGGGACGGTTTCTTTACAGGTGCATGCAAGTATGCCGCGTCGACAATTGGGAGGAGCTCAAGAATTCAAAGATACTCGCGGAAATACAGCACGGCAAAGTAGTGGCGATCGCCGACACAGCAGGTAACAACTGGTTTAACCCCGCCCAGGAGTTCAGCGCTATGGATCAGGAGAGAGTGCAGGCTGAATCTTCATTACGGGAAAATCCTAAATCTTAGTCTGTCCTGTACCCTTTTATTCCAGCCGAACCTCATAAGTACCAGTCTCAGTTTTCTCCGGCACTGCCAGTTCCAAATGTTCCTTCTGATTCACCCTCAGGTAGTTTTCGACAGCAAGTATTGCGTCGTTCTCCGTCTCTGCGCCCGACACCGTCAGAACCACTCCCGGTTCCAACCGCCCCGTCTCATCTCTGTTCGTTATACTTGGCATTTTGATAGTTTTTAGTTTGCTCACTTCCAAACAGAGCCGGACATCCTGAAATGCCCGGCTCTTTATTTAGGATATTTTCATGCTAGTTAGCTATCTCCACTACCTCAGGGGATTCTGGCCGGCGTAGTGCTGCTGCTGGGGGCAGTGGATGATGGAATAGTGGTGCTTTGCGGAACCTGTGCCGGCTGAGTGGTTGAACCTGGGACACTTGTTCTTGGCACATTGTTACTGCCCGGGTTGGTACCTTGCTGCAAGCTTCCAGGAGTGGTCGTACGCGGAACTGCATTCGGGTCAGTAGTCGTAGATGGCCGGGTGGTTGAACCGGGCGACGTAGTACTTCCGGGCGTGGTTACACTGCTCGGAACAGTGCTCGAAGGAACAGTAGATGGCTGCGTCGTACCCGGCACCGTGGACGGCGTGGTGGTCGACGACGGCTGCGTTACCGAGCTTCCCGGCCTTACGGCACCCGGCAGGTCGGATGGCTGCACAGTGGCACCAGGTACCGTTTTGGGTTGCGTAGTGCTACTCGGGTAAGTCGACGGCTGCGTAGTGCTCGGCACGGTCGCGGGTTGGGTACTCGACGGCGTTGTCGCTGGAGTAGTTGTCTGTGCAAAGGCACTTGTGCCAAAGGCCGCGCCACCGATGATACTTAATGCGATGATATTCAACTTCAAAGCTTTCATGACAATGTATGTTTGGTTGATGAATGTGTTCATTAATGAGGTCTGTTTAGAAAAAGAATCATACCAGAAGCGTGTTTGTCTCAAACGCCCCCTTAAATAGACGTTTTCACACTCCTTGTTTACATGAATTATTCGAGAGTTTTGTGTTGAACTAAATCCAGCAACCAATGGAAAGACAAACGGACATCCTCACCGGCCGCTTGGAGGAAAGCCTGGCAACCCACCGGGTCGTATCCCAGGAAGAATGGACCAAAGCGCGGAAAGACCTGCTCAAAAAGGAAAAAGAGCTGACGCGGCTGAATGACGAACTGAGCCGCCAGCGCCGCGCATTGCCCTGGGTAAAGATCGACAAATCGTACATCTTCGAGGGTAGCGAGGGAAAACTCTGGCTGTCAGACCTTTTCTACGGAAAAAGCCAGCTGATCGTGTACCATTTCATGTTCGCCCCGGATTGGGAAGAAGGTTGCCCGGGCTGCTCATTCCTGGCCGATCATATCGACGGCGCCAACCTCCATTTGCAGCACCACGACGTGTCGGTGGTAGTGGTCTCACGCGCACCGCTGGCAAAGCTCCTTGCATTCAAAAAGCGGATGGGCTGGAAGTTCAACTGGGTTTCTTCCCAGGGCAGTGATTTCAATTACGACTTCCATGTGTCTTTTACCGAAGATCAGCTCAAAAACGGGACGATTTACTACAATTTTGAATATTCCAAACACGATGACGGTACGGAATCGCCGGGAACCAGCGTGTTTTATAAGGACCGGACAGGAAACATTTTCCACACTTATTCCAGCTACTCGCGCGGCGGCGACGTCCTTATCGGTGCGCACAACTACCTGGACTTAACGCCCAAAGGCAGAAATGAAGACGGAATCATGGACTGGATGCGCCATCATGACAAATACGAAAATTTCAAAAACGATTCGGGCAGTTGCTGCCATTAGCACCGCATTTCCGAGACTATTCAGATATTTCGCATTTGTCTTCTTTCGTGCTATTATATTCGGCCTAATAGGTATTTATAATTTTTTTATTCGCAACATAGGGAAAAGTAGTCTTTAATTGTCTGGTGGGGGTAAATTCAAGCCAGCCCTTTTGACATCCGACTGATGACTGCTTTTCCGCTCAACCCACTGGAAGACGATTTCCCCGGCAAGCACCCGGAAAACCACGACCACACCCGGTCAGAGACGATCGTTCCCGATGACGAATGGTTGCTGCGCAGGCAGTTCGCCGAAGACCCCGAGAAGGCGTGCGAACTGCTTTTCAGGCGTTACTATGTGAACCTCTGCAACCACACGATCCGTTTTGTCCATTCCAGGGAAGTGGCGGAGGACATTGTCTCCGAGATTTTCACCGCATTCTGGCAAAACCAGACTTTCCTGCACGTTACCACCTCCTATCGCGCTTACCTCTACAAGTCGGTACGGCATCGCGCGTACAATCACCTGAAATGGCAGGTGCGTTTTCAGCATTCGGCCGATGAGCCCGTTCATCTTTCGGAAAGCCCCAGCCCGCACGAAGCCCTGCAATACTCCGAACTGCATCAAAAGATCGAACTCATTGTTCGCGAACTGCCCGCACAATGCCGCCGCGCCTACCTTCTGAAACGTGTCGAGGGCAAAAAATACGACGAAATCGCGCTGGAAATGAAGATCAGCGCCAAAGCGGTGGAAGCGCTCGTCAGCCGGGCACTCAGCCGCCTGCGCAAGGAATTGTCTGCGCACTGGGTCCTGTTCATCATGCTCTTTTTCTGCTAATCCACACCATGAAGGAATCTGTTATACGACAATTGCTATTTGATTTTTTTGAGGGGAAAACCACGTCTATTCAGCGAAAAATGATCGAGGAATGGCTGGCCGAGTCGCCGAACGAGGAGCTGTTCTATCGCTATCTGGACGAGTGGGAGAACGAACATCCGCAGTTCGGCCCCGACCAGGAAATCGCGCTCGACCGCTTCCGCTCGGCGATGGCGGGAGGGAACGGCACCGGGCCGCATCGGGCAGGACCGGAAGCGGAGAGAACTTCCCGGCTGGGGCAATGGCTATGGCTGGCGGCCTCCATCGCCGTCATTACGATGGGCATTGCATTTCAAAAACAAATCCTGTACAAATCACTGGAATCGGGCCCCGGCAAGATGGTGACCTACCGGCTCAGCGAAGGCACCGAAGTGTTGCTGAACGCCAATTCGACGCTTTTGATACCCCGCTTCGGATTTCTGGGCGGCGATCGGGAGGTACAACTGGACGGCGAGGCGGAATTCAAGGTCAAGCATACCCGCAGCCACGACCGCTTCGTGGTGAAAATGGGCGACCGATACCGGATCGAGGTGCTGGGTACCGAATTCGTCGCCTACTCGCGGGCACGAGGCAAAAGGGTATTCCTGAAAGAAGGCAAGGTTAAATTGGGCCTGCCCGAAGGCAGGCAGCTTTACATGAAGCCGGGTAACCTGTTCGTATCCGGCCGGAACGGCTCTTACAGAATGACCGCCCCCGCCGACACCCGCCCATATACAGCTTGGAAAGAGCAGACCTTTTATTTCAACAATACCTTGCTGTCGGACGTGGCGCAGCAGATCGGCGAACAGTTCGGCACCGAAGTACGTATACCCGACACGTTACTGGCGCAGCGGAGAATCGGCGGTATCTACAAGGCCGATCAGGTGGACGATCTGTTGCAGATCCTGTCCGAACTTATGCAGATAGAAATCATCCAGAAAGAGGATCACATTGAGCTAGCTATTCCTAAACCTTAATAATATGTCGAATCAATTACTTACCAAATCAGGGCTGGCACTGATCGTGCTGCTGTTGGGCCGGGAGGCAATTGCACAAAATGTCGCATTTGTGCGGCCGGTGCGGTTCCAGACAGAGCGGCAGAATGGCCCTGAGACCCAAAAGCTGAAAGAAGCACTCCTCGAACTGGGTAAAAAGTATCAGGTCAACATCGTGTTCGAGGAGTCGACCGTCCAGGGCATTTCGATTGCAGTCATGCCGGAAGCGGGGAATGTAAAATTGGAGAAAAGGCTGGAATCCCTTCTGGGGCCGAACAATCTGGAATTCCGGAAGTCGAAAAAAGGCACCTATCTCATTATCAGAAAACAGCCTAAAAAGACGGCCTATGAGCAGCCGCAGACAACAAGTACCGCGCCGGAAGTGCTCGTACCTGGTACTCCCGCGCCTGCGGAGGCGCGGACACCACCAGCCGATGCACCCGCGGCCATTTCCGTCAGGGGCCGGGTCTTCGACGCCAAGGGAGACGGCCTTCCCGGCGTCAGCATCGTGGTGAAAGGCACCAACCGGGGCGTCACCACCGACGCTTCCGGCGAGTATCAGGTAACTGTGGAAGATGCCAATTCCGCATTGATTTTCAGCTTTGTAGGCTTCGCCAGCCAGGAGGTGGTGGTCGGCAACCGCACCACGCTGGATATTGTAATGGTTGAAAATGTGAATGCGCTCGACGAACTGGTGGTAGTGGGCTATGGCGAGCAATCCCGGAAAGACCTCGTCGGGTCGGTGGGGGTATTGAGCCGGAAAGACTTCGGGGATGTGGGGGTAAGCAATACTTCGCAGCTCCTGCAAGGTAAAATCGCGGGCGTGCAGGTCGTCAATAACAGCGGCGTACCTGGTGCGGGCGCACAGATCGTCGTACGCGGAACCGGCTCCTTCACGAGCGCCGCTCCATTGTACGTCATCGATGGCATCCAGAGCGACGCCACAATGTTCAATTCCCTGAGCCCCTACGATATCGAGTACATCAGCGTACTAAAAGACGCCTCGTCCGTTGCTATTTACGGGGCGCAAGGTGCCAATGGCGTGGTGGTAGTGACTACCCGCCTGCCCAAAACCGGTAAGCCGCGCGTCACTTACAACGGTTATGTGGGCATTTCCAGGCCGTGGAAGCAGTTTGATATGCTCAATGCGCAGCAGTATACCGACCTCGTGAAGGAATGGTATACCAATTACGGCCAACCGCTCCCACCGCGCCTCAGCACGCCGGAGGCTAACATCACCATGACCGACTGGCAAAAAGAAATGTTCCGTACCGCAAAAATGACCGAGCATCATATCAACATCGGCGGGGGAACCGAGCATGTCACTTACAGTTTTTCAACCGGTTATACGAAACAGGAAAGCCAGGTGGTCGACCTGAACTTCACCCGGGCCAACTTCCGGTTCAACCTGGAAGAATTCATCGGCAAACGCATCAAGCTGGGCCAGCAGCTCAATATGCGGTACCAGTTATCGGACGGCAATACGGCCAACATCCTCAATGGTCTCCGAATGCCGCCCTACATTTCGGTCTACGACCCGACCAACCTGCTCGGCGGCTACGGCATAGCCACCAGCGCCAGGGACGGAAACGACTCGCAAAACCCGCTGATCATCCCGCACCTTTATGATACCAAGAACCGGAGCCTGAACAACTACCTGCAACTCTACGGCGAGCTGGACATTATCGAAGGCCTGCGGTTCCGCACCCAGTTCGGAGGCACCTACAATTTTAACCAGAACTACTCCTACAATCCCACTTACGCCGGTAACCAGCTCGTCACACAAAGCCAGATTTCGGAAGGTTACGGCTACAACCTGAGCTACATTCTTGAAAATTATTTTACCTACAACAAACAATTCAAAAACCACGGACTGACCCTCACGGCTGGAAATTCATATCGGGACGGCTATTTATCGAGGTCGGTAAACCTGGTAGGAAGCAATTTTGCCAACACGGAGATCCATCAGATCGGCGTGGCCAAAACGGTGAATTTCAGCTCGGGGGCAGCCAATTCCAATTCGCGTTTCATCTCCTACTTCGCCCGTGTGAATTATAATTTCAAAGAAAAATACATTCTCACATTAACCGGTAGGCGCGACGCGACGTCGCTTTTCAGCAAAGATAACCGCGTGGGCTATTTTCCGTCGGCGGGTTTGGGATGGCGCATTTCGGACGAGGCCTTCATGAAGCACATTTCCTTTATTTCGGACCTGAAACTGCGGACCAGCTGGGGTAAAACAGGGAATTCCAATATTGCGGGCTTCTCCTACCAGTCGACCGTCTGGACCGGCTCGGGCAACAGCGTCGTGTACCCCCTCGGCCCGAATGAAACGCTCGTCAACGGTGCGACTGTGGCCGTGCCTTCGACGCCCAATCTCAAATGGGAAGAGACCTCCACGATCGATGTCGGGCTGGATGCGGCATTCTTCCATAACCATTTCAATGTGAGTGCAGGCTACTATAACCGCAGGAATAAAGACCTGCTCGTGGAAGTACCGGTAGCCTTATCGACCGGCTACGGCGGCGTGAGCGGCGCGTCGGCCAGCCAGCTTATCAACGCGGCATCCGCATTCAATAAAGGATTTGAACTGACACTGGGCTTCAACGGGACAACCAGGGACCTGCGTTACAGCATTAACGTAAATGGGGCGTACAACAAAAACCAGGTTACCTCATTGGGTACGCAGGGAGCAGTACCGATCATTGCAGGGGCATTTTATTCCGTCCCCGCCATGTCGCGTACCGAAGTGGGCCATCCCATCGGAGCTTTTTACGGGTACAAATACGACCATGTGGCGATCGACAATGCGGATATCGAAAAATACAATGCCCTTGCGCGGCAGAAAACCGGCGATCCGAATGCCGTGTATCAGGCCGGCCTGCTTCCCGGCGACCGTATTTTCCAGGATATCGACGGCGACGGGCAGGTTACCCTCACCGATCAGACCTTCCTCGGCAGCCCCATTCCCAAACTGACCTATGGCGTAGACGTGAACCTGAACTACAAGAATTTCGACTTCATGGCAACCTTACAGGGGGTAGCGGGCATTGACATCATCAACGGAACGAAATACTACCTCGAAGGAGTAGCCCTGCCATTTAATACCAAAACCACCGTCCTGGATCGCTGGCAGAAGCCTGGCGACGTGACGGACATCGCCCGCGCCGGACAGAACTACGGTACCGCCGCCAACCTCCGCAATTCCTCCTGGTATGTCGAAAACGGTGCCTACGCCCGGGTACGCAACGTAACACTCGGGTACACAGTCCCCGGTGCGAAGATCAAACCATCCACAGCCAACATTATTTCCAGCCTGCGCGTGTACCTCACCGCACAGAACCTATTCACATTCACCAGCTACTCCGGCTACGACCCAGAGGTGACCGGCAGCGGCAGCTTCATTTTCGGAAGGGGCATCGACACCGGCCAGGTACCACAGCCGCGCACATTCATGCTGGGCCTGCAACTTGGGTTTTAGACAAAATTTAAAGCTTCTCTAAACAGAAAGACATGAAAAGGATAAAGCTATTTCTGTGTACGGCTATGCTTCTTACCGCTTGCAGCGACAGCCTGCTCGACGTCAAGAACGAGAATACCTACACCGATGAAACCTATTTCAAAACCAAAACACAGTTCAACGAGGCCATTATCGCAACCTACACGGTTTTCAGCCACATGGGCATGATGTCGCGCGAGTGGTACTTCATTTTTGACCTGCTGGCCAACGAGGCCGAGCGTTCGAGCGCATTGGTAGGTACCGAGCTGCAATTGACCGATTACAGTTTCACCAATAATAATGAGGACATTGTAGGGCTGTGGTCGTCGCTGTACCGGATGATTTTCCGGGCCAACCTCGCATTGAAAGTCATGGAGACCTGGCAGCCTGCCGATGGCTCCGAGGAGACTTTGAAAAAGCAGTACATCGCGGAAGCGCATTGGCTGCGCGGTTTCGCCTATTTCAACCTCGTGACGAACTGGGGCCGCGTGCCATTGAAACTTACTTATGACGATTCCAAAACGAATTCCAGTCCGCGTGCTTCCGTAGAGGAACTGTGGAAAGTGGTGGAGAGCGAATTCAGCCTGGCTATCCCGGATTTGCCGGTAGAATATCCGTCCGACCAGAAAGGGCGGGCTACGAAAGGCGCGGCGATCGGCTTTCTGGGCCGCACTTATTTGTTTCAGAAAAAATATGACCAGGCTATAACCGAGCTCACCAGGCTCACTGCCGCTCCATTTACCTACGCATTGGATCCGAGCTATGACCATTTGTTCGGGGAAGATAATATCAACACGCCCGAGGTACTTTTTGCCGTGAATCACACTTATACTACTTCCAATACCCAATACTATATGTTTGGGGGCTGGGAAGGGGAAGACGGGAAAACCTTCCACACCGGCCGGGCCCAGGAATACGGCTTCAATGACTGGGAAAACGTGACCATTTCCAATGCACTCGTAGCTGCGCACCAATACAACGATCCTGCTACCGGCGCCGCAGGCTACCTTGATCCGCGGGCGGCACTCACTTTCTACGGCAGCAAAGCCAATGGTGGCGACACCGAATACTGCGACTATTGCGCAGCGGGCCCCATTCCGTTTCCTTTCGATTTTTACAGCAACCGCTACCGCAAATATGAGCCCTATGAGTCTCAGAAATACACCGAAGCACCGATGAGCGGCATTAACACGCACGTAATGCGCTACGCGGATGTACTGCTCATGCTCGCGGAAAGCCACATTGAGAAGGGCTCTCCCGACGTTGCAAAAGGCATTTCGTATATCAATCAGGTACGCAATCGGCCGAGTGTGAAGGCGAAAAACTATGCGTCGTCCCTAAGCCAGTCTGAGGCGCGCACCGCATTGCGCCGCGAACGGCGGATCGAGCTGGCAGGTGAGCAATCGCGCTGGTTCGACCTCATCCGCTGGGGGATCGCTAAGGAAACGCTCAATGCAGAACATCCGGCCGGGCCCGGCCAGGAGCCGTTCCTGGACAAACACGTGCTGCTTCCCATCCCGATCGCCGAAAGGAATTCCAACCAGGCACTGGCAGCAGATGTCGCAAACGACTGGAACTAGCCGCTGACCACCTTCCGCATCCGCTGAATGGCCGGCGTCCTCCCTGTTGGGAGCATGCCGGCCATTCAATAGTAAAATGCCCCGCCAGCGTGCTTTACCAGACATGCGCAGCCAGGCCGCGCTTCAATCCCTGACCCTTATTCGAGAAGCTCATCCTAAACCTTCTATGATTGGAATTAACCAATTTCAAAAACTCCCGTTTAAGAAGAAAACCGTCTTAATCCCCGTCGTAGCAGGCTTTCTGGGGCTGGTCGCCTACCAGGCCCGCCATGCAGATGACCGCTCATGGAGCATTTACAAGGCCGATGCGGAAAGTACCAGCTATTCCCCCCTAGACCAGATCAATGCCACCAATGTAAACCAGCTGCAACCGGCCTGGACGCATTCCTATGCGGATATGAAGGAGGGCAGCCGCGCGGGCAGCAGCGAGTGCAATCCTATTATAGTCGACGGCGTGATGTACACTACCTCCGCCAAGCATTGGGCTTACGCGATCAATGCCGAAACCGGCGAACAAATCTGGTCATTCGACCCGTTTGACGGTGCGGAAGGCGGAGGTGTGAGCCGTGGGGTTACCTACTGGGAAGACAGAAGCCATTCCGGCGAACCGGACAAGCGTATCCTCTTCACCGGCGGCGACAACCTCTTCGCGCTCGATGCGCGCACGGGGAAGCCTGTACCCGGGTTTGGTGAAAACGGTCGCGTGAGCATGAATGTGGGCCTGCGCGACGACCCGGCCAGCATTTCGGTGATCCCCACTTCACCGGGCATTATTTACAAGGATCTGCTCATCATGGGAGCAGAAGTTTCGGAACTGTACGGTGCACAGCCGGGCTACATCCGCGCTTATAATTGCAGGACCGGCAAGCTGGAATGGACATTTCATACTATTCCTCTACCCGGCGAAGCGGGCTACGAAAGCTGGCCGAAAGAAGCCTATAAATACGCCGGCGGCGTGAACGACTGGGCAGGAATGAGCCTGGATACCCGCCGGGGCATCGTCTTTCTGGCATTAGGCTCTCCTTCCTACGATTTTTATGGCGCCGACCGGAAGGGCGACAATCTCTACGGCAATAGCGTGGTGGCACTCGATGCCGCCACGGGCAAATACATCTGGCATTACCAGACCGTACACCACGACCTTTGGGACTACGATCTGCCGGCGCCACCTAACCTCGTCACCGTCAAACGCGATGGAAAAGCGATCGACGCCGTGGCACAGGTTACCAAGCATGGCTTTGTATTCGTTTTTAACCGTGAAACGGGCGAGCCGCTGTTTCCGATAGAAGAAAGACCTGTGCCCGCTTCCCGCATTCCCGGTGAATATGCATCGCCTACCCAGCCATTTCCTTTGAAACCAAAGCCATTCGCACGGCAATGGATGACCGAAGCAGACCTGACGCATTTCACCGACGCCGGTCATGACTCGATCGTCCGAAAATTTCGCTCAATGCGGTATGAAGGGCTTTTTACCCCACCCGACCTGAAAGGCACGCTGATGCTTCCCGGTAGCAGAGGGGGCGCGGAATGGGGCGGCGCAGCTTACGATCCTGCTTCTACGGTGCTTTTTGTAAAGTCAAACGACTCCCCGGAAATACAATCGATGAAGAAGGTCGATCCGGAACAGGAAGCGAAGGACCAGACTGTTTTCGATCAGGGAAAAACATTGTACATGACCTATTGTGTGGCCTGCCACGGCAAGGACAAAAACGGCGACGAGCCCAATTACCCATCGCTGATCGGCCTCCGCAGCCGCATGACGCGCGAGGCGGCGCTCGATAAGATCAAGAAAGGCGGTGGCAAAATGCCTGCATTCGCTTCGGCCATCAAGGGCAAGGAAAAGGGCATTATCGCATTCCTTTACGACCGTCCGCAAAATTCCGCCAAAATAACCAAGCAGGAAACCGGCCAGACGCAAAAAGGTGCGGACAAGTACCTGAACCTTACCGCATACGGCCATTTCCGGGACCCGCAGGGCAACCCGGCGTTGCGCCCGCCCTGGGGAACGCTCAATGCGATCAACCTGAGTACAGGCGAATATGAGTGGCAGGTTACATTGGGCAATGACGAAAAACGCCAGGCCAGCGGCGCTCCGGAAACAGGCCAGGAAGGATCTGCCGGCCCGATCGTTACTGCCGGGGGCCTCATTTTCATCAGCGGCACGCAGGACCGCAAGTTCCGTGCCTTCGACAAGAAAACGGGCAAGGTCGTCTGGCAAACCACCTTACCCGGCGTCGCCAACGCCACCGCCTGCACCTACATGAGCGGCGGCAAACAATACGTAGCGCTATCCATCGGCGGAACCAAAGAAAACCCGTCGGGGTCGGTGATGGCATTCAGGCTGCCTTGAACTCAGCGGCAAATCTTATGGACGTTGAAATGTTTTGCTTTTATACCAAAACCCGTTAATTTTACTATACAAATGATAGTAATACACAAAAGGTTAGCAACAGCTTTTTGGTTAGCAAAAATCAGACATGGCATTCACTCATCACAACGGCCCGAGACCTAGCCCTGCGCAATGTTACAGCAAGCTGAATGCAGCAGGGGATGCATTATATGTAATCGGCGGCAAGTGGAGACTTCGGATCATCATCGCGCTTTCCGAGGGGCACAAGCGCTTCAACGACATCCAGCGTGCCATTAACGGCATATCGGCCAGGGTACTGTCCAACGAATTGAAAGAACTGGAAATCAACGGTTTCGTCATTCGCAATGTGTACACAGATTTCCCGGTTTCGATCGAGTACGAGCTCACTCCTTACAGTGATACCCTGGCGCCTGTTATCGAATCACTGATCTCCTGGGGAGAAATGCACCGCGAGCGGATTATGCATTCGGAAAAACAGGAAGAAAAAGAGGCTACTGCTCTGGCAGAGATACTGTAAGGTGCCACATATCGCCCGAATTGCTCACTTTTTCCGTACCCCACACGCCCGGGCCACCGTCCGGCCGCAGGTAGACATTGAATACCAGCGTGCTGATCTGCGAACCTTTGACGAGTACACTCCCGCAGGCGGCCCCGCTATCGCAGTTGCCGGCAATGGGCATTTTCGAATGCAGGATCTTTGTCTTGCTCATATCGATCTGCATTTCTTCATTGCCTGAGAGCTTCGTCAGCGTAAGCGATGGCGTCTGCAATTCGAGTTCCGTCGCGAAGCCAAGGTGTTTGCCGGCAAAATTGGTGGTGGCACCAAGCCCTATGAACGAAATGACCGGGTTATCCACCGGTTTATTGAATTGCACCCGCAGCTTGCCGTAATAGTAGCGGCTCGTGTCTGTTCTGGGTGCATTGGCCGCGAGCAAAGGCTTGGCGGATAGGAAAACCTGTAAGCCCGCATTCATGGCAAGATTAATACCCTTTCCTGCTGGTCCCTGCGGATGCGCCGTAAAAATTTTCCGGGTGGTATCGGCATAATAGTAGTTGGTGTTGATCACCGGTACTCCCCGCACCTGTGTGCTGCTGGCACCCGATGCCGCCCCGAAAGTCATTCCCGTCACGTGCTGGGGAACGTTAATGTAGGGCTGGTCGTCGAAACTGAACGTCACAGACAACTCCGATTTCATTCTCTGGAAATAAAGCCCTTCGTCGGCACTGCCATTTTTGTTGAAAAAGAATGTCAGCGTCTGGGGAATGGAAGTAGGCCCTTTGGGCACCGGAGGCTGGTAGCTGTTATTGACGCCATCCTGGACCAGTTCGTAGGTGTTAAGCCCGAAGCTGCTCTGAGCTGGGGAAGTATTGGCAACAGAAGCGGCCAGCATAAACGCGAGCGCCACCTTTGGCAATGATAATGAACGTATTAGCATGTGTAAAAAATTCAAGAATCGTTGAGAAATCTCCGACAATATATCATTTCCGGGTGAACGTATTCACTTATATGGACAAGTGAATAAGAATTTAACCGGATAATTCAAGTTAATCCCCGCATCTTACCATTCGGTTTACAAAGCCAACGAGATCAAACTAAATATTTGATTATTAATTGAATGTAATGCAGTTATACATTTTTACGATGAGCGGAAACTTAAAGGCAGGGGCTACTTTTTTTACGGCAGGCAGGCACGGCTGCGAATAAATTGTACGATAGGAAATCCAAAGGTACGCGGGCAACGTATGTGGCTTAACAAGCTACGTAACTCAATCACATACCATATGAAATTACTCAACTTCAACCTGAGGCTGGTTGTTGCCGCCTGCGCCTTTATCCTTTCGCTCTCGATGTATTCCTGCGACGACCACCGGATGCCGCCGTCAGGCCCGTCGCTCCCCGACCGGATTTTCTATGCATTGTCGGACAACAACCAGCTGCACGAAATCAACATCAAAAACACGGGCGCTCCGCTGCGCTCGTTTGCAGTAATAGGTCTCGAACAAGGCGAAATGTTGAAAGCCATCGACTTCCGGCCCGCTACCGGGCAACTGTATGCAATCGGCTCGCTGCATAACCTTTATCAGGTGAATGTCAAGACGGGCGATCAGGAAGGCAAAGCCACGCGCATCGGTACAGCTCCGATTGCCGTCGCGTTGAGCGGCCAGGTGGGTTTTGACTTCAATCCGACCGTAGACCGTATCCGCGTTGTGACGAGTTCGACCCAAAACCTGCGCCTGCACCCCGAAACCGGCGCAATCGTTCCCGGTGACGGGGCATTGAATGGCTATGCTAATCCGATGATCGGCGCGGTGGCGTATACCAACAGCCGGGCGGGCGTAACCGCCGCTCCCGCAGGTGTCGGTACGACGCTTTACGACATAGATCCTTCTACCGATATGCTATATATTCAGAACCCGCCCAATCCGGGAGGCCTGGTGCCGGTAGGAATGCTGGGCCTGGACATTCAGGAAGTAGGTGGCTTTGATATCTCTCCAGATGTGAATGCGGCCGATGTGTATCCGATTGTCTCGGTGAAGTTCGGAGACAAATGGGAGCTCGATTTCGTAGATCTGGCTACCGGAAAGCTTCAAAAACTGGGCGATTTGCCGGCTAATGTGAATATAACGGGGATCGCCATTCCACCGCTGCCCGTCGCCTATGCATTGACCGACAATGGCATGCTAAAAATCTTCAACCCCGAAAACGGCATGGAGTATGGGACTAAAACCGTTTCTACTCCCGGCGTCGCATTGCAAGGCATTGATATCCGCCCCGCCAACGGCAGACTGTATGCGTTGGGAGATAACAGCAAAATTTACGGCATCGACCTCGGTAACGGAACTGCGACCGAACTGGTGAGCCTGAAACTGGCAGACAACACGCCGGTAATGCTGAGCGGAACCTATTTCGGGGTCGACTTCAACCCCGCAGCTGACCGCCTGCGTGTGGTGAGTAACACCGGTCAGAGCCTGCGCATCAACGTGAACGACGGTGTCACGATCGTGGACGGGTCCCTTAAAATCGGCATGGGAGGCCCAACTCCTTACGTAACGGCCGTTGCCTACACCAACAGCTACCCAGGCGTGGTGGCAGCTAACACGTCACTTTTCGACATAGATAGCCAGACCAACACACTATACAAACAAATGCCACCTAACGACGGCATTCTGGTCGATCCGAAGTCACTGGGCATCGATGTCGCACCGGGCATCGGCTTCGATATTGGGAATGTGTCCGGCAAAGGTTACGCCATTTTCACCGTAGGAAGCAACACCAGCTTCTACGCGATCGACCTCGCTACCGGTACAACCACCCATCAATTCCCATACAGCGGCCCGGTACGAGGTTTGGCTGTTGGATTTGGGTTATAATTTTTAGGGGTGAAAACACAACAACCGTCCGGCGCAAACCGGACGGTTGTTGTGTTTAATATCCGTTACCGCGGCTCCGTAAAGACTTCCTGGACATAGATATTGGAGACCAGGAATTTACAATTGGTGTAGGTAAGGGTGTCAGCCGACTCCCTACCGTGCTGGCGCTTATTGATCCGCACGAATTTTGCAGCAAACTGCCCTTGCATCTCATTTTTCTTGGGATCGTAGTACAAGACTTTAAAGTCGTTCCAGGGACCTTCCAGGAGCTTGTAAATATCCATCGATACATCGTCTCCGGGGAAAGAATCAGCACTTAAGCTGGTGGTGATTGAATCCAAAGTGCATATCAGCCTATCACGATGGCTATTTGCGCTATCTGTCAGGATGTACTTACCGGGCTTGGTATGAAAAAAATTCAGATGTACGATCTGGTATTCGTCATCCCCAATTTTTCTAACCAAGCTCATAGCTACTACATTCTTATCGCACATATCCTGGGTTAGAGCTGCCCCATGCGGAACCGTTATCCCTGTTTTAAAAGGAACACCATTGACTTCGCCCATAACGACCTGATTAATCATAAACGGTTCCATCGATGGCTGCTTGTCACACGATAACAGGCCTGGGAATAACAATATAAGTACATAGCTGTATTGCTTCATCGCCTTAATGGGCTATTTCCATGCAGCAAGCCATTAAGCCATACTGCCGGATTGTATTTAAAAAGTTTTGAAAAATGTAAGTCAACAGTCGCCCCGAACAACACGGGCGACCATTGATTTACAATTAAATGCGTCACCGCGGCTCGGTGAAAACTTCCTGGACATAAATGTTTGCGACGATGAACTTGCAGTTGGTATAGGTAATAGTATCCGCCGCAGCCTTTGCTCGTTGCTGTTTATTTATCCGCACAAACTTTGCAGCGAACTGCCCCTGGATCTCGTTCTTTTCAGGGTCGTAGTACAAAATTCTAAGAGCGTGTTTGGGAATTGTGGAGAAAGGGGATCGTACCATCTTTGCAGTGACCAAACTTTAAAGAATTGATTAAACAGTATAATAGGCTGACCGATCCCCAGTGGACTGCAATTTCGGGGTTTTTAGATTTAAAACGAAAGAGGAAGCACGATTTAAGGACTATTATGGATGCCCTGCTTTACATCGTGCGCACCGGCTGCCAGTGGCGAAATCTACCATCTTGCTTTCCCAAATGGCAGTCTGTTTATTGGTACTTTGATCGCTGGAAAAAGAATAATATGCTTGCTGAAATCAATGTTTTTCTAAACCAATTAGATAGAAAAGCCAATGAGAAGGACGAGAATCCATCTGTTTTTTGCATTGACAGTCAGAGTGTTAAACTTTCTCCGATGATTTTTGAAAAGCGAGGATTAGATGCAAACAAGAAAGTGAACGGTCGTAAAAGACAGCTATTAGTGGATACGGATGGCAGAATATGGTTTGCTCACGTTCATGCTGCAAATGAGCCTGACGGCAGTGCTGCTTTAGGCTTTTCGGCTGATATTCTTTGCCAAAACGAGCGCCTAGAAAAGATCTACGGCGATCAGGCCTACAACGGCGTTTTCGCCCGGAAAATGAAAGAGTTCAATATTAAATTTGAGAAAGCCTCACGCCCAGAATCTGCAAAGGGGTTTGTACCGGTAGCCAAGAGGTGGGTGATTGAACGATCAATTGCTTGGACTAACTTTTTCAGGAGAATTGTCAAAGATTACGAATATACAGTATCTTCTTCGGTCGCTTGGATCATTCTTGCCAACATTCAATTGATGTTACAGCGAACTTTCCCTACAGACAAAATATAATTCTCAAACACAT
>MKSR01000007.1 GCA_001898145.1 Dyadobacter sp. 50-39
GATTGCATAAGTCATTATTGTTAAGGTGGTTAATTGTTGTAAAATCTAAAAAACAATACTGCTTATGCTGTAAATTCCGATCTATCCAAAACAAACATAGCGACTCCGGAGTGTTTGGGCGGCCAGATTTAGGTTGTGATACAACCTGACATCTGGCCGGAGTCGGTAAGGCAGGACTCCTCCGGACTTTTCAAAAGGCTTCAAACACTATCATAGGGACTGATGCCCTTTTTAAGTTTCGGAGAGTTTCGCAGAGAGTTGTTCCCTTCGGCTATAAGCCATTCATTTAGGTCCTTATGATTTTCATAAAGACTGCTGGCATCGCGGTATTGATAATTTAAAGACAAGGCATGTTTGGTCAGCTCTAAGCCTGCCTGATCCCTGTCAAGGTAAAGGCTGATCTGGTCATGGGTTTCCAGGATCGGCCGGGCTTTTTCGAAGAATGAAATGGAGTTCAGCACGATATAATTTTGAGCGCGCGTGCTTCCCTTACCATTAATTGCAAGGAAAGAAAGCAGGTCGAAAAAACCTTCAAACACGCTCGCGCGTTTTGAGCCGTTGTCGATCAGAGTTATATCTTTGGGCGAGCTCGATATTTTTGTAAAAGCGTTTCGCAGCTCGTAGCCGCCAGAGTTGTTTTTGAATCCGATGGCGTAGTATTGTCTTCCTCCTAGCTCATACAAGACTTCCTTGCATAATTCACCAGCAATTTTTGAAGGAATTTTCCTTTGAGATAAATAGTGTAAAAGAGGGGTTGAGAACAATGGCTTGGCTTGTAAGATCTCAATCTTGCTTTCAGATTCTTGCTGGCTCTGCAAAGACCTGTCAAGACTGGGCTGTTGAACGGAAAAATCAACCCCAAATTTTTGGAGAAAGTCACTCACAGAACATTGATAATATTCGATGCCGAAATCTATCAGGTTCCCTCCCTTTCCCAGACCGTGATCAAACCATTTATTAAGTCTACGATTAACCTTAAAAGAGGGTGTTTTTTCATCCCGCAAAGGAGATTGGAACCAGTAGTCGGCATTTCTGATCTTGGTGGGCTCGTAACCCAGGGCAAACAGGTAGTCTACCATATCGGTTTCTTTGACTGCCGCCAACGAAACCTGTTGTTTTCTGAAATCCATAGTTCACGCATTTTCAATTTCACAATTCAGATACTCGCTTGAAATTACCCAAGTCTGGTCTCCCAAACCTATCCTGCCTGTATTTTGGGTAGGATAAGTAAGGAATGCTGATGGAGTTTGATCGTGTGGGTGTCGCAGGCACCAGACCAGATTTTCGTTAGGATAAAGTGAGGGGGATAGAATAATTTTGGAGCAGTTAAATGAGGGGACAACTAAAACTGTGAAGTATGGAAACCAGGATTGAAATAAGCCGAATGTATGATACGTTACTTGCGGCTCCGGGAATGAATCAGAGTATAAAAATTTCCTTGACTATTTCTAGAAAAACCGCATTGTTGTTAAATCAGCTCATTGAGAGAGGATTGATGGAAACCGGGCAGGGAGAACTTTCCGGAATTATGGCTGCATTGCCAAAGGAGAATTTTCAGGAAATGGAAGTGATCGGTATGGACCTGCTCCGGAAAGCGGACCTAACCGAGCTGAGTGAAAAATTGAAAACGATAAACCAGCGGTAGCCATGGAAAAAAACGTCTTGACCTGGAACCAGGCACTCAGAATGGGATATCAACCTGGGCTATATCCCTTTATCGCCACGCTGGTCCCGACCGGCAAATTTGAAGCGGTCCTTGATTTCAAAGTCTGGGCCAGAAAGACAATGGCCATCTGCTGCTATTTCACGCAAACAGAAACGGGCATAAAATTCCAGCTGACAGTGTACCGCAGAAAGAGCGATGAAAAATACATGCTTGAGGGCAGCGAAATTGATTTCAGCACGGCAGACGTAGGTTGTAGCTACCTTGTCTGGGTTGGTATCAATGGTAAGGGGAAAATAAGTTTTAAGAGTGCCTCTTGTCAATAAACGTTAGTATTCCGGATTGGTCATATTCGGATATACAGGTAAGCGATTTTGAACCATATGTGCTTTCGGCAAGTCTTTCGAATTGAGTGTTAAATATTAAAGGGCCGGAGCCCTTTAATTTAATAGACGCTGAAAACATGTCCTTGCATGTCGGTGTAACCATCTATGAAAAGATCCTTTGCAAATGCTTTGTAGTCAAAATAGCTTGCCAGGGTTTGCGGCACATCTGTCAGCATTCCGGTATCCTGAATGTATTGATAGGCGAATTCTTCTTGTGGTTCTGTCAAAAATCCACCGAAATATCCTTGATAGGATTCATTAAAGCTTTCCAACTGGTCTTCAATTTCATTATTGTCATCCGGCCAGCTGGTAATATGCTTGCAGTAAATTTCAAATGCATTAGCCCGTTCTTCATCCATGCGAGAGATGGCCTCTATGTAGGTAAAAGTATCCTTATGCAGACTGCTTTCAGAGATCAGAAAATCCGGGACGTATTCCCAGTCTTGAAACATTAACTCAGGATCAACTTCGTCCTCATGCAATGCGAGGCAAGCGTTGTAAAATTCTTTCAGGTCGTTATAGTCTGCAAGGTCCATCCATTTTCCATAGAGTGAACCATCATTGTACTTGGCGTAGGTTCCGACATAGATTCGAAATTCAAATGAAGATTTCATGATACTTAATATGTAAAGTCAACTGCGCCCGGCACCTGCCCTGGGCATTCGCGAGTGCCGCACGGAATAAAGCTGATGGGCTTTGCCCCTGGTTGCAAGCCCGGGGATGCGTTTACGGCGGGCTGGAAGAGCGTTTGCTAAATGCATACCCGACCAGCGGGATGGCTTGCTACCGTCAGCGTTTTCCGTAAATTTCGAATTGACCAGTGGCTGACTGTCTGCCGAATGAAACTAATAAGTGCCTGTGGGATCAATATTGACCTCACTCCAGCGCAGGACTAGCGGACCAGGTATCATTTTGACGCGCTGCCGGAAGAGGTATTATTGAGGGATGCGGACGGCTTTTGTAAATACTAAGAAATCTGTTTTTCTTTAACGGGTATAGGGGCCTTGCTTAGCGGGCTGTGAGGAATGCAAGTTTAAAATGTGCTGACAGACATAGTTATATCAGCCACAAATGATGGCCGCATCTTATATTTTCGCGGTGCAGCATCTTAATCAACGAGGAGCCTATGCCGGAAAGACCTGTACCAAAACATAAATCACATCGGCTACTTTTGGATATATGGCCCGTTGGCTGATCTTGTAAACGAGAAAGGATCGCCGTGTATGATAAGTCCGCGGCGGCGCTGAATAGTTGGTTGCGGGTGAGTGAGAATACTTTATCAAATGCGATGGCCGCCCCTGCAACTCCGGTCAATATCCCGGCAGGTTCTGTCGATGCACCATTTGCGAGGTATGTCCCGGCACGTTTACCCAATATCTCCAGTGCCGAGGCTTGCCAGTGCTCATTCTCGAAAGTCTGTCCGGCCCTTAAGAGCGCATAACCAGTGCCCAAATCACCTAAGTGAACCGAAAGCAAGTTGCTGAAAGGTTGGTGTTTTAGCTGAAAAGATAAAAAGTTGACCGCTTTCCCGATCATAGTATAAACACGTTTTTTGTCGATGAACCCGTAATCTGCGGCACAGGCCAGAAATAGGATTACAGCAGCTTGCCCATTCCAAAGTGTTAATGCAACTCGCTGATCGGGACACCAATGACAGGCTTGTTGACTGGAAATAGCATACTGGTCTAAACTATCAGTCAATTCCCGGATGACTGGGGCGAACCGGTCTGGGTTATAGCAGGCCCTGCTGAGAAAGTAAAGTCCGTATCCCATCGCACCAGTGGCAAAGCCGCCAACATTCATTTGCCTTAGTGCTGTGCGCATTTTCGAAAGCAAAATCTCGTCCCACTCGCGAAGAAGGCGATTTGGATCCAGGCTTAGGACTCCAGCGCCAGCCAGCTGCTGACTGACCGCGCATAATTCTGTGCAATGCAGGGGATAATTGATCTCAGGATTGGTGTCGAGGATATTAAGGCCAGACTCAAAACTAGCAACAGATTCAGCAAACACACTTTTCTGGGACACGTGTTGGCTATACAAATAATAAAATAGGGAGATACCCAAATGACCATTTAAGAAACCTGTTCCGCTAAGGGGGTTATTGTTTTCGCGGATGGTATGATAGATGTCATCGATTTTGCGGGTTGCCAGGCCGGTGGGAAGCAAGTGCGCTGCATGCCACATTTCAGATTTGCTTTTTCGGTAAATCTGATAGGCCCGTGCATCGCAATCAAATTTATTATACCGGCTACTGCATTATTCTATGGCATTGGGGTGATTTGCACGATGAAGGTCGGAATTCAGAGCAGAGAAGCAAAAATACGACCGTTGCAAAATGCCCTTAATGGGTATAGGAGGCGACTGCCTTGGTATAATTAATTTAGAGATAACGATCGGCGTGTTCAAATTCAGAGCGGTTAGTTTCCAAAATTAAACGATCGGTCTATGAGCAGCGAAGCTTTGGGATTTTTTATGCTTAGAAAACCTATGCTAAGCATGGATAAACTTTTTGATTTTAACGAAATAATAAAAAAGTGCCCTGAATCATTTGAAGAGGAGCTGATTCGTGTATTCTCCCTGCCTTTTATGCAGGAAGCCATCTATGTGGCTTCTCCATCTCTTTACAACTCCGTTCTGGGGCTAAGTCAGGTTAATGACGATAGAAGCAGGTCTAAAATACTGAGCTCACTTTACAAATACCTGATCCGAATGTGCACAAGGGCTACTCCATACGGGTTGTTTTCCGGATTTGCCACCGGCGTGCTTTCAGATAAAACGCATATTTCGTTTTGCAAGAACAAAGCTGTCACCAGACATACCCGACTGGATATGGAAATTCTTGCGGAGCTCTCCTCCCGTTTTCAAAGTAGGCCTCATATTTTAAAGCAAACCCGCTTTATTGTGAATTCAAGTCTATATAAAAGCGGTGAAAGCTATAGATATGTTGAGAGGATCAAGGATGAAGCCGGGTTTAAGGACCTGCTTTGCGCGGTTCAAACGGATGCCATACTGGAAAAAGTCGTTGCTTCATGCCAGGCCGGTTGCACAATCGATCAGCTAATACCTGATCTTTTGGATGATATGTCTGCCCCCGGGGCCAGCCAATATGTGCAGGCCCTAATTCAAATGCAGATCCTGGTCAGTGAATTTGAAGTCAATGTCACCGGAGACCCGCATTTTGATGTATTGCTTGGCAAATTCAGCAGCAAACCAGGTGCCATAAAAGAGGCTTTGCTGCTAAGAGCAGCCAGGAAACTGCTGTCGTCGCAAGGCAATCGAATGAGCTCATTGAGAAAACTTGAGAGCTTGATAAGCTCTCAGATAAGAAATATTGCTGGTAGGCCCATCATTCAGACAGACTTAAAATTCAATACAAACAGGTGCCTTATCAATCAAGGTGTGGTTTCGCTTTTAGGAAAGGAGTTTGACCATATCAGTCGCTTGTTTGAGACGGAAAACACGTCTTCTGACCTGGGTGAGTTCAAAAAGTCTTTTTTTCTAAAGTATGAAAACAGGGAAGTGCCGCTGCTCGAAGCGCTCGATTGCGAATCAGGGGTTGGTTATGGACACCTGTTGCCTGGCACGGGTCATCCACCTGAATTGATACGGAATCTTCATTTTCCCGATCGGTCCGAGCAGAGCGTAACTTTCACGGCGCTTAGCAGATTTAAAGAACGGCTTGCGGATCTTGGAGTAATTGAGAAACGATATGCGATTGACTTGGGCGATGAAGATTTGACCGGTCTTGAAAGCCCCCATGGCAAAACAGACAGCTCCTTCTACTGGTTGGGTAGTTTTGTTACGAATTCTCAAAAAGAGCTCGATAATGGAAAGTTCAAGTTCTTGATGAGAGCTATTGGCGGGCCCTCAGGTCTGGAGTTAATGGGAAGGTTCTGTTACGCAGATACATTGTTGGAAGACATGGTTAGGAAGTCAGCCTCTGTCCAGCAGCAAAACAGTCCGGATCTGGTATTTGCCGAGATAGCTCATCTACCGGCAGCCAGAACGGCGAACATATTATCCCGTCCACACTTACGGGATTATGAGATTGTTTATCTTGCCGGTAGTAGCCTGCCAGATAAGAACCTCATTTATCTGAGAGATCTGATGGTTTCAGTCCCGGAAGGCAGAAAAGTGGTCATCCGCAGCAGCAGACTTCAAAAGCAGGTGATCCCATGCATGGCCACTGCACATAATTACATGACGGGGCTTCCCGCCTATAAGTTTTTGTGCGATCTGGCTCGCCAGGGAGATAGTAATTTTAGCACCTGGGACTGGGGACAGCTAAACTCAAGACCCTTTTTACCCAGACTCGAATACAAACATTTTGTCATCAGCAGGGCTACCTGGAACATAGAGAAAAGCCGATATCCCGCCCTATTTGACAAAAAAGATAGTTTCGAATTACAATGGCAAAGCATTCGGAAAAACTTAAATATTCCAAGGTATTTCCAGGTTTGTCATGCTGACAATGAACTGCTTGTTGATAGCTGCAATTTGCGTTCTCTTGATTTGTTGAGAGATATACTTTTTAGGGATGGAAAAGCGAGGCTTGTCGAAATGTTGCAGGATCCGGGCGAAAGCTTGTTGTCGGAAGCCGGTCAACATTTTGCCCATGAAGTAGTCTTGCCTTTTCGGCACATAGGGCAATCTTCACCCGCTTCGGGGGTAAACTTTTTGGAATCAGATCAAAAAATAGCCAGAAGTTTTGTGGTTGGAGGTCAATGGCTATACGTCAAGATCTATGTAGGGGTTAATGGGGCCGATAGAATTTTAATGGAATTGATCAAGCCGTTTTTGGCGAGCATGGTATTGTCTGATATGATAGAAAAGTGGTTTTTTATTCGTTATCAGGACCCTGCCCCACATCTGAGACTCCGTTTTTATCATGGCGCAAGGCCAGATTTCTGGCATCAGGTGCTAGGGAGCCTGACGAAGATTTTAGCAGAAATGATCCAAGCCGGGGTAGTAAACCGGCTGCAAACCGACACTTATAACAGGGAAATAGAAAGGTACGCTGGCCTGAGTTTTGACTTGGTTGAGTCTATTTTTCATGCGGACAGTGAAGCTGTCTTATCCATTTTAACGATGAGTAGCAGTGAGCCCGACCCTGAAAATCAGCGCTGGCTGGCTGGACTTTATGGTGCGGGTTTGTTGATGGATGACTTTGGTGTAAAACCAGAGGATAAGGTTAGGCTTACCGGACAATTAGTTGCGCGGTTTCTCGAAGAGTTCCAGGCAGGGAAAGATCTGACAACCCAGCTGGACAAACAATACCGGCAGCATCGCACATTACTTTGGGATTCTATGGAGAATTGCTTTCCGGGATTGTCTGAAATTTTTTCACTAAGGTCTTCTCGTATTCGTGAAATACTACATATTTCTGCTGTTGACGGGCCCATTCCCTTTACTACGATTGCTAGTTTTATGCATATGTTTTTCAACAGGTTGTTTTCCTCCGATCACCGAAAGCAGGAGTTTGTTGCATATTATTATTTGAATAAATACTATAAATCATGGGTTAAAATGCACTGATTTTCACTCAAAATATTGATTGATAAGGTTTTATGTTTTAAGTAACCAGTAAAATACATAACTTATGGTAGTTTGTTAGCGTTGAAGCCAGTAATCCTCCTCTGCGTTCGAGATTTTAAAACAAAAACGTGATGGAAAATGAAAGACAAAACTACTTTAAGATTAAGCTGTCTGCTTATCGACGATGAAGAATCTGCACATACTGCCCTGAGAGAATTAATCGATGATGTCCCCTGGCTTTCACTGGAAGGAAGTTGTCATAATGCCATGCAGGCCGTGGACACCACTGCACAGAAGAAATTTGACATTATCTTCCTGGATGTTCGGATGCCAGGGCTGAATGGTCTGGACTTGCTGGGGTTGCTTCCTCATCCCAGGCCATATATCATTATGACAACAGGCTTTCGTGAATATGCGTATGATGGTTTTGAGCATGAGGTTACAGATTTTCTCCTTAAACCTATCTCTGCGCGTCATTTTATGAAAGCGGTCCTTAAAATTCGGAGGATCTGTGACAAATTTCCCGAAACTTCGCCGGTCAGTGATGCGCAGGATTTTGAAGTGCTTTCTACGAGCCCGGAAATTGTGCGGGTGGACAGCGCTCAGAACCAGATATGGTTAAGGGCCGCAGGTAAAAGTATCCCAGTCCGCCTGAAGGATATCTATTTTGTTCAGGCACTAAAAGACTATGTGAGGGTCCATTACAAGCAGGGCACCCTGGTCATTTACGGGAACCTTGGAAGCATGGCGACGAAGTTGCCGAAAGATCAATTCGTCAGATTAAACCGTTCGTATATTATTAACCGTTATGCGATCCTGGAAATTGAAGGCAACACCGTTAAAATGTTAAATGGGTTCGAAATATTGATTCCCATCAAAAGTTCACGGGTAGATATAATCAGAGAATTAACCAGCTAGGTAAGGGGAGCTATGCAGACATTTACAGAAGAACTATACACCTTTCGCAAAATCCTTTTCCCTGCCACGACAGGGCAAAGGGTTTTGGTGCACATGACATTTTGGTCATTTTTCGTGGGATTTCATCTTTTGATTTTTCTTCCTGCCCACGACGAAAAGCTGAAAAACCCGGCAGTTTTATGGGCGTACATCCTTTATTATGGTCGTTGCATTCCTGTCTACTATTTGATGGTGCTATTTTTTAGATTTTTGAGGAAACGTATCAAAAGTCCCTGGCGGGTGCTTCTGCTTGTCATATTTGGTCTAGTACTGTATCACCTGGTCACGGTAGTGCTTTACCAGTACTATCAGCATTATGTGGGAATGGAAAGGCTCCCTGACGGGTTTCACAAAATGGGAAGGTTATATTTGGAACCCTTTGGCAGTAGGCAGGGGAGGGATTGGACGGTATTTATATACGATATCTCCGAGTTACAGCTGCTCATTCTGCCCTTTTCTGTCAAGATGATGAAGCACAGTATTCACCTGGTCAGTGAGCAGTTTGTACTGCAGCAACAGAGACTGCAATCTGAGTTAAAATACATGCGATCGCAATTGACGCCACATTTCATATTTAATATTCTTAACGCAGTCTCGGTGGAAATCAAATATTCACCCAAAAAAGCGGCTGACGTTCTATTTAAAGCTGCGGATATGATCCGGTTTTCAATTTATGATATAGAGAAAGAATTTATTTCCCTTGAAAAGGAGCTTCATTATGTGGAGCAGTACGTTGAATTGGAATCTATGCGTACCAGCCAGAGAAGTGAAATATGCTTTATTAAAAAGGGTCAAATCTCTGCTACCCACCAGGTCCCAACTCTTTTTCTTGTCACCCTTGTTGAAAACGCATTTAAGCACAGCGTACATGCCACCCATGAGCGTTCACAGATCAGCATAATAACCCAGATAAAAGGGAGATGGCTCATTTTCGAAGTGACAAACAGTAAGCCGTCACAGGTAACTGAAAAGAAGTCCGAAGAGCAAAAGGGAATTGGACTGAGCAACCTAAGGAAAACTCTGGCCTTGAAATTTGGTAAAGACCAACTGCTGGATATAACTGAAAGCGATAAGTCTTTTTCTGTATTACTTAGATTACCTTTATCTTCCAGGAATGCCCCATTGATATAGATTATTCCTACAACGATATAATAAATTTCAAATTACCGCTTTCAGCTGCTTGATTGGATAGTTAAAATAATCTATCTACTTAATTTATGTACTATGAAAGCGAAGAAAGAACAGGTTTGGGCTCTACCGAAAAAGTACGTTGTTGCCAGGCTGGATTTGCCTAAAAGTGCCTTTGCTGTCAAGAAAGGTGATACTACCACGATTACGACGAGTGGTTCGACGTGTGGAATTATTAATTTCAGGTAAATCGCAACAATAAAAGGCCTTGCACAGGATGCCTTGTGCAAGGCCTTTTTATTATGTGTCCTAAACATTCTGCCTACCAAGTTTTTAAATTCAGACAGATTCACCGCATCGTCCAAAAAAGAAGAATAGCTATGGCATGTCGCTGATGCCATTGCCAGGCATTCAAGACTTAGAAGGCGGTTACGCTGGTTGAAAAACAACCTCTCCACATAAAGCACATCATTCCTCCAAAATCTCAGGAGCCCTTAATTCTAAAATTTGAATTGATTATTTAGCTGGTAACGGGCCGACATTCGTATAGCAATTTTCGAGCTTCGTATAATAGTTTTGGCTCTTTTGCTTCCAGCCCAGAATTTTGTCGGCACGTCAGTCGAGTCAGCATGTTTGCTTTATGCCAGTTTGGAGACTGATTTTACATAGCTCAACGTATCATGCAGCAAATTTACACACTGGAATGGCTGGATCTTATCGTAAGTGTGACGCTAAACCCTGCCAAGACTGATCCGGGTGCTCTGGATCCATCGCAAGCCGAGATGATCATTGCAAAGGTTAATGAAGAAAGCAGTCGCTTGACAGCGCTTCTCAAGCAACGCACATTTACCTTATTTAGCAGGAAGAAGATAGAGCTTCTCATCAAGCAGTACCATAGCAATCTTGTTGTGTTATTGGATATTGTCTATGAGAATACGCATCAGATCGGGCCGCAATATGTAGTAACAAGGAAGATATGCCAGTCAGTGATTGACTGCATTGAGGGGCTACTGAATTTTCTGGAGAAAAGCTTTGGAGAATACATTGGCCTGGATGAGCGGGTCCCGGCCGCCTATCTTGGCCAGATAAAAAGAGATTTAAAAAGCCGGACCGATTTAGTGAAAATCAAACTGATCAGTGGCGTTGGCAACAAAAACCTGACGGATATACTTCTTCATGCACTTTACAGCTTTACCAATGAACCACAGAAAAGAGTGGTTACTTACAGGGAAGTATTTTACAAAAAGGAACTCGTCAAGGAACTTGAAAAAATTAACAACCTCTCCGGCGAAGCGAAAATGCATGACGCACTCGTCGAACAAATGGTATGCCTGAATTTCAACAGCAGGGCATTTATGAACTACTATACACAAAAAATAGCTCAGAAAGCCAATTCGTATGGCCCTTTGAATGAGAAAATGGACCATCTGCTATTTCATTACAAAGAATTCAACCAGATGCACCATAAGTCTGATGTCCGTCTCAACCCGCATTATGGCGATGTCAAAAAAGTTGTGGGTAATTGGTTTGTGCAGGAGATATCTTACTTAGAAAAGAAACATCAATGGGATGTTTCGCCGCTGCCACAGGTTCAGCAACCTACCAAGACGATCAGATCGGAACCATTCAAGGTCTTGTGTTTTCTTTCCGTGGACCAGATTGCGCTCATATTCAGGGCGATGGATTCTCTCAGGATATTGCAGTCACGCTCATTGAACCTGATTTTTCAAAGTATAGCCCCGTACCTGTCAACACCGCGAAAGGAAGAGATTTCCTGGAAAAGTATGAGAAGCAAATCATCGGGCTTCGAGCAGAGCGATAGGGAGGTAGTCATTACCACTTTGCAAAATATCATTAGTTGGGTGCGTGAGTATTGAATTCTTCTTTTCAGAATAGCCATGGAAATTGCCAAGCTTATTGACTTTCTTTCGCAGTTGGATACACTCAGCGCCCCTTTTTCTGATTTTCTCAGGAAAAATGTGGTACTGCGAAGTTATAAAAGAGGCGCGCTGGTGGTAAAGACCGGAGATGTCGTTGATCAAACCTGGTTCATTACCAAAGGAATGGTCAAGTCCCGGTATCATGATGAATCAGGCCGACAGGTCGTCACCCGGTTTTGGAAGGAAAATGAATTTGTGATAGTAAAGGACCGGGATGTTCAATTCGGTCCGATATATGCCAGGGAAGACATTGTGCTACTTGAAAATGCACGGCTGGCTTCATTATCGCACCGGCATCTCAGGTATGCCTTTGAGCATTTTCCCGAGAGCCATCAACTGGCAAGAAGAATATACTTCTCAGAAATCCGGAGTCATGAAATCAGGCAACATCTGTTGGTTTTGGATGCGGCACAAGCCTACCAGGCCTTTTGCAGGCATTTTCCTTCTACAAGAATACAAATTCAGGATATTGCCTTCTATCTGAACCTGAGACCATATACCCTAAGCAGGATCCGAAAACAGAAGTGATGATAATGGGCGCGATTTCTTGCCTTATGTGTAGTAGCCTGAGCATTTTGGTCAGTAGCTTTGACCTAAGAATTAACCCACCTAAGAAACAGCGGCTCCCGGAAGGGAGTATTCAATCTCGATGTCATCCTAATGATGCGCGTAGTGATAGTTAGGCAGTAAAGTCGTTTTAGACCGTGTCGCTGTTTGAAGTTTTGTAGTCCAGAATTCTATTGTTCTGCAAAGGCTTGTTGGTCGCTACGTACGGTGCGACCAGTTGAGCAGATATGCGCTGCTATGTCAGCATTAGAGCTGTATGCGGGCTACTGTATTTTTTGAGCATTATTAAAGTTGCGGGGCAAGAGCAACTATTCTTTTCCATTGACTTGGACGATGGAGGTAGGCACGCCTATCTGCCAAAAGATTTATTGCCTGGGCTCTTACAAGCGCATCGATCACCGAATCAACTATCAGCAAATATGGCATTGACTACTATTATTTCAAATAGACTGCGAGGAGTTTGGGTTATCTCAGCTTTTCTGATAACCCTTTTCGTATACACTGCTGTCAGCAAGCTTCTTAACCTGGAAGAATTTGAAAGCCAGCTTACCAGGCAAACTTTACCAGATTGGTCGGTGAAATGGTTGCTTTGGCTCATTCCTGGCATCGAACTAGTCGTATCACTCCTTCTGGTTTGTAGGCCTACACGTAAAATAGGGCTTTTCGGTGCAGCCATTCTTATGCTGGTCTTCACGGGATATATGGGTCTGGTATTCTTAAATGTATTTGACCGGGTACCATGCAGTTGCGGAGGTGTGATCCGTCATATGGGGTTTGGTGCTCACTTTATGCTGAACCTATTTTTTCTTGTCCTATCGATGCTGGGAGTATATATGTCTAACCGTGAAAAGAAAGGAGGTGAAATGGCAATGAGTGATTTTTGACAAGCATGCCGAAAATGGGTTGACAATGGCTTCCCATTTTCGCCAGGGGCTTATTTACAGAAAACCTGAAAATAGAGTATGTAAATTGTTTCACCATCAAAGTCTCAATTGAGGCACCAATGCTTTATGAAAACTTTTTTTAATCTTAAGTATTTGCCACTGTTCGCGCTGGTATTAGGTGGCAGTCTTGCTGTTGGGTCGAATGCGTCCGGCTCCGAGGCCAAGGTCTTAGCGGATTATGAAGTGCAGCTTGAAACGAGTACTTACTATCAGGTGGGAACCGCGCCTTCATGTGGCACCGGTACCGACCAGGCCTGTGATATCTCCTCTCCCCAGGGGCCTGACGCAAATGGAAGAATTTCCAAGAGTGTTTCGGGAATCGTGGTTAACGATAGAAGGGCTAATTAATTAGGTAAACAGCCCGGCAAGACTATGCCCGGTGGGCGTCGCCGGGCTGTTTATTTTTATACTACCGCTCTCCTTGGTACATTTTTAGCGTACTGATCAGGGCAGTGGTAGTATTGATCCCTTCTGCAAGTCCGTTGTTGAATATCCTTTCGATCTGGCCCTTTCGGTTAATAATGATCATCTTGGGGACCGACTCAAAGTGATAATATTTGACCCAGGGGTGGTCAGCCCCTTTTGTGTACAGGTTCAGGACATTTGTCGAAGAGTATTTACCAGAGGCCAAGCTACGTTTCCATAACTCCTGGTTACGATCGGTAGAGATCGAAACAAAAACAATATCCTTCTCATCCTTTAGGGCCTCTTCGGCCTGCTTCAATACATTGCGATAATATGCCGCACAAGCACCGCAGCCGGTAAACCAGACGTCTACAAACATCATTTTTCCTTTAAAATCGGCTAGCCGCATTGTTTTTCCTGTCAGATCTGGTAGTTCAAAGTCCGCTACCGACATTCCTGGCAAAACTTTGGCCGATTCATCCAATGCCGTCAAGCAGGCGGTATCTTTTATCAGAGGGCGCACCCTCTGGTATAACGCATTGATATCCTGGGTCTGGACATGGTTTAAAAACAAATTCAACAACAACCTGTCGCTGAGTGGTCGCTGGTGATCTTTGACAATCGCAGAAGGATAATCAAGCGGCCGGCCAGCCGCTTTGTGTAAAGAGGCCTCGAAAAGTAACTTTTCGTGCAGGTATCCGGTGTAAGATCCGGAAAGGGCTGCTATGGCTGCTGGAATTTCACTGGCCACCGAATCCAAAGCAGTATGTAGATTCTGCCAAAGAAACTTCTGACAGAGTGCAGAGTCCCCTTCGGACTGATTTTTACATGCGGATTCGAGCCGCATAAACCTGCTGGCCTGCCAGCCTATGATGTCGGCTTTAAACAAATGATAATAGTGTTCGGGAAGAACAGGCTTTAATTCTTCAAGCGTGTTAAGTGCGGCATCAATTTTCGGGGCGAGCAGGTCGTGGTAAGCCGATGAGTTAGCCAATCCGACGACCAGGCCGGGCTCGGCGTTTAATCGCGCTCTAAGAATTTTTTCCCTTGCCATGTATTTTTCATACCCAGGCCCATCAAATCCAAATGCATAATCGTCCAAAGTGTTCCCTGTCAGGCCTGTTACATTACGTTTGTCCATGCTAATGCGCACGCTGTCTGAGGAGCACCAGTTGAAAACGGGTGTAATCGGCAGGTATCTCTGCCGTCGGCTACTTGCTTTTGATGGTTTAGCTTGGACAACGAGCCGCCCGCTACCTGTTGCGTTGCCACAGTATTTAAACACACCATTTTCGAGCATTTTAAGCCCTGCAACGCTATCGATGACTGCTTCACCTTTCAAAGGGTTAATGAAAAAAACAAAGAGGGAATCCATTTCGATGCCTTGGCCGAGCCTTACAGTGAGCACTAGCGAGTCGGTGCTGGCCGGGAGACGTTGGTTTGGTTTGAGAGCAACCGCTTTCAAAGGGATCATGGATAGAGCCAAACAGATGGTAAACCAAAACCTTAGGAGAATGTTCATGCTTATATGATGTTTAGATTGTTGATGGATTACCGCTGGTTTTGGAGGATCCCGCTAAGCTGGATTTCAAGGTCAGGAAACGGGAGCACGTAACGCTTGTCGCCTGGCAGAAGCGCATACTCCATCCCGTTAGCGCGCCGCCTGAGTGGCATTGGCCTCTCTTTTGCCAGACGTCTGAGGTCTTCCCATCGCGCTTGTCCGGTAAAAACAAGTTCTTTTCTACGCTCTGAGAGAATTAAATTTAGTGCAGAGTCCTTATCTGAAACCTGCAATTCTGTAAATGTGCCTGCTTTGAAGCGATTTTTTAGAAGCAGGTTCAGCCGACTGATAGCCTCAGTGGTGTTTCCCAGTCGGGCGTGACATTCTGCCTGGATCAGCAGCATTTCATTGGCTGCGATGCCTGTAAATACTCTGGCCGTGCCGGTGTACCTGCCGACATGTTGGAACCTACCCTGGGCATCCACTCTGAAAAAGAGGGTTTTTCTAAGGTCGTTATTCTGGTAGCTGCTGGTTAGGCCAGAATCAATAAAAGTAATCGCCTGGCTGGGGTTTACAGAGGCGAGCCCCATCGATTCTGCATGGAATAGAATCTCGGGATTGGAGCGCTGGGCGGTGAAAGATGGAAAGCGGTAGGTGCTCGACGGCTGGATGATATCCGAATTGAAGTCCAGAATTTTTGCCTGGTCTTTTAAGGCAAGGTCTGCATGGTTTAGTGCCTGTTGGAACATCCCCATTACCAGGTAGGCTTTGGCTAGCATCCCATGTGCTGCGGCTTTTGTAGGGCGCGTTCTATACGGCTGTTGCTGCGGCAGCAGCTCTACAGCTTCAAGTGCATCGGCCAGGATTCTGTCGTAGGTCTGTTGAACAGTCGACCGCTGGGAGGTCAGGTTAGGGTCAGAGGATGCCCTCAGCTGCAGTCCGGGATCCTGGCCAGCAGTTGCGGGGTCGTAGGCCTTGCAAAAAAGCTGGGCTAGTTGATAGGTGGCGAAAGACCTCAGAAACAGCGCCTGACCTTTGATGCCTGCACGCTCAGATTCAGAAGTTTGATCAGCCAGTGGCAATCTCTCCAGAACGATATTGGCATAGGAGATCTTTTCGTTGGGTCCAGCGAATTCAGAGGAAGCGGCTCCCTGGTAAATGTCCTTTGCCCAAATATAGGCGTTTCGTTCCGCCACAGAAGCAGAGTTTAAGCGGTCGTCGGGGATGTAGATGTCGTCCGCGCTGATCTGGCCCAACACCGGGTAATTCAGGTTGACCACGAAGTGGTTGTCCATAATCGCCTGAAGGTCCGCGAAGGTATGCGGCATGACATCGGCCTTGTAGCGTTTGACGTCAAGCCAGTCAGTGTCGCCGCATGATACCAGCAATGGCGGCGTTAATACGAACAGTATTTGGCAAAAACATTTGTTTATTTTCATAGTAGTCATGGAAATTATAGTTTGACTTTGATACCCATTGCAATTGAGAAAGCCCGGGGCAAGTTGTGATCGGTGGTCACCGAGACCGGGGCAACGTCCGGATCGATGCCGTACTTGTTGGCCCGCCAAAGTATGCCCAGGTTTGCCGCATATAGATAAATCTGGGCGTCACCGGCACCTTTTTTGAAAGCGGGTAAATCATAGCTGAACCGGATATCCTGTAGTCGCAGATGATCCGCTCTTTCAACGGTAGCCTGAGAAAACCTGTAAAAAGTGCTTCTGGCTATATTGGATGGATAGACAAAGGAGGGAATGTCGGTCAGACTTTCATCGCCAGGTTTTTGCCAGCGGGGTTGGTAGTCCTGGTGGGTGTATCCGGCAAGCACATCAGCATAGTTGGGGGAAACCGATTGTCTCCGGAAAAAGTAGCCCAGTTTATAGGTCAGGTTGATGGACATTGAAAATCCTTTGAACGAAAAATCGTTTCTGAGTGATCCAAAGATTTTCGGGACAGCCGAACCGTGGAAAACCAGGCTGTCTGCGCTAAAATTGTTGATAATACCGAGATAGTCCGTGCTGATTTCTCCATTAAGATACCCCTGCGGGTCTCCGGTTGCAGGATCAAGCCCCGCCCATCGGTAGGAGTAGATTCCGTAAAGAGGCTTTCCGATGATCCCCGGCCTTCCATCGGGATTTTGGATGCTTGCCGCACTTTGCCTGACGCTAAACCGCTCGATTTTGTCTTTGATAAGACTTATCAGGATGACCGGCTGCCATCTTAGCTGGCCTGTGGTAACTTCTCCATTCAAAGTCAGATCGAGCCCACGGGTAGCGGTTGCTGCTCCGTTGGTGAAAAATTGACTGAACCCTACCGAAGGGGCCAGTTGCTGTCTTTCAATCAGGTCAGAACCTTTCTTTATATAATATTCAATGCTTCCACTGACGATATTGCGTTTTGAGGCAAAGTCTAGTCCGATGTTAAGCGTACCTACTTTTTCCCATCTCAGCTCGGGATTGGGAGCTGTCAGGTTCTGGATCGTTTGCGCGCCTGTATAGGAGCTTGTTGAATAAACACCTTTGACATATGTAGTTCCCTGGTAAGGATTTCCGCTGTATCCATAAGAAGATCTTAGCTTCATGTAAGGCAGCCAGCTTATTTTATAGAAATTGCTCTTGCTGATATCCCAGGCTATTCCGGCAGACCATAGCGGCGAAAAGCGGTTATTGGTTTTTGCGCCGAAAATGTTGGCGCCATCCTTTCTTGCGCTCACGGACAAAGTGTACCTGTTAAGGTAGGTATAGGCTCCGTTGGCATAATAGGACAGAAACCGGCTATCGTAAGTGTAGATTTCTCCGGCAGGGGCGGGGATTTGTGCTGTACCGGATGGATTGACGGTGAGCGGACTTTTAAAATCCAGGTTATTGACAGAAACGCCCAGATCGTCGTTGTAACCATAAGAGGTTCGCATCTGGCCCTGGGTTTGCAGTCGCCTTGCCTCGGCCCCGGCCAGTGCGGTCAGTTGATGTGAGCTGCCAAACCTGCGGTCCAAATTCAGCTGTGCTCTTAGGTTATGTGACTGCCAAAAGGTATTGTTCTGCATTAGAATTCCACCTTTGGGTACCTGGAAGGTTAGGCTTCCGTCGCTGTTTTGAAGCGTGAACCGGTTGATCAGATCCCTGGCATAATAGCTGTCCTGGCTTCGGTTGTCAAAGGAATGGATCCGCTGGCTCTCATTCTGATATAGCACTTCTGCGTTCAGGGAAGGAGAGATCCGGTACTGCAACCCGCCACGCAAGAGCAGGCTGTTTATCCGGGTAGAGTTATCAGCTGTGGCCGTTTCTTGCAAAGGCCTGTATTGCCAATCCAGGAGGCCACGGGTCTCGGCGGACTCCGTGTAACCTATACGATAGTCTCGAGCGATGGCAAGTGGGCTGCCATCTTCAGCGGCTAACCTGGCGTACGGGTAGAGATTGCCGTATTTGCCCCCGACAGGTAGATACCCGAAATTATTCTGATAATTGTTGGTGGTCGTCAGGTTGTTGCTATAATTAAGGGCGGTAGTCAGATCCAGTCCTTTGGCCAGTGAATAGGTCGTCTTCGAGTTTAAGGTCAGCCTGCTGTAATCGTTACCGATTTGGTCGGATAGGTTGTGATCGTATCCCGCAGACAATGCATAGGAGGCCTGTTGGTTTCCACCTTTGATACTGGCTGCATACTGCTGGTTTACCGCCCTGCGGTAAACATGTCGGAGGTACTGGCTTCTCAGGTCCTGCCGTCCCAATTCGAAGAGTTGTGCATCGGTTTGTGCGTCAGAAATCACGCCTTTTTTTTGCTGGTCCAGCAATTCGATCACCGGCGATAGCGGTGGTTGCGAAATATTATCTGCCAGGTCTGCGTTGAAATATCCCGCGTCAAAAAGTATTTTTTCTACCTGGATATAGTCAGCCGAAGGAAGGTAATTCCGGTCGGCGTATAGGTCTGGCTTGCCGGAGATGGAGATATTGCTGTTGAGTTCAACACTCATAGGAGAATTTTTACTGCCTTTTTTTGTGGTGATCACAATCACGCCATTGGCTGCCCTGGCTCCCCAGATGGACGCAGCGGCGGCATCCCTGAGTATACTGACCGATTCAACGTCATTGGGGTTGATGTTGTCCAGATTGCCCTCGAAGGGGAAATTATCCACTACAATTAACGGGTCACGGCTGACCTGGGTGATGTCACCGAGCGTGTTTTCGCCACGTATGCGAATACCCAGGTTTCGTCCCAGTGGGTTTGCTGAGGTGGCCTTTTGCTGATCTGCTTTAAAGAGTACGCCACTGGTTATGCCGTCGAGCCGGTCGAGTAAGTTAGTGGACACTTTACGGTTGAGAAGCTGCTGACCTACGTTGACAAATGATCCGGTCGATCTTTCGCGCGGAATTTGCTGATACCCGGTGATAGCAACTTCTTGAAGGAAGGACGGTTCTTGTTGTAGCGATAGAATCAAGGCGCTCGTTAGCGGGAGCCGAATAAGGGTGTCGAGCGAACGGTAGCCGATAAACGAGACGACAAGTGCTATCTCTTTGGTATCACTAACAGGCAAAGTAAAGTGCCCATCCTTATCCGTGGTGGCGCCAGTGATACTGCCTTTCAGAAGTATACTCGCTCCAACAAGGGCCTCCCCACTTTCGAAAGACAGTATTCGACCTTGAAGCCTAGAGACTGTTGTCTGGCCACGCGCTGGTCGCCATGCAAACAATAACAGATAAGCAAAGACGAGGTAGGCAATGTAACGACATAGCTTAACTGGGAAACAATAAATTAGCTTCATTGTAACGATTGTTAAAGGAGTGAAAAAAAGTGTTGTTAAGCAAGTTGATTTGCCAGGCAGTATGATCTCACCCTGTTTCTGGCCAGAAAACGGTAAATCATAGGTTCTACACAGCAGCTAAAACCTTTTAGGTTATTGAGGCTTGCGAATCAGCAGTTTGAAAAGAAGACGATTACTCATACGCGTAACAACTGTTTTTGCTTCATTGAGAAGCGTTGAACATTCGATAATTGCTACTACAAGTCTTTGAGTATGTTGGGTCGAAGGAAATGGCGGTGGAACCCAACTTACCGATTTAGAGGCCCTGAGAAGCCTTGACCACGAATAAGCGGGCTCCCCACCAATAGCAAGGAGCTTTCCACTTTTCGTCTCGGGTCATTGAAATTTCTCAGGTTTCTAAATCGAGACTCTAGTGCGAATGCTTTTTAAAGACAATCGCAAAGTTATGTTTTGGCATTGGAATTACCCAAATGCAGGATACTAATCTAATTCTTCTGCTAATATAAGCGATTTCATTAAAATCTCCTAATTAAGAGTATACTTTTTAAGAGTACGCCAAGGCTCGTTTTTTTCCGTATTTCAACTTTATGAGCAATGAGAATAAAGAAGAGCCCGGAACACCTGAACTAGATGCCATAAAAGAGCGTAAAAAAATTGGCAGAAAATTAAGAATATTGAGGAAAAAACTTGGGTATTCTAGTCCCGATAGTTTTACGTATGACAAAGGGTTTAATAGATCTCAATATGGTAAGTATGAGGCTGGTTCTGAGGATTTTAGATTTAGTACATTGATTAACTTGCTAAATTTGCATGGCTTAAAGCTAAGTGAGTTTTTTGATGAAAGTTTTGAAGAAAGCTGATTTTTACCAAATTGCATTCATGGTATTTGGTATAGAGAAGTTAAGGCATTGCAGCAAATTTTGGTTCAGCTATGTAGTGAACAAATTGTCAAATCGATCAGGTCACAAACCTAGAAAACGTAAAGGAAAGACGTAAAGGGTAAACAAAGATTTCTTTGTTTACCCTTTTTCTGTTAATGGATTCTTTTGTCGATCTCTAAACTTGCTGTAGTTCCCTGGCTGTTTTGGGTTACCCACCTTTGTATTTCCTGGTATTCCGTAGTTGTGTCACTTATCTGCCCGTCGACCGCTATCAGCACGGTACCTTATACTGACATGAAGCTGATAGCGAATCATCTTTTTCTGCTATCAGTAACGACAATTTAAGTGAAAGATCAAGAGAGGGTTTAGAGGTATGCCTATTTCCAATGCTGTTATTCCTTAAAGTTGCGATCGACGATTAGCAAATGACCTTCGTTCGCCTTTGGAAATGGATCAATATGAGGGCTGACTGAAAAATTTTCGGCACTCATGTCTGATTAACTATCTGAATATCAATGGGTGCAAAAAGGTGCTGAAAAGTTGTACTTTTTTGCACCCTTCCACAAATCATTACTTTGTTTCGTGACCGACAGAAATCAAGGCTGCAATCTTCTGGAAAGAAAGACAGGAAGCCGAACCGTTTTGTGGGAACAAGAGCTTACTGACTTTTAAAATCTTAAATGATGCTAATATGTTTACTCTCAACCCCTGGGCTGATTACCTGACCGTGCTCGGCCCCCTGATTGCAGTTTACTACTTGTTTGTCGGCCTGAAATTCTATAGCCGTGATCTTAAAGCGAGAATTATCTCAGGACGAAATTCCAGGCGATCCCGTAGGCCTAAAATGAAGCGGAAAGAGGATCATGAAGATGCACTTGAGGTGGAAGATCCGGCCGTTGAATCCGTTAACCCAACAAGTGATGCGAGCCATTCCTGGAAAAATGAGGCTTTGTTTAGCCAGGTTGAAGGGCTCGCTGCACATCTGCGGGAGGTCATAGCGGAAGCACATGAAAAGCATTATGAAAGGGAAGAGCTTGTGTTACTCTTACAAATGACATTAAAAGAATATCCTGCCATTCCAGGCACGCCATTCCAGCTTGCGATTAATAACCTGATCGGGTCGGAATGTGCAAAATACGGCTCCATACATCTTGATGCACAGGACAAAGTGATGATATGGAATTAGGTGTGATGGAGCCTGCTCCCGGACGTGCTTCCTTGCCTTTAAAGGCAGGAAGTATCCCCGGGACTTACCAAACAGTATGTTCAACTTTTTAAATATTGTGACTTATGAAATCTCAACTGTTGACACAATCCAGTAAAATCAGCTACGGACTAGCTGGCAAGGCGAAAAGAATGATCTTACAATGCCGGTACCGTTTACCACTTACACTAGCCGCCTTTTTTGTAGCGCTCGTTGCCAGATCCCAGGATGGGGCAGCGGGGATAGAAGAAGCCAATAGTCAGGTGAGAAGTTATTTTGAACCAGGAACGAACCTGATGTATGCGATCGGGGCAGTGTTGGGGCTGGTCGGCGCAGTTAAGGTCTTTCAAAAGTGGAACGCGGGCGACAATGATACCGGCAAAGTGGCGGCAGCCTGGTTTGGCAGCTGTATTTTTCTGGTGGTGGTGGCAACAGTGCTGCAGTCCTTCTTTGGTTTGTAATGCCAGCTATTTCTTCCAACAGCAGCTACCAGATCAATAAAGGCATTAACGCGGCCATCCAATTCAAAGGATTGCAAGCCCAGTATATCTGGTATATGGGCGGGGCAGCAGTGGTACTGATGATCATTTATGCAATCCTGTATGTATCCGGTGTCAATTCTTTTGCCTGCGTTGGGATTATTACAGCCTTGGGCATCCCAACAATTATGGGAATCTATCATCTGAGCAGCAGTTACGGTGAGCATGGACTGACAAAAGCATTTGCCAGACGAGGCCTTCCAAAGACAGTAAGGTCAAATTCAAGAGTGGTGTTTAAAAAGCTAAAAACAAGTGGTTATGGAAAAGCTGTTTGATGAGCTCATACCGATACTAGACGTAGAGCATGACTGTATCCTTTCCAAACAAGGGGATATCACGGTGGTCTTCGAGGCAAGACTACCTGAAATATTCAGCCTTTCGGATCACGACTACGAGGCCTTTCACCAGACCTGGGTAAAAGCCCTGAGGGTGCTGCCCATGCACTGTGTTTTTCATAAACAGGATTGGTTCATAGACAGTTTATATGAGCCGGATTTCAACAGGGACGATAATAGCTTCTTGGCAGCGAGCAGCGATCGGTATTTTAATGAGAGGCCATTTTTAGACCACAGGTGCTATATCCTGATCACCAAGAAACCGCCTGGAAGAAAGCTGTCAAGCTCGTTGTTCTCCAATCTGATCCGGCCTTCGCTAGTGCCGGATCAGACATTGGACCCGAAAGCGTTGCAGGAATTTCTTGGATCTGTAGGTCAATTCCGGCATATTCTGGAAACCAGCGAATTTGTGCAGCTGAAAAGACTGAGGCAGCAGGACTTGTTGAGCTCGCATCGGAAGGCAGGATTGATTGAAAGATACTGTTATCTGCACCAGGGTGAGCAGGATCTTATGATCCGGGACATGGTTTTTGAAGACGGCATACAGATCGGGGCGCAGCACTGCCAGCTTTACACGCTGGCGGATGCGGTTGACCTTCCGGCCCAGTGCGGCTCAAAGAATAATTATGATAAATACTCCACTGACAAAACTAAATTTAGTGTGGGTTTTGCATCAACGCTCGGGCAGTTGCTGCCATGTAATCACATTTACAACCAGTACGTTTTTATTGATGACGCTGCTAAGACGATCCGTCGGCTTGAAACGAAAAGGCTTCGTCTGCAGTCCCTGGCGGCCTACTCCCGCGAGAATTCCATTGCCCTTGATGCGACCAACGAATTTCTTAACGAGGCTATCAGTAGCCAGCGTTTGCCGGTTAAAGCACATTTTAATGTGCTGGTTTGGACGGATCAGAAAGAAAAGCTGCCGGAGCTTAACAACCGGGTCTCTTCCGCACTGGCCCGCATGGATGCTGTCGCCAAACAGGAAACGACTGGCGCGCCCCAGATCTTTTGGGCTGGTATCCCCGGAAATGCAGCGGATTTTCCAATGAATGAAACCTTTGACACATTTGCCGAACAGGCCGCTTGTCTTCTGAACCTGGAAACAGGGAGCCAGTCTTCGCTGAGCCCTGTGGGCCTGCGATTGGGTGACCGCCTGACAGGAAAACCGGTGCATGTTGATATCAGCGATGAGCCGATCAAGAAGGGGATCTGCACCAACCGCAATAAATTCATTCTCGGCCCTTCTGGCAGTGGGAAGTCTTTTTTTACCAACCATATGGTCAGAAGCTATTACGAGCAAGGCGCACATATCGTGCTGGTCGATGTGGGCCATTCCTATAAAGGGCTTTGTGATCTGGTTAATGGATATTACTTTACCTATGAAGAGTCAAACCCGATCCGTTTCAACCCGTTTTACATCGAAGACGGGCAGCGGCCCGACACAGAAAAAAAGGAAAGCATTAAAACACTGATCCTGGCGCTTTGGAAAAAGGACAATGAAGTCTACAAGCGAAGCGAGTATGTGGCTATGTCGAATGCGCTGACACTTTACTATGACTTTGTAAACGAAACGGACACTTTTCCGTGCTTCAACAGCTTTTATGAATATCTGAGCACTGAATTTGTGAAGGTGCTGCAAACGGACCAGGTCAAAGAGAAGGACTTTGATGTTTCGAACCTTTTGTATGTGCTGCGGCCGTATTACCAGGGTGGCGAATTCGATTACCTATTGAATGCCACCGAAAATATGGACCTTCTCAGTGAGCGGTTCATTGTCTTCGAGCTGGATGTCATAAAAGACCACCCGATCCTTTTTCCGATTGTGACTATCATTATCATGGAGGTATTTATCTCCAAGATGCGTAAGCTGAAAGGGATCAGAAAGATGATTTTGATCGAGGAAGCCTGGGTGCGACGAGACGCCGCATAAGTGATTGTCTGGCAATATGACCAGACCCGCTGTTTCGTCAGCGGTAACCTACCGACACATGCATCGCTGGTAACGGTGGTGT
>MKSR01000008.1 GCA_001898145.1 Dyadobacter sp. 50-39
ACCCCAACTACGAAGGTAAATTCTCAGATCTTCTCCCAAACCGCTGGAAAGCGAACCAGTAATCCTCGTCTATACCTCGAAGAAACCAAGGGGGACAGCCGACTGCTTACATTCAATTGCTGTCGGACGGCCCTGTCGAGCTTAAATACAATACCAGAGGTAGAAATGCTGGTAAACTCTGGAAGGTCATCGTTAACGACGTCAATCCGGCGGCAAGCTATTATCAGGTTTTCGATTACAGCGACCTGCTCATCGTTAAAACGACTTACAAATCCCTGGATAATACCAAAGTCGGCGAAGTACATTACACGCTAAGTCTGTCCGGCTTGTGCACAAAAAGCAAGAATCTGTCTACCGGAGCGACCTACATCTACGAATACAATGAGCTAAATCAGATCACGAAGATCTACAATGAGGCATCGCCAAATGCACGTAGTGAGTTCCAATATCTGGCAGACCAGGTAGGTGCCTATCAATCGTTATTCAAAGTTCATCTGTTCAACGGTAGCAATGTAAAGTACAAAGAAATTTCGTACGGATATCAAGGTATGGGTGAAGGGGTTGAAACAGTGAAAGCGGACAAATACCGCATCAATCTGGTTGCTGAAAAGCAGGAGATTCCCGGTTTGTCCGATATCTATCTTCCTATATTTGGTAAGTTCAATACCAACCTTCTCAAACAGGTTTCAGTTAAGCCATTCCCCTATACCGGGCAGGTAGTTTCAGCCATCAAGTACTTCTACGAACTCGAAAGTGATGGTTTAGTAAAAACAAGGACCAGGGTTGCATTTGCAAACGGGCTGACGTCCAATTCAACCGGAACCGATTATGTACATGGCTTGAAATATCTTGTACCTCTGATGCAGCCGGGCGGTATTTGATATAGAACTAAACGCCACATCCACTCACTCCTCTTCAGTTTACCCTGCGTACAGTAATCAGGGCCTTTTCATGAGTATATTTAATATTTGCCTCCACGTAAACCCCTCAAAAGACTCTACCATGTTATGCTAATCAATCACTATAAAAAGCATTCACTATGAAAGCACTAAGCAAAATACATGGAATTCTAAGTGCGTTGGCACTGGGCGGACTATTAGCTGCATGTCAAAACGATCAAATCGTATCTCCGATTGAAAAAAGCAGCGACGCGATAAGCAATCAAAATGCCAGGGGAGTTACACTTACCCGGCTCGTAAAACAAGACAACAATTCGATCCAATACAATAAGAGTGGCCTTTACTTTGGCAAAATTTCCAAATTGGAGAAGGCAGATACTTATACTGAATACACTTACGGAGATATATTCCAGTCCACCAAAAAGCTAATTTCTGCGAAGCAATTCAACAAAGCCACAAAGCAGTTAGTCTCACAATACGATTTCCAGGTAGAAAACGGGCGCTGTACCGGCAGCTATAACTCGAAAAACGGCCATTCGTATCAGTACAAGTACAACGCTTCCGGTTTGTTGGAAGAAGTTCTGGACAGCCATCCCAGCTACCTGAACGGCTGGAACAAGGCAAAATTCACTTACGCCTACAATGCTTCCACAAACAGCTATCGGCTTACCAGAATCGACAAGTCGGATGCAGCAGGACCATTAGACGAGAAGATTTTCACCTATACTTCGCAGCCTAATAACGACTTCCCGAATCTCGACTACATCGGCTATGAAGTGGAGCCTTATCTTCCCATTTTCGGAACATTCAGCGATGTGTTAATTGGAAGTGTTGAATACAACCATTTCGCGTCGGGAATCAAATTGTATGACAAATATGATTATGTGCTCGACAGCAATGGAAACGTCAGTTCGAGAAGCAGAGAATTCCACCCGCAAGGCAAAGCCAATGCCTCCATGTCTATGTCATCCGTGACATTCCAATTTTCGCAAAACTGGCAGGGAATTTAAATCGCCCTGCTGGCACCGTTCGTTAGTTTCCCTATTCTGACAATAGCGGGTCGTTTTCGGCCCGCTATTTGTTTAATGTCTTCTCTATCGTATGCCATTTGATTTCCAGTTCGTCATCTTCCTTTACCCCATTCTGCCCTTCCGCCATCTCCTCGGCAGCCCGCAGCCGTTCCTCCGTCAGCGGGTGAGTGCTTAGCAATTTTAAACTTCCCATATCCCCGTGTTCGCTCTTTAACACGGTGAACAGGTCCACAAAACCTTTCAGGTCCAGGCCGTCGGCCTGGAAGATCGCCATCGCTTTTTGGTCTGCTTCAGTTTCCAGCTCGCGTGAGTAGGTGAGATTGGCCAGCATGTTGGAGTTGTCGGCGAGGACGGTAACGATGCCGTTGATGTCGTTCAGAAGCAGGGAGAGGAAAAGGTAACCGCCCAGGCTGCGGAAAATATTGCGGAGCGAGTGCCGGTAGTGCACGTGCGAGACTTCGTGTGCAAGCAATGCAGCAAACTCTTCTTTGGTCTTCATTTTTCGGATAATACCATCGAACACGACAATGTGGCCGCCCGGCAATGCAAATGCATTGACCTCATCCTTCTTAACCACGGTGATGCTGATTGGGTAGGGTGTTTTAAAGTCGATCGATTTCGCAAAATCGTTCGTGGCGGCCGTCAAGCGTTGATCGACATCATAGGCCTGGATCATATTTTCATACATCGTGTTGCCCATGCTTACCTCCGTACGCACAGGAAAGCGTGACGCAGCGGCACCCGCGAGCCAGGGAAGGCCAAACCAGTAGCCAAGGCCCAATAATGTCAAAAGTACCAGCGCAAGGCCCGCAATGGCACCATTACTCCACTTGAAAACGCGCGTGATCCCCTTTTTGAAAAATATCCGCTCCGGATAACGTTGCCTGAGTGTGGCCGGGAGCGAATCGTCCTTGCATTCAAGCGTTTGCTGCGGAAATTCCCCAAACCTGAAAATGAACAGACTACTGAAATTCTCATCCGTCACAATGCCAGGCACTGCCCATCGCACCGAAGTGAGCTCGCCGGAGGGATCACGGTAGTGGATAAGCCAGTGATCGGGCATAAGGGTGAGCGTCGCGTCATGCGCGATGGACAGTCTGCCGTCGTAGTAACGGACATTAAAATTGTACATGAAGCCAGCAAGGTCGGTTAAACAATGCCAATATCGATCATATCCGCGAGATCTTCGCCCGTCGCATCGCTGTAATCCCCTTCCGTCTGCTCGATTGCGTCTACATCCAGCGGGCCGTCGATATGAATATTGGCAAACACGAATTGCATCGCGCGCACGATCGCCCAGGGCGTTGCGAGGCCGAGACTGAGAACAATGATGAGCATATTCACCACGATCAGCTTGAAATAGCCTCCGGCCGTAGCCGTAGATCGGAAGGTCAGCCGTGTATCGCCCTGGTACATCCGGATATTGTTGACATAATAACCGAACAAATCCTTCACCCACCAGAACGAGTAAATCCCGAGGGTGATCAGCGTAAGGAAATAGCCTTTGACATTAAGCCAGAAAAAAGCTCCGCCCTCGCCTTCATATGAAAAAGTAATGTTGCCAAACCGCAGGTTTTTGAAAATATACTTCCTGATTTCAATGACAAGCCAGGCACCGTAAATACCAAAAGTGACGAGGGTAATAATGCACCCCACGATGAACATGTTGAGAAATTCTTTCCTGTCGCCGGGGTAACCGAAGTGGATACCCCGCCACGACGACCGGGAAGTTCTGTAACGGAGCGCACCATGGATAGCAATAGGTATCAACAGCAAAAAACCAATATAAAACACAGCCAGGCCGATCATCATGAATGTCGGTTTCTGCGACAAAATCCCCCCGAGCAGGACACAGTAAAGGCCTAAAAAAATACCGATAGCCTTGATAAAACCGATGAACATTTCTTTTCCCGTCCCGTGAAAAGTAAACCGGCTCCCCTCGAACTCGGATTCCTCGTACATATACTTCAGCAATGCAGCCCTCGCCCAGGGGTAGTACAGGCCGAAGGTCACCAGTGTAAGCAGAATATTGACGATGTAAATACCGAATAATTTGGCCCCCTCGCCGTGGAAGGTAACCTGGCGGGTTTCTTGCTGTTCCATTTAGTCAGATTTGAAGTTAAAGAAGGTCAAATATAAAAATTTCAATTTGCTAATAGATCAATCATACCCTGTCGGTCACAAAAAACGAACGTCAATTATTCTCCGGCACAGTTATTTTATCGACGACCTGCAACAATTCATCAAACCAACTGGAAACCATGGATATCTATCTGGCAAACGAATACCTGGATGCCGCCGACGCAGGAGGCGATCCCAGCGGCCCGCGGGAGACGCCCCCTTTTGATCCCCGGCCCGAAGTACCGTCGCCCGACGTGCCGGAAGAAACACCCCCTTTTGAAAAAGAGCCTGAAACTCCGCCGGTACAGCCGGAACCGGAACTTCCTCCGGCAGAACCGGTGATCCCCGAAGTCGAGCCACTTCCGGGAGAAGACCCTGGAATACCGGCATTTAAGTAAATCTATAAAGTAACCGTTTTCCAGTAATGTGTTGTCTTGAAGTTCTTTCAATATGGCGCAGCGATTTTTCAATTAGTCGTCGCAAAAACTACTACAAAAATTGTAGTCGAAATTAAAATCGTTGTATCTTCAAGCAAATTTCTTTGTAGACCCGACGAATGGCTAGAATTTTTACACTCTGTTTTTTACTAATCTCCTTCTCTATCCAGGCACAGTCAACTAAGTTACTTCCCGGAAAGATTGAAGCTGAGGGATTTACATCAAAGAACGCTATCAAGACCGAAAACACGACGGACGTGGGCGGAGGGCTTAATATTAGTTCTATAAAAGATGGCAGTTGGATGGACTACGCCGTGCAGGCGCCGTCGCCGGGCTACTACACATTTAACTTCCGGATTGCCAATGGGTTTACGCCTGAGGCGACACTCGCGCTGCGCAATGCTGCCGGGGTAACCCTGGGCAGAATCATTGTCCCACAGACCGGCGGCATGCAGGGATGGAAAACGATATCCTTTGTCGCACTACTTCCACAGGGGAGTCAAACTATCCGCATCTTTGCTGAAAAAGGTGGCTGGAACTTCAACTGGTTCGAGGTGACTGGCTCACGTTCAGTGGTATCCGGAAAAGTGGAAGCGGAGAGCTTCGACGCCATGCGCGACATCCGCACGGAAACTACCAACGACGAGGGCGGAGGCATGAATGTGGGTAATATCGATGACAACGACTGGATGGACTACAATCTGAACCTCGCCAATGCGCGTGACTACGAGATCCAGTTCAGAGTAGCCAATTCTTACGGAAACGGCGTTATTGAAATCCGCAATGCGGCAGGCAATGTATTGGGGCAGGTAAGTGTACCCAAAACAGGAGGCTGGCAAAGCTGGGCGACTGTCAGTACGACCGTTACCCTGCCTGCGGGTAGCCAGGTGGTGAGGCTTTTTGCCAAAAGCGGTGCTTTTAATCTCAACTGGTTTGCATTCGCGGCACCTGTATCGCGCATTACGGGTACTATCCTGCCTGGAAAAGTCGAAGCAGAAACCTATAATGATGCCAACAGCGTACAGATTCAGAATACGGAGGACGTCAACGGCGGGCAGAATGTAGGCTGGATTCAGGACAACAGCTGGATGGACTACGACGTAAGCGTGCCAACTGCCGGCATTTACACGATCAACTACCGTATTGCTAACGGGTACAGCCCCGAAGCGCGCCTTGCGCTTAAAAACAGTGCGGGTATGGAATTGGGGAGTATCCTCTTGCCGCAAACCGGGGGTATGCAAGGATGGAAGACTGTGAGCATGATCACCCCGCTACCCGCCGGAAACCAGAGATTGAGGATTTTCGCTACCAAAGGCGGCTGGAATTTCAACTGGTTTGAAGCCAAAGAATCCCGCCCGCTTACGAGCAGAATCGAGGCCGAAACTTTCGACGTAGCTTCGGATGTGCGCACGGAAGTAACAGGCGACGTAGACGGAAATATGAACGTGAGCTATATCGACGATAATGACTGGCTCGACTACAATGTGAATGTGCCAACAGCCGGAACCTACACGGTTAATTTCCGGGTAGCCAACCAATGGGGGAATGGTAATATTCAATTCAAAAATACCGCCGGCACAATTCTCGGAAGCGTGGACGTGCCTCAAACGGGCGGCTGGCAAAAATACACCACCGTTCGCACCACCGTACAATTGCCGGCAGGCGGCCAGGTGTTCCGCATTTTCGCCAATCGGGGGGCATTCAATTTTAACTGGTTTGAAGTGATTCCTGGGTCGGTCCAGAGCGCTTCCGTAATCACTTTCGACCCGATTCCCAACAAAAACCTCACTGATGGTGCGTTCAACCTGACCGCCAGCAGCACAAATCTTGAAACACCTGTACAATTTACTTCTTCGAATCCAGCGGTCGTTTCCGTATCGAATGCAACCGGCATCTGGAAAGCGACTATCCGCACGGCGGGACAGGTAACCATCACAGCTTCACAGGCTGGCAATAATAATTACCTGACGGCCGAAAATGTGGCCAGGGCATTTACGGTTACCGACAACACCAACAACGCGGCACTGGGTACCAAAATCCCGATCGATCCGAAACGCTGGTACCAGCTCACCAATGCCGCCAACGGACTCGACGCCTTATTTGACGGCAACACGCAGGAAAACGTATTTACCGGCTGGGGTAAGATCATCAACAACTACGAAGCGTATTATCCTTTAAAAGAAGGCGAAAAAATCACGCTCAATGGCATTAAGTTCTTCGACTACACCGGTACCGCGCAGGATTTCCCACTGGTGCTCTCGGTGATCACGGATCAATGGCAGCGCATTCCGATCGCAACTTTTACCGGCGAGATCTACAACGGCTGGGTAGGCCCCTACCCCAACCGCCAGCTTTCCGGCGACGCGCAGTTCAAGCTCGACCAGCCGATGAGCAATATACGCTATCTGGTGATGACGATGTCGAATACACTACCGACGGAGATTGAGTTCTACGGCAGCTACACACCGTCCACTGAAACGCTGAAACCCGCCCGCACCAAGCACATCAAGCTGAATGACATGCTCGGCGTGAATGGCTACGAATGGAATTTCCAGGACGGAGCGCATTCCCAGTCGCTGGTAGAAAGCAAAGTACAGGTAGCCAAAAGCTTCACAGGACTGCGCCATTACATGGACTGGGAAAAGCTGGAATCGAGCGAAGGCGTGTTTTCCTACAATCCGACGTTGAGCGGGAGCTGGAATTATGACCTGATCTACGAGCGCTGCAAGCAGGAAGGTATTGAAGTGCTGGCATGCCTGAAAACGCAACCGGCCTGGATGCGGGCGACCTATCCCGAAGATCAGCGTGACCCTGAAAATGTGCCTGTGCGCTATGGCAAAAGTTTCTCGGACCCGCTTTCGTACATCGAGCAAGCGAAAGTGGCGTTCCAGTATGCAGCACGTTATGGAAGTAATCCAAATGTAAACCCGGCGCTCCTGAGCGTTTCCTCGACGCCGCGCTGGACGAATGATCCGGTCAACACAGTGAAGATCGGCATGAACCTGATCAAATACATCGAATGCGACAACGAACGCGATAAATGGTGGAAGGGTCGCAAGGGGTACCAGACTGCCCGCGAATATGCGGCGAACATGTCGGCTTTCTATGACGGCCATAAAAATACCATGGGAGCTGGTGTAGGCGTCAAAAACGCAGACCCGAATATGAAAGTAGTAATCGCAGGGCTCGTTACAGGTCCGGACTATGTGAAAGGGATGGTAGACTGGTGCAAAGAATTCCGGGGCTACAATGCGGATGGTACCGTGAACCTCTGCTGGGATGTGGTAAACTTCCACTTGTATACCGACAATGCGTCGTCCAGCCAGAGCGGTACTTCCACGCGGGGTGCCGCGCCGGAGGTGACTAACGCGAATATCCTGTTGGACAATTTCGTAAAAGTGGCGCGGGAACTATCGAACGACCTGCCCGTGTGGAATACCGAAGCAGGGTACGACGTACACCAGGACAGCCCATTGAAAGCGATTCCGATCGGTAGCAAATCTGCATTGCAGACCCAGGCCGACTGGGTTCTGCGTACGTCGCTGTTTTCGGCACGCCATGGCATTGAGAAGCTGTTCTTTTACCAAATGTATGACGACAATGGTAGCGGAGGTATGTTCGCCTCCTCCGGTTTCGTCAACAACGACCAGACCCGCAGGCCATCTGCCGACTATTTCCTGCAAACGCAGAAGCTTTTCGGCCAATACGAATACAAGGAAACGCTCCACAACGACCCGATCGTAGACCGCTACGAGCTGAACGGCAAGTCGCTGTTTATCCTTACAGTACCCGATGAAATCGGAAGAACCGCCGAGTACACCGTGAATCTTAACCAATCGGGCATTGCACGGATCTACACCCCTACCCCGGGCGCCAGCAACATGGCCATGACCGAATTGCCTATTGTGGATGGCAAAGTAACCGTTACAGCTGGCGAAACGCCTATTTTCGTTATCGCAGCCGACGTGCAGAATGTAAGACAGGGAGCTGTGGAAATGGCGGCACCGAAAGAAGAGGCTACGCTTCATGCCGATGCAAATGTCTATCCCAATCCAACGTCAGACTTTGTAAGCATCGATCTGGCGAATGAAATCACCGGGCAAATCGAAATCCGCATTTTCGACGCTAAATCGGGAACGCTTCACAAGGACATCAAGGTGAATAAAACTACCGGCCGCTTCGCTCACCAGCTCAACATCACTCAACTTCCGGCCAGCGTTTATATTGTGGAGATCAAGCAAGGCAATGACCGCGCATTCCGTAAGATTGCCAAAGTCAATTGACAAAAGCATTAAAAAAACAAAGCCCGGACCTCACGATCCGGGCTTTGTTTTTTTAATCAAGGTAGGAAGCTCCGCTCATTCGCCGGTTCCACTGCCCGCCGCTTTCCAGCCTTGCGATGTTGAACTTGTCCCGATATTCTTTCGGTGTCACGCCGGTGCTTTTTTTGAACAGCTGCCGGAACGACTTCAGGTCGTTATAACCCGAGTTCAGCATTACTTCCAGTACACTCTGGTCGGTTTGTGCCAGTAATTTTTTGGCGGCTTCAATGCGGGTCCGCTGCAAATACTCGATCGGCGTCACACCGATAGCCTGCTTGAACCGGCGTACCACATTACGGCGGCTTGCCGGAATGTCCTGGATAAGTACTTCTATGGTGCTGCCTTCCTGATATTCCTTTTCGATTTTCTGCTGGGCCATATTGACCAGGCCGTCGCCGTGATTTTGCGGCGGCGCAAACGTTCCGAAATATGTTTGCTGCTCGCGGTCCATATCTATTGCAAACATTTTCGCCGTCCGCAATGTCAGGTCCTTTCCACAAAAACGCTGAATCAAATACAGCATCAGGTGAAAACTGCTGGTGGCTCCGCCGCTTGTAAAAATACCTTTGTCTTCCGTCACCACGGCATCGCTCTTCATGATCACATCGGGAAAGTTCGAGGCTAATGCTTCTGCCGAGTCAATATGTGTCGTGGCGTGCTTGCCGTTCAGCAGGCCAGCCGCCGCGAGCAGGAACGCACCCGTGCAAAAGCTGGCCAGCTCGGCACCGTTTTTATATTGTTCCCAAAGCCATGGAATGCAGCATTGGTTACTCATAATCGAAAGCTGTACGTCGCCCGAGCCGAAAGCAGGCACCAGAATGAGGTCCTGTTTAGCAAACTCGCTGATCGGCTTCATCGGGTAAGCGCCGTAAAACCTCCCTGGCTCAGGATCGGGCGAGAATAGCGTAATGTTGAAAAAGTGCGGTTGGTTGGCACGTTCATAAAAGCTGTTCACCGATTCGAATACATCCAGAATCGCCGCTACGCTCAATAGCCGGTGCCGGTTGGTAATTAGTAGTCCTAACTGTAACATGTTGTTGATGTGTTTAAACTTTGACATTCAGACCAAAGCGGGCACCAATATAGAAATTTTGTCTCAAATACCCCTCCCGATTGGCTGTTTACACAGTGGTCTCTCCGCTGATTTTTATCAAATTTTGAATTCCCATATTACTATTTTGTAAATGCCAACGGCTTTGCCCCAAACGGAACATTTTTCTTCTACATTCGCAACGATAAAAATCTGAATTCTCATGAGCAAAAGTAAATTCGAAACGTCCCTGGAATCCGGCGTACACCATCAGCTTCAGGCCTTAACCGGCAACTGGAAAGGCACCACTAAAACGTGGTTCGAGCCGAATGTCGTCGCTGACGAATCCGAAATGCAGGGCACCATCAAACCCATACTCGGCGGCCGGTTCCTGCTGCACGAATACCAGGGTAGCCTGAATGGCAAACCATTCGACGGCATCACGATTTTCGGATTCGACATTGCCAACAACAACTTCCAGGCCGCCTGGGTCGACAGTTTTCACATGGGAACCGGCATTATGCTCTCCAACGGCACTCCCACCGAAAACGGCTTTTCCGTCCTGGGACAATTCAGTGTGCCCGAGTATCCACAACCCTGGAACTGGCGTACCACCGCGGAGCTGAAAGACCCGGACACACTAATCATCACCGCCTACAACATCTCCCCCGAAGGCGAGGAAGACAAGGCGACCGAAACGGTGTATAAACGGATGAACTAAGAACGCATTTGCGCCAGTTCATTCTGAATGAAGCTTTGTAATTGCTCCCTGCTAGGAAGATTTACGACGTACTTGCTGACAAACAACTTCATATCGCTATCTGCCACCGCATACTCAACCAGCGCCCGGTTCTGACCCGTCACGAGCAACAAACCGACTGGCGGATTATCGTCCCGGGCCATTACTTCTTTCTTATAGTAGTTGATGTAGGTTTTCAGTTGGCCAATATGTTCGTGCTTTACCTCATTCGTCTTTAATTCGATCAATACATGGCATTTCAGAATGCGGTGATAGAATACGAGATCGACGAAAAAGTATTCACCCCCGAGCGTGATGCGCTTCTGTTTGGCTTCGAAGCAAAAACCATGGCCCAGTTCGAGCAAAAAAGCTTCAAGATTATCCACCAGAGCTTGTTCAAGATCGTTTTCGTAAACAACATCTTTCGCTTTTAAACCGAGAAATTCAAAAGTAAAAGGAGACTTTACTATATCGGCAACACTGAGCCGCTTCGCATCATTCTTAACACCCTTCGCCAATGCCTCGGGGTCATTACTTATACCCGAGCGCTCATAGTAAAGCGTGTTGATCTGCCTTTTTAGTTCGGCCACGCTCCAATTACCTTTGATACATTCCCTTTCGTAAAAGCGGCGCTTTTCAGCTTGGTCTAATGGTAAAAGTTGAACGAGGTGAGTATAGGATAGCCTGGAAAATATTTTAGCCTCGTACAAATCAGATCCTTCCGTAGATTTGGCAATCAATGATTGCCAAATCACATTCGGCTCTAAATCAAGACCTAACAAAAATAACTTACTCAATAACCCAAGTTCTTCCAGGTCTGCCTTGATTGCAAAGCCAAGCTCGCGATACACTATATAGAACTGTCGGTAAAGCCGCAGATTACGGTAGGAGAGCGTTTCAAGATTAATTGCATCCGCCAGTCTTTGCAACAATCGGTCGCCATACCGCGCTCTGTCTTCGCCGTTTTGTTCAAACTCGACTATGTAAAAACCAATTAGCCAGTTTCGGATTGTCAAGTACTTGTTAATCGCTTTGGCTGCACTTTCCTGTAATGTAAAATGGGTGCCCTGAATCGCAGACACCAATGAATTAAAGTCGGTCATGTGATGAAGTTTTAAGATTAGAAAGTGAATATCCGATCACTCAACTTCATCCTTTCAATCCAATGTTCTACTGGCACGACTTTGTTACCGACCGGCCTGGAAAGTCATCGATGAATGAAGAGCCTGAAAAAAATAGTCGTTTTTGCTTTGCTGGGGATGCTTTTCCAGGGCTGCAAGCCTGTGCCGGTCTCGCATTGGTTTCCGGTGACGCCGCAAGAGCACTATGAGCGAGAACTGCTGAAAGCGAAATTGGAGAAGACCGCCGCCGGCGGCACATGGTTCCGGATGAGTACCGAAGTGCTCTCCGATCCGGCATTCACGATACCGCCGTACCAGGAACGGATTTTCCTGGGCGATTCGCTTCCGGCGCAGGCTCTGAGGTTCACCATTCCGGAAGGCCGTAAACTCGTGATCACGCCCAACCGGGCAAATACCGACTCCGCCGCATTGCTGTTCATGGAGCTTTACAAAATCGGGAGGAATGGGAAGCCGCAGCGACTGGACTATCTCAAAGACAACGAACCCGGCATTACCTATTCGAATAGCGAGCAGGACACATTGGTACTGAAACTGCAAACGGGGCTGGCGCAGCAACTTGCCGTCACCGTATCGCTTTCCACAGAACCGACGCTCGCATTTCCGGTGGCCGGGCATGATATGTCGGGCGTAATCAGTTTCTGGGGCGCGGAACGTGACGCGGGCGCACGCTCGCATGAGGGCATCGATATCCGTGCGAAACGCGGCACCCCGGCCATTGCAGCGCAAAACGGCCTGGTAACTCAGGTTGGAACCAATGCGCTCGGCGGGAAAGTGGTGTTTTTATCGTCGCTGGATAGCCCCTATTCGCTTTATTACGCGCACCTGGACAGCCAGATGGTATCCACCGGTCAGCGTGTGATCGCTGGGGACACATTGGGTTTGATAGGAAATACGGGAAATGCAGTCACCACCGCCCCGCATTTGCACTTCGGGATCTATGCGAGAGGGGCCGGCGCGGTGAACCCGCTGCCGTTCATCGACGACCGCCGCGAGAAGTTGCCAGGCCTGCCGGCTGCTTCCAGATGGCTTGGCGATACGGTAATGATCAAACGGAAGACGATTTTATACAACACCCCGCAATCAGACCGGAATGCGATCGTCCGGCAGCTCCCTACGAACACGGTGGTACGTGTCGTGGGTGAAATGGCAAAAGGGTATCACGTGCAATTGGCCGATGGTACTAAGGGCTTCATCCCCATCGTCCCATTACAGCCCTATCATGCAAAACCGGAAGGCCTCAGCAAAGCCGAATAAGCACCCGTTTCTGATTTACAAAAAAGATGGCCACCGGTCGAGCGAGTGGCCATCTGTGAATTTAAGCGACTGCTGCAGTTTCGACTGCAATAGTTTCTACTGCTGCGTGAGCGGGTGTCGTGTTAGGTTTGAGGGCGATGGGTTCCGGTGTCTCAAAAACGGCGTCGCCTACCACCGGGCCGTTGTGCGAAAGCTCGCTACCTTCTTTTTTGGATTTGAAAATAGGCCACAAAAACTGGGCGTACCATTCTTCTTCCTGGTAATGCTTGATCCCGTACGAAGTGGGGTATTTGCGGGTGATGATGCCGGTCCCGAAAATAATGTCCCAAAGGAAAAACATGTTGCCGAAGTTGCCTTTGTAGTAGCCCACTCCGTCGTCGGTCGAGTCGGCATGATGGGCATGATGTGTGGCCGGCGTAGAAATCAGTCTTTCCAATACCCAGCCGATCGGTTGCAGCCATTTGATCTCGTAAAACGGTTTATCCCAGGGAATACTTGAATGCGCACCGGTGGTAATAAACGATTTGATCACTTTCACAAACAATGCGGCGTAACCCAGTCCCAGGTAAGTGAGCGCGATGGTCAGGTAGGTTTGCGAGAAAAAGAGCGTATAAATCACATTCTGCCTGCTTGCCATAGCCATACCCATATAATTGGCGGAATGGTGCGTGCGGTGGAAGCGCCACAGCCAGGGCACCTGGTGGTGCAAACGATGGTACCAGTACTGGGTAAGGTCGTCGGCCACGGCGATGATCAGGAATGCCCACCAGAATGGCACCCATTCGAATGCGTTTTTTGCATCGGGCAGGATGAGCGGAAGGAACTTCAATCCGAAATAGGCGACAAACGGCCTGATAATAAGCTTTGGAATGACGAAGCACACAATGTCCAGAATCCGCTCGTTCTTCGTCCATTTGTTTTCATACAAACCCGACGCGAACTCGATCGCGCCGAGCACGAGGATGATTACCGGCAATCCCCAGCTGCTAAGATTTTTGAACACCGCCTCGATAAATGCAGGTGCTTTAAAAGGAAATTCGTTGCCTCCCTCCCAAGGCCGGTAACCGAATACCTGGAAGCTGGCAAACATCAAAAATATCGGTGCAAGGTATAGCACCACGCTGATCAGGCCATCGCGGGTAATTTTCCGGGCCAATACATTATCCAATTTCATGCGTGATTTGATTTTTGTATGGTGAATTGAGCAATCAGATAAAGAATTTCCACGCCAGCCAAATGCCGCCGGCGATCAGTACAAAAGGGATGAGTGTAAGTAGTATGCCGACCGCGATCTTCCTCGCGAGCAGCACAACATCTGAGAATGTGAACATATAGACAGTAGTGTAATATTACCGGTTTACTATAAACGCAGCAGAATATGGGCACGGAAATACCCCGGGACAGCACAGCCGGCAACTGAAATCGCCAACCACCGAAAATTTCAGATGATCAGCCATGACTGTCTGGCGGGGTATTTCCGAGAAATGTCAGAGATAAAACGCCGTTCTCAACAACAGCGACGGGAATGATTCCTGGATAAACAAAGCATGAAGGTATGCCCAACCACTTCCCTCAATGGGGCCTTACAAAGTAAATTAACCGCGCTCATATCAAAGATGCCTGGATTAATACTCAGCTCAGGGTGGTTCAGGAGCTTTGTTTTTTAATAGTATACTTATTTGATAGACAAAGTAAGATTATTGTTTTTTAAAATGCAAGGGCTCCCCGCATTTTTCTTGAAATAAAAAAATCCGTGGAGGCAGTAACGCGCTGCCGGCCACGGATCAGACAGAAAAGGAGCCAGCGGCACCTCTCTGTACATCCTTATATAAACCAATTTATTTCAACTCGGTAAGCCACTGCTGCGCCAGTGCACGGGCTGTGTTGGTAGGCGTCGCGCCCATACGGTAACAAAACTTCCACACGTCGCTTTTGCCTTCGTAGGCTGCATTCACAAACTTTCTGCGGCCATTCGCTTCCTTCGTCTGCGCAGCGAAATCTACGCCTTTGCTCTGGTTGAGGAAGTCGGTCAGACGTGCAGTGAGCACTTTTTTCGGATCTTTCAACTTCTCGAATTCGTCCGCATTGCTTTTTGCATTCCTGACCAGCGTCTGCTCCGATTGCCGGATTTCGTCGGCCGCCAGGTACTCTGCATATTGCTTCTTAAACTCCTCCATATTGGTTTTCAAGAGCGGTTTGATCTTTTTGAAAAACGCCGCATTGCGCTTACCGTCTTCGATCTGCTTCTTGAAATCCGCCCGCTGTTCGGCCGGAATGCTGCTGAGCATGCTTTCCATACCCACAAATGTCTCGGCAGACTCGATCTGAATGTCCACCACCGGTTCCATATCCTTCGCCTGCAAACCTTGCACACCTTTCAGACGGTTCGCCCGGATTTCCGCTTTACGCTGCTCGCTGACGGTCGTTTCCAGTTTCGGGTACTTCTTCGCGATCGCCTCGCTATACCTTTTCTGAAAATCCTCCGAATTGAAATACGTTTTCACAAAGGAGCCTGCTTTTCTGATCGCAGCCGCCTGAGCTTCGGGTGCCAGCGAACGGCACGCGGATTTGACGGAGCTGCCCAAATACGGCACAGTCACCGATGGCGCTTGTAAACCATTCCAAAGCCGGTTCTGGATGTCTTTCTGGCTGATTCCATATTCTTCGAACTCGTCGCTGAAAGTGAAATTCAGGAATGCAATGCAGCAAGCGTAAAGGAAAATGGGTACTATTCTATTTTTCATGGCTGTAATTGTAATTAAGGGGTAATGTAGGTAGCGGTTCAGTATCATCGCTTTTCAGCAATCATATCGTAGTCCTGGCCGTCGAACACGACGAAAATGCTCAGCTTGTTGTCCTTCACAGTTCCTACCTTCTCTGTGCCTTCGTAAATGTCGATCCCCGAGCTGCCGGCGTTTTTCAGGTTCAGCGTACCAAGGTCCTCGTCGGGCTCGCGATCACCGTCGATCGTCGCCTTGAATTTGCCGGTCAACACTTCCGAGGTAAACTTTTCGAGTTCGATTGTGATCGTTGCATTGTAATCGTCGAGATCGAAGTCTTCACCGTCAATTTTAAGGTCGGTCACTTTGTAATTTCCTGCCACTTTCGAGCTTAGTTCCGGGGATACGTCCTTGTCTTTTTCTTCGCAAGCGAACATCAGGGTAGAGAGCAGCAACAGAGCAAAAATGTTTTTCAAAAATGTGATCTTTTTCATGGCTGTATTGATTAGATATGGGATAATGGATGAGCTGATTTTTTGCCTTCCGACAATACAAAGGTAGCCTGCAGCCGAGCCCGGGATCAATCCTATAAAAGCATGATTTTTCAAAATTCATATGTTTATAGGATATTATTAAAAGGTTTTATTTCAGACTTTTGCCACCGTAATTTTCCAATCCATTCTACTCTCCGGACCCGATGAAATTATATTTAAGAGCCCTTTTACTGACCTTTTTTTGCAGCCCGGCATTTGCACAAAACCCAGATCCTGCGGCCATTCTGAAACGCATTCAAACCAGCAGGCAGGATACCAACCGCGTACTCGCCTACATCGAATACGGGCAGTATCTCGAAAACCAGAACCTGGACAGCGCCGGAAAATATTACCTGAAAGCAGATGCCCTGAGCGAGCAGCTGAACTACGACATTGGCCGGTTCAAGTTCCGCTCGAATTATACCTACATCCTCAATTTGCAGGGAAAATTTGAAGAAGGATTGAAGCTGAACCGCGAGAGCCTTGAAATCGCCAAAAGGATGAAGCACCAGGTGAATATCGGCAAGAGCTATGCCAATATCGCCGCGAGTTACACCTATATGGGCAACTTTACGGAGGCCATCAAATATTACCAGCAGTCGGCGAGCCAGTTCGACAAGCTGGGTATGAAGGAGTTTTTGCCCCGGCTTTACATCAGCATCGGAACGGCTTTCGAGCATGCCAATCTGTTCAACAAATCGGTGGTATACAAGCAAAAAGCATTGCAGCTGGCCCGACCGATGAAGGACAGTCTGCAACTCGCGGATATTCTCACCAATATCGGCGGTTGTTATTTCAATTTAAAAAAATACAATGAAGCCCTCGCGCATTTCAAGGAGGGGCTGGTGGTGTCCGAAAGAATCCATTCGGATATATTCGTAACGCAAGCCTACGCAGGTCTTTGCCGGACCAACCGCCTTTTGAAAAACCTGGACGAAGCCTGGGTATATGGCCAGAAGGGGCTAGACCTGGCCCGGAAATCAGGGAATGTATTTCTCGAACTTGACTGCCTGAGAGCATTGATGTTCCTGGCCGAGGACGCTAGAAAGACCGATTTGTCGGCCAAATACACCAAAGAAGCGCTCACTATTGCGGAAGCCAACAATATGACCGACCATTTGGTAGAACTTTACGAAGATTACGCGACCGACCTCGCCCGCCAGAACAACTACAAAGGGGCTTACGACTACCTGATGAAATACTCGATCCTGAACGATTCTATCCAGGGCATCGATATTCAGAAACAGTTACAGGAACTCGATACCAAATACCTCACGGCGCAGAAGGAGAATAAGATCGTAGCGCTCGAAAAAGAGAAACAGACCCGCAACATATTGATATATGGCCTCATAGCCGGCCTTGTGGGTTTGCTTGTAATTGCCGTGCTGGTTTACAGGAACATTGCATTCCGCAGACGCGTGGCGGAGCAGGAAGTGCTGCAATTGCAGCAGGAAAAACAGCTGGTGGCTACCAATTCCATTTTGAAAGGACAAGAAGAAGAACGCACACGCGTGGCCCGCGACCTGCACGACGGTCTGGGCGGACTATTATCAGGCATCAAACTAACTCTGAATTCCGTGAAAGGAAATGTAATCCTGCCCGAAGAAAGCGCCATGACGTTTACCAGGGCCCTAACCCAATTGGACGGTGCGATCAGCGAAATGCGCCGCGTAGCCCACAGCATGATGCCCGAATCGCTTGTACGGTTCGGATTAATCGATGCGCTGAGCGATTTTTGCGAAGGCATCAGCGCTTCCGGTAGGTTAAAAGTAAATATGCAGGCCTTCGGTTTCGACGACAAACGCCTCGATTCGCAGGTAGAAGTTGTGCTTTACCGCATTATCCAGGAGCTGCTCAACAATGTGCTCAAATATGCCGACGCAAGCGAAGCGCAGGTGCAGCTGACCTGGGTCGAAAACAATGTGAGCGTAACCGTCGAAGACAACGGCAGAGGTTTTGATATTAAAAACCTTGAACAGAATAAGGGGGCCGGCCTTCGCAACGTCCAGGCCCGCGTGGACTATCTGAACGGCACACTCGACATTCAGTCGAAGCCGGGCGAAGGCACGTCGGTACTGGTTGAAATAGCGCTTTAATGATCGATACCAACGCCAGAAATGGCATTAACCTCTATAAAAGAAATTATGAGCGTCAGAATCCTCATCGTAGACGATCACCCGCTAGTTTTGGAAGGGCTTAAATCGCTGCTCGCCGACGCAGAAGGTGTGCGGGTGGTGGGAACGGCCACCAATGCCATCGAAGCGATCGCATTCCTGAAAAACAACGAAGTGGACATTGCATTCCTCGACATCAACCTGCCCGACATCAGCGGCATTGATCTTTGCAAGAAGGTGAAAGACCAGTTTCCCGAAGTAAAGACATTGGCATTGAGCACTTTCAACGAGCGTGCGTACGTATCACGCATGATCCAGAACGGGGCGTCGGGCTATCTGATCAAAAGCTCCGGTAAGGAAGATATCCTGGAAGCCATCGCCCAGGTACAGGCCGGGGGCTATTTCATGAATGTGCAGTTCGATCAGGTAACGCCCACCGCCGCCCCCAAAACGGTTCCGTTTCTGACTCGTCGTGAGAAAGAGGTGCTGGTGTTGATCGCGGAGGGGCTCACCAATCCTCAGATCGCCGAGCAACTGTTCATCAGCGTGACGACCGTCAACAGCCACCGTCAGAACCTGCTGATCAAATTTGAAGTATCCAACACCGCCTCGCTGATCAAGCTCGCTGCGGGGTTGGGATTGATCTAGCAAGTGCTATTTAGGGTAAAACGGCATTGCACAACGATAATCCTACCGTCTTGAATTTTGTACACAAGCCGATGCTCGTCATTAATGCGTCGCGACCAAAATCCCGACAACTGATGCCTGAGCGGCTCCGGTTTATCTATTCCCGAGAAAGGAGACTGTGTTATCGACTCCAAAAGCGTTCTGATCCTCCTGATAATCGTTTCGTTGCCGGTTGATTTCCAATAGTCGAGTTGCGATAATGCCTTGGGAGTAAACTCTATTTCCATATGTCGTCAAGGCCAATTTTTCGGGTATTACCTTCCCGGGCCTCTTTGACAGAGTCTAAAAGTTCAGTTTTGTTAGAAGAATTGCTGAGTAGATAGTCTGTGGCATCCTGCTCAGTCCGGAAACTAATCCCGACCGATTTCAGAAAAGCTTTTACCGTCGCGATCTGATCGTTGTCGCCTTCGATGATCAATGTTGCCATATCGCATTCAATTGAAAATCAAATATACCAATTTTAATGCAATAGAAATTGACGTAACACCACCTGACTATCTCCTCGCAATCAGGTGGTGCCCTTCAATCAGTTAGTCGCCAAACTCCCGAATGGGAAAATGACCGAGGACACATGGGCCCGGTTCATGATCTGGCCGAGCTCTTTGGCCTTGTCGGGAAACTGGGGTGTAAGATTGCTTCTTTCCTGCGGGTCTTTCGAAAGATCGTAGAGCTCCACCAATGCATCGGGATTACCGGCCGCCTTCAAGCGGACCGCCTTCCAATTCCCCTGACGCACCGCCTGCCTGCCTCCCTGCTCATGAAATTCCCAATATAGGTAATCGTGTTTCTTCTGTGTGGGCTTGCCTTTTAATGCGTCCGTAAACGAAATGCCATCGATATTGCGGGGAGCAGATGCATTGGCCAGCTCCGCGAACGTGGGCAAAATATCCCAGAATGCGCCGATATAGTCGCTTTTCGAACCGGGCTTGATCACCGCAGGCCAGCGCACAGCAAAGGGCTCACGGATACCGCCTTCGTACAAATCGCGTTTCACACCCCTGAAACCCGCGTTGCTGTTGAAGAAATTGGGATCCGCACCGCCTTCAACGTGCGGTCCGTTATCGCTCGTGAAAATGACCAGCGTATTTTTGTCCAGACCTTTTTCCTTCAGTTTATTCATCACCTGCCCTACGTACTGGTCCAGCCGCGCGACCATTGCTGCAAAAGTTGCGCGCGGAAAATCCTGCGAGGTATAGCCGCCACGCATTGCGCCCGGGCCGTAGTCTGCACCTTTATATGCCCTTTCTTCAAACTTGCCTTTGTAGTACCTGAACAGGCTGTCGTCCGGCACCAGCAGTTCCGCGTGTGGAAGAATGTAGGGTAAAAACAAAAAGAAAGGCTGCTTGCCATCCTGGGCATCCATAAAGCTCAGGGCATTTTTCTGAATGAGATCGGGCGCGTATTCCTTACTGTGCATAAGCCCCTTATTCCCTTCCAACGGTACTTTTTGGCTGTTATCCCAAAGATGTTCCGGATAGTAACGGTGGGCCAGGCTTTGGCAGTTGTAGCCGTAAAACTTGTCGAAGCCCTGCTTATTCGGATCGCCCTCGGTACCGACAGGCCCAAGGCCCCATTTCCCGAAAGCCGCCGTCGTGTATCCAGATTTTTTCAGCACCTCCGCAAGTGTCACAACTGAATCGGCAATCGGTTGCTGACCTTCCGGCTCGACACTTTTATTACCGCGAATATATGTATGTCCCGTATGCTGACCCGTCAGCAGTGATGACCGCGAAGGAGCGCACACGGATGTACCTGCGTAAAACTGGTTGAAAATCATACCTTCCGCTGCCAACCGGTCGATATTCGGGGTCTTAATCAGCTTTTGTCCATTGAAACCTACATCGCCGTAACCGAGGTCATCTGCCAGGATAAATACGATATTGGGTCGTGCCGGTTTAGGTGCCTGTGCCTGGGAATGGTGAGTGAAGAATGATGTGGCTAGGAGGGAAACAACAAAACGATACTTTTTCATTGTGGAGTAGATTAATACACTTCAGAAAGACATTGCAACTCCTGTATTACTTGGATTTGACGCAGTAGCTGTATCTTTGTCCCGATACCCTACGACAGTCCGGTCGACCGGCATGAATTGACAACCACCGAAAATTCCGGCAAGTCGCGCCAGGACTGTCTCTTAGGGTATCGGAAATCAGATACGTGCTGAATATGGCGAAGCGGGGGGCTCTTAATAATCTACTTATTCGGTAGACAAAGTAAGAATAAATACTTTGAACAAGCAAATGAAATGTAGAATTCACATTTATATTTTGTCAGAGAACTGGTGAAGAAGTGATCCGGTGAACGTTTTGAACACGACCGCTTGCCCTAACCTTCCAGATATCATATTTCTTCTGCATATCCAGCCAAAACTCCGCACTGACACCAAAACCGCTTTCCAGCCTTACTGCCATTTCAACTGATACGGCTGCCGTCTCATTCACTACCTCGGAAAGCTGCTTGCGGCTCACATTCAATTCTCTTGCTGCCCGCGTAACGGAAATTCTCATTTCCTTCAATATGTCCTCACGCAATACTGCGCCCGGATGTACCGGCTTCATTTCACTTTCCATAACGCTCTAATGATAATCGACATAGTCAACATTGAATACATCACCATTTTCAAACCTGAACAATATCCGGTAATTCCCGGTAACCCAAACAGCCCAAAAACCTTCCAGCCTGCCAGACAGCGAATGTAGCCTGTATCCCGGAATTGCTCTGATCGGATCAAGGCTTTTGGCCGTATTCAGTGCCGAAAGAATACGCCTGAGTTTGTCGACTTGCCCATGCGGCAACTTCGATGCATCATCCTTTTCCCAAAGCTGCTTTAATCCTTTGTGGTTAAAAGTCCTGATCAAAGTAAAGATAGTGTGAAACCCCAAGGGTTACAAATATTGGGCAGCAATATGGCTGTTGCTGCCCAAAAACACTATCTCTTATTTCCGAACGGTACGCCCTATTTCCCGAACGTTTTTCCCGGATTTCTGCTGCAAATCGTCGCCCATATCCTCGCGTGCCGCGTCGGCGATCTTTTCGAGTTCGGCTACGATTTCGGGGTTCTGTTCCAGCACATCATAGCGCTCGGACGGGTCGCGGGCCAGGTTGTAGAGTGCTTTCGGAAACTGGTGATCTTCCGGCGCCGGGCCGGGCTGACCGTTTTTACCGGGCATCGAGCCTTCATAAGTGCGGCCCGGGTGCGCGAAAACGAGCTTCCAGTCGCCCTTGCGAACGGCTTCCAGGCTGTTTTTGCGGTAATAGTAGAGGAAACTTTCGCGCGGCGTCTGGCTTTCATCGCCTTTAAGCAATGCGCTGAAATCGATTCCGTCAATTTTCTCTTTGGGCAATCTGGCACCGGTCAGTTTGGCGATGGTCGGCAGGACGTCAAGGGTCGAGAGTAGTTTGTTGGAAACGCTTCCCGCCGGGATTACGCCAGGCCAGCGCATGATGCAGGGCTCACGTTGCCCGCCTTCGAATGACGTCCCTTTGCCTTCGCGGAAACCGCCGGCGGATCCCGCGTGGTCGCCGTAATTGAGCCAGGGACCATTGTCGCTGGTGAAAATCACGAGCGTATTCTTGTCGAGTCCCTGGGCTTTCAGTTCCTTCATGATCTCCCCTACCGACCAGTCGAGCTCCATCATCACATCGCCAAAAATGCCTCTTTCGCTTTTACCCCGGAACTTCGCCGATGCAGCCAGCGGTACGTGCGGCAGCGGGTGCGGTATATACAGGAAGAATGGCTTGTTTTTATTCCTTTTGATAAATGAAATGGCTTTCCCGGTAATCACTGGTGTAAGCTCGCTGGCATCTTCAAGATTTTTGATCTCTTTCACCTGCTTATTGCCGTCAATCCAGTGCAGCGGAGGGTATTTGGCGCGTTCCTGCCATGGGTGCAGGGGCCACATGTCGTGCGAGTAAGGGACGCCATAGTATTCATCGAAGCCCTGTTGCAACGGCAAAAACTCCTGGTCGCTTCCCAAATGCCATTTACCAAAAATACCCGTTGCATAACCCTGCGCTTTCACCAGTTCGGCAATGGTTTCCTCTTTGGGATTAAGACCTACCCCGGCATTTGGCCCGAATGCCCCGGAAATGCCCAGTCGGTTGGGATAGCAGCCCGTAAGCAATGCAGCGCGCGACGCACTGCATACCGCCTGCGCGGCCATGAAATTGGTGAAGCGGGTCCCTTCCTGGGCCATCTTGTCGAGATTGGGCGTTTTGTAACCCAGCGCGCCGTTCACGGACAAGTCGCCGTAACCGAGGTCATCGATAAAAAAGAGAACAATGTTGGGTGTTTTTGCGGCCGGCTTGTCCGACTGGAAAGCCATCAGGACGCACAGGCCCGCGGATACCAGCAGCAAAGAAAGTACTCGTAACATAGGAAAGGTTGGTTTTAGGTAAACTGGCGCCAGGCCGGTATAGTTGTCACCAGGCCGGGATTTCGCGCCATTCATTCAAAAGTAGTGACCAGTTGGGATTTTGTTGCAGGTTCTGCTCCAAATCCCGCTCCTTTTGCCGGACAAGCCAAGGTTGATGACGGCTCGCGTCGAAGCCCCTGCGTATCACCGTCCATAGATCGTGTGCAGGTACTGCTTTTGCAAGGTCGAGAAGTACAGGAGCGGCAGCACCGCCCAGAATGCCGTCCTCACCACCGCCTGGAAAATGGTAATGCGCGTCCCTGCCGTGTGGTTAAACTCCTCGCTGGTATGATGCACCACATGAAACCCCCAGGCGCTTTGAAATCCCATATTCGATACCAATCAGCAAGAGGAACAATGGAACGGCCAATGCCATATAGTTCAACGTCATAACCGGTTCTTTTTCTATATTTAATTAATAGATTATATATACAAATATTAAATGCTTGATTGTATTTGCCAAAAATTTGACGTAAAACCATTAAATAAAATCTAAAACCCTTTTATTCGTGGTTTTACAACGCAGGCACAACGGCTTGCAAAGATTTAGCTACTGATACCAAACCTCCCTTTTCCGGATGGAAAAAGAAAATACCTACTACGGCGTGAAGGAAATCGCCCGCCGTGCCAATGTCTCCATCGCGACTGTTGACCGCGTATTGCACAATCGTTCGGGCGTTTCGGAAAAGACCAAGAAGAAAATCAACGACATTATCAAGGAGCTCGATTACCAGCCGAACATCCTTGCCAGCCGGCTTGCTTCGAAGAAAATTATCTCGCTGGCCGTGCTCATTCCACGCGTTTCGGAGGAAACCGATTTCTGGGAAGCGCCGATGAAAGGCATAGCCCGCGCCGATGCGGAGATTAAAAAATACGGCGTTCAGGTTACAACTTTCTATTTCGACCTGAACGATCCGGCCACATTCAATGAACAGGCAGCAGCCATTCTCGAAGGTAATTTCAAAGGTGTGCTCCTGGCTCCGTCGTTCATCGAAGAGTCCCGGAAATTTGTCCGCACTTGCCGGGAGAAAAAAGTACCTTTTGTATTCATCGACTCCGACGTGCCCGATGAGGATAACCTGTGTTACATTGGGCCGCATTTGTTTCAAAGTGGTTATGTAGGTGCGAAACTTTCGACCTATCGCCTGAAAGCGAAGCATAAAGTGGCGGTCGTCAATATTTCGAAAGAGAGCGACAGCTACAATTACCTGCAGATCGAAGAAGGCTTCCGTTCCTATTTCAAGGAAAAGCAACTCCCGATCGAAATTATCCGCATCGATATCAAGGATACCGACAGCCTGTCCGTCACGCGCGACCTCATGCGCGCATTGCACGAGCACGCCGACATTGAAGCCATTTTCGTCACCAACTCCCGCGTTTTCTCCGTCGCTGCATTCCTCGAAAAGAACAAGCGCTCCGACATTTCGCTCATTGGATATGACTATTTGAAAGAGAATATCGCCTACCTGGACAAAGAACTCATCGATTTCCTGATTTGCCACAAACCCGAGGAGCAAGGTTACCGCGGCCTCATGGCACTTTACCAGACGCTCGTCCTCGGGGCGCCGGTAGAAAAAACGCATTTCATGCCGATCGACATCGTCACGAAGGAAAACCAGGCGTTTTATCAGAATTAACGATTTGTTGTTGCATTCCTGACGAAATTTGGAAGGGAATAAATGTGGTTGTTGCTACCAATATTACATCGCTACGCGATTCTGATGCTTACATACAGAAACCAATGCCGTCAGGCATGTAATATTGGTAGCATAATCATCCCGGACCGTTCCGCCAATGCTGTAAGGCATGTAACGACCATACCAGCGCAACACTAACACGGCAAAATCGCTTGGCAGCAACATTTCCTGCAAATACCATATTTACTTCCCTGCATTCACTCGAACACAAAATTTTCTGTAAACAATATCCTCAATAACTTGTAAATTAAAATATGTGCGTATATTTACGGGTACGTACCCGAAATCAGAGCGGGGCTGACTATTCCTGAACTCTTTTCCCTTTGTTTTTATGCATTCGCTTAGCAGACGAAAGTTTATTTTCCAATCGGCAACAGCCGGTATCGGTCTGGGTTTAATAGGTCATTTGCCTGCATCGGGCAGACCGGCGGACGGTAAGCGGGTCGGGATTATCGGGCTGGATACTTCGCATGCCATTGCATTTACCAAAGCATTGAATGCCGAACAACCCGACGCGGTTTATGATGGATATAAAGTGGTAGCCGCCTACCCCTACGGCAGCAAGGACATCGAGTCGAGTACGAAGCGCATTCCGGGCTACATCGAGGAAGTGAAAAAGATGGGCGTCGCGATTGTCGGCTCCATCAAGGAGCTACTGGACAAAACCGATGTGATCCTGCTTGAAACCAACGACGGCCGCCTGCACCTCGAACAGGCGCTGGAAGTTTTCAAGGCTGGTAAAAGGATGTTCATCGACAAGCCTGTCGCAGCATCCCTTTCGGACACATTGAAGATTTACGAAGCCTCCAAAAAGTATAATATCCCCATTTTCACGGCATCTTCGCTGCGCTACATCAAAGGCATTGAGAGTATAGACAAGAAAAAAGTACTCGGTGCAGATACGTATAGCCCAGCCGTTCTAGAAAAAACGCACCCGGATTTCTTCTGGTACGGCATTCACGGCGTGGAGACCTTGTATACCGTCATGGGCACAGGCTGCAAAAGCGTAACCCGGGTCAATACTCCTAACACCGACATCGTGGTGGGCATTTGGGGCGACGGCCGCACGGGCACTTTCCGCGGCACACGCACCGGCAAGCACGACTACGGCGGCACCGTTTTCACCGAGGACGGCAATAAAGTACTGGGCCCCTATGGCGGTTATGAGCCGCTTTTGGTCGATATTATCAAGTATTTCAAGACAGGGCAGGTACCCGTCACACCCGAAGAAAGCATTGAGATATTCGCTTTCATGGAAGCAGCCGACGAAAGCAAACGCCAGGGCGGCAAGAGCGTGACCCTGGAAAGCGTCCTTGCCAAGGCCCGTAAAAAATAAGCCCCCAATTCAACCCTTAATCCATTATCCCATGGCAGCATTCACCTCCCGATTGTCGCGAAGAACGTTTCTTAAACAGAATTCACTGGCGGGGCTGGGTGTCCTCGCTTCCTCCTCCCTTACCGCGCTGCCGGTAATTGGCTCGAAGTCGGCGCAGGTGCCGGCGATATTGGGCGGGCCGTCGGCATGGGCGGAAGATAAATGGCCTGTGTGGCCGCAATGGAACCCGGCTACGGACGAAAAGCAACTGCTGGAAGTGGTCAGGAGCGGGGTTTGGTCCAGGGCGAATGTGGTAACGCAGTTTGAAAAAGAATGGGCGGCAGCGCTGAATGTGAAGCGCAGCCTGGCCGTCGTGAATGGTACCAATGCATTGGTGATTGCCATCAACCAGCTCGGGATCGGCGCAGGGGACGAAGTGCTCGTGCCGCCTTATACTTTCATTGCTTCCGTTTCATCGATTTTGTCCAATGGCGCTATGCCTGTTTTCGTGGATATCGATGCGGAAACTTTTCAGATAGATCCCGCCAAAATAGAGGCTAAAATTACGCCGCGTACAAAAGCTATTATGGCCGTGCACGTGCTCGGGCTGCCGGTCGATATGGACCGCATTATGGCCATCGCGAAAAAACATAAGCTGCTCGTCATCGAAGACGCATGCCAGGCGCATTTGGCGGAATATGACAAAAAGAAGGTAGGGACAATAGGTAATGTGGGCTGTTTCAGCTTTCAAAATTCCAAAAACCTACCTATTGGTGAAGGTGGTGCCATTGTGAGCAATGATGAGCATTTTATGGATTTGTGCTATTCGTATCACAATTTCGGGAATCCTTATGGAACGGCTGTCGGTTCGGTGAGCACGGGCAGTGTGATGCCGGGCACGAAACTGCGGTTTTCGGAATACCAGGCGGCCATCGGCATTGCGCAGCTGAAAAGGCTGGATGCCCAGACGACCACACGCAACGAGAATGCCGCTTACCTGAAATCATTGATCAAGGACATTCCCGGCATTGTTCCCTACAAATTATACGACAAGGTCAACCGCGGCGCTTTTCACCTGTTTGCTTTCCGTTATCATAAGGATGGTTTCAAAGGCCTTTCCCGCGACAGCTTTATCAAGGCCGTGAAAGCGGAAGGAGTACCTTGCATGAGCGGCTATTCCACTTTGAATACACAGCCGTTTCTGGGCGAAACTTTCAAGACGGAGAATTACCGGAGAATGTATCCGAAGGACATGCTCGACATTAACCGCTACAACGAACAGAACAAATGCCCGGTGAATGACCGGATCTGCAATGAAGAAGCCGTTTGGCTTACCCAAAACATGCTGCTCGGCACGAAGGAGGACATGAAAGCCATTGCCTCGGCCATCGAAAAGGTGCACCACAACGTCGACAAGATCAAAACGCTTGGACAAAAATGAGGATAGCCATTGCATTGTCGTTGCTGCTGTCGACCTGTATCCCGGCATTCAGCCAGGGCTGGAAGGCCGGTGTAGCCAAAGTGGCCATTACCCCCGCGGAACCGATGTGGATGGCCGGTTTCGCAGCGCGTACGCATCCTTCCGAGGGTAAGCTGCACGATATTTGGGCCAAAGCATTGGTCATTCAGGATGCCGGCGGCAAACAGGGCGTACTCATTACAACGGATTTGCTGGGATTTCCCAAAGCGATGTCGGACGAGATTCGGGCGAGAATCAACGACCGTTTCAAACTTTCCAAGGCACAGATTATCCTCAACAGTTCGCACACGCACTCCGGCCCCGTGCTTGGAGCTGCGTTATCGGACATTTACCCGATAACCGAAACCGACCAAAGGAAAATTGATCAGTACTCGGCCACACTCATCGAGCAGATCGTGACCCTGACCGGCAATGCATTGAAAGCATTGCAGCCAGCCACCATCGAATCAAAAAATGGTGTGACGCGCTTCCAGGTAAACCGCCGCAATAACGACGCCGCCACATTGGAGCGCCTCACCGAAATCACCGGCCCCGGCGACCCGGCCGTACCGGTACTGAAAGTGTCGGACGCGAAAGGAAAAATCATGGCCATTGCATTCGGTTATGCCTGCCATCCTACCGTGCTGGACGGTTACCAGTTTTCGGGCGATTACCCTGGCTGGGCGCAGATCGAGCTCGAAAAGCTCTATCCCGGCGCTACCGCATTATTCTTCCAGGGAGCCGGCGCCGACCAAAATCCATTGCCTCGTCACACCGTCCCGCTTGCCATTCAGTACGGCAAAACACTCGCGGCAGCCGTAGAGCGGGTTTTGAGTGAGGAAATGAAACCATTGGCACCGCAGCTTTCGACGGCTTACAATGAAGTAACCCTTTCACTGACCACCGCCCCTACCCGCCAGCAACTCTCCGCAATGGCCGAAAAGGCAACCGGTTTCCAGCAAAAATGGGCCAAACGCATGATCGCACAGATCGACGAAAAAAAGCCATTCATGACCTCCTACCCTTTTCCACTGCAAGTATGGAAGCTCGGCGACCAGGCCATTATGACGCTCGGCGGCGAACTGGTGGTGGACTATGCGATCAATCTGAAGAAAATATTCGGTCAGGACACATTCGTAATGGGGTATTCTAATGATGTGATGACCTACATCCCGAGCACGACCATCCTGCGCGAGGGCGGCTACGAGGGCGAAGTGGCGGCCATTGTGTACGGCCTGCCCGCAACCTGGGCGTCGGATGTTGAAATAGCAATATTGAACGGGATGGTTCAGCTCGCCAGACAGGCCGGCGTAGTGAAACCGGAATCCCGCGTGATTAAAAATTAGTGTTAATTCAAAGTCTGCCTCTTTCCGTGAACAGTATCGATTATTCCATGAACTTTGAACCGCTGGCCGGGCCGAAAACTTTGATCGCGAAGCATTACTATTCGGGTTTCTCACGCGCACACGACACATATAATGCGCTCTCGACCGCGAGCGACGGGAAGATTTACTACCTCCTCTCATCGGACAACCATGAGATCGGCGGGCAGATGTTTGTCTACGACCCTGCCACCCAGAGCATTACCCACCTCGGCGACCTGACCGACATTTGCGGCGAAACGCATTTGAAAGCCATTCCGCAGGGTAAAAGCCACGTGCGGTTTTACGAAAGGAACGGCAAGCTCTATTTCTCCACGCACGTCGGCTACTACCAGCTCATTGAAGGCATGGACCGCCTTCCCGAGCAGGCACCCGAGGGTTATGCATTGTACCCGGGCGGGCATTTCCTCTCCTACGACCTCCAAACCGGTGCATTCGAAGACCTGGCATTGGTACCAAACGGCGAAGGCATGGTTTCCATGACCATGGACCGCGACCGGGGGCATTTGTACGGCATTTCGTGGCCCTATGGTCATTTTATCCATTATGATGTAGATAATAAGGTCCTGAAAAACCTCGGCCCCATTTCGCACAAAGGCGAAGCCGGCACGCCGGGCAGCGATTTCCGTTCGCTATGCCGTTCACTGTTTGTGGATGCGGAATTGGGCGATGTATATTTTTCCGTAGCCGACGGCGATATTTTTACTTACAACCCGGAAACCCGGTTTTTACGTAAACTCGAAAACGTAGACCTGCGCCTCGACTATTTCGGCAAATATGACCCGACTCGCCCCGGCAGCATGTGTTACAATTGGCGGAAGATATTCTGGCATCCACAGGAGCAGGTCGCTTATGGCGTGCATGGCAATTCAGGTTATCTTTTCCGTTTTGATCCGCGTGCCGAGAAAATCGAGCTGGTGGAGCGCATTACTTCCGAGCCCTCACGCAAAAGCGGCATGTTCGATCAGTTCAGCTATGGCTACCTCGGTTTCCAGCTTGGGCCGGACGGCGAAACGATCTATTACCTCACCGGCGGGCCGATTTATGAGGATGGCAAACGCATTAGGGGCGAGGACCAGATTGCCAAAGGAGCCGCTCGCGGACTGGAAAATCTGCATTTAATTACGTATCATTTACCTACCCATACTTATAAAGACCACGGGGCGATCTTTTATGAAGACGGCGAGCGGCCGACTTACGTGAACTCGATCGCCGTCGGTGCCGATGGCAGTGTTTATACATTGGCCCGCTTTGAACACGAGGGCGGGATTATCCAGGACCTTGTAAAGATTCAGAACCCGTTTCAATAGATCCGAACTCCATTTCGATAACCTAACATTAACCTTTTTTCTCAATGGAAAATTTTAAATCAAATAACGACGATAACGCCCGGCGTGACTTTCTGAAACAATCCCTCGCAGGCAGCGCATTGCTTACTTTCGGCGGCGTGTTGCCCGGTTTCAGTCCGAAAAGCTATGCCAAAATCATCGGCGCGAACGAGAAGGTACGCGTGGGGATGATGGGGGTAAACAGCCGGGGACTTGCATTGGCGACCAATTACGCATTGCAGCCGAACTGCGAAGTCGTATCCATTTCCGACGTAGATACGCGTGCTGCCGAGAAATGCATTGGCATTGTAAATGATACCCAAAAATCCAAGCCCGCCAACATTCCCGATTTCCGCAAAGCGCTTGAAAATAAGGATATGGACGCGCTGGTAGTAGCTGCGCCGGACCACTGGCACGCGCCGGCAGCTATTCTGGCATCGAAAGCAGGTAAGCATGTGTACCTCGAAAAACCTTGCAGCCATAATCCGCATGAAGGCGAACTGCTCGTAGCCGTCGCGAAAAAATACAAGAATGTAATCCAAATGGGCAATCAGCGCCGCTCGTGGCCGAATGTCGCGGCGGGTATCAAGGAAGTGCACGACGGAGCCATCGGTCGCGCCTATTTTGCGAAAGGCTGGTATACCAATAACCGGGCCTCCATTGGCATCGGCAAAGAAACCGCCATTCCCTCCTGGCTGGATTACGAACTATGGCAAGGGCCCGCACCACGCCGGGCATTCAAAGACAACCTGGTGCATTACAACTGGCACTGGTTCTGGAACTGGGGCACCGGCGAGGCGCTCAACAATGGCACCCACATGCTCGACCTCATGCGCTGGGGCCTGCAAGTGGATTTCCCGACACGCGTCACCTCTTCCGGCGGCCGCTACCGGTATAAAGACGACTGGGAAACGCCCGATACGCAGGTGATCAACCTCGAATTCGCGAACAATACTGCCATGACCTGGGAAGGCCGCAGCTGTAATGGGCGTACGATTGAAGGCACCTCCGTGGGTGTGGTATTTTATGGCGAAAAAGGCTCGATACAGATCGGCGAAGGAAATAACTACAAGGTTTACGACCTGGATAACAAGCTGGTAAAGGAGGTAAAGAACGACCTCGTTATCGACCCGCGGAATAAAATGAACCCGTCGCAAAGCCTGGATGCATTCCATATTCAGAATTTCTTTGATGGTATCAAAAAAGGCGCCCCACTGGCAGCAGAGATCGTGGGCGGACACCAGAGCACATTGCTGGCGCAGCTGGGCAATATAGCGCTCCGCTCCGGCGAAACGCTGAATATCGATCCAAGCAACGGGCATATTAAGGGCAGCAAAGCGGCAGAGAAGTTCTGGAAACGCGAGTATCAAAAAGGCTGGGAACCGACAGTATAAACTATGAAAAGCGAAGCCATTGCTATTAAAGTACAAGACCTGACGAAGCGGGAAACGATGATATCGATCTTCCTGATCGGCCTGATGTTCTTTATTTTCGGTTTTGTATCGTGGGTCAATTCCATATTGATCCCCTATTTCAAAATCGCCTGCGAACTGACGAGCTTTCAGGCTTACCTCGTCGCATTTGCATTTTACATTGCCTACTTCGTAATGTCGGTGCCTTCGTCGTATTTGTTGAAGGCTGTTGGTTTCAAAAAGGGCATGATGATCGGCTTCTGGGCGATGGCTTTGGGCGCATTCATCTTTGTACCGGCCGCTATGTCGCGGACTTACGAGATATTCCTCATGGGCCTTTTCACCATCGGAATTGGTCTTGCCATTCTCCAAACGGCTGCGAACCCTTACATTACCATCCTCGGCTCCAAGGAACGCGCGGCACAGCGGATCAGTATAATGGGGATTTGCAATAAAGCCGCGGGCATTCTCTCGCCCATCGTTTTTGCAGCCGTCATTTTGAAACCGACTGATACCGATTTGTTCGCCCAGCTCGGCACGATGAGCGATGCGGAACGGGGCGCAGCATTGGATGAGCTCATCCGCCGCGTGATCAATCCTTACATTGCCCTCGGCACATTCCTGTTCGTATTGGGCTATCTGGTATTCAAATCCCCATTGCCCGAAATCGATACCGAGCACGAAACCCAGGAAATCGCCTCGGCGAATGCGGGTAAAAAAAGCATTTTCGACTTTCCGCACCTGATTCTCGGCGCACTGGCCATTTTCCTGCACGTAGGCACGCAGGTGATCGCGATCGATACCATTATCGGTTATGCCAATTCAATGGGCATTGATTTGCTGGAAGCGAAGGTTTTTCCTTCCTATACGCTTTTCTGCACCATTTGCGGGTATCTGATCGGGATTACCGTCATTCCTAAATTCCTCAGTCAGGTGAATGCGCTACGGATATGCACCTTGCTGGGGACCATTTTTACATTACTTATCATTTTCACGCACGGACAAGTGACATTCCTGGGGCATACGACCGACATTTCCATCTGGTTTGTCGTGCTGCTCGGCCTGGCCAATTCGCTCGTGTGGGCGGGTATCTGGCCACTGGCGCTGGATGATTTGGGGCGGTTTACCAAACTCGGCGCATCGGTAATGATCATGGGGCTGTGCGGGAATGCGATTATGCCGCTTTTCTACGGGCATTTCGCGGATGTGGTGAATGTGAGGGAGGCCTATTGGGTGTTGCTGCCTTGCTATTTGTATTTGGTGTTTTATGCGGTGAAGGGGCACAAGTTGCGGAAATGGGGGCTTTGAAAGGAGGGAATGGCGGCGTGAGTAGGGAGGATGAAGGAAAGGGAGGATGATGATAGAAGAAAAGATTGAGAAAAGAAATTGAAAGATGTCAGTCTGAGCGCAGTCGAAGACAGTCCGAACGGAAAAACGCCCCGTGCGCTGCGACAGCCAATGCGGTAAAGTGCCATCTTGCATGCCCTTCGACTCCGCTCAGGGTGACAATACGGCCGAATTAGCAGTGTCAAACAGTTAAAACCAATGCGATTAAAGATTATAAACGGAACCATCATCACCCCTTACCGCTACATCCGAAACGGGACGGTTTTGGTTGAAAATGGGGTGATTGTGGGGATTGAAACGCGTGATGTGGATTTCCCGGATGCCGAGGTGATCGACGCCGAAGGCCATTACGTCGCACCCGGCTTTATCGACCTCCATATTCACGGAGGCGGCGGGCATGATTTCATGGATGGAAGCGTGGAGGCATTTTTGAAGATTGCTGAAACCCATGCGCAGTATGGTACCACGGCGATGGTGCCGACCACATTGACAGCCGAAAAAGAGGATTTGCTTGAAACGCTCGATTTCTATGAGCAGGCCAATGCATCCAATGTAAATGGCGCGCAGTTTCTCGGAATGCATTTGGAAGGGCCCTATTTCGCATTGAGCCAGCGGGGTGCGCAGGACCCGCGGTATATACGCAATCCTGATCCTGCCGAGTATGAGGAGGTTTTGGCCTATTCCAATTCCATTACCCGTTGGAGCGCCGCGCCGGAGTTGCCGGGGGCTATTGATTTTGGAAAAAGATTAAAACAAAAAGGCATTCTGGCGGCGGTAGCCCATACGGATGCGATTTATGAAGATGTGCTGGAAGCTTACGAAAACGGCTACACGCTCGCGACGCATTTGTACTCGGCCATGTCGGGCGTGACACGCAGGAATGCGTTTCGTTATGCGGGCACGATCGAAAGCGCATTTTTGCTCGATATGGATGTGGAGATCATCGCCGACGGCGTGCATTTGCCTGCGCCACTTTTGAAACTCATTGTTAAAATCAAAGGTCCGGACCGCATTGCACTGATTACGGATGCCATGCGTGCGGCCGGGATGCCCGAGGGCGAAAGTACGCTCGGCTCGCTGAAAAACGGGTTGAAAGTGATCGTCGAGGATGGCGTGGCGAAGCTGCCGGACCGTACCTCATTTGCCGGAAGCGTGTCCACGGCCGATCGCCTTGTGCGCACGATGGTGAATATGGCCGACGTATCACTGCTCGATGCCGTGCGCATGGCCACTGTCACGCCCGCACGCATTATGGGCGTACACGACCGCAAGGGCACATTAGTAGCGGGCAAAGACGCCGATATCGTGATTTTCGACGCCGACGTCCGCATTCAAAGGACATTGATCAAAGGAAAAACAGTTTACCATAACGCTATACCCCAAACCTAACAACGCCATCAAATGAAAGTTGATTTATTGGAAATAAATATATCCGAAACCCGCCAGCAAATGGGCGAAGCTGCGGCCAAAGCAGTTGCGGATAAGATCCGGGAGATTCAGGATACCAAAGAATTTGTAAACATCATATTCGCCTCGGCACCTTCACAGAATGAGTTTCTGGCGACGTTGAAGGACGAGCCGGGCATTCGATGGGAAAAAATCAATGCTTTCCATATGGACGAATACATTGGCATTGCCGCTGACGCATCACAGAATTTCGGGTATTTCCTGAAAGTACGGTTGTTCGATCACGTGCCCGTGCATTCGGTTTCGTATCTGGACGGTAACGCTACCGATCCCCAGCAGGAATGCGACCGGTATGCGGCATTGCTCCGCGAAAACCCGATCGACATTGTGTGCCTCGGCATCGGTGAGAATGGGCATTTGGCCTTCAACGACCCGCATGTGGCGTTTTTCGATGACCCATTGGAAGTGAAAGTGGTGGAGCTCGACGACGCCTGCCGCCAGCAGCAGGTCAACGACGAATGCTTCGATACCTTCGACGAAGTTCCGCAAACCGCATTGACTCTCACTATTCCTACCCTCATGAAGGCCCAATATGCCTTCTGCATCGTGCCGGGCGAGAAAAAGGCGCAGGCCATTTACCATACCGTGGCTGAGGATATCCAGGAAGCGTTCCCGTCGACCATCCTCCGCAAGCATCCGCACGCGATCCTGTTCATCGACCGGGCGAGTTCAGGGAAGCTCAAAGAAATTTCGTCATACTCGCAGGCATAGTTCCGCGCCGGAGCTATCTTGCATGTATTACCTCAACCCATTCAAATGAGAAAAGAACTCTTGACAATCGCTTTATTGAGCGCAATGGTATTCAATCAGGGATGTAATTCGAAGAAAGAGGAAGCAAAGAGTGAGGAGAAGAAACCGCTGAGCCTGATCGTGGTCGAACCCGGCCACTTCCATGCGGCACTGGTCCAGAAATCCATGTATGCCGACGTCGATTCCGTCGTGCACGTGTACGCGTCCGAAGGCCCGGACGTGAAGGCTTACCTCGACAAGGTGGAGAAATACAACACCCGCCCGGAAGACCCGACGCATTGGAAAGAAGAGGTGTACACCGGCCCCGATTTCTTTGAAAAAATGATTTCGGAGAAAAAAGGAAATGTAGTCGTACTGGCGGGTAACAACCAGAAAAAGACCGATTTCATCAAAAAATCCGTCGACGCAGGCCTTAACGTCCTTGCCGACAAACCGATGGCGATCGACGCGGCTGGTTTTGACAAGCTGAAAGAAGCCTTCGCCAGCGCAGATAAGAATAAGGTGCTCCTGTACGACATCATGACGGAGCGTTACGAGATCACCAACACCCTGCAACGCGAGCTCGCATTGCTGCCCGAGATTTTCGGCGAACTGCAAAAAGGTACGCCCGAAAACCCGGCGGTATCGAAAGAAAGCGTGCACCACTTCTTCAAATACATTTCCGGCGAACCGCTCGTACGCCCTACCTGGTTTTTTGACGTAAACCAGCAAGGCGAAGGCATGGTGGACGTGACCACCCACCTCGTGGACCTCGTGCAATGGAGCTGTTTCCCAAATGTATCCCTCGATTATCAAAAGGACATTCAGCTCCTATCTACCAAGCGCACGGCTACCCAGCTCACGCCGTCGCAGTTCAAGCTCGTGACCAAAAGCGAAACTTATCCTGAATTCCTCAAAAAGGACGTAAAGGACACTTTGCTGAATGTGTATTCGAACGGCGAGCTGAACTACACCCTGAAAGGCGTGCATGCAAAAGTATCCGTGATCTGGAACTTCCAGGCCCCCGAAGGCACCGGCGACACGCATTACTCAATCATGAAAGGCTCGAAAGCCAACCTGATCGTCCGCCAGGGCAAAGAGCAGAAATACAAGCCGGTGCTTTATATTGAAACCACCGACAAATCGAAGGCTTACGAAGACGCCGTGGCGGCTGCATTCAAATCTGTGCAGGATAAGTTTCCTGGCGTGGAGCTGAAAAAGAACGCTGCGGGTTGGGAAGTTGTGATTGATGCAAAGTATGATACGGGGCATGAATCGCACTTTGCGCAGGTGGCGAACAAGTATATGGAGTATCTCAAAGCCGGGAAGTTGCCGGAATGGGAAGTGCCGAATATGATTGCGAAGTATTGGTTGACGACGGAGGCTTTGAAGCAGGCGAAGGGCGGGAAGTAATTGAGAGTAAAAAACTAGTCTCTAGCCGTCGTCTTAAGACGACGGTAATAGATTTCTTTGGGGCGAGCGGTTTTTGGCTGCTCGTCTTTTTTTATTTTAGCTAGAATGCTGTTGGCAAATGTAACGTACTATGTTACATTTGTGTTCATGATAAAAAGCTTCCGACACAAAGGGTTACGGTTGTTTTTTGAAGATGAAGACACTACCAAACTACCCGCAACACACATTATAAGAATTCGCAATATTCTCACTCGTTTGGAATTTGCGAAATCACTGGATGATATAGGCACGCCGGGGTCAAGGTTACATCCATTGTCGGGAAGACTGAAAGGCTTTCACGCAGTAAATGTGTCGGGAAACTGGCGGATTATTTTCAGATTTGAAGAGGGGAACGCTTACGACGTCGACTATCTGGATTATCATTAACAACAGGAAATTATGAAAAGAGGTATGAGACCAGCCCACCCGGGTGCATTGATAAAAGAAACCATCGAGGGGCTGAAAGAGGAAACCGGACATAGCTACACCCAGGCTGAAATCGCGAAAGGCCTCGGCATCACCCGCAAAACACTATCCAACATTCTGAATGAGCATCAGGGAATCAGCTCGGAAATGTGTGTACGGCTCTCGGAGGCATTTGGAACCAGCGCGGAGTTCTGGCTGGATATTCAACGAAACTACGATCTGTGGCATGCTGAAAGAGCCGTAGAACGTAAGTCGATTCAGCATTTCCGGCCATTGCAGAGCAATGCATTTCAGCCGGCCTAACACATACTATGTCAACTATCAATTGCGGCCATGACGATCACAAACCTGAATCAGCTTGATTTAAATGCGTCCTACTCCTACGCCGACTACCTGAAATGGCAGTTCGAGGAGCGCATTGAGTTGATCAGAGGCAAGATTTTCAAAATGTCGCCCGCCCCTGCGACGAAGCACCAGCAATACGTGGGTGAGATATTCCGGCAGATCAGCAACCACGTGCATCGCAGCTCCTGCAAAGCATTCGTCGCACCTTTCGACGTGCGCCTGACACCTATCCACAAAGCCGAATCGGACAAGATTTACACTGTAGTCCAACCAGACGTATGCGTAGTGTGCGACCCCGCCAAAATCGACGCCAAGGGCTGCATCGGCGCGCCGGACCTGATCGTGGAAGTACTCTCTCCCGGAAACACTGATCGGGAGATGAATGAGAAGTTTGAAATCTATCAGGAAAACGGCGTCAAAGAATATTGGCTGGTGGAGCCGAATGACCGCATTGTGCTGGTGTATGTGCTCGATGGAACCGGCAAGTACATTGGTTTGAAGCCATTCACAGAATCGGAAACGCTCACTTCCCAATCCCTTGGCTCGTTTCAGCTTTTGGTGAGGGATATTTTTGATGTTTAGCTACTATGAACACGGTTAAAGAACAACTAGAATTCAGGGACAAGATTATTGCCGGTCTTGAAAAAGCCTATGAAAAGCTCATCGAATACAAGAAGCAGAAGAACAGCGTACTAGTTGTCATGAGAGACGGCAAAATCACGCATATCAAACCGGAATAATAGGTCACCGTAATGCGTTGCAGTGGCAGCAATATCACGTTTTTGTCACGCTGAGCGCAGTCGAAGCGCATGCGAGATGCCCATTTACCGAATGTGATTGCCAAGTATTGATTGACAACTTCAGATTTTCCTGCTCGTCTCTTTTTGCTGGCGAAAATTATTCAGACCATGCCGCTAGCATGTTGTCCCCAACTAAAAAATCAGTTTGCGAGTAGATGCTCCGGCGAGACTTGTTACTACTCATAAAACGATAATATATCCATGAGTAAGAGCGAGAAAGAGCACCGCAAGCAACTTTTAGCAAATTTACGGCAAAAAGCTGCCACCGAGTTTGAAAATAGTCTTCCTATGAGCCGGGAGAATTTTCGTCGGCTATTTGACTTCTTAGACGATGAATTGCAGACAACAGAATGTGACGACAAATTAACTATTACCACCACTTTCCTCAACAACCAGAATATTTCGAATGTGGAACAGGTGTTAAGCTGGTTGGCAAACCACGGCGGATATTGCGACTGCGAGGTACTTGCAAATGTCGAAGAGCATTTTGAGTAACTCTGCAAAACGGATATTGCACATTATACGCCGTCAATTTCCCCCACCTCCCCTCTCCCAATCCTTCCCACATTCTCAAAAAACTCCACCAACTCCTTAAACGAAAAGTAAGTATCGCAAAGGTCCGGCGCGGGGCCTTGTTCTTTGAGGGAGATGATGTAGCCGGTGAAGATCGTCCAGAGTTCGTCGCGCCAGCTTTCGGGGCTGCTGCTGCTCAGGAGCTTGCCTACCTCGCGGCCATAGGCCAGCAACGTCGCATCCGTACATTCGATAGGGTGTGTTTCTTTGTTCATGTTGTGGGTGTAAGAAGTGTGGGACAAACCGTGCATTTACGTTTTCCGTAAAGCACGCATTCCTGCAACCCGTACCCAACCCGCGGGCCCCGTAACTTACGCCGAAATACCTGTAAATTACCGGAACACTTCCCGATGGATTTATATAAATTGCCTTTTCAACGAAAAAGCCCCGGTATGACACATACTACCTCCAACCCGAAGATCCATGAAGGCCGCAACGTGAAACGGTTCCGCGAAATGCTCGGAATCAAACAGGACATGCTCGCCTTCGAGCTCGGCAGCGATTGGAACCAGCAAAGAATCTCCACGCTCGAACAGCGCGAAAAGATCGATTCCGACATTTTGGAACAAGTAGCAGCGATACTGAAAATACCTGTGGAAGCGATTCGGAATTTTGATGAAGATCAAACGATCAATATTATTTCAAATACATTTCATGATCAGGCTTATCTAGGTAATCCGCATTCAAGTTTCAAGGTCAATCCACTTGCTGAAATAAGAAGATTGCACGGCGAAAAAATGGAGCTTTACGAGCGGATGTTGAAGGAGAAAGATGAGATGATGGAGCGGTTGGAGAGGTTGATAGGAAACAAATAGGTGAGAAACATGGACAGACTGCAAAAATACCAAGCGGCCATTACCAAACTTTGTAAAGCACACAAAGTGAAGAGCTTGTATGCGTTTGGGTCCGTTTTAAGCGAAAACTTTAATGCGGAAAGCGATATCGATCTGATTGTTGATTTCGCTAATATGGATGTTGAGGATTATGCGGATAACTATTTTGACTTCAAATTCTCATTGCAAGAACTCTTCAAACGTCCGATTGACCTACTAGAAGAAAAGGCCATTAAAAACCCCTACTTCCGCGAAAGCGTGAATCAGAAACGTGAGCTCGTATATGGATCATGAAATTAAGACATGGCTGTATGATATGCTCAATGCGATTGCGGAGATTGAAAGCTTCTTTGCCGACAGGCCAATGCAATTTGCTAACTACCAAGCTGATTTGCGGACAAAGCGTGCCGTTGAACGCAACCTGGAAATTATTGGTGAAGCTATGAACCGCATCGTCAGGAAGGACAGTGCGATTCAAATTTCTAATTCAAAAAAGATCGTCGATGTCCGTAACCGGATTATTCACGGCTACGATACGGTTTCTGATGAAGTAGTTTGGGGAATCGTGGTTCGGCACCTTCCAGTATTAAGAATAGAGATTGAAGAACTACTTAGCGAATAAGGGGGTTGAAATTGTCGTTAACCCTTCGGGTTGTCGCAAAACTTAATGAGCTAGCCGACATTGAAAAACTTAATCGGGCCAAATTTCACCATATCCCTGCCCACCTGACGCTCTTAACTCTCTGCAAAGACTTTCTCAAAATAGCATTCAGATACTATCATTCCGAAAAAGGCTCTCCGCACGCATACAACATTCCTTCATCAAGCATAGTATTATTATATTTACATGATGTTGCATTTACCTTGCACGACACGGAGACTAAGATAGAACGCCCTCTACAATGACCAAAGCAAAAATAAATCCCAATGGTGACAAAGACTATATAGATCAGGTCGACCTTGTCAACGCGAAAAACTTCCCCAAATTCCTAAAAAGTATTTCCCTATCTCCATTTCGACACATTGAAAATCTAACCGTTAGTTTCAACCATCCAATTTCTATTGTGGCCGGTACCAACAGGTCTGGAAAATCGACTTTGCTAATGGCCCTAGCATGCAGCCACTTCCTCTTCCAAAAGAGAAATGTACAGAATGGCAAGCTTGAAAGGCATACATGGAGCTCTTTAATGCAGTTCACGAACCATGATAAGCAGGCGAGAGACTGGACATATCACATAACATACAAGCTCGGAGAAAAGATTGAAAGTAAGCGAGGTCAGCGCAAGTCAGCAACTCAAAAATGGAATGGAATAGGAAAAAAGGAGAGCCAGTTCAAAGATAGACAGGTAATCTTTATCGATTTGGACAGAGTCGCACCAGCAAGGCACTTCGGCAAAACCATTTTTAACAAAGCTACGAAAGCACAAGCCACGCATATTTCAGCTAAAAATGTTGGTCGCATTGAAGAATATTTGTCTTTTATCCTCGAAGACAATATAAAGTTAAGCAAACTAGCAGATCATCTTGACAAAGACATCTTTAAATACACTGGAACTAATGAGTATTCCAGCTATAATGCGGCAACCGGTGAAGAAGTTTTAACAAAGATTTTAATTGACGTTGTTGAAGCTCCCGATCACTCCTTAATACTAATTGATGAAATAGAAGTAGGTCTACATCCGAAAATTCAGAGGCGCTTGATGCAGGTATTATATCACGTGCAAGAAGTGATTCAAAGCAATTTATTGTAACAACTCACTCACCATCAATTCTATCTAGTGTGCCTGATAAAGCTAGGACTTTTGTTGAACGTACCCCCGATGCAAAATTTAAGGCAATTGCTAACATTAGTGTCAATGCGGCCTTATCTAAGATGGATTCTACATCATATCCCTTAGTGGACCTCTTTTGTGAAGATAGAGAAGCGAAGAAAATAATAGACAAGGCAATATCATCTATACAGTCGACAATGAAGCTAAATAATTTTGTTGATTTAGTTAATATCATTGTATCAGGCAGCGACACAACCACATATTCCTATTTTAAAGCTCATCAAGCGACTTATTCCAGTAAAAGAATAAAGACTGGCTGTGCATGTGTACTTGACGGAGATCGAAAGAGCTTAAAAAGCAAAAATGGCGATCCGCTTTATACGCCAGAAACTGGGCTCCATTTTCTATATTCCAATGATAGTCCAGAAAAATTTCTAGTTTCGGAGTACATTACGGCCGTTCCGAATGAGACAATGTCTTATCACCTTTCTTCTAGCAACGTTCACGCATTATTCGAGAAAATGGTAGAAAATTCTCTCGCAGCCACTAGGAACGAAGCATTTGATCTTTGTTGGAATCACTTTTTAACTACATCTCATGGCAAGGAATATTTCGAAGAGTTAAAAGCATTTCTATTAGATATGGTAAAACAATATTCGCCTGACCTGTGAATCGTTTAACCTTTCGCATGCGCTATCGGCCATTTTTATTTATATAGAAATACTTAGCAAGAAAAAGAACATCTATAACTTGGATCAATTACTTCAATAATAAAACTATTCAGAGGAATGCACTCTAAGCGTCTACACAATGTTCTTGAAGGATTTGATTACAAACTACTTGAAAGTTCCGAATTTAAGGAGGATTCGGTTCGAGAAGAAATTATTGTTCCAATACTCAAAGGTCTAGGTTACACATCTGGAAAACCGAATCAGATTATTAGAAGCAGAAAGCTTCTCCATCCATTCGTATCAATCGGATCGAAGCGAAAAGAAATTTATATCGTTCCTGACTATCTTTTTGAGGTCGATGGGAAGGCTGCGTGGGTTTTGGACGCAAAATCACCATCAGAGGATATACTTAAATCAAAACACGTAGAACAAGCATACTCCTACGCAATTCATAGTGAAGTACGAGTCAATTTCTTTGCTCTTTGTAACGGAAAAGAATTTGCATTATACGATGTGCAAAAGATTGACCCTATCGTACACTTTGATATTAGAGCAATACCTTTGTATTGGGACACATTGAAAAAATTCCTAGCACCAGATCGAGTTTTCTCAACTAATCATCATAAGCTGGCCAAGGACTTAGGCTTACACCTCAAAAGACTCGGTTTCGATAAGATGGAGAGCCTTATCTTCCCGCATGTACCACTTACCCACGTGGGGCAATTGAGTCCAAACATGTTCTCATCCTCTGGCGGAATTAAAACCGATGAGGGTAATTACGTCGTAACGTTTGACTTTGATGAACGTATATTAAAAGAACTCGCCGGGAAAATTCCCGACGAGGCAATTCGAAAATTGTCAGTGCGTAAACCTGGGATGAATCAAGTTGTTCACTTTCCCGACAAAGTTTATCTTGTCTCAATTGATTGTCGAATTGGAGAAACACTTGAAGAAAACAACGACGAAATATTTCTCCCGCTGATCATAAACAAGATTCTGGACAATTAGCTAGTAGGGCCAATCGTCTCTCACCCCTTCCACTCTGTCTCAATCCCTTGCTCGCTCAAAAACCCCTGAAACCCCGCCAACAACCCCTTATCCTCCCTAACACCCCGCGGAAGCACATTCTTCGAAGAAGCAAACTTCACCAACAACCCCACCCCTTCCCCAATGCTCCACTCCACCGGATGCAACCGGTAACACCCATTCGTAATATGCGTAGTACCAATATTCTTGTTAGCAGGCAGAATATTCTCCATCCGCACAGGCAGCAGCGCACCAAGCGGAATCTGAAACGGCAGTGACCCAAAATCAATGTAATTATCCCCGCCGGTGCTCGGGTGCAAGTCAATATGGTAATAACCAATCCCAACGCTGTCTTCAAAAGCAGCCGCTTTCACGCCCGCAGATTGCCCGGTGACCGCAGCGCGCTGCTCAGCACCGACGTGCTCTTCCTTAATAGTAAATAGCGCTTTGATGCGGCGGGATTCGCGGACGTAGGGGTATTTGGCAAGGCCGTCTTCGGTGCCCATGACGTCTTTGCGGAGGCGGATGCCGGGCCAGCCTTTGCCGCCGTCGGGACGCGGGGCCTCTGTTTGGAGCCAGTACAGGAGCGAGAGGCTGAGCTGCTTACCGCGTTCGAAATGCTTTTCGAAGTCCTTTTCGCTGGCGCCGATGAGGTTGCCGAGGGTGTAGTCATTTTGCGGCCAGTTTACGATGGTAATGTCGCCGGCGTAGGTGCCGGGGGCGAAGTTGGCCTTGTTGATAATGCGGCGGTAGAGCCAGAGGTTCAGGTTGTTGCCAGTCGGGATGCCCTCGGGGTGGAAGCCGAGCTGTTTCGGTTCGAGGGTTTTGGGGTTGGAATAGGAAAGGTCCAGCAGCCTGCCCGACCAGGGTTTGGCCATTTTGGGGACGTAATTTTTCCAAAACTCATATTCCCGCGGCTTTTCGATCACGTGGTTTTCGCCCGGGCGGTAGTCGATGGCGTAGCAGACGGTGAATGCCTGCACATTGTTCGGGTCGGCTTTTTCGGGCGCGTGGAATTCGCCGGTTTCGGCTTTGGATTCGGCGCCGGTCACGTATTCGGTGCCGGTCATGGGCAGCAGGTCGCCAAGCTCGGTAGCGTCCGCGAAATAAGGTGCTGTGAGGGTGAGCAATGCTTTATTGCGGCGGTTTTGGGCGGTGAGCGATTGTACTTTGTTGCCTTTCACGTCGGCGGACACGATTTTGTGTTCCAGCAGCAAGGTGAGCTTACCGGTGCTCAGGTACGGGTTGAGCATGTCCGTGAGCACGGCTACGGCCACGCGCGGCTCGTGACAGAGCTTGGATACAGATCCGTCGCCCGGATTGAGGTTCTTGCGGTTTTTGGCCTCGGCAGTGAGCGGGTAGTTTTTCTGGTAATACTCGCGCACTGCGGTGCGGAACTGCCGGTAGGCTTTCGTTGCACCGTGCGTTTCGATCCACTGGTGCTCGTCGGGTGGGACGCCCTGCTGCGATACCTGGCCGCCGATCCAGTCGGTTTCTTCGGTGAGGATTACCGAGAGGCCATTGCGCAATGCAGCTAATGCCGCGGCACAGCCGCCCAGGCCGCCGCCGGCGATCACCAGGTCGGCGGTTAATGTTCTCCCGGACTTGTTTTCTTGCGACAAAGGTCCGGACTGTGCGGCCGGACCTTTGTCGAGATTAGTAACTAATGCACCGCCGAGTGCGATGCTTTTTAAGAATTTGCTACGCTTCATAAAGTATTTTAAAAGTATGTCATGCTGAGCGGACCGGGCCACGAGGCGGTCGAAGCATCGTGGTAGATGGCATTATATCTGTAGGTTGTCACACTGAGCGCAGTCGAAGTGCTTGCACGATGGCGTTTACATCTTTCGCTACGGACTGCCTTCGACTGCGCTCACGCTGACATTTCAGGTTGTCATTTATTCTAACTCACTTTCCCCATCACATACATTTCGTCCATGGTCGGGGTAGGGTTGCCGCCTTCTTTTTCCAGCGTAATGGCGAATGCGGCTGCACCCGGTTTGGTATTTTTCATTTTCATCACCTTCCCGGTGAATGTGTTGTCGAGCATCCCATTATCCATCGGCTTGCCATCCACGATACTCCAAAGCTGGTATTGCTTGCCCTGGGGTGCGGCGGGAAGGTTCTGTACGTCAATCAGCACCTCGTTCGTTTGCGTATTCCAGAATGCGGAAACGGCACTTGCAGGTGATTTCGCCAATCCCGCCATGTGGACGTGCTTATAAGTCGGGCTGCGGAACAAGGAGGCGAGCGCCTGGTTGTATTCCGTCTGCGCTTTCATCGCTGTCATCTCGGCCTGCATCGTTTCCACTTTGGCCACGGCTTCGTTGTTGGCACTTTTGAGATCGGTCATCTGCATGGCCGACCATCCCGCAAACAGCGCGAGCAATATCGCGGCGGCTACGGCCAGTTTGGCCCAGGCTGGCGTTACCACCTGCGTTTCCACGCGCTCAAATGCATTGTCGATCACGCGCGCTTCCCTCAGCACAGGCTCTGCCGGCGCGGCGTCGTCGGTTTGGTTTACAGTCTGCTGTTCTGCCGCATCCTCCGCTTTCGGTTCTTCCGCGGAAGTTCCGAAACTCATTTGCGCAAAAATCGACTCTTTCAATGAAGGCGGTGGCGTTGCCTGGTGTTTCAGCGCATATTCTTCCAATGCACTTTCGGTACGCAACAGCTCTTCCTTAATCTCAGGGTAAATATGCGACATACACTCCACCTCCTGCTTCTCCTGGGGAGAAACAGTGCCCAATACATATTCCTCCAATATACCGGACTCTATATAGGCTTGGATATTCATACTGCAAAGTATTGTTTTAACTCCTGTAATGCGGTCCTGATCCGCGATTTCACGGTGCCCAGCGGTATACTCAGCTCCTCGGAGATTTCCTCATGCGTGTAGCCCTGGAAATAGGCCATATCAATGAGTATTTTCCGCTCGGGCCTGAGCATGTCGACGATCGCCTTCATGTCCGAACTGATTGTCTGTGCATCTTCGTACGTATCCTTCTCATTGAGGACCACCGTGTTTTCAATATCATCCATTGCCGGCTTACGGCCCTCCGCCCTGACTGCGTCAATCGCCCCGTTTCGGGCGATATTCATAATCCATGTAAACAATCGTCCTTTCTCGGGGTCATAGGAAGCGATATTCTTCCATATTTTCAGAAAGCATTCCTGCAATACATCTGCGGCCTTTTCCTCATCCCTCAATGTTTTTGAAATGATATTAAACAAAGCTCCCGAGTAATGGTCGTACAGGAAGTCGAAGGCAGTCCGTTCGTTTCTTTTCAGGGCTGCCACCAATTCCTCTTCCGAGTATTTTACCTTGCTTGTCGCCAAGAGTCGCTTAACATTTAATTGTAAATTACTTGTTGGCAATCTAGTAAATTTTCCTACACGCCTGGCCGGGCCATACCAAATTATTGCCTTATCGCCAGATCGGAAGGAAATTACCAAAGAAGGGGGAATGGACTGCATTCCGGGTCGTATGCCTGTGTGTGCCATCGTAGTGTGCTTTTCATCATATACGAACGGCGCACCGGATTGGATCGACAGGCCCGGTTTCACTTGCGAAGGCCTTCTACGCGCCAGAGCGTCAGGAAGATAAAGAAGGTGATCAGGCTGAGCAGATAAATCACGTTGCGGGAGTCGATAAGGCCTTTACCCAATGCCTGGTATTGAACGTCCAACGCTATACCGGAGAGCAGCGAAGCCCCGAAACCATCGCCGAACATGCCCGAAACAGCCCCGAAACCGACATACCAGATAAACGCCAGAAACACAGCAAGGATGAATGCGACGATCTGATTGTCATTCAATGAAGAAGCCCAGATACCCATCGCAACCAGCACACCGCTCAGCAGGAACAGGCCCAGGTACGACCCCGCCACGGCCGCGGAATCGACGTCACCCACGGGGTTGCCCAATTGGTATACACTGTAATAGTAAATAAGCGTGGGAAGCATTGTGAGCACCACCAGCACCCAGTTCGCGAAGAATTTCCCGAGTACGAGATCGATATTCCGGATGGGCTTGGTCAACAGCAGTTCCAGCGTCCCATTGCGCGACTCTTCGGCCAGCGAGCGCATGGTGATGGCCGGTATCAGAAATATCAGCACATAGGGTGCCAGGCCGAAAAACGAACCGAGATCGGCATAACCATAATCGAGGATATTGGAATCGGGAAAAACCCAGACGATCAGGCCCACCGCCGTCAGGAAGACAGCCATCACAATGTAGGCGATCAATGAGTTAAAAAAACTGGCTATCTCTTTCCGGAAGATTGCTAACACTATTCGGGGATTTTAAAGTCTTTTCAGGAATGCGTTATTCGAAGACCGGCTTTTCCTTGCGCATGATAGCCGCCGCGATCAGCGAAATGATGAATCCCGAGATCAACGTAACAACGACTACCGACATGAACATAATGCCCGGCGACATCATCTTTTGCGACATTTCGATCACCTGCTCGATCTGCGCATCGTCCTTTCCTTGCTTTTCCAGATCCTCCCGGAGCTGGTCGAGGCCCTGGGCAATGGACGAACTATCGATAAACTGAATGTAAAATATCGTAAAAGTCGAAGTCAGAAAACCGTACACGGCCGAAAGAAGAGAGCCCAGACCAAGGCCTTCGCCATAGCTGATATACCCTTTGTTCTTCTCGCGAAACTCTTTCATAGCCAAAAAAATGGCCACGATCAGGAATGCGTAGGTGAGCGCCGCCAGCAACCTGTTCTGCCCCAGTCCCGAAACATTGAGGATTGTCGAATAAACCATCGTCACTACGGCGGTAACAACACCGTATTTGAGGGCAACGCGGGCAGTAGAGGTTTTTTCTTCCATGAAGGTTTAAGATTTGTTGTCTTGAAGAATGCTGTAATCCTGTTTTCTCAAAATCAATGAAATGACCAGGATCGGAATGATTGCCATCACCGTTTTTTTCCCAACCTCGTCCGTAATGAGTTCCGAAGTTGCCATGTCACCTACGCCCTTGTACATTTTCTGAAATTCGGCCTCTCCGATGTTCTTGACGAGCTCGGCCTTGCCTTGCATCATCAGGTCCTGCATCTGGGCGACGTATGCTGTGAAAACAGCGGGATCAATGTAAGTTACAAAAAAATAGATCAGCCAGCCGGCGATCAATGCACCAACGGTATTCACCACGTAACCGATCGTTAATGCCTCCCACAAATGCAAAAAGCCGTTTCCGACTTTCTTGCGGTAATACCAGCATGCGCCCGCAACGAGGATAATGTGGATACCGATGTCCATCACCTTATTATTCCCGAGCGGCACAATGCCCATTGCATACAAGCCCAGGAAAAACGCAAAGACCAGTAGGCCCAGCGCCAGCCCGAACAGCAGCGAGTACTTTAAAATAGGTTTATTAAAATATGCTATCACCGAATTCATTTGAACCACTCCTGTTTACCATTGTTAATGACCCCTCTTACCTTGCCTCTCAGCGTCTGGCCCAGGAACGGCGTATTCTTCGATTTGGAGTAACTTCCGCCGAATACCCATTCGGCATTCGGGTCGAAAAATGTGAGATTGGCCGCAGCGCCTTCCGCTAAGCTCACCTGCGGCAGGCGCAGGATCCGGCGTGGCTGTACAGCCAATTTCTCCACGATATCGTCCACCACAAGGCCGCTATGCATTACCGCTAATGCGAAAGCCGTTTCCAACGCCGTAATGCCAAAATCCGCATGGTCGAATTCGAGGTTTTTGCTTTCCTCGTCATGCGGGTTGTGGTCGGATACGAGGGCGTCGATGGTGCCGTCCGCCAAGCCCTGGCGCAGCGCAGCATTATCCTCCGCCGAACGGAATGGCGGGTTTACTTTCAGGTTGGTATCGAAAGTAATGAGGTCTTTGTCTTCAAATGCGAGCTGGTGCGCCGCAATATCCGCCGAAACCGGCAGGCCTTTCGCCTTGGCCTCGCGGACCAGTTCCACGCCCCGCACGGTCGACAGCAGCGAAACGTGCAGTACCGGCGCGGTAGTGTCGTAAGTGTTCTTTTCTAATGCGTATTCGAGCAGTTTCAGGTCGCGGATGAGCATCATTTCTTCGGCCAATGCCGGCATTCCCTTCATCCCTACGAGCGTGCTCGTTACACCTTCGTGCATTTGCCCGTACAGCGTGAGCTCGCGATCTTCGGGGCGGTTGATGAGCAATGCATTCAGCGGGCGCAGGTACAGAATGGTTTTCAACAGCAGGTCCGCATTCTGCACCGGATTTTCACCGTCTGTAAATGCAATGGCGCCTGCCTGGTGCAGGTCCATCATTTCGGTAAAATCCACCCCGTCGGCTTTCCTGGTAACCGCCGCTGCCGGGTGCAATGTTACCAGGCCCCCGAAGCCGCTATGCCGGATGTAATTGAGCGTGTCTTTTGTATCGACTACGGGCTGCGTATTGGGCAGTAATACCACTTCCGTAAATCCGCCGTGTGCGGCTGCTTGCCGCACAGAATGTAAATCTTCCTTATGCTCGAAGCCCGGGTCGCGCCCTTGCACACGCATATCCACCCAGCCCGCGGATACGCAAAGGCCATGGCCGTCGACTACCTGCGCAGTGCCCGCGTCGAGGCTGTCGCCAATTTGTTTAATCTTCCCATCTTCGATCAGGATGTCTTTTACCTGACCATGGAAAGGGGATTGCTTATCAATTACCCGAACCGAGCTAACTAACAATTTCATATGCATTTCAAACTATACACCGGAACGCAGCATGGCCCCGGTTTCAAAAAAAAAGCTCCGAATGGAGCTTCAAACCTAATATCAGGCACCTATAAATTTCTCGTAATCTTCGGCTGACAACAATCCGTCTTCATCACCGGGGTTAGCCAGACTGATTTTCACCATCCATCCGCGACCATATGGGTCGGTATTGACGAGTTCAGGCTCTCCGTCGAGTTCTTCGTTTACTTCCAGCACAGTACCTGCAACCGGGATAAAAAGGTCGGACACTGTTTTCACAGCTTCCACCGAACCGAATACATCACCTTTGCCCAACGCCTCTCCTACCGTGTTAATGTCCACATACACAATGTCACCTAATTCATTCTGGGCGTGGTCGGTGATGCCGATGATTGCCGTATCTCCTTCAATACGAATCCATTCGTGATCTTCTGTGTATTTGAGTTCTGATGGAAAATTCATGATAAAATCAGGTAAGTAGGTGAACATCTTTGGAGCGCAAATTACACGATGTAAGCTGTATTTTCCAAATCAAAATGTTATTCAGCCAAATTGAACTTCAGCTGCACGCCACCTGCCGTGCTGGCACGATAGAATGAGTTGGAAACCAGCGGGTCGTTGAAGGTGCGATCGAAATAGAATTGTACGCTCAAACGGTTGTTGACCATGTAATTTACCGTCGGGCGCAGCTGGAAGTTGATATTACCGGCAATCGGGATATTCTCTCCGTCGAACTTCCGCTGGATCGAGCGGGTATCGCGGAAAGTCATCGCGAGCTGCATCGTCATATCGTTTTTCAGCTTTTTCTTCACCCCATTGATCTTGAACGGCAGCGGCACATTGTTTTTGGTAAAGCCGATGTTAACCGTAATGTCCTGGTTGAAAAGCTCGGCCACCTGCGAGTTCGAGAGGTTCAATGCAATGGTGCGGTCGCGGTTGTACTCCACGCGTGCGGTGACGCGGCTCTGTGTGCGCATCTCCACGCCCACGAGCGGCTGGAATTTTTCCGAAAGCGTGATCGTGCTCATTGCAAACACCGGAATGTACTGCCCAAGGTCGTTCAGCCTCGACGACAACGGATAACCCGTTACGGCCAGGTTCACATATAGCGCCTCATAGTCGAGTGACGAGGTGAAGTTCCCCACGCTGTAATTGGACATGTACTTGTGCCGCAAAGTAAACGAACTGAAAAAACGCTTGAATGCCGGAATTTGTGAAAGGCCAGAATAGCTCAGATCCCAGTTTGGCATAGGGAATTTCAGGAACGGGTTGGTACGCACCGTGTTCGGGTCCTTACCGGTGTAAGCCGCGAAGAACGACGAAATGAGCACATCCTGCGAAGTTTCATTATACTCGCCGCCGCTATTGTTTTCCGCATTCAGGCGGTCCCGCAAAATGGCGCGGTAAGCACGGAACTTGTCGAATACCGGCGAAGAATTGTCGCGTCGCATTTTGGCAAACGCCGTCCGGAACGACATAAACGACATGCTGAACTGGCCGTTGCGCAGCGGACTTTGTGATGCAAAATTGCCGGAGGTATCGGGCCGGTAGAATTCCTGGTATGCATCCTGCCGGGTCAGGCGCGCTTCAATGATCAGCCTGAAATCCTTGAAAGGCTCCAATGTGGTATTGGCAGAGAAGTTCTTGGCAATCGTCTGCTGGAACGGCATGTTCTGCTGCTTGCTTCTGGTAATCCAGCCCTTTTCAGCCGCTTTCATCTGGAAATTCCTGTCCTGCTGTCCCAGCACAAAGCCCAGGCCGGGGGCATTGGCATTGTCCAGACCGAAGTATTTGGGAGCTCTCAGATAGCCCGGCAATGCGGTAGTTTCCAACACCGAGTAGCTGACGTTGATACCGCGGACGGTCATCAGGGCCCTGGTAATGTTCTTCACAATATCCGTCGTGCGCATGTCTATCTCCTCGATATCGCCGGGACTGCGTGCAAAATTCTTTCTGGCAGCCGATGGGGTATTCGCAAATTTGAGATACCGTAGTTTGTTGTAAAGCAATACAAAATCCACCTTCCCGGTGACACCCCGCTCGCGGCTGTTGCGGATGATATCCCCAAACGGCAGGCCGGTGGTATCCTTCAAGTTCAATGCATTCGCCTGGTAGTTGTACCCGACCGAATGCTTGTAATCTGCCGACATCCAGTCGAGTACCGGAATTTTGTCGAGCGGCAGGCGGTAGGTCAGGTCAATTTTCTGGTCGAAATTTTTGATACGGCCCAGCTTTTTGAAATTACTCCACAGCGAGTCCTTCTTTGCTCCCGTGTTGATATCGCCTTCCGGTTCATCGACGATCGAGTTGGCCGTGGCGGCGTAAGTAAGCGTCATGTTTCGCGTGAGGTTCCAGCCGAAATCGTAATAGCGGTTGAACCAGAAATATTTCTCAAACAGTGGCTGAATACCGTCCGTCGTCAGGTCTGCATTGCGCAGCTGGGTTTTCAGGAAGCGGCGGTCTACATCGGTGCGCAGCGAGACCATGTTCGGCAGGAGCGTCACATTGAATTCTTTGATAAACTCCGCCCAGCGGCCGGTTGCTTTCCATTTTTTGAACGGCTCGATGGCCTTTGGCTGACTCGCATACATGTAGGAAATACCTGCCCGGTAGGCGCGCTGGTTGTACTCCTGCGTCAGGATATTCCGTCGCTTATCATCACTGAATGCGTAAGTGAACGAGAAGTTTTCAAAATCATAGAAGTGATTTCTCGCGCCCGGCTTGGTCTTGATCTTTCGGACGTTCGAAAAGTTAAACCCTCGCTTGACGGCATTTTCCTCCACCATTCGCCTGTAACCGTCGCGTTGCTCGTCGGTGAGCAGGTTGTCCAGTGATGTACTCAGCGGTGTGTCCGGATCCAGCGGGTCAAAATGTGGTTTCACATTTCGCCGGTCGTAGCTGACAAACAGCGGGATCTGGAAGCCCCAGTTGGCCGGCAGCAGTTTATCCAAAGCAATATTGGAAGAGAACCCGTATTCGGAAGTAAAGTTACGCGAGCGCTCACCAATGCGCTGCTGCACGGTACCGAAGCCGAAAGTTTCAATCCGGCCGGAAGCGGTTAATGTGGCAAAGTCGGCCAGCTTGGCATTCAGCTGCGCGATGGCAGCCACACCGCCCGTATCGTCGAAGCCTTCGACGTGCATTTCATCCACCCAGATACAAAACGACTTCGGACGCTCATCCACCGATTTCGGGTTGCGCATACCGATCATCATCACTTTCACAGCGCTCAAATCCGGGTTACCGACTACGGTCAGCTTGTACCTCCCGTCGGCTGTCGTGATGGTATACGGCACGCTCAGGTTTTTATCAATCTGCCGGTTACGCTGCGCTTTCGCGTTGATCAGGTCCGACAATGCAATGTTGATTTCATTGACTTCCGGCCAAACTTCGTAATCGTTTACTTCGCTTGGTCGGGTCGCCTTCAAAGCAGAGAGATCGATCTCATAGTAGTTCTGGGTGAGGTCGGTACCGATACGCATGAATGTACCCACCATATTGTCTTCGCTTTGCTCATTCTGCATGTGTACATACATGCGAAGGCGTTTGCGGAAGAGCAGGTCAAGATTCACATTTTTGAAAACCGCGCGTGAATCGCCATCCCGCAGATCGGTTACGCAAAGGCTCATCGACTGTTCATTCAGCTGCAATGGCGGACGCTGCGTGTTGTCCTGATCGCGAATCCAGGTCGGAGGAATTTTGTACACATATTTGTTCGCGTCACCATTTGCCTGCCCGTTTTCTTCGATACTTACCGTCCCAACGGTGAATTTCGCATCGTAAGGCTCGGGAACTTCCTGCAAGCCGGGAGCATCGAGGTTGTAGGTATATTTCCGGTATTGCTGGCCCACCATCTGAAGCTGTGCAAAACGCAGCACGACCGGCTGTTGGAAGTCCGTAAGGTACATCCGCATGAAACGGATCGATTTAAAGCCATTCATACCCCCTACCATTCCCGAAAACTCCTTGATAGGAACGCGGAACAGGTACCAGGTCTGCTGGTCGGCGGTATTGACGGTTTTATCCACGATGTAACCATTACCTACTTGAAGCTGCCCCGGTTTCAGGTCAATTTCGTACTCATAGTAGGATTCGTTGTCGTTAATGGTGTTGTCGACGTTCATATCCTCACCGTCGGGAATATTGGTAGAGGCCGGCGTAACATCCACAGATCTGCCCTGGCTTTCGGGAGAGTTGTTTTCCATCCCGATGTAATTCTTATACCGTTCCAGCACTTTCTGATCGGCGCTATCGAGTTCAGCGCCGAGGAAAAACTTGAAATCGTCACCGGAAGGGTCAGCCAGGATTTTGGCGCGGGCCTCTGCGGTTAGGTTGGCCGGCAGGCGATCAATGAAATTTTTGAAGAATGTGCGCTCTTCTTCGTTGCTTAGCCCGTCCAAACCTACATCCTGCTTCTGCCGCGCACCGTTCTCGTTACTGAATGCATTGATCAGGTATTGCGATTTGGTGGCATAGCCCCATACAGTCTCATCTACATTGACACCCACTTCCCTCGGTACGAGCGGCAAGCCATTTTCGAAGTTGTAGCGTTCGTCGGGGATTACGTCTTCCGAGATATCTCCAAGGTTGAATACCAGCTTTCCACCGGTTGTATTGGACTGTTCAGAGAATCCGTCCCTGATCACGCTTTTTTTAGTGCCGTCATTTATAAATGGATCCAGCATCCAGAACTCAATACTTTCGATGTTGGCATTATCAAAGTCATTATCCGAGGTAATAGCACGACTTAACGCTCCGAAGTTATTCCTCGGGTTTTTCATGCGGCCATCCGGATTCAGGTCGGTGTTGTAGTTATACATTCCCCGCTCGCTGGGATAATAGGCAATATCCAGTACCTGCTGCGGGTAGGTTACGAGGCCGGCGATGGCGCGGTTCGGGAATATTTCATTGGGAAGATAAAGCCGCTCGTAGTAGTTTTTACGGTCGTCATCATTGAAATTGGCTGGTGGCTGATACCCTCCGCCCAGACCCTGCGCGCCGCCGAAGATGTTGTCGACCGTGTAGGCCGAAATCTTCGCCCGCTTGTATCCGTAGTTCAGGTTTTTCCCGTCATATCCGTCCCTGAACTTGCCGGGCACTGCTGCCAGGCGCCATTTCTGCGGTTGACGAGCCAGGTCGTAAACTGTGCGTGCCGCTTCGAAGTCATCCACCAGTGAACGGTTTCGGACGTCCTTCGACACACCGGGAAGCAATTTGGCAAACTCTCCCTTGAACTGGATCGACGACATTTCCTTCGTTTGAATCAGCGGCAATGCGTCCAGCCATTTGGTGAGGAATGGTGCGTCCTTTCGGAAATTCACGTCGAACCCAAGCATGGTATTGTTCACAGGCTCATTCCCGATAGAAACCCTCGAAAGGAATCCCGCCGTACGCTCCTTGTATTTCATGGCCGTCAGACCGACGCTCAGGTTCCTGTTGAATACATAGTCAAGGCGCGTTCCTACCAACGTCCGGATCTGGTTCTGGAACATATCCGGGCGCTCGTACTCGATTACGATCTCGCGGCCGGAAGCCAATACGCTGGAATTCAATATCCGCACGCGACCGATTTGCGCTTCGACGATATAATCAGAGCCTGGGGATAGCGGTACGCCGCCGGAAGTAACAGTTACGGAAGTTTCCAGCACACCAAATGGCAGCTGCACCTCAGCCCCGCCGCTCGATTGGTAGGCGCCTTTGATAAAAAACTTATTGCGCTCGGATACCTGCTGCGCATCGATCATCGTCGTGCGATACAACTCGCTGAACACATATTTATTCCGGTACACATCCTCACCCGGACCAAATTTCCGTGAAAGGTTGCTGCCAAACGGTTCCAGTACGGGGAAGATAATGCGGCCTGTTTTGCTATCGATCGTGATGCCGTCCACAAAGTCGAAATTACCGTCGGGTTGGAGGTCGTTGACGGGGTTCAGGCGGTCGAGGCCCGAGAGGCGGATCAGGGGAATGTTGGCAATGCTGCTCTCCTGCAAGTTCGGGTTATCGATACCGGTCTGGTCATCCTTATAAATAACCCTTAATTGAAAACCTTGCTTGTCGATCTGGCTTGTACCGAGTGAGTAGATATTTTTCATCATCAAATCCCACATCGGCAACTTCGTATTGTTCCGGATTGTCGACGATTTCAGCAATTTCAGCGCGATTACCTCATTGTCTTTTCGGGCCTGATAATCCTCGGTAAGCTCGCCCACCTTGAATGCGCGGCCGTTCAGGGTATATTCATAAGAAACCGCAAGGACTTCGTCGTTGCGGAGTGCATTGGTAAGGGATATGTAACCAAGCTGGGGATGAAATGTATAATCACGGTCGACGATCAGCCGTTTGGCACCGCGCAGCAATTCATAGTCGATTGTCTTCTCGAAGCCGAAACCTGTGATGGCGGTATTGGTGTTGTCGACCTCCCGGAATGCCGGGTTATCGACTAATTTTTTGTAGAGTCCGTTGGCGTCGTTGCTGGCAGGCGACGTGGAGCGCACAGGCTGCAAGTTCGGATTTCCGGCGCGGTAGGGAGCAGGTTCACCCAAGTCGGCAAAACCGGCTATATTCCTCAATGACTCCGTCGTAGTAGTGCGATTGGTCACGTACACTTCCAGGCGCGTTACCGTCACACCCGATGTAATGGTGGGGGTGTTTTGCAGCGAGCTTTCGTAAATGTTCCTGAAATATTGGGATAGGAAAAAGTTACGGTTTTCATCGTAAGTATCTGCCCGTAATTCAAAATCACGGCTTTGCGCGCCGCCGCGAAGTGTAATCCGTTCCTTACTCGATTTTTGCTGCGATGCTACAAAAGTGGCGCTCAGGCGTCCGAACTGGAAGTCGGTTTTCAAACCAAACAAATTCTGAACACCAGGAATCAGCTGGCTATTAATCGCCCAGTTGATGTTTCCAGCCTCTATTTTCCGGATAAAGCTTTCCTCCGGGTTTTTATAATTCAGCTTGATCGCATTCTCGAAGTTGAAGTTGGCCTTGGTATCGAAATTGGTCTGGAACCCGAGCATATCGCCGAGTTTCGCATCAAAATTGATGTTGATCTGCTCGTTGAAAATGAATTGGGTATTCTTTCGCTGACGGATCGGGATAGCCGGGTTATCGAGAAACTGGTGCATAAGCCCCAGATCGAGCGATACAAAGCCGGTTGGTTTGAAATTCACGAAATCGTCGCCGAGCAATTTGGTAAGTCCTGGCGGAAGGTCAAGCTTGGGCAGCAGCCCGCGTGCCCCCATAGCGCTATTACCGTCCTGGCGGCCGGCGTACTCGCGCAGGAGACTTTTGAATGCACGGTCTTCCTGGATCTTGTTGTAAGTATCGAGGTCCATGCGCTCGGGCAAGCGGTAATTCAAAGTGCTGCCCGGCGTCATACCGCCCGGTGTGGCTACGCCCGGCGTTTGAATTTTCTCGGTCACTGCAACTTTCCCTGCACTGTCGAGCGTAATATTGGTAGAGATATTGTTTGGTTCGCGAAGGTAGAATGGCGAACGCGGCCTTGGTTCGGTAATCCGGTTGGAATAATAATCTTTCCATCGCATAATGAGCTGGGAGCCCGATCTGTCGATGTTTTTCTTGGTGGTATCTTCTTTAAGCGTGTCGGCGAGTATGGCCCATTCCTGTGCCTGCTCCGAATATGGTCCACCCTTGCCGCCTGAAACGTTGACGAGTAACACCGCTCCGGCCGAAATGCTTAATACCTTAAAAAGAAATGAGTAAATCGTTGATGACAAGGTAATATACTTATTTAGAGAAGGTTGTATTTACAAACAAATCCATCAACACGATTGTACGGTTGTAAAATTTTTCACCCAATATCATTTCAGTCGCGGTTAACGTAACGCCAGTTTGATCAGATTTTCAACGCTAATGGATTGCCCCTCTCGTTTGATGATGGCATCCAGACTTTTCTCCGCCGTCGCCTTTGGAATACCCAAAGTAACGAGCGCAGCCAACGCTTCACTCCGGAGAGTGCTTGACGACGCCTCAACAGATTTCGGGCCTGTTGAAACGAGTTCTTCCTTTCGAATTTTGTCTCTTAGTTCGAGGATTACGCGTTGAGCAGTCTTGGACCCTATGCCTTTGATCGACTGGATCAGGCGCAGGTCTTCATCAATGATTCCTTGCCGGATTTCAGAGGAGGAAAGGGAGGAAAGCATCACGAGCGCTGTCGACGGCCCGATCCCGGAAATACTCGTGAGATCCAGGAAAAGCTTTTTCTCATCATTTCCCCAAAATCCGTAAAGGACGTGGGCATCTTCCCGTATATTGAGAAACGTTACCAGCTTGCACCGGGCACCGATATCCGGAAGCGAAGTGTAGGTCTGCAATGAAATCCTGACCTCATATCCCACCCCGTTGACATCGATAATAGCGTACGCTGGATCTTTATAAGTTACAATCCCGTTAACGTAGGCAATCATAAAAATAGTATGTGTATGTTGAAGCGTTAATTGCTAGGTAGAAATGATCAGCTTTTGGCCCGGCTTGATCGAGTTGCCCCGGATCTTGTTGCGCTTTTTCAACTGGCCGATTTCCAAACCATATCGCTGCGAAATAATCCATAATGTATCTCCTTTTTGTACGGTATGATAGCGCTTCCGGGTGTGGCGCTGCTGCTTCGCCACTTGCTCCTGCTCTTCCTGCTGTGGCCGTGGTTTGGCTGCAATGCGCGTTGCGGGTAAGGTTTCCTTCACCTCTTTGTAAATCACCAGTCGCTGCCCTTTGCGGATGACGTTGCGGCGGATGTGGTTCCATTTGCGGAGCGATGCGACAGAAACGCCATATTTCCGGGCAATGGCGGCTACATTGTCGCCGCGGCGTACCGTGTAGGACACCCGTTTGGTGCGGCTACGCTGAATGGTTTCTTCCTCACCATCATCCTCATAGTCTTCGTCACCGGATGCGTTTTGTACATTCGATGCGAGCACATAAGGGAATGAGCCGCTGCCTCCCAGCGAATCCGTTTTGGTGCTGTCGGCTTTGGCGACCATTACCCCGGTAGGCAGGTATTTCCTCGTGCACGAATCCATGATCGACGAGCGGTTGCTCATCAGGTAGGTAAACTGTACGCTCGGAACTTTCAGTACAAAATCGCGTGTCTGGTCCGGCAGGATTTTCTTCGTGATCTGCGGATTAAGCTTTTTAAGGACTTCAAAATCAATGCTTGCATTGTTACAGAATGTTGCCAGGTCAATGTAGCCGTTGATATGAATGGTATCGTTCGGAATCTGGAATTCTGTGTTTTCCGGGAAGATTCCGTGGTCGTACCCGTAATTCATCATGTAGTTCATCGCTACATATTGCGGTACGTACGAGCGGGTTTCGCGGGGGAGCACATTGTAGATCGTCCAGAAGGTTGTTCCACGCGAGCGGCGCATGGCGCGCTTCACATTGCCCGGGCCCGTGTTATACGACGCCAATGCAAGTTCCCAATCGCCGAAGATGTTGTAAAGCTGTTTGAGATAAAGGCAAGCCGCTTCGGTGGCTTTGGCAGGTTCGAAGCGCTCATCAATGTATTTATCCTGGTAAAGACCGAATTCCCGCCCGGTTGCCGGCATGAATTGCCAGAGCCCGCCTGCCCGTGCGTGGGAAATCACCGTCGGGTTAAGGCCCGACTCGATCATTGAAAGGTATTTAAGTTCGGTAGGTAAGCCATGTTTCGCCAGTGCTTTTTCAAAAAGCGGGAAATAGAGCGGCATACGCTCCATCATCGTCCGGGTGAAATTGGCTTTTTTGTAGATGAAGTATTCTACAAATTCATGGGAAGATTTGTGGTAGGTAAGCGGGATAGACTTTTCCAGCTTCGCAAACCGGTCTTTCAAAAGTGCCTCCGGTACTGCCGGATTCGGACCGATCTCCTCGACTTCCGGAAGTGACGGCATCAAATCATTTTCATCCTGAGCAATAGTCTCAACTGTATCCTGCCCGGATGTCAAACTCACCTGTGGAACCATCGCCCCGACAGGCGCATTCCAAAACCCTGCACACATGGCTCCGAGCCACAATACTCTTTTCGAAATCCTCATTAATAAATGTTTTTTGAAGGTTAATCAATTCACGGTTTTCAATGGCTTATACCTGTTGATGATTGACTTACAGATAGAAGAATCCTTTTGGGTTTTGAACTTGCCAGATGAATCAGAATAATCTCTAATACATTTTTAAATATCACACAACATCCTCATTCAGAATAACGTAACCTGGTCGCCTGCTATTCTGGCACGATAATTTTCTTTAAAACTGTGGTTATAAATACAGCCTTCGCTTTTTTAATGAGCGCAAAAAAAGGGATATCTCCCCATTTAATGCACTAGTTGCTCTGGATGTATGATTCGGCCCTTTCCCTGTTCAGTTCAGTGAGGTAGTTGGCAAATGCCAGCATTTTTTCCTCTCCGAAATAAGAAGCCATAACTTGTATCCCGATCGGCATTCCCTGGTCATCCAGCCCGTTTGGAATAGACACCGCGGGATTACCCACGACATTCGCCTGCACGGTGAAAATATCCGCAAGATACATTTGTAAAGGATCTTCCGTCTTTTCGCCAATCGTAAAAGCTGTGGTAGGTGTTACTGGGGACATCAGGAAATCGAACTGCTCGAAAAAACGGATCGTTTCCTCCCGCACCAATCTTCTAACGCGTTGCGCTTTGGTATAGTATGCGTCGTAATAATTTGCACTTAATACGAAAGTACCCAACAGTATTCTTCTCCTTACCTCCTCGCCAAAACCTTCCGTACGGGTCTTTTTGTACATGCTCTCCAGATCCACGGACCCGGGGCTACGGTAACCGTACCGTACGCCGTCAAACCGGGATAGGTTCGAACTTGCTTCGGCAGTGGTGAGGATATAATAGGTGGGCAAAAGCGAATCAAGCAGCGGCATATCAATGCCTGTCACTTCATGTCCTTCCGCGCGAAGGCGGTTGAGCAGTTCGGATGTTTGCCGGCGGATTTCCGGGGCGATCGCCTCGTTCTCGACGGCACTCTTGATATAACCGATTTTAGCCTTGCCTTTCCATTCCAGACTGGCAGTATAAGCTGGCACCGGACGCTCAGAAACCGTACTATCACAATCATCGGCACCTGACATTACTTCCAGGAGCAATGCCGCGTCGGCCACACTTTTGGTAATGGGGCCAATGCAATCGAAAGACGAAGCATAAGCAATCAGTCCATAACGGGAAACGCGGCCATAGGAAGGTTTCACGCCGATCACCCCACAGAATGCGGCAGGCTGGCGCACCGATCCACCCGTATCGCTTCCCAGGGAAGCGTGGCAAAGCCCGGCCTGAACGGCCACTGCCGAACCACCCGACGATCCGCCCGGCACTTTGGAATTGTTAATCGCATTTAGCACCGGCCCGAACGATGAATTTTCATTCGAAGAACCCATCGCAAACTCGTCGCAGTTTTGCCGCCCGATGATGATCGCGTCTTCATCGATGAGCCGCTGCACGGCGGTTGCAGTGTAGGGTGCCGTATAATTTTGTAGGATCTGGCTTCCGGCCTGCAAGCCATGGCCAGTGAGTGAAAGCACATCTTTCAAACCGATCACCATGCCGGCCAGCCTTCCGGCAGTGCCATTGGCGATCTTCGCATCCACGGCCAGAGCGGCCTGTTTTGCTTCCTCTGTATAAACTTCAACGAAAGCATTGAGATGCTTGTTAGCCTCTATTTTTTCCAAATAGTGGTCAACCAACTTGACGCACGTCAAACCTTCTTCACGTAGATCTCTCTGAATTTCGGTCAGCGTCAGATACTCTTTCAAGGCAATTTCTTTGTGGGGTTGTAAATAAAGAATCAGAGCCGTTAAGTGCTAGCTTAATGGCTCTGGATCAAACCTTCGATAAGATGGAAGCGTTATTTGGGGTCTTCCATGCTTTTTTCAATATTTTCCTTAACGTCTTTAGTAGCGTTCTTGAACTCATTGATACCCTGCCCCAAACCGCGCATAAGTTCTGGGATTTTCTTTGCTCCGAAGAAAAGCAACACGAACAGAGCAACCAGGAAAATTTCCTGTCCGCCCAACCCCATAATTCCTAAAACGGTTATTGATTCCATATCTGTTTCTTTTATTAATGTTTACAAAAATAACTATTCTTTTTTATAACAACCAGACCCGCGGCCACTTTTATCCGATATTAATCGTCTTGGCTGTCTTTTCCCAATCGGCGAATTTCTGGATATCGTTCCCCAGCGTCTTGATCAACCACACGACCAATGCAACATCATCGGTAATGCCGATAACCGGCAGGAAGTCAGGAATAAGGTCTATGGGAGATACGAAATAGATGAGCACAGCGACTATCGACACCAAACTTTTCCACGGAAGCTGCTTATATTCGCCGGAAGCGTAGGCCCTCACCATGCGGAGCAGCAGCTGCACACTCGACTGGAATTCGGAGAGGTTTCCCTTGAAGCCCACTGTCTGGAGCTTCCCGATCACCTCTTTGGCAAGTTCAAACAAGCGGGTAGAATTTCTGGCGTAACGTCCTGCTTTTCCTGTGGCCTTTTTAAAAAAAATCGACTGTAAAATCCGCGAAATCATTGATTGGTCATTCATCGTACAAAGCAGGAAAAAGTGGTTTATAAAGCCATTATAACTATCAACTTACGGAAAAAATTGCATTCCGGATGCCGGCCGGACGATTTGCGGCAAAAAATCAATTTCCGCTTGGTTTAAACAAATTATGGTTCATACTTTTAGGAAAAAATATAAAAAGCATCAATTTCTATACAATTAACCATATTTCCCTATGAAGATTACTGTTGTAGGTGCGGGTGCGGTAGGCGCAACCACTGCCGATAATATCATTCGTCGTGAGCTGGCAGAAGAAGTGGTGTTGCTGGATATCAAAGAGGGTGTCAGCGAAGGCAAGTCACTGGATATGTACCAGACAGCAGCCTTACTGGGATTCAATACCAAACCCATCGGCTCGACCAATGATTACGAGAAGACCAAGGGTTCGGATGTGGTGGTAATCACCTCGGGGCTGCCCCGCAAACCAGGCATGACCCGCGAAGAACTGATCGGCATCAATGCAGGAATCGTAAAGGGAGTTACAGAAAACCTTCTGAAATATTCGCCGAAAGCGATTGTGATCGTGGTTTCCAATCCGATGGATACCATGACTTACCTGGCGTTGAAAGAATCAGGCATTCCCAAAAAACGGCTGATCGGAATGGGCGGCGCATTGGACAGCGCCCGCTTCAAGACTTACCTGGCCATGGCTATGGATGTTTCGCCGCTCGATATTCACGGAATGGTGATCGGAGGCCATGGCGACACCACGATGATTCCCCTGACAAGATTAGCGACGTACAACGGTATCCCGGTAAGCCGCTTTCTATCAGCCGATCAGCTTGAAAAAGTGGCTGCCGACACGATGGTGGGAGGCGCTACGCTGACCAAGCTGATCGGTACTTCGGCATGGTATGCTCCGGGTGCCGCTACGATGATGCTGGTTGAAAGCATTGTCCGCAACCAGAAGCGCGTCGTGCCTTGCAGCGTATACCTGAATGGCGAATATGGCCAAAAAGATATTTGCATGGGCGTACCCGTGGTGTTGGGCCGCAACGGCTGGGAGAAGATCATCAACCTGCGCCTGAGTGATGCGGAAAAAGCGGCATTTGAAAAGTCAGCAGAAGCTGTCCGGTCTATGAATGCGGCTTTGAACCTGGCCTAATACGCCATCCTGTATTTCCACAAAAAAGGTATCCGGCGTAGGTCGGATACCTTTTTTGTGGGGTCAATGCAGTTTAAATGGAGATTTGGTACTGCAAAATCCAGCTACCTTTCCGGCCGCTTTTTTCCAGCTCATTTGCCACGGAAGCATTCCTGTAAACCGGCCGGTTCTCATAGTTAAGCGACAATTTGCCGTTATGCCCTTTCATTAGCCAATTGACACCCAGATTGTACACATTGGAAGCATCCTGCAAACGGTCGTAGTCGCCGCGCTGCAATGAAGCGAAAGGCATTAATGTACCCTGGCCGCCCAGCAAACCGTCTTTCAACTTGTAGCCCGCCTGCGCGTAGACTACATTGCCTGTACCGAACATCGGGTATGCGTTCCCGTGCGTTCCGCCTGCACCTGCGATCGGCTGCGTGGTACCCGTGGCGGGGTTCATAATTCCGTTGTAACGGAGGTAGCCTTTGCCGTAATCCGTTCCGAAATAGCCGAGGTATGTAGACAGTGCCGTGCCTTTATCGGTATTCAGCGGCATATCCAGGTAAGCCGCTACCGACCAGAGTGTCATATTGCTGTAAAGCGTATCAACAGCTTCTTTTCGCCAGGTTGCATTCTTTTGTGAAGTAATGCCTGCTTCTATGTTCAACACTTTCCGTTTGCCGAGGTAAGTACCCGTCATATAGCCGGGCGTGGTATTGTCTTCGGTATCGAAAATATTGTAAATGAGTAGCCCCTGGAATTGCTTCCTGTTTTTGCGTTGTGAGAAAATGGCATTCTGGTTCAGCGCAGCCGGCACCGAGCCACTGGTTTCAACGGGAAACGGATCGGCCACGCTCACCCGGTAATTGAATTTCCCGATCTGTCCTCTGCTGTAAACGGCTAATTTTCGCGAAAACTGGTCGGTCTGGTCCACGGTCGCCTGGGCAAAAACGGGCACGTCCATTGTCATGATGGTACCGATGCTGGGCTGAGAAAAGCGGGAGAAGCCGCTCACAATTGTGAGGCCGCCTCCGAAACGTATGAAATTGGCACCCTTCCGCTGAACTTCGTATTCGCCGACAGCGTCATGAAAAAACGCAGCGATTTTGCGTTGGCTGGGCGTGCCGGCGGTATTGTAGGCCGGGAACGCGCTCACTTTATTGAAATTATTCATCCCGAACTGGGTATAGAAAAATATCCGGTCGGTGAGCTGACCAAATAGTTGCATACGCGTCCGCCGCAAACCGATATCGAAGGTATTGCTCTGGGGATCACTCAAAACGGTCGTACCGGGATTGTTGTCGTTCAGCCGCAGCCATACCTGATTCGTGAAGGTGAATTTTACATAATGTGAACCGGATTCGTTAAGATTGTAACGGATATCGCTTCGCTTGTTGTCGTCCTGCGACAGGACCGGCTCCGTAGCGGCGGCAGTGCCCAGGAGCATGAGGGAAAGGATTTTTTTCATTAAGAGTACTATTGAGTTACATGCACTGATACCGCTGTAAACCCTTCTGCAAGAGCCAACAACGACATTAACAGCTAATTGAAAAAGACATTGAACACGGCGGCAAAACGACTCAGAAAAAGTCATTTCCCCGGCCGGGCCTTCAAATATAAGGCGGGTTGCGCTACCGCCATACTCTTCCTGGTGACAATCTTCCTTCCTTCTTTCGCCCAGGAAACACCCCCGCTGATCAACTATCCGGCAACGCTTTACAAAGCGCATAACCAGAACTGGGACATTTGCCAGAGCGCCGACGACCTTGTCTATTCCGCCAATTCCGATGGCCTGCTGGAACATGACGGAGCCTCATGGAAGTTGTACCCCCTGCCCGACGGCCAGATCGTTCGCACGGTACTCTATGACGAGCAGCCGCCCCAGCCCGCAGGCGGAAAAGTATTGAACCGCACCGCGCAGGCCGAGCGACGCATTTATGTCGGCGGCTTTTCAGAATTCGGCTACTGGAAGAAAGAAGCCGACGGTCAGTTGAAATATTATTCGCTGAGTAAAAATGCGGGCTTTGCAAGCCTGAGAACGGAAGAGATCTGGCACATTCTTAAAACGCCCCGGTACATCTACTTTCAGTCATTTTCCCAGATTTACCGGTACGACGGCAAAAACCTCAAAGAAATCACGGGGCCGGGCAATATCATGTTCATGCGCTTTGTACAGAACCGGGTACTGGTACCATCCATCGGTAAGGGCATTTATGAATTGAAAGGCGAAAAGTTCACACCATTGCCCGGGACGGAAAGCCTGTCGCCTGCCATCGTTTCCTCCATATTACCTTTCACAAATGGCGCGATCCTCATATCTACGACGAAGCACGGCCTCTTTACCTGGCAAAATGGGGTACTCAGTCCCTGGAACATCGCTATTTCGGCGGAGTTGAAGCGGAACATTGTCAACCGGGCCATTACCACGTCGCGCGATAGCAGCTTTATTTTCGGCACCATTCAGAATGGGGTTTATGTGGTCTCCAAAAATGGCGCGTTGCGCTATCAGTTCAACAAAGAGACCGGTTTACAAAATAACACGGTACTAGCCCTCGAAGAAGATTCGCAGCAACAGCTCTGGATAGGGCTGGATCAGGGCATAGACATGGTCAAGATGTCGTCGCCGATCATCGCGTATCAGACCAATGACAATCCGCTGGGCTCCACCTATGCGGCCGCGATCTGGCATGGCAGGCTGTATGTGGGTTCCAACAAAGGGGTTTTCGTTAAAAAATGGCTCTCTCCGGAGCCATTTAGCCCCGTGTGGGGCCTCGAAGGCCAGACTTGGGCGCTCAAAGTAATCGACGGCCAGCTTTTATGCGGACACAATGATGCCACTTACCGCATTGAAGAGAGCGGCGTCACCAAAATCTCGAACATCAATGGAGGCTGGGTTTTCCTGCCCGTTCGCAATGGGCGTGACACACTACTGTTGCAAGGCGCCTACGTGGGCCTGCATGTGTACAAAAAAGACGTGAAAGGGACCTGGACGTACGCTTACCCGGTCAAGAACTCGGTACCGATCCCGATCAAACACATGGCGCGCGACAAGTCAGGGACATTCTGGCTCGGGCATGCCTACAAAGGCCTATTTCAAACGAAGCTCACGCCCGCGCTCGATTCTGCATTGACCTGGAAGGAATTTGACGCGCCGCGAGACATGCCGAGCGAGTTTTCGGTGGAGGTGGTCCAATGGCTGAACGGACAGGTGCGGGTGCGTTCTGGCAACGCATTTTTCCAGCCTGATCCTTCCGGAAAGCTTGTGCCCAGCAGTGATTTTTCGAAAGAAGACGAGAACTATAAAGTCAGGACCGGCGTACATGGCGACTGGTTCAAGGTATTCATGAACCGCGTGGCATTCTACCAGCCTGGGAAAGAAACCCGTAATCTCCCGCTTACACTTGTCCGCAATAGCGAAACGGTGATCCCTCTCTCGGACGACTACTATTTCTTCTGCCTCGATAACGGCTATGCCTTGTACAACCGCAGGTCGGCCGACGAACACGACGAGGCAGCGGGCCCGCCGGTCGTGCGCAGGGTAGCGAACCTGCGCAACCTCAATGAGGCTTTCGCGGTTTCCGGAAGTCCGTCCTTGCCCGCCGAAGTACGTGCATTACGGATTGCATTTGCATTGCCGGTTTATGGCCAGCATGTCCAATATAAATACCGCCTCAAAGGCCTCACCGATCAATGGTCGGAATGGACTGACCAGAGTTTTGTCGAATTCACTAACCTGGAATCGACCGACTACATTTTTGAAGTGCGCAGCAGTGTCAATGACACCATTGGCACCTATCATTTCAGCGTGAAGCCTTACTGGCGCGAGACGGTATTTGCCAAAATACTTTTCGCGGTATCGATTGCCCTGGCCCTGGCCGCATTGATCGTCTACCAGGAAAAACGGCTTACCCGCCATCGCCGGAAGCTGATCGAAGAGCAGGAAGAAAAGCTGCGCCAGCAAAGGCTTTCCAGCGAACGGAAGATCATGCAGATCCAGAATGAAAAACTGCAGAGTGAGATTCAGAGCAAGAGCCAGCAACTCTCCAATGTGGCGATCAACGTGGTGCGGAAAAACGAAATCCTGGAAGAGATCCGCGACGAACTCAAACAGGTGAAGGCGGAGATGGGACAACAACTTCCCAATATCCATTACCAGAAACTTCTGCACAGTATAGAGCGGAACGTTGCTGGCAAGGACGACTGGGTTTTGTTCGAACAAAATTTCGATGAAGTACACGAACAGTTCTTCAAACGGCTCCGCCACATATACCCTACCATTTCTCCCTCAGAACTCCGGCTTGCGGCATGCTTACGCATGAATCTATCTACAAAAGAGATGGCCCCGGTGCTGGGGATTTCTGTACGCGGTGTGGAAATCAAGCGCTATCGGCTCCGCAAAAAGCTCGGTTTGGACAACGATGCTAATCTGGCCCAATTTATGATGGACATTTGATGCAGTTGCACAAATCCTTCAATTACCCCCCTATTCTTATCCAAAATCTTGCATTATTCCCATTGATGTAGTGGTGATGTAGTGCTTTATTTGATTCCTCAGCCGCTTGGAACTTAATTTTGAAGTCAATAAATTCTTATAATAATTCAATCACCAATTTGAAACTGATGAAAACTATTGTACGGTTACTGTACATGCTCGTTTTCCTGACCGTGTGGAATTTCGCCCATGCGCAGGAAATAAATGTGACTGGGAAAGTCACTTCGAGTGCAGATAATTCGGCGCTGCCAGGCGCCAGTGTGCTCGTCAAAGGCACCACCACCGGTGTCCCCACCGACGCCGAGGGCAACTACACCATAAAAGTCCCGTCAGCCCAATCCGTCCTCGTCTTCTCGATGATCGGCATGACGCCCCAGGAGATCACCGTCGGTACCCAAACGACCGTCAATGTGGCCTTGCAGGAAGACGCCAAAGCCCTGAACGAAGTGGTGATCATGGGTTACGGTTCTCAGAAGAAACTGGATGTTACCGGTGCTGTCGCTCAAATCAAGGGGGCCGATATTGCCAAACAGCCTTCTATGAACGCGGTCAGCGGCTTGCAGGGTAAGGTTGCCGGTGTGCAGATCAACAACTCGGGTAAGCCTGGCGAGGCACCGCAGATCCGCATCCGTGGTGTCGGAACAGCCTATGGCAGCGCCAACCCGCTTTACGTGGTGGACGGTGTGTGGTTCGACGATATCAGCTTCCTGAACTCAGGTGATATCGAAAGCATGAACATCCTGAAAGACGCATCCAGCCAGGCTATTTATGGTGTGCGCGCTGCCAACGGGGTGGTACTCATCACGACCAAAAAAGGAAAAGCGGGAAAGCCGGTTATCGATTACAACGGCTTTGTGGGTTACCAAAAAGTGACTAACCAGATCAAAATGGCTAATGCGAATGAGTATGCCACGATGATCAATGAATTAAGCCGAATCAACGGCAAGTCGGATATCCTGGATCCTGCACAATTCGGCGAAGGTACCGACTGGTACCACCAGATCCTGCGCAATGCATTGGTGACAAACCACCAGCTTTCCATTAGCGGCGGCGGGGAGAAATCGACTTACAACTTCTCGCTGGGTTACCTGGATCAGGACGGTATTGTGGAGAAAAACAATTTCAAACGCTATACTGCCCGCTTGCAGAACGATTTCCAGGTCCTCAAAAACCTGAAAGTGGGATACTCGGCCACCGGTTCTTTCAGCAAGTCGAAAGATGAGGCGGGCGGAATTTTCCGTCAGTTGTATGCAGCAGGCCCCGTTGTACCGGTTTATTATGCCGACGGTACTTATGGCGATCCTACCGACTACAACCTGGGCGATGGTAACAACTTCAACCCGCAGGTTACCGTTGATTTCTATAATCAGAATACCAAAAAGACACTGCTTACAGGTAATGCTTACGCAGAATTGTCTTTGTTTAAAGGCCTTACATTCCGTACCAGCCTCGGCGGACGTTATGGACAGGACGAGACGCGCACCTATGTTCCGCAATACGTAGCGACTTTCAAACAGCGTAATACGACCAGCTTCCTGGAATTTGTACGCCCCCAAACCCGCTACTGGATCTTTGAAAATACATTGACCTACACCAAAGATTTCGGCCAGCACAGCTTTACCGCGCTTTTGGGTCAATCGGCTCAGCGCGACCAATCGTACAAACTGACTGCCAATGCACTGAATGTGCCGTATTCAAGCGAAGGCGACCTTTATCTTGCACTGGGCAGTGCGGATGGCCGTAATGTGACAGACGAGGGAGATCTCGGAACATACGCATCCTACTTCGGCCGCGTGAACTACTCCTTCGGCGAGCGCTACCTCCTGAATGCCTCCCTCCGTGCGGATGGTTCTTCCAAATTCTTTCAGGGTGGTAATGCGTGGGGTTACTTCCCGTCGGTAGGTGCAGGCTGGGTGATCAGCAACGAAAACTTCATGAAAGACCAGTCGATTTTCGATAACCTGAAAATCCGCGGTAGCTGGGGTAAAATCGGTAACGCTTCGGTTCCTTCCAACTTGTCGACGCTCACGGTGGCGACTGGCGGCGGACTGGCGGCTATCTTTGGCGGACAGCTGAATACCGGTGCGAGCATTAACTCCATCATTCCTCCTACCACTTACTGGGAACGCGGTGTGGGTACCGACGCGGGTATCGAGGCTTCTTTCCTGAAATCGAGATTGACGGTTGAATTGGACTACTACATCAAGAAAACCGAGCGTGCGATCTTCGACATTCCCGTGCTGACTTCCATTGGTACAAGCTCCGGCCGGATTGTGGGTAACCAGGCCAATTTCCAAAACAAAGGCTTCGAATTCGTTTTAAACTGGCGCGATGATATTTCCGAAGGTCTTTCTTACAGCATCGGTTTCAATGGCGCGGTGAATAACAACAAGGTTCTTTCGGTATCATCCGGTGCCAACCCCATTTACGACGGCGGTGTGGGCCTTACCAGCGGCGCGCTTGCCACACGTACCCGCGTGGGCGACCCGATCGGCTCATTCTACGGCTACGTGGTAGATGGTATTTTCCAGAACGAGGAAGAGATCAAAAATTCAGCGCAGCCTAATGCCAAACCTGGTGATTTCAGATACCGCGATATCAGCGGAACCAACGGTACTCCTGACGGCACCATTTCCGGCCTCGACCGCCAGGTGATCGGTAACCCGAACCCGAAATTCACCTACGGGATCAACACAAGCTGGAATTACAAGAATGTCGACCTGATGCTCGACTTCCAGGGCGTGGCCAAAGTGGATATTTACAATGCGAACATGGGCTGGCGCTACGGTAATGAAAACTTTACCAAAGATTTCTACGATAACAGATGGCACGGCGAAGGTACTTCCAACACTTACCCTTCGGCTAATATCGGCGGAGGCCAGAACTACCTGCCCAACTCGTTCTTTGTGCAAAGCGGCAGCTATTTCCGTGTGAGAAATGCGCAGATCGGATTTACGTTCCCGCAGGGTGTTAACGAAAGGCTGAAAATCCGCAAGCTGCGTTTGTACGCCAATGCGCAAAACCCTTTGAATTTCTTTAAATACAAAGGCTTGTCGCCAGAGGTAAGGGCCAACGAAAACAAACCGACGCAAGCCGGTATCGACGCCAACGTGTACCCGCTTTCAGCGACTTACAACTTTGGTATTAATGTCACTTTATAAGATCACAAGCGATATGAAAAATATAGTTTTTAAAAACAATTTGAAGCAAAAAGGGCTATACCTCGGGCTTGCGGCGCTCCTGATCATCCCTTCCTCTTGCAGCGACAGCTTCCTGGATGTGGATCCGCAGGGAAAACAGGCAGGAGCCGTTTTCTGGGTAAACGAAGCCGACGCCACCAAGGCCGTCAATGCGATGTACGCCAATCTCCGGAGCTGGAATAATACGGCATTTGCCCCTATTGCGCTGGAAAGCATGGGCTCCGACGATGCCGAAAAAGGGAGTACGCCATCCGATGCGACTTTTTTCAATCTTTACGACACTTTCACAGTAGGCTCGACAGACGGCCAGTTGGGCGGATTCTGGGAAGGACAATACCAGAATATTAACTATGCCAATCAGGTGATCGATAACATCCCGGCTATCAGCATGGATGAGAACCTGAAAGCGAGGTACCTTGCCGAAGCGAAATTTGTGCGTGCATATTCCTATTTCAGGCTGGTAAGGGCGTTCGGCGATGTGCCATTGCGCCTGAGTTTGCCCAAGGACGCTACGGAATACAACCTGCCGCGCTCACCGAAAGCGGATATCTATGCAGCCATTGAAAAAGACCTGACCGAAGCGGCGGCGGTATTGCCGCTAAACTATGGTGCCGCAGATATCGGCCGGGTTACCAAAGGTGCAGCTCAGTCGATGCACGCCAAAGTATCCATGTACCAGGGTAAATGGCAGCAGGTTTTCGATCTGACCACGCAGGTTATCAATTCGGGCCAGTACGCGCTTTTCGCGGATTACGAAGCATTGTTCCGCGTAGCGAATGAAAATTCAAGAGAATCGATCTTTGAAATCCAGAACGAGCTCATACCGTCCAACAAGGATGCATCCAACTCGCAATACTCGCAGGTGCAGGGTGTGCGCGGCGTGACAGGTGGCGGCTGGGGATTCAATGTTCCTACCGAAGCACTTTCAAAGTCGTTTGAAGCAGGCGATCCACGGAGAGATGCTACCATCATTTTCCGTGGCGAAACCACTCCTGCCGGCGACGCGATTCCGGCCACCGGCGACAACCCGATGTACAACCAGAAGTCGTACGTGCCGTTCAGACTTTACGTAACCGGCTTTAATGAAGGTTCACAGCAAAATGTGCGGGTGATCCGCTACGCCGAAGTGTTGCTGATGAATGCAGAGGCGGCTAATGAAATCGGCAATGCTACCCAGGCGCTGGCTTCGCTGGAAATGGTTCGCGCACGCGCCAGAGGTGCGAGCAAAACCATTCTCCCCAAAGTAACCACCACCGACAAGGCTGCATTGCGGCTTGCGATCTGGAACGAACGCCACGCCGAGCTCGCGATGGAATTTGACCGCTATTTCGACGTGATCCGTCAGGGCCGTGCTGCCCAAATCTTCGGACCCAAAGGCTGGAAAGCCGGCAAAAACGAAGTATGGCCGATCCCGCAGAACGAAATCGACCTCAGTGCAGGCGTGTTAACCCAGAACCCAGGTTATTAATCCCAAACCACGATCTATCGATGAAAACTTTAAAGAATAAAATGACCGTGGCATTGTGTGCAATGACCATGCTGGGCCTGACCTCCTGCTACGAGAAGTTCGATCCCGAAAGTTACGCTCCGAGCGTGACGATCGGGGGCTTCACGAGCTCCGACGAGATCGCGAAGGCCAACCTGATAGCGCATTTCCCTTTCGATGGCAGCTATAACGATGTAGTCTCGAATACTGCCGGTACCAACACAGGTACCACATTCGCGAACGGATTGAAGGGCCAGGCCATGAAGGGCGCCAAAGACGGATATGTGCTTTTTACACCGACGGCGGCGATCCTGGGATTGAAAAGTTTCACCATGACCTATTGGGTAAACAGCGCGTCGACCAAGTCGGCCGGCGGCATTATCGGACTGGTAGGCCTGTCGCAAACAGACGGTTTCTGGGGAAATATCGAGACTTTTTTTGAAAACGGCGGGACCGACACGGACGGCATTTTCAAGGCTCATATCCAGAACGATAAAAGGGATACGTGGGTGACCAAGGAAGGAATCGTGAACCTCTATAACTCCTGGAACCACATTGCATTGTCTTACGACGCCACTTCATCAACATTCAATGTCTATGTGAACGGCTCCAAAACGGCTACCAGCACGGTGGCCAGCTTTGGTGACCTGAAATGGCAAAAGCCGGGCAAAATGGTATTTGGAACGGTTCAGTTCCAAACCAAGCCCAGCCTTACCACTGGTGCCGAGAAACAGGATTGGGCCAGTTACCTGACCGGTCTGCTGGACGAGGTGCGGATTTACAACGTCGCTCTGAAAGATGCCGAAGTAGATGCACTGGTTAAATTGGAATCAAGGGGAAAATAATGTCTTTTAAAAACCTTCTTCTTCTTTGTTCAATCATATGGCTCGGGGTTTCCTGTAAATCGGAAAAGGAAACCCCCGGGCCATCCGGCCCAGGAATACCGGCGTCGTTCGGTTTTAACAGCCTGAAAGTGAATGGCGCCTATGCCGGGTTCAAATACCACGATGTAAACCTGAAACCGAAGATCAGGTTTACATTTTCTGCCCCGCTCAACAATGCCACTGTCGCAAACGGGGTAACGTTTCAATCGGCCTCAGGCGAGACCGTGGCGTTCACATCCGCCCTGGAAGGCGGCGACAGTTCGGTGATAATAACCCCGTCTGCTGATTTAAAATCCCTCACAAACTATTCGGTTACCGCTACCAAGGCATTGAAATCCAAAGCCGGCGGAATGCTGCTCAATGAGGTTAAAGTTGAACTCATTACCGCGCTGGATTCTGCCGACAAATTTCCGGTTATCAGCGATGAAGGATTGCTTACCCTGGTGCAGCGGCAAACTTTCAGGTATTTCTGGGACTTCGCACATCCGGTGAGCGGTCTGGCCCGCGAGCGGAACACATCCGGCGACGTGGTAACCTCAGGCGGTAGCGGTTTCGGGATCATGACTATTCCTATTGCCATCGAACGGCAGTTTATCACGCGGGCGCAGGGCCTGGAAAGAATGCAAAAAATCGTAGGCTTCCTGAAAAAGGCACAAACGTTCCATGGGGCCTTCCCGCATTGGCTCAACGGTGTTACCGGCGCCGTAGTACCATTCAGTGAAAGGGACAATGGGGCCGACCTGGTGGAGACTTCTTTTCTCGTGCAGGGATTACTTACAGTGCGTCAGTATTTCAATGAAGGAAACGCTGCTGAAACTGCATTGCGTGCCGATATTAATGCGATATGGCGGGCGGTGGAATGGGATTGGTTCAGAAAAAGCAACGAAAATGTGCTCTACTGGCATTGGAGTCCCAACTATGGATGGGAAATGAACCACCAGATCAGGGGCTGGAATGAATGCCTGATTACCTATGCGCTGGCGGCTTCTTCACCTACGCATAATATTGATGAGATAGTGTATGACAATGGCTGGGCGGGCAACAGCACATTCAAAAATGGCAACGCGTATTACGGGATTACATTGCCACTCGGAGAGCCACTTGGCGGACCGTTGTTCTTCTCGCATTACTCATTCCTTGGGTTAAACCCTACCGGACTGACCGATCGCTTTGCCAACTATTTTACTCAAAACAAAGCCCACACCCTCATCAACTATAACTATTGCAAATCGAACCCGCAGCAATTCTATGGATACAGCGAGCAATGCTGGGGACTCACAGCTAGCGACATTCCGAACGGGTATAATGCCAATTCACCCAGCAGCGATCGCGGGGTGATCACGCCCACGGCTGCATTGTCCGCATTCCCGTACACGCCCGCGGAGTCCATGAAAGCTTTGAAATTCTTCTATTACAAACTCGGCGACAAACTGTGGGGAGAATACGGTTTCTACGATGCATTCTCGCTCGACCAGCTGTGGTTCGCCGATTCCTACCTGGCTATCGACCAGGGGCCGATCGTGGTGATGATCGAAAACCATCGGACGGCATTGCCATGGAAACTCTTCATGAGCAATCCGGAGATTCAAGCCGGCCTCAAAAAGCTCGGATTCAGCAGTCCGGCGCTTTAACAATTTCCATTAAACATGACTCGACTATGAAGCTATACTTCCAACTACTACTATGCCTCGCGCTATTTGCAGGTTCACTGACAGACAGCGCCGCGCAAAAGAAAAAATCCGCGGCGGCAAAGCAAGCGGTGTTCAATCCTGCGGACCGCCCCAAAAACCTACCAGACTCCGCATTGCTTGAACTTGTCCAGAAACAGACATTTCGGTATTTCTGGGATTTTGGGCACCCGGTGAGCGGCCTCGCCCGTGAGCGCAGCAATATCGCATTTGACTATGGCGACGAAGTGTGTACCATCGGCGGCACCGGTTTTGGGGTAATGGCGATGGTAGTGGCAGCTGAAAGACAATGGCAGCCACGCGATTCAGTGGCAGCGCGATTGCTGAAAATGGTCAAATTCCTCTCCAAAGCGGATCATTACCACGGTATTTTCCCGCACTGGCTCAATGGCGCAACGGGTAAAATCATTCCGTTCAGCCGGAAAGACGACGGCGGCGACCTCGTGGAATCGTCTTTCCTGTTCCAGGGATTGCTTACCGCAAGACAGTACTTTGATCGTGATACCGACCTTGAACGGGAACTTCGCAGCCGCATCACCTGGATCTGGAATGAGGCCGAATGGGACTGGTACACCCGTGGCAACCCCAACCAGCTTTACTGGCATTGGAGCCCCAACAATGGCTGGGCAATGAACTTTGAGCTACGTGGCTACAATGAAGCATTGATCACCTACATTATGGGTGCGGTCTCCACCCGTTACCCGATCACGCGCCAGGTATACGACAAGTGCTGGGCTCAAAGCGACCATTTCCGCAACGGGAAAGAATATCTAGGAGTAAAATTGCCGCTGGGGTTCGACTACGGAGGACCGCTGTTTTTTGCCCATTACTCGTTCCTGGGCTTGGATCCGCGCCATTTGAAAGATCAATATGCCGACTACTGGGAGCAGAATGTGAACCACTCGCTGATCAACTACAAGCATTGCGTAGCCAATCCCGGCAAGTTTAGAGGTTATGGCGAAAACAGCTGGGGCTTGACGGCCAGCGATACTTACAATGGCTATAATGCGCATTCACCCACTAACGACTTCGGAACAATTACCCCTACCGCTGCATTATCATCATTTCCTTACACGCCGGATCAATCGATGAAAGCACTGCGCCATTTCTATGATGATTTGGGTGATAAAATCTGGTCGGAATACGGCTTTACCGATGCATTCAACGAATCGCAGAACTGGTATGCCAAATCACACCTGGCCATCGACCAGGGCCCCATTATCGTAATGATCGAAAACTATCGGACGGGATTGCTCTGGAAACTTTTCATGAAAGATCCAGAGGTGCAGGCGGGGTTGAAAAAGCTGGGATTTGAAAGTCCCGCAATGAACGTATCCAGCAGAAATTAACCGTTTTTTAGCTAATATTCACAGGATGGCCGGCCGCAAGCCGGCCTTTCTGTTTTATGGAATATAATTGTACCTTGATATCGTTTTTGAAAGCAAATGCTGCATATCCAGCCATTCCAAACGTCAATCGATATGAAACCACTCTACCAAAAAGCTGCATGGCTATTCGCGCTGCTCGCATGCGCATTGCAAGTATCGGCGCAGATATGGACGGTCTCTGAGCCGGAGAACCTTCCCGAGAAACGGCATGAAAATGCGATGGCCACCGCAAATGGGAAACTGTATTTGCTGGGTGGTCGCGGTATCAAGCCGGTCGATGAATATGACTTCAAAAAGGATTCCTGGAAAAGCCTCGCAGCATCACCGCTTGAAATGAGCCACTTCCAGGCAGTCAGCTACAAGAATGAAATATACGTATTGGGGGCCTTCACGGGCGGCTATCCGCATGAAGTTCCTATTCCCGACATCTATATTTTCAATCCTGTCAAAAATGAATGGCGCAAAGGTGCCGCCATACCCGAAAACAGGCGGCGCGGTGCGGCAGGGGCATTTACATTGAACGACAAAATTTACCTCGTATGCGGCATTCAGGACGGGCATTGGGATGGCCAGGTTACCTGGTTCGACGAATTTGATCCGGCAACCGGCACCTGGAAAACGCTCACCGACGCTCCCCGCCCGCGCGATCACGTACAAGTGGCCGTGCTGGACAACAAATTGTATGTTGCAGGCGGACGTCTGTCGACCGCCCGTATCAACCAGGTTCTGAATACCGTTATCAAAGAGGTAGATGTTTACGATTTCAAAACCGGCAAATGGACTACACTCGACGCCGCCAACAACCTCCCGACGCTCCGTGCAGGCAATACTGCCGTTGTTTTCAACAACAAGATATTGATTATCGGAGGGGAGAGCGAGGCTCATGTGGAGGCGCACAATGAGGTGGAGGCATTCAATCCGCAAACCCAAAAGTGGGAGAAGCTGCCTCCTCTTCACCAGGGCCGACATGGAACGCAGGCGGTTTCGCTCAACAGGAAAGTTTACATTGCAGCCGGTTCTGCGAATCGAGGAGGCGGGCCGGAACTGAACGACATGGAAATACTCGATAAATAATACACTTCGTTACTAACCCTTATTCCAATGCTCAGAAAACTTGCCGGTATCGGTCTGCTATTCGTTTCCCTTGCTTCTTTTGCGCAGAAAAAAGCTTTTACCCATGCCGACACGCTGCGAGGCTCTATCACGCCTGAACGCGAATGGTGGGACCTGAGCTATTATCACCTCAGTGTGAAGCCCAATGAGAAGGACAGCACCCTCGCCGGCAGCACTGTCATCACCTATAAAGTTTTGAAACCCTACCAGACTCTTCAGGTGGATTTGCAGGAGCCGTTACAGATCACCAAAGTGGTCCAGGACGGAGAGTCGCTCACTTATCGCCGGGACGGCAATGCTTTTTTCATCACGTTAAAAAAGAAGCAGGATGCCGGCAAAACCGAATCGGTTGAAGTTTTCTACGCAGGAAAACCGCAGCTTGCCAAGCGCCCGCCATGGGACGGCGGCGTACAGTGGGTACCCGATGGCAAAGGCAATACCATTATTTCCACATCCTGCCAGGGATTGGGCGCCAGCGTTTGGTGGCCGTGCAAGGACCATATGTACGATGAACCCGACAGTATGCTCATCAGCATCACCGTACCAAAGAACGTGATGGATGTTTCGAACGGGAACCTGCGGTCGGTGGTCGGGCATGACGACAATTCACACACCTTTAACTGGGTCGTCAAAAATCCGATCAACAACTACGGTGTCAATATGAATGTAGCCAACTACGTGAGCTGGAAAGAGACATTCAAAGGCGAAAAAGGCGACTTGCAACTTAGCTATTATGTGCTGCCGCAAAATCTGGAAAAGGCGAAAGAGCAATTCAAGCAAGCTCCCAAAATGCTCAAAGCGTTTGAGCATTGGTTCGGGCCCTACCCTTTTTACGAGGACGGATACAAGCTGGTTGAAGTGCCTTACCTCGGTATGGAGCACCAAAGCTCGGTCACGTATGGAAATGACTTTAAAATGGGTTATCGGGGAAAAGACCTTTCCAATACCGGCTGGGGCCTCAAATGGGACTTCATCATCATCCATGAAAGCGGGCACGAATGGTTTGCCAACAACATTACCTATAAAGATGTGGCGGATATGTGGGTGCATGAAAGCTTCACGAATTATTCCGAGAACCTTTACACCGAATATTACTATGGCAAAAAAGCGGGTGAAGATTACGTGATCGGTACCCGGGAGCTTATCGCGAATGATATCCCTATTGTGGGCATTTACGGCGTAAACCAGGAAGGCTCGAAGGATATGTACTACAAGGGCGGCAACATGCTCCATACGATTCGCCAGGTTGTCAACGACGATGAAAAATGGCGCCAGATCCTCCGTGGGCTGAACAAGACATTCTATCACCAGACGGTGGATGGCTCGCAGATCGAACATTATATCAGTGAGAAGGCGGGCAGGGACCTCTCCAAAGTTTTCGATCAATACCTGCGGGATGTACGGATACCTGTGCTTGAATATGCATTTACTGCAAAAGGGCTGCAATATCGCTGGATCAACACGGTTGAAAACTTTGACATGCCCGTGAAGGTGAAGCTTGCCAGTGGTAAAGAAGAGTTTCTTTTTCCGACCAACGACTGGAAAACGGTGAAGGTTAAAGGAGAGAAATCCCTTACAGTTGATCGGAACTTCTATGTGGAAGCGAAGGAGACCAAACAAGCCTCCCTATAAATCCCAGCATTCCATTATTAGCAGATCACCATTCTCCGCAGAAACCCTGACCAGTCCATCAGCCTCGGCTTCATTACTACTGCCGGTCCTGTGTCCCATAGTCAGGGTTTCTTTATGAAGGTTGTATTTCAATCCGGTTGTTTCAATCCCTTCGACCGTTCCTATCGGAATCAGAGAGATAGGCGTTCCGGCGGTGTACCATTTTTCGAAAGTGCTGGTAAGTGGGAAAATCTTTGAATAATCGTCTAGCAGCACGAGTTTGATTTTATTCTTGTACCGGACGAGATCAGTGATGTTCGTGATGGCATGATCCGCCCGTCGCCCGGTGGCCCATACGATATTGGCAGCAGGAAAGCCTCGTTCGATCAGAAATTCGATAGCCTTGTTCAGATCCGTTTTCTCCTGGTCCGGAGTATTAATTATTTCGAGTGGATGCTGGCGGCCCCGGATCATTTCTACGTCATGGGGTTGGTCGAAATCCCCCATCCAGACATCGATTTTAATACCTAAATCCAGAACCCGGTAAATAGCATGGTCGAGTACGACGATGAATGGGCTCCATTCCAGTAACTGGCCCAGCAATTCCGGAGAGCAGGCTTCCCCGTTGGCAATAATCAAAGCAGGCTCCTGCTTCTCCCGAACGATGTGGTGTGATGACATTGATTACAATTTACTCTTAACTAGGGTGACGATCTCCGCAAGAACGCCGTGAACTTGGAGGAACTGTTGGTCAATGCGATCAAAACGAGCATCGTGATCGGCCAATTTCGCTTCCACGCGATCAAAACGAGCATCATGATCGGCCAATTTCGCTTCCACGCTGTCAAAACGAGCATCATGATCGGCCAATTTCGCCTCCACGCTGTCGAAACGAGCATCATGTTCATCCAATTTTACCTCCACACGACCGACCCGCTCTTCCAGGCGTTCAAAGCGCTGGTCTACCTTTTGAAATTGTTCCCGCATTTCAGTGAAGCCCAGGTTTACACGGCTTGTCAATGATGCTAATCCTTCTGCTACCATTTCGATTTGTTTTCCATGCTGGTTGGTGATGTTTTCCAGCGTCGCCAGTCTTTCTTCTACGTACATAAAAATCCCGTTAATATGTGAAACAATGAACCCGGCATCGCGGTAGCGGTGCCCGTCTAATCAGACGCCCATCTATCAAAAAGTAACGAGAAACGTGAGTCAAGCTAAACCCCGAGTGCCTTGGCCTCGTTCCAATACACATCCATCTCTTCCAGCGTCATATCCGAGAGCGATTTGCCATTGGCACGCGCCGCTTCTTCCAGATACTGAAACCGGTTGATGAATTTCTTATTGGTCCGCTCCAATGCGGTTTCGGGATTGATATCAACAAATCTTGAATAATTTACCAAAGAAAACAGCAAGTCTCCAAATTCGTTTTCGGCTTCTTTCTGATCGATCACATCAGCCGATTCGCTATTGAAGTTTTCTTTAAACTCATGCAATTCTTCCTCCACCTTCGCCCATACCTGCTGCTTTTCGTCCCAGTCGAATCCTACGCCGCGCGCCTTCTCCTGGATGCGCATGGCCTTCACGAGTGCGGGCAGCGATACGGGTACGCCCGAGAGCACAGATTTATTCCCTTCTTTCAATTTCAGTTTTTCCCAATTCTGCTTTACCGCCTCCTCGGTATCCGCCACGAAATCGCCGTAGATATGCGGATGACGGGCTACCAGCTTGTCGCAAATACTGTGCAGCACATCCTTAATATCAAAATTGTAAACCTTACCGTCCGCTGTTTCCGAACCGATTTTGGCATAAAAAACAATATGCAGCAAAACGTCGCCCAACTCCTTCTGAATTTCGGGCAGATCGTTGTTCAGTATCGCGTCGGAAAGTTCATAAGTTTCCTCGATGGTCAGGTGACGCAGGCTCTCCATGGTTTGCTTTCTGTCCCACGGGCATTGCTCGCGCAGCTCGTCCATGATCGTCAACAAACGGTCGAAAGCCATGAGTTGCTGCTGCCGGCTTTCGGGCAGGTCACTGAATTGTTTTTCCATACCGCAAAGATACGGCGAAACCCGCTATTGCCCCGGCACCAGCGGTAATTTAAAGGCAGTTTGAATCAGGTTGCTTGTGCATTTGGCGATGATCCGGCCCTGCGCATTCACCAGCCGCCCCTCCACATGTATAATATTTTTTCCTGCGCGGATAATGGCCGATTTTGCAATCAGCACGTCTCCTACCACCGCGGGGTTAAGAAAATCGCAGTTCAGATTAACAGACGTGAAGCCGAATTCACGCCCGAGTGCGTATACCATCGTCCCGACAATATCATCGAGAATAGTAGCGGCAATGCCGCCGTGTAATGTACCCATCGGGTTGCACATATCTGCCCGGACATGGTATTCGACTTCCATAGCGCCTTCCTCTATCGAAAGCAGGATGCCGTTCAACCATTTGGCCACAGGTGAAAAATGCTCGTCCATTGGTCGGCCAACGAACTGCCTTAGAAAAGTAAGCCGCTTGTTTTCAGTCGGCGGATCAGAGAGTGCGTGTGTGTTCATGGTTTTGTGAAAGGTTTGTATTGTATGAATGTGATTTTTTTAAAAATAGTAATTATCGTAGAAAAATTGATGGTTACGGTTCAATGCTATGGATTTTATTGTTACGTATCGAAGGTTATTACTACCTTTGCCGGAGTTTTTTGCCAGAGATAAATGCTTACTCATATATGAATTTTACGTTATCGCAGGTTCCCGAGCGTTCCCAGAAACCCAGAACAAAAGGACTTACCATGGTGATGGACAAAGGGCTGAGTGTCAGGGAAGCGGAAGATATGCTGTCCACGGCATCACCCTACATTGATATCGTAAAACTGGGTTGGGCCACGTCTTTCGTAAGCCCGAATCTGGACGAGAAGCTGGCTGTTTATAAAAATGCCAATATTCCGGTGTATTTCGGGGGAACGCTGTTCGAAGCGTTCGTCGTCAGGAATCAGTTTGATGACTACCGGAAGCTGCTCGATAAATATCAGCTGTCTCATGCAGAGGTGTCCGACGGCTCCATTGAAATGCCGCAGGACGTTAAATGCGAATACATTCACAAGCTTTCCCAGCAGGTTACCGTTCTCTCGGAAGTAGGTTCCAAGGATGAAAACAAGATCATCCCTCCTTACAAATGGATCCAGCTGATCAAATCGGAGTTGCAGGCTGGTGCATGGAAGGTAATCGGAGAGGCACGCGAATCGGGTAATGTCGGGCTGTTCCGGGCGAGCGGAGAAGTACGCCAGGGGCTGGTGGAAGAAATTCTCACCGAAATCGCATTTGAAGATATGATCTGGGAAGCTCCCCAGAAATCACAGCAAGTATGGTTTGTGAAACTGCTCGGTGCGAATGTGAACCTGGGCAATATCGCTCCCAGTGAACTGATACCCCTTGAAACGATCCGCCTCGGTCTTCGCGGGGATACTTTCAACCACTTCCTTAATACCAAAACGAAGCAGAAGTGGAAAATCGATTCCAAATAAGTAAGGACTCATAAAACAGATTGTCAACTTAACGTATAGCTATGGAATTTTTAACGCAGTTCATTGATTTCTTCCTCCACCTCGATAAGCATTTGTTCAACATCGTGGAAGAATATGGTACACTCACTTATGTCATTCTGTTTTTGATTGTCTTCACCGAAACCGGCCTGGTAATTATGCCGCTGCTTCCCGGTGACTCGCTCCTGTTTGCCGCCGGCGCCATTGCCGCCAATGAAACTACCGGCCTGAACGTCTGGCTGATCATTATTATCCTCATTATCGCGGCATTGCTGGGAGATAATGTCAATTATTTCATGGGTAAAACCTTCGGTGGTCAGATCAAGAAGCGCGACAAGATCCTGTTCCTGAAAAGAGAATACCTCGAAAAAACCGAAGCATTTTATGAAAAACACGGCGGAAGCACGGTAATCATGGCACGCTTCATCCCGATTGTTCGCACGGTGGCCCCTTTCGTGGCTGGTGCAGGCAGCATGAACTACTCCCGTTACATTGTTTTCTGTATCGTAGGCGCATTGCTTTGGGTCCCTACGCTTACATTGCTGGGATACTTCTTCGGAAATATGGAAATCGTGAAAAAGAACTTCGAGCTGGTTATTTTCGGCATCATCGGAATCTCCATTCTCCCCATGATTTTCTCTTACCTGAAAAGCCGCTTCGCAAAGCCGAGTGCAGCGTAGGAACTTCGGCTGGCGGCTGTCGGCAGTCGGCTTTTATTTGAGATGATATTTTATTTAAGTGTATAAAAGATAAGGCGTTGCAAATGAATGCAACGCCTTATCTTTTGCTATAATAAAAAAGTTCGACTGCCGATAGCCGACAGCCGAAGTACCATTTACGATCTCGAATAATTCGGAGCTTCCTTCTGGATCATGATATCGTGCGGGTGGCTTTCCTTCACACCTGCCGAAGTAATTTTCACAAACTGTGCTGTCTGCAACGATTCAATGTCTCCGGCACCGCAGTAGCCCATACCGGCTTTGAGACCTCCCACCATCTGGTAAATGATCTCTGAAACTTTGCCTTTGAATGGTACGCGACCCACAATACCTTCCGGAACAAGTTTCTTCACATCATCTTCCGCATCCTGGAAGTAGCGGTCTTTTGAACCATCTTCCATTGCCTCAACCGAGCCCATTCCGCGGTATGCTTTGAACTTCCGTCCTTCATAAATAACTACCTCACCCGGAGCTTCGTCGCTACCGGCAAGCATCGAACCAATCATGATCGTGCTGGCACCACCAGCCAATGCCTTGGTCATGTCGCCGGAGAAACGGATACCGCCATCGGCAATTACCGGAACGCCTGTGCCTTTCAGGCCTTCTGCCGCCCACATCACCGCGGTAAGCTGTGGAACACCGATACCGGCAATGATACGGGTGGTACAGATGCTACCTGGGCCAACACCGACTTTTACCGCGTCCGCACCAGCCTCGGCCAATGCTTTGGCAGCTTCGCCGGTTGCTACGTTACCAGCGATAACATCAAGTTTCGGAAATGCAGCTTTGATAGATTTCAATGCATCGATCACACCCCGGGAATGTCCGTGAGCTGTATCGAGGCTAACTACGTCCACGCCCGCTTTCACCAACGCTTCAACGCGCTTCAACACGTCGGGCGTAACACCGATAGCTGCTCCTACACGCAGGCGGCCATATTCGTCTTTACATGCATTCGGGTGAGACTTCCGTTTCAGAATGTCTTTGTAGGTGATAAGGCCTGTCAGCCGGTATTCTGAGTCTACAATGGGGAGTTTCTCGATTTTGTATTCTTGCAGGATTTTCTCTGCATCGTCGAGCGACAGACCTTCCGATGCGGTGACGAGGTTGTCCTTCGTCATGATCTCGGTAACCGGCTTGCTCATTTCGCGTTCGAAACGAAGGTCGCGGTTGGTGAGAATACCTACCAGTTTGTGGTCTTTATCAATGACGGGGATACCTCCGATCTTGAATTCGCGCATAATCTGATGCGCATCGCCGAGGGTCGAAGAGTCGAGCAGCGTGATCGGGTCGAGGATCATGCCGCTTTCGGAGCGTTTTACCTTTCTCACCTGTTCAGCTTGCGCTTCCAGGGACATATTTTTATGGATTATTCCAATACCACCTTCCTGAGCCATAGCGATGGCCAGTTCAAATTCCGTCACCGTATCCATAGCAGCTGAAACAATAGGAATGTTCAACTCGATGTTGCGGGTAAGCTTGGTTTTTGTTGATGTGTTGCGAGGCAGGACTTCTGAATAACCAGGGATTAACAGAACGTCGTCGTAGGTAAGCGCCTCAAAGAGGACTTTGGATGGGTCTGTGTTCATAGCAAATAAACTATTGTTATTTGCCGGGCAAAATTAAGAATAACTTCTGAATAAATAAAATCGAATTGTATTTTTTTAGGATACCAGCACCCGCACTTTTTTAATGCGCTTCTTGTCGGCCGACTGTACTTTAAACGTAACCTCCCGGTGCATAGCGATTTCACCGGTCCTTGGAAGCCTTGAAAACAGTTCCAGCAGTAGCCCCGCGAGTGATTCACTATTACCCCTAACCTCGTCAAAATAATCGGTTTCCAGGTTTAGAATACGGCAGAGGTCGTTGATCAGCACCTTGCCCTCGAAAACGTAGGTGTTCTCATCCACCTGGGTGTAGTTCACCTCCTCGTCCTCGTCGTACTCGTCGTTGATATCTCCGAAAATTTCTTCAATAATATCTTCCAGGGTAATAAGCCCGCTCGTGCCGCCGTACTCGTCGACGACAATGGCCATATGTACGCGACGGTTCTGAAAATCCTTCATCAGATCGTCGAGACGCTTGCTTTCGGGAATGAAATAGACGGGGCGCAGGAGTTTTTGCCAATTAAAATGCTCATCGAGGTGAATGTGCGGCAGCAGATCTTTCACATTCAAAATACCTTCGACGTGGTCGAGGTCGTCCCGATAAACCGGCACCCGCGAGTAGCCCGATTTATTAATGCGGTCCATCAACTCGTGAAAATCCAGTTCAATGTCAAAAGCCGTGATTTGCACCCTTGCCTGCATAGCCTTCCGTGCATTGGTTTGCCGGAAGTTGGCCAGCCCCCGCAACAAATCGGTTTCTTCCTCACTCTCGGCTTTGGCTTCCAGCATTTCGGTCGTGATCTCCCCGCCCAGCGGCGTGAGTACCCCGAACGAATATCCGAGCCTCATAACCGGCTGGGTCAGCGGCTTGCATATTTTGATCAGAAACTGCGTCAAACCCGATATTTTGGGGATAAACTCTTGTGCTTTTCGTGCACTGTTGTAACGCACCATGGCGTCGAGCCAGATCCATATTACCAGGAACGCGAGAACTGCCCAGCGCACCATGTCCACACTTCCCGCCTCCATATGCAGCCAGGCCAGACGCGCCGCCAGCAGCAATGCGAACAACGTAAGCCCTCGCTGCACGAGCGAAAGCGCCAGTTGCTGAATGCGGGTAGGAAGCTGGTTATCGCCTTCTGCCTTGCGTTCCCACGGGTTTTCCATTGCACCGGAAGCCGCATAAGCCGCCCTGATCCCCGACAAAAAGAGGGATAAAATCAGCAGAAAAATAACAATAATGAAGTCGTAAGGAGCCAGGAAATCAAAGGGTATGAGCACCCCTGCCAGAGTGGTTTGCGTACTTTTCTGGGGAAAATCAATCCCCGTACGCGTTCGGGCAAGCGGGTCGTCACTGTCTTCTGTTTCTTTCACGAAATGTCAGAAAATATTCAAAATAGCTGTTCAATCAGATAAATGTAGCGAATCCCGCTCAAAAACTGCATCATTTGGAATAAATACATTTTTAAGCGGGATTCGTCGGTAGTTTCTCTGAATGCGTCAGAACGGCAGGTCGTCATCGTCGTCACTGCCGGCTGCCATCGACGGGGGTATCGGGTCCGAAGGCCGCGGTGCACTGTTACCGCGCGGCGCATTGCCCGATTGCTGGTAACCGCCCTGCTGACCTCCCTGGTTATAATCTCCTCCGCCCGAATTGGAGCTCGGACCGCCCAGCAGCGTCATACTGTTCGCCCGGATTGTCACGCCGGTACGTTGCTGACCTTCCTTGTCGGTCCATGTATCGGTGCGGATACGGCCTTCTATATACACCTGATTGCCTTTTTTAAGGTACTTCTCGGCCACTTTGGCCAATCCTTCCCAAAGTTCGATGCGGTGCCATTCGGTATTGTCGACACGCTCGCCGCTTTTGTTTGTGTAGCTCTCGGTTGTAGCGATGTTGAACTTTGCCACCGCCGAGCCGCTTTCGAGGTACCGGACCTCCGGGTCGCTCCCCAGGTTACCGATCAGAATTACTTTGTTAATGCTTCCTGCCATGATTTTTTAACGTGGTTAATGTTTGTTGCAACCTTAAATATACGCACATTCCCCGAAAAATGCCGGCTAAATATCCTGCTCGGTGATCTTACCGGTGACCTTGTCTTTCAGGATCAGCTTATTGCGGCCATCGTGCGTCACTTCCTGCTTGATCAGGTAGTGCGTCTCATTGTACGAAACATAGTTGGAAGGTTTCTCCACGCCTTCACGACCGCGCCACACCGGCAGTTCCACTTTTTCCCAAAGCTTCGATTTAGCCGATTTATAGGCCGCATCGATCACTGCATTCACAATGTAGCCATCATAGAATGTCTCCGCTGGCGCGCTGCCCTTTTCGGCAGAATTGAACATATCCGTGAACATATGGTTATAGCCCAGGTCGTTCACCTCATCACCCACGGGGAAAAGCCAGCCGGTGTTACTCTCGGCTTTTTCTGCAACATATTCCTCACCGGCACCGTCGGGGTTCTGCCCGGTCGTGAACATTTCAAAACCGGTTCTCAAAAAATTGTTGATCCAGATTGTGCCCTCGGTACCCATCACCTCGTCGCGGAGGTCCATCCCGCCACGGAATGTCCAGCTTACCTCAAACTGCCCGATAGCCCCGTTTTCATACTTCACCAATGCGATCGCATGATCCTCCGCATCAATCGGCTTGACTTGCGTATCCGCCCAGCACATCACTTCTACCGGCTTAATATCCTTTCCGATAAAATTCCGGGAAATCTCGATGCAATGGCAGCCCAAATCCAGAATGCAACCACCGCCGGCCTGCTCGATGTCCCAAAACCATTCACTGTGTGGCCCAGGGTGCGCCTCCCGCGACTTGGCCCAGATAATACGGCCCAATGAGCCATTCTTAACGCTTTCGAGCGACTTTAAGAATTTGGGAGTGTAACAAAGATCTTCCAGGTAGCCCGCAAAGATGCCCGCTTCCTCCACGGCTTTGAGCATACGCAATGCTTCGGCACCATTCCGCCCGAGCGGCTTGGTCGATACGACAGCCTTCTTATGTTTGGCACAAAGCAATACCGCCTCCTCGTGAACATTGTTGGGCAACGCAATGCAAACCATATTGACGTCAGGGTGCGCGATCACCTCTTCCATATTCGACGACCAGAAGTCGCAGCCATAGTCGCCGGCAAACTTTTTGGCACTCTCCTCCCGCCGCGCGTAAATGGCCACCACGCGGTCGCGGCTGCGCTGCCCGTGGATGGATTCTGCATAGAAACGTCCGATAAAGCCGGAACCCAGCATTGCTATTTTCTGCATATCAGCAATCCGTTTAAAGTTTTACGAATAAGTCATGTATTGTCATTTTGTGGTCATGTATTGTCAGGAGTGGTCAGGAAAATTCAACAAGATTGACCATACGTGACAATAAATGATAATACATGACCTTACATGACAACAAATTAAGATTAAGACGTTTTCACTTCATTCTCCCATCCCGTGGATTTCAGCGCCGGGTCGTCCTCTTTTTTGAGAAAATCTGCATTTTCAAATGACTCCGCATTCCATTCGAGCAAGGCATGATCGGGAACAATGGAAACCGGGACCTTCCACGACGTGGACGTCTCCGCGTATGCAATATTGGATTGCGAATTATAGCAGGAAATCAGCGACCAGCGTGGGTGATCGGATAAATTCGCTTCCGACCGGTGCATGAGGTTGCTATGAAAAAACAACGCATCGCCCGGCTCCAATTCGCAATAAACAAGGTCCATGGTTTTCAATGCGTGGTTCACCATCTCCATGTCCGCGCCAACCTGCTCACCCGCGAACCCGTGATTCACGCGACCCATTTTGTGGGAGCCTTTAATGACTTGCAGGCAGCCATTCTCCTTGTTTGCCGGCGTCAGCGCAATCATCACGCTCATCAGCTGATCCGGGAAAATAAACTGGTTTTTATACCAATACCCATAATCCTGGTGCCATTCCCATGCGCCGCCTACTTTTGGCTCCTTCTGCATGAGTTTGGTATGAAAATGGCACACCTGGCTATCCTCCTGCAAAAGCTGCTGCACCGAATTCACCATTCGCTCGCTACGGATCAGGTACCCGAATACATCGTCGCCGGGCGTGAACCACAGCGACAGTTTTGTCTTCTTTCCCGACTGGTCATTCAAATCCATTGCATTCTTTTGCATGATCGAATTTTCCAGCGCGGTTTGATATAGCTTTTCCACTTCTTCTGTGGAAAACAGGCCTTTCACGACAATATAGCCGTCGCGGTTATAGTCGACGATCTGGCTGGCATTCAAACTGAAACTTCCCATGACTGATGCTCGGTTAAGTGTTTAGTACAAAAATATATTACTTAAAACACAATTCCGTCAGCACATCATGCTTCTACAAACCCTTACCCGGCAGTGATGAGCGAGCGGTCAGAGGTAATTCTCCTCCCGCAAAACTGTGTCGATCAGAATTGGTTTGGGAAGCACTTCTACTTCCTCATGATTGTAAAAAGCCATCCCTTGGGGCAAATCTATCCTTTCGGTTTCAGGAATTTCGAGCCACCAAAAGCGCACTTGCAATCGCTGATGTGTGAGAATGTGGGAATAAACTTTCGGGATTTCAGTCAGGCGACCTTTTTTCAGGAGGTTTTGGAAAGCAGGGTCAGGTATGGTGAGATGATCGGGAGTTGCGGTGGAAGCGGCGGATTCTACCAAATGGAAGTCGTAGAGGCCCTTCCAGATATCGCGGCCGCGGCGCTCGTGCATCGCGAGCCTGTCGCCCTGCCGGATGATGAAGTAGTTCAAAAAACGGTGCTTGACCGTCAGCTTCTTAATTTTAACTGGCAGCTGGCCCTGCATTTGATGTATATACGCGAAACAGCGGCCATTAAAAATGCAAACCGCGCAATTGGGCGACGCGGGCACACATTGCAAGGCACCAAATTCGATCATCGCCTGATTATAAGTAGCCGGATCGTCCTTCGAAACGAGCCACCTCGCCAGTGAGGCAAATTCTTTTTTACCTTCATTACCCAGCATATCCGCCTGAATGCCGAAGATCCGGGCCATAACCCGGTACACGTTCCCGTCAATAGCCGGCACCGCCTCGTCGAATGCGAAAGATGCGATGGCCGCAGCCGTATACTGCCCCAGCCCTTTCAGTTTCAAAAGCCTTTCAGCACTTTCAGGAAACTTTCCGTTGTAGTCGTTCACGACCTGCCTTGCCGTGAAATGCATGTTACGGGCGCGGGAGTAATATCCAAGCCCCTGCCAAAGCCTCAGCACATCGCGCTCCTCGGCAGCAGCCAGATCGAAGACCGTCGGATATTGCTCGGTAAAACGCTCATAATAAGGTAACCCCTGGGCGACCCGCGTCTGTTGCAGGATCACCTCCGACAACCAAATTTTATATGGATCTTTGGTTTCCCGCCAAGGTAAATGGCGATGATTTTCGAGATACCAGGATTTCAGTCTTCTGTTAAAATCAATCACCTCCAAATCGTCCGGTATCATATTATTTTCACTTATGTGCACTGTTTTTTAATGAATTATATAAAAAAGGGGAAGATCATCCTTTTAAGTTTTACTAAAATTACCGTACCTTTGTGTTCCCAAAATTTACAGGAGTAAGTAAATTAATGAAATAATATCCACTTAAAGTAAACAATCAAAGTGACTAAGGCAGACGTAATCGCACAGATTTCCGAGAAAACAGGCGTAGACAAGGGCGACGTTCAGCAAACGCTAGAATCGTTTTTTACCGTGGTAAAGGACTCACTTTCTGATGGTGAGAACCTTTATGTTAGAGGTTTCGGTAGTTTCATCAACAAAAAACGTGCGCGCAAAGTGGCCCGCAATATTTCAAAGGGAACTTCCATGATTATTGACGAGCACTTTGTTCCAAGCTTCAAGCCTGCAAAAGTTTTTGTTGAGCAGGTAAAAGAAAGTGACAAACTGAAAGCAGTCGCTGAAAAGTAATTTACCTGAAAAGGTTGAGTTATAAGAGTTATGAAAAAGTCCATTTTACTTTCTTGCGTGCTTGCGGTAGCATTGGTAGGAACGCTTTTTAGCCTTCCGAAGGTCGTCGTGAACAATAAAGGGAAGGAAGTGGACAAGGAAAAGGGCCAGTCAGCCGCGGCTACATCAGCTGCACCGGCTGAATCCTCTTCCAAATCGCATGATGGAGCCGCTTTAACCCCTGATCAGCAGAAAGTTGTGGATCAGCTCAGAAGCGGCTTCAATCAGGCGGGTGATAAGGACAAGGTTGCTGTGGGCGTTAAGCTTTCAGACGAATTCGCGAAACTGCAAAAATTTGACAGTGCCGCATTCTATGCTGAAAAGGTGGCATTACTCTCCCCTGCTGTCGAAAATATCATGCGTGCGGGTGACCGTTACTATGAAGCGTACGGGTTTGCGGTGGACGAGCAGAAAGCCAAAAACCTGGGCTCCAAAACCCGTGAATATTATCAAAAAGCTATTGACCAGAATCCTGGCCTGTTGACTGCCAAAGCCAACATGGCGATGACCTACGTAAATACAGAGAACCCGATGCAGGGTATTCTGATGTTGCGAGAGGTGATCGACGCGGATCCTACGAACGAACTGGCATTGTTCAATCTGGGAATCTTGTCCATGAGATCTAACCAATATTCAAAAGCTGCTGACAGGTTCAGACAGATTTTAACCAACAATCCTGCAAATACGAAAGCCAAGTTCTATCTTGGACTTTCGCTGGTAGAATTGGGTGACAAGGAACAAGCAAGCAAAGTTCTGTCGGAGGTTAAAAAAGAGGAAAAAGACCCGGTAATCCAGCAAGCCATCGGCGAGTTGGAAGGCCGTCTGGGCAACTGATCATCAGGTCATAAAGGAAATACATTACTTATTTATAAAACGACATAATCATGCCTTGCGGAAAAAAGAGAAAAAGACATAAGATCTCCACTCACAAGAGAAAGAAAAGACTCAGAAAAAACAGACATAAGAAGAAATAATTGGCTATGACCGGGTTTTAGTATTAAGATCCGGTCATCCTTATTCCCCACGTTTGTGTCCCGCTAACAGTCTGATATGCGGGGAGTTAAGTATCAACATTATCGAGCCATTCAGTTGGTTGAACATTGAGTAACGAATTATTAATCAATTCTACTCAAAAGGGAGAGCGTATAGCCCTTTTGCAGGATAAACGTCTTTTAGAATATCACGTAGAAACACCGGACCAGAGCTTTACCGTAGGTGACATTTACCTCGGTACTGTGCGGAAACTGGTGGCAGGGCTCAATGCTGCCTTTGTAGACGTTGGTTTTGAGAAAGATGCGTTCCTGCATTACCTCGATTTAGGGCCGAATATCAACTCGCTGAACAAGCTCACCAAGGATGTAATCGCCAAGCGCGCGCATTCCGGCAACTTGAAAAACTTCAAGATGGAGCCGGAAATCGAAAAGCTTGGGAAAATCGATAAAGTCCTTTCCAAAAATCAGCCGATTCTCGTTCAGATCGTCAAAGAGCCTATTTCTACCAAAGGCCCGAGACTTTCCTGCGACATTTCAATTGCCGGCCGGTACATTGTACTTGTTCCATTCTCCAACTCCGTCAACCTTTCCAAAAAAATCACCGACAAGCAGGAACGCAACCGCTTGCAACGGCTGATGTCGTCCATTAAGCCCCAGAACTTCGGGGTGATCATTCGCACGGTCGCTACCGGCAAGGATGTGGACGAGCTCAACAAGGATTTGCAGGACTGTCTGGATAAATGGGAAAACGGTATCAAAGCGTTGAAAGACGCCAAGCCACGTGACCGCGTGATCGGCGAAATGAACCGTGCATCGTCGATCATCCGCGACATGCTCAACGAATCATTCGACAGCATTACCGTGGATTCCAAGGATGTGTACGATGATATTAAGGCATACATCCACAACATCGCGCCGGAAAAAGAGAACATTCTCCGCCTGCACAACGGCAAGAACAAGCTGTTCGAACAATTTGGGCTGGAAAAACAAATCAAATCGTTGTTCGGTCGTTCGGTAAGCCTTCCTAATGGCGGTTACCTGATCATCGAGCATACGGAAGCATTGCACGTAATCGATGTCAACAGCGGTAATAAATCCAATTCCGAAGAGGATCAGGAGGCTACTGCATTGAGTGTCAACCTCGAAGCGGCGAAGGAAATTGCCCGTCAGCTGCGCCTGCGCGATATGGGCGGCATTATCGTTGTCGACTTCATCGACATGAAGAAAGCGGAGAACAAGCGCACGCTGTTCGACGTCATGCGCGATGAAATGAAGGGCGACCGGTCGAAATACACTGTTCTGCCGCTATCGAAATTCGGCTTGCTGCAAATCACGCGTCAGCGCGTGAGGCCGGAAATGAACATCGTCACCCGCGAAACCTGCCCTACCTGCGGCGGTACGGGTACGATCCAGGCGAGCATTCTCGTATCCGACGTGATCGCCAATAACCTCGATTACATTCTCACCAAGCAGAACGAGCGCGGTATTACCATTTCGCTCCACCCGTTCCTGCATTCGTATTTCACGAAAGGGCTGATTTCCGAGCAGGTGAAATGGTTCTTCCATTACAAAACCTGGGTGAAGCTGATCAAAGACTCGTCATTAGGCGTGGTGGATTTCAAGTTCCATAACCGTTACGGGGAGGAGATTGAGATTGTGCCGGTGAACTGACGGTGGTCAGGTGTGTCATTTGTTGTCAGGTATTGCTATTGCCCTTTCCAGCTTGGTTCCCGCTTTTCTTTGAAGGCTAATGCGCCTTCTTTAGCATCTTCTGTTTTCAGGAGCTTATCTAACTCGCTTTTCAGGAAAGTATGCTGCTCGTTTTGAGGAAGTTTCTTCAATTCGTGCAAGCTGCGCATGCCTGACTGGATCGCCACCGGTGCGCTGTTGCAGATCTGCGCGGCCAAAGCGTTTACTTCCTCTTCAATAGTTTGGGTTAAATGCGTAACCAAGCCCATTTCAAATGCTTCTTTTCCAGAATACACCTTTCCCGTAATTGACATTTCCAGAATCTTTTTTTCTGACAAGATCGGCGCCAGCGATGCCATTACCTGCATCGGCCAGATGCCTCTTTTCACCTCAGGCAAACTGAATGTAGCCTCAGGCACACTGAAAACAAATGTACAACCGCAGATCATCAGGAAGCCGCCAGCCAGCACTGGCCCTTCCACCTGTGCAATACAAGGTTTCAACAACTCGTTGAATGCATCCCCAATTCGCGCCTCTTCGTGTATTCGTGGCAATAACCCATTCACAGTGTTTGCAGCAGGATCATGAAATGCATGCAAGTCCGCCCCGGCACAGAACACAGAACCTTCCGCTTTCAGGACCACGCAGCGAATGTCAGCAACATAATGCGCGTAGGCCAGCGCGAAAATGATTTCCTCCGCCATCGTAGGCGTGAATGCGTTGCGTTTTTCAGGCCGGGCTAATGTGATGGTAAAAAGATGTCCGGCCCTTGCAGTTTTAATGTGCAAAAACCGGACGTTATCGAAAGCCTGAATGTCTTCCTCGGTGTAGAATCGCATGCCAAAATTTGGTTAGTTCGCTTTGGCAATTATAGCAAAATTATCGGGTCACCACGCCCTCAACCATCTTAATATACTGCGCGATACCTTCTTCAATCTCATTCAGGTATATGAATTCATCTGCACTATGGGAACGTGCGGAATGCCCTGGCCCCATTTTCAGCGACGGACAATCAAGCAATGCCTGATCGGATGTCGTTGGTGAACCATACGCATTACGGCCTAATTTCAAACCTTCCAGCACAATCGGGTGGTCCATCGGAATGCTCGATGGCCGCAGACGGATCGACCGCGGGTTTACCTCGGACTGAATGTTAGCCTTAATCTCAGAAATAACTTCCTCCAAAGTGTACTGATCCGTCACGCGCACGTCGATCGTGAAAGTGCACGCGTCGGGCACAACATTATGCTGCGTACCCGCATTGATGATCGTCACCGACATTTTGATGGGGCCCAGCGTCGGGGATACTTTGGGAAACCTGTATTCCGTAATCCACTGAATGTCTTTCAGCGCCTTATAAATCGCGTTCTCGCCTTCCTCACGTGCGGCGTGGCCGGATATACCCTTCGCGGTACAATCCAGCACGAGCAGGCCCTTTTCAGCCACCGCCAAATGCATTTCGGTAGGTTCGCCCACAATGGCAAATGCGATTTCAGGAAGCTCGGGGGCTACGATTTCAAGTCCTTCCTTGCCCGAAATTTCCTCTTCCGCCGTGGTGGCGATGGCGATGTTATAAGTCAGGTCTTCCCGGTCGTAGAAATGGCAGAAAGTGGCGATCAGCGATACCAGGCAACCGCCCGCATCATTACTACCCAGGCCATACAGCTTCCCGTCCTGTTCGATTGCCTTAAATGGGTCCAGGGTCCAGGATTTGTTCGGCTTCACCGTATCATGGTGCGAGTTGAGCAGCATGGTAGGCTTGGCTGCATCGAAATGCTTGTTGTAAGCCCAGAGATTGTTCTTTTTAGTATGAAACGGAATGCCTTTACCCGTAAAGAAATCCGCCAGAATTTTCGCTGTATTTTCTTCTTCCTTGCTGAAAGAAGGCGTTTCGATCAGGCTTTTTAAAAGCGCGATAGCCTCCGCAGCCAGCGTTTGTATGTTTTCCGAAGTGCTGTTTACCATCTTACTTGTCCGTCTCCTTTCACAATCCATTTCTCGGTCACCAGTTTTTCCAATGCAAATGGCCCCCTGGCGTGGAGTTTCTGGGTGGAAATACCTATTTCCGCCCCTAATGCAAACACGCCGCCGTCCGTAAAGCGAGTCGATGCATTGGCATATACCGACGCCGCGTCCACTTCTTTCAGGAATGTCTCGATGGCCTCTTCATTGGTAGATATAATGGCTTCCGAATGCCTGGATGAATAGTTTTCAATTTGCTTTAAGGCATCTTCCAGCCCATCAACGACTTTTACAGAGCATTTGAAATCGAGGAACTCCTTTCCGAAATCGTCTTCACTGGCATGCTGCAAATAGGGATATTCCGCTTTGTGGAGGATATCATAAGATTCTTCATCCGCGAACACCTCTACATTCCATTTAATGAAATCCTCTTTCAGTTTGGGCAAAAACTCGCCCGCAACCGCACGATCAACCAAAACTGTATCCAGCGCATTGCAAGCTGAGGGTTTGGAAACCTTCGCATTCACCACAATTTGCGCACCCTTATCGAGGTCGCCAGTCTTTTCAATATAAGTATGGCAAACGCCGGCACCAGTTTCAATGGTCGGTACCAGTGAATTCTGACGTACGAATTTAATCAGTCCCTCGGAGCCGCGCGGGATGATGATATCCACGTATTGAATAGCCGTCAGAAGTTCACCCACAAATTCCCGACCCGTTGGCAGCAAAGTCACAGCCGCCGCAGGCACACCGAAGTCCGCAAGCGATTCATGGATAAGGCCTACCAGGTAATTGTTGGAATTTTGTGCTTCCTTCCCGCCTTTGAGCACACACGCATTCGCGGAGCGCAGGCACAGGGAAGCCACGTCGATGGTCACATTCGGGCGCGATTCATAGATAACACCTACCACACCCAGCGGTACGGCGATTTTTTTCAGGGAAAGTCCCTGCTGAATGGTTTTCTCGACAAACACCTCACCCGTCGGGTCCGGGAGTTCGGCTACCTCGACAAGGCTTTGCGCCAGTTCGTTGATCCGCTTCTGATTGAGCAGCAAACGGTCCTTTTTCGGGTCGGCATCATCCATCAAATCCAGGTCTTTCCGGTTTTCGGCGATGATGTTTTCGGCATTGGCCAGCACGCGGGCCGAAAGGTTGATCAGCAGATCAGCCCTCTCCCTGTCTGTCAGCCTGCGAACGGCAGCTGATGCCTCCCGCGCTTCCTTTAATTGAGGTACTATCGATTCCATTATAACAAAACTATATCATTGGCATGCGCCACTTCAAAATTCACTGTTTTCAGGTTCGTACGAATCGCCGAGGATGTCTCGCGCGCCCGTGCGACCGCGATCATTTCGTCTTCCGACGAGTATATTTCAATAATTTCACCGGCTTCAAAATCACCTGTTACTTCGGTTACGCCTACCGCCAGCAAGCTCTTGCGCTTCAATAATGCTTTCGAGGCACCTTCATCCACACGTAATGTGCCGGATACCAGCCCGCCGCTTCCCAGCCAGCGGTTACGCGCCGATAACGTGCTTTTGCCCGGCGTGATCAATGTACCTGCTTCACCTTTCAATGCATTCAGCAGTTCGTTTTCCTGGTTCATTCCAAAAATCACCACGCGGATCGCCATTCTGGATGCCAGCTTGGCGAAAGTGAGCTTGGAAGCCATCCCGCCAAGGCCGAGGAAAGATTTATCAGTCCTGACAAACTTGAAAACCTCGTTCACATTGGATACGTTCCGCAGGATTTTCCCCTCCTCGTCGAGCAGCCCGCCTACCGACGTGCAGAACATGAGCGATTCGGCCCCAAAACCGACGGCCAGCAAGGTTGCCAGCTCGTCATTATCCGAAAATTTCAATTCGCGATCGCTGACCACATCATTTTCATTCACGATCGGAATGATGCCATTTGACCAAAGCTCTTCGAAAGTCTCTTTGAGTTGCAGGAACTTGTTGCGATTCGCGAAATGCTGCCGCTCACAGAGGCTCTGGGCAATGTAAATTTTATTCGGAACGAAATAGGAAGCATACAGGCCCACCAGCAGCGGGTTGCCGACCGACGCGGCTGCCTTTCGCTGGGTCATTGTGCCCTTATAGTCATGGATATATGCCTTACCAGCCCCTACCGCACCCGATGAAACAATGATAATGCGGTATTGGGAATGGATTTCCGAAACCTGCCGGGCTATTTCCGATATGATCCTGACATCAGGTTCACCCGAAGGAAGCGTGATAGAGGCCGTCCCGAACTTTATGACGAGAATAGGTTTTGACACTTTGGTATTCAAATAAGCGGCACCATCTGCGGCGCCCGGTAATCAATCTGGCGCCAAAAATACTTCTTTTCAAACGAAATCGGATGCCTTAGCTCCGGGCACAGCGGATTTGGCAGATTATAATTCGCTTAAAACGGCCGCACTGAACCGCCTTCTGAGCTTTAACGCCATATGGAGCTGATCCAGGTATTCATCCCTTGGAATCTCGATCGCGCCGTAACGGAGTACATTATCATTGATAAACTGCGTATCCAGCAATGCAAACCGGTTCAATTTGAGTATCTGGATCAAATAGTGAAATGCGACTTTCGACGCATTACTCTCGATTGTAAACATCGATTCACCAAAAAACACCCCGTTAATCGAAACCCCGTACAGCCCTCCTACCAGCCTGTCCTCGCGCCACGCCTCTACGCTATGCGCGTATCCGATCTCATGCAGCGCCGTGTACGAAGCGATAATTTCCTCCGAAATCCAGGTGCCCGGTTCACTCGCCCGGGGGAGTGCACAGCCGCGCATGACACCCTCAAAGTCGGTATTGATCCGGATATCGAAGTATTTCTTGTTCAGTATCGGGCGCAGCGATTTCGACGGTTTATAGGTATCGATCGGAATAATAGCCCGCGGGTTGGGCGAGTACCAGTAGATCGTGCCATCCGCCTCCGCCATCGGAAATATGCCATTGATATAGCCATTGAGGAGGTCGTCGGTACTGATTGCAGACATGAAAGCCACTGAATTAAGGAGATAATATTGTTGATCGAAGTGGGAATAGTACAAAATCGGGTGTCCCCGCAAGCTCGTTTTTTTCCAAAGTTTACCGTTCAAAACGAACCATAAAAATATATCTTCTGTTTCTTTGCTGTAAGATTTTTTTTTTGAAAATTTGCAGCCTCTTAGACGCACAAGCAAGTCAATGAATCACAACGGCATACATACAGTTCTGCATACTACGCCTTTCCGATTCAGGTCCCCAAGGACCGTATAATTTCCTTTTACCTACGTGGTAAATATCTAATCCCCGCAATTTTCTTACAATTTCCAGACGTCCCATCGTTTTTCTCTGGGTTAGTTAATTATTGTCTTGAACATTTTGTCAGCATAGTCATCAATGAAAAATACCGAAGTAGTGGGCAGTAAGTTTATCGTACAGACTGCCAATGAAAATCATCTCCATTACGCCGAGCAAATTTGCGCGGAAATGGAGGAGAGCGCTAAAAAGCGTGGTACCGGTATAGCCAAACGTTCCCCAGTATACATTATGGAGAAGATGGTGGAAGGAAAAGCCATCATTGCTACTACGGATACAGGTGAATGGGTAGGGTTTTGTTACATCGAAACCTGGGAGCATGGAAAATTCGTGGCGAATTCAGGTCTGATCGTACATCCTGATTTCCGTAACAGCGGCATGGCAAAAGCCATCAAAATGAAGGCATTTGAACTGTCGCGTCATAAATATCCTGATGCCAAAATTATCGGTATCACTACGAGCCTTCCGGTGATGAAAATCAATTCGGATCTGGGCTACGAGCCTGTTACATTCAGCGAACTTCCCGCCGACGACGCGTTCTGGAAAGGCTGCGCGAGTTGCGTGAATTACGATGTACTCACCCGGACTAACAGAAAACACTGTCTTTGCACAGGTATGATGTACGATCCGGAAGATAAAAAGAATGCAGCCAGCACCACCACCGGTGGTACTGAGCACGAAAGCCATACCTGGGATTTCTTGAAGGAATCGAGCCTTTACGAGCGCTGGATGCGCATCAAGCAACGCATTTTGCTGCGAAGGGAAGAACGCGCCAAAAAGAAAAACGCCGGGGCCGTGCTGGTACACTAGTGTGCCGCACCTTTTGATAGATTTTAGTATCTCATTTTAAATACCCCGCCCGGCAACCGAAAAGGACTGCGGCGGGGTATTTTTTTGTACTTTTGCACCGCAAATCAAGCTTTTAATCAGAATTCATATATAATGTCACAGCCCAAAGTAGTATTAGCGTTTTCAGGGGGACTTGATACCTCCTTTTGTGTAAAATATTTAGCCGAAGACAGAGGTTACGAGGTGTATTCGGTTTTGGTTGACACCGGTGGTTTTTCGGACGAAGAGCTGAAAACGATCGAAGCGAATGCCTATGCTTTGGGCGTGAAGCAACATGCTACAATTTCCAAAACGAGCGAATATTACAACGACTGTATCAAATACCTGATCTTCGGAAATATCCTTAAAAACAATACTTATCCGCTTTCGGTAAGTGCCGAGCGTATTTTCCAGGCAGTTGCCGTGGCTGAATATGCCAAAGAAATCGGAGCGAGTGCGATCGCACACGGCAGCACAGGTGCTGGTAATGACCAGGTGCGTTTCGATATGGCATTCCGCATCATCGTTCCTGAGGCTGAAATCATTACCCCGATCCGCGACCTCAAACTTTCCCGCGAAGCAGAAATCGAATACCTGACCGCGAAAGGTGTTGCCCGCGACTGGACCAAGGCCGCATACAGCATCAACAAGGGCCTCTGGGGCACTTCGGTAGGTGGCAGGGAAACATTGACTTCCGATCAATACCTGCCCGAATCAGCATGGCCTACGCAAATCACCAAAACAGAGCCGGAGCGCATTACGCTGGAATTTGTAGGTGGTGAATTGAAGGGTGTCGGGGGTGAAACTTTTGAGAATTCGGTTACCGCCATCCAAAAGCTGGCGGAAATCGCCCAGCCATTCGGTATCGGCCGTGACATCCACGTTGGCGATACGATTATCGGTATCAAAGGCCGCGTAGGTTTTGAAGCAGCCGCTCCGCTGATCATTATCAAAGCGCACCACACGCTGGAAAAGCATGTTCTGACAGAACAGCAATTGTATTGGAAAGAGCAGCTTGCCAACTGGTACGGCAGCTTGTTGCACAAAGGGCAGTTTGTAGAGCCGGTAATGCGTAACATCGAAACTTTCCTGGGTGATACGCAGTCGCACGTGACTGGTAAAGTGCACGTGTACCTGGCGCCGCACCGCTTCCATGTGGAAGGTATCGAGTCGCCCTACGACCTGATGTCATCGAAATTCGGCAGCTACGGCGAAATGAACAATGCCTGGAACGGCGACGACGTGAGAGGATTCTCGAAAGTCGCCTCGAACCAAGTAATGATTTATGGTAAAGTAAGTGATTCGGTAAATCAGTAGTTGGAATATGACCAAAATAGAACTCCAGAGCCAAATCCAAAGGAAAGTCCAGGGACTACCTGCCGACGTCCTTCAGGAGCTTTATGACTATCTGGAAACTATTTTGGAGAAGAGAAAACAGCAGGCTGAGGTTAAGAGCAGCCTGCAAGAATGGTGGAACGGCATAGCCGATTTCTCTGATGATTTTTTAACTCAACGTATCCAGCCCCCACTCGATAAATCCGAAAATTTATTCGAATGAAATACTTGTTGGATACCAATATTGTGGCCTACATCATCAAAAAAAGGCCCATTGAAGTTTTGCATAAACTGCAATCGCTCGATTGGACAGAGATCGCGATCTCTTCCATTGTAGTGGCGGAATTGTGGTATGGAGTTGAAAAAAGTCAACTGAAAGAGCAGAATAAGGCAGCATTGGAAGCTTTTCTGAAACCATTTACTGTCCTGGACTTTGACACGAAAGCGGCTATGGCATACGCTTCGATTCGTGCGGATCTGGAAAGTAGGGGGAAAGTTATAGGAGCAAACGACCTGCTGATTTCGGCACATGCTTTAAGCCACGGATTAATCCTGGTCACCAATAATGTCAAAGAGTTTGAGAGGATCGGTGACTTACAAATCGAAAATTGGGTTACGAATGAATAAGATCAATATCGGAATAATAGGTGCGGCAGGTTATACAGGAGGGGAATTGCTCCGGATCCTGGTTAACCACCCGAATGTGCATATCGCATTTGCGCATAGCAAAAGCCAGGCGGGTAAGCCGGTGCATGCTACGCACACGGATTTACTGGGTGATACGGAACTGGTATTTTCCGGGGATGATGTTCAGCCATTACTGAATCAGGATAGTCTGAATGCGATTTTCCTTTGCTCCGGCCACGGGGAATCGAAGAAGTTTCTCGACGAATATCATTTACCGGAGACAGTGAAGGTAATCGACCTTAGTACGGATTTCCGCAACGAGTCGAATGGATTTGTGTACGGCTTACCGGAATTGCAACGCGAGGCGATCAAAGGCGCGACTAAAATTGCCAACCCGGGTTGTTTTGCTACGAGCATAGAACTGGCTGTTCTACCGCTCGCTCATGCAGGTTTGATCCGGGACGACGTTCACGTCAGCGCGGTGACCGGCAGCACGGGCGCGGGCCAGGCGCTGAGTGCTACCACACATTTCACCTGGCGGAACAATAACATGTCGATTTACAAGGCATTCACGCACCAGCATTTGACCGAGATCAAAATGACGTTCGGCAAGTTGCAGGCCGGTTTCGACCAGGCCGTGAACTTCGTGCCGTACCGCGGCGATTACACACGCGGCATCATCGCCAACGTGTACACGCGCTACGAAGGCTCTTTGGGTGAAGCGAGGACACTTTACAAGGACTTTTACGCCTCGCACCCATTTACGCACGTAAGCGACACGCCGATCGATTTGAAGCAGGTCGTGAATACCAACAAATGCTTCGTCAACCTCGAAGTGCACGACGGCCAGTTGCTGATCACAAGCATTATCGATAACCTTACCAAAGGCGCGTCGGGTCAGGCGGTACAGAACATGAACCTGCTGTTCGGCCTGCCGGAGGATGCAGGGCTGCGGCTGAAAGCGCCGGCGTTTTAATCGAGTAAAAAATTGTTTGAGTTTTGAGCGTAACGATTTGATTGCTATGAACGATTTGATTCAAACGTATAACCAGCTGAGCGACGTACAGCAAAAGCAACTGGTCACCTTTGCTAACCTGCTCCTGCTTAAACAGAAAGCCAAAAAACCAACTGGTAACCTGGGCGAATGGAAAGAGAAAATCGCCAAATTTTCCAATTAGCAATCAAAACATTAAACAAGGACCTTTTTCAGAGAGTTGAAACTTTGGAATTAGCCTGATAAACCACAAAAAGAAATGTCACACCTATTTGACGTCTACCCCATTTACGATATAGAACCGGTGAAAGCCGAGGGTAGCTACCTTTGGGACCAGCATGGTACCAAATACCTTGATCTTTACGGCGGCCACGCGGTGATTTCGGTTGGCCATTGCCATCCCTACTATGTGGATAAGCTCACGAAGCAGTTGCACGCGATCAGCTTTTATTCCAATTCTGTCAAAATCTCCATCCAGGAAGAGCTGGCGGTGAAGCTGGGCGAGCTATCGGGCTATCCGGATTACAAATTATTCCTTTGCAACTCGGGCGCCGAAGCGAATGAGAATGCCTTGAAACTGGCTTCTTTCCACAATGGCAGAACAAAGGTCATTTCCTTTACCAAGTCATTCCACGGCCGGACGGCCGGTGCGGTTGCTGCAACCGACAATCCGTCGATCGTTGCACCTGTGAACTACAAGGAGCATGTAACATTCCTTCCATTCAACGATGCCTCTGCGGCCGAAGCGGGCATTACCGACGAAGTTTGTGCGGTGATCGTCGAAGGCATTCAGGGCGTGGGTGGTATTAACGTTTGTACCGACGAGTTTTTGCAAACATTAAGACGCAAATGCGATGAAACCGGCGCTGTACTCATCCTCGACAGCGTGCAATGCGGCTACGGCCGAACAGGAAAGTTCTTCTCGCACCAGTTCAGCGGCATTACGCCGGACATTATGTCGATGGCGAAAGGTATGGGTAACGGCTTCCCGATCGGCGGAATACTGATTTCTCCGAAATTCAAGGCCAGCTACGGCTTGCTTGGAACGACATTCGGCGGTAACCACCTGGCTTGCGCGGCAGGCGTGGCGGTGCTGGATATTATGAAGGACGAAAATCTGATCGCGAATGCTGCCGAGATCGGCGATTACCTGTTTGAAGGCATCAGATCGATTGGCGGCTATAAGGAGTTGAGAGGCCGCGGATTGATGATCGGGATCGAGTACGATTTCCCGGTGAAGGAACTGCGGAATAAGCTGTTGTTTGAACACAAAATGTTTACCGGCGTGGCCGGCGCGAACACGATCCGTCTGCTTCCATCGCTCGCATTGGGCAAAACGGAAGCAGATCTATTCCTCGAAGCGCTGAAAAAAGAAGTATCTGTCGCGGCTGTTTGATTTTTTTGAACTATTACCATCCTTGTCCTAGTTGAGAATAGGAACACCTATCTCCGAAATTTTAACCTGAATGAAACACTTTCTTTCCATTAAAGACGTCACCGACCTACCCCAGCTCATCAGCAGCGGCATCGCAGCCAAAAAGGACCCGTTTGCGGACCAGACGCTGGGGAAAAACAAAACCATAGGCCTACTGTTTTTCAATTCAAGTTTAAGGACAAGGATCAGCACGCAGAAAGCTGCCCAGAACCTCGGCTTGAATGTGATTACGATGAATGTCGGCCAGGATGGTTGGGGACTGGAAATGGAAGAAGGTGTGATCATGAACGGTGACAAGGCCGAACACGTGAAAGAAGCGGCAGCGGTGATCGGCAGCTACTGCGACATCATCGGTATCCGGTCATTTGCTGGGCTGCAGGACCGTGACAAAGACTACGCGGAAATCGTTTTTGAGCAGTTTAAAAAATATGCGAACGTTCCCATCGTAAACCTCGAATCAGCGACGCGGCACCCGCTGCAATCGCTGGCCGACTGCATTACCATCGAAGAATTTAAGCTCAAACAACGTCCGAAAGTGGTACTTACATGGCTGCCGCATTTTAAAGCATTGCCGCAGGCCGTTGCCAACTCGTTTTGCGAATGGATGAACCCCATGGAAGTGGAGCTTGTAATCACGCATCCCGAAGGTTACGACCTATCTCCGGAATTCGTAGGCAAAGGCCAGGTGATTTACGACCAGGACAAGGCGTTGGAAGGTGCTGATTTTGTGTACGGCAAAAACTGGTCGTCTTTCAACAGCTACGGTCAGGTTTTGAATACTGATCCTTCCTGGATGATCACAGAGGCTAAAATGGCTTTGACCGACAATGGAAAATTCATGCACTGCCTGCCTGTGCGCCGGAATATGAAGGTAGCCGACGAAGTACTCGACGGCCCGCGTTCATTGGTGATCGAGCAGGCGGCCAACCGGGAATGGTCGGCGCAAGCGGCATTGAAAGAGGTCTTGTTAGGATTGTAATCGCTATTTTTGCGAGATTGAAATATAAAAAGAGGGTGTATCAAAGAGCGATTTCGTAGTCACCCTGAGCGGACCGGGCCGCCGGGCGGTCGAAGGGTATTTGCAGTACGCATTACCCTTCGACTCCGCTCAGGGTGACATCTTAATCGAACTTTGATACATCTTTCATCATGAAATTGTTAATGAAATGAGTACAACCACATTGGCTCAACCCTTCGATACTACTACGCTGGATGAAGTCAGGAAGACCGGCGTATTGATCGTAAACCTCGGCACGCCCGACAGCCCGTCGGTGCCCGATGTGCGCAAATACCTGCGGGAATTCCTCATGGACGAGCGCGTGATCGATATCCCGTACCTGAACCGCTGGTTCCTGATCAACCTGATCATCGCGCCGTTCCGCGCACCCAAGTCGGCGAAAGTTTATAAGCAGCTTTGGAAACCGGACGGCTCCCCATTAAAAACTTACGGGTATTCGGTCAAAGATAAATTACAGAAAGTCCTGGGGCCAGATTATATCGTGGAGCTGGCAATGCGTTATCAGAACCCGAGCATTGAAAAAGCATTGACGGCATTGCGTAAGGAATGCCTGACCGAAATCGTCGTCGTGCCGTTCTTCCCGCAGTATGCTTCCGCCTCCACCGGCTCGGTGTATAAAGAGGTAATGCGTGTCGTGAAAGACTGGGAAGTACTTCCGGAAATACGCTTTGTAAACCGTTTCCTCGAACACCCGAAATTCATCCAGGGGTTTGTTGATTTGGGTAAAAAATACATGGCGCAGCACGACTACGACCATTTCGTGTTCAGCTACCATGGCCTGCCCGAGCGACAGATCACCAAAGGCGATGTTACCGGCAGTTTTTGCCAGTTCGGCAGCTGCTGCGACAAGCTCGATCACCGCAACCAGCATTGCTATCGTGCCCAATGCTTCGAGACGACCCGGTTGCTGGTAAAAGGATTGGGCATTCCCGAAGGTAAGTATACGACCTGCTTCCAATCCCGCCTGGGCAAAAATCCATGGATCAAGCCTTATACCGACGAGGTAATCCCTGAACTCACTAAAAAAGGTGTGAAAAGCGCATTGGCATTCTCTCCCGCATTCGTAGCCGACTGCCTGGAAACGACGATTGAAGTCGGAGAAGAATACAAAGAGATTTTTGAGAAAGAAGGCGGGGTGCATTGGCAGCTCGTCGAGAGTCTCAACGACAGCGACATCTGGGTGGAATGTCTTGAAGATATCATTAAAAACCCGGCCTCCTGATTCAGGGGCCGGGTTTTGGCTTTTATAGGGTATTCCTTTCGATTACAGGCTCACGCTTTCCTTCTTGTAGAGACCGATCAGCGTCTCAGCAGCATAGTCGATCTCGGCTTCCGTGTTATACTTCCCGAACGAGAAACGCACGTTAGCGCGGTTTTCGTCGATCCTGAGCTCATTCAACACGTGCGAACCAATGTCGGTACCGCTCGAACAGGCGCTGCCGCCTGAAACGGCAATGCCGGCAATATCGAGGTTGAACAGCAGCATATCGCTGATGTCGGAAGGCGGCAGGCTCACATTCAAAACCGTATAAAGGCTTTTGCCCAAATCTGCGGAATTACCGTTGAATGCCACGCCCTCTATGCCGTCTTGCAATTTAGCGATCATCCGTCCCTTCAAACCTTCGATATGCGCTTTGTGGGAATCCATATCGCGGTAGGCTATTTCCAACGCTTTGGCCAGGCCGACAATACCATAGATATTTTCCGTTCCCCCACGCATATTGCGCTCCTGCGCGCCTCCATGTACGAAAGGATTAATCTTGATCCCCGGCCGAACGTACAAGAAGCCAACTCCTTTCGGACCGTTGAACTTGTGCGCCGCGCCGACGATGAAATTTGTTTTCAGCTTTTGCAGATCATGGCGGTAATGCCCCATCGTCTGCACAGTATCGCTATGGAAAATGGCATTGTATTTTTCGCAAATATCGCCCGCTGCTTCGAGATCCAGCAGGTTGCCGATCTCGTTGTTGCCATGCATAAGCGATACCAATGAGCGCGGTTTCGAAGCGAGCAGTGCTTCGAGGTGTTCGAGATCTACCTCCCCTTTGGCATTCAAATTCACATAACTCAGCTCGATAATGCCCAGCTTTTTCAAATGCTCCAATGTGTGCAGCACGGCGTGGTGCTCGATACGCGACGTGATGGCATGGCGCAGACCGAACGTTTCAATACTTGAACGAATGGCCGTATTGTCGGCTTCGGTACCGCCGGAGGTAAAGAATATCTCTGCCGGAGCCGCGTTTAAGGTCGCTGCAATGCTTTTCCGGGCCCGCTCGATGGATGAACGCACGGCGCGGCCGTAGGAATGAATGGAAGAGGGGTTGCCGAATTGCTCGGTCATGAGCGGCAGCATCGCTTCCAGCACCTCGGGGTCCAGTTGCGTCGTGGCCGCATTGTCTAAGTAGACTTTCATGGGGATATTAAATTATAAAGATCACTCACTGCCCGTTTGCGGCAATAAGTGACCTGAATGTAGCTATGCTAACAGCGTATTTATTTCTTCGGTTCCGAAATGATTTCCTTGATATCGGAAATGATTTTATTGGCAAGGCTTGTAGCGGTGGTCTGCGTTTCCGACTCCGAATAAATGCGGATGATCGGCTCGGTGTTCGACCGGCGCAAATGCACCCATTCCCGATCGAATTCGATACGGACACCGTCGATCGTGTTCACCGGCTGCTTGGAATAGCGCGTCTGAATGCGGTCGAGAATGTTATCGACGTTGATCTCCGGTGTAAGCTCGATCTTGTTTTTGGAAATATAGTAATTCGGGTAAGACCTTCTCAATACCGAGGCCTTTTTGCCCGACTTTGCCAGATGCGTCAGGAACAGCGCAATACCTACCAATGCATCACGGCCATAGTGGCTTTCGGGATAAATCACCCCTCCATTGCCTTCCCCGCCGATCACAGCGTTGTTGGCTTTCATGGCATTCACCACATTCACTTCCCCTACCGCCGATGCGAAGTACTGTCCACCGGCTTTAATGGTCACGTCGCGCAATGCAGCAGTCGAGGAAAGATTGGAAACCGTATTACCCGGCGCGTTTCTCAAAACATAATCCGCCACCGCAACGAGCGTGTATTCCTCTCCAAACGGCGTGCCATCCTCGCACATCAGCGCAAGCCGGTCCACATCCGGATCAACGACGATGCCGAGCTGGTATGAGCCGTTGTTCAGTTCCTTGCTGATGTCGTGTAAATGCTCCGGCAGGGGCTCGGGATTGTGCGCGAAATTGCCGGTTGGTTCGCAGTTCAGTTTCTTGATATTCTTGGGATCCACGCCCAATGCTTCGAGCAAGAGGGGTACCGCTATTCCGCCGGTAGAATTGACCGCGTCGACAACGATTTTGAAATTGGCATTTCGGATCGCTTCCGCATCCACGAGTGCCAGAGACAGAACGTGGTCGATATGTTTCCGGAGATAGGCATCATCGGAAGTATAGCTTCCCAGCTTTTTTACATCGGGAAACAGGAAATCTTCCTCGTCGGCAATGCGAAGCACCTCGGCGCCTTCGGCCTCCGAAATGAACTCTCCTTCGTGGTTAAGCAATTTAAGGGCGTTCCACTGGATCGGGTTGTGGCTTGCTGTAAGGATAATACCTCCCGCCGCGCCTTCCGCTTTCACGGCTATCTCGACAGTCGGAGTAGTGGACAGGCCAAGGTCGAGCACATTCAGCCCTACACCTTGCAAAGTACCGGCTACCAGGCGGCTTACCATTTCACCGGAAAGCCTTGCATCCCTGCCGATTACCACCTTAAGATTCTGTGGATTTGTACGCCTCACCCATGTCCCGTATGCAGCAGCAAACTTAACAACATCAATCGGAGTCAGCGCCTCACCCGATTTTCCTCCCACTATTCCCCTGATTCCTGAGATAGATTTAATTAACGTCACGATCTAGAATTCCTCTTTATGTTTGGTTGCAAAAATACTAAATTCCCTCTCCGCAATTAGATTTTTCTACAAACAAAAAACTACAATTGAGTTTCTGGACTCATTTCCGTCGTCTGTTCACCAGCTCGCCGAATCACCGGAAAACCAATCAGAATATACGTTTTCAGGCTGAAACAAGCAGTTATGCCTTTGTAATTTCTCCCATTTTGCCGAATACCGGGTCCATCCATTCCAACGACAATTTCTGTACGGAATTGCTCAGCAATGCGCTCCACTGCTTGCCCACGTAGTCGAGGTCGTCTTTCTCGAAACGGTGCTCCACAAGCTGGAATGAGTCCTTTTCGTACATGACGACATCTATCGGGTAATCCACATCGTTGGAACTTACCCTTGTAGAATCGAACGACAAAAAGCCGATCTTCAATGCATCCTGCATCGACGAATCGAATTTGAGGCTCCGGTACAGCAGCGGCTTCCCGTAGCCCGAGTTACCGATGATGATAAACGGCGAGCCGTCGCCTACTTCTACCCAATTGCCTTCGGGATATAAAAGAAAAAGCTTGTGTTCGGAATCGTGTTCCAGCTGCCCGCCCACAATCGCGAACAGGTTGAACACCAGCCCCGCATTGTTCAGCGCATAACGGTCCTCCTCGGCCACCCGTCGCACCTGCTGCCCCAATGCATTGACAGCCTTGTAAAGCTTGTCGAATGAAGTGTCCCGCTCTTCCAGGACTTCTTTGAAATAGGTAATAGCCTTATCCCGCACCGACCTCAGGCCGGAGGTCATCACAAAAATAGAATGCTTGTCGGACTGGTAAACAGAAACTTTCTTGTTGGTCGAAACCTCGGTTCCGGACGTCAGGCGCGTGTCGGCAATGGCCACCAGGCCGGATGCGACTTTGATACCCAGGCAATATGTCATGTCTTAGCGGCTCAAAATGATAGAGTCGCTAAGATAGGAAAGTTTTGATCAGTTCATCCACTGGCTTTTGAAATGCCCCTGACCCTGGCTTTGCGACTGTCCGGTCTCCAATCCGAAGTACATATCGAAGATTTTGTTATCCACTTCGTTGTTCTTGATCTGGAATTTATCGAGGTAATCGTGCAGTCCCATTTTGAAAACATCCTCCACATCGGTGAATTCCAGTTCGCTCCTGATCTTGCTCAACGCGCGCTCGGCCGGGTTGGTGTAACCGCGCTCGGGGATGGATCCGGCAATGGCATAGAGCGAAAGCTCCGCCTGTCTCACGCAATAGGCGATGGAACGCGGGAAAAGCTTGTCAAGGATCAGAAACGCCACAATGTTCATGGGTGTCAATGCGCGGTGCGTCTGGCGGTACATATTATAGGCACTCACCGATTTCAAAACGGCGGTCCAAAGCATCAGATCCAGCGTAGAACCCGAAGTACCCGAGTCCTGCAACAATGTGAAATACTTCACATCCAGGAAACGCGAACATTTGTCGGCACGCTCGATGTGCCGCCCGAGCCTTCCGAAATGCCAGGCCTCGTTGCGTGTGATCGACGAGTCGACTACCCCGTGGAAAAGCTGGCAGTTCTTGCGAATGTCCGTGAAATACGACTGCATGTGGTCCATATTCCGGAAATCGTCCGGCGAAGTCCCCTTGATGGTCAGGTAAAACGTGTTGATACTCTCCCACATTTCCTTCGAAATCGTTTCGCGGATCGTCCGTGCATTCTCGCGGGCTTCGTAGAGGCAGCTGATAATGGAGTTCGGATTACGCTTATCGAATGTCATGAAGTGAATGACATCCTCCTTGGTAGGCTTGTCATAATACTTATAGAAGAGAAAGTGGTCGGCCGTGGCGATCAGTAACGGCTCCCATTGTTCGTCTACATCAGGCGGAAGATCCAGGGCCAGGTTAAAATTGACCCCAACAAAACGGGCGTAATTTTCGACCCGTTCCATATATCGGTTCATCCAGTAAATTGAATTCGCAACTCGGCTCAACATAAAGGGTAAGTATGTCTCTAAAATTGTAAATCAGAATAATCACTAAGCGATCAAACCAAAATACCTAATAATATTTTGCAAATACAAGCATATGCAAAAAGTTATATTATTTCCTCACAAATTATTATTCTACAAAATTAAACGGCCGACCTTGGAATCTTCCCGAAACCTTTAAAATTTGTAACTTAACCTTTCATCAAACCATAACCCGCATTTTCCTGTGTCAAAGAAAGAACAATTTATTGCAGCAATTCAGAAATCTTATCAAACTGACAAACCTGTAATTCATTTGGGGTCGGCCATTCTCGACGGCGAGATCATCGGCGAGGCCCGCGTGAACCTTCCCTTGCGCATGATGAACCGCCACGGGCTTGTGGCCGGGGCGACGGGATCGGGTAAGACGCGCACATTGCAGGTATTCGCCGAGCAGCTTTCCGCAGCCGGTGTACCCGTGTTCATGTCTGATATCAAAGGCGACCTTTCGGGTATCGCTCAGCCGGGCAAGACCAATGCGGCTCTGGAAGAACGCGCCCAGATACTCGGTACCGTTTTCGAGCCGAAAGGATTTCCGGTGGAGCTGTATTCGCTCAGCGGGAATAAAGGCGCTCAAATGCGTGCTACCGTCCTGGAATTCGGACCGATTCTCCTATCCAAAATTTTCGAACTGAATGAAACCCAGGCCGGTGTACTCGCCATCCTGTTCAAATATGCCGATGATAAGGATCTGCCGATGGTGGACCTGAACGACCTGAAAAAAGTCCTTAACTACCTGGCCGAGGGCCCGGGCGCAGCGGAAATCAAAGCCGACTACGGTACCATTTCTTCCTCCACCGCCGGTACGATCCTCCGCAAGATCGTGGCATTGGAACAGCAAGGCGTAGGCACCATTTTTGGGGAAAGATCATTCGATATCGACGACCTGATCAACAAAGTGGACGGGCAGGGCGTGATCAGCCTGCTGAATGTCTCCGATGTGCAGGATAAACCCGCATTGTTCTCGACATTCATGCTCAGCCTCCTGGCCGAATTATACCAAAAACTGCCCGAAGCGGGGGACCTGGACAAGCCTAAGCTGGTATTCTTCCTCGACGAGGCGCATTTGCTTTTCAAAGACGCGCCAAAGGCATTCCTCGAACAGATCGAGCAGGTGGTGCGCCTGATCCGCTCCAAAGGCGTGGGTATCTTCTTCTGCACCCAAATGGCGCAGGATGTACCGGTATCGGTGCTTGGCCAGCTTGGTAACCGAGTGCAGCACGTGCTCCGTGCATTCACCCCGCAGGATGCCGAAGGATTGAAGCAAACCGTCAAAACTTATCCGAAATCGGATTTTTATTCGATCGACCAGGTGCTAACGACACTCGGTATCGGTCAGGCCCTGATCACGGTTTTGAATGAAAAAGGGATTCCTACCGAAGTAGCAGCCACCCATTTAATGCCTCCTGCTTCCGTTATGGGGCCTATGGTCCAGGCCGACTACGACAAGCACGTGCAGCAGTCGGACGTGTATGCCAAATACAAAGATCCTGTCGATCCGGAAAGCGCTTATGAAATCCTGACCAGGCGGATGGAAGAACAAGCCCGCAAGGAAACCGAGGCGAAAGAAGCGGAAGTGCAGGCGAAAGTCGAGGCTAAAAAGGAGAAAGAGCAGTCGAGCATGATCTCCGATGCGCTCAACTCCCCGCTGGCCAAACAGATCGGCCGCGAGGTGGTGCGGGGCGTTTTTGGAATGCTGTTTGGCAAGAAAAGCAGCACCAGGAAAAGCGGAGGTGGGTTGTTTGGGTTTTGAAGTATGTCAGGCTGAGCGGAGTCGAAGCCGCGGTACAGTACCGCGGCTTCGACTCCGCTCAGCCTGACAGTTCAATTAACCTGACAGTTCAATTAAACAGCCGTATCATAGCCGATCACACACCGCTGGTCGGCTAACTTATCCAGGTTTTCAGGCACATCCAGGCGTGTTCTGGCATTATCGAATGCATCGCGGTATTTTTCTTTCAGCTCCCGGCGCTTGATCGCTTCCAGGAAACGGCGCGCATCTTCTTCGTTCTCCAGTACCAGTTCCGGAACAACGGTTGGTTTGTTATCGTCGTCCTTGGCCACCATCGTCACATAGGACGTGTTGGTATGGCGTACGGTACGATTCCGCACATTCTCGGCCACCACACGGATACCTACCACCAGCGAAGTCCTTCCCACATAGTTCACCGATGCGTGCAGCGACACCAGGTCCCCTACCTCCACCGGTTCGAGAAAATCCACCGCGTCCACGGATACGGTCACGCAATACGTGCCGGCGTGGCGAGAAGCGCACGCATACGCAACTTTGTCGATCAGCGAAAGCAATATGCCTCCGTGAATCTTCCCGCCAAAATTGGCATATGAAGGAATCATCAATTCGGTGAGGGTGGTCTGGGAAAAACTGACGGGCCTGGGCTCCATGGATATGAATTATTTTTTCAAAAAGATAGTCTTACCGGTTTTTGCAGCCTCTTTGGCCGTTTCCAGTATCTCTACGACGGTCACATTTACCGGTAACCCGTACAGGTCGTTCTGATCGAGTTTGATGCGGCCTTGTACTACATCGGCCAATACCGAGAATGGGTCGGTGTAAGGTGCGGGACGAGGATCGAGTTTGAGCGTTTCCTCGGGTGCTTTTTCCTGGAAGCGCTGCCGTACTGTGGTGGCATTGACGGCAACAGCGTAGCCCTTGTTACCGTAAACTTCCATGTCCTTTCTCGCAAAAGACCAGTTCCATGAGCCCTGAATAATGCATTGTGCCTTTGGATATTGCAGGATAATGGAGGCCTCGTCGTCCACATTCTTGTAAATATCGGGTTTGTTCTGATGCGTAACCGCCGTTACCGAAACAGGCCGCTCGCCTTTCATGAGCCAGGTCATGAGGTTGGCGCCATAACATCCGAAATCGATCAACGCCCCGGCGCCGTTTTTCACCGGGTCGGTGAGGATCGCGAAAAACTCTTTGCTAACCCCTATTTCCTTCGGTCCCTGGTGGCCGTCGTTCACCATTACCTTACGGATCTCGCCGAGTTTCCCATCCTGAATGAGCTGGTTCACGTGCTGGTTACTGGCATACCACGAAGTTTCGTAATTGGTCAGAACGTGAATATTGTTCTGCGTCGCCAGTTTCTGGATTTCCTTTGCATCGGCAAATGTCGTGGCCAGCGGCTTCTCCACCATTACATTGATTTTCCTCGGCGCACATGCCCGCACCACCACGACGTGCTCGTTGATCGCACCGAATGCCGAAACAGCTTCCGGTTTCGTCTCGTCGAGCATTTTGTTCAGATCAGAATAAAACAGCTTGGGATCGAGCTTGTAGCGCTCGGTAAACTGCTTCACGAGCTCGGGGTTCGTTTCCCAGATCCCCACCAGCTGCATATCGGTTTTGTCTTTCCGGTTAAAGGCCCAGCCGACATGTCCGTGGCTCAGTCCGGCTACGGCCAGGCGAACGGGCTTTTGAGCCATGGAAGAAAGGGAAAGGAGCGTGAGAAAGAGGATTGGCAGTGTTCTCATCGTTAGTTACGGTTTAGGATAATTTATCAATAATATCTTTAATCACTTCCTGCAAATAGGCCCCATTGTACGGACCGTACCAGCTCATGGTTTTGGTTTCGTACAAATCGCGATCGAAATACTTGTCGTGGGTAATGTAGCCGATATAGCCGCCGTTGAAGCTGGTTACCATCAGGTTCAGGCCCCTGGATTTAGCATAAGCATCCAGCGGGCCAGTCAGTTCGCCGGAGAAGTCGCAAGGCATGCCTACCATCAGGATATTCCCGACCCGCAAAGCCTTCACATACACCGGATATTCACCGAATGCCTTCTTGAATGCCCACGGGCGCAGCACGATGCGCATAGTCAGGCGAGGCGTCGGTTCACGCAGCGGCAGCGGCAATGTGAGCGTTTCTACCAAGGCGCTCTTCGAATCCTCCTTCACAGTATTAGGCGACAGCAATGCATTCTGCACCCCGAATGCCTGGTTTTTCACTTCGTCAAAGTCATCCGTTCCCTGCTCGATCGGGCCCATGCTGCCCACCGCGCCTGCCATGTACATCGCAAAATTGTAGCGGCCTTTTTCCAGCGAATCCACCAGCGCGCCGGGATAATCGCGTGAGAGAACTATATTTTTGGAATTCAAAACCGTAGAGTGCGCTGCGAATGAGCTCAGAATGGCCTTCTGCCCGCTTTGGGTAACGAATGCTGCTGAACGTATCTCCGGATCGATACCTCCCTCCTCGCCTACCAGCCGGTTACGGATATCGACCGAGTCGAGCGATTCCATGTAGGTCAGCTGCACGGGTTCCACTTTTTTTTGCGCATCGGTAATGGCCTTGTGAAATGCATTGGCCAGATTTTCAACGATAGCGGGATCATATTTACCCGAAAAGAACAGGGATGAAATGCCCGTTCCCCAACCGCCTACACTGTTATGGCTATGCGTAGCGCCGAAATAGATCTGTTCGAACGGGATATCGCCCGGTTTTAGCTTCTCTTTCAATGACTGAATGACCGTGGGAGGAATGATGAGCAGATCGGCGGCAATAATGGCCGCTTTCGTATGCCCGTTGTCGATCACCATCGCACGCACATATACGGAGTCGTGCACAGCCGTGTAAGGCCTGCCGCGCCGGTTGCCATAACCCGCTGTGGGCGTAGGCGATATCGGTGTGATATTCACCTTGGCCCAACCGGCCTGCAATGCAGAGGAAGCCCCGGTAGTATCCGCCTTTACGTCCCCGATAAGCGTTTTCCACTCTTTATAATAGGCCATTTCCCGGTAGGGCGTATCGTCCATGGTGGTGATCATGGTAGCAATGGCGAGTACGAGCAACAGCAGGAATATCCCGATGATTTTCAAAAGAATGCGCAGCACTTTCATGGATGGCAGTTTAGGTTTTAGAAAAAGGCGGCTGCCCGCATTTTCTATTGGTATCAAAAATACCCGGCAAACCAGCTTTGAGGTTGATACCGGGTATTAAAAGTTTATGATAATAACTAAATGACTGATTATGGCTGTTTTACGAGCTGAATATTGGCAATCAGCTTCACGTCCTCACCAATTACTAAGCCTCCCGAATCCGTGAGCTGCATGTAATTCAGGCCAAATTCCTGGCGGCTCAAACGGCCTTCCACCTCAAATCCGATGCGGATATTGCCGTCGCTATCCTTTTCGGCACCGCCATATTCGGCATCGAGTTCGATCGGTTTGGTAATGCCTTTGAGCGTAAGCAGCCCGGAGAGCTTATAGTTATCGCCTTTTACTTTATGAAAATAGTTGGATTGAAAGGTAATGTGCGGATATTGCTCTGCATCGAAGAAATCCGCCGAACGCAAATGGGCGTCGCGCATTTCCACATTGGTATCGATACTGTTCACGTCGAGGGAGAAATGAATTTCCGCATTTTCAAAATTATTCAAATCCGAAGTGGCCCCGCCTTCAAAATTGTTGAAGGAACCCGTGATCGTCGAAATGACCAGGTGTTTGATTTTGAACTGCACTTCGGAATGCGCCGGGTCTACGATCCATTTTGTAACTGCCATAGGTGTATTATTTAAATTTCACGAAATACTGTTCGCTCTAAAATTAACATTCCTGCTGTACAAACGTCTATTGAAACGATTTAATTCTGATCTGAAAGCGTGTTCACAATAAAATAAATGGCACGTAATTTTTAAGTAACTAAGCATCATTACATTGAACCACAATACTAATCCGACTCATAAATGAAAATGAAGGGCAGAAGCATATTCACGTACGACGTGTATGCCCCCACCACCGTGACCACCATGTTACGACCCCGCCGTCAGGAAGGCCAGTCGATCATCCAGGAAGGTTTTAACATAGAGCCGCCCGTACCGTTTTCGGAGTATACCGACCTTTACGGCAATCCCTGCCAGCGCACGATCCTGCCCGTGGGCAGGGTTACCATCACCACCGAAGTGCAGGCCCAGGTGAATCCCACGAAGCCGATCCCTAATCCGGCTCCTGCGTATATGCTTGTAGGGGATTTGCCGGATGATGTCATGCATTACATCCTGCCCAGCCGCTATTGCCAGTCGGATCTGCATGAAATCAACATGTTAGCACTGGAAATAGCCGGTAACCTTACACCAGGCTACGATCAGGTGGAGGCCATCCGCACCTGGATCCACAATAATATACGCTATCAATACGGTGTTTCCAATGCTGCCACGACAGCCCTCGACACCGCCTACAGCCGCGTAGGCGTGTGCCGCGACTTCACGCACCTTGCCATTGCATTATGCCGGAACCTTTGCATTCCGACCCGGATGACCGTAGGTTACCTCGATAAACTGAAAGATATGGACCTGCACGCCTGGTTTGAAGTATTCATCGGCGGCGAATGGTATACTTTCGACGCGGTGCAGGAAAAAACCGAGGGGTACCGCATCGAAATCGCCCATGGCCGCGACGCCGCAGATGTGGCGATGGTTACCCAGTACGGCAATGCAGCGCTGCAATCGCTGCACGTGGAAGTGGAGTTGCTCGAAGCGGAGCAATAAACAAAAAGCCGGTACCGGAATCCGGTATCGGCTTTGCTCTATTCGGTCTTAGTTTTAAAAATGGGGCTTAAATGACGCCCAATTCCTTTCCGACTTTCGTAAACGCCGCCACGGCCTTTTCGAGGTCCGCTTGCTCGTGCCCTGCGGAGATTTGCACGCGGATCCGCGCCTTGCCTTGCGGCACCACGGGATAAAAGAAGCCTATTACATAAATGCCTTCGCTGAGCAATCTGGCTGCGAATTCTTGCGCCAGTTTGGCTTCATAAAGCATAATCGGGACGATCGGGTGCTCGCCAGGGAGAATATCGAAACCTACGTCGGTCATGGCCTTGCGGAAATACTGGGTATTCTGTTCCAGCTTGTCGCGCAATGCGGTGGACGAGGTGAGCAGGTCGAGTACTTTTATGGAGGCTCCGACAATGGAAGGAGCCAATGTATTGGAAAACAAATAAGGTCTGGAACGCTGGCGAAGGATCTCCACGATCTCCTTTTTGGCAGCTGTAAACCCGCCCGATGCACCGCCTAATGCTTTGCCGTAAGTACCTGTTATAATGTCGATCCGACCCATTACGTTGCGGAATTCGTGTGTGCCGCGGCCGGTTTTGCCCATAAAGCCGGTAGCATGGCACTCGTCGATCATCACCATGGCCTTATATTGTTCTGAGAGGTCGCAGATTTGGTCGAGGCGGGCGATGGTACCGTCCATCGAGAAAACGCCGTCGGTCACCACCAGGATTCGACGGCTGCCTTGTGCGTCTTGAAGCTGTTTTTCAAGATCGGCCATGTCGTTATGCTTGTAACGGAACCGCTTGGCCTTGCAAAGGCGCACGCCGTCGATAATCGACGCGTGGTTCAGTTCGTCGGAGATAATGGCGTCCTGCTCGTTGAGCAACGGCTCGAAAATCCCGCCATTGGCATCGAACGCCGCTGCATAGAGAATGCAATCCTCGGTACCGAGGAATTCGGCCGTTTTGCGTTCCAGTTCCTTGTGAATATCCTGCGTCCCGCAGATAAACCGCACCGACGACATTCCGAAACCATGGGAATGAATGGCGTCGATACCCGCCTGGATCACATCAGGATGCGACGAAAGGCCTAAGTAGTTATTTGCACAAAAGTTGAGCACATCCGCCCCGTCGGTCGTAGCAATATGCGCCGACTGCGGCGTGGTAATCACGCGCTCTTTTTTATATAACCCCGCCGACCGGATCGCTTCCAGTTCGGTTTGAAGTTCTTGTTGGATGTTACCGTACATGGTGATGAATTTTGAATGAGTGAATGAGCGAATGACGGAATTTTGAATGATTGAATGATTGAATGATTGAATGAGTGAATGAGTGAATGAGTGAATGAGTGAATTTGAACGAGTTTCAGAATTTAACCGAAGGCAGACCTCCCTAGAAAATATTCAATCATTCAATCATTCGGTCATTCAATCAGTCACACATTCACACATTCACTCATTCACAACCTGGTACTTCTTCCGCAACTCGCTGATCATTTCCTGCGTCATCTTATCAAGCGAGTAGCTTGGCCGCCAGCCCCAGTCTTTCCGGGCCTGGGCATCGTCGATTTCCTGGGGCCAGGAATCGGCGATCGCCTGGCGGAAGTCCGGTTTGTAAGTTATGTTGAAGTCGGGAATAACCTTTTGAATGCTCCGCGCGATTTCCTCGGGTGAGAAGCTCATTCCGGCGAGGTTGTAAGAAGTGCGTACGGAAATTTTTTCGGCCGGCGCTTCCATGAGGCGCACGGTAGCGTCCATCGCGTCGCTGATGTAGATCATCGGCAGGGTCGTTTCGGGTTTCAAAAAGCATTCAAATGCCTCTCCCTTCACCGCTTTGTGATAAATATCCACCGCGTAGTCGGTAGTACCGCCGCCCGGCATCGACTGGTGGCCGATAATGCCCGGGTAACGCAACGAGCGGATATCCACGCCGTAACGTTTGAAATAGTAGTTGGACCAGTTTTCACCGGCGGCTTTGCTGATGCCGTAAACCGTCGAAGGATCGAGGTATGACCATTGCTCGGCCAGCGTATCCACGCGGTCGCCGAACACGGCAATGGAGCTTGGATAAAACACTTTACTTACCCCGTTTTCACGCGCTACTTCGAGGACGTTGAAATACGTCTGCATATTGATATGCCACGTTCGGAGCGGATCCTGCTCGCCTTTTGCCGAAAGGATCGCCGCGAGGTGATAGATTTGTGTAATGCCATATTTACGCACCAGCGCGGCCATTTCAGCAGCGTTTGTCGCGTCGAGTTGCTCGAAGATGCCGGTCGGGAATTCGGGCATACGGATGTCCGTCGCCACCACCTTTCCCATTCCGTAGATTCCCCTCAGATATTCCACCAGAACAGATCCGATCTGCCCGTTTGCTCCTATTACTAAAACGCAGTCCGTTTTCATAAAAAACAACTTTTGGATAAAGCATAAATCACTTGCAATTTCCCATTTGCGAAAACTATTTTCAAGAAACAGCCCATTTCGCAGGAAACATTGCCGCACTATTTGATTTTTGGAGCAAAATTTACTTTTTGAGGTTCATTTCTAAAGCCGTATCAGTAAATATTATTGCCCTATGGAACAGTTGGACAAAATCGATACCAAAATCCTCCGCATTCTTCAAAAAGATGCAAAAAAAACGACAAAGGAAATCGCGACGATGCTCAACCTGACGGTATCGCCCGTGTACGAGCGGATCAGAAGACTGGAAAGCCTGGGCTACATCAAGCAGTACGTAGCCATTTTAGATAAAAAACTGATTAACAGACACGTTACGACGATCTGCCAGGTATCGATGCGCTACCACAATGAGGCGTTTATCGAGAAGTTCGAACAGGAGATACAAAACCTCCACGAAGTGCAGGAATGCTACCACATGGCCGGTCAGGTGGATTTTCTTTTAAAAATCAATGTCGCCAGCCTCGACGAGTACCACGATTTCGTGAAGTACAAGCTGTCCAAGATCGACAACATAGGCGTGCTCAACAGCACCTTCGTGTTGAAGGAGATCAAGCACACCTCGGAGTTTTACATTTAAAGGCTCCGTTTCCTGACGTCGAAGGAAACCGTTTTGCTGCCTGCCTTGCCATCGGGTGTAATCCCCTGGATCACGACCTGGTAACGGCCTGTTTGGTCGGACGTGTAAAACTCGATTGTGGCTTTGCCGTCTTTGCCCGTGGTAACATTGGGTGCCCAATGCAGGAGGTTCCGGAAATCGGCCACGCGGCTGTTTGCATTGTTGCTGTCGTATTTCGGTGCGTAAAACTCCCGTTGTGCCTGTACGCCCTCGTAAGGCATAACCAGCACTTTGGGGTCGAGCTCGAAGCCGCCCAGGTCGCCGCGGTAGGTAGAGAAACTGACAATGCCGGTGAATGTCATCGGTCCCAGGAAGTAGCGCGAGCTGATCAGCTCGATTTTCTTCACTTTCAATGGGTCCATTTCGATGATCTTGTCGGCATCGAACACCGGGATACCATCCAAAAGCATCAGCGGATCGGTGGTATAATAGGTATTAGGAAGCAATTTATCGATCATCCGCAAATGGAATTCTTTTTGCCGCCTGCGCACGAGGATGCCTTTGACATATTCCCTCAATACCTCTTCCATGGTAGGGAAACGGGTGAAATCGTCAAGGAAATACTTCTCATCAGGCATCCCGAAAAACGGTAGTGAATCCGTTAGCACGGCTTTCTTTTCGGCATAAACCCTTGGCAGAAATGCATTGGCGGTCTGCATATTGATAGAACGCGTAAGCAGCTGGCCTTCCTGATTTTTGTCGAAAAAGAAAGAAGGGACAGGCGTCGTCGAGAACTGTTTCGAGAATGGAGAGGCTACCTCGAAGCGGTAGGAAGAGTCGGTTGCCAGGTTGGTTTGCAAGGTAATTTCCTTGGGACCGACGAACTGGCGCACTTCAAATTTGACCCGTCCTTCCTTGTCGCTCATATCCACATACAAGCGTGCGGGAACGTCCAGCGAAGCCAGGTAAGCATCTTTGTTCACAGCCGGTGTGCCATCGGCGCGGTTAAGCACCCGGGCGTTGATGAAATGGCCGTCATATTCCGGCAAATGCTCGAAGCCTATCAACTGACCGCCAAAAACCTTGTCCCATTTCAGCCGGCGCCAGCCGTGGGTGAGCATAAGGTTGTCGAGCTGCCGGTCGGTATCCTGGTTTACCTGCTGGAAATAATAGGCCGGATTCTCGATATCGCCTTTCAAATCGGCCGTAAGCCACAAATAGCTGTGGATGTCCTGCTGCCGTTGGTACTGGATTGAATCGTCCAGGTAAACAGCCACCGACAAATTACTCCAGGCCGGCTGCGACTGCTCCGCAGTGGCGGAAATGTTCATCGCCACTTTCTCGCGTCCGATGAAGCTTTTGCCGACTTGCGCGTCGATTGACAGCTGTTTTTCAGGACGTTTGAAATACAATCTTTCACAAACCGGTTTCAGCTTTTCATTGAAAACCGTGATCTGGGAAATGCCTTCCCCGAGCCGGGATCTTTCCAGCAAAAATACCGCCTGCCCTTTCCCCAGGCCTTTTTTTCCAAAAACTGCATTGGTCTGGCGCGTGTGTGCGACGAGGTACACGGTCACGGGCTCTTCACTGTCGAGCTTTGCGGTTACTATCACTTTCACCAGCGCGGCGGTCGAATCTTTCACCTCCATGACATAACCCTGCGGTTCCACTTTGGGAAATGCATATTCAAAGCGACCGCCTTTGCTGTCGGTAATGGCCGCCTTGTAAACCGCATTGCCTTCGGGTTTGAGCTTAAAATAGCCGATACCATTCAGTTCCGGTTCAAACTCCCGTACCGTCTCATTTTGCTCATTCAAAATGACCCCTTTGAACTTAATCCCTTTTCCATCCACACCGACTCCGCGAAATGCAACTTTACTTTCGATACCACTGACCAAATGGCCGCCCTCCGGAAAAAACTGCACATCGTAACGGGTTTCCTCCTTCGACGCCCTATCAGGATCGAAGCGTACGAATGGGTTGAGGATGGAAATCGGGGTCTCGAAATAATTGTCCGCGGAGAAATTCTTCATCCAGTTGGTGTAGCAGCGCAGCTTGTACTTCCCGCTTACGAGCGTGGAAGGAACGAGCGCCGACCCGTTACCGCGGCCATCGATCATCGAAAACTTGGTTTGCATCACCGCATTGTTCTCACTGTCGAGCACTTCCAGGTACGCTACCTTACTAAGGTCTAGAAAGCGGTGCGTAGCGCCATGGAGGTTATAGGCTTTGAACCAGATCGTCTCCCCTACGAGGTAAAAAGGGCGATCGATATGCACGTACATTTTTTCCTGCACGGCCCGCTCGGTGTAAAGTTCAAAGCGTTGCCGCATCGAGGCGAGCATGGCATCATCCTGCGCATACGAAGGGCTGTAACCTGCCAGCGCCAGCAAACCATAAATAAATGTCCTGAGTCTCATTATATATTTTATACAATAGAATTGTTATCGATCCCAAAATGCCGGTTTGGTGGTAGTACCGCCCTGCGAGCGGCAGTCTGCACAGGATTCCGACGTTCCCAGGTAGCCGCTTTTCGGCTCACCCATATAATAGTACAGCAGTACCGCATTGCCGTTGAATGCCTGGTTGAAATCCAGCGTATCGGGGGCCATGCAGCGGGGATAGGCCCCCAACGTTTCCCGGATAAAAATCCGCTTTTTCTGCTCCTGCGCCGCGCTGAAATAGCCGAACACCAGCTCCTTCGAATCGGCTTTGGCGTGAATGTTGCCGGTCACCTGCGACGGTTGCGGATCAAACAGGCTACCTGTTCCCTGGGTTGTTTTGGCAAGGTCGGTCCAGTATTCAAATGCCTCGCGTGTCAACCCGTATTGCTTCACAAGGATCGTATAACCGAAATACAGTTTGTTGGTAGCGATGTCCACGACATTGACCGGAATGTCCCGGATAATGTCCTGGCTCAGCTTGATCGTCGAACCCAATTTGATATCCCTCGACGGCAATGTCCGCCAGCATACGTTGATATTCTCGCTGCGCGTGACGATTTGCTTGGTTGTGTAATCACGCGTAAGGCTCGAATAATAGGCCATTCGGTATTCGTAGGTTTCTTCGTAATTCCAGCGGTAAAAGCGCGTCTGGTTGCTCGGATCATGCGTGTTCACGTAGATGATCATGGCATTTCTGCCTTCGTCGACGCGATAGGTTACACTGTCTATCGGCGGTGTTTTGCTTACCACTACGTAATCGGATTCGTATTCGCGCCCGTCAAGCCGCCTGATCTTCAGCCGGTACCGGGCATCACGGTTGAAAGCAGCCGGCGGCAGTGTGTACGAGCCGTTACCCATGTCACGGAAAGCATAGTTTTCGCCGTTTTCCTGTTCCACGATCAGGGTCGCCCCCGATTCCGTTTCGAACTGCTTGTCGTCATTAGTCCCTTGCGTATGGCTCAGAATAATCCTGCTGGTATCCCCGTCGACATTCAGGAAACCGTCCACAACGAGGTAGGTATCTGGATTGGTCACTTCCGGCGGCGAAAACGGTTCGATACAGCTGTTGATCACCAATCCTGCCGCCGCAAGCATTCCCGGCGACGCCCATCGCCCCCATTTCCTAGTTCCGTAGCTACTTTTCAGCTTTTTGATGAAGTTTCTTACTTTCACAATCATTCCAAATAAAATCATTACCAAAAAGAGGGTCTTTGCGTTGTACCACCCTGCAGGCGACAATCAGTGCAAGAATGGGCCGCCACCAGAACAGAATCCGAGCGCGGGCCCCAATAGGTCAGTAGCAGCTTTGCCGTGTTCAGCGCGCACTCATCGGCATCCCGCGACGAGCACCGGATCGGGATAGTGTCAGGTTCGGTGCAGCGCGGGAATATACCCAGGTGGGGCGCGACGGTAAGTCTGCGGGTTTCCTCCGTGGCCGCGCTGAAATACCCGAATGCCAGCACGCGCGGGTCGGAAGTATTCCGGATATTGCCTGTCACCTGCGACGGTAATACGTCAAAAAGGCTTCCGGTACCTTGTGTCGTCTTCGACAGGTCGGTCCAGTATTCAAATGCCTGGCGCGACAGGCCGTACTGCTTCACCAGGATGCTGTATTTGATGAAAAGCCTGTTGGTAGAAATCGGAACACGGTTCAGCGGCAGGTCCTTGATAATGTCACTGCTCAGCTTCACGGTACTTCCGAGCAGGATACTGCCTGATTTCAATGTCCGCCAGCACTTATTGATATTGTCGGGCCGGAGTACCACCGAATCGTTCCTGACCATCAATGCGGAATAATAAGTAGCCTCATACTCCCAGGTTTCCTCAAATTTCCAGCGGTAAAACTGCGTCTTGTTTTGCGCATCGTGGGTGTTCACGAGAAATATGCCCGCATTCAGCACAGGGTCCACTCTGAAAGTAACACTATCGATTGCCGGCGTCACGTTCACAGACACGAAGTCAGATAAATACTCCTGATTGTCCTTCGTCTTGATCCGCAGCCGGTACTTTCCCGAGCGATTGTATTGCCGCGGCGGCAACGTGTAAATGCCTGCGCCTGTTTCCGCAAGCGGCAGCGTTTCACCGTTCTCTTCCTCTACGGCCAGTTGGGCACCCCTTTCAATCGTCGGCAATGCAGTTGCATTCACATTCTGCGTTCTGCGCAACTCGATCCTGGTCGAATCGGTGCCGCTTACATTCAGGAACCCGTCGATCACCAGGTAGTTTTCATCCGAGTTCACCTCGGGCGGCGAAAACGGTTCTACACAGCTATCCGTCAGCAGCAACCCCAAAAAAACAATGATCAAATACCAATATCTCATAGCCTGCTGCCGGTTTTAGAATCTGAAATTGTAGGTCACGGTCGGAATCGGCTGTCCGAAAATCGACAGCTGGTAACCATTCACCCTTCCGGCGACGGTCTGGAAATAAACCGAGGTCGGGTTTTTCCTTCCAAGAACATTGTAAACGGCAAGCGTCCAGGAGCTGTGCGCCAGCTTCTTGATTCTATGATTGCCTTCGATGTTCATCGCTAAATCCACCCTGTAATAGTCGGGAATGCGGAACTGGTTACGATCGGCATAATACACCCGCTGCGAACCGTCGATCAAGTATTTACCGATCGGCGGCGTATAGGGCCGGCCTGTGCTGTATGTAAAGTTGAACGACAGGCTGAACCGGTGAGAGAACCGGTAGTTCGAAATCAATGTAAAATCATGCGGCTTGTCGTAGTTGCTCGGATAGAAGTTTCCGCCGTTCGGTGCGTCGGGCGAGTCACGGTCGACCGCCCGCAGGAGCGTCCGCGCATATGTGTACCCGAGCCAGCCATTCAGCTTCCCGGTCATCTTTTTGATCATAAATTCCACTCCGTAAGCCTTCGCTTTGGTATTGATCACCGCCGCCTCAATGTTGTGGTTCATGAATAGCGAATCGCCTCCTTTATAGTCGAGGAAGTTGCGGATGTTTTTGTAATAACCTTCCAGGGAAACCTCAATTTTGTTACCCCTGAAATTCCGGTATAACCCAACCGAAAGCTGATCCCCGATCTGCGGCTTGATGTACGGATCGCTCAGCTTCCAGATGTCGGTCGGAGACACCGTCATGGTATTTGTCAGCAGGTGAATGTACTGCCGCAGGGTATTGTAGCTTGCTTTGAGGGACAGGTTGTCGAGGATGCTGTACCGCACCGATGCACGGTATTCGGGCCCGCCGTAAGACTTGATCTTCTTCCCGGATTTATATACCTCTACCCCTTCCTGGTAAATGTAGTCGATTGGGAAGCCGGGCAAATAGGTATTGACGGACCTTGGACCCAGGTATTGGAAGAATGACCACCGCAAACCGCCCGAAATCGATAACCGCGGGCTGACCTCCCATTTGTCTTCCAGGTACAATGCGCTTTCCGTCGCCTGCTCGGCTTCCAGTTCGTCGGGCAAAATAAGCGATTCATTGCCGCGCGGCTTGAACGAGCCCGGATGCAATTTGTAATATATGGTACTCAATCCAAATTCCAGCGTGTGTTTCGGGTTCAGCGCATAGCTGAAATCCGCCTTGAAATTGGATTGGTTAATATCAAATTTCAGGTCGAACGAGTTGAGCGGCAGCCCCTCCGCTTCCATCGCATACTGGTACTTGCTGTGCGACGCGGTGAGCACGCCGTAAAGGCGCGGGTTGAAGGTATGCTTCCATTTGATGGAGCCCAGCTGGTTCTGATACGAATATAACGTATCCCCGTAGAGCCGGAACTTGTCGCTGCTGGTGTAGCCCGTCAGCGAGAGGCTGTTCTTCTCATTGATTTCGTAGTTCAAATGCAGGTTAACGTCATAGAAGTTCGCCGAGCTGCGGTTGTAGTTTTCATTATCCAATGCCCGGATCACCCAGTTGGAGTAGGTGGAGCGGCCGCCCAGGATGAAAGATGCCTTGTCCTTAACCAACGGCCCTTCCAGCGTAACCCGACCGGTAACAAGTCCGATCCCGCCCGATGCTACGAATTTCTTCTTATTCCCGTCCCGGCTGCTGATATCGAGCACAGAGGCCAATCTTCCGCCGAATTTGGAAGGGATCGTGCTTTTGTACAATTCCACTTCCTTCAACACATCCGGGTTGAATGCGGAGAAAAACCCGAAAAGGTGGGACGGATTGTAAATCACCGCATCGTCGTACTGGATCAGGTTCTGGTCTACCGAGCCGCCCCGGACATTAAGCCCCGTACTGTTCTCTCCCACCGATTTGATACCCGGCAATGTGAGTACCGTCCGCAGCAGGTCCGTTTCACCGAACACCGTCGGTACCTGTTTCAGGTTCTTGATGGTCAGTTTGACGGTACCCATTTGCGTACCTACCACGTTTTTGTCCATACCTGCCTTCACCGACACTTCTTTCAGTGCGATCACGCTTTCACGCATTTCAATGTCGAGTTTGCCGTCGGAGTAGAGTATCACCTGCCGCTGTGTTTCACGCATGCCGGTGCTTTTAATGCGGACGACCTGCTTTCCGCGCGGGATCGTGAGCGCGTATTGCCCGAGCGCGTCGGTGGTTACACCTATGGATGGCGAGTTGATAAATACTGCGGCACCGATCACCGGCTCGCCCGTCACGGCATTTCGTACGTAACCGGTTATCGTGGAGTTACCCGGTGTGATCCTGTGCTTTCGAATCCCTATTTCGTGGACCTTGCTTTCGGCCGTCGACAGCAGCTTTTCCTTGATATCACTTTCCGGACCGGCGTAGGCGATGGAGTCGCTTTCCCCGGCACGCTCCGGGTTAAACAACCCTGGTGTGAGCTGGGTGATGATCTTCTGCCCATGAGTAATGTAAATGCGTTTTTGCCCATCGATCGCATACTCGAATTCGGAGCCTTTGAAAACCTGGTCGAGCACCTCCCGGATGGAGAGGTTGTTTACATTCAGGTCGAGGGTGAGGCTATCGAAACGGGAGGCATCATAGTAGAAGTAATAGCCGGTCTGCGACTCCACCTGCTTCACAAACTGATCGAACCGCGCCGAATCCAGTTTCATTGTGATCTTTTTCTCGGGCGTATTCTGGCCGTAGGAAAAGTGGGTGATAAAAATGCAGCAGAAGATAAGGGTTAGTGGTAAAAATATTTTCATCTGGCTAGGTTATCGTAGGTTTCTACCATCTTCACAATGGCCAATTCGCGGTTCTTCCGGAATTTGATCTTATTCTCCCGCAGTACCCTGCGTAAATCCCGCTTATGCTCCGGGAACAGTTCCAGCATTGATTTTTTGGTGTGTACCGAGCGGTAACGACCATCTTTGAAGATATAGAAGAAGTTCTTTTCCGGATAATAGGCAATCACCCTTTTATCGACAATCTTCTCCTGCCTGGACTTCGTCCTGCGCACGAGCGTACGCGACTTGCCTCCGTAGACGACGTCGTAAAATCCCGTCCGCATTTGCGGGTTAATGTCCTTCCCCGATTCGAGCCGGGCGAAATGATGGTTGTCAACAATAAAAGAATCGACTTTCACCGTTTGCAGCAATACATGATCGCCATTGAAATGCCGGATCACCAGCTCATCATGGAAAATATCGTAGAGCATCGGAATGCTATCGAACTGCTGACCGTCATAAAGCACCATGCCATTGATCCAGCGGCGCTGCTCGAAGAACTGATGTTCCTCCATGCGGGCGTCGTACACATAGTACTGCCTGCCGTTATAAAGGTCCTGGGAAATGGAAGTGGCATTCTTATACAGGGACACCGGGTAAGCCGCAACCTCCCGGGCGGAGGAAGCTTCGGCCAATGCCCCCTGGGCGTAAGCTCTCCCCGAAAACAGGGCACACAGAAATAATGCAGTGGTAAAAATACGCATCTACGCGGTTGATTTTAGTGCAATACGTTTAAAGGCTATCGAAATGTTGCAGTACCGGGGCTAGTACTTTATGAAGTGAACATAAGTTACATACTTCAAATGTAAATTAAATATTTTATTCGATTTATTAAACTTATTCGCAAAAGAATGAAATGCTATTTATCTAATGCATGACCACCGGTTCGGCCTAATCGACTAACTTTGGCCTCGTATAGTTACCACACATTTTATTAACCTTCTATGAAAATACTGATCACCGGTGGGGCCGGTTTTGTAGGCTCTTCGCTGGCCATAGCCTTGAAAAACAATTACCCTGATTACCAGGTTTACGCCCTCGATAACCTTAAAAGAAGAGGTTCGGAACTGAATATCCCCCGGCTCAAAAAAGCAGGCGTAGAGTTCGTTCATGGCGATATCCGCAACAAAGAGGATTTCGATGCCATTCCGGCAGTCGATACCGTGATTGAAGCCTCCGCCGAGCCATCGGTACTGGCTGGTCTGGACGGTACGCCCGACTACCTGATCAACACCAACCTCGTAGGGACTGTCAACTGCCTCAACTATGCATTGAAGCACAAAGCCGGGTTCATTTTCCTTTCCACCAGCCGCGTGTACCCGATCAAGACGATCGAGACACTGAATTTCGTGGAGGAGGAAACGCGTTTCGCATTGTCGGACGAGCAGCCGGTACCGGGTGTTTCTTCCAAAGGAATCGGCGAAGATTTCCCGCTGAACGGCGCGCGCTCGCTGTACGGCACTACCAAGCTGGCATCCGAATTGATCATCCAGGAATACAACGAGTTTTATAATCTCAAAACCGTCATTAACCGCTGCGGTGTCATCACCGGTCCGTGGCAGATGGGCAAAGTGGACCAGGGCGTGATGGTGCTCTGGATCGCGAAGCATTATTTCGAACAGCAGCTCGGGTACTTCGGGTACGGCGGTACCGGCAAGCAGATCCGCGACATGCTACATGTGGCCGACCTCTACCACCTGATCGACTGGCAACTGCACAACCTCGATAAGGTAAATGGCGAAATCCTGAATGCAGGCGGTGGCTTGCAAAGCAGCGCTTCATTGCAGGAATTGACGAAAATCTGCCAGGAAGTGACCGGCAAAACGATCCCAATCAAAGTCGTGCCCGAAAACCGCACTGCCGACATCCGTCTTTACGTGACCGACAACACAAAAGTTACCGCCTTGACAGGCTGGGAACCGAAGATCGGCATCCGCCAAATCGTCGAGGAAATCACCGCCTGGCTCGCCGAAAACGAAGCCGACCTCGCGCCGATTTTGAAATAAGGCAATTGCGAAGTTGTTGCGAATGTGTGGTCGTTACATGCCCAAGGGCATTTGACTAAATTGTTAATTATATTTTCTACCAACATTACATGCCTAACGGCATTTTAAGGTTTTGCAAATCGCGTAGCGATGAAATATTGGTGGCAAGATAACCGCAGAACCGTCCTGTCAATCCCGTCAGGGATGCAACAACAGAAATAACACCGAAACAAGACTGCAATCAAGTAGTTTCCAAGAACTACAAGATTGCAGTCTTTGTTTTTAGGACCTACCCCGGTCACATTCACTCATTCAATCATTCGATTATTCAAAACTCCCCCATGAAACTCATCGAATGCCCCCGCGACGCCTGGCAAGGCTTTCATCCCTTCATCCCGTCGGAGATCAAGCTGAAATACCTCAACCAACTCATCCGGGTCGGTTTCGATACGATCGATTTCGGCAGTTTTGTCTCGCCCAAGGCAATCCCCCAAATGCAGGATACCGCCTGGATTACCGATCGGCTGGATCTTTCGGGCAGCAATACCGGCCTGTTGGCGATCGTCGCGAACGAGCGCGGTGCGGCAGATGCATGCACGTTCGAGCAAATTGGATACCTCGGCTATCCTTTCTCCGTGTCGGAAACATTCCAATTACGGAATACGCAGGCCACCATCGCGGAGTCGTTCGAGCGGGTGAAACGCATTGCGGAATTGTGCGCGAAGCACAAAAAAGAACTGGTAATCTACATTTCAATGGGTTTTGGAAACCCTTACGGCGATGCCTGGGCACCGGAGATTGTGATGGAATGGGTAGAAAAACTTTCTAAACTGGGTGCCAACACCTTTTCGCTGGCAGATACCATTGGGGTCGCGAAAGTGAATGACATCGGCTGGCTTTTCACTGCATTAATCCCGCATTACCCGGACCTGGAATTCGGCGCACATTTCCATACCAGGCCCGACGACTGGCGCATCAAGATACAAGCGGCGTACGATGCCGGCTGCCGGCGTTTCGACGGTGCGTTGCTAGGTTATGGTGGCTGCCCGATGGCGCAGGACGACCTGATAGGCAATATGCCCACCGAACGACTCGTGGATTTTGCCAAAGAACAAAAGGAACTACTTTGCCTCGACGCCTACGAGCTGGTCAAGGCGCGTTCGATGTTCCAACAAATTGTGGGATAAACAAAATGCGCCGAAAGTCTCCTCCCGGCGCATTGATCCAATATTTCAAATGCCTTTAAGCAAATTTCCTTTTCACGATTGCGAGTAGCGCGGTAACGGCCTCACCGTTCACATCCCATGCATATTTGGAAGCATAGCGATGCCAGATCAGGTTTTCTGCTTCTTCGAAGCTTTTCACACGGTCGAGCTCGTAAACAGCTTTGTCAAAATGCTCGCTATTGCGGTCGAAAAGCTGGTTTACAAACATAAAACGCTGGCCCAGCGGAATGCTTCCTGCGATATTTTCAACTTTCAAAGGCACGCTGCCGTAGGATTTGTCCTCGGAAGGCTTCGGAATGTCGACCTTGAAACGGTTGTTCAAAGAGTCCCTTTCCGGGCTCGATCCTGCATTGGCTTTGGCCATTATCTCGCCGATAACCGCAGAAGCCGGCTCCGCGCGCGGTGCTACCGGACGGGCTGTGCTAGGTTCTAGCTGGCTGAATGCCGAATCGAAGAATGACTCGTGCTTGTGCGGCTGAGGCTGTGGGGCCGACTTGGTTGGTTCCTGTATTCTTAGCTCGCTGAGATTAATAGGAAATATCTCGGCAAACTGGATCAAATGCTGGTCAACGTCGTCGATCAGATCGGCATTGTCCTTGAACTCGTACAGCCAGCTCACGGCCTGCGTCTGGTACACCGAATCGGACCCGCTGTCGGTCAGGCGGCCCAGCAATGCTTCGGCAATGCCGCGGTGAATGTGGGTATATTTTACCAGCTGCTCTGCCTTGTCGTGGGTAAACTCGGTATCGGCGACAGCCCTGATCCTGTCTTCAAAATAGGTTGCAGGGGCCAGCAGGAGCTTCAACGAATCTTTAACGGAATCGGATAATAGCGGTTCAAGGTCTGCACGCTTCACGGCAATGTGCTGCGAAGCTGTGTTCATGAATTCTTCCAGCGCACTTTTTACTTCTTCGTTGGAAAAATCAAAATAAGGGCTGCGGAAAGCTTCGGCGTTGTTTTTCCATTCTTCGAACAGGCGGTTGAGGATACCTAGGTTGACCTGTCTTACGGGTGTCAGTTTTAATAATCCGGCACCGGTAATGACGTCCTGCGACCTGTATGCTTCGTTCAAAACTGTTGTTGTGAACCGTGCTGAGTACTGGTTGAGTGCGATTGAATTCAGATTATCCGGCATAACGAATAAGCGCTTTTGGTAACGTAGTGTTGGGAAAAATATGTTTGATTTGTAAATATAAAATAAAAATCGACCTTTCAATGGGTCGGTTCGGCACCAAAGTATGTTTGTAGAACCATCTCACAGAAGAGAATTTCAAAATTCCCGTACCGGCTGGATCGAAGTCATCTGCGGCTCGATGTTTTCCGGAAAAACCGAAGAATTGATCCGCAGACTCAACCGCGCCAAAATCGCCCGGCAAAGGATACAGATTTTCAAACCTGCGCTTGATAAACGATACCACGAAGAGAACATTGTTTCTCATAACGACAATTCCATCCCCTCGATACCCGTACAAAGTTCCCAGCAAATATCAGACCTCGCGCTCAATTGCGAGGTGATAGGCATCGACGAGGCCCAGTTTTTCGACGAGGGAATCGTGGAGGCCTGCGACCAACTCGCTAACAGCGGCAAACGGGTTATCGTGGCCGGCCTGGATATGGATTACCTGGGCAAACCGTTCGGCTGCATTCCGCAACTGATGGCGATTGCGGAATATGTCACCAAAGTTCATGCCGTATGCATGGTATGTGGGGAAGTAGCTTCGCATTCTTACCGGCTCTCGCCTTCCCACGAGCGCGTGCTGCTCGGCGAAACGGATTTGTACGAAGCCCGCTGCAGGAGGTGTTTCAATCTCGGAGAAAAAGCGGCCGAACTGTTTTCGAAATGAAAAAACAGCGACTATTCACCATATCCTTAATTTTCAACGCATTGTCCTTGATGGGCTTCCTGGCGATCGTATTCGTTATGCGCGACAAGATCGCGCAGCGTTTCGTGCGTTCCAAGGGCCATCCCACGATTGTCATGTACGGCAATTCCATTACCGCGCAAGGCAAGTGGGTAGAGCTGCTCGGCAGAACGGACGTGCTCAACAGCGGCCTGCCCGGACAAGCAACCTACCACTTTCTCAAACAGATCGACGAGTATGTCATCGACCTGCATCCGAAAATCTGCTTCATCAAAGGCGGTATTAATGATGTGACCCTGGGCGTTGCGCAGGACCGCATACAGGCCCATTATCAAGCCATACTGGAAATCCTGGCGGAGCACGACATTATCCCCGTGGTAACACTGACAGTTTACCGCCAGCACGATGAGTATGCCAAACGGGAGGTCGACAAATTGAACGGCTTTCTGGTTTCCTACTGCAAACAGCACCGCATTACCTACATCGACCTTAACCAATATATTTCGGATTCGAATGGCCTGCGCCCCGAGTACGCTGCCGATAACACGCATTTGAACACCAAAGCCTATAAAATATGGGCAAGGGAAATCAGCAGGGTTTTAAAGGAAAAGAATATTTGAAATACTAGTCATACAAAACAACGAAAGCCGCCCATTTCTGAGCGGCTTTCCTGTTTATGATCAATCCTGATCTCAGGCATTCACCTGGTTCATCACCTCGGTTTGCTTGCGGATCGACTCCATGTGAACGAGCTTGAACAATTCGTCCACCAGGTTTGGATACAGATTCAGGCTGCGGCCCCATCCTGCGCGGGTTTCCAATACTTCGCGGAAACGGTCAACCTGGTAAGCAGCTACGTTATTATCGCGTTTGTACTCGGCCAGTTTCTCAACCAAAGCCATGCGGTTTGCCAAAGTTTCCAGCAATTCGCGATCGAGGTTATCGATTTTGCCACGGATAATTTCAAGTTGTGACGCGTAGTCGCTACCGTAAGATTCTTTACGAACGTGCAGGTCGTGCAGCATTTGTCCCAATGCAGCGGGCGTGAGCTGTTGTGCAGCGTCAGACCATGCTTTGTCCGGATCGCGGTGTGATTCGATGATCAGACCGTCGTAGTGTAAATCCAGTGCGCGCTGAGCGATTTCGTACAGGTAGGCACGTTTTCCAGCCATGTGGCTTGGGTCACCGATTACCGGCAATTGTGGGAAAATCGTTTTCAGTTCGATCGCGATGTTCCACATTGGGGAGTTACGGAATTTGTGCTCCTGTGCGTTCGAGAAACCGCGGTGGATCGCACCGAGTTTTTTCACGCCAGCCTGGTTCAGACGTTCCAGGGCTCCTACCCACAGTTGCAGGTCGGGGTTTACAGGGTTTTTAACCAATACAGGTACATCAATTCCTTTCAGGGCGTCTGCAAGTTCCTGTACGTTGAACGGGTTCACGGTTGTACGTGCACCAACCCAAAGGATATCAACGCCGTATTTCAATGCCAGTTCAATATGCTGAGGCGTAGCCACTTCCACAGCCACAGGCAGTCCTGTCTGCTGTTTCACCGCTTGCAACCATGGCAAAGCTGCCTCTCCCATGCCTTCAAAGCTGCCTGGACGAGTTCTCGGTTTCCACACCCCTGCACGGATCACGTGCGCAAATCCTTCCTCTTTGATCTGGGTTGCGGTTTCTAACATTTGTTCCTCGGTCTCTGCGCTGCAAGGCCCGGCGATTACCAAAGGCTTTCCTTCGGTATTGATCCAACTGCTAAGCGGTAGGATATCTAAAGAAGCATTCATACTCAAAAACTTGTCCTTAATAAAAAATTGATAATTGTAATATTTTGATCCGGTATTATGCGTATTTCTTCGATTGCCCGTACATTTGACCCCACAAAAGTCAATCAACTTCTTAATGCGTATTACTTTCTTCCTGTGGTTCGGTAATCAATTGTTAAACAGTTACTCAGGAAAAACGTACATCAAAAATGGCATATCCGTCACCAAACGACCAAATACCTGTATTTTTTGAAGATACTTCCGTTGCCTTCGCATCCAAATCAGACGCTAAACTAAGGAAGACATACTGGTTATTCAGCCTTATGAATCAGGCTCGAGTCGTAAATTTAGGCACTTTTTTTATAAAGCTTGCGCTAAAACTTAACTTACCTATAAAAAATCTCATCCGGGCCACGATTTTTGAACAATTCTGTGGCGGTGAGACGATTAACGACTGCGATGCCACCATCGCCTCCCTGCGCCAGTCGGGCATTGGAACAATACTGGATTATTCCGTTGAAGGCGAAGACAAAGAAGCCAGTTTCGATGCTACCGCAGCCGAAATCCTCAAAACGATCGACAAGGCGACAGGTTCCGACACGATTCCGTTTTCTGTATTCAAGGTCACCGGCGTAGCCTCATCCGACCTGCTGGAAAAGGTGCAGCGCAAAGAGGAATTGTCGGAAGAAGAAACGGCCGCCTTTCTACGTGCACGCCAGCGGGTACAACGGCTGTGCGCACACGCATACGAGCGTGATGTGAGGATTTTCATCGATGCCGAAGAAAGCTGGATCCAGGGCGTGATCGACGACCTTGCCTATGACATGATGCAGCAGTTCAACCGCGAGCGCCCGATCGTTTACAATACCTACCAGCTCTACCGCCACGAGACGCTTGAATCGTTGAAAACCGCATTTCTCGAGGCACGCCAGAAGGGCTATTACCTCGGCGGCAAACTGGTGCGCGGCGCCTATATGGAAAAAGAAAGATTGCGCGCACGTGAGCAGGAGTATTTCAACCCCATTCATACCTCCAAAGAAGCTACCGACACGGATTACAACCTCGCTATCGACTTCTGTCTCGACCGCATCGAACACATTTCGATCTGCCTCGGGACACATAATGAATACAGCTCTCAGTACTGCGCCCTTAAAATGCAAAAGCTCGGCATTCAACGTAACGACGACCGCATCTGGTTTGCGCAGCTGTTGGGAATGAGCGACAATATCTCCTACAACCTGGCCAAGGCCGGTTACAATGTGGCGAAATACGTTCCTTACGGCCCTATCAACGCGGTGCTGCCCTATCTCATTCGCCGTGCCGAAGAAAACACTTCCATTGCAGGCCAGAGCAGCCGCGAGTTTTTGTTAGTTAAAAGCGAATTGAAGAGAAGAGGAATCGGTTCTTTATAAGTAAGTTATTACTTTCGCATTCCCAAATTTGTCAATTGTATTAAAAACCGAATGAACCAATCCAGAAATCCAACCCCTTACCTATTACTTAGCGTGCTCCTTATCGGGATTGATCAGGCTTCCAAATTGCTGGTTCATCATTACATGCAACCCGGCTTTTCAGGACAGATCGCGCTGATCGGGGATTGGTTGAAACTGCATTATGTACTGAACCCGGGCATGGCATTCGGCATGCAGCTCGGGCACGAATACGGTAAATTGTTCCTGACATTGTTCCGCCTCGTGGCGATGGTCGCTATCGGCGGCTATATGATCCACCTCGCCCGTGCCGGGGCCTCCAAGGGCCTGCTTTGGGCCCTGGCGATGATTCTGGCGGGTGCGGTAGGAAATGTCATCGATAGTACCTTTTACGGCGTGTTGCTCGGCAATGCGCCCTACGGTTCACCTACCCCCTGGTTCCACGGCCAGGTGATCGATATGATCTTCGTGGATTTCTGGGAAGGCTTTATCCCTGACTGGGTACCGGTATGGGGCGGACAATACTACTCAACGCCGATCTTCAACATCGCCGACTCATGCATTTTCCTCGGTGTTTGCAGCATCCTGATATTCCAGGGAAGTTTCCATGCTCACGGGCCTGAGCCTGATAGCGAGGAAGAAAAAGAGGAAGTGGAGGAAAGGGAAGAAGAGACGGTTGGTTTGCAGAATTCTTCTTCGACCGAAGGGCCTGCAATTGAGCCGGAACCACGAGCTGATATTCCGACACCTACAACATTCAAAGAGGAAGAGGATGAAAATAAAAAAGAGAGCATTTAGCTCTCTTTTTTATGGGTATGCTTTTCAGATCAGTTCTCGTCTTTGGTGTACGGGACAAAATCTTTGAAGGTCTTTTTAATAGCGTTATCCGTTGCTTCTTTCTTGTTCTCCCAGTTGGCGTCGAGCTCCAACGCTACCAGCCCGCTCAGGTTCATCAATGCCTTGAATTCATCGAGTTTCCGGATGAAGTCCGGCTGGCGACGGGCGGATTTCTGCCCCCATTCACGGGCGAATACGTCGCCTTTGTTCTGCAACTCGTTTTTCTTCTGCATTACATAGTTAAAGCGGTCGAGCAAACCATTCACCGACTTCCCAATAACTTCTGTTGCCTCCAACGTACCAACCGTTGCAACGGTTGTACCGCCGATAGTGGTGATGTAGCCACGGGTATCCTGGTTTGACTTAGCTATCACGGGAGCTAGACCGGTGGTTGCGCCCAACGAAGCATTGAGCAACGATCTGCTGCGCTTACCCTTTTTCGCGCGTGAGTAGGCCTTCTTCAATTGGCCTTCCTTCTCGGTCATCTGCTCTATAAGGCCCCACGCGTTCACAAGTGCGCCTCTGTACAGGTTATACACATACGTATCGCGCAAGCTCTCGTCGACGGTGTTTTTAATGACAAACTTGACGGTCCGCTCCTTCTTGTTCTGAGCTTTGTCCATCACATAGAAAGTAATGTTAAAAGCAAGCGTATCGAACGGGTCCTTCACAAATTCATACCCCGGCTCCCAGATGAACTCGTAGCTCGTCGGCGTGTTTTTCACCAATGCGCTTTGCGGTACCTTTTTGTTTTCTGAAATAAAGTTGAATGCAGTAATATCGTCTTCACCATTCGGGTCGGAAAGTGAGAAGCGCAGGTTGATCCGGTTATTCTCCGCACTGCGGATCACTGACTGCTGCGGGATAATTGTAAAGTCCGGTGCAAGGTCCATCTGCGTAATATCGAGCTTCAGACGTCCTTTCGTACGCGCCTTCGAGGGCTGGTCTTCGACGTAGAATTCCATATAACGAGCTCCCTTTTTGAGAATACCAAACTGGGTCACGGAAGGATCCCAGGTGATCTCGCCGGCAGCCGAAAGTTTCATCCCCTCAGGCATCTCTTCCAGAATGGGCACGAACACAATCGGATCCCCATCCGGGTCGCGGACGCTGCCCATATCGATCTTATAGACATTCTGCGTCTTGTACTGTACATAGAATGGTTGCAGCTCATCCACCTGCGGCGGGCGGTTCACGTGATTTACCTTAAAAACGATCTCCCGCGAAGCACTCTCCCCGGCGGTATTCTGCGCCTCAAAAACAATAGGGAACGATTTGGTGGTGTTGATGCGGTCGGCGACATCATAACCCGGGGTCCATATAAAATGGCCGGTAGAGTCGAATTTCATCTCTTTCGTCAATCCGCTCGCCACCGAATACCTCACGGAGTCACTCTTCCCGCCTTTAAATTGTAAATGAAAATTGATCTCCTTTCCTTCATAAAGCACGTTCCACTCCGCCTCTGTCGGAAACACCAGCTGTAATGGGCCTGTTGAAGTATTGTTCTTCATATTATCCTGCCCCTGCGCCCTCAATACTACAAAAACGGGTATCAGAAGTATCAGTATTTTATGAATTTTTCTTGTTAGCATGACATCAAAAATATAATTAATTCCATGGGTGACAGAATACTTTGGTTTTAACGCAAAACTAGTAAATCCTGTATAGAATGCCCTGCGATTAGTTGCAAAAATGAAACCCGCAAAAGTTTACTCCCGCGGATTACATCAGTTTGTACTTTTCAAATACGGCATCCTCCATGTGTTTAGGAATAAAGCAAGTCGGGTATTTGAGAATGACCAAAGCAAAAACCGGAGCGCAATCCTTTTTAAGACTGCGCTCCGGTTTTTAAAGTTCAATATTTACCTTATTATTTTTTCTTTGGGGTTGTTGCCGGAGTGGTAGCAGGCGTAGCCGGTTTAGTAGCTGGCGTCGTCGCAGGCTTCGCAGCCGGGGTTGTCGCTGCTGGTGCTGCCGCTTCTACTTTGTCAGGATCGACACCCAATTTACGAAGGATCAGGTTTGTTGCATTGTTCTCTTCCGAAGCTGCAAACAGGATGATCGGCGTTGTTCCTGCACCTGCATCCATATTGAGGATATAGAGGAAGCCTGCTTCTTTACCTACTTCCTGGATTGCGTTGTTCACTTTGGTCAGGATCGGTTCGAGCAACTGCTGTTGTTTTGTTTGCAGGGAAGTCTGGGCGTTGTTACGCATTTCTTCGATGCGGGTTGAAAGGTTTTGAAGCTCTTTCTCTTTATCAGCACGGATCACGTCGGTCATGTTCGCGCCGTTCTTCTGATATGCCTCGTATTTCTCCTGAGCCTCTTTGTAAGTTTCCCCGATCGCTTTGTCCAGCTGCGCTTTGGTTACTTCCAGCTGGTTCTGCATCACTTTCGCTTCCGGCAATTTGCCGATTATATAGTCGACATTCGTGTAACCTATTTTAGTAGGCCCGCCTGCCGGGGTAGTCTGGGCTAAGAGAGGGGTGGTGATTATGGTCATCACGACCATAATAGCCATCAGTTTTTGTTTCATTGCTTTGTTACTTATTTAAGTTTACTGTTTGTACTTTTTTGTTTTGGTGAGCTTTTCGATGGTGCGGCTGGCTGCTGCTGAGCCGGATCTTCCGGTTTCGCAGTTTTATCGTTGGAGCCGGTCTTGTCGTTACCTCCGGCTTTATTGGCTTTCGGGTCGATTCCCAACTCTTCCATCACATAGTCCGAATAGTCGTGCTTGGGATTGGTATAGAGCATGCCAATGTCGCTGGATTTATCGAACATGAAATCGAGTCTGCGCTGGCTGCAAACCTTGGTTACTGCGCGCTGCACCTTTTCCAGCACCGGCTTCATGAGTTCCTTTTTCTTCTGGAACAGCAACCCTTCCACACCGAATATCTTGCTGTTGTACTCTCCGGCTTCGAGTTCCTTCTCCTTGATTTCGCCCTGCCTCTTCCGTTTTAAGTCATCGGTGAGCAAAATCTCCTCAGCCATGTAAGCGCGCTGCATGCGGTCTATTTCTGCAAATTTATCAGAGATTTCCTTTGCCCACTTGTCCGAGAACTTCTTCATCTCCACTTGCGCAGCCTGGTATTCGGGCATCTTACTGGTGATGAACTCCATGTCCGTATACCCGATTTTCTGGGCATATAGTGCTGAACTGCATAGAATTGACAAAACTAGTAAAATAAAGATGTTCTTCATGCCAAGCCGCTAATATAATTTGCAAACCTCTTAACGAAAGCCTCTCTCAGATTATTATCTGATTTGCTGGCCGATTGTAAAGTGGAACTGCGGTCCGCTGCGGGTGTTCTGTCCCTGAATTTTGTCAAAGCCATATCCCCAGTCGATACCCAGCAAACCAAACGCAGGCATGAAAATCCGTGCACCTACACCCGCTGAACGTTTCAGATCGAACGGGTTGAACTCGCTGTACGTACCCCAGTTGTTTCCACCTTCCGCAAAACCAAGCACAAAGATCGTTGCCTGCGGGTTAAGCGAAACTGGGTAGCGAAGTTCCATCACATATTTGTTATAAACAATACCTCCACCCGACGCCGGATAACCGTTAGCAGCCAGTGGTCCAACTTTCTGATCCTGGTAACCACGAAGACCGATAATGTCCTGATCCGCGAGTGAGAATGTACCCTGGCCCGCCAGACCGGAACCACCCAGGATGAAGCGACCGAAAGGACTGTAACCAACCTTGTTTCCGTACGCGCCCAGGAAACCCATATGCGCCCTCGTGCTCAACACCAGCTTGCCCACGATGGTCGCATAGTAGCTCGCATCGAACATCCATTTGTGGTATTCAACCCAACGGTAGGTATCGGTTTTGTCCGAGAACGCTTTCTTCCTGAATACGGAGTAAGGCGGTGTGAACGTCGCACTCAGAGAGATATTGCTGCCACTTCTCGGGAATTGGAAATCACTCAGCGTGTTCCGCGAAATGGTGGTGTTGAATGAAATGTTGTTGGACACACCCTTGCTGTAACCAATGCGGAAAATGTCGAGGCTGTCGAGACGGTAGCGTTGGTACGACAGCGAGTGCGTCATCACGAGGTTACGGTCCGGCTCTTTCAGACGGCGACCGAGTGAAAGTGTGATACCGTTGTTGTAGTAACCGCCGCGATAGCTAACCCTTCCGCCACCTCCGCTCGTGTTGTATCCATAGTACGAGCTCAGGTCGGTCATGCGGTAAACGGTACGCTGGAACGACACCCCGAAGTTGATCGGCTTCTTACCGCCCAGCCATGGTTCGCTGAACGACAGCGAGTAAGTCTGGTATTGCTTACCATTTGCCTGGAAGCGCAATGAGAGCTTCTGTCCGTCACCGGAAGGCAATGGCCGCCAGGTTTCACGGTTCGGGATGTTTTTGATGGAGAAGTTATTGAATACCAATCCAAGCGTCCCCACAAAACCGATGTAACCTCCCCAGCCACCGGAAAGCTCGATCTGATCGGATGGCTTTTCTTCCACGGTATACTCAATATCCACGGTACCGTCCGACTGGTTCGGTATCGGGTTGATCTGGATTTTCTCGGGATCGAAATAGCCCATTTGCGACAATTGACGCTGGGTGTTGATGATCTCCGTCTTGCTGAATTTCTGTCCTGGTAATGTAAAAAGCTCGCGCAACACCACGCGGTCGCTGGTTTTGGTGTTACCGTTCAGGAGAATGCGGTTGATGGTCGCCTGCTTACCTTCGAACATACGAAGTTCCACGTCGATCGAGTCGCCTTCGATGGCTCTTTCTACCGGATCGATATGGAAATAGAGGTAACCGTCGTCCATGTAAATGGAACTGACGTCGGCACCCGGGATACCGTTGATCTTCTTGTCGAGTTCTTCCGGATTGTAGACATCTCCTTTCTTCACACCCAGGCGATCGCTCAGGTAGGCAGAGGTGTACAGGTAGTTACCCGACCAGGTGATGTTGCGGTAAAAGTATTTCTGACCTTCATCGATCTTCATGTCGATGCTGATCGTCTCATCGCCGTTTTTGATCGTATCGAACTCGATCACTGCGTCACGGTAACCGTTTTTCCGGTAGTACGCGATCAGTTTCTCCTTGTCCTCGTCGTACTTTTTAGGAATGTATTTGGATGGGTTGAAAAGGCGGCCAATGCGTTTCTGCTTGGTACCTTTCATTTTGCGTTTCAGCGTTTTGTCGCTGATAGCCGTATTGCCTTCGATATTGATCTTCTGGATCTTTACTTTCCTACCCTTCGTGATCGCGAAGTTCAACGTAGCCTGGCCGCGCGTCGAATCGGGGATTTGCAGGACTTTTACCTTGGTATTGTAAAACCCTTTGTCCTGGTAATATTTCTTGATAACCAGCTGGGTGTTTTTGATGATAGTCGGCGTGATTACACGGCCCTTGATCAGCTTCACCTTGTCGTTCAATGTCTCGCGCTCACCTTTACGGATTCCTGAGAATGACACCTTATAGAGCCTTGGGCGTTCCTTGATATGGATATTCAGCCAAACCTTCTCGCCTTCGATCTTGGTGGCCATGATTTCCACATCATCGAGCGTCCCGAAATCCATCATTTTCTTGATAGACGACGTGACCGCCGGGCCGGGAATACGGATTTTGTCACCTGGTTTCAGACCGGAAATGGAGACCATGGAGTTAGGGTCGAGGAACTGAGTGCCTGAGACGGTCACTTCCGCAATCGTATATTCCTTTGGATTGGCCGGGTCGATGCCGAGACTGGTCGGAGCGGCGGTAGGTTTTGCGCCTCCCAGGCCTACACGCTGCGCCTGTACGGAAACGCAGCAGCACAGCAGGATTAATGCAGAAAGACCTTTGAGATGTGCTAATGATTTATTCAAATTTTTCACTGGGTTCATATAATTCTACTTAGCACCATTCGCTTTAATTTGTTCACCCGTTTTGCCGAAACGTCTTTCGCGGTTCTGATACGAAAGTATCGCCTCGTACAAATGCTCCCGGCGGAAATCGGGCCAGAAAAGATCTTCATAAAAATACAGTTCGGAATATGCGAGTTGCCAAAGCAGGAAATTGCTGATCCTGTGGTCACCGCCTGTTCGCAGCATCAGGTCCACCTCTGGGCGGCTGCCCGTCGATAAATTACCAGCTACTACTTCTTCATTGACTTCTTCGGGAAGCAAAACACCGTTTCGGACATCTTCGGCTATTTTGCGCGCTGCCTGGGTAATGTCCCATTTGCCACTGTAACCCAATGCCAGGATGAGATTCAGGCCCGTATTGTTGCTTGTCTCCCTGATGGCTTTGTCCAATTGGTTCTGGCAGCTCTTCGGAAGGCTTACCGTATTACCAATCGTATCGAGTTTCACATTGTTTTTCATCATAGTCGGCAGCTCGTTGCCGATCGATTGTACGAGCAGTTCCATCAGCGCCCTCACTTCGAACTCCGGGCGTGCCCAGTTTTCGGTTGAAAAAGCATACAACGTCAGACAAGAAACCCCGAGCTCCGCACATCCTTCCGTCACTTCCCTCACCGCCTTGATCGCATTACGGTGACCAAACACACGCGCTGCTCCCTGGTTTTGGGCCCATCTTCCGTTACCGTCCATGATAACGGCTATGTGTTTTGGCAGATTGCCCGTATCAATGAGCTCCTTCATTACTCCTGACTCCTTTTAACCTTTTTTAACAAAACAAAAACAACATGATCGAAGCGGTTGCCGTCGGGAATGATTTCCGGTCGCTCCGGGTTATTTCAGGAATCACTTTGCCAGTAAACAAATACGCAGCAACCTGTCAATGTGTGCCGAAATCTGCACAATTCATTCCTGCTCCCGTCACCGACCAATTAGAAAGCCCTGATGGACAACGCATTAACTTCCAAATTACAATGGAAATTTAAACGAGGGCGCAATTTAGGAATAAGAATCAGGTCTACAAAATGAATATTCCGGTACAATCAGGATGTAATTCGATTAATTATCAAGAAGATGGCGGATGGCATCACCATAGGTACTCCCGCTGGTGACTTGCGAAGCCTTGCGATCGCGCATGACGATCACATACTTGCCGTTGAAGTGCTTCTGGATTTCCTTGATATGGTGGGAGTTGACAATACCCGCCCGGCTTACGCGGAGGTAATGCTTGGGCAGCTTCTCTTCGAGCGAAGTAAGCGTGTAGTTGAGCAGGTATTTCTGCCCGTCGAGCGTATTAAGGAAAACGTATTTCTCTTCCGCTTCGAAATGCGTGATCTCGGTCATCGGTATCAGCAGAATGCGGTCGCCGGATTTAACCGAGAGGGAAAATATCTCTTTCTTCGGCTTCATTTCCTCCAAAAGCCTGAGCAGATTTTCGGAGTAGGGGTTGACGCTCCCCGAATGGCCGTTTGCAGCCTGGGTAATGTTCCTGATCTTATCTATCGTTTTCAAAAGCCGGTCGTTTTCCACCGGTTTTAACAGGTAATCCACCGAGTTCTCTTCAAATGCGCGGATCGCGTACTGGTCATAGGCGGTCGAAAACACCACCAGCGGCATTCGGGTGAGTTTGGATAGCATTTCGAAACCGTTGAGCAATGGCATTTCGATATCGAGGAAAATAACGTCGGGATGATGCCTATCTATTTCAACCAACCCCTCGGCACCGTTTCGGGCCTCCGACACGATATCGAAAGTTTCGGAGTGTTTTTCGAGCAGCCTTCTGAGCCGGCTCAATGCAAGCTGCTCATCGTCGATCAGGATGGTTTTAAGCGGAAAATGCATGACTGGATTGTTGATGATTTTCAATAGCGGATTTCTGAATGGCAATATTAACCGATTTGTGCGGCTCATTCAGCAATTCGAGGCGGGCATTGTCACCGTAAAGCAATTTTAGTTTATCCTGAATACTGCGCATGCCGTACCCTGCACCAAGGGTCTCCTCGAACGCCGGCCCATTATCGTGCACACACAAATGCAGCCACTGGTCCTTTTCATATATCTTCACCACGATATTGCCCTGGTCGGCCATGCGCGAGATGCCGTGCTTGATCGCATTCTCGACAATCGGCTGCAAAATGAACTTGGGTACCTGCAGGTTTTTCAATGAATCCTCTTCCACTTCCACCGTAAACCGCAACCGGTCGCCGAACCGCACTTTTTCCACTTGCAGGTAAGTCTCCACCATTTCCAGTTCGTTTTCAATGGTATCGAAATAATCGCTCGTTTTGCGGCCCGTCGTGTAGCGGAAAAGCTTCGAAAGCAGCAGGGTCATTTCCTCTGCTTTATCAGGATTTTCGTGCACGAGGCTGGCAATGCTATTGAGCGAATTATACAAAAAATGCGGGTTAATGCGGGCCTGCAATGCATCCAGTTCGGCCCTCGTTTTGAGTTTTTCCAGATTCAGCAGCTGGTATTCCTGGTCTGAAATTTTGCGGGATATCTGCCGGCCTTCCCGGCTCAGAAAGTAAAAAACATTCGCAATAGCCACGGGCGCCCACGCATACCAGTACCAGGGCGCATTCTGCGAAGGCTCGGCCGGGTAGCGTGCGATGTAGTCACTTACGATGCTGGTCGCAAAAAAGTAATGCACCGCTATCGCCAACAGGCTATCGAACAAAAAAATGAGGATCGAAAGGATAATGTGCTTGGCTAGCAGGCTTTTGACGATCATGTCCAGCCAGGTCGTAAGCCCCTGCGTCAGCAGGATCGTGCATACGCCGGTAGCGATATTGAGCACGACCAGGTATTTATAAAAAGCCAGGCGGACAGGCTCCTCGGTGAACGACAGCTCGGCCGTAAAATACGCGATCGCATTAAAGCCATACAATATCACCGCGCCCAGAAACGCCGCCACCAGCGTGCCTACCCAGCCCTGGTTCTGAATAATGGCGATCAGGCTGAAATCCTGCCAGTTGAATGACTTCTCCTGCGAAGTAAAACTGAAATTAGCCCCCTCTACCCTTGCACCGTTCAAATCAACGTCGGACATACTGCTGAAACTCAGGTCCGCATTCCGCAGATCGGCGTTCCGGAAGGTCGTCCGGTCGAGGGCCGAGAAACGAAGTTTTGCATTACGCAGATTGGCCCCGTCGAAGTTGATATCCTTCAAACTCGAAAAGCTGAAATCTGCATTTTCCAGATCCATGTTACTGAAATCCCTTCCGTCCAGCGATGAGGCTGTCATGCGCAACGGCTTCGTCTTATTGTCGTCCATGCTACTAAACCCTAAGCGTTAATATCAGTTTGTCTGAGAAAGCATCCATTCGGTTTCCATTTTGCCCCAATCCGGGTGAATAGCAGTCTCCGGCTTGAAGGCGCTGAACTTCTGCTGCGCTTTTTCGAGCATGGGTTTTGCCGCCTTCTTTCCACCGCCGTATTCCTCTGGTGTGAAAAACAGGCTCGAACCTTCGAGGTAGTAAATCCGCGGGTTCTCGGCATTGATCGACTTCGCCGATTGCAGGAAACCCTGGAATTTCTCCCCGTCTGTCTGCCAGCGGTTCATCGGATCGGCAGCGAGGTGGATTTGCGACTGGTAGGCCTTCAAAATTTCCAGCTCGTCGTTAGGTTTCCCGGCAATGCCTTCCGCCTCTTTCAATAAGGCATTCGCTTTATCCAGATACTGATCTTTTTCATTCAAGGTTGGTGCTACGAAACCCAGGAGCACATTGGCATAGGCTGCGTAATATTTCGGAAGCCATTCTTTCGGCTCCGCCGCGGCGATGCGTTCGAAACGGTTGGAAATCTCTACCAGACTTTTAGGGTCGGGGTTGGAGCGGTCAATCGCCAGCAATGCATTGATCCCGTCACTCATTGCTTTGGTATACTTCTCGTTTTGCGCCCACACCATCCCGGTTGCAAGCACAAACAGCAATGCGAATGTGAATAGTCTTTTCATGTTTTGTTTTGATTTAAATATTGAATATTGGATAATTTAAAAATCGTCTTTCTCCACTTTTGCTTTCCTTGAAAGCATGATCTGCATACCCACAAAAAAACTGCGGTAACTCTGCGGCCCTACCGCATAGCGCGTTCTGCCGTCGGGCGTGTAGCGGTAGGTGAACACATTGCGGGTATTGAGGATGTTATCGACCGTGGCGTAGAAGATCACGAGATTACCTTTAATGCTTTGCAGCTTGCTGGCCTGAATGCTCACATTATGAACGGCCGGCGTGCGGTCTTTCAGGAATTCGTCATTATTGGGATTGTAGTACGGCCGGCCGCTGGTGAATGCGTAAGTCGCACTGAGGTTGGTTTTAGCTTTTTCAAACCATTTTTTGGTAATGAGGCTAATGTTGTGGTTAGAAATGAATGTGGGCGTGGCCGAATGGGCATATTGCTGGAAAAGGCGTTTGGAATCCACAAAGCTGTACGTAACCCAGTAATCAAGATTTTTAATGGATTTCTGGTCCCGCCAGAAGAAATCGAAACCGCGGGCATAACCCTCGCCTCCATTATTGGTAGCGCCCCACGGGAAGCGGTAGGGATCCGCATCGAATGGCTGTCCGGTGAATTCGCGTACCAGCTGCGCGTAGTTTTTGTAGAAAGTCTCGACGCGGAATGTACGCTGGTTTTTGATGATCTGGTAGTTGAGGATCAAATGATCGGCGCGCTCGTTCCTAAGTGATTTATTCAAATACAAATACCGGTAATCGGGATTTTGGTAAAACTGACCTGCTGCCAGGGAAATCTGGCTATAACGGCCCGTTTTGTAGGCAAATGACAACCTCGGAGCAATGTTGGCGCGGCTGATGACTGAGGAATACTCACTACGGACGCCGACCCGGCCCGCCAATGCACGGCTAATGTATATTTCCGACTCTACGAATGCAGCGGCGTACCGGTCCTTCAACTTATGTAATGTACCGTCCACGCCATTCCCGATATTGATCGCATGCGCCTCTGCCCCAAAAAGAATGGTATTGTTCCCCGTGAGCAGGCGTGTGAGCACCAGGCGTGTCTGCGTGCGCTCGTCGAAACGATCGAAATTGACCCCGTCCCAGGTCATTTTGTCTTTATTGCGGCTGTATGAGAGACCGGAGTTCAGCGTCCAGCGGCCATCTGCCCAGGAGTCGGTGTAGGTACTGGTGGTGAATGCATTGTTATTTTTCAAAACCAACCGCATCTTGCCGGACTCCGACGACGGGTTCCTGCTATCCATGCTAAGGTGGCTGTCGGAGTACATGCCGTAAACCTTCAAAACCCCGTTTTTAGTGGGTTTCCAGCGATAGGTCAGCGAAGAGCCTTCGAATTCCGGCGCGTGGATCCATTCCACATTTTGCTTTACCAGCTTAAACAGCGGCCGCAGGTTGCCATAGTAAACCACCGCCGACACCGATTGATTTTTATTGGCATAATCATAATTCAGCCCTGCATTGGCCAGGTTCAGACTGATGCCCAATCCATTGTTGCTGACCTTGTCGGTCGTATTCAGCAGCAGTACCGAAGACAACGCCTGTCCGTACTGCGCCGAATAACCGCCCGTGCTGAATGAAGTGCCTTTAAACATAAACGGATTGAACCGCCCGCGCGACTGCACATCGGGCAGCGAGCTGAAAAACGGGTTTTGAACGATCATCCCGTCGAGCACGATCTTGGTTTCCTGCCCCGATCCGCCTCTGACAAACAGCCCCTCCTGCTCCCCCACCCGCTGGGCGCCCGGCAAAAACTGCATCGCACCGGTAATGTCTGCCGCCGCACCCGCAGTAGTAACAATGTCCAGTGGTTTGAGCATCGCCATCCGCTTTTCGTCCGACGCCTCGAATGCCCCTGCGGTGATCACTACCGTGTTCAGTTCGTTGGCCAGTTCTTCCAGCCTGATAGACAATGCGGCAATATTTTCTTTCAGATTAATCTTCTTTTCAAAAACCTCGAAACCCACATAACTTGCCGCAATGGTTGCCGTATCCGACTCCGAGGTCTGGAAAGCAAAGACCCCGTTTGCGTCGGTGGTACCGCCGTCGTAGGTCCCTTTCAGGAACACATTCGCGCCGGGCAATGCATTTCCTTTCTGGTCGGTAACCTTGCCCTGAATGCTCTTCTGGGCAAGAACGGCCGGCGAAACGAATAGTAACAGACAATAAAAAAGCTTCATGGCTAACAGATTATGTGTAACTGCTGACACAAATCTATTGGCCATGAAGCCGTTTGGTAAGTGATTTCCGACGAAGTACCCGTTTCAGGCAGATGAATGAGGCCGCCGGCGGAATGAAGGACTGTTGGTTTTAGAGCTCTTCAAGCAGGATGTCTTTCCACCGCACCTTGATACCCCCGCCATCGTGGATCTGCAACGCGATCGAACCTTCGCCGGCACCGATCTTGGCGTCCGTCAAATCCACCATTTCGTGGCCGTTGAGCCAGGTTTGCGTGCGGTCGCCTTCCGCGCGGATGCGCAGCGTGTTCCATTCCCCCATTTTCAGGAAGCCCTCCTTTTCATCGGGGATCTGCACGAGCCAGTTACGGCCGTAGGATTCGTAAATGCCGCCGGTGTCGTGGTTTGGCGGTGCCACTTCCACCTGCCAGCCCGAAACTTTGGTACCCGTCACCGTCGAGCGGAAAAACACGCCGCTATTGCCGTTCGCCTCCTGTTTGAATTTCAGGGAGAGGTCGAAGTTCTTATAAAACTTGTCGGTGGTGAGGTAGCCGTACTTCTTGTCGGGGCCGCTCTCGCAGATGAGTTCGCCGCCATCGACGTACCATTTTTCGGTACCGTGGACGGTCCAACCTTTAAGGTCTTTCCCGTTGAATAATTTGACGGCTTTCTTCAATGGATCGGCAGCAGGCCCATTCAACGCGAAAAACGCCGAGTTAAGCATCAGGACAGCCGCTCCGGCCACGATCAATTGTCTTAGTTTAAGCATGGTTTGTTAAGGATTAGGATTAAAAATTTGTAGTTACAAATTCGTGGAAATTACATTTTGCATTAGTTTTACGAAAATTAACCACTTGGAAAGCTATGAAAAAAAACCGTTTTGGGGGGCGTTGGGCAACATTTTTTTTGGCAGCAGGGCTATTTTCAACGATTTTAATCTCTTGTAAAGAAAGCGCCGACGACCTAGTAGGGCAGCGGACTGTAACAGATATCATTTACCAGAACCCGGAGTTCAGTATACTCAAAGAAATCCTGGTCAATTCGTCAGACGCGTTCAGAACGCAGGACGCGACTTTTTTCCTGCCAGACAATGCTGCATTTCAAAAGGCGGGGATTAACAGTGCAACAGAGATCACAGGCTTGCCTGATAAAGGGGTGAAGTTTCTGAATTCGTTCGTCATAAAAGGCGTCTACAATGTGGATAATACGCTTCCAACCGACAGTGTAGCGACAACGAGCGGCAAGAAGATCAAATTTGTAAAGCAGGACAATGTCATGAATGTGAACAATGCGGCAATCACCAAGAAGAATGTCATTGCCGCCAACGGCCTCATTCAGGTAATCGACAGCGTTTACGTGAAGGTCAAATAGCGTAAGCAAGATAAAACGAAAAACCCCGGAGCTGCTGAGCTTCGGGGTTTTTCATTTATAAGCTAATATATTCAGAATTGCTCCACGTGCGAGAAAAAGAAATTCCCTTCGATTTCTGCGTTTTCATCTGAGTCTGATCCGTGGATCGCGTTTGCTTCGATCGATTTGGCGTACAACTTGCGGATGGTACCTTCCTCTGCATTGGCAGGATTGGTTGCGCCGATCAGCGTACGGAAATCCGTCACCGCATTCTCCTTTTCGAGGATCATCGGAACAATCGCCCCGGACGACATATACTTGCAAAGATCAGAATAGAATGGACGCTCCTTGTGCACCGCGTAAAATTCTCCGGCACGCTCAGGAGTAAGTAGCGTTTTTTTCAGTGCCACAACCCGAAATCCTGCTGCTTCGATCATTTTGATGATTGAACCTGAATGACCATCCCGTACAGCATCCGGCTTGATCATGGTAAATGTCCTATTTGTTGGCATACGTACTTGGCTTTATTGATACTGCCTGCAAGCTACTATATTTCAAATTAAATCCGCGAACCTTTCACACGTAAACGGGAGCCTTATATTAAATCACTGCCTGATTGCCAGCCTTTACCGCCCATCATGAGACAAATCCCAACAGTTTTGTTAATTTTGTGGGCTCTAAGCAAGCAAGAAATACCTCTTTTGAACCAAGTTACTGTGAATCAAACCATTGAAGAGCTCTGCTCTTTTTTATCCCAACCCCAAAAAATCGTTATTACAACGCACCGCGATCCGGATGCGGATGCATTGGGTTCGTCCCTGGGCTGGGCCAGTTATTTGCTCAAAAAAGGACATGAGGTGACTGTTATCAGCCCTACCGATTATGCCGCCAACCTACGATGGCTTTCCGGTATGGACCGTGTACTGGTGTATGAGAAGGCGTCGGAGCAGGGGAAATGTAAACGAAAAATAGAGCAGGCGACATTGATCTGCTGTCTGGATTTTTCGGCTTTGTCGCGTTTGAAGGACCTCGGCAAGGTGGTACAGGAAGCGGCAGCACCAAAAATGATGATCGATCATCACCTCGAACCGGAACATTTTGCAAAATGGATGGTTTGGGATACCACCGCGGCAGCGACAGCACAGCTGGTTTACGAACTGGTAAAAGAGATGGAAGGCGGCCAGCCTGCTGAACAAATCTTCGAAATTCCGATGGCAGAGTGCCTCTACGCAGGCATTATGACGGACACCGGGTCGTTCCGCCACGGTAATGTGACGCCCGCCGTGCACCTCGCAGTCGCCGACTTGATGCGTACCGGTTTCGATTCGAGCCGTGTGCACCGGCTGATTTACGACAATGCACCGCTCTCGCGCCTGCAATTCCTGGGTTACGTACTCTCTCAAAAACTCGTTGTCCTTCCCCAATACCGAACCGCCTACATGGTCCTTACCGAAGCTGAATTACAAAAATTCAACTCGTCATCCGGGGAAACCGAAGGAATTGTGAACTACGGTTTGCAAGTCGAAAATGTAGTGATGTCGGCCATGTTCATCGAACGGAAAGGCGAGGTGAAAATCTCGTTCAGGTCGGTGGGTTCTTTCTCCGTACGGGACCTTGCGAGCACCCATTTCAGCGGCGGCGGTCACAAGAACGCATCGGGAGGAAGGTCAGAACAATCAGTAAATGAAACAGTTGCCCGATTTTTAAGCATACTTCCTTCATACCAGGAAGAGCTTTTGAGCGTTGACTAAACTTAAATTCTAACTTCACTAAAATATCTTTTAATTAACACATTCCAATGAATTTAAAAACAATCGGTTATGCGATGGGCATAACTATTCTCGCAGCCGCTTGCAATCAACATCGTCAGCAGGTTACCGAAAGCGGCCTCAAATATACGCTTTTCGATCACGATGACGATGCCAGGAAGGCCAAACTCGGGGATATCATGACATTCCACCTGGTGTTGAAAAATGGTACCGACTCTACCCTTCGCGATACATATAAAGAGAAAAATCCGGTGAAGATGGTATTGCAGGCGCCTCCTTACAAAGGCAGCTTCGAAGAAGGCCTTACCATGCTCGCTACCGGCGACAGCGCCCAGTTTTTGGTGAATGCCGATACGTTATTTACGAAAATCGGTCAGCCAATGCCTCCGATGATCAAAAAAGGTTCCGAACTAAGCTTCACCGTGAAAGTGATGAGCGTGCTGACTTCGGAAGAATTCCAGAAGCAGCAGGCAGAAGCCGGCAAAAAACAGAAGGATATCGATGCGAAAATCATCGACGAATACCTGGTTAAGAACAATCTCAAAGCAAAAGCCAGAAAAACTGCCTCAGGCCTCGTATATGTACCTCAGACGGAAGGAACAGGCGCAAGCCCTACACCAGGCGATAATGTGAAAGTACATTACACCGGTAAATTCCTGGATGGCAAAGAATTCGACAGCTCTAAAAACCAGGGAAAACCGCTCGACCTGCAAGTAGGTGCCGGAATGGTGATCCAAGGCTGGGATGAAGGCCTTACCCTGATGAAAAAAGGAGAGAAAGGTTTGCTATTGATCCCTTCGGGCCTTGCTTACGGACCTGAAACTTACGGACCGATCCCGGGCAACTCCGTATTGCAGTTCGAAATGGAACTGATCGACTTTACAAAAGGCGCTAAACCTGCGGCCGGACCAGCCATGCCAACTCCGGCTCCGGCGAAATAGTTTTTAAAAAAGTAGCCACGAAGGCACGAATTATCACGAATGTGTTTCGTGATAATTCGTGCCTTCGTGGCATTTAACCCTTCCCATTTTTTCGTAAAATGCATCCCATTAACACAACTCACCTATGAAACTTTGCTTTGCTACCAACAATCAAAACAAGCTAAGAGAAATACAGGCCCTGCTCGGCGACCGGTTCGAGCTGGTAACATTGGCTGACATCGGCTGTACCGAGGATATTCCCGAGCCCTATGATACGATACAGGAAAATGCGAAGGCAAAATCCAGCTACGTCAGCGAGAAGTACGGCATCGACTGTTTCGCGGACGACAGCGGCCTCGTCGTCCCTTCACTCAACGGAGAACCGGGCGTTCATTCCGCGTACTATGCAGGCCCGCAGCGCAGCCATGACGATAACATCGCACTTCTGCTGAAAAATCTCTCCGGCGTAGAAGACCGAAACGCCTATTTCCTGACCGTCATCTCGCTAAGCCTCGGAAATACATACTATGCATTCGAGGGGCGCGCGCACGGGAAGATCATTGATGAGAAAAGAGGGAGCGGCGGCTTTGGGTATGACCCGGCGTTTGTACCCGACGGGCAAGACCGGACTTTCGCAGAAATGACCCTGGCCGAGAAATCGCAGATCAGCCATCGATCCATCGCTTTTGCCGCGCTGATCGATTTCCTCGATCACCATTGAGCTTTTCATTCACCATTTAATCGCACGGACATGTCGGACTTCAATTCAGATGATTATCGCTACGACGGTAGCAAGAAATTTGATATCAGCAAAGCCAAAACGCGGTTCAAGGATATTTACACCGACAAGGCCGAGTATGAAGCCATGCAGGAAGAATCGGCTAAGGAGCTGGACGAGTTGCAGAGCATGATGTACGCCCATAACCGATACGGCCTGCTCGTAATTTTCCAGGCTATGGACGCTGCGGGCAAAGACGGGACGATCAAGCATGTTCTTTCCGGTGTCAATCCGGTGGGCGTTAAAATCCATTCCTTCAAAAGGCCGACGGAAACGGAACTGGGCCATGATTTTCTCTGGCGGACCAACCTCGTACTACCTCAGCGCGGCACAATCACGATTTTCAACCGTAGCTATTACGAGGAAGTTCTGGTAGTGAAAGTCCAGCCCGAAATCCTGACGCAATCGCAGCGCCTGCCTGCCGAACTAACGGAGGACCTGGACAAACTCTGGAAACACCGATATTCTGATATCCGCAACCTGGAAAAATACCTCTATCGCAACGGGATCCGCGTGATCAAATTCTTCCTGAACGTTTCGAAAGAAGAACAAGCCGCGCGGCTGATCGAACGCATTGAAGATCCTTCCAAAAACTGGAAGTTCGAGGAGCAGGATGTGAAGGTGCGGGATAAATGGACTGAATATATGCAGGCTTACGAAGATGCTATCAACGAGACGGCCACCAAGAAAGCACCCTGGTATGTGGTGCCCGCAGATGACAAGAAGAATCTTCGCCTGACAGTAGCCAAAATCATCGCGGAGGAATTGAAGAAGATGAAGATGACTTACCCCGAATCTGGCCAGCAACGAACCGAGGAACTCCATCATTTCATCGACATTATCAACGAGCAAACAAAGCAGCCATAAAAAAGGAAGGCCGCTGATCAATGATCAGCGGCCTTATAGCTATGCATGGTGTGAAGTTATGTCTTATTTTTTGATGGTGAAATTGCCGCCACCAATTTTGTATCCTTCTGCATAAAGCTCCACATTGTATTTTCCTGGGCGGAACTTGGCAGAGTTATCATACAACATTTCTACTTTCTGGTTGTTGTTCTGATAAGCGATCGACTCACGGGTTGTAAACTTCGATGGTGCGCCATCTACTTCAAACTCGCCTGAACCGGTAGCATCATCTGCTATAACTGCTCCATCCGGATCCAGTACTCGCACATAAATATCTTTTGGCTCCTGAGCAGTCAACTCGTTTTCCGGCAGGTTAAACACCAGTTTCAGCTTGTCTACGCGGCTGGCTTTGTATTCATCTTTTTCTTTGGTTTTACCACGTGAATTCACGGTCAGCACTTTCAGGTTCTGTGCTTTCAAAGCTGCTGCTTTGCTTACTTTCGCGCTCAGCTCTTTGTTCTCAGCTGTAAAAGTAGTTACGGAGTCAGTCAGCTCAGCCTGGCGTTGAACTAGTCTTTCGCGTTCGCTGGTCAGCGTTCCTACGTGTGTGTGCAGGGAATCGTTGCTAGCTACGAGTTGCTCGTTTTCAGCTTTCAGCTGAGCGATCATCTCGTCTTTCTCTGTCAGGAACTTCTCGTATTCCTTGATCTTGCCGAGATACTTGTTGGTTTCCACTCTTCTGCTGCGGCTGAATGCTACCTTGTCAGCTTCGAGTTTTTCCTTCATCTTGGTAAGTTCAGTTACGTCACCTCCCAATTTCTCAACTTCTGCAATTTTGGCATCCAATACGGTTGAAATAGAATCCAGTTTAGTTTTGGTTACAGCCAACTCCCTTGCCTTTTCGACTACCATTGACTCTTGCTGCGTCAACTCTTGCTTCTGAGTTGTAAACAAATAGCCGAACATGGCTGTTGCTAGCCCCAGGACAACTACCATTGCCCAAGCTATGCTTTGCTTATTTTTCTGTTCTTGTTGCATTGATATTAAGTTTACTTGTGTGATTTAGTTTGTCATGGAGACAGGTTAAAAATTAAATCCGGGTCTACATGCTGTTCTGCCTCCAAAGCAAACAATTCTGTGCCGCTCAATGCCGAGGGCGGAAGATGGTCCTGTTATCCAAATTTCAAAATCTGCCTGAAATGCAAAAAAGAGCCTCATTCTCATGAATTTAGCTCTTTTTTAACTGAACTTTCAGAATCTGAAAATTCCGGCAAACCGCTGGCTATCTCAAACTTGCAGCTGGAAAATTGGGTAATGTTACCACAAACTATGGCATGAGAGTACAGAGAGAATAATGCAATACTCCTGTTAAAGTCCTATTTGGCCGTGAACGCTGAATGTCTTTCGCTCTACAAAGATCAGTTTCTGGTAACCGTCGACCTCGTAGGCATTTACTTCCAGCAGATTATCACGCTTTACCGCATTGAGCACAAGCTTCTTTTCGGAGTTATAGACCTTATTCGACGTACGAATGAGCGCTTCCACGCGAAGCGGCTGCTTTAAAACTGAATCCGTATCAATTTTCAGATAGGCTACCGGCAGGTCATTGCCGGGTTTCAGCCGATATTCATAATGCAGCGGACCGTTTTGGACCATTTCGTAGCTCTGGCGATAGGAAGGCTTGTTGATATCCGCCTGTACAAACAGTTCGAGCTCCTTCTTCCAATCTACTTCACGCGTTTTGGAGAGATCGCGCTTGCTTCCCAGTACCGCCGTCTTGCGAACCTCCGGTTTCTTTTCATTTAAATACACAATCTGGTTTTCAATAAAACCTTTCAGATCGTAATAGACCTTGGGAGCATCGTCGCGGGCTTCTTCCTGGCGGCAGGAGGCCATTGAGCAAAACAAAGCGAGAGCGACTACAGTAAGGAAGCGATAATGCATGGATTTCATGATGTGGCTAAAAAAACAGAGAGCCCGCCGGACTCTCTGTTGGTTAACATCAATCGATGTATGAAAGTTTTAAAGAATGCTCGTGCCGGTCATTTCAGCTGGCTGAGCGATTCCCATCAATGCAAGAATAGTAGGCGCTACGTCCGCCAGCTTTCCATTATTGATCGGCTTCTGATAGTCGTTGTCTACCAGAATGCACGGCACCAGGTTCAATGAGTGCGCAGTATTCGGCGAGCCGTCGTCATTCGACATGTAATCGGAATTACCATGGTCGGCGATGATGATCGACGAATAGCCGTGGTTCAAACCAGTCGTTACTACTGTTTGTACGCATTGATCTACGGTTTCGCAGGCCTTCACAGCAGCTTCGAAAACGCCGGTATGGCCTACCATGTCGGGGTTGGCGAAGTTGAGGCAAACGAAATCCACTTCTCCCTTTTCCAATTCCGGAACGATCGCGTCACGAATATCGAATGCGGACATCTCGGGCTGCAAGTCATAGGTCGCAACTTTCGGAGAAGGACAAAGCAGGCGGCTTTCGCCTTCGAAAGGCTTTTCACGGCCTCCCGAGAAGAAGAAAGTCACGTGGGGATATTTCTCGGTTTCAGCGATACGGATCTGCTTCTTGCCGGCAGCTTCCAGCACTTCGCCGAGGGTATTATTGAGATTGTCTTTATCAAAAATGACATCCACTCCTTTGAAAGTGTCATCATAGTTGGTCATGGTGACGTATTTCAAATTCAGCTTATGCATATTCTGCTCGTGGAAGTCCTGCTGGGTAAGCACCTCGGTTATTTCCCGGCCACGGTCAGTACGGAAGTTGAAGCACAATACCACGTCGCCATCCTGGATCAATGCAAGCGGTGAACCGTCGGCATTGGTGGCGATGATCGGCGTGATGAATTCGTCGGTGACGCCTTCTTCGTAAGAAGCCTGTACGGCTTTCAAAACTTCGCCTGCCGGTACGTGTTTGCCTTCACCATGCACCATGGCGTCATAAGCGAGTTTCACGCGCTCCCAGCGCTTGTCGCGGTCCATGGCGTAGTAGCGCCCGGTAATGCTCGCAATGCGGCCCGTGCTTTGCGCCATCGATTCGGTCAGTTCGGTCAGGAAGCCCAGTCCACTCTTAGGATCGGTATCACGGCCGTCGGTAAATGCGTGAACGAATACATCGCTCAAACCACGATCCGCCGCTATTTGACACAGACCTTTCAAATGTTCGATATGCGAGTGCACACCGCCATCCGAAACCAGGCCGATGAAATGGATCTTTTTACCTTCCGCTTTCGCGTAGTCAAGTGCCTGTGCAAGCGCCGGCTCATTCGCAAGCGTGCCTTCGGACACGGCCAGGTTAATTTTTACCAGGTCCTGATAAACCACACGGCCTGCACCCAGGTTGGTATGGCCTACTTCGGAGTTACCCATTTGCCCGTCGGGAAGCCCAACAGCCAGGCCACTCGCTTCGAGCTTGCTATGCGGGTATTTTTGAAGGATGGAATCGTAGAATGGGGTATTGGCGGCCAGAATGGCGGAACGGTTTTCTTCGCCTGCTTTGGCGATTCCCCAGCCGTCCATGATAATGAGGATGACTTTCTTGCTCAATGTATGCTGAAATTAAGATGATATTTTTGAGAGTAATAGCTCACTCTTTCTTTTTGCTTTCGACAGGCTGATTGTTTTCGTCCACAATCACATATACTTCTTCATTGGGCCGGCGCATCATGAATTTCTCGCGCGCCCACTTTTCAAGCATTCTGGGATTTCCGAAAACCTCATTCCGTTCTTTTTTTACCTCGCGGATCTTTTCCTGAAGAATAGTCTTCTCCTTTTCCAGGTCCTTCATCTTCATCCGGTTCGACATCACGATCCGGATATTGTTGTTGTCGAGGAACAGTATCCATATCAGCCACACGACGAACGTGGCGATATAGAAGTTCTTTAATGTGTGCAGAGACCAGAATGAGTGGTTCTTCATATTGAAATGCCCTTAAACAAGAACCGGAGCACTGGGCTCCGGCTCTTATATGGTTTGAATTAGAATTTCAATCCTGGGAAGTATGCGCTTTCGCCCAGTTCTTCTTCGATGCGGAGAAGCTGGTTGTATTTCGCCATACGGTCAGAACGTGAAGCCGAACCGGTTTTGATCTGGCCAGTGTTCAATGCAACCGCGAGGTCAGCGATCGTCGAGTCTTCCGTTTCACCTGAACGGTGAGACATGATGCTCTTGTAGCTGTTGCGTTTTGCAAGGTTTACCGTATCGATGGTTTCAGTCAAAGAACCGATCTGGTTTACTTTCACCAACACCGCGTTCGCGATTTGCGATTCGATACCTTGTTGCAGACGGGTTACATTTGTTACGAACAAATCGTCACCTACCAGCTGGCATTTTTTGCCGATAGAGTCTGTCAAAGTCTTCCAGCCAGCCCAGTCGTCTTCGTCCATACCGTCTTCGATCGAGATGATAGGATATTTAGCTACCCACTGAGTCCAGTAGTCGGCCATTTCATCAGAGCTCAGTTTACGGCCATCCGATTTTTTGAAGTGGTACAGGCCATCTTCGTAGAACTCGGAGACAGCAGCGTCCATAGCGATGAAAATATCTTCACCTGGTTTGAAACCTGCTTTTTCGATCGCCTGAAGAACGACTTCGATAGCCTCTTCGTTGGATTTAATGTTTGGAGCAAAACCACCCTCGTCACCTACGTTTGTCGAGTAGCCTTTGCTTTTCAATACCGTTTTCAAAGTATGGAAAACCTCAACACCCATGCGCAATGCCTGCGAGAATGTATCCGCTTTGGCAGGCATGATCATAAACTCCTGGAAGTCGATGGAGTTATCCGCATGGCTGCCGCCATTGAGGATGTTCATCATCGGTACGGGAAGTGTGTTGGCGTTGGTACCACCCACATAACGGTATAACGGAAGGTTTGCTTCCTGCGCAGCAGCTTTCGCAGCAGCTAGGGAAACACCCAGGATCGCATTTGCACCCAACTTGCCTTTATTAGGTGTGCCATCCAGTTCCAGCATGATTTTATCAATAAGGTTTTGCTCGAATACGGAGCAACCGATCAGTTCAGGGAAAATGATGTCGTTTACATTTTCAATCGCTTTCAAAACTCCTTTTCCAACGTAAACACTCTTGTCGTTATCGCGAAGCTCAACTGCCTCGTGCTTACCGGTAGAAGCTCCGGAAGGAACAGCAGCGCGTCCCAGATAACCATTCTCGGTACGAATATCAACTTCTATTGTAGGGTTTCCTCTTGAATCCAGAATTTGTCTTGCATGTACTGACTGAATCGTACTCATTTGCAGCTTGTGGTTTGATTAAAAATTGGAATATGGTTAACGGTACAAAATAACACAAAAAAATCGTCATCCATAAACCTGAATTCATTTTAGGCTAAATTTACAGGCTAGTCATCCACTGTATTTACCATGAAATTAACCCACATTCTGACCACCGCATTACTCGCTTTCCCTTTTGCCCTACACGCTCAGAAACAGCTCACTACGGAAGAATTCGAAAAACAGCTGAGCAAATCCGGCAATGCTCAGCTCCTGGACGTGCGCACACCGGAGGAGTATGATGAAGGTCATTTGGCCAAAGCTGCGAACGTAGATTATAAAAGTCCTGATTTCAAAGAAAAAATTGCAAAACTGGATAAGAGTAAGCCTGTATATGTGTATTGCCTGTCAGGAGGCAGAAGCGCCGCTGCAGCCACCGCATTGCACGAAACCGGTTTCAAGGAAGTGTATGATATGAAAGGCGGCTACCTGAAATGGAGTACGTCAGGCAAAGCCGTAGAAGGTGCTAACAAGGCCGGAGCGAAAGGGATGAGCAATGCAGAATTTAACAAAATCATAACCTCCGCTGAGGTCGTACTGGTTGATATCCACGCCAAATGGTGCCCGCCCTGCGTAAAAATGCTGCCTACCGTGACGAAACTGCAAAAAGACTATGCAGGCAAAGCTAAAATCGAAACCCTGGCTTTCGATCCCAACAAGGCATTGGTGAAAGAACTGGGTGTGGATGAGATCCCCGCATTCCTCCTTTACAAAAACGGCAAGCTCGTTAACCGCAAGAACGGCTTTATGGAAGAAAAGGAATTCCGTGCGCTACTGGATTCCCAGCTGTAAATTCGCATGTCTTGTAAAAGTAAAAGTCCCTCTGCATGACGCCGAGGGACTTTTACTTTTTATGCTTTGCTTGCTTCGAGCAATTTGATGAACTCGTCGAACAGGTAACGTGAATCGTGCGGACCTGGCGAAGCTTCCGGGTGGTATTGCACCGAGAATGCGGGGTAGTCCTTTCTGCGGATACCTTCGATCGTCTTATCGTTCAGGTTAATGTGCGTCACCTCGATATCCGGGTGGCTTTCGATCTCGTCGGGCTTCACTGCGAAACCATGGTTCTGCGAAGTGATCTCGCAAAGACCTGTGATCAGGTTTTTCACCGGGTGGTTCAAACCGCGGTGGCCGTGGTGCATTTTGTAAGTGTTGATACCACTTGACAGTGCCAGCAGCTGGTGACCGAGGCAGATACCGAAAAGTGGCTTCGCCGTTTCTACCATTTGACCTACATTTTCAACCGCGTACTCCATAGCCGAAGGGTCGCCCGGACCATTGGAGATGAAGAAGCCATCCGGATTCCATTCCAAAACCTCTTCGTAGGATGTCTTTGCAGGGAAAACCTTGCAGTAGCAACCTCTTGAAGTCAGGTTAAGCAGAATGCTTTTCTTGATACCATAATCCATTACCGCAACGCGGAATTTGGCAGTCGCCTCGTCGCCCATGAAATAAGGCTCCTCGGTGGTTACCTCCGAAGAAAGCTCCAATCCATCCATGGAAGGGATTTTCTTCAATTCTTTCATCAGCTCTGCTTCGTCAAGAATCTCGGAAGAAATAATGGCGTTCATTACTCCTTTTTCACGCACGTGACGCACGAGGTGGCGTGTGTCCACATTGCTGATGCCGACGATGTTGGCCCTTTCGAAATACTCTTGCAGAGAGAAATCAGCGGTATCGCGCGAGTAGATCTGTGAGAATGTGTTACAAACCATCCCGCGGATCTTAACCGAGCCAGATTCTTCCTCGTCTTCCAGCTGCACGCCGTAGTTACCGATGTGCGAGTTGGTGTTCACGATAATCTGACCGTAATAGGAAGGGTCTGTGTAGATTTCCTGGTAGCCAGTCATGCCCGTATTAAAGCAAATTTCGCCACCTGTGGTTCCACTTTTACCCAAAGCGAGTCCTTTGTATGCTGTTCCGTCTTCTAGCAACAACAGAGCTTCCTTTTTCTGATTCATATTATGGTTTAAATCTGTTTCCCGGATTTTTTTTTACCATTTTGGGGCAACCGGATCAATTTTGGTGCAAAAATACAATTTTTCACTCAAAAAAAAGGGTTAAACGAGAACCGTTCAACCCTTTTCCTATATTTCAATATCCGATTTCCAAACTATTCTTTTTCAGTTTCGCCTGGCGTTTCTTCTGTTTTCGGAGCTTCTTCTTCGGCAGGAGCCTCAGTTTCCGCTACGATCGGATGATCTTCTTTCTTAACAGGAGCAGCTTCAACAGCTCCTTCTTTCTTGCCGCCTCTTCTGCTGCGACGAGTCTTAGCAGGTTTGTCAGCATTGGCAAGCAACAGTGCATCGTTGAAATCAACCAGCTCGATCAATGCAGTTTCAGCCGCGTCACCCAAACGGTTACCCAGTTTGATGATACGAGTGTAACCACCCGGACGAGATGCGATTTTGTCTGAAACGACACCGAAAAGTTCTTTCGTAGATTCTTTGTCGTTCAGGTAAGAGAATGCTATCCTTCTGTTGTGGGTAGTATCTTCTTTCGCACGAGTCAGCAAAGGCTCAACGAACTTGCGAAGTTCTTTTGCCTTAGCCAGGGTTGTTTCGATTCTCTTGTGAAGGATCAAAGAGGAAGCCATGTTTGAAAGCATCGCCTTGCGGTGTGATGCGGTTCTTCCTAAGTGATTGTCCTTTTTACCGTGTCTCATTGTTTTGTTGTTTAGTTGCTTCGAGCGGCGCGGTCAGCGCGCTACAGAATACATACTTATGATGGAATTTAATTAATCCTCGTCCAGACGGTACTTCGACACGTCCATTCCAAATGTGAGCTGTTTGTCGGCTACCAGTTGTTCCAACTCAGTGAGTGATTTCTTACCGAAGTTCCGGAATTTCATCATATCAGAAATTTCCAGTCTCACCAGGTCACCCAAAGTTTTCACATCCGCAGATTTCAAACAGTTGTATGCACGTACGGAAAGATCCAACTCAGACAGTGAAGTCTTCAACAGTTTTCTCATACGCAGCATTTCCTCATCAACCTGATTATCTTCTTCCGCTTTCTGCTTCTCAAACGTCATAGTTTGGTCAGAGAACAGCATGAAGTGTTGGATCAGAATATTGGCAGCGCCTTTCAATGCATCTTCCGGGTGGATAGAACCATCGGTTTGGATGTCGATCAAAAGACGTTCGTAGTCGGTACGCTGTTCAACACGCGTGTTTTCAACGCTGTATTTTACATTTTTGATAGGCGTGTAAATCGAGTCTACTGCGATGTAGCCGAACGGGAGCTCATTAGCCCGTGGTTCGTCTGCCGGCACGTAGCCTCTGCCTTTATCCAGGAGAAGTTCCATTTCGAACTCCTTCTGATCATCTATATGACAAATGACCTGGTCCGGATTCAAAACCTCAAATGCGCTTGTAAACTTGCCAATGTCGCCAGCAGTGATGACGGAAACATTTTTAAGATTTACTACGATCCTACTCTCACTCAGGTCAGAAACTTTTTTAAAACGAACCATTTTCAGGTTCAGGATGATTTCCGTAACATCCTCAACTATACCTTCGATAGAAGAAAATTCGTGAAGCACGCCTGGGAACTTCACACTCGTGATGGCATAGCCTTCCAAAGATGAAAGGAGAATTCTACGCAACGCATTACCAATGGTTACGCCGTATCCTTTCTCTAAAGGCTTAAACTCAAACAACCCGTGAAAGTCGTCTGCTTTCTCCATGACGACCTTATCAGGCATTTGGAAAGCTAATATTGACATAGTCCTTGCTCCTTTTATAGTAGTAAATGATAGTTGATCACGCTACCTTACCTTTGCGATCGCAAAATTGTGCTGTTGCCAGCAAAAAAAGCACTACCCCGAAGATTCGGGGAGTGCATGTAATATGAAGATTATTATTTAGAATACAACTCAACGATCAGCTGCTCGTTGATGTTTTCTGGAATTGACTCACGGTCTGGGTACGAAATGAACTTGCCTGACAATTCCTGGCCGTTCCATTCCAACCAGCTGAACCCTTTGGAGCTATGTCCTGCAAGGCTGTCTGTTACCGCTTCGAGAGACTTCGATTTCTCACGTACGGTAACAACCTGTCCTGGACGCAATGAATAAGAAGGGATGTTTACGATCTCACCGTCAACCAGGATATGCTTGTGCGAAACGAGCTGACGGGCAGCACGGCGTGTCGGAGCAATACCCAAACGGTAAACTGTGTTATCCAGACGAGCTTCGCAATATCTCAAAAGGTTTTCACCTGTAAGACCTGCTTTAACTGAAGCTTTCTCGAACAAGCTACGGAATTGTCTTTCGAGGATACCGTAGATGAATTTCACTTTTTGTTTCTCAGCCAATTGCAGAGCGTACTCCGACTTCTTTGACCGACGACCCTTTCCGTGCATTCCGGGAGGGTAATTTTTCTTTGCAAGCGCCTTGCTTGGGCCCATGATGGGCTCTCCATAACGTCTTGCGACTTTGGTTTTGGGACCTGTATAACGTGCCATTAAAACTATTTGTTAACTAAAATTGATAAATACCATTCTGTAACCCCAGTGTCCAAATTACGAATGGGTACCTTTCGGTACTAACTATTACTATACTCTACGACGTTTTGGAGGACGGCATCCGTTGTGCGGAAGCGGAGTGATGTCACGGATGGTGGTCACTTCGATACCTGCATTCTGGATCGTACGGATCGCAGACTCACGGCCTGATCCTGGTCCTTTTACGAAAACCTCAGCTTTACGCATTCCGAGGTCGAAAGCAACCTGTGCAGCGCTCTGTGCAGCAGTTTGTGCTGCGTATGGAGTGTTCTTTTTAGAACCACGGAATCCCATTTTACCGGCAGAACCCCAAGAGATAACTTGTCCGTTGCTGTTGGTAATTGAGATGATGATATTATTGAAAGAAGCTTTGATGTGAACCTGACCAACAGGCTCCACAACCACCACTCTCTTTTTAGCTTTATCTTTTCTTTTATTCTGTGCCATTGCTCTTGGAATAAGTAGTGGATCGCTCCACCGCTCCCTTTATTATTTAGTAGCCTTTTTCTTGTTCGCGATAGTTTTGCGTTTACCCTTACGAGTACGTGAGTTGTTTTTCGTTCTCTGACCACGCAAAGGCAATCCTTTACGGTGACGGAGGCCACGATAACAAGCGATATCCATAAGACGCTTAATGCTCAACTGAACTTCAGACTTAAGAGCGCCTTCTACTTTGTATTCCCCGGCAATAACCCCACGGATCGCACCAGACTCGTCGTCGGTCCAGTCGATCACTTTTTTATTCAAATCAACACCTGCCTTTTCGAGGATTTTCTTAGCCGAGCTACGGCCGATCCCGAAAATATAAGTCAATGAGATTTCGCCTCTTTTGCGATCTGGAATGTCTACTCCTGCAATACGTGCCATAATTATTATCCTTGTCTTTGTTTATACCGTGGGTTCTTCTTGTTAATAACGTACACTTTACCCTTCCGGCGGATAACCTTGCAGTCTTCGCTGCGTTTCTTTACTGATGCTTTGACTTTCATCTGATTAAACTAAGTGTTAATTTAAGGTAATCGATCCCCTTACTTGTACCGATATGTAATCCGGGCTTTCGATAGGTCGTAAGGAGACATTTCCAGTTTTACTCTGTCACCCGGCAATATTTTGATATAGTGCATTCTCATTTTACCAGAGATGTGCGCTATCACTTCATGCTTATTCTCTAATACAACACGAAACATTGCGTTTGACAATGCTTCGAGAATTACTCCGTCTTGTTCGATTGATGCTTGTTTTGCCATTCGTAGCGTTTGTTACTGTACTTCAACCATAAGGCTGGTGTTGGCCGTCACTTTTTCAATGTAATCGAATGTTGTCAGAATCTCCGCCTTTCCTTTACGCACTACCACGGTATGCTCGAAATGCGCGGAATACTTTCTGTCGTTGGTCCGGATCGTCCAGCCGTCGCGCTCCTGCACTACACCTTTCGTTCCCAGGTTGATCATCGGCTCTATGGCCAAAACCATACCTTCTCTCAACCGTATTCCTTTGCCCCGCTTCCCGTAGTTGGGTACTTCCGGAGCTTCGTGCAGGTCCCTGCCTACTCCGTGTCCTACCAGCTCTCTCACCACTGTATAACCACGATCTTCAACATAACTTTGAACCGCGTGGCCGATATCTCCAATCCTCAGGCCATCCACCGCTTGCTCGATGCCCTTGTAAAGGGACTTCTTGGTCGCGGTCAGAAGGTTCATCACCTCTTTGGATACCTCTCCTACCGGATAAGTGTACGCACTGTCGCTGTGGTAGCCATTCAATTTAACCCCGCAGTCGATCGAAACGATGTCCCCCTCTTTTAGCACGTAGCCCCCGGGAATCCCGTGGACTACTACTTCATTGACCGATATGCAAAGAGAAGCTGGAAATTTGTTGAATCCCTTGAATGAAGGTATCCCACCGTTGTCTCTGATGTACTCCTCGGCTACCGCGTCCAGCTTTCCGGTTGTCACACCCGGTTTCACCCAGGTTGCAACTTCTGCATGTGCCTTGCCGAGGATCTGAGCACTAACCTTTATCAGGTTTATTTCCTCCTCTGTTTTAAGATAAATCATTTCAGATTGCTACGCTCTCGGTCCGTCCTTTTACACGTCCCGACTTCATCAGACCTTCGTAACGACGCATTAGCAAGTAGCTTTCCACCTGTTGCAAGGTATCCAGAACCACACCTACCATGATCAGCAATGAAGTTCCTCCGAAGAAGTGAGCAAAGTCAGTCGAGATTCCCAGAAGGCTTGCGAATGCAGGCAAAGTAGCTACTACTGCCAGCATCAATGCGCCAGGGAAGGTGATACGGTCGAGGACAGAGCTGATGTACTCAGATGTCTGCTGACCTGGTTTCACACCCGGGATGAACCCACCTCCACGCTTCATATCATCAGCTATTTGCTGAGGGTTTACCGAAATAGCGGTATAGAAGAACGTAAATACAATAATCAACACTGCGAACAGGAGATTATACTGCCAGGTCGTGTAGTTAGCGAAAATCGTCGCTACGTTGCTGGCGAAATCACTTTTCTCAGCGAAATAAGACGCCCCCAGTGAAGGGATAAACATCAGAGCCTGAGCAAAAATGATCGGCATTACACCTGCAGCATTCAATTTCAATGGCAAATACTGGCGCTGACCACCCATTACTCGGTTTCCTACCACCTGCTTTGCATACTGGATCGGAATACGACGAACAGCCTGGGTCAACATCACCGCGCCCATAATTACAAAGTACAGCGCAACGATTTCCAGAACGAATATCAAAATTCCGCCGCTGCCTCTTGATACGAATTCCTTATAGATCGCACCAGGGAAACGTGAAACAATACCGATCATGATCAGCATCGAGATCCCGTTACCGATACCTTTGTCTGTAATTCTTTCGCCGAGCCACATACAGAACATGGTGCCCGCTGTCAGTACAAATACAGAAGATATGGTAAACATGCTTCTGGACACCAGAAGAGCCTCGTCAGGTACAGTCGTATTCAAATAAGCAGTACCTTGAACAAGTGTAACAACGATAGTCAGTACCCGGGTAATCTGGTTCAGCTTTTTACGGCCGGATTCCCCCTCTTTCTGCATCTTCTGGAAGTATGGCAATGCCATTGTCAACAGCTGGATCGCAATGGAGGCGGAAATGTAAGGCATGATACCCAACGCAAAAATGGACGCTTTGCTAAAAGCGCCACCTAAGAAAGTATCCAGCAACCCCAACAATCCCTGAGAGGATACATTCATTTGATCAGGTTCAACACCTGGCAACGCAACGTAAGACCCCAACCGGAAGATCGTTATAAACAAAAGAGTGTTGAGAATACGTGTTCTCAACTCCTCAATCGCAAATATGTGTTTTATAGTCTCTAAAAATCGTTTCATCTTCTGGGCTTACAACGCTCTGTTCAAAGTAAACAAATTCTGTCGGGTATCGCAGCTAAATTACAATTTAACTGCTTTACCACCTGCCTTCTCGATTGACTCGATAGCCGATGCAGAAAACCCATGAGCCTGAACTTCAACAGCAGAAGTAATTTCACCACGGTTAAGGATCTTAACCAGGTCATTCTTCGCGCTGAGACCATTTTCACGAATCAGGTCTAACGTTACCACCGCAGCTCCGGTTTTTTCAACCAATGCCTGGATTGCATCCAGGTTCAACGCCTTGTATTCAACGCGGTTGATATTGTTAAAACCGAATTTCGGCAAACGTCTTTGCAGAGGCATTTGACCACCTTCAAAGCCCAGCTTGCGGCTGTAACCTGAACGCGACTGCGCTCCTTTGTGTCCACGTGCAGCAGTGCCTCCTTTTCCGGAACCCTGACCACGTCCAACCCGCTTTCCTACCTTAACGGAACCAGCAGCCGGTTTTAATGAACTTAAATTCATACTATTCGTATATTAAATTTCTTCAACTTTAACCAAGTGGCTTACCTTGCGGATCATTCCCGCGATGGCATCGCTGTTTTCTTTCTCAACAGACCGGTTCAGTTTACCAAGACCCAACGCTTTGATCGTCAGCTTTTGCTTCTCAGGGCGGTCAATTGTGCTTTTAACTTGTGTAATACGTACTTTTGACATGATTACTCTCAGATTGAGGATAATCCCGAAGGATTATCCGTTGAATACTTTTTCCAATTTAACGCTGCGTTGGAAAGCAACCTGATGCGGAGCTCTCATTTTCAAAAGAGCGTCAATTGTAGCCTTAATTACGTTGTGCGGGTTCGATGAACCTTTGGACTTCGCAAGTACATCTCTGATACCTGCACTTTCCAGCACTGCGCGCATCGGGCCACCCGCCAGTACTCCTGTACCAGGAGCGGCCGGCTTGATCAGAACGAAACCACCGCTGAACTTACCTTCCATTTCGTGAGGAACGGTATGTTTAAGCATAGGAATTTGGATCAGGTTTTTCTTAGCATCGTCAATTCCTTTGGCGATCGCGTCAGTTACTTCGTTGGCTTTGCCCAATCCGTAACCTACAACTCCGTTTCCGTCTCCAACTACCACGATGGCAGAGAAGGAGAAACGACGACCACCTTTTACTACTTTTGCTACCCGGTTGATCGCTACAACGCGCTCTTTCAGGTCTGATTCGTTAACCTTTGAAGGTCTTGTATTTGTAGACATAGTCTTTGTTATACTTAGAATTTCAGGCCACCCTCACGAGCTCCGTCGGCCAATGCTTTTACCTTACCGTGGTACAAATATCCGTTGCGGTCAAAAACCACTGCCTGGATACCCGCTTCCTGCGCTTTTTCAGCGATTTTTTTACCTACCTGGGCAGCAACTTCAACATTAGTGTTTTCTTTTCTGCCCCCCAGATCTACTGACGATGCGCTTGCAAGGGTAATACCTTTAACGTCGTCGATAATCTGAGCATATATGCTTGTGTTGGAACGAAAGACCGAAAGTCTGGGGCGTTCCGCGCTTCCCTTCACCCGCTTACGGATGTGAAGTTTAAGGCGTGTTCTTCTATCTGCTTTTGCGTTAGCCATCTTTAATCTTATCTTACTTGTTTATAACATTGATCGGTGGCTACGCACTATTTCTTAGAAGCAGACTTACCTGCCTTACGACGGACCACTTCACCAACAAAACGGATACCTTTTCCTTTGTAAGGTTCAACTTTGCGAAGGGATTTGATTTTCGCTGCTACTGCACCGATCAATTCCTTGTCAATACCTTCCAGGATCACCTTAGGGTTCTGACCTTTTTCTGAGGTAGTAACCACTTTGATCTCCTCAGGGATCGCCATGAAAATATTGTGCGAGTAACCCAATTGAAGTTCGAGAACATTGTTCGCCGAGCTCGCCTTGTAACCTACCCCGATAATTTCAAGCTCACGCTTGTAACCTTCACCTACACCGATTACCATGTTGTTCAACAGGGAACGGTAAAGGCCGTGCAATGCTTTGTGGCGCTTCTGCTCTGTAGGGCGCTTCACTTTCAGCTCGCTACCTTCAACTTCAACAGTGATGTCGCTGTCAACAGCCTGGGTAAGTGTGCCTTTCGGGCCTTTTACAGATACTACGTTATCGTCAGCAACCGATACGGATACTCCCGCCGGCAACGTGATAACTTTATTTCCTATTCGTGACATTTCCTGAATAACTTTTAAATATTAATACACGAAACATAACACTTCACCACCCACATTCAGTGTCTTAGCTTCTTTATCTGTCATTACACCTTTCGATGTAGAGATGATCACTGTTCCTAAGCCGCCCAATACACGTGGCAGTGTTGATGAACCTGAATATTTACGTAGTCCAGGCTTACTAACCCTCTCCAATTTTACAATTGCAGATTGCTTTGTCACAGGATTGTATTTCAAAGCTATCTTGATAACTCCCTGAGGACCAACCTCGTCGAATTTATAGCTCTGAATATACCCCTTGTCAAAAAGTACCTTTGTAATCTCTTTTTTTATGTTGGATGCAGGTATCTCAACAACCCGGTGCTTCGCTTTGATAGCGTTTCTGAGTCTCGTCAGATAGTCTGCTATGGGATCCGTTAACATGTTTATGCCAAGTTTAAACACCCCCTTTTGAACGGGAGTGCAAAGTTAAGTAATTGAAATCAGAATTGAAAGTATTCTTACCAACTTGATTTTGTAACTCCTGGAATTTTTCCATCTGACGCCATATCGCGGAACAGAACCCGGGAAATTCCGAATTTACGCATATAACCGCGAGGTCTTCCGGTGATTTTGCACCGGTTGTGCAGGCGTACAGGAGAAGAGTTACGTGGTAACTTGTCAAGACCAACCCAGTCACCGGCAGCTTTCAACTTGCTACGTTTTTCAGCGTAACGCTCTACTAGCGCTTGTCTTTTTCTCTCCCGTGCTTTTACTGATTCTTTTGCCATTGTCGGTAAATAATCTTAGTAGTATTTTCTTATTTATTCGCGTTGGTGAAAGGCATTCCCAATGCTTTCAGCAGTTCGTAGCTCTCTTCGTCAGAGTTGGTAGAGGTCACGAAAGTGATATCCATACCAGTGATCTTCGCTACTTTTTCGATGCTGATCTCAGGAAAAATGATCTGCTCTTTCACACCGAAAGTATAATTTCCACGTCCATCGAATCCTTTGTCGCTGATACCTTTGAAGTCACGTACACGTGGCATTGCAATGGTGGTAAGGCGATCAAGGAATTCGTACATCTTGTCACCACGAAGCGTTACTTTCGCTCCGATAGGCATGTTTTCACGCAACTTAAAGTTAGAAACCGCCTTTTTGGAGATAGTAGCTATTGCTTTCTGTCCTGTGATCAGGCTCAACTCTTCCACACCGGTGTCAACAAGTTTCTTGTCTGCCACAGCAGCTCCGATACCTTTGTTGATAACAATCTTTGTCAGGCGGGGAACCTGCATGCTTGATTTGTACTGGAATTTCCCCTTCAATTGCGAAACGATTTCGCTTACGTATTTCTCTTTTAATCTAGGCGTCGCCATGTTTGAAAGTGATTATGTGGATTGCCGACCCACGCGCTTGGTTATAAAAATCAACTGCCTTCGGCAAATCCGGATTACAATAAGTTTCCGGATTTTTTCGAAAAGCGTTGCAGTTTTCCTTTGTCGTTCGCTTTACGGCCGGTTCTTGAAGCTTCTCCTGTTTTAGGATCTACTACCATCAGGTTGCTGATGTGAATCGCGCCTTCGCGTTTTTCGATGCTACCTTGTGGGTTCTGCGCGTTTGGCTTAACGTGCTTGGTGATCATGTTCACACCTTCCACAGTAGCTCTCTGTTTTTCTACAAGCACCTTGGTGATCACGCCAGTTTCGCCTTTTGCGTTACCTGAAATCACTTTCACGGTATCACCCTTGCGAACGTGCAATTTTGCCGGTGCTTTTTTATTTGTACTTTCCATTGAGGTATTCTTCTTAACAGTTTAAAGAAATACTGATGTTTCTTACAACACTTCTGGTGCCAGTGATACGATTTTCATGAACTGCTTCTCGCGCAACTCGCGGGCAACTGGTCCGAAAATACGTGAACCACGTGGTTCGTCATTGTTGTTCAATAAAACTGCCGCATTATCTTCAAACCGGATGTAAGTTCCATCTTTGCGACGTACCTCTTTTTTAGTACGTACAACCACGGCTTTGGAAACCGTTCCTTTTTTCATGTTGCTCGAAGACAGAGCGGATTTCACTGTCACGACGATCTTATCGCCCACCGAAGCGTAACGCTTTCCAGTTCCGCCCAATACCCGGATTACGAGTACTTCTTTCGCGCCACTGTTATCGGCTACTGACAGTCTTGATTCTTGTTGTACCATGATTACTTCGCTCTTTCAAGGATTTCTACTACTCTCCAACGCTTGTTTTTGCTAAGCGGACGAGTTTCCATTACACGGATAGTGTCGCCAATACCCACATCGTTTGTTTCGTCGTGAACCATCAATTTGGTAGTTTTAGTCATAAACTTACCATATTTGGCGTGCTTCACTTTACGCACTACGGTGATCACACAGGACTTGTCCATTTTGTTGCTCACCACTTTGCCGATTCTCTCTTTACGTAAATTTCTTACTGTTGCCTCCATAATTTCTAAACTGTTTACTGTTGGTTAGATTTAGCCGACAGCTCGGTTAAGAGTCTTGCAATTTCCTTACGTGAGGCGCGAATACGCAAAGGGTTCTCAATTGGAGAAATAGCATGCGCAAATTTCAACCGGAGTAAGCGCTCTCTCTCTTGGGCGATCTGCTCTTTAAGCTGATCCTGCGACAGATTCTTTATTTCTTTACTAGTCATTGCTTTTGATAATTAGCGGTTCTAAATACGTTCGGACTACTATGATTCCTGATAATCCCGGCGTACGACGAACCTTGTCTTAATTGGCAACTTTTGTGCAGCCAAACGCAATGCTTCGTTTGCAGTATCCAGCGCTACACCAGTCGCTTCGAAAATGATAGTTCCAGGCTTAACAGGAGCTACCCAATACTCAGGAGCACCTTTACCTTTACCCATACGAACCTCAGCAGGTTTTTTGGTAATCGGTTTGTCAGGGAATACACGGATCCAAACCTGACCTTCGCGTTTCATCGCACGTGTTACCGAGATACGAGCTGCTTCGATCTGACGAGCAGTCAACCAACCTGGTTCCAGTGCCTTTATTGCAAACGATCCAAAAGCGATCTCATGTCCGCGGGTCGCGAGACCGTTGTGCGAACCTTTGTTCTTTTGTTGTTTGCGAAATTTTGTCCTTTTCGGCTGTAACATGATTCTAATCTATTTGAACCGGTTTGATACCGGAAAGTATCTGATTACTTCTTCTTGTTCTTGTTGCGTTTGCGACGATCTGCGTCTCCGCCACCGCCTTCACCACGTGGAGCGCCATCGTTTCTGTCACGGCCGCCTCTTCTGTCGCCACGTCCGCCGCGATCGTTACCACGCTCGCCGCCTTGTGCGCTTCTTTCAGCTCTGTCGGATGCCGCAGTAGCTGCGCTAGGAGTCAGGTCACGCTTTCCGTACAATTCACCTTTGAAGATCCATACTTTAATACCGATCTTACCGTAGATAGTTTGTGCTTCGGAGATTGCGTAATCGATGTCCGCTCTCAATGTATGCAAAGGAATACGTCCTTCTTTGTATTCTTCTGTACGGGCCATTTCAGCACCACCCAGACGACCTGCCAAACGAATTTTAATTCCTTGTGTTCCTACACGCATTGCAGAAGCGATCGATTGCTTCATCGCACGACGGTAAGAGATACGAGCCTGCAATTGCTGAGCGATTCCCTCGCCTACCAGTTTCGCATCGATTTCAGGGCGTTTGATCTCGTAGATGTTGATCTGAACATCTTTGCCTGTAATCTTTTTAAGCTCTTCTTTGATTTTATCAACTTCGCTACCACCTTTTCCAATCACGATACCCGGACGGGCAGTGTGGATGGTCAATGTGATGCGCTTCAATGTACGTTCAATAACTACTTTTGAAATCGATCCTTTCGGGATACGTGCTTTGATGTAGTTACGGATTTTCTCGTCTTCAACCAGTTTGTCAGAGAAGTCTTTTCCTCCGTACCAGCTAGATTCCCATCCTCTAACAATTCCTAGTCTTAGACCTATCGGATTAACCTTTTGTCCCATTCGAAATAGATCGTTTTACTTATGATTCGATTGATGCTTCATTTACTGACACCGACGCGTCGTCTACCACGATTGTGATGTGGTTGGAACGCTTACGGATTCTGTGTGCCCGTCCTTGTGGTGCAGGGCGCAAACGCTTCAACATGCGTCCACCGTCAATGAAAACGGTTTTAACGATCAGGTCAGCGTCTTCCAGTTTCGATCCCTCATTCTGTTGCTGCCAGTTGGCAACGGCAGAAAGAAGAACTTTGTGCAAAACCGGCGATGAAGCTCTCGGTTGGAATTTCAAAAGTGCCAACGCTTTGCTGACCTTCTGTCCGCGAATCATGTCGGCCACCAATCTCATCTTGCGAGGAGAGGTAGGCACGTCTTTTAATATAGCTCTTGCTTCCATGTTTCTTTTCAGATATCGGCTCGTCCGTTAGGACCAGCTACGTCGACAAATTATTTTCTTCCTTTATCTTTTTTTGCGGTGTGGCCACGGAAGTTACGGGTTGGAGAGAACTCGCCCAGTTTGTGTCCTACCATGTTTTCAGTCACGTAAACCGGGATAAACTTGTTCCCGTTGTGAACTGCAAATGTGTGCCCGATAAAATCAGGCGAAATCATTGAGCGCCGCGACCAGGTCTTGATGACAGATTTACGCGATGCATTGTTCATCGTTTCAACTTTGGCTTCGAGACGAAAGTCGATATATGGTCCTTTTTTTAATGAGCGTGCCATGTTCTACTTATTTTTTACGACGGCTGATAATCAATTTCTCAGAATGCTTGTTGCGGTTACGTGTCTTAAGACCTTTCGCGAACTGACCATTTCTAGAACGAGGCTGACCTCCTGACGAACGGCCTTCACCACCACCCATCGGGTGATCAACAGGGTTCATAGCAACACCACGTACGCGTGGACGACGTCCCAACCATCTTCTGCGTCCTGCTTTTCCAAGCGAAACGTTCATGTGGCTAGCATTCGAAACAACACCAACTGTTGCGATACAAGTAGCCAATACCATGCGCATTTCGCCTGAAGGCATTTTCAATACGGCATATTTACCACCTTCTCTCGCTACCAGTTGCGCGTAAGCACCGGCGCTTCTTGCAAACTGACCACCTTTACCAGGAGTCAATTCGATATTGTGTACAATCGTACCGACAGGCATAGACCCCAATGGAAGGGCATTTCCAACCTCAGGAGCTACTGAATTGCCAGACACAATAACTTGTCCAACTTTCAGGCCGTTCGGAGCGATGATGTAACGTTTTTCTTGGTCCTCAAACTGGATCAGGGCGATACGCGCTGAACGGTTTGGATCGTATTCGATCGTAAGGACAGTAGCGGGAGCGTCGAAACGATTTCTTTTGAAGTCGATAACGCGGTATTTCTTCTTGTGACCGCCACCAATATATCGCATGGTACGATGTCCCTGGCTGTTACGACCACCTGTTCTTTTGATGGGTTCCAGAAGACTCTTCTCAGGCTTCGACGCGGTGATCTCCTCGAATGTAGGAGCCGAGCGGAAACGCTGACCAGCACTTGTAGGTTTTAATTTTTTAACTGCCATTTGCTATTAACTCGTCTAATGATTTGAAATCGTTCAACTAGGCTTCTCCGTAGATATCGATCGCTTCGCCTTCGGCTACTGTGATGATCGCCTTTTTGATCGTTGACGTTTTTCCAGTGACAAACTTACCTCCCGATGTGCGGGATTTGCTTTTACCAATGCTACGCATGGTGTGAACGCTTTCTACGGTAACCCCGAACAGTTTCTCAACAGCTTTCTTGATCTCTACCTTGTTTGCAGTAAGGGAGACTTCGAAAGCGTATTTACCTTGACCACCCTGAGCCGTTACCTTTTCAGTAATAATCGGACGTTTCAGTACACTCATTGTTATTTGTTCAATTGGGTTTCCAAAATAGAAATCGCAGATTCACTTATCAGAAGACGGTCTGCATTCATCAGGTCGTATGTATTTACCGAATCAACCGTGGTAACTTTCGCTTTTGGAATGTTACGGCTTGACAGGTATACATTGTTATCGATCTCAGGAAGGATCAATAATGTTTTGGTGTTCGCCAGTGAAAGGGAATTCAAAACATTCAGGAATGATTTCGTTTTAGGCGCATCGAAAGTGAATGCTTCCAGAATCGAAACGGCGTTAGATTGCGCCTTTACAGAAAGTGCCGAACGGCGAGCCAAAGCTTTTACTTTCTTATTCAGTTTGAAACCGTAAGTACGTGGGCGTGGACCGAAAATACGACCACCACCTACAAACACTGGAGACTTAATGCTACCTGCACGAGCTCCACCGGTTCCTTTTTGGCGTTTGATTTTACGAGTAGAGTGATTAACCTCTGCACGTTCTTTTGATTTGTGCGTTCCCTGACGCTGGTTAGCCAGGTAAAGCTTCACATCGAGATAGATCGCGTGCGTGCTAGGTTCAATGCCGAATACTTCCTCAGACACAGTTACCTTCTTGCCGGTATCTTCTCCTTTTATATTTAATACGGACAGTTCCATCGTACTACTTCTCAATGATTAGAAATGAATTCTTCGAACCAGGTACCGAGCCACTCACTACGAGAATGTTTTGCTCAGGTATCACTTTCAGAATACGCAAATTCTGAATCTTTACACGATTGTTACCCATGCGTCCACCCATACGGATACCTTTGAATACGCGTGATGGGAATGAACAAGCACCAATCGAACCTGGGTGACGGGCCCTGTTGTGCTGACCGTGCGTCTGACCACCTACCCCGCCGAATCCGTGACGTTTTACAACACCTTGGAAACCACGACCTTTGGCCGATCCTACAACGTCAACAAACTCGCCTTCTTCAAAGATGTCCTGTACGGACAATGAAGTTCCAAGTTCATGTTCCACTTCGAATTCCTTGAACTCAACCAATTTTTGCTTGGGAGTCGTGTTGGCTTTCTTGAAGTGGCCAATCAGAGGCTGGGAGGTGTTCTTTTCTTTCTTCTCACCAAAACCTAACTGGATAGCCTTATAGCCATCCTTTTCTTCGGACCTAACTTGTGTAACAACACAAGGACCAGCTTGGATCACAGTACATGCCAGAGCCTGCCCGTCAGCATTGTACAAACTAGTCATTCCGATTTTTTTACCAATTAAACCAGACATGTTTGAAATTTAAATTTAGCAGGTAAAAACCCCTTATTCTTTAAAACGGACTGCAAAGGTAGAAAAAACGAATTTTATATCCTAACAGCCCAAAAATATTTCTCGCTGATAATCAGCAAAAAAGGTCAGATGAACGAACATCTGACCTCATTTTCGAAGAAGCTGACTGATTCCGGCGTTAACCCTGTGCCTGTCAGGCTTTTCTGAGCTCAGATGTGGTTTCCAGGGGAACCCGGACCTTCATCCAATTTATGTAGTTGCTTAACTGAATAAGCTGGTATTACTAAACTTTGATCTCTACATCAACACCACTAGGCAATTCGAGCTTCATCAGAGCATCTACTGTTTTTGCGCTTGTCGAGAAGATGTCCACCAAACGCTTGTAAGTACAAAGCTGGAACTGCTCTCTCGATTTCTTGTTAACGTGCGGCGAACGAAGAACAGTGAATTTCTCTGTCTTTGTAGGCAAAGGAATAGGACCGCTTACTACCGCGCCTGTTGCCTTTACTGCCTTAACGATTTTCTCAGCTGACTTGTCAACCAAGTTGTGGTCGAATGACCGAAGTTTGATACGGATCTTTTGATTCATTGTATTGGTTTGTTTCCGGTTCAGAAAATCTCATCAGGTAACCTGACAATTACACCTGCAAAAGAACCATTTACTTCACAGGCTATATCATGAAAATGCGTTGCAGAATTGCTCCTGCAACGCATTCATTTATATTAAGCTTTAACGAGGCCTTTCGCCTTCTCGATAACACCCTCAGCGATGTTGTTCGGTACGATTTCGTAGTAAGCGAAAGTCAGGGAAGCAGTAGCGCGTCCTGATGACATCGTACGAAGGTCAGTTACATAACCGAACAATTCAGACAAAGGTACATCAGCCTTGATAACCTGCGCACCGTTACGAGTATCCATACCGCGCATGATACCACGACGACGGTTAAGGTCACCTGTGATAGGACCAGTGTACTCGTCCGGAGTCAGAACTTCAACGTGCATGATAGGTTCAAGCAATTTCGATCCGGCGTTACGCGCAGCTTCTTTGAAACCAAGCTTGGCAGCCAATTCGAAAGAGAGTGAATCTGAATCGACATCGTGGAATGAACCGTGGAACAAACGCACTTTCATGGAATCCAGTGGGAACCCTGCAAGCGCACCGTTGACCATCGCAGCTTCGAAACCTTTCTGTACAGGAGCGATGAATTCGCGAGGGATAGCACCACCCACAACTTCATTCACAAACTGTAAACCTTGTTTCGGCTCTTTGCCCTCTTCGTTATCGTCACGTGGTCCGATTTCGAATACGATATCTGCGAATTTACCACGACCACCCGTTTGTTTCTTGTAAACCTCGCGGTGTTCGAAGTTCTTGGTAAGGATCTCTTTGTAAGCAACCTGAGGAGCACCCTGGTTTACTTCCACTTTGAACTCACGACGCATACGGTCGATGATGATTTCCAAGTGAAGCTCACCCATACCCTTGATGATCGTCTGACCAGTCTCTTCGTTAGATTCAACTTGTAGGGTCGGATCTTCTTCGATCAGTTTGGTGATTGCTTTCGAGAAGTTATCACTGTCAGCCGCTTTCTTAGGCTCGATCGCATAACCGATTACCGGCTCTGGGAACACCATTGATTCGAGGATGATAGGTGATTTTTCTTCTGAAAGGGTATCTCCTGTCTTGATATCTTTGAAACCTACTACCGCACCAATATCACCTGCTTCAAGCTTGTCGATCTGATTTTGCTTGTTAGCGTGCATTTGGAAGATACGGGAGATACGCTCTTTGTTACCTGAACGGTTGTTCAATACATAAGAACCTGATTCAAGGACACCCGAGTAAGAACGGATGAAGCAAAGGCGGCCTACGTAAGGGTCAGTTGCAATTTTGAATGCCAATGCACAGAAAGGATCTGTTTCAGAAGGCTTACGGCTGATTTCGTTACCAGTGCGTGGATCTGTACCAACGATGTTCTCGCGATCCAGTGGTGAAGGCAGGATAGCCATCACGTAATCCAGCATAGTTTGAACGCCTTTGTTTTTGAAAGAAGAACCGCAAACCATCGGAACGATCTTCATGCTGATCGTCGCAGCGCGCAATGCAGCAAGGATTTCGTCTTCTGTGATTGAGTTTGGATCTTCGAAGTATTTTTCCATCAAAGTATCGTCGAACTCGGCAACCGCTTCGAGCAATTTCTCTCTCCATTCGGTAGCTTCTTCCAACATATCGTCAGGAATAGGCACCTCGGTAAAAGTCATACCTTTATCAGCTTCGTTCCACTCGATACCGCGGAAGTTAACAAGGTCAACCACGCCACGGAAAGTATCTTCTGCACCGATAGGCAATTGAAGCGGCACAGCGTAGCTGCCCAGCATTTCTTTCACCTGCGTACAAACTTTCAGGAAGTCAGCACCTGAACGGTCCATTTTGTTTACGAAACCGATACGGGCAACATTATAGTTGTTAGCCAAACGCCAGTTTGTTTCAGACTGAGGCTCAACACCATCCACTGCACTGAAAAGGAACACAAGACCATCCAATACGCGGAGTGAACGGTTAACCTCTACGGTAAAGTCCACGTGGCCCGGGGTATCGATGATGTTGATGTGGTATTTTTCGTTGCGGTAGTTCCAGTTAACTGTCGTAGCAGCGGATGTAATAGTGATACCACGCTCCTGCTCCTGCTCCATCCAGTCCATCGTAGCCGCACCATCGTGCACCTCTCCGATTTTGTGGCTAACCCCTGCGTAGTAAAGGATACGCTCCGTTGTAGTCGTTTTACCGGCATCGATGTGCGCAGCAATACCTATGTTTCTTGTTAATCTTAAATCACGTGCCATGACAGATGGTGATGTGTTTTTATATATTCAAAGTGCAATTCTGTGCGAAGCTGTTTGAATTTTTCGCTCAGCGCAAATCGCTGGTTTTCAAAATTCAGAGCGCAAAAGTATAAATTGTTGATTATAAAAACAATTAAGGAAAAGTTATTTTTATAAAAACCTTAAAATAAAAATCGGGAACCCGGACAAACCGGGCTCCCGACCATGGTATTTCTTGCTTTCCTGATTAGAAACGGAAGTGCGAGAACGCCTTGTTGGCATCTGCCATACGGTGCGTGTCGTCTTTCTTCTTCACAGCAGCGCCTTCACCTTTCGCAGCAGCGATAATTTCGCCGGCCAGACGGTCAACCATCGTTTTCTCACCACGCTTACGTGCGTAGTTGATCAACCATTTCATGCCGAGTGACTGCTTACGCTCCGGACGAACTTCGGTAGGAACCTGGAAAGTAGCACCACCCACGCGGCGGCTCTTCACTTCCACAGAAGGAGTAACATTGTTCAATGCTTTTCTCCAAGTTTCCAGGCCGCTTTCGCTGGTTTTTTTCTCAACCAGTTCCAATGCGTCGTAGAAGATGGTGAATGCGATACTCTTCTTTCCTTCGTACATCAGGTTGTTTACGAATTTAGTAACCTGTACGTCCCGGAACTTCGGATCAGGAAGGATATATCTTTTCTTTGGTTTGGACTTTCTCATTTTGTCTTAATGTTTTTAACGAGGTTTCGTTTTGCAACTTATTCACCCTGGGGTAATTGCCAGGATTACTTCCCTTTTATAAGAATTGAATTACTTAATAAAAGCAGAGAGAGTTACTTTTTATTTTTTCTTACCTTTTGTTGGTGCTGCCGGAGCTTGTCCTGGTTTCGGGCGCTTAGCACCGTATTTAGAACGACGTTGTTTACGTCCGTTAACACCTGCGGTATCCAATGCACCACGGATGATGTGGTAACGAACACCTGGCAAATCCTTCACACGACCACCGCGGATCAATACGATCGAGTGCTCTTGCAGGTTGTGGCCTTCACCTGGGATGTAGGCATTCACCTCCTTGTTGTTCGAAAGACGAACACGCGCTACCTTACGGAGTGCAGAGTTCGGTTTCTTAGGCGTAGTAGTGTACACCCGGGTGCACACGCCCCGACGCTGAGGGCATGAATCCAAAGCCGGAGACTTGGATTTCCATGTAATGGTCTCTCTACCTTTACGGACTAATTGTGAAATAGTAGGCATTTAACAATTTGATTTTGACACGATTAACTAATCGGCCGTTTGTTATATAAACACTTTTCCCGAAAAATCGGACTGCAAAAGTAATAAAGCATCCTTGATTTACAAACCGTTAACGACTTTTTTTCGCCGTTTCCCCACCAATGCGGGTCAGGCATTGTCAGGAAGTGGTCAGGAGAAGTCAGATTAAAATAAATTTCTTCCTATACAGTATCCTGAATTTTATTTCCAAACGTTGTTTATTAGTATTGTTTTTTAGAAACCCAGTGTGCGCGTCGAATCGTTTGATTTTATACTCTACATTATGAAACTTTTCCGGAGTTACTTTACTCTCATAGTTTGTTTTGCCACGTGTTTATATTTGTCCGGCTGCAACTCGGCGATGCAGGCCTATAAAGACGGTCAAAAGAAATTCGCGAACGGAGAATACGACCTGGCCATCAAGGGTTTCCAGAAAGCTGCCGAAGCCAATATCGAGCCGACGCAAACCAGCTACCTGATCGCGGAATCGTACCGGCTCTCCAACCGCTTCAAGGAGTCCATCCCTTACTACAAACAAGCACTAGACGGTGGCATTACCAATCCGGATGCCCGTTTTCAATATGCATATGCATTGAAAACGACGGGGGATTATGCAGCCGCCTCGGCGCAGTTTTCTGAGTTTGCTAAAACCCAGAACGTTCCCCAGAACTTACAGGAGAGGGCATTGCGCGAAATCGAGATCATCCGCATTGCCGATCGCCTGAAAGCGACTAAAATGGAAGTCGAGCTGAAAGACCTGCCGCTGAATACCGCCGGAGCCGAGTTCGCACCCACTGTACTGGGCAACGAGTTGATATTTTCCGCTTCCAAAAAGGATAAGATTTATACCAACAACGGCCAGCCGATGCTGGGGCTCTACAAAATCAATATCGCTTCCGACCCGGGCAACACGCAGGGTACCCCGGTGCAGTTCAGCTCCGAAGTATTCGATCCGGAAGCGCACGACGCCTCCCCCGCATTCTCGCCCGATGGCAAAACGCTCGTGTTCGCGAGAAGCAATACCGGCAAGAAGAAAGACAAATCACCCGATGTAGACCTTTACATGAGCCGCAATATCAACGGGCAATGGACGCCACCCGCTGTGTTGCCTATTAACGACTCCCTGGCCTGGGACGGCTCTCCCGCATTCTCCCGCGATGGAAAAACCTTGTATTTCGCCTCCAACCGTGCAGGCGGCGTGGGCGGTATCGACATTTACCGTACCAATATGGACGCGTCGGGCCGGTTCAGCCGCCCGGTGAATATGGGGAAGGACATTAATACCGTCGGCGACGACATGTTCCCCTACGTAGCAGAAGGCGGAAAGCTCTATTTCGCTTCCGACGGCCACCCGGGTTTAGGCAAGCTCGACTTGTTTTCCGCTACAAGAACCCAGGGCGTAATCACGATCGAAAACCTGGGCCTCCCGTTCAACAGCCCGCAGGACGATTTCGGATTGGTGTTTTATCAGACCCTCAAAAAAGGCTTCTTCGCATCTAACCGCGACGGAGGCAAAGGCGACGACGACATTTACTACTTCGCCGGGCCGGAAGAAGAAGACTCTACCACAGTTGCCAGGCGCAACGACCCTAACGATCCGCTTAACCCGAACAACCCGAACTATATTAACGGTAAACGCAAAGTGGTGCGCTACTTCCTGGCCGGAACGGTGATCGCCAATGGCGAAACGCCGACACCAATCGACTCGGCAGTGGTACACATCCTGCCGGACACTTCGGATACGCAGATCGCCGAGTTCCCGACTGCGAAAGATGGCAAGTTCGGCAAGCAGCCGGTGGAAGAAGGTAGAGCGTACCAACTGCTGGTCCAGCGTAAAGGTTATATCAGCAAGCGCGAGCCCTTCTCCATGTCGGGCCGCAACATTCCGCCGATCTTCCTGACGAAAGAACTGACGGATACCACATTCAACGTTACCATCAAGCTCGACAAGCTGGAACTGAACAAAACATTCGTTCTCGAAAACATTTATTACGATTTGAACAAATACAATATCCGACCGGATGCCGCGGTGGAGCTGGATAAGCTGGTGCAGATCCTGAAAGACAACCCGACGATGACGATCGAGCTTAGTTCCCACACGGATGCGCGCGCCACCGACTCCTATAACATGACGCTCTCGCAAAACCGCGCCGAATCGGCTGTGGCTTACCTGGCGTCCAAAGGCATTGAAGCCGACCGGATGGAGGCCAAAGGTTACGGCGAAAGGGAATTGATCATCCCGAATGCCAAAACCGAAGAGGAGCACCAGCGTAACCGCCGTACTGAATTCACGATCCTGAGTTATTGATTTACCCCAACATACTGAAAGCCCGCTGCGAACCGATCCATTCCGCAGCGGGCTTTTCTCATACATCCCCCAGACCGGGTCAATTTTCGTATACTTGCAGTCTTAATATTTACAAAGAGTACTTATCAGTTTGTTTTAATGGCCCGACGCATAATCTATTGGTTCAGGAATGATTTGAGGTTGAAGGATAACCAGGCGCTCTCTGCTGCCGTTGGTTCGGCAGAGGAAATCCTTCCGGTGTATGTTTTTGATCCCCGCCAATTCGAAAAGACTAAACTTGGATTCCGCAGAACGAGCGCATTGCGTACACGCTTCCTGATCGAGTCGATCGCTGAGCTTCGTGAAAATATCCGGCAAAAGGGCGGCGATCTGCTCATTCGGATCGGTAAGCCCGAGGAAATCGTCGCCAGGCTCGCCGAGGATTACCATGCCGAGTACATTTACACCAGCAAGGAGATAGCGCCGCAGGAAACCCGCATCGAATCGTCGTTGAGCAAAAACCTGAAAATTGCGAACGTAGACATCAAGCTCTTCTGGATGGATACGATGATCAATGCATTCGACCTGCCATTCCCGGTCTCCAAGCTGCCTTCCGGCTTTGCCGACTTTGAACGCTTGCTGAGCAACGACCTTAAAATAAAGGACCAGTTTCCGACGCCGGAAAAAATAGCATTACCCGCAGATTGCGAAGCAGGAGCAATCCCGGGCCTGCCCGAACTTGGCATCGATCCCAATGAACTCCCGGCCGATACCTCCAAAGCTTCCCGCGGCGGAGAGGCACATGCATTGGCCGTTTTAAAGGAATATGTGGAGCAATATGTTAAAAAGGACATCCCACACCCTTCCGCAGAGCCGCTCACCGACACCCGGCTTTCCGACTGGCTCTCGCTGGGCTGTGTATCGGCATCGTACATTTACCGTAGCGTCAAGGCTGCTCAGTCGCATGCCGTTACAGAAGATGCGATTATTATAAACCTTCTGAAACGGGAGTTTCTGCACTGGACACTGCTCCGGTTCGGCCCGCGGATGTTTAAGCCCAGCGGTGTCAAACACCTTTTTAACCGCCGATGGAAAAACGACAATGCCGCATTCGACAAGTGGAGAAATGGCCAGACGGAGAACCAATCCGTGAATGGCATTATCGAAAAACTAACCACTACCGGGTTTATCACAGCCGCAGAACGGGAAATGGCGGCCAGATGCCTCGTGGATGACCTGGACGTTAACTGGACCTGGGGGGCCATGTATTTTGAAAGCCTGCTGCTGGACTACGAAGCGTCAGTGAACTGGGGCCGGTGGAATACCCTGGCCGGGGTGGGAGAAGATTAATTTACCCCGTTTTTACTTCAAAACCCGCCATCCGGCCCTGGCAGGCCCATATTGGCTCAGGGAACCGGTTATGTAGTTTTTCTTAAAGATTTTGCTAGCTTTGGTCAACTTTGAATCTCATTCAATAACACTAAACTGAATATTAAAATGTCAAAAGGACTCATTGCAGTTATCGTCGTAGTTCTGATTCTCGGATTCGTTGGCTGCGGTAAATATAACGGCCTAGTACAAAAAGATGAGGTGGTAAAAGAATCCTGGGCGGGAGTAGAAAGCCAGTACCAGCGCCGTGCCGACCTTATCCCCAACCTTGTAAATACGGTGAAAGGTGCGGCAGATTTTGAAAAAAGTACATTGACTGCCGTAATCGAAGCGCGCAGCAAAGCCACGCAAACCACAATCAATGCAGACCAGCTTACGCCTGAAAACATTGCCAAATTCCAGGCAGCGCAGGATCAGCTGAGCGGTTCGTTGTCTCGCTTGCTCGTGTCTGTGGAGCAATATCCTAATTTGAAAGCCAACCAGAACTTCCTCGAACTGCAAGCCCAGCTCGAAGGCACGGAAAACCGCATCAGCGTGGAACGCGGCAAGTTCAATACGGTGGTGAAAGACTATAACCAGGAGGTGCGTACCTTCCCGACCAACCTCTTCGCGGGGGTGTTCGGCTTCTCGCAGAAAGGCTACTTTACAGCGGCCCCCGGATCCGAAAAAGCGCCTACCGTACAATTCTAAGTTTAGCGCCGGGCCAATCGAAAGCCCGGCGCATTGTTTTTAATCAACCCGTATCATCCGGCCATGGCAACCGAATCCCTATTTTTCACCAACGAGGAGCAACAATATATCGTTGAGGCTATTCAGGAAGCAGAAAAACAGACCTCCGGAGAAGTGAAAGTGCATATCGAGAAGAAATGCCCGACGCCGGACGTCATGGACCGGGCCAAGGAAGTATTTCTCTTTCTGCAACTTCACGAAACCGCCGAACGCAACGGGGTATTGTTTTACCTCGCCTACGAGGATAGGAAGTTTGCGGTATTGGGCGACAAAGGAATCGACGAAAAGGTCACTACCAGCTTTTGGGATAGTACCAAAGAGCTTTTGCGCAACCATTTCAAAGCCGGTGAGTTTAAAGAAGGGCTTCGCAATGGCATCCTGGAAGCCGGGTTGCAACTGAAAAAACACTTCCCTTACCAGTCCGGCGACATCAATGAACTTCCGGACGATATCTCGTTCGGCCATTAAACTATGAAGCAATTCATCATTTACCTATTGCTTGTCATTGCGGCATTCGCCGGTGTGCAAGCGCAGGATATTCCGCCCAAACCCGATCCGCCAAGGCTCGTGAACGACCTTGCCAACCAGCTTAGCCCCGACCAGCGCGAAACGCTGGAAAGGAAGCTCGTGGCCTATAATGACTCCACATCATCCCAGATTGTGATCGTGACGGTGCCTACTTTGGGTGACTATCCTATCGCCGATTATGCATTCAAACTTGGTACTGAATGGGGTGTGGGCCAGAAGGGCAAAAACAATGGTATAGTGCTCCTATGGGCACCCAAGGAGCGAAAAGTGTTTATTGCTACCGGGTATGGCCTCGAAGGTGCCGTACCCGACGCCATTGCCAAGCGCATTGTTTCGCAGGTAATCACGCCGCAGTTCAAAGCAGGGCAGTTTTACCAGGGACTCAGCGACGGCGTCGATATGATTTTCAAATATGCCTCGGGTGAATACAAAGCAGATCCCAAGCAGGACAGCGACGACGGCGGGGGCTTCCCTCCGGTGCTGATTGTCGTGATTATATTCATCATCATTCTTGTAATCATCTTCCGTAACCGAGGTGGCGGGGGCGGCAATCGCGGTTACCGCGGGCTTGGCGTTCCTCCTATCTTCTTTCCTTACGATACGTACTCTGGTCGTGGCGGCTCCTCGGGCAACTGGGGCGGATTCGGAGGCGGTGACGGCGGGGGCTTCGGAGGGTTCGGAGGCGGCAGCTTCGGAGGCGGCGGTGCAGGCGGCGATTACTAGCCACTTTAGAAAACAGGTATCAAAAGCGGATGGGAGCCAGTCTTCCATCCGCTTTTGCATAATCAGACGTATAATAGTGGCATGCTTTTTTGTACATAATCCATAAACTATATCACCAAAACCTAAACGTATATTATGGAAAGAAAAAGCAATACCGGTCTGGTCGTCGGATTGATCCTGATGACCATTCTGGCAGCCGTGTTCGGATACCTGTATTACAAGGAACACAACATTACTCAAAAGCAGGAAACTGACCTCTCAGCCCGGGTTCAGGAACTGGCAGCCTCCGAAATCAAGCTGGATTCAATCTCTAAACAGCTCGACGCACGCATTCTGGAAGTACAAAACCTGGGCGGCGATATTGCCGAGCTCCAAAAGGTAAAAGCATCCCTCGAAAGTGACCGTGCCTCATTACGCAAAGGCAATGCGAACATGGGACGGAAAATTAAGGAATATGAGGAATTTCTCACCAAAAAGGATACCGAGATCGCTCAGCTTCGGGAAGAGAACCAGCAGCTGATCAGCCAGAACGAGGGCCTTACCCAGGAGAAAAACGAGTTGCAGACCAGCCGTCAGGCAGTACGCGACTCTCTCACAGGTGTTCAGGCGAAGAATACCGAGCTCGAATCGAAAGTGACCATGGCCGCCGCATTGCGTGCGCGTAATGTGAAAGTGTACGCGGTATCGTCGAAGGGTAAGGTTCGCGAGGGCGAAAACGTGAAGTCGAAAAGGGTGGATAAGGTACGCGTGGATTTCATCCTGGAAAAGAACCCGCTGACCGCTACCGACGACAAGACCATCTATATGCGCATCATCGATCCGAGCGGTGCAACCATTTCCGACACGAAAACCGGTTCCGGTGTCTTCCAGTATAACGGACAGGAACAAGGTTACACGATTAGCAAGGATATCACGTATTCCAACAACAATCAGGACGTAAGTATCATGTATGACCGCGACGCACCATTCACGTCGGGTAAGTACACAATCGAGCTTTATGCGGAAGGATTTTCCATAGGCGAAGGATCGTTCTCCGTTAAATAATCGGCATTTTGAAGCGTTTACCCATAGCGGTAGCAGTCGTAACAGCTGCTACCGCTTTTATTTTTATGATTGATTGATATTTACCCATAATTCCTATCTTGCACGATAAAAACATCTGTATACAACCCCAAAAACCAAATAAAACACTTCTCTTTCTATGTCTTCACAGATTTCCCAAAAACACCCCAAAGGACTGTATGTCTTGTTCTTTGCCGAAATGTGGGAACGTTTCAGCTATTATGGCATGCGGGCCATCCTTCTGCTTTTTCTTCTGGATAATATCAAAGGTGGAATGGGAATGAGTGCCGGCGAAGGCACGGCTATTTACGGATTGTATACCGCGTCCGTTTATTTGCTCACATTGCCGGGTGGCTGGCTGGCGGACAATATTCTGGGTCAGAAAAAAGCCATATGGTATGGCGGCATCGTCATCATGCTGGGGCACATTATCCTGGCTGTGCCGGCAGGGCCCGCTATCTTTTTCCTCGGGCTCAGCACCGTTGCCATCGGAACCGGGCTTTTAAAGCCTAATATCAGCTCCATCGTTGGGGAATTGTATCCCGAAGGCGGTGCACGGCGCGATGCGGCATTCTCTATCTTTTACATGGGTATCAACCTGGGGTCATTCCTGGGTATCGCCATTGTGGGTTACCTGGGCGAAAAGGTCAACTGGCATATGGGCTTCGGTGCAGCGGCGATCGGCATGCTGCTTGGGCTGATCGTGTTCCGGTATGGTAGCGCCACCCACCTGAAAGGGCTTGGCGAAGTACCCGCAGCAAGGGAAGCGGGCGACCAAGCTGCCGCACCGACATCCGGTAACAGCAAAATGCTGGGTTACGGGCTGATCGGCCTGTTGGTAGTGTTCCTGATTGTATTGCAATCCACAGGCGCCATTAATATGACCACCGCGCAGGGCCTGGCCCAGGGTGCCGGTATCATTATCGTGTCTATTTCAGCTGCGTATTTCCTTTTCATTCTTGTCGCAGGCGGACTTACGCGCGTGGAAAAGTACCGCGTCGGCGTTCTGATCATTCTTTTTCTTGCCATTGCATTGTTCTGGGCAGGTTACGAGCAAGCGGGAACCTCGTTGCAGATTTTCGCGGAGCGCCATACCGAGCGCATGATCGGCGGATGGGAAGTACCTTCGAGCTGGTTCCAGAACTTCCAGCCTACTTTCGTATTGATTTTCGCGCCTGTTCTTGCAAGCCTTTGGATATCGCTGTCTTCCAAAAACCGTAATCCTTCCATTCCCGTCAAATTCGCGATGGGACTGATATTGCTCGGATTGAGCTTCTTTGTAATGGTAGCAGCTTCGAACATCGCGGTGAAAGGCGAGCTCGCTTCGCCGTTCTTCCTCACATTTACCTACTTTCTGCACACAATCGGAGAGCTTTGCGTTAGCCCTGTCGGTCTGAGTTCCTATACCAAACTGGCCCCGAAACGCTATGTAAGCCAGCTGATGGGTATCTGGTTCGTGGGGGCGTCGCTTGGTAACCTCATTGCCGGGCTCTTCGCAGGCGGGTTCGACGAATCCAACATCATGCAAATGCCCGCATTGTTTAATCAGGTAGCCATTATCACCACCATTTTCGGTCTGATCCTGCTTGTGTTCTGGAAACCGATCAGAGGCTGGATGGGCGGCATTCAATAGGTCATTTATATACTTCAAAAACAAATACTTCAAAAATGAAATCAGCCGCATTCCGTGCTGCCGCGCTGGCTCTTGTCGTGAGCCTGGCAGGATGTAAAAAAGAAAAGGAAGAAACAGACACCACCAAGGTCCCCGGCTTCGATGTAAGCTCCCTGGATTCAACGGCCAAAGCCTGCGACGACTTCGATGCCTATGCCAATGGCGGTTGGAAAAAGAATAACCCGATCCCGGGTACAGAAAGCCGCTGGGGCGCTTTCGGGATTCTCGATAAGGAGAATAAGGAAGTGCGCCTGAAAGGCATTATCGAGGAAATTACGAAAGTCAAGGACCGCAAAAAAGGAACCGAGGAACAGCAGATCGCCGATTACTACCAAAGCTTCCTCGACACGGCGACTGTTGAAAAACGTGCATTGGAGCCATTGAAGCCTTACCTCGATAAAATCAATGCGGTAGCGTCGCTGAAAGACCTCGCAGCGGTAGCAGGCGAAATGCAGAAAGTCGGCGTAGAATCGGTAACCGGCTTCGGCGTGGAAGGTGATTTGAGAAACAGTAAAATCAATATCCTCTACCAGGGCCAGGATGGGCTGAGCCTCGGCGAGCGCAGCTACTACGACCGCACCGATTCCAGCACCGTGAAAGTGCGCGGCGAGTTCGTAAACCACGTCGACAAGATGTTCTCCATGGCAGGCTTCCCCGATGCCAACCCCGGCAAGACTATCCTCGACTTCGAGACCAAGGTGGCAAAGCTGCAACTCACCAATGTGGAGCTGCGCGACCCGGTGAAGACCTATAACAAAATGGCATTTGCCGATTTTGAGAAACTGATCCCGGATTTCGACCAGAAGACATTTGCCGACAAGCAGGATGTCAAAACCGATACCCTCATTGTTCAGAACAAGCCCTATTTACAAAACCTGAACAAGCTGCTCAAAGCGACTCCGATCGCCACTTTGAAATTGTATACCAAATGGCAGCTGCTCTCCCGTTTCGCGGGCTACCTGCCTAAAAAGTTCGACCAGGAGGATTTCCGCTTCTTTGCGACCGTTATGCGTGGTACCAAACAGCAGAAAGGCCGCGTGGAACGTGCGATCCGCTCGACCGATGGTTTGCTCGGAATGCCGCTGGGTAAGTTGTTTGTGAAAAAGTACTTCCCGGAAGAAGATAAGAAGAAGGTTTCCGAAATGATCGAAAACGTGCGCACCGTCTATGGTGAGCGCATCGACAAGCTGACCTGGATGAGCGATTCCACCAAGGCGAAAGCACACAAGAAGCTCAAAGCATTTACCTACAAAATCGGCTACCCTGATAAGTGGAAGGATTACTCCTCGATCGAAATTGCGCCGGACAAGCTATTCGAAAACGTGATTGCCGCCTCGCTTTTTGCACACAAGGAGAATGTGGAAAAGATCGGTAAGGAAGTGGATAAAAAGGAATGGCTGATGACGCCGCAAACGGTGAATGCCTATTACAACCCGTTGAACAACGAGGTGGTGTTCCCGGCCGGCATCCTGCAACCGCCATTCTATAACCGCAATGCGGACGACGCGATCAACTATGGCGGCATTATCGCCGTGATCGGCCATGAATTCACCCACGGCTTCGACGACCAGGGCTCGCAGTTCGACGACGAGGGTAACCTCAAAAACTGGTGGACTGCCGCAGACCGTGCCAATTTCGACAAACTGACCAAGCGTTACATCGACTATTTCAGCGGTATCGAGGCACTACCCGGCTTCAAGATCAATGGTGCATTGACCATCGGCGAAAACGTGGCCGACCTTGGCGGCCTCACATTGGCCTATTATGCATTGGAAAAATCGTTCAATGGAAAAGAGCCGGAGCCGATCGACGGGTTCACCTGGAAACAGCGGTTCTTCCTGGGCTGGGCGCAGGTATGGCATATGAATACGACCGACGAAGCATTGCGCAACCAGGTCCAAACCGACCCGCACTCCCCTGCCCGCGATCGAATTAACGGTCCGCTGCCGCATTTGAAAGAGTTCCAGGCGGCATGGAGCTGCGGCGCGGGAAGCAAAATGATATTGCCGGATTCATCGCGGATTGTGATCTGGTAATTTTGTCAGCCTGAGCGGAGTCGAAGGCCGGTACAGAAACGGCCTTCGACTCCGCTCAGGCTGACACATAAACAGGCTGACACATAAACAGGCTGACACATTAAACAGGCTGACACATTAAACAGGCTGACAGCAAGGCAACAGCTTCGTTAAAGTTGATAAGACCTCTTTCTTCATTTACCTGCCAAATACTTATTCCGATAAGCACTCGGACTGCATCCCTTGGCCTGCCTGAATTGGCGGGCTATATTTTTGCTATCCCCGAGCCCCATGTCCAGCGCGATTTCGAATACCGACATATCAGTGTCAAGCAGCTTTTGCGTGAATTTCTCGATGCGCAGGTTGAAAATATATTTGTAAATGGGATAACCCGTGATTTCCAGGAACCGCTTTTCCAATGCCCGTCGCGAGAGCGGTACCTGCTTCACCACCTCATCCACATGCAGGTTTTTATCGATATTCTGGTGGATGTATTTCAATGAGGAAGCAATGTGGTCGTCGTTTGTGGCATATATATCCGTGGAATGCCTCGTGATCACCTGCGTGGGCTTGACCACCACATCATAATATTCATTGGTGCCGTGCCGGATCATATGGTCGAGCAGCTTTGCAGCATCGTAGCCTCCCTTTTCTACATCCAGCGCAATGCTGGAAAGCGGCGGATCGGAGAGGTCGCAGATCATTTCATCATTATCCACACCCAAAACCGCTACTTCCTCGGGGATGCGAATGCCCACGTGCCTGCACGCCTCCGTGATATGCTGGCCCTGGTTGTCGTCGCAGGTCATGAGGCCGATCGGCTTGGGCAGCGATTTCAGCCAGCGGCTCAGTGAACTGGGTTTGTAATACCAAAGCTCTGTCGACCGTGCCTTTTTGTGCTCGAAGTAATGCACTTTATGGCCCTTCTTGCGCAAATGCTCTTCGAAGCCTTCCGCGCGCTCGCGTGACCACACGATGTCGTTGAAACCGTAAAACGCAAAATAGGTGAAGCCTTTTTTGAGAAAGTAGTCGGCACCCATTTGCCCGGCTTCGTGGTAGGCGCCGGTAATGTTGGGGATTTCGGTAAAGCGTTCCTTGAAGTCCTGCGCGATGACCGGGATACCGGCCCGTACGATCTTGTCGATCTCCTTGTTATAGAGCTGCCCCACAATGCCGTCAGCACCCCATTCCAACGCCCATTTCAGGATACCGTCGATCCCGATCGTTTCGCGGTGGAAAAGCGGCATCCGGCAGAAGATCCAGGGCCCGAACTCTCTAGAATACGCATTGATCCCCTTCATCAGGCTCTTGCTGTATTCTTCGGCAAAATCGAGCAGGAGAATGATTTTATGCATAAGAATACCGTGTTTCAGCCGAGCTTGAACAGTTCCTTCACGCTCGATACCGTTTCATTATTGACCAGCGGTTTGGCCCACATACCAATGCTGAGAATATAACCCAACGGAATGAGCAGAAAGAGCATCGCGAAACGCAGCCCTACCAGTTCTCCCAGCCCGCCGACGATCAATGGGACTACCGCTCCGCCTGCAATGCCCGCGCAAAGAATGCCCGAAAACGTGCCATGATGCTTGGGTACCGAATTTAATGCGAGCGAGAATATCACCGAATACATCACCGAAGCGAAAAAACCGGCCATAGGGAAACCGATCAATGCCATTTCCTTCGAACCGAACAAGGCAGTCAGCAAGGATACAATGCCCCCGCAGGTGAAGAACATCAGTACTTTGCGGCTATCGAAGATTTTCAGCAATATCAAACCCAGGAAACAACCGATGGTAAGCAGGCCCCAGAAATACGAAATCACAGATGCACCGGTAGTCGCGGGGTCTACTTCGTGGTAAGTTTGAAGGAACTGGGAAATCCAGTTGGCAATGCCCTGCTCAGTACCCACATACGCGAATATGCCCAGGAAGAACAGCCATACCAGCTTGTTCTTCGCCAATTCGCCAAACGACTTGCCGACATCGATCCGCTCGTCTTCCAGCAGTTCCACTTTCGGAAAGCGTACCAATGCAATCACCACCACCATCGCCAGGGCAATCACCGCGAAAACCCAGTACAGTGAGACCCATTTCAGGTTTTCGGGTACCAATCCATTCAATATATCAATCAAAAAACCGGGGTTAGCTGAATAGCCATTCCGGGAATGCACATTTAATACCAGATAACTGTAAAGCATTGGACTCAGAAACGATGCCGCGCCGAAAAACAGCTGCGCCAGCACTGAATAGAATGCAAACTTCTCCTCCCCGCCGGACACTCTCAGCAACGGGTTAATGACCACCTGCAAGATGGCCATCCCAATGCCGATCAGGAACAGGGAAAACAGTGCAATGGAAAAGCCGGGCACCAATGCGAATAGCAATGCACCGCCGAATGCGAGCAGAAAGGCGCCGATCAGCATGACTTTTTCACCGTACTTCTCCACCATTAATCCCGCCGGAATGGACATTACCCCATAAGCGACGAAGAAGGCAAATGGCAGGAAACCCGCCAGACCGATACTCAGATCGAAACTCTTGACAATGTCGGGGATGATCGGACCGAGGATATTGGTCAGGAAGGAAATGACGAAAAAGATCAGGAAGATCAGTACTACGATGAAAATGTTCCTTTGCATTGGAAGGTTTCGGGTTTGGTTACATCAATCGCCGAGCAACGCCGCGGCGCCGAGTAATGCGATGTTATCGTTTTCGGATAGCAGCAATGTAAGCTTTTTCAACGATTCGGGATAGGCAAAATCCTGAATGCTTTCCAGCATGCTTTGCTGAAAAAACCGGTTCGCTTTCGCGATTGAGCCGCCCATGACGATCGCCTCAGGATCGTAGGTGTACAGAATGGCTTTGATGACCGCCCCGAGATGCACCCCGAATTCCTCCCACACTTCAATGGCTTTTTTGCTGCCTTTCAATGCCGCCTCGTGCGCTGCGAATGCGTCAATGCCCAGGGACTCTTCGAAAAACCGGCTGCATACATAGTTTTCGAGAATAGAATCCTTGTAGGGCAACATCCCGATCTCCCCTGCCCCGCAATTACGGCCTGCATACAAATGATTATCGATGATGATGCCCGAGCCCAGGCCCGTCCCGATCGCCATGCCGATCACCGACTGGAACTTTCGCGCCAGGCCGAAACGGTGCTCGCCCAGCACGAAACAGTTCACGTCGTTATTCACCGAAACCGGCAAATTGAACTCTTTTTCTACAATGTCGCGCAATGCGACTTCTTCCCAGGAAGGGATATTCAGCACATTATATACAATGCCTTTGTTCACATCCACCACCGAAGGCACGCCAATGCCGATGCCTTTCACAGGGTAGGCCGTCAGCGGACGGATCACGTCCATCAGTTGGTCGAGCGTGGCCGACAGGGAATGTTTATTGGCCAGTAATGTCTGATTTTGCCGGGTAATATGGCCACCCGATTCGATACCGGCACGAATATTCGTGCCGCCGATATCTACACCAATGTTCATCGACGGAGAGGGATTGCGCGATAGGCGCGTAGTTAAACGATCATGTCCGATTAACGGGCTGTCACTACGCTGCTGCGGCTCGATCGTCCGGCCAGATCGAAGCTTTTCAGCGTAACAGTACCCGAAACTTTCACAGGGTTTTCATAGCGCTGCGAGGTTTCGGTAGGCTCGGAACCGTCGGTCGTGTAGCGGATCTCCAGGCCTGGCAGTTCCACATTCGCTTTCAGCATTCCGTTTTCTATGATCGCGCCCGGTTGAGGCAGGCGGTAATTGTAGCCCCCGTTGATATACTTTAGTCTCGGGAGGTGCTTTTGGGCTATCGAGTTTGCAAAAATATTCCAGCCTTCGGCCATCATCGCTTTTCTGGCGGTATCGTCGGCCACATTTTCCCACTTCCGTTCCGCAGCCCAGGCGCTTTCGGAGAAGCCCAGGAGCTTGGGCAGGATCGAATATTCCATCATGTCGCGGCCTTTGATCGTCTCGCTCCATAGTTGCGCCTCTATGCCGTAAACATTTTTGCGGGCTTCGGGCTTCATCAATTGCTTACCTGCAAACTCCTGCTTCATCGGCTTGCCCATGGCTGTTTCCTCCGTAGTGCGGAACATGTTGAACGGCGCAAATGCCCAGTTATCGCGCGTGTCCACAAACCCGCCCCAATACAGGCCGGGCTCTTTAGGGTCGTTGTTATACGACATGTCAAAATAGAAGTTGGTCACATTACAAAGTATCACCGGATAGCCTGCATTGGCCAGCCGGTTACCCAAATCGACATCATACACATTGTTCCAAACGTAGGGATACACCTGGCGGCCTACAAACTCCGGGTTGGCCAGGTAAGCGCCTGTTTCCGTTTTGTTCAGCGCTACCTCTTCCCAGCCATGCACTTTCAGGTTACGTTTTTCAAGCATGGGAAGCAGTTTTCTGAAAAAATACGTCTGCAGATACCGCGGCCCTTTCACCTCCGGATGCTCCTGCAACAGTTTCGCAGCCATCGGCGACTTCGTCCACACACCATCGGCAACCTCGTCGCCTCCGGTATGGAACGTATCCATTTTCAAACCCGCCTGCTCGTACAGTTTCGCGATTTCATCCACTACTTTCACAAAGAAGTTGTAGGTCGATTCCCGCGCCGGGCTCACGACATTGTTCTTATAACCTTGCGCCGAAATGTAAACAGACTTGTCTTCCGGATCGATCAACCGGTATTCGTTGGCCTCCTTCTCTTTCCCTTCCTTCATCAACCGCTCATACCGTGCCTCCATGGATTTGATTGCCGCCAGCGCGTGGCCCGGGAAGTTCAGCTCCGGGATGATTTTGATGTGCCGCTCGTGGGCATATTTGAGTATTTCAATGAAATCGGCTTTCGTGTAATAGCCGCTTCCGTGCTTGCCTTTTTCATTGGCGACCGGCCCGGATCCGTAACCCGGGTGCAATGCATTCGCATTCATGCCCGATGTGTGCTGGCGCTGCGCGCCCACCTGCGTAAGCTCAGGCAGGCCGTCGATTTCAATCCGCCAGCCTTCGTCTTCCGTTGTGTAGAGTAATAAATGGTTGACTTTATAGCCGGAAAGCAAATCGATGATACGCTTCACCGACTCCTTCGTCTGGAAATTCCGCGCCACATCCAGATGCAAACTGCGGAACTGGAACCGCGGCGCATCCTGCACCTGCACGAACCCGAAGCCGACCGAAGCCACCGGCTTCTGATAAGCATCCGTCGGGGCAAGTTGCAACAGGCTCTGAACGCCATAGAACACACCTGCGGCATCGCTGCCCTCGATGGTAATGCCGGTTTGAGCGATATTCAGGTTATATGCTTCGCTGGAAACACCATTCACCGCTACTTTCCCGGTTTTCAACACGATGGCGGCTTCCTCCGAAGAAGGTTTGCCGGGTAGCCCGGCCTGGATCGGCAGGTCCGTACCGGTTAATGTTTTTAACTTACTGATCAGGTATTTAGCCTCATTTTCAAGCCCTTCCTGGTAATACACATTGGTTTTACCTGTCAATGTAAATGTACCTGCGGCGGGAACGAGTTTCACCGGGCTGGGGATGATTTTCAAAAGCTGCTCTTCATCCAGTTTGGTAAACCCTGTATTGGCTTTGTAACGCGTTTCCGCGGTAGGCACTTCTTTAAGATCCATTTTACCACGCAGGATCTGCTCTTTGGTAGTGAACGGCTCTATGGTGTAGTCGGCCACTTGCACTATATCTTTTTCCTTTCCCTCATTATCGTAAAACACGAAATACAACCCCAGCGGCGCGTCTGTTTCCTTGATCACGCCTTCGGTACCGGTGTAGCTAATGGTCATCGAATCCTTCGGGCGCATGATAAAGTCCTTCGCGGGCACCATTTGGTACCAGTCGCCATTGATATGCTCCACCACCGCCGGCTCCGGTGTTTTGTTCGACTGGATCGGCCGCGGCGACATATTCCAGAACAACTTCCAGTTAGTACCGTCCAGCGTAAAATCACTCCCGTTGCGGATCGTAAACTGCGCTTTAAACGTACCCTGAGGCTCGGTAAAGTTGCTGACGAGCTTCCAGGAAACTGCGATTTTCTCGGCCTGTTCCTTGGATATATTACCTGATCTTTTGCAGGCTGTAAAGAGCAGCACGCCAAAAAGGATTAACGAAAGCGGGAGTAGTTTCTTCATAGGGTCAAAAAAGGCTGGGGATGATTTTCCGGTGTTCAGAATACAACTTCCTAATTACTGACAATTGCGCAAAATATACTAGTGAAGGGTGCAAAAAGCGTCGTGAATAGCCCATTTACAGACGATCTCCGTACATCATCCTATAAAACGGCTGATATGGACAACCCTTCGGGCACATCGTCCCGATTACTCTCGCTGGACGCCATGCGCGGCTTTACCATTGCGGCGATGATCATGGTAAACTTCCCGGGGCATGAGGATTTCGTGTTTCCGACATTACGGCATACCAAATGGAACGGGCTCACTTTTACGGACCTTATCGCACCCACGTTCCTTTTTATCGTAGGCGTTTCGATCACATTGGCTTATTCCAAAAAGCTGGATGCCCCGAAGGTGCCGTTGTACCGCAAGATCCTCGTCCGTTCCCTGAAAATATTCGCGGTAGGCATGTTCCTGAATATGCTGCCCGACTTCAACTTCTCAGATCTGCGCTACACCGGTACCCTCCACCGTATTGCAATCGTATTTTTGGTCTGTGCCGTCATTTTCCTGAATAGCAACTGGAAACAGCAGCTCGGCATCGCCGCCGCCATTCTCGTACTCTATTGGCTGGCATTGACGACCATCCCCACGCCCGGCACCGGAATGGTGATGCTCGAACCCGGCGTAAACCTCGCCGCATGGGTCGACCAGCAGTATTTGCCGGGTAAAATGTGGCAGGGCAACTGGGACCCGGAAGGGATTTTGAGTACTTTCCCCTCCATCGCTACCACCATTACGGGCATGCTGGCAGGCCGGTTGATGCTCCTGCCGCTTTCTCCCAATGAGAAAAGCAACTTCCTGCTCACCGCCGGATTTGCCACAGCCTCCCTGGGCTATTTCTGGAACCTGATTTTTCCCACCAACGAAAACCTCTGGACAAGCTCATTTGTACTCGTCACGTCGGGATTCGCAGCCATGCTGCTGGGGGCATTGTATTTTCTCATCGATATTCGCGGGCTTACCCGCGGCATTGCGCCGGGTGTCATTTTCGGGGCTAATGCCATCGCGGCATATGTACTGGCCGACATACTTGCTTTGCTGTTCTACATCATGCCCATCGGTGGTGAATCAGTCAACCAACACGCCGTAGCCGCCCTCTCGCAAACGGGTATGGACCCGCGCCTCGCCAGCATGCTGTTCGCGCTCTTTTTTGTGTGTATCAATTTCATCCCGGCTTATCTGCTTTACAAAAAACGGATTTTCATCAAGCTCTGACCCATGCGTTACCGAACATATCTACGTTCTTTTATCCTGCTAATCTTCATGCTCGGGGCTTGCCCGGCCTTTCCCCAATCCCTGGATCTCTCGAAAAGCCAGATTTACAGTCCCAGCGATAAGGCTTATTTGCTCAGAAGCATTGAGGTATTGCAAAGCGAAGTCGAGAAACGGACGGGAATTAAACTGCCTGTTACGAAAAAGCTCCCGAAATCCAGCCATGTGATACTGGTAGCCCTCGAAAGTGACCTGGTCAGATTGCCCGGCCAATACAAAAACGCTGTTACTGCATTGGCGGAAACGAAAGCGGAGGGTTTCAAGCTGGCTACGGGACCTGCAAACACGGTGATCATTGCCGGAAAAGATGCGAGAGGTATATTATACGGCATTGGCAGGTTCCTGCGGAAAGCCGAGATGACGCAGGGCAAACTGCTAGTCGGCGGAGGGTTGGCGATCAGTACCAGCCCCCGGTACCCGATGCGCGGCCACCAGCTTGGTTACCGGCCCAAAACCAATGCATACGACGCATTCACCGTGGCCGGTTTCGACCAGTACATCCGCGAACTGGCGTTGTTTGGTGCCAATACCATTGAGATACTCCCTCCACGCACAGACGACGACGCTACCAGCCGCCATATGAAAATGCCGGCCGCGCAGATGATTGTGGAGCAGTCGCGCATTTGCAAATCCTATGGCCTCGATGTATCGATCTGGTATCCCAATATGGGCAAGAACTACGTCCATCCCGATTCCATTGCCCGGGAGCTTGCCGAGCGTGCACAGGTATTTGCGAGCTTGCCCCGGCTCGACGGCGTGTTTGTGCCTGCCGGCGATCCGGGCGAGCTGGAACCGGACATACTGTTCGCATGGCTGGAAAAAGAGGCGACGGTTTTGCAGAAATACCATCCCAAAGCGAAGATCTGGGTTTCACCACAGGTTTTCAGACCTACACAGCATTGGTTCGATGCGTTTTTCAGCCATGCCAATAAGGAGTACCCCTGGTTCGGTGGAGTGGTGTTCGGGCCATGGGTAAAAATCCCGGTGCCCAAAATCAGGGAAATGCTTAAACCGTCTATCCCCATCCGTCACTATCCCGATATTACGCACAATTACTCGGCTCAATACCCCGTCCCGCACTGGGACCTCGCCTGGGCCATGACGCTCGGGCGCGAGAGCATCAACCCTCGCCCTTTTGACGAAAAGGCCATTCACAATGCACTGGACCAATATGGGATCGGGAGCGTGAGCTATTCCGAAGGTACTAATGACGACGTGAACAAGTTTGTGTGGAGCGACCAGGATTGGGACCCGGAAATGCCGGTGATGGAAACGCTGCGCGATTATTCACGGCTGTTCTTCGGCCCAGGGTACAAGGAAACAGCCGCACAGGCCATTGTCGACCTGGAAAGAAACTGGCGCGGAGAGATCATTACTAACGACGGCATCGACCTCACCCTGCGCCAATGGCAGGCAATGGAGACCAACGCACCCTTGCAATTGCTCCAAAACCCGCGGTTCCAAATGGGGTTAATCCGCGCCTATTTCGACAGTTACACCCGCCAACGGCTCATTTATGAAACAGAACTGGAACAGGAAGCACGCCGCGCACTGGCCGCAGCCGGCACGTCCGGCGCAGTGAAGGCTATGCGCAATGCGGAAGCCATTCTGGAAAAAGCCTGGAATGAACGTATTTTGACTCATTATCAGCAAAAATGCGAGGACCTGGCCGACTCACTGTATAAAAGTATCGGCGCGCAGCTTACCATGAAGAAGCACGGAGCCATGTCGGGCCGCGGCAATTTCATGGACCTCATCAACATGCCGCTGAACGATGCCCCCTATTTGCTGGACCAGTTCAAAAGGATAGAAAAACTCACCAGCGAGGCGGAAATGCTGCGTGAAATTGATCAGCTCCTGCATCGTACGGATGCCGGCCCTGGCGGCTTTTACGATCATTTCGGCGATCCGGAAAGCTGGTACCGGGTGGTTCCCAGCCTGTCCTGGGAAGAAGATCCGGGTAGTTTGCAGTCGCCCCGCATTGGTTTCGGGGTTGGTCTGGTGGGTGAAGAATGGGTGGACGAGATTCAGGCTACCGGGTTCAAAGGGCAGGTGACGCCGCGGGTGTGGATGAAGCAAGCCAAAACGCTGTACGACCAGCCCCTGCGGATCCGCTACGAGCACCTCGATCCGGATGCTGCATACCGTATCCGCATTTCCTATACCGGCCGCTTCCGCTCGCGCATGCGCATGACCACAGACGACGGTCAGACTATCCACGATTTTATCCAGACCGGCGAACAGCCTACATTCGAATTCAATGTTCCCAAAGCAGCTACTGCGGATGGTAAAGTCATTTTTGAATGGACTTGCGGTGAAGGCGAGCGCGGCTCACAGGTTACGGAGATATGGCTGATGAAACAATAACCGAAAACAGCGCAATGGACATTTCATTACTTGAAAAACTGAAAAACGGGGCCAATGTATATGGTACCTGCATCACCTCCACCGGCCCGATGTGGCCGGCGGCCGTCAGGAAAACGGGGGTAGATTTTGTATTCATCGATACCGAACATGTACCACTGGGCAGGACAGAAATGGCCACGTTATGCCAGCAATTCGGGCATCTGGGCATTACGCCCGTCGTCCGCATTCCCTGCCCCGATCCTTACCTGGCGTGCCAGGCCATTGATGCCGGTGCCAAAGGCATTGTTGCGCCCTACCTCGAATCGACAGCCCAAATCACAGAGCTGGTGGGTGCCACCAAGTACCGGCCGCTCAAAGGCGAAGTACTGCAAAACTACCTCAGCGGCGCCCTGCCGATGCCCGCGCATATGCAGGAGTACGTGGGCAGGTATAATGCGGGGAATATCTGCATTGCCAACATCGAAAGCGTTCCGGCGATGGATAATCTGGATGCATTGCTGTCGGTGCCGGGGCTGGACGCCGTTTTTATTGGTCCGCACGATTTGTCCGTAAGCCTCGGCCTGCCGGAACAATATGATCATCCGGAATTTGAAAAGGCCGTCTCATACATCATCCGCACCACGCGTGCGAAAGGTCTTGCCATCGGCATTCATTTTTCCCTGGAACCGGAACGACAGATCCAATGGATGAAAGAAGGGGCTAACATCGTTGTCCATAGCTTCGACGTGGCGCTTTTCGTGCAAAAACTGAATGCGGATCTGAATCAAATAAAAGCGGCGGCAGGAGATGTCCCAGCCGCCGGAAGCGATAGTTCAATGGTGGTTTAATACTTTATTTTCCCTGCCACATCATCAACCCTTCGATCAATGCTGCGAGCTGATCGAAGGGCATACTGGGCGTAAGGTAGGCGTGCGGGCCCATGGGATCGTCCTGCCAGCTGTTATTGCCGCCGTCGGTCACTATTTTCCCACGTTTTACGCCAAAATAAGGTTGGATCCCCCGAATGGCCACCAGCACAGCTGTTTGGTCCCAGCTCATCCGTCCGTCGGCATCGCCTTTCGACAATGGCATGGCCATGGCAAATACCTCCTTCACCGGACCTTTGAGGCTTTCGTTGGCAATAACTCTCTTGCCGGTCTTAATTTCCTTTCCTATTTCCAATCCGCTGAAAAGAATTTCGGTAGGCCATTCCGCAAAAACCTTCGCGGACGCAGCCGAATCTACCAGCACATTATATTCCCGGCCTTTGGGAAATTCACCGGCCATGGACACGAGCTGTTTCACCTTTCTGCGCACCAGGCTGGTACCGGACAGCTGAGAATGGGCATCCGGCCCCGAGGCCAGCAAATCGGCCAGGTTCGTCAGAAATCCAACAGTAACAATGGTCACACTCTGGTCGGGCTGTCTGGCGAGGATCTTGCGGTACGTTTCCACCGCATTGGGAGCATCCGAGGTTTTGGCGATCTGATGCGGATATTTCGCGACCAGCATTTCCGGCCATTTTTGTGTGGCCCCAAAACTAGCGCCGTTGCCTTTGGGCGCGCCGGTAGGCAGTTCAGGCCGGCCAAAATAGGTATTAATGATTTCGATTGTCGGTACTACCAGTTCATTCTTATTGGAAGCAATCACCGCAAGAGGCTTTACCTCTCCCCTGTCGGCCAATGCGTGCATGACCGCCATAGCGCCTACATCGTCGTAGTCGGGGCCGATGTCGGTATCGAGGATCAACGAATTGGCCGGTCTGCCGGTTTGAGCGTAAGCATGGGAGAGTGTGAAGAGGCAGAGGATCAGTAAAACTTTGTTCATGACATTCATTTTCAAAAAAATGCGGGCTGTTGTAAAACTATTCGCGTTTCCTTCCCGATATGCTGCACGGGAAATATCTTTTTCAGCGGAATTACATCAGTTTTTCAACACCTGGAATGCCTGTTTTGTTTCTCCGTTCACCACTTCCAGTACATATATTCCTTCCACAAACTCACGGCCGGAGAGATCGACCTTACGTTTCTGTGTGGGATTCAATGCCTCGCCGTCGAACTGCTTCAAAATTCTTCCGTGCAGGTCGTATACATTCACGGACACCGAACGGCTCGCGGGAACGTCGTCGCCCAGGTAGAAGACGCCTTTTGAAGGATTAGGATAAACAGACCATTCGGGTTGTCCCGCAAAGGCCACCGGACGCACACGGGAATACTGGAAAGTGCTGTCTATATCGACCATTTTCAATCGGTAGTACAAATTGCCCCACTTGCCCGGAAGCTGATCCAGGTACTCGTATTTCCTGCCGTTTTTCTGGTTACCCTCTCCGAAAACCTGCGCCAGCCTTATGAATTTCCCCTGGCGATAAGCTTCATCGCCGGAGGCCACCTCAATATCGAAATGATCGAAATTCTCTTCGGAAGCGGTTTCCCATTCCAGTACCACGTCTTTGGAACGGCCGTCATCCTGCTTTTTCCGGGCATTGAAACCCACCAATTCCACCGGCAATGCACCCGGATTCCCCACGAACGCTTTGGAAAACCAGAACTCCGAGAACGATTTCAGCTTCATTTCGGCATAGTACCCCTTATCATATGGAACGATCAGCACCTCCCCGGCCGGGTGGAACGTCCATGTCCCCTCGGTGCTGTTGACCAGCGAGCCATCCTCTTTGGAAGCACTTGCGGTATTCCGGTATTTGGAAATGCCGAGTTCGAAAGGATTAGCAGGCTTGCCGCAGGTGCCGCAGCCTGCTCCGCTGATCAGGGCCTGGCTTTCGGTATCGAGGAAATAGAACCGTACAGTCGCCTGGTTTGCCAGTTCGTTATTGCCGGCTTTGATGGTAAAACTTCTGTCGAGGTAATACTGACCATTGGCGTTTCTCACGCCGGCCGTGTTGAGGTACATCTGCACTTGGGTATTGCCCATATTCTGCCCGTTGGGGTTAATGGAGGCCATCAGTTTTCCATTGCTCGTAAAATTCACCCAACCTGAGCCGGATACCTGCTTGTTGGCCATTCCGCCGGTGTTATCCAGAATGGACGAAACCTTATCGAAAATATGAACATCGTCCAGCGCGATCCCTTCACGGTGTGTAAAACCGTCGGATATCAACACGAAGCGTAATTTGAGGTTAGAAAAACCGGTAGGCAACGGAATGCTGGCCACATGCCACCGCAGGTAATCCTGCATCGCCCAGGCACCGTTGCCGGAATAGGTCTTGTTGTACCAGTTGGTACCTTGTCCTACCGAGCCCAGGCGAGTCCATGCGCCGCCGTTGCCGGAATATTCGACGTACACATAATCACATGGCGTGGGCTCGCATACTTCCAGGTCGATCGCCGCGCTGAAACTCAGCATAGGGGCAGCCAGGCTGCTTACGTCGAAGCAGGGAGAATACAAATACGACAATTCCTTGTCATTATGACCGCCCGCCAGGTTGGTTTTCCACACCTTCGTTCCGCTGGCAGCTTTGTTCAGATTGCCCGACGTCGGCGTGCCCCACTTCCAGGAGCTGTTCGTCCCCTTGGCACTCCAGAAGCCATCGCCATTTTCGAAATTTTCAAGATACGGGAATGTGCTCAGCACCGGGGCATTGAAAACTTTGACCGAAAGCGTATCATTGTCACGGAAGCTGTCGGTGGCAAGCCCCGACCATGCTTTGAGGTTTAACGCGCCAATGGCTGAAAGGTCGGCCTTGGGCCCAAAGGCAAAATCGATGGTCGTGCGTTTGGCGAGAGCGGGAATGGTGTCACGCAGAATTATCCCGTTCGGGAGCGATAATGCGATCGGGAGTTTGGTAAGGTCCCTTGCCGAACTGTTCCTGATCCGGACTGAGATGGTTTCCGCATTGCTCAATCCGCAGCTTTCCGTGGGCGGTGCCAGCAGTGCCAGCATTTGAATATCGTCCGTAACGGAAACAATGCGGATGTCGTCGAAAGAATAGCCTGCGCCATTACTGTAATCGGAAGTGATCATTTTGCCCCACTGCCCCCAGCGTACCTGGAAGCTCGACGAAAAATTTTGTCCATTGGCCGAAAGCAATGCGCTTATTTCCAGCGGAGTGGTGGTTTTGTAGCCCTGCGTGGTCAGGTTCTGGTTTGCAAAAAGGTCATAAGCTTCGATCCAGGCGTCGGTATCCCTGCCTCGGATCCAAACTTTGTTGTTCTCATTCGCTTTCTGTCCGTGATTTTTATAGGAGAATATCAGCCGAAGGTCATCCGTATTAATATTGTTTCCTGCCAGATTGAAAGTACCCGTCAGGTAGCTCGTATTACCAGCCGAATATGCCCGGTTCGCGTCGAGCGTGAGTGCTTTCTGGCCGGACGCTGCAAAACCTGAATTGATGAATGTCCTGATCCTGCCGGCATCGGTAGTGGCACTGAAATCGTAACGGCCGTCCCCTGTAAGCCCCATCTGCGCGGCGGTCACGTTTTGCACCGGAAGGTTTTCCATATCATCATGAAACGGCAATGCAAGCTGGTCGTTTGGCAGCTGCCTGAAAAGCCTTGCCAGTGTATCGTTGGCTGTCACCTTATCCGCGTTGCTGTGGATAAACGCTTGGATATTGTAATCCCCGACATTGGCTAAATTGGTACCTGTCTCGAATGTATGATCATAGGTTTTACCTTTTTCGATAAAAGGCGTGATGGTTTCCACCGACGCCACCACGCCATTCAGCGCGTAACCGACGTCCAGTGACCCGTTGAAATCTGCATCGTCGAGGTTTTTGATCCGCATTTTAACAAATACCGCACTGCTCAGCTCCGTGGATGTATTTTTCCTGCCCGACGACGCCGGCGTTACGATGGCTTCCACTTTGAGGTCATTGTCCGAGAGGGTGCCGGCGCAGGTTCCTGAATCCGGCTTCCGCGAAATGGCCAGCGCCCTGCGTCCGGGCTGCCCGGCCAGCCTGGCCCGCACGGTCATGTAGTAGGTCGAATCTTTGGACAGGCCTCCCAATGCATAGGTGGTACCGGTTGTGACGGCCACGGGTAGCATTTCATTTCCTTTTAATATCATCACCTCATAATCTGTCGCGCCGGTCACGGCCGTCCAGTCCAGGGAAATGTACCCTTCACATTGCAGCGCCGAAAGCGTAACTGTCGGAACGCCGATCACCGTAAAAGGTTCGGAAGTACTTTGTGCGCCGGTGCTGTTTTGTATCACCCGCACCCGCACTTTGTCCGATCGTAATCCTGCGGGCACAGCCCAGGCGAGCTGGCTCGTACCCGCGGCTACGGTTGAGATATTCGTCCAGTTACTGCCGTTATTGCCGCTGTATTGGATGGTAAAAGTGCTGGCGCTATTTCCGAACGCGTCCCAGGAAATGTAGATCGGGTCGCCGTCTTTCAGTCGTTCCCCGCCAATGGGGTTGGTGATTGTGAGCGAATTGGGAATCACATCGTAAACGACGAAGTATTCCTGCGAAGGTGCCTGGCCAACGGTGGTGCCCTTCACGGAAATCGCGTAATTGCCTGCGGCAGGATTGTTGATCACCACCTGCTCCATATTATTGCGGTTGTCGACACCCGTGGCAGCGACCTTATCCACATTGGCCGACGCAGGGTCGAGGATCCTCGGCAGTACCACATTGGACGAAGGGTTGGTTACCTGAAGGTCCAGATTGTGAACCAGGTTCTGCGAAGCCAGTGTACTGCCCGCCGGGTCGTTCCAGTAAAGCATTACTTTGAGCTGCGCCGTATTGGCAGGTACATTGACGGAAAAGTTGTTGGTCCCCTGGTGCGCAACCTGGCCCGTGGTGTAGCTTTGCGATTCGAGCATTTTCACCGAGCGGAGCAGGTTCAGCCATCCGTACCCGAAGCGGTAGTCCGGTCCCTCATTGCCCTTGTCGACCGTTCCGTTCACCAGCAGCGCTTTCATCAGACCGTTTTTGGGATTCTGGTTACCATTTAGCTGCCGGTACCGCTCATAAAGAAGCGCCAACCCTCCCGACACCGCCGGTGTGGCCATGCTGGTTCCGCTTCCGCTGCCGTACAGGTTTACCGGAATGGTAGACATGATCCCGTTCCCCTGCGCCGTGATTTCCGGTTTCAAACGGCCATCCTTCACCGGCCCGCGGCTGGAATTTGCCAGCATTGAGCCTGTCTCTCCCGTGGCGCCTACGGTAATGACGTTCTTGGCCGTCTGGTATCCCCCCAAAACAGTGGCAAAGCCTGCCGCGAAAGGTGCACAAGTGGTGGTACCACTGTTTCCGGCTGCGAAAACATGCTGCAGATACGGCATCTCGAACGCCTGCTGGTCAAGAATGTAGGAATAAAGGTCATAAGTCCCGTTCGTTTCGCAGGTGATCACGTCCGATCCATAGGAGTTGTTGGTAATAACCATTCCAAAATCCTGCACGTACTGCGGCGAATAGGCCAGAATGGACGAATAGCTTTGCGCGAGCACGGTTGCCCTGGGCGCGTAACCGGCATAGCGCTCATCCATAATGCCTGCGCCCGCCATTGTACCCATGACGTGCAGGCCGTGCGAGCCCGCATCAATAGGCGCCCTGTTGATGATCCGGGTATTGAAATCGATATGCCGCAGCGGATTGGACTCGTCGCCAATCCCCACGACCACCCCCGCTCCCGACAGGTTCCTGGCGCCGGGCAAGGCAGATTTCAGCACATTTGCCCGGGCATTCGCGGTGCTTTTGTTGTTCATTTGGCGATCCGGCTGGGGCGCTGCCTGTACATACTGGATGAATGGCAGGGCTGCCAGCTTTTTGAGCTCCCTGACCGGCACCCGCACGGTCAGTATCTGGTAGTGTTGGAATTTGTCGGAAACAATTTCATAAGATTGGCCCTGCAATGCGGCCGACACCTCTTCATAAGTAAAAGATTTCGGATAGCTGACCCACAAATCGACGGTTGAGGGGCCGGTAAAGGCATGCGGGGGAATATTGCCACTGGCGAGCCCCGGCTGCATTTTTTGTTCCGGACCGAGCTCCACAATTGCCCTTCCCCGGGTACGGGCCAATGCCCCTGCGTTGCTGCCCGCGGCTATGGTGGCCGTGTAGGCGTAATTCGGAATGTATTCGTGCAATTCGATGCCTTCACTCTTCAATTCGCGACGCTCTTGCTCGGTAGGAATGTCGTCGAACTGGATGATGACGAATGTTTTTTGTCCGGCTGTTGATAACCTGAATGCCACATTACCGCGACCGGTTGCAGATGACACGTTCCGCTCGGGAAAGAAAGAGCCGCTTTGCAGAAGGATCTGATAATCCGGGCGCTTCTGGGCTTCAACATTGCTTATCCAAATGAAGGTCAGCAATAGTGTGTAGTAAAGATTTTTCAACTTCATAATTCTTGGTACAGATAAAGGATAGGTAATTCTACCCTATTTAACGGTATTATGCAAATTAATTCGGGTATTGTTTAATGTAATTAAACCTACACAGGTAAGTGATTGATTCACAGACAAATGTAACCGCAGTTAGAGCGAACCATGCATTGTATACGCGAAATTACCGGGTGCCTGTCGGGCGCCCATTTGTAATTAGCTGGTGGCTGGTATAACTTAGCGGCCTCAATTTTTACTGTCGTCGCAAGCATCCCTATGAACCTATACGGCCTGATCGGACACCCGCTTACCCACTCGTTTTCCAAGCGCTATTTCACCGACAAATTCATCCGGGAGAAGATCAAGGAGAGCAGCTATGAACTGTTCGAAATGAAGTCGTTGGAGGAATTGCCGGAACTGCTGAAAAAAAAGCACGATCTCCGCGGGCTGAATGTGACGATTCCCTACAAGAAAGATGTGATCGCTTACCTCGACGATCTCGACGATGCCTCGGCCGAACGCATTGGCGCGGTCAACACGATCAAGATTTATGCCGACGGCAGTACCAAAGGCTTCAATACCGACTACTACGGTTTCCAGCAGTCGCTCGTGGAATGGCTGGATAAACGCGGCGAGTCCTGTGCGAACTTCAAGGCGCTTATTCTAGGCAATGGGGGTGCTGCAAAAGCTGTCCAGGTTGCTTTGAAGGATCTGCAAATGGAGTATCAGCTTGTTTCAAGGCAAAACAGCGAGGATTGCGTTCCTTACGACGGTCTTACGCAGGAAGTAATGGAAAGCCACCGGCTGATCATCAATACCACACCTTTGGGAACTTTCCCCAAAACAGAAGAATGCCCGTTGATCCCCTACGAATGGGTGACCCGAAGCCATTACCTCTACGACCTCGTGTATAACCCGGCCGAAACCTTATTCCTGAAAAAGGGAAGCGAAAAGGGCGCTGCCACGATGAATGGGTTGAAAATGCTGGAATTACAGGCGGAAAAGGCTTGGGACATCTGGACCACGGAGGATAACCTCTGGAGCATTTAAATGCGGTTATAGTAAGTCCACACGTCATCGCCGATTTGCTCGGAGCCTTTGAACAGGCCCCGGGGCACAGGAGCAGCCACGCCGCTGCCGATCGCCAGTTCCCCCTGGCACCGGCGGATCTCGTCCCACAAACCGCTTTCTAGGAATGCATTGATAACCGCTGCGCCGCCTTCGACCAGCACTGATTGTATTTTACGCCGGTGCAGCCCCGCCAGGAGCTGGGCGATCTCGCCATGCTCCCGCTCAATTTTCAGATAAGCCGTCGAAGGCGCTGCATACCGTTCAGGCTCGGCAGGGATTTCGGTTTCCCGATCATAATTGACCACGATCGTACTTTGTGAATTGTCGAGCAGATGAAGCTGCGCAGGCAATTGCAAATACCGGTCCGTTACCACCCTCACCGGGTTCGTTCCGGCCCAATGCCGCACATTCAGCCGCGGATTGTCCATTAACGCTGTTTTATAACCCACCATAATCGCATCCTCTTCCGTGCGCCATTGGTGTACGCGCACACCCGACAACGCGCCGCTGATCTGAACGGGGCTGCCCGCTTCGTGGCCCAGGAAACCGTCGGCCGTTTCGGCCCATTTCAGGATTACATAGGGCCTTTTGCGCGTCATGGCGGTAAAGAAACGCTTGTTCAATGCAAGGCCCTGCGCTTCGAGCACATGGCATTCCACTTCGACACCCGCTTCGCTAAGCCGCCGAATGCCCCGTCCGGATACCAGTGGATTGGGATCGCTGTTGCAAACAACTACTTTTTTAAGCTGTCGGCTCACGAGCAGGTCGGCGCAGGGAGGCGTTTTGCCTGTGTGCGAGCAAGGTTCGAGCGTGACGTAAGCCGTGGCTTGGGGCAGCAAATGCGAATGGCCTTTCGCATCGGCATCTTCAATCGCGCGCACTTCCGCGTGCGGGCCGCCGTATCCGCGATGCCAGCCTTCTCCGATAATCCGGCCTTCATGGACGATCACGCAGCCTACCATCGGGTTGGGGCTTACCGCGCCGCGGCCGTGTTCAGCGAGCTGCAAGGCCCGTTCCATCCATTGATTGTGCGTCTCCATGTGGCAAAAATACAAATGCCCTTTTAAACCCAGCTTTCGGGAGTTCCCATAATTTGCTAACTTTCCGACATTGGATCAAAATCAGTGAAAATGACTTCTGCACGCCAGCTTTATTTATATATAGTAAAAAACATCACCGTTTATCCGCAAAAAGAAGCGCAGGCAATTGCATTCATGCTTTTGGAGCATTACATGCGGCTCCGGAATATCGACGTGCTGGTGGACCGCCCCATTCCCGAAAACAGCACACAACCCGACTGGGACGGCATTATCAAACGTCTCAACAACAACGAGCCCGTTCAGCATATCATCGGTTCCACGGAGTTTTGCGGTCTCGAATTCCGCGTTTCTTCGGCGGTGCTCATTCCACGCCCTGAAACCGAAGAGCTGGTACAAATGGTCACACGAGACTATGCCGAGCCCGACAAGAATATCTCCATTCTTGACATAGGGACAGGCAGCGGCTGTATTGCCATCGTGCTTGCGCGCTTCCTTCCGCATGTGAGCGTACATGCGTGGGACGTTTCCGACGAAGCTTTGGAAGTGGCCCGGGAGAATGCCCGCCAGCTCATTGCCGACGTGACGTTCGCGAAACAGGATATGCTCAATGTGACGTTCCCCCTGCCCGGCAACATCGTCCAGTTCGACTGCCTGGTGAGCAACCCGCCCTACGTGACTTATTCAGAGGCCGAGAGCATGCGCCCGAATGTGCTCCGTTTCGAACCGCACGAGGCGTTGTTTGTAGAAGACAATGATCCGCTTCTTTTCGATAAAGCCATTGCCGACTTCGGGGTACACCATTTGAAGCAGCACGGCAAATGCTACGTCGAGATCAACGAGCATTTCGGTGCGGAAACTAAAAAGGTTTTTGAAGAAAGGAATTACAAAAACGTGGAAATCCTTCGTGATATCAATGGTAAGGACCGCTTCGTGAGAGCTATCTGGGCCTGATCCATTTAAATTTGACCCCATTTTCATGTATATAGAAAAAATCAGGGAAGTACTGGACGAGATGGGAAAAGTAGTCGTGGGACAGGATAAACTCCTGAACCGGCTGCTCATCGGCCTCTTCACCGGCGGGCATGTCCTGCTCGAAGGCGTTCCGGGACTCGCCAAAACTTTGACTATCAATGTGATGGCCAAAGTCCTCCACCTCGAATTCAAGCGCATTCAATTCACGCCCGACCTGCTTCCCGCAGACCTGATCGGGACGATGATTTACAAACCGAAAATCGGGGATTACGAGGTTAAAAAAGGACCGATTTTTTCCAATCTCATCCTGGCCGACGAGGTGAACCGCTCTCCGGCGAAGGTACAATCCGCATTGCTGGAAGCGATGCAGGAAAAACAGGTTACCATCGGCGACGAGACTTTCCTGCTCGACCGGCCGTTTGTAGTGCTCGCTACGCAAAACCCGGTGGAACAGGAAGGTACCTACCCGCTGCCGGAAGCGCAGATCGACCGCTTTATGATGAAAGTCTACGTCGACTACCTCGACAAGATGAAGGAACTGGAAGTAATGCGCCGGATGTCGGACATTAACTATGACTACAAAATCCGGCCTATTCTGAACAAGGAAGAGATTTTCGCGATCCGCGACGAGGTCAATAAAGTCAATATTTCCGACACGCTCGAACGCTATATTATCGAACTGGTGTTCGCTACCCGCCGGCCGCTCGATTACGGGCTTCGTGACGAGGCACGGTACATTCAGTTTGGCGCATCGCCCCGGGCCACTATTTACCTCAACCGGGCCGCCAAGGCGCTGGCTTACCTCGAAGGCAGGGATTACGTGTTGCCGGAGGACATTAAAGAGCTGGCCCCCGACATTATGAATCACCGGATTCTCCTGAATTACGAAGCGGAGGCGGATGGCGTACGCACCATGACCATCATCGACTCCATTCTCCGGAAAGTCGCCATTGGGTAATTCACGGTACCGGGTCATGCCCGTGCCCGCCCCACGGATGGCAGCGCGCAATACGTTTCAGCCCCATCCAACCGCCTTTGAAAGGGCCGTGTTTCTGCACGGCTTCGATCATATATTGCGAACAGGTAGGCGTGTAGCGGCACGAATTGGGTAAATAAGGCGAAAGCGCCGCCTGATAAAACCGCACGAGGGCTATGAGTAAAAATTTCATTTCGCGTCTTGTCTCATATTAGTATATTTGACCATTAACATCACAAACGCATGCTTTCATATATTATGTGGGACGCCAGTCCCGAAATATTTACCATTCCGGAAATCGCCGGTTTTGGTCCCTTCCCTGTCCGTTGGTATGGTCTTCTGTTCGCTGCCGGTTTCCTCATCGGCCAGCAAATTATGATTCATATTTTCAAGAAAGAAGGAAAAACGCTGGAAGATATCGACTCGCTCACGCTGTATATGGTGCTTTCGATCGTGATCGGCGCCCGGCTTGGCCACTTTCTTTTCTATGAACCCGAAGTACTGTTTAAAAATCCCCTGGAAGTGATATTACCTCCCTACGCGGGACTTGCGAGCCACGGGGCGGTGATCGGCACGGTCATCGGGCTGCTGCTGTACTCGCGCTCGCGGGCCGGTACCGGGCAGACGTTCTTCTGGGTCACCGACCGCCTCACGATCACTTTTGCATTGGGCGGTGCATTCATCCGCTTCGGTAACCTGATGAACTCTGAAATCGTCGGAAAACCTTCCGATGTGCCCTGGGCATTCATTTTCAAGCAAAATACCGAGTTTCTCCAGATTCCGCGCCACCCGGCGCAGCTCTATGAGTCCATTTCCTGCTTCATCCTGACATTTATCCTGATCGCGATCTGGAACAAATACAAGGCAGCCACACCACGCGGCCTCATGGTAGGAGTGTTTCTCGTATGGGTGTTCACGTTGCGGTTCCTGTATGAGTTCCTGAAAGAAAACCAGGAGGCATTCGAAGCTAACTACGCATTGAATATGGGACAAATCCTGAGTATCCCTGCGGTATTGCTCGGCCTGTTTTTCATCATCCGCTCACGCCAGAACCCGACCGAGGTAGCCAGCTGAGCCGTCACGAAATGCAGTAGTCGTGCATCAGTGCGGTGTTTTCATTACATTGTAATTAGTTTGAAACCAACTCTAACAATTGTCAGATGAAAACATCTTTTATAGCCGCATTTCTTTCGTGCGCCCTGCTTTTAAACGGCTGCGGCAGCAAACAGGAAGAAAAGGAAGCCGAAGAAAAAGCTGCTGCAGACAGCCCGGCCGACGCTCTGCAGGCCATTGCCGATAAAGCCAAGCAAATGGGCGATCGCGAGGCCGTAGACCCGGTCGATTTCCGAAAGCTGAAAGACCTCCTGCCCGAGTCGCTGGCCGGTTTGAGCCGTACCGAAGCGACAGGCGAAAAAACCGGCGCAATGGGTTTTACGGTTTCAACAGCCCAGGCGAAATATAAAGGAAGCTCCGACGAATCGCTCGATGTTGAAATTGTGGATACCGGCGGCATTGCCGGCGTCTCGACCATGGCGCTCGCTGCCTGGTCTATCGCAGAAATCGATAAGGAAACCACCACCGGCTACGAGAAAACCACGACAATTGAAGGCTACAAGGCTTTTGAGAAGTACAACAACGAAAGTAAATCCGGCGAAATCAATGTACTGGTCGCAGACCGTTACGTAGTGAATGTGGAAGGCGATCACGTGAGCGTCGACCAGCTGAAAGAGGTGCTGAAAGCCATCGACCTCGGCAAGCTTAAAGACATGAAGTAGGCATAAGAAAAAAGCAGAAGCACGGACGCTTCTGCTTTTTAAGGTTTTAGGAATATGTAATGCCGGGCCAACAGCGTATTATATCGTTGCCAGATCCACTTTCTCACGCAGGATCTGCTTGGCTTTCACTAACTGGTTTTTGACCGTATTCTTGGATATTCTTAAAAACTCCGCTATCTCCTGGTAGGATTTTCCTTCTTCAATATTCAGTTTCAAAATCTGTCGCCGCTTGATCGACAGCGATTCAACCGCAGCCTGCACGACGGTCAGCCTTCTTTCGGCCTCCTCCCGCTCCTCCTCCCCCGCAGTGCGGATCGCTTCCATATAATGCCTGCGTAGCTGCTCGCTTTTTTCCAGTTTCTTGAAGTGATCGAACGCCATGTTCCGCAGGCAGGTGAACAGGTAGGAGTTGAAATTATAGTCAGGCTTGATCTGGGTGCGTCTTACCCAGATTTTAATAAACACATCCTGAACCATATTTTCAGCTTCTTCCTCGTCTTTGAGCAATGAAACCGTGAACCGCAGTGCAGGCGTTTTGTAGTGGTTATACAATTCTGCAAAGGCCGCTTCGTCGCCTTGCGTGACTCTGATCAGGGTATTTTCATCGGGGTAGGCCACAGTCGTACAGTTTAGCTTATAGAAAAGGGGACTAGGTAAAAAGATTATTGTATTAATTAAAAAACTTTTATTCTTGAATTCATCCTATTTATTAACCGGTGATAATTCAAGCTTCTATGAGTTGCTGGTTCGTGTGGTATTAAAATAAAGTTGTTTCCAACATCGCCCCGGCAAAGGAATATTTTGCCATTGAAACAATCCGCGATGCTTTGTATTGAGTGGCGTATTTGTAATTGTTTGATAAATCTACGCTCACTAATTTAAAATTTGAATCGCAAAATGCGTAAAAATATCTTCAATTTGCGCAGCATTGTACGATTTAATCATAACATAATAGTAACTTATCATTAATTGCATATTTGCTCATTTCCAGCTAGTTCTTAGTAAAAAATACGTTGAAATAACCGGTGGTTTCACAGCCTTTTCCGGACACCGCATTTAACAATTTTGTAACAATTGCCGCAAATCGCGGCAGCACCGATAGCCCTCCTTTCCGCATCGATCGTATTACCCCAAAACAGACCAACACCTATATCCATTTTATCCTAAATCCAGACCAACCTTTGCTCATGGATCAAAGCCGCATCAATCAGATCTTGGAGAAAATCTCCGCCGTTCGGGTCGCCGTATATGGCGATTTCTGTCTCGACTCCTACTGGGTCATGGACGATCGCACATCCGAAGTGTCCATCGAAACCGGTTTGCAGGCGCAGGCTGTCGCCAGCCATTATTACACACCGGGAGGTGCCGGCAATGTGGTGGCCAACCTCGCGGCCCTCCGTCCGGCGGGTATCCGGGTGATCGGTGTGGTGGGCGATGATATGCAGGGGCGGGAACTGGCGGCGCAACTCCAACAGCTCGGTGCGGAAACGAGTTCACTCGTGATCCAGAAAGAAAATTTTAATACATATAGTTATCTCAAACGGCTGGTCGACGGCCAGGAAGAGCCGCGTATTGATTTCGGCGTGTATAATGAAAGGAGCACGGATACCGACCGCCGGCTCGTGGCCGCGCTTGAAAAGGCATTACAGGAATGCGATGCGCTGATTTTCAACCAGCAGGTGACGGGAAGCATTACCAATACCTCTTTCATCGACGACGTCAATGCATTGTTCGATCAATATCCCGACAAAATCGTGATGCTGGATTCGCGGCATTTCAATGACAGTTTCCGGAATACCTGCCTGAAATGCAACGACCGGGAGATCGCCTCATTGAACGGACTGGAAGTAATGCCCGGCGAAAATGTGCCGGTAAGCGATGTGAAAGGCTACGGTACCGAAGTTTTCGGGCGGTACCATAAGCCGGTATTCGTTACCTGCGGCGAACGCGGTATTATCGCATTCGACAATGCCGGTTACCACGAGGTACCGGGCATTCAGCTGAAAGGCAAGCTCGACACCGTCGGTGCGGGTGATACCGCTATCAGCGCCATTACGCTATGCCTCGCAGCCGGGCTGACACCTGCCGAGGCGGCATTGTTCGGCAACTTTGCGGCGGCCGTAACGGTGCAGAAACTGTTTACAACCGGTACCGCAACGGGAGAAGAAATCGCACTGGTGGCGAAAGACCCGGACTACATCTACAATGCGGACCTGGCTGAAAACGAACGCGCGGCTACCTACTACCCGGAAACCGAATTCGAAATCTGTGTTCCCGAAATCCTCGACAAGTTGGGGCATATACGTTATGCCGTGTTTGACCACGATGGGACCATCAGCTCGCTCAGGCAGGGATGGGAAGAAATTATGGAGCCTGTGATGATGAAATCCATTCTGGGCGAACACTATGAAACGATCGACGCCGGAACATTTCATCGAGTGCAAGCCGAATGCAAGGCATTTATACACAAAACCACCGGCATTCAGACCATTTACCAGATGGAAGGGCTTGTAAACCTGGTCCGCGAATTCGGTTTTGTACCGGAAGACCAGATCCTCGACAAATTCCAGTACAAGGAGATCTACAACGACGGATTGATGGAAATGGTCAGCAAGCGCATGGAAAAGCTGGCCAAAGGAGAACTGGGCCAGGAAGATTATACACTGAAAGGCGCCGTCGAATTCCTGAAACAGTTGAAAGAACGCGGCGTGACCATGTACCTCGCGAGCGGCACCGACGTGGACGATGTGAAAAACGAAGCCCAAATGCTCGGCTACGCCGATCTGTTCGACGGCGGCATTTACGGTGCATTGCGCGACTATACCAAGTTTTCCAAGAAAATGGTGATCGAAAAGATCATTCGCGACAATAATCTGCAAGGCAAAGAATTGGCTGTCTTCGGGGATGGCCCCGACGAAATCCGCGAAGGGCGGCGTGCGGGAGGCATTTCGGTAGGCATTACCAGCAACGAAGTGCAGCGGTTCGGGCATAACCCGGCTAAGCGCCCGCGACTGGTGCGGGCAGGAGCGCAGCTGCTGATCCCTGATTTTTCACAACACAAAAAATTGATCAGCCTGCTGTTCCAGGAAAGCGAAAATTACGCGGAAGCCTGATGCGACCATTGCAAAAACAACTGTTTGTATGGCTGCTTGCCGGCTTTACGCCATTGCTCTGGTGTTGCCGGAATGAAAAGACCGTTGCCGACGAGCCATCCTTTTACCAGGATCAGCCGTTTGCACAGGAATATCATGAAGCATACCCCATGGAAGGTAACGACGTCAGGGCCGTTCTTCCCGATCGCGACGGTAATGTATGGGCAGCCACTGCAAAAGGTATTTTTCGCAAAATGAAGGGTTTATCCAACTGGGTAGCAATGCTTGACGGTGAACAGAACGGGCCGTCGTTTTCGGTGGTGCAGGATGAATCGGGCATTGTATGGATGGGCAGCTGGGACGGATTATACCAATATCAAAACGGAAAAATTTCGAAAGCGAACGGTCCCGCTGGCCCGATTTCGGCGATTTGTGCGAATGGCGGCACCATTTATGCGCTCGGCCCGAACGGTTTCTGGAAGGGGAATGCCAATGGCTTTACATTACAAAAAACGGCCATCGCGAAATCCGTACGTGATGTAATCAGCGATGGAAAGAGCGGACTTTGGATAGCTTCCGACGTGGGACTTTACCATTGGACACCCACGCAGTTGGAACACACCTATAAAACCGACGCGTTGATCGCCGCCTACACCAAAGGCCTGGCGTATAACCATGATGGAAAGCTCTGGATTGGTGGTTTGGGTGGCGTTACGGTTCATAATAATGGTAAAAAGGAGTCCGAACTGGGCACTGCCGAAGGCATTCCGTCGACTTACGTGACAGCGGTACGCCTAGCACCGGATAGCTCGATGTGGATAGGCACGCAAACCGGCGTGGTGCGCTTCCGGAAAGACGGCAGCCGCTCACTGCTTTTTTCGAGGAGATGGCTGCTGGATGACCAGGTCAACGACATTGCATTTGACCAGCAAGACAATGCATGGATCGCAACACCGCAGGGCGTGAGCGCGATCAAAAAGCGGGATATGACACTTGCTTCCAAAAGAGCATTCTTTTACGATGTATTAATGAAAAGGCATATCCGTGCACCATGGATTGCGGGCCAGGCACATTTGCGCGTTCCCGGAGATACTACAAGCTGGGAGCCGGAAGATGATGACAACGACGGCGAATATACCGGTAACTACCTGGCGATGGAAAGCTTTCGCTATGCTGCCACCAAGGAGCCGGCAGCGAGGGAGAATGCAAAAAAGGCATTCGGCTTCCTGAAACTATTACAGGATGTGACGGGTACCAATGGCTTCTTCGCACGTACGATCATCCCTGCCACGTGGACGCGTATGCACGACGGTAACCGCACCTATTCCGAACGTGAGCGCGCGGACGAGCTCGTAAAAGAACCCCGGTTCAAACCGGTGGAGACACGCTGGCATTTGTCCGGAGATAAAAAGTGGCTTTGGAAAGGAGATACGAGCAGCGATGAAATGTGCGGGCATATGTTTGGCTATTACTACTACTACACGCTCGCGGCGAATGCCCAAGAGAAAAAGGTAATCGCTGCGCATGTGGGCAGAATCGTGGATTACCTCATGCAGCACAACCTCAATTTTGCGGATGTGGACGGCAAGGCTACCCGCTGGTCGGTATGGTCGCCGGACCAGCTCAACCGTGACCCGGAATGGTTGCCCGACCGTAACCAGAACTCGATGGAAATGCTCGCATTCCTGAAACTGGCGCATTTCATGACAGGTAATGCCAAATACGAAAAAGAGTACCTCCGGCTGATTGAAAAAGAGCATTACCTCGATAATATGAAGGAAGTAACCCGGCAAAATCCGGCCTGGTTCATCTATTTCGATGTGGTACTTCAAGCCTACCTCTACCCGATCCTGATCCATTGCGAGCAGGACCCGGAACGTTTAAAGTTTTACAAAAACCATCTGGAAGAATGGTTCCTGAAACGCAAAGGCGACCATAACCCACTGATTAACTTCATTTACAATGAATGCCTGAATAAAAGAGCAGAACTGAAAAACTCCGTGGATTTCCTCATCGACACGCCGCTAGACCTGATAGACTGGCCGATCGATCACCGGAAACGGGAAGATATTCAGGTAGTACGCACGCCGGTACTCGAAGACGAACAAGTGAATGTATTGCAGCCCGCTAGCATCAGGCTGACCGTCCGCTGGGATAAAAATCCATGGACACTGGCCGGCGGGAATCCGGAAGTGGAGCGCGAGCCGGTATTCTGGCTGCTGCCCTATTGGATGGGCCGGTATTTGGGAATGATTTCAAAATAGAAACAAATAGTCGACATGAAGACCTATCTTTTGTTCACCAACCTGCTATTACTGGTCATGCAAGAAACGTCCGCACAACAAACCTATGCCGAAAAACTCGGCTGGCCGAAAGGCGCGAAGGTCATCATATTCCACGTCGACGATGCCGGAATGTCTCATTATTCGAACGAAGGTGCTAAAAAGTCGATACAGAATGGCATTGCCACCTCATGCAGCATTATGATGCCGTGCCCGTGGGCCGCCGGTTTCGCCAAATATGCCCTTGAAAACCAGGGAATGGATGCCGGACTGCATTTGACGCTCACTTCGGAATGGAAAGAATACCGCTGGCCTCCGCTGAACGGCATCTCGCATTCGGATGGGCTGGTGGACGATGAGGGCTGTATGTGGCATACCGTGGAAGATGTGATCAGACACGCCAGCCCGGAAGTGGTGGAACAGGAAATACGGGCCCAGCTGAGCCGCGCATTGAAACTCGGGCTCAAACCCACGCACATGGATTCGCACATGGGCACATTGTTCGCACACATCCCTTATCTGGAGCGGTATATCAAGGTCGGGGCGGAGTTTGGCATCCCGGTGATGTTCCCCGGGGGAAACAACCAGCTTCTGAAAGAGTGCCTGAACAACCCGCTGGTCAAAAAGCTCAAAGCCGAAGGCAAATGGAAAGACGGAATGGAACTTCCCGAGCCCGAAATCACCAAACGCTCCGGAGAATTTGGCCAGAAAATCTGGGCGGCCGGCCTGCCGGTGCTTGACGACCTGCACACCATCAGCGGCGACTGGAAACCGGAAGGCAATGATGTAACGCCGGCCGAATGGGGCAAATACAAAGCGCGGAAGTTTATCGAAACGATCCGCAAAATGCAGCCTGGCGTGGCAATGATGATTGTCCACAGCAGCGAGGTCACCGACGATTTCAAATACATCAGCGCCTCGGGTGGGTCGCGCTATGCCGATATGCTTTCCATGCTCGACCCCGACCTGAAAGCTTTCGTTCAATCGGAAGGCATTATCCTGACCACCTGGAAAGAGCTGATGGAAAGAAGAAAAAAAGTAAAATAACCAACTCAATACAATGCAAAAGCGCTTTTTACTCTCCCTCCTGTTGCTGACGGGCGTAACCATCACGCGTGCACAGGTACAGCCCGTGTATAAGGACAAGCCCTATTTACAAGATCTCAGTATCAAATATTATGCGGATACTACCCAGAGTTCGCTCCGGCAGGTAGCCTCGGACCGAAACGGGATCGTCCAGATGCTTGCCAAAGAAGGGCTCCGGCACACTTCGGCCGGTCAGTTTCTCTACCCCGGCCAAGTCGTTCCCGACCGTAACTACCGGTATATGAAGGATAAGAACATCAGCGCACTCATTGCTTACCAGGATCAATTGGTGTACCTCACCGACCAGGTTGTATTCAGCAACGCATGGGCCGGAACGCTGTTTTCAAAACATAATCTTTCCAAAGCCAATTTACTCGCCGGCGGCAAAGATTTTACGTTCCTGGTTTCTGACGGTGCCGCGCTGGAACTGATCAAGGATTCAAAAAGTCTCTGGAATGGCAAGCTGCCGGACGACTCCGTGATCGGACTGGCATTTCAGGGTAATGCGAACCAGTTCTGGATTTTGGGTAGCAAATCAGTTTATAAGCTGGCCGTGCAGGACAAAAAGCTGAGCAAAGTACTGTCAGGCTCGGATTTCACGGCATTTGATGTTACTTCCAAAGAGACCAAAATCATCGTCGGCACACTCAACGGTTATCTTTCCCTGGATATAGCAACCGGCAAACAAACCGGCAGCATCAACCGCAAACTTCCGGTAACCAAGATCAATACTGTGAAAGAAGTGAATGGTAAAGTGTGGTTCGGCTCGGATATGGGTGCATTCGCATTGCGTAGCGACGGCAAATTCGATTATTATTTCGGCGAGCGATGGCTTCCGGGGAATGCGGTAACCGATATTGCCAAGGGACCTAAAAACTCAGTGCTGGTATTGACCACCAGAGGTTTGGGGCAGATCCAGTTCAAATCGATGACACTGGAAGAAAAGGCGAAGCTTTTTGACCAGCAGGTAAGGCTGCGCCACATTCGAAACGGGTTCAACTCGCAATTGACCGGACTTACTCACGGGGATTTGGCAACCGGCTATACGGAAGATTCTGACAACGACGGGCTTTGGACCTCCATGTACCTCGGCGGACAGATTTTCAGGTACGCCGTCACCAGGGATCCCGACGCATTGCAAAACTGCCGCGAGTCCATGGACGCGATGGAGCGGCTTTATACCGTGAACCCGGTTGCGGGGTTCCCCGCCCGTTCCTATGAGCGCTCAGGGCATATCAACGAGCTGCACGACATCGAACGCTGGCAGCACTCCCCCGAAAAAGAATGGGACTGGAAAGCAACGACCAGCAGCGACGAAGTGATCGGCCATATTTTCGCGTTCGGTGCTGCGGCAGAGCTGATCGACGATCCGAAAATCAAGAAACAGGCTGTTATGCTCATCGATACGCTCATGTCGCACATTGTGAAAAACAATATGTACCTGATCGACTACGACGGCAAGCCTACGCAGTGGGGCAAATGGCATCCGGATTATGTGAATTCATTCCCTACCAATGTCGGCGACCGCAAGCTGAACTCTTCGAACATTGTGGCGATGCTGCAAACTGCCTACCACTTCACGAAAAAGGAGAAATATAAGGCAAAGGCATTTGAGCTGATGAATAAGCATGGCTATTTCGAAAACATGATGCGGTCGATGAGCATTATCGGACGCGCACCGGAAAATGCAGATGAACACGCGAAACACATGTCGGACGGCTGGAACCATTCGGACGATGAAATGTACTTTCTAGGCTATTGGGGACTGTACCGCTACGCGCTCAACGACACCCTGAAAGCCAATTACAAAAAGCAGATCATCGATCACTGGCAGGCAGAGCGTCCCGAGAAAGAAGGGGCCTGGAACATTTTCACGGCATTGACCGGCACAAAAGATTTCGATCTGAACGAATCCGCCTGGTATTTGCGGGAACATCCGATGGATCTTATCGACTGGGTGATCAAAAACAGCCATCGCAAGGACATTGAAATGCTGGAACCCAATTTCCGGAAACAAACCACCAAAGAAGTACTGCCTCCCGACGAGCGCCCTATCCAGCGTCATAACGGCAACATGTTCAGCCTCGACCGCAACGGCGGCAATGGTTCCGGCGAACACAGTGCCGGCGATATCTGGCTGCTGCCCTACTGGATGGGCCGCTACCTCGGTATTATCAGCACTCCTCAAAAGTAGATTTTGCCATGAGACTTGTTTCTATCCCGGTTTTAACGTTCCTAACTTTCATAAGCATGCAATCCTGCCAGACCGACACCGCAGAAAAGCAGATCACTCACGACCTGACCTACCATCACGACCTGGACAACAACGACAACTTTTCGCCGGACGGGCAGTGGCTTGTGTATGATACCAGGACGGACGAGGGCGGCATCGCGGAATCGGCGCGGATCGAGCGGGTGAACATTGAAACGGGAGAGAAACAAGTTCTCTTTGATATTCCAAAAAATGCGGTTTGGGGGCCTGGTGCAGGTGCCGTAAGTTATAGTCCGAAGGAAAATGCAGTTGTATTCATCCACGGACTATCAACCAGCACCCACGAAAACCCTTACCAGCAATGGCGCCGCACCGGCGTGATCATCCACGACGCCCGCCCCAACGTGCCCGTATACATGGACGCTCGCGACGTAACGCCCCCTTATACGCCCGGCGCATTGCGGGGAGGCACGCACCGGCACGAGTGGAGCGGCGATGGCCAATGGATCGGATTTACTTACAACGACGCCATCCTGAAAGCCCTGGAAGATTCCACTGGCCAAAAGCGCAACCTGCGGACGATCGGCGTTTCCAAAAAGATCCGGGCCGTCCACGTGGATCAAAATGCTGAGAATGTATCCGGGGAATGGTTTAGTGCATTGGTGGTGCGGGTTGTGCCAAATCCTGCCCCGGGAAGCGACGAGATCAGCCATGCCGCAAGCGACAGCTGGGTAGGAACGAATGGCTACATTACGCAAAACGGCAAAACACAGATTGCCCGGGCATTCCTGGGCACTGTGAAAGACGAAAACGGCAACGACGTTCCGGAAGTTTTCATCGTCGACATTCCCGATGACATTACCCAGGCCGGTCCGCTTGGGCCACTCGAAGGAACTGCCACGGATTTCCCGATGCCACCCAAAGGAACCGTACAGCGCCGCCTGACGTTCACAGCCAACAGCCCGCAGCCTGGCTGTACCGGCATTGTCCGCTCTTCACCGGATGGCAGCCAGCTCGCATTTCTGGCCAAAGATGCGAACGGCATCAGCCAGATCTTCACCATTTCGCCCAATGGCGGCAAACCGTGGCAGGTAACAGAATACACTTCCGACATCACCGGCAACCTCCGGTGGCACCCGGATGGAAAGCACATCACCTATGTGTATGACGGCAGCATTGTGCTTTGCGAGGTAGGTGAGGCACCGTTTGAAGAAAGAATTCGTGTATTAACCGAGCCCTCCGAATATCCCGCAGGCAATCTGGTATGGTCGGCCGATGGCAAGGTACTGGCGTTTAACCGGCTGGTGAAGAATGATGCCGGAAAAGGTGTTCAGCAGGTTTTTGTGTTGCATACTCATTAAGCAGCACGATTGTTCTGCCTTCTAGCCGCTTTGGAAATTGGACTCCGATAAAATTAGAAGTTAACTTTTCTGTAAACCACACTTAGCGGCAAGTCAGTATTGAAATACGGAAGCTTAATCACGTCATCCATTTTTTCGTAGACCTCAAAGTACCAGCGCTCGCCGTCGCGCATGTGCATTTCCACCCGGCATTTGGTCTGTTCTATCATCAGGTAGTATTGCAGGGATGGGTCTGACGAATATTCCCGGAGCTTTTCATCCCGATCAGTCCTGGCTGTGCTTTCGGATAACACCTCTACGATGAGCAACGGCAAGGTGGTGTATCGAACGGCATCGCCCTTCTCTTCGCAGATCAGGAAATCGGGTATGCGGACAACCCTGCCGTCTTCCAATCTTAACTTGACTGCATTTTGATAGAGCTCATACGGGCTATTCTGCAAAATACTGCGAAGATAGAAATGAATATTCCCAGCAATCCGATTGGAAGTAGTTGTTTCTCCAGACATCTCGATGATTTCTCCGTTGACGAATTCGAACCGGCCTTCATGTGTTTCACAAAAGGCGAAGTATTCTTCCAGTGAATAGAGTCTTTCAGCCACAGCTTCCATATTTCTGCTTTATTTTCAAAAATAGTGAATTACAGGGTAATGCAGTTTGGCAAACGTTGTGTAATGCAATTTACGACTTCTCCAACCGAATCGACGACCTTCTGATAATCAGTTCCGATCGCAGGATAATTGGCTCTGAATGATCGATGGTTTTCGTGCCATTTAGTTGGCCAATCATGGTAGTCATCGCCGTTTTGCCCATCTGGTAACCCGGGTAAAAAACAGTGCTCAGTTGGGGTGACACCACCTGTGAAACCGGGTCATTGTTGAATCCTACGATAGCAATATCACCGGGCACCGCATAACCCTTTTCTTTCAGCACCTGCATGCAAATCGCCGCGCACAGGTCGTTGGCGATAAACAGCCCGTCCGGCCGCTCTTCCATTTGATCAATTTGTTCGGCCATGGCCCGCCCGGCCTCCTGGCTGAGATCGGTAGATACAATGAACCGGTTATCCAGCGGCAGCTTCCGCCCGGCCAACGCACGTTTGTACCCCTCCATCCGATCGGCATATACATTTCGTCGAAGGTCTCCCGTAATGTGCATAATCCTGCGGCAGCCCTGATCCAGCAAATGGCTTGTAGCGTCATAGCCGGCCTGCTCGTTGTCGATCGTTACAGCGCCGCATTGCGGGTGGTTCATAATGCGATCGAAGAAGAGTACCGGGATGTTCCGGGTGATGAACGTGGAGAAATGTTCGAACGAATCGGTGTCGTAGGCGACGGACACCAGCAGCCCGTCGACGCGGCTGTTGAACATCGTTTTCGCATTGGCCTGCTCTTTGAGTTCCGACTCCAACGACTGGCTGATCAGCAGGTTATAACCAAAATTATTAGCAACCTCCTCCATTCCGGCAAGTACGGTCGACATGAAATTACTGTTCAGCCTCGGCACGATCACACCCAGCGTATTCGTCTTGCGCGTACGCAGATGGCTCGCGAAAGTGTTGGAGCGATATCCCAGCTCGGCGGCCTTGTCCGCAATGAGCACCTTCGTTTTTGCGTTAATGGCAGGATGGTCGTTCAGTGCCCTGCTCACCGTCGCCGGCGACAATGCGAGTATTTTTGCGAGGTCGTAAATGGTAATTTCCTTTTCCATTATTCTTTTCTTGTAAGGGATCGCAGGGGCATTCTCCGTCTGGTATTTATGCTTTGAATTTAACTGCTTTTTCGACAGAAACCCCTGTGTCCGAAATTTACAGCAAATTAATGCAATCGGTTACAATACAATATTATATTTATATTTTTATAAAAAATTCATACAGTTATGATTCACACCATGCGCTGGTTCGGCCCTCATGACCCGGTTTCGCTGATGGATATCCGTCAGGCGGGATGCAGCGGCGTGGTGACGGCCCTGCACCAGGTGCCTGTTGGCGATATATGGACTAACGAGGCGATCCGGGAGAGAATTTCGCTGGTAGAAGCAGGTAATGAGCAACATACACCGCTAAAATGGCTGGTGGTGGAAAGCCTGCCGGTGCATGAACATATCAAGAAAGGACTACCGTCACGCGCGCAATACATTGAAAACTACAAGGAGTCTCTCCGAAATCTGGCGGCGGAAGGGATCCGGACTGTTTGCTACAACTTCATGCCGGTACTCGACTGGTCCCGCACCGACCTTGCCTACACCTTTCCGGAAGGCCATAAAACGCTGCGGTTTGTGTGGGAGGACTTTGCTTTGTTCGACCTTTATATTCTGCAACGGCCAGGCGCCGAGGCAGACTACGATGAGCAGGTTCGGGAGTCGGCCCGGCAGAAGCTCCGGAATATGTCGCCTGCCGAAGTGCAGATCCTGACCAACACGGTATTGCTGGGCCTGCCAGGCTCGGAGGAGGCATTTGAACTCACTAACTTCCAGGAGCTGCTTAATGCATACGCCGAGATCGGCGACAAGGAATTGCGCGACAACCTCTACTACTTCGTCAGCCAGGTGGCACCCGTGGCGCAGGAATTGGGCATAAATCTCTGCATTCACCCCGACGATCCCCCGTGCCCGCTGCTCGGGTTGCCCCGGGTAGTGAGCACCGAAGCTGATCTGGCCCGGCTCATGCAAGCTTGCGACATCCGCGCCAACGGCATTACCTTCTGTACCGGCTCGCTCGGCGTCCGGGCTGACAACGATTTGCCCGGAATTATCCGTCGGCTGGGCGATCGTATCCATTTTGTGCACCTCCGAACGACCAAAAGAGAAGCCGGGGACAATCGCAACTTCCACGAGGCCCCGCATTTGGATGGCGATGTGGATATGTACGAAGTGGTCAAAGCATTACACCACGAAGAGCTGCGCCGAAATGCTGCGAACTATGCCGATCACCTGCTTCCGATGCGCCCCGACCACGGGTTTCAAATGCTCGACGATCTGCATAAAAAAACTTACCCCGGCTATTCCATGATCGGCCGACTCAAAGCGCTTGCGGAGCTCCGCGGCCTTGAAATGAGCATTGCCCGATCGGTTCACGAATTATAATCAAGGTTTTATAGCATTAAAAATAATGTCCGTTAACAGTCAAATCGAAACAGTACCATCCTTGAAAGTCTTTTCGCTGGAAGGCAAAATTGCCCTCGTAACCGGTGGGGGAAGCGGCATCGGCTTCTACATTGCGCAATGCTTCGCGCAAGCGGGCGCACAGCTGGTGATCACGGGCAGGCGCGAGGAGGTTTTGAAAGAAGCCTTACCGAAACTTGGCCCGAATGCAAAGTATTTTGTCAATGATATCACCGACCTGAAAACGCTGCCGGCACTAATCGAGGCAATTGAGACGGAAGTCGGCGAAATCGATATTCTGGTCAACAATGCAGGCATTAATATGAAAAAACACGCGGTGGAAGTTACAGACGAAGATTTCAACCGGGTGGTACAAACCAACCTCCACGCAGTTTTCTCGATCACCCGCGAATGCGGCAAGCGTATGGTCGAACGCAGGCGCGGCTCCATTCTCATGGTCACTTCCATGGCTGCATTATATGGTATCGACCGTGTGGTGGCCTATACGGCGTCGAAGTCGGCTGTCGGAGGGATGGTGAAAGCATTGACCACTGAATTTTCACCTTACAATGTGCGTGTCAACGCCATTGCACCCGGTTTTATAGAAACACCGATGATGCTCACCGCGATGAACGGTGACCCGTCACGCCGCGACAAGGCCATGGACCGCACGCCGATGGGTACCTGGGGCAAACCGGACGATATCGGCTGGGCCGCCGTATTCCTGAGCTCCGAAGCCGCCAAATTCATCACAGGCGTCTCGCTGCCGGTAGATGGGGGGAATTCTATTGGATTTTAGTTAAACCTTTTCTTTTCTTATCAATGAAAAAACAAAACATCCTGACAACAACCCTGCTATGCCTGCTGTTTCTCGGGCTGGGGTGGCCGGTGAGCACACACGCGCAAAAGATTAAATGGAATAAGGTAAAAGTGCTGGTGTATACCAAAAACGGGAAAGGCTACGTACATGACAACATCGCCAATTCCAAAGTGGCAATTCTTGCACTGGGGAAACAAAATGGCTTTGCGGTAGACACTACATCCGACCCTTCGAAGTTTACGGACGAAAATTTGAAACAATACGATTGCCTCGTTTTTTCGAATACCAACAACGACGTCTTCGACACTGACGCCCAACGCGTTGCATTAATGCGGTACATTCAGGCAGGCGGCAACTTTGTGGGGCTGCATTCGGCGTCGGGCACCGAGCGCAAGTGGCGCTGGTTCAAAGACCTGCTGGGCGGTACTTTCTTCTGGCATGAGCCCGGGCAAAGCTTCTCCGTAAAAGTCCTTGACCCGAAAAACCCTTCCCTTACGCACTTGGGCAAAACCTGGCCCCGTGAGGTGGACGAGTTCTATTTTATCAAAGAATTGGGCGTAAACCTTCACGTACTCGCTGTAAACGATCATTCTACGATTCAGAAACCTGCCGGAAAAGCGCTGGATACATTTGGAGATGTGTTTCCGTCGGTCTGGTGGCATGAGTACGACGGCGGCCGCGCGTTCTACACGTCGCTCGGGCACCAGAAAGAGGATTACGAAAAAGAAGACCTGCGCAAGCACATCCTGGGTGCCATTGAATGGGCCATCGGACCCCAGAAACCCCGAAATTACAGCAAAGCTTATGCAACCAGCCCTCAGGATACTGTGCGCGGAGCCATTCCTGCATTGTCTAAATAATCGAGAACATATCAGTCATTCATCCTAAATCTGCATACAAAATGAAAGATCAGAAGGAGCAAAATCAAGACAGAAGGTCATTTCTGAAAGCAACCGCCAAGGGTACGGCAGGCATCATCGCGGCGTCGATGTTTCCTACCATTGTCCCGTCGACGGTATTTGGCAAGAATGCGCCCAGCAATAAGATCAATATCGGCCAGATCGGCTTTGGCCGGATCGGTTCCACCCACGACTTGCCGGAAGTGATCAAAAATGAAGCCGCTCATGTGATTGCCGTCGCCGACCTCGACAAAAACCGCCTCGCAAAAGGCAAGGAATGGATCGAACGGAAATACGTGGAGCGTACCGGAAAAGAGAAATACCTCGAAGTAAAAACTTACGACGATTACCATGAGATACTGGGCCGGAAGGACATCGATGCGGTGATCATCAGTACGCCTGATCACTGGCACGCGCAGCCCGCAATGGAGGCGGCTGTTGCCGGTAAGCACATTTATATGCAAAAACCGACTTCCCTGACGATCCGGGAAGGCCGTCAGATGGCTGATATGATCAAGAAAAAGGGGGTTATATTCCAATTGGGCAGCCAGCAGCGGTCGATGAACCCGTGGCCGCAATTCAAGCGTACGTGTGAGCTCGTGCGTAACGGGCGCATTGGAAAACTCAAAAAAGTATACGTGGGACTTCCGGGTGACCCTGCCGGCGGAAATACGGCACAAATGCCTGTTCCTTCCAACCTGAACTACGACATGTGGCTCGGGTCGACACCTGAAATTTACTACACCCTGGACCGCGTGCATTCTCAAACTGACATTAACGACCGTCCGGGTTGGCTGCGTCTCGAGCAATTCGGTGCGGGAATGATCACGGGATGGGGTTCGCACCACATCGACATCGCGCACTGGGGCATGGATACCGAGCTCACCGGCCCGATCGAGATCGAAGGCAAGGCCACATTCCCGGCGAAAGGTTCGGGCCTTTGGGATGTGCATGGTAATTTCCTGGTGAATGCATTGTATGAAAACGGCGTGACGATGGAAATCGGCGGTACCAACCCCAATGGCGTCAAATTCGAAGGCACCGATGGCTGGATCTTCGTTTCGCGCGGAAATGTGGGCGTTACGGCCTCAGACCCCGTCGCTGCTCAGAATGCGAAGGAGAACAAGGCATTTTATGCCAGCGACCCCAAAATCCTGGGGTCGGTAATTGGGGAAAATGAAATCCACTTGTACGAAAGCCCCGAACAGCACCAGAACTGGATCGAAAGCATCCAAAGCGGTAAGCAGACGATCAGCCACGCTGAAATCGCGCACCGCTCCTGCACCGCGTGCCTTCTCGCCCATACGGCCATGAAGCTGGGGCGCAAAGTGAAATGGGACCCGAAGAAGGAGCAGTTCCTGAATGATAAAGAGGCAACCGCCATGCTTTCAAGGCCGCAGCGCGGGAAGTATGGAACGAATAATGTAAAAGGTTGACAGAGACGGGCGGCAGACAGTCGCCCGTTTTTGTTTTCAATAATTCCCCTTATACTCCCTCGGCGTATGCCCGATGTACTTTTTGAAGTTCCTGTTAAAGTTCGATAACGAGTCGAAACCGCTGTCGTATGCGATCTGTGCGATGGTCCATTTGTCTTCAAGCAGAAGCTTGCAGGCGTGCCCGATACGGATTTCGTTGACAAAATCGATGAAGGTCTTGTTCGAACGGGCTTTGAAATAGCGGCAAAATGCAGCCTCGGTCATGCCGGCGAGCGACGCGACATCGCTGAGGCGGATTTCCTGGAAGAAATGTTGCAGCACATAATTATGCACCTTTTGCATCCGCTCCGTTTCCGACACCTTGAAGTTGTTGACATAACCATAGCTCGAAATGAACTCGCCCGAGTTGTCGTGCGACAGTTTATCGAGCAGCGTGAGCAGTTGCAGGATGCCTTTGAAACCTTCTACGGAAGTCAGGGATATGAGTTCGTCGCGAATATGTTCGGAGAGCGCCCCCTTGTAGCAAATCCCGCGCTTGGAGTCGGCCAGCAACTGGCGAAGTCCCAGCATTTCGGGTTTATCGAGAAAATCTTTCCCTAAAAAATCTTCCTGAAAATAGAGTACGATACCGTGCGTCATCAGCGGTGAACCGGTCTCGAAATAGGCCGGATCGCTGCGCCACAAGTGCGGGACGTCGGGTCCGAGAAACACCGTATCGCCAGGACCGAACGTCTGGATGGAGTCACCTATCAACCGTTTGCCAGTTCCCTCCAGAACGGTAAATAATTGGTAATGCGGATGGAAATGCCAGTTGGGGTCGAAATGGGGCTCTTTCAGCTCGTGCACGGTGACCGTATGTACCTGGCTCTCGATATTTTTATGGATCGGCGCTTTCATATTCTGTCAGGATTTTACCCAAAAGACTAGCAATATTACATTATTACTATCAAAATATGATCATTATGAGATTTTATTCCCAAAAATAGATTGAGCCAACGGTGAAAGATTATCGATTTTCTGGCGTTATAAATTATGCCGCCGGTGCTCGGAAGGCTGGCACATTTTTTTATAAATTTAAAGAGCCGCGCAACTTTTTTGCAACCTTTTTTGCGAGTACGATGTCAATCCAAGGTAGTTCTGAAATTTATTTACACATATGAAAGGCCTCATCATTCCGACAGCATCCGTGCTGTTTTTTTCGCTGCTTACGGGTTGTGGAAAAACGACCACAATCAGCAGCAATCTGGAGTTGACCGGCAAATGGCAATTGGAAAGTATCATTCAGGAAGATGATACCATCAGCAAACCCGCCACCACGAAGGGCGTGATGGACATAGGCCTCAACTTTAAAGAGAAAGGCGAGCTGGAAGGCACTACTTCCACCAATCTTCTGACGGGTTTTTATGAAACTGCCCAGCAGAACACGATCCAGATCGGCGGCGGCGGCACGGAAAGAGCAGAAACGAGCTGGGGCAACCTGTTCGTGAATGCGTTGCCCAACGTCAATCTGTACGATCTGAAAGCCAACAAGCTGGTGCTTTACTACGAAAACAACAACCAGCTCATTTTCAGCAGGGTAAATTAAATCAAACAATTTTTAGCTTCATCAATGGCGGTTCTCCGAGGAGGGTCGCCATTTTTGTATCGCGACTATGAGTCGATTTTACCCCGATATTCCTGCATTCATCTGCCACTTTATCAATATCAGCTAAGTACTCGTCAAAACGTGTATATAGAACAGTACTTTTTTACTTTAAGATTGTATACTGAAAAGACACGGGCATTTGCATCCCGCCATATCCATTCGCCAGCGAGATAAATTCAATTTTTGATGAAGTACAGCATGAACCTCCTTTTGTGGGGAACCCAGATTGACGAAAGCCTATTTCCAACCCTCGAACTCATTAAAGAGATCGGCTTTGATGGCGTCGAGGTGCCGATTTTCAACACTAATCCCGAGCATTGGTTCAGGTTCCGGCAGAAGCTCGACAGCCTGGGCCTGGCTTGCGAGACGGACACCATCTGTGGGCCGTCGGAGCATTTGATCAGCGCCGATCCGGCCATGCGCCGCCACACGATAGACCACCTGAAACGCGCGCTGGATTGTTCGCTGGTACTCGGTGCAAGCCGTCTGATGGGACCATACCATTCCGCATTGGGCGTTTTTACAGGGAAGCCGGCCACAGAAGAAGAGTGGCAGTGGGGCATCGATGGGATCCGCGAAGTGGCCGATTATGCCGAATCGCTGGATATAACCCTGGGTTTGGAATACCTGAACCGCTTTGAATTGTATTTAACGAGCTGCGGCGACGAGATCATCCGTTTTGTGGATGACGTGAACCACCCGAATGTCAAGATCATGTTCGACACTTTCCACGCGAATATCGAGGAGAAAAATATCGGCGATACCATCCGCAAGGCCGGCGACCGCATTTCATTTATCCAGCTTTCCGAAAACGACCGCTCGACGCCCGGCAAAGGGAACGTCGACTGGGAAGGTGTTTTCCAATCGATCCGAGACATCAAATACGACGGCTGGATCAGCATCGAGGCATTCAGTCCGAAACTTCCGGTGGCCAACATCTGGCGTAAGATGTTCGATTCGGAAGAGCAGCTGATGCGCGACGGGCTGTCTTTCATCCAATCAAACCTGGGCTGATCGCACATAGCTTCCGTTTTTATTGCCAACCTGATGCAGCGTTCAGCAATGCCGGGTTGGCAATAAAAGTTTTAGCAGAAAAAATTGAACAATTAAAACGAATTAAAAAAGGAGTGCAGATTATCGTTTTCATTATTTGGGATTGGTCTAAATAAGACTACTTTTGCCATCGATTTTTGGCACAGCTCGTATTTAACCCCCATATCATGAGGATATTTTGTTTACTCATCCTTTCTCTTTGCTGCTTCACAGCATCTGCGCAAACCGGCCAGATTAAGGGCAACATCAAAAACGCCGCGGGCCAGCCGGCCGAGAACATCAACCTGATCCTCAAAGGGACCGGCAAGGGAACGCTAACTGATGCCGACGGCGATTTTGAATTCAATTCATTGGCTCCCGGCCATTACCAGCTCGTAGGCACGGGCCTGGGTATCAAGCGCATTAACCGCAATGTGCACGTAAAAGCCGGTGAGGCAGCAACCCTCGAAATCGTTTCCGAAGAGAGCACGCAGGAACTTCAAACCGTAGAAATTACCGGCCGCCGCGAAACGACCTACAAAAACGACCTTTCGTTTATTGCCAGCAAGACAGCAACACCCATCAAAGAAGTGCCGCAGGCAATCGCTTACATTACCAAGGAGGTTATGCGCGACCAGGGCACATTTCTCATGGGGGATGCCGTGAAGAACATGAGCGGGGTGAACCAGTTTACATTTTACGACGATCTCACGATCCGGGGCTTCCGCATGAATGGCGGCAGTACCACCCAGCTGGTGAACGGCCTTCGTACTTTCTCGGGATTCTGGAAGCAGCCGCCGGTCAATTACCTGGAACGCGTAGAAGTGATCAAAGGCGCAGCATCCGCATTGTACGGCAATACTTCGCCAGGCGGCACGATCAATCGTGTGACTAAAAAACCGCTCGCCACGCCGCAAAAATCGCTGAGCTTTACCACCGGCAGTTTCAATACCCTGCGTACCCTGGCGGATTTCACCGGCCCGATGAACGAAAGCAAAACGCTGCTTTACCGCCTAAACCTGGGCTATGTAAATGCGCAGGGCTTCCGGAATATGCAGTTTGATAAAAATATCATCATTGCGCCGTCGGTATCATTCCTCCCGACCGACAAGACGCGCATTAATTTCGACCTCGTTTTCAACAGGTCCAACAGCCGCCTCGACCGCGGCCAGTCGGTAAAAGGAAACGACCTCTATTCAAGCTCGATCCGCACTTCACTCAATGCAGTGAATGATTATCTCAATGAAGAAACTTACCTGATCACGACTTCATTGAACCACCAGTTTACCCAAAATACCTCCTTCAACGTTGCCTACCTGCGTACCGGTTATTCCGAGGACCTCCTCGAACACCGCAGCAGCAACACCAATGCAGTAGATTCGGCCGGAAAGGCGATCGAGAATCTGGTAGCACGTCAGGTGTTCGTGCGGAAAACGAAGTCGTTTATGGACAATGTGTCACTGTTCTTCAACCACAACTTCAATACCGGCATTGCGGAGCATAAGCTGGTTGCGGGTTATGATTTCATCCAGTCGTCTACACCGAAGGGTTCGGGACAGCAGACGGCCAATGGTTACCTGCTGAAAGCCGGCGGTGCAGCGGCTTACAATCCCAAAACGCCCGAGAAGTTTGTCTTTTACAACTATACCGAGAACGGCGTCACTTACAGCATCCCGAAGCCGAATATTTCACATTACGACCTGACGTTGCAGAATAACAACATGGAAGATCCTTCCAAATACATTTACAACGTAACCGCGAATTCGGCAACTACACCGGTACTTTATAAACTCCACGGCCTGTATTTGCAGGAGCAATTGAAAATCAGAAAGTTGCAAATCCTGCTTGGTTTGCGCTATGATACCTACATCGACAAGAAAGGCTACACCACCAACAATGAGCAGAATGTAACGCAGCACGCATTGCTGCCGCGCATCGGGGCCGTGTATTCGCTTACCAACCACATCAATGTGTACGGAACTTACACCAAAGGCTACAACCCGCAGGATCCAGTGGTGCAGAGCAACCCATTGTCCGGCGGACCTTTCGACCCGATCCGCAGCAGTCTCTCGGAAGCAGGTTTGAAAACCGAATGGCTTGATGGCAGACTGACCGCGAACGTTTCGGTGTACAACATCACCCAGACCAACACCTTGTATTCCGCAAACGCCGCCGACAGGCCGGACTTGATGGTCCAGGTTGGCAAAGAAACTGCGAAAGGGGTTGAGTTTGACGTGACAGGGAACATTCTTCCCAACTGGAACGTGATCATGACTTACAGCTATAATGATGCGAAGATCACCGATGCCGGATCGCGTGCGGCCGATCAGGTGCTGGTCAATTTACAGAAACCCAATGCCCCGAAAAATCAGGGGAGTATTTGGACGAAATATACATTTGTCGACAACTTCCTGAGCGGCTTCGGCGTGGGCTTCGGCGGTAACTTCGTCACGGAACGTAACCTGTCGCTGAACAACAACCAGACGCTACCGGGCTACACCTTGCTGAACGGGGCTGTTTATTATAAAATCGACAAATTCCAGTTCCAGGTGAACCTCAACAACCTCGCCAACAAAACCTATTGGGTAGGCGGCTACGACTACCTCCGCCTGTTCCCCGGAGCACCGCGCAACTTCATGGCGACTATTTCTTACACTTTTTAAATGCGTGCCATTTCATAAATCTGTGAAAAAGACATTCAAGAAAATCGCATCGCAACTGCATTTATGGCTGGGGGTTTCCTCCGGCCTTGTGGTTTTTATAGTGGCGCTCACCGGAAGCATCCTGGTTTTCGAAGACGAGCTTGAACCCGTGATTTATCCGGAATTTCACGTCGTGGAAGTTCCGCAAGATCAGCCGCTGCTTCCGCTCGATAATCTTCGCGACGCCGTCGCGCGTGCCTATCCCCAGCAACGCATTGCCCGCATTGTGATCGAGCCCCGCCCCGATCGTACAGTGCTATTCGGTTTGGTAAAAGGAAAGAAGGAAAAGGATGTCTTGTCAGTGGCTGTAAATCCGTACACCGCTGAAATCGCCGATACACGCCGGGAAAACGAATCGTTCTTTCACATTGTGCTCCAACTGCACCGCTACCTGTGCCTGGAAGACACCGGCAAAGCCGTTACCGGCGTTGCTACCGTCATGTTTATTGTGATCATGCTCACCGGCCTCGTTCTCTGGTGGCCAAAACGCAAGCAAACCAGGCAGCGCCTGACGGTCAAATGGAATGCCAAATTCAAACGCCTTAATTGGGATTTGCACGCCGTTTTCGGTTTCTACGTCCTCCCATTCACCTTCCTGATCGCCCTAACGGGCCTCGTTTGGAGCTACAAATGGGTGAATAGCATGATTTTCCTGACCTTCGACGGCAAGCCGCAGCAAAAACGCGAGGCGCCCGCGAACCCATCCCTTATAGGCACATCAAAACCCGGTGTGTTAACCCAAATCAATACCGAAACCAACCGCCTGCTCAGCCATCCCGGCCGCATTCAATTCACACTCCCTGAATCCGACAGTCTTTCCATCACCATATCCAAATCCAACGACGAAGCCTCCATCGCCAACGTTGTCGATTTCCTTTACTTCGACCAGCACGATGGCCATTTGATCAGCAAGCGGCTCTACGTTGATGAAACTTCCGGCATGAAAGTCCGGAGACTTGTTTTTCCCATACACACCGGAAGCATCTGGGGCTGGCCCACGAAGATCCTGGCATTGATTGTGGCACTTATCACCGCCACGCTGCCTGTTACGGGGGTGATTATTTGGGTGGGAAGGAAGTTTAAGAAGGAGAAGAAGGTTAGAAAAAACGCTGCGCCAAGTCCGACCGCACGGGCCGGAGCGACCGTTAGTTAACCAGGTGCCCGGCGAATAAGTTAAAGCGGTTACTTGGTAAAGAGATCCCTGATAAGATTAAGGCTGTCTTAATTTTATCAGGGATTTTTGTTGACACTTCATCACACATTATGGTTATATTTAGTTAATCTACTCTTCGTGAATTTTTTCATAAGTATCCTGACGCGAAAGATGCGCTCATCAGCTGGTACAAAATAACACAGAAGGCTAGCTTCTCCTATGGAAAACTTAAAACCGGCTTACAAAGTAACCAACGACGAAGAGCACGCTGCTATGATCGAAAAAGTGGGAGCTTTGATGGAAAAAGACGAGGCTGACACCACCGCTGAAGAAAATGCCCGCATACGTGCTATGGCAGAGGCCATTATGGCTTATGAGCAAAGTATCTATGATATTCCCGAGCCGTCGACACTCGAAGGTATTCTCGAACTTCGCAGGTACGACATGATGTGTGAAGGTAAAGACCTTGCCGAAACACTTGGAATTTCGAACGAAATGCTCCAAACAATCATTGATGGAGATTATTGGCCGGACGTTTCGCTTCTGAAAGTAATTAGAGAGAAACTTGACATTCCCGAGGACATCGTGCTTAATCACGCGTGACACAATTAAGATTGTAATACTTCAAGATTGGTGGATTTTTCCCACAAATCATTAACTTTGTTTCATGCAGACTTTCAGCTCTGTGGAGGAAGCGTTCGAGTGGTGGCTTAAAAACATCTACCCCGCGATCCCCGCAGAAACCAAAGAAGGCAGATACCGAAATGCGTGGCGTGATTACACTTTTAAAAAAGGCATTTCACAGAAACGCATGAAGGAAATCCTGTCCGAATTTGGTTCAGTTAACGAGAAGACTATCATCACTTTTAAGCTGAAATAAAAAATTTACGCGCCACTTGTGGGAATACTCCACACAAAAGCTCACTTAATGTAATCTTCCATCGAATTAAACTAATCAACCTATGGACACACTTGAAACCCTAAGCAAAAACCCCACTGCACTTAACGAAGCGATAAGCCATCAACTGGAAATCGTCAAAGACTTCTTTCAAAAAGATAGCGGCTCCGAAATGGTTGAGTCGCTCAACACATTAATCGAAGCCTACTTATTTACCGAAAACCTCACACGCGTCACACCCCAAATGCGAGAACACATCGTTAACCAGCTGCGGGTTGCGACATTGATTGCGAAGCTGGATGCCAGCAACCTGGAAATTACAACTTTGTGAAAGTAGCCGGGCAATTAGAACTTGCTATTTACAAAGTCATACCGACCGGAGGATCATTTATAGTGGCTGGTCGTCCCGGAATGAGATTTACGGCATGGAAAATTTGGCGTAATTCTCTTTTTTTGTGCGGTTAGTCATCGCACTATAATTTATCAACAAGCGCACTTATGGAAAAGATTAACAGCTACGACTACAAGGCGACCGACATCGCCAACTGGTTTCTCTGCCACATCGACAGGGATGCTGGTGATTCCATTACGCATTTAAAGCTGCAAAAACTGTTGTACTACGCTCAGGCTTGGTGTATAGTGCTCTCCGGCAAATCCTTGTTTGAAGATGATTTCGAAGCATGGTCGCATGGGCCTGTACTTCCCGGCATTTACCATGATTATAAACACTTTGGCTTTGAGGCATTGCCCAGCTGTGACTGTATCAACAATATCGAAGAAGAGGTTGAAAACATACTGGATGAAGTCCGGAGAGTATATGGAGAAAAAAGCGCAAAGTATCTTGAAGAACTAACTCACCATGAAGCGCCGTGGATTGAAGCAAGAAACGGCCTGCCGCTCGAAGTAAGGTGTTCGAACATCATATCGAAAGAGAATATGCTACGCTTTTATTCCGAAATGCTGCAAGAGAATGAAGGATAAGAAGTCTGGCCGCGGAATACCTGATTCAGCAAGTTTCAAAAAAGATAAAAAGGGAGGCACATTGCTGACGATCGAGGAATGCAAAATATTTGGTATTCAAACGAATATGCATGACCATCCTTACGTAAACCTCAAATACTTTGATAGTAGTTATGAATGCTTATCCGCCTGGGAAAAGGACGAGCTAAAACTATTATCCGATTTCATTCAAAAAATCTCCGATAGTAACTGGTTCGATATCCAGAAGGCGTGTACCAAGCATAAAGACCGGCGCGTCTTACCCAAAAGTAAGAAAGTAGAAAACGTAAGTCCAGACATCACTTTCTTCGAGCTACGAGTAAGCATTAAGGCGCGGGTACATGGCTTCCGTTCGGCAAATGCATTTTTCCTATGCTGGCTGGATCGGAATCATCAAATTTATCCCATGTGAAGCGCCGGTTCAAGCGCTTTCAACCCCAGAACCTCCATCATCTCCCGATCCTCCCCCATCCCCGGATTAGGCGTCACCAGCAACTCCCCGTTCTCATTCGTAAAAATCGAATTCGCACCTGCCAGAAAGCAGAATGCTTGCTCGTATTCACTCATTTCCATGCGGCCGGCGCTGAGGCGGACCATCGCTTTCGGCATCAGGATGCGGGCGGTGGCGATCATGCGGACCATTTCCCAGGTGTCGATTTTGGGTTTGTCGCCAAGCGGCGTGCCTTGCACGCGGGCGAGGGCGTTTACCGGCACGGATTCCGGGTGCTCGGGCATGGTCGCGAGTGTGTGAAGCATTTGAATACGGTTTTCACGGGTTTCGCCAAGGCCGATGATGCCTCCACAACACACCGAAATGCCCGCCTTCCGCACATGGTCGACGGTGTTCAGGCGGTCGTCGTAGCTGCGGGTGGTGATGATTTGATCGTAGTATTCGGCGGATGTATCCAGGTTATGGTTGTAAGCGTATAGGCCGGCGGCTTTGAGCTTTTCGGCCTGAGTTTCGGTGAGCATGCCGAGGGTGCAGCATACTTCGAGGCCCAGCCCGGCGACTTCGGTTACCATATCGAGCACACGGTCAAAATCACGGTTATCCTTCACCTCCCGCCAGGCAGCAGCCATGCAGAACCGGCTCGAACCTCCATCTCGGGCGCGGCGGGCGATGGCCACCACATCGTCCTTTTTCATCAGTGCTTTTACATTAATGTCGGTCTGGTACCGGGCTGCTTGCCCGCAGTAGGCGCAGTCCTCAGGGCAGCCACCGGTTTTAATCGACAGCAATGTGCATACCTGAATGCGCTCCGGGTCGTGCCATTCCCGGTGAACGGTGGCCGCGGCGTAGATGAGTTGCAGTAAAGGTCGGTTGTAAATGGCCTCGATCTCTTCGAGCGCCCAATCGTTACGGATGGTTGCGGTTTGCATGGTGACATGGTTTTCGAAACAAATGTAGGCGGCCAACCGGCGCAGGATTGCGTCCGGTTTTGAAGAAAGCTCATAGTCCGGAGCAACAAAAATGCCTCCCGGTTTGTAGTCCGGGAGGCATTTGAGAATGGTACCCTCGCTTTGGGGCTAATATACTTTCGCCAGCAAATGCGGACGCTCTTTTTCGAGTTTCAGGATCAGTTCGCCAAACAGCGTGTTCACCCAGGCAAACCACTTCCTGGTAAATTTCGAGTCATCGTCTTTATCAAACGACTCGTGCATGAAACCGGTGTGGTTATGCGTTGTTTTGAGCAATTTCAGCTGCGCCTCGATTTCCTTGTCGTTCGTGGAAGTGATGGCGCGTGCAATGATCCCCATCGGCCAGATCTGGTTCACGAGCGTATGCGGGCTGCCCAGTCCCTCTCCCGCTTTTCCCTTGAAGAAGTAAGGGTTCGAATCGCTCAGCACATATTTGCGCGTATTGATGTAAATCGGGTCTTTCACTGACACGGCATTCAGGTAAGGCAGGCTGATCAGCCCCGGGATACCCGCATCGTCCATCATCACATGGTTTCCAAAACCATCCGCCTCGAAAGCATAGATCTTGCCGAATGCGGTGTGCTCCACAACACCGTGCTTTTTGATGGCCGCTTCCACTTCCGTCGCCAGCGCCCTGAACTCGGCGGCCAGTTTAGCATTCTTCGTGGCGGAAGCTTTTTCCAGCATTTCAGCCACTTCCCGGAACGAAACCACCGCGAAAAAGTTGGAAGGAATGAAGAACGGGAAAATCGTGGCATCGTCCGACGGTCGGAATGTGCTGGCAATGAGCCCTACCGGCTTAATGGGGTTCCCATAGCCGTTGCCGGGCACGGTGTCGGTAGACCATGACGTAACGCGGCCGAAGCGGTACGGGCCGGGACCGTCCTTGCGCTGCTGCTCCCTGCAGGTTTGCAGCACCAGTTCCATCGCTTTCAACCAATCGGCGTCGAACGGCTGGGTATCGCCGGTCGTTTTCCAGTAGTTGTATGCCAAACGAATGGTGTAACAAAGCGAATCCAGCTCCCATTTACGCTCGTGGAGCATAGGGTTCATCTTGGTTTGGTCCTTGCTCCATTCGCTTTCCTTGGGGCGGTCGTAAAATGCGTTCGCATAGGGATCGATCAGGATGCATTTGGTTTGCCGGTTGATCAGTCCGGCAACCATATCTTTCAGTTTCGAATCTTCTTTCAGCAACGGCAGGTAAGGCCAAACCTGTGCCGTGCTATCGCGCAGCCACATGGCGTCAATGTCGCCGGTGATCACGAAAGTATCGGGCTCGCCGTCTACCGGACGGTAGTGTACGGTGGTATCGATGGTATTCGGGAAGCAGTTTTCGAAAAGCCATGCCAGCTCGGGGTCTTTGATCACCTTTTTCATGCGGGCAATCGTCGCTTCTACGGCTGGACTTGTGAAACTGCGCTTATCGGCTGGTATGCGCACTACGGGAAAATCGGCACTTGTAGCAAACGACCATTTCGGCACGGCCATACCGGCAACAGCCAGCGCACCCGCTTTGATGAAATCTCTTCTTAAGAACATGAGGTAGGTTATTAGTGGGTCCTCTTACTTTAAAAAAGGCAATTTAGATAAATTTGGGACACTGCGAGCTTTGTTGTACCATATGAAAATAACGGTGACCCATAAAGTCCTTTTCCCCAGCGACCTGGAATCTAAATTTTCATACAACCGCTTTGCCGGGGCGTTACCCTACCCGAAGACTGAGAATTTTGGTAAAGAAAAAGGCCCAATTACCGCTAAATCGGCGTTTTCGAAGGCTTTTTCTAGCTATTTTTTGCATCAAAACAGATATTAGCTTAAAAATAGATCAAAATACGCTCAGTACTAATCAAAACCTGAAAAGTTTTTAGCACTATTTTGCTTTAAAATTGTATTGTCGATTACTATCCACACCAATTCATCTTGAAATACCGGCCGTTCCGGCGGACGGTATGCGCGAAAACGATGCATTTTTTCGCTAAGCTTCTGATCTACTGAATCATTAACCTGTTAATCAATATGTCTAAGAAAATTAATGTTGCCATTATCGGATTAGGCTTCGGCGCCGAGTTTATCCCCATTTACCAGCAACATCCCAATGCCAATATGTACGCGATCTGCCAGCGTACCGAATCGAAACTGAATGAAGTTGGCGACCAGTACGGCATTGAAGTACGCTATACCGACTATGACGAACTGCTCAAAGACCCGAACATCGACGCGGTTCACATCAACTCCCCTATCCCCAACCACGCAGAGCAGACATTGAAAGCCCTCCGCGCAGGCAAGCACGTGGCTTGTACCGTACCGATGGCAACGAGCGTGGAGGATTGCATCGAGATCGTAAAGGCGACCAAAGAAACGGGCAAAAAATATATGATGATGGAAACCGTGGTGTATGCGCGGGAATTCCTGTTTGTAAAAGAATTATATGAAAAAGGCGAGCTGGGCAAAGTACAGTTCCTCAAAGCGAGCCACCAGCAGGATATGGAAGGCTGGCCTGATTACTGGCCGGGATTGCCCCCGATGCATTACGCCACGCACTGCGTAGGTCCCGTAGCTGGCTTGCTCAAACTCGAAGCGGAATATGTTTCATGCTTCGGCTCCGGAACGATCTCCGAAGATCTGATCAAAATCCACAACTCGCCATTCGCCGTCGAATCTGCACATATCAAGTTCAAAGACAGCGACTTGTCGGCCTATGTATACCGCTCACTGTTTGATGTGGCGCGCCAGTACCGCGAGAGCTTCGAGGTTTACGGCAGCAAAAAATCATTCGAATGGCCGCTGATCGAAGGCGAAGATCCGGTGATCCACACGGCGAAAAAGCCAGAACACGAAATCCCCGAGAAAGTAACGACGCCGGATTATGCACATTATTTGCCGGAGGAGATCCGTCATTTTACCGGTCACGGCGTTTATAACCTGGATGACAACGCACACTTGTCGTTTGTACAAGGCGGCGGCCACGGGGGCTCGCACCCGCATTTGGCACACGAGTTCATCAGCGCATTGATCGAAGACCGCGACCCGTTCCCGAATGCATGGCAGTCGGCCAACTGGACCAGCGTAGGTATCCTCGCGCACGAATCGGCATTGCAAGGCGGCGCTATTATCCAGTTGCCGGATTTCAAAAATGTGTAGAAGACGGGGGCAAGAGGGATCTAAATAAAACGATTGCAACATCAACAAATCTTTCGGTGCTCCGCACGTCTACAAATATTTTAGTGCTCTGCACCGTGCGTTGGAGGTAAAAATATGCAGAGTACCGCAAGATTTGTAGAATACGTTGCAATCAACCAAATGCCAAGGTGCAGAGCACCGCAAGATTTGTAGAAAAACACGTTGCAATCAAGGCAAATGTCAAAGGTGCAGAGCACCGCAAGATTTGTGAATGCATCGTAAGATTTGTCACAACAACACACATTATCAAAGATGGCAAATACCTATACACAGCTATACATACATATTGTTTTTTCAGTAAAAGGCCGTGAAAGCCTGATTAGCAAAGTATGGAAAAACGACTTGTATGCATATATCGGAGGAATAATCCTCAACCATCGCTCAAAGCCTTTGGCGATTAATGGAATGCCTGATCACATTCATATTCTGATCGGGTATAATCCAGCAACGCCGCTGCCGGTACTGGTTGAAGAAATTAAAACTTCCTCCAACAAATGGATCAAGGAGCATCACCATGTACCGATGTTCAGCTGGCAAAAGGGTTACGGAGCATTTTCATACAGCCGAGGTAGCATCGACAAAGTGATCCATTACATTGCCTGCCAGGAGGAACATCATAGAAAAAAGACGTTCCGCGAAGAATATCTTCAAATGTTGCGAGACTTTGAAGTTGAATATAAAAACGAATATCTATTTGATTTCCAGGAAATTTACGCATGGAGTTGATAGATTTTTACCTAGTCCCAAATACAACAAGAAACAACCAATCTCAATGAAAACCAAAGCGTTATCCTTTATCTTAGGTATTGTCCTGCTGGGATGTGCCTCTCAGCAAAATTCCCAGAACGCGTCGGTTAAATCTTCCAAAAGCGAGGCGAAAGCGCGCCGGCTGGAAATCCTGTTCCTGGGCGACAAGGGCCATCACAAGCCCGCCGAGCGTGTTCCGCAGATTATGGCTGCATTGGGTCCCAAAGGCTTCAACTTTACCTACACGGATAACCTCAACGACCTGAACCCCGAGACGCTGAACAAGTACGATGCATTGATGCTGTATGCCAACTGGGACTCGATCGCCCCGCAACAGGCGAAGTCGCTGCTCGACTATGTGGCCAGCGGAAAGGGTTTTATCCCCATCCACTGCGCTTCCTACTGCTTCCGCAACAATGCAGAGGTGGTGAAACTGATCGGCGGGCAGTTCTGGCGCCATACCTGGGATACGATCCAGCCGGTATGGACCAAGCCCGACCATCCCGCCATCGCAGGCGTGAAGCCGTTCAAAACGGTGGATGAAACCTATCTGCACACATTGCTGCAACCGGACAACATCGTGCTGACCGAGCGCCTGATCCAGAAAGACCAGGAGAAAGACCGCCCGGGACAGCAGAAGGAACCTTACACCTGGGTGAGAACCCACGGCAAAGGCCGCATCTTCTACACGGCTTATGGCCACGATGAACGTACATGGGGCACGCAAGGCTTCCAGGACCTGATCGAAAAAGGCATTCTGTGGGCTGTCAACGACGACGCCCGCAAGGCATTGACGGCATTGGCTCCGAAGCCATTCGAATACCGCGAGGCCAAGCTGCCTAACTACGAGCAGCGCCCTGGTCCGCAAATGCAGCAGTTGCCGCTTTCGCCGGAAGAATCTGTGAAACACATTCAAATCCCGGTGGATTTTACACTGAGCGTTTTCGCACATGAGCCGGATGTAATGCACCCGATCGCGATGACGTGGGACGAGCGCGGCAGACTGTACGTGCTTATTACCAAGGATTATCCCAACGAACGCAAAGACACAGGCGGCAGCGACTACATCCTCATCTGCGAGGACACGAACAACGACGGCAAGGCCGACAAATTCACCAAGTTCGCCGACGACCTGAGCATTCCAACGGGTATGGCATTTGCCAACGGAGGATTGGTCGTTTCGCAAGCACCCCACATGCTGTTTTTGCAGGATACCAATGGCGATGACAAGGCAGACGTGAAGAAAATCCTGTTCTCCGGCTTCGGTACCGGCGATACCCACGCGGGACCTTCCAACCTACATTACGGGTTCGACAACTGGGTTTATGGCTCGGTAGGTTACTCCGGCTTCAAAGGAAAAGTGGGCAAAAGCCAGGATCTGGATTTCGGCCAGGCATTGTTCCGTTTCAAACCGGATGGCTCGGATATGGAAATCGTTGCTAAAACTTCCAACAATACCTGGGGCTTGGGCTTCAACGAGGCTGGTGACCTGTTCGGCTCCACTGCCAACAACTCGCACGGCTGGTACAGTGCCATTCCAAACCGCTATTTCGGTCAGAGCAAAGTAGATAACGGAAGCCGCAGCACGGATACGCACAAGGATATGCAGCCTATCACGCCGAAAGTGCGTCAGGTGGACGTATTCGGTGGGTTTACCGCCGCAGCAGGTCACAATTTCTACACCGCCCGCGCGTACCCGAAACAGTATTGGAACAAAGTCGCATTCGTTTCCGAGCCTACCGGTCACATTCTGCACCAGAACATCATGGTTAAGAAAGGTACGGACTATGAAGATCAGCTCGGATTCAACCTCCTCGCAGGTGCCGACGAATGGGTTGCTCCCGTATTCGCGGAAGTAGGTCCGGACGGCGCCGTGTGGGTAGCCGACTGGTACAGCTACATCATCCAGCACAACCCTACCCCTAAGGGATCAGAAAACGGAAAAGGTAATGCCTACGAAACGCCATTGCGTGATTTCACCCATGGCCGCCTCTACCGCATCGGCTGGAAGAATGCACCGAAATACACCCCGATTACGCTGAGCAAATCACGCCCGGATGAGCTGGTAGCTACGTTGAAAAACAACAATATGTTCTGGCGCCAGCACGCGCAGCGCCTTTTGGTAGAGCGCGGCAACAAAGATGTGGTTGCCAAACTGGTTGAACTGGTTAAAGACAAATCCGTAGACGAAATCGGCTTGAATACTGCCGCGATCCACGCATTGTGGACGCTCGAAGGCCTGAATGCGATCGGCGACGCGCAAGTGCTGCCGGTAGTGGTGGAAGCATTGAAACACCCATCCAACGACGTACGCAAGACGGCTGTAAAAGTTCTTCCGCGCACGGCCGCGAGCGGCGAGGCATTGCTTACTGCCGATGCATTGCACGACAAAGAGCCCCTTGTAGTGCTGAACACATTGCTCGCATTCTCCGAGATCCCTTTGACCCCGCAGATCGAAACGGCTGTGCTTGCATTGCTGGATACTTATTCCAACGCGGAAGACCGCTGGATGCCCGATGCATTTGCAGCGATCCTGAACTCGCACGACGGCGCATTGCGCAACAAATACATCGCACAGCGCGTGGCAAAAGCAGGTTCGGCAGGTGCTACACAGCAAGCTGCTTCGGCAAGCCATGCAGACCATGCCGCGATGAACCACGAAAGTCATGGTGCGAGCAAGGTAACCGTGCAGGGAGCTGCTGATCTGGCCGTGACGAACATTACGATCGAGCCGAAAACGCCTTATGTACGTGAATATGCCCGCGTGGTGATCGAAATTACCAACATTGGCTCCGTACCGGTGACAAAAGAGCAGGTACCAACTGTGAATGTGGGTATCCGCAGCCGTTCTCTAAACACCAACTACATCAGCCGCCAATTGACCAACGGCATCGCGCCGGGTGAAACGGTGAAGCTCGTGGAAGGCAACAACGGTCCGTGGAAAACGGCTTTCGGCTTTACTTCCGACGAGGCCGGCAAGGTGAATGTAACAGCTACGGTAGACGTGGATAACGTAGTACCTGAAAAGGATGAGAACAAGAACAACACGATGAGCAAGTCGTTCGAAGTACGCCGTCTCGACCGCCTCTCCGACTTCGCCCTGGAACGTACTGTTCGCGGCTACACTTCCTATGCCAGCGGCGACGACGTGCTGAAACTTATCCAGACTTCGCAATCACTCGATCCCCAAGGCCGCAACGCGATGATCAAAGGCATCCTCGGCGCGTGGAACCCGAAACGCAAGGAAACGGCTAACGACGAAGGTAAAAAGCTGCTCACAAGCGTTAAAAGTACGATCCCCGACGATCTGAGCAGCCGCTACACCACGCTGCTGGAATCTTACGGCATGAAGGAAGACGTCGCTACGGACCCGAATGTACAGGTCGTGACGATCAAAGCCATTCGTGAAGAAATGAAGTTCACTGTTACGGAATTCACCGCGGTAGCTGGTAAAACCGTTGAGATCGTGTTCGAGAACCCGGATGCGATGCAGCACAACATTGTGGTAGGACGTCCCAAGTCTACCGAGATCATCGGCGCTGCTGCCGACAAAATGATCACCGCCAAAGATGGCGCAGAGAAGAATTATGTACCTAATATCCCTCAGGTTTTGGCCGCGACACCGCTCGTAAACCCCGGCCAGACTTACCGCTTGAAGTTTGTAGTACCGGATCAGGTTGGAGACTATCCGTATGTATGTACGTTCCCTGGCCACTGGCGTCTGATGACCGGGGTCATGAAAGTTGTAAAGGACAAAGGGTTATAATTCTAAACTGCATTAAGCCTATGGTTTCAAAAACAATTCAGGTTTAGCGTATATCAATCAACGTTCAGATTCGCAGAGCATTCAAATGCCTTCTGCGGATCTGGATGATTGGTTTTTGAAACACAATTTCGCGGCGGGTTCTCGTAGCCCGACGGAGGGGATATTTTTTTTACCATTTTTTAAATAGTATTTATTCAATATTTTTTATTAATAAATAATTAGAATTTCTAATGAGTTTATAATGCTTTAACAACTACTCACATCTAATCCAGGTTAACAATGAACAACCAAAACAGACGAAACCCCCTCCTGGGGCTTCGCAGGCCTCTTTTTGCCCTTTTGGCAGCAGGATGCCTGACGCCCCAGGGGGTTTGGGCGGAAAGACTCCGCTTCGAACCGACCGTCAGCTATCGTAAACTGGTCGACAAGACGATCACCGGAAGGGTGGTCGACGAGAAGAACAGCCCGCTTCCCGGCGTGAGTGTGGTCGTGAAGGGGACCACCACCGGCAGCATTACGGGAGCAGACGGTACCTATTCGCTGACGGTGTCCGAGAATGCTACTACGCTCGCCTTCTCGTTTATCGGCTACACTTCGCAGGAAATCGCGATCGGCAACCAGTCGAACATACAGGTAACATTGCTCCCCAGCAGTGAAGAATTGACAGAAGTGGTGGTAGTAGGTTACGGTACCCAATCCTCGGCAGCGGTAACCGGCGCGGTAAGCAACATTCAGGCCAAAGACCTGATCCGTACGCCATCCATCGGAACGGCCGATGCACTGGTGGGCCGCGTGCAGGGTATCACGGCCCGCAAGGCCGATGCGCGCCCGGGAGCCGCCACGACCATTCAGATCCGGAACATGGGTACCCCGCTGTTTGTCATCGACGGCGTGCCTTCCGATGCCGGAAGTTTCAACAACCTCGGACAGAACGATATTGAATCGGTTTCGATCCTGAAAGACGCTTCTGCGGCAGTTTATGGTCTGCGGGCCGCAAACGGGGTGGTGCTGGTCACGACCAAGAGAGGTAAGGCAGGAGACGGAACGAAAATCAGCCTGTCGGGCTATTACGGTCTCCAAAACTTCACGCGCTATCCCAAGCCTGCGAATGCATACCAGCATATGCGCGGGCTTGTAGAGTCGGACGTGAACCAGGGGCGCACGCCTTCGATTACCCCGGCTGAATTGGAAAAATGGCGTGTCGGTACCGAAAAAGGCTACCAAAGCTTCGATTACTACGATATGGTCATGCGCCCGAACGTGCCCCAGTACTTCGGTAATGCCAGTGTGCAGGGCGGCAGCGACAAGATGAATTACTTCCTGTCGATCAGTCACCTCAACCAGGATGCATTGATCCGCGATTACAACTTCAAGCGGACCAACATTCAGGCCAACATTGAAGCCAGCCTGACTAAGGGGTTGAAAGTAGGAACGCAGATCAGCGGCCGGATCGAAGACCGCTTCCAGGTGGGCGTGCCGGGGCTGGACGATTACTTCAACCCGTTCCTCAGCATCTTCACCATGTGGCCTACCGAGCGTCCCTATGCGAACGACAATCCGAAATACATCAACCAGACACACAATGTGAACGTGAACCCCGCTACATACAAGCGCGACATAACGGGCTACATCGACGAGGTCTGGCGGAACGTGAAGGGCAACTTTTACGCCGAGTATGACTTCAAATTCGGCCTGAAAGCGAAAGGAACCTACTCCTACGCATTTACGAACTTCGATTTCGACGGTTTCGAATATACTTACGACGCATATACCTACGACGAAAAGAACGACACCTACAATGTCGTCCCCGGCGGCGGCAACCAGAACCCCTGGCGTGAACGCCGGAAACGCAATATCGTCGACCGGTTTGCGCAGTTCCAGCTGAGCTATGCCAAGGCATTCGGTAACCACGATATTTCGGCTGTTGCCGCTTACGAGCGTTCCGACAATGTGAATACCTACCTCGTGGTGCATACCGTTCCGCCGAACAACTACATTCCGCTGATGTCCTTCGCCAACCAGGATTTACTCATCGACGAATGGAACACCGAGGCGCGCGCCGGTTATGTGGCCAAGATCAACTATGATTTCAAACAGAAATACCTGCTCGAACTCGTGGGCCGCTACGACGGGTCGTTCCTCTACGCGCCCGGCAAACGGTACGGTTTCTTCCCGGGTGTATCCGCAGGATGGCGCATTTCGGAGGAGGGTTTCTTCAAAGGAAAATTGGAGAATGTATTCAGCAGCCTCAAACTCCGCGCTTCCTACGGACGCACGGGTGCCGACCGCCTGAGCAATAATGACTTCGTTGTGGCGCCGTTCAGCTACTTGCCGGGCTACAACTTCCTGCAAGGCAGCGCTATTTTTGATGGCAATTACACTATTGGGGTCCGTCCGCGCGGGTTACCGATTACCACGCTTTCATGGATCACCAACATCACGACCAACATTGGTCTGGACTTCGGATTGCTCGATGGAAAGCTGTCCGGCCAGTTCGATATTTTTGAAAGAAAACGCGAAGGCTTGCCTGCTGCCCGCTATGACGTGCTGCTGCCTTCCGAAGTGGGTTACTCCCTGCCCAACGAAAACCTGAACTCCGACACGCACCGAGGTCTGGAAGGGGTTTTGACTTACAAAAGCAATGTAGGACAGGTGGATTACACATTGAGCGCCAATGCGACATTGTCCCGCCGCCGTGACCTAGATTTTTACAAACCCCGCTTTGGTAATTCCTACAATGAGTACCGCGATTCGTACGTAGACCGCTGGGGCAATATCAACTGGGGTTACCAGGTTATAGGTCAGTTCCAGTCAATGGAGGAAATCGAGAGCCACAAAGTCGATAACGATGGCCAGGGCAACCGCTCCCACCTTCCCGGCGACTTCATTTACAAGGATGTGAATGGCGACGGTATTATCAACGGCCTCGATCAGCGTCCGATCGGTTATGCGGAAGGGGCCAACCCTTACCTGAGCTTCGCATTGAACGGAAGCGTGGGTTATAAAGGTTTCTCATTATTCTTCGATTTCGCCGGTGCTTCATTGCAAAGCTTTCAGCGCAACTGGGAGCTAAAAATCCCTTATCAGAATAACGGTACCTCACCGCATTTCATGCTCGAAGACCGCTGGCACCGCGAGGATCCGTTCGACCCGAACAGCAAATGGATCCCTGGCACTTATCCCGCCCTTCGCAAGGACAACACGAGCCATGCCAATTTCCGCGGAAGCGATTTCTGGATCACCAACGTGCGCTATATCCGCCTACGCAACCTCGAATTCGGTTACAGTTTCGATCAGAAGATTTCAAAGAAACTGGGCCTCTCTGCACTCCGCATTTACGTGAATGCCTCCAACCTCTTCTCGATCGACAACGTGAAGAAGTACGAGATCGATCCGGAGATTTCATCGGTAAATGCATTGGTATACCCGCAGCAGCGCTTGTTCAATGCAGGTTTTAACCTCACTTTCTAAAAACTGGTTATGAAAAAATTATCACTCAACATATTCGTCGCTGCATCGATGCTCGTTTTTGCAGGCTGCAACGACTGGCTCGAACGCAAGCCGCAGAACATTATCCGAAGAACAGGTCTGGAACGACCCGAAAATGATCACCGGGCTGCTAGCCAATTACTACGACCGCCTTCCGGCCCATACATCGCTCACAACCGGCTGGGCGGAATTCTCTGCCTACGACGAAGCTATGTGGTCCAACAACGACGATGGGCGGAACAACATCATCAATTACCCGTTCAACCGCTGGACGCTCTGGGATTACGGCCTGATCCGAGACATTAACCTCGCGCTGGAAAGCATCGAGAAATATGCCGTCAAACTTTCGGATGCACAAAAAACACAATTCAATGCGGAGCTGCGCTTCCTGCGCGCGTACGTGTACTTCGAGCACGTGAAACGCATGGGCGGGGTACCGCTGGTAACCAGGCAGCTGATTTACGATTTCAGCGGGGATCCGTCGTCGCTGCAACAGGCCCGCAACAAGGAAGAAGAAGTGTACGATTTCATCGCGAGCGAGCTCGACGCCGTGAAAGACGTGCTCGGAAATGGCACCAGCAACACCCGCGCCAACAAGTTTACGGCACTGGCTGTCAAAAGCCGCGCTATGCTTTATGCGGCGTCCATCGCAAAGTATAATAACCTGCTGGCCTCACCCATCACCACGGCTGGTGGCGAAGTGGGTATCCCGGCTGCGCGTGCGAAGGATTATTATACCAAATCCCTGGCTGCTTCGCAGGAAATTATCAACAGCGGCAGCTACGAGCTTTACAAAAGCAATCCTGACAAAGGTGTCAACTTTTATGAAGCCATTACCAAGAAAAGTGCCAACCGCGAGGTGATATGGGCGCAGGATTTCCTGGTGAGCAAGGACAAACGCCATGGTTTTACGTATGACAATATCGCCCGCAATGTGCGGGAGGATAACCTTTCGTCGTCGTCCATCACTCCGTCACTGAACCTCGTGGAGGATTACGAATACCTCGACGGCACTTCGGGCGAGCTGAAAAACCGCAATGCAGGCAATACGGATTATGTGTACTACGACAAGGTACAGGACATATTTGCCAACAAGGATGCCCGCTTGTACGGCACGATCATTTATCCGGGAACCTCCTTCCGTGGTACTGAAGTGCAGATCCAGGCCGGGGTGAAGGTTTGGGACAGCGCTGCCAATGCATTCAAAACGGTTGAATCCAACGTACTGGGTTCCAGCTACGAGGACGGCGGCTTGCTGACAGGTTCTTCCGGCCCGCAACGGTCCCAGACGGAAGTTTCAAACACCGGTTTCTACCTCCGTAAATATGTTGACCAGACTGCCATGTCGAGTACCCGCGGTATCCGCAGCGATATGTGGTGGGTGCGGTTCCGGTTGGGTGAAATATACCTGAATGCCGCCGAAGCGGCCTTGGAACTGGGGCAAAACGCCGATGCATTGAAATACACCAATACCTTACGCGAACGTGCCGGCTTCCCTGCCAACAGCCTGAAAGCGGTTACCCTTGAAAAGCTGCAAAACGAACGCCGTGTGGAGCTGGCTTTTGAAGACCACCGCGTGTGGGACCTGATGCGCTGGCGGATCGCGCATGAAGTGTGGAACGGGAATGCGTCCAACCCGGATGCGGTCGTGTATGCCTTGTACCCCTACCGCGTTGTACGTCCAGGCCATGCCACGCACGGGAAATATGTTTTCGATAAGCTCGTAGCCCCTCGTTTCCGCGCGCCGCGTTTCTTCCAGATGGGGAACTACTATTCAGCCATCGCGCAAAACGTGATCGACAACAATCCTAAAATTGTCCGTAACCCATTCCATTAATTACTATGAAATCAAAAATCATCCAATGCATACCCGCACTGCTGCTGGCGTTGATGGTCGGCCTGTCGGGATGTGAAAAAGATAACCGCACCGAGCCGAAATCGGTACTGAAAGGCCGGGTTGTGTTCGACGGGCAACCGGTAGGCGTACGCTCCAACGGGGTGCAGCTCGAACTGTGGCAGCACGGCTACCAGCTGTTTACCAAAATACCCGTGCATATAAACCAGGACGGCACATTTGCTGCTTCGCTGTTTGACGGCAACTACAAGCTCGTGCGCCTCCGCGGCAATGGCCCCTGGACCGACAATACCGATTCCATCGACGTCGAGTTGCGCGGCTCCAAGGAAATCGACGTGCCGGTTAATCCCTATTTTGTGCTCAAAAACGATGTGTACGCCAAAGGGGAAGGCAAAGTATCAGCTACTTTCAACGTACAGCAGGTCGCTACCGGCCGGACGCTCGAACGGGTGAACCTCTACATTGGCACCACCACCATTGTTGACCCGAATAACAACGTCGCCAATGCGCAGGAAGTAGCCGCCAACCTGGCCGACCTGTCGAAGCCTGTGACGCTTACCGCCAGCATTCCGGCCAATCTTGCGTCACGCGAGTACATCTATGCGCGTATTGGTGTGAAAACTTCGGGCGTGGGTGAAATGCTTTTCGGCATGCCGCAGAAGATCATGTTGAAATAATGAAGCCATTCATACTCTTACTACTCATCCTGGGCGCGCAAATTGGTCGCGCCCAGGATTCTTTGCAGACGAATATCCCTGTCCACGACCCGGTCATGATCCGGCAGGATGGGGTATACTACGTTTTCGCCACGGGCCGGGAGCGATCGAAGCGCCATTTATTTTCAAAAAATTTGATTATTTCTACCTGTTTGCCTCCTATGATTATTGTTGCCGGGGTGCAAAAAGCACTTACAAAATGCGTGGATTACCTGGTATTTCATGGGTATGATGCCAAAGACAAGGGTCGATCGAAGTTGCGCGTGGAGCAATAGCATTGGGAGAATGAATGGCCCGTTTTGAAGCATTAACCAACCTTCCTACTTACATTTAATATTATGAAAGTCGTACAGTTCACCATACCCGTTTCCCGCGAAAGTACTATTGTTGTGCAGGAGGAAAAGTTGCCGCATTACTACCCCCACCTGCACCGCCACCGCGAGGTCCAGATCGAATGGGTGGTAGAAGGATCGGGTATCCTGGTGGCTGGGAACTACATGCAGCGATTCGAATCGGGCGACATTTACATTATCGGGGCCAATCAATCGCACATTTTCAAAAACGACGAATCGTACTTCAACCCCGAGGAGCCCCGGCAGATCCATTCCGTTTCGATCTTTTTCGACCCTAATTACCTCTCGCAAAATATCCTGAGCCTGCCGGAAATGGTCAATATCCGGAAATTCGTCCACGGCGTACACAATGGCTTTCAGATTCCGGAAGAAGCGCGGGAGGCGGTGCAGAACATTATTTCGGAGATAATCCAGCACAAGGAAAGCCAGCGGGTAGCGGCATTTATCAAACTCCTCTACCAGTTTTCCACCACCCGCGACCTGAAACCCCTCGCGACAAGCAACAGTGAGCAGGTCATTTCCGAGGTCGAGGGGATTCGCATGGACCGCATTTTCCAATACCTCGTCACCAACTACAAGCGCCACATTTCCCTCGCCGAAATCTCCGAAATCGCCAACCTCACCCCCCAGGCTTTCTGCCGTTATTTCAAAAAACATACGGACAAGACTTTCGTCAGTTTCCTCAACGAAGTCAGGATCAACGAGGCTTGCAAAATCATCCTTTCCGGTAAGTTCGACAGCTTTTCGGATATCTGCTACCAGACCGGCTTCGACCACGTGACCAACTTCAACAGGGTTTTTAAAAAGACGACGGGTATGTCGCCCGGTGAATATCAAAAGGGTTTCAGGGATATTTAGGGTTCATTCGTTGTCAGGAATGGTCAGGAGTAGCCAGGATGCCATGAATTGGCTAAATTGGGGACTGATTTTCTATTCTCTTATACCGTTCTTTTGAAAACCACACCTGAAACCACCTGGCAAATCTGGATCGACACGGGCGGGACCTTTACCGATTGCCTGGCCATTGATCCGGCCGGGAACAAAACGCGCACCAAAGTACTCAGTTCCAGCTGCCTCCGCGGCCGCATTACGCAAAAACTGAACAACAATACTTACCGGTTCGAAGCCTCCTGGCCTTACGACGGCGCTCTTTTCAAAAACTATGCATTCCGGCTGCACGGTACCACTACGCCCAGCCGGATAGTGAACATCGACCGCCGGCAGCAAACGATTATATTATCCGACGACCTGCCATTTACCCAGCCCGCCGATTTTGAGATAACCACCGGCGAAGAAGCACCTATTCTGGCTGCGCGGCTGCTCACCCGTACGCCGCTCGATCAACCGCTCCCGCCCATTGCCATGCGGCTGGGTACCACCAGGGGTACCAATGCGTTGCTCGAACGGAAGGGCGCCAAAACGCTGCTTGTCGTAACGAAAGGGTTCAAAGACTTGCTTTATATCAATAACCAGCAGCGCCCGTCGCTTTTTCAGCTGGACATTCCGGAGCCCAAATTGCTTTATAGCGAAGTACTGGAAGTGGAAGAGCGCCTCGATGCCACCGGAAATGTGCAGGAGGCATTGGATCTGGCTCATTTTCAATCCAAAGCGCGGCCCGCCGATCATGAATCCGTAGCTGTCTCCCTCCTGCATTCCTACCAGAACCCTCAACACGAATCACAGCTAGCGGCATGGTTCCGGGACAATGGCGCGAAGTACGTTTCCGCATCGTCGGATCTGTTCCCATTTTCGCATTACCTGCGCAGAACGCAAACGGCGGTCGTGAACGCCTACCTCGACCCAATCCTAGACCGATACCTGACCAATATCCAGGGCGCTCTGAACGACGGCAGCCTGCAAGTCATGACCAGCACGGGAAGCCTTTCCGAAGTAAGCGGCTTCCGGGCGAAAGACAGTTTGCTCAGCGGTCCGGCCGGAGGTATGGTGGCTGCAACCCATTTTGCCCGAAAGCTGGGTTTCTCCAAAGCCATCACCTTCGATATGGGCGGTACCAGCACCGACACCGCGCTGATTGACGGCCTTCCGGAATTGAAATACATTACCGAAATAGACGGCATTGAATTCCATAACCCCACGCTCGCCATCGAAACAGTGGCCGCCGGCGGCGGTTCGGTTTGCTGGTTCGATGGTTTTTCATTACAAGTCGGTCCTGAAAGTGCAGGTGCATCACCGGGCCCGGCTTGTTACGGTGCCGGCGGACCGTTGACGGTAACGGATATCAATCTACTGCTCGGCAAGCTGGAAACCTCAAAATTCAGCATTCCTATTAACGCCGACGCGGCCATCGCACGGCTGGAAGAACTTCGCACCGACATTCAATCCCAAACCGGCAACCTGCTTAGCCATCACGAAATCCTGGCTGGTCTCGAAAGCATCGCGAACGAGAAAATGGCCGACGCCATTCGCAAAATTTCCGTGGAAAAAGGCATTAATCCCAATGCATTTGCACTCGTCACGTTCGGCGGAGCGGGCGGCCTTCATGCCTGCCAGCTTGCCGAATTGCTTGATATGGACACCGTGCTGCTGCCCTACGACGGCGGGCTATTCAGCGCAGCGGGCATAGGCGAGGCGCTGATCAGCACCATTGTTTCCAGACAACTTTTGCTGTCCTGGACTGATGCATCGGACACGCTCAGTGAGTGGCAGGATGTTTTAGCTAATCAAGCGGCAGAGATTTTACGGGAACAGGGCATTAATGCTTTTGAAACCGTCTTTTGTAATGTTTACCTGCGATTTGCGGGTCAGGAGAATGCCATTGAAATACCTTACCAGGGCGAAAAAACACTCCACGCGTTTGAAGAAACCTATCGGGCGCAGTTCGGTTATTTTCCGGCTAATGCGAGGGTGGAAATCGAAAGCATTAAGCTCAAAATGCAGGAGCAAAGCCCGAACGTTGAACCGCTGTCTGTTTTCGAAAATGGCCGAAAAGTAGCACCATCAGCGCATGGCAAACCATTTTTAACCGATTTAAATCTTTCCGAAGCGGCTGTTTTCGAATGGGACAATCTCCAACCCGGTGATCAGCTCGACGGCCCTGCGATTCTCCTCAACAATACTTCCACTACCTATTTACCCAAAGGCTGGAAACTGGTGATCCAGCCCGGATGGGATGCCGTGGCGTGGCGTACGCAAACTATCGAAATCAATTCCGTTCAGCAAAGCGAAGAAGTTGCCTTGCAGCTTTTCACTAATCGTTTCAAAGCCATAGCCGATGAAATGGGCGTGCAGTTGCAGCGGACCGCCTTTTCTGTGAATGTCAAAGAGCGCCTCGATTTCTCCTGCGCATTGCTCGACGCGAACGGCGAGCTCCTCGTGAACGCGCAGCACATTCCCGTGCACCTGGGTAGCATGGGCATATGCGGGCGCCTCGTGCGCGAAGCTATTGCCATCGGCCCGGGCGATGTGGTAATCACCAATCATCCGCAGTACGGCGGGTCGCATTTACCGGACATTACCCTCATTGCCGGGGTATTTACGGAGGACGGAACCCTTGCAGGTTACGTGATCAACCGGGCGCATCATGCCGAGGTAGGTGGAAAAACACCGGGCTCCATGCCGCCGGATGCCACTTGCCTGGCCGAAGAAGGCGTTGTGATCGTGCCGCAATACCTCGTGAAAGCAGGCGAATTTCAATGGGATGCATTAAGGGCGCTATTCACAGCCGGATCCTACCCTACCCGGTCGTTCCTTTCCAATGAAGCCGATATTGTCGCCTCCTTATCTGCATTGAAAAAAGGGAGTACGCAGTTGCTGAAACTCGTGGAGAACCACGGCCTGGAAACGGTGCGCAAGTATATGACCATGCTGAAACAAACCGCCGTATCGCAGTTGCGACATGCATTGCAGCCGTTGCAGGGGCAGGTTTTTGAAGCTGAGGAGACACTGGATGACGATCATCGGATAGCTGTAAAAATAAGTATAACCGATCGCAGGCAAATCTTTGATTTCACCGGCACTTCGGGCGTCCATCCGAATAATCTGAATGCCAATGTTTCCATTCTGTACAGTGCCATTTTGTACGTACTAAGGCTTTTGGTAGACAAGGAAATTCCTTTGAACGACGGCCTGATGCAGGATGTGGAGATCAAACTACCCGAAAACAGTTTCCTGCATCCAAAATTCTCCGACGATCCCTGGCAATGCCCCGCCGTGGTGGGGGGCAATACCGAGGTGAGCCAACGGTTGGTGGATACATTACTGAAAGCATTTGGCCTTGCCGCTTGCAGCCAGGGGACGATGAACAATTTCCTGTTCGGCAACGAGCAGTTCGGTTATTACGAAACCATCGGCGGTGGCGTAGGTGCGGGTAACGGCTTCGATGGCCGGTCGGCGGTGCATCAGCACATGACCAACACGCGCATTACCGATCCCGAACAGCTGGAACGAAAATATCCGGTACGGCTGCTGGAATTCGGCATTCGTCAGGGCTCGGGAGGTACCGGGCGCTGGCGCGGCGGGGATGGGATCGTGCGGAAGCTGGAATTCCTCGCGCCATTGCAGGTAACCTTGCTCGGGCAGCACCGGCGGTACGCGCCGTATGGAATGGCTGGTGGCGAAGACGGGCATTGTGGGCGGCATATGCATTTTTCAAATGGTGTTATGAATGAATTGCCTGGGATTTGTAGTCTGAAAGTGCATGCGGGGGATGTTTTGACTATTGAAACTCCTGGCGGCGGGGGATATGGTGTATAAATTTTAAATGCCACGAAGGCACCGCAGCGGCGGACCGTGAATGTTCACGAATGAAAACTTCGTGTTTCTTCGTGCCTTCGTGGCAACACAAAAATGTCAAAAAACAAAAACGTCCTGCTAGGCGCCGCGTTCCTGATGGCCACCTCCGCGGTAGGCCCCGGCTTCCTGACCCAAACGACTGTCTTCACCGAAAAGCTGGCGACGAGCTTCGGCTTTATCATTCTGCTATCGATACTGATCGACCTCGCCGTTCAGTTCAACATCTGGCGGATCATCACCGTCTCCGGCAAACGCGCCCAGGACCTTGCCAACGAACTGTTCCCGGGCCTCGGTTACCTGCTCGCATTTCTCATCGTAGCCGGCGGGCTGGCCTTCAACATCGGTAATGTAGCTGGCGCAGGGCTCGGCATCGAAGCCATGACGGGCCTCAGCGTGCAAACAGGTGCTATTCTCAGCGCGGCCATTGCCATCGGCATATTTCTGTTCAAGGAAGCAGGCAAAGCCATGGATAGCTTTGCTAAAATCCTTGGGTTTGTCATGATAGCCCTCATTCTCTACGTCGCATTCACTTCGCATCCGCCATTGGGTAGTGCCATTCAACACACCTTTTTCCCCGAAAAATTCGACCCGATCGCCACACTCACGCTTGTAGGCGGCACTGTGGGCGGCTACATCTCCTTCGCAGGTGCGCACCGCCTGCTCGACTCGGGCGTGCGTGGAGAAAATGCATTGAAAGAGGTCAACCGGGGAGCCTCAACCGGCATCCTCATCACCGCGTTGATCCGCTATCTGCTCTTCCTGGCCACGCTGGGCATTATCGTGGCGGGAGCCAGCATTAATCCGGACAACCCGGCTGCATCGGCTTTTGAAAACGCGGCCGGGGCCTTGGGCAAACAACTTTTCGGGCTGATGATCTGGGCGGCGGCCATTACTTCGGTGGTGGGCGCGGCTTATACGTCCATTTCCTTTTTGAGGACGTTCCACCCTTTTGTCGAGCAATACCAATCTTACATTACCATCGTTTTCATCCTCATTTCCACCATCATTTTCCTGCTCATCGGCCGGCCTGTGAAAGTGCTGGTTTTTGTAGGTACTTTAAATGGATTCGTACTGCCGATAGCCCTTGCTATTTTACTTGCCGCGAGCCGTAAACAGCGGCTAATGGGCAACTACAAACATTCCTTATGGCTCCAAGTGGCGGGGTGGGCCGTCGTGCTGATTCTCCTCGCCATGGGTTTTAATATATTCTGAACTTAAAATGCTAATTCCTTCACCATGTATAAAATAATTTACCTGGCACTCTTATCATTTACAGCACACGTCGCTTATGCCCAGAAACCACGGGAGCTGGTCATTAAAATCGATCCTCAAAACAAAGCGCAAAAGATCGACAACTTCGGTGCCGCCGGTGCCTGGTTTACCGAAGGCATTGCCAAAAATTGGCCTACGCAAAACCGCGAGCAAATGGCTGAATGGCTGTTCAGCAAGGATTTCGACACCCATGGGAACCCCAGAGGCATCGGCCTGTCCGCATGGCGTTTCAACATCGGCGGAGGCACCGCCGAGCAGGGCGATAGCAGCGGCATTACCGATTTCCGAAAACGCGTGGAGTGCTTCCTGCGCCCGGACGGCACCTACGACTGGTCGAAACAAGCCGGTTATGTGTGGTTTACCAAGAAAGCGAAGGAATATGGGGTCGAAAATCTGATCGCATTTTCCAACACCCCGCCGGTGCAGTTTACAAAGAATGGGCTGGGGTATAAAACCACGAAAGATTACATTTCTAACCTCAAACCGGAACATTACGGCGATTATGCCGGGTTTCTGGCAACGGTCTTGAAGCATTTCGATAGTGAAGGTTTGCATTTCAAATACATCAGCCCGGTCAACGAGCCGCAATGGGACTGGTCGCACCCGCCCGGCCAGGGTGCCAAGCAGGAAGGCAGCCCCTGGCGCAATGACGAGATCGCGCACGTGGCCCGGTCACTGGACAGCGCATTGACCGCCCACGGCTCCGCCTCCAAAATCCTCCTCACCGAAGCCGCCCAGCTCGATTACCTGTACGCCAAAAGCGGTAACGCTAACCAACAAACGCAAGCCTTTTTCGGTCCGAAAAGCAAGCTTGCCTTAACCAACCTGAAACATCTCCCGTCGGTGATTGGCGGGCACAGCTACTTCACCGATAAAGGCGACAGCGCCCGCATAGCGATCCGTCGCCACGTAGCCGACACCACCGCAAAATACGGCGTCACCTTCTGGCAAACCGAATACTCCATGCTGGCCGACGGCTACCGCGAAGGTAAAACCGGCCGCATCCCTGCTATCGATTGTGCTTTGTTCCTCTCCAAAGTCATCCACGACGACCTTGTCTACGGAAATGCCGCCGCCTGGCAGCTATGGAACAGCTGGGAGCCCGGCAACCCCGATTTCGATACGCGCTACTACCTCATCGCCCTCAACCCCGCCAGCAAAGAATACCTCGACGGCACCATCACCGCCACCAAAAACCTCTGGGCACTAGGCCATTACAGCCGCTTCATCCGCCCCAGCATGCACCGGCTGAACATCACCCGCAACGACAGCCTGACTCCGACACAGATTGCGCAGGATCTGATGGTTTCGGCCTACGCGAGTGAGAAAGAAATCGTGTTGGTGGTCATTAATTATTCAAATGAAGAACGGGTTTTGAAGCCGGAAATTAGTGGGTTTAAGGCGAAGAGTGGGGAGGTTTATTTGACTACCGGGGAGAAGGGGGTTGATATGCGGCGATCGAAAGTTGAGAATTTGAAGGAGGGGGTGACGATTCCGGGGAGGGGGATGGCGACTATCACCACAAACAACTAATAATGTGTATTTTAGTCTTATATTTTTTCAAACAACAAGGCAATGAAGTATGAAAGCATAAAAACCGATAGTGGCCGTACTACGCTATTCAGTGTTGAGGAGTTTTATGAAAAAATTGTACTTGAAAATCATTGCTTTATTTGTGGTGCCCCTCCTCGCTCAAAAGAATTTAATAATGAACACATTCTCCCTGATTGGCTTTTAGCAAAGTATCAGCTACATAGCCAGATCATAAACCTTCCGAACCAATTAGGCCAACTTTACGGCAAATACACCATTCCATGTTGTAAGGATTGCAATTCGGAACTTGGAGACAATGTCGAAATTCCGATGAGTCGGCTGTTAAAATTGCCCTATAATGAATTCAGTAGTGCACTGACCGATTCATATCAGAATATAAGCCTACTATTCCAATGGCTAAATCTTATCTTTCTAAAAACACATTTAAAGGATATGCATTTTTATTGGTCTATGGATAAAAGGACACAAAGTGTCAAAATTGGCACGTCTTACGTGTGGGAGGCAATGCATCATGTTCACTGTATTGCAAGAGCCCATTACTCAGCTGCACAAATTACTCCACAAGCGATGGGCTCTATTTTTGTCATTCCTGGCATTCAGCACGTCTCCATCCCTCAGTTTTACTTTCATGATAACACAGCTGCTCAAACAATACTTTTCCGTATGGATGAAAAGATTATAATATGTGTACTAAACGACTCATGTGCTGTCTTCAACGTTCTTACAGAAATTCTCCAAAAAATTACTTCACCGGTCACACACTTTCAGATGTGTGAGCTGTTTGCAATCGTGACCCATTGCAACCTAAGTATCAAAAACAGACCTGTATTTTTTTCAGAAATCTCTGACAAAAGTGGTTACCAAATAAAAGCAGACCTTCCCCATCTCGAATTTGATAATATTAAAGCAGGAATCACAATCGGTGAATTGCTCTACTTTCATGTTAAGGATATGATAGATGAAAACGATTCTACCCGGCAATTTTTGGCCGAGATTAAAGAAAATAAGAGAACGTATTTGTTCGATGCGAATGGCGAATTTGTTGATCACGGAAACGATCTGAAATTAGCCACCTGACGTCACTTCGAGTTTCAAAATATGGACTTGCTCATTCAAATCATCTCCTCCTTCCTGCCAAACTCCCGCATCTTCCGCAATAACCGCATCAAAATCTCACTATTATCAATCGCGTACAGTGCGTGCTCGCGCGAGATGTTCCATTCGTGTGCGGGCCGGAGATAATGCATGAGCATATCATTTAGTACATGCTCCAATTCTACAAAGTCAACGTCGTCATTTAAGAAATCTTTGAGCAACTTGAATGCCGCTTTGTCCCGGCGCTGTTGATGAAAATCAGTGTGCATATCGATTGGGTTGATGATGGAATGCAGCAAAAAACGGTGCCGCACTTGCCGTTGTCCAACCCAAGTAAAGTCAACGGTGCCTACTCCGGTTCGGTAGTTGCGACACCGTTCTTTGCCGTCCACATCTCTACATGGCCAAAATGTGGCCGCGACTAGATGCGATAGCACTAAACTTTACTGGGATTGGACGGGATAAACTTACAGTCCTTGCCGTTAATTACAAAACCGCAACCGTTGAATTGACGACGAAATGAATATGCGGTTGGTTTCACTTATCAAGCAAAGTGACTTGAAGCTTATGGAAGAATTATCTTTGCATTCCATACTTTCAAAATGCCTGCGGTGCATGAAGGTCGGCCGCACGCCGTTGAGGGGTATCCCTTTTAGTGTACATGCGGGCATTTTTTTATACTGCAAGATCTTACGTAGGGTCGGAGCTCTCAAAGACAGGTAGTTCGACGATATTTCGCTAAATTCAAGTGCTTAAACAACCAGAACCGACGGTATGAAAACGCAGAACGCAGATTTGAAAGAACTGAGGGAAGAGGTTTCAACGGAAACATCGAAAAATACCGACTTCGAGAATGCATTCCAAGCGTTACTTGATAACCCATCGGATGAAAACCTTGATCTGATCAACCTCTCGCGCGCCAATTTCGTCAGGTCTGCCGACAAGATGAAAGACATTATCTCAAAACTTCAAGCCATTACCTGGAAGCTTACTGACCCGACAGCTGACGACCTGAAATCTGTTTCCGAGATAATTTTTATCGGCCGGCAACTATATCAAAGCTCGGCTTCTATCATAGAATCTTACCAACCACTCTGGCATAAGGGGGTGATCATCGCTGAAATCAACGAGTTTAGGGATACCAATGACCACCTCTGCGAAGTACTCGACGACATTGAATCTGTCTATTTCAAATTACCACATTTGCCAGGATTTAATGACATCACACACAAGCTCCAATCATTGCAATGATCGAATCTATTGTATTGAAGCATTTAAGAAGCAGGTCGAAAAATTAAGGAAAAATAACTCGTACAAAGACATCGATGAGGTATTGTTCCAATTCCTGAACAATAAGAGTATTGATCAGTTTCGAACCGGAACGCTCCTTAACAAGAGTTTGAGCCATCCCTATATCAAGCATGACATCAGCGGGCGAGGCGGGTATCGTTTATACTACCTGGCGGTGATCATTAATGAATGTCTTTACCTCGCATACATTCATCCGAAAACTGGCACTCACGGCTCGCAAAATACGACTCACGAAGCTCGTGCCGCCTTCTATAAACTTGTTGCAGAAGCCATTGAAACCGGCGCGTTATATCAGGTAAAGCTCGCTTCTGAGCGCCTGACGTTTTGTCTCACCCTTCCAAAATAAATCACCAAAAATTTGCGCAACTTAAAAGCTGCATATATATTTGCAACCATTAAGTTGCATATTTCGATCGTGTATGAAAGGAGATATTTTTCAAGCTATCGCGGACCCCACGCGGAGGGCCATTCTGGTGCTCATCGCCACGCAGTCCATGACGCCCAATGCCCTGGCAGAACATTTCGATACTTCTAGGCAGGCGGTTTCGAAGCACATTAAGGTACTTGCCGATTGTGAGCTGCTCACGCAGAATAAGGTCGGGAGGGAGATCCACTATTATTTCAATCCAGTCAAAATGAAGGAGTTCGACCACTGGTTGACGCAGTTCAAAAAACACTGGGAAGACCGTTTCAATCAATTAGATCAACTTTTAATCAACCTAAATTCCGATTCCAATGAAAAGTAACCTGTTAATGGATTTTTCGGTAGACAAGGAAAACAGTCGTATCAATGTAGCGCGTGAATTTGCCGCGCCGGTGGGTCAGGTTTGGGCGGCATGGACACAAAGCGAGCTGCTCGACCAATGGTGGGCGCCGCGCCCGTGGAAAGCGCAGACAAAATCGATGGACTTCCGTGAGGGCGGCACGTGGCTCTACGCCATGGTAGGCCCCGAAGGAGAAGAGCACTGGTCGAAAGCGGATTACAAAACCATCGATGCGCAAAAGAGCTTCTCGGCGATCGACGCATTCTGTGATTCGGAAGGCAATCTGAACCCGGATTTCGCGCGCTCGACCTGGACGAATACGTTCACAGAAGCCGATGGAAAGACGACCGTTTCGGTTTCGATCCAGTATGATAAATATGAAGATATCGAGCAAATCATGCAGATGGGCTTCAAGGAAGGCTTCACAATGGCACTCGGTAACCTGGATGAGTTGCTGGAAAAATAGTCGCGCATTTCATCACCAAACAAAATGTTCAGATTCAAGCTGAATGAAAATGTCAGTCTGAGCGTAGTCGAAGACAGTCCGAACGGCAACGATGACATCGTGCCTTGCCCCTTCGACTCCGCTCAGGGTGACATTACCATCACCCATAACCCATAACCTACTCCGCAGCCGCCGGTTCCTTCCTCGCCACCATATAATAAACCGGAATCCCCAGCAGCACAATAATCAGCCCGGGCCAGGTGTATTCGGGTTTATAAATGATGAGGAGCACGCAGAAGGCGATGCCCATAATAATGTAAATGATCGGCAGAAAGGGATAACCGAACGCCTTGTAAGGCCGTGGTATGTCGGGGCGCTTTTTGCGGAGAATGAATATCCCGACGATAGTAAGCATATAAAAAACCACCACTACGAAGGAAATCATATCCAACAGGTTGCCATACTTGCCGCTGAGCGCCCACAACGAAGCGATGACGCATTGCAGCCACAAACCGATTTCCGGCACGGCGTTCTTGTTGAGCACGCCCACTTTCTTGAAAAACAAGCCGTCCTTCGCCATCGAGTAGTACACGCGCGCGCCGGACATAATGAGTCCATTGTCGCAGCCGAAGGTCGAAATCATGATCATCACGGCGATGACGATCGTTCCCGCATTGCCGAAAATGACGTGTGAAGCGGTTACGGCGACGCGGTCCTTGTCGGAGGCGGCGATTTCCTGCAACGAAAGCACGCCGGTGTACATCACGTTGGTGAGCACGTAAATGACGGTCACGATAATGGTCCCCAATGCAAGGCTGAGGCCTATGTTACGCTGGGGGTTCTTGATTTCGCCGGCGATGAAAGTCACATTGTTCCACGAATCGCTGCTGAAAATAGAGCCTACCATCGATGCGGCAATGGCGCCGAATGCAGCGATGGTAGTGTAGGACTCGATGCTGCCGTCCGGACTGAGTTTGTGCAAATCCCACATGCCTTCTCCCCAGTTGGCCGCCCACACTTCGGGTTTCATAAAAATTAACCCGAAAACAATGAGGCCGAGCAAGCTCAGGAGCTTGGTCAATGTGAAGGTCGTTTGGATAATCTTCCCGCTGTTCACGCCACGTGTATTCGTAAACGTCAGCAGCACGATAACCACAATGGACAGCAGCTGGGCGGGACTTATTTTGAGAAAACCGAGGTCGAGTGCCACCAGGTCCTCGCTGAACTGCGGAATGAGGTAGGCGGTAAACTTCGCAAATGCTACGGCTACGGCCGCGATCGTGGCGGTTTGGATCACCGTGAAAAAACTCCATCCGTACAGGAACCCGATCAGCGGGTTGTAAGCCTCTTTCAGATAGATATATTGCCCCCCCGCTTTGGGAAACATGGCACTGAGCTCGCCGTAGCTCAATGCGGCCGTGAGCGTCATGAAACCCGTGATGAGCCACACGAACATCAGCCAGCCCACACCGCCGGTATTGCGCATAATGTCGGCGCTGACAATGAAAATGCCCGATCCGATCATACTGCCGGCAACGAGCATAGTGGCGTCAACAAGGCCTAGTGAGGGCTTGAAAGAAGTGTTTTCTTCTGCCATAAGGGGTAATAGGTTATTAGGTCAGGTGTTAAACTGTGTAAACTACGAAGTATTTGGACTACTCACAATGTTCCGCCCCGCCGCTCGCTAAAATGGTCCCGAATGCCGCCTTTGACTAATGAAGGCCTATTGATACCGTTCAGGGTCGTAAAGCGAAACACTTACAGAAGGTTTCACGCGTTCCGCCAGCTCCGCCACGATTTTTCCGGTTCCGGTCCCAAGGCTGATGCCCATCATACCGTGTCCTCCGGCGACGATCAGGTTACTTAGCTTTTTGGAATACCCCAGGTACGGCAGGCCGTCGGGTGAGCAAGGCCTGAAACCGTACCAGATACGGTCTTTTTGCGGCAGTGCCACATTCAGTTCGGGATAGTATTGCGGGATGGAATTGACGATTCCCTCCACCCTGTTCATGTTGATCTGCTTGTTGAGCGGCGCCAACTCCATAGTACCGCCGAACCGCACCTGCCCATTCATCGGCGTTACAGCCACACGGGCTTCGAGCAGCAACGCAGGATGAACAATCGGATGTGTGGCATTCGGCTCCATAAATGAATACCCTTTTCCGGGCATTACCGGGATGGACAGCCCCGCTTGCTTCGCAAGCTGCGGCAGCCAGGAGCCGCCGGTCATCACCACGAGGTCGCCTTCATAAGTTTTAGCAGCCGTTTTGACGCGTTTGATTTCCCCGTTTTGAATATCGAAACCGGTTACTTCCGTGTTTTTAACGATTTCAGCGCCGAGTGTTGTAATACTTCTGATCAGCCCATTTACCAAGGCAGTCGGGTACAAATGCGCGTCGCAGCGGTAATGCACGGCCCCCGCCACATCCAGTTGAATGCCCGGTTCCAATGCCTGTACCTGCTCCCGGGAGAGCATATCAATGTCCAGACCAAGCTGCTGGCCTTGCTTGCCTACATGGATTTCTTCTTCCCCGGTTTTGTCGGATTTGTAAAGCATCAAAATGCCCTTTTCTTCCAGTCCAAAATCCAGGTTTTCGTCGCGGACGAGGTCTTCGTAAAGTTTTTTACTTAACAAATGGTAATCCCTCAAATGCGGTGCCGCGCGCTCCACATTGGCTTCGGTAGCCGCTTTCATGAACTTCAAACCCCATGAAATCAGCGAAAAATCGAGGGAAGGTTTTACGTAAAAAGGGCTGCGGCTGTTGAACATCCATTTGATACCCTTCGAAACCATACCCGGGGCAGCGAGCGGGATGAAATGGCTCGGTACGATCATACCGGCATTGCCGCTGGAGCAGTTGTCGAACAAATCGCCCTTATCGAGCAATGTCACTTTCCACCCGCCTTTGAGCAAATAATAGGCCGAAGCCAGTCCCGAAATTCCGCCACCAATGATGACGGCGGTGCCTTTTTGAACGTTCATTGTTGTGTTTTTGCTTTAAGCCTAAGGCTGTAAGCTTTAAGCTATTTTTAATTCTATTCTTGTATCTATCTACAACTAGCGCCCGCTTATAGCTTATAGCTTATAGCTTACAGCTTACAGCTCCCCCTCAAATCACTTGAAATCCGAACGCATAAGGATCTTCCTCGTCGTCGATGAAGATGGTATTATGTCCGGTAATGACGGCCCAGCCTTCGATGCCGGGGATCATGGCGGGCTTATCACCGATAGTCGTTTCCTCTTCTACGGTACCAATGAATTTGGACCCGATGATGCTTTCGTGCACGAAACGGTCGCCTTTTTTGAGTTTACCCTTCGCGTGCCATTGCGCCATGCGTGCAGACGTGCCTGTTCCGCATGGGGAGCGATCGATGGCCTTGTCGCCATAGAAAACGGCATTGCGGGCCGTTGAAGTCGGGTCCAGCGGTGCGCCGGTCCATAGGAAATGGCTCAGGCCTTTGATATGCTCGTTTTCGGGATGGACGAATGTGTATTGCTCGTTCATCCGCTTCCTGCATTCGCGGCTCCAACTGATCAGCTGGTCGGCAGTGTGGTTTTCAATGCCTTTGAAATTCTCCTGCGGGTCCACGATCGCATAGAAGTTTCCGCCATAGGAAACATCCACAGTCAGTGTGCCCAAATCAGGACATTCGACGGTCAGCTTTTCGGCAGCGAGGAATGATTTGATATTAATCAGTTTCACGGACTTCACCTTCCGGCCTTCCTGCACATATTCCACCAGCACCAGCCCCGCAGGCGTTTCAAGACGCAGCTTGCCAGGAACTTTCGGCGTTACGAGGCCTTCCTCGATGGCAATCGTGACCGTCCCGATCGTTCCATGTCCGCACATCGGAAGACAGCCGCTGGTTTCAATATAGAGTACGCCAATGTCGTTGGCGGGATCGATGGGCGGGTAAAGAATGCTGCCGCTCATCATATCGTGACCCCGGGGTTCGAACATCAGACCCTTGCGGATCCAGTCGAATTCCCTCAAAAAATGGAGCCTGCGCTCCATCATGCTGTTGCCCTCAAGGAGCGGCCCGCCACCTGCGACTACGCGTACAGGGTTGCCGCAGGTGTGGGCATCGATACAGAAAAAAGTTTTACGCATAAAATGGCTTTAGGCTTTAAGCTGTAAGCTTTAGGCCGGGTATAGTTGGGGCTTTAGGCTATAAGTTTCAAGCCATAAGCTAATATCTATTCTCTTCATTAACTGTGCTTACAGCTTATAGCTTAAAGCCTACTGCCTCACCGCTTCTCTCGTCACTTCATTATCCACCGTCCGCCATATTCCGAGCGGGTTGGCGTTTTTCAATTCGTCGGGTAAAAATTCGTCGGGCCAGCTCTGGAAGCTCAATGGCCGTGTAAACCGCTTGATCGCATCCGGGCCAACGGAAGTAAACTGGCTGTTGCTCGATGACGGGAATGGTCCGCCATGGTGCATCGATTTGCACACCTCAACTCCCGTCGGGAAGTTGTTGAAGATAATGCGGCCGCATTTGTTCTGGATCGCAGCTACCAGCTCCCGGCGTGAGGCCAGATCTTCGCTCGTCGCCAGCAACGTAGCTGTTAGCTGACCATGCAGCTTTTCCGTCACCGCCAGCACTTCTTCCGCATTCCGGCATTTCACGATCAGTGCAAATGGCCCGAAAACTTCGGTTTGCAATTCATCATTAATCAAAAAGTCAACGCCGGAGACGGTGGCAACCGTGGCCGCACCCTGACCGTCGCTGGCCTCGGTAGCAGCTACCGCTACCAGTTCCACACCGCTTTGACCGATTACCTTTTCGCGGTTACCACGGTAGGCGATGGCAATGCCCGCATTCAGCATAGGCGCGGGAAGGATATTCACAATCTCCTGGTTCAGTGCTTCAACGAAGCTGTCCAATGCGGGATTCTCTTCTGCAATGAGCAAGCCGGGATTGGTACAAAACTGCCCTACCCCCAAGGTCAGCGAGCCGGCATATTGCCTGGCAAGCTCCGATCCTGCCGTGCTCAGCTTGCCCGGCAGCAGAAATACAGGGTTAATGCTTCCCATTTCGGCAAATACCGGAATAGGCTCCTTGCGTTTGTTGGCCACGTCCACCAACGCCAGTCCGGCACGGTTGGAACCTGTAAAACCAACAGCCTTAATGACCGGATGGGCCACCAATGCCTGCGCTTCTTCGATGGTATCCGTAAATATGTGGGCAAATGTGCCTTCCGGAAAACCGCTTTTGGCCACTCCGCGACTAATGGCATCCGCCATGATCTGCGAAGTTTTCGGATGGCCGGGATGTGCTTTTACCACCACTGGGCACCCCGCTGCAATGGCGCTGGCCGTATCTCCGCCCGCCGTCGAGAATGCGAATGGGAAGTTACTTGCCCCGAAAACGGCCACGGGACCTAGTCCCACATTCGTTTTACGAATGTCAGGCTTGGGGACGGCACGTTGCGGATTAGCGGTATCGATGCTCGCGTCGAGCGAATAACCTTTTTCCAACGCGTCGGCATAACTTCTCCATTGGAAGACTGTACGCGCTTTTTCGCCGTTCAGACGTGCTTCTGGCAAGTTGGATTCAGCCATGGCCGTCTGGATCAGCTCGGGACCGAGCGCTTCGATTTCGTCGGCAATGGTGTTCATCAACGCAACCCGGCGACGCAATGCATAGGCGTTCATCGCTACAAACGCCTCCTGGGCCTTTTCAAGAATAAGATCTAGATCGGAAAATTTCATAATGAATGGTTTTGACAAAAACAGAACAATCCTGCCTCCGAAATCTAACGACTTTCGGAGGCTTTTTTGTCAATAATACGGCATTTGATCAGCTTATGGCCATCAGGCCACGTCTGCTGCCAGGTTCAGGTAATCCGGCAGTTCGGGCTGGGTAGCGATTGCCTGGTCTATGATCGCGATCACGCGCTCACGTTCTGCACCGTGTAGCGGCAGGCGCGGCGCACGCACGTATTCCGAACCAATGCCCATTTTGGCGGCAGCCAGTTTGATATTCTGAACCAGTTTGGGGTGGATATCGAGTTCCAACAATGGCAGGTACCAGCGGTAAATCGCCAGCGCCTCCTTGTATTGGCCCGCTTTCACGAGGTTGAAGATCGCCACGGTTTCTTTCGGGAATGCGTCTACCAGACCACCGATCACACCGTCGGCGCCGAGCATTACTTCCTCCATAATGAGCGTATCTACGCCGCAGAACACCCGGAAACGGTCGCCGAACTTGTTGAACAGGCGCGTCACATTGCTCACGTCGCGGGTCGATTCCTTAACGGCGTGGATGTTGGGAACCTTGGCCAGCTCTTCGAACATCGGCAGCGTCACCTCGATTTTGTAATCATAAGGGTTGTTGTAGATCATGATCGAAAGCGACACGCTTTCCGCGATCGTCTTGAACCAGCTCACGGTTTCGGCGTCGTCGGCCTTGTAGCGCATCGGAGGCAGGATCATCAGGCCATCGGCACCAATGTTTTCTGCTTCTTTCGCGATGCTCACCGCTTCGGCGGTCGATTGTTCGGCTATACCGAGCACCACGGGCAGGCCGGCAGGAAGCGCCTGTTTAGCATATTTCACCAGCTCCATTTTTTCGGCGCGGGTGAGTGTGCTGGCTTCCCCGAGCGAACCGCCTACGATTACACCGGTTATACCTGCTTCAACCTGCGCTTCGAGGTTCTTGCCGAACAGCTCAAAATCAACTGTGTCATCTGATTTGAATGGCGTCACCAACGCTGGGAAAATGCCAGACCATGCTTCTTTGTTCATATCCTGCTTATGTTAAAATTTTAGTTCAAAATTAATCCATGCTTCCATGCGGATATTCACATGTTTTAATCAATTCCTTACATATTTTAACATAGTCCCTAAAATCACGTCAAAGCTTGTTTTCGACAAACACCACCTGTGCCCTGTCGGCCTTTCTGATCTTTTTCAGGAAATCGACCCAGGCCGCAAAATCCTTCGATCCGTAGCGTCCGCCGTTCATTACCACTTTCCTCGCACAAATGAGCTTGTTGTTCTCATAGGTCGTTTTCAGCTCATAGCTGCCGAATGCGGAAGCAATCTGAAATGCCGGCAATGAAGTTTCCAATTTATAGCTGGCCGGAACTTCGTAAAATACCGTATCAAGATCGGTAAAGTTGTAATCCGAAACGGGAAGGTAGAAATCCGTCGTGCGCTCGCTGGTCGCGGGCAGTTCAAACGCCCTGCTCATCAGGCTCGGTTTAATGAAGAGCCGGGTACCCGTTTTGGTAGCGCAGTTGCGGACATTCAGGGTGAGCTTTTCGGTAACGGAGGGATCATTATCCAGTCCTTCCGCGAACTCGAAATGGCGCAAATCCATACTCGGCAGATTAATGTGGCTCACCAGCCATTTCTCCTGCTCCTCTTTGGTCTGGTACTGCATCAGCTGCGTGCGGGCTTCGTGCTGCAAACCGGTGTATATGGCCCGTGTTTCGATGGCACCATCGCCTGTTTCGGAAAGTTTAACCTTCACCTGGCTGCTCTTTGCATTTTGCGCTGGCTTATAATCCGGTGTCATCACCAGTTTTCCACCTGTGGGCAATACGAGCAAAGCCGGTCGCCCGCCGGTGAAGTTGCCCATAAAATTGGGCTTCTCGCTGGGGCTTGTGCATTCCAGCCAAACCGTGTCTTTACCTGCCAGCGCGCAGGCGATAACGTGGTTGAAGCGGCTCATCGGAAAATCGGGACGAATCCTGGCTTCCTTACCTGCACGGATGAGCGCTGCATGTGCAGGTACGCCGGCGACTTTCAATGCCGCCAAAGTAAAATTGGTCAATGCCTTGCAATCTCCGTACCCCGTTTTAGCCACCGTGGCAGCGTCGATCGTTTGCCATCCGCCTATACCCAGTTGAATACTCACGTAGCGCGAGCGTCCCTGCATCCATTTATAGATACGCTCGATCTTCTCCCTGTCCGTACGGGCATCCTTCACCAGCGCTTTCACCTCGTCCTGTACGCCGGCAGGCAATACGTCCCTACCGGCATTCAAGGTATAGTAAAAACGGCTCAGGTCTTCCCAACTTTTGAAATTACCCCTGTAATCCTGGACTTCAAATTCGGCGGCAGCAGCTTCTACCATCGGGGTGCGGTCATATGTCGGCAGCGGGTAAGGCTCGGTGGATTTTTTGCGCACATAGTCTGTGGCGCTCCACTCGTACAGATCCGCACCATCGGCATCTTTGGATTTCTTCACCGCGGGTGCTCCATGATACTCCTTGTACCTGAATTCAAATCCCGCCGGCGCCTTGATTCGAAATACCGAATATTCGACAGCGCATCCTTCCTCCGGCTCGGGTGTCCAGTTAGGATAAAACATCATATTTCTCGTCCGGATTTCGTGGGCATATTCAATGGTATAAGGATACCGGTAGCTTTTCTTACCGAAACTGGCACGTTTCACCCTGCCATCGGAAATATCCCCTCCGTTTATACCGTTGCCGTAGTCCTCTATATCGACAGTTCGCAGCCGTTTGACCAGCTTGCCGTTCTCGTCATACAGAGCACCCGACAAGTCGATTACTTTGTTGAATTTGTCGTAACCTACCGACACGTTTCCATAATGCTCCTCGCCGGTTTCGTTAAAGATCGTTACCACTAATCGCGTTTTACGCACCGCTTCCGCCTGCGACTTGATATCCCAGAATACTTCATCCACCCGGACGACCGCATCGGCATCCTGAACCAGCTCTGGCTTGATACGGGCCACATTAAAATCCGATTGCCCCGCCACGGCCAGCGGCCATAACAGACTTACCCCAACTATATATTTCAGGAATGGTTTTACTTTTTTCATTAAAACAGGATACTATTAAATGTTCTTTTTCTTGATCACCAATGGCTGCGCGTGCTTCTGCACCACACGCTCGAAGAATTCTTTCAGATCTCCATATTCTTCGGGTAAAAAGCGGGTGCGGCTGACCTGGATCATCGTATTGACCTGGATCACATTGCCAACCTGCCGTACCTGATAAGAAAATTTACCGCCTTTCTCGGGGAGCACAACGATCTCGGCTTTCGGCATTTCTTCGAGCGCATAACCTTCGGGCAGGGTAAAATTGCCGATGAAGGATGCCGAAATGCCCGTTCCGAGGTCGATCGGATAAATGCGGTCCTTGGATTTCAAAGGGTTTTTCGTCCATCTGCCTGCCATAATCGGGTTAAAATAAAACACGCCCGGAGATGCATTTTCATCTTCCAGCTCAAAATCACAACTCACGTTCACCGTGCCTTTGAGGTCTTCGGCCTTGTTCTTGATAACCAGATTCTGGATTTTCCACTCTGGCACCTCCTTTTTCAACGCCTCGTGGAAAATATTATCGGTTTCCGCAGCGTAGGTCGATCGCCAGTCGAGGGCTTCGTAGCCGCCGTAGGAAATGCTGTAACTGCCCTTCACGATGCCATCTTCCGGAACGATGTTGGCGGTAATCATTTCCAGTTTGCTCTGCGAATCAGCCGGGTTGATCTCTATAAAGCGGCCTACCCCTTTTTTCGGGATCAGCCTTCCAAAGGCGTTCAATGTGCGCTCAGGCAATAATCCCGGTTTGGCGAACGGCACCGACGCATCCAGAAAATAGGTTTTTTCGCCTACCCGCGCCTGTGCAATCACATAGTTGAAACTATCGATCAACGGGATATACTGGTTCAGCTGCCCATGCGAGCGCGTACTGAGCAATACGGGATCGCATTCCACGTCCAATTCCCGCAACAGCACGGTCAGCATCAGGTTAATGTCGCATGCATTACCTTTCCGGTTGTCATAAGCCTTTTTAATACCATCCCCGGAATACAGCCCCGAGTACCCGTCCCATTTCATATGATCCTGAATATGCTTGTAAGCGAGCGTCATCCGCTCTGCCGGGTCAGTTGTTTTCTGGGCGATTTCGTCGCGTATTTCCTTCAAAAAGCCGCTGCGACGGAGTTCTCCGCCAAACCACTTGGCCTCGTCCAGCGTCCTGTCTACATTTTCCCAGGTTTGGGAATAGTTCTTGACCATCCCCCCGGGCACCCGCACGGTTGCCAGTTCAAAGGCAATTTTTGACAAATAGTCCGCCTCCGTCGTAATGTAGGGCTCATTGACGAAAGCCGGCGCGTCCTTCACCACAAACCGGTAAGACCTTCCCCCTCCGTCGAACCTGGAATGTCCGACCGACACATTGGTGGCTTCCTGGTTATTGATATGAAGCTGCAGGTAACCTCCCATTGTCATTTTATAATCGAGGAAGTCGGGGACTACGATGTTGTATTCACTCCATCTGGAAGGGATCGACGATTGAAAAACCCATGGGCTTGGCTCGTTTTTAACGTTCATGGGCGACACTACCGAGTAGGTGTACTCGATAATCGAACCTTTTTTGACATTCGGAAGGTTAAACTTGGTAGTAGCGATCGATTCCGCGGTTTTTTCACGCCGAACAGTCTTTTTGTCGAGTTCGGTACGGACGATCTGGTCGTTTTCGAGGTTGTAGGTGTAACCTTTCAGGTCTTCCACCCACTCCTGTTCCTTGTAGCTGGGCCCCTCGTAGCATGGGATACCCGCGGAAGCCCGCGCAAGCGCCGATTCTTTAAGGATTTTGATCCGGACCCAGATGTTGGTGGTCATGAGAAGCCCTTTCTGATCGTCGTAGGTAAAGTTCACTTTACCGCGGTCGTAGAGGTAAACGGCGTCGGCAGTACTGTCGCCGGGGTAGGCGGTCATTTCAAGGGAAACACGGTCGATCAAGCCCAGCTTGGGCTTGAAATCATCTTGTCCAAAAGCCTGAAAACCAAGGAAAAGAAAAAGAAACGGGATGGATAAAACACTACCGCGGAACCGACCGGACAGTCTGGTAGGAAGTAAAGAATTAATCATGAACAAGTAGATGAGGAGTAACAAAATTCATGCATTATCGTACAGTTATTTCGATTTTCAAAGAGAACTTATCACCGAATCGTGATTTTTTTTCACCTAAACCGAAAATGGCCGAATACGGATTTTAATGCCTAATTTTGACACACAAACAAGGCTGCATGGTTGCATGCACTTGTTCCTCTAACCCATAATCTTAACATTTATCTTTACTCTATGTCATCTTTTGAAAACCAAGGCCCCATCCGCGTACTGGTAGTCGGTTGCGGGAATATGGGTGCTTCCCATGCCTTTGCCTACCAGCTTCTGGATGGTTTCGAGATCTGCGGGATCGTTTCGACCGGAAAAAGCAAGGAGGTACTCAATGAGAAACTCGGCGGCGGCTACGCCCTCTTCAATGACTACCAAGCAGCATTGGACGAGACAAAGCCCGACGCGGTATGCATTTCCACCTACCCGGATACGCACGAGGATTTCGCTATCCGGGCGCTCGAAGCCGGTGCGCATGTGTTCATCGAAAAACCGCTTGCCGATACCGTAGAAGGCGCAAAGCGCGTGGTGGAAGCAGCCAAAAAGGCGAACAAAAAAGTGGTAGTAGGATACATTCTCCGCGTACACCCGTCGTGGGAACGTTTCGTAACGGAAGCGCAAGGCCTGGGCAAGCCGCTGGTGATGCGTATGAACCTCAACCAGCAAAGCCATGGCTACATGTGGGGCGTTCACCGCAACCTGATGAAAAGCCTCAGCCCGATCGTGGATTGCGGCGTACATTATATCGATGTGATGTGCCAGATGACCCGCTCGAAACCGCTTCGCGTGAATGCGATCGGAGCGCGCCTCACCGAAGACATTCCGGCAGGAAATTACAATTACGGACAGCTGCAAATCTGGTTTGAAGATGGTTCGGTAGGCTGGTATGAAGCCGGCTGGGGCCCGATGATCAGCGAAACGGCGTTTTTTGTGAAGGATGTGATCGGACCGAAAGGGTCCGCATCGATCGTGGCAAAAGATGCAGGCGGCAGCGGTAAGTCGTCGTCTGTTGAGGCACATACGAAAACAGAATCGATACGTGTACACCATGCCGACCTGAATGGCTCGGATGAATTTGTGAAAGAAGATACCTGGATCAATCTGGAAGACGAGCCGGATCACCAGGAGCTTTGCAACCGGGAGCAGCGCTACTTCTTCCGCGCCATTACCGAAGACCTCGACCTGACCGATCACCTGCAGGATGCGGTGACCAGCCTGCAAATCGCCTTTGCTTGTGACGAGTCGGTGAAGACCGGCCGCACGGTAGATCTGGCCTGATCAGCAGCTTATCGTTTTAAGCCCCGCTTCGAATTCCGGAGCGGGGCTTTCTTATATCATTTTAGCTAAAATCAGTTACATTTGAGACGATTCTTATAGGATTTTCACCAAATGCCGACACTGTTATCAAGGTGAAAATCCGTCCCGTTTTTATCCAATATTAACCTGTAACTAGTTGATTTTGCGTAATGAAAGGGTAATTTTCTATAATGATTATGCAAACGTTTGCATAAATAATTCTGCATTTTTCCTCGGGCTTTATTCGAAATCTATTGTTAAATATTATAATATTGCAACGCGTTTTCTTAAAGACTTTTACTAATACTAACTGACACCACGTATTAATTGAAGTAATTACCAGGCAGACAACCGGTGCAGTCCCGAGAATTTGCCGTCCATTCCATCCTCCGTCGGAGAAAAACGCTAAGTATCTTTTGCCTTTTTTGACATAGTGCTGTCAGGATCTGTGATCACGATTTGATTTCAAAAACTTGGCAAGGATAATTGCGGCCTTGACGGAATGTGATTTATTGAATACCAACTATAATTATTTAACTACTCACCGAAACATTTTTAACTGTAAACCGTAAACTATGATTAAACAAAAAACGCAAAAGCCTGACGAACAGAGATCTAAGACTAAAATTCGTGTTTTCCAAGACTGCATGAGAAACGTTTAACAAGCCTTACTACATGAAAAATACCGATACCAATCAATGGTTGCTCCAAATGAGGAGCATCCGTAATTCTCTATTGCTCCTGCCCGCGCTCGCAAGCCCCTTGCTGGTGAACGCAGCCCTCGCCAACTCCGGCATTACCACTACGATCCGCGCGGATAAAACCATCAAAGGAAAAATTACCGACAAGGAAACCGGTGACGGTCTCCCAGGCGTAAACGTGGTAGTGAAGGGTACCAGCAGTGGTACCACCACCGACGGAGAAGGTAACTACACACTTTCCGTACCTGACAACGCCACGCTGGTTTTCAGCTTTGTAGGTTACGTTAGTCAGGAACTTCCGGTGGGTAACCGCACTTCCCTCGATGTTTCTTTGGCACCTGATTCCAAAGCCCTTAGCGAAGTGGTCGTAATCGGGTACGGTACCGCGAAGAAATCCGACCTTACGGGCTCGGTAGGTTCCGTAAAAGAAGAACAACTGAGAGAGCGTCCGGCTCCTTCCCTGAACCAGGCATTGCAGGGTAAAATCTCGGGTGTGCAGGTGAACGTCAACTCGGGTCGCCCGGGTGGTCGCGCCAACGTACGTATCCGTGGTTTCAGCTCCATCAACTCGTCCAACAACCCGTTGTACGTGGTGGATGGTGTAATGCTCCCGCAAGGTAACCAGAACCAGCAGAGTCAGGCGATCGACTTCATCAACCCGAACGACATCGTGTCGGTAGAGGTGTTGAAAGATGCGTCGTCGACGGCTATCTATGGTGCGCGTGGTGCCAACGGGGTAATCATGATCACGACCAAAAGAGGTAAATCCGGCGAAAGCACCATTACTTACGGCCTCGACCTGAGCGTTCCGAAAGTGGGTCCGAAAAGAGCGAAAGTACTCAACGCCCAGGAATACATGGAGGTGGAAGACCTCGCCTACAAGAACATGGAGAAGTTCGACAAAGCAGGCTGGGATGCGGGTAAGTACAAAACCCACGATCCGCTCGTGCGTCGTGCACAGCTGTTGGCTGCCCACCCGGATGTTTTCACAAAACGCGCGGACGGCACATTTGCGCCGAACTACGATACCGACTGGTTCGACGAATCGACCCAGCACCGCGTTTCTCAAAACCACCAGCTGGGTTTCAGCGGCGGTAACGAGAGAACGACTTACTCGTTGTCACTCAACTACCGCGATGACCAGGGTTTGATCAAAACGTCTTACCTGAAACGCTATTCGACCCGTTTCAGCATCGACGACCAGGTTAAAAAATGGTTGCGCCTCGGTGGTACATTGAGCTACAACAACCAGGCTGAAAACCTTGTCGACATCAACGACGCCGTACCTCGTCAGATGGTAGAGGACTTCCCTTTCCTTCCTGTGAAATGGCCGGATGGATCTTACGCCAACAACCGCGACTATCCGGGCGCTGAGGGCTCATTCAGCTCGGTACACCGTTTAATGGGTCGTAAATACAACCTGAACACGCAAACTACTCTCGGAAGCCTTTACGGAAACGTTACCCTTGCAAAAGGCCTCGAATTCCGTTCGGTATTGGGTATAAACGTGATCAACCAGGAGGTTAACCAGTCGCAAACGCGCACATTGACGCCTAACGAACTGGGTACTGCCAGAAAAGAAACCAGAAGAGAGACTTTCTGGTCATGGGAAAACTTGTTGACCTACAACAAAACATTCGGTATCCACTCGATCAATGCCCTCGCAGGTATCTCATGGCAGGAAACCAATGTTGCCACAACCGGTGTCGGTGCGCAGAACTTCTCGACTGACTACTATACTTTCGATAACCTTGGAGCAGGATCGGTAGCGCCTTCGTCCAACCCTTACGTATCAGGTGCATCCCGTTTTGCATTTAACTCGTACTTCGGTCGTTTGAACTATACCTTGCTCGACAAATACCTGGTAACGGTAACAGGCCGTGCGGATGGTTCTTCGAAATTCGGGGATAACCACAAGTTTGCATTCTTCCCTTCTGCGGCCCTTGCATGGAAAGTGTCTGACGAAGAGTTCCTGAAAGGCAACCCGATCATTTCAAGTCTGAAACTTCGTACCAGCTACGGTTTGACCGGTAACTCGGAAATTCCTCCCTACTCGTCACTCGGCTTGCTGAGATCCAACTATGCTGCGGTTTACGGCGACACCCGTTTCGGCGGAACCGGTATCAACAGGCTTGCGAACAACGATTTGCGTTGGGAAAAGACAGCTCAGACAGACGGTGGTCTGGAAATCAGCTTCCTCAAAGGAAGAATCTCTCTCGAAGCGGATTACTACTACCGCAAAACCACCGACATGCTCCTCGATGCACCGGTACCACGTACCAGCGGTTATGCGACCATCCGTCGTAACATCGGTTCTATGGAGAACAAAGGTTTCGAGTTTGGTTTGAACACGGTTAACATCGAAAAGCAGAACTTCTCATGGAACACCAGCTTCAATATCTCGTTCAACAGAAACAAAGTATTGGCACTGGCAACCCCTGCGGATATCTTCGGAGTGGGTGGTCCTTCGATCACCAACCAGACGAGCGTAATCCGTATCGGCGAACCTGCGGGTGCATTCTGGGGATTGACCCGTTTGGGTACCTGGAGTGAAGCGGAAGCCGACCAGGCTGCGAAGTTCACCAGCTACCGTGGTAACCTGAAAATGCTTCCGGGTGACATCAAATACAAAGACGTGAACGGCGACAATGCGATCACCGACGCTGACCGCGGCATTATCGGTAACGGTTCTCCGAAAGGATGGGGATCACTTTCCAACAGTGTCCGTTTCCATGGCTTCGACCTGACCCTCGACCTGCAATTCTCGTACGGAAACGACCTGATGGATATGAACCTGCACGCCAGCGAAGACCGCCAGGCATTGGCTAACAGCTACGCCACCGTACTGGATGCATGGACTCCCACAAACCAGAACACGCCGATCGCACAAATCCGCGATACCAAGGCTGGTTACGTGACCAATGTGGATACCCGCTGGATCTTCGACGGTTCGTTCATCCGCGGCCGCAACCTGTTGCTGGGTTACAACTTCCCATCGGAAATTGCGAGCAAGCTAAAAATGAGCAAACTGAGACTTTACGTTTCTGCTCAGAACTTCTTCATCATCAGCAAGTATCCGTTCGGCGATCCGGAGCAGACTCCTATCCGTGGTGGCGATGGCGACAACGTGTTCTCTCAAGGTATGATCTGGCACAGCTATCCTAAGCCAACTACGTTCATGGGAGGTATTCAGGTTGCATTCTAATCAACGGGACCGTTGCATCATTCAAAATGACATTCAGCATGAAACTTAACAATAAAAAATTCTATCAACTTCTGCTCTGCGGAGCGATCCTGCTGGGACCGACGGCTTGCTCCGACTTCCTCGATGAGCAAGATCCGTCGAACCTTCAACCGGATACCTTCTATACCATTCCCGACCACGCGGAAGCTGCCATCGCGGCTACTTATGCCGATATGCGCTTCTTTGGTGATGGTGCGGGTATCTTCTCGGCCAACTGGCAGATGCTCGAAGCACCGACCGGTACCGCTACTACGGAAACAGGCCAGAACTCCGACCTGAACAACCTGTACGCCCTCATTTACGATGGCAACACAGGCCATATCAGCAACTGGTGGAACGGCTTGTACCGTGTAATCGCGAATGCCAACCTGGCTATCGAGAAAATCCCCGGCATTCAGTTCCCTGCTGCCAACGAAGCTCAGAAAACAAGGTTGATCGGCGAGGCTCGTTTCCTCCGTGCATGGGCTTACTTCTATGCTGTGAGATTGTGGGGCGATGTACCCTTGATCACCAAGCCTCAGACGGCGAGCTCGGAAGATTTCTTTCCTTCGAGGGCATCTCAGGAAGAAGTTTACAAGCTGATCGTGGAAGATCTCCAAGCTGCGGAAGCTGCCGGCTTTGCTGACTTCAACACCAATGGACGCGTTTCCAAAATGGCGGTAAAAGCTTATCTGGCCAAAGTTTACCTGACAATGGCCGGTTTCCCATTGTCGAAAGGACAGTCGCATTACAAGCTTGCTGCCGACAAAGCGTTTGAAGTGATCACTTATGCCAAGGCTAACCCTTCTACGTTGGGCTTGTTCCCTACTTACAAGGAACTGCATGATGAGAAACTGAAAAACCGTATGGAGCACCTGTTCCAGATCCAGTACAACACCGTAGTGGCAGGTTTCCCGCTGAACGACTTCTTCCCGAACTTCAAGGCGGTAACCTATGCGGGACCTAGCGGAACCGGTAGCACCGTGCCTACGCTGTCGTTCTATAAGTCTTATGAGACGGGCGACCTTCGTGCCAAAGATCAGGATGGCTGGTTCTACACCACCTACTATACCAATGGTACCGGTGAGAAATTCGACCTGGGCGCTCCTTACGTGTTCAAGTACTTCAACATTGCTGCATTGGGTGGCCCAGGCATTACCCCTACCCGCCTGAACAACCTGAACGTAAACCAGATGCGCTACTCCGACGTATTGCTTATGTATGCAGAAGCACAAGCAGAACTCGGTACTGTAAACCAGGACGCTTATGATGCATTCAAAGCCATCCGCGACCGTGCGAAGTTGACCACGCCGGCCATCGGCACTTACACCGCTGCCACTTTCAAAGAGGCAGTTTGGAAAGAGCGCTGGCATGAGTTCGCCTACGAAGGTATCACCTGGTTCGACATGGTACGCCTGCGCAAGGTGTTCAATGAAGAGACCAAGAAATTCGATAACTTCGTTGGCCACAGAAACCTGAACGTGAGCGGTGGTGCCCCATTATTGGAAAAACACCTGCTGTTCCCGCTGGGTATCCAGGAAATGAGAAACAACCCGAACCTGAAACCTCAGAATCCGGGCTACCAACAATAATTTCTTATCTTAGTTTCCAAAGCCGGCCTTCATCTGAGGGCCGGCTTTTTTCGTTCTTACATTCAACCAGAGTTTACCAAAGCCATTTACCGATGTTGGAAAGGATTCGTCTTGTCACCGGATACCGTGTATGCTGCGAGATCGCCCTGCTTTGCCTGATATCGGGCATTTTGCAGGTGAATGCACAGCTCGTCATTACAAGTCCCGTTGCAAACCAGGTCATGCAACGCAATGCGTTCGGCTCGGCGTCGATTTACCTCACTGCTTATGCCCACTACCCTTACACCCGCGTCGCTGCGGCTTTAATACCCATCGAAGGCAATGCAAATGCGACACAGGAACAGCAGTTAGATCCTGCCCAGATTTCGCAGGGGCTGCTCCACGCTGCCTTCAATGCTCCTACCGGGTGGTACCGCCTCAAACTAACCGGTACAGCAGACGACGGCATAGTCGATTCCGCGACGGTAGACCGCATTGGAATAGGTGAAGTATTTCTCATTACCGGCAATTCCAATGCTATGGGGCTCCCCGGCCTGGGCGCCAAAGACGCGTCTTCCAATGTGGTTTCATTCAATGCCCTCAATAAAACCCTCAACAATGAGAACATTACCGTGGCCCCGGACGGCCCTATGCCTCCTCCTGCTTTCGAACCGCTCCAAAGCGGCAGCAACATTTTTCCCAATGGCGAAACTGCCTGGTACTGGGGCGAACTCGGAGATTTGTTATTTAAGAGATGGAAGACACCCGTACTTTTTTTCAATACCGCATGGGCAGCCGCCAATTGCGAGAACTACCGCGACGCCGCTTCGGGAAAGGACGCCTATAATTTATATGTAGGCAAATTCTGGCCTAACCGGCAACCTTACAGCAATATCGTCAATGCCATGCGCTATATGACTTCGCTAACAGGTGTGCGCGCCGTGCTGTGCTCGCACGGCGAAAATGACGCGCAACTGGGTTTTAAAGAGGCAGATTATTTCGAAGGTATCAGAACGCTCATCCAAAACAGCCGGAATGATTCGGGGTACAATATTCCCTGGTACATTGCACGTAATTCTGCAAGTGAGCGGCTGAAAGATCCTTATTTACCCGTGCTAAATGCCCAGAACCGGCTGATAGCCCTTCCGGGATTCAATACTTTTCAGGGTCCTTATCTCGACACCGTACAGATTCCCCGCCCTTCTTCCGGGCATTTTGAGAATGTCCCCGGCGGTGTACAGGGGCTTACACAAGCGGCAGCAGCCTGGAACAGGAGCCTGTCCGACACATCCATCACAAAGACCACCCCTCTGCAACCCGCCTACGCCTTACATACAGGCGTAACGCCCGCACGTGTGTACCCGGGCGCGACTTTCGGGTTGCCGTTCGCCGTTACCGGCAATGCCCCCACCGCATTAGACATTACCGCCGAGCTGCTGGATGCGCAAGGTCAGTTCATAGCAAGAGTGGGCACCGGCAGTGCTGCCCCGCTTCAAATCCAAATGCCCGCCGACATTCCCGACGGCCGGTACTACATCCGGCTTACCGGTCTCAATCCGGTAAATCCTGGCAGCGTTTCGCAACCGGTTTACGTCGAACACGCCCCGCGAACAATCGAATATGTCAACCCGATCGGCGTGCGAAATACGGCCGATGGCATTCATGTGGCCTGGGCCCTTGCGCCCGTGGAGGGTCTGGCAACCCTGACGGTGCAGAAAACAACCGATGGCATTCAATACACCGACCTTGAAACCTTCCGCGCCCCGACCGAAGGAGTCTCGCGTGTATTTGGTTTCACAGATCAGGATACAGGCATCGGGACGATTTTTTACAGGATTAAAATGGTGTATATCAATGGCGCCAGCAGCTATTCTGCCCTCGTCACTTTGTTCCGCGATGGTGCCCCGCTCCCCTGGACTGTGTTCCCAAATCCCGTTACGCAGCAGCAGTTTTACATTATACCCGCCACCGAAGCACCTGAGACAGACATCGCCTGCCGCCTTTTTGACGCCTCCGGCCGTGAACATCCTATTCAAACATCGGGGCGGGAAGCAGTGGGGTTGCTCTCCGTTCGTCCGCAGTACCCTTTACCCGCCGGAAAATATATTCTTCAAGTGACATCCGCCGGGCAAAGCCGGGCGCAAAGCATTGTTTTTTACTAGCACAAAATATATCTTGCTAATAATCAACAGCTTCCAACGATCACCTAACCCGACGTGTCCTTAGGAACGACGCTTCGTTCCTGAAACCACAAATCCCAGTTGTATGAAAAGATTATTACCGATACTATTGCTTTTGGCAATGGTAAATGCCTGTACGAACGACGACCCCGTTCCATACGTCATTTCCGAAGCCCGGCTGAAAGATTATCACGTGATCTCCATCGCCTTCGACGCCTCAGGCACCGCCTGGCTCGGCACGCTCGGCCAGGGCCTTATCCGGCACAGCGGTAACAGCATTGCCGTTTTTGATTCCAGCAATTCTATGCTAACCAAAGCCGCCATATGGGATATTGCGGTCGATAAAAAAGGAAATGTGTGGCTAGGTACGGACGACCTTGTGAAGTACGATGGCTCCAAATTCACCCGGTACGTATCCGGCCAGTATAACCTGCCTCGCAATGCGGTGCGTTCGGTGGCTGTCGACGGTGCAAACAATGTATGGTTCTCGGCAGGTGCGTCGCGGCAGGGCGGCCTGGTAAAATACGATGGCAACCAGTTTACGGCATTTACCCCTGAAAATTCAAAACTTCCCGGCAACCTCATCGCCGGTATCGCCATTGATTCCAGGAACACCGTTTGGCTGGCACTCAATGACGGCGTCACAGCTACTTCAATCGTACGTATTGCGGGTAGCAAATGGGATATTTTCGGTGAAAAGGAGCTGGGTTTCACCCCCTATTATTATGGCAATATCGTAGTCAATAAAGACGATGAGCTCCTGGCATCCATTAATTACGGACTGTCAAGCACCATTGTGCCCGGTCGTCCGCAGATATTCAAATTCAATGGCAAGTCGAGCCAGGTGATCAAGCTCCCGGAAGAAGACAAGAAGGTTTACTGGACGCAACAGGTGTTTGCTGATAGCGAAAACCGGATATGGGCCGCATTTTGGGACGAAAAAGAATATGGTGTTTTCAGGAATGGCAAATGGGAACTGAAAGACCTTGACGATAGCGGGGGCATATTTGCATTTGCCCAAAGTCCCACCGGCGAAATATGGCTGGGAGGTGGCAAAGGCGTTTACATTTTGAAATAAAAACATCTGTCACGCTGAGCGGCCCGGTCCGCTCAGCGTGACATGAATATTTTAGTCCTCAAACAAACTGCCCAAACCTCCGATTACCGAACCGCTCTCCTTGCGGGAATTAGGCCCGTATATCGAAAGTCGCTGGATCAGCTTGGAAATCGGCATCGACTGCACCCAGCAGCGACCTGTACCGCGCAATGTAGCAAGGAACATTCCTTCTCCACCGAATACCATCGATTTCAAACCACCCGAACGCTGGATATCGAAGCTCAGCGATTGCTCGAATGCCACCACGCAACCCGTATCGACGCGCAGCGTTTCGTTGTTCAGCTGTTTCTCCATCACCACGCCGCCGGCATGCACGAATGCCATACCGTCGCCTTTCAGCTTCTGAAGTATAAAACCTTCCCCACCGAACAAGCCCGAGCCGAAGCGCTGGTTGAAATGGATCTTCATGCTCGTACCCATGGCGGCGCACAGGAAACCGTCTTTCTGCACGATCAGCTCGCTACCGTAAATCTTCGAAAGGTCGATCGGCATTACCGTTCCAGGGTACGGCGCTGCAAATGCTACTTTTTTCTTACCTACACCACGATTGGTAAAATGCGTCATAAACAGCGATTCTCCGGTCAGCAAACGGGTTCCCGCCTGGAAAATCTTGCCCATTATGCTCTGGTTGGCTTCCGATCCGTCGCCCATTTTGGTTTCGAACTGAATGCCGTCTTCCATAAATAGCATAGCGCCCGCCTCGGCGATCACGGTTTCGTTCGGGTCGAGTTCAATTTCCACGACCTGAATGTCGTCACCAATAATTTTGTAATCGATTTCGTGTGAGATCATTTTTTCGTAAAAGGTTTTATAGGTTGGTCAAAACGAATGCAGCCTGCTACTCTTCTTCCTCCTCTTCCTCCCCGGAGCTCTTTTTCTTCGATTTCCGGGTTTTCCGGCCTGGGATATCCTCGCGGTCGCGGAGCTTTTTGTCATCCACATTTTTATTCAAAAATTCATTGATACGGTCCATGTCAAAGCTCGTGGTGATCTCACCGAACGAGTTGATCTGGATATCAAAACCTTCCAGGTCTTTGTGCACGCGAGGCTTCTCAGGTGCAGGCTTGGACGTTTCCGATTGTTTTTTCTTAGCCATGTGTTTTGATGCCAATGGACCGCCTGGCGGCCCGTTATTCACTTGTTACGAAAATATGCAATGATCCCCGCGGTGCCAATGGTTTTTGATCCTGCGGTCGGGCAGCCACTACGCCAGCCTGATTTGTGCTGACAAGCGGCTGAGCGCTGTTTCCAGCCTGCTGACCACTTCGCCTTTGCCGAGGATTTCCATGATGATCATCAAATCCGGGCCAGCGCCTGCGCCGGTCACCGCCAGGCGCAAGGCCTGCATGATCTTACCCATTTTAATACCGGCCGACTCCATCGTCGCCGAGAGAACTTCCTTAATATCGTGTGCCACGAACGTGCCATTGAACCCTGCCAATGCATCCTTAAATGCACCGATCGCATTCACGGCCTCTTCGTTCCATTTCTTGATCACCACATCCTGATCGTATTCCTCCGGTGCTGCAAACAAAAAGAGCGATTCTGAAACGATCTCCTTAATGAAATGTACACGGTCTTTCAACAAATGCACGATCTGCGTAAGCTGATCCTGGTTCACGGTAATGCCCTTCGCATCGTACAAGGGTTTCAGTTCTTCAATAATGGCAGCATCATCCAGCTGTTTCAGATATTGCTGGTTAAACCAGTTGGCTTTCTGAATATCAAACCTCGCGCCTGCCTTGTGTACGCGGTCGAAGCTGAACGACGCTACGAGTTCGTCCATGCTGAAAATTTCCTGCTCGGTACCTGCATTCCAGCCAAGCAATGCCAGGAAGTTGGCGGTAGCGCCGGGCAGATAGCCTTCTTCGCGGAAACCACGAGCCTTTTCACCGGTGTTAGGGTCGGTCCATTCCAACGGGAAGATCGGGAAACCGCCCAGGTCGGCATCACGTTTCGAGAGCTTGCCGTTACCGTCGGGTTTGAGGAGCAGCGGCAAATGCGCGAACTGCGGCATAGTACTTTCCCAGCCCAGATAGCGATACAATAGCACGTGCAACGGAGCCGACGGCAGCCATTCTTCCCCACGGATCACGTGGGTAATGCCCATCAGGTGGTCGTCCACGATGTTGGCCAAATGGTAAGTAGGCATTCCATCCGATTTCAAAAGCACTTTATCGTCGATCTGCGACGAATGCACCACCACCCAGCCGCGGATCAGGTCGTTGAAACGGACATCCTCTTTCGGCTGGATCTTCATGCGGATCACGTAAGGGTCGCCGCTTTCGAGCCGTGCCTTCGTTTCTTCGGCCGACAGCGTCAGCGAATTGGTCATTTCCGTGCGGGTAATCGCGTTGTACTGCACGGCAGCCACTTTTGCGGCTTCCAGGCGCTTACGCATATCGTCCAGCTGCTCAGGCGTGTCGAAGGCATAATAGGCCTTGCCTTCCTGAACCAGCCGCTCCGCATATTCGCGGTACATTTCTTTTCTTTCCGATTGCCGGTAAGGCGCGTGCGGGCCGCCCTGCTGCGGGCCTTCATCGATGCCGATACCCAGCCACTCCAACGCTTCCAGAATGTATGCCTCAGCGCCAGGAACGTAACGGTTCTGGTCGGTATCTTCAATGCGAAGCAGCATCTGGCCGCCTTGCTGGCGTGCAAACAGGTAATTATACAGGGCCGTACGCACACCGCCCGCATGCAGCGGGCCGGTAGGGCTAGGCGCAAAACGCACCCTGACTGGTTTGTTATTCATTTATTCAAAAAATTAAGTTCAATGGTGTTACTCAACCGCTATGACGGAAATTTCGACGTTCACGTCCTTCGGCAGGCGTGCAACCTGCACGGTCTCGCGGGCGGGAGGATCTTTGGTAAAAAAGCCGCCGTAGATTTCATTCACAGCGGCGAAGTCGTTCATATCACGAAGGAAAATACTGGCTTTGACCACGTTCTGAAAACCCAGTCCGGCCGCTCCCAGAATGTGTCCGATATTTTGCATGACCACGCCTGTTTCCGCCTTGATGTCCCCGGACTTTGCCAGTTCCGCGGCGATCTGCCCTGAAACATAAACAGTGCCATTTACTTTAACAGCCTGGCTGTAAGGACCAATGGGGGCCGGTGCTTTATCCGAAAATATGATTTGCTTGGGCATAAGTGACAAGAGTTGATGCCGCAAAATTACCAAATTATGCCGTGCCTACCGCCTTATTACACCTTAAAAAGCGCTTTCAGCTCGGTGGCTTCGGCCGCATTCATCCGGCCGGCGAGCACCAGGCGCAGCTGACGGCGGCGAAGGGCGCTCAGGTACAGCTCATTTTCCTCATCGGTTTCCGCTTCCAGGGGCGGCACTTCGATAGGCCGGCCGTTCTGGTCCACCGCCACGAAAGTGTAGAATGCGCGGTTGGTACTCACGCGCTGCCCGGCGGGAATATCCTCGGCCCAGACTTCGAGAAAGACCTCCATAGACGAATTGAATGCACGCGTCACCTTGGCACGCATCGTAACGATGTTACCCAGGCGGATAGGCTCCGTGAACGACACATTATCGACCGAAGCCGTCACCACAATGCGGTTGGAATGCTTTTGCGCCGAAATCGCCGCACAAATGTCCATCCAGTGCAGCAGCCTCCCCCCCATCAGGTTATTGAGTGTGTTCGTATCGTTGGGAAGTACCATTTCGGTCATGGTTACTTCGGATTGATGGGGCTTTTTCGGTTTCAGCATGTTGGTAAGAAATGGATTTAAAACTTGGGGCAGCGGGTTTTCTTCCTTTCGAGGTTCTGGGCCCGGTTACCGATCAGGTAAGTGGCACGCACCTGCAAAAAGAGATAGCTGTCTTTGCTTTTCGCGCTTCCACGGTTCCAGCCGGGTTGCCGCGCAGGCTCGCCGATTTCCGGGGCACGGTCGGACAGCGCGCGGGCAATGTCGCTTGGCAAAAGATCGGGATTGGGATACACCGTGCTCACATCGTCGAGGTAATCGGAATTGACGAAGTTATTGCAAAGTTCGAGGCCGAGACTCAGTCTTTGGGTTGTTTTGATAGAAATCCCGATTCCGGCTGTGAACACAAGCGGCAGCCGCTTATACTTGACACCCTCCGTCGTAAGCTCAGGCAGGCTGTACCAGGTACCATCAAGCCTGGCCTTGGGGCTCAGATAAGTCACGCCCACCCCGCCGAAGAGATAGGGATTGATTGGCGCCTGCCGGTTGTAGGCAAACAAATCCGCCTGCAAACCCAGGTTAATGTCCGGGTTGAATGTCTTGAAGGAAAGATTATTCTGGTAATTTTTGGAATATTTCTGGTCACCCGAAACCTGGTAGAAGCGCAGCTCCCCGCGCGCGCTCACATGCTCGGTCAGCCGGTATAATGCCCCGAGCGAGATCGAAGGCCCCAGGCCGAGGTGTTTCAAATTCACACCGTCATTCAAATCACCCATATAATATGCCACTCCGATGCCGGCCTGCACACTCAGCACCCCGAACGGATCGGTATAGCGCCCGCCGAATTTGGAGCGGCCCTGTCCGATCGCGATCTGGTGAAAGAAAGTCAGGACGAATGCAACGGTCAGTAGATGTTTCCGGCTCATGTGATGTCAGTAATGCGTGTTGAGTGATGCAAGTTGTAAAAGAAACTGATTTATCCCAAATTGTGAAAATCATTCCATGGCTGCTCGAACCTACCACAAACATTACTAACTATCCTATGGGCATTTCTGCCAGAATACTTTTCGCCACAATGCTGATTCTCCTCGCCGTTGCGTGCTCCAAAAAGGAGCACGGGCCAGCGCAGACAATGTGCATTTTTGCGGGAAAAACCATTACACAACAAACGCAGGGCAGCGAAAGCCAAAAGAATACAATCACAACCGAGATCAGTCGCGACCCGCAAAAACAATTAAAAAGTGCCCGTAAAACGGAAGTGAATGAACGAATCGACGGTGCGACCAACGAATTGATTTCCAGGACCACCACCATCACTGATTTTACATTCACGTTCAATGCTTATGCACTGTTAAGCACACTGGTAGTCCGCAAGTCGTTCGTCTTCCAAGGCTCCGCAAAATCAAGTTACTCGCATACAAATGGGGTTTACAAAGACTTTAAGATGGATTCCGAAGAGACATCCGAGTTCCGGTATGTCGGCCCGGAAATCAGGGATGCGGCTATTTCAATTGTTACTGCCATACAGGGCGACAACCGGCCTCCTGTGACCACCACCGAGCAAAAAGTAAAAACCTATACGTACAGCGGCTCGCGGCTTGTATCGGCACTCACCACGTCCGCCTCCGGAAGTACGCTGGCAGAATTCGCATCCGGCCTGGTGAGTATGGTTACGGAAAAAGACAGCAAGGGCGGCATTACGTCTACCACCCGGTACAATTTCCGCGGCTTTCCTTCGAGATACATATCAGGCAACTATTTAATGGATATGACCTACGATGACAACTGGAACCTTAAAACCGTCCTGGGAAACCGGGATGGCAAAAAAATATACTTACAAGAATATACCTACGACAATCGCCCGAACCCCGAAAATGACATTCCCAGGTTTTTCAAAGGCATCCCCGAGCCGATCATAACCGTACAGACTACTGATGGCTCCAATAACCTCATCGGAGACAAGCTGACCAACTACGAGTCGCCCATGACCGCCGAATACAAAACCGACTACCGCTTCAACGCGGCCGGTACTCCGGAATCATCTACGACAGTACCGACAGGAGGCGCCTCGGGGATGGAGACGATGACTACTTTCAGGTATGATTGTCCATAAAAACAAATAAGGCCTGCAATCGCAGACCTTATTGTTAGTTCACAGTGAATATTAAAATAGTTGTTTCAATCTCTTTTAACCGAGCTTGCGCCGGAGGTGCTGGAATGGATATCCCTCGCGCCGCCCGAGTAGCGGATGCTGCTGGCGCCGCTGGCTTCGGCATTGACGGTGTTGCTGGCGAGCACCGCAGCGCTGCTGGCACCCAATGCGTCGATATTGACGGTTTTTGCTGAAAAGTCGCGGCCTTTGAGCGACGACGCGCCCGACACGTCGCCCGTCAGGACGTCACCTTCGCCGGTAAGGGTGAGTGACGAGGCGCCGGAAAGGTCAACGGAAACTTTGGGAGCCGCGAGGCTCATAGTCACCTGCGAAGCGCCGGAAACTTCGATCTCCATGCTTCTCACACCACTGAAACGGGCCACATTGGCTTTGGAGGCACCCGAGAAATCCACACCGTCGAGGGCGGGCATGGTCAAGCTCACTTCCACCGTTTTGCGGTTTTTGTTCCAGCCATGGTTTTTATATCCCAAATGAAAGGTACCGCCTTTCACTGCCGATTCCAGGTCATTGAGGTCCTCGGCGCGGCCGGTAGCCGTAATGCTGAAACTACCTCCCTGCTTCACATCTATTTTGAATGCGCTGCCCATGGAAAGCTTGGTAAAGCCGGACGCGTTGAATTTGCGGGTTTCCTGTGCGGATACACTGCACGAAAATGCGGTGATCAAAAGGGCGGCAAAAAGGAATAGTTGCGTTCTTTTCATGGTTTACTAAGTTAGATTTTTCCGAAAGATGAATAGAATGCCGGCGACGTTGCACCGGCATTCAAAATATTACTGGACGCTGATCTTGCTTGCGCCGCTGGCGTGCTTGTTCAGATTAGGCACGTGGCCCAGCTCGACCTTCGAAGCGCCGGAGGCATCCACTTCTGCATTCTGGATATTCATTTCGGTAGCCGTGAGCTTGCAGGCCCCGTGCGCATCCAGCCTAGCCGATTTGGCCGAACCTCTCAATGTAGCCTTGGAAGCGCCCGATACATTCACCGACAGCTGGTCCACAAACACATTCAACTCGCTCTTGGAAGCACCCGAAATCTCCACGTTCAGCTTAGGAATGTCCTTGAACTCGGTTACCAGCGTTTTGTTGGCACCCGAAAGCGACAGGTTTTCGATAACCGGCATGGTGATCACGATGCCGATACGTTCCCATTTCTCATGGTCGAAGAGGTTGTACTCGCGGTTGCGCTTCACGCGCAGCACGCCATCTTCCACCACCACCCTGATGTCGTCGATATTCTCCTGGTTATCCGAGTCAGCGGTTACACTGTATTCTGTACCCTGACGGATGATGATTGAATACGCTCCGCCGATATCTACTTTTTTGAAGTCTGCCACAGGGAACTGCTTGCTATAACTTCCGCGGTCGCCCAGTTCAAGATCGCTGTTGTCGTCATATTCAAAAGCATAATCATCCTGATCATCTTCATTTTCACTGCGGATGTATTTCAAAGGAATATTGGTACAAACGAGTCCCGAGTCGCGACGCATTACCCACACTAGATTGTTCCAGGTGATATCGTCGGCATCGCGCAGATCGTACTTTTTGATATTTTGCTGATTTTTGTCCCAATCATTTAACTGGTGATAAAAATCGCGTTTCATGGCAAAGGGCTTATCATATGGCACACCCACCGTCAGGTCAATCTGCTGATCGCGGAACCGCGAGCGGCTGGAAAGCGCAGGACCTTCTGTGAACACGAACACCGAATCGCGGAACTGGGGATCGTATTTAATTTCCCGTGCATTTTTCTCGGCATCCTCGCGGGAGCGGCCTCTTGCATGAAGCGTTTTTTCAAGCCGGATACTATCGCCGGCATTATACCCGGCCAGTTGTACATCTACATCAATATTCTCTTCATCGTATAAGTAATGGTAGTCCAAAGTAAGTGTCCCACGCGGCACGGCATAGTAGCTGGTTTCGGTCACTTCGCCCCTTTTGGCAAAATTACGCTGGTAGCTGACCCCGCCTACGGTGGCGCCGATCACTCCCACAATCCACAAGCCCAGCAATGTAAGCCATACGCTTCCGCCTACGATCCTTTTATTGGAGATCAATGTAAGGCCAAGCAAAAGGAAGGTCACCAAAGGAATGGCCGCCACCAGGATCCCGGAAAGGATCAGAATCTCGGGCAACTCCTGGTAAATCAGCATTGGTACGGGCAGGTTATCAAATACCCCCGCACTGGTAAGACCCAGCGCCACGCCCGCGGCAATCACAATACCCAGCAGCCCAAGGGCCGACATCCCGATCAGGAATGCGCCGATCAGCACTCTCAGAATCGGCCCCAGCCCTCTGAGCAACTTCCCGATTGCCGCCACCACCAGCCCGATGGCACGGAAAGGCAACAATAAAAGTTTGGTAATTACATGCTCTCCCCCCCCTCTTTCTTCCAAATTGAGGCTCTGCTTAATGTTCGACTCAATATTGGAGAGGGTAATAGGCTCCCCCTGCATTTCCATTTTTTCGGTCAGCGTATTCGCATTCGGGGCGATAACCCATAATACAATGTAGATCAGAAAGCCCGTACCGAATAACAAAATGGATAATACCCACAGAAAACGCACCACGCCAAGGTCCACCCCGAAATAGGAAGCCACACCGGCCGCTACACCACCTACTACTTTGCGGTCCGGATCGCGGTAAAATTTCTTGATATGGGCATCTTCTTCCAATGTCACAGAGCCGGGGAATGCCACCCACATGGCGATGTACACCAGCACGCTGAAGCCTGAAATCGGCCCGAAGATTTCTTCCGCATTCATGTCCAGCATACCCGAACCCGCCGGCAAGCCTACTACGGCAAAAAGGAATGCGAGCCTTACCCAGATCGCGTCGATCGTGAAGTAATGCGCCAGACCTGCCGCTACGCCGCCCAGGAGTTTCCTGCGCAAGTCCCGGTACAATTTCCGGGGTGCGCCTGGCCTTGCTGGCTCCGTTTTGGGTGCATTGGGTGCGGTATGGGATGTATATTTTTCCTGCTTTGGTGCGGAAGATGGCGCCGAAGCCGTTTCCAGCGGATCGGCCAGGAACTCCTCGCCCTGTTCGATGGCCTCGAAGTCGGCCACGGTACCCATGGCGGCGATCAGCTCATCGACGTCCGACAGCGAGATCACCTGCTTACTCTCCGCCTTTTGCTTGTTCAAAAACCGCTCCGCAATCCTGCCCTCAATGTCCGAAAGGATTTCCTTGCTATCCGCAAACGAAGAAAAATACTTCTGGATAGAGGCGAGATACCCTTTCAGTTTCTCATAGCCATCTTCCTCGATATGGAAGATAATGCCGCCTATGTTTATGCTGATTGTCTTTTTCATGATTGAAATAATCGAATGTCTTTAGGTGATCAGTTAGGGTCAGGAAGGTTGCTTGAAGCCGTTTTGCTCAACTCCTCTGTGCGTTTAATCACGGTTTGCACCGAGTCGGCGAGCTCAAACCATGTAGCTTGCATTGCGTCCAGGAAGACCTTCCCCTCATCCGTCAAAACATAGTATTTCCTTGGAGGGCCCGAAGACGACTCCACCCATTTATAGTCCAGCCAGCCCGAATTTTTTAACCTGGTAAGAAGAGGGTATAATGTTCCTTCCACCACCATGATGTGAGCGGACGTGAGTTCATCCAACATATCCGAAGCATAGACTTCGCCCCGGGATATGATGTGCAGGATGCAGAATTCCAAAATTCCCTTTCGCATCTGCACTTGGGCATTTTCAATGTTCATGTGGTTTCATGAGTTAATTTTAAATGAATATGTTCATGGCTAATAGATAGAATGAAGACTTCTAACAATACAAAGGTATACACAGGTACTTTGCGATGCAAGGTACCATGTTAAAAAGATGCTAGTGTTAGGATGAATGGTTATTTTAATGTGCCGATCGGTTCAAAAACATTTTAGCATTTTTATGAGCACAAAAACACAACTCTTCATCATCGCCGCCATGGCCGAAAACCACGTCATCGGCCTGAACAACAGCCTGCCCTGGCACCTGCCCGACGAATGGGCGCATTTCCGGAAAGTAACAGCCGGCAAAGCATTCATCATGGGCAGGAAGAGCTTCGAGGCGCCCGACGCCCTGCATTCGGAATACCGGAATGTGATCATTACTTCCAACCCGCCTGCCCAGCCCGGGCCGCGTGTGGAATATGCCAAAGATATTTCCGGGGCCATCGCGTTACTTTCCGGCGAAACGGACGTATTCGTATTAGGCGGCGCGAGTATTTTTCAGCAAATGCTCCCGCTGGCCGACAGAATGTATCTGACCATTGTACACACACAAGCGGCAGGCGACGCCTATTTCCCCGCATTCGACCCAGGCGACTGGGAATTGCAGCGTTCAGAGTTTCATGATACCGATAACGATCATGCCTATTCGTTTTCCATGAACCTGTACGTCCGAAAGCAGCGGGAATAAAGCCGGTGATCCTTGCAGCGCCTGGGTGTGTCAAACCTTCCAGACGATGACAAGGATTTTTACACACACCTTACTATGCTGCTGCTTTTACGGATATAGCCCGTGCATGGCACAGGAGAACTACGGCAATGAATGGATCGACTACCGGCAAACTTACCTGCGTATTCCTGTGGCGGAAACCGGCATTTACAAAATCACCGCCACGGAACTCGCCCTGGAAGACATTCCCATCGATTCAATTGCGACAGCGGGTATTCGGCTCTTTGTACATGGGAATGAGGTACCTATTCAGGTCGCGGGTGAAACCTCTGGCAAGCTGGGCAGCGATGGGCACATTTTATTTTCTGGTAAAAGGAATGATGGTTATGCCGATACCGTGCTCTACACCAGTCCCGGTGCCATGCCGCACCCTTTCTATAACCTTTACTCGGACACGACCACCTACTTTCTCACCTGGCAAAACGATGTGCGCGGTTTAAGGACCACCTTTCCCGCTCCCGGTACCATTAAAGACAGCGCCGCATTTCACCGGGAGGAATCCATGCAACTTTTTACCTCGCATTACCTGCCCGGCAGGTTCTTCCCACCGGAAAGCAACTACGAAACCGGTTCGCTCATGACCGGTTATGATGAAGGGGAAGGCTGGACAGGCCCCCAAATACCCGAGCGAACGCCTTTTGAAATCACACTTCGGACCAACAAGCTATTCAAAGAAATCAGCACGGATATCGACTGTGAAATACTCCTCGCAGGCTGGTCGGCCGGCGTGCATTCATTTGCATTGTGGCTGGGCGTAGCCAAAAACCTGAAAAGGAAACTGATGGACCTGCAAGTAACTGGCCGCGAAACCAGGATTATTCGTTTTCAAATACCAATAGCCGATTTCGACGAAACCGGCGAGCTGGTACTGACACTCCTGCCCACAGGCGCGGGCGGGCACGTGTCACTCTCGTACGCGCGTGTGCGGTACCCGCAAGCCGGCCCGCGCACAGCGCCCGCTTACCTCCAGTCGTCACGCCTTCGCGTGGTAAGGTTTGCTGAAATAGACCCGAAAACGGAATACCTCATCATCACCCATCCGCTCATGCGTGTCCGGGCCGGCAACCCTGTGCCTGACAAGCCGGGGACGAACGGCCCTGACGCCGCAGCCGAATATGCACAATACCGCGCATCGGAAGCCGGGGGCGGGTATACTACCACGGTCGTTTACAGCCATGAACTGTACGATCAGTTCAATGCAGGCCAGCCGGGCCCGCAGGGCATCCGCAATGCGATCCGCTGGCTGCATGATAAGGGGCATTTAAAATATGTGCTATTGGCCGGAAGGTCGGTTGATCCTCAAACAGCAAGGAAAACAAGCGATGCCTGGCAAAGAGATATGGTACCCAATGCCGGCTGGCCGGGTTCGGATGTGGCTTTGACGACGATGAAGGGGGCCCATGTCCCGATCGTGCCCATAGGCCGCGTCAATGCATCGAATGCCCGGCAACTGCTAGATTACCTCCAAAAAGTGATGGCGATGGAAGCAGAACCGGCTGCCGCAGAGTGGCGGAAACGGATACTGCATTTAAGCGGCGGCAGGTCGAGGGACGAGCTGACCCTGTTTAAGTCATATGTCGGGGATTTTGAAAAGAAACTGGAAGATACAGTGCTCGGCGTCAGCACGATTTCAAAGCTTACGGACGTTGCGGTTGAACCGGTAAACATCGCCAAACAGATCAATGAAGGCGTGGGACTGGTGACCCTGTTTGGTCACTCTTCCCTGGACGTGACCGACATGGACATCGGCCGTGCGGATGATCCGGCGCGGAATTACCAGAATCATCCGCGTTTCCCGGCAATGATCGTGAATGGCTGCGCGGCGGGAAGTATTTTCTATTCCACCCAAACATTGAGCAGCAACTGGATTTTCGCACCCCAAAGCGGGGCTGTACTCTTTCTGGCACACACTTTCAACGGCCCGTCCACAGCGCTGAAACGCTATACCGAAACATTTTACGAAGTGCTGGCCGACACTACATTTACCAGTCAACCGTTTGGCATTATCCAGCAGGAAGCGATCCGGCGGAACCTTTCACGCATGCCGGATATACTGGATAGCATTACCGTGCAGCAAATGACCCTCCACGGCGATCCGGCCATCCGCATTTTTCCCTCGCTGCATACAGATACCGTCGCGTCCGGCCAAACGACGAATCTCCCCCCGTTCATGCAGGTTTCCATCGATGGAAATCCACTCGTGAATGGAGCCATCGTTTCGGAAAGGCCCTGCTTGCAGATCCGTATTTTCGACGAAAATCTGCCACTGACGGATAATGATACTACGATGGTGGCCGTTTGGCTTAAAATGTTTTGCACGGACTGCACGGATGTGCTAATGCCCATGCGCGGCGCTACGGGCAGGAATATTGAAGGTAAATTTTATGAAATCACGCTTCCGCTGATGTTAATGCAGGGCCGATACCTGGTCACCATTCAATGCCGTGACAAAACCGGGCAGTCGTCGCCGCCCTACCTGATCCAACTTAAAGTAGCTGAGCAGGATGGACCGATAGCGCTGACAGTTTCTCCGAATCCGGCGCGGCAATGGTTCAGGTTCACGGTTGAAAACCGGCAGCTGCGGGCCACCGACCTGGAATTGCGCATTCTGAACACACTGGGAACGACCGTCTTTCGACAAACGTTACATTGTTTTACAGGCCTTAATGCATACTTCTGGGAACCGGCCAGGCATTCTCCCGGCATTGCGGCGGGAGTTTACTACTACACGCTCCGTTCCGCCGAAGCTGCCGGCCCCGCAGCATTTCGCCTCGAAAGTATACGGGGACATTTGCTTTACCTGCCCTGAGCCAGTGCCGCGGAATGCCCCTTTTACCACTGTACCTCATTTTGTTTCCACAAAAACTTATTATTTTTGTCCATTATAAAAAAGATATCCCATTGAAAGAATACGGTAGTAACGTACAAAAATTGGCCGACCACATCGTCAAGATCGAGGATAAGGCTAAGCGCACACTCTACGCGCACATCCTGGTCGAGCTTATGCGTCAGATACATCCCAACATGCGGGATAATCAGGACTATACCAACAAATTGTGGGATGACCTGTACATTATTTCCGGTTTCGAGCTGGACGTCGACAGCCCTTTCCCGCCGCCATCCGCGGAAGCATTGGGTAAAAAACCACTCCGTGTCGAGTATAACCAGCAAAATCTGCAATTCCGCCACTACGGCCGCAATATTGACTTACTTCTGGAAAAAGCTTCGCAAACAGAGAATCCGGAAGACCGCCTCGCATTCGTTTCCTACATTTTCCGTCTGATGCGTTCGTTCTTCAACGCCTGGAACAAGGATAATCCCGAAGACAGCGTACTACTCATTCAGCTGGAACAACTCAGCAAGGGCCGCTTAAAAGAAGAAATCGATTACATCCGCAAATCAGGCCCCATTGAAGCCGCTCCCAAAGACCGCAACAACAACCAGGAACGCAACCGCGTGAACCAGGCTGGCGGCAACAGCTTCAAAGCCCAGTCACACAACTCCGACAGGCAGGGCAGCAATAACCAGGGCAACCAGAACCGCAACCGGAACAACAAGTTCCAGAACCGGAACAACAACAACAACAACAATAACAACAACCGGAATAACAACCGGAAAAAACCTGGAATGTAAATCCAGGTTTCATTTTATACCATTGCCCAAAATTTTCTATGGCATCATTCAAAATTACCGGGGATCGTCGTCTCAAGGGTGAAATCGTGCCGCAAGGCGCTAAAAACGAAGCATTGCAGATCATCTGCGCCGTGCTGCTGACCAAAGAGCCTGTCACGATCCATAACATTCCGAATATCCGTGACGTAAACCAACTGATCAACCTTCTGGGCGATCTGGGTGTACGCCGCACGCGTCTGAGCGAAACCTCCATCCGTTTCGAAGCCGACGATATCAATCTCGATTACCTCGAATCAGACTCATTCCGCCAGAAAGCGGCGGCATTACGCGGTTCGGTGATGCTGTTGGGCCCGATGCTGGCACGTTTCCGTAAAGGACGCATTCCGCGCCCGGGTGGAGATAAAATCGGCCGCAGAAGACTCGATACCCACTTCCTTGGTTTCGAAAAACTGGGTGCGGAGTTCAGCTATGACGGAGAAGATGGTGGCTTTTACCGCGTGGACGCGGCCAATCTGAAAGGCACCTACATGCTTTTGGACGAGGCTTCGGTAACCGGCACTGCCAACGTGCTGATGGCGGCGGTAATGGCCGAAGGAACCACTACCATTTACAATGCGGCCTGCGAGCCTTATTTGCAGCAGCTTTGTAAAATGCTGAACCGAATGGGTGCCAAAATCTCTGGCATCGCTTCCAACCTGCTCATGGTAGAAGGAGTAAGCGAACTGAAAGGTACCGAGCACACCATGCTGCCCGATATGATCGAAATCGGCAGCTTCATCGGTCTTGCGGCAATGACGCAATCGGAAATTACGATTAAAGATTGCCAAATCCCCGAGTTGGGCATTATCCCCGATGTTTTCAAAAGATTGGGTATTCAAATGGAATTCCGTGGCGATGATATCTTCATCCCCGCACAGGAACGCTACCGCATCGAAAACTACCTCGATGGCTCCACATTATCCGTAGCCGACGCGCCATGGCCCGGCTTCACGCCCGACCTTTTAAGTATCGTGCTTGTAACGGCTACGCAGGCGCAGGGTACGGTGCTGATTCACCAGAAAATGTTTGAAAGCCGTCTGTTCTTCGTGGATAAGCTGATCGAGATGGGCGCGCAGATTATCCTCTGCGACCCGCACCGCGCAACGGTAATCGGCCATAACCGCGAAACGCAGCTCCGCGGCATCCGCATGACCTCCCCCGATATCCGCGCCGGTGTTGCATTGCTGATCGCAGCCATGTCGGCCAAAGGGGTAAGTATAATCGATAATATCGAGCAAATCGACCGCGGTTACCAAAACATCGATACGCGCCTGAACGCCATTGGCGCAGAGATTGTGCGGTTGTAAAAGTTATAATACAGGACTGAGTACCCAGATGTCAGTCTGAGCGAAGTCGAAGACAGTCCATACCGCGAACATCGTGCATGGCCCTTCGACTTCGCTCGGGGTGACATTTTCTATTTCTTCCTGCCGTAGCTGCATTTGCTATTATCCGCCTTCACATAGTAAGACTTGTAGTTCGTAGCCTTCGGATCCATACAGCCTTTCAAATCCAGAATTTCGACCTTTCTGAATTCTACGGGATGGCTTTCGCTTTGCAGGGAAATGGAGCCGTGATCGAGCAGTTTGCCGGCGATCTTAATGGCTGGGTCGGTATCACCGCTTACATTACCGCCGCCGAGCTGGGGTTTGTTGTATTCCAAAACCATTTCACCATTCGCAAAATGCTGGATCAGCGAATCTCCAAGGACGAGCACTTCTGCGCGCACCCACTGATCGCCGTTGTAGGTCTGTGACTTCGACGTCACGCAGTGCTGGGTAATGAGTTTTCCATCCATCACGACGTTCGTTCCCGGCGTGCAAAGGTTGCAAGTCGTGCGCTTTTTGCCATCGCCGCCCAACAGCTGTACTTCAATGGAAGCTGGGAAGTCCTGGTCTTTTCCCATGGTAGCGGCCGGCTGCCCGTGCACCATGATACCGGAGTTTCGCCATGCCCATCCCTCGCCCTTGGGCGCCTGCTCGCCTACGAAGCGGTACTCCACGGCGATGCGGTAGTAGGAGTAATCGCCTTTGTAAAAAATATGTCCGTATTTGCGCGCAAAGTCGTCGTATTTATCATAGCGAACCACCATTTTGCCGTCTTCCACCCGGAATGTGTTGTTGTAGTTGTCGTTCAGTTCATAGCCACGGATTTTGATATCCCAGCCATCCAGGTTTTTTCCATTGAAGAGCTGCTTCCATTCCTGCTTCGCGGCATTATTCTTTTGGCCGAAAACGGTAAGGCACAGGAAGCTGAACAGGATCGTGAGTTGTAATTTCATGAATACTGGTTATGTTAAGATTGCATTGCGCCGTGGTATGACCTCCCGGCGCCCGGCAGTAAATATACGATTTGAAAAACCATACTAATGCGCACCCGGTCCATTAAAAAGCCATATTTGCAATGGCAACCTTCATCTATAAATGCATTTACTTCGTAGTTAAGTTGTATCAAACATCCCTCATCCCCGACCCCACCGCCGCATGGCCCTGAAAACGAAAGATAAAATCGCGATATTCTGGTTTCGCCGCGACCTTCGCCTACACGACAATGCGGGACTTTACTATGCCTTACGCTCGGGATATCCCGTAGTGCCGCTCTTTATTTTCGACCGGAACATCCTCGACGAACTGGAAGACAAGAAGGACGCGCGGCTTACATTTATCCACCAAATGATTTCGGATATCCGCCTTGAATTGAAGGAAAAAAAGGCCGATATGCTCGTCGAGTATGACTTTCCGGCCAAAGTTTGGGAAAGGCTGGTTGATGCATACGACATTGCCGAAGTGTACACCAACACCGACTATGAGCCTTACGCTATCGATCGCGATAGAGAAGTATACAGGATATTAAAAAAGAAGGGCATTGTTTTCAAAACCTGCAAGGACCAGGTCATTTTTGAAAAACAGGAAATACTCAGCGGGCAGGGAACGCCGTACACCGTCTTTACGCCATACAGCCGGGCATGGAAAGAAAAGCTCAATGATTTTTATCTCAAATCGTATCCGACGAAAAAGTATTTCAAGCATTTCCACCCATGGAACGCAGCGACCTCGCCGTCGTTGCAGGAGATGGGTTTCGAAAAAGTGGAATACGATTTCCCGGCCGTAGATGTGAGCAATGCACTCCTGAAAGACTACGCCAAAGAAAGGGATTTCCCAGCCAAAGAAGCCACCAGCCGGATCGGCATCCACCTGCGCTTCGGTACCGTGAGCATACGCGACCTTGCGCGTCAGGCACGCGAGCATAGCGATACGTTCCTCAACGAGCTTATCTGGCGGGACTTTTACCAGCAAATCCTTTCCAATTTCCCGCACGTCGGCAAGAGTGAGGCATTCCGGAAGGCTTACGACTTCATCAAATGGCGTTATGACAAAGCCGATTTCGAGAAATGGTGTGCGGGCAAGACAGGTTATCCATTGGTAGATGCCGGCATGCGGCAACTCAATGCGATAGGTTTCATGCACAACCGCGTGCGAATGGTCACGGCCAGCTTTCTCTCCAAGCATTTGCTGATCGACTGGCGGCTTGGGGAGGCCTATTTTGCGCAAAAACTGCTGGATTACGACCTCGCCGCAAACAACGGCGGATGGCAATGGGCGGCAGGCTCAGGAACCGATGCGGCACCTTATTTCCGGATATTCAACCCGGCTTCGCAAGCAGAGAAGTTTGACCCGAAAATGGAGTATATCAAAAAGTGGGTCCCCGAATTTGGTACCGCAGACTATCCCGAACCGATGGTAGATCACAAGGAAGCGCGGGAACGCTGCCTGAAAGCCTATAAGGATGCCCTGGATAAAGCCGGCAGCTAGCTATTTACCGCCCGCGATCACCGTCAGCATGTCCTCCGGGCGCAGGTAGCTGTTGGCCATCTGCATTACGTCCTCCGCAGTAGTGGCATGAATGCGATCGATGTATTGGTTGAAGAAATTGGCGGGAAGGCCGTCGAGCAGCAATATTTTGCGCCGGTCGGCCACCTCGAAGGCTGTATTGAGCGAACCGGCAAACTCTCCGGCCATAAAATTCTTCACGGTCTGCAACTCCTCGGCCCCCACAGGTTCTGTTTGCAGGCGATAAATCTCCTTTTTGATCTCGTGGATGGTTTGCTGGGTAAATTCTTTTTTCACATCCGTGCCGATCATCAGGTAACCCTCGTTCCGCAACGTAACCAGGTGTGAGGAAATGCCATAAGTTAATCCTTTCTCTTCGCGGATATTCTTCATCAGCCGCGAACCGAAATAGCCGCCCAGAATTTCGTTCGTAACCAGCATTTTGAAATAATCGGGATGATGGCGGTTAAAAAGCACGCGGCCCATTCTGATCGACGACTGGACACTTTCCGGACGTTCTACGACCGCCTCTTCGCCGTGGTAGGATTCGGACGCCTGGAAGGTGATATTTTCAGCCTCACTTTCGAACGAGTTTTGGCCTAATGACGCATTTACATGCTGCACATCGGCTTCTGTAACCTGTCCCGCGAGGACGGCTGTAAATTTGCCATCGCGGATAAACCGCTCATAGTGGGCCCGGACTACCTCCATTTTAAGCGATTCAATGCCTTCTATGCTTTGGCTTTGCCCATAAGGGTGATGCGCGCCAAACAGCCTGAGCCTGAACTCCGTTGTTGCCAGGTAAGCCGTTTTCTCTTTATTCACTTTCAGGTTCTGCACTGTGATATTTTTCAGCTCCTGAAACTCTTTCTCGGGAAATGTCGCACTGCTGATCAGCTTTTGCACGAGCGGCAGCACTTCCGGCAGGAACCGCGACAGGCAGTACACCACGATTCCCACTCGATCGGAGGTATGGGTCATTTCCGTGAATGCGCCCAATTGGTCGAACGCCTCACTGATTTCCTGCGACGTCATTTCCTCCACACCTTCCGTCAGCATTTTGATCGCGAAATATGATGCCGCCGTTTCGGTTTCATACCAGTTACCGGCTTCGAAAATACATTCCAGACGCACCACCGGCTGTTCGCCGATATTGATCACATGCAATGCAATCCCATTGTCGAGCGTGTAGGTTTGAGGTTCCGGTAAGTTTACGGTTTGAACAATTTTGAAATCAGGGGCAATGGTACGGTCCAGTAACATGGGCAGCGGTGAGTATAAAAAAACGAATGACGTTGCAATAACGCCATTCGCTCCGAATAATTAAGTTTCTGTTAACGCTTAGTTTTCGTTGTCGCCCACGTCCAGCTTTTCAGCTTTGTTCAATTGGAGCGACAGCGTAATGCGCAGTGTTTGTGCAAGCGGGCTTCCCTGTGTAGTCGGGAACATGTAGGCGAAATCGGCGCCCCACTTGTCGGCAAAGCGCAGGCCTGCACCGGCGGTGAAGAAGCGACGGTCGCCTTTGTTTTTGTTCTCGCTGAAATAACCTGCTCTCAAAGCGAAGATATTGTTATACCAATATTCCAAACCGGTTGCGATCGCTACTTCCTGCACTTCTTCCTTGAAGCCATCCGGAGCATCCGAGAATGAACCGAACACACCGTTCAGCAAAGGCTTCGTGTTAACATTGGTTTTGCCGTCCGGGGTAGGAACCATCAGTTTGCTCAAATCGAGGATGAAATTGAAGCGGTTTCTTCCGTCGCCGGTATATGACAGTCCGGTACCGATTTTCAGGTTGGTCGGAATGAAGTTTTCAGTGTCCGTTCCCGAGCCGTAGTTGATTTTACCACCCAGGTTGGAAAGCACAGCACCCAAAGACCATACGAGTTCGCTGCCGGTATCTTCATTCTTGAATTCTTTTTTATAGTAAGCGCTGATATCACCAGCCGCCACACGTGCAGGGCTCAGCGACACATTATTGATCACCGCGTTACCTGCCAGGTTCGAGGAGATGTATTTCAGCGTCAAACCCATCGAGAAGTTTCTGCCCAGCTGGCGCGAGTAGGTACCGTTGATAGCCACCTCTCTTGAATTGAAATAACCAATATTGTTACCAACCGCATCGCGCAAATCCAGCTCTCCGTTGTTGAAATAGTTAACAGACAATGCTACTGCCTGGCGGTCGCCCAGTTTCTTGTAGGCAGTCAGATAGCCGAGCCACATATCGTCCACCAGGTAACGAAGCCATGGGGTATAGGAAGCTGAAACGCCGAAATCCTTGGTATTGTAGGGAAGCTTTGCCGCATTCCAGTAAGTCGAGTTGGCATCGGGACTGAGTGCTACACCGGCCTCTCCCATCGCTGCACTTCTAGCATCAGGGGCAAATGTCAAAAAGGAAAGTGGTGATTGCGGTATTCTTCTTGTAGAATCCAGCTGAGCGAAAAGCGTACCTGATGTTAAAAAGAATAGTGAGGATAATGTAACAAAAAAAAGTTTCATAGAAATTGGATTTGCGATAGGAAGTGCCTGTATCAGCTTCTTTAAAGGGTCAAAAATACGATGAAAGATAGTTTTTACTAAAAAATTGATAAGTTTTATTATCTTAAGGAGATCGGATCAGCTTACCGGCTTTCTGATCGGTGGAATTGTCTTTTAACGATCTGACCGATAACTGGTAAACAAGGGATTGGCCCACCTGCATGGCCGTCAGCCACGGCGTCACGTCCAGCACTTCCCGGATAACCGGCTCACTGTTATAATAAAGCTTTTTGAAAGTGCCCAAACGCTGCCCATTGACAAGCAATATATTAAAAATTAATTCTACGTCATCATTTACCCGGTTGTGCCCCAATTCAAACGCGAGGTCTTTCTGGAATGGGTTAGGGTAAATATGAAAAGCGTTGAGTGTTATTCCTTTGGCAGGACCTACTAGAAACCCGAACGCTATTTCAGAAAAGTTAGTATACGTGTCCCACACTTTTACGCGGACAATATATTTTCCGGCAGGCAGATTATTTAAAGGATAATTAATAGCCCCCGATTGATAATTATCCAGGTTTGCTACATAATAATCATTCAAAACAATCGTCAGCGTGTCGTTCAAAGTCATGGTGATATCATGCCCGATACCGGCACGCGAAATGCTGATCCCACTCGCGTCGCTCATCTGCAACACCAGTACCGGCGACGGCTCTACCGTGTCACCATCCCGGAAGCCGGGACTGTTCAGGTAACCGGCCAGCTTCGGCGGGATCGTGTCTTTCTGCTGAACGGCACTGCCGCCCACTACCAGGCCCAGCTGCGCCGAGGCGTCTTCGGTACTGTCCGCATTCACCGCGTACAGGCTCACACGTCCGGGGCCTGTACGGTAATCGATATCCTTCGGCATTTGAAAAGTGCATAGCAAACGCCCCCCTTTCACCGACACACTACCGTCGAAAAGCTTGCTCCGAAACTCGGTATACGCTTCGGGACTGCCCTCGTTCCCAAGCGTGCGGAATTCAATGGCCTTATCGTAGATCACGAGCCTCGCGGTGCCGTTAAAGTCTGCATCCGCCTTCCCGGTTACCGGGTCAAAAACCTCTGCTTGCAGCGTGACTTTCTGCAAAGCGCGCAGGGTGTCCGGCACCGAACTCCACCGGATAGCCTTTTTCCCGGGCGTCAATACCATCGACGGGTCGGCCAGTAGCGTAAAATTCCGGTTGAGGCTTCCTGCCAATGCATTGTTTTTGGTGTACCTGAAAAAATCACCCAATCGCTGCCCAGGCTTCGCGTTCAGCAACGCTTCGTAAAATGCTTTGTTTAGCGCAAAATTGGTGCTGGAATAAACTGGCCGCGTGGTGCTGATCGCCCCTACCGCTGCTCCTTTTGGGCTCAGCACCATTAACTCGGCACCTGAAACCACGCCCGGGTCGTCGTACCTACCGAAATCGCAGGTCGCGGTGATCAGCAAAGGCAAGTTGTTCATCCCCCTGCTCGATAGCATATCCGCCAATGTCAATACCTGCTCCTCCGCCCAGCCGCTGGTGCCCCCGTGACCGGTGTAATTCAAGATGAGCGTGCCGGCGTCGATCGCATTGCGAATGGCCTTATTAATGGTCGGTGCTTTCTGCCCCGATTCGGTGGTTGTTTGCAGCACTTCGTCGATAAATGAACGCGCCGGAAACATCCGTCCCTGAATCAGAATGGCTAGCTGGTCGGCGTGGCGCTGGTGAATGTTACCGTCGCCGTCGTCGGCCACAAACCGCACGGAGTTCTTCCAGATGCCGAATGACGTTTCATAATGCATGAGCTTATCGACAACGATCCTCGCCTCTTCTGCCGACTTCACAGGTAACCTTCCGATACCGATGTCAACAGTGTGGTCACCGGCCGTATTCTCGTTCCAATCACCCTCATTCGCATCCATAAATCCGAAATAATCGTCGGACGAATACGTGTAAACGGGGTTCAGCGACTCCCGGCTCTCATACACGGGCACCCATGCGGCGCGCTGCGCCTGCGACTGGTTACGGAGCAGGTTCCGGAAGTCGTAAGTCGCGTCGCCGAACAGCAGAAGATATTTCAGCTTGCCCGGCGTTTTCTGGTAAAGCTGTCTGGCAAAATCGCGGATCGCCGAAACGTCCGGCCTGCCGGAAGCATATTCGTTGTAAATCTGTTCGGTGGTAACTACGAGCACGTCCAGCCCGTCACGACTGTTCCTGAATCCGGCAAGGCGGTTCGCTTCCTGAGCCCAGGCCGGCGGCGTTACGATAAGCATGTCGGGCGTGTTGGAGGCAGCGATATTCTGCGGGGCGACCCCTTTCCAGTTTGCAGGCACCAAAGCATCCCCCGGCTTGAAACCGATGTACGTTTGGAGGGTTCGGGCGCCTCTGGCAGTCCATTTAAACGCGCCGGCGGCGTCCTTCGAAGCCACCGCAAGCGGCACAAGCGGGTTGGTGATGTTCCAGAGACTAACGCCCTCGGCTGTCCCGGCAAACTGGTAAGTAGCGGTATCGGCCGTTTGCGGCAGGAAATAATAGGTTTGCTGTCCCTGATAGCTTCTCAATTCGCGTTTCACTTGCAGGCCTATGTAGTCGAGATATGCCTCCGCCGAGCTCTGCCCATTCTTACTATAAGTGACGCCGATAGTAAAATTCCCCGAAGCCGGCGCATTCCTGACTATATACGTACTCCCGGTTTGCAATGCCTTCACGTCGTAGGTACCGGGGCTCACCGTACCAATGGCTTCCTGCCCCACTTCGCCGCCATTTACCTGCCATATAAAACGAGTCGGGACCTGTGCGGCGCCGATTGTGGAAGTCCTTAGTTTAAAATCCGAAGAGGGTACCACACCCGGCATACTCACCTGGATGCTGAAACCCTGCGTCCCCCCTAAGTATTCCCCCCACCAATCACGCCCAGATTTGAGCGTATTGGATGATTCGGTTTCATGAAACCAGTAGTCATCGAACTGGCGTATGGTTTGGGAAGCCGGTGTAGCAAGCCCGGCATCGGATTTGACCCTCAAACCATTGGTTTCGCCGAATGTGATAAAGTAGAAACTCGAATCGGAATAGTAGTTGATCTGATGCCGGAGTTCCGCATTTGCTGCATCATACCGGACCACATGTGGTCCCTGTGCATAAAAATAAACAGCATCGCCCTTATCAAACTTCCCGTCGTCTTCACCGCTAACCCAGATCGCATTCTCCGTTAATGCATTCACATAGCCCGATTTGTTGGATTGCGGGAGCATGGCCCCGCCATTTCCATAAATACGGATACCCGACGGATAAATACCGGTGATATCGACGCCCATTCGGGCAATCAGGTCTTCATCCAGCCGATAAATGCCGGTTTCGGTCACGGCCAGTTTGAACCACTGCCCTTCCGACAATACCGATTTTTGTGCATAGGAAAATAAGGCAAGCAGCACGGCCAGACAGCTTAAAGCTGTTCGGCTAGCTATTTTGCGGACATCAGCATGCTTCAACCAATGCATGAGCAGGGATCGTGTAGAGACGTTGAGAGGCCTTGTCCGTGCAAAGTACGCGTGTGCGCCTGAGCGTGCCGCGGGTGAAAGTCCTGTTCTGGAAGACGAAATTACTTCCTTCATCCAGCTGAAACAGACATACCTTGCCGGAGGTCAATTCCTGCTCATCGTATTTTCTGAGCGCATTAAACAATTTCTGGTCACCACCGGTAGACGCGGCGGGATTTTGAGCATAACGAAGCAAATGCACGAGAATGTCTTTTGGAAAAATACTTTCATGCATGACCGGTAACAGCAATTCCCGGAACTCGTGCTTCCATTCGGCACCATGCGGAGCGACTCTTTTACGGCTCCGGCCTTTATACTTGTAATGGACCACGCAATGCGCTACTTCGTGCAGATAAGTGATGAGAAAACCGTAGGGATTCAGATTGATATTGACGGTGATCCGGGGTACCAAGCCCGGCTTCACGGTGAAATCGCCGAGGCGGGTGCGGCGCGGGCGCGAGAGTAAAAAATCAAAGCGGTGGATGCGATACAACTCCTGGCAATATTTAGCTGCCCCATCCGGCACATACGAACCCAAAGACACGTTTTTCATCCCCGAATAAAAAAAGAAAAGCCCTACTTTCATAGGGCTTTTCAAGATTTTCGACTTGTACGTCTGATTACTTCTTAGTAGTATCAGCAGCAGCAGTGTCAGCAGCAGCAGCAGCTGTGTCAACAACAGTTGTATCAACCGCAGGAGTTTCAACAGTTACAGCAGTAGTATCAGCTGATTCGTCAGCAGGTTTGCTAGTACAAGCAGCGAAAGCTACCATCCCGGCAACAAACGCAAATGCAAAGAATTTTTTCATTTCTTGGGTGTAATTAAGGTTCGATACAAATGTAACAGGATCGAATTGAATATTCCTACATTTTGAGTTTGTATTTTTCCAAGAACTTAAAATTTCCTTAGAAAATTCTTCAATCGCTTTAATTTGTCCTATTATTTCACCCGATCCCCCTAAACGCTCTGTAACTTCTCGTTATAAGCCCTTACGCAGGCGGCGACTTCGGGGAGCAGCTCCTGATTGGCCTCGATGCCATTTCCTACCACGATCACATCCGCGCCGGCGCTCAATGCTGCATCGGCTTTTTCATAAGAATCGATCCCGCCGCCTACGATAATCGGTGTGCCCACCGCTGCGCGCACGGCCGCAATAGTTTCGCCCGGCACCGGATACAATGCGCCACTCCCGGCATCTAGGAAAATGTTCTGAAGGCCCAGATATTCGCCGGCCAGTGCGGTGCAGGCAGCGATGCCCGGCTTGTCGCGCGGGAGCGGTGTAGTATTGCTGATGTAGGATACGGTAGTGAGCTTACCGCTTTCGATGAGCATATAGCCCGTAGGAAGCACTTCGAGCCCGCTTCTTTTAAGTAACGGTGCGGCAATAACGTGCTGGCCGATCAGCAACTCGGGATTACGGCCGGAAATCAGCGAAAGCAGCAGAATTGCATCGGCAGAGGGCTCGATATGCAGGCTGCTGCCGGGGAAAAGTATCGCAGGAATGTCGGTATATTCATGAATAGCGGCGATCAGCTTGTCGATGGCGTAGTTGGTAATGAGGCTTCCGCCCACAAAAAAAAAGTCAACGCCATGCCCTGCCGCGTATTCGAGGAATTTCGGAAATGTGGAAAGGTTAATTTTATCCGGATCAAGGAGAACAGCAAACGATTTCCTTTTTTCTGCTTTACGTTCGGAAAGGAGGTCTGCGATTTGATGTTTCGCTGCTTTCATTCGGTTTTACGTTCGTCATCAATTAAATGTTTCAGCTTCTGGCGCGCCCACCCCACAGCCAATGTCCAGGCTAAACTTTGAACGGCTTGTCCGACCGCAGACTGGGTTTTGATTTTGGTGACTTTCTTTTCAACAGGCTTAACCGGCTCCACCAAAATTTCCTTTTTCCTTTTCGACTTCGGCAGCAATGCATTCATGACAACGAAAGTCGTTGCAACGACCCCGCCGATCACCAGCGCCTGCTTGCCATAAGTTGTGGCCTCCTTTTTAAGCCCGCTCCATTGGGTTTCCAGTTTGTCGCGGTACAGATCTGCATCCTGCAACAAATCTTCTTTGTCCTTATCCGTGTCCGATGAAAACGGTTTGGTGATTTTAACCGAAGAATCTATTGAAGAACTCATTTCATATCTGTTTAAATAGTGCCTGAGAATTTTTCAAAAGGAATCCAAAAATAGCAATTCAGAGAAACTAATTGCCAAATAAAGCAGCCAAAAAGCATTATTCCTCCTTCGCGCTGACAAAACGAACGATTATTTTCCGGATCAATTTGATCCAGGTTTCTTTCCAGATGATGGTAATGGCTAGTTTAAGAATGAAAACACCGAGCAGGATCACAAAGCCCAGGTAATCGCTGTGCAGCCACTTGTTGAGGAATGTTCCGAGCAATATGACCAGCAAAATCAGGATCGTAAGGCCGAGGCAAAGTAGTATGGAGGCAAATATCCCCATCACGACGGCCCGCTCGATCTTGTCGCGGGTCTCAATTTTAAACAGATCGATCCGTGTCTCGAAATATTTAAAAAGGGTATCCTTGATTTCTTCCAGTTGACTCAGCATAGCGGTATATTCAAATCATGTGAAATGTTTTACGGTCTGAACGACAGACTTTTCCACATTAATCCAAAAACATACCAAGGATAGCCGAAACAACGGAGACAATGAACCCGAAGAACAATGCGGAAATGAATCCATCGACCCGGAAGCCGTCTACGAGCGAGGCTGCGAGGTAAATGATGAAAACGTTGACGACAAAATAGAACAACCCCAGCGTCAGGATCGTAATGGGCAATGCAAGGATTTGCAGAATGGGTTTGAGGAATGTGTTCAAAATCCCCAACACAATGGCCACGATGACGGCCGTACCCGTGCTGGCTACCACAACTCCGGGCACCAAATTGGCGGCGACGATAATCGCCAAAGTACTGATTACAAGACGCAGGAGTAGTTTCATACAGTTCTGGTTTTTATTGGTGACGGCTACGAAGTACGTCAATTACCTCATCTAAGTCAATGTTTTTTTGTTCCAGCAAAACGAGCAGGTGGAACAGTAAATCCGACACTTCATTCTTGAAAAGGCTGTCGTCATTATCCTTCGATTCGATGACAACCTCCACTGCTTCCTCCCCTACTTTCTGCGCAATTTTATTGATTCCTTTTTTGAACAGGCTGCTCGTGTATGACGCATCCGACGGGTTCAGTTTCCTTTCGCGGATCACGTTTTTTTGGAGATAATTCAGGAATGCGGCTTCGCCCGAACGTGTGTCAGCAATTTCCGGCTGACTATTTTTTTCCCCAAAACAAGTGTCCGCCCCCGTGTGGCAAACAGGGCCGGCGGGCGTGGCTTTGATAAGCAACGTATCCCCGTCGCAATCGGCCGCGATGTCATTTACAAACAAAAAGTTACCCGACGTCTCCCCTTTTGTCCAGAGACGCTGTTTGCTCCGGCTGAAAAAAGTAACGGTTCCCTGCTGCCGGGTCACGTCCAGCGCTTCGGCGTTCATATAGCCGAGCATCAGCACCTTACCGGTATTTACGTCCTGAATAACGGCGGGTACCAGGCCGTCGGCCGATTTATTAAAGTCAATGGATGAAAACGTCTCGCTCATTGTTGGTTGTTAATTAAAAGATTCCGCATGGTCGCAGCGTTTGGCTTGCCGGACAACCGGTTCAGTATTAATTGGATAAAACTCCGCGCCACTACCGGGTTACCCGGATCGGCAGGTCCTTGTTTTTGAGGTATTCTTTCAAATCCGGAATATCGATTTCCCGGAAGTGGAAAATACTGGCCGCCAGCCCGGCATCTGCTTTTCCGGCTGTAAAGACATCATAAAAATGTTCCATATTGCCTGCGCCGCCGGATGCGATTACCGGGATGTTCGCGTTGCCCGAAATCGTGGCCGTCAGTTCCAGCGCAAAACCGGCCTTCGTGCCGTCGGTATCCATGGAGGTGAGCAGGATTTCGCCTGCGCCCCGCTCTTCCACTTCTTTGGCCCAGGGTATCGAACGGATTTCTGTTGCCTTCCTGCCCCCGTGCGTGTGCACGATGTGCTCAAAACCATTCTCCGTTTCAATATAGCGCGTATCGATGGCTACCACAATGCATTGGCTCCCGAATTCGAGCGACAGCTCATTGATCAGGTCGGGGTTCCGGACTGCTGCCGAGTTGATCGAAACTTTATCCGCGCCCGCATGCAGGAGCGCCGATACATCCGCGATCGAGGAAATGCCTCCGCCTACGGTAAAAGGAATGTTGATGGTCTGCGCTACTCTGCGGACGAGATCGATAAATGTCGAGCGGCCATCGACGGTCGCCGTAATGTCAAGATAAACCAGTTCGTCGGCTCCCTGGGCGGCATACATCGCGCCCAGTTCCACGGCGTCACCCGCATCGCGCAGATTCACAAAGTTGACCCCTTTGACCGTCCGGCCGTCTTTGACATCCAGACAGGGAATGATTCGTTTCGTAAGCATATTTTAAACTGAAAAACGCTGTAAATCGGCCAGGCTGATCCGGTTTTCGTAAATGGCTTTACCAATGATCACACCGTAGATGTTCATTTCCGCCAGTTTCTCCACATCCTCAATGCCCGCAATACCGCCGCTGGCGATGACATTCAGGTCGGGACATTTGTCCTGAAGGTTTTTGTATAAATCGAAAGAAGGGCCTTGCAGCAGACCATCCTTTGCTACGTCGGTGCTGATCGTATATTTCACTCCCTTTTCCACATATTCTTCCACAAAATCATACACCCAGATGCTCGTACCTTCCTCCCAGCCACTTACCGCGATCTTCTCATTCTTCGCGTCCGCGCCGAGGATGATCTTTTCGCCGCCGTAAGTTTTGAGCCAATGCTCGAACAAATCGGGCTGCTTCACGGCAATACTGCCACCGGTAACCTGCTTCGCACCGCTTTCGAATACGATTTTAATGTCGTCCTCCGATTGTACACCTCCACCAAAATCGACATGCAGGGAAGTTTTGGAAGCAATTTTTTCCAGCACTTTCCAATTCACAACCTTCTTGGCCTTCGCACCGTCGAGGTCCACCAAATGCAGCCTTTTCAGTCCGGCGTCTTCGAATTGCAACGCTACTTCCAGCGGGTTTTCATTGTAAATCTTCTTCTGACCATAATCTCCCTGGGTAAGGCGTACGCATTTGCCTTCAATCAGGTCGATAGCGGGGATAATCTGGATCATGGGTCGTTGGCAGGCGGTTATCAGAGTTTAAGAAAATTTTCGAGGATTTGCTGGCCCGCGTTTCCGCTGATCTCGCAGTGGAACTGGGCGGCATAAAAGTTGTCCTTATGCAGCATCGCGCTGAACGGCGATGCGTAATCGCAGCTGGCCACGGTGTAATCGCACACCGGTGCCGCATAGCTGTGTACGAAATAGACGTACGCATTATCGGGCAGGCCCGCGGTAAGCGGCGACTGGTAATTGGAAATATTGTTCCAGCCCATATGCGGCACTTTCAGCCCGGAAGCAGCCGGGAAGCGCTTCACATCCACATCGAAAATACCCATGCATTCGGTATTGTTCTCTTCGGAAAAGCGGCACATGAGCTGCATGCCCACGCAAGTCCCGAACACCGGTTGTTTGAGGGAAGGGATCACCTTATCGAGGCCGACATTACGTAGGTAGCTCATGGTGGTGCTGGCCTCGCCTACGCCCGGAAAAATCACCTTGTCGGCGGAGCGGATCTCGGCCTCGTCGTCGGTGTAGAGATAGCTCGCGCCTATGCGGTCGAGCGCGTACATGACCGACTGCACGTTGCCTGCATTGTATTTGATAATGACGGTTTTCATACCAATCTGTGCTTGAAATCGACAACAAAAAAGCCCGATCTTGACAATCGGGCTTCTGGGATACTATGTATTCAACCTTATTACAACACTACTTGCAAAAACACATCACCCTAGACGTCCGAAAGCCGTGCGGCTATGATGCAAATGATATGTTTCAGCTGTTAACATGGCACAAATGTAAGCAAAAATTACAATAAGCGGACACGCTGTCCGTAAATATTACATTAAAATTTGCTTAGAGAAAACTCGTACCTTGCGGGTAACAAATGGCCCTGAACCATGACAAAGCCTATCATTCTGCCACTATTTTTCCTGTTCATCACCTTGATCACCGTTGATTCCCAGGCACAAGCACAAGCGCTTGCCGACCGCCTTTTCAAAATTCACGATACCTACCGCGAGAGCTCCCTTACCCAGCGCCGTTTCAAACAAAAAGACATTCTCCCGCTGATTGCCCGGCGGCAGGGAAATGCGATGTACCAGATCGAAAAGGTGGGAGAATCCTTTGAAGGCCGGACGATTCAGATGATCAAAATCGGGAATGGGAAGAAGAAGGTGCTGCTATGGACGCAAATGCACGGAGATGAACCTACCGCCACGATGGCAAGCTTCGATATTTTCAATTTCCTGGAAGGTAAAAACGATGGTTTCGACGATCTCCGCAAGAAGCTGCTCGATAATACTACATTGTATTTCGTGCCGATGCTCAACCCCGACGGGGCAGAACGCTACCAGCGCCGGACCATGCAGGGCATCGATATGAACCGCGACGCCGCAGCCCGCCAGACACCCGAGGCGCAGATTCTCAAAGGCCTGGTGGACCGCCTGAAACCCGACTACGGTTTCAACCTCCACGACCAAAGCCCGCGCTACTCGGCCGGCCGCAGCCCTAAGGTGGCGACGATATCCTTCCTGGCGACTTCCTATGACTACGAACTGTCGATTAACGACGTGCGCGAGCGCTCGATGCAGCTGATCGTGGGCATGAACAAGGTCCTCCAAAAGTACATCCCGGGCCAGGTAGCCCGCTATGCCGACGACCACGAGCCGCGCGGGTTCGGGGATAACGTGCAAAAATGGGGTACCACATTGGTATTGATCGAGTCGGGGGGCTATGTAGGCGACCCTGAGAAACAATACATCCGTCAGCTCAACTTTATGGCCATTTTGTCTGCATTGGATAAAATTTCAGACAATTCATTGACCAAGGAGAAACGGGACGAATATTACAACATCCCCGAAAACGGTCGCTGGGTGTACGACCTCGTGGTGCGCAATGCTACCGTGCGGCAATCCGGCAAATCATTCACAGCGGACCTCGGGATAAATCGTAATGAGGTTAGCTATTCCAATGCCACCAAGTTTTTCTATTACAGCAAGGTGGAGGACTTCGGAGACCTGCATCCGCAATACGGCAGCCAGGAACTCGACGCCACGGGCCTCACCATCGAAAAAGGGAAAATATACCCGACAGCATATAAGAATGTGAGCGAGATCAGCAAGCTGAATGCCCTGAACCTGCTCCGGGAAGGCTACACGTACGTACGCCTCGCGCCCGACGCCAGCACACGTGCGCTAGGCCTGTATTTCACCACCACCCCGCTGCATATCCTGCGAAGCGGGCAGGCAGCGCCGTCCGGCACGCCCGGCCTGGGCGCTACCGCCACGTTCATTCTCAAAAAGGCCGGAAAGGTGAAATATGCCGTCATCAACGGTTTCGTGCATGATTTGGACGACTTCAATGCCGAAAAAGGACAAGGAATTGTGGAATAAGTCGCTGATTTTTAAGGAAAAATACAATTTCGAAATAATTGACGCGTAACATAGGGTTAACATTGAGGTAATATTGGCGATCTACTTTTGTGTCGAAAATTTGACACCTTAAGATGAAAACCAAACTTCTTGCATTACTGTTTACCCTCGCCGCCGTCGTCACGGCATTTGCAGATCCGGGCTCGATACGCGGCTCGATCAAAGACGCGAAAACCAAAGAGGCACTGATCGGAGCCTCCGTTCTCATAGAAGGCACACAAATAGGTGCTGCCGCCGATGTCGACGGGAACTTTGTACTGAACAATGTTCCTGTCGGCACCCACAAAATCATCATCTCCTTCGTTTCGTACCAAACCAAAGAAATCCCGAATGTCCGCGTGGAATCCGGCAACATTACGGTGATCGATACCGAGCTGGACGAAGAAGGCAAAGCCTTGCAGGAAGTTGTGGTTCGCGGCAACCGCGCTACCAACACCGAAGTTGCGGTGATCAGCGAAATCAAGCAGCTCAAACCTATTGCCGTCGGTATTTCGGCTGCACAAATTCAGAAGTCGCAGGACCGTGACGCTGCTGCCGCTATACGCCGGGTGCCGGGTATCAGCATCGTCGACAACCGCTTCGTGATGATCCGCGGCCTGGGCTCGCGCTACAATGCGGTGCTGATCAACGACGTGATCACCCCTTCCACCGAAGTAGATACCCGCTCTTTCTCATTTGACCTTATCCCCAGCAATATCATCGACCGGATGATCGTCTACAAATCCGGTTCAGCCGAATCTCCGGGCGACTTCGCCGGTGGTGTGATCAAGATTTATACCAAACGCCGTCCTGATCAGAACTTCACCGACGGAGCCTTTACGGTAGGTTACCGTGCCAATACTACCTTCCAGAACGTTCAGTCGCATTCGCGCAGCGGCGCCAATTTCCTTGGCCTGTGGGGCGCCGACCAGACGCTTTCCAGCGCATTCCCCAAACGCTCGGCAGATTTCAACACCCTCAGCGCTGCCGACCGGGCCGCTTACGGACGCATCCTGCCTAATAGCTGGGCACTGAAAAACGTGAACGTTTCGCCTGACCTACGCCTTGCATTCAACCTCGGCCGCCGTTTCGACATCGGCAATGTGGATGTGAGCAACATCACGAACATCAACTATTCGATGACCAACCAGGTTTCGAACATCGATCTAAAACTGTACCAGAATGGATTGAATGCGAATGATGTTTTCGAACAATACAAAGACTCCAATTACTCCCGCCAGACCCGTATCGGTGTGCTGCACAACTGGACGTTCCGCCTTTCCCCTGTGTTCAACCTGGAATGGAAGACTTTGTTCAACCAAATGGGTAACACCGAGACCGTTGCCCGTGTCGGCCAGCGTGTAATAGACGGTTACGATGTTAAAAACTACTCTCAGCGTTTTGAAAACCGCAGTATTGTGACAACCCAGGTTTCGGGTGACCACAAAATCGGCGACCTGACGAAATTGAACTGGATTACCGGCTTCGGCTATACCGGCCGCTGGGAGCCGGACTGGAAAAGGATCCGTTTCCAACGCCCGACAGCCGATGCAGGCAGCGAGGCTACGCCTTACCAGGCAGTGGCGCCGATTGACCCTAACCCGATCGACCTCGGACGTTTTTACTCCAAACTGCACGAACGCGTCGTGACACTGGCTGTGAACGGCGAGCACGCATTCGGCAACCCGGTTGACCGCGAACCTAACAAGATCCGCTTCGGGGTATACGGTGAGCGGAAAGACCGCGATTATTCAGCCCGCTTTTATGGGTATACCAATGTAGGCAATGCTTCTGAAATCCTGCGTGGCGACATCGGCTCGATTTTCACTCCTCAAAATGTTACCGGCGTGGATGGTGGCCTGACCATTAAAGACGGCACCAAAGACCTGGATTCTTACAACGGTATCAACAATTACTATGCAGCTTACCTGAGCGGCGATGTGAATTTCGGTTCCAAAGCCATCCTGACCCTCGGTTTCCGTGGCGAATACAACAACCAGCAGCTGCATTCAACGATCGTTAACGAGCGGAAAGAGCTTGTAAACAACATTGTGTTCATCCCGCTCCCATCCCTGAACTTTACTTACAAGGTAGGCGAGAAGCAGAACTTGCGTCTGGCTTATTCTTCAACCCTTAACCGTGCCGAATTCCGTGAAATGGCACCGTTTACCTACTTCGATTTCAACCTCCTGGCTGACATCCGTGGTAACACTGCGCTGAAAACCGCGAAAATCCAGAACATCGATGCAAAATGGGAGTTTTACCCGACTACCAACGAGCTGATCTCGGTGACCGGTTTCTACAAGCACTTCAAAAACCCGATCGAAACATTCCTGATCCCGACCGGCAATGGCCTGGCCTACACATTCATCAACGCAGGCTCGGCACAGAGCTACGGGGTTGAAGCGGAAATCCGCAAGGGCTTTGCACAGTCTACAAACCGCTTTTTCCAGAACCTGACATTGGTGGCGAATGCATCGCTGATCAAAAGCAGCGTAAACCTCGGACAAACGGTGGAAGGGCCGGATTTGAGCGGCGCCATCCAGAAATACGACCTCACCGGCATTACCGACAGCAAACGTCCGATGGCCAACCAGTCGCCTTACCTCGTGAATGCGGGCGTTTATTACGCCGAACCAAGCGGCTGGCAATGGAACGTGCTTTACAATGTGTTCGGACAAAGAATCTTCGCGGTGGGTAATGTCGACAACCCGACGGTGTACGAAATGCCCCGCAACGTGATCGACCTGAACATCAGCAAGAAATTCAAAAACAACCTCGAACTGCGCCTGGGTATCCAGGACCTGCTGAACCAGCCGGTACGTTTCTCGCAGGATTTCAACCACGACGGAAAGATCGGCAGCGACGTAACGACAAAAGGACCGAATGCTGACCAGGATATCCGCAAGTTCAGACGCGGCAGCTACTTCACCCTGACCGCCGCCTACAATTTCGGAAGAAGGACAGTCATACCATAATTCAATCAGTACCAGCAACGGCGAGCGCCGGAGTAATATCAGTCCAAGTCAGTAAAACCATCCAATTTGTAAACAAACTTGAGTTCACTATGATTAGCTTAAAAAACAAACTGTATTCATTACTCCTTCTGACAGGCTTGGTTGCAGGCTTGACGGCTTGCGACAATGATGACGAGCCGGACACCACGCCGCAACCTGTATTGGCGGTTACGGCTATCGCTCCTGCATCCGGTCCTGTTGGTACCAAAGTAACGATTACAGGTACGAAGTTCGACCCGACTCCTGCTAACAACACCGTATTGTTCAACACGACTCAGGCTACGGTGACTGCTGCTACTGCTACTTCATTGGAAGTTACCGTGCCAGCTGGTGCAACGAGCGGTGTGATCTCGGTAACAGTAGGCGGTGCAACTGTAAAAAGCAGCACAAGCTTCACTATCTCGGATCGTGCTCCCGTGGAAATAACAGGCGAAATCAAAGCCAACACTACCTGGACCAAAGACAAAGTTTACCTTTTGAAAGGCTTTGTTTATGTAACAGCAGGCAATACCCTGACTATCGAAAAAGGAACGATCATCAAAGGTGCCGGTAAAGATGCAGATCCTACTGCTTCCGGAAAAGGTGGTGCGCTCATCATTGAAGCTGGCGCGAAACTGGTAGCGATCGGTACTGCCGAAGAGCCTATCGTGTTCACTTCTGCCAACGATCCAGGCAAACGCAGCTACGGTGACTGGGGTGGTGTTGTATTGATCGGCAAGGCCCCTAACAACCGCCCGGGTTCAACTGCATTCGAAGGCGGTATCCGCGGAACTATCGGAACAGGCACAGCTGCTGACGACAATTCAGGAACATTGCAATATGTACGTATCGAATTCGGTGGTATCGCATTGAGTTCTACTGCCAACAGCGAAATCAATGGTTTGACACTTTATTCAGTAGGTTCAGGCACGACGATCGACCACGTACAGGTTTCTTACTCGGGTGATGACTCATACGAATGGTTCGGTGGAACTGTAAATGCTAAAAACCTGATCGCATTCCGTGGCTTTGACGATGATTTCGATACTGACTGGGGTTTCACAGGAAAAGTTCAGTACGCCGTTTCACTGCGTGACCCTGAATATGCGGATCAATCTGCATCGAACGGTTTCGAATCGGACAACTTCAACTCGGGTGAGCCTGCAACAGGCCCTAACAACGGTCTGCCATTGACAGAGCCTACTTTCGCTAACGTTTCACATTTCGTAACTGCCGGAACTCCTTCCACCGCTACCATTAAAGGAAGCGGCGGCTACCAGTCGGCCATGCACTTGCGCAGAAACACGGCGATCAGCATCCTTAACTCGGTATTCGTAGGATCTCCGGAAGGTCTTCGCCTGGACGGAACTGCAACCGGAACATGGAAAAACGCACAGGATGGCAAACTTGACCTGAGAGGTATCGTATTGTCGAACAACCTGACTGCGGTTCTGGGCAAAGGGGAAATTACCAACGATCAGGCTACTACCTACTTCAACACCGCAGCCCGTAAAAATGAAACGAAGGACCTGGCTTCCCTGCAACTGAACAGCGCGAATTTCAGCCTTACAGCTCCAAACTTCCTGCCACAGTCTACTTCCCCTCTTTTGACTGGTGCTACCTGGGAAGGCAAAGGTGCCGATTCATTCTTCACAAAAGAACTTTTCAGAGGTGCTTTCGGAACAACAGACTGGACCAAAGGATGGGCCAACTGGGATCCGCAGAACACTATCTACAAATAACGATTTTCAAAATCTTATATAATTGGTGTCAGAATTTGGAAAGGCCGGGAGCAGATGCTTCCGGTCTTTTTCTTATATGCCCCTCACAGCATTTTCACCATAATGTTGGTTTCCACCACCGAAAGAAATATCTTCGGGTTTACCTATTTTGTCTTGACAATTAATTATCGGGACTTGTCCTTTTCCTAACCCCGTTTCAATGTCCGAGTTTCAGGCTTATCTTCAATTAGGATTCAGCCATATCACTGATTCCAACGGCTATGATCATATTCTTTTCATCATGGCCATATGTTCCGTCTATACGCTGGTGGACTGGCAAAAAGTAGTGGTGCTGGTGACCGCATTTACGGCGGGGCATTCCATTACGCTCGCGTTGGCCACATTGGGTTATGTCAATGTCAACCCGGACGTGATAGAGCTGCTGATCCCGGTTACCATTGTCATTACCGCTTTTCTCAACTTTTTTTACAAAGTCCCTAAGACTGCCTTTGCGTCCAAAGAGAAGGTGCAGGCATTCAGGTACCCGCTTGCGCTGGGCTTCGGTCTGATCCACGGGCTGGGTTTTTCCAACTATCTGAGAACATTGCTGGGCAAGGAAGCCTCTATCTTCACCCCTTTGCTCGGATTCAATGTCGGGCTGGAACTGGGGCAGCTCATTATTGTCTTTATTATCTTACTCATTGCGTTTGTAATGATAGAATTGCTGCGCGTACAGAAATTGAGCTGGATTCAGATACTTTCCGGTATTATTTTTGGCATGGCGCTCTCGCTGATCCTCAACAACGAACTTTTCCGCACACTCGCAGGCTCGCCTGCGGATTCATGAAAACCAAACTATTTATGACCTACCAATTATGAAAAAAACGCTGCTCCCGTTACTTATGCTGCTCGTGTCAATCGGCACCAGGGCACAGCAGCTCCCCACTTCCCCCAACTACCAGGCTAACGACCGTTTTGAGCAACTGGGCACTACATTGCCCACGCCCAATACTTACCGGACGGCCTCCGGCGCGCCGGGCAAGGAGTACTGGCAACAACGGGCCGATTACGACATCAAGGCCGAACTCGACGACGATAACCGTCGCATTATCGGTACCGAGACCATCACATTTTACAATCAGTCGCCGGATGACCTGAAATACATCTGGATGCAGCTGGACCAGAACCTTTTCAAGAACGACGGCATCGCCGCCCGGTCGCGTACCGGCACCGTCAATGAGAAGGGCATGACCACGACCCAGTTGCAAGACCTTAACAGTGCCCGCGGCGCAACGCTCGACCCGAAAATCAAATATGGCTACAATATCACGGCTGTAAAAGACAAATCGGGGAAGGCACTGCCCTACACGATCAATGGAACGATGATGCGCATCGATCTTCCGGTGGTGATGAAAACCGGTGCTGCATTCGTGTTCAGCGTGGATTGGAATTACAATATCACCGAATACTATGGCCGCAGCGGCTACGAGTATTTCCCGAAAGACGGTAATGCCAACTACTTCATCGCGCACTGGTTCCCGCGCATGGCCCCCTACGACGATGTGAACGGCTGGAATCACAAGCAATTCCTCGGCCAGGGTGAGTTTGCATTGATTTTCGGCAACTACAAAGTGGCCATTACCGTCCCTGCCGACCACGTGGTGGCAGCGAGCGGCGAATGCCAGAACTACGCGCAGGTGTTGACCGCCGCGCAAAAGCAGCGCCTCAAACAAGCCGAAACTTCCAAAACCCCGGTGATGATCGTGACGCAGGCCGAAGCGGAAAAGGCGGAAAAACGCGAGAATAAAAATCCGGGGAAGAAAACATGGATCTACAAAGCGGATAATGTCCGCGACTTCGCATTTGCCAGCAGCCGGAAATTTATCTGGGATGCCATGCAGAGCGATGTGTACAAAAGCGGCCGCAAGATCTGGTGTATGTCGGTGTATCCCAAAGAGGGAAACCCGCTATGGGAGCAGTACTCGACCCGCGCCGTAGCCCACACATTGAAATCCTACGGTGCACGCACATTTGAATATCCTTATCCTGTGGCTATCTCTTGCCATTCGGTAGCCGGCGGCGGAATGGAATACCCGATGATCAGCTTCAACGGCGGCCGCCCGGAAGAAGACGGCACCTACACCGAAGCAACGAAGTATGGCATGATCGGTGTGATTATCCACGAGGTTGGCCACAACTTCTTCCCGATGATCGTCAACTCCGACGAGCGCCAGTGGGCATGGATGGACGAAGGCCTGAACACATTCTGCCAGTATCTGGCCGAGAAGGAATGGGACTACAACTTCCCTACCCGCCGCGGAGAGCCGAATCAGATCACAGAATATATGTCGTCGGACAAATCGGTACTGAGCCCGATCATGGCTTCCGCTGAAAACGTCATCGGCCTGGGACCTAATGCCTACGGCAAACCTGCCACGGCGCTCAACATCCTGCGCGAAACCGTCATGGGCCGCGAGCTGTTCGATCATGCATTTAAGGAATACGCCACACGCTGGCGCTTCAAAAGCCCTACCCCGGCCGATTTCTTCCGTACCATGGAAGACGCTTCCGGCGTAGATCTCGACTGGTTCTGGAAAGGCTGGTTCTACGGTACCGAGCCGGTGGATCAGGACCTGGTAACGGTCAATTGGTTCAGCATCGATACGCAAAACCCGGCTATTGAGAAGGAAATTGCCCGTAAGGAAGATGCCCGCAAGAAGACTACCATGAGCAAAATGCAGGACGCCAATACCAAGGGTGAAACCGTGGTGGCCCAGGATTCGACCATGGCCGATTTCTATAACCGATATGATCCGTTCAAGGTTACCGAGGCCGACAAGCAGAGGTACGAGCAATACCTGGCGACATTGTCGGATAGCGAACGCGAGCTGATCCAGCAGAATACCAATTTTTACACTTTGTCCATCAAAAACAAAGGTGGTGTACCGATGCCGGTCATTGTAAAAATGGGCTTCGAGGACGGCACGGACTCGGTAGCGGTTTACCCGGCCGAAATCTGGCGGTTCAACGATGTGCAGATCAACAAAGTGATCTCGACCAAGAAGAAAGTCGTGCAATGGACGCTTGACCCGTATCAGCAAATCGCCGATATTGATACGGAAAACAACTCGTTCCCGCGCATTGCGCAACCGACGCGTTTCCAGATCTTCAAACAGCAACAGCAGAAAAAAGCGCCTAACCCGATGCAAATGCAGGGTGCAGGCGGAGCGAAGATCAGTACCGATCCGAAGAATTAGCGTTAATATGTGATAGTTCTCAAATCCCTCCCGAGGCTTTTCGGGAGGGATTTTTTATGCAAATTCAAAATAGAAGCTATGTAATTTCAAAGTTTAGTCTATGTAATTTCAAAATAAAGTTCATGCAATTTCAAAATAGAAGTATCTTTGCATTGATAATAAGATACTTATGGATTTCATAGCACGACATCTTGAAGCAACGATCAGGAAACATAAAGAACAATATCCGGTACTTGCCATTACAGGCCCCAGGCAGTCGGGCAAAACCACGCTTCTCAAAACCGTATTTGAGGATTACCGGTATATATCCCTGGAAAATCCCGATAACCGGGCATTCGCGACTGACGATCCGGTTGGCTTCCTGCGCGAGTATCCCGAACGTGTGATATTTGATGAAGTACAACAAACTCCCACCCTGTTTTCATACATCCAAACCATTGTCGACGAATCGCGGCAAATGGGCCAATTCATATTGTCCGGCTCGCAGAACTTTCAGCTGCTCAATAATATTACCCAGAGCCTGGCTGGTCGTGTGGCCCTTTGTAAACTGCTTCCATTCGATTTCGCTGAAATGAAGTCGGCAAACCTGCTCGCCGAAACATTTCCCGAAGCATGCCTCAATGGCTTTTACCCCGCCATCTACGACCGCCATATTGACCCCACAACATTTTACGCCAACTACATTAAAACCTATGTGGAGCGCGACGTGACCGAGCTCGCCAACATTCGCGACTTGCGCCAGTTTCGTACATTTTTAAGCCTTTGTGCGGCACGGACGGGACAGTTGATGAACCTCTCGTCCATTGCCAATGAATGCGGAATATCACAGCCGACGGCAAAAGCCTGGCTGTCCATTCTTGAGAGCAGCTACATTACCTTTCAATTACAGCCATTTTACCGGAATTTCAGCAAACGGGTTGTAAAAACTCCCAAAGTCTATTTTTACGACACCGGGCTTTTATGCCATTTGCTGGGAATCCGGGACGCGGCCACTTTCGCCGAAAATCCGTTGCGCGGAAGCATTTTCGAAAATCTGGTCATTGCCGAAATCTACAAGCAGAACGAGCACCGTTATCTACATCGCGACTACTGGTTCTGGCGAGATTCGAATGGCCATGAAATCGACTTGCTATCGCAAAACGGCAATAAGTACGATATTTTCGAAATCAAATCGACGCAGACCATTATGACCGATCATTTCGCAGGGCTTGATTATTTCAGCGAAATCTCGGGGAACAATACCGGAGAAAAGACTTTAATATACGGCGGTGGTACCAATCAGTCCAGAACGCAGTATACAGTATCATCTTGGAAAAACATTTAAACAGCAACGCATGAACATCGTAATTCTCGACGGATATACTCTGAACCCGGGTGATCAGGACTGGGCACCTATTGAAAAACTGGGCCACGTGACTATCTATGACCGTTCTGCCCGGGAGGAGATTGTGGAGCGGGCCGGTGAGGCGGAAGTATTGCTGGTGAATAAGGTTGTGCTTTCCGGAGAAACGCTGGCGCAGATACCGAATGTGAAGTATATCGGGGTAATGGCGACGGGTTTCAATAACATCGATATTGAAGCAGCCGGAAAACAAGGCATTACCGTCACCAATGTGAAAGCCTACGGTCCGGCTTCGGTGGCGCAGCAAACTTTCGCATTGCTGCTGGCGATCGTGAACCGCGTGGAAACGCACAGCCAAAGCGTATTTGCAGGCGAATGGGCTGCTTCGGCCGATTTCTGTTACTGGAAAACCCCGCTGACCGAGTTGACAGGAAAAACAATGGGACTGATCGGCCTTGGAGATATCGGCTCGCAGGTAGCGAAAATCGCCGCGGCATTTGGGATGAAGGTGATCGCCTACCGCAAACACCCCGTGCCGACCGAGGGCGTGGACATGGTACCTCTCGATCAAATTTTCGGGCAAAGCGATGTCATAAGCCTGCATTGCCCGCTTACCGAGGAAACGCGAGAGATTATTAACCGGGACAGTCTTTCCAGAATGAAGACGGGTGCCATTGTGCTCAATACAGGCCGGGGGCCTCTTATTCACGAGCAGGACCTTGCCCATGCACTCCGAAACGGCACGATCGCGGCGGCCGGGCTGGATGTGCTTTCCGTGGAACCGCCCAAGGCTGATAACCCGCTGCTGTCGGCACCCAACTGCGTCATCACACCGCATGTGGCGTGGGCGACGTTCGAGGCGCGCCAGCGGCTGCTTCAAATGGTAGCCGACAATCTGGAAGGTTTTCAATCCGGAAATCCGCGTAACGTGGTGTCATAGGAAGACGATAAAAAGCGCTTTCATTACACACGTACACTAACAAACCTGTTCCGGGCCCGAATAATCGCGTACCTTTGCGCCATCTACATCCGCGGGGCGGGTTTACGCAGCCCGGAATCTGAAATTTTCCAGTCCGTTTTCATTCCGTTTATGGGTATTTGTTTACTCCTCATTTCGTTTGCCTGTTTTTTTGCAATCTTTTTTCTCCGCTCGTCCGAGACGGGTGTTTATACCAACCTTCGCCGGTCGTTCATTTTGTCGCTGATCGCCAACGCAGGCATTATATTCATTTACAACGAGATAGCCTCGTTCTTCAACGCTATCAACGCCACGTCGGCGCTGGTCTTCTGGACCATGGAGGCAGTGGCATTGTTGGCGCTGGTATATTACCTGCACCAGTCGGGGAAAGTCAGACTGGAAAAGCTGGGAACGTTGAAGAATGCCTTTCGCCTCAGCGGACTCAGCAGAATCCATCAGCTGGTGACCGGCGCCGTGGCGCTGCTCTATCTATTACCGCTGTTGTTCCTGGCCATTTATGCCGCTCCCAACAACTTCGATTCCCATATGTACCATCTGAACCGGATCCTGATCTGGATTTACAATGGTAACCTGGACCATTTTCCCACCATGCATTTGCAGCAGCTGTATCTCAATGTATTTGCAGAATACCTCGTGCTGGATACGGTCCTGCTGTCAGGTTCTGATCAGTTTTCGGGCCTTATACAGTTCGGCGCATTTATCGGCTCTATTTGCGGTATTGGCTTGATAGCCAGAACATTCGGACTGGGCAAAGAGGGACAATTGCTGGCATCGGTGTGCTTCCTCACCATACCGATCGTGATTTTTGAAAGCACCAGTACGCAGGTGGATCTTTGCGGGTGCTTTTTCTTCATTGCATTCGTGTATTTCGGTTTGGAGCTATTGGAAAAAAAATCGGCCTTGGCACTCGCGGCCATGATGCAATCGCTCGCATTCGGCGGCTTTTCGAAATATACGATCCTGATATTCGCGATCCCGTTTGCCATCTATTTCGGGGTCCGCATTCTCATGCAATACCGCTTCGCCTACGCCATGAAAGTATTGGGTGTAGCCCTTGCGATGATGATCGTCACGTTTTCGCCTTTCTTTTATCGCAACTATACCTTGTTCGGGCACATTATGAGCCCGTTGCAAAACACGCCGTTCGCTTCGGAGGAATTGCCGGCTAAAAAGCATTCCGTGGTATTCACATTATCCAATATCATTAAAAATGCCGGACTGAATATCGGCCTGCCCGTTACAAGCTTCAACCAGGCCGTCGATGCCCGGATCAGGGCATTTCATGAAACCATAGGCGTGAATATCGATGATCCGGACCTGAGCATCGATCCGTTCTCCGTCAAATACTCGGTTCATGAGGATATGGTCCCCAACACGATCCACTTCTGGCTGATCGTCGGCATGGGCCTGTTACTGATGTTCCTGCCTTTGAAGCGGGAGATCAAATGGTTCTGGGCCTGCTCGGCGCTGGGCTTCCTGCTTTTTTGTACACTCATGAAATTCCAGCTCTGGAGCACGCGCACGCAGATGCCCCTGTTTGCAATGGGCGCGGTCATGATCGCCTGCGTGTATTCCCTCAAATTCCGGTGGAAAGCCATTTTTCTGATCATCCCACTGCTGCTGTCTTCCCTGCCGTTCGTCTACGGCAACCCCAGCAAAGAGCTAGTTTCCATCAATTTTGTAACCAGAAAAGCATTAGGGCATATCCCCATCGCCATTTGCGAAAGCACGGCCGAAATAGGGAAAGTTTACGAAAAATACCTGAGCGACTATTACGAGTTCCCCGGCAAAGACAATTGCCACCCCCTGAAAAGGTGGCCCGGCTACGCGGAAAGAAGAAAAGTATTTTCATTACTGGAAAAAGCGGGCTACTATGATCATGACCGCACCTCCAACATCCTTTCCATGAACCGCGACAGGGCCTATTTCCTGAGCAACCCGGACAATTACCTCAGCTTTAAAGAGCTTCGCCCGCACATTCCTGCGGACCGTAACGTAGGCGTGATGTTCCGGAGAAATGTGGGATATTACCATTTCTGGAGCGCTACCGACAATGACGCTCGGCGGCCCGGCCAAATGGACTACATCCGCTATATGAAGGAACTCTCCCCGCTGAAAAACGCGCAGAAGAAATTCTGCTACGAGTACATTCTCTCCGACGACCCGACGCTGATTGACTCGTTTATCCCGAGGGGCAACATTGCACGCATTTATTCCAGCGAGCTGCTGCATTTGGTAGAGCTCAAAAAGACCAGTTGCGAGAAGTACCCTTTCTGACACCTGACTGTATCGTACCATGGCCCCCACAACGCAATCGCTGACAGTAAAGGTAGTCGTGCAAGTGGTGCTGGCCCTGGTGGCATTTGCCGCCAATTCGCTGCTGTGCAGAATGGCGCTTACCCATACCTCCACGGATCCGGCTGCTTTCACGGTGATACGGGTGCTGGCCGGGGCCGCTACATTAAGCCTCATCGTGGTAGCGCGCAAGCGTGCGCTGCGCGGGAGTGGGAGCTGGCCAGGTGCAGTCAGCCTCCTTACCTACGCCGTAGCGTTCTCTTTTGCCTATGTGAATTTGCCCGCGGGAACCGGCGCTCTGCTCCTGTTCGGGTCGGTACAGGGGACCATGATCATCACCGGTCTTTACCAGGGCGAGCATTTACGCACCTTGCAATGGGTAGGATTACTGACTGCATTCGGCGGCCTGGTCGTCCTCGTCGCGCCGGGCATTCACGCGCCCGACCCATACAGCGCAATGCTGATGGCCGTTGCAGGTATGGCCTGGGGTATCTATTCTCTTCTTGGGAGAAAGCAGGGCGATCCCCTTGTGGCGACGGCCGGTAATTTTCTGAGGGCGGCCCCGTTTTCGTTGCTGCTTCTCCCGGTTGTCGACTCGGTTGATTCGCAGGGGGCTGTTTTCGCGGTATTATCCGGCAGTATTTCTTCGGGTGTCGGCTATGCGATCTGGTACAGTGTCCTACCGTCTCTCAAAGCCACGCAAGCAGCCTCCGTGCAGCTTACCGTACCCGTTATCGCTTCCACGGCGGCCGTCGTTGTCCTGAACGAGCACTTCACCATCAACCTGGCCATTGCTTCGGCAGCCATTCTGGGCGGGATTGCATGGGTGATTTCGGGAAGAAACCGTCGGTAGTCCGGTGCGGGGGCACTATTCGCTCCGTAAGCTTTTAACCGGATTGGTCAGTGCGGCTTTAATGCTCTGCAAACCGACCGTAGCCACTGCAATGCCCACAGCCACGAGGCCCGATAATGCGAATACCCACCACTCAATGTCGATTTTATAGGCGAATTCCTGTAACCACCGGCTCATACCATACCACGCGACGGGTGAAGCAACGACGATAGCAATCAGGACGGGTTTCAGGAAATCCTTCGTCAGCAACGCGGTAATACCCGCCACGGAAGCACCCATTACCTTGCGTACGCCGATTTCCTTGGTGCGCTGCTCCGCCGCGAATACGCTGAGCCCGAAAAGACCGAGGCAGGCAATCAGGATAGCGACAATGGCAAAGCAAGTGAATAACTGGCCGACCCGCTGTTCGGTGCGGTAGAGCGCATCGAACTCGTCGCTCAGAAAAGTATATTCAAATGGCCTTCCGGGCGCAGCTTTTTTCCAGATAGCCGCCATCGATTGCAGGGTTCCCGCCATGTCCCGCGTGTTCAGCCGGAATGAGACCGCGTCCAGCGACATTTTCTCAACGCTGCTTCCAAGCATTTTGGCATTGATCACCAAAGCAACCGGTTCGATCATCGTTCGCAGCGATTCATAGTGAAAATCCTGTACTACGCCGATGATCGTTAACGCTTCTCCGCCGCTTTTGTGAATGGTTTTGCCGACGGGCTGTGCATAGCCCAGGCGCCTGGCGGCCTGCTCGTTGATGATAACGGCGGTGCTGTCGGCAACCCTGCCGGAGGCAAAGTTGCGCCCTTGCAGCAGTTTCAATTCCAGTGTCGGTATATAATCGGGATCTACTTTCCATTCCTGTATATTGACCGACTGCTTTTGATCGGTACTTCCGGCCGGATACCACATGTCGTTCCAGCGGTTCGATGCTACGGGCAAAAAGCCGCTCACTGTACCCATTTTCACGGCTGCATTACGCATTACCTCCTGCTTAAAAGTCAGGATGTCCGACTCCGCGGCTTCACTGGTTTTGACCACTACCACCTGCTCTTTGGTAAACCCTATTTTTTTGGTTTGAATGTAACGGAGCTGCTGGTGGATCAGCAGCGTCCCGATCATGAGCATCACCGAGAGCGTAAATTGGAATACTACCAAAACCCCGCGCAGGTTGTAGCGCCCGGGAACGATCCAGAACTTGCTTTTTAATACCTCGACAGGCTGAAATGAAGATAAATAGAACGCCGGATAAAGTCCCGCCAGAATACCTACCAGCAAAGTGCCCAATACCAGGGCTCCGATCGAGAACCCATCCGTGATATTGCTGACGGATAGGGATTTTCCAGATAATGTATTAAAATCAGGCAGCAGCCCATACACCAGCCCAAGGCCGGCCACCGACGCCAGAGCGGTAAACAACAGGGATTCTGCCAGAAACTGGCCAATAAGATCCGCTCGGGAGGAGCCCATTACCTTGCGAACGCCCACCTCCCTCGCCCGCCTGGCCGAACGGGCCGTGGAAAGATTAATAAAGTTAAAAACAGCGATCAGCAGGATCAGGAATGCGATGCTCAGAAAGAGGTAGATGTACTCCACGCTGTTGTTCGGCTGCAACTCCCCGGCACGATCGGAATGCAGGTGAATGTCGCGCAGCGGCATGAGGGAGTAGCTGAAATTGTTGCCCGCCTTACGCGTCTCTGCGAGGGTAGTCTGAAAGAACTGCCGCAATGCCGGATCCATGTAAGTCTGAAGCAACTGCTCGAACTTGGATTCCACTGCCGCGGGGTCGGTTCCGGGGCGGAGGAGCAGGTAAGTGTTGAAAACGTGGTTTCCCCATTTATTGACCCGGGCTTCTTCGGTTTCGTGCAGGGGCAACAGAAAATCCGCCTGGAAATGCGATTGGGCGGGAATGTCGGAGATAACGGCCGTTACCCGTCTGAGCTGTCCGGTATCAAAAGTAAGGGTCCGGTTCAATGCGTGGGTCGTTCCGAAATACTTTTCGGCCATACGCTGTGTGATCACCACCGAATTGGGTTCGGCCAGTGCCTTTTTCGGATTTCCCGCGATTACCGGCAGCGTGAAGACGTCGAAAACAGTGGAGTCGGCGTACAACACCCGCGGCTCACGGATGCTCAGCTTATCGCTTTTGACCAGGTGGCTGCCATATTTTCCCAAACGCGTCGCTTCCTCTACTTCCGGAAAGTCCCGCTTCAAAGTCTGCGCCATCGGAGTAGGCGCAACCGCTATCCGGGATTCTTTCTGCGAATAGGTAATGTTCCCATTGACGCGGTAAATCCGGTCGGCTTTCCGGTTGAAGCGATCATAACGCAACTCGTCGGCCACGTAAAGAATGCTCAGCAGGCTGACAGCCAATCCGAGGGCCAGTCCAAAAATGGTGATAGCCGAAAACACCTTACTTTGCGTGAGGTTCCGGTAGGCGATTTTGATGTATTTCTGACGCATGGTTGAATGTGCTGTGCAAATACCCGGCCAAAAGCTTGGAGTGTTCCGGTTCGCGTAAAAATGGCGATTTCAAGCGCGCCATGGGTGTTTTAGCTGTCCATTTACGGACAAGGCCGTCGCGGAAGCGGACATGCGTCGCCGGGCGCGGCACCCACCCACTTTTCAACCGGATACTAACATTTATCTGATTCCGAAGTTATATTATCCTGCGGAGCGACTTTCTTTGAATATATTCTATACCGACCTCAACGCATTCATGCCGAAAACTTTTGCTGAAATTTCCGGGTGGATCTCCGCCAATATCTCCAAACACGCAGGAATAGATCCTTCCGAAGTGGCGCTCGACGCCGACATCGCTCATTTTCGGCTGGATTCGCTCATCCTCGTCAACATCACTACCGAGCTGGAAGAATACATTCCGATGGAATTAAGTCCCTCTATTTTTTGGGAAATGCGCACCATCGCCGCTACCAGCCAATGGATTGCGGAAAACCAGGAAGAATAAAAGGCCATCCCCGTTTTGACCATGCAAAATCCCCTCATGTCCGCAACGTCTATCTGGTCAGCCAGCAAGGACGTCAATCAAAATTACGCCGAATTGATCGCGGATGTGCGTAAGTCGGACCCGCTGCATTTCAACATGTACGGCGACCTGGTGGCGATGGATTATGCAAATGTGAAAAGGATCCTGTCCGATTCGGACAATTTCAAGAACTTCGACTTCACGGAAAGATTCAAAATTGTATCCGCCCTTTCGAACAACGACCCCGGCCTGCTGGAATTCGGGGAAAGTCTGCGGTACTGGCTGCTGTTTATGAATGGCGAGAAGCACGCCGAACACCGGCGTTTCGTAAACCAGAAATTTTACCAGGCCGACTACGAAAAAATCACCCTTGACGCAATCGGGGAGATCATCGCCGGACTGGACGGACAACCGGAAACCGATCTGGTGGAAATGGCGCGGCAATTCAGCTTTCTGATTATCAGCAAGATCATCCATCTCGAAAAATCGGATTTCGATTTCATCCAGAAGTTCTCTTACGTGATCACATTCATATTCGAGAAAACGCTGTCCGTCACTGAGCTGCTGGAATGCGCCGCCATGTCGCGGACTTTTCACAGCTACCTGTCTGAAACCTTCACCCGTCACGAACGGGAGGCAACAAATAGCCTGTTACTCGAAATGCGGGAGATCATGGGAAGCGCCAGGGCCGCGCAGCTGATCGGCACCTGGGAATTCCTCGTCAATGCCGCCACCGAAACCACCACCCTGCTGTTGACCAAAAGCATTGCCACGCTGATCGAAAACCGCGACAAGGTGATCAACTGGCATACACATAACGAATGTGCCATTGCCGTAGAAGAACTGATCCGGTATGTGAGCCCCGTGAACTGGATACCACGGCAGATCGCGCACAATATGGAATTTGAAGGATTGCAGCTGCTCAAAGGCAAAACCGTTCTCCTCGGTCTGGCTTCTGCCAACAGGGACCCGGCAGTGTTTCAAAACCCCGATTCGTTCACGCCCTCGCGCAAGCCTAACCCGCACATCGGTTTTGGTTTTGGCATGCACCATTGCCTTGGCGCACGGCTCTCCCGGTTTGAATTGCAAAAATTCCTCCCGCGTTTCATGGCTGCATTCCCAGACATCCGCATGCATCCCGCGAAAGCCCCTGAATGGGATTCCAAGATTTTCTTCAGAGGCTACAAGACTTTACCTGTGCTTTTAAGATAAAGGCACATGATCAAATTCACGGATTTCAGCTATTTACTCCTACTGTCCCTGGCCGTTGCGGCATACTACAAAGTTCCTGAAACCAAAAAATGGATCTTTTTGCTGGTCACGAGCATCTTGTTCAACCTGAGTTGGAGCGGGAAGTACAGCGTCGTATGGCTGGTACTAGTGCTGGTCTGCTACGTATCCGGTAAAGCGTTAAGTAATCAGGAATATTCCAAAAAACACCGGAAAGCGCTGCTATCGGTCTCGATCGTGATCTGCCTGATGCCGCTTCTGTTTTTCAAATACCTGGTACCTGTCCATAATTCCATGTCGCTGGTGGCACTTAACTGGATCGCCCCGATTGGCATTTCCTATTACACATTTCTGATCATCGGTTATCTGCACGACGTGTACCGGCGGTATATCAAACCCGAGAGCCATTTGGGTTACCTGATGATCTACCTTAGCTTTTTCCCTACCCTGCTAGCCGGGCCGCTGGAACGCACGCGCCAGCTGGTGCCTCAGCTCCGCAGCCCGAAACCTTATCTCCCCGAAAATATCAAAGCGGGCATCTACTTCATTGTCTGGGGTTTATTTAAAAAAATAGTCCTCGCAGCCAGGCTGGCCGACACCACCGGCCCCGTGTTCGACCAGCCCGAATCCTACACGGGCATGTCCGTGACACTGGCCATTCTGCTGTTCTCGATCCAGCTTTACTGCGATTTTTCGGGTTACACCGACATTGCCACAGGTTCGGCCCGGCTGTTCGGGATCCGGCTCAGCAAAAACTTTTCAAACCGCTACTATTTCGCCCCGTCGCGGACGGAATCATGGAGCGCATGGAACATCACAGTCACCTCTTGGTTCCGGGATTATGTCTTTTTCAACATCAGCAAAGGCGTCACAAGTCAGAAACGACTGGAATTCAACCGGTTGTTGACATTTGTCATCACTGGTCTCTGGCATGGCCCCAGTTGGTCGTTTGTGATCTGGGGATCGCTGCAATGGGCCTACATCAATTTTGAAATGCGCACGAAGCATTTCTGGCAGCAGTTTTATCCGAAACTGGGCCTTTCTACCGGTTCGCAGGCGCATTTTGTCTGCCGGGTAGTGGTAAGGCTGCTTACCGGAACCCTCATTATGGGATGGTTTCGGGCGGCCGAACTGGGCAGCGGCATCCGGCTGTACAGCAGCATGTTCGGGTTCAGCTCCGGCGCGGGTTCTCTGCTCACATCCGGTTTCCTGCTGACGATCGCCTTGTTCCTCGTGATGGATTTTTTCAACTACAAAATGGGCGAGAAAGAGGACATTGCCTCCTACCTGTTGAAGAAGAGCACATTATACCGCACATTATCCATGGTGCTGCTCGTGCAGCTCGTGCTGATATTCGGCAGACCGTCGGTGGCTAATTTTTACTACATTCAGTTCTGACAATCGTTGCGGGCATTATGATCATCAAACTCACCAAATGGCTGCTGCTGATTATCAGTTTCAAAATCATCGTGGCGCTCGTCGTCGCGCATTACTACACCGATCCCCGCCGCGACATCCGGGCGCGGAAACAGTATTGCCATGCATTTGCGCCGAACGTGGTATTCATCGGCACCAGCCGTACGCTCTACGGCATTGATCCGGCCGTTTTCGATTCGGCAAACCTGCAAAAAACACGGAGTTATAACTTCGGGACATTCAGCCTTTCACCTTACAGTTCCATGCGGCTTGCGGATGAGCTGCTCGCTGAAAATACGGCCATCAGTACCATTTACATTGAACTGAGTGCGCTCGATTACAGCACCGTGGCCTTGCCGCCGCAGCAGGTTATTCCCGATGCGATTTTCCGGGCTAATGTGCTGGCGAACTGCCCTGGCACCGAGTTCCTCGACAATGCGGCCAGTTTTCTGGCCGGCCTCAACACGACGCTATTTCAAATGGTATCCATTGCTCCGCAGATATTATCAGTCAAAAAACTGCTCAACCCCGGAAACGATCCCATCGAAGGCCAGGTCGATTTGGTGGCCAACGGGTACCAGTCCGTGGCAGCAAGCCTTTCCGCCACAAATGACCGGCTCGCGGCCAATCAAGACGCAACGAGACAGTTGCTCCGCACGCCCCGTCAAGCAGCTCCCAATACCTACTTCATCTCCCGAATCAACCAACTGATCGCACGCGCCGCAAGCCAGGGAAGGAAAGTCGTTTTTTATTATCCCAACAACATCACCGGTGGTGAATACAGGATATTGTCGCAGGTAGCGCCATTTCTGCCGGCCGAAAACCTGATTCCTTTACCCGAACCTCCCCTGCTGGACTCGCTTTTCAACCCACGGAATTTGTTCGACGCACATCATTTGAACAGACAAGGGGCGGGGATTTATACGCGGTTTTTACGGGAAAAGTCCGGCAGGCAGGAGTGACGATTTTTTCTCCTTTCTGCCAAGACCCCGTGCAATAGCCGCTTCACGCAAGCACAAAGTTTTGTTACCTTAAGCTTGAATCACGCTCTTTTCATCACAGATCTTTTGTAACTCAAGAGGAATGGCATTGCGCCAAAGCTCCCGGATAAATTTTCTGAAACCTACCAATGCTCCGCCGTCGGAAATCTCCTTTTTAAGAAACTTGTGATCCCTGTCGATCGACTCCTTATTCCGTGAAATCCGCTCGGTAACAATCTGATCATCGATCCCTGTCAGTTTATCGAAATAGATCAGGCTCACGGCGAAACCATGGATGTAAGACCTTTGCAGGTAATCCTCGATGATAACCTTGCTTTTAATCGGGTCTGCCGTGGCGAGATAGCATGCCGAAAAGAAATGCGCTCTGCGTATTCTGGACACCCTGGGGAAGAAAATGTCGGTTTTCTGAGGGAGCGAAATGTACCGGTCGATGCTTCCGCGGAGGAACGAAACCACGCCATTATAACTCAGATTGGCCCGACCCAGCCCAAAGAGGTCCGATTTGAGATTCACCTTTTTGTGCCGCTCCTTATCATAGCATAAACGTCCGTCCGTAACCCTTATCAGCACCTCCGCACGGGCTTCGGGGCTGTGACCATGGCGCCAGATGGATGCACAGGGCGTCCGGTTCTCCTTCACATCCTGAACGTTGCCGACGATATGAATAGAGCTTTTATCGTGCAATACGGTGATATTCAGCTCAGAGTCACGCAGCGTCGCAGTTCCGCGAAACTCCCCTGATTCCCCTTTCAAAAGCACCTCCCCGTCAGGCATGATCCTTAACGGGCAGACTTCAATGAAGAAGCTCGTTTTCCCTTCATCAATCTTCTCATAATAGGAACACGAAACGAAATCTCCATGATAGGCTACACGCGGAGTCGGAGGCAGCAGCAATTGCGGATTGCTGTGAAAAAGCCCTAAATCGGTCAGGTTCGAATCCGTGAAGCCGAGCAGAAAACGGAGAGGCTTCGCAGCCAGGATTGGTGCCTCAACTTCTGTCAGCAAGGTGCTTTTCAGGGTAGTAGCGACAGTTGTTTTCTGTTGCAGGTAGATCCGGCCGGATATAACGGTATTTACAGCATTTTTTTCGACGCCTGCGTAAATTCCTTTGAGCGTGAGCACGCCCGATTCTTTGGTACGGCTCAGCAGAAAATAGGCCCTGCTGTTGGTGATCTTTTGCTGTTCTTTGCTGGTAATCTCCTTGGCATCGGTCAGAACATGTCCGATAATAACCTTGTTTCCAATGTGTTTTTTGAAATACAGCTGATATTCCGACTGATCGACCATATCTGAAAGCACCATTACTGCCTGACCGGATGGCTCGATCGTGATCGTACATTCATCGAGCGTCGGCTCTCCCGAAATGTTCAGCAAATGGCCCTCATACCGACCAGGCAGGTCAGCCGGCAGCATCGAGGGGCGCTTGGCCGCCAGGTCCGGTTTGGACGATTTTCCATCGGAGTGAATGAGGTCTGACTCCGTAATTTCGAAACGGTTCTGGAACAGAAAATTGAAAATAGACGCTTCTGCATCCGCATTGAGCCGTGCCTCGTAGTCTTTTTCATCACACGCCACACAAACAACCGCACCTGCTACCCCCAGCCCTTTGTTTTCCCTGGACGAAGAATAGACACCCGTCAGATAGTCCATCGACCCATTCAGCGTCAAGTGACTGTATATCGGTTTCTGCCTCGTGTTTTTATCCGGATCATCTCCGAACAGCACACTGATGTGCAGCTCAGTCACGTTCCCCGCGTTCTTATTGAGGTGGATCGCTTTTAATGCCAGGTGTCTGGACCGGTTCCTGGGCAGGGTAAAGGTTGTATTCCCTGCCTCTTGCCAGCCGTCCGTCCGGATCGTGGCCTTGCCCACGGTATTCAGATGCGTCCAGTAGTAGCATACATACAGGATATTATCGCTTTTTAGCGCTGGAAGGGATACCAGTGGAGGGAGCTGGGGCCCGGGATTTACCGGAAACTCTGTCTGTCCCAATCCTTCGCGATACGCATTGTCGAATTTTGTGACCTTTACACGGACTTTGGTCCCGTCTCCCGGGTATACTTCCTCGGATTTTACAAACGGATGGAACGTATTGTCCTGCACGGTAGTATCCCGACCGGAAGGCAATACCGCACAAACGCCATAGATCTCGCGGTAAAATACGAGCAGTTCAATGCATCGCCGGCTAAAATTTCTTGGAAAATAAGGATTCTCCTTCCTATGATCTATACGGGCCGTTACCTTTTCGGTCTTATTCTCAATGTGGTCTTTAATAGAGCTGTACGAATTCAGGATTTTCACATTGTCGGAATCTGGCCCGAATTGCAGTTCGCGGAATCTGTCGGAGTAACCATACGTCCGCAGAGCTTCATTTCTAATATCGCGACCTATACAATACCTTTTGGTTCTGCTAGTTGATTCGGTCGAAACGAAACTTTCTTCGTTAACAACCTCCTTGTGTACCGACCTTAGGGCTTTGCGTAGAAGAGCAATTTTTTCGAGGGTAATCTGCTCACCAAAATAATGGAGCAATTCTTTGTGATACGATTCAATATCGTCGGGTGAGTAGGACAGCATGATTAGTCGAGGGGGTGAGTCAGGATTCGTAAACAGCAAGTAAATTAATTAGCGGTTAATTCCCAGTTGTTACCGGCTAATAATTTTTTTAGCGCGGTACAATAGCGGCTGCGAGGTTCAAACGGCCGGAATTTACCGCCAACCCAGAAACAAATTATATTTTGTTGCGGGATTGTTTGATGATATAAATAGCCGTGAATTTGTATATCTATTCACTAAAATTCCGTCAAATGACCCAAATCTACCTTAATCCTCACAGACCAATAATCCGATTATTGGTCTGTGCCTTCCTGCTTTTCCAGGCAGTTGACGGCGTGGCTCAGATGACTTTGCCGGAGTCATCGAACTGGGCGTACTCCACCGGAACATTCGAAGTGGATGAAAAGGGAGGAGCGAATTTCTCAATGCCGATCATGGTCGCCCCCGGGACCAACGGTCTAGCTCCTACGTTCCTCTCGGTGAGTTACAATCACCGGAACGGGAATGGCTTGCTGGGACGAGGTTTTACGCTCAATGGCTTCTCGTCTATTTCGCTCACAGGCCTCTCCCGAGCGCATGACGAAGACTGGCGCACCACGCGCAATGCAGCAACAGGATTTACGCTCGATATGGCAAATACCAGGCTTGCCAAGGATGGCAAAAGACTGGTGATGGCTAATCCGGTCAATTCCCAACCGCTCAACGCAGGTTACTGGAAAGAAGATGCTCAATTCGTAACCGAACAATTCGACGGCTCCCGCTTTCGCGTCGGGCAGTGGAAAAACGGCAGGCCGGTGTACATTCTCGAAGAAACAAAGGATGGCCTGAAAAAATACTACGGCCTTGGAACAGGCGTAGTTTACCTGCCGGGGACTGACACGCCGGTCAGGTACCTGCTGAGTATGATCACCGACAACTACGGGAATGAGCTCACGATCAGCTATTCGAAGGGGCCCAATGCAAACGTGATCGAATTCTACCCGCGGCAGATCAAATACACCCAGAACAATGCCAACAAGGTCAGTAGCTACGCCGAGGTGAACTTCCATTACACCAGCAGACCGGACATCATTACGGAATATTTCTCAGGATATAAATCCGTCGTGAACCAGCGGCTTTCCATGATCCAGGTAACCGGGCTCGCGGGCGTTGTCCGCACCTACATGTTCGACTACGCGCAACTCTTGTCGACATCGCTGAAAACGAGTCTGCTGAAAGCGATCAGGGAGTCCGCCCCACCAGACTACCAATTGAAGCCCATCGTCTTCAACTGGAACGAGAAAAAGCTGCAAAGCCTTAACCCGACGCTGAACACCGTACTACCCTCTTCGGTAAAAGACCCGGTATGGGCCGACTGGAACAATGATGGCCTGACGGACTACGCACGGCTGGAAGGCGAAGAACTGTACATTTATACGAATGGCGGCAACAACAACTACGTAGTTCAGCCGGTGATCAAGGAAATGAAAATGAAGGACTTCCGGATCGCCGATTTCGACGGGGACACGCGGATCGACCTGCTGGGCTGGGATCCTGCCAGCGGGCAATTCACTTTCTGGATCAATAAATCGGATGGAAAAGGGGTGCGATTCGTAGCTGTGTCCGATGTTGCGGCCTTCCGGCTGACGGGTTTATCCAAAGACCACTTCAAAGGACGTAAGCAAATCTACTGCAAGGATGTCAACGAAGATGGCCAGGCCGATCTGGAAATCTTCAATCAGGATGCGAACGGAAATCTGCTGACGCAGACGGGCGTTTGTTACCTCACCGCATTCCGATGGGGCGATGCCGTGAAAGCCAGTTTTCAGGTAGCCTACAAATATGCTGAGACATTTCCCGAGACCGTTGCGCTGTACCAGGATCTTGACGACAACGGGCTGCTGGAAACCATTTTCTGGAATCAAAAGACCGGTGCCAATTGGGTCGTGCGCAAAGACTCCTACGTCACAAAATCAGATGTAAGTGCGCAAAAGAACCAGTATGGCATCCGGCTTCCCGGAACGAAAGCAAACCTGCTTCCTGCCGCGGCGCTGACACAGACCACCAACCGGCAGATTTACTGGAATGCGAGCCTGAACGATGACAACCTCCCCGACGTAGTCATTTTGGACAACAAAGCGCGCTCCCTTACCTATTACATCAACAAAGGGAATTACGCTTACGAACCCGCAGTTGCTGTAAACCTCGACAATGCAACCGAAAAGTTCGTGGACACCCAGTCTAAGCTGATTATGGCCGATTTTACGGGTGATGGTGTGGATGATTTCCTGTTCACCAAACCCAATGCTTCCGGCCAGCTGGTTAACCGGCTGTATGCCAACTCGGGGCCGGGTTCTTCGATGCTTATGACCAACAAGGTGGACAACTTCCTGCCCTCGGGCACGCTTAGAGAGTCCGGCCTTAACCTCGATTTTGGAAATTTTCATCCATCGGCAACGTATGGCGCATGCTTCATCAGTCCGGAGCCCAATAAAGCGCTGAGACTCGTCACTTTTGACATGGCACGGATAGAGGAAGACAAGATCACTTCCATTGCATTGGGGAATGGAATGGTTATTACCCCGAAATACGCTCAACTGTCAGGCACTTTCTATAACCGACTGATCGCAAACGACACCTACGGCCTCAATCTGAAGGAAAACGAATGGTGGATCGCCCCCCTGCATTCGGGATTGGTGGTCGTGAGCGGATATGACATAGCGGCGAGCAACGTTACACGGACAGTTTCGTACCAATATTCCGTTGGTACCATGGATCTGATCCGTGGCTTCCAGGGATTCAAGGCGATCACTTCCTCGGGCAATCACGCGGGGCTCAATAGCCGGCGGTATTTCAACTTTCCCGGTTCCGGGGTACCCCAGCTGATCAAATTCAGAGAGGAGTCTTTCGGCTTGAACGGAAGTGTAATATCCATAACAGCGTACGTGCAGAAAGCCCTGCAGTTCGGAAACAGTAAGGCCTTTTCCGAATGGGTGGGAGAAAAAACTTTCCAGGAACTCGACATTAACGGCCGGATGAAGTTTATGACGCGGGAGAATGTCACCTGTGACTATTACCTGAATTTGCTGAGGGTTGAAGTGGATTTCGGTGGTGGCCACAAAGACATTACAATTTCTGAATATGCCAATTCCGTCAGTCAATGGACATTAGGCCGGGTGGTCAAGGCAAGTTTGCAAAGGCTCGCTCCCGATAAACCGGCTCTCAATCGTGTTTCTACATTTGAATACAACACTCAGACCGGGAACCTGGTTAAAGAAACGTCTTTTGCGAACCTGTCTGAAAACCTTCGGAAGACGAAAGTTTATGCTTATGATAAGCTGGGCAACATTGTCTCCAGCACCGAAACGGCCTGGAACGGGACCAGGATGGAATCACGGGAAACCAAAACCACATTCGACGGAACGGCCCGCTTTGTTTCCTCGGTCACCAATGCGAAAGGGCACACCGAGCGGTTTGCCTATGACCAGCGCATTGGCAAAATAACGGCCAAAACCGACGCGAACGGGCTGGTTTATAAAATGACCTACGATCCGCTGGGCCGGGAAACGGGCATCGTCAATCCCGATGGGACCTGGGCGAAGACTTTCATCGTGCACTACAACAGCAGCATGCACCCTTTTGCACCGGCCGGCACGGCGTACCTGATCGTCCAGGCCTTTTCGAATGGAATGCAGAAAATCACCTGCTACAATGGCTGGGACTGGAAACTGCGTGAAATACAAACGGGCTTCAATGGGAAGAACATCTTCAAAGATTTCAGCTACGATGCGGGCACGGGCTTGCTCGTCCGCGAATCGCTACCTTATTTTCAGAATGGCACCCCCGAATGGCGGACCACACGGTATGACAACCAGTTCCAGGTTTCCGGTGTAACCAATCCGGATCGATCTACCGAAGGCTGGGCCTATTCGGACAGGAGCATGACGCATACCAATGCAAAAGGACAACGAAATGTGCTGTTTTATAATGAGAGGCGCGCATTGGTCCGAAAGCAAAACGGCCTGGGGCAGGGCATTACCTTCGATGTGGATCAGGACGGGAACCCGCTTACCATCACGGATCCCGGGGGCATCGCTTCTGTAAAAAACCGCTACGACGGACGGGGACTACGCATATCGAACACCACGCCGGACCGCGGGACTATCCAGACTTCATTTAACGGATTTGAAGAAACCATTTCAGAAATCAATGCAAAGGGACAGACCACGCAGCTGACCAGGGACGTGCTGGGCCGGGAAGTCGAAAGAAAAACGGCTGAGGGCGTAACCAAGTTGGTTTACGACACAGGCAACAAAGCTATTGGCAAGGTCTCGGAAGTCCGGCAATGGAATGGCGCATACTTTGTTTATTCCTACGACAACCTAGGACGCGCGCAGAAGAAGCGCACACAAATCGATGGACGGGAGTTCAACGAATCGGTTGGTTATGACAATCAGGGACGCGTCGCTGGCAAGACCAGGTCGAATGGCTCGGGCGAAAAATATCAATATAGTCCTCAGGGATATCTCACCGCCGTCACCGGGCACGACAACAAGATATTGTGGACAACGGGCGGATACGACGCCCGGGGCCTTCAGCAATCCGAAAACCTGTGGGAAGGACGCTATAAGAGCTCCTACGAATACGATCTCAATGGGCTGCTGACGTCGTCCAATTCACAGATCAGCAGTTCGCAGGCCACTTTGCAGTCGTTCCGGTTCGCGTATGATCCATTGGGAAACCTTAAAACCCGCACGGACCTGCGGATCAACAAAACCGAGAGCTTTGCCTTCGACGAAATTAACCGGCTAACTTTCTCGCAGGTGGCCGGGCAGGCGTCGGTCACACTTTCGTACGACGCGTCGTCGCGCATCAGCACGAAGTCTGATGTGGGTAACTACAAGTACGCGCCCGGCACTTACAAGCTGACCGGTGTTGATCTGAACGACCCGGACAAATGCATTACCGCATTTCAGGTCAGTTCCACTTACTGGTCTTTCTCGAGGCTGAAAACGGCTGAGCTGGACTCCATTCGGACGGAATATCATTACGATTGGAACAATCAGCTTATCAAAACGCAGCGGCTCAACAAGAAAACGGGCGTCTCGGTTACCACCTACCATATGGGCGATTACCAGGAAGAGGTCACGAACGGAAAGACCTCCCGTCAAAGTACTTTCGTAAACATCCTCGGTAAAAAGAAAGCTGCATACGTGGTCATTCCGGGAAAAAGCACGGGTTGGAATTTCTATTTCCACGACCACCTGGGCTCGATCACAACGGTAGTGAATGACAAAGGTGGTGTATCAAGACTGGCCTACAACGCCTGGGGCGAACGGCGCAATGCCGATACCTGGGCATCCGTGCCCAAGGGCCGCGATACCACGACGCCATTCGGATTTACGGGCCATATTGAAGCCGATGATTTTGGACTGGTGTTCACAGGGGCGCGACTTTATGATCCGTCTCTCGGGATGTTTATTTCCCCGGACGAAATCATCCAGGACCTGACCGACGTCACCGCATTAAACAGCTACTCCTATTGTGCCTTCAACCCAGTATCCCTGGTTGACCCGACCGGCTTCTCCTGGTTGTCCAAAATTTTCAAAAAAGCCGTCAAGGTTGTGGTGAACATTGTAAAAGTGGTGGTTCCCGTGGTTGTAGGCGCGGTAGTAACCGCCATAGCCGCCCCACTAGGACCGGTTGTGGCCGGGGCTGTCGGGAACTTCGCTAAAACCGCCACCGCGGCTGTACTCAATGGGTCCTCCGTCTCGGACGCCCTTAAAGCCGGGTTGAAGGGAGGTATTGCCGGGGGCCTTTCCGCGGGCCTTGCATTTGGTGTGGGTGACCTCGCCGAAAAAGCGGGCAGCGCGTGGGGAACCGCGGCGGAATACGGCACGAAGGTTATCGGTCATGGCGTGAGTCAGGGAGCGGTCAGTTATGCTTCGGGCGGCCAATTTGCACACGGGTTCATGAGCGGTGCATTCACAGCCGCAGCATCGCCACTCATCGACGATATTCCGAACTATTCGGGACGCGTAGCTGCCGCAGCCATGGTGGGCGGTACAGCATCCTCACTCGGAGGCGGCTCGTTTTCCAACGGTGCCATGACCGGAGCGTTTGTGCGGATGTTTAATGATGAGCAACACAGAAGCGTCGTTCGTTACAATGGACAAAAACTGACTGCTTATGACGGTACTGGAAAAATTGCTGCAAGCTGTATAGCAATTTCGGGACGATCAGGACATGACCCGCTTCCAAATGGCAGATATTATATTGATACGCCTAACCTTCAAGATGGCAGTTGGTTTGAGATCAGGTCACATGTAAAGGTGTTCCTATTTGGAGATATGGGTACCTATCGTATTCCATTGCATCCACTTTCCGGAACTGATCTGGGAGGCAGAAGCGGCTTTTTCATCCATGGTGGCTTTAATGACCAACCTGGCGACACAATGTATGGCACAAATGGGTGTATCAGCACTGCAATGTGCGAGGATGTGAAGGACTTCCTCAAACAACCCACTTCATTTGGCCCCCACGTACTAGAGGTAAACATTCCAAAAAATCAATGACATGAGATACATCTTCATCGTCTTCATATTGTGCTTAGCTCTGCTTAATGATGCTAAGGCGCAAATCGTCATCAGCTACGACGCGCAGGGAAACCGTGTTGTGCTGGACAACAAGGGTTTCAAGCCGAAACTTACGGCGGCGGCGTTGTCCGTCAAGGCCGGGAAAAGCGTCACCGTCACCATGCAGGGCTGCAAGGGAACCCCGGCATGGTCCATATCGGGAAATACCGGGAGCCTGCAATCCAGTACATCGGGCAGTTCAGTGACCATCACGTCAAAAAACGCGGGAACCATCTCCGTGCAGGGTGCATGCGTATATGAAGGCGGATGCAAGTCCCCGCTATCGGAAATTCTCAGCATCACCTTCACCGGCAGCGGTGCCAGAACAAGCGCGGACTCTACCGCGGAACTGACAAGCGCTACCCCCAGGGAACCGGAAATGCCAGAGGTTGCCAAACAGGATTTCATAATCCAGCCTAACCCGGTGCAAGGGCAAGTCATCCGAATGGTGACCACGCTGCCCGAGTCGGCACTTTTTGAGATTTTCGAGAAAAACGGGCGCCAGGTTCCGCATAGTCAGAAGCGGAACGGTAACGCAATCGAGTTAATACCCTGTAACTCCATTCAACCCGGCATTTACATTATCTCAACCCTGTCGGGTGGCAAGATGGTCAGCAAGAGGGTGCTGATCGAATAGTTAATGCATTACACCAGTCGGTGGCGCGGGTTAAAGGTTCTGCCTCTTCAACTCCGCCACCGCGTGGTTTGCTGCCCTGGCGGTCATAGCCATGTAGGTAATAGACGGGTTCACACATGAAGCGGACACCATGGCTGCGCCGTCAGTAACGAACACATTTTTGCAGGCGTGCACCTGGTTGAATTTATTGAGTACCGAAGTTTTTGGGTCTTTTCCCATTCGCGCGGTGCCCATGTCGTGGATACCCAGGCCCGGATGCGTGTCCTGCCGGTTGAAGCCAGTCACGTTTTTAAAGCCCGCGACTTCCAGCATTTCCACAGCCGAAGCCATCATGTCTTTGCGCATCGCGAGCTCGTTTTCACCGAAGGCCGCGTCGAAAACGATCATCGGGATACCCCATTGGTCTTTCTTGTCCTTATCGAGAAACATACGGTTCGACGGGTCGGGCAGGATTTCGCCAAAGCCGCCGAAACCCATTGTCCAGGTGCCCGGGCGCGTCATATCTTCCTTAAAACCGGCTCCGAAGCCGTTCATGGTGATTCCGCGTTTCCAATCCGATTTGCTCGCGCCGCCCTGGTAACCGTATCCCCGCAGGAAGTCTTTTTTATCCGTTCCCCAGTTCCGGAAACGCGGGATGTACAGCGCATTAGGCCTCTGACCAAATATGTAGTCGTTTTCAAATCCTTCCACGGTCGCATTGGCGCCTACGCCCAGGTGGTGGTCCATGATGTTCCTGCCGACCTGGTCGCTGTCATTGCCCAATCCGGTAGGGAATCGGTTCGATTTCGAGTTCAGCATAAGCGCCGCCGAGTTCATCGAGCCGGCATTCAGAAATACGATTTTGGCAAAAAACTCTTCCACGGCCATCGTGTGCTGGTTGACCACACGAACACCTTTGGCCTGCTGCGTTTTTTCGTCGTAAATGATCTCGCTGGCAATGGTATCGTGCAGGACGGTCAGCTTGTTTGTCTTCCTCGCTGCCGGTATAGAACCCGACAAAGAGCTGTAATAACCACCGTAAGGGCATCCGCGGGCGCATTTGCTGCGGTATTGGCACGACGCCCGCCCGAGGTCCGTATGCCACGGCTGCGGTTTGGTAAGGTTGGCTACGCGCCCGATCGTTACGGGGCGGTTCAGCTTTTTCATCATCGTCTCCTTGAAATAGCGCTCCGGCGCACTCATAGGCATAGCGGGCAGGTAATGTCCGTCCGGCAAAACCTCCCAGCCCTCCGTCTGGCCGCTGATACCCACAAATTTTTCAACATGCGTATACCACGGTTCCAGGTCTTCGTACCGGATCGGCCAGTCTATCGCGATGCCTTCTTTGGCATTGGCCTCGAAATCCTTCCGGTTCATCCGGTACGACTGCCGGCCCCAGTGCATGGACTTCCCGCCGGTATGGTATGCCCGGATCCAGTCGAACGGGCGCTTTTCTATATATGGGTTCTTCTTATCGTCGGTAAAAAACGGGCCGGTCTCCTCATTGGCCAATGTACCAAAACGGTTGTTGGCCCAATATTCCTCTGCCGAATGGATGGAAACTTTGCCCCTGTGTTCAAATTCCCACGGTCCTTTCATGGCCGTGTCGTAGTCTTCGATGTGTTTCACTTCCCGTCCGCGCTCGATCATCAGCACCTGCAAGCCTCTTTCGGTCAGTTCCTTTGCGGCCATGCCGCCCGTCATTCCCGAACCGACCACGATGGCGTCGAATGTATGGGCTTTATCGGATTTCAAATTCAAGTTCATGGTGAGTCGGCGGCTAGTAGGCAAAAGATTTCTGGTTCGGCTTCATGGTGATCATTTCCAGTTTACCGGGGATAGGTACATATTCAAACGATGATTTAATACCTTCCTCGGAGGTGAAATAGCCCAGCATAGTGAGTTCCTTCATCAATCGCCAATACGGCAACCCTTTGGCCTGGGCCGCCATTTGTTCCCGGTCTTCATTGTCCCCCATTTTGGTCTGCTGCACCTGATAAGCCTTCATTTCTTCCACCGAATCGGCTTCCACCTGGGTGAGCAGCGCATTTCGCTCGCCGGCATTAAGGCTCAGAAACTGCTTAGCTTCCAGCCTGTTCAAGCCTTCCGTGAAACTCTTGTGTTCCGGGGTCTTGTAACAATCCTGCAACATCATCACGATGAACGCGGGTACCCCCACATCCTTTGCCCCCGGTGTCGCCGTCTTCGGGATGATCATTTCCGCGACTTCCGCAACGATCAGTCGCTGGTTTTCGGTCAAAGTGAACCCGGCTGGAAAACTTCCAGACGGCAGGCGGTCTTCCCAACGCTTCATTGCCAGCAGGGTCGGAGCGGAAAATGCTCCCCCAAGCATAGCGGCGACGTGGGTAATGGCGGTTCTTCTGTTCATGGTTTTGCTCAGGCTGGTAGGCGGATGATCGAACATGGATTATAAAGCCTTCCCAGCCTGATGTTTACCCAAAGTCAGCGGCGTGTAAAATTTCCGGCCCTATTTTATGACCTCACTCACGAGAATAACCGGACTTATATTGGTGTAATTGGCAAAATCGGCGCGAATGGCGTCCCTGTTCGGACCGATTGCCGCCTGATATTCGCTGAGGCTTTTAACATAAAATGTACCGATAGCCATGAACGGCAATGGCTGGTTCGGAATCCCGCTGGCCACCCCTTTCTCGATGGTATATTTGACCAGATTTGATCCGATAAACTTGGCTACCATGGGCATATGCTTGGTCTCATAATAGTCCATGTTGAAAGTTTTCCCTTCGGCATAAGGATACATGATGGACACTTTTGTTAAGCCTTTTTCAGCGGCGGGCGAGGTCTGTTTCTCCTGGCCGAACGCGGCGAAACAAACTGCAAAGAGGATAAACGACGCAAATAATCTTAATTTCATGGTCAATTCATTTAAAGTGTTAAAATGTTCAATAAGAGTTCATTGGGCAAATATTAAAATATCACCTTTATTCGCAAAACGCTATTTTTCGATGGAATCAATCGAAAAAATCGATTTAGAGAGATGGAATTACGACAGCTCAGATACTTTTTGAAGGCCAAGGAGTTACTCAATTTTACGGAAGCGGCAGCGGCATTGAATATCAGTCAAAGCACATTATCGCAGCAGGTCAAGCAGCTGGAAGATGAATTGAATATCCCGCTCTTCAACCGGATCGGAAAAAGAATTACCGTGACGGAAGCCGGCCATTTATTCAGCGAATATGCTTTACAAAGTATTAACAGGGCTAATGAAGGCCTGCTGCTTTTAAGGGACCTGAAGAATTTGAATACAGGAAAAATTACGATTGGCGTCATTTATTCCATGCGGATTCTTTTTGCCAAAATATTGATCCGCTTTGCCAATCAGTATCCCAATATTCAGATTAAGGTTGTATTCGGCACGACAAAAGACCTGCTCGAACGGCTTAATCAACACCATTTCGACTTTATCCTCACGTTTCACGACGAGCCGTTGGAGCCCCATTTAAAATACCAGACACTCCTGAAAGCCAATATGGTATTGGTAACCGCCAGAAATTCATCCCTCGCGCACAAGGCTACCATTTCACTTCAGGAGGTAGCGGAACTGCCGCTGGCTTTACCATTCAGCGGCAACAACAGCATACAATTCTTCGACGAATCTTTTGGTCAAAAAAACCTCGTCCCCAACATCTGCATGGAAATAAATGATATACCGACGCTTTTCGAGATTGTCAAATCGGGGCGTTGGCACACCATCCTGAGCGAGACCAGCGTAAACGATCCCGACGTTGCGGCTATCCCTATCGACGGCAAAAACATGCGGCGAACAATCAGGATCATTTCGCTCAGAGAAGCCTACGAAAAGAAAGCCGTGACAAAATTCTGTGAGATGCTGACGGAGATTTGAGGGACTATCCTGCTGGCTTATGGGAGCTTGAAATGGTATGACGAGCCCGTTAGGGCATGCATAGGATACCTTACTCCGATATCGTCGAAACCGTGCCGGAGTTCATTAATGTGGAAAGTTGTTTTTCAAATTGCTCCATTTTTGCTTTTAGTGACTGAGTTTCAGCTTTCATGGATGCCTCTGCTTGTTTCAGGCTTTTGTTTTCTGCTTTCAGCGCTTCCACTTCTTTGATCAATGCCTGGATGGCGATCAGGTTTACGCCGTCAAAATCGGCCTGGTTAATGGACTTATCTTCTCCGATTGTCCCCAGTTCGTCGTGTCCGAAGGCTTTAAAAAAGTCTTGTGCCATAGGGCCGTAATGGCGGTTTTGCTTCGTGTCCTGCCCCTTGTAGTTCCAGCTTCCCAGCCGCATCTTGCTGATCTTTTCCAGAAACAATGCCCCATTGGCAGTACGGAAGTTTTCTTTCCGTGTCGAGTCGGATATCACCGACCATGCATTGGCATTGGGTTGGAGCTGTATTCCGGATGGGGAGTTCTCTTGGCGGGCGTTGCTGGTATACAAAATATAGCCGCCTGCAAAATGCATCATCATCTGATTGACAGCTGTGGTATTGTAGGTACAACCCAAACAATTGCTATCATCACCAATAATAAATGAACCTTTATGATCTGCCCTAACAGAAGAACCCATAGCCGTTGAACGATCCCCACTTGCAGCTGTCCAATAACCAAAGGCCGTTGAGCTTTCTCCGCTTGCTTGAGCGCCAAACCCCATAGCTGTTGAATAAATCCCGCTAGCTTTGGTCATAGCACCGGTGGCGAAGGAATACTCGCCTACATTCGCATTGTCCCAATGGGTATAGTGGTTTGCTTCAATTGAGATCGCGCCGGCCCGAAAGGCGCCCTTACTGCCATACCAGATCATTTTGGGTAAATACCCGTGTATGCTTGGAATCGCTGATTGTACGCCCGCAGTGTCAGCTCCGAACAGCACTGTTTTTCCTTCCGCAACGTTTAAAAAAGCCTTGGGCTGTGTCAAACCGATCCCTACCTGAGCCTGGGCTTGCAATGCAATAAGTAACAGCACAATCACTGCTGCCAGACGATCTAATGATTTAAGACGCATTCTAACCTGAAAATAGGATGTATATAAATTGTTCATTTCTGAGCTGAGTTAAATAAGTTATTGTTTGATGACTTTGATTGTTGCTGTGCTTCCATCGTTCAAAAGGAGCTGTACCACGTACAAACCGGCAGACAAATCTTTCATATCGATTTCGTGAAACAGCGGTTTTTTGTGAAATGCAGAAAGCGTGGTTCCCTCTGCATTTAGAAGCTTCATAGCGGCAATGTTCTCCCACTGAGCCGTGCGGATCTGGACTTTCTCTACGGCTGGATTAGGGTAAATGACAGCCTGAAAAGATGGCTCAAAATAAAGCACACGGATCGTGCTGTAAGCGTACGATTCGTCTTTATCCACCATTTTCAGCCGGTAATAGTTAGCTCCTGCTGTTGGTGCCATGTGCGAAAAACCATAGTTTTTCAAACCACTGCCCTGATTGGCCGCCACAATCGTTGAAAGCGTGTTCCAGTCTTTGGCGTTAATGCTATGTTCCACATTAAAATAGTCGCTGTTCGATTCGTAGGTAGTCGACCAGCTCAGACTGGCAACCGGCCCTTCCTTTTTAGCTGCAAATTCCTGCAAGGTAACCGGCAGCGCACCCGGCTGCGCTGCTGTGACGGCGCTGAATGTAACCGGCGCGAGTAAATCATTATAGATGTAATGCGAAGCGGTATTGACCACGCTTCCAGTCGTAGTGACAGATACTACATTTTTATAAGCCACTTGCAGCAGGCTTTCAGTATTACCGTTAAGCTCCGAAGTAAGATAAAAATGCCCTATGCGGCCCGCAATAGTAATGGGTAAGTCCCAGGTGTAAACCCGTGCAATGCTGGGAGGACTTCCCGGCAATGCGGTTGGGGAGACTGTCAGGCGGTTGTTCTCAATATGTAAAGGGGATATTGGCTGGAATGTGAGCCCGTTGATGGATACGGTCGTACCTGCTGACACGTGCAATCCATTGCTTCCTGCGGAAAATTGAGCCCTGGCATTAAAGGAAGATAGTAAAGCGAGCTGGCAAAAGAGTAAATAATACCTCATAGACAATGAGTTAAATGATAAGTGTAAAAGAAACGGTAATAGCGGAATAACTTGCTAATAAATTTAAAAGGACATTTGGCGAGTAGATAAATTGCCGTAAGTAAACTCTTTTTTACAAAACCACCGAGCATCCTACACCGTTACGCTCACAAATTATCTGGAAACTTCCTGACGGATTCTATAAATTGCCTTTTTAACAAGCCCCATTCCACATGGCACATACTACCTCCGACCGGACTATCCACGAGGGCCGTAACCTGAAACGCTTTCGCGAAATGCTTGGAATCAAGCAAGATCACCTTGCATTCGAGCTCGGCGACGACTGGAACCAGCAAAAAGTCTCGGTTCTCGAACAACGCGAGAGAATCGATACGGATATTTTGGAGCAGGTTTCAGCGATACTCAAAATCCCTGTGGAAGCGATCCGGAATTTTGATGAAGTGCAGGCGATCAACAACATTTCGTGTAACTTCTCAGGCAATGCCGTGAACAATAATGGGGTCAATATCCAGCACATCGACCCCATTGACAAAATTCTCAAACTTCATGAAGAGAAGATCGCGCTATACGAGCGGATGTTGAAGGAGAAGGATGAGATGATGGGGAGGTTGGAGCGGTTGATTGGGAAATGAATGCTAGTTCAGAAACTCCTTTGGAACCGGGTTTCGCTTCAAAAAAACCTTCATTTCGTCTGCCTTCCGATCAAATGTCGATTGGCTCGTATTGGTAAATCCCACATACACGCATTGCGATATGGACGGAGCATCGGGACGTTTCTGACCTCTTTGTTTCAGTGTTCTTGGATCTTGATTGGCCATAGTGCAACTTCTGTTTAACAACAATTTACAACTATTTTTTCAGATTTAATAAGAAGGCGTCGTAGTTGGTACCTGGTACAAAGCGAACCCATTTGCCGTCCCAATCTGGCCATTCTCCCATTATCACTCCATCAACCTTATTCGCTTTAAATCCGTATATATTACAAAATTCAGATAGCTCGCTATAATATTTGCTAATGCCCATCTGATATTTGCGAGTCCTTAGTGGCATTTCACCAGGCAAAACAGATCCGGTTGCGGCAATATTGGCTTCTGGATTTTGCCGGAGAAATTCCAATGCTTTTTGACTAACTGTTGCCAAGATACGATCTGTATCGCCATTTCTAATGGTAGTCTTATCGTTAATATCCTCTCTCCACAGCTCCCAAACTCCAAATCCAATATTGTAAAACCTGGTTCCAGCATCCATTAAAGTAATACGCATTCGCAGCTCAATTACTCCGGTGTGCCCTACACTATAAAAACTATATTCAAGACTTCCAGTTTCGTAAGTTGGATATGGTATAATGTCCATATTACATAGTGTGTTAGTAAGATATGCAATGCAAAATATCTCAAAATCGACTAGAAACAAAAAAGCGCCAATCTCCCGAAAGGCGCTTAATTCTGTGGTCACGTAGGGATTCGAACCCCAAACCTCCTGATCCGTAGTCAGGTGCTCTATCCAATTGAGCTACGCAACCGTTTCCGAATTGGACTGCAAAGGTAAGTGATGACTTTTTTAGTACCAAATCCCGATGAAATAAATTTAGGGATTTTTTCCACAAAAACCCTTAATACCCCTGAAAATCAGCCTTTCTCTTTTCCAAAAAAGCCGCAATACCTTCCCCTACATCCCGCGTCCCGAACAGCATTTCCTGACTTTCCCGCTCGGTTTCCAACATCTGCGGCAGGGTGGAATGCATCGATTGGTTGAATGCACGCTTCATTTCGCCAATGGCGCGGGTGGGCGCGTGGCGGTAGTAGGCTATGAGTTTGTCGGTTTCTGCGTCGAGGGACTCGCGCGGGACGGCGTGGGCGATGAGGCCTATTTGCTGCGCTTCGACAGCGGGAATGCGGCGGCCGGTGGAGGCTAGTTCGAAGGCCCGGGAAGTGCCGATCAGCCTTGGCAGCATGAATGTCGCACCGGCGTCGGGCATTAGGCCTATTTGTACGAACAGCAGACTAAGATATGTGTCGTCGGCAGCAATAATTGTGTCGCAGGCCAGCGCAAGTGAGCAACCGGCGCCGACGGCCAGGCCGTTTAGGCGGCACACCACCGGTTTGGGAATGTCGCGAATGGCGGTAATCATCGGCTCGTAATAGTCGCGCAGGATTTCGCCGGCGTTCATGCCCGAGGCGGAAGCTTCTTTAAGGTCGGCACCGGAGCAGAATGCCTTCTCGCCGGTGGCCGTGAGGAATACTACACGCACGGAATCGTCCTCGGCGGCAGTTTGGACGGCGCCCGTGATTTCGGCGATGAGGGCCGGGCTCAATGCGTGGAATACGTCCGGCCTGTCAAGCGCAATGCGGACGACGCCGTCGCGGTTTTCAAAAATGAGATTTTGGTACATGCCGAGAAGTGTTTTCTTTCAAAAGAAGAAATACACAGTGGCGCTACTGACGAAAAGACCGCAAAATACACCTGCTGCAATCTGCGAAGGCGTGTGCGCATTCAGTTGCAAGCGCGCACTCATGAGCCAGCCGCCGATGAGAATGGTTAGTATCAACGGCGCGAGCAATGCGCTTTCATCAAAGCGGATCATTAACCCCGACAGCATTCCAATAGTACCGCCGATTCCCGTGGCATGGGCGCTGATTTTCCAGAAATAGCTCACCATCGCAATGAGCGCAAGCGAAAAAGTAACGCTGGCAAGGATAACGGAAATCTGCGTGGCGAGTTCACCGATCGGTTGCAGCTGCCAGCCAAACAAATAGGTAGCCAGCCCGTAAATGATCACGCAGGCGACGTAAGGTATGCGGCGCTCTGCGGCATCTTCCACATACAGCGATGTGATCATGCCCATCTTCTTAAAATAAAACATCATGATCGCCGGCGCAATGAAGGTATTGAGCCAAAGGAGCATCAGCAGGCTTCCCAGCGCAGGCATTTCGAATGCACTCACGCCCACCAGGTCCGGCGCGAGAAAAAAGAGCAATGCAAACAGGTATGTGGTAATGATCAGCGGATGGAAAACCACCGATAGTATGATGGCAAGTCGGTTATTCAAAGTAACAGGGTCTTTAATCAGGATGATGCTGGCAAAATTACGTTGAAAACCAGACTGTACAATCATTGAGTTCCCGCGAAAAGTAAGTTGCAGCAGCACAATAGGTTTTCGGGGGCGAATTTGTAATTTTGCGCCTCATTCGTAAAAAACCGGGCATTTCCGGCTGACATTTAAAGATTGAATTGAACAAAATGGGACCGTTGCAAATCAAAGACATTTTACAAGCTGCGCCTGAAAACCAATCGGTTGTCGTAAAGGGCTGGGTAAGAACAAAAAGAGAAAGCAAAAACGCGATTTTCATCGCGTTGAATGACGGGTCGACCATACATAATATCCAGGCAGTAGCTGAACCCGGTCAGTTTTCTGCCGAATTGCTGTTGACAGTTACCACCGGGTCGTGCCTTAAAGTAACCGGCCAGCTGATCGCTTCGCAAGGTTCGGGGCAGGCGGTAGAGGTCAAAATCTCCGAAATCGAAGTTTACGGAACGGCCGATCCTGAGCAGTATCCGTTGCAGCCCAAAAAGCATTCGCTGGAATTCCTGCGCGAGATTGCCCACCTGCGCCCGCGCACCAACACATTCAGCGCGATCCTGCGCATCCGCCACGCTTTGGCGTTCGCGGTACATCAGTATTTCAATGACAATGGCTTTTTCTACCTGCATACGCCGGTGATCACGGCTTCGGATGCGGAAGGTGCGGGCGAAATGTTCCGTGTGACGACGCTCGACCTGAACAACCTGCCGCGTACGGAAGAGGGCGCGATCAATTTTAAAGAGGACTTTTTCGGCCGCGAGGCTAACCTGACCGTTTCGGGCCAGCTGGAAGGCGAACTGGGCGCCATGGCGCTGTCGAAGATCTATACTTTCGGCCCGACGTTCCGTGCAGAAAACTCCAACACGACCCGCCACCTCGCGGAGTTCTGGATGATCGAGCCGGAAATGGCGTTTTTCGAGCTGGCAGACAATATGGACCTGGCGGAGGATTTCGTCAAAAAAGTGATCAGTTATGCGTTGGCAAACTGCAAGGATGACCTCAACTTCCTGCAAAACCGTCTGACGGAAGAAGAAAAGAACAAGCCGCAGAACGAGCGCTCATTGCCATTGCTTGAAAAACTGGCATTTGTGGTGGACAACCCATTCGAGCGGCTTACCTATACCGAGGCGATCGAGATTCTGTTGAAATCGAAGCCGCAAAAAGAGGGCAAATTCCAGTTCCCGGTGACCGGCTGGGGCATCGATTTGTCGAGCGAGCACGAGCGCTACCTGGTCGAGAAGCATTTCAAAAAACCGGTGATCCTGACCAACTATCCGCGCGAGATCAAGTCTTTCTACATGAAGCTCGACGAGGACGGCAAAACCGTTCGCGCAATGGACGTATTGTTCCCCGGCATCGGCGAAATCATCGGCGGCAGCCAGCGTGAAGAAAACTACGAGAAGCTGCTCGGCCGTGTGAAGGAGATCGGCATCGACCCTGAAAACCTTTGGTGGTACCTCGAAACCCGCAAATTCGGTACCGCACCGCATTCGGGCTTCGGTCTTGGCTTCGAGCGCCTGGTACAGTTCGTAACAGGCATGGGCAACATCCGCGACGTGATCCCGTTCCCGCGTTATCCGAAAAGCGCAGAATTTTAATTATTCTACAAGGCGTTACCTTTTTCATGGCTTTACGTAAAAAGTAAAGCAGTTAGTGTAAGTTTTACTTTAAACAACACGCACATGAAAAGGAACATGCAATGCTTTAAGAGCAGTATGGTGGCCATGGCCGCTATACTGCTCTTTGTTTTTGATGCCCTTGCCAATGATCCCTTCCACGTCAGATGGACGATGGATTACACCCAGGCCGGCGTTTCGGACCACGCCAATTTCTCGCCCTCGGACGCCCAGCTGGCCGGTGGTGCCAACACATTTACCTTGCCCACGGTTTACAGCGGAGGCGGAGGCGCCAATGTGGTAGGCTATATTATCCGTCCCTGGCCTGTAAGCTTTTCAGCCTCCCGCTACATGGAGTTTACATTTACCGCCAACTCCTTCAAATACAACATTACTTCCATCGGCTTTCGGCTGCGCCGCTCACCCAATGGGCCGAACAGTGTGAAGGTCCGCACGAGCATGGATGGTTTTACGGCAGACCTGAATGCATTCGTGATCGGCAATAGCGGCACTTTCAATACCTATAATATCCCGGTGAGCTACAATAACCTGTCCGGCAACAGCTTCACGATCAGGATCTATGCCTATAATTCGGTGGACATCTACGGCACATTGTGGTTTGACGAGATTGCTGTGAACGGTGATGTTCTCGCCATTATCCTGCCCGTGGACATTGTGTATTTCAAAGGGCATGCTCAGAACGGCCATACCGCCCTGGAATGGGAAACGGGATGGGAGAAAAATTCGGAGGAATTCATCGTTGAACGGAGCGGCGACATGCGGAAATTCTCAACAATAGGGGTAGTTCCAGCGTCGGGAGAAACTACGGGCCGAACGCGCTATTCCTGGCTGGACGATGATCCACCGGCAGGCATCAGCTATTATAGGTTAAAACTCCTTGACAGGGATTCGAGCTTCACTACTTGCAGGCCGATCACCGTTGAGCATGCGCAAACGGCATTTAGGGCGAGCATAGCGCCCAATCCCGCCATTTCACACTGCATTATGGTTACGGGAACTGACCCTCGAAATGCGCTGCTTGGATTGTTCAATTCGGCGGGCACGCCCATTCCCTTCCGGCGCGAAGAGGATGCCGACGGACGCATCAGACTCTTGCCCGCGCAGCCGCTTGCCGCTGGCATTTATTTTGTACTATACGTAATGAATGGTCAAAAAGAACAGCTGAAAGTGTTAGTTCCGTAAAGCATTCTGCGCTTAATTTGTAATGGTAAAGTATAGAAAATGTTAACGCCGCGTCGTTAGCATGGCAACGTTCTGAATATTAAAGGCCACAAGCCTATGTTGAAAAAAGTGCAGCCGAAAGTGTGGTGGACGGCCATTGCCGTCCTGGTTATTCTGTTGATTTCCTGGGGATTAGTCAGGAAAAATAAAACCGGCTCCCCGGACGTGTCCGTGTCTGGCGGATCCGTTAAAAATCTCGATCCGGTTCTGGTCACGAATCCCGATGCCGAAATGGCCGAAAAAATCTCGAAAATCGAGGACATTTTCAGGCGAAAAAGAAAGGCCGGTTTCAACGGCAATGTGCTGGTGGTGCAAAAAGGCAAAATACTTTACCAAAACTCCTTCGGCTTCGCGCATATGAGGGCAAAGGACACGCTAACGGCCGATTCCCGTTTCCAGCTGGCCTCGCTTTCCAAGCCATTCACAGCGGTAGCTGTTTTGAAGCTGATCCAGGAAGGCCGGGTAGCGCTCGACGACTCTGTACAGCGCTTTTTCCCCGATTTCCCTTACCACGGTGTGAAGGTCGATATGCTGCTGAGCCACCGCAGCGGGTTGCCTAATTACATTTATTCATTTAACGACAGCGTCCGCCACGGCAGAAAATACCCCGACAACCTCGATATTCTCGACTGGTATGCCAAAGTGGTGCCCACCCCGACGCCCTATAACCGTCCGGGCCGCTCATTCAACTATTGCAATACCAACTACTGCGTGCTGGCCGCCATCGTAGAGAAGGTGACCGGCGATTCATTCGGCAAATACCTCAACAGCCAGATTTTCACGCCGCTGGGCATGCAGAATACCTATCTGGTAACCGACACCACCATTGCAGCCACCAAAAACCGCACCGACGGACACCAGTACGGCCGCAGGCTCGATAAGGATTATTACGACGAGGTAGTCGGTGACAAAGGCCTCTATTCCACCACGCTGGACATTTACCGGTTCTATAACGGGCTCACGAAAGGCCTCATTCTCGAAAAGAAAATGCTTGAAGAGGCATTCAAACCCCGCAGCTTCGAGCGCGACGGGATCCGCAACTACGGATATGGCTTTCGCATGCACATCAAGGAGGATCACACGCCACGTTTCATCTACCACGGCGGGTGGTGGAAGGGTTACAACACCATGCTATGGGTTTGCCCCGAAGACGACGCGGTGATCATTGTTCTCGGCAATACTTACAACCGTTCGACGTACGATTTGCGCGAACTGCTCGAAGTCGTCCACGGTTCGGTGAAGATCGACGATATTGAGAAAGACATCTAGCATTGTTTGAATTCGGCCACGAATTCAGGATATTTGCCGAAATTAAACGCATTCCCGCTCTCATGCCCGACACCGCATTCCATTTACCTGCTTATTTGCTGTTGGGCTTGCCGTTTTCGTGCTTTTTGTTGCTGTGGATTGGTGGAAAAAGTCTAAATAAATTCGCAGGCTGGATCGGGGTGCTGGTCACTGCGGCGGGGCTGCTGATAAGCCTCACTTCCGCCGATCCGGGCGCTAACCATTACATTCGTTTTCAATGGCTCAGCATTGGCAGCCATTCTATCACGCTTTCCTTCCGGTTCGATACGCTTTCGGCCATGATGCTGGTCATCGTGCATTTCGTGGCATTGCTCGCGCAGCTCTTTTCGACTGCCTATATGCACGAAGACCGGAATGTGAACCGCTATTTTGCCTTTATCCAGCTCTTCCTTTTTTCGATGCTCGGCATTGTACTCGCGGGCAGTTTGCTGGTGATGTACATTTTCTGGGAGTTGGTCGGGCTGTCGTCTTACCTGCTGATTGGTTTTTGGTATACCAAAAAAAGACCCGTTTGGGCGGCACAGAAAGCATTTGTACTTAACCGCATCGGAGATGCTGCGTTTCTGACGGGTATATTAGTGCTCTTCTACTATACCGGTTCTACGGACTTTGAAGTGCTTTCACTGGAAACCGGCAACATTTCGCCGGGCATTCTGACCGCCATCGGCATTTGCCTTTTTGGAGGATGCGTAGGGAAATCGGCGCAGTTTCCGCTTTCCGGCTGGCTGCCCGACGCGATGGAAGGCCCCACGCCTGTTTCGGCATTGATCCACGCGGCTACGATGGTAGCAGCGGGCATTTTTCTCCTGGCGAGGATATCCTTTTTACTCACCGTCGACGCGCGGATTGTCATACTCGTTATCGGGGCCATCACCATGGTGACGGGCGCTGTAAAAGCGCTAAAAGGCTGGGATATCAAAAAGGTACTCGCCTATTCGACGATGTCGCAGCTCGGCCTGATGGTTATGGCGGTTGGTTTCGGAAGCTGGCAAACAGCATTATTCCATCTTGCAACGCACGCATTCTTCAAGGCAGGGCTATTCCTTTCGGCCGGCTCGGTGATCCACGCGGTAACCCCGAATGAAGGACAACCCGATTTCGATCCGCAGGACATGCGCACAATGGGCGGCTTGCGGAAAGCATTGCCTGTAACATTCATCTGCTTTTCCATTTGCGCGGCTGCATTGGCAGGGTTACCATTCTTTTCAGGCTTTCTTTCCAAAGACGCGATTATTACGGAGGGGTTCCTCTGGGCCGCGGAATTCGGAGCGGCAGGCTACCTTTTCCCGGTGCTCGTCATTCTTTCAGCCGGGTTGACGGCATTTTACATGACTCGCCAGGTGTGGCTGGTATTTTTCGGGGCGGGCCGTTTCCCCGCGACCGTACACCCGCATGAGTCGCCGGTGGCTATGTGGCTGCCTATGGCGCTCCTTTCGGCCCTATCGCTGTTTTTCTGGTTTTCAATTAACCCATTCAATGCCGAAGGCTGGTTCCTGCACTGGATCGGGAAAGAGCACGGCGCGCATTTGGCTTGGGTACCATTCGTGGCGAGTGCCGTTACATTCATTTCGATCTTCCTGGCTTATCGCCAAACCAAGGTGGAAAATCCGTTTAAAATGAATGACCCGGTACCAGCCGGCGGACCTGCCCAAAGCCGATGGTCCGGGCTGCGTGGTTATTCCCGGGAAGAGTACTTCCTCATTCCCTTCGAGACGATCGCGAAGTACCTCAAAGCCTTTGAAAAAAATGTTGTCGACGCCCTCGTCGACCTCGTTGCGAAAGGCAGCGTGGTGTTCGGTCATTTCATTGCATGGGTCGACAGGCTTTTTGTTGACGGTGCGGTAAACCTGACTGTTTTCTCGATCCGTTCCGCCGGCCAGGCCGCCCGGAATATGCAGAGCGGCCGGATACAGTCGTACTATATTGTGACGGTAATGGGCGTCTTTTTGTTGATATTGTGGCTGGTTGCGATGTAATGCAGCCCGGCCGGTTAAATTAATGTTTGATGATTGATCATATACTCACCTTTTTAATTGCCATACCATTACTGGGCGCCGCTGCCATCGCATTCTGGCCGGCCGACAGCCAGCACAATTTCCGCCTCATTGCATTGGTGGCATTGCTGCTGGAAGTAGTCGTTGCCGCAACGTCCTTTTTGTCGTTCAACAGCCAGGAAGCAGGGCTGCAACTTTCCGAAGTGCGGGAATGGATCACATTGCCCATTGGCTCCCTGGGTGTCATTTCCATTGATTACGCGTTGGCTGTGGACGGGATCAGCTTTCCGCTGGTGCTACTGGCTGTGGTGGTGCTGTTGGTGGGCGTTGTGAGTTCGTGGAATGTCAATCACAAATCCAGGGCGTATTTCGGACTCTATTTGCTGCTCAGCGGCAGTGTAATGGGCTGTTTCCTCGCTCAGGACTTCTTTCTGTTCTACCTCTTTTTCGAATTCATGCTTCTGCCGATGTATTTTCTCATCGGCTTGTGGGGCGGCCCGCGGCGGGAGTATGCTGCATTGAAATTTTTCATTTACACATTCCTGGGCTCGCTGCTGATCCTGATCGTGATGATCGGGCTGTACCTCTCGGTGATCGACCCGATCGAGACCGCCCGCGCCGTAGGCCTCATCGGCCCCGAAGACGCGGTTCATCCCGACATGATCCCGCAAATCCAGCAATGGCTCTTCGACGGCAAAATCGCACCGGAGCAGCTGATCCACACTTTCCGTTTCACCTACCTGGCCGACCCGGGTAATTATATTCCGGGGTCCATTCTGAGCGCCGCTTCTGAGTTTTTCATTGCAGATGTCCCCGTACGTTTGCTCGCGTTCTGGTTTCTGTTCATCGGCTTTGCCGTGAAACTACCCGTGGTCCCCGTACACACGTGGCTACCCGACGCACACGTGGAGGCACCTACGCCTATATCCGTCGTGCTGGCTGGTATTTTGCTAAAAATCGGAGGGTACGGTTTCATCCGCATCGTCGACGGCTTCTTCCCGGCGGAGGCACTTTACAGCGCCATTCCGCTGGCTATTTTGGGGATGATCTCGATCGTCTATGGCGGTTTCAATGCATTGGGCCAGCACGATCTGAAAAAGATGATCGCCTACTCGTCTGTATCGCACATGGGTTTCGTCCTGCTCGGTATCGCCGCGTTCACACCCGAAGGCTTCAACGGCGCCATTTACCAGATGGTTAGCCATGGCATATTGTCGGCAATGCTCTTCCTGCTCACCGGCGTCCTGTACGACCGTACGCACGACCGCCGCATCGACCATTACCGCGGGCTGATCTCCGTCATGCCGCAGTACACCGTCGTCACCGGTATTGCATTTTTCGCTTCCCTGGGCCTTCCCGGATTCTCGGGGTTCGTCGGAGAGCTGTTTACCCTCATGGGCGCCTTCCAGTCCGACGCTCTGCCGGTCTGGATCCCTGCATTGTCTACGCTGGGCATCGTCCTCGCTGCCGGCTATTTCCTCTGGACTTACCAGCGCATGTTTTTCAGCTCATTCTGGTTTAAGAACGCCACCACACAAGTCCTCACCGACCTCACGCGCCGCGAGAAGTTCATGCTGATCCCCCTCGTGATCCTCACGATCCTGATCGGTATCCTTCCGGGACCGCTATTCGACTTGTCAGGCCCTACGATCGAGGCCTGGCTGGAAGGGTTGAAGTAGGAGTAGGACCTACTGAGTATCATTTATGGGATATCCGTGGCGGTCAAGAATTGGTCGCGGTTAGCAGGAGTTATCACCGAAGTTTTTGCGCGGGGATAATGAGTTAGAAAAGTAGACGGAAAACGAACGGAGGCTTCGGAATTCCACTTGAATTCGAAGGCGCGTAATTCCCCTTTTACTTCCTCGATATAATCTACTTCCTGTTGCAGTGTAGTACGCCAGAAATATATTCTTGCATCCAGCTGTTTTGCATTCAAAAACTTTTTACGCTCGCTGATAATGTAGTTTTCCCACAATGCACCAACGTCTTTCCGGTTTTGCAGCGGGTTAAAATTGTTCGTCACGGCATTGATAATCCCGTTATCATAAAAATAAATCTTCCTCCCCTTTTTGATCTCGGTGCGGACATTTCCCGAAAATGCAGGGACCGTAAAAAGCACGAATGCTTTTTCGAGCAAATCAATGTATTTCTCCACCGTTTTGTTATCCGCCTGAATCAGCCGCCCTATTTCCGTAACACTTACTTCGCTTCCCACCTGCAATGCGAGTGCTTTCACAATTTTTTCAAGCAAAACAGGCTTCTTGATTTGTTCCAGCACGAGCAAATCCTTGTAGAGATAACTGTTCGCAATGAGTTTGAGGTGCCTTTCCGCATTCACCGGGTCGGTTACTATTTCGGGATACGAGCCGAAAATAAGGCGTTGTTCCAAAAGCCGCTGCTCGGTAAGGTAATCGGTGTAACTGACCAATTCGTCGTACGAAATAGGTAGTAGCTGCATTTCATATCGTCTGCCGGTAAGCGGCTCGTTGATATTCCCCGCCAATTCAAAAGAAGAGGAGCCAGTGGCGATTACCTGTACGTGCTTCAACCGGTCCACTATAATCTTGATCACGACGCCGATGTCCTGAATACGCTGTGCTTCGTCTATAAATACGATTTCGTGATCCCCGATAATCCTTTCGAGCAAAGTGACATTCGGTCGCAGGAAAGCTTCCCGGGTATCGGCATCGTCGCCATTGAGCCGTAGTGTTTTTTTGCCAATAATTTGAAGCAGTTGTTCGGAAAAAGTCGTTTTACCGGCCTGTCTCGGACCGTAAATAATCAATGCTTTTCCTTTAAACAAGGAGTCTAACGCAGCTTGCTGTTGGTTTCTGACGATCATAATTTCGGATTCAATTCCAATAAAATTATGATATTCAAGGATTCAAATCCAAAATAATCATGATATTTTTGGATTTTAATCCCAAATGATCACGTTTTTGATCCTTAGCAGCCGCTACCTTCCAAATAACTGATCCAAACTGAACCGCCCTTTTTTCGATAATCCTTCCAGTGTCTGCTGCTGGTCGGGGGTCAGGATTTCGATGATTTCAATGCGCTTTTCTTCGGCCAGACGCCTCCGGTCGCTGCGTTTGTTATCGCCGCGCCGCTTCATTTTTCTCTCCATTCTGGCGTAACGCCGGTCGATCTTTTTGAGCTGCTTCTGCTGACGCTTCGTGAGTTGGAGCTGGTCGGCGTACTTGTCCATGTTCTTTTCCAGTCGCCGGTTGTTCAGTTTGCTGTTACTGGCGTCGTCATTCTGGTAAATGTCGTCATCGCGGCGGTCGTAACCGCGGCGGTCGCTAGTGCGGTCATTGCTCTGATAACGATCTCTTTTGCGCGACTGACCAAACGAGTCGGATGTGGACAAGCCTCCTAGCAGCAGGCCTAGGGCGAAGAGCAGCGTCAGGATTTTTTTCATGGGGTGATGATGGGTTAAAATTCGATGCATATAACGGCAACTGCAACCGGTAGTATATAATGCAGCCGTTTTTTCACTATGTCACAGAGTTTTAGACTTATTCAAATAAATATGGTTTTGTGCAGGAGCACGGATGGTATTTTTTGCAATCTTTACAGTAGTTACTGTTAGTTTTATTTCAAACTACGTTCTATTTTCCAAATTTTATTTCCCTACACCCTGTTTTATCAGATGAAAGATAGTGCTCCTTCACAAAGGTTATTGTCCCTGGATACGTTGCGTGGTTTTGATATGTTCTGGATTTCGGGTGGCGAAGAAATTTTCCATATGCTTGCGAAAGTGACCGGCTGGTCGTGGGCGATCGTGCTGGCCCACCAGTTTACCCACCCCGAATGGAATGGTTTCCGTGCCTATGACCTCATTTTCCCCACGTTTCTGTTCATGGCCGGTGTTTCGACGCCGTTTTCACTGGGGAGCCGCCTCGAAAAAGGAGTCCCGCCGTCGCAACTGGTGCGCAAGGTGATCCAGCGCGGCATTATCCTCGTCATTCTGGGAATCATTTATAACAACGGCCTTTTCGAAACGGAATGGTCGCAGATGCGCTACCCGAGCGTACTTGCGCGCATCGGGCTCGCGGGCATGTTTGCCCAGATCATCTACCTCTATTTCGGTTACCGGGCGCGGTGGATCTGGTTCGGCGGGCTGCTCATCGGCTATTACCTGTTCATGATGTTCTACCCCGTGCCGGGCTGCGGCGCTGGGATGCTCACTATCGACTGCAACCCGGCGAGCTACTTCGACAAAATGCTGATCCCTGGACGTCTCCACCTAAAAATACACGATCCCGAAGGCCTGGTCTCGACCATACCGGCTATCGCCACCGGCCTCATGGGCATATTCGCAGGTGAGTTGCTGCGCACGAGCCACGAGGTTATTTCTCAGAAGAGTAAAGTCGTTTACCTGGTTTTTGCAGGAATTGTCAGCCTGCTGCTGTGCCTGGTTTGGGATTATTTTTTCCCCATTAACAAAAACCTCTGGACCAGTTCCTTTGTACTCTGCGCGGGTGGGTTCAGTACCTTGCTGCTGGCGCTGTTTTATTGGATCGTCGATATACTCCAATATCGCAAATGGACGCTTTTCTTTGTCGTAATCGGCATGAATTCAATTGTCATTTACATGGTTGGCCGTTTCATCGACTTTGGTTACACAGCCCGCGCCTTGTTCGGCGGCATTCTCAGCTATTTCCCTCATGGCGTAGAAGCGGTGGGCGAAGTAATTGCATTTATCGCGGTACAATGGGCGTTTATGTATTTACTTTACAGGAATAAACTGTTCTTAAAAGTATAAAATGTCATGAATGGTCAATGAGTCAGGAATTGTTCAATATTCACTCATTCACTCATTCAATCATTCAAAATTAAAGTATGATCGAAGTCACCAACCTGACCAAAGTATACGGAACGCAGCGAGCGGTCGATGGGATTTCATTTACCCTTAAAAAAGGAGAAATCGTAGGCTTTCTCGGCCCCAACGGCGCAGGTAAGTCGACGACGATGAAAATCCTGACGGGTTATCTCAAACCCACAGAGGGACTGGCCAAAGTATCGGATTTCGACGTGATACAGCAGCCCATGCCCGCGCGCAAGGCCATTGGCTACCTGCCCGAGCATAACCCCTTGTACCTGGACATGTACGTGGCTGAATTCCTGCTTTTTTCCGGAAAACTTTACGGCATGAATGGTGTGGCATTGAGCGCGTGGGTCGATGAAGTGATCGCGATGTGCGGGCTGGAACCGGAGCGCCGCAAAAAGATCGGGCAGCTTTCCAAAGGCTACCGGCAGCGCGTCGGACTGGCGCAATCGTTTTTGCACAATCCGGATGTGCTCATCCTCGACGAGCCGACGACCGGCCTCGATCCGAACCAGATCCAGGAGATCCGCGAGGTGATACGCACGGCGGGGAAGGACAAAACCGTGCTTTTCTCCACGCACATTATGCAGGAAGTAGAAGCATTGTGTGACCGCGTCATCATCATTAATAAAGGAAAAGTAGTAAGTGACAGCTCTTTGCAGGCACTTCGCGACACAGGTGACTCGCTGGAAGACACTTTCAGAAAGCTCACGCAGCAGGGTTGATGTTCTGACACTAATTACCATAACCATAGTCGGTTAAGCAAATATTAGAATTGCATTAAAACGTTATTTTAAAGGATTTAATGCGCCCCAAAATTGTTACTATTGTAACTTTTGATGGACTCCAATGTCAGTTGTTGTTGAGTTTAAACCTAACATTCCCTCGTTAAGTCTGTGTTTTCAGGTATGAAAAGTTGGTGGTTCGGCCGGTTTCGTGTTGTTTTGATTGTAGTGGCATTGGTAGTGCTTACCTCCATGGGATCTGTTGCGTGGAAAATGATGGCGGTCAGGACTGTGACAGTCGAACGTGCACCTGCCGTTGTCGAAGCCAAACACAAAGCTCCCAAGAAGCGCCGCGATCCGGTGCTGGTATTGCCGGAAAACGAATGGGTGGACAGCACCCTCAAATCCCTGAGTATCGAGCAGAAAATCGGCCAGCTATTCATGGTGGCAACCTTCTCGAACCGCGACGAATCGCATTATAAATACATCGACAAGCTGATCAACGACTACCAGATCGGCGGCCTGATCTTCTTCCAGGGCGGCCCGGTGGGCCAGGCGCAGCTTACCAATCGCTATCAGTCGCATTCCAATATCCCGCTTTTTATCGGCATAGACGGCGAATGGGGCCTGGGTATGCGCCTCGACAGCACGATTTCCTTCCCTAAACAAATGGTACTCGGCTCGATCCAGGACGATCAGCTGATTTACCGCATGGGCGACGACATTGCCCGCCAGTGTAAGCGGCTCGGCATCCAGATCAACTTCGCGCCGGTTGCCGACGTCAACAGCAACCCGGCCAACCCGGTGATCGGTATACGTTCTTTCGGCGAGGACCGCGATAACGTGACCCGGAAGTCGATTGCCTACATGAAAGGCTTGCAGCACAATCGCATTATTGCCACAGCCAAGCATTTCCCCGGGCATGGGGATACGGATGCGGATTCGCATTTCACATTGCCTGTGCTGACGCATTCTCTCGAACAGCTTAACAATACCGACCTTTACCCTTACCGCGAGATGATCGCGGACAGCCTCATGGGTGTGCTCAACGCGCATTTGTACATTCCTGCGCTGGACAACACGCCCAACCAGGCCAGCTCGCTTTCGGATAAAGTGGTAACCGGCCTCCTCCGAAAAGACCTCGGCTTCCGCGGCCTGGTGTTTACCGATGCCATGAATATGCGGGGCGTGCTGAAAAATGGCAAGGCCGCCGATGTGAACCTCAAAGCACTGGTAGCGGGCAATGACGTGCTGCTCTACCCCGAGAGCATTGCCGAGACGATTACGCGGATCAAAGACGCGATCAATCAAAAACAGATCAGCGAGAAGATCATCGACGATAAAGTCAAACGCATTTTACAGGCCAAGTACTGGGCGGGCCTCAGCAAATACCAGCCTATCGACATCAATAACCTGTATTCCGACCTGAATAGCGAGAAAAGCAAGGAGCTCTACCGCGAACTCTGCGAGGCGTCGGTGACTGTGGTGAAAAACGACAATAACCTGCTCCCGATCGGCTCGGTTATGGACAACAATATGGCTTCGGTGAGTATTGGAGAGGGCAGCAGCGTCGCATTCCAGAAAATGCTTTCGACCTACAAACCCATGCGGAGCTATTCTTTCTACGACGGACCTTCGTCTCAAGAGCAGATCAGCGAAATGCTGGGTTACCTGGAACCATACAATACCGTGATCGTAGACATTCACGGCATCAGCTCGAAGCCCGGCCGGAACTATGGTGTTACTACCGGTATGGTCGATTTTGTGAACCAGCTGAAACAGCAGCACAAAAAAGTAATCCTTTGTCTCTTTGGTACCCCATACAGCATTCCGTTTTTTCCCGAAACAGACGTGCTCATCTGCACCAGTCAGGACGGAAAGGACCAGCAGGAAATCGTACCTCAGATTATCTTCGGCGCATTGCCCTCGAAGGGACGCCTGCCGGTGTCGGTACTGGCCTACAAAACAGGGGCCGGTGTAAACACCACGACCATCAACCGCATCGCATTCGGGACGCCTGAGAGCGTGGGTATCGACGGTAATTCGCTCAAAAAAATCGATGAAATTGCCAACGCGGCGGTGAATGACCATGTATTTCCCGGCTGCGAGGTGCTGGTAGCCCGACAAGGCAAGATTATTTACGAAAAGCAGTTCGGCGGGCTGAGCTACCGCACCACCGACCGAGTAACGCCTGAAACCATTTACGACCTGGCCTCACTCACCAAAGTTTCGGCCACATTACAGGCTGTGATGCTCCTTTACGACCGGAAACAGATCAGTCTGGACGAGAAAGCTTCGAAATACCTCCCGGAACTGGCTGGTACCAATAAGCAGAACTTCACCGTCCGCGACTTGCTCCTGCACCGCTCGGGGCTCATTTCTTTCTATCCATCGCTTTGGGACAGGACCAAAACCAGCGCCGGAGGCCTGCTGCCTGAATATTACAGTTCAAAACAAGACACGGCCTATTATTTACAGGTAGCACCCAAACTTTTTGCCAAACCTGCCTTGCGCGATTCGGTGTGGAAATGGGTGGTGGAATCTCCTATGAACAACCGCCGCGACCGCGCCGGTAACTACGGGTACCTTTACAGCGATCTTGGCTTTCTGACGCTTCAAAAAATAGTTGAAAAAATAACCGGCCAGCCCCTGGATATTTTTGTGGCCGCCAACATTTACGAGCCGCTGGGACTGCCTTATCTCGGCTTCAATCCCCTGCGCCGTTTTCCTGAAAAACAGATTGCGCCTACGGAACAGGATTACCGTTTTCGCGGGCAGTTACTCCAAGGGACCGTGCATGATCAGATGGCGGCCATTGTAGGCGGTGTTTCGGGACATGCGGGGCTTTTCGGTACCGCCCGTGACCTTGCCGTCTTACTGCAGATGAACTTGTGGAAGGGCAATTATGCCGGCAAACGCTATTACGAACAGGCTACCGTGCCATTTTTTTCGCGCTTGTACGACGAATCGCACCACCGCGGATTAGGCTGGGACAAAGCACCCGCAGACGGCAACAGTTCCTACGTTTCAGCACAGGCGTCGGTAAACTCATTCGGGCACACCGGCTTTACGGGTACTATGGTGTGGGTGGATCCGGAGGAAGATATTGTGTTTGTATTTCTTTCCAACCGCGTGAACCCGGATGCCGAAAACACTGCCATTACCACCCAACGTACACGGCGAAAAATCCAGGACGTAGTGTATAGTTCGTTGATCCAACGGAAAAGCCAGCTTCCATAAATCACCTTCAGGGTATTTGAAAAATATCTCTAACTTTACCAGTCAAAAGGTTAGCGGAAAGATATTAAGACAGATACATGAAAAAAACATTTATTAAAGAGAGTTTCCTTACCATTTTCGCCACGCTATTCAGCCTGGCAGCTTCATTCGGACAGACTACGATTACACTAGATCCGATCACTTCTTTATCCTATTGTGCTGGAAGTAATATTACCGTCTCTTTCGCCACTACCGGCACTTTTACGGGCGGAAATACCTTTACAGCCCAGCTTTCGGATGAGACCGGCTCATTTACTACTCCGAAAGCTACCAAGTCCGGGGCTTCGCCGATTTCAATTACAATACCCGGAAATGCAACTGCGGGAGCAACATATAAAGTGCGGGTGGTTGCATCTGCGCCTGCGACCACGAGCAATGAAAGCGGGGCTATTACCGTAGAAGTCGCACCTGGCGCACCAGGTGTTACAAATAAAAGCTATAATGTCGGGGACACACCGGTTTCGCTGGCCTTGTCTGTGACAGGCACCAACCTGTTGTGGTATACCGCGGCAGGCGGTGGCACCGGATCGGCCACAGCTCCTACAATTTCGACTACCTCTCCGGGAACATTCAGCCATTGGGTAACACAATCCACCTCGGGCGGATGTGAAAGTCCAAGAGCCAAAATCGATGTAATCGTTTCGGCGGCTTGCGTTCCACCACCTGCTCCGGGTGTAACAAATAAAAACTATACAGTGGGTGATACGCCAGTTTCGCTCGCGTTGTCGGTGACCGGAACTAACCTTTTATGGTATGCAGCGGCAACCGGCGGCACGGGTTCGGCCACAGTTCCCGTAATTTCGACTGCGTCGGCAGGCACTTTCAGCTATTGGGTGACACAATCCGATTCGCCAGGATCGTGCGAAAGCCCGAGAGCCAAAATTGACGTCATTGTGACGGCTGCCTGCACGCCACCTCCCGCACCAGCGGTAACTAATAAAAGCTACACAGTTGGCGACACTCCTGCCTCCCTTACATCATCGGTAACGGGAACTAACCTGCTCTGGTATTCAGCGGCGACAGGGGGTACTGGCTCATCAACAATTCCGACCGTTTCAACTGCCTCAGCAGGCACGTTCAGCTTTTGGGTAACACAATCCGCTTCACCCGGATCATGCGAGAGCCCGAGAGCTAAAATCGATATAGTCGTTTCCAACTGTACCCCATCCCCTGCTCCTGGCGTAGCCGACATTGCATTCTGCTTGAATGGTGCTACTACGAAGTTAACCGCGACGGGTACAAGCCTGAAATGGTACGACAGCAATGGAAATGCCGTCGGTACTGCTCCGACACCCGCCAATTCTCCGGCAGGCGTCACAAGTTATTTCGTTACCCAGAAAGTGGGATCGGGTTGCGAAAGCCCCAAGGCGGAAATTAAGGTAACCATCCGCGAGACTCCGGCACCTGCTGCCATATCGCCGGTTGAATACTGCCTCAATGAAAAAGCGACTGCGCTCACCGCTACCGGCACTGACCTGAAATGGTATATGTCCTCTACCAACGGGACGGCGCTTACCTCGACCCCGACGCCCGTCACCACCGCGACAGGAACCACCCGGTATTATGTATCTCAGACCTTGAACGGATGCGAAAGCATTCAGAGAAAAGAAGTGGCCGTGGTTGTTAAAAACCCTTCCACTGCACCTACTGTCACCGCTACCGTAAACCTTTGCCAAAATTCCAATGCAGCGCCATTGACAGCAACCGGTTCGGGGCTCAAATGGTACACCGCCGCCAGCGGAGGCACAGCGCTGGACGCGGCTCCATCGCCAGTTACAACGGCTGTGGGCACCACCAGCTATTACGTGAGCCAGACCGCCGCAGGATTCTGCGAAGGGCCGAGGGCTAAAATCGATGTGGTCATTAAAGATACTCCTGCGGCTCCTGCCGTAGTAACGCCTGTCAATTACTGCGTTGGTGCAAAACCTGTGGCATTGACTCCCTCAGGCGGCGTTTACAAATGGTATACCTCACCCACCGGTGGCACCGGTTCCGGCACGGCGCCCACGCCAAGCGCAACTGCCGCAGGCACTATATCTTATTACGTAACCCAATCCAATACTTACGGCAGCCTTTCCTGCGAAAGCCCGCGCGCCAAACTGGATGTGGTTATCAATGCGACGCCCGCGGCTGTGAGCAAATTGGATGCATCTTTCTGCCAGGAACGCACCGACAAAAACTATACATTCCCGACGCAAGCCGAAGCAGGCAACAGTCTGAACTGGTATACTGCTGCAACCGGCGGCACTGCCAGCACCACTACGCCTTCCATTAACCTGAAAGACGCGAAAGAAACAGCTTTCTACGTAACACAGGTAACCAGCAAAGGTTGCGAAAGCACCACCCGCGTTTTGCAAAAAGTACTCGTTAAACCACTTCCCGGTCTGCCAACCATTGCACAATCTTTGATCGAATATTGTCAGTTTATCCCTGCAAAACCTCTGGAAGCAACTGCCGTTACCAATGCTGCATTGAACTGGTTTGGTACTGACGCGACAGGCGGTACATCAAGCCCAAGCGCCCCCACCCCATCCACTGCCGAAGGCGGAACGACTTCTTACTACGTCGCGCAGACATTGGCCGGTTGTATCGGCGATCGCGCCAAGATCGACGTGAAAGTGAATACCACGCCGAAACCAGCTACCAAAACATACCTCGAATATTGCCAGAACGAAAAAGCCACCGCACTCGACGCTACCGGAACCATTTTGAAATGGTATCGCGAAGCAGGCGGCACCGACTGGCAGGGCGTTCCTTTTATTCCGTTTACGGAGAAAGTACAGGACTACTCGTTCTACGTGACGCAAACCGGCTCGAACGGCTGCGAAAGCCCGAAAGAAGAGATTAAAATACATATCAAATCACTTCCTTCCGCGACGATCTCGGGTAACGCTACCATCGATCTCGGACAGTCCGCGAACATCAACATCAAGTTTACCGGCGACGGACCATGGATTTACGTCCTTTCGAACGGGGTTACAGACACCACCGATCAGGCCGACCATCAGGTGCAGGTTAAACCGAGCACGACCACCAGCTACCTCGTCACCGAAGTATCCAATGCTTGCGGCAAAGGTATCCCTATCGGCAGCGCGCTGGTGACTGTGAAAGTGCCTACCATCAACTCGGGCAGCCCGTCCGTTTCGGAAGTTTGCGCAGGCAAGCCATTCACGGTGCCGTTCCAGCAATCGGGCGATTTCCCTGCGGGTAACACCTTCAAATTGCAGGTAGCCACCCAAAACACCGATGCGCGGTTTTTCACCATACCATCGACGGCCACTGCGAACACGGTAACAGCCACTTTCCCCGATACGACCAAAGGCGGGACGTTCTTCGTACGCGTGATCAGCTCCGGCGCCAATCCGGAATTTACCGTAAAAGGAAGCGTAAGCTCGATCACCATCAACGCTAGTCCGCTGCCGGTGGCCACATTGACGGGCAATCAAACCATTCTTGTAGGCGAAACGGCCGACCTCAAAGCCGATATCACCGGAAAAGGCCCCTGGACCATTACATTGAACAATGGAACGAAAGACACGCTGATCACCGCGAATGCCACTCCTTTCACGTTCAAGCTGGCGCCGAGAACTACGACCACCTACGCCATTACCAAAGTGACCAATGGTTGTGGAAACGGCACGGGTGTGGGTACGGCAAGGGTACAGGTTGACCCGATCCTGGGTGTAGAGCCACCTGCTCCTGCCGACTGGGCGAAGGTTTATCCAACGGTGATCAACGGCAAATGCACGGTGGAAGTTACAGGCACGATTTCGCCGAAGCAGGCAAAAATCGAAGTGGTAGACCTCAACGGCCGCTCGCGCTCGACCCAGGCTATCAAACAATCCAAAACAGAGGTTGATTTCGGCAATTATCCTTCGGGACTTTACCTGCTGCGCATTCAGAACGGCAACCTGACCACCGTTCAGCGCGTGATGAAACCCTGATAACTCGTTTTAGCAATAACACGGGACATTTGTTGCAATGCAATGAATGTCCCGTTTTCTTTACCACCCCATGGATATACAGGCAGATATTATGGACCATTACTTTATGGAGGAAGCCCTCGGCCTCGCCCATAAGGCATTCGAAGAAGGTGAAATTCCCGTCGGGGCACTCGTGGTCGCCAAAGACCGCATTATCGGCAGGGGCTACAACCAGACCGAACGGCTCAACGACGTCACCGCCCACGCCGAAATGATCGCCATTACTGCCGCCGCCGACCACCTTGGCTCGAAATACCTCACCGACTGCACCCTGTACGTCACCCTGGAACCGTGCGTGATGTGCGCCGGCGCGCTCTACTGGACGCAAATCAAGCGAGTCGTCATCGGCGCCAGCGATGAGAAGCGCGGATTTTCGAAGGTTGGCCAGCCCCTGCTGCACCCCAAAACCAAGCTCGTAACCGGCATTATGGCCACAGAATCCCAGCAGTTACTACTCAAATTTTTCAGGGGGTTAAGAACATAAAGCGGCATTCTGCTGTTAGCCTATCTGTTGAAACAATTTTTTTAATCATTTAAACTACACTGAAAATGGCATTTACACTGGATCCCTTACCTTACGCAAACAATGCTCTGGAGCCACACTTCGACGCATTGACCATGGAGATACATCACGACCGTCACCACCAGGCTTATGTTACCAATTTGAATGCAGCGGTAGCAGGCACTGAGCTGGAAGGCAAAACCATAGAAGAAATCATTGCCAATATCAGCAAAGCGCCGGCACCCGTACGCAACAACGGCGGCGGTCACTGGAACCACTCATTTTTCTGGAAATCACTTTCATCGAATGGCGGCGGCGAACCAACCGGCAAATTAGGCGAAGCGATCACCGCTAAATTCGGCTCATTTGCTGCATTCAAAGACGAGTTCAAAAAAGCTGCTACCGGCCGTTTCGGATCGGGCTGGGCTTGGCTGATCGTGAAAGAAGGCGGTGAAATCGCTATCACATCCACTCCAAACCAGGATAACCCATTGATGGACATCGCCGAAGTGAAAGGCACGCCCGTAATCGGCCTGGACGTATGGGAACACGCATACTACCTGAAATACCAAAACAAGCGCCCCGACTACATCGACGCCTACTGGAACGTTGTAGACTGGAAAGCTGCTGACGCACTGTACACTGCGGCTAAATAACGAGGCTCAGTCCTCTGAAAGGGTTTGCAGTTTGTAAAAATTTTGTGAAAAAATCTTGCACGCTGCAAACCTTTTCCTAATTTTGTGTCCTCGAAACGGGGCAATCCCTCATTCGAGCCTAGTACACGGAGGTTGTAGCTCAGTCGGTTAGAGCGCTAGATTGTGGTTCTAGAGGTCGCGGGTTCGAGACCCGTCTCCCTCCCAAAAGGTCCTGATTTTTCAGGGCCTTTTTTTGTGCGTATTCAAATGCGTGGCAAGCCTATTTCACCAGGTTGATAATCATCCATTCAATCCATCAGAAGTCGTTCTTGTATCTGGCCGACAGGAAGTAAAGCTCTATAACTGCCCCAATACCTACTCCCACGCTATAACAAACCAAATCGCTCCAAACGAATGTGAATCCAAGTATCAAGGCCCCCAGCGGCGTTTGCCGGATCGCGTCTATCCATGGTGCGTGGTAGATTTGGCTGAGCTCGATGCATGCCGAAAAGCAAAGCGCGGCCGTTGCTACTTTCCAGGCCGCCCATTTGCGGAAAACAAATGCGAAACCAAAGAACACCATCATCGCCCACAAAACATCGCCGACATACACACGGATGAAAGCATAATGCCCCAACAAGCGGCGCGATAAAAAACCGGCTAGCATTACACCGGCGGTAAGTGAACCGTAAAGCAACCTATTCCTAGGCCGCACGGGCGAATTGTTGTGCATAAGCAAAAAACCAAAAAGGGACCGCCACCGCAGTCCCCACTTCCTAAACCTTTTCGTCCATCTTTTCGAAGCCCTCCCAAAGTACTTTCAAATCAAAGAGTGCGGACTTTTCCGCTGCGTCAAACGGAACGTCCGAATGGTAAAGCGCCAGATCGTGGACCATCCTCAGCGAATGCGCCAGTTCCTTGCAGCCCTGCGATTCGACAAGGTACCAGAATTCGGCTTGTGATTGCGTCAGCGGAATGCTGACGTTGGATGCGTGACGTGCATCATTCGTGGGGTTGACTGAATGTTCCTTTGAGTCAACACCTTCGCCATTTGACGTTTGCATGGTAAAATGGATTTTAGTAAAAATAAAGGAGAGGTCACTGCAAACGTCAGCGATGGAACACATCGACCAGGCTTCGGGACTTTCACCCGTATGCCTCTCCAAGACCATTTTTTCCTGGTTACTATTAATTGTTCCATAATTTTACTCTAACGTTTGCGGGGCAAATATAGGGAAATATCCGATGCTTCGAAGACGACATAATCCACAGCTAACACACGCCCGCAGGCTAAAAGCAGTTAAACCGACGGACATTGTTAGCGGTATGGATGCCGAGCCATGGATTGATTCCACCCGCCAGAAAACGGATGCGTCTACACGCATTCAGTGGTCACCTACTGCGCTTGACATTATCGAGAAACCTTGGCTCTCTGGGCGGTCGAAAGGTAGTAAGTAAGAGCAATGGTAATAAGCTTTTGCACCTCAGCGCACCGAAAGGTACAAAGCAAAAAGTGACGGATTCAAATCCATTGGGGGCCGCCTAGGCGCTACTTACCGCGGCTGGGTGGTTTAGCATGGGCTGGAAGTCACTGTTCCTTTATAAATTTTGTAACGTAATGAAATGCACCCACTTGCACTTTCACTAGGTATATCCCTGGCGGGTATGAAGTAGCATTGAGCGCAAAAGGATTTGTTGGACTTATCCAGGTATGTTCTTGATGCATTAAGGCACCGGCAGAATTGACGACCTTGACGTCGCAAAGGCTTTCTCTTGGCAAAGAGGTAGCTAATACAGCCCTGTTTTGTACTGGATTTGGATAAATGGTGAATTGGAAAGCATTCGGTATGGCTAGTGCAACTATTCTTGAATATGCGTAACTGTTGTCCCGATCTAGCATTTTTAGTCGGTAATAGACATTGCCTATACTGAGCTTACTAATGGTAGAATCATTAAAAAAATAGTTGTTTGTTCCACCATTATTGTTTGCGGCTACTTCTCCTACAATTTCAAAATTCCTTGTGTCCATACTACGTTCAACCTGAAAACTCCGCGTGTTAATTTCGTCGGCTGTTTGCCATGAAAGTTTAACCGTATTTTCAACCAATTCTCCTTCGAATCGGACAAGGGTCAATGGTAAGGCCGGTATGCTGGAATGAACCAGGAAGTTACTGAAGCCATGTACGTGGAAACTCACTTCCCAACGCAACATTTCAGCGTTCCAGAAAATATCGGAATCGTCAGGATCAATGACGATCTCACTGGAAGAAAAACTGGCAGGTAATCCTGAACCATCGCTGCTAGTACCGGAATACTTTGAAACTCTCAGGTTAGCTTTTCCAGTAGCGTCATCTGGTGCACTCGGGAGATCGGATATGCTTCCCAAGTGAGCATTAAAATTGTCGAATTCAATTTGTTTAAAATATAAGGTGACGATACCGCTAGCCGCCGAGGCATTCTTTGCTGGCGTCAGCTCATAATGCCGTGCGACAAATGGGGCCTTCCCGAGTAGCGGAACCGACGGCTCTACCCAGACTTTGGCAGAGATCGAACCTGTTATTGTACTGCCGTCCGGTTCGATGGAAGCGATCATTTTACAGTCGGAATCAGCCACGAAAGTAATTTTACTACTTCCGTTTACGATTACTTCACTCTCGCTTTCCGATAAAGGCAAATCCAAATGTCCCTCTTTATAGATTGAAACCTTGTTCTCGGGTGATCGGCCAACGATCAGGTATTTCAAAGCTGCATTATAGCACACAAAAATGGAATTGGCTTGAATTTGCTGATCTCCAAGAAGGCTATTGCAGGCTGATACATCGCCGGTAATATTTCTCGTGCCGTTACCCAACGTAATGGCTGCTAAAGAGCTTGTCCAGTCAAAGTTTCGCAGGATGTAATTACCATCGGGCATCGACAGAATATTGTACCCTACACGATCGCCAACATGAGTCCCGACGAGCGAATTCACATTACTTAATACACCGGAAACGCCGCTGGTCGAGCTACCCCATGTGACAGCGCCCTTCATGCCGTTGAAGCTCGGAGTTTGTACCAAGTAATTGCCATTTTTCAATACCGTGATTCCATAAGATCCAACCCGATCACTGACTTCGGCGCCCACCAGAGAATTTGTTTCATTCACAACCCCGCTAGTTCCGGTTGTGCCATTTCCCCATGTAGCTGCACCACGATAACCATTCCAGTCAACGGCCACGGTGACGTAATTGCCATTATCAAGGGCAACTATTCCTCCATTAATGGGATAGCCGATTCTATCACCATAATTACTGCCAAAAAGTGCATCGGCAGGGTTGGCCATGCCGATGGTTTCAATCGAGCCATTTCTCCATAAAAGCGAACCCTTTTCGCCGTAACTGCTGCTAACTAAGTAATTTCCATTTTTCAGCGGTGTAATTCCCCAATCGCCAAAATTGTTAATGCCGGCCCCGCCCAGCAAGGAGTTCTGATCGCTTATGAGGCCTGTGATACCTGTCTGGCCATTTACCCAGGTGACAGCACCCTGTCCAGCATTATAGTTTCCGCTGCTAACCACAAAATTTCCGTTTGAAAGTTCGACGATCCCTTCCCGACCAATTTGGTCCCATTCATAGGCCCCAAGCAACGAATTTGTGATGTTGACTTCTCCTGTAATTCCTGATACTCCGTTAGCCCATGTTACCGAACCAGTGTGGTTATTCCAAAGCACACTTGACACCACATAGTTGCCATTAGCAAGGGGAAGAATACCGGAGTAACCATTACCTAATGAAATACCGTCCTGTGCCCGCGAACCTATGAGTGAATTCTGAGCCGTGATTTCGCCTGTGATTCCCGTCAATCCGTTTACCCACGTCGCCGCTCCCCGGTCCGAGTTCCAGCGATAACTCGATACAACGAAATTGCCATTGGTCAGTTCCACAACTCCGCCAATACCCACCAGATCTCCTTGCTGCTCGCCCACCAGGGAATTGGATTCATTAGGTACCCCGATAATCCCTGTACTACCATTCGCGAAGGTCACGGAACCGCGCCCGTCAAGGCAGCCAGAGCACATCACGACATAGTTCCCGTTTTTTAGTGACGTAATGGAGAAGTCGGACGATTCGTATCTTGAAAACGGCCCGACAAGTGAATTAGCTGTACTAATCTCACCGGCAACACCAGTAGATCCGTCTCCCCATGTAACTGCACCTGAAAGGAATGGGAGATTGCGACTGTAAACTAAGTAGTTTCCATTATTTAAGATCGTTAGCTCGAAAAGTGGCGCCATTGTAGGAGAGCGTTTCGCAATCAAAGAATTGGCGGCACTGATTTCACCACTCGTACCGGTCTCACGATTTACCCATGTAACGGCCCCGCGATGAGTGGAATTTTGCCAAGAAGGGCTCTTTACCAAAAGATTACCATTCGGAAGAGTTGTTACACCACCCAAACCAACATAGTCATTCTCCTGTGTCCCCAACAATGAGTTTGATGCAGTAATAGTGCCAACTATTCCGCTATTTCCGTTCGCCAACGTAACCGATCCACGGAAATCATGCCATTCACTTCTTATAATGTAGTCGCTATTCGGAAGAGCGATCACCTCCACTCCAACCTGATCGCCAGAATTGCTGCCTACGAAAGAATTCAGTTCGCTTATCGAACCACTTATTCCAGTCTCAGCATTAACAAACGTAACAGCTCCATGAAACTGACGCCACCTGCGATTGCTGACCAAAAAATGGCCGTTCGGCAATATCTCAACATCGTTATCTTGACCACCAGTGAGTGAATTATTAATGTCTACGACACCATTAATGCCGGTTGAGCCATTTACCCAGGTAAGGGCTCCCGTACTGTTATTCCAGGACTCACTTTTAATGAGAAAATTACCGTTAGGCAACGCGACCAGATCTGAACCGATGAAGTCGTTAGTATGGCTCCCTTTAATGGTACTTATAAGACTATGATTGTGCCCGTTATATAAATACACGGCACCTACATTATTCAATGCGACATCGTCGAAAAATGGATCACTGATGACATAATTGCCATTGGTCAAATCGATGATTTTAGTACCAAACGCTCCGCTCCCCGGGGGAGTATCAACATCTATTTTTTGCGCAAAAATCGCGGAGATGGAAAGAAAATTTAAGAGGATACAGTAAAGTGTTTTCATCAATGTCAAAACATATTGTGTTACTGCTATTAAAGTAATAAGTCCATACTAATTAACCATGCGTTGCTTTACCTCCCTATCCTAACTTGCAAACTAATTCTGCTATTCGAATACCGCCAAAGTTTAAGGCTACGTGCCTCTATATATACTATGAGTTGATCCAACAGAAATTAGCTACAAAGAGCTATCGATACCCTTAAGAAGAATGGAATAATGACTTTCTTCAGTAAGATAATCGGAAAAAATCCGATTATCTTACTGAATTTACACATGGACTTATCTCAAAGCATACGGAATCTTTCCAGCCAGCCGTTAACGCATCAACTGCTCATCTCGCTGTTGAAAGACTACAAACGCCCCAACGATAAAATCCTTCGGGATACGGCAAGTCGCGGTTGGGAAAGATCAGAATGCACTTATCGCGTCCCCAGAGAAAGCTTTATTTGACAAAATAATCAATACAGCAGGCTTAAACCTCCGAAGTAAAATCGCAACCAGCGAATACCTGATCGAAAACCTGAGAATGGAGGAAGATCAATTAAAACAGCTGGATGTACAGGCAATGGAGACGTGGCTGAGCGATTCACCAAAACGCGAGAGCCTGACGCAGGTCATTAAATTCATCAACGAACTATGATCAAGGAATGGCTGGCAAGTTACAATCCTGCCAACAAGGATGATGCAACGCAGGCGCTGCGTGAAATTATGCAGGAAGTCGCGTTGGCTGGTCTATATCGGAAAGGCTTCTTTTTATGTGAAATGTTTCAGCATTTCCGACCTGTTCGCCGGTAAAATGCATGCGCTGCTTTTCAGGAAATGGAAAGACAATGTGAAAGGGCGCGACTGGTATGATATGGAATGGTATATCCGAAAAGGGGTTGCATTGAACCTCAGGCACTTCGCGCTACGTGCGAATGATAGCGGAGATTGGGATCGAGAGGACATCAATGAAATGGAGTTTGGGGATTTATTGAATGCGAAGATAGATTCGGTCAACTTCCGGCGGATCAAGGATGATATTCGGAGATTCATACCGAATACCGAGGTGTTGGATATCTGGAGCCCGCAGTATTTTCATGATCTGTCTGCGAAATTGAAAATCAACTCAGAGCGATGAAATTCGAAGAGAGCATATTAACAAAGACTATTTACTATGTCGACGCTTCCATTTTGGCAACGATTGATGCCGATTTCAATTTTATCGAGGGTGCTGGCTGGTATGAGCTGTATCAATACAACTATGACCAAAGCTTTTGGAGATTAGATAGATTTGATAAGCTGAAAGAGCGATTTTTTGTCAAACTTCCTTTCAGGGATGACTGGACTAACTACAATTCGCAGCAGATGGAAATCGAGTTATTACGAAAAACGAGAGGTATTACAACATCGCCGTGTGTATGGCAGGAATGTGGAAAACCAAGTCTTATGGGACTTGCCTTTTGCGAAAGGCACGCATATTTTGAAATGGGAATCAGAAAGTAGCTATTGTAATTGAATACACATATAAAAACCATTTTCCAGGCCGGCCATTTGCGGAAAACAAATGCGAAACCAAAGAACACCATCATGGCCCACAAAACATCGCCGACATAAACCCGGATGAAAGCATAATGCCCCAGCGAGCGGCGCGATAAAAAACCGGCTAGCATTACACCGGCGGTAAGTGAACCGTAAAGCAACCTATTCCTAAGCCGCACGGGCGAATTGTTGTGCATAAGCAAAAAACCAAAAAGGACCGCCACCGCAGTCCCCACTTCCTAAACCTTTTCGTCCATCTTCTCGAAGCCCTCCCAAAGTACTTTCAAATCGAAGAGTGCGGACTTTTCCGCTGCGTCAAACGGGATGTACGAATGGTAAAGCGCCAGATCGTGGACCATCCTCAGCGAATGCGCCAGCTCCTTGCAGCCCTGCGATTCGACAAGATACCAGAATTCGGCTTGTGATTGCGTCAGCGGAATGCCGACGTTGGATGCGTGACGTACATCATTCGTGGGATTGACTGAATTTACATTTGAGCCAACACCGGGACCATTTGAAGTTCGCATATCCTAAATGGAATAAGGTGATAAAAAATGGAGAGGTCACTGCGAACTTCATCAAAGCTGGCGCTAATGATAGGTCTCGGGACTCTCACCCGTATGCCCCTCCAAGACGATATTTTAAACCCAAGCTTCTGCATGAGCGCCATAAAAATTAATAAAGTTCGCAGGGCAAATATAGGAGAATATTAAATTAGCTGCATCCCATTTAAACGATCCATCTCCCATGCCCATTCACGTAGCCATCACCCGCAAAGTCCTTCCTGGAAAAGAAGAGGAATTCAAAGAGGCATTACGCCGCTTCCTGGGTGATTCGTTCCTCCATGGCGGCGTCCACGGCGCGGCGATGATCACGGCGTTGCCAGGTACGGAGAGCCGCGAAGTGGGCATATTAAGAACGTTCGCCGATCAGGCTGAGCGGGATGCTTTTTACAATTCACAGCTCTTCAAAGATTGGGAAGCCTATGCATCGACCTTGACGGAAGAGCCGGTTTACCGGCAGCTCACCGGATTAGAAGCCTGGTTCCGCTCGCCCGTTGCTCCGCCAAGGTGGAAAATGGCGGTGGCGACGCTTTGCGGTGTGTATCCTACCAGTCTGTTTCTGACCTATGCCCTTGGCCCGCACATTCAGGGCTTGCATCCTGCATTCAGAACTTTGATTGTGGCTGCGTGTATGGTTGGGCTGCTTACCTGGGTTGTAATGCCGCAGGTTACGAAGGTGCTGAAACCTTGGCTTTCGGGGCTCTCCAATGTTAGTAAATAAGGCCACTGGCAACGTGCTTTACACCTCAGCGCACCGGAAGGCGCAAAGCAATCGCGCCGAATTGAAAGTGACGCCCATTTCGAGATATGCGTGCCTCTCGCAAAAAGCCACGTTAAAAAAACACAGGTGCCGGGCATTTTTGTGTTACAGACGATGTTAAAATTATAAACATTCTCACTTACAAAATGGACTTACGTACGACATTATCCGTCAACGAGAGCTTTCTCGAAATGTTGACAGATTGCAAAAATCGCGGCGCAAAAGCGGAAATGATATTGGACATCAACGGGCTCGAACGGGCCGAGGGCATCATAGCGGAGGTCCACGCAGACGATCCGCAACCTTACATTAAACTGCAAGACGGACGGGTCATTATAGAGAAAACAATCATCGCTCTCAACGGACTTTTCCGGCCTGAATATGCAGGATGCTAACAAAGCACAGGAATTCAAACAAACCCTATGGGCATAGACAAATCAAACGGCTACGAATCCCACGCAAGCACCTTTTTCCGCTGCCGGTCGAAGGGTGCCGGGGGTGTTGGCGCACAGTCGGTGCGGAATTGGGCCAGGACATTGCCGGAGGAGGCAACGGTGCTGGATATAGGTTGCGGCGCAGGCGACCCTGTTTCGAAGGCGTTGATGGATGAGGGGCTGGCGGTTTACGGGATCGACGCATCGCCTTCACTGGTGCAAATGTTCAGACAAAACTTTCCCGGGACGCCGGTAGCGTGCGAAGCCGTAGAGGATTCCGCATTTTTCAACCGGCAGTTCGATGCGATCATTGCCTGGGGACTGATGTTCCTTTTGCCGAAGGAAACGCAGGAACTAGTGATTCCCAAAATGGCTAATGCATTGTATCCAGGCGGAAAGCTGCTTTTTACGGCTCCATCTCAAAAAATGAAATGGAACGACGCCATTACGGAAATGGAATCGGCGTCGCTCGGAGCCGAAGGGTACAAAACGTTGCTGGAAGCTTTGGGCCTCTCGCTCGTGGATGAATTTGAGGACGAGGGAGGAAATCACTACTACCACGCGGTCAAACTTTAAACAGCTTCCATTATACGCACGCCGGGGGCAACGGCGCCCGCTATTCTCCCCCCATCACCGCCAGCATCCCCGGTATCGGATCCGCAGAGTGCAGCAATTCCGTCATTTCAAGGCTCATTTGCGTGACCTCCGACGCCCTTTGCAGCATCCGGGCCTCATATGCGGCAATTGCGGCGTGCACGTCGGCAAATGTGGCGGCGGTCAGGCATTCTGCCAGTTCAAACGCGTCCTGCATAGCCATGTTTACGCCCTCGCCCGCATAAGGCGGCATTCTGTGCGCGGCGTCGCCGAGCAGGGTCAGGTTGGGGAGAGATACCCATTGCTGGTCGGTGGGAAAGTGGTACTGAGGTCGGGGTATGAGGCCCATTTCGCCGCTAGCGAACAGCTCCTGCCAAACGTCGCTCCATGATCCGAATGCCTCGCGGAACCAGGCAGACACTTCCTCCTTTTCACGAAAGTCCAAACCACTTTCCGTTACCCAGCTCTCCGCAACTTTACAACCGGTGTAAAACGAAAGGCTTCCCTCGCCTTTGGCGCTGAGGATCAGCGACTGCTCGTCCCCGAAAGCAAAAACCTTCCCGCCTTTAACCAATTCCCAAAGGCGCGGCGTGTGAATGGCAGCCTGGTAAATATTTCCTTCGACGATCGTCACGCCGGAATATACTGGTGTTATGGCTGTCAAATAGGGCCTTATCCTCGAATTTGCCCCGTCGGCGGCGAAGACAACGTCCGCGTAGGCTTCTGTTCCGTTTTTGAAATGCATTAGCCAGCCCGCACCTTGTCGCGTCATCGAAACAAACTGACTATCCCAAACGACGGTACCCGCTCGCAGCGATTCGAGCAGCATCTTTCGCAAAGGTGCCCTGTCGATCTCCGGCCGGTCTTCCGCAAATGTCCTTTCGGCTGCATGGTCGTCCACATGGATACGGGCATGCTTATCGACAATCCTCACACGACCCGCATCAGGCCGGTAATTTTGATAAAATGCATCCAGCAGCCCGGCACGCCGCAAGGCTTCCAAGCCCGATTCTTCGTGCAGATCGAGCGTAGCACCCTGTACCCGTGCGTCTTTGCTGAAATCCCGCTCGTATACATGCACACCCGCTCCGGCTATTTGAAGTAATCTTGCCAATGTCAACCCACCCGGGCCGCCACCGACAATCGCTATTTTCTTATTGTCAAGTATCATAAATGCTGTTATTTATGACACAAAACTAGCCTGGCGGTAGAGTTGAAAATTGGATAAATCGGTCGTTTTTGTTCCGCGCAAGCTCCTTGGGGACCACACCGGCGTACTTCTTGATTTCCCGGATGAAATGGGACTGGTCGGCATAGTTTTCATCCGGGAACAACCTGCCTGCCCGGATATGCTGAAACGAGGCCCTGAAACGGATGATATTGCAATAGGTTTTAAGTGATACGCCGATGGTATCACGGCAATAGCGATTGATCTGCCGGCTCGTCCAGGAAGTTTTTTCGGATAGCTCCCCCACACTGACAGCGCCATTTGTAGTATAAATTAATTCAAAAAGCTTCTTCTTACGCTCATCCATGCGCTTGCTTACCATACCGGTAATGTTTTGCGTAAGCCTCGCGCAAAACTGCTCCATATCCTGGAATTCGTCGAGGGTTATCCCAAAAAAGTCAGCTGGCAGGACTGTCGCGCTGTCAGGCAGGATGGGCAGGAAGTTTTTGAATAAATAACTTGCTGCTAGCGGCCGGAAACTAATGGTAAAACGGGTAAAATCCGGCGGGATCTCTGCCCGGGAAGGCCCGCTCTCCAAACCTAACAGCACAATACTCTGCCTGTCTTCGAATGAGAAAACGGCGTCGATGCGACCGTCCGGTAGCACCGTAACCGGCAGGGGCCTTCCGGATTGGTTGGCCAACATCCAGAAACTCTCCACTAAATGGCCGATTTCCCCGGCAGGAGGTACAGACCGGTAAGCGATATCGTTCTCCTGATGCAAGGGCGGCTCCATTCAAAGGCTGTTATTTACGCTCGCTATTCACTTTCACATCCTTAAACATAAATACATTATCACTAATTCTGACGGCCTTGCCGCTGGCCGTGGTAACATTTTTCAGCAGCACACTTTTAGTCTTCACATAGGGATACTTTTCCTCGTAGGAGCTGTCGGTCATTTCCGGGTTGAAATTGGCGAATAATGCCGGGCCCTGATAGTTTTCGGGATGAGCTGAATCGTCGATGCGCAGGTTTTCGATGGTAATGCGTTCGGGCATGTAGCAAGTGTAGCCAAAATCGTGCTGCCCTGAGTAGGAACCGCTGATGAGGGATGCATTAACGGGCTTACCGTTCGCCGGAATGAAAACGCAGTTGCGGATGACCACTTCACCCTGCCAGGTACTGCCGTAATCGGGACGGAGGTTGACAATACTTCTTCCGCGAATCGTCGAGTTTTCTATCAGTAGCAGCCCGCTGCCGATGGCATTAATGCCCATGTGTCCGAGTGTCGAGTTGCGGATGGTAGCATTCGCCACGCCCTGGTGTGCATCGAAACGCGAGAGGGTACAATGGTCGTAAAGCATATTCTTGCAGAAATTCGAGCCAAGTATGCCCCAATAAGTATTGTCGTTGATGTCGTTGGTCTGGGTACAGTGCACAAACGATACGTTGAGGGCGCGATTAGCCAAAAGGTCGTAAGTACCCATCGTAACGGGTTTACCCGCAGCTCCGATGGTACTGTAAGTCTTGTGGCCGGTCAATACTGCATTTTTCACCGTCACATAAGAGCAGTCGCCGATATTGATAAAGCCGCCGTAAGGCGCACCATGGTCCTCTTCGCCGGTAATGCGGTGTTCCAGTCCCTCCACCACCACATTGGACCGCCGGATCGCGATGTTACGGCTGTAATAGGTGTATTTTGATTCCGCCTTGTTGGCTATGGTGGTGAAACGGCCGCCAGTGATTTTCAGCGGTTTTTCGTCAATAGGAAGGGCGGTGATTTCCGTGATCTGGTCAAAGTCCCAGATGATCGGCGCCTGCATATCCACCTTTCCGTTTTTATCGACCACGAAAATGTCCGTTTGTGCAGACCCATTGTTCTGGTTTAGCCCGAACCGGATGTATTGTTTCACGTGGGCATTGGTGACGGTAATCAGGCAGGGGCCGGGCAGCACCGCGTCAATTTTCTGCTGATTCCGTTTGAGGGAAACGATGTTGTCCAGTTTAAATGGTTTCAGGTCCGAACTAACCATAAACACCGATGCATTATGGTTTTCCACTTCCGTATCGTCGATGATGAATGCCGCCTTGCCGAAATCGGTGTCGGTACGGATGTCCACGGTACGTTCTTTACCGCTGATATAATAAGTAGCCCCGTCGTCAGCTTTGACCCGCAACCCATGCAGGTTGGCAAATGCATGGGTTGCGGCGATGGCGCCTATATCATCCGCCTTACCGTCACCGATAGCCCCGAAATCGCGGTAGCGGACCACCCCGGCAGCTTTGTATTTACGGACTGCACTTTCACCCGGGCCTTTGTCCTGGCCTTGTGTCACGAAGGGACTGGTGAAGAAAAGAAACATCAGGAACGCGTACTTAGCCATAAGGGTCGGTTTAGTCTTCTATCAGTTTCAAAAGACGACTTCCGAAAAAAATACTTTGGTACGCCGGCCATTGCAATGCCAGCGCGCGCCCATCAGTATTTCAAATCCTTGATTTTCCGGACAACCCTGTTGGCTACGATCTGATAACCGAAGTTGTTGAGGTGGATTTCATCCGTATTGTTGGCAGCCCGCATGCGGCGCGGAAAATTTCCTTTTTCAATATCTTCCAGATCCTCGGTGCTGGGTGTAAATCCGATCGCATTCATCTCCGAGTCGGTCGGTGGTGTCATCGGCACATACGAATCACGGTATAGCATCGCCAGGTCGTCGTTGAATGCCGTAACTTTGGCATAACGCTCGGTACCCTTGTTTTCGGTGGATGCGGGCAGAATGCCCAGCACCAGGTAGCGCCGTGGTTCGGCAATGTACGCCACAGAGCTCTTGATAGCGGATAAGATATTGTCCGTGGGCTGGCCCCAGGTCATATCGTTGCGTCCGTACCAGAGGATTTGCGTAGCGGTCCGCAGACGTACCGCATCTTCCAGCTCAAAAACGGAATCGTCGGGGACGGGAATGTCGGGCTGCGTCTCGGACAGGGGCTTGTTGGCGGTGTCGGTTTCTGCTGCCTTGGTAACAGGCTGTACTGTGTAGCGCTCCCCCACATCCGGTAACGCCTTGCGTGTGATGGTGCATTTCACGCCGGCGAGGGTACCGGTTTTGCTGTAAACGTTCGAATTCAGCGGGGTTGAAAGAAACTCGTTATTGAGCTTCGTAACGGCTACCGGGTTGGTACCGTCGAATTTTCCGCCTGCTACCGACAAGGTGAGAGGTACTCCGCCCTGCCGGATCGCGATCGACAATGCGATTTGCCCGTTGATACCGTCGGTAAAAGTCGGTCGCCCCGAAAAAGCATCTCCTACCCAATCTCCCAGCGACCGGGTACCTCCCGTTCCGATGGTAAGGCTGTCACCAAAGAAAGCGAGGGTTTTGTCGCGGTCGTCCTTTTTGGAGGGGACGATTTTGTCGAGGAGATTGTCGCAGGATGTTAGGAAAATTGTGGACAGGGCGGCAGCCCCAGTTTGACGAAAAAAACGTCTGCGGCTCATGCCCGCTTGGGCGCTCCGGCCGGGATTAGTGTGTTGAAATGGCTTCATTTTCATGTTGGAACGTTGTGTCAAGGTGCTTACGGGTACGCGCTATACGCGTACATACCATAATGTCAATAATCGTTCCAAAATGCCCCCGGATTACCGGCCTGCTTTGTCAGGATATTTCGACAAGCGTTCCATTCAAAATTACATGGATAGATTCCATTTTTGTGGATTTATTCCATTATCTTTGACTATCCAATAATGCCATACATAAATTGGGTTTTAGGGTTGTATAATGATCACATTCCGGAGGTTCTGCTTCCGGAATGTTTGTTTTGAACGGGGCACTGCTTCACTTCGACCGAAGGCTTTTCACCGGATTTACCAGCGCCGCCTTGATGCCCTGGAAGCTGATCGTGCCCAATGCTACCCCTAATTGTTGGGAAACACTTTGAAGAGCTTCTGTTACCTGCCAAGAAAAAGAGGCCGTCAAAAACGGCCTCCATGCACTGGTTTCGAAGAAATTTAAAAACCAGGCTGTTCGCAAGCGGACAAAATCCGTTCAGCACTGGACAGCCTGAAACATTACCTCAAAACCAAAACCTTTTGCTGAACCACTCTGTCGTGCCCAGCCATGCGCACCACGTAAATGCCCGACGCCGTATTGCCGAGCGGGATGTTGACAGCCCCGCTCCTGCCGCCGATCTTTTCCGTCAGCACTATCTTTCCTCCTGCATTCACTATTTCCACGGTCTGAAAAGGCTCTTCCACCAACAGGTTCAGTTCACTGGTACTGATCAGCGACGGCCTTACAAACAGCTCGTCCCGCCCCTCCCCGCCGCGGTTGACCGTGATCATTCTGGAATACCTGAAACTCTCGTCCGTATCCGTCATTTTCAGACGGTAATACAGGTTACCGCTTTCGGAAGTGCTGTGCGTAAAGGCATACCGGTTTCCGGCGGGCACATTTGCCCCTCCTACCGAACCGATTTGTTCGAACCGGCGGGCATCACGGCTGTACTCTACCTCAAACGATCTGAAATCCTTTTCCATGGCAGTTCGCCATGCCAGTCGCACTCCCTCCACGCTGGATGCTCCCGAAAAATCGACCAGTGTTACGGGCAGCGGGTTCTCTGCCTCAATGCGGTACACGGCGGTGGCGGTCACTGCGTAAATTTCTCCTGCCTGATCTTCCCCGATATCCCGTACCCCTGTTACCGTCGACGTCTGGTACTGCTTCACCGACCCATCCGAATTGATTTTATGAATATCCCCCGAAGCATAATCCATTCCGATGTAGTAGCCTTTCATCACCGCCCAGTTATTTCCGCGGTACACCACCCCGCCGATCACGGACGACCCTCTCGCGGTGCGCGTCCGGTAGGTATAAACCGGTTTGGTAAAACTGGCGGAATCGGGGCATTCACCGATTGCGATACCGGGTGTATACCCATTGCCCTCGAAACAGCGCCATCCGAAGTTCGCACCCGATGCATTGCCTGCCTTGATGTGGTTGACCTCTTCCCACGTGTCCTGGCCTACGTCGCCGATCCAAAGGTCAAAGTTTTCCCGGTCGAAACTCCACCGGAACGGGTTGCGCAATCCCCTGATGAAGATTTCATTTCCGAACGGGTTGCTGGGCGGTATGGTGTACGGAAGGCCCGAGCCCAGCGGCGTATCGACATTCAACCGCAATATTTTCCCCAACAGGCTGGTGGTACTCTGGCCATTCATATTGGGGTCGTAGCCCGAGCCGCCATCGCCGGTAGACAGGTACAGGTAGCCATCTTCATAGCCAAAATGCATTTCGCCACCGTTATGGTTGGTATTCACCGGGTGCGGGATTTTGAGGATTTCAACCCGTGAGCTGGCCGGGACAAAGTTTCCCAACGGATTGGCGGACGTGTACCGAGCCAGCACCAGGTCTCCGTTCGTGTCGGTGTAGTAGGTGTAAACAAATCCGTTTGTATTGAAATTGGGGTGAAATGCGATGCTTAGCAGGCCACCTTCTCCCGCCGTGCTGACTACCTGTCCGCCGCTGTTCATATTCAGGAATTCGATGGGCGTCGCCAGGGCTCCTGGATTGTACGCCCGGATGATACCCGAACGTTCGGCAATGAAAATCCGGTTGGAATTATCGCCGGCATGCACAAGCTGCATAGCCGATGTCAGCCCGCTGATCACGGGTGTCGGGTTGATGTTCACATCGGGGATTTGCGCGCGTATGTGCATCGTGGCGATAACAAAGCAGAGTACCAGGATGTTACTCCGCAGTATTGGATGACAGTTGAAATGTTTCATACGTAACGTGGTTAAAAAATAACAATACTTCTACCTTTCGTTACGAAATCTTACTACAATTGTCATGCCCGGCGGTCATCCAAAGTTCAGGCAAATAAAAAGCCTCCGGAAAGTTAACTTCCGGAGGCTCAATATATTGAACCGATCACGAATTCGCTCGGTAATAGAATGTGCCGTATTCGCTGCTGATCGTAAGCTTTTTCTCTTCCGAAGCTTCCACACGGCCGATCACCTGCGCGTCGATCCCGAACGACTTCGAGATTTCGATTACCCGGGCCGCATGGCTTTCGGGGAGGTAAATTTCCAGTCTGTGCCCCATATTGAACACCTTGTACATTTCCTGCCAGCTTGTTCCGCTTTCTTCCTGGATGAGCTTGAACAGTGGTGGCACAGGAAGCAGGTTGTCTTTGATAATGTGAAGGTTATCAACAAAATGTAGAATTTTTGTCTGAGCCCCGCCGCTGCAGTGTACCATGCCATGGATTTGCGGCCGCATTTCGTCCAGCAATGCCTTCGCTACGGGTGCGTATGTACGTGTAGGTGAGAGGATAAGCTTACCTACATTCAAAGGCGCTCCTTCTACTTCGTCGGTCAGTTTTTTGCTGCCGCTGTAAACGAGCTCCTCGCTCACTTCGGGGTCGAAGCTCTCGGTATATTTGGAAAGGTATTTGCCCAGAATGTCGTGTCTTGCAGAGGTTAGGCCATTGCTTCCCATTCCGCCGTTGTATTCGTTTTCGTATGTCGACTGCCCATAAGAAGCGAGGCCCACGATCACATCACCGGCCTGAATATTGGCATTATCCACCACTTCCGATCGTTTCATCCGGGCGATCACCGTGCTGTTCACGGTCACGGTACGAACCAGGTCGCCCACGTCAGCGGTTTCTCCGCCTGTGCTGTAAATCTCCACGCCATAGCTGCGAAGCATGTCCAGCACTTCTTCCGCGCCGTTGATTACCTCGGCGATTACTTCGCCAGGAATGCGGTTTTTGTTCCGGTCGATCGTCGATGAATAGAGCATCGGCCCGGTGGCACCCACGCACAGCAGATCGTCGGTGTTCATCACGATCGCGTCTTGCGCAATGCCTTTCCAAACGGAAATATCACCGGTTTCTTTCCAGTACAAATACGCCAGGGAAGTTTTGGTACCGGCTCCGTCGGCGTGCATGATCGTGCAGTAGTCGGGATCGCCGGCGAGGGTATCGGGTACTATTTTGCAAAAAGCCTTGGGAAAAAGCCCTTTATCGATCTTTTCGATCGCCTTATGCACATCTTCCTTTGATGCCGATACACCGCGCTGGAGATAACGGTCGGTAGTTTTCATCTGAGCGTATTAATTAGTAAGCTATCCTGATTCCGCCACAAAAGTAGGCAAAAAGGGGGCTTAAACCTTTACTTTAATGAAAGTACTCCTAAAACTGGCAAATCAGTGATTTACAAAATATTGCAAAAATTAACGATTTCTTAAAATAAGACAAATGCAAAAAACTCGTTAACTTTACAAATGTGCGGTTTGCATTGACAAAAACCGTAGAATCTCTTGTTTGACCATTTTAAGTCCTGAACCTACTTTCAATTTCATGCATTTTCCGATTCGCCTGTTCGTTTTAATAATCCTATTTTTTGCAGCCAATACCCTCAGTAACCCTTCATACGCCAAAGCGCCCGGCCCACCAACAGCCGCGGCCGACAGCCTGAATCCGATCCAATCGCTGGTCAACTTCGCGACCCAGCATCTGAATATCCCTTACCGTTCCGGCGGTTCATCCAAAAGAGGTTTCGATTGCTCCGGCTTTGTACGGTATTGTTTCAATCATTGGAACATCACCCTTCCGCATTCCAGCGCCGCACAGGCCCAGCACGGCGAGGCGGTGGAGCTGGGCGATGCCAAACCCGGCGACCTGATCTTTTTCAAAGGCAACAGCACGCGGAGTCAGCGCATCGGGCATGTCGGCATTATCACCGAGGTCGCCCCCGGCTATGTGAAGTTCATCCATTCGGCCTGGAAAGGCGGCATCCGATATGATATGCTGAATGCAGCTTATTACAGCAAGCGGTTTGTGGCTATTAAGAGGATGATTGATTGATTGCTGATTAATCAATCAGTGAATTCTCTCTTTTTTTCCTTATCTCTCTCTGTTCTCTTTTTTTCTTTCTTTCTCCTTTTTCAATTATCCTCTTCCTCTCCTTTATCCGTCGACTTAAGTCGACGGCAAGATGATGCTTTTTTGCCTGTTGCTTATTACCGGGATGCCTGTTTTCAGGCTTAGAGCCAAAATTTCCTTTTCATATCATCCCACTTGCCGTCGACTTAAGTCGACGGATCTCAGAGCTTAGAGCTTAGCAATTGATTTTAGAGATTTCAGAATCAGATCCTAGCAATTGATTTTAGGGCTAGATTTCTCAGCAATTGATTTCAGAGAGAAGATCCTAGCCTTACCAAACAAACAGATCAGCTCTTATTCGAGTTTGTCCAACCATATTTGATCATAAATCTGTTGATCTCTGTGTCAAAAGTTTTGGCCTTGTGATGCTCTTCCTGCTTCGAGATGTAACGCCGAACATGGGTTACATGCCGTTCACTGACGCTGACAGCCCAATAGTCGTCCTGCCAGACAAACTTGGCCGCTGTCAAATTGTATTTATTGATCCAATGTGCTGACTCACCCTTGATGATCTTCATCACATCCGCAAGCGTTTGCTGACGGTTGAGGCATATCAGGCAGTGTGCATGATCAACATATCCGTTGATCATATCCAGTTCAATCCCCTTCGACATCGCATATTCCCGGATATGCACAAACACTTTCTTCCGAATCTCGTCCCGCAGGACAGGCACACGGTACTTCGTGGCAAAAACGACATGAATCCAAATCCGGGTCCAGCTCATACAAAAGGTGTTTAAAGCGTAAAACAATAGTCCACAACAGTCTCATTGATACGCCACACCTCGCATTTGGTAACACCGGAAACCAAAAAAATCCAATGGCCGTCATCTTCAGATGACGGAAAAAGGTTAGGAATGAGCTAATGGTGTTAAATTTGCAGTAATGTTTCATTCAATAATTTTTTCTAATCCCCTGCATTTTGAAACTCTGGCAAAAGGAAAATACAGTCACTTCTGAGAAAATAGAACGCTTCACGGTCGGGCGCGACCGCGAGATGGATTTACATCTGGCCGAATTCGACGTGCTGGGCAACATCGCCCACGCTACCATGCTCGAAACGATCGGCCTGCTCACGGCCGACGATCTGGCCGCGCTGAAAACTGAACTCAAAGTCATTTACGAGCAAATCCAGGCAGGTGAATTCGTCATTGAGGAAGGCATTGAGGATGTGCATTCACAGGTGGAACTGTTGCTGACGCGGAAACTCGGCGATACCGGCAAAAAAATCCATTCGGGCCGCTCCCGCAACGACCAGGTGCTGGTAGACATGAAGCTCTACACCCGCGCGAGGCTTTTCGAAGTGGTGCAGGCTACCGAAAAGCTTTTCAACGTACTGACCCGTAAATCAGAACAACATAAAAACGACCTCCTCCCCGGCTACACGCATTTGCAGATTGCCATGCCGTCCTCGTTCGGTCTCTGGTTCGGCGCCTATGCCGAAGGCCTTATCGACGACATGATCCAGCTGAATGCAGCCTATCGTCTCGCCAACCGCAACCCGCTGGGCTCCGGGGCCGGATACGGCTCGTCGTTCCCGCTGAACCGACAGCTCACGACCGAGCTGCTGGGTTTCGAAGGTATGCATCACAATGTGGTGTACGCGCAGATGAGCCGCGGGCGCACGGAACAAGCCGCATTGAGCGCCATTGCGTCGCTGGCAGCCACCGTTTCGAGGCTTGCTATGGACGTATGCCTTTACAACAGCCAGAATTTCGGGTTCATTGTATTGCCCGACGACCTCACTACCGGCAGCAGCATTATGCCACATAAGAAGAACCCCGACGTGGCTGAACTCCTCCGTGCGAAAACCAACCGCATGAAGGCCTTACCGATGGAGGTGACAATGGTGCTCAGCAACCTGCCGTCGGGCTACCATCGCGACATGCAGCTGCTGAAAGAAATCCTGATGCCTGCATTCGACGAGATCCTCGACTGCCTCGACATCGCCGCATTCATGCTGGAACATGTGAAAGTGAAGCAAAACCTGCTCGACGACCCGAAATACGACCTGCTGTTCAGCGTCGAGCGCGTGAATGAGCTCGTGATCGCCGGCGTACCTTTCCGCGACGCCTACAAGCAGGTAGGTGCAGAAATAGGCGATGGCACCTATAACGCGCCGCGTGAGCTGAAACACAGCCATGAAGGCAGTATTGGCAATCTACAAACAGACGCTATTCGCGCCAGAATGGGCCGCGAAGTGGAGGCATTTCGGTATGATAAGATAACTGCCGCCCTGGAAGCACTACTCAAATAATATCATGAGAACCCGGTCCGCCATCGTCTGTCTATTGTGCTGCATTGGTTTGAGTCTGATGGCCACCACCAGCGCATTTCCCTACGGCCATGCCGGACCGGGCAACCTCAAAGTGATCTTCTTCCTTGATCCCGAATGCCCGGTCTCGAACGCATACATGCGCGAGATCAAGAGCATTCATTCCGACTATTCTAAAAAAGGCGTCGCATTCGAAGCCGTGTTCCCCGTCCCGACCGTCAAGAGGGACGATATCAAACAATTTTTAAGCAAGTACCAGGCCGCCATCCCCGGTTACCAGGACCCTGGCCTGCAAAAAGTGAAGCGCTACCAGGCCACCGTCATGCCCGAAGCCGTGCTCGTCAATGCCAGCGGAGAAATCCTCTACCGCGGCGCGATCGATAACTGGTATTATGCTTTGGGAAAAAACAGGGCGAAAGCCACCGAGTTGTTTTTAAGGAATGCTCTTGAAGCTGTTTTGAATGGAGAAATGGTAGTTAAAAGCCGGACTGAGGCGATCGGATGTGTAATTAACCAGTAAGCGATTTTTTTCTCAAACCGACTTTTGAAGTGTGTACGTACCGTCACGTTTGAAAGTGATAATCGTTTGATTCTTCGCATTTCCTAACATTATCCACATACCCCGCCGTTTCATTTTGGGTATACCTGGTTTTTCCCATATTACTTTTCCTGCTGGTGTATAGGCAACCGAGACATCATCACTGCGATCATTTCGCTGGTACAACCGACTACCCACGATCTTTTCAAGGCATTTATTCCTCTCCTGCCGTACCAGACTATCTGTTGAAAATGTAGTAGCCGATCTGTCTGTGATCAATATCAGCATGTGCCCCATCATGCTGTATTTGTTGATCGGTAAATCCCTATACCGATCATCGATTTCAATGTACAGGTCCCAAACTTCCTCGCCATCTTTATTTCTTGTGATTTCCATCATGGCCACACCTTTCTGATTTGGGAAAAAGTTCAGCTTCATTGACTCCGCCTCGTAGGACATTAGGATTCGCACCCGATCACCTTGCGGTATTTCCATAAAGTCGGGACAGTTTTCCTGTGCTTGCACATTCATCTTGCATGTGCAAGTAAATATTAAAACAAAAGGTATAACAAGCTGAACCAATGCCCCGATATACATAAAAGAATGGATTAAAAAGTGAAGTCAACAACAACAGGTACTTTCAAGCAAATATCGCGGTGACTGACTAATAACAAAAGATGGAATAAATTACCGGGATTCAAAAAGTATTTGCAAAGTATGCTGATTAAGTGGGCTGATGGATGCAAATCCTGGATTTCATCTATTGAAAACTAGCTAAATTGTACCCAAATACAAAAAGGCAGGCCAATCGGCCTGCCTTTTGCGTTCTTTAACTAAATCTATATTAATAAATCAAGGCTTGTCCCACCATACGCGGCCGGCTGCATCCTGCGGGTTGCTTCCGAAGCCCGGAATCGCTGCCATTGCTGCGTAAGCCGCCTTTTTGTTGGTCACGTTAGGGTCAGAATCGTTGATCAGGCCCAGCGGAGCACGACGTGGGATCACCAGCGTAGCGCCCAGGTTTTTCACGGATGGCAAAGGCACAACAGAAGTCGTGTTAGGATATCCTGTACGCTTCCACAATGCCCAACCTTCCTGAGGCTGCTTGAAGAAGTTCAGATAGCTTTGGCTGGCGATCTGCTCCAATGCTTTTGCGTTGTCGAACGCGATGCCCGGCATAGCCAGGTACGCTGCGATTTCCGCATCGGTTACCGCAGTGTAGTCAGGAGCCTGAGAACCTTTCGCGATTTCATCATACCACATGATAGAAGCCTTCACACCTTCTTCGTACCAGGCCTTTGCAGTTCCGGTTCCGAGCGACTTCGTAGCCAGTTCCGCACGCATGAAGCAGAATTCAGCATAAGTAATCACAGGAAGGTAAGAGAACCCTCTCTTGTTGTTGATACCAGCACTCCAAAGGTTTGGTTGCAGGTATGACAGCGTATCGATGGATGTTCCGTCTACCACTTTGGCGGTATAATACTGCTGCTGGATAGCCGATTGTCTCGACACATCAGGATCGGTGAAGCTACCTACGTAACGGCGGGCCGGAACCGGAGTTCCTGCCGGCAATTTACCAGCCTTAACCAGCAATGCAATGTTGGTTGCATTGTAGCCGTTCGGCGAGAAAAATGCATCGATACGGGGATCTTTCTTCTCCCACATGAAATCAACGATCGGCTTCGGAGCGCGAAGGGTCGTGGGGTTCCAGTTGGAGTTGGCATCGCTTCCGGTGAAGGAATAGATTGCTTTGAAAACCCATCCGTCTTCGTTGGAGCTCATCAGCTCGGCCGCAGGTGAAGCCAGTACTTCGTTGATGATCGGTGTTGCAGCGGCTGCATCCACTTTCAATACACGCATGGCGATACGCAAACGAAGCGCGTTGGCAGCTTTAATCCATTTGCTCACATCGTTTTTGTAGTATTGATCGTAGTTGCCAAGGCTGATCTGCGCTACGGTCGGTGTTTGTTTCAGAGAAGCGATTGCCGCCTTCAATTCCACATCCAATCTTGCGAAAACCTCTTGCTGCGAATCGTATTTCGGCTGCAAAGTGCCGCCGTAACGGCCCTGGAATGCCTCCGAGTAAGGAATGCTTCCGTAGATATCCGAAACATAGAAAGTGTAGTAAGCTTTCAGCACGTGCGCGATCTGAACCATCTGGCTGTAACGTGGCTGCGTTTCCGCATCCATTTTCAATACCAGCTGTTCCAGGTCGTACAGCCTGTCGCCCACGCCATTGTACTGGCGGCCGTAACGCTGCGAGAAGTTATCAACGTTCTGGGTAAATGCACCCTGGTTACCGTTGACATCCGTAGTGTATTGCATCCACGGCATGATACGACGGTAAACATCGTAATAGTACTCGAAATCCTGGCCGTGAATACCGGTAGTGGCATTCAGGAACTGGTTTTCAGGCGGAATCGAGTTCAACGCGTCCGGGTTGTTGTTGATATCTACAAAATCTTGCTTGTCGCAGGAAAACAGAAGTCCTACGGCAGCTAATGCTAAGATTTTACCTTTTATGAATTTCATTTCAATGCTATTTTAACAATTCTGATTGATTAGAGACCAATACTTACAGATACACCCAGGTTGCGTGAGAATGGCAGACCTCCGTATTCCATGAACTCACCGGCTTTGTTGCTATACAAACCTTCGGGGTTGATACCGTCTTTCGCAGTTTTGTACAGGTACCCGAGGTTACGGCCCACGAGGCTCACGCGCAGCGACTGGATTTTCGCTTTGCTGATCAATGCAGCAGGTACGTTATATCCGATCGATACTTCACGCAATGCTACCCATGAGTTTTCGAATGTAGAGTACTCGCGGATACCTGATCCCCATTGGGTAAGGTTCAGATAGTATTGGTAAGCAGGGATTGGTTTTACATATCCGGCAGTCACCGCATCGGCGTAGCTCATACCGCCCAGGTCTTTTTGCTGACCATCCACCAATACTTTGAAACCGTTGGCCAAAACACCCTCTGGGATGATACCGTCATTGCGCACGTTTCCGCTTGCATCGGTGAAGGTTACACCACCCAGCTCAGTGTTACGTCCTGGAAGTGTGAATGCGAATGCACCGTAAGAAGAACCGTACTGGTGTGTGGCAGAAGCCATCATACCACCGATTTTGGCATCAGCCTGAACGGTTGCAGTGAAGTTTCCATAACGGAACGAGTTCACGTTGCTCGCCAGGAATTTCTCCATTACACTACCCAGTTCTTTGGTGCCCTGTCCGTAAGCACCGCTTCTCAGGTAAGCGATACCGCCTTCCGCGGAGCTGTTTGCACCAATTACTTTCTGGCCGTTCAAAGCAGGATTGTCGCTTTCGTAGCGGGCAAATGCGTAAGAAGTAAGGATTGTTCCGTAGTCTTTGCCTACACGTGCCACTGATGACATATCAGCACCGAAGCCCAATGAAAGCGTGTAAGTATCTGTTCCTTCTACGAGTTCAAGAACCTTGTTACGGTTGCGTGAGAAGTTTACGCTGGTATTCCACTCGAATTTGCTGGTTTTTACCGGTGTAGCGGTCAACAAGATCTCAACCCCTTTGTTCTGGATACGGCCCGCGTTTACGATTCTGCTTCCTACACCCGACTCGCTGGTCGTGTTAAGGCTCAGGATCTCGTTTTTAGTGATTTTGTTGTAAACAGTCGCGTCGATTCCCAAACGGTTGTTGAAGAAACGGATGTCAGCACCGAATTCCAATTCGCGGGCAAGACGGTTTTTCAAGCCATAGTTTGGCAAAGTGTTGTCTTTGAAACCTGAAAGGTTAACGAATGAACCATCAGCCTGGGTAAATGTTCCGTTAGGACCGTATTTACCGGTATTGTTGGTAGACCATGCATCGGTATCACCACCTGTGTAACCCAAGCTCGCACGAAGTTTACCGAATGACAACCATGAAGGAAGGTTTTTCAATGATTCGGTCGCGATCCAGGAAACACCTACGGAAGGATAAGAATAAGTATAGTCACCGCTTCCATCTGCGTAAGTCAATGTAGAAGACCAGTCATTACGGAAGCTAGCGCTCAATGTTAACGCGTCTTTGAAAGTCAGGTCACCATAAGCGTACAACGCGTCGATTCTTTTGGAAGCTCCCGGCGTGTTGGTGTAGTTCAGGGTATTCACGGTGTTACTCAATGAATACACATCCGGCACACGCAAACCACCATTGGTAGCACCACGGAAATAACGGCCGCCATTCAGGCGGTTGGTTTCACCACCGAAGTTGAATGACAGGTTAAACTTGTCGTTCAGCTGCCTGTTGATCATCACCAAACCCTGGAAACGGCTTTGGCTCTTGTTTTCGGTATATTCTCCGTACTCACCACCGCTGAAACCTACACCGGCACCTCTGTTCTGGTTGTTACCAGCGTAAAGTTCGGTTTGAACGTTACCACGAACCAGGAAGCTCAACCAGTCGGTGATGTTTCCGTTCAGGTCGATGTTGCTGCGGAATACTTTCTCGTTACGCACCTGCTTGTATTCGAATGTCTCGAACATGAACTGGCTGATACCGTACGGATCGGTTACACCACCTGTTTTACGTCCGCCGTTTACCAGGTCGATGTAGTTTTTAGACCAGTAATCGATATCCAGGTTACGTGGGCGACCGTATACGAAACGGAATACAGGGTTGTAGTTACCACCCTGACGGATCGGGTTCACCATGTCGTTGTCGGTGTAGTCAGCGCTTACGTCAAGGCTGAAAATCTTGCCGATTTTCTGTGTACCGCGAATGTTGAAGTTATTTCTTTTCAGCTCTGTACCAGCCACCATGATAGATGTGTTTTTCAGAGAAGAGAAAGAAGCACGGAATGAGCTGCGATCGTTACCACCTTCGATAGCCACGTTGTGGTTGATATACTTACCAGTCTGGAAGAAGCTCAACGGGTCGTTTGCTTTCCATTGAACCATGCGGCCATCCAGGTCGCGTACGGTTTGTCCTTTGAATTCAGGACCGAAAGAGAAAGGATAGTTTGCACGGTCAACTTCGTCCACGCCATCAGCTCCTTTGGCAAATGTAGGGCTGATACCCGCACCGAACCGGTCTTGCAGGTCAAGGAATTTGTAGGCAGTTTCGAATGTAGAAGTATGGTTGTAAGTCACACCAAGGCCTTTGTCGGTACGGCCTTTTTTGGTCTGGATTACCACTACCCCGTTCAAAGCCTCAGAACCATACAGTGAGCTTGCTGCAGAACCTTTCAGAACTGTCATCGACTCCACGTTGTCCGGGTTGAGGTTTTTCATGATGTTACCGAAATCCTGTGCAGCACCCCAAGAGTCGGCACCGGTTGTTCCCGGGCGGATCAAAACACCGTCCACTACGAAAAGCGGCTGAGTGTTAGGGCTCAAAGATGCGTTACCGCGGATACGGATACGTGAAGACGACATCGGACCACCTGTTCCCTGGTTGATCATCACACCGGCTACTTTACCCTGCAATGCATTCACCATGTTGGCATTTGCTGTGCGGGTAATGTCCTGGCCCTGAACCGACTGAACAGAATAAGAAAGCTTTCTGGCTTCGGTTGACATACCAAAGCCGGTGATGACTACTTCATTAAGCGTTTTGTTGTCCTCGTCGAGGTTGACGGTCAACTGGGTGGCGTTACCCACCGGTACTTCTTTGGTTACAAATCCAATTGATGAAAAAACAAGCACTGCTGAACTGGAAGGCACATTCACACTGAACTTTCCGTTGGCGTCTGTTGCGCCGCCGGTGTTGCTTCCCTTAACAAGGTAGGACACACCAGGCAAAGGATTTTGATCCTTGTCGAGCACCGTTCCATTGACGGTCTTTCTGTCTTGGGCCATACTCCAGGTACTTCCAGTGAGGAGGAGGAGCAATGTTACCAGACGTGTTAAAGTAGTACACTTTTGTCTCATGGTAAACTTGGTAAATTGAAATTTTAGGTGGTTTAAGTGAACTGGACTACATACTCTGATCCGAAGACCGGCAATCAGCCGACGCTGATTCCCATTTTACACATCAAAAGCATTGTAATGTCAAAAATAAATATTTTTGTTAATAAAAATATAACATTTATTAAAAAATATTAATAAATAACATACAATTATGATAGACTATTTGCCGATACCCTCTTTTAGCCGTATTTTCTGAATCACCTGTAAACCAACACCTATGCCTTGTGTTTGGCCGTTGGTAATGGCTGACCGATAGTGAATTCCGCCGTATAACCTGCTGATCCCGGCTTCTTCCGCCGCGGCCGTGAATGAGGCAAAATGCCTTACCGGTAATCCGTAGGGCGTTTCCGTGTCGTCGTCGAATGCAAAACCTTTCCCCAGTTCCTTTTCCAGCACCTGGGCGGTGGCTGCCGATATCACGCTATGCCCGCTGGTATATTCCGGGAACGGCGGCGTTTGCAGCAGCGGTCTCCACTTTTCATCCAGATAGGCATTGATGACCGTTTCCGGCCTGATGAACTGGCTGCGGTATTTCTCATCCCAGCAGCTGATAAAACCGTCGAACAATGCAATAGAGGTGAGCAGGTACACCGACGACGATTCGATCCAGTTTTTGCCGGACCGTTGCGTGGCCTGCCCCGCGATGGAAATCCAGTGGCCGCCGGGTGACAATTTCTTTGTTGCAAAATTCAAATGTCCCTGCGTGTTGAGGTAAAACGGGTTGCAATCCCAGAAACTCGCAACCAGAATTTCTTCCTTGCTGAGGGCTCGGGTTTTGTCATAAACCTCTTTTACCTCCTTCATAAAAACACTGCCGGCCTCCGTGCTGAATGCCGGCGGCGGCAACGGCTTGAACTGCGCAGCGGAATCAAGCGCGACGGGGCGAATCTGACTCCAGTAAGGCTCCACGGCATCGATATAGCCGGGGGGCGTCGGCGTCCATTTTCCTTTTTCCTTACTATATGTGTACCGGCGTTTTTTCCGGGTAGCGGCATAATTATCCCGCGCCGACCAAGCCAGAATGCTGTCGCTCACCATTTCGCCCAGGCGTAAAGATTTTTGGTAAACCGCTTCGTCCTGTTCGCCTACGGCCGCCAGAATGCTTTCGGCGCTGTCTTTGAGCATCGGCTCCGAAAAGACAAGCCTCCCGCCGGTCCGGAAAAACGCATACAATGCGGCGAGTTTATAATTAATATCACCCGGCCCGGCTTCTTCTTTTCCAACCGCAGCCACGATCCTGGGAAATCCATTGGCCTGGCCGTACAGACTTTGGTAGCCTTCATGACCAAGCACGAGCGTTTCGTAAGCTGCGGCGTTGGCATATAAATAAATGCGGCTTGCCACTGGGGGCGAGAATATGTCATGCACGATCACCCGCGTAAGGTTTTGCTCTGCACGGTGCAGTAATGCCGTTCCCGGCTGCGCGAACGCAGCCCCTGCGAGCATGCACAATACACACGCGAACCATAATCGGGCCCTATTTCGCATCACTTTTTCCATTCGAGCAGGACAGGCTGGTCGTCATTAACGGTAAATAATATACGCTTTTTATTCAGCAAAACCGCGCTGCGAATGTCACCACCGGCCCACACACCCGTCTCGGAAGGCGGTAACGCTTCGAACCGAAATGGCGCAACCTGCTTCAACACCGCACCGACCGAAGCATCACACGGACCAAGCTGGACTCGGTAGGGCGAAAAGTTGCCCAGCAGGACGAGGTCCGTTTTGGCATCGCCATTGAGATCCTGGGCGATTATGCCGCTCGTTCGGGAGAACTGCGCGACGTCGGGAAGCGCATGCCGCTTGAATCCGAAATCCCCCAGGTTTTCCAGCACCATGCTCCTCAGCTCTTTGCAATACACTTTCCGGCTCTTCTCAACAGCATCCTTGCCGAAAACGTCTTCGATCGTGGCATCCGAATAACCCGCATAGCTCGTGTATTTCCTTTTGAGGGCGGTCATCTGATCCAGCATTTCATCACGCGAAAACATCGGATAACTCTTTTCCCCGATGTAGTAGGTGCAAATGGGATCGACGACACCGTTTCCGTCGAAATCGTCGTAGTAAACCGTTACCGGCCGATCCTGGGTAGGTTTGTATTGACTGTTCAAACCTGCATTACCGAGAATGAAGTCAGCATCCCCATCACCGTCCAGGTCCGCAGCTTCGATCGTGGCCCACATTCCGTCGGAGTCTTTGAGCACGTCCACCGACTGGTTTTCAAACGTAGTACCTGTATTTTTAAATGTCGTCACAGGCATCCAGTCGCCTGCCAGCAATAAGTCGGGCTTTTTATCCGCATTTAAATCTGTAAAAATGGCGGCGGTCACCATTCCGGGGTTCAGCAAGGCTGGCACACCGGCAGTAATATCCGTAAATTTCACCTGCGCTCCCTGGGAGTCATTTCTCAGCAGATAGCTCCTGGCCGGCATCGGAAACGAGCCGGGCACCGCGCGGCCACCCACGAAAAGGTCGAGGTCCCCGTCGCCGTCTACGTCCGCAGCGGTAATGCATTGTTTCGGATTTCGCATGGATGGCAGCGCCAGAACTTCCTCACGGAACGCGCCTTTGCCGTCGTTCAGATACAAATGGTCGCGGTATTCGGGCGCGTTTTCATCAAACTCGTTACCGCCGCTCACGACGTACAAATCCAGGTCGCCATCCCGGTCAGCATCGAAGAACAGTGCATTTACTTCCTCACAAACGACATTTTGCCGCCAGGGCTGGGCAGCGGCACCTTCAAACGTACCATCCTGCTTTTGAATATACAGCACACCAAACTGGTGCGATGCTCCACCGAGGTACACATCGTCGAGCCCGTCGCCGTTGACGTCTCCTTTCGCCAATGCAGGCCCGAGCCGCGAAAGCTGGTAGGGAAGCAGAACTTCCACTTTGAAATCGACAAAATCATTCTCCTTATGCACAAAATCGATACCCGCTTCCTGTGCGGCCGCCTGGCGGAACCAGGGCATTGGCGCAGGTGTATGCGGCTGGGAACCTTTCCCTTCCGCCTCTTTCAGCAATACCAGCCCGGGCGTGACATTGGTCAGGGCGGTGGTTTTACCCGAAGGCCACTCGATCATTACAGAATCGGCTGTTCCTGCCTGCCCCAGCCCGAAATGCAGGTCTGTAGTAACCGTCGACTGGTAGCCGCGCACCGGATAAAGCTCCGCGTATTGCATGGCTCCTCCCGCATACACCCGCGCCTTCGCGCCGAATGCCTGCGAATTGCCATTGATCCCCTGCAAGCGCAGCGTAAGGCCCTTTTTGCCGGTTTGATTCTGGTAAATGGAAACCGGGTCGTTGATATGCGAAATGACCATATCCAGGTCGCCGTCACCGTCGAAATCCGCAAAAGCGGCCGCATTCGAAACTGCTAGCTCATTCATCCCCCATTTCTCGGAAACATCCTCAAAACCAAAGCTTCCGGGGGCACCTGTATTCCGGAAGAGATAGTTTCTGAGCTTATTGGACGGCATTTTCTGAACCAGATCATAAGTCTTGAAATTCAGGTTTCCTTTCCCGGCTTCCTTCATCTGCTCATCGGCTACGGTGTATTTCAGGAAATCCATGTTGGTGAAATCTCGCAGGTAGCCATTGGTAATGAGCAGATCCTTCCAGCCGTCGTTATCGAGGTCGGCCATCAGGCCCGCCCAGCTCCAATCGGTATTGCTGATGCCGGCCAGTTGCCCTATTTCACTGAAACGGACATTGCCGGCACCGTCGACACCGCGGTTCAGGTGGAGCATATTGCGCATATTCTGGTGGTAATATCCGCTGTCGAGCAGCAAATGGTACTGGTCGTACATATCCGGGCCTTTCAGCAGTTTCTGCCGGTGGTTATCTTCCGGCAGCATGTCGAGCGTGAGGACGTCAGGCAGGCCGTCGTTGTTGAAATCGGCCACATCGGCACCCATGGAAAACCGGGAAACGTGCGTAAACGATTTGCGCAGCGACTCGGTGAATGTCCCGTTGCGGTTATTGACATAGTAGCAATCCACTTCGGTATAATCGCTGGTGGTGTAAAGATCCGGCCAGCCGTCCTGGTTAATGTCCGCCACCACCACGCTCAGCCCGAAATTCAGTGCATTGTTGATAATGCCTGCCTTTTGGGTCACATCCTGGAATTTCAGCTTGCCCTTACCCCCTACATTCTCGAAAAGCCGGTTGCCGAAATAGGGATTCGGCGTGGCGCGCATTTCTCTGGTATTCAGGAACGGATTAACCGTATGGTTGGAATGGTTGAGCAGGAACATGTCCAGGTCGCCATCCTTATCATAGTCAAAAAAGGCAGCCTGAGTCGATTGAGATCCGATCGCATTCAGGCCCGCGTCCACCGCCATTTCCTTGAAAACCGGCACACCGCCCTTCACGCCCTGGTTGATGAACAGCTCGTTGTTTTTATCAGACAGTTTTCGGTAAAACCCTGAATGGCAAACGTAGATATCGGGCAGGCCATCGCCATTCACGTCCGCCACGCTCACGCCCGTGGCCCATTTGCCATTGCCTTCGAGCTTGGCCTTGTGGGTCACATCTTCGAATGCAATGCTGCTTTCCTGCGAGCGGTTGAGGTACAGCTTGTTGGGAACGGTGTTACCGGAAATAAACAGGTCGGGCTTGCCGTCCGCATTGAAATCGCCTATACCGATCCCGTTTCCGTTGTAGAGATATTCATACCGGAAAATGTGCAGCGAATCGTTCTCCTCGATCCGGTTTATGAAACTCACCCCGGTCTCTTTCGGGGGCAACTTTCTGAAAACAGGCTGGGAGAAAACGGAAAATGGCAGCAAAAACAACAGATAGTAGAGTTTACCCATGCAACACCGTTTATGAACCAATCAAATCAATTCCACTTGAAAACAAGCCCGTCGTCGCCAGGCTCCCTGTCGACATACATCAGGATGAGCGTCATCATCTCCTGATCGCTCCGCATGTTGCCCGTCGACATGACCAGCTGAGGTGGGTTATGCGGGTTAGCGGGGTTACTTGCCGTATTATCGTAAGTCGCTTCCACCGTCACCACAGCCCCTTTCGGCAGTAGCACCGGCTTTTTGTATTTGTAAATCTCCTGCCAGCGAAAATCCCAGGCTGGCACATGCACCAGGCGGATCGTATCGCCGGAAGCCAGCGTGGCGTAGGCCCTGAACTCCTTGCCCAGGTAATGCATATGCGGCCACGCATACAGGAGCGAAATGTCCGGCTGGTTATTGGCAATGCGCAGTTTGAAACTGCTCACCTCATTGGCGAAGATCATCAGCGGCGGAGTGATCTCCTTTTCGCCGATCCCACCGGATCCCAGGCTGATAACCTTAACCTTACGCATAATGGGTGTCTTTTTGAAGAAAACATTCAGTCCGTCGATACTTTGCGCATCCACCGAGCTCGGGCCGAAATGCACTGTCAGCAGTACCACGCCCCGTTTGGGCATGACCCAGCCCATGTCTTCGGGGTAGGCCTCTACTGTCGTGCCCGGTATCCAGCCGCCGTAATAGGTCATTTCCTTTTTGTATTTGACCCATTCATAATATTTGTCGCCTTCCGGCCCGCTCAGGTCCACAAAATCCACTGTGTTGTGCAGGTCCACCGACGCGTCGGGCACAGGATGGATTGCAAAATTGGCGTGGTGGATGAGCTTTTTGTTGTTCGAAGTAAACTCGATCGCCTCCACATTGGCCTCCTGCGCCATCTCAAACGGAATTTTGAACATGACGAAGCGCTCCTTGGTGTCGCCTTTCAGCGTGAACGCTTCTTTCATGCTCAGTTTGAGGTCGGGTTTACGCTTATAAGCCGTACCGGCGTCGAGGCGGGCCTGCAACTCCTGCTCGGCTTTGGTATTGACCTTGCCCTTCGGAGTACCGGCGTCGATCCATCCGACGATCGTTTTGATATCTTTTTCGCTCAGCGAGCGGTCATTGGCGAAGGAATTGTAGTGGTTGTCGGCCTTCCAGGGCGGCATATACCGCGAGCTGACCACCTGCTTGATGAATTTGGAACGCTTGGAAACATCCTCGAATGTTACCAGCGCAAAAGGTGCAGCTTCGCCCGTGCGGTGGCACGGCACGCAATTGGCATGGATAATCGGTTGTACATCCTTATAAAACTCGGGAGCCTGGCCTGCACACCAATCACACAACAACAGCAAAAAAACCAAAAGTAGGCCTTTTCGAAACAGCATGGTAATGAGTGGGTTTAACTCATGCAATTTAAGAACTTTAAATTAAATTTTAAGAAAATTTAATAATTAGGCTACAAAACTGACTGAAATTGATATGTAACCCATCAGATACAACAAACGTGTAAATTTGGGAATTGGATTCCTAAATTTACACGTTTCAATGTAATACGCTAAAAGTCAGCCAGATTTTAACAGCCATTCAGAGCACAATCGCCGTACCGGCTCCGCCCGAAACGGCATTCGCCAGTTCATCGGCATGGCAAATCGTTACCTGCTTCACACCGGCATTCAATGCGGCGAAGGCATTGTCCAGTTTTGGGATCATGCCTTTGTTAATGGCGCCGGTGGACTTGTATTCCACGTAAGTAGCCGGCACGAGTTTACTGATCACGGCATCGTCGTCATCCGGATCGGAAAGCACACCTTTTTTCTCGAAACAATAAATCAAATTCACTTCAAATGCCTGCGACATCGCTACGGCGGTGCCGCAGGCCATGGTGTCGGCGTTGGTGTTGAGCAGCAGACCTTCGGCGCTGTATGTCAAGGGCGCGATGACCGGTGTGAGACTGCTGGACAGGATCGCGTTGATTTGATCGCCATTAACTGCTACAATGTCCCCTACAAATCCGTAATCGATCGTTTTCACGGGGCGCTTTACGGAGCGGATAATGCCCCCGTCGGCGCCGGTGAGGCCTATGGCATTACAACCGGAAGCTTGCAGCCGGGCGACCAGGTTTTTGTTCACCAGCCCTCCGTACACCATCGTCACCACGTCCAGCATCGGCTGGTCGGTAATGCGGCGGCCGTCGACCATCTGCGTTTCGATCTGCAATTTCGCGGCGATCTGCGTGGCCACTTTCCCGCCGCCATGGACGAGGATTTTAGGGGCATCGAGTTGCGCAAAGGCTTTCAGGAAACGGGCAGAGGCATCGGGATTGTCGATCACATTACCGCCGATCTTGACTACGTATAAGGCTTGGGACATGTTAATAACTGTTAACTTGGCTGGATTTGAGCCGACAAAGGTAGCAGAAACGCGAATCGGGGAAAAGGGAATTTCAATTGATGAATTTTTTTGTGAAAATTACGTTCGTTAAGAAAGCTCTATCAAAATTATAGATTGATCGCCGGGCAGTTCACGCACAGCCGACCGATAAAAGCATTACCCCAAAAAATCGACATGAAACGCGGTATCATATTCATTCTCAGCATTTGTCTTTTCGTAACCGGCTTCGTGCAGGCACAGGTGCAAAAACCCAAAGCCCGCTGGACCTACACTTTCTCTAAGCCGGAAGTCAAAAAAGGCGAGACTGTCGACTTGGTTTTTACCGCGACCATCGACAAGGACTGGTATATGTACTCTTCCGACTTCGACCCGGACCTAGGACCCATGCTGACCACTTTTACGTTTGAAAAGAACAATACTTTCGAGACCGTCGGCAAGCTGAAACCGCAGAACCCGAAGACGAAATTTGAGGAAGTGTGGCAGGGTAATGTGCGATATTTTGAAGGGAAAGGTGTTTTTAAACAAACTGTCAAAATCCTGGCCGACAATCCGGTCATTAAAGGAACCTCCGAATACCAGACGTGCAGCCACGTTTCAGGCCTCTGTATTCCAGGCGGCGAAGATTTTGAATTTAAAGGTTTGAAAGTTGCCGCCGCTGCCAATGCGAGCGAGCACCACACAGTGGGCGCTACCACACCAGCCGACAAACCGGGCACCGCACCGACCACCGAACCAGCCGCACCAGCTACTTCTAACGACACTGCCATAGCCGTTTCGGCGGGCGACATTCCCTCTGCCACCGACACATCGGCTGCTGCCGCAACCACCATTGAGGCAACACAAAAAGCCACTTCCGAATCTGCCGGTGGCGGTTCCTTGTTAGGTTTCGCCTTGGCCGCCTTCCTGTCGGGGCTGGTCGCATTACTTACCCCCTGCGTTTTCCCGATCATCCCTATGACCGTGAGTTTTTTCACGAACCAGGAAAAGGGCAAATTCAAGGCATTTGTTTATGGTATTTCAATTATCCTGATCTATACATTGATAGGTACCGTCGTGTCGCGCCTGAATGGCCCCGCATTTGCGAACTTCCTCAGCACGCACTGGTTGCCCAACCTGCTCTTTTTCGCCATTTTCATCACATTCGGCTTGTCGTTCCTCGGTCTTTTCGAGATCGTGCTGCCGAGTGGCTTTGTGAATAAAATGGACCAGAAAGCGGACCAGGGCGGTTATGCGGGCGTTTTCTTCATGGCATTTACATTGGTACTCGTTTCATTCTCCTGCACCGGCCCCATCGTCGGCAGCTTGCTCGTGGCATCCGCGGGTGGGGAAGTGGTGAAACCGATCGTGGGTATGGCTGCATTTTCGGCGGCATTTGCCATTCCATTCACTTCATTCGCATTGTTCCCTCAATGGCTGAAATCGCTGCCCAAATCCGGAGGCTGGCTGAATACAGTGAAAGTAGTACTCGGCTTCCTGGAACTTGCATTGGCATTGAAATTTTTCAGCATTGCCGATCAGGTTTACCACTGGCATTTGCTGGACCGTGAGATTTACCTGGCATTCTGGATCGTCATTTTCGCATTACTCGGCTTCTATTTGCTCGGCAAAATCCGCACACCGCATGATTCGCCGATCGAAAAAGTAAGCGTTCCGAGACTCCTCCTTTCCATTATTACATTCACCTTCGTCGTGTATATGCTCCCGGGCATGTGGGGCGCGCCGCTCAAAGCGTTGGCCGGTTACCTGCCTCCGCAATCCACGCTGGATTTCGACCTGAATAAAAGGAGCGCGGCAGCTGCAACGCCATCGGCACTTTCCGGCGAAGCACGCAAGTATTCCGAGCTGTTTCATTTGCCGCACGAGCTGGAAGGTTTCTTCGATTACCAGGAGGCATTGGCTTATGCCAAAAAGGTCAACAAACCCGTTTTCATCGATTTCACCGGCCACGGCTGCGTGAACTGCCGCGAAATGGAAGCCCGCGTGTGGGTCGACCCTGCGGTATTGCAGCGGCTGAACAACGACTACGTAATCGTCGCCCTTTACGTCGACGACAAAACCGAGCTACCCGAAGCGCAATGGTACACTTCGAAATACGATAACAAAGTGAAGAAAACCATCGGTGCGCAGAATGCCGACCTGCAAATTGTAAAGTATAACAACAACGCCCAGCCGCATTACTGCCTGGTGGATCACGAGGGCAACCTGCTGGTTCAACCTAAAAATTACGATCTGGACCCTGCGAAGTTTGCTTCGTTTCTGGATAGCGGGAAGGCAGCGTTTTTGAAGAAATAAGTGTCGGAGTGGTCACTATTGAATTAATCCCCTATCATTACGGGGATTTTTCATATCCGGGACTTAACTCCCGGCCTAACCACAAAACCGACCGAAACTATGCTCAAACGCTGGCTAACCGCGCTGACGCTACTCACCACCTCAACGATTTTTGCCCAATCCATCCGACCGCCGGCTACCCCGCTGGTGAGCATCGATCCCTACACCAGCGTATGGTCTTTCGGCGACCAGTTAGCAGGCTCCATGACCAAACATTGGACCGGCAAACCGCACCCGATGGACGGCCTGATCCGCGTCGATGGCAAAGCTTACCGCTTCATGGGCGCCGCTACGCCCGAGATGAAAACCATCCTGCCAACCGCCAAACAGGAGGCCTACACCGCCAAGTTCACTACCATTAAGCCCGATCCTAAATGGTGGTTTAAAGACGGCTACAATATCAGCACCTGGAAACAGGGCCCCGCGCCATTCGGCACGCACGAGCGCAACGACGCCATGCTCAAAGGCGGCACTGAATTCCCGCAGGAACTTTGGTATCGTCGCGATTTCAACCTGACCAATGTCGATTTTGAAAAGCCTGTATTGAATATCTTCCACGACGACGATGTGCAGGTGTTCATCAACGGTGTGCCCGCATTCGACTGCGCTCCTTGTTTTACAGGCGATTATGAATTCAAACCGATCAGTCCCGCGGCTGCGAAAGCATTGAAAAAAGGCAAAAACACATTGGCTGCCTATGTAAAAAATGGTGCCGGGCCGGGCTATATCGACATCGGCCTGGCCGACGAAATTGCTCCAAAAGGTGCCGACGCGGTGGACCAGGCAAAGCAGACCGGCTTTGAAATGACGGCTACGCAATCCATTTACCATTTCGAAGCGGGCCCCGTTCAGCTCACGGTCCAGTTTGTGGCGCCGCTGATCATGAAAGATCTGGACCTGATTTCGCGACCGGTCAATTACATTGTTTATGAAGTGAAGTCTGCCGATGGCAAGCAGCACGATGTGAGTATTACGAATGCGGTTTCGGGCCTTTGGGCTACGCATGATAACACTCAGTCGGTCACCGGCAAAGAGACGACCCAGGATGGTCTGACGACATTATCCCTGGCAAACACCGTGCAAAACCTCCTGGCCAGAAAGGGCGACGATGTTCGTATTGACTGGGGCCAGGCTTACCTTGCGGCTCCGCAAGGACTGGTGAAAAGCTCTGCTATCGGCATTCCGACCGATATGATCAAAGAATTTGCGTCAAAAGGCACAATGAGTGTCGATCAGGCAGGCGAAGCGCCTGCGGACGCGAGGTCAATGGGTTTGGTGCTGAATGCGGGAAAAGTGGGCGCCGAAAGCAAGTCGCTGCACGCGTTACTGGCTTATGACGATGGCTATTCGGTACAATATTTTGGCCAAAACCTCCGACCATGGTGGAACAGGGATGGCAGCAAGACCATTGCAGGCGAATTGAAAAGCGCCGAAACCGATTTTACCAAAATCCTCCTGGCCTGCGAAGAGACTGACAAAACCGTTTACGACGACGCATTCAAAGCCGGCGGCAAGCAATATGCCGAACTTTGCGTGCTCGCTTACCGTCAGGCGATTTCGGCCCACAAACTCGTCGCGGACCCGTCCGGCACGCCATTGTTTTTCAGCAAAGAAAATTTCAGCAATGGCTCCATTGGAACGGTTGACATCACTTATCCGTCGGCGCCACTGTTTCTGCTCTACAACCCTACCCTGCTCAAAGGCATGATGGAACCGATCTTCTATTATTCGGAAAGCGGCAAATGGACCAAACCTTTCGCTGCGCACGACGTAGGCACGTACCCGCTCGCGAACGGCCAGACCTACGGCGAAGACATGCCCGTGGAAGAATCCGGTAACATGCTCATTCTGGCCTACGCTATTGCCAAAGCAGAGGGCAATGCAGATTATGCCCAAAAACACTGGAAAGTTCTCAGCACCTGGGCCAGTTATTTGAAGAAAGAGGGCTTCGATCCGGCCAACCAGCTCTGCACCGATGACTTCGCAGGCCACCTCGCCCGCAACACCAACCTCTCCATCAAAGCCATTATGGGCCTTGCCTCCTACGCCAAACTCGCCGAGCAGCTCGGCGACACCCAGGAAGCTACCGAAGTGAGTGCATTGACCAAAGGCTTCGCCCAGAAATGGATGCAAATGGCCGCCGACGGCGATCACTACGCATTAACGTTCGATAAAAAGGGTACATGGAGCCAGAAATACAACCTCGTTTGGGACAAACTCCTCGGCCTGAACGTATTCCCGGCGACCGTCGCACAGAAAGAAATCGCCTATTACCTTACCAAACAGCAACCTTTCGGGCTCCCGCTGGACAGCCGCAAAACCTATACGAAATCTGACTGGATTGTATGGACGGCCACATTAGCCGAGAAGCCGGAGGATTTCCAGGCATTGATCGCGCCTGTTTATAAGTATGCGAACGGCACTTCGGATCGCATTCCATTGTCAGACTGGCATGAGACTACGAATGGCAAGTCCGTTGGTTTCCGTGCACGGTCTGTGGTTGGGGGGTATTGGATGAAGGTGCTGGGAGAGAAGTGGAAATAGGGCGCTTCGCTTAGTCATTAAGTCAAGAAGTCATCGGGTCAGGAGTTGTCAGGTTTTGGCGGCTTCTGGCCCTTTTAAAAATCATAAGTAACCCCATCCGGAAGCGCCTCCACAGCGACTTTCATCCACTTCCCTTTGATTTTGATCACTACGATGTCGCGGTCTTTATCGTAAAAGATCGTCCCATCCCCTCCGTTTTTCAGCTCTTTGTAGTTAACATATTTGGCATCTTTCTCCGCATTCTGTTCATCGTCACCATTGGGCTTTGTGGCCAAAACATCTTCCTTTCCGATAGCACCGAGCGTTAATGCGTTGGTCAGTTTGAGCGAGCCGTAGAACAGCGCCTTGTCCCGCCCGAACATAAATGAATGCTGCCGAACGTCGGACCCGATTTTAAACCAGTTATAGGCCGTCTCGTCGTGGTTATAGACCGTGGAGTAATAGTAAAGCTCTGCCACCGGCCGCTCCGCCTCCACATGTTTGTTCACGAGCATAGTAATGCGTGATTTATCATCTTTGGCATACCCCTCGAATACATGATAACCCCAGCGCTTTTTGTTCCGCTCTTCCGCATTACCGCGTACTTGAATCATGTACGGCGTGCTCAGGATGCCGTCAACGGTCGTGTACATTGGTGTTTTAGCAGGTACAAATCCAAAGCTATACCCTCGTTCTTTCCAGCGGAACCAGGTCGTATCGATATCTGAACGCAGTTCTATCCTGCGAAAGTCCGATTGTTCGCTTCCCTTCATGAGTTGCATGTAGCGATTTTGCAAACCTACGTCCGACACCTGTTGCGCGCGGACGGCGAGAGAAGAAACGGCCATCAGGCCTAAGAATAAGTATGCTTTCATGTTCAGTATATATCGTAAATAAACTCTCGCCATTGCTTGTTTTACGCGCAGCTCCCGCCTTTGGGCTGGCTGGTCAACGTTTTTCATCCTTGTAAATTTAACGCAGGATGTTAAATCTGCAAGGTTGATTCCTTTCGTTTAGTCATATATACCTTGCACTCATTGCTAACCTCAACAAGGTTAAATCGATTCACTAAGGATACTTTTTGCTGAAACAAGTCTAGTGCCAGGCAGATTGAAGTTTTCAATCCGCTCAAAACCTACATGGAAGAAAACAATCTGACTCAAAAGCAGATTGCTGAGAAGCTAAATGTCTCCCCTTCCTATGTATCTCAGATCTCTAATGGAAATTTTATTCAAAAAAGCTCGGACTTTTTATCAAAATTTCTATCTTTCGTAACAATTCACTAACTTAACGGCACAGAAGCGCAGGAACAACGCCTGCCTTCACTACTCAACCATGGACTCGCCGTTCCCCTACCGATTGACCTCCGCCCGAAAAATGAAGGGATTGTCATTAAAAAAATTGGCGATTATGCTAGGGAGACCATTTAACAAACAACTGCTGCATAGGCTGGAAAACGGCAGCCAGCTGCCTCATGGCGATCAGTTGATCAGGCTGGGTAACGCGCTTGACCAACCATTAGACTATTTTCTGAAACCCACTTTGGCAAAGGTTACGGGTGTGGATTTGACAAAAGTCCGGAAGGTGGGCAAAAAGGCGGGAGAAAGCATCATCGAATTGGCAAATGATTACTTCGAACGATATCTGGAACTGGAAGATTTACTCGGTGGCCAGCAAAAAGCGAAATGGCCATTGCACATTCAAAAACTAGCGTCAGACGATTACAATGCAATAGATGAAGCGGCAATGTATGTTCGACAGAAAATATGGATGCTAGGTTTTGGGCCGTTACACAACATAGCCAACGTTCTGGATGCCAGCGGACTGAAAGTCTTCTTGGCTGCTCAATCCCATGAGCGATTTCCGGAAACCGGATTTGATGGGTTTTCTACCATCATCAATAGTGAAAATGGGTGCATTGTAGCTAATGGCAACCCGGATATTCCACTTGTTAGAAAGCGGTTTACATTGCTTCGTGAATTTGCAAACCTATACCTTAATCTTTCAGAGCTGAAACCTAGGGAAGCAAGGGGCGTTTGTGACACTTTTGCCGGAGCGTTATTAGCACCAAGATTGTCGCTCATCGAAGCCTTTGGAGAATATCGAACTTCGATTCATATTACCGAACTGCTACTTTTCCAGCGCATTCATGGCGCTCCGATCTCCGTGATTTTGTCAGCACTGCGGCAGAATGGGATCATTTCCCAATCTCAATTCACCAAACAAATGGTTGAATATAATGCAGGGTTGAAAGCCAACGATGGCGGCTACTTTGCCGGAATTGAGGAACCATACCGATTCCAGCAACTTCTTCTCCGGGCACTGGCTTGTGGAATTATCTCCGAAAGCAAAGCCGCTTCGCTGATGAACATGAAAGCGGCAGAATTCAGGGAATATTTAGACAATATGGTGGATGAGAATAGCGGTTACTGACACTAACATTTTCATCGACCTCATCAAAACCAACCTTCTCATCAACCTTTTCAAAATCGGGGTCAGCGTAACGACGACCGAAGAAGTTATCAACGAACTGCTGGAATATCAACAAGCTGTTTTGTCGCCATTCATTGAAAGCGGCAATCTGATTGTTTCCAGTTTGTCCGCTGACGACACCAGGCTGATCGAAAGTTGGCCGATTCCCCGCGGGCTGTCCGTGGTTGACGCGGGTTTGGTTTTGTTTGCCAAAACTGGCGAAGATTATTTGATTCTCACAAACGACCAACTCTTGCGTAGCACGTGTCAACATTACCACATTGAAGTGCATGGAATACTTTGGTTGATGGACTTGTTTTTCGAGCAAGGCCTATCGACAGGATTGGAACTGTGCGAAGCGTTAAGCCAGCTCATGAAAGGTTTTCATCGGCTGCCCATCTTAGAATGCGGGATTAGGCTTACCGAATGGTCAGCTTGTTAATGCGTCAAGCCATTCCTGACCGCAGGAAAACTGACGTTGAAATTACTTGCATTTCTTCCTTCGGGTACCAAACTTACACTCACCTAAAAATTTGTAACACAATGAAGAATCTTGCTAGCATTGCCCTGCGATGGTGTGGGTGTGGCGAAAGCCCCCCGGACGTAGTTACATACGTTAGGTCACCTTAGGCAGGGCATTATTTATCAACCTAAAAATTGTAAAGTAATGAAACCTTCATCACACACTACCGACTCCGAGGATTCGGTATGCCTCGCTTACGGCAGGCAGGTAAAAGAACTTTTAAATGCAGGCAGTCCTAGCGAAATGCTGGATCACCTTTGGTCCATTTACAGCGATGCCATGGCATTTCAGCAGGAAGCAGGCTACAACCCGCGTGTTAGTGACATTTTCATGACGTTTAGAGAGCTGGTATTTTTCATCCAGCGCCTTGAAAGTGTGAAAGTGTAAATGAACGACGCCCCTGTCATCCTGAGCGGACCGGGCCGCCGGGCGGTCGAAGGATAATTGCACGATGCTCATTGGCATCTCGCATTGCACTTCGACTCCGCTCAGTGTGACAGGGGCGTCTTATCTGTATAACCCGTCGAGACTTCTAAGCCTCCAAAACCATCTCCTCTTTATTCTTCCGCATCTTCCGCTTCGCAAGCCGCTCCTTAATCCGATCCACCACGTAGTAAGCACTAGGCACGAGGAACAAAGTCAGCAGCAATGAACTGGTGAGGCCACCGATGATTACCCAGGCCATGCCATTCTTCACCTCAGCACCGTCGCCGGAGGCCAATGCGATCGGGAGCATACCGGCTATCATCGCGATGGTGGTCATCAGGATCGGGCGGAGACGTTCTTTACCCGCCTCGATGAGGGCTTCTTTCAATGCATAACCTTCTTCTTTCAGCTGGTTAGCGAAGTCGACGATGAGAATCGCGTTCTTGGCTACCAAACCGAGGAGCATGATCATACCGACGATCGAGAAGATTGTGAGGCTCTCCATGGTCAAAGCCAGGGCGGTGAGTGCGCCGACGAGGGCTACCGGGATCGAGAAGAGTACCACAAACGGGTAGATGGTACTTTCGTAGAGCGCCACCATGATGAGGTAGATGAGCACGATACCGAGTAGCAATGCCACTCCAAGGCTGCCGAATGCGTCGGCCTGGTTTTTAAGGTCCCCGCGGTACTCGATGCTGATGCCTTCGGGGAGCTTCACTTTCGCCATTTTGGCCTGGATGTCGGCACCGATGGATCCGGACGGGCGGCCTACTACCTGCGAGTTGATGGTGATAGACGACAGACGGTCGATGCGCTGCAGCACGCTTTCACCCATGCCTTCGCGGATGGTCGCGAATTGCGAGAGTTCGAAAGTCTGGCCCTGGCTGTTCACGAACGTCAAGTGACGGATGTCGTCGGCCTTGGACCGGTCGAACTGATCGAGGTTGACCATAATGTCGTACTCCTTGCCATTCTGCTTGAATTTCGAACGGTCGTCGCCGCGGAATGCGGTTTGTAATGTGGCTCCCACCTCGGCTGCATTGATGCCAAGCTGCGCCATTTTCTCGCGGTCGAGGGTTACGCCTACTTCTGGTTTCGGGTCGTCCACCGAGTAATCGACGTTGGAAGTTCCGGGTACGGAAGCGACAATATCTTTCACTTGCGCCGCGGTTTTGCGGATCACGGCCATATCGGTACCTTTTACGGCTACCTGGATCGGCGCCTGGTTGGCATTACCGGTGATCGAAGTCGGCGCGACGGTCACTTTGACACCCGGGATTTGGAGGATTTCCTTCTGCACATTCTGGCCGAATTCTTCGGATGAAACGGTACGATCCTTTTTATCAACCAATTGAACTGTCAAATCGGCAATGTTGCTGTTGGAAGTGGTTCCCAAACCGGTGCTGCTGTAACCGACGTTGGTAAACACCCTGGTAACCTCCGGCTTGCCGAGCAGAATCTTTTCCACACGCTGCGCTACCTGATTGGTTTGGTATACCGACGCGGTCGGCGCCAGTTCAATGGATACGTTCAGCTCGCCGCGGTCGCTTTGCTGCATGAATGCCGCTCCCACAAATCCGCCCGGTACCAATGCAATGGAACCGACGATGAGGAATATCGAAAGCAGGAAAATATAGCGTTTATGACCTAAGACCCAGGTCAGGATACGACCGTATTCTTCTTTTACATTATCCAAAAATCGCTCGAAACCGAGGTTCAAACGTCCCCAAAGCGTGTTTTTATCCAAAACTTCCACCTTACCGAAACGGGAGGCGAGCAGCGGGGTCAATGTAAATGACACGAGCAAGCTCATCAGGGTCGAGAACACGACCACGAGCGAGAACTCGCGCAGAATGTTACCGATCAGCCCCTGCGTCAATGCCAGCGGCACGAATACTACCACGTCCACGAGGGTGATTGCCAAGGCGGTGAAACCGATCTCCGCCCGACCGTCCAATGCAGCCTGCCAGCGACTTTTGCCCATTTCCATGTGGCGGTTAATGTTTTCCAACACCACAATGGAGTCATCGACAAGGATACCCACCACGAGCGAGAGCGCCATGAGTGTCATCAGGTTCAGCGAAAAGCCCATCAGGCTCATCAGAATGAACGTCGGGATCATGGAGGAAGGCAATGCCACGAGGATGAACATCGAGCTGCGGAAACTGTGCAGGAACAGAAGCATTACCACGGATACGATCAATACCGCCAGCCCGAGGTCGAACACCACCGCATTTGCCGAAGCCAATGTGTAAATGGATTGGTCGGAAGCGATGTTGAACTTCAAACCCTGCGCTTCATACTGTTTTTCAAGGTTCGTCAAACGCTCGCGGGTGAGCTTGCTCACATCCACCGCATTGGCGTCCGACTGTTTCTGGATTTGCAACGCCACCGACGGACGCCCGTTGATGTGGTTCACCGCCGTAGCATCGGCCACGCCATCGTACACCTCGGCAATGTCACGGAGGAAAATTTGACCCCCATTCGAAGATTTACCTACAATCACATTTCTGAGGTTGGCCACGGTAGTCAGTTTCGCATCGAACCGGATGGAAAGCTGGTCTTCCTGGGTTTTCACCTGGCCGGCCGGGTAAGATGTATTCGCGTTGTTGATCGCAGCCGAAACCTGACTGATCGACAAATGGTAGGCCTTCAATTTATCCTGGCTGATATTCACCTGGATCTGGCGCTCGGTACCACCGATAATGGTCACCTGGCCCACGCCGGTCACGTTCGAGAGCTGCGGTTTCAGTTTGTCATCGATCAGATCATAGAGTTCGGATGGCGAAAGGTTCGCCGTTACGCCCATTCTCAAAACCGGGATTTCGTCTGTCGAGAACTTGTTGATCACCGGACGGTCGGCATCGTCGGGCAAAAGCGAAATTGCCTGCTCCACTTTGCGCTGGGCTTCCTGCTGTGCCAGGTCGACGCTTACGCCTTGTTTCAGCTGGATAATGACCGATGATACCCCTTCCTGCGAGGTCGAGTTGATCTGGTCCAGACCTTCAATGGCGGACACGGCATCCTCGATGTGCTTTGTTACGTTCGTTTCGACTTCATCCGCAGAAGCTCCACGGTAAGTCGTCATCACACTCACAACATTGGCCTCAAATTTCGGCAGCAAGTTGTAAGACAATTGGTTGTAGCTGATCAAACCGAATAGTACCAGTACGACGAATACTACGGTTATGAAGAGCGGTCTCTTTACGGCTACTTCGGTAATTGACATAATTCTTTCAGTTTGCTGATGAACCTTATTTTGTAATGGTAACCGCCGCGCCTTCGCTCAGGTTGATCTGTCCGGTCGTAACAACTGTCTCGCCCGCTTTCAGGCCCGCCAACACTTCCACATTGTCGCCTACTTCGCGGCCCACTTCAATTTTGCGCTGTTTCGCCACGCCACCGTCCACCACGTACACATACGGGTTACGCACGCTTTCCACGAGCGCGCTGCGCGGGATCAGGAGCGACTGCGTGCTGCTTTTCTGCTGAAACGTCACCGTCACGAATGTACCGGCTTTCAGGCCCGAGGAATTCTTTACGGTAATTTCCACCGGATAGTTGTGGGATTCGTCTCCCTGCGGTGCCACGTAGGAAATCACACCGTCGATTTGCTTGCCAGGGAAAATGCTCGTACCCACTTGTACGTGCTGGCCTTCTTTGAGCTTGTAAACGTCGTTTTCATTGATCATCACCTGCACTTTCAGGCGCGATACGTCCAGGATCGTTCCCAACGAAGTACCTACATTCACAAACTCGCCCGGCTCGATGTTTTTCTTCACAACGCGGCCGCTGATCGGCGCCTGGATAGACGCGTCGCTGATCTGCTGCTTGATCTGCTCGGCCTGGTTCAATGCGTTTTCATAATTGTATTTGGTGTCGTTCACCTGAATTTCAGTGGCCGCATTGCCCGCCAGCAATTTGGAATAGCGGTCGGTATCCTTTTTCAGTTTGTTAATATTCAGCTCGGTAGCTTCGAGCGACAGCTCTTTCAATTTACTATCCACCTTCACGATCGTAGCGCCTTGCGACACTTGCGAGCCGAGTTCGTACTTAACAGCTAACACTTTACCCGCAGCCGTCGCCATGATCTCCGCCTCTTTAAAAGGGATCAGGCTACCTGTGCGGACGAGTTGCTGGTCGGCGCTCCCTTCCTGCACGGCCACCGCCGTTACCGGAATCGTCACATTTTTGTTGTCGGGCATTTTCTTCTTTTCGTCGATCTTCGCTTTGTTGGCAACAAGTCGCAAGCCGATCAGGACGCCGATGGTGGCAATGGAGCCTATGATGATGAGTTTTCTTTTCATGGTATTAAGGTAATGCGGTGTAAAAATTGTTAAGACTTCCTTGCGACTGCTCCAATCCGAGTTTGGCCTGGTAGTAGCTCAGCATGGAGTTGATATAGTTGCTTTGCGACTCTTTATAAGAAGTTTCGGCATTCAGCAGGTCTGTCAGCGGCACGGTACCTTCGCGGTATTGAAGCGTGGTCACGTCGTACACCTCTTTGGCGAGGGCCACGTTGTTTTCATCGCTCGCGAGGTTGGATTTCGCTTTTTGCAGTTGGGTCAATGCGTTGGTATTCTGCAACTCGTAGTTCTGTACGTTCAGTTTCAACTGCTCCTTCTGCGTCATCAGATTCAGATCGGCCTGTTTAAATTGCGCATCACGCCGGAAGCTGTCGAAAATAGGAATGCTCAATTTCAAACCGATGGCGCCGTAGCTGAACCAGTTGCCCCAGGAAGTACCAAGGTCGTTGCCCAGTGCCTGCACGCCGTAGCGCCCGTAAACCGACACTTTGGGCAAATAGCCTGCCTTAATGCGCGCTTTTTCCAGTTGCTGCAAGTCCATATTCAGGTTCTGGATTTTAAAATCCGTCAGGTTCGAAGCGTCGAACTGACCGGGCTCAACGAGTTTGAAGGGCTGGTTCAGTGGATTATCTGCCAAAACCAGCTGCTCTGTCAGCGGCATACCCATCTGGAATTTCAGCTGGTTTTCGGAAAGCGTCAGGTTGCTCTCAGCCAATGTCAATTGCGATTTGATATTGTTCAGATTCACCTGTGTGCGGTCGTAGTCCACTTTCTTGATCACGCCATTGTCGAGCTGCAATTTCAATGTGCTCAGGATCTGGCTTGTTTTGTCCAGATTGTCCTTCAAAAGCGCGATCTGCTGCTGGGTCACAAATACCTGGTAGTAGGCATTCGCTACATTGTAAATGATCGTCTCCTTCGTCTTCCGCGAGTTCAGTGTCGCGTTTTCCTGGTTCGGCTTGTTGGCTTTGATGCCCACGAGCAGCGACTGGTCGAAAATCACCTGATCGACCTGCGCCGACGCATTGCTCTGGTACTTGGTACCCAATGCCACACGGCGGTCCTCCCCGCCGAAAAGCGCGCCCGGAAGCACCGTCGATTGCAGTTTCAGGTTATCGTCGAGCGACGCATTACCCGCCACCTGCGGCAGGTAGCCCGCCAGCGCCTCACGTCCCTGCTGCACTGCCGTACTTTCCTTGTACTGCGCTATTTTGACATTCCCGTTATTCTTGATTCCATAGGCAATGCAATCTTTCAGCGTCAGGCTCGTCTGAGCCCAGCCCGACGCCGCTGAAGCGACCACTGCGATGATTGCGGCTATCCATTTACTTTTCATTGGACCTGTTGTTGATATTGGTGGCTAATAACAGATAGTTGATAGCTCTACTGGTGATATATCAACTATTAATTTAAAAAAATTTATTTGTCTACTACTTTGACGACCCGATCCAGATATCCCAGGAACGTCGTCCATTCCTGCTCTGTAAAATGCTCCATAATCTGGTTATTGAATGCGATCGCCAGCGACTGAATGCGCTCGCAGACAAACTTACCACTCGGTGTAAGCGATATCAGGTTCTTTCTTTTATCCTCAATATCACTTTCAATTTTCAGGAACCCGTCCTTGTGCAAAGTCTGCACAGAGCGTTGGATTCCCGCTTTATCTTTTTGTAAAATGTTGGCAATGTCCTGCTGCGTCCGCGCCTGTTCCTGGAAATATACAACCATCAGGATAGGCAGCTGCTCGGCGAGCACGGGAATACCTTCATTGACGAGCTCCGCATTCATTTTCTTGAAAACCGTCTTTGTAACGGCGCCCAATTTGAATTGTAACGAGTTCTTCAATTCTTCCCTCAGGTTCTGCCAGCTATCTATGTTCGCGCTCATGATGATACAAAGGTAAAATGCGTTGATATGTCAACCAAATTTTACAATAAAAAGTTTTGGGAGTCAGGACTAATGGTAAAATGCCCTGGATGAACGGCGAACAAAAAAGAGCGGCAACATGGATCATGCCGCCGCTCTTCTATTTTTCGAAGTATTGCCTTACTTACCGAGCGTCTTGAAAAGCATGCCTTTCGATACTTTATCGTTCAGAGCCATGCCATTGATGATGGCCAGCTCATCGAGTCTGCCATCCGGCTGGTTATTGTCTTTCAGCAGGTCGCGCAGTGTCGCATCGCGCTGTGCTGTTTTAATGCGGATCCGTTCCGGCTGGCGACTGAGGATATTCTGGTCTGAAACCGATTTGAAACCCTGCGCAACCGAACGGAACTGGCTTGCATTCGCCGCGAAGTTGCCCGCGGCTGCCACGCCGTGGATTGCATAAATGTTACCGCCATACTGGATCAGCCAGGTACCCACCTGAATGGTGTTCGCTGTTGCCGCAGCCGCCTGGCCATTAGCGCCCTGCTCCACCTGCTGCGATACCATCACCACAGCCGGATTGCCATTGATTGTGGCTTTCTCATTCTCAATTACTTTCAGACCGTAATTTTTCACCACAGCCTGCGCCGCCTCTTCCAGTGATTTGCCTTCCGCGAGGGTGAACAGCATCATGGACTTTCCGTCTTTTGCAGCCATCTGGAACTGGGCGGGAGAGTTTTCATACTGCCAGCCGCTGGGCACCGGGAATTGGAATTTCAGCGATGGATGATAAAATGTATTGTTTTCTACAAACCCCTGCTGCGGATCATTGCCATAGATAATGCCGTCGATCTTCCGCAGATACGCATCGCGGTTCACATTGTATTTACCCGGATGCTCCGCCTGGTATTGCGCCGCCAGTTTTCCTACTTTCGTCATACGGTCGCCCGGATCGGGGTGAGTAGACTGGAAGGTCGGTATCGACTGTCCGGCTTTTTCCGAGATCCTTTTGAGCGTACCAAAAAAATCAGCCATTTCTTTGGCATCATACCCGATTTTACTCGAATAATCTACCCCTATTTTATCGGATTCAGTCTCATGGTCGCGGCTGTAACTCAAAAAGAGCAGCCCCAATGCCTGCTGCGCCTGCTCACCCATCGCGCGTACCTGCGGGGAGAGGATCATACCTGCGGCAAGGCCTACCTGACCAAATATCTGCGAAGTCTGCTGCCGCGCCGAGTGGCGGGCCGTAATGTGGCCGATTTCGTGACCCAATACACCAGCAAATTCGGCTTCATTATTGAAATGCGCCATAATTCCCCGTGTGAAGTATACGTAACCACCGGGCACTGCAAAAGCATTCACCACCGGGGAGTCCACAATAAAGAATTTGTAGGGTAATTCGGGCCGGTGCGAGATCTTCGCCATGGCCATACCCTTCTCATTGATGAAGGATTGCAGGTTCTTATCGTCGTAAATCCCCATTGTGGCCACAATAGACGGGTGTGACTCGGCTCCGAGCGCTTTTTCCTTTTCTTCCGACATCAGGATAATTTCTTTCTTGCCTGTCACCGGATTTTTAGAACAGCCTGTGAGCATCCCAACCGCCACAACTGCCGGCAGAATGCGAAATGCGTATTTCATTTTCATATTTGGTGTGAAAAATGACTTGTTAGAAGGAGTTGCCAAAATTAAACGTTGTTGTCAACTTTATGCAAAGAATCATGCCAATTCCTGCATTGAGCCGCCGGTAGCCATCTTTTATCCATTGGCAATCAACAACCGCCCGCCCAATGCCATTCAAAAATATTTTCGATTCCCAAGCCAGATTCTATAAATTACGCCTTAGTCCGACCTCGGGGCGGAACGAAAGTTTTACCCAAACCCGACCTGACGCCGATACATGCCCCATTTTACAGCACTATGAGTTTTAAAAAAATCACATATAGCGCGCTTCCTTCCTGGCTTGCCCGACTGGATTTTCTTGGGCTGTTCGAGAAGGACCCTTTTGGCAACTTTCTCGTTATTAAACGATTACTGATCTTCATACTGGGCTGGTTTACCTATTACCGGTACACGGCCGTCAATAAAATCCGCATTACCGGCACCGAAAACCTGATGGACCTCCCCGACCAGGGCGTCCTTTTCCTATCGAACCACCAGACCTATTTCGCAGACGTTATCGCGTTCTTCCATATCTTTTGCGCCGTCAAGTGGGGCTATAAAGACACCATGTCCCCGCCGTTTTACCTGCTCTCGCCCCGGGCCAGAATGTATTACGTAGCCGCTGCCGAAACCATGAGAGGCGGTTTTTTACCCAAAGTGTTCAGTATGGGGGGTGCTATTACCATTGAACGGTCCTGGCGGGCCAATGGGGAGGACGTAAAACGCCAGCTCGACACATCCGCCCAGGACCGCATTGGGATGGGTTTGCAGCATGGCTGGGTAGTGAGCTTTCCGCAAGGCACCACCAAACCGTACGCCCCTGTACGCAAAGGCACCGCGCATTTGATCAACGACCACCATCCGATCGTCATACCCGTGGTCATCAACGGGTTCCGGCGGGCATTTGACAAGAAAGGACTGCGTTTCAAAAAACGGAACACCCGGCTGACCGTCCAGTTCAAGCCGCCGATGCATTTCCGGCCCGACGAATCGGTAGAAGAAATGGTTGCACGCGTTACGCGGGCGATTGAACAGGAGGGCGACGCCTCGCATCAGACCGAAAATTAACGTGGTATGCTTTTTTCGAACCGGCATTTATGGGAAAGAAAGTACTGATCACCGGCGGCACCGGCCTGATAGGCAAACGGCTGACGCAATTGCTGCTCGACAAGGGCTATGAAGTCGCGCTCCTGAGCCGCAAAAAGGCGGACATTCCATCCGTTCAGGTTTTTGAATGGGATATTCAAAAGAACTATATCGAAGAAGGTGCACTCGACAACCTGCATTTCCTTGTGCATTTGGCTGGTACCAATGTAGCTGAGGGCCGCTGGACCGAGGAGCGCAAAAAGTCGATCCTCGAAAGCCGTACGGAATCAATTCGCCTTATCGCGCGAAAGCTCGCTGAAAAGCAAATCAAACCGGCCGCATTCGTGTCGGCATCGGGTATCAGCTACTATGGCCAGGATACGGGCGACCTCCGGAATACCGAATCCACACCCGCAGGGAATGATTTCCTCGCCCACGTAAGCATCGAATGGGAAAAAGCCGCAGATGAAATTGCCGCATTGAACGTCCGTACGGTCAAGCTCCGCACCGGCATCGTTATCAGCAAGCACGGCGGTGCGATCCCCAAAATGGCGCTGCCCGCCCGCTTCGGGGTCGGTGCACCGCTAGGGTCGGGTAAGCAATGGATATCATGGATTCACCTGGACGATATGTGCAGAATGTATATCGAGGCACTTGAAAACGAAAGCTGGCAAGGGGCTTACAACGCTGTCGCCTCACCGCCGGTAACCAATGAAGGGCTGACAAATGCCATTTGCAAAGTCCTTCACCGCCCGCAATGGTTCCCGAATGTACCTGCATTTGCATTGAAAATGGTTTTCGGTGAAATGTCAGCGGTAGTGCTGGGAGGGAATTATGTCATTAATGAAAGAATGGAACGCGAAACCGGGTTTCAATACCGTTACGGGGAGCTGGAAGCGGCATTGAAGGCAGAATTGGGGTGATGTCGGCTGTCGGCAATCGGCTGTCGGCAATCGGCTGTCGGCTGTCTAGCATATCGCAAGGCCGAGAGCCGAAGGCCGATTGCCGAAGTACACTCACTCCTCCTCATCGCTTTCCAGTTCCTCCTCTTCTACCGTCAGCACCTGTGCTGTTTCGAGCCATTTTTCACGCTGTACCTGAGCCTTAAAATCATCCAGCACATTCAGTTGTACATTTCCATTGCTGAAAACCGACATTTGCAATCCTACAAATGCCAGGGCTTCATTCAACCGGTCTTCGAGCGGCGTAGCGGTAAAAATGCACTCCTGCCAGTACCACTCCATCGATTCGCCCGCGACCTCCTCCACAATGCCGATATAATCTTCTAGCGTGTAGCCGATGAACGGCTTGCCGAAACGCACCCATAGCAAACGCATCACATCGTCCAGCGACTGGGCATGATTGGTTTTCTTCCTTAAATACAGATCCAGAATGAGTGCTACCAATGCGCCTTTGTGATAAACCGACACTTTCCGGTTCGGAATACCCTTTTCATAACCATCCAGCCACAAGTCAAACGACGATTCCGCCAGCGATTGCGCCGCGTGAGCGCTGCTTTCGAAATGGCGTTTCATGTACACCTGTAATTCCTTGACGTACGTTTCGTCGTTGAAAACACCGGCCCGTCTCAGGAAAAGATCGCCGTAGTAGGTCGTACAGCCTTCTGCGACGAAGCAGGTCTGGAAGTAGTTTTCTTTGGTAAAATCATAAGGTAAAAGCTCTGCGGGGCGAATGCGGATGATATTCCAGGTGTGGAAAAGCTCGTGAGAGCTCACACCCAGGAGGTCGGAGTACAGGCCTTCACCCTCGTCGTCCGGGCCGAGCACGATCATCGTGGAATTCTGGTGCTCCACGCCGTGGTAGAATGCCGTAGGTAAAATCAGGTTCAGGAAATGGTAATCCTTTTCCGGAAACTCTTCCATCATCGCAATCTGCTCCCGCGAGAACCGGCGAAAATCGCGCTCAATGCGCCGCCAATTGGGTTTCAGGTTACCATGCATCCATATTTTGAACTGAATACCCCGCACTTCGTATTCGCATTTCTGCAAGGTTTCCGAGGCAAGCATCGGACTGTCCACCAATTGATAAAAATCTCTTGCCGATAATGCATTCTTGCCAGCCGATGGCAATCCGCACGCAATCTGGTACCCATCTGGTAAGTCCAATTCCACGCGATACGGTTCGGTAATCCGCCCCTCGGTGTACATGCAGAAGTTGATGAAGTTCAGATACCACAATTCCTCGTCTACGTAGCTGCTGCCCGCATTCTGAATGGAAGCATAATAGGTATAACGAATACGTACCTCCCTTTCGCCCCCCGTTCCAACCCGCCAGCGGTCTTTGGTTACCTTATGCAAGGGCAGTTTGTGACCCGCGGAAGAGCTTGCTTCGATAAATTGAATATTTTTGGCGAAGTTTTGAAGCTCGTACCGGCCCGGGCGCCATGCCGGCAACTGGATCTCGATGTGTTCACTATTGATTTCGGGGATGGTGTAGGTAATGTCAAGAAAACGGCTTTGTGGGTCAGGTACCGAAATGTGATAGAGCATATACGAAACGCGTGGTGTTAAGAGGGGCCGGAAGCGCAGTTGCGGTAGACAAAAATCAGATAGTCCTACGTTACCAGTTACAACATTATAAAATAAACGATTTTAAGATGAAAAGTAAAATTCTCCTGCCATTCCTGTTCATCCTGGCGGTTTTGCTCAGTCCTTCGCTTATGGCGCAGAACGACGAATACTACCGCCCCGACTCGCTTCGGAAGGACCAGCCGGAAAGGAAGGAAACACCTCCCGTGGAAAGAAAACCGCAAGATCAGAAACCCGTTCTGGCGGAGAAGAAGAAGCTTGACGATTTCAAGAACAGGAAGTTCATCGACCGTCTCCGCCTTGGCGGCAGCTTCGGGGTAAGCCTGGGAACTTTGACCAATATTAATGTATCGCCCATGGCCGGTTATGAGCTGACAGAATCCCTCGTCGGTGGCGTAGGCGTGACGGCCATGTATTTCAAATCGAAATGGGCCGGTGTGGACGCGCTGTATTATGGCGGCAGAGCCTTCCTGATGTATTCCTTTATCCCCGAGTTCCATGCGATCGGCGAAGTGGAGACGATGAATGTGGAAGCGGATACCTACCAGAAATACAATGCCCGAAAGTGGATCACCTCGCCGATGTTGGGTTTAGGATATAGCCAGCCCATAGGCGGCCGCTTCATCAAGGCAATGCATTTACAGGCATTATACAATTTCAATTACAATAACCAGCTGGACGACTACGGGAACAATATCAACCCCAACGGCCTCTTCCTCGGGCAGCCGATCGTGATCCGTCTGACATTCCTGTAACAACATTTACAGCCCCTGTCCATTCGCCTTCGTTGAATGGGGCAATTTTGCAGGACTCAATTTTTTAGTCTTCATTTGAACTAACCATTCGAATGAAGACTTTTTATTCGATAACAACGTCAATTATGGAAAACCCCGTATTAATCTTCGGTGCCGGTGACCTCGGGATGCAGGCACTCGATATTTTCAGAAGGAACAATGTCCTCGTCTATGGCTTTCTCGACGACCATGCAGAGCTGCACGGCCGGGAGTTCGGCGAGGTGAGCGTGCTCGGGAACACCGACGATACCAGTTTCCTCAATATAATCGGTAGCAAATGCGAGGCATTCATCGCTATCGGCGAGCGGTCGGTGCGCGAACGGCTCGTAGAATCATTGAATGAGGAGTACAAGAATATGCCCGTCAATGCGATCCACGACAGCGCCGTGATTTCAGGTATGGCAACCATCGGTCATGGCAATCTCATTGCGGCCCGTGCCACCATCGGCGCCCGTACGGTGATCGGGCAACACTGCCTGGTTCAAACCGGAGCCATTATCGATACATCGGCCATTGTGGGCGATTTCGTGACCATCGGCGCAGGTGCTATCATCAACGACCGCGTGACCCTCAGCGACGGGGTGTTCATCGGATCGGGTGCGGTGATTGTAGCGGGTATCCAGGTCGGTAAAAATGCCCGGATCGGGGCAGGCTCCGTGGTGGTAGAGAATGTACCGGCGGGAGCGACCTATTTCGGCAATCCGGCAAGGAAAATCTGACGAAGTACCGCATTAGAGCCGGAACGTTAACAATTTTCCGGCTCAATGTTTTTTATTAAACTGAAACACATTACCTTTGCACTCCTTTTGACAGAAAAAGTGAAAGAGCTAAGTAAATACAACATAGACATTTACGGTTTGGAAGACAAACAGTATGACTATGATATGGAATCCGGCGACGCTTTTTTTGAGGAAATGGAGCAGGATCTGATCGAGCACGGGCACTTCAAAACGCACGTGGTTCTGAACAAATCGGCGACGATGATCCAGCTTCGTTTTCAAACAACAGGAAGCGTTACCCTGACTTGCGACCGCAGCCTGGAAACTTTCGAAGAACCGATTGATTCCGACGAACGCATTATATTGAAGTTCGGCGATCACAACGAGGAATTGACGGAGGAGATCGAGATCATCAGCCGTAACACCAACAGGATCAACGTCGCCCGATACGTTTTCGATTTCATCGCGTTGTCGTTACCGGTCAAAAAGCTCCACCCGAGCCTGCGTACGGAAGAAGACGATTTTGATCTCGAAGATGATGAGGAAGAAGGAACGCTGGTGTACACCTCAGGAGGACAGGAAGGGGACGAAAGGGAGGAAGAGGAGAAAATCGATCCTCGCTGGGAAGCATTGAAAAATTTGAAAAAATAAGCTTTCTCTCTGGATCAGTTGATTAAAATCAACTGCAACAGATTGAGAGAGAACAAAAAAGAATCATTTGCAGTCAGTTTCAACTGACCGATATAGATTATAAAATAGTAAATAACAATAGACCAAAAATATCATGGCACATCCTAAGCGGAGACATTCCAGCACCCGTCGCGATTCACGCAGAGCGCACGATTTCCTTACCGGAAAGCAGTTGGGAACTGATGCTACAACCGGAGAGATCCACCAATTGCACCGTGCACACGTTCACGAAGGCAATCTGGTTTACAGAGGTAAAGTTGTAGTAGAGAACTATACTAAAACAGTTTAGTTTCAGTCGATGAGCAATTCAATTTCGCAGCAGCCCTATAAAAGTTGTTGCGAAATTCTTTTTTACTGCGGCACATCTGCTAAATTTACACCTTCGGTTTCTAACTTATTAGTCAAAATAACAGCGTGTAAATGAAAATTGCGGTAGATGCTATGGGGGGAGATTTAGCTCCGCAAGCAATTGTTGAAGGGGTGATCCAAGCCTCTTCTGAGCTACCATCCGAGGCGAGAATCGTTTTAATTGGCCGTGAAAACGTGATCTGGGAGATTTTCAACCAGCACAGCTTCACTCCTACTAATGTTGACGTCGTTCACGCAGAAGATGTAATCGAGATGGGGGAACATCCTACCAAAGCCCTTTCTCAAAAGCCCAATTCCAGCATTGGCGTGGGTTTCAAGCTTCTGAAAGAAAAAGAGGTAGACATATTCTGCAGTGCAGGAAATACAGGTGCCATGCACGTGGGCGCCCTTTTCAGCATTAAAGCCATTGAAGGTATTCTTCGCCCTGCCATCGCAGGCCTCGTTCCACAGGTTGGCGGCGGTTATGCGGTAATGCTCGACATCGGTGCCAACGCCGATTGCAAACCGGAAGTCCTCTCACAGTTCGGTGAAATCGGCTCGATCTTCGCCCAGCATACTTTCCAGCTCGATAAGCCGCGGGTTGCGCTGATGAACATCGGAGAAGAAGAGCAGAAAGGCTCCCTTACTTCGCAGGCCACCTACCCCCTGCTGAAACAAAATAAGCGCATCAATTTTATCGGAAATATTGAAGGGAAAGATCTCTTCACCAACAAGGCCGACGTGATCGTAACGGACGGCTTCACCGGCAATATTTTGTTCAAACTCGGAGAATCTCTTTACGAAATTTCAAAGAAGAGAGGTTTCCAGGACGATTTTATCGATCAAACGAACTACGAGTCCATCGGAGGCAGTCCCATTATCGGGGTGAATGGAAATGTGATGATCGCACACGGGGTATCAACTCCTCTGGCCATCAAAAATATGGTTGACTGGGCTTACAAGCAGGTGAAATCCAAAGCGTACCTGCACATCGCCCAGGCATTGAGCTAACGACGGATGCTGACAACCACATGACTATGAAAAAACTGAAACTGTCCCTTTTTACCAAATCTATTCGGATTTTGAATAGTTGATTTATCATGACCCATATTAAAGCCTCTATAACAGGAATACAAGGTTATGTGCCTGATTATGTGTTGACTAATGCAGAATTGGAAACAATGGTCGCGACGAACGATGAATGGATCGTTAGCCGCACAGGTATCAAAGAAAGACGTATTCTGAAAGGCGAAGGTTTAGGAAGTTCTCATATGGGTGCGGAGGCTGTGAAGGGATTGCTCGCCAAAACCGGTACAAGCCCCGAAGAAGTAGACCTGCTCATCTGCGCTACTACCACTCCCGATTTTGTTTTTCCCTGCACGGCTAACCTCATCTGCGATATGGTCGGCATCCGTAACATCGGAAGCTTTGACATTCAGGCAGCCTGCTCGGGTTTTATTTATGCATTGACACTCGGCTCGCAGTTTATCGAGACCGGAAAATATAAAAAGGTAATCGTAGTAGGCTCGGATAAAATGTCGGCGATCGTCGATTATACCGACCGCAAGACCTGTATCCTCTTCGGCGATGGCGCCGGCGCGGTGCTCCTCGAACCGGACACGGAAGGAAACGGCATTATCGATTCGATTATCAAATCTGACGGCGCAGGCTATCCTTACCTCAACCAGAAAGCCGGAGGAAGCCGCTACCCGCCTACCCATGAAACGGTAGAAAACAGGCTGCATTACGTTTATCAGGATGGTGCGCAGGTATTCAAATTTGCGGTAACCAATATGGCCGATATCGCCGCCGATATCATGGAGCGCAACGGCCTGAACAGCGATAACGTGGAATGGCTGGTACCTCACCAGGCCAACCGCCGGATCATCGAAGCCACCGCCAACCGTATGGGTGTGGGCATGGGCAAGGTGATGATGAACATACACAAGTACGGAAATACCACGGCAGCGACGATACCGCTTTGTCTGTGGGATTATGAATCACAACTTAAAAAAGGCGACAACCTGATTCTGGCCGCTTTCGGCGGAGGCTTTACCTGGGGCGCGATGTACCTCAAATGGGGCATCGGAGCTTAGACATGTGATTTTCATTAAAGCATTATTATACAATTCATTAGCATAAAAATGGCAACTACTGCAGATTTGCGTAACGGTTTGGTGATCCATTTCAACCACGATCTTTTTCAGGTGATTGAATTCCAACACGTGAAACCCGGAAAAGGCAACGCGTTCGTTCGTACCAAACTGAAAAGCCTTACTAGCGGCAAAGTTCTGGATAACACATTCTCGTCAGGCGCAGGCATCACGCCCGTGCGTGTAGAGCGTCACAAATTCCAGTTCCTATATAAAGACGAGGTTGGCTACAACTTCATGAACTCGGAGACATTCGACCAGGTACTGATCGACGAAAAACTGGTGACCAGCGCCGACCTTATGAAGGAAGGTCAGGAAGTGGAAATCCTGATCAATACTGAAACGGACGCGGCGCTGATCTGCGAATTGCCTCCGTTTGTGGAACTGACCGTTACTTATTCGGAGCCGGGTCTGAAAGGCGATACCGCCAACTCTCCCAAGAAAGCGATCGAGGTTGAAACCGGCGCACGCATTATGGTTCCTTTGTTCATCGAAGAAGGCCAGAAAATCAAAGTTGATACACGCACATACGATTACGTAGAAAGGGTTAAATCTTAATTAAATGGAAACCAGAGAAATTCAAAAACTGATTGACTTCATTGCCCAGTCGGGACTTGATGAAGTGAATATTGAAACGGCAGACCTTAAAATCAAGGTAAAACGCTTTGCCACTGCACCGGTTGTAGCCTACACATCGGCACCCGTTGCGGCGCCTGCGCCTGCAATCGCTCCTGCGGCTCCCGCAGCAGCTGCACCGGTAGCATCGGCTGAGCCAGCGGTTTCCAAAGAAACAGCTTCTTCGAACCTGATTACCATTAAATCCCCGATGATCGGTACTTTCTACCGTGCATCGAGCCCTGAGACGCCTGCGTTTGCCAACATCGGCGACGAAATCAAACCGGGTAAAGTTGTGTGCGTGATCGAGGCGATGAAACTGTTCAACGAAATCGAATCCGAAGTATCAGGTAAAATCGTCAAGATCCTGGTTGAAAACGCAACTCCGGTAGAATTCGACCAGCCATTGTTCCTGGTTGAACCTGCATAATAATGCAGCGAACAAAAACTCACTGAATTACATGTTTAAAAAGATACTCATTGCTAACCGGGGCGAAATCGCCCTGCGTGTGATCAGGACCTGTCGTGAAATGGGCATTAAAACTGTCGCAGTATACTCGACAGCCGATCGCGACAGCCTTCACGTACGGTTTGCCGACGAGGCCGTTTGTATCGGTCCTCCGCCCAGCAGGCAATCATACCTGAGCATCCAGAATATCATTTCGGCAGCGGAAGTAACCGGCGCGGACGCGATTCACCCGGGCTACGGATTCTTGTCGGAAAATGCCGAATTCTCCCAAATCTGCGCGGATTACGGTATCAAATTCATCGGAGCCACTGCCGCTCAGATCAACGGTATGGGCGACAAAGCTACCGCAAAAGCGACCATGATCGCTGCCGGTGTACCGGTTGTCCCTGGCTCGGAAGGCTTGCTCGAATCGCTTGAACAAGGCAAAGAGCTCGCAGAAGGCATTGGCTACCCCGTGATCGTGAAAGCGACAGCCGGTGGTGGCGGACGCGGAATGCGCGTGATCAACAAGCCCGAAGAGTTCGAAAAAGCTTGGAACGACGCCCGTACGGAATCTGCCGCTGCATTCGGTAACGACGGTTTGTACCTCGAAAAATTCGTGGAAGAACCCCGTCACATCGAAATCCAGATCATCGGAGACCAGTTCGGTAAAGTGTGCCACCTCTCGGAACGCGACTGCTCGATCCAGCGTCGTCACCAGAAGCTGGTAGAAGAAACGCCATCGCCGATCATCACGCCGGAATTGCGTGAAAAAATGGGGGCAGCAGCCATCAAGGGTGCCCAGGCGATCGGTTACGAAGGAGCTGGCACCATCGAGTTCCTCGTGGACAAGCACGGCGATTTCTATTTCATGGAAATGAATACCCGTATCCAGGTGGAGCACCCGATCACCGAAGAAGTAACTGATTTTGACCTGATTAAGGAACAAATCAAAGTTGCCGCAGGTGAGCCTATTTCCGGAACCAACTATACGCCAAAGCTTTACGCAATGGAATGCCGTATCAATGCGGAAGACCCATCAAACGGATTCCGTCCTGCGGCAGGTAAAATTACCAACCTGCATTTCCCCGGTGGTCACGGCGTACGCATCGACAGCCACGTTTACAGCGGCTACACCGTTCCACCAAACTACGACTCGATGATCGCGAAACTGATCGTAAGCGGCCAGTCACGTGAGGAGGTACTCACCCGCATGAAGCGTGCATTGCAGGAGTTTGTGATTGAAGGTATTAAGACGACAATCCCGTTCCATATTAAGCTGATGGATGATCCTGGGTTTAAATCAGGGAATTTCACTACGAAATACCTGGAATCATTTGATTTTACGACGCTGTAAAAAGCGCCTTAAGCAATACGAAAACGGCCGAAAGGGATTCCTTTCGGCCGTTTTCTTGTATTCGAACCTTACCGCTAAGCTACCATTGCCAGCATTTTTTGTGTAGCGTCGAGACCATCTTTAATAGTTCTTACGGACGGTGTCCCGTGATAATAACCAGCTAAATGTAGCGTGTCATAAGCTTCATTCAGATAGGAAAGTAATGTCTTATTATGCCTTCTTAGGCGAGCTCGATATTCATCAATGCTCTGCGGCTTGGTAAACTTGGCCCCTTCCTTTTTCCGTAAATACTCATCTGCTATCATTAATGCGGCATTATAAGCCGTCCCTGACGCCATTTGGACATATTTAATGTCTTTGTACTCTTGGCCTTCTTTATTCGCCTTAGTGCTCAAAATTTGCCGGGCATTGTCAAGATAGCGAGTGATTTCTTGATAGTGATTCATCGGTATAGTGGTTAAATTTGAATATTCAACATTACAGACTGACAGTCTCCTTCGCTACCGCATCCTCCTCTTCCTCCATCATCCGTTCCCCTTCCAACCGGTAAGGACGGTTAAATGCCTCCTGCCTCATTGCAAAGCGTGTGGCTAGCTTGCGGATGACTTCTTTGGACATTCCTTTTTTATAATTCAGCATCTCGGAAACATACCCCTTGCTCACGTTTAAGAGCTCGGCAAGGTCTTTTGCCTTCATCCTATGGTCCTTCATGAGTAATTTCAGCAACTCGACAGGATCGGCATCACCTCTTATAGTACTATGTTCTGCGTCGTAATGTTCGATCAGGACAGTTAACAGGTCAATTTCTTCTTCATACTGATCAGGATTCTCTGACTCCAGCATCGCTATGAGCTCGTTACAGTAATTGTTGTATTGCTCCAAATTCCTGATCACCTTATATCGCAAAGTTTCCATCCTAGTAAATGTAAATTGAATATTGCTGCCCTCGCTTGCATAAATGTGTGTATTCAGCGTGTGTTCCAATCCAGCATATTGACAAATGCACCCGGTTTGGCCCAAAAAAATACTTGCAAATCATACGGAAATTGTTTCCGCCAACGTCAAACACGACCCGTTCAGATCCATTTCCAAGAATATCCGCAGAAGGGTAAGTTTCCAATATCTCCTCAGGAGATTTCCAACTCGCAGTTTTTAAATGCGCAAGCCAATTTTTAAATGATGACTTACTCCGCGCATGCTCATTGATAAAGTTGTCAATAGTCTGTTCTTTAATCAGATGTATCTTCATATAAAGTGTGTGAATATAACAAAAGTTCTCATAATGAGAACTTTTGTTAAGTAAAATATTGAATGTCAACTATCAAACCACCTGCGGCAACGCGTAGGGCGAGCGGTATTTCCGGGTGAGCAGCTTATTGGCTTCGTCATCTCCGATAAATTTCTCGGTCTTGTTATCGAAAGTCAATGCGCGGCCGACGCGGTAGGCGATATTGCCCAAATGAGCGAGGCCGGAGGATAAATGCGCGGTTTCCACAGGCCCGTTCAGCAGCTTCGGGTCCTTTGCGATCACCGCGTCGATGAAATTCTTGTAATGGTCACCACCTGCCTTACGCGAGGGCCCGGCTTTCTTGTCTTTACCCAGGAAAGTTTCGTAATAATCGTAACCTTTAACCACCATATAGCCCTCCGAACCATAGAAAATGTTACCAATGCCCACGCCGCCTTCGTCGTTGGTCATCCAGGGTCGCACTTCGAATTCGATGATCTTTTTTTCCTTCGTGTAAACAAAGGACGAACTCAGTACTTCCGGCGTTTCCTTGGCATCGTTCCAAAGGAATTTGCCGCCAGAGGAAGTGATTTTGTCCGGAAAGCTTTCCACCCCGAGGCCCCACATGCACATGTCGGTTTCATGGATGCCCTGGTTACCAATGTCGCCATTGCCATAGTTCCAATGCCAGTGCCAGTCGTAATGCACGTAGTTTCGTGAGAAAGGTTTCATTTCGGCAGGGCCGGTCCAAAGATCGTAGTTGAGGCCTGCGGGTACGGCTTCGGTACCCCTGTCGCCGATGTCGGGGCGCCACTTGTAAACGAGGCCGCGGGCCATGTATACATTGCCGATCAGTCCGTCGCGGAGGTGTTTCACGGCTTCCTTCAATGCCTCCGAGCTCCGGAGCTGTACACCGTGTTGTACCACCCTTTTGTATTTGTGGGCAGCTTCCACGAGCTTGCGGCCTTCGTGGAGATTATGCGAGCCGGGCTTTTCAACATACACATCTTTCCCGGCCTGGCAAGCCCAGATCGCCGCCAACGCATGCCAGTGGTTGGGTGTCGCGATACTTACCGCATCGATCGTTTTGTCATCGAAAACTTTGCGGAGATCATTTTCGGTCTTGACCTTCTTGCCCGTCTTTTGCTCGAACTCCTGCGCCCGTTTCTGAAGAATGTTATTGTCCGGATCGCAGAGCGTAGCTACCTCGACATTGCTCAGCGCATTGAAACCAGAGATATGGCTCTGCCCGCGGCCATTCACCCCCAGCACGGCTACGCGTACGCGGTCGTTTGCGCCGAATGCGCTCGCGGGGATAACGGACGGAATGGAAAGCGCCACGGCAGCTCCGGTAGTGTTTTTGATAAAGCTTCTTCTCGATACTTCGTTTGATTTGTCCATATGAAAGAATTAAGGATTTCGGAAAGATTGCATTTTGCCTGACCGGCAATCAGTTAGACGAAGAACAGAAGTAACTCCCTTATTCGCTCAGTATCAAAAAGTACTACACATTTAAAATTAAGTACTATTCGCAACTAAATAATTTGAACGATGCCATACCCGCTCACAAACAGGATAGATAGCACACTGATCCAGAAGAATAAGTCATAGGTTACGGACGGTTTCAAAATAACCGGCAACTCGCGGTAGCGGAATACGAGCGACACATATACGACGAGCAGCAGTAATACCGAAGTAGCAATTCCACCAAGAATGACCATCATGACGGGCGCCTGAAAAAACAGGAACAGAATGCACCATGCCGCCGGAAGTATCCACGACAAGATACCGATACTCCGCTTCTGCTCCAGCACGGAATCAAACTTCATCCAGCCGATCTGCCCGAAAGCATCCGCCCAGACGCGCGCCCAACTCGCTGCGGCGGTAAACAATGTGGAGTAAAGCACGAAGAATGCACCGATCAGAAAGATGCTTCTGGCCCAGGAACCGAGCGTTTCGGTGAAAATGCGCGACAAAGTGTTCACCATTTCGTACCCTTCGGGCACCACGCCGCCGGAATGCAGCACAGCCGCACCCAGCAGATAAAATGCGGCCGTGACAATCGTATACACGATCATCGACATCACGGCATCGAGGTACATTACCTGGAACCAACCTTTCGCCCGCTCCGACCATTCCTTCGAACCGTCGTTGGGGCCGGCATAGGCCGCGTAGCCTTTTTCAATGCACCAGTAATTGTAATACATGATTTCATCCCCGCCTACGCCCGTAATGCCGAATGCGCCGAATGCTGTGGCCACGAGAGCCGAGGGTAGTGAAAATTGCAAACCGGTTTCAATTTGGGGCCAGTGAATGGCATAGGGCGTCCATTGCAGGGAAATGACTGAAATCAGAATCACAATGGTAAAGAGGATGATCATTGCCAGCGCGCCTTTCTCGACCGGACCATAGTTACCTCTGTAAACCCAGAAAGAAGTGACCAAAACGGAAATAATGGCCCAGAGGTTAACGGAAACAAATGGGAACACCATATTCAGCACGATCGCGACACCACCGACAATCCCGCCGACCTGCAACAGTTTCAACCCTTGCAACGACAGCCACAACCAAATACTCCAATGCGCCTTGCCGAGCCGCAGGCCGGGGAGGTTGTTGAAGTTGTGCATGATGAATGTGCCGGTGTAAATGGCATTTTTGCCGAATTCTAGCTGTAACGCGACTTTGACGAGGCAGCTTAGGATGATCAGCCAGAACACGACGAAACCCGCTTTTGCACCTAATGCGGTAGTAGCAATGAGCTCGCCGGAACCTACTATGGCCGCTGAAAGAATGAAACCGGGACCGAGGTATTTGAGCCTGCCGAAGAAAGTGGTCGGAGGAGATAAAATTTTGGACATAAACGAGAATTTATATCCAAAAGCTAATATCAACTTAATTTTAATGCCAATCCTACAAATTCCCGACCGCCTGGTGAATTTGCTTCACCGTATCGACGTAGTTCGTCTCACTGGGAAGCCCGAAGAGTGACTTTTCCTTGATAATCTGCGCTACATTCTCCGGCACCAGCTTCTCCCAGCCAGGCTCGCCGCGCTTGATCATTTCGAGCACCGAGTCGGTGGTGATGTGCATATGCTCGATGTTGTAATTCCTGATATCCTCGATCTTGTCGTTTACGATCAGGTATTGGAACAAAGGCCGCAAATGGTCGGGTACACGGAAGTTCTCGCAGCTGTAAACGGAGCCGTCGGGCTGCAAAGTCGGGTAAATGTACAATTTCACCTTCCGGCTGAACAGCGTCGCAAATGATTCCAGAATGCCGCCTTGCAGGAACTGATAGTGCTTTTCTTCGAAAATATCCTGCAAGTTGGGGCTACCAAGCAGCAGGCCGGATTTCAGTTTCGTTAAACGGGAGAGATAGGCGACCAACCGGTAATATTCATGGTGATTGGAAATCATTACCATATGGCCCAGCGAGCAGAGAATATCCACACGGTCGAGGAAGTCCTTTTCGTCGATATCGCGGTCGCCGGCTTTGAGGTTATGCAAGGTAAGCTCGGAAATGAGCACAACTTTGGATTCATCCACATCTTCCTCGGCCAGGAACTGTCGCTGACCGTTGCTGATCAGGTCGATATGCACGTTCGTGATCGGGCGCAGGCGGCCGCGCATCATGAGGATGTGCTTTTTATACAATGCCTCCGAAGGCTGCAACACGCCGCCGTCGCTGCCGAACAATGCGGCGTCGGTAAAGCCATTCTTCACAAGCCGCAAGCTCATCAGGCGGTTGTCGACTTTGGCAAAATCGGGCCCGCTGAAACGCACCATATCGATCTCGATCCGGTCGATTGTCAGATCGTCCATGAGCGACATAAGCAGGATTTCGGGCGATTTATAGTAGTAATAGCAGCCGTAAATCAGGTTTACACCAATGATACCCAGCGCCTGTTGTTGCAGGATATTCTCGTCATCGCGCATGCGCACGTGGATCACGACGTAGTTAGTCGGGCCCATGGGCGTCAGCTGGAATTGCAGACCGATCCAGCCGTGCGATTCGTTTGTTTTCTGGAAATTGAGGGCTACTACCGTGTTTGCGAAAGCAAAAAAGGTACTGTCCACGCCGCGTTTTTCCGAAAGCCGCTTTTCGACCAGGTTATATTCGCGGTTGAGCATTTTCATCAATCGGGATTCCACCACGTATCGTCCCCCCTCTTCCGTCCCGTATATCGCGTCGCTGAACGTCATGTCGTAGGCCGACATCGTCTTCGCAATGGTTCCGGATGCGCCGCCGGCTTTGAAGAAGTAAGCCGCCGTTTCCTGGCCAGCCCCGATTTCCGCAAACGATCCGTAAATCCGGCGGTCGAGGTTGATCCTTAATGCTTTTTGTTTTGTACCAAGATTCTTTTCGTACATAACGGTATATTAGTATAATGAAGAAGCTTACATGTAAATATAAGAAAAATACAGTTCCGCATTGAGCGGAATTTCTGATCTTCTGGCAGCAGAATGGAAAAGTTATATAATTTATTCACTTACGGCACTTTGATGCAAGGTTTTGATAACCCCTATGCACGCAAGCTCCGGTTGTCTTCAAACTATATAGGAAAAGGCTGTTTCAACGGAAAATTGTTCCGGGTGGAATGGTACCCGGGCGCACATTACGTGCCTGATGCGCCTACGTACGTGCACGGGGAAATTTACCAGCTCCACTCACTCGAAATACTAAACGAACTCGACGAATATGAGGATGTTATGGAAGATGAGGCGGCTGGTTTGTATGTCAGGAAAGTGGTGCCTGTCAGGTGTGGTCAGGAGGTTGTCATGGATTGTTGGGCGTATTTGTATAACCGGCCGGTTTCGGATTTGCCTTTAATTGCAGATGGTTATTTCAAAGCTACTTGCTGAGGCTTTCGCCGATAATGCGGAGACCGTCCAATGTAAGCTTTCTGTCAATTTCTGCGAACTCGTCGCGGAGGGTATCGATGATCGAGGATAGTCCGCCCGTCGCAACGGCAATGCATTCGCCACCCAACTCCGCACGGATACGCCCGAGCAGTGATTTGACCAGCCCTTCATAACCCAGCAAAATACCCGCCTGGATAGCCTCCACGGTGTTTTTCCCAATGGCCGACGGTGGTAGTTGCAGCGGCACTTCCGGTAGCTGCGCAGTGTTGGCAAACAATGCTTTCACGGCTGTTACCAAACCCGGCAATATCGCCACGCCCAGGATTCTGCTCTCTTTTGAAACGGTAGTAAAAGTCAATGCAGTGCCAAAATCGACAACCACGCAGTTTTCTTTATATCGTGTGGCAACGGCCACCGCATTGGCGATCAGGTCCGCGCCGATCTCGTGCGGATGATCGATTTCGATGGATAATGCGGGGTAAATATCCGGTCCGACCACAATCACCCCATCTCCAAAGAGCGACCGGAGCATACGTAGGATCACGGGGGTGAGTGCCGGCACGACACTGCTCAGCACCACGGTGTGTACGTCGCCAAACCACAAACCCGCTTCCAGAAAATGCAGCCGAAGCTTCGATTCATAATGCGCCTCGTTCTCCTGCACCAGCGAGCGCATCCGCCAGATGTGCTCCCAGGCACCAGCGTAATGAAGCCCGAAAACGGTGTCGGTATTGCCAAGGTCGACAGCTAACAGCATAAATGAGAATTTACATGTAGAGGCAAATTAAAGGCATTCTTTAAATAAAACTTCATGCTGCTACGGTTTTGCGTCCGTTTCTTTTTGATAATCCCTAATTTTAACCTCCGAATAAAAATGCCTGCTTTATACCCTATTCAAACAAAGCCCGGCACCCATGTTACCACAGGAAGTGATATGCAATTTTCTACAAGTCGCGGATTCCCGATACTACTTATTTTAATACAAATCCTGAGCCACACGGCTCGCTCACAGGCTATTCCCGAATGGCAGGACCCGCAGGTGATCAGTATCAATACCGAAAAGCCCCGCGCTGATTTTTTCCCTTATCCCACCGAAAAAGCGGCTTTGGCCATGGACAAAAAAGGTCCGTTCGTGCAGTCGCTGAATGGTACGTGGAAATTCAAATGGGCGCAGCATCCATCGAAAGCCCAGCTCAATTTCTATGACCCCAAAATCTCCGATGCCGGCTGGGACAATATCCCCGTGCCGTCCAACTGGCAGGTCGTAGGCGCACGCGAAGGGCGCAAATACGACCGTCCGATTTTCAGCAACATCAAGCACCCTTTCAAAGCCACGCCGCCCCGCATTACGGCCGATACCAATGCGGTAGGCATGTACCGCACCACATTTACAGTTTCCGACGTGAAGGATAAGCAGATATTCCTGCATTTCGGAGGCGTGCAATCGGCGTGCTACGTGTGGCTGAACGGCGTGGCCATCGGTTACCACGAGGACGGGATGACGCCGTTCGAATTTGACGTGACGGAAGACGTGAAAGCAGGCGTGAACAACCTCGCTGTGGAGGTGATCAACTGGTCCGATGGCAGTTACCTCGAAGACCAGGACTACTGGCGGCTGTCGGGTATTTTCCGGGACGTAAACCTGCTGCTGCTGCCCAAAGTGGTGCTCACCGATTATTCCGTCAGGACAATACTGGATGCCAACCACGAAAATGCCACGCTGAAACTGAGCGCATATGTCAAAAATTACGGCCAGCAGCCCATTCACGCACACCAGGTGCTTTTTACATTGTATGATGGTTCCAAAAACGTGGTCACCACACCGGTAAGCCAAATGATCGGAACGCTCGAAATGGGAAAAGAAGGTGCGGTACGCGCGGAAATGCAGGTGCCTAACCCGGCGAAATGGAGCGCAGAAATGCCGCATTTATATACACTGACACTCCAACTGATGAATTCCGACGGCAAGGTCCTCGAAGCGACGAGCCAGCGCGTGGGTTTCAGAGACGTGAAGATCAAAAGCGGGCAGCTGCTCGTGAATGGCAAGGCCGTAACGGTCAAAGGCGTCAACCGCCACGAATTCGATCCGGAAACCGGCCGGGTGATCAGCCGGGAATCGATGATCAGGGACATTACCCTCATGAAGCAGCATAACATCAATGCGGTGAGAACGTCGCATTATCCGAATGCATCGGAATGGTATGACCTGTGCGACCAATACGGCCTGTATGTCATGGACGAGGCTAATATCGAAAGCCACGAATTATGGCGCAGCAACATTATCCTGGCCGATAATCCGCAGTGGCGTGCGGCATTTCTCGCGAGAGGCAATGCCATGGTCGAGCGGGACAAAAACCACCCGTCGGTGATCATCTGGTCGCTGGGTAATGAATCGGGAATGGGGCAGAATTTCATGGATATGGGCGATTTCATCAAACTCTCCGACCCTACCCGGCCCATTCATTATGAAGGAAGAAAAGACTATAAACCGACCACGATGAGTAGTTTCGACATTGTATCGGTCATGTACCCGTCCACGCAGGACATGATCGACCTGGTGAAGAAGGATAAAACCCGCCCGCTCATTGTCTGCGAATACGCACACGGGATGGGCAACAGCATCGGTAACCTGAAAGAATATTGGGATGTGATCGAGAAATATCCGACCATGCAGGGCGGTTTCATCTGGGACTGGGTGGACCAGGGCTTAAAGCTGAAACGCCCCGACAGCACCGAGTATTGGGATTATTTCAACTACATCGACGGTGCTAACGCTGGTGATGGCCTGGTCAACCCCGACCGCACGCCTCAGCCCGAACTCAGCGAGGTGAAGAAGGTATACCAGTTTGTAAAATTCGAAATGCCCGACACGCTCAAAGCCGGTGAGAAGGGCATCACAATCCATAATACCTACGACTTCCAGTCACTGAATGCATTTGAACTGGTATGGTCGGTAATGGAAAATGGCAAGGCGGTAGGGAAAGGCGGCAGCATTGCGAATCTGAATGCATTGGCGCATCAGAAACAGCAGATCAGCATCCCTTACGAACTGCCTGCCTCCGCAAAGCCCAATGCAGAATATTTCCTGAATCTCAGTTTAAGATTAAAAGAGGCTACCCTTTGGGCACCGAAAGGGCATGAGGTTGCCTGGCATCAGGTGCCGGTAGCGAAGCAGGCAGCTCCGCGGCCAAACCTCAGCCTGTACGGCGATCGCCCGCTGCGCATCGCGCAGATCACAGCGGCGCGGGTACAGATTTCCGGCCAGGATTTCACAGTGGTTTTCGACAAAAACGAAGGCCGCATGATTTCTTTCAAAAACAAAAAGGAAGAAATGCTGGAAAGCGGTCCCTACCCTAACTTCTGGCGCGTACCGACCGATAACGACGAAGGCGGGGCCGCGAAAAGCTATGCAGCTCAATGGCGCGACTTCGGCCTCGACACGCTGGACCGGGTTTCCTCAGAAATGAAACCACAGCGATTGACGGCGCAAATCTACAAGGTGACGCTCAACCAGACTTTGAGACAATCAAAAGGAGAAATGGATGTGCAGTCGGTATACATGGTTTACGCGTCTGGGGACATTCATGTCCAAAACACATTCACGCCCCGCGGCGAATGGCCTCCTCTCGCCAAAGTAGGAATGCAGCTTAAAATGCCTGCCGCCTTCGTCAAAACCCAATGGTATGGCAATGGTCCGCACGAGACTTACGCAGACCGTAAAACGAGCGGCAAAATAGGCATTTATGCAGGAACGGTGGCCGAGCAGCATTTCCCTTACATTACCCCGCAGGAAAACGGCAACAAAACCGGCGTCCGGTGGGCAACGGTTACCAATGCGAGCGGTGCCGGCTTGCTCGTGCTGAGCGATAGTGAATTCAACTTCAACGTCCACGATTATACGGACAAGGACCTGCTCGCTGCCAAACGCCGCGCCGCCGTATTGGCTCGTGGCACCTCTACGGTCGTCAACATCGACCTCGCGCAAATGGGTCTCGGAGGCGACGACAGCTGGTCTCCGCACGTGCACCAGGCGTACCTGCTGCCCGCACGCACCTATGCATACACATACCGGATGCGCCCGATTGAAAGCACATCGAACATCGAGCAGATCGCCGCGGTACGCCTCCCTTACGTGGATCAGAAAGAAACGAATGAAACGGTTGCGATCACAGAAGCGGCTGCCACTGCCGACGAGGCAACGGCCGATGAAGAGGGAGAGGAGGAAGTAGCAAAAGCGGCACCGGTTCGGAAAACGACCGTCAGGAAGGCGCCTGTGCGCAAAAAAGTGGTGAAGAAAAGAAAGCCTGCCCGAAGACGCCGCAGGAGATAAACAAAAAGACTTGGCAAGTTCAAGAAAGGCTTACCAAGTCTGTAACACCCCACAGTTTTAAATAAAGAGCTGATATTTTTTAAATTGTTGCCTCGTCACCGGGGGAAGCCAGGGCGTAGGAGCACCGATCGCCATCATTTTCTAGGCATTAGTACATATTGCGTTTTCACTTTAATCACCTGCGCGATTTTCACGAAAACCACACTCGGTACTTCAATCTTGTGATCGACAAGCGCCACTTCGAAGTCGGAACTGATCGTGATCTTGCCGCCGTCTATCTTCATCTTTCCCTTTATAGTCCGCTCCCTCGTCACGCCGTGAACCGTGAATTTCCCGGTGGCGGATACATCGTAATCCCCATTTTTGGTGTAGTCAGGCGCATTATCGACCTTCCCTGAAAACGTTGCCGTCGGGTATTTCTCCGATTCGATGTAGTTTTCATTGAAATGCTCCTGCATGAGCTTGTTGGGGAAAACAAATTCCCGCATGTTCATCCGGATCGCAATCTCGTTGTTCGCCGTGTTCAGGATCACCTGCGACTTTTTATTCTCTGCTTCGATATTTTCCAATGGCGTCGACGCCGAGAACTTCGTATTACCGCCCGAAGTGGCGAACATCTGCGCAAAAGCGGTCCCGGAAAGCAATGCGGTACTGAACATGGCCAGGCAGGCCATGCGGAAAAAATGCAGTTTCATAGTTGTGGATTAGTTTGGCTGCTTCTTGTTCTTCTTGTCAAAGCTGAATGTACGGGAAATGTTAAACCCGTAGTGGATATCCCCTTTGCCCCAGCTGCCGGTGGTTTCACCGATAAACTGTTTCTCGATCATGCCCAGGGAATTGGTAAAATGCAGCTGAAAAACGTGCCCGCCGGTTTCGATATCGACGCCGAAAGACATCGAATCGTGGTAGGGCGCTGTAATCGTATTCTTTTCACGGGCCGTGTAAAAGTATTCCCCATTCAGCGACACGCGTTTCGAGAGCTTAAACCGGCCTCCGATGCCCACCGCCAGCAACACTTTCTCGTCACCTGTCACATCCGGCATGGTGCGGTAGAGGTAGGTCGGCGAGAGTTGCAGCGACAGCCGCTCACCAAATTTCCGGGCAATCAGCACCTGGGCGGTATAGTATAGCTTGTCCTGGAATTCACGCTCCTTATCCACCGTAGCCACGCCCGTCCCTCCGAACAACGTCACCGAAACCGGGATATTCCGCGCGCCGGTGCTCTGTTTCAGCACTTTGTATTTGGCAAAAGCATCATACACTTTCTGCGACGTGCTGCGGCCAATGCCTATTTCCAGATCGTCTGTCAAACCGTACTCAAACCCCAGGCGCATAGTAGCCTGGTCGAGCCCGAAGAACTGGTAGGCACCCGAGTTGAGCTTCCCGAAACGGTGGGAAATGCGGAAGTCGAGGTGCTTTTTCTTCATCGTTTCCACCGACTGCCCATTCACGACGCGTGTCGACTTGAATGTAGCAGTAACCGGGACCGTCTGCGCGCTGTCCTGCTTCGACAACTCGTTCAGCAAATCATCCTGTGCATATAATACTGTTGATGAACACACCAACATCACGAGTAGGCGGAGTACTTTCATGGTCTGTGCGATTAGGCTTTCACGGTTAAAGTGTTCCCGTCGGTAGAAACGGTGACTGTATACGTTTTCAGCGAAACTGCGGCGGGACCATTCGTTACCGCTCCGGCAATACTGAATGTGGAACCGTGGCTTTGGCAAAAGATATCATTGGAGGAAGACCTGTATGCCACCGGGTTTCCTTCGTGCGTACAGATTTTGCTCAGCGCGACATAGCTGCCGGCGGTTGTTCTGGCTACAAGCACATCGCCTGTAATGATGTAATTTCCGTTGGTTTTCAGTTTTGAAGTATTCGAATTGGTCATATCGACCGTGAAATTGATGGCTGTCCCGGTAGTCGTACCTGAGATTCCGGTGCCTGTGCCTGGATTTGGGTCCGGGTCGGGATTGGGTGTCGGATCGTCGCTCGAACCGCAGGCTGTCATAGTGGTACCAAGGCACCAGTAGGCCATTAACGTTGAGGCACTCAGCCCGAGGCCGCGCAGGAAATCTCCCCGCTTCATGCTTCCTTTTTCAATTGAGTTCATAGTAAAAAGTTAATTAGTAGATATAATTCAATGATAATGTGGGCATAGTGCTCACTTGAAAACAGGGGTGTAGCGCACCGATAGCCAGAGGCCTGTGGTAATGAGGTTCACTTTTCCGTATCCGACGCGTTTGAGCGGCATCCGGATCGACGGTTCGGCAAGCAGGGATAGCTTGCGGGAAATTCTGTATTCGTAACCTGCCGAAACGTTGGCATGGCTTAACCAGTACCAACCGGTTTCCCCTTTCCAGCCCGGCCACTTTTGCGCATTCGGGTCTTTCGGATCGATATAGTAGTATTTGTATTTCTCGCTGTTCATATGGTATGACGAGAATCCGCCTGTCGCGAACCAGCGCGAGCGTTCGCCGGATGCTATGTCAAATCTCACATTCAGCGGTATTTCCAGCACTTTGCACACGCCGTCGATCCCACTCAATTGCAATGGCGGATAGTACTTGTGCTTAGGCAATTGATACGCCTCCGCTCCGGCTGAATAATCTTTTCTGCTCCATACCGCCCCGCTTTGCAGGTACAGTCTCGGCAACAGAGAATATTCAACCAGCAGGGAAACCGAAGTTCCCGGTTTGGAAAAATCCTTCAACCCTACCGTGCTCAAATCCGGCGAATAACCGAACCTCACTGCCCAAAGCGGCTGGTCGCCTGCCGGCAGCGATGGTTTGGCGGGCGCGGGCGCTTCCGGAACTTCGGTTACAGGCTGCGAAATGCCCGGCAACGGCAATGAATTCCATTTCAAATTCTTGCTATTCAACGCATTGGCAGAGATCAGCGTGTGCGAAGGCGCCGTGTCTGCATTCGCTGCATTGTTACCGGCGGCTGACCCGGCCGGCTCCGCAGGGGACGTTTCCCTGCGGGTAATAGAAAGAGCCCCGTCGCCTCCTTCCACTGTTGAGCGGTTAGGCTCTAAGTACACTCCGCCTGCCTTAGATCGGCTCCGGGGCAATGGTTTCCTGCCAGTCTTACCAACGGCAGCACTCAATTCTGACTTTGAGGAAGATTCACCAGGATCTTCTTCACTGGTTTTCAGTTTATTCCCAATATTTTTTCTGTTGCGAACAACGGTTCTATTTCCGTTAACAATCGGTTCTTTTGCATTATCAAGGGCCGGCTTTCCATTATCAACATTTGCATTAGTCTCCCGGTCTTTTGTCACATCCGCTTCCAAGCCTCCCGATTCCCTGACAACACCTGAATCCTCATCCCCACCAACACCTGGCTCACTGACCACACCTGACCTCCCCTTCTCCACTTCTCCCTTTCCTGCATTCCCCCCACTCTTCACAACACCTGACTCACTGACCCTCTCTGACTTGTCCCCGTCCCAGGAGTACAATACCACCCCAATCGGTATCAGCAGCGCCAGCAATCCCGCGGGCCACCATTTGCGCCACCAGCCGGCCGGAGTTTTCCCGTCCTGCTGATCGAGTCGCTTCCGCAGGTCATTCCAGTCATCGGGTTCAAATGTCGGATCAAGCTCTTCTGATGACTTTCTGAAGAGCTTGTCCAGTTCGTCATCTGGCAACTCTATCATAATCGTCAATATTAATCTTGGATAACATCTCTCTCAACTTTTCCCTTGCACGCGACAAATTCGATTTTGACGCTCCAACCGAAATATTCAGTTGTTCTGCAATTTCTTCGTGTGTGTAACCGTCAATGACCGATAGGCTGAAAACCAGCCGGTATGCCGGTGTCAGGCGCTGGATCAGTCCTACCAGCTCTTCGTGGGAAAGCTTGCTGATAACCGTTTCGTCGACGGACACCTGCTCTGCGATTTCCACGTCGTCAAAAACATCTCTGCGAACTTCCTGTCTGTAATGATCGAGGGCTGTATTAATCATGATTCTGCTCAACCAGGTTTTAAATGGCCGGCTTACATCGAAACTTTCGAGTTTCGTGAAAACCTTCAAGAATCCATCGTTGAGTATTTCCTTCGCCTCTTCCCGGCTGCGTGTATAGCGTAAACAAATGCTCATAGCATAGCCGTAAAACTGCTTGTACAACAGCTCCTGACTGCGGCGGTTTTTTTGTAAACAGCCGTCGAGTAGTTCTTGAAGAACGGCGGAGTTATACTCGGGCATGCTATTTGCTTTTTTGAACTTATACGTAGAATTGAAAAGCAGGGTTGCCTGGGTGTGCAAAGTTTTTGCAACATTTTTTACACCGGCAAAAATGTACATCGTCCGTTCATTGAAAAATTAGGCATTTTTAAGCACAATCGCACGTAAACTTGCGAGAATGCCTGCCCGAAGCGGCCCTGCCAGGGTGGCTCTGAAATAATACTTACTTTTGCAGACCAGCTTTCGAATATTTATCCAAAAACCGGATTTAACCTGATTTCCGGTGCACCCTAACCAGAGCCAATGGCCACCAAGGAAACCCCATCTCCATTTGCCGTCAAAAAGATCAAATGGGAAGGCCTGAAAATTACAATTCAACTGTTGCGCTACCTGCGCCCCTACCGCTTCACGTTTGCGGCCGGGATGCTGTTCCTTGTGCTTTCTACGGGCACATCACTTGCATTTCCCAAGCTGGTGGGTAGCGTCATCGAGGCGATCGAGGGTAAGTCGGGGTTCACCATCAACCAGATCACCCTGCTGCTCTTCCTGGTCCTGCTCTGCCAGGCCATATTTTCATTTTTCAGGATCTATCTTTTTTCCAAAGTCAGTGAGAAAGCCGTAAACAATATCCGGCTGGATGTTTTCAGCAAAATCATCACATTACCCGTTCCATTTCTGGAAGAACATCGTGTAGGCGAGCTTACGAGCCGCATTACCTCCGATGTTTCGCAATTGCAGGGCTTGCTGTCATTTACCCTGGCCGAGCTTTTCCGGCAGGCGGCCACGCTGATCGTCGGGATGTCCATTCTGTTTTACACTTCCTGGAAACTCACGCTTTTCATGCTCGCGACGGTGCCGGTATTAGGTGTTGCTTCGGTGTTTTTTGGCCGTCATACGCGCAGGCTTTCACGTAAGGCGCAAGACCAACTCGCAGCAGCGAATGTGGTGGTGGAAGAAACGCTGCAATCCGTGAATGTAGTAAAAGCATTCACCAATGAGCCGCTCGAAATCAACCGTTACCGAACAATTCTCGATCGGGTAGTTGACCTTACCCTGTACGCAGCGCGTTTCAGGGGCGGGTTTGCTTCATTCATCATTTTCGCGATGTTCGGCGGCATTGTAGGCGTGATATGGTATGGGGCCGCGCTGGTGCAGGCAGGAGAATTCGGGCTTTCGGACCTGTTTACATTTATCCTTTACACCACTTTCATAGGCGCGTCGATCAGTGGAATGGGTGATTTGTATGCACAAATCAACCGGACGGTGGGCGCCTCGGAGCGCATTTTCGAAATTCTGGAAGAAACGCCGGAAGTGTCGGTCGACGATGCGCAAAATACCGCCGCAAGCCTTATCGAAGGCCGGGTAACCTACCACGATGTGCATTTCGCTTATCCGTCACGTGCCGACCTCCCGGTTTTGAAGGGTGTATCGCTGGATGTTCAGGCGGGAGAGAAAATCGCATTGGTAGGGTACAGTGGGGCCGGTAAATCAACCATCGTGCAACTCCTGATGCGTTTCTATACACACCAATCGGGTGATATACTGGTCGACGGCAAGCCTGTCGGCGAATACGGCATTTCGGCATTAAGGAAAAATATCGCGATCGTGCCGCAGGAAGTAATGCTGTTCGGCGGGACGATTTATGAAAACATTGCCTATGGAAGACCGTCCGCATCGCGGGAGGCCATCGTAGATGCAGCCGGGCGCGCCCATGCGCTGGAATTCATCGAATCGTTTCCCGATGGCTTCGATACCGTCGTAGGTGAAAGGGGCATTAAGCTCTCCGGCGGTCAGCGGCAGCGCATTGCCATTGCCAGGGCCATTTTGAAAGACCCTAAAATCCTCATTCTCGACGAGGCGACCAGTTCGCTCGACGCGGAATCAGAAAAACTGGTGCAGGTGGCATTGGACGAATTAATGAAAAACCGCACGACGATCGTGATCGCCCACCGGCTTGCCACCATCCGGAAAGTCGATATGATCTACGTCCTGCGCGAGGGTCGCATCGCCGAGTCGGGCACCCACCAGGCATTGAGCACCATCCCCGACGGTGTGTATGCCAATCTCATCAAACTACAATTTGAAAACGCCGAAAACCTTTCATGAAAAACGCTGAAAACCTTTCCGCCCCATTTTTTCAGTCGCAAAAAGAAAAAGCCACAGTCGCGGAGCAACAGGAGCATGAACGGTTCAAAAATATAGCCATGCTGCGGCTGGCGGCATTTGCCGGGATGGTGATACTGGCCGTAGTCTGGAACAAAACAGGCATCGCCTACTGGGGAATCGGGATATTCGCGCTGCTCGTTGCCTTTCTGATTCTAATGCGGAAACAACAGGAAGCCCGTACCAACAGGAACTTCCAGCGCAATCTCATAGCGATTAATGAAGACGAGCTTGCCCGGACTGACCTGCGCTTCAAACGGCCCGAAACCGGTATCGAATTCCGCGAAAAGGATCACAGTTACGCCGACGACCTCGATATTTTCGGAGAATACTCCCTTTTCAAACTCCTTAACCGAACCCGTACCGCCGAGGGAAGCCGGCGGCTGGCTAGCTGGCTTAAAAATCCGGCCAATGCAACGGAAGTGGGCCTCCGACAGGCAGCCGCTGCCGATTTCAGCGGGCATCCCGCGCTCATACAGGACTGGGAAGCTACTGCATTGCTTCATGAGCACGCCGCAAAACATGTGGGTGAATTTCAAACCTGGGCGGTAGAGACTTTCCCCGCACCACTCAAAAAGGCGCTACCTTGGCGCTGGTACCCGCTGATAACCCTGGTAATCGCGGTGTTGTATTTTACCGGCCTGGTACCGGGCTTTGCGCTGCTTGGAAGCCTCGCCGTCCACCTCTTCATACTCGGCCGCTACACCGATTTCGTGAAAGCACTCGCAGACCGCACCACTTCGATGGGCCAAACGCTTACAGCTTATTCGGACCTGCTGAAAAAGGCGGAAGACGCGCCGTTTCAGTCTCCGTGGTGGCAAGGCAGAAAAGCGCGGATCACAGGCTCCTCCGCCGCATTAGCTAGGGTAGGCAACTTGTTCGAAAAACTGGACTACCGCAATAATCCCTATTTCGCCATATTCGTCGGCATCCCTACGCTTTGGGACATGCATTGCCTCGCAAGCCTGGAAGAGTGGAAGGCCGCGCATCACCGGCACCTTACCGATTGGCTCGACGTGCTGGCCGATACCGAAGCGATGAACAGCCTGGCGGGTCACGCATTTGCCAATCCCGGATACGTGGTACCCGCAGTGAATGACGCCGCCGAGGTAACGATCACCGCCTCCACCCTCGGCCACCCGCTGATTCCCGCCGCGAAACGCATCAGCAACGACTTCGCCATGCAGGGTACGGGCAATACCATCCTCGTCACCGGCTCGAACATGTCCGGGAAAAGTACCTTTTTGAGAACCATCGGTTTGAACCTCGTGCTCGCGCAAATGGGCGCCGTCGTGAGTGCGGCCGCATTCGCTTGCTCGCCTATGCGGGTATTCAGCAGCATGCGCACACAGGACTCCCTGGAAGAGAGTACCTCTTCGTTTTATGCAGAATTGAAAAGGCTCCGGAAACTCCTGGAACTGGCCGACGAGCGGGCTCATGCGCCGGTTTTTTATTTACTTGATGAAATACTGAAAGGTACGAACTCGGCCGACCGCCACCGGGGTGCGGAGGCGTTAATTCGTCAGCTGCATACCAAAACGGCTTCGGGTATGGTTTCAACCCACGACCTGGAACTGGGCGAATGGGGGGCTACGGAAACTTACATCCATAACTTCCATTTCCGGTCGGATGTGGAAAACGGTCGGCTGCATTTCGACTACCGGCTACACGAAGGAATATGCCGGAGCTTCAACGCTTCCGAGCTGATGCGGATGATGGGCATCGCCATCGGACCCGACAAAACCCCGCTTGCACACTGAACAGGGGCATTTGCAAGGTTGTTGGAGGTTTTGCGTAACTTTACTGTTTACATTTACGTTTAGAACACTGATCCGGCAGCGGAGATCGAACTTTTTTTGATTAACAATTAACCCGTAACGATTACAAAACCTGAATGGAATTACAGAAAGCATTGGAAATATTGATCATGGCAGGACAGCTTATCCTGGGCCTGTCGATCCTGGTGGGGTTACATGAGTGGGGGCACATGGCTGCCGCAAAAATGTTCGGAATGAGGGTTGAAAAATACTTTATTGGCTTTCCTCCTAAAATTTTCAGTTTTCAGAAAGGCGAAACAGAATATGGCATAGGTGCGATACCGCTGGGCGGGTTTGTGAAGATTTCCGGAATGATTGACGAGTCGATGGACACCGAGGCGATGAGCCAGGAGCCGCAGCCGTGGGAGTTCCGATCAAAACCGGCCTGGCAACGGCTGATCGTTATGCTCGGCGGTATTATCGTAAACGTCATCGTCGGTATCATCATCTTCATCGCGATTGCTTACCACGACGGCAAGAAGTTCCTTTCGATCGACGAAGTGAACAAATATGGTATCGTAGCGGGCGAGCTCGCACAGGAATTGGGCTTAAAAACCGGTGATAAAGTGATCCGTGTCAATGGAAAGCCATTCAACGATTACAACGACCTGATCAGCTCGGATGTGTTCCTGGGCAGCAACAGCTCTTACACCGTGCTCCGTAACGGCCAGGAAGTCCAGATCGAAATCCCTAATAACTTCATCGAAAAACTCTCCGATCCGGACGAGAAACGCAATTTCATCCTTCCATTGGAGCCGTTCAAAATCGGCGAACTGATCCCGGGAATGCCTGCCGAAGCGGCTGGTTTGCAGCCTGGCGACAAAGTGGTTTCCATCAACGGCAAGCCGATCCAGTTCTTCCACGAATTGCAGGCCCAGCTCGAAACGCTCGCCGGCAAGGCTACCACATTGGTGGTTCAGCGGGGTGCAGAGCAAAAGACATTGAATGTCAAAGTGAGCGATGAAGGAACGCTGGGCTTCTATCCCGAAACTTTGCTTCATTTCACAACTGTCAACTATACTTTTGGTGAGGCAGTAGCCATTGGCACAGAAAACGCCTTCGGAGTGGTGTATAATAATATCAAAGGTTTCGGTAAAATATTCCGCGGGGAAGTTTCGGCTTCCAAAGCGCTGAGCGGGCCTATCGGCATTGCACGTATGTTTGGCGGCGTTTGGGACTGGGGCCGGTTCTGGTCGCTCACCGGACTGCTTTCGATGGTACTTGCATTCATGAATGCATTGCCTATTCCAGCACTGGATGGCGGCCACGCGGTAATCCTTTCTTACGAGATCATCTCAGGCCGCAAGCCTTCCGACAAATTCCTTGAAAACGCACAGAAAGTAGGCATGGTACTGCTTCTGGGCCTGATGGCATTCGCCATTTTCAACGACGTATGGAAAGCGGTATTCTGATAAAAAGGAGGATAGCTCAAATTTGTACTATCCTCCTTTTTTCCCTTCCCTTGCTCTCATTCAAACCGAAGCACGATTACCACGTTTCGGTTACGCAAATGCAATACAATGCAGCGTCCCGATCGTTTGAAGTAAGTATCCGGATATTCACGGATGATTTGGAAAAAGCATTGTCGCAAAGCCATTCCAAGCAACGATTTGTGATCAGGGACAATGATCAAAATGACCGCTTCGTTGAAGAATACATTCGCAAATCGTTTGTGTTGACAGATAGTCAGAAAAAAAATACCCCTTTCAAATATGTTGGAAAAGAGCAGGAAGCGGATGCAACCTGGGTATACCTGGAAATCCCTTTTCAGGGCCCTTTGAACGGCTGCAAGCTTTTGAACGTTACCCTCATGGAAGTTTTTGACGATCAGGTCAATATGACAAATGTTAAATTCCAGTCCGAAAAAAAGACGTTTTTATTTAAAAAAGGACAGACCTCTCACCTGCTGTAATTAGTTTGTGACCGCTCGTAAAAATGCATGACATAATGTGTAGTGGCACGGCTATTTTGTTTTGATAATGCCTTTCTTTTGAAAGTCATTATTTATATATTGGGAAAAGATTATCTGTCAATTTGACAGAATGCCTATGAAATTTGAACCTTCTGATCTATATAGCCGGCTGCTGATGTCCGACTCGGACATGGATAGCCTTGAAATCGTTCCTCTTGGTGGCCCCGACGGCTCTGACGAGCCTTTTGAACTTCCCAGCGAATTAGCGATACTTCCGATCAGGCAAACAGTGCTCTTCCCGGGAATGGTAATTCCTGTGACGGTGGTACGCCAGAAAGCCATCAGGCTTGTTAAAAAGATATACCGCAACTCCGATATCAATCAGCGTATCCTTGGTGCCGTCACCCAGGCCATTCCGAATAAGGAAGACCCTACGGCTGAGGACCTTTATAACATTGGTACCGTTGCCCAGATCCTCAAAATGATCACCCTGCCGGACGGTAATGTAACCATCATCGTTCAGGGACGCCAGCGCTTCGAAATCAAAGCCATTGTCAATGAAGAGCCGTATCTGACTGCCGAAGTGCGTCCGATCGAGGATTCGTTTGTGGGGCCTACTAAAAAAGAAGCCAAGGCATTGCTGCAATCGCTTCGTGATGGTGCGCATAAGATCATGCGCCTGAACCCGGAGATCCCGCAGGAAGCCCGCATTGCGCTGGACAATATCGAAAGCCCGATCTTCCTGATCCACTTTTTGTCTTCGAATATCAATGTAGAGATCGCCGACAAGCAGAAATTACTGGAAGAGCGTAACGGCCACAAGCAAGCCACGCTCCTGCTGCAATACATGATGCGCGAGATCGAAATGCTGGAATTGAAACGTGAAATCCAGACCAAAGCGAGTTCGGATATCGACCAGCAGCAGCGCGATTATTTCCTCCGCCAGCAGATCAAGGTTTTGCATGACGAACTGGGAATGGACAGCCCCGAGCGCGACCTTGACGAGATCCGCCTGAAAGCCAGTCAGAAAAAGTGGTCGGGGCCCGTGAAAGCGCATTTTGAAAAAGAACTGAGCAAGCTGCAACGCATTAACCCGATGGCGCCCGAATATCCGGTGACGATGAACTACCTGGAAACGCTGGTGGATTTGCCGTGGGGACAGTATACCAAAGACAATTTCGACCTGGTAAGGGCGCAAAAAATCCTTGATACCGACCATTTCGGCCTGGAAAAGGTGAAAGAGCGCATTATCGAATACCTGGCGGTGCTGAAATTGAAAGGAAACCTGAAAGCGCCGATCCTTTGCCTTTACGGCCCTCCCGGCGTGGGTAAAACGTCGCTGGGCAAGTCGATTGCGAAAGCATTGAACCGCGAGTACATCCGTATGGCACTCGGCGGTGTGCACGACGAAGCTGAAATCCGCGGCCACCGCAAAACTTACATTGGCGCTATGCCGGGTAAGATTATTCAGAATATCAAAAAGGCAGGTTCTGCTAACCCGGTATTCATCCTCGACGAAATCGACAAGGTGAGCTCGGATTACCGCGGCGACCCTTCTTCCGCATTACTGGAAGTACTCGACCCGGAGCAGAACTCGTCCTTTACCGATAATTACCTCGAAGTAGAATACGACCTTTCTAAGGTGCTTTTCGTAGCCACAGCCAACTCCCTCGACACCATTCATCCCGCACTGCGCGACCGGATGGAGATCATCGAAATGACCGGCTACACGATTGAAGAGAAATTGCAGATCGCCAAACGTTACCTCGTTCCGAAGCAGCGCAAAGACCACGGCCTGAAATCTACCGACGTGAAAGTGGACGATGCCGCATTGCTGAAAGTGATCGAAGGCTACACCCGCGAATCCGGCGTACGTAACCTGGAACAGAAAGTAGGTACCGTAGTGCGCAAGATCGCGAAATCGGTGGCGATGGAACAGGATTATCCCAAAACCGTCAAAGCGGAGCAGGTTGAAAAATACCTGGGGGCAGAAATTTTCGACAAGGACCTGTACCAGGACAACGACTTCGCCGGGGTTGTAACCGGCCTTGCCTGGACTTCTGTAGGAGGTGAAATATTATTTATTGAGACAAGCCTCAGCCGCGGAAAAGGGGGATTGACATTGTCGGGCCAATTGGGCGATGTGATGAAAGAATCGGCCGTTGCCGCATTGTCGTACCTCAAAGCCAATGCAGAAAGATTAGGCATCGATTACCGCATTTTCAACCACTACGACCTCCACGTACATGTGCCTGCGGGTGCAGTACCCAAGGACGGGCCCAGTGCGGGCGTGACGATGGCTACTTCTATGGCTTCGATATTTACGCAACGCCGCGTGAAACCGTTTATCGCGATGACCGGCGAGATTACCCTGCGTGGAAAAGTGCTTCCTGTGGGCGGTGTGAAGGAAAAGATCCTGGCGGCTCGCCGCGCGGGCGTGAGAGAGATTATCCTTTGTGTTAAAAACCGCAAGGATGTCGAAGAAGTACCGGCTAACTACATCAAGGACCTGACTTTCCATTATGTGGACCAGGTCGACGAGGTGCTAGGCATTGCGCTGCTTCCCGAAAAAGTGAATAATCCGATGAAATTCGTTTTTCCCGATGAAAAGAAAGAAAAAGAGGAAAGCGGATTTGTTCCGATGACGGTTTAACGCCGGCTATCAAGAAATACTGTAAAGAGGTACCCCAAAGGTGCCTCTTTTTGTTTAGGGGTTATACTTTCCAAACGGCGTCATACTGTCAAACCTTTTATCTACTAAAAAATGTCGTTACCGCAGCTTTCTCCCCAACTGCTCGACCAGCAGCCCGAACTTCTTCCCGACCACCGGAAACTTCTTGCCCTGCCCGAAAAAATCATCCAGTTCGGCACAGGCGTGCTGCTGCGCGGCTTACCCGATTATTTTGTAAACAAGGCCAATGCGCAGGGTATTTTCAACGGCCGGATCGTGGTCGTGAAATCGACCAGTACCGGGGGAACAGACGCGCTCTCGGAACAGCAGAATGTCTTTTCCCATAGCATTCGCGGGATCGAAAACGGCCGGCAGATCGACGAATCCGTAATCAATACCAGCATCAGCCGCACATTGGCGGCAGCCAGCGACTGGGCCGACATTCTGGAATGCGCCCACAATTCGGAGCTTAGCATTGTAATTTCCAATACGACGGAAGTGGGAATCCAGCTGGTCGACGATGATATTTTCGCCAATCCACCCAAGTCCTTTCCCGGCAAGCTTACGGCCTACCTCTTGGAGCGATACAAAGCATTCAACGGTGCGCCGGAATCGGGCATGGTAATAGTCCCTACGGAACTGATTGTCGGTAACGGCCCTAAATTGAAAGCCATCGTGCTCGAACAGGCACGGCGCCATGACCTCGGCGATGCATTTATCAACTGGCTTGAAAACCATAACCATTTTTGCAGTTCACTCGTAGACCGCATCGTACCGGGAAAGCCGGATGCAGAGACCATTGAAGCACTTTCCGAAAAACAGGGCTTCCGCGACGATCTGCTGATCGTCTCCGAGGTTTACCGCCTCTGGGCCATCGAAGGGGATCAGCATGTGCGTGATGTACTAAGCTTCGCGCAGGCCGACAAAGGCGTGGTCATCGAGCCGAATATCGATCTCTTCCGCGAATTGAAGCTGAGGCTTCTCAACGGCACGCATACGCTAGCGTCCGGACTTGCTTTTCTGCACGGCCTGGATACCGTCCGCGAAGCGATGGAAAATGCTGAAACTGCCCAGTTTATAGCTGATGTAATGCTTAAAGAACTCGCTCCGGCCATCCCTTACGATGTAGATCCGGCACAGGCCCAGGAATTCGGTAACCAGGTACTGGACCGGTTCCGTAATCCTTTTATACGTCACCAGCTGATCGACATCACTGTGCAGTACACCGCCAAGATGAAGATGCGCAACATTCCGACGCTACTGAACCACTACGATAAATCCGAAGAGGTACCTGCGCTATTTGCCAAGGGTTTTGCGGCATTTTTACGGTTTATGAAGCCTGTGGTGCACAAAGACAATGCTTTTTACGGCGAGCGCGACGGCCAGCCTTACTCGATCCGCTGTGATGCTGCGGCTTATTTTGACGAGAAATGGAAGAGTGCTGCCTCACCGGTTGATCTGGCGCAGCAGGTTTTGAGCGATGTGTCGCTTTGGGACACCGACCTTACATTGTTGCCCGGCTTTGCCGAAGCGGTGAAAGGTCACATGGCAGAGCCCGTCGTCACCGGGACTTCCACACTTTGATCTGATTATAGAGGTCAATCGCCGAAATTTCGTCGGAACTGAAATAAATGGTCTCATCCTCTGCTGTTTCAATCAGCAGGTAGGGATGAGATTTTTTATTGATATACAACTTCACAATCCGACCGTCATCTGTTTTGAACGATCCTTTTGCGAACTCTCCCGCAGCAAAGCCATTCGCTTTGCTCGAAATGTCGGGCAGGCTGTCGGTAACATCGAAATAAGTTACATCATTCCGCGCGATTTTCATTCCGGAAAGGCCTTTGATCTCCAACGTCCGGGCGGTCAGGAATATCTCGCTGTTTCGCATGCCCATGAACATCAGAAAACCTACCCCCACCACTACCACTACCATAATGGCCATCGCAATGTAAGTGCCTACACGCTGACCACTGGTGCCGGTATAGTAGCGATTCCCCGCGGCGATCATATACACATACGCCAACAGCGGGTACATTACCATGAACACCGATGCCCAGTTTTCATTGAAACTCTTCAGTATCAGCACGCCTGCGAGTTCACTGATCCCCAGAAAAATGTGGAAGCGTTTGAATAACCTGACGTAGGAAACGATGTCCATCTTGGCCCGATCAGCCTCGGACATCATGTTATACCCCGATAAAAGGTATTTGGCATTCCCCGGCGTTACGATAAACCCGAGCGAAAAAAGGATCAGCGAAAGGATAATGGCAATGGTAAGCATAATCTTGTCACGGCTAATTGCCTTAAAAGTTACAAAATTATGCGGAAGAAAGTCAATTGGCTTTCATCTTGGTAATTGCTTATATTTGATAAAAAGCACATTATGATTCTCCCATTGAATATACCTGCATGTCCATCTTTCACCGACGACGAGTTGGTTGCCTTCTGCATGGCCAACCCCGACTTGATGGTGGAAAGGGATGAACATGGTCAACTACACATCACTATGACACCTACCTTTGTACTTGGAAGCTCCAATAACAGTGAGTTGATTGCAGAAATCGTTTTTTGGAACCGCAAGTATAAGAGCGGCAAAGTAATAGAATCAAACGGGGCATTCTTTCTGGGAGACAACTCAATGCGCGTACCTGACGTGGCCTGGATACGTATCGATCGTTGGAATGCGCTTAGTAAGGCTGAAAAGAACTCGTTTCCATACATGGCTCCGGATTTCGTTATTGAATTGAAATCAAAAACCGACAGCCTGCGCTATCTGCAAAAGAAAATGCTTAAATGGATTGAAAACGGCGTGAGGCTTGCCTGGCTCGTATGTCCGGATAGTCAGACGACCTACATTTACGAGCCGGGCAAGCCTCAGCTTGCGGTGCATTTTGATGAAACGCTGTCAGGCGGTGAAGTACTTCTCGGTTTCTCCACCCGCCTAAGCGATATTTTGGAATATTGATCAGCTATTCGCCCGGAATTCCTTCACCAGCGCGATGCTTTCTGCTACTTTTTGCTCGATCCAGGGGTAGTTTCCTTCCGCGATCGCTTCCTTCGGGAACAGGTTCGAACCGAGACCAACCGCGTAAGCTCCTGCACTAAACCATTCGTTAATGCTCTCGCGCGTGGGTTGAACACCGCCCGTTACCATGATCTTCACATTCGGCATAGGCCCGCGAATGGCCCTTACAAATTTTGAACCTACCACTTCACCCGGGAAGAGCTTTACCACTTCCGCACCCGCTTGCTGTGCGTTGTAAATTTCGGTCAAGGTGGAAACGCCCGGAATCCAGGGAATACCTGCCTTCACACAAACTGCGCCTACTGCCGGGTTAAGGCAGGGTGTCACGATGAAATCGGTACCGGCATCGATGAATTTTTGAGCCGTCTCGGCGTCATAAATGGTACCGATACCCATCGAAAGGCCGGGAAGACTTTCCTTTACATAAGCCAGAAGCTCCGTAAACACATTATAGGCATTGTCGCCGCGGTTGGTGAACTCAAATGCCCGCGCCCCTCCGCGGTATGCCGCATTGATCACCTCTTTGGCGATTTCGATATCTGCATGGTAGAACAGCGGCAGCACGCCGACTTCGTTCAATAATACCAGTGTTGTTTCTTTATCCATGATTGTTAGGCCGGTTACTAGCGTTTGATTCTTCCTGAGGTCTCTCCCTGACGAATGGCTTCTACTTCCGCGACCGTCGAGATCAATGCATCCCCTTCAATGGTATGCTTCAATGCGGAAGCTGCCACGCCGAATTCCAGCGCTTTCTGCTGGTCGTCGAAGCTAATAAGGCCGTGGATAAGGCCGGCAATGAATGCATCGCCTCCACCTACGCGGTCGATGATCGGGTTGATTTCGACATCTTCCGTTTCGAGCAGCTCTTTCCCGTTCCACAAAAATGCCCTCAGCAGGTTATGTGAAGCACTGATCGACGTTCTCTTGGTATCGACCACAGTTTTTACCTGCGGGAAAGCCTTTTGTAAATTGACGCAGGATTCGACAAAATCGTTTCCGTCGATATCAAAAATCTCCTTGATGTTAATGCTGTTGGCGATAACGACATCGGTTCCGGCCGTTAGTTCGGGGAGAATATCGGATGGTTTCTTGCCGTATTTCCACAAATTGGCCCGGTAGAAAATATCACCCGAAACGGTAATGTTGCGTTTCCGGGCGGCCTTGATGCCGTCGAGCAATGCGTCCGCTGCTTCCTGCGATAAAGCCGGGGTAATCCCTGCCCAGTGAAACCATTTCGCGTCTTTCAGGATGTTGTCCCAATCGAGTTCTTTCGGGTCGATGGTTGCCAGGGATGAATTGGCCCGGTCGTACACGATCTGGCTACCGCGCATGGCTGCTCCGGTTTCCAGAAAATAAACGGCCATTCTCGGTCCTCCGAAAATGATGTGCGAGGTATCTACGCCATGAAAATGCAGGTACTGAGCCGCCGCGCGCCCGATGGGCGAGTCAGGGAAACGGGTAACGTGCGCCGTGCTGTGTCCCCAATATGCCAATGCAGTCGAAACGTTCGCTTCGCCGCCGGCATAGGTTACATTCAGTTGACGGGCTTGTTCAAAACGGGAAAAACCAGGAGTGGAAAGCCGCATCAGGACTTCCCCAAAGGATACTATCTGAGCCATATTTTAAACTATTGCCCGTTAGCCAAAGAAAAGAGCTTCCTGACGGGCCATTGGAAAAATGATTACGAGCCAAAATTAAGTATTAACATTAAAATAGCCCACAACAAAACTGTCTGGGCTATCCATTTATTAGCGTATTTAAATTCGGATTTTACTTCAAAAGCCAAAATATTTGTTGGCATTGTTGTAACAAATACCTTCCACCATCTTGCCCAGCCACTGGATGTCGTTCGGCAACTCGCCATTCTCCACATCCTGGCCGATAAGGTTGCACAAGATCCGGCGGAAATATTCGTGGCGCGGGTACGACAGGAAGCTGCGCGAATCGGTAAGCATGCCCACAAAACGGCTTAGCAAACCCATGTTCGACAATGCATTCATCTGCCGCTCCATTCCGTCTTTCTGATCCAGGAACCACCAGCCGGAGCCGAACTGCATTTTGCCTGCGACCGTACCGTCGTTGTAATTACCGGTCATCGTAGCCAGCACTTCATTATCAGCTGGGTTAAGGTTATACAAAATCGTTTTCGCCAACTGATTGGTCGAATCGAGTTTATTCAAAAACTTGGAGAGTGCCTGCGCCTGGCTGTAATCGCCGATCGAATCCCAGCCTGTATCCGGGCCGAGTTCGCGGAGCATGCGTTCGTTGTTGTTCCGCAGCGCACCGAGATGGAACTGCTGCGTCCAGCCTTTGGCATGGTCCATCTTGGCCATTTCATACAGCAGCACCGATTTGAATGCGAGCGCCTGCCCAGCCGACGGCTTTTCACCTTTCAGAGCGGCCCCAAACGCTTCGCGCGCCGCCGCTACGTCAAATTCGGAATAAATATGCTCCAAGCCATGGTCCGACAAGCGGCCGCCCATAGAAGCAAAGAAATCGTGGCGGTTCTGCAATGCGGCCAGCAATGCCTCGTAAGATGTAATTTCGCCGGTACCGGCTGCTTGCGCCAGTTTCGCCAGATATTGTTTGAAATCTTCCGGAGAATCGATCAGCAGCATGGCCTTATCCGGGCGGAATGTAGGAAGCACACGGATATCGAAACCGCTTTCGCTGATGGCGCTGTGGTAATTCAGGGAGTCCGTCGGATCATCCGTGGTACAGATCACCTTTACGTTCATACGCGTGAGCAGGCTCTTCACCGAATACTCGGGTTGGCGCAGCTTGGCCGAGCATTCTTCGTAGATCTCGCGGGCTGTATGTTTATTTAAAAGAATGTCAATGTCGAAATAGCGGAGCAATTCGAGGTGCGTCCAGTGATAGAGCGGGTTACGCATCGTATACGGCACCGTGGCCGCCCACTGCTCAAATTTCTCCCAATCGCTCGCTTCACCGGTGCAATACCGCTCATTGATACCGTTCGCGCGCATAGCACGCCATTTATAATGGTCGCCGTAAAGCCATATCTGCGTGAGGTTTTCAAACTGCTTGTCTTCCGCGATCTGATCGGGCGGGAGGTGGCAGTGGTAATCGATGATCGGCATTTCCTTCGCATAATCATGGTAAAGGATACGCGCAGTTTCCGAACGGAGGAGGAAATCTTCGGAAATGAAGGTCTTTTGTACAGCGGTGGTAATCGTTTCCATTCTCTTTCTTGTTACAATCACAAACTTCTTTCAATCCCGTATTCGAGGCCGCGCAGCTCCGCAAGCCCCCGCAGGCGCCCGATGGCTGTGTAACCCGGGTTCGTCCGCTTTGTTGCCGACAGGTCGTCGAGCATACGATGGCCATGATCAGGACGGAAAGGCATTCTCGAATCGGTTCTACCTTCATTTTCGCGCCTTTTCTGCTCCAACATCAATGCCCGCATGACGCCGTACATATCCACGTCACCATCCAGGTGATCGGCTTCGTAAAAACTGCCGTCGTGCTCACGCTTGGTGGCACGCAGGTGGATGAAATGGATGCGTTTACCCAGTCTGTCCACCATTCCGCCGAGGTCGTTGTCCGGTCTTACGCCGTACGACCCAGTACAGAAACAAATGCCGTTAGCCTGTTTATCGTACGCTTTCAGCAGCATTTCTGCGTCATTTTCGGTACTCACCACACGCGGCAAGCCCAGAATCGGGTAAGGGGGGTCATCCGGGTGGATCGCCAGTTGTATTCCCGACTCTTCCGCCACCGGCCCGATGGCCTGTATGAACTGGTACAAATGCGTGCGTAGCTCGAAATCGCCGATATGTTCGTAGGTTTTCAGCACTTTCCGGAATTCTTCCACCGTAAAGCTCTCTTCCGATCCAGGCAGACCTGCGATGATATTACGGACGAGTTTTTGCTTCTGTTCCTCTGACGCCGTATCGAGCCAAATTTTGGCGGCGCGTTTTTGCTCATCGGTATACAGCTCTTCCGCTTCCGGCCTTTCCAGCAAATAAAGATCGAATGCAGCGAACTGCGTTGCATCGAAACGCAGGCCGGTGGAGCCATCCTTCATGGGCGCGTCCAGGTCGGTGCGCGTCCAGTCGAGAATAGGCATAAAATTGTAGCATACGGTGTCGATACCACATTGCCCGAGGTTACGGAGCGACTGCTGGTAATGCAGGATATGTTTTTCAAAATCCCCCGAACGCGTTTTGATCGACTCGTGCACAGGTACACTTTCTACGACCGACCATGTAAGGCCGGCGTCCTCGATCAACTGCTTACGCGCCTGAATTTCTGATACTTCCCAAACATCACCATTGGGAATGTGATGTAATGCGGTTACGATTCCGGTTGCCCCGGCCTGACGGATATCCTGCAACGAAACAGGGTCGTCAGGCCCGAACCAACGCCAGGTTTGTTCTAATGCCATTTTGATGCCTTACGGCGCGATAGGCTATAAGCTGTAAGCCCAGAGCACTAAGCGCCGATTATATTTATGGTTAATTCAATTATCGTTTTTTGTGAACTTAAGAAATACCGCTTATAGCTTACAGCTTAAAGCTTACAGCCCTCAAGCTACCAACCTATGCTCCGGCACCCTCTCGCGCAATACCTTCAATGCGCGGCTCATTTGTGTTTCCACCGTCTTGACCGAGATTTCCAAACGCTCCGCGATATCGCGGTAGCGAAGGCCTTCTTCACGGCTGAGGCGGAAAATGAGCTGGCACTGGCGCGGCAACGCCTGGATGCAATCTTCTATATGCTCATAAAATTCGTTGTACGACAATTCTTCAGCGGGCGAGAAATGATCGGCGTGGTTCATATTCCACTGCACCGATTCCAGTGAATCCCGCTCATTCTGACGATGGATACGCAGTTTCAGATAATCCAGCGCCTGGTTGCGCACAGCTCTGTAAATGTAAGCCTGAAAAGAAGTATGCACCTCGATCTGCTCACGATTTTTCCAAAGTTTCACAAATACATCGGATACCACTTCCTCCGCAATTTCCCTCGTCACCACCACGCGCATGGCATAATTGCAAAGCGACCGGTAATGACGTGTGAACAACTCGCGGAACGCATTATAATCACCGTTAGTCACCACTCTGCCAAACAGGGTTTCCAGTATACTTTTCTGAGAACAGGCTGATGGTAATGTACTGGCAAATGAGTTTGTCTCCATGTAAACTGAGCTAGGTTAATTATAGAAAATTTCCTGGAATTGTAGTGGTATTTAGCCCTCTGTCTTCGTCGATGATGTACCTAGTTTAAACACTCATTCGCTGATACACAAAAATAAATCTTGAAAAAAAGCAATAAATTTACGCAACCGTTCCCGGAACCGTTCCCATTCCCGCAATTTTTCCCGGAACTTTGTGCGAACAATGGTTACTCCATGCAACATTGACCGCCGGCTGATTTACAGACATTTTTAGTAAGATTGTACTATTTCAATATACCCCTATGAAGAAGGTTTCTATCACCATCAAAGAGATTGCAAGGCAACTCGGCATTTCGAAATCGACCGTGTCGCGGGCACTGCGCGACAGCAGCGAGATCAGCGAAGAAACGAAGCAAAAGGTGATAGACCTCGCCGAGCAGCTGAACTATTATCCCAATCCGATCGCGATCAGCCTGCTCAAAAACCGAACGCAAACCATCGGCGTCATTGTGCCGGACATTGCCAACCGCTTCTATTCATCCGCGATAGGCGGCGTGGAGGACATTGCATACAGCCGCGGGTACCACACGATGATTTACCAGAGCCACGAACTCCTGGAACGCGAACGCTCGGCCACGAGGCACATTGCATCGCGGCGTGTCGATGGATTGGTGGTGGCGATTTCAAGCCAGTCGGAAAACATCGACCATTTCGCGTCTTTGCAGGAACAGGGCATCCCGGTGGTGTTTTTCGATCGCGTGAGCGACGCCATGCACACGCATAAGGTGCGTGTGGACGACTACAAAGGCGCATTCGACGCAACGGAGCATTTGATCAAGCGGGGTTGCAAGCGCATTGCGCATATTGCCGGGCCCAAGCCGGTATCCATTACACGCTTCCGTTTGGAAGGATACAAGGATGCATTGCGCAAGTACGGAATCGATTTCCAGGAAGAATGGGTGCTGCACAGCGAGATCACCCAGGCGGGCGGTACCGAGCGTACTTACCAGCTAATGGCCCTCCGCGAGCGCCCCGACGCTATTTTCGGTGCCAGCGACCGCATTACGATGGGCATTCACTGGGCATTGCGGCAGCTCGGCTACAAAATGCCCGACGATGTGGCGGTAGTAGGTTTCTGCGACATCGCCATGTCGTCGCTCCTCGATCCGCCGGTGAGTTCGGTTACCCAGCCCTCGTTCGAAATGGGCCAGCAGGCAACTTCCCTGTTATTGGACCTCATTGAAAGCAAAAATACCCCGGCCGAATTCGAGACCAGGGTATTGCAATCCAATTTGGTAATTAATAAATCTTCGTTGAAGCACTAACAGGTCAGCCCGTGACCGTCACCCGGTAATAGCTTTCAGTTTTCTTTCGAACTCGATCAGGATACGCTCTTTCATCTGAACCTTACGTTTCTGGATATTGATGCGGCCCACGGCTTGTTTATCCTGTTCGGGATCGCCGGTGGCAGTGCGGTCGAATTCCAGCTGCGCGAATTCCAGGTCACTTTTCTCACGCTTGGTAAGCCATTCGAGCTCGCGGTATTTGGTACGAAGCTGTTCTTCGGGGCTTTTCAGGTCAAATGCCGGGTATTTACGGCTGATCACGCGTGCCAGGTAGCTGAGCTCGAATATTTTGTCACATACCATACGGAACTTCTCCGCCAGCTCCTTGTCTGCCAGTTTGAACGGAATCTTGATCTCCTTCCATTTACTGAGCAGGGCTTTGGCTTCCTGTGATGCTTCGATGATATCCGGCTGCCTCAAAAGTGTTTCGGCCTGTGCGAGCAGCTTCTGCTGTTCGACGATACGCGGGTCGATGCGTACTTTCGGCTCGATGCCTTTGGCTGCATTATACTTATCGTAAAACAGTTTAAGGAAGTGGCGGTAAGCCTTGTTGACTTTGAAAAAGCGTTTCGGCGGAACCTCTCCGATGTTGTTCCACGCATTGCGTACATCTCTCGCTTTGGCATAGGCTTCATCGAGATCTTTGGCGTAGCTGAGCGTCTTGGTGATTTTGATCAGCTTTTCATATTCTTCGATACGGTGCTGGTTCAGTTTGTTCTGCTCGTCGAAATAATCACGACGGCGCTGGAAGAAATCATCCAGAATTTGCTGGAAAGTAGTTTCAATTTCTTCCTGATATTCCTTGTCGACCGGCCCGGTGCGGATCCATTTGGCTTTGATTTCCTGAATCTGGTCCGTAGCTGTGGCATAATCGGTAACAGCGGCGGCAACTTTCACGTCTTCGATCAGCGCACGTTTGATTTCCAGGTTTTTGAGCTGGTTAACTTCGATCAGGCCTTTGAGATATTCCTCTTTCTCTTCCAGCCTTCTCAGCAAGGGCACAAAGTCGCCCAATGCATCAAAACCTTTCAACTTGCGCTGCAACTGGATCAGTTTGGTAAGATAGGAGCCCTTATTAAGTGCTTCATCAATTTCGCGTTCCAGCTGCTCTACTTTGTTCAGGACAATGTTAAAACGATTCTTGAAATAGTCAATCGCTTCCTGTTCAGTCCTTTTTACTTCTCCAATTTGCCGGTCGGGGAAATCCAGATACCCCTTTAAAAATACTTTGCTGTCCTTAACGTAGCCGTATTCATCATTCAATGTGGCATTTTCCATTCTTTCAATTTTTTTTATCTGCTAAGTGTAGGGATATATAACGATATTTGTTACGCACAAATTAAACAAAAAATGAGTAACGAAACCATTATTTTCTCAATGTCGGGGGTTAACAAAATCATTCCTCCCAACAGGCATATTATTAAAAACATCTATTTATCCTTTTTCTACGGTGCCAAAATCGGTGTACTCGGTCTGAACGGCTCGGGGAAGTCGACCCTCCTGCGGGTGATCGCCGGCATCGACAAAGACATTCAGGGTGAGGTTGTTTTCTCTCCCGGTTACTCCGTAGGAATGCTTGAACAGGAACCGAAACTCGATCCCAACAAGACGGTCCGTGAAGTTGTAGAAGAAGGTGTACAAGAAGTTGTAAATCTATTGAAAGAATTCGACGAGATCAACGAGGCATTTGGTGCTGAGGACGCAGATTTCGATAAATTACTGGAAAGACAGGGCGAAGTACAGGAGAAACTCGACGCGTCGGATGCCTGGAACCTCGACAACCGGCTCGAAATAGCGATGGACGCCCTCCGCTGCCCTCCTTCCGATACATTGATTTCAACGCTCTCGGGTGGTGAAAAGCGCCGGGTCGCGTTGTGCCGCCTCCTGCTGCGCCAGCCCGACGTCCTGTTGCTCGACGAACCTACCAACCACCTCGATGCAGAGTCGGTGCTGTGGCTGGAAGAGCATTTGAGGCAATATAAAGGAACGGTGATCGCCGTAACCCACGACCGTTACTTCCTGGACAACGTGGCCGGCTGGATCCTCGAACTTGATCGCGGAGAGGGCATTCCATGGAAAGGTAACTACTCATCCTGGCTGGAACAAAAGCAGGAGCGCCTGAAAAAAGAAGAGAAGACCGAATCGAAAAGGCAGAAAACATTACAGCGTGAGCTGGAATGGGTGCGTCTTGCACCGAAAGCACGTCAGGCGAAATCCAAAGCGAGGTTGGGAGCTTACGAAAAGCTACTCAGCGAGGAAGGCCGCGAGAAGGAAGAAAAATTGGAAATCTTCATCCCTTCGGGCCCAAGATTAGGGAACAAGGTGATCGAAGCATATAATGTGTCGATGGGCTTCGGTGACCGCCTGTTGTACGAAAACCTCAGCTTCGCATTACCGCCGAACGGCATTGTGGGGATTATCGGGCCAAACGGTGCGGGTAAAACCACGCTGTTCAAGCTCATTACCGGCCAGCTGAAACCGCTGACGGGCCATTTTGAAGTAGGTGAGACTGTGCAACTCGCTTATGTGGATCAGGAACACGACAATCTCGATCCCAACAAAACGGTATATCAAAGTATTTCGGACGGCAACGACTGGATCATGCTTGCAGGCAAACAGGCGAATGCGCGTGCGTATGTGAGCCGTTTCAACTTTGGCGGCGGCGATCAGGAGAAGAAGGTAGGAACGCTTTCGGGCGGCGAGCGTAACCGCGTGCACCTTGCCATGACATTGAAAGAAGGCGGTAACCTGCTGCTGCTGGATGAGCCTACCAACGACCTGGACGTGAACACGCTCCGTGCATTGGAGGAAGGTCTTGAAAATTTCGCTGGCTGTGCCGTAATCATTTCCCACGACCGCTGGTTCCTCGACCGCGTTGCTACGCACATTCTCGCATTTGAAGGCGATTCGCAGGTTTACTGGTTTGAAGGTAACTTCTCCGAGTACGAAGAAAACCGCCGCAAACGACTGGGAACCGATGCGACGCCTACGCGGATCAAGTATAAAAAGCTGGCGTAGCCACGACAAAACGCTGCTAATATCGGACGCTCATCTACACAGATGAGCGTTTTTTTGTGACCGCTTGTAGAATTTATTCTTTATTTTAGTTGAAATCTAGTTTTAATATTCTACCTTTCAAACCGATTCATAACCATCCTTTATCCGTTACACGTACAAAAATAGTTTGAACTGATGGCTAACCTGGCTTAAAAACCGGCTTCCTCTTCTATTTCCATTTTGATTCTCAACGAAGTTTTGCCTGAGGCTGTATCCGACCGGACAGTTCGCTGGTAATCCATAAACTTCTATATCCATTATAGAAAAAACGTAACGCCACCTCATAGAGTCTGAAACCTGTAACCGCCCACGAACCCCAATTTTATGCGCTTCAAAGGTCTGTCGCTGTCAACCACCTACTTACGTTTACTAACCACCGCATTCTTTCTGGCTTTGCTTCTTGGCAAGGCGCCCAGGCTTCTGGCGCAACGCGAGCTGATCCTCAATACAACCGGCTACGGACTCGACCGCACCGCACCGAACGGCATCAACGCGGGACAGTGGCAGTACATCCTTAAATTCGCCAACCTCAAATACAACGGAAAAGACGCGAGCCCGACGGCCATCCGGCTGCATATCCAATGGGAACAATACGAGCCCACCCTGGGCAATTACCAGCGCACAAAGATGGCGCAGGCCGTCAAAGCCATTCTGGACCTCAATCCGAACATGAAGGTAGCGCTCCATTTCTCTTACCTACGGCCGGGCTACTGGAACGACAGTTTTCTTTCCACCGGCGATGTTGCGCAGCTCGCCAACGGCTCGCTTATGCGGGAAGCCATAGCCCACACCTACCCGTCGGTGTTCTCTGAATATACTACCAGCCGGTTTCTGGCTTTTGTCGACGATGCGCTGGCGCAGGTACAGGGTTATTCTTCACGAATTTTGTATGTAGCAATGGGCAACAACGGGTCGGAAGAGTTTTATATGCCTAATAAAACAGTCAACTCCGTCAACTATGCCGGGATGTTCGAGGCCAAGGCATTGCAGGCATGGCGCACGAAGTTTCTTCCGATAAGGTTTCCGGGCCAAACCAACGCCACCTGGGGCCGCACCTCCTATCCTATCGCCTCCGCACCCCAGCCAACCGACGGAAATTACAATTCTGAAATGGGCCGTGACCTCCATCGCTTCGCAGGATGGGGTTTGCTGAAACTTTTCAAGGGTTTTTACGAAACCGTCAAAAACCGTAATTCTTCCATCAAAGTACTGCATTTCATCTCCGATTTCGGTTCCGTACAGGGCAACAACTGGCATTTGCACAGCAGTACGCTCCTGCTCGCATTGGAACTTTCAGATGGCATTTACCACACCGACGGCACAAGTACCTGGGATCTTTGGAAGAAAATCATGGGCGTGGATGTGATTAAAGGCACCTACCCGAACAAAATTGCCGCGGTGGAATTCGACCCGCTTGACCTTGGACAACCTGACGGCGGTTCGGGAATCAATGGAGGGATACCTTACGAGTGGTTTCCCCGTGCGTACAAACACGGTGCCGACTATGTTCATATTGCCATGCATTACAACGACATCGAGATGGGCCAGCTCGCGCCTACGCTTGCATTGTGCCGCGAGCAATATGTAACGCCCGCCTACCAGCCGCCGGCGCGCGCAGCAGCAGTGACAGTCAACATTTTCCCGAATGTTTTCACCGGAAACTTCCTTTTTGAAACCTGGAACCAGATCGGCCGGCAGAATTTCGGGCAGACCGACCTTCAACCGAAATCCATCCGGATGACGGATAATGGCTACTGGGAAAACATTTGGGACAGCGGTAATTTCCTGCCGTGCTCGTTTTCTGTGGCTGTCAACGCTTCCCCGAGCAAGCCGGTGGTGGGAACTCCTATAACGCTCAGCATCAATTGCCAGGGCCCGGAATGCAATACGGCCAACTATGCGTGGAGTGGTGCGGGCGCCAGCAACCGCACAGGCAGTTCAATCACCATTAACGCGCCCGATTTACCCGGTGACTATCAATACACAGCCAAATCGACGCGCAGCGGATGCAGTACCAAATCCACTTCGAAGGTCGTTGCGGTCGCCCGCGCATTGCCCGTGAAGCTGATCGACTTTACGGCCAGAAAAGAAGGTGCACAGGCGCAGCTTGCCTGGTCGACTGCGGAAGAAGTGAATAGCGAAAAATTTAATATCGAGCGGAGCCCCGACGGCAAAAAATGGGCTATAATGGGTTCGGTTCCCGCAGGCGGGGATATTTTGAATGCGGTTACGCGCTACCATTTCACCGATAGCGATCCATTGCCCGGTGAAAATCTGTATCGCCTGAAAATGATCGATCGCGACAACACATTCTCGTACAGCCGCATCGTGAGCCTGAATTTCAAAATGACGTCGGTTGTAAGCACCTATCCAAACCCGGCGAGCGACAAAATCACCGTAGCCGCAGACAATTGGGAAAGCGTCAAAACGATCAGAATCATCAACACAGCGGGGCAAGTCGTTTACAGCTCCGACAAGCCGCAGCAGCAGATCGACATAGAGGCCCTCGCTTCGGGCTCCTATGTGATAGGCCTCTTGCGCGACAACGGCACGCAGGAAAATGTCAAGTTCATCAAGGAAGCCGGGAAATAGGATAATCGCGGATTTGCCCAAAGACCAATTCTTGCTAACTTTCGAACGGAATCAGTTTTAAGAATTGTCAATGAGTCAATCTTCATCTTTGCATAAAATACATTTCATTTCGATTGGGGGCAGTGTCATGCACAACCTGGCGATCGAACTACATTTAAAAGGATTTATTGTAACAGGATCGGATGATGAAATCTATGAACCGTCATCCAGCCGCCTCGCGCAATATGACCTGCTTCCGCCTGTTACCGGTTGGTTTCCGGAGAAAATTACTGCTGACCTGGAAGCCGTGATCCTGGGCATGCATGCCCGGCAGGACAACCCCGAGCTGGCCAAAGCCAAAGAGCTGGGGATTAAAGTGTATTCATACCCTGAGTATATTTTTGAACAAAGTCAGAACAAACAGCGCGTAGTCATCGCAGGCAGCCATGGAAAAACGACCATTACTTCGATGGTTCTCCATGTTTTGAAATACAATAAAAGAAATTTCAACTACCTGGTCGGCGCACAGATCGAGGGCTTCGATAATATGGTGAAGCTTTCTGAGAATGCACCGCTGATCGTGATCGAAGGTGATGAGTATTTTACTTCTCCTATTGATCCTACACCGAAATTCATCCATTACCAGCCCCATATCGCATTGATCAGCGGAATTGCCTGGGACCATTTCAATGTGTTCCCGACCTGGGAATCATACGTGAAGCAATTCGAGCTGCTGGCCGATTCCCTGCCCAAAGCGGGTGCCATCATCTTCGACGAGACGGACGACATGCTCGACGTGATCGGACAAAAAGGCCGCCCCGACGTCACCAGCACCCCGTACAATGTGCATCCGCACCGGATCGAAGATAACAAAACGATACTGATCACCGCCGAACAGGGCGAAGTGCCGGTACTGGTTTTCGGAAGCCATAACATGAAGAATATCAGCGGCGCGCGCGAGGTCTGCGAAAGGCTGGGCGTTACAGATGAGCAGTTCTACGCGGCGATCCGCACTTTCAAAGGCGCGTCGAAAAGGCTGGAATTGCTCGGCACAAACGAAACGGTGAATGTGTACCGCGATTTCGCACACGCCCCTTCCAAAGTAGAAGCTACCACGAATGCGCTGAAAGAACAGTTTCCGAACAGAACGTTGGTGGCCTGCGCCGAACTGCATACATTCAGCAGCCTCAATAAAGGATTTTTATCCCAATACCGCCGCAAGCTGAAAGCAGCCGACGTAGCGGTCGTGTATTTTAATCCGCTGACGTTGGAGCACAAACGCCTCGAAAGTCTGACGGAAGAGGATATCAGAGCGGCATTCAAGCGCGAGGATCTCAAAGTGTTTACCAATTCGTCAGAGATGGAAGCATTTTTGAAGTCACTGACCTGGAAGGATGCCAACCTGCTGCTGATGAGCTCCGGCACATTCGGCGATCTTGACCTTAAAAAACTGGCTGCGGATATCCTGGCATAAGCTGCGAAACGCCCTGTCTTAAAACCTATATCCGATGCAATCCATAGTTGTATACTGCGGTTCAAACCCCGGAAAGAATGCACTTTACGCCGAGGCCGCCTATGAATTGGGCGCCGCCCTCGCGAAACGAAATATCAAACTGATCTACGGCGGCGGCAATATGGGCCTGATGGGCCGTGTGGCCGATGGTGCCATGGACAATGCCGGGTTTGTAACGGGCATTATCCCCAATTTCCTGGCTAAGCTGGAAGTGGCCCACAAGACACTTTCGGAACTGCATTTCGTGGAAACCATGCACGAGCGCAAGGCCAAAATGGTATCCATGTCCGATGGGGTGATCGCATTGCCGGGCGGCTACGGTACTTTCGACGAGCTTTTCGAAATTCTCACTTGGGCGCAGCTCCGCATATTCCACGGGCCGGTCGGACTCCTGAACGTGAACGGATTTTACGATCTGCTGCTGCAACAGCTCGACAAAATGGTGGAGGAAGGTTTCCTGCGACCCGATAACCGCAGACTTTTGGTGGTTGCAGAAGATCCGTCCTCGCTCCTTGAAAAAATGGAGCGCTTCCGTTTGGAAAATGTGGAAAATAAGCCGCTGGACGGGTCGTTGTATGTAGATAAAAACTAGCCATTCTGTTAGAAACAATGCGTGCTTTCTGCCTATTAGCCATCGCGGTCGCCACTTCCTTGGGCGCCCACGCCCAACTGGAAAACCTTGGAAAATCGGTCAACACCGAGTACAACGAAATCAGTCCGATCATTTCCCCCGACGGGAAAACGATTTATTTCTCAAGGGTTAGCCATCCGCAGAACACGCACGGCCCGAAAGGCAGCCAGGATATCTGGTATTCCGAACTCAAAAGCAATCAATGGACGCCCGCACGAAGGTTGCCGCCACCGCTCAACAAGGAGGACTACAACAGCCTTTACAGCATTACGCCCGATGGCAATACCTTGCTCATCAAAGGCGCATACAAAAACGGCACTTACGAGACGCGGGGCTTTTCAACCAGTAAAAAAACAGCCCGCGGCTGGTCCGCTCCGGCGAAACTGGAAATTCCGGGCTATACCAAACTCAGCAAGGGCCAGTTCGACTGCGGCTACCTTTCCAATGACGGAAAAGTGCTGGTAATGTCTTTCAGCGAGAAGAAAAACAGCAAAGTCGACGACCTGTATGTGAGTTTCAAACAAAAAGACGGCACCTGGTCCAAGCCTTTGAACCTGGGATCTGAGATCAATACCGCTGATTTCACCGAAACAACCCCGTTCCTCGCGCCTGACGGTGTAACCCTTTATTTTTCCAGCGACCGCAAGGGCGGGCAAGGGAGTAACGACATTTATTACAGCAAACGGATCGACAAGTCGTGGAAACGGTGGAGCCGCCCCGTGAACCTCGGCCCGGCCATCAACACCGACGGCTACGACGCTTACTATACCATTTCCGCATTGGGCGATTTCGCCTACATGGTTTCATTCAAAGACACGGAAGGCAAAGGCGACATTGTCCGCTATAACCTGCAACCGAAACCGTCTCCGGCAGATTCTACTGAAGCACCGATAGCCGCTGTTGTTCCCCCTTCCGACCCTGTCGTGATGATCAGCGGAAAGGTTATCGATTCCAAAACCGGCAAACCGGTCGAAGCGACGATCATTTATGAGGACCTGGCTACCGGCGAGGAAGTAGGAACGGCGACGACTAATCCTACCACCGGCGAATACAAGCTTGTGCTGCCGTACGGAAACAAATACAGCATGCGCGCCGTCGCGCCTAATTTCATTGCCGAAGGCGAGAATATTGACCTTACCGATTCTACCGGCTCGGGCAAGGAAAAGGCATTCAAGGAAATCGCCAACAAATCACTGAGACTAATCCCTATCGAAGAAGGCCAGATAGTGCGGCTTAACAATATCTTCTTCGCCACCGGCAAAGCGACGCTCCGCGACGAGTCGTTTCCAGAGCTTAACCGCATTGCCATTTCCATGCAGGAAAACAAAACGCTGGCCATCGAGCTTGGAGGCCACACGGACAACACCGGCAGCTCGGAATTCAACGTGAATCTTTCCCAGGAAAGGGCCGACACCGTTCGCGAATATCTCATCGGAAAAGGTATCGAGCCCGATCGTATTGCCAGCAAAGGCTATGGCGAGACGAAACCCGTCGCTAAAAATGATACGCCCGAAGGCCAGCAGCGGAACCGCCGTGTGGAATTCAAGATATTGAAGAAATAGGCGTCAGCACTTCATCCTTTTTCCGTTTCATCGCTTTCATTCCAAACAATACCCGCAGGACATTGCTCCGTCGGATGAGGAAATGGTACACGCCGAGGCAAATCACGAAGGTGGCAACACATAGGTAGATAAACTTGATAAACCAATGCACCGGTGCATTGATCAGCGGATAAGCGAGGCAAATGATCACCGTCTGATGCAAGATATAAAACGGGTACACGGCCTCGTTGGCGTATTTCAAGAACGGATTGGTGAATTGGAGGTAAGTATACCCGAATCCGAAGAAAGACAGCAGAATACACCAGGCGTTCGTCGTTTTAATGAGATCATATACCAGCCATCCGGTCGCACTCATGTCCCGGTCAACGGTCCAGTAAAATGCATACAAGACGATGGTCAATGTGATCCAGATGCCTGATGTCAGTCGCCGGTATTTTTTCAGCGTTTCCCAAAAGCGGGTTTGCGTACAAAGAAGGAAACCGGTCACAAAGAGCGTAAAATCGTGAAAATGTTCATTCCAGTCCCGAACCAGGTTATGGGTGGTTGGGAAGCGCTCTCCCAGCAGCATGCTTCCGCCAACGTGCCAGACCACCGGCAGGGCGATCAAAGCCCATGGATTCGCAAAGAATGCGGCCACGCGCTGCGTAAAGCCGGTATAACGCAGCAGCAACAGCAGTAAAGGCAACCCCACCAACGAATAGCAGAAAATATAGACCAGGTACCACAAATGGTGCCAGCTAAAACTCCCCTCGGGGTATGGTACAAACTGAAATACGGTTTTGTAAAAATCGCCGTAGCCATAAGTTTGTCCTTGGGTAAGCCGTTCGAAAAAGATCTGCGGCGGCACGATTACGAACATCCCGAAGACTAGCGGCACAAAAATCCGTATAAAGCGCTCTTTCAGAAAAGCCGCCGGCCAACGTGTCCCAAGCGCGAAATAGACGCCAGCACCGGAGATCATGAAAAGCAGCGACATGCGCCACTGGCTGCTGAACCGCATTGGCCATTCAACTACTTGCGTGATGACATTGTTTTTGATGTGCCAACCCCAATGATTGAAAAACATTCCCACATGAAAGAAGATGAGGATGCCGAATGCGATAACACGAAGCCAGTCGAGATCGTATCGGCGGGTTGAGAGGGATGCAGCATGTAGTTGGCCGGGCTTTGTTTCCATGACAAATAGTTTTGAGTGATGCCCAAAACTACCGCCGCAAAAAGCGACGAAACGACCGTTCTGATCCGTTTGAAGTTCTTCCCGATAAGTCAGAACTTCTGATTAGCGTATTTTTTGCGGTACTCCGAGGGGGTTGTGCCGGTTATTTTACGAAAAGCAGTGTTAAAAGCCGATTTCGAATTATACCCTACCATCTGCCCAATTTCCTCGATTTTAATGTAAGCATTCGCCTCGTCGGCAAGCAGTCGCTGCGCCTCCCGGATGCGGTAGGCCCCGAGAAAGTCGAAAAAGCTTTGCTTCAATTCTTCATTAAGTATTTGGGACAAATGATGGGTCGATACGCCGAGTCGTTTGGAAAGCGCCGGCAATGAAAACCCAGGGTCCAGAAATGGCTGTTCCGCCAGCATTACCGCTTGCAGCTTGCCCAATGTCGCAGACTGGATTTCAGGCGTAAGTGACGATTTTTCATACTTGCGCATTACCCGGTCATTCGGCTCCTGGAAAAACAGCGACTTCCTTAACACCGTAAAGCTGGTGATATAGATGATCAGGGAAATGAATGCGGCTATTATATGGTCGCCGAGATCGTGCGGGAAAGAAACACGGACGATAAAGAAAACCAACACCAGGAAACTCAGCTGCAAGGAGATATCCCTGAACCAGGTTAGTGAGCTTTTCTCTGCGCTGAAAAAAGAAACCCCACGCTGCCGGAAGGCCCTGACCAGGAACACGAAACCGGCAACGGTATAAACGACCATACTGGCGAACGTGAGGTCGTTGATGTGCCATTTGGGCTGAAACATCCAGTCGCTGCCATACCGGGTAGCCGCAATCCGTTCCAGCTCGGGATGAAAGGAGCCAATGTTGGAATTGTATTTGAATTCCAGCCCTTGCGGATACACGAGCACGCACATGTAAACGAGGTAAATCGCCGAAGGCATCAAATGCAGCCATGCCCGTTTAGGAATGCGCTGATTCAGGCCTGTTTGCGTGTAGAGGAATGCCGTTGGGGCCATCAGCAGGTTCAGCGGTTCGCTGAAATCTACCAGCCACAATACCCTGAACATATAATTGGTATAACCCAGCCACACATCGCTGATGATCACCGCCATGGCTAGAATCAGGATTCCCAGAAACAGGTTGGAACGATTACTCCCCCTGGTGTGCGTGAGAAAAACGTAGGCCAAAATAAGCCCCTGCACACATCCGAGGAGAATGAATAGCGAAAACAGGTCGGTACGGATCGGGGGTGAAACGGGAATCATCTGGTTACATCTCGGATTCCAAATATACGAATTCGGGAATGTAATTTCGGGCAGCCGGGTACAGGCCTAAGGCTAGTAAAGTACGATCAGGAAGATAAAAACCACCAGCCATAGTGCTCCCGTAAAATGCCAGTAGCGGGTAAAAAGTTTAATTCGGAGACGATTAGGCGGGTTAACACTGTAAACGAACGAGTCGACGTAGCTCCTGTTCCTGATCGCCTTTCTGAACAGGTAACTCAAATACAGTACGCCGCCGATCATATGCAGCAGGTGAAGCCCTGTTAAAAGGTATATAAAACCTTCGGAAGTATTGACGCCGCTGAAAACGCCCGAATTGACCATTTCCATCCATCCGCCCGCCTGCAACATGATAAAAGTAAACCCGAGCAACAGCGTAGCGCCCAGGAATACCCGGTAATGCAGAAAGCGCTCGTTTGTGAATGCAAGATTCGCTTCGTGTAGTGTAATGCTGCTGAACAGGATCACCAGCGTGCTGAGCCAGAACATGTCCGGCAATGCGACCAAATGCGCTGTTTCTTTGTGGGCACGTAAGAGGAAAATGACAAAGATGGATGTAAAGAGCACCGAGCTGCCCGCAACCCCTAGCCAAAGCATAAAGCCAAGCGGCTCACGACGTTTGGTGAAAGGGTTTTCGGTTTGCTTTGTTGTGTGCTTCGGACTCATCTCCCAATCATTGATATCTTCAAAAAGCGCAATTCAAAGTGAATATAACGACTATTTTACACCTTAATACATAACCCGTGGGTTAAATTTATTTAAGAAAACCCTGCCACAGCCGAAAGTCAGGGAAATGCTGTTTCATATCATGTTCCTGCTCAAAAATGCCGAACAGCGTAGATCCGGAGCCGCTCATGGCCGCATATTCTGCGCCGAGCCCGTACAACTTTGCTTTTATTTCTCCCAATAGAGGATATTTTTCAAAGAGCGTTGCTTCAAAATCGTTCCTGACGCGGCCCTTCCATTCCGTAACCGGCTCCCGAAGTATATTACGTAAATCCTCCGTACTTCGTTTCGCGACTACGCCGGAATATGCTTCAACAGTCGAGATGTGAATTCCCGGATTCACAAGGGCAATCCATTTCCCGGAAATATTAATGTCAATCGGATCGAACTGATCGCCCTTTTTGAAGCAGTACATTGGTTTGTTCCGAATGAAAAAAGCACAGTCGCTGCCGATCAGCCTGGCATATTTTTCCTGCTCCTCAATGGAAATATCCAGGTCGAACAACTGGTTCAGCGCCTTGATGGTAAAAGCCGCATCCGCAGACCCTCCGCCGAGTCCGGCACCGATGGGCACCGTTTTCAACAAGTGTATTTTGACGGGGGGCAGGTTGTAATCTTTCCGAAGCATCTCGTACGCCTTGCCGCAAAGGTTATCCGCCGGATCGCCCGGAATCGCAATTCCATCCGAATGAAAGGAAAAGGTTTCCGACAAAGTGATTTCCAACGCATCCGACCAACCGACGGGATAGAAGCAGGACTCGATGTTATGAAACCCGTCCGGGCGCTTTTCAACGATATTCAGACCTAGATTGATCTTGGCATTCGGAAATACTAGCATTCTACATTCAATTGCGGCAATAGCTTACTGTTCCCAGCGCCATTCCTGGCCGATAATCAGTTCTTCTTTCAGTCCTTGCGAAATCAGGTAGTCACGGGTCTTTTGATCCGATAATTTCTTCACCGCTATATGTTCCGCATTGGACAATGCATACAGGTACATGGACGCAATGCGTACCGTTTTTTCCAGCTGATCCTTATTTACCAGACTGAAATCGTCACAATCCGCGTGGTAGCATTGCAGGACATTGGGATCGAGGTGACCGGATAAGCCGGCAATGGGTACGCCTTCCAGCATGAAAGGCTGATGGTCACTATGCAGCCCTGCCCTGTTGGCCGTCTCATTTTTATACTCGCTGTCAACCGAACGAATGGCCTGGCCGATTGTCGCAAAGAATTCAACCATTTCGTCGCGCCCAAACGTATTGGCGCCATTCGGGTCGTTGGTCATATCAAGGTTCATCATATACGAAACCTTGTCAATCGACCCCGACTTTTTAAGTTCGTTCACAAAATGTTTTGAGCCAAGCAATCCCTGCTCCTCTCCCATGAACAATACGAACTGGATAGTGCGCTCGGGCTTCACTTTCAACGCCTTGAATGCCCTGGCCACATCCATGACGGCAAATGACCCAATTCCATTGTCGATCGCGCCCGTAGCAAGATCCCAGGAATCAAGGTGGCCGCCGATAATCACTTTCTCGTCGGATTTTCCTTTCAGTGTGGCAATTACATTTCGGGCTTTGATGGGCTTCGAAGTGTTGTGCATATCGATATGTGCTTCCAGGGGGCCCTCATCCTTCATCCATTTCCTGATCTCATAGCCGCTCTCATTGGATATGCAGACCGCAGGAATGGAGATGATGGCGCCGGTAACCGAGGCTGTTCCGGTAAGCAATATTTTACCGGGTGCACCATTGACCATAATCATTCCGCGTGCACCATACTTGATCGCCAATGCCGTCTTTTCCGACCGGTGGAGGTTCTTTTTGCCGGTGACGCCCACGAGGTTGATGTTCGCCAATGCAATTTTACCTTTCACTTTATCTTTGAGCGCCAGGAAATCCTCTTCCAATCCGTTGCCTACATCCACGATTTCACCCTGCAGGTTAGATTCCACGGGCGAGTGCGCCAGGGAAACCACCGGGACATCACGAAAATTGTCACTGCTGCCTGGCGCAATGGACAACGTTACGGTGTCGCGCATCCAGGCTTCCACTTCAAAAGGTTGGTACACTACGTCGGTAAAGCCGTAGCTTTTCAAAAGTTTGAATGCATATTCCTCCGCCCTTTCCCCATTTACGCTTCCGGTAAGCCGGTGTCCGATGGTCTTGGTTGCATCACCAAGTGTTGCATAGGCCTTGCTATTCTCCCTGATTTCCCTGTCGAAGCGGGAGAATTGTTTCTCCCATTTTTTATCGATAGGCCGAAACTCTGAAAACAACAAAAACAACCCGCCAATGAGACCGACTTGTACAACTTTCTTCATAATTCCCGATAAAGGATGTCAGCAACTTGAAATTTTACCCAAATATCGCATAGATATTTGACCTCTTGCAAGATAAACACAAAGGAGACCCTAAAATCGACCCTTTAGTTTCATCCGCTCATTAATATAGCCAATTTCCGGATGACCCGGCGACACTTTCTACCAGGGATTCGCAACAATTATATTTAAGTGTAAAAATTACACTTATTATGTTTCTTTTCTTAAAGTTATTTGAACATTTTTGTACTTTTTAGCGCTTATATTTAAACATTGAAGCTTTTCAACTCAAAATAATCATATTTCGCAATGTATTTCCTTGGATTCGATTTAGGCAGTTCGTCCATCAAAGCTTGTTTAATTCACGCAGATACCGGCGCGGTTGCCGCCTCTGCATTCTATCCTGAAAGGGAAATGACTATTGCAGCCCCCAAACCAGGCTTTGCCGAACAGCAGCCTCAGATGTGGTGGGAAAATGCATGTCTGGCTTCCCAGGCAGTGATCAAAAAGGCTAACGTTTCCCCCGACGAAGTGGGTGCCATCGGTATATCATACCAGATGCACGGGCTTGTGGTGGTTGACGAAAACCTGAATGTACTCCGCCCTTCTATTATCTGGTGCGACAGCCGGGCTGTCGAAGTAGGCAACCAGGCGATGGAAGCATTGGGTGAGGACTATGTACTACCCCATTTGCTCAACTCACCAGGCAATTTCACTGCATCCAAACTGGGTTGGGTAAAACAGCATGAGCCGGATGTTTACGCGAAGGTCCACAAATTCATGCTGCCCGGCGATTACCTTGCTGCCCGCATGACCGGAGAAGTCGTAACGACGCCGTCCGGGCTTTCAGAAGGCATTTTCTGGGATTTCGTCAACCAGCGCCCGGCCGATTTCCTTTTCGATCATTTCGGTTTTAATCATAATATCCTGCCCGATGTGCTCCCCACTTTTGCTGAGCAGGGCCGCGTAAGCGCTGCCGCTGCCGCCGAACTCGGACTGCGGGCGGGTATCCCCGTTACCTACCGCGCGGGCGATCAACCCAATAATGCCTTTTCGCTCAATGTCCTCGAACCAGGGGAAGTGGCTGCTACGGCAGGAACTTCCGGCGTGGTCTATGGGGTGAGCGACCAGATCAAATTCGACCCTAAATCGCGTGTCAACACGTTCCTTCACGTCAATCCGATCACCTCGTCATCCCGGTACGGCGTGCTGCTTTGCGTGAATGGTACAGGAAGCCTCAACGGCTGGCTGCGCAATGCGTTGTTCCAGGGGAATATCTCCTACCCTGAAATGAACAACCTCGCTGCCCAGGCGCCAGTCGGTTCCGATGGCCTGTTCTGCTTACCGTTCGGTAACGGCGCAGAGCGTATGCTGGAAAACCAGGATCCCGGGAGCACATTCAAAGGACTTCAGTTCAGCCGTCACGGGTTGAGCCACTTCACACGCGCATCCCAGGAGGGCATCGTTTTCGCGCTTTACTATGGTATGGAAATCATGGAAACCGTGGGCGTCTCGCTCAAAAATATCCGCGCGGGGGAAGCCAACATGTTCCTCAGCCCTGTTTTCCGGGAAACCTTTGCCAATGTATCCGGCGCAACCGTGGAACTATACAATACCGACGGCGCACAGGGAGCTGCCCGCGCTGCCGGTTTTGGCCTCGGCTACTACAAGACCCGCGAGGAAGCCTTCGTAGGACTCTCGGCATTACGTACAATCGAACCCGATGCAAGTCTCGTGCAAGCCACACGTGAGGCTTACGGCAATTGGAAAGCCACACTCGAAAAGAGCCTTTGATAAAGCAATAGACAGGCCTCATATCGATACAGGTATGAGGCCTGGTCAGGCGCGCCCCGCCCTCAGACAATATTCTTGCATGACGCAATGCCCTCACAATGCGGCCTCCTGCTTTTTCTGGATCTCCTCCACTTTATGCGCAGTGACCTCCGGCCGCTTCACCGTCCGATTGTCCTTATCGACATACTGCCGGTAGGTCAGCCTCCCCTCGATCGAAACCATCTTTCCGGTAGTCAGAAAACTTTCGCAGCGCTCCGCCAGATCCCGCCATACGACCACCGAATGCCACACGGTGCTCTTCACCTCCTCTTTGTTCTTGTTCACATAACCCTCATCTGTCGCCAGTGAAAAGGTGAGCATTTTGCCGCCTTCAAATTCCCTGACATTGATTTCGCGGCCTACATTTCCGATTAATTTGACTGAATTCATTTTGACTAATGTTTAGATGATGAATACCGATGCCGGAATGAATTTTGCGAACCGGCAATGCAAAGGTGTGGCGGCCGGAAGAGCGAAGTCGGTTTTTAAACGCTTATAATCGGGTAAAAGCATTTGTAGTCGTTTGCAAACGGAAAAATGACGGCCCATGAACCTCGCAAGCGAATTTCGCTATATTGCATCTCAGGAAAATCTATGCACACTGCCGGGCTGCGAGCGTCCGGCGAAACGGAAAAGACATGAAGAATTGTCAGGAATGCGGCCAGCCTATCATAGGTAGAATGGACAAAAAGTTTTGCTCGGACCTGTGCCGGAATAGCTTTAACAACCGCCTTAATTCGAATTCCTACAACATCGTGCGGAATATTAATAACCAGCTTCGGAAGAACCGCCGGATTCTGGAAGAGCTTTGCCCGGACGATAAATCCAAAACAACGAAAAGCATTTTACTAAGCAAAGGCTTTGATTTTAACTTTATCACCAACATTCGCCCGACCCTAAAGGGCAGCATTTACCACTTTGTTTACGATTATGGTTACCTGGAACTGGACCACGATTTTTATCTGATCGTAAAGGATAAACGATTGGAGAAATAGATATTTTTGCAGGAATTCAAACTACCACCGATGAAAAAAGTAAGCCTCAGCGATTCCGGCCCGAAAGTTTCGGAAGCAATTTATGGTTTTTGGCGATGGACCGACGAAGGCGCCGTTACCACCTCGCAAATTGAAAAAACGGTCAACCTCTGCCTCGATCTGGGCATCAATACATTCGACCATGCTGATGTTTACGGCGACAATACCATCGAAACGCATTTCGGCAGGATCATCGCCAACAAATCGGTGAAGCGGGACGACATTGTACTTTTCAGCAAATGCGGTATCAGGATGTCGGACGATAAGTATCTGACCTACTACGATAACTCGCGTGAGCACATTATCAATAGCATCAACGGTTCGCTGAAAAGGCTCAAAACCGACTATCTGGACATATTCCTGCTGCATCAGAGCGACCTGCTTGCCGATCCGGAGGAAACAGCGATGGCATTGGCCGAAATCGTAACCTCGGGCAAGGCTAAGCACATCGGTGTAGCTAATTTTACAGTTTTCCAGCACCAGCTCCTGGCATCGTACCTTCGCATCCCGATCGTCACAAACCACATCGAGCTCAATCTGATGAATACGACGGCGATCGAAGACGGCCGCATTGACTTTATTAAACAAAGTTTCAGCAAACCGCTCGCATGGGCTCCGCTTGCGGGAGGGAAAATCCTGAACGGCACCGACGAAAAAGCAGTTCGCCTCAGGGCTAAACTGGAAGAAGTCGGCAAGAAATACGATGCCAATATCGAGCAGACAGCCGTTGCCTGGCTTATGAAACTCGGCACATTGCCTATTATCGGCTCGTTGTCGGAAGCGCGCATCCGAAACGGCGCCAGCGCTTCGGATATCAAGCTGAGCCGGGAAGACTGGTATGACATTTACCAGGTCGTCGGGAAATAAAAACTTGCAGGAAAATACAGAAAGGAGCATTGCCCGTATCGGACAATGCTCCTTTCTTCTTTTAATCTTTCAGTTGCTTGGCATCCAGCTTCCTGATAATTTCTTTCTTGTTGAAAAGCAGCCGCCAGACGGCGAAAGTAGTGTCCTGACCCGCCATGCATTTCTTGCAAATGATACTTTCCGCAGAAACGGGGGCATTGTAGACCAGCAGCGTATCATTGAGTTGCTGGAGGTTGTCGCCGGCCTGGGTGTTGCTTTTTGCACTGTAAACGTACGCGTCCAGTATTTCCCGTTCCTTCACGTGCAGGTCGCTGCGTTTTACGTCGTTGATACCAAACAATTCAACTTTAACACCGTATTCCTTCTCCAATGCAGATATTACCGGAATGCCGCTCAGGTCGCGGCAATGCGCCAGACCGGTACCAGGGTTCTTTTCAAGCTCGCTTTTCAGCGACTTTTCTGCAATCTGCGCAATCTTTTTTCCCCACTCATCGGCCGACGAAATCAACTGCACATTGGTTACCCGTTTGATCTGCGACGCTTTTATCTCGCGGCTCAGTTCTTTCGTATTTTCAAGCCTTCCGCTCTTGAAGTCGCAACCCGCCAGCATACCTGCCAGTATCACGATGCCTATTATTCTTTTCATTGTTTCAAATATTGGTCTAATCCATTAAACGGTTTCACCCACAACGCGCAGCCAGCCGCTTGAAACCATTCATTTAGCTAAAATGCGTATCTTTGTGCCCCGAATGCGAGATGCCAAAGATATTCAATAAAGATGATCGATAAATTAGAAGCTATAAAAGAACGGTTTGAAGAGGTCTCTCAACAAATCATACAACCCGAGGTGGTTTCCGACTCTTCACGCTATTCCAAAATCAGCAAGGAGTATAAAGACCTTGGCAAGATCGTGGAACAATATGCACTTTACCAGAAGTTGCAGAAAGACATTGCCGGCACTAAGGAACTTATAGCGACCGAAAAAGACGAAGATCTGCGCGAAATGGCCAAGGAAGAGCTAGATGAACTGGTTCCCAGACTGGAAGAGCTGGAACAGACCATCAAAGAACTGCTCATCCCCAAGGACCCCAACGACAGCCGCAACATCATCCTGGAAATCCGGGGAGGTACCGGCGGCGATGAGGCGGCCATTTTTGCCGGCGATCTTTTCCGGATGTACCAGCGCTTTTTCGAAAAAATGGGCTGGCGCTCGTCGATTATGGACTATACCGAGGGTACAAACGGCGGATATAAGGAGATTATCTGTAAAGTAGAAGGAGAAGATGTGTATGGCAAAATGAAGTTCGAATCGGGTGTACACCGTGTGCAGCGCGTACCCGCGACGGAATCCCAGGGACGCATTCACACCTCGGCTGCATCGGTAGCCGTTCTCCCGGAAGCGGAAGAGGTGGATGTGCAGATCAACATGAACGACGTTCGTGTCGATACTTTCCAATCATCGGGTGCGGGTGGACAATCGGTTAACACAACTTATTCTGCAGTTCGGCTCACGCACATTCCGTCCGGACTCGTCGTAAGCTGTCAGGACGAACGTTCGCAGCTGAAAAACAAGGATCGCGCATTGAGCGTATTGCGCTCTCGCCTGTATGAGATCGAGTTGAAAAAGCACAACGACGCCATCAGCTCGCAGCGTAAATCGATGGTAGGGAGCGGCGACCGTTCCGACAAAATCCGGACTTACAACTACCCGCAAAGCCGCATTACCGATCACCGGATTGGTTATACCGTATACAATCTTCCCGCAGTAATGGAAGGCGACATCGCCGAGCTGATCGAAAAACTCCGCATCGCCGAGAATGCCGAAAGAATGCAGGAAGGGGAAGCTGTTTAATCGCTATTTCGCAGGATACAAAGTCGCGTAGGTTTTAGCCTTGTAACTTTCGAAATCCTGCTTTTTGTGGTAGTCTTCTCCGAAAAAGGTAATGATCTGATGAAATTCCTTTGCTTTCAGGTAGCCGGGAAGCGGCTGGATCATATTGAATTGAGCATCCAGAAAAACGGTTGTCGGGTAGCTCGGCTGGTTGTTGGTTAACGCCAGCGCAATCTCATTTATCCCTCTGCCGCCCTGTTCGAGGTATTTGAACTGCTTGTCGCCAAGCTTGATGGTTCCTTTTTGCTCCGCATCGAGCTTTACGGCATAGTATTTCTTGTTAATGTAGTCAGTTACCGCTTTGTCCTTGAACGTCTCACGGTCCATCACCTTGCACCAGCCGCACCAGTCTGTGTAGACGTCGATCAGGACTTTCCGGGGTTCTTTCTGGATTTTGGCAAATGCTTCTTCGATTGTCAGCCATTGAATGCCTTCGGCAGCGCTGGTAATGGCCGACTCGCCTACCGCATGCTTTTCTTCGACGGATCCTTTACCGGTATCCGCCTTGAAGCCCGCGAGCATTATCAGCATCGCCGGAAATATTATCAGTGATGAAAGAAGTCGTTTCATGGTAATTTTTTAGATTTCTTCTCGTAAACAAATTCCATCCCAAAATCATTGCACTGCATCCGGTACTGCTAACCAGACTCAAAACACCAATTGCATTCAACGAACGGCTTTAAGCTTTTTTGGTTTTAGCCAAAGAGACGAGAATACCACCGGCAATGATCAGCAGCATACCAGTCAGCATCGACGGTGTCGGAATAGCCTCCCCCATCAAAAAGCCGATCAGGACAGAAAACAGGATATTGGAATAACCCACTGCTGCAACGCGCCCGGCCTTATCGTGCGTGAACGATTGCGTAAGCATTTTTTGGCCTAAAAGCGCGGTAAGCCCTAATGCAAGGAAACCCAGCCATTGCCACGCATTCTCCGGCCACTTGAACGTGCCGATCAGAAAATCCAGATGCTCCATAGGATAGTATGTGCCGACCAGCATCGATAAAATGGGCATGACAATGCCGCTGAGCATGAATGAAAGTATAATCGCACGGGTATCGTACACGACGCCGAGCTGGCGGATCGACAAATAGGAAATGGCCGTCAGCAATGCATTACCTAATCCCAGCGCATTATCCCGCAGCGAAGAAGAAAGGTCGGGCCGGAAGACGAACAGAATTCCGGTAAAACCGACAAATATCGCCATCCATTCTTTCCCGTTCAGCGTTTCGCCGATCAGCAGCCAGGAGAACAGCGCGAGGTAAATCGGGTAGGTATATTGATAGGTTGAAGCGCGCCCGAGGCCAAGCGTCTGGATGGCATAAAAGAGCATATACAACGACAATGTCCCCACTACGCCCCTGAAAACAAGAAGTCCCAGTTTCCCTCCCTCTTGCCTGAGCGGCCGCTTCCAGATACTGCTGATGATAAAAACGACCCCGACGATATTCCTGAAAAAAACGAGCTGTACAATGTGGAAATCCCTGCCTAGCCACTTCGAGATGGCGGATGTGAGTGAGAAGAAAAATGCGGCACCCAGCATGAGGTAGATGCCTTTCAGGGAAGATGCAGTCGAAAAATTTTCAGTTGAAGCAGCCAAATGCAATGGGAATTTGCCGCAAAGATAGCGGTTATCGCACACAACGGAAAGTCGGAGGAAATGCCTAACTTTGCACCGCTTGGTGCCATAAGCTGCTTCTAGTCAGCCCTAAGGCTTAATAGGGAATCCCGTTAAAACCGGGAGCTGTCCCCGCAACTGTAAGTCTGCTAATTTGCGTCCGATCCTCATGCCACTGTTCCACGACGGGAAGGCGACGGACGCGAAAGACGAGTCAGGAGACCTGCCAGAGCATTTGATCGGGCCGTTTTCGGAGGAAAAACAGAAGATCACCGCCAACCATTGCGATTAGTGTTTACCGACCGAAGATTTGTGCGTTACCGGATATTATGGGCAAGCTTTGCACTGGCGCTACCTGCTCATGCGCAAAAGGATTCCATTGCACTTGACCCGGTGATCGTGAGAGGATTTGTCCCTCAAAAATTTATGAGTGGGCTTAAAATCCAGCGCATTGATTCTGCTTCGCTGTCGCAGATACGTTATCAAAATATCGGCGATGTTTTGTCGGCATATACGCCCATTGCATTTAAAAACTACGGGCCGGGCCAGCTTAGCACCGCGTCGTTCCGCGGGACGTCTGCCAACCACACTGCGGTGCTTTGGAATGGCCTCAATATCAATGCCCCTACGCTCGGACAAACGGACTTTTCGACGATTCCGGTAGCCGGTTTCGACCAGCTTTCGGTACAATATGGCTCTGCCGCAAGTATCGTCGGTTCCGATGCGGTGGGCGGAAGTATTTTGCTGGCAAGCAATGCACCGGCAAATCCGCTTCAGGTGTCGGCAGGGAGGCAACGGGAAAGTTTTAACAACAAACATACCCGGGCAGACATCCGCTACTCGGTACCATTGCGCGGTCACTGGGCACTTTCGGGCAAAACGGCATTGTATGATAACCGTGTCAACAACGACTTCCCGAATCCGACCCGGCGAACCTATGCGCTTTTACCTACCGAAACCTTTCAAAAAGGCGTCGTGCAGGATTTGTTCCTGCGCTCGCCGGCCGACCAGGAAATTTCCGCCCATGTATGGCTCACCGACAACAAGCTCGTGCTGACGCCCGAAGACGAGCAAGGCCGTGAAATGACCCGCACCACTGCTTATAGAACGATGCTCCGTTATCAAATCCGGACGCTCACGCTACGAACGGCATGGGTACGCGACATTATTGATTACGCCAAAGGGGACCTTTCCCGTCCCGATCACTCTGTAACTGACAAGTTCGCTTCGCGAATTGAAAAGGACTTTACGGTAAATCTGGGTCGTCATTTAAATCCGCTTTCCCTGAAAGCTGGCGGCGAATGGACGCATTATCGCTCGCGTGTACCCGGATACGCACAGATGCCCGTGAGCGAAAACCGCACCGACTTTTTCCTGCTGAGCCGCTGGCAGCCCACATCCCGCATTACCACTTCCATTAACCTCCGCCAGGGCCTCGTGACCGGATTCAATCCGCCATTCACGCCGTCTGTTGGTCTGGAATATGGTTTAATTCAAAAAACGCGCTATCATTTGGTGCTCAAAGGTTCTTACGGCCGCAGTTACCGGGTTCCTACTTTGAACGAGCGCTACTGGAAGGATCTGGGCAACCCGAATGTCCGCCCCGAAACGGGCTGGAACAAGGAACTCGGCCTCGAACAGGCTTTTAGCGAAGCCCTGGGCGGTACTTTGCGGACCTCCGCTACTTTTTACCATAACCGAATCAGGGACTGGACCTACTGGAACCCCGCCACCAGTTACCGCGTCGAAAACCTGCAACAGGTGCTTGCGAGGGGAATCGAGTTGCAGCTGCATTACCTGCGCCGGAGCGGCCCTTGGCAGACTGGGCTCGACGCAGGTTATGCATTCAACAGGAGTAGCCAGGAGAAAGCCTATGATAATTATTCGCAGGATATCGTGGGTAAACAGCTGGTATTTGTCCCTGAACATACGGCCAATGCAAATGCATTTGTCCAATTCAAATCAACCCGGTTTACAGGCCAGTTGCAGGCGGCCAGTAAGCGGTATACAACCTTCGACAATTCACAGTTCCTGGATGGTTACGGCCTGGTAAACCTACTGGCCGAGACTGCCTTCGCGGTAGAGAAATGCAGGTTCGTGATACAAGGGCAAGTGCGCAATGTTACCGACACGTTTTATTTAAATGTCAGAAATAATGCAATGCCGGGAAGAAGTTTTGCATTAAGTTTAACCTTTAGTTATGATTCTCAATAAACCAATGAAAATGAAAAAACAGTTAGCCAGTTCATTAGCAATCGCGTTGTCAACCCTCGTGGTGTGGTCCTGTAACCAAAGCGACCCGGCTCCGAAGGGCGATTATATAAGTGGCGTTTTTGTAATGAATGAGGGTAATTTCTCCCAGAACAACGGCGCAGTTTCCTACTTCGCACGGGAAAACAACACTGCTACCGCTGATATTTTCTCCGCGGCCAACGGGACGACATTAAAAGGAGGTGTGCAGGATTATGCGGCGTCCGAAGAGCAAGGCATCATTCTCGTAGATAACATGTCGGCGGGCCAGGACAAGGTGCAGTTCGTACAACGGTACACTTTCAAAGACGAAGGAACCATTGGCGCACCGGATATCGAGAATCCACGCGAAGTGGTGATCGTAGGCAGAAAGGCTTATGTTTCGTGCTGGGGAACGGATGTAGCGAAATATTCGACCGGGTATGTTGCAGTGATCGACCTCACCACGAAGAAAGTTACCAAGAAGATCAATGTCGCCGACGGACCAGAGAACCTGGTCTATAACAATGGCAAACTTTACGTCGGAACTACCCAGTGGGGTGCGGGCAACAAGCTGGCGATCATCAATACATCCTCCGATGAAGCCGGTTCTCCGATTGCCACACCGGGTACCGCCAATCCGGTAGGCATTGATGCCAACGGGAAATTGTGGGTTAATGCCGGTGATAAAGTTTTGCGTATCAATACGGAAACCAACGCTACCGAAGCATCCCTGGCGATCGCTACCGGCGGTACTAAGACGCCCGGCAATTTCACATTCAGCAATGACCTGAAATCGATATTCTTCGTGCTTTCGTGGTACGATGCGGCCGGTAAGGAGCATGGCGGAACTTACAAATTCTCTATTTCCGACATCCAGATTGCCATGGTAACCCCGCTGATCGCGCGTCCTTTCGCCGGTCTTGCAGTGGATCCGTCGCAAGGGTTGCTCTACGCAGGTGTAAGCCCATCCTACACACAAGCGGGCTACGCGGTGCGCTACCGCACCGACGGAAGCCTGGTAGATTCCATCAAAGTAGGCATCGCCCCAACCGGCTTCTTCTTCCAATAGCCACAAAAAAAGTCTCCCACTTGGGAGACTTTTTTTATTCGTGCCTTATTTAAAGAACCCTTGCGGATCAGGCATTTTGGCTTTTAGAAGTTCTACGAAGTCGAGGTTCAATTGGGTGAAATCCAGCGTCCGGCCCTTGTGCAAATGCTCCCACGACTTATCGAGCTCGTTGAGGTTGTAATGCAGCAACGCCAGATTGTACTGGCCCAACGCGTAGGTAGAATCAATCGACACTGCGTGATTCAGCAATTCGCCCGCCTCGTCCAACTCCTCTTTCCGGCTGGTAATTGCATACAGTTTGAGTTCAACTGTCGACAGGTCCACCAGCAGCGGTACGTTGTCTCCTTGCAGGCTCACGCCCTTACTCAGCATTCTTTTCGCATCCACCCAGTTTTCGCGCTGGTACGATACAACCCCGAGCCCCCAATAGGCTTCTACATTCTTGTCGTTCAGCAGGTGGGCGAGATTGAAGCGGTAGCAGGCCGTATCCAGAGAACCTTCCTGCAAATATTCCCAGGCACGTGTAGCAAAAAAACTGCTGGCCTCCGTGCGGCTGGAAAAAGATTTGTCACATTCACTCAGGAATTTGATCTCTTCATCAATCTGCTCCGACGTCTTACTCACTTCCCCGAAGAGCGGGGTAACGCGCCGCTCTTTCAGATCGAGTGGCTTTTTGGGGGCAACGTTTGTATCTGTGCTTGGACCCGCGCTTGCCAGATGCGTGTTTTGAGCAAAGCTCAGTACAGGTATCAAAAAGGCAAGCCAAATTACAACAGACTCTTTCATAATTGACTTTAATAGAAGAACAGGTTTCTATTGTCCAAGTTAAACGGTTTTATCGGAATTGTATTGCATTACCTGCGTTTACTTCTTCCTGTCGCTGCACGCCGCCCCCTACTGGTATTCCCGGAAGTCTTCCTCGCCGTAGGATAGCTGTGCTTTTTCTCATGGAACGCCCCTTTGAATGTAGGATCTTCTTTGCGCCGCTGATTATCGATCTCACGCAGCATATCCTGCCGCTCCTGGAAGGGCGTTTCGGCAATGTACACATCGTCCGGGAATTCGGCCCTTGGGATTTCCATCCGGATCATCGCTTCGATTTTGCGAATGTGGTACTCGTCGGCGATGGTCATAAATGTGATTGCATTGCCTACTGTGTTGGCGCGGCCCGTGCGCCCGATCCGGTGCACGTAATCTTCATAAATGAGCGGCACATCGAAATTGACCACATGGCTTACCTCGGTAATATCAATGCCGCGCGCTACCACGTCGGTGGCGACCATGACCCGGATAATTCCCTCGCGAAATGCTTCCATGGCATTGATGCGGGTATTCTGTCCTTTGTTCGCATGGATTACGCGCAGTTCCGCCTCGGGTACTACGCGGCCTAGCAAATTCTGGTGTACCAGCCCGGCTACCTCGCGGCTGCGCGTGAACACGAGCACGCGGTTGAACGCCTCCCTATCTTCCAATAAATAAGATAGCAAGTTGATCTTCGTACGGAAATTCGGCACTTCGTACAACGTCTGAGTCACCATTTCGGCCGCAGTTGCCTGCGGGGTAACCTCAATGCGGGTAGGGAATTCAAGAAATTCGTAAGAAAGGTTCTCGACTTTTCCGGAAAACGTGGCTGAGAAAAGCATGTTCTGTCTCTTGCGCGGGATTACTTCCAGCAATTTGCGGATCTGGGGCATAAAGCCCATATCCATCATTTTATCCGCCTCATCGAGCACCATCACGTTCAGGTGCTTGACCACTACTTCTTCCTGAAAATACAAATCCATAAACCGTCCCGGCGTGGCCACGATAATGTCGACGCCCTTTCTCAACGCCTCGATCTGCGTCTTCGGGCCGACGCCGCCGTAAAGCACTATGGTGCGGATATCGGTATACTTGCCCAGCTGCGTAATCGCCTCGGAGATTTGCATCGCGAGTTCGCGCGTGGGCGCCAAAATCAATGCCCGGGGATGTTGTCCCTGGGCATATTTGATGCGCATTAATAGGGGTAATGTGTAGGCAGCGGTTTTGCCGGTGCCTGTCTGAGCGATGCCCAGAACGTCCTGTCCGGCCAGCGCTACGGGTATCGCCTGTTCCTGAATGGGGGTTGGTTCGGTATAACCCGCTTCTTCAATCGCGTTGAGCAATTGCCGGTTGAGCTTGAACTGCTCGAATGAGTTTTGCGTCTCTTGCATTCCGCAAAGGTACGAAAACTAAAACGCTAGCCGGTTATCAGCCTTTCACAACGTCGTCCACCAGCCCGGCGGAGCCAATGTACAGCGGCGACCGCTGGTGAAACGACTGCGGCAAAATGTCCAGAATGGAGCCAAATCCATCACTGGCCTTTCCGCCCGATTTTTCAGCGATGAATGCCAGCGGATAGCATTCATACAGCAGCCGAAGCTTACCTTTCGGGTCTTTTTGGGTGGATGGATAAAGGTAAATGCCGCCTTTGAGCATATTCCTGTGAAAATCGCCGACAAGCGAGCCGATATACCGGGCGCTGAAATTACGCGACTTGCATTGTGCTATATATTGCTGCACAAACGTCGGATAGCTGTGGTAATGCCCCTCATTCACGGAGTAAATCGATCCTTCGGCCGGCGTACCCATGTTTTTGTGCGATAAAATGAATTCACCGAGGGATTGGTCAAATGTAAATCCATTCACGCCATCGCCGGTTGAATACACGAGCATCGTCGACGAACCGTAAAGAATGTACCCCGCAGCCACCTGCTTCCGGCCGCCTTGCAGGAAGTCCTCCATCGAGGCCGGGCCGTTAATGGGTGTTACACGCCTGTAAATGGAGAAAATCGAGCCGATGGAAACATTCACATCGATATTGGAAGAACCGTCCAACGGGTCCATCGCTACCACATATTTGCCGTGGTCGTTACCTGTGTGTATAATGTCCTCCTCTTCCTCGGAAAGAATGGCGCACACCTCTCCCCCGTTTTTCAATGCGCGGATGAAACGGATATTAGCAACGATGTCGAGCTTTTGCTGATTTTCGCCCTGCACATTTTCGGTACCATTGCCGCCGGCAATGTCGATCAGCCCGGCGCGGTTGATTTCCCGGTTGATAATCTTCCCCGCCATGGCAATGTCGCGGAGCAATTGCGACAATTCGCCAGTAGCATACGGGAATGCGCTTTGGCTATGCATGATAAACCGGTCGAGCGTCACGCCCACCGGCACCACCAGGTCCTGTACTGTTTTCGTCGCCATAGTCAATTGAATGTCATGAGATTGGCGGGAAATTTACACCCGGATTTTTCCTATTTCCAAACAGATTGAACTAATAAATTTTTTTAAAAATGAATATGATTTTATCTCCATAAATTCACAGATTAATCCTAAGGGTGAGTCATTTACGTGGTCGTCCCGTTGCACTTTTTAAATGTCAGGCCGACATTAAACAGTATTCCTGCATAACAAAAAAGCACAAGGCGATTATGCCCTGTGCTTTGTAAAGATCGGTATTCCCAATGCTTACTTAAGCCTTGCCAACGCGTCGGTCAAGGTGGCGATCTTCGCTTCGGCATCGGCTTGCTTGGCACGTTCCTTCTCTACAATATCCCCCTTCGCATTCGCGACAAAACGCTCATTCGAGAGCTTCTTCATTACTGAGTCGAGAAAACCTTTGGTATATTCCAGTTCGCGCAGCAAATTCTCACGCTCCGCTTCCACATCCAGCTCGTCGGCCAGGTTCACGAAGAATTCGTCCGATTTCACCCGGAACGACGTTCCTTCCGCTTCTCCGGACACGTAGTTAATGCCTTCCACATTCGCCAGCTTTTCGATCAGCGGTGTCAATGCATTGTAGCGTTCAGCGGATTCTGTCCGGATCGCGAGCGGCAATGCGGTTTTAGGACTGATACCTTTTGAATTGCGCAGGTTCCGGATCGAAGAAACGAGTTCAAACAGTATATCGAAGTCATTCAGCAGCGCTTGGTCGAATCCGGCAGCCTGCGGGAAATGTGCGATACAGATCGAGTCATTTTCGGCTCTTTCGATGATGTTCTGCCAGATTTCTTCCGAAATGAACGGCATGAACGGGTGCAGCAGACGCATTTGGCGGTCGAAGAAGTCGAGCGTCGAATCGTAAGTCGACAGATCGATCGGCTGTTCAAAGCCAGGCTTGATCATTTCCAGGTATTGTGCGCAGAAATCATCCCAGATCAGTTTGTAAATCGAACCTAATGCGTCCGAAATACGGAATTTGGAGAAGTGATCCTGCACCTCGGCCAATGTCTGGTTCAGTTTGCTTTCAAACCATTGTACCGCCAGTTTCGAGCCTTCAGGAACCGGAAGCTCGCTATCGACCGTCCAGCCTTTTACCAAGCGGAATGCATTCCAGATCTTATTGCCAAAATTCCTTCCCTGCTCAATCAGCTTCTCGTCGTAAGGCAAGTCGTTACCCGCCTGCGAGCTGAAAAGCATACCGGTACGGATACTGTCCGCGCCATATTTATCGATCAGATCGATCGGATCGGGCGAATTGCCGAGCGATTTCGACATTTTACGACCCTGCTTGTCACGCACGATACCCGTCAGGTACACGTTCTTGAAAGGATACTGGCCGCGATACTCATAACCCGCAATAATCATCCGCGCCACCCAGAAAAACAGGATTTCAGGAGCGGTAACAAGGTCGTTGGTTGGATAATAGTAGTTCACATCCGCATTATCCGGCTCTTTAATCCCGTTGAAAACCGAGATCGGCCAGAGCCACGACGAAAACCAGGTATCCACCACGTCGGGGTCCTGGGTCAGGTCTTCTTCGGTCAATGCGAAAAGCTGATATTCGTGCTGTGCCTTGCGCAATGCCTCCCGCTTCGATTTTGCTACGATGATTGTGCCGTCGTTCAGGTAATAGGCCGGAATGCGGTGGCCCCACCAGAGCTGGCGGCTGATGTTCCAGTCACGCACGTTCTCCATCCAGTGGCGGTAAGTATTTTTAAATTTCGCCGGGATCAGCTGCACCGTATCGTTCATCACGTTCTCAAAAGCCGGCTTGCTGATTTTCTCCATTTTGAGAAACCACTGCTCCGAAAGTCGCGGCTCTATCACCGAATCCGTCCGCTCCGAATGCCCTACATTCGAACGATACTCCTCCACCTTCACCAGGTTACCCGATTCTTCGAGCATTTTGATGATCTTCTTCCGCGCCACAAAACGCTCCTCACCCACGAGAATCTGCGCTTTGTCATTCAATGTGCCATCTTCGTTTAAAAGATCGATAATGGGGAGGTTATGGCGTTTTCCAAGTTCGTAGTCGTTGGTATCGTGGGCCGGCGTCACTTTCAGGCAGCCCGTACCAAACTCCATCTCCACGTAATCATCCGCGATAATCGGAATAGCACGGTTGATCAACGGAATCAACACCTTTTTACCGATCAAATGCTGGTAACGCTCATCCGCAGGGTTCACGCAAATCGCCACATCCGCCATAATCGTCTCCGGACGGGTAGTAGCAATCGTCACCCCTTCCTCCATACTCCCTTCTCCATTCTCCCCAACAAGCGGATAGCGCAGGTAAACCAACTTCTGATTCACCTCCTTCATGATCACCTCCTCATCGGACACGGTAGTGCGTGCCTGCGGGTCCCAGTTCACCATGCGGTGGCCGCGGTAAATGTCCCCTTTGTTGTAGAGGTCAATGAAAACATCGATAACGGAATCGTACAAATCCGGCTCCATGGTGAAGCGCGTACGGTCCCAGTCGCAGGATGCACCGAGCTTGCGGAGTTGTTTCAGGATAATGCCGCCGTATTTGTGCGTCCATTCCCAGCAGTATTCGATGAATTCGTCGCGGGTAATGTCACGCTTGCTGATGCCGCGCTCTTTGAGCATGGCCACTACTTTGGCCTCGGTAGCGATGGAAGCGTGGTCGGTGCCCGGTACCCAGCATGCCTCTTTGCCTTCCATCCGGGCTTTTCGGATCAGGATATCCTGGATAGTATTGTTAAGCATATGCCCCATGTGCAGCACGCCGGTGACGTTCGGCGGCGGGATCACAATGGTGTAGGGTTCTTTGTCAGGATTGGGTTTCGACTGAAAGAACTTGTTCTCGATCCAGTAGGAGTACCATTTATCCTCTATCTCCTGAGGGGCATAAGTTTTGGAAATCATTGCGTGTTCAGAAATTTACCGTAACTGTCGGTTAGTCATCTTAAAAAGACGGCAAGTTAGCGGTTACGGGCGATATTTCTAAACTATTTGCTCCTCTTTGCGGACCGGCAGCCAGATCGTAAATGTGCTTCCTTCACCCGGTTTGCTTTGCAAGCGAACGGTACCATCATGTGCCTCGATCATCTTTTTGACATAACTCAACCCGAGCCCGAAGCCTTTCACGTCATGTACATTGCCCGTAGGCACGCGGTAGAAAGTGTCGAAAACGCGCTGTTGCTGCTCACGGTTCATACCAATGCCCTTGTCGGCGATGGATACGGCAATGCCGCCGTTTTCATTTTGGGTACTGATATTTAAATGGAGTCTTTCAGGCGAGTATTTGATCGCGTTGTCGATGAGGTTATTCAAAATATTGGAGATATGTACCTCGTCGGCGGCCACTATATCTTCTTCGGCATCGAAATGGAGATCCACTTCCCCTTCTTTCTGTTCGATCTGCACGCTCTGGCCATTCAAAGCCGCGCCGATAAGGTCGTGAATGTTGGTTTCGGTGATTTTAAGTTTGACGTGCCCTTTGTCGAGCAATGCCATTTGCAGTACTTTCTCCACATGCGTGCCGAGCCGGCGGTTCTCTTCCCGGATAATGCCCAGGTAACGGTCGAGGCGCGCGCCCTTGGGCGTATCCATCAACGAAGCCGAATTCTCATGTGCCATTTCCGCCGCCAGCGCGATGGTGGAAATAGGCGTTTTGAATTCGTGGGTCATGTTATTGATAAAGTCGTTCTTGATATCGGAAAGCTTTTTCTGACGGAGAATAGTGGTGACCGCCATGTAGAAGCAGGCCATGATCACGATGATCAGAATGCCCGATCCCCCAAACATTACACCCATATTGCTGAGAATATAGCGCTGCTGGTCAGGGAAAAACACATACAATGCGTTTTGCGCACCCAAGGTCTCATTCGGGAAAAGCGAGGCCTTATACGAGCGCGCCTCCCACTCTCCCGGGCGCATGCTCACGGTCGAGAAAATCAGGCTGTCGGAAGACTGGCCCGGCACCGCACCCCTCACCGCAAATTCGTAAGGCAGCGTCACACCGTTTTGGATCAGCTGTTTTTTCAACAACGTATCCAGCAAAAAACGGTTCACACGCTGCTCTATAGGTCTTTTGGTGTAAATAAAGTCCTTCATAACCTCTTTGAGCAATTCGGCGCGATCAGGCTCTCCACTGCTGAGGATCACTTTTGACTTCTGCTTTACGCCTCTCGTATTTTCCGGCAATGCCACTTTCCGGTTCGCCAGATTCCCGGGCACCGAGTCCCTTATAGTTAAATCTCCTTTCCGGTGGATAGTAGGATCAGCCATTCCCCGCATTGCATTTCCCAAACGGCGCTCATCGTCCAGCCGGCGGCGCATGAACTCGTCGATCCCGGCCATACCATACTGCTGGGCCTGGAAAAATTCCTCGATAATGCGCTGCTGATGGTCGACCATTACCCTGAAATTCGGGCTCAGTACATCGGTAGGAACCGCCTCGGTGATGATCTGGTAATGTATTTCTTCGCCATTGGGGCCCATGGCGATCTCCATGCGCGGCTGTACACGCGGCACCAGCTCCTGTACCGGCGGCTTAGGTTTCACGGGTGCGCTCCGCTTGATGGGCATTTCGCGCAGCTGCGCAATGCGGTCGAGCCTGCTCTTCTGCTGCTCGGCTTCGATGCGCCGTTGCAAAAGGTACATCATTTCCTGTTTTTCCAACCGGTGCACCACCTGCTGTACCGATTCGGACACCTTCTGATTGAACTGGTCGTTCCGGATGGCGATCGCCTCCCTGATCCAGTACCACTGAAAGCCGATGAGCCCGATCAATGCGAGGCACATCAACCCTACGATAATTTGTATTTTCCGCTTGGTCATAATTTCCGCTTCCCATGTGCAACGCCGGAGCTGCTTCGCCCGACATTTTGCCAGGAACAAATTTAACGTTTCGCCCCCGGCAGAAGGCGTTTTTAACATTATTTAACAACGCCCCAAGCAACGTAGCCATGGTTTTGCAATTCATTCATACTCAAAACAAAAACTACTTTATGAAAACTGTTTCAATTCAAAAACTGACATGGTCGCTGCTGCTCGTGGCGGCGCCAGCCCTGCTGTCCGTTGCGCAGGCCCAATCCGACAAAAAGCCCAAGAAGGACGACGACGGCAAAAAGACGAGCATTCGGATCCGGGTAAGTGAAGACGACAACGGCAAAACCCGCGACATCGAAAAAAGCTATCAGGTAGGTGCGCTGAGCGATGATGAAAGGCAGAAATTCATCGACCAAGTACTCGATTCGCTGAATGTCGATAAAAAGCGCAAGCAAACTATTTCCATCACCGTCGATGACGGCAACGACGGCATTGCCGCCAGGAAGCGCAAAAAAATGATCATCGACCACCGCGACCCGCGCGAGCCGATGGCTTTCCATTGGGACGGCGATTTCAAATATGACCTGGATTGGGATTCAAAGAAATTCAGCGAAGACATGAAAAAATTGGAGCGGAATTTCAATGACATTCACCCCAAAGCCAAGATGATGATGCGCGATATGGGGGATTTAGGAAGGAATTTCAGCAAGAACTTCGATCTGGCCTGGGACAACCATGACAACAACGTAAAGGCATCCAGCATCCGGTCTTTGAATGCCTACGCCAACAACCCCGCCGACGACGCACTCAACCTGCGTTTCAGCGTGCCGCAAAAAGGCAATGTGACCGTAACGGTGACCGACACGAAAGGTAAGGAAGTAGGCAAAAAGGAAATCCATGAGTTCGAAGGCGAGTACGTGGGCCAGGTCGAACTTAAGAAAAATACAAAAGGTACGCTGTTCGTAACGGTGGTCCAGAACGAAGATGGAGCGGTGAAAAGGGTGGTTATCCCTTGATTGGAGCCACTTTTACGATAGCGAATCCCCTTCACCGGAAGCCGTGGAGGGGATTTTTGTTGTAAAAATTATGCAACAATTTCGCACACATATAGTAAGAGTTGTAAATTTGCCCCTTATTCACCAATCTACCGCGACATCAATTTTTGAAGCAACTATGCTGAATCTTATACTGTTTGGCCCTCCGGGCGCCGGGAAAGGTACCCAAAGTGAAAAAATAATTGCAAAGTACAATTTGATCCACCTTTCAACAGGAGACCTGCTGCGCTCCGAAATCCAGGCCGGAACCGAGCTGGGACTGAAAGCCAAAACTTTGATGGATCAGGGCATTCTCGTGCCGGATGAAGTGGTGATCGGAATGATCGACAACAAGCTGAAAGAGCATCGCGACGCAGCCGGGTTCATCTTCGACGGTTTCCCCAGAACGGTGAAACAAGCCGAGGCGTTGGACAACCTGCTCGCCAGCTACGATGAAGGCATTTCGGTGATGGTGGCATTGTCCGTAGACGACGATGAACTGCTCGCACGCCTTTTGAACCGCGGCAAAACTTCCGGCCGTCCCGATGACCAGAACGAAGAACTGATCGCGAAACGCATTCAGGAATATAACAGCAAAACAAAACCCGTTGCCGACTACTACCAGGAACAAGGTAAGTTTGTCGCTATCAACGGAATAGGCGAAATCGATTTCATTTTCGAGGAGATCTCGAACGCGATCGCAGCAGCCTGATTTCTACTTTTCACTATACTCACATGGCCTCCTCTAACTTTATAGATTACGTTAAAATCAATGCGCGCTCCGGAAACGGCGGTGCCGGTTCCATGCATTTCAGGCGTGAAAAACACGTTGAAAAAGGCGGGCCGGATGGCGGTGACGGCGGTCGCGGAGGCCACGTGATATTGAAAGGCAATGCCCAGCTGTGGACATTGCTGCATTTGAAATACACCAAGCACGTAAAAGCATTCGACGGCAAAGGCGGCGAGGGCGGGCGCCGGACGGGAGCAATCGGAAAGGACATTATCCTGGAAGTCCCGCTGGGCACGATTGCCAAAAACGCCGAAACCGGCGAACAACTCTTTGAAATCACCGAAGACGGACAGGAAATGATCCTGCTCCGCGGCGGACGAGGCGGAATGGGTAACGACCATTTCAAATCAGCCACCAACCAAACGCCCCAGTACGCCCAACCCGGCGAGCCCGGAAAGGAAGAATGGTTCATCCTGGAACTGAAAGTATTGGCGGACGTAGGTCTGGTAGGATTCCCGAACGCGGGAAAATCCACATTGCTCTCCGTGGTTTCGGCCGCCAAACCCGAAATCGCCGACTACCCCTTCACTACCCTGGTTCCTAACCTCGGCGTAGTACCCTACCGTGACTACAAGTCCTTCGTCATGGCCGACATACCGGGCATTATCGAAGGCGCTTCACAAGGCAAAGGTCTTGGCCTGCGCTTCCTGCGCCACATCGAGCGTAACTCCATCCTGCTGTTCCTGGTGCCAGCCGACAGCGAAGACATCGAAGCGGAATACCAGACACTGGTACAGGAGCTTCGTTTATACAACCCTCAATTGCTCGATAAAAACCGCATTCTTGCAATCTCTAAAATGGACGTAATCGCTGACGAAGAGCGGATTACACTACAAGAAAAGTTACCTAACGGTATCCCGACACTTTTGATTTCTGCAATAACCCAAGAAGGGATTGAACAATTAAAAGACAGGATATGGGAATTGATTAATTCTCCGTTTTCCGTACAATAATAATTTCTTGAAAGAGGCAACCTTTCGGTGCAATTTGTGTGTCCAAGCAGTTATTTCAAAGAATTTACAGTCACTATGAGACACTATCTACCGTATTTCTATTGGGTAGTATTTAGTATTATTTCTCTTACCGCACACGGACAAGTCAGCATCGATTTCCCTTCCGATCGCGCCGTTTTCCAGCGTGATAAAAATAACAGAGCCAATATTTACATCGCCGGTAGCTATACCAAAGTTGCCGATAAAATTGAAGTAAAACTCACCCGACGCACCGGTTCCGGCGCAGATAAAGACTGGACGTCTATCAAGGATAACCCTCAGGGAGGTTTCTTTTCGGGAACGCTGGTGGATGTGCAGGGGGGCTGGTACAAACTCGAAATCCGCGCGTTGAAAGGTGGCCAGGTAATTGGTAACACAAGCGCTGTCGAACACGTGGGCGTAGGCGAGGTATTCATGGTGGCAGGACAGTCCAACGGCCAGGGATTCCGGAATGTAGAGCCGGACAGAACATTCGACTGGGGTGTTCAGGGCGCGGGAGAAGACCAGGTGAGCGCGGTAGATTATTCCAATGTGCAAACCGTGGGCGGGCTTCCCGGTATCGGCTCGGACTACCCGTACCCTTCATTCCGGCATGTTGATTCCCAGACAGATATTGCGCCCAGAGGAAGGTCTGCCTGGTGCTGGGGAAGGCTGGGCGACCAACTGACGCGGAGACTAGGCGTACCCGTGCTGTTTTACAATGTTGCCTGGTATGGAAGCTATGTAGGCGCCTGGCGGGAAAGTATCAATGGCGGAAGGCCTAAATCGATTTATGCAGATAATACGTATTTCGAGCCAGCCGGAATGCCTTATGGAAATATGCGGGATGTAATCCGCCGCTACACATCACTCACAGGGCTCCGGGGAGTGCTCTGGATCCAGGGAGAGGCCGATAACGACCGGACCAATCCTCCTACAGACCGCAATAGTTACTTCAACGACCTGAAAGCCGTAATCGAAGCTTCGCGCAACGAATCCGGCAAGGATATTTCGTGGGTGGTATCGCAGACGTCCTACAACAACATGAATGGAACGGACGCCGAGGTAATTCAAGGGCAGGGAATGGTTATCAATGGCGTACCCAATGTGTTTCAGGGACCTCTGACGGATTTAATACAGATTCCGCGGATAGATTATCCCACGAATCCCTCCCTGGGAGTCCATTTCGCACAGGATGGCCTGACCCAACTTGCAGACGCCTGGTACAACAGCCTCAACGACGATTTTTTCAACCGCTCCAACCCTTACCAGGGGATGACGCCGCTGAGCGTTGTCGCTTCCTGCGCGGGCAATGGTAATGTGACCTTGACTGTGGAAAATGGCGGGCTGCGTGATTTCAGTTGGAGCAATGGCAGCAATTCCAATAATGTACAGGTCGGAAACGGCAGCTACCGGGTTTCTGCCAGGGATGATCGCAACAACCTGATCTGGTCACCTGAAATCCGCATTTACGAGCAGATTCAGCCCAGCCAACCCACTATTGCCATCGAGGGAAGTAACCCCGTATGCGTCGGCAACACCGCCATGCTCGTGTCGAGTTCGGGCGAAAATGCGGTTTGGAACACAGGTGCCACGGGCGATCGCCTGCCTGTGACGGCAGGAGGCGATTATTTTGTGAAAGTGAAAAATATCTATGGCTGCGAGTCCCAATCGGAGAAGATCACCATGCGGGTGGTTACTTCGCCTTTGCCTGACAAGCCGAAGATCACCGCATCGGGTGGCCTTACATTCTGCCAGGGCGGCGAAGTAACGCTTACCTCCGATTCGAAGGTTAAGAGTGTCTGGTCAAATGGTGTTACCAATGCGAGCATTACAGCAGTAAGCTCCGGCGATTTCCGCGTCCGTGCATTGAACGACGAAGGCTGTTATTCCCCTGAATCCGACCAGGTGACGGTGAAGGTAAACCCACTGCCTGCCAAACCACAAATATCGCTAAGCGGCGAAACTACCTTCTGTGACGGCGGGAACGTCACCATGACATCAAACTACGACAGCGGCAACATCTGGAGCACCACTGCAACCAGCAAATCCATTGCTGTTACCACCACCGGAACCTTCTCGCTCACACAGCGCGACGGCAATGGATGTGAATCCAAATCCGACGAAGTTGCCGTGAAGGTAAATGCGCTGCCAGCTACACCGACGATCACTTCATTACGGCCTACCACATTCTGCGACCGCGACTATACCAGGCTGCGCGCCAGTGAGGCATTCTCCTACCAATGGAGCAACGGGTCTACCGACCGCGAAATAGAAACACGCACTTCCGGCAATTTCACCATTTCGGCCAGAGATGCCAATGGCTGCGTATCGCCGGTATCTCCTGTGGTACAAGTGGTATCCAACCCGCTTCCGCCGACTCCGGTAATTACAGCCGACGGCCCGACCACATTCTGCGCTGACCTGAGTGTGAACCTGACGTCGACGGCTGCCGCGGGCTTTCTATGGAGTAACGGCGCATCCACGCAAACCTTGAAAGTGACCGTTGCCGGCACCTATTCCGTGCAGACGATCAATCAGTTTCAATGCTATTCGGACCCCAGCAACCAGATATCTACCCAAACGCTCGCATTGCCGCCTTCACCGACCGTGACTGCACGCCAGGCAACCACATTCTGTGACGGGGATACTATTTTCCTCAAAGCTTCCAATGGCAATGGGTTCTTCTGGAGCAATGGCCTGGAAGGCGACAGCATTGAAGTGTTTACAACAGGAAACTATGCAGCGCGGATTGTAGACGGTCAGGGCTGTTACTCACCTTATTCAGCTCCGGTGGCCGTGGATGTGAAGCCTTCGCCGACACCGCCGACAATCAAAAAAGTTGGTGTATACACACTTTTGGCGGAAAATAACCTCGAAGCAGGTGATCACGTATGGAAGTATAACGATGTGGAGCTTGCTGAAAACAGTGCTACCCTGAAAGCGGTACGTGCCGGTAACTATGTAGTGAACAACACGATAGTTTACAGTGCGACACTTACCTGTGCATCCGAATTTTCGGAACCATTTATGTTTTATCTGGATACCGAGAATCCGGGTTTTGTAGCTTACCCCAACCCGAACACGACCGAAAGGGTTACCGTTGAAACCCTTGCCGACGTCGTCAATGCAGAGGTGCAGATTATCGACAGCCGTGGTGTGGTCCACCGTACATTCAGGGTCGCTAAATTTGACAAACAGCATTATTTTAATCTCACCGGCCTTTCCAGCGGACTCTACATCGTCCGGATCGTTTCTTCATCGCTCAATGCATCGCAGAAGCTGGTGATCGTGCGATAGAATATGCCATTTATACATTAAAAAACAGGCTGCCCCGGTCATACGGGGCAGCCTGTTTCAATATTGCCTGAAACAATTACTTCACAACAAGCGCCTTCCTGACTTCCTGACCATCCTTTCTGACCACGCGAATCAAATAGGTTCCTGATACCGCATTGGCGATGGTCACTTTTTCGTGGTGCTCTCCCTGACCTGCTATTGCCCGCTTCTGCAATTCTTTCCCCAGCATGTCGGACACGATCAGGCTTCCCTCATTGCCTTTTTCCAGGTAAAAATCAACCGCAAACTCCCCGTTGCTTGGATTGGGAGAAATTGTCAATTGTTGCTCCGCGCTGGCGATCACCTCTTCCTGAACGCCCATGCGTCCGCCAAGAGGAGCCGGTGTGACGCATATCTTGTCCTGACGACAGCTTCCTCCCCCAATACCGCGAATCCTGATCGTGCTGGGTCCCGCACGCATGTCCAGGTAAAATGATTCCTCCCTTGGAACGATATTCCATGAGCCTGAGCTAGGCAGGTTCAATGTCGTTTCAGGAAGCAGTCCATCCAGCTTGACTGACACCGTAGGGGCAGATGAAGCATAATAGCGGAGCGTTACCTTGTACCTGCCATAATAGGGCGCATTTTCCACGCGATAGGTAACATAATGGTTATTGTCATTCTCCAAACCACGGGTACTTCCATTCGAAGCATTGGGGTCGGAGGTGATAGCGCCATTGCCCTCGGACGACTCTGCCTCCAAGCATGCATTAAATGTTCCTACATAAGGCTGCACATTGACCATGATGTCCCTTGTCTGTGTAGGGCAACCGGGTCTGCTTACCGAAACTCCCATTGGCTGATAACCCACCGTTCCACCGGCATAACCGGATATTACCGTAAAGGTATTGGACGAGCTAGTTGCTCCATCGCTCATGGGTGACCACACATATGTGAAGTTTCCACTCCCACAATCCGGGCCGGTACAGTTTGCGGTCAAAAGATCCAGCGTTCCAACTACCGGATTATAGTTAGCGGCAGTCGCGGTAATATCATAATTACAGCCCGGTGTAGTGGATGCCAGCGTAGTGATGTTCGATCTTCCGTATCTCGTACTACAACCCGGCTTGTCACCCTTTATCCAATAAGAAACCGTTTGCCCTGTCGGGATACTGGTAGAGAATGTCGTTCCGGTCACTCCGTTTTCGACAAGCTCCGGCGCCCATTTGTATGTTACCCCGGAACATCCCGGCCCATAGCAATTTGCTGTCAGGGTAAAACCCTGGTTAACATTCGGCGTATAGTCTGTTGATGTGATGAGCGTATAATACTCACAAGAGGTAGACGGTGCCGGACACGTTTTCGGTTCGAAAATCCATTTGTTGGCACCAAATGTGGATATTTCGCTGGCTGGCACAATGTTGATGTCGCTAACCGCAGGCAGGTTCGGATTACCTGTTCCCCAACCGTCCACACCCATCGCGAACCCGCCGGTGCTCTTCACCAGGCCATATCGTGTATCACTTCCGGCCTGTTCTATAAACTGCTTATTCCACTTGTGTCCTGCGGAGCCATCATATGTTCCCACCACCGCCTTAGTACCGGATTCTATGACCGCCAATGTCTCGTTTGGATTGTTGGACATCGGCGTCAGCCTGATCTGCGCTTCACCCTGGCCGTTGGCCGGTGTAAGGTAGTTTACTTTAAATATCTGCGTATCCTGATTATTGGCTGCCTGTACTTTCAACGCTTGCGAAGTGTTTGTAAGGTAAAGGTTCGTAGCGGCCACGCGAAGGGCAGCGCAACTCTGGCCCGACGAATCTGCCGGATTTAACAGGCACACTGCTGCCAGTATGCCTACGGGTAAACGTAACATGTTGAGCATCTCTAAATATTTAGTTGTGAATGAAATTGGTTTGCTGATCCAGCGGGCGCTTAACGAAAAATTGCGCCCCGGAACGGAGCGCAATTGGCATCGATTTTATCTGTTGATGAGGATTTTCTTGACTTCTATATTATCGCGTTTGATAACATTGAACAGATACATTCCCGGGGCACCGTTAGCTACATTGAACTTCTCCCGGTGAATCCCATTTCCTACAATACTTCTTTTTTGTAGTGTCTGTCCGGCGATACTCGTAACGGTCAGGTCTGCCGGCTCGCCTTTTTCCAGATAAAATTCAACTTCAAACTCTCCTTTGCTCGGATTAGGGAAAACCTGGAGTTCCTGTTTGCTTTCATTCTGGGAAACTAATTCGCCGGCTCCTATTCTTGCTGTCGAATTAGGATCGGTTACACAAATCCTGTCCTGGCGGCAGCTTCCTCCACCTACACCCTGGATTCGGATTGTGTTGGTACCGGCATTAAGGTTCACATTGATCGTCTCCTCCCGCCAAACAATATTCCAGCTATTCGATGCCGGAATCTGGAGGGTTTGCGAAAATCCGGAAACAGCTACTGATACATTGATAGAAGGCTGCGATGAGGCATAATACCGAAGTTTCACTTTGTAAAGGCCCGCAACAGGGACGTTGATTACCTCATAGTCAACGTATTTATTGTAATTGAATTCATCTCCCCGCGTTGATCCGTTGGATGCGTTGGGATCCGAAGTAACCGAACCGTTTCCATTGGAATTTTCTGATTCAATACACTGGCTGAACGCGGGATTTGTAACCCCGTCCTGTATGTTAAGGCGCAAGTGGGCCGATTTGTAGGTGCAGGAGCTAGCGTCTTTCGATGCGATAACAGTGTAATCAATCACGCCCGTGTATGGCGGTTCCACTGTTTGCGGATTTCCATAAATCCCGCTTTCCTGCCCCTGAGCGGCCCATTCGTAAGCTACGCCCGAGCAACCGCTGCCCACGCAAGTCGCCGTCAGCGTGAAGGGTACGTTCAGCTGCGGATTTAGATTAGATGTGGTGAGAGTGATATTGAAATCGCAGGTACCGGAGCTTGCGGGACAAGTTCTGCCTTCTAAAAACCATTTGTTAGCTCCGTAAATATCTAAATCACCAGCCGGTACCATGTTAATATCCGACCATGCGGATGGATCGCCATTACCCCAGTTGTAGGTACTGCCAAACCCCATATTCGAGCCTTTCTGAATAAATCCGACGGTGCCGTTGCCTGTGTTCTTTTGTTCCCACAGTTGCTCATCAACTCCCCGATAAAGGAATAGGGGCAACACCGCATTGTCCCAGCGTCTTGTCAATGCGTTTGCCCCCTGGTAAATTGAATTGTGAGGAGTAATTCTTTTGTACTGGCCCACATTTTCAAATCTGAAAATCTGACTGGGCTGGTTATTAGCAGCCTTCACCCGAAGTGATGTACTTTCAGCAGTCAAGTACATGTTGTTACTCGCCAATCGAAGTGCATAACACTGGGCTGAAACTGTGTCTGCGTTCAACGCCAGCAGACCTGCCGAAAGGCACAAAGTTGCCGCCGGTTTGCGCAAGGCGCGCAAAAAGTTAGGTAATGATTTTTCCATCAAGTGATCGAGTAAAAATGTTACAATAAAAACTACGTTTGATTAGAAATAAATCGACTCCGACTAGAACTATTTATGCAAATAATTTAACATTGGTTACAAATCCTACATTTTGTCTACTTTTATTTAACCACCAGACACAAATTTAATATCTGGTTAATAAGGCTGTGAAACACGCCTGTACACCTGCTACTATCCCAATCTTTCCGCGTCTATCTACCGTAAATCAAAAAACCCGGAATAGTGATATTATAGCCGAAATAATCCCTTACATTTGTGACCGTTTTGTAAGTGAGCGGATTACCACATCAAACTTCATTTAGGCGAAAAAACTTTACCTGTATCAGAGTTACCAATGCGTTATAGAATTATTCTTCCGGTAGTGGCAAAGGCATTGCTGTTGATTTGTCTTGTTTCATCGACAGTTTTTTCTCAGATCAAAATCACCTCTCCAACCTTTCAGGCCGTATATCAACGCGATATTTCCGGGCAGAGAGCGATAACGGTGTCTGGTACCTTCACAGCTCTGATGGACAAAATAGAGATAAGGGCTGTCCCTGTAGTTCAGGGGCAAGGCGTGGAAACACCGTGGAAAGACTTGCAGGTTGCGCCAAAGGGCGGCGTCTTTTCGGGAGAGATAACGCTGTTCGGTGGTTGGTATACGTTGGAGGTACGCGGTGTTGCCGATGGTAAAGTGGTCGGACGCGATATTTTAGCACGAGTCGGCATTGGTGAAGTATTCATTATCGCTGGTCAGTCGAACGCTCAGGGTCTTAAAGACAAACCAACGCCTCCGGGTGCCGCTGATGACCGCGTGATTTATATCGACAATTACGACAACGATGAGTTTGGTGAATTTAAGGATGCATTGACCGATCCCCGTCCCCCAACCTTTTCCAAGATAACAAGCAATATTAAGACAATGTCCCCGCGCGGCCAGACCGCCTGGTGCTGGGGAGCTTTGGGAGATTTACTGGTTACAAAACTCAATGTGCCGGTACTCTTCATCAATGCAGCATGGGAAGGTACTGCCAGCGAGAACTGGGCTGAAAGTTCGGCCGGAAAGAAAACAGTGAGCTACTACGGCCACGAATATGCGCCTGAAATGCCCTATGCAAACCTCAGAATCTCTGCAAAGAATTATGGCAGTCAATATGGGGTACGCGCAGTTCTCTGGATGCAGGGCGAAACGGACGGTTTCTTCGGCATTACAACTGCTGCCTATCAGAAGAATTTACAGGCTGTGATCAATAAACTTCAGGCGGATACCCAGAAACGGATTACGTGGGTAATTGCTCGTACGAGCAGGGCATCCAACGACAGGAATATTCCGTCGAAACCTTACCCGGCCATCATTGCGGCTCAAAATGCAGTACTCAACACACCGTTCAACCCGACTTATCCCGGTCCGGAAACTGATCCTTTGGTGCCCAACCGTGTAGATGGCCTCCACTTTGAAGGTGAAGACCAATTGAGGATTCTCGCTTCGGCATGGAATGACGCATTGAACGCCAACTTTTTCGCGACGGTGACGCCGATGGCGCCCGTGGCTGTGCCCACTATCACTACCACCTGCGTTCAAAACAATGCAGTAACGCTTTCTCTGCCAGCAGGATATGCTTCCTACCAATGGAGAAGCAGCAAAAGCAGTACACCCATCGGTATCGGCAGCAGCATTACCGTCACTCAGGCGGCCACATACAGCGCCACCGTTCGTGATGCAGCCGGAAACTCCATTCTGACTCCGGTGGTTGTGCTCGATCATGACGCACGACCTGCTCAGCCAAGCATCCTGCAATCGGGTGAGCAGCAAGCATGTGCCGATTCGTCGTTCCGGTTCTCGGTTAATGACGAAGGATACATTTATAACTGGTTCAAAGAAAACACCACAACGCCGGTAACTTCGGGGGCAATTGCGAGCATCGCGGAGAGCGGCAACTATTATGTGAAAGCGCAGAACATTTTCGGATGTATTTCCGATAACTCCGCCTCTTCCAAATTGACGGTCCGCGCAAAGATCTCCAAACCTACCATCGAACCATCCGGGCCATTCAGCGTGTCGGCGAGCATTCCGGAAGGAAGCGAAGTGAACGAGGTCTTCGTGTGGAGACGTCCAGGTTCCGAAACCGATACGACGGCCACACTGGTTAAAATCCTGAAATCAGGAGTTTATACGGCCAAAGCGAAAGTAACCTACACCATTGGCAGCAACAACCTGGTTTGCTACTCCGATACCGCTTCGAGAGAGTTCAAAACCAATGAGAAAAACGAAGTGGTGATTTACCCGAACCCAAGCCAGGGAGCCTACATCTATATCGAGTCGCGGGACAACATTAAAGACGCGGCGATCGAGCTTTTCGACATCCGGGGTAATGTCATCAAAACCACCGCTCCGAAGCTCCTTAATGGCCGGATGCAGATCGAAGTAGGCCTCTTGCCGACGGGCAAGTACATTCTCCGCGTAACCGGCCAGGGAGAGAGCCTGACGAAGCAAATTGTGATCAGATAAACATTTCTTCCCGATAAAGTACTAAATAAGCCCCGCCACCACGGGGCTTATTTAGTATGATACTAATTAGACAAAACAAGAAGGAAAGAATTTGATTGATAAATTTGCAAAGGCTAATTTTGAGAGACGGGGAGGAATGTAACCCACTGAGAACAGTTTTTCCGTTATTCCTGCCCTCTGTAACCGGATCATTAGAATGAAAAACGAATATCTTCCTTCCGATTATTTGCCCATCATTGTGCAATTTTTGCTCGCAGCCGGTTTCATCGGCGGCACGATGATTGTCACCCACCTTATCGGCCCGAGCCGCAAAAGCAAGAAGAAAGACGATCCCTTCGAATGCGGTATTGAGTCGGTGGGCGATGCCCGGACACCCATTTCGGTGAAGTACTTTCTCGTAGCGATCCTCTTCGTTTTGTTTGACGTGGAGGTTATTTTCATGTACCCCTGGGCAGTTAATTTCAAGGGCCTGGGAATGTTCGGGTTTGTAGAAATGTTATTGTTCATGGCTCTGTTGCTATCGGGCTTCTACTACGTGATCCGCAAGGGCGTACTGAACTGGGAGGAATAGGCTTCGAACATTGAAATACAAAGAATTATGAAAGAAGTAAAGATAGTGGAGGCTCCGCAGGGACACAGCGGATCCGGTTTTTTTGCAACTTCATTCGACGAAGCGATAGGGCTGGCACGCAGCTATTCACTGTGGCCGTTGCCATTTGCTACTTCATGCTGCGGGATCGAGTTCATGGCTACCATGGGCGCACATTACGATATTTCGCGTTTCGGTTCCGAACGTCCGAGCTTCTCGCCACGCCAGGCCGATTTGCTGATGGTTATGGGTACCATTGCCAAGAAAATGGCGCCGGTAGTAAAGCAGGTTTACCTTCAAATGGCTGAACCCCGCTGGGTGATGGCCGTTGGCGCCTGCGCTTCAAGCGGCGGTATTTTTGACACTTACAGCGTTTTGCAGGGTATCGACCGCATTATCCCCGTGGATGTATACGTACCCGGCTGCCCGCCGCGCCCCGAACAGATCATCGACGGCCTGATGCAGATTCAGTATTTGGCTCAGAATGAAAAGCTTCGCCGCCGGAATACCGACGAATACCAGGAACTATTGGCATCATATAATATTCAGTAACCCCCTATGCTTACGAACCAGGAGGTAGCCGAAGGGCTTTTGGAAAAATTCGGCGATCAGGTTTTCGACTTCGAGGAGCCGTATGGTTTGTTGACGCTCTCAACGACCCGCGAAGAGATTATTCCATTGATGGAGTTCCTGAAAGACCACAAACACTACCAGGTTATATTCCTGACCGACATTACGGGCGTTCAATTTCCTGATAATGCAGGCAAAGAATATATGGTCGTGTACCACATGCACAGCTTCGTGCACAACTTCCGCATCCGCATTAAAGTATCCCTTTCGGCAGCAGATATTCATATTCCGACGGCGACAGGCCTCTTTGCCAGCGCCAACTGGATGGAGCGCGAAACCTACGATTTTTTTGGTATCTTGTTTGACGGGCATCCGAACCTGAAACGCATTCTGAACATCGAAGAAATGGACTATTTCCCGATGCGTAAGGAATACCCGATGGAGGACGCCACCCGTGAAGACAAAATTGACGCCCTTTTCGGCCGATGATCTATATTGAGTAAGATATGGCAGATATTGAATTATTACCGCATAATGTCCCTTCTCAAAGTGAGTTGCCGGAACTCGTAGAAGAGCTGACCACCCTCAACCTCGGCCCGACACACCCTGCTACCCACGGTATTTTCCAGAACATCCTCAAAATGGATGGCGAAAAGATCGTTTCGGGTGAGCAGACGATCGGTTATATCCACCGGGCCTTTGAGAAAATCGCCGAAAGAAGGCCGTTTTACCAGATTACCACGCTGACGGACCGCATGAACTATTGCTCCTCCCCGATCAACAATCTGGGATGGCATATGACGATGGAGAAGTTTCTGGGCGTGGAAGTTCCCAAGCGCGCGCAATACATCCGCGTACTCATGATGGAGCTCGCACGCATTACCGACCACATTATCTGCAACAGTATCCTCGGCGTGGACACCGGTGCATTCACGGGCTTCCTGTATGTTATGCAGAAGCGCGAGGAAGTCTACGAAATCTACGAGGAAGTGTGCGGAGCGCGCCTCACGACCAATATGGGCCGCCTCGGCGGCATGGAGCGTGACCTTTCGAGCACGGCTATCCGCAAGATCAAAGAATTCATCAAATCTTTCCCACCGGTACTGAGAGAGCTCGAAAAGCTGCTCAACCGTAACCGGATTTTCATGGACCGTACCATTAATGTAGGTCCCATTTCGGCAGAAAGAGCATTATCATACGGTTTCACCGGTCCTAACCTGCGTGCTGCGGGTATAGATTATGACGTGCGTGTGATGAACCCGTACTCGTCTTACGAGGATTTTGAATTCGACGTCCCTATCGGACAGAATGGCGATACTTACGACCGCTACATGGTCCGTAACGAAGAAATGTGGCAAAGCCTTCGCATTGTAGAGCAAGCCATTAATAACCTTCCCGAAGGGCCCTATTATGCCGATGCCCCCGAATATTACCTGCCTCCCAAAGATGAGGTTTACCGCAATATGGAGGCGCTCATTTACCATTTCAAAATTGTAATGGGCGAGATCGACGCACCGGCCGGGGAAGTATACCACGCTGTGGAAGGAGGAAACGGCGAATTGGGCTTCTACCTGATCAGCGATGGTGGCAGAGCCCCGTACCGTCTGCATTTCCGCAGGCCAAGCTTTATTTATTATCAGGCATATCCTGAAATGTGCAAAGGCTCATCACTGTCGGACGCGATCCTGACGATGAGTAGCCTGAACGTGATTGCAGGTGAACTGGACGCTTAAAGTTTGTTAAAGACCTATTTAGAAATGACCGAATCACCTAATCTGGTTGCGTTCACACCCGAACGACTTGAAACAGTAAACGAAATTATCGCACGTTATCCGGAGGGCCGCCAGAAGTCGGCTCTTTTGCCCGTTTTGCACGTTGCCCAGGAACAATGGGGCTGGCTGAGCAGCGAGGTGATGGATTATGTGGCCGGTATTCTGAAAATAGAACCTGTGGAGGTTTACGAGGTAGCGACCTTTTATACCATGTACCACCTCGACCCCGTAGGCAAGCACGTAATCGAATATTGCCGTACAGGGCCTTGCTGCCTCATGGGCGGCGAAGATGTATACGGGCATTTGAAGAAAAAACTGGGTATTGAAGCCGGTGGAACTACTGCCGACGGCCTGTTTACCTTGAAAGAAGTAGAATGCCTCGCAGCATGCGGCTGGGGACCGGTTTTCCAGATCCGTGAGCAGTTTTACATGAACCTGACCAACGAGAAGGTCGACCAAATCATAGAAGATTTAAGTAAATAAGCTTTCAGGAGCTGAAAATATTATCCTCAAATGGCTAGAAAAATTTTAACGGAGCATATTAATGTCCCCGGTATCGAAACCTTCGATGTTTATCGCAAACAGGGAGGCTATACTGCCGTTGAAAAAGCTATCAAAACCATGACCCCGGAAGAGGTGGTGGAAGAAGCGAAAAAATCAGGCGTGCGCGGCAGAGGTGGTGCTGGTTTCCCGATGGGTATGAAATGGGGCTTCCTGGCCAAGCCCGAGGGCGTTCCCCGTTACCTGGTATGTAATGCCGATGAATCGGAGCCGGGTACGTTTAAGGACCACCATCTGATGAAGTCCATCCCTCACCTTTTGATCGAGGGGATGATCATTTCTAGCTTCGCATTGGGTGCCAACAAGTCGTTCATCTACGTGCGCGGCGAGCTTATGTACGTGATACGCATTCTGGAAAAAGCCATTGCGGAAGCGAAAGCACAAGGTTTTTTAGGTAAAAATATCCTCGGCTCAGGCTATGATCTTGAACTGGTCGTGCAGCCGGGCGGCGGCGCTTACATTTGCGGGGAAGAAACCGCATTGCTCGAATCGCTGGAAGGAAAAAGAGGTAACCCAAGAAACAAGCCGCCGTTCCCTGCGGTGAAAGGTCTTTACCAAAGCCCTACTGTGGTAAACAACGTGGAGTCGATCTCCAATATGCCTTGGATTATCAACAATGGCGGCGATGCTTATGCACAAATCGGAATCGGCAGAAGTACCGGTACCAAACTGATTTCGGCATCCGGCCACATTCAAAAGCCGGGCGTTTACGAAATCGAACTGGGTGTAAGTGTGGAAGAGTTTTTGAATTCGGATGAATATTGCGGCGGTATCCGCAAGGGCCACCATTTGAAAGCACTGGTAGCCGGTGGATCATCGGTACCCATTCTTCCTGCAAACCTCATTATGAAGACTGCCAATGGCGAAGATCGTCTGATGACGTACGAATCGCTTTCTGACGGCGGCTTTGCAACAGGTACCATGCTAGGTTCAGGCGGATTTATCGTTTTTGACGAAACAGCCTGTATCGTTCGCAACACCTGGAACTTCTCGCGTTTTTATCACCACGAATCCTGCGGACAATGCAGCCCGTGCCGCGAAGGAACCGGCTGGATGGAGAAAGTCCTCCACCGCATCGAGCACGGTCACGGCAGCATGCACGACATCGATCTGCTCGTAGATATTTCAAAGAAAATAGAAGGTAACACCATTTGTCCGCTCGGCGATGCCGCAGCCTGGCCCGTAGCCAGCGCGATACGCCACTTCCGCGACGAATTTGTGTGGCATATCACCAACCCGCAGGAAGCGACCGCTCCGGGCGCGGTTTACATGGGTGATATGGCCCTGGTGTAATAGATCTCAGAACATTGTAGTTGACTGGACATGGAAGAAGTTAAACCCCAATTGTTGAAAATTACATTCGATGGCATCGAAGTTGAAGTAGAACCCGGCACAACCATTATGCAGGCGGCGCGCAAAATCGCCGAAGCGGATGAGAGCCAGGGACACCTCGTTCCGCCGGCGATGTGTTACTATAAACCCCTTCCGGTTTCGGGAGGTAAATGCCGTGCTTGTCTCGTAAAAGTATCCGCGGGTTCCGCCAAAGATCCCCGCCCGATGCCGAAACTGGTACCGTCGTGTATTACACAGGTCCAGGATGGAATGATCGTTGAAAACACGACTAACCAGGCCGTGCTCGACACCCGCAAGAGCATTGTAGAATTCCTGCTGATCAACCACCCGCTCGACTGCCCTATCTGCGACCAGGCCGGTGAATGCCATTTGCAGGATTTTGCATTTGAACACGGTTCGGTGAAAACGCGCTACGAGGAAGAAAGAAGAACATTCGATAAAATCGATATCGGTCCTTACGTGCAGCTGCACATGACGCGATGCATTCTTTGCTACCGCTGTGTGTACACCGCCGATCAGATTACCGACAAACGCGTTCACGGGGTGATGAACCGCGGGGATGCTTCGGAAATCAGCACGTACATCGAAAAAGCAATCGACAACGACTTCTCAGGAAACGTCATCGATGTTTGCCCGGTAGGCGCATTGACCGACAAGACGTTCCGCTTCAAAAACCGCGTGTGGTTCTCCAAACCCGAAGACGCGCACCGCGATTGCGACAAATGCTGCGGCAAAACGACCGTTTGGTACCGTGGCGATGAAGTAATCCGTGTAACAGCCCGCAAGAATACCTGGGGTGAGGTAACCGACTTTATTTGCAATACCTGCCGTTTCGAGAAGAAAAATACCAGCGACTGGGTATTGGAAGGACCTACCAAGGTGAAGCGCAGTTCGGTGATCTCCGCCAACAAATACCGCAAGGACCTGGTTGCCAAACCGGATTTTGCATTGAAACTGGCCGCAACGCAGTTCAAAAACATCGACGATTCGCGCCCGTATGTTACCGACGAAGAAACGATCCGTCACCAAAGCATCGAGAATAACGATAAGGCCAACCACCGTTCACTGGCGGCCAACAATAATTAAGACAATCAGTAGATAAAGCAGCCGGATAAACTTGCTTTCAAATGGATTTAGTAGAATTTTTGGTTAAAACCGTAACCATCGTTGCCGTCTTCGGGCTTACCCTCGTCATCGCCATGTATTCAACATGGGCCGAACGTAAGGTAGCAGGTTTCATTCAGGACCGCAGCGGGCCTAACCGGGCAGGCTGGGGCGGACTTTTGCAGCCGCTGGCCGATGCCGGTAAAATGTTCTTCAAAGAGGATTTTATTCCCGCGTTAGCCAACAAATGGCTCTTTATCGCAGGCCCGAGCTTGGCGATGCTCACCGCATTGCTGGCGAGCGCGGTAATCCCATTCGGCAGCACCTTCCGCATTGCGGGCCATGAAGTGGCATTACAGGGCGTCGAGTCAAACATCGGTATCCTCTACGTATTCGGCGTTGTGGCGCTCGGCGTGTATGGTATCATGGTCGGTGGCTGGGCTTCCAACAACAAATTCTCACTCCTCGGAGCGATCCGCGCAGCTTCGCAGAACATCAGCTACGAGGTAGCAATGGGTCTGTCATTGATCGCGATCCTGATGATGAGCAGCTCGCTTTCATTGGGCGAAATCGTGGCGCAGCAGCACGGTATGAACTGGAATATCTTCTACCAGCCGCTGGGTTTCATCATTTTCATTACCTGCTCTTTCGCGGAATGTAACCGCGTTCCTTTCGACCTCCCCGAGTGTGAAACGGAGCTTGTAGGTGGTTACCATACCGAGTACGGTAGTATGAAACTCGGTTTCTACCTGTTTGCGGAGTATATCAATATGTTCATTTCTTCGGCGATCATTTCCGTACTTTATTTCGGCGGTTATAACTATCCCGGAATGGATTTCGTGTACGAACAGCTGGTGAAATCGTTCGGCCCGGAAGTAGGCCACAACATCGCTACCTTGATCGGAACGGCTGTCTTCTTTGGAAAAGCATTGTTCTTCGTGTTCTTCTACATGTGGGTACGCTGGACGATCCCGCGCTTCCGCTACGACCAGTTGATGAACCTGGGCTGGAAAAAGCTGATCCCTCTTGCTATTTTTAACATCATTATCACCGGTGCAGCCGTGCTTTTCTTAAAGCCTGTGATCACCGCGTGGTTGAATTAATATTAAAATCGTATTGCCATGCAATTGACAAATCGCTCAAAGCAAGTAAGCAATAAACAAATGACGCTGGCGGAGCGCGCCTACCTGCCTGCCATTGCAACAGGACTGGCGATTACGATCAAGCACTTTTTTTCAAAGAAAGTAACGATCCAATACCCGGAAGTGAAACGGTACCTGGGACCGGTTTTCCGCGGAAGACATATCCTGAAAAGGGACGCCGACGGCCGCGAGCGTTGTACAGCCTGCGGTTTGTGCGCGGTAGCATGCCCTGCCGAAGCCATTTCAATGGTCGCTGCGGAGCGTGTAAAAGGAGAAGAAAATCTGTACCGTGAAGAAAAATACGCCGCGGTATACGAAGTGAATATGCTGCGTTGCATTTTCTGCGGCCTTTGCGAGGAAGCTTGCCCGAAACAGGCGGTTTACCTGCGCCACGACGAGTTCGTACCTGTTTTCACAGAGCGTGACCAGGTGATCTGGGGTAAAGACCTGCTCGTGGAAGATATGAACAACCGCTATACCCGCGAGGCCTGGACGAAGGAAGAAGCCCGCGCACTGGACGCCAAGAGAGCCAGTGGCGAAGTAACCAACGTTGTTCCCCGAGCTATTCCCTGAGTGGTAAACCAAGACTGTCAGCAGTTACTAACATTATGAATTCAGCAGTTTCATTTTTTTACTTCCTTTCGTTCCTCACCATCCTCAGCGCAGTGATGGTGGTGGTATCACGTAACCCCATTCACAGCGTCCTGTACCTGATCCTGACGTTTTTTACGCTTTCAGGACATTATATTCTGCTGAATGCGCAATTCCTGGCGGCGGTAAATATCATCGTGTATGCCGGGGCGATCATGGTACTTTTCCTCTTCGTGATCATGTTCCTGAATATGAAGCAGGACCAGGAGGAAGCGAAGACCAATCTGACCAAAATAGCCGCCACGATCGTCGGCGGGACGGTATTTGTGATCCTTTTCGGGGCATACCGCAAAACTGCCATCGAACCATTCAACCCGCAGACTTACGATTCGCAGATCGGTATGATCGAAAGCCTCGGTCACATGCTTTTCCGCGATTATCTGTTGCCATTTGAGCTGGCTTCCATTCTGTTGCTCGTGGCAATGGTTGGAGCTGTATTGTTAGGTAAAAGAGAGATCGGCGAGCGTCACTTCTAGCTTAGATTTCAGTTTTCAAAGACATAAAAAATGGAGATGCCCTTTCGGACATCTCCATTTTTGTTTTATCAGCCTCCCTGCTAAGCCTCTTCTACTTCCGAGTAGGCTTCTACGGGGATACAAGAGCAAATCAGATTGCGGTCGCCGTAGGCGCTGTCCACACGGCTTACGCTTGGCCAGAATTTGTTGAAGCGCAGGTAAGGCAGCGGGAATGCTGCTTTTTCGCGGCTATACGACCTTGTCCAGTTTTCTGCAAGCAACACGCGCGAAGTGTGCGGCGCATTCTTCAGCACATTGTCTGTACGGTCAGCAATACCTTCTTCTACTTCACGGATTTCGTTGCGGATCGCGATCATTGCGTCACAGAAACGATCCAGCTCGGCTTTCGATTCCGATTCGGTTGGCTCGATCATCAATGTACCTGCAACCGGGAATGAAAGGGTCGGTGCATGGAAGCCGTAGTCCATCAGGCGTTTTGCCAGATCCTCCGCCTCTACGCCGGCAGCTTTGAAGCCACGGCAATCGACGATCATTTCGTGCGCACAGCGGCCATTTGTGCCGGTATAAAGTACTTCGTAATGACCATTCAGACGTTCCTTGATATAGTTTGCATTCAGGATCGCGAATTTGGTGGCATTCGTCAGTCCTTCGCCGCCCATCATCGCAATGTAGGCATACGAGATCGTGAGAATGCTTGCGCTTCCGTAAGGTGCCGCAGAAACCGCTCCGGCTTGTCCGGAAGGTAAATGCTCGGAATGCGTACTGAAATTCACGTGACCCGGCAGGAACGGCATGAGATGCTCGGCAACACCGATCGGGCCTACGCCAGGGCCGCCGCCGCCGTGAGGAATACAGAATGTTTTATGCAAATTGAGGTGGCAAACATCCGCACCGATGCTGGCAGGACTGGTAAGGCCTACCTGCGCATTCATATTCGCACCGTCCATGTAAACCTGCCCGCCGAATGAATGGATCATTTCGCAGATTTCGATAATGCTTTCTTCGTATACACCGTGTGTAGACGGGTAAGTTACCATCAGGCAAGACAGATCGCTGGCATGCTGCTCCGCTTTCGCACGCAAGTCTTCCACATCGATATTACCACGGTCGTCGCATTTCGTTACTACCACCTTCATACCGGCCATTACGGCGGAAGCAGGGTTGGTACCGTGTGCCGACGACGGGATCAATGCCACTTTACGGTGTGCTTCGCCGCGGCTCTCGTGATAGGCACGAATGGCCATAAGACCTGCATATTCGCCTTGCGCCCCTGAATTTGGCTGGAACGACATGGCCGCAAAGCCGGTAATTTCGCAAAGCCATATATTGAGTTCGCTCACCAGCTGCGCATAACCACCCACCTGGTTGGTAGGCGCAAACGGGTGAATACCACCGAATTCCGGCCAAGTAAGTGGGATCATTTCGGCAGTCGCATTCAGTTTCATGGTGCAGCTACCAAGCGAAATCATCGAATGCACCAGTGAAAGGTCTTTGTTCTCCAAAGATTTCAGATAGCGGAGCATTTCGTGTTCGGTGTGATGCGTGTTGAACACCGGGTGGGTCAGATATTCCGACGTTCTCACCAGGTTTTCAGGAAGGGAGAATTCCAGCTCCTCGTCGATCACCATTTCACCCTGGAAGCCTGAAACTTCGGCGAACACATTCAGCAATGCGATCACATCGTCAAATGTTTTGGCTTCGTCGAAAGAAACGGAAACACTATCTTCACCGTGATAGCAAAGGTTAATTCCATATTTCAATGCCTGCTCGCGCAATTTGCGTGTCAGAGGCGTCTTGATCGTCACGGTATCGAAATAGTTTTCGGTGACGATCTCATAGTTGAATTTCCGTACTGTATCCACAAACAGGCGGGTAAGGCCGTGTACGCGTGCCGCGATGCCCTTAATGCCCTCCGGCCCATGGTATACCGAATAGGCTCCGGCGATCACCGCCAGCAATACCTGTGCGGTACATATGTTGGAAGTAGCCTTTTCGCGGCGGATATGCTGCTCGCGCGTCTGCAAAGCCATGCGCAATGCCCGGTTGCCTTCGCCATCCACGGACACACCGATAATGCGGCCCGGAATCTGGCGTTTGAATGCATCTTTGGTAGCAAAATAGGCTGCATGCGGGCCACCATAGCCCATCGGCACACCGAAACGCTGCGAAGAACCGATCACAACGTCGGCGCCCATTTCTCCCGGCGATTTCAGCAATGTGAGTGCAAGCAGGTCGGCGGCAACCGCTACGGAAATCCCCAGCTCATGAGCAGAAGCGATGAAATCGGTATAGTCGATCACCTCGCCGTCGGTAGCAGGATATTGTACGAGCGCTGCGTAAATGTTTTCGTCTGTCAGGTCAACCGTCGCATGGTTACCTACCACCACGTCGATACCGATCGGCTTCGCGCGGGTATAGATGAGGTCGATCGTTTGAGGGTGGCAAAGTTCCGAAACGAAGAAAGTGTTGGCTTTCTTTCTCGAAGCGCCCTTCACCGCGTGCAGCATGGTCATTGCTTCCGCTGCCGCTGTGGCTTCATCCAGCAAAGACGCGTTGGCGATCTCCATGCCGGTCAGGTCGGTTACAACCGTCTGAAAGTTCAGGAGCATTTCAAGCCGTCCCTGCGCGATCTCCGCCTGGTAAGGTGTATATGCGGTGTACCAGGCCGGATTTTCGAGGATATTCCTCAGAATGACGTTTGGTGTGATGGTGTCGTAGTAGCCCGTGCCGATATATGATTTCAGCACTGCGTTTTTGGAAGCAATTTTTTTAATGTATTGTAAAAACTCCTGCTCCGATTTGGGCCTCGGCAAATTCAGTGGTTTTGGTAGACGAATCGCAGAAGGCAGAGTCTGGTCAATCAGTTCATCCACTGACCCGGCTCCGATGGTCTTCAACATTTCCTGCAATTCCTGTTCATCTTTACCGTGGTGACGGTTTTCAAACTTGTCCTGGTTTCGAAGATTAACTTTCATTCAAGTTAGGCTGAGAATGCCGCTATTAGGTGATTTTAAAATACAAAAGTAAGCAAATCCAACCAAATCTCTCAGAGATTGATGGCTATGCTTACTCTTGATTATGTACAAAATGTAACGGCAGGAAGTTCCTAGTGGTTAGGGCAGCCGCAATCTGTTTTTCGTTTGAATATTCCAAGGAATTTCTTGGACCTGGGCTTCTTGTAACCTTTGTATTTTTTCTTTTTACCAAACAATTCCACTTTGGTAGCGTCAGGTGCCGCCGCAGCTGAAACTGTCTGCACGCCTGAAACACTGCAGATCAGCGCCAGTACCAAAAGCCAGGGAGTGATTTTCTTTATCATGTTCGTCGCGAGTCAAAGGTTATTAATGCAACGCAACGCTTCCCGCTTTCGGTATGCATTGCGGCGACCCTTTCACAATTTTCCGAAAATATTACGCCTTTACCAATTCCAGGATCGTGATTTCCGGTAGGATACCCACTCGACCAGGATAACCCAGGTAGCCAAATCCACGATTGACGTACAAATACTGGTCGTTCTCTTCATACAGCCCTGCCCATTGTTTGTAACGGTACTGCACCGGGCTCCATTTCACCTTCCCTATTTCCACGCCGAACTGCATCCCGTGCGTATGCCCTGCAAGCACAAGGTCGATGTCTTTGTATTTGGGTAAAACCTGCGCTTCCCAATGGCTGGGATCATGCGAAAGCAATATTTTCACGGGGTAATCGTCGGTATGCTGGTAAGCCTTCTCCATATTTCCGTATTTGGCAAAATTACCCGCTCCCCAGTTCTGGATACCAATCAGGCCTATCGACTCGCTATCTACGGTGATCGGGCGGTTCTCGTCGAGCATCAGTTTCCAGCCCAGCAACTTGTGCGCTTTTTTCAGATCTGCCAGGTTGTTGGTCTTGGCTTGCACATCGGGCCATTGGAAGTAGTCACCATAATCGTGGTTCCCGAGCACTGAATGCACGCCCAGCGGCGCCTTCACTTTATCGAAAATATTGATATAGTCTTTAACCTCCCTTGCCCGGTCGTTCACCAGGTCGCCGGTGAAGAATGCGATGTCGGGCTTTTCTTTCATCAACATTTCCACACCGCCCTTCACTGCCGTCTTGTTGAAAAAGCTACCGGAGTGAATGTCGGATAGCTGGGCGATTTTCATCCCGTGAAACTGTCGGGGGAGGTTTTTCAAAGGTACCTTCACGCGGCGGATACGGTAGTCGTGTGCTCCGGACAGGATTCCGTAGGCGAATGTACCCATTAACCCGGCACCAGCGACCACGGCCGTGGTCGCCAGAAACTGCGAACGGGGGATCGTCGGCTCACCGGTTGCAGGGGAAGGTGTAGCGACGGAAGGTGCGAAAAAACTGACGATCCATTGCAGAAAGCGGCGCACATCATCGATCAGAAGGATCGCAACGGCGAGTAATTTGGATAAATAGGGAATGGCGATAAATGCGACTACAAATGTACGTGTCGTGCTTTTGAAGTAATCCGGCGGGAGCAGCTGCATGCCGATGTAGGCGCCGAGGGTAACGAGCGTCAATGCCCAATAAGCCCCGCCGATCCAGCGCTGGGTCAAAGGAGCGAGGCCGCGAATGGCCAGTTTCAAGCCTTGCCAGACATACCAGTCGATGGCGAAAAGAATGAATGTAAGTATGATAAAAAAGAAGGTTCTGTTCATTGTGAAATGATAGTTGTCATATCAACGACAAACATATGCAATGCTTTTCACGTTCAGCGCCCGCGCGGGATTTTGGATGAAAGTTTGGAATGGATGAATGAAGGTTGATTTCGGCAGCTAAGCGGTTTTCGGTACTTTTGCAGCTTATCTTTATCAGTTATGCCAAAATACGATTTCAAACGGTTTCACATTCGCTCGATGAATGCAGGATCCGACCAGGAGCGAGCAGCGATCAATCAGGAATTGAAAGACCTGTACGCATCGCTGCCCGACGATGAAAAAAAGATTTTCAATGAAGAATTACAACATTTCCTCACCCACGAAGTCGCGCGGATCAAATCGGATTACGAATCGGTGAAAGGGCTGGACCAGCCGAACTGATCAGTTCAGACGCGGGTCGATGGGATAATGCGCGATGGAGCGGTATTCGCCGCCCATATTGCGGAGGATCTCACGCCAGAAATTGCCTGCAGGCGTTGAAAACAGAAAATCGGAAGTGGTACTGGAAATGATCCATGAGTCCTGCTTGATCTCATCGTCGAGCTGTCCGCCGCTCCATCCGGAGTAGCCGATAAAGAACATCACGTCCTCCTGTTTCAGCGTATTCAGGTTCAGCAGTGTCTTGACATTCTCGAAATCGCCTCCCCAGTAGACGTCCTTCATAATCTCCGTTCCGCCGACAACAAGGTCGGGACGGCGATGGATGAAATGCAGCGTATTTTTTTCGACAGGACCACCCAGATGCAGCGGGATGTCCTGGTAAATCGTCTCGTCCAGCACGTCGCCCAGGAACAGATCGGTGGTTTGGTTCAGCACAAAGCCGAAACTCCCCTGTTCATTGTGCTCGCACATGAGTATTACCCCCCTTTCAAAATTGGGATCGCCCAGAAACGGCTTGGCAATGAGCAAGCTTCCTTTTGAAACTTTCGCGGCTGACGGCATGACCTGGCAAATTGTTAATTCAACAACGAAATATATTTATTTTTCGCACTGAAAAACGGATATTGCCCAAAATATAATAAAAATAAGATCATGGCATTGATAAAATCTGTACGCGGACATCACCCTACCTACGATGAGAGTTGCTGGTTTGCAGAAAACGCTACCATTGTGGGGGATGTGGTGATGGGTGAAAATTGTACTGTGTGGTTCAACGCGGTAATCCGCGGGGACGTGAACAGTATCCGCATAGGGCACCATTCCAATGTTCAGGACGGCGCTGTGATCCATTGCACCTACCAGCGCTTCGCGACCACGGTCGGTAACTATGTCTCCATTGCACACAATGCCATTGTGCACGGCTGCACGATCGAAGACCACGTACTCATCGGGATGGGGGCCATCGTAATGGATGGTGCGGTTGTCGGAGAAGGTGCCATTATCGCTGCGGGGGCAATCGTTACCCAAGGCACCAAAGTGCCTCCCGGAACCATCTATGCCGGAAATCCCGCCAGGTACCTGAAAGACGTTTCTCCCGAACTGAATGCCGCCATCGACCGCACAGCCAACAACTATCTGATCTATTCGGGTTGGTTTAAGGAGGAGGAAGGTCAGTAGCCCCTACTCCGCCATTCCCTTTCGGGCATTCAGATAACCCTTGATCACCGTAAAAGTCGTAATCGCCAGGAAGAAGAGAATGATATATTGTACGTAGTCGACGATCCAGGGAAATCTTTCACCGAACAGGAAGCCTCCGCCGGTCAATGTGAATATCCAGATCGCCCCGCCTACCACATTGTTGATCAGGAAAGAAGGGAACGACATTTTCACAATCCCCGCGAGGATGGGGGCAAACGTACGCACGATAGGCAGGAACCGACTGATAATGAGCGTCCGGCTTCCGTATTTCTCAAAATAATTGTGCGTTGTTTCAATGTGTTTTTTCTTGAAGAAGAAGGAATCGGGCCTGTTTTTAAACATATCACCGAAATATTTCCCGAAAATATAGCCCACCAGCGAACCCAGGATCGCCGCTGTAAGCATACTGACGAGCAAAATGAGGATCGGCACATCAAGAATGCCCGTCCCGCAGAATACGCCCGCCAGGAAAACGAGATAGTCTCCTGGCAGAAAGAATGCGAAAAACAATCCGTTTTCTGCAAAAACAATGAAAGTAATTACCAATAGCCCTCCGGTACGGATAATTTCCTCCGAATTGAGAAGGTATTGGAAAAACTCGATAACTGAATCCATAATCTGTTAGCTGAGAGTCTGCCTGAAAGGATCAGCCGCGTACGGCCGGCCCCGCAGGTATCGGTTCGTTGACTTTTAAAATTAAGCATTTTCCGACAGTTCCAGCCAGCGCATTTCCTTCTCGGCCTGACTGTCATTGATTTCCTCGATCTGCTTCGACCATTTGGCCAGCTCTTCATGGGAGCCGCCTATGTTCAGGTTTTCGACCAGTTGCGTCTTCCTCGCTTCCATGTGCGCAATGTCCGCTTCCAGCTGTTCCATTTCTTTTTGCTCCTTATAGCTCAGCTTCCGCTTTGTAACAGCCACAGGTGCTGCTGCCACCGGTTCTTTGGGGGTTGGTGGTGCAGGTGCGACGGGTTTGGGCGCATTGCTGGCTGCATTTTTCTTTTCAGCTTCCTGCTCATCCTGATAGTCCCGCAACTCGGTGTAATTACCGGGAAAATCGCTGATCTTCCCATCACCTTCAAACACGAAAATGTGCTGCACCAGCCTGTCCAGGAAGTAACGGTCGTGGGACACGATCATTAAGCAGCCCGGGAAATTGAGCAGGAACTCTTCCAGCACATTCAAACTGTCGATGTCCAGGTCGTTGGTGGGCTCATCGAGGATCAGGAAGTTTGGCTGTTTGATCAGAATCAATAGAAGCTGCAAACGGCGGCGTTCTCCTCCACTGAGTTTGGATATAAAATCATATTGCTTGGAAGGCGAGAACAGGAATGCCTGCAAAAGAACGCCCACCGTCACGGTTTCACCGGTACCAAGCTGCACTACCTCAGCCACATCCTTGACGATGTCGATGACGCGCTGGTTTTCATTAAATACCAGGTCCGATTGCCTGTAATAGCCGAACTGAACCGTCTCGCCCGTACTGATCTTTCCTTTATCGGGCTGCAATTCGCCGGTGATCATGTTGAGCAGCGTCGACTTGCCCATTCCATTTTTACCAACCACACCAATGCGGTCTCCTCGGCGGAAAGTATATTCGAAGTTTTTGATCAATTCGCGATCGCCAAATCCTTTACTGATATTTTCCAGCTCGATGATCTTGCTGCCTAGCCGCGAAGTGCGCACATTGAGCTCCATCTGCACATCGAATTTCTTCTGGCTAGCCTTTTCTTTCAGATCGTCGAACGCATCAATGCGGTATTTGGCCTTGGTACCACGCGCTTTCGGCTGTCTGCGTATCCAGTCCAGCTCCTTGCGCATGAGGTTACGTGCCTTGTCGATCGTAGCAGCTTCGAGTTCTTCCCGCTCCGCCTTCTTTTCGAGGAAATAGGAATAATTTCCCTTGTAGGTATAGGCTGAACCATGGTCGAGTTCGAGCATTTGATTGCAAACCGTATCGAGAAAGTAGCGGTCGTGGGTTACGACCAATAATGTAGTATTGGAAGTATTGAGGTATTCTTCCAGCCATTCGACGGTATCGAGGTCGAGGTGGTTGGTCGGCTCATCGAGAATCAGCAGGTCGGGGTCTTCGAGGAGTACCTTCGCCAATGCCACCCGCTTGCGCTGGCCGCCGGAAAGTGTTCCGTAAGCGCTGTCGGTATGGTGAATGCCCAGGCGTCCGAGGACCTCCTTGGTTTTGTACTCAAAATCCCACGCATTGAATTTATCCATATCCTCCATCACCTGCGCGAGCTCGTCGTGGTTGTCGCTTTCGATCGCATGCTCGTAGCGCTTCACCACCTGCGCCACCGGATTATTGGAAGAAAATATTACTTCCAGGACAGGGAGTGACTCGTCGAATGCGGGACTTTGGTCGAGGTAGCCGACGCGAATGTCTTTGCGAACACTTACTGACCCTTCGTCAGCGGGAATCTTGCCTGTGAGGATATTTAAAAATGTGGTTTTTCCGGTACCGTTCGTCCCGATCAACGCTACTTTGTCGCCCTTGCTGATCCCAAAACTGATATTCCTGAAAAGCCACCGGTCGCCGAACGACTTCGCGATATTTTCCGCCGAAAGATAATTCATAATTAAATGTGAAATTCTGTATATGCAAAGTTAGGACAGATATTAAACAACGAAGAAAAAATTGGCTTTCATAGGGTAAATAGGCTAATATTGCCACTTATATTTAGTTAGATGGTTCCATTGAACACATTCATTATCATGTCCAAACAATCCCTTTACCTAATCTTAACCGTTTTTCTTTGTTTTAAAGCAGTAGCGCAGGACACTAATTTCAAAACTTATACGCAAAAAATCGGAGGCAGCCCTCAGGTGTACGACATGGTCGCGATCCCCGGCGGAGAGTTCTCGATGGGCAGCCCGGCGAATGAAAAAGGCCGCAGAGCCGACGAAGGTCCCCAGCACAAGGTGAAAATCGAACCTTTCTGGATGGGCAAAACCGAAGTCACCTGGGACATTTACGATTTGTACGCTTTCAAGAATATGGAAAAGGAAATGGGCGCACGCCACCCGGATCCAGACAAAAGCGTTCAGAAAACCGATGCAAGTACCCGCCCTTCCCCTCCTTATGTAGACATGTCCTTCGGAATGGGCCGCTCAGGTTATCCGGCGATCAACATGACACAGTATGCAGCAATCTACTTCTGCAAGTGGTTGTATGAAAAAACCGGGATTTTCTACCGCCTTCCCACCGAAGCGGAATGGGAATATGCCTGCCGTGCAGGTTCCAAAACGCCCTATTCTTTTGGGGATGAGTCAAAAATCGATGAATATGCCTGGTACCGCAAAAACAGCGATGCTGCCTATAAAAAGGTAGGAACCAAAAAGCCCAATGCATGGGGACTGCACGATATGCATGGCAACGTAATGGAATGGACACTCGACCAGTACATTCCTGATTATTATGCAAAACAACCGAAAGGCGAGGCATTCGCACCGGTAACCGAACTTTATCCTACGTCGGTTCGGGGCGGTTCATGGGACGACGAAGCGGCCGATCTCCGCAGCGCAGCCCGCGTAGCCTCGAAGCCGGAATGGAAAATCCTCGACCCGCAATTGCCTAAGTCGGAATGGTGGATGACCAGCGCCTCATTTGTAGGTTTCCGCGTTGTAAGACCGCTTAAAACCCCTTCACAGGAGGAAATCAATGCGTATTACAGCCCTAAATTGATTGAAGATTACTGATCATATTTAAACTCTTAATTCGAAATGGAACAGAACAGACGTAATTTTTTGAAAGCATCGGGTCTCATCGCCGGCGGTGCAATCCTGAGCCCCATTGCGGGTTACGGCTACAACAGCGCGGTGGGTGATACCATCAAAGTAGCCCTTATCGGTTGCGGCGGACGTGGAACCGGCGCGGCTGCACAAGCATTGAGCACTGTACAAAATGTGCAGATCGTGGCTATGGCAGATGCTTTCAAGGACCGTCTCGATGATGCTTACAAAAACCTGACAGCGAAAAAGTACAAAGACGCCGCAGGCAAGCCGGTTGATACGAAACTGAAAGTGGATGTACCGGAAGACCGCAAATTTGTAGGTTTCGATGCATTCAAAAAGGCCATCGCCCTGAAGGATGTGGACGTGGTGATCCTCGCGACACCTCCGGGCTTCCGTCCCTCACATTTCGAAGAGGCTGTAAAAAACAACAAGCACATTTTCATGGAAAAACCGGTTGCAACCGATGCACCGGGTATCCGCAAAGTGCTTGAACTGGCAGAAGAAGCTAAAAAGAAAAAACTGAACGTAGTAGTAGGCCTTCAGCGTCACTACCAGGCCAACTACCGCGAGGCGATCAAACGCATTCACGACGGAGCCATCGGCGACATCGTAGGTGGCCAGGTGTACTGGGTAGGAAGCAGCCCATGGATGAAAGAACGCCAGGCTAACCAGACTGAGATGGAATACCAAATGAGAAACTGGTATTACTTCAACTGGCTTTGCGGCGACCACATTTCAGAGCAGCACGTTCACAATATCGACGTGGCGAACTGGGTGAAAAAAGGTTACCCGGTTACGATCCAGGGTACAGGCGGACGCCAGGTGCGGACCGGCAAGGCTTATGGTGAGATTTACGATCACCACACGCTTGACCTCGTTTATGCAGATGGTACCGTGATTTCCAGCCAATGCCGCCAGTTCGAAGGAACCTGGAACCGCGTTGACGAAGCCTTCGTAGGTACCAAAGGCCGTATCGACAGCTTCGACGATAAGAAAACAATCCTGAAAGACTACAAAGGAGGGGTTATTTACCACCACGACAACTCCAATTACCGCAACCCATACCAGGTTGAGCACGATGAATTGTTCGCTGCCATTGCAAAAGGCGAGTACAAATTCGCGGATGCTGAAAACGGTGCGAAAAGTACCATGACGTCCATCATGGGTCGCATGGCGACTTACTCCGGCAAGATGATCAAATGGGATGAGGCTTTGAATTCAGATATCAACTTGTTCCCTGACAAACTGGCCTGGGATGCGTCTCCAAAAGTCCTGCCGGGTCCGGACGGACTCTATCCGGTGGCGATTCCTGGAAAAACACAGGTGATCTAAACCAGACCAATAACGCAAAATGGCCCTCATCGGGCCATTTTGCGTTTTAATAGCAATTCTCGAAGCGAATGCCTATATTCGGTTAGATAATCTTGACGATACTTATTGTGGAACGAAATATGTAGTCAGTGAAACTTAGCCTGAGAAACGCTGTACTTATCCTTCTTGCCGGTATGATCGTGCTGGCAACCGGTTCGTTTTTAAACTCATCGAAAACGCAGTTCAGCGATCCCATCATCCTGAGCGGGCTTGCGATCGAATTCATCGGCACAATCTGGCTGGTACTTTATCTCAACCAGCGACGCAAGCGCCACAAGGCCTGATTACAACTTCGCCGACCTATTTCTCAGATAAAAGTCTGCCAGCACCAACGCCGTCATCGCTTCTACAATGGGAACCGCACGCGGCACTACACACGGGTCGTGACGGCCTTTTCCCTGCACGATGGCCACATTACCGAATTGATCCACACTCTCCTGGTCCTGCATGATCGTAGCCACGGGTTTGAATGCAGTGCGAAAGTAAATATCCTCTCCGTTTGAAATACCGCCCTGAATACCGCCGGAATGGTTGGTACGAGTGTGTACACCGCCTTTTTCATCGGTATAAAACGCATCGTTATGCTGCGAGCCTGGCAGTAACACGCCGTCGAAACCGCTGCCGTACTCGAATCCTTTCACGGCATTAATGCTCAGCATGGCTTTGCCCAGTTCCGCATGAAGTTTGTCAAAAACAGGTTCTCCCCATCCGGCCGGTGTTCCTTTGACGACACAATTCACAACGCCTCCAATCGAGTCGCCCTGCTTGCGGATGCCATCGATGTAATCGAACATCTGCTGCGCCATTTCCGGGTCCGGACAGCGAACTGCATTGTTCTCCGTTTCGGAAAGATCCAGCTCCTGATAACTCTTTTCCAGCTTCATAGCCCCAACCTGCGATACGTATGCCTGAATGCTCACGCCCAGTTCGGCGAGCATCAGCTTCGCAAGTGCACCCGCGGCTACGCGTGCGGCCGTCTCACGTGCGGAACTTCGCCCTCCTCCGCGATAGTCGCGAATGCCGTATTTGGCCTGGTAAGTGTAATCCGCGTGCGAAGGCCTGAATTGTGCCGCTATATGCGAGTAATCCTTACTTCGCTGGTCTTCGTTCCGGATCACCATTGCGATGGGCGTACCGGTCGTTTTTCCCTCGAATACGCCGGATAGCACTTCGAATTCATCTGCCTCCTTGCGCTGCGTCGTAATTCTCGACTGCCCGGGCTTTCTGCGGGTCAGTTCGCTTTGTATAAAATCAGAATCAAAAGGCACGCCCGCCGGACAACCCTCGATCACTACCCCGATCCCTACTCCGTGCGACTCGCCGAAAGTGGCTATCTTAAATATCTTGCCGTATGTACTGCCCATTAACTTACTTTCTAAATACCCAAATCATTGTTACCAACAACACCAGGATGACGATGTTGGTTAAATCTTTCAAAATCTTTTTATAGTCGATCGTCTCCCGGCCACTGTCCAGCGCTTCAAGATTATCATACAATCCCGATGGACCGGAAAGCGACAAGTTAGTCAATTTATAATCCTCTCCCCGCACTTCCAGCGATGCCGCCGATCTCAATGTATCATAGTTCGCCTTTTCAACATTGAAATAGATCCAATGGAAATACCTTCCCAACGGAAACTCGCCATCCTTCCTTGGCACTACGAAATAGTCGAAGGTCTTTTCACCGATTACACTCTCGTAGCTGCGCTTCACAACCTGGCTGACTTCCGGCGGGTAAATATCAAATGAAGAGCTCGATTGTATAATCGGTGCGGGTATTGCGGCGATGTTCCCTACACCCTCCACCTTGAACATATATCTTATACTCTCTCCGGGATAAACCAGATCGCTTGAAAGCCGTTCCCGCAAACTGTATTGCCCCACCGCAACGAGATCCCTGAGCGGGTGATCGGGAAGCTGCCGTACAACCACTCCCACTGGTCGCGATCGAAATGACTTGACCAGCTTTTTCTCCACATTCACAGCACCGCCGTTCTCGGTCACCAGCATGTCCAGCTTCACCGAAGGCAGCCGGATATCTTCTGTCGTAATGGGGAAAAAGCGGGCCTGGTACATATTGTACTCCGCGTACCGCCTGCCGCGAATTGTAACCCTGCGCTTAATTATCTCCTCTACACCCACATTCTCCTCCCAGCAGTTCACGGGCCGCAGGGTTTTCAAGATGGCTTGCAATTGCTCATTGAACCGGTAAAATTCCATCTCCACCGGAGCATTTTCAGCAATGTAAAGCGATATTCTTACGGCAAAACCCTGCCTGATATAAACTTCTTTTTTATCCGTTTGCACCGACAAAAACACCGACTGGCTGTTGTCATCAACTTCTCCTACCTCTACGTTGTCCGCCGTCGCCCCCTCCTCTTCTCCCGACTTTGCAAACACAACCATTGTCTCTTCCGAGCGCAACCTGGCATTATTGACATTCAATGTAAACTCCGGGATCAGGTAATTTCCCGGTTTTACCGCATAGTATTCCTGGGTAATTGTCTGGATAACTACTTTCCGCCCATCCACCGTGCTCACCGAACTTGTGGCAGATTTACTCCGCTTTTCCAGGTCCTTGATTTCGGGGAATATAACCGAGGGCCGTGTTTCCACATCCCGCAATACGACCGAGATCAGAAACGGCTGATCCAGTGTCAGATTCTTCGACCCATACTCGATCGTTGCACCGTTTTCAAGGGTTTGAGCCCGGACAATACTAAAAAAACACAAAAAAATATTTAATAACGCATATAATTTCATTTCAGTTTTTCGTTATCTTTATTGGAATTGCTGAAAACGAAGCGTTTTTAAGGGTTTCTCTTTGTTTTATCGTTGTCCCTAAACCACAAAACTACATAATACTATGGCCTCGATGCTTGAATACATTAAAATTATTCTCCAAAAAGTCAGCTTCGACCGCAAATTATTTGAAAAAGAACTCAGAAAAGCGATACGCATGTTGATGCCCGCTGAGATCAAAAGACTTAGACAATGGTGTTACGACCATTATGCGACTGTTCACCTACCCGTGTTGAACACTTGTTTTGAACGCCTTTCCTCGTTGAAATAGCAACAATAACAATCATTTGATAATCGAGAGCTCAGAAAATAAGAAAGCCGCCCGAATTCGGGCGGCTTTCTTGCTTTTGGTCCTTATGAGAACCTATTTCTTCTTTGGCGCAGGTTTCGCCGCAGCACCAGCCGCAGGTTGTGCCGGTTGAGCTACCGCCAATCCTAATGCCTCTTTTGCAGCAGCATTGTCAGGATCAACTTTTAGCAGCTTCTCCCAATATTCCTTCGCTTTCGCCTCGTCTTTCAAAGTAGATTGCGCGTGGAATGCAAGGTAACTGTAAGCCAGTTTCAGGTAAGACTTGTATTTGCTTGGATCCGGATCCTTTTCAGCCAGCTCGGTCAGTTTGAGGTAGTAAGGTTGTGAAATACCCTTATCTACGTTCTCTTGTCTGTCGTACGCGTTATACAGCGTACTTGCACGCCAGTAATAACCATATGGCCAATCCGGCAACTTCCTGGTAACTGTCGCAAAAATCGAATCTGCTTTCAAATACAGGTTACGCTTATCAATTGCGATTTTAGCGCTATCTGCAAAGTTAGCATCCCCAGATTTCGGAACGATGATACCTTGTGCAGTCTGGAAGTTAGCAAGACCTTCATAGTAGTAATCGTTGGCAGTTGCTTTGGCTGTATCCAGGCTATTACCTTTCTCATACGCAGCAGCAGCTTTCGGGAAATCCTTCGCAGCGTAGTACAAGCCAGCTACTTCTTTATAAGCAGCAGCAGCTTCTATTTTGCTGGTATCCATTTCAGCACCTTTTTTGATATACTCCATACCCACTGAGTCGTAGCCTTTGCCATCAGTTGATTTAGCATTAAGTGCACGGCCCAGGTATTTGTAGTCATCGCCAATTACTTTGTCGGGAGACTCTTTAATGAACTCATTCAGGTTCTGAATGGCTTCGTCAGGCTTATTGGTTTTGAAATAAGCCCATCCATACATACGCTTGATGATGTTGTTGTTGATCTTTCCTTTCGCCTCTTCCAGGAATTGGAGTGATTTAGCGTAGTCGTCGGCAGTAAATGCAAACTGTGCGCCACGAAGTTTCATTTCCGGATCAGTGCTACCGCTTTTTTGCAGGTACAGGTCGAAGTTTTCAGCAGCTTGCTTGTATTTCTGAGCAAAGAAGTAAAGCTCAGCAAGGTCTTTGTAAGCAGGTGCAAAGTTGGCATCCGACTCGATAGCTTTTTTGTAGTTTTCCAGGGCGAGGTTGTAATTTTTACCACGCAGGTACACTGAACCGATTGCATTGTGCGCTGCCGCATAGTTAGGCTTCGCAGTCAATGCATATTCATAAGCCGTCACAGCATTACCGCCTTCGTTACGCAGCATGAGCGCGTCACCTTTTGCGAGATAAGCGTCCGCCAGGTTTTTGTCGCGTGCAATCGCTAGATCTAGCAAACGAATCGCCTCTGCCGGATCGCTATTCTTTTCGAAGAGCGTGTAGGCTTCCCCAATTCTGAAAAGCACTTCCGCATCTTTTTTCTTTTTCTTCTCAGCTTCGTCAAACAATTCTTTTGCTTTTGCGCGGTCGCCTTTCGCGAGCGCCACCGTTCCTTGTCCTACCTTGTTAAGGTAAGATTTATCATCCAGCGTAAGACCTTTGTCAAACGCTTTCTGCGCTTCGTCCAATTGGTTGGTTTTGATATAGTAATAACCAAGGTAATATTGGTTATCGGCAGAAGGGCTTCCTTCGGCAAGCTTTTTCAACACATCGCCAGCCTCATTATAACGTTCTCCACGAATCAATGCTAAGCCATCCTGTACCGTCTGTGCGTGTAAGTTAACAAACGCTAATAAACCAAATACCAATGCTACTAATTTCATTCTCATGTTTCTGTTCATTTTTTACCCGGTTAAAATAATGATAAAAAACTTGGTTTTTCAATAACAAGCCCCAAATCTACTAATTGTTTACATTCACTATAACTCTTTCTTAACTTCCAGTTCACGGGGGTAAACTACCGTTGGCAGCAGCCCCATCTTTTGAATAATCAATCCTCCAACATCCCGGGCGATATAGGTCATCAGCCCGCCTCCGAGCCCCGAGTAGCCTTCGCGGCTGATAATGTATAGATCTCTGTGCAGCGGATAACGTTTGAATTCCAATCCTGCCTGGAACGGCTGAATGTAATCCGAAAGTGAGTCGGGCTGAGCGTCTTTTGCTACTCCCATGACTCTGATTCCTCTCGATAGTTCTTCCGAAGCCAGCGAATGTCCGTCACTGATCCAGTTCACCCCGATAAAACCGAGATGGGTCGGGTTCTCCCTGACGTCCTTAATTACATTCTCGTTTGATCCCGCTGAAATGATTCTCAGCTTCTGGATATCCTTAACGCCAAACTTATTGAGAACGAAATTTAGATTGCTCGCATTGGCATTGTCGAAAACCAACGTAATCAATCCCTCCTGTCCTCCCTTGATCTGCGACCAGTCGGTAATCTTACCTTCCATGATCGCTTTCAGCTCCGGAATCGTGATCAGACTATCCGTGTTGCTTTTTCCAATCACAAGGGCCAGACCGTCCGTCGCTATATGCTGAAACTTCTGACTACCTTTTTGCTTCCTGATCACTTCAAGTTCCTTGTCGTTAAGCTGACGCGTAGCGAAAATGATCCTGGCGCTGTCATTGAGCAATTGGCGAATCGCCTCCTGTTCGGGCTTATAGTCTACTTTGAAGTGCGTATCGGGATAAATACCCTCATAGGCACTTGTCAGCGAATTGACTAAAGGTTTGAAAGATTCGTCCGCAGCGATCGTGATAGTACCTTTCCGCGGGTTGTCCAGGTCGCCGTTGGACGAGGTACATCTGAGTAATCCTGCTATACCGATGGTCACCAACAGCAGCAGTCCTGCCAATCTTTTTTTCATGACTCGTCCTGGTTTCTTCTCAACACTCTGTAACCCCGGTAGGCTCCGTATAAAATAAGTATGCCAGCCATCGCATACCTCCAGACGCTGCCGACGGGCAACAGTCTAAATGAGAAGGAGGAGAGGATCAAAAAGACCCCTCCTCCTACGTATGCCAGAGCCATTACCGAAGAGGTCAGATCACCGAGCTTCTCGTGCAATGGTTTCTCCCTCATGCCTTACTCCAATTGGAAGTTGATAGGCAGGTTATATTTTACACGAACTGCACGTCCTGACTGCTTTCCAGGCTTCCATTTCGGCATAGCTTTCACTACGCGGATCGCCTCTTCATCGCAACCAAAACCCAATCCTTTCAAAACCTGAACATCCTGGATACTTCCGTCGGTGTTAACAACGAAGGACATGAAAACCCTTCCGGAAACGTTAGCACGGGATGCTGCACTTGGGTACTTGATATTTTTTCCAAGGTATTTGTACATTTCTGTAGTACCTCCCGGGAATTCCGGTTGTTGCTCAACCACTGTAAATACCTTTTCAGGCTCAGGGGCTGCTTCTACTACTGTTCCTTTGCTAGGCGCTGCAACAGCTTCGGGTGCAACAATGATCTCATTTGCATTGGGGTCACCTTCGATGGTTTTGTCCGCAACAACAGCTTCTTTAATTTCTTCTACTGTTGGTGGTGGTACCTCTTCGGGAACCTCTTCATCTTTCTTAACCTCTGGAGGCAAGAACTTCACCGTGTTCACCTTAGGTGCTTCCACTGGCGGTGGTGGCGGTGGTGGTGGTTCTGCCGGGTCAATTGGCGGTGGCGGGATCTTCATCAAATCCACTTCAACCATCGGCGCTTCTTCTTCCTTACCAGCCGTCAAGCTATTGATGATTGACGGTGTAAACATGGCAAGAACAAAAAGAGCTGCTCCGATTATAGTGGCCTTCGTCACATCTTTACGATATCCCTGACGAAGTTCAAAAGCTCCGTACGCCTTATTACGATCCGCGAACACTATGTCATCCAGTGTCGCATTCGGGCTGATTTCTGCCATGGCGCTATGATTAATTTGTTAAAACTAGTTTTTGGGAATTATTTTATCACCTAGAAGTTTCTTTTCCGAATCGGTCAAGGCATCTACGAGTGCATAACGCTTGGTCTTTGTGATCGCCATTTCGTCGAGTACATCTACCATATTTTTATAAGTAGATACCGCTGTTGGCTTAATTACCACTACAAACGCTTCATTACCGTCTTTATCCTTCGGATTAGCTGCGTTGATACGCTTTTGAGATGCGAAAATCACACTTCTCAGATCGAACCCGTAACGGGTTGTTTTCAGATCGGTTTTTGCTTTATCGTCATCCGCGGCGATACCATCCAGATAGTACACGTCATCGTTTGCACCCATAAACAGGGTCAATACTTTCGACGCTTTCAAAGGTTCTGTCGGCTTTTCCTGATCTTCGGTTTTGTCAGGCACGGCGAGCGACATGGATGTCGGTTTAGACATTGTTGTCGCAAGCATGAAAAAAGTAATAAGCAAAAATCCTAGGTCCACCATCGGGGTCATGTCCACACGGGTGGACATTTTTTTACCGCGAACCTTACCATCACCTTTACCGTGCCCACCACCACCGGATTCTTCAATTGCTGCCATTTCTTCTAATTATTAAATGATAACATTATTCGTTTGTATAACCGGCCGGTGCTTGTTCGCTACCTGTGATCAGGTTGAACTTGTTAATATTCTGCGATTGCAGGTTAGCCAATACGTCTTTGAACGCAGGGAATTTCGACAGATTGTCGCCCTTCAATGCAATACGTAGACCGCTATCTGCTTTACGCGCAGCATAAACCCAGTCTGCCAATTCGCTGGCGCCTGTGGAGTCAACCGGGATCCCTGGTTGCTTTACCTGGCTCATTTGCTCTTTCGGCATGTTCAACCAGGGCTTCAACTGATTCAGAGGCAAACCGAAGCTTGACTGCAGTGCAAACTTAGCTCGTTCAGCATCAGTGAATGTAATGCCTTTGGCCTGACCAATGTTGTCCAGCATCGCAGCGCGAGTAGGCTGGGCGTCAACACCAAAGAACACTTTCCCTGTTTTGTCAATGCTAATGACCATGATCTTATCATCTGGCACTTTGATCTGCGAAATCGATGTAGGTGTTGTAATCTCTGCATCGTTCGACTTAAAAGTCGCCGTCATAATGAAGAACGTCAAGAGCAAGAAGGCAACATCCGTCATGGCCGTCATATCAGTATGCGGCGCATGTTTCTTAGGCCTTACCTTTCCCATACAAATATATAAGTTTTTTTTATATTAACGAAACTTCACTATAAAATAGTTCAGCGAACTATTAATAATGTGCAGCAAAGTTCGACTGAAGGCTCATGCCAATTTCGTCGATGCTGTAAGTAAGATCGTCAACACGGCTGTTCAGGTAAGCATAAGAGATTGTTGCGATAGCCGAAGTACCGATACCCAAAGCGGTATTGATAAGGGCCTCAGAGATACCAGTTGCAAGAGCAGCGGAGTCAGGTGAACCTGATGTACCCAAAGCCGCGAACGCCTTGATCATACCGATTACCGTTCCCAAAAGCGCCAAGAGGGTAGAAGCACCCGCCAGTGTAGCGATGATGGTAAGGTTTTTCTGAAGCATTGGAAGTTCAAGTGTAGTAGCTTCTTCGATCTCTTTCTGAAGAGCCGCCAGTTTTTGCTCTTTGTCGAGCGCAGTTTCAGTAGTCAACTGCTTGTATTTCAACAGACCTGCTTTGATAACGTTACCAACAGATCCTTTTTGTTTGTCGCATTCTTTGATAGCCTCATCGATTTGGTTTTTGTCAAGCAGGCTTCTCACTTTACGAACGAATGAATCGATGCTGCCTGTTCCGCTAGCTTTGCTCAAAGTGATCAGACGCTCGATTGTAAAGGTCAATACAACAAGGAAACATGTCATCAAGATAGGTACGATAGGACCTCCCTTGTAAACGATTCCGTAGTAATCACCATCGATAGGGCCTTTTGCGTGATCACCATCTTTAAAGTGTTCGGGAGCACCCAACACGAAAATGTAAACACAAAGTGCAATCGCAAAAAGGAGAGGGATTACCAATGCCGGGTTCAAACCGCCTTTGCCTTTAGTTGCTGCCGCAGCAGGCTTTGGAGCTGGTGCCGGACTTGTAGCTTTCTTTTCCATCAGACTTACTTTTAAAGGTTAAATTGAGATTTTGGTTGTGAATTAAATAAAACTTTTGGTTTAAACTGGTTTTCGTAAAATAAAATTTTGAATGCTTTTCGGATAAACGACATCTACAAAAGTATGAGTTTTCCTTTTAAAAAAAAGCAAGCGTTTCGGCAGATTTTTTCTCAGATTTTTCTCCGAAACGGCACCGAATTGCATATTTTAAAGAATACCCTCCCTTCTATTTTTAGTAAATTTTCTAGTTTTAATACTGATCCATAAGGATATACCGGACATACCGAAACCTCTATATAATTGCACTCTTTGCGTTCATATGTAACAACATGTTTTTTAGTGAGGAGAGTTGCGTTTCAAAATATTTCAAGATTACCTTAGAAAAGCAAATATTATTTTTCTCCTACTATGTGTCTTAACAACAATTTTAGATTTCGGTGACGGGGATTTCAGGCCGCACCTTAAGTTTGACTAAATCAATCCGCGCCCTACCCCGTTTTTTTCGGCTTTGCAACCGCTCGTAACTTAATTTCCCGGAGCTTACCCCTAGCGGAATGACAAAAATCCGGTAATTTTGGATTTCTGCGGATAGCATGTCTGTTAACTTAACAAATTCTTAAAATACATGAAGATCGATCAGGAGTCGCTCAAAAAGATCGCGCACCTCGCACGATTGGAGATCAGGCCCGGGGAGGAAGCGGCTCTCCTACAAAGTATGGACTCCGTTCTCACGTGGATGGACCAGCTCAATGAAATCAATACGCAGGGAGTGGAGCCTTTGACGCACGTGCTCGACGAAGAGAACAACTGGCGGGAAGACAAAGGTGCCAACACACTCACACGCGAGGACGCGCTCTTCAATGCACCTTCGAAAAACAGTACCTATATAATGGTCCCCAAAGTGATTGAGTAAGTATAGGACACAATGTCCTATACCTCAACAATGGATTTCAAAATCGTCTGCATCCGGCAATGCCGGGAAGCTGCGGCGGTAAACGGATAAATCCGTCTTCGACATATGGACGATCTTTTCGGTCTCCTGGCTTGCCAGCATTGCCATAGGTTCGCCCAGGTAATCGAGCGCTACGGAATCTCCCCGGTATTCCAGCCCATTCATGTCGGTCCCAATGCGGTTGACGCCCACCACGTAACATTGGTTTTCGATCGCCCGCGCCTGCAAGAGCGCGCTCCACGCATGGGCGCGGCGCGTGGGCCAGTTGGCTACATATAATAGGATGTCGTAAGGATCTCGGTGCAGGTTACGGCTCCAAACCGGAAACCGCAGGTCGTAGCACACAAGTGGGCATAACTTCCAGCCTCTCCATTCCACTGTGAGCCGTACCTTGCCCGCCGTGTAATGCTTGCGCTCCTCCCCCATTGTGAAAAGGTGCCGCTTATCGCTGTGTACATAACTGCCGTCCGGGCGTACGCACAGCAACCGGTTAAAAAAACTGCCCACTTCATTTACTGCGAAGCTTCCCACCACTAATGCATTGTGCTGCTTGGCGATTTGCTTCATCCAGCGGGTGGTGGTGAAGTTCATCGGCTCGGCAAGCGCAGTACTCATCGTAAAACCGGTGTTGAACATTTCCGGAAGCACGATCACATCGACCGGCTCCGGCAATGCGGCCAGCTTTTCTTCAAAGGACGCAAGGTTGGCCGTCACATTTTCCCAATGCAGATCGGCCTGGACCAATGCAATGGAAAGGATTTCCTTATTTTCCTGCATGACCGAATATTATATGGATTGAAACCTATCTGCGGCTTGGAAAACGCATGCGGTAATCGGCGTCTACGTTTCCTTTGGAAATATCGGTCAGTTTCTTCTTGATAAACTGCTTTTTGAGCGTCGGCAGGTAATCCACGAACAACTTGCCCAGCAAATGATCGTACTCATGCTGGATAATGCGGGCGGCCATGCCGGAATAAGTTTCTTCATGCTCGTTCCAGTCGAGGTCGCGATAGCGGATCCGGAGCGTTTCGGGCCGGTACACATCCCCACGAATGCCGGGAATGCTCAGGCAGCCTTCCTCAAAGGCCCATTCCTCTCCGGTTTCTTCCAGGATCTCTGGATTAATGAAGGCCTTTTTAAAATCGACCAATGACAGATCCGGCTCGTCGTCCTCATCGTCTTCATCCCTTTCGGCAAACGGCGTACCGTCGACGACGAAAATGCGGATATTCAGACCGATCTGCGGGGCTGCAAGTCCCACGCCGTTCGCGCCATGCATGGTTTCGAACATATCCTCCGAAAGTTTCTTCAAATCCACTTCATCTTTTTCGATAAAACGGGTTGGCTTTCTCAGGATCGGGTCACCGTATGCAACTATTGGATAAATCATGCTTATTAAAACTTTTGCTACCTATATAATATGTACTACTTACAAATTCTACCTCCTGCTCTCCATGAACGACTGCAATATAATCGTGGCGCTTACTTTATCGATATTGCCCTTCTCTCGCCTGTCGCTTTTCTTCGACCCTGCGGCGATCATGGATTGTAGTGCCATCGAGGAAGTGAACCGCTCGTCGTGCAAATGCACCGGGATCTCGGGAAACGCCTTTTGCAATGTCTTCACAAATGCTGTTACCCGCCCTGCATTCTCGCTGTCGGTATTGTCGAGCTTTTTGGGCATTCCTACCACAAAGGCCTCCACCTCCTCTGCCGATGTGTATTTTTTCAGGAAATCGGAGAGCTGATGCGTGGGAACCGTATCGAGCGCGGTTGCGATAATTTTCAACGGATCTGTAACGGCTATTCCGCTGCGTTTGGAACCGTAATCGATCGCCAGGAGACGTGGCATGGGCTTAAAATATGTTAATAGTTTGCAAAGATAAGACCTTTCGGTTAGCTTTTCCCGATCGATCACCCGATTGCACATTTTGGCTGTAAGCATTGCGGAATCCGATTATCTTTGCCCTATGATTGAAAAGCGCTGGATACACCACCCTTCCTTTAACTCTGAACAAGAACAGGTTGCACAGAGACTTGCCGAGTCCCTTAAAGTAAGTCCCTCGCTGGCAACACTTTTGGTTCAGCGCGGCATTCTGGATTTCGATCAGTCCCGCGACTTTTTCCGCCCCGAAATCAGGCACTTGCACGATCCGTTTCTGATGGCCGATATGGAAAAGGCTGTGGAACGCCTGATACTTGCGATCGACTCCAATGAGAAAATACTGGTTTACGGAGATTACGATGTGGATGGTACTACTTCCGTCGCTATGTTCTATGGTTTTCTCAAAAAGATTTATCCCAATCTCGACTATTACATTCCCGATCGGTACGAGGAAGGCTACGGCGTTTCCTGGCAAGGCGTCGATTGGGCGGAAGCCAATGGCTATACATTAATCGTAACCCTCGACTGCGGCGTCAAATCCGTGGATAAGGTAACCGCAGCCCTCGAAAAGGGTATCGACTTCATCATATGCGACCACCACCGGCCCGGCGACGAACTTCCGCCAGCTGTGGCCGTGCTGGACCCCAAGCGGAACGACTGCTTGTATCCCTATAAAGAGCTCACAGGATGCGGAGTAGGTTTCAAGCTGTTACAGGCATTTTGTATGAAACAGGGCCTCGATCCTGAAACACTGTACGACTATCTCGATCTCCTGGTTGTTAGCATTGCCTCCGATATTGTGCCTATTACCGGTGAAAACCGCGTTCTGGCATTTTACGGCCTGCAAAGGCTAAACGCGCAGCCGCGGACCGGCATCAAGGCGTTAATCCAAATTTCGGGAATCAGCGGGGCGCTGGATATTACCAATGTGGTTTTCGGGCTTGGGCCCCGCATTAATGCGGCCGGGCGGATCAAGCACGCGAAAGAGGCTGTAAGATTGCTGCTTTCCGAGATTGAGGAAGAGGCCATAGCATTCGCGGAGGAAATCAACAAGCACAACAGCGAACGCCGCAATTTCGATTCGAGCATTACCGAGCAGGCACTTTTCATGATCGAAAACGACGAATGGTTTTCCAATGCGAAAAGTACCGTATTATATAAGGAAGACTGGCACAAAGGGGTGATCGGGATCGTAGCGAGCCGCTGCATTGAAAAATACCACCGCCCCACGATCATCCTCACCCAGTCGCACGGGAAGGCTGCCGGTTCTGCACGTTCCGTACCGGGTTTCGATGTGTACGAGGCTATTGAGGAATGCGCGGATCTGTTGGAACAATATGGCGGGCACACTTTTGCTGCGGGCCTCACATTGCCGCTGGACAATGTCGAAGCATTTCGTATGCGGTTCAATGAAATCGTGAGCAGCCGCATTCAGCCCGACCAGCTGGTACCGATGATCAACGTGGACATGTTGCTGGAACTGGAAGCGATTACTCCGAAATTTTACAATATCCTTCGTCAGATGGGTCCTTTCGGACCGGGAAATATGACCCCGGTTTTTGAGTCACGGAACATTACGCTCGTGGGCCGGCCGATGTTGATGAAGGAAAAGCATATCAAATTTGATGTGAAGCAAAACTACTCAGCCGTGTTTACGGCTGTGGGCTTCGGAATGGGGCATTTTTACCCGGATATTGTCAACGGAAGACCGTTTTCAATCTGCTATTGCCTTGAAGAGAACAATTTCCGCGACAAGAAAACATTGCAGCTGTCGTTGAAAGACATTAAGCTGCATTGAGATGAACTGAAACGAACAATGATACTAAGAACCGAAAACCTCGTGAAGAAATACGGGGTTCGTCTTGTTAATAATAATGTAAGCTACCAGGTAGAGCAGGGTGAGATCGTGGGGCTGCTGGGACCGAACGGTGCCGGTAAAACAACCTCCTTTTACATGGCCGTGGGATTGGTGAAACCCAACAGCGGCAAAGTGTACCTGGACGATAAGGACATTACCAACCTGCCCATGTACAAGCGCGCTCGCCTGGGCCTAGGCTACCTCGCGCAGGAAGCTTCGGTATTCCGTACCCTGACAGTCGAAGAGAATATTAAAGCGGTTCTCGAAATGACGGATCTTTCGAAAGCGGATCAGAAACAAAAGGTAGAGGAGCTGATTGAAGAGTTTCACCTCGGGCATGTCCGCAAAAGTAAAGGGATGGTGCTTTCGGGAGGCGAGCGCCGCCGGACAGAAATCGCTCGGTCATTGGCTGTCGACCCGAAATTCATCTTGCTCGATGAGCCGTTCGCGGGTGTGGACCCGATCGCGGTGGAAGATATTCAGAGCATTGTCGCGAAACTGAAACACAAGAATATCGGCATTCTCATCACCGATCACAATGTTAATGAAACCCTTTCGATTACCGACCGGGCGTATCTGCTGTTCGAAGGAAAGATACTGAAACAAGGAACCGCCGAAGAATTGGCCGAGGACGAGGTAGTGCGTCGCGTTTATCTGGGACAGAATTTCGAGCTGAAAAGGAAGATCTGAATGTCTCCAGCATAGAAAAGGGAACGCTCAGGCGGCACTCCCTCTCTTACAATTATTCACCATGAACTGTATTACTAGTCAAAAAGTGTAACAGCAATGCTACTTTTTGGGGCACTTCTTACAATGCTTGCCCTTCTTTTTGTACTTCTCACAACACTTCTTAAAAACGCACTCAGTGCTCTCTTCGAAGCTTTTCATCCAGAAGCATCCTTGCTCTGATCCTGCATTGTAATCACTCATTGTAAAAGCGCTCATCCACATTGCCGTTAAAACTGAGGCAAATATATTACCTATTTAGAATGATTCAAATTTTACAGCAAATTGTTTTGAATAAATCTAAATAACTAATCGGCTTATTTGGGTCACTTCGTTTGCCACGATTAAAAAACTCCGATCACCTCATGACAAATTAGCCGGGGTGATCGATTGAAAATCAGGGGATTTTTTCCCAGATCTCATGAATGGGTTTTCCGTCGCTGCTCTTGCCGCTATGATCCCAACGGCCATTTTCAAGCTTATGGTTAAATGAAAGCGAAGATCCGACGCGGTTGTTGTCCTTGGAGAAAAACTGGATATTTTCGGTGTACTTACCGTCTTTCACGGTGTAAGTGCCACCGCCGGTTGCATAAAATCCTTTCATCCCGGGATCGATCGCGAACCATTGAAACCGCGTTTTGGAAAGCAATTTCAACGTTTTTCGGGTACCCGTCTGGTGTATCGGCACGAGCGTTCCCTGCCCGTTATCCCGCTCTGTAATGTGCCACGCGCCGGCCATCGGCACGTTCGTAGCGTCGTCGACGCGCATCCACACCATGGCTTCCTCATAACGCAATGTGAGGATATCGTTTTTTACGCTCACGGTGAATTCAATGGGAATACCGATTTTCGCCGTATCCGCCGAATTAAACTCGGGCGTGTAGGTCATTTTATCACCATTCATAGTGAATGGGCCGCCTTCGGTTCGTTCAAAATACTTGTTACCGATACTGTAAGAGGCGATAACGAGATAATTATCTGCCACAATGAGCGTCGAAGCACTGCCCGTCGGCTCCTGCGACTTCCAGGCTCCTTTGGGAACCTGAGCCAACGTGAGGAAAGAAATCAGTAAAAAGGCGGTTGTCAGTATATGTTTCATTGCATTCGGTTTTGATGGAGTTACCATATACGTTATCAAAATTATGCCAATTTCAATCCGAAGCAATTTTCAGCGCAAAACTTCCCTTAAAACATCCAGCGACTTGATCTCCCCCAGTGCGTCCATATGTATTTTGTAAAAGAATATCAGCTTTTCGAGGATGTTTATCCGCCTTCCCCTGTCCAGCGGTATGGACAATCCGTAGCCATTTTCCAGCATTTTCACGGTGGCCGAATGCTCCTGTGTATCCGCCTGGTGCGGGAAATGGTTCTCTTTCAGCTCAATTTCCATATCCTCCGCCGTTTCGACTCCAAATCCCAGATAATGTGCAAGTTGCATCAGAAACTGAATATGGAAATTCTCAAAACCAGCTTCTGCCTCATCCAGATACATGACCGATTGTTCAATAAAATGAAACAATGGCTCGTTGTTTTCTTCCTCGCGTAAAGTCTTGCCCAGCATTTCGGTCATGAAGAGCGCCAGGCCTGATTTTATTACGTCGAAAGGTATCGAGTAGAATGGAGCATAGCATTTGATTTCGGAAATGCGGTGGATGGTATCCTCCTTATTCTTGTGATATACCACCAGATCGAGCAATGTGAGCGGCTGGAAGAACGCGATCCGGTTGGTTTTGGACTTGCTGCTCCGCACACCATTTACGATATAGGTCTGTATACCAAAGGTTTCGGTGTAAATCCTGGCAATGATAGAAGACTCCTTGTACCGGATGTAGCTCAATGCGATGCCGCGGGTTTTATGAAGCATGGGAATTTTAATATCTATTTGACCAAAAATAGTTATCTTTCTTATAATTGAGTGGCTCTAATTTATTGAGCGATTTTGCAGTTTTTTAAGCCAAAGGATTTGTACCTTTGTAGGAAATAGCGAACTAAACGAGAATCGAAATTCGTTAGGCTAATATTCAGGGAATACGCTTTGCATACCAGCAAACACCAATATCTCTAAAAGCATTACTCTTCTTATGAGCGACGCCATTAAGCATGAGTGCGGCATAGCACTTATCCGTCTTAGAAAGCCTTATCAATACTACATCGACAAGTACGAAACGCCGCTGTACGCAGTTCATAAGCTTTCGGTCATGATGGAAAAACAGGTCAACCGGGGCCAGGATGGAGCCGGGGTAGCCAATATCAAGATCGACGTCCCGCCAGGGAAACGATATATCAGCCGATACAGATCCGTAGAACCTCAGCCACTTACGGACATTTTCTCTAAAATCCACAAAAAATTCCGCAAAGGTCTCAAAAATAACCGGGACCACGTCAACGACGCAAAATGGTTGCAGGAAAACCTGGCATTTACGGGAGAAGTGTGGTTGGGGCATCTTCGCTATGGCACACATGGTTCCAATGAAGTGGAAAACTGTCACCCGATGCTGCGCCAAAGTAACTGGCGGAGCCGTAACCTGGTGATGGCGGGTAACTTCAACATGACCAATGTGGACGAGCTTTTCGGCAAACTGGTTTCACTTGGCCAGCATCCAAAAGAGAAAGTCGACACCGTAACGGTAATGGAAAAAATTGGACATTTCCTGGATGAAGAAAACCAGCGGGTGTTCGAGCGCTTCAAAGGAATCTACGAAAATCCGACATTGTCAGACGTTATCGAAGACAATATCGACCTGCCGCGCTTACTTTACCGTTCCTGCCGTGATTTCGATGGTGGCTATGCTATGTGCGGTCTCACAGGCTACGGGGCATCTTTCGTCATCCGCGACCCGGCAGGTATCCGCCCGGCGTTTTATTATGCTGACGATGAGGTAGTTGTGGTAGCATCTGAAAAGCAGGCTATCAAAGCAGCATTCAATGTAGATTACAATCAGATCACCGAGATTACTCCGGGTTCTGCATTGATCATCGATAAAAACGGTGAATACAATGAGTTCCCGATCCTGCCACGACTGGAAAAACGCTCATGCAGTTTCGAGCGCATTTATTTCTCCCGCGGCACCGATCCGGATATTTATAATGAGCGCAAGCAGTTGGGAAAACTGCTCATCCCGCAGATTCTCAAAGAAGTCAACTACGACCTCGAAAACACGATTTTCTCTTACATTCCCAACACAGCCGAAACAGCGTTCCTGGGAATGATCGAAGGTTTGGAAGAATATCTCGCTAAAAAGCGGAAGCAGGCCATCATGGAAGGCATTCTTTTCGAAGCCGACCTTGAAAAAGTGCTTTCCTTCCGTCCACGCATCGAGAAACTGGTGACGAAGGATGTGAAATCCCGCACCTTCATTACCGCCGATGCCCTGCGTGACGATATGGTTTCGAGTGTGTACGATACCACTTTCGAGGTAGTGCGCAAGAATGTGGATACGGTAGTGATCATCGACGACTCGATCGTTCGCGGTACCACGCTTGAAAAGAGTATTTTGACCATGCTCGACCGCCTCAAACCGAAAAAGATCGTGGTAGCGTCGTCCGCACCGCAAATCCGCTTCCCGGATTGCTACGGAATAGACATGTCGAGGATGAAGGATTTCGTCGCTTACCGTGCGGTATTGAAATTGCTCGAAGAACGCGATATGGAATACAAGCTGGAAGATGTTTACACACAAAGTGTTACGGCACTGGCGACTAAAAATCCGTATCATACGAACTACGTAAAGGCGCTTTACGATCCTTTTACTGACGAAGAGATTTCGCAAAAAATTGCTGAAATTATCCGTCCGAAAGGTTTGAATGCGGAACTCGCTGTGGTATTCCAAACCGTGGAGAACCTGCACAAAGCTTGTCCCGGTCATTTGGGAGACTGGTATTTCACCGGAAACTACCCTACCCAGGGCGGCAACAAAGTAGTGAACAAAGCTTTTACCAATTCTTACGAAGGTAAATTGGAACGGGCTTATTGATAAATAGGCACTTAATAATGATAACCGGCTTGGGAACAGGCCGGTTATTTTTTTACGCTACATTTCTATTAATTTGCCATCTCAATTCACAACCTAAATCTCAATGACCCAATTCAACACAATCAAAAAGGCTTGTTTGGCATTTGTTCTGCTGCTGACGGCTACTTTTGCTCAGGCGCAAGGTACACTCAACGACATCGCGTTCCTCGATGGCCGCTGGCTGGGCACCTACAACGGAGGGCCTATCGAAGCATCCTGGACCGCACCCAAAGGGAACAACATCGTAGGCTTCATCCGGATGATCAAAGATGACAAACCCGCTCTTTATGAGATATTTGCCTTTGAGCAAACCGACAATGGGCCGGTGGCGATGGTGAAGCATTTCAAACCGGGCATGATTTCTCTGGAGGAAAAAGAGGTTGCCGACCGCTACAAATTCATCGAGGCAAAAAAGAACCAGGCTTTGTTTGAAAAAGACGATGCGTCTGTGCGGATTATCTACGAAAGGCGCTCTCCTACGCAGCTTGTCATCCAACGTGGGAAGAAGGAGAACGACCAATGGAGTTTCGCTGACCTGTTTATCTTTAACAAAATTCCCTGAGCAATTCCAGTAAACATTGAACGCAGCAATCCGAACGGGTTGCTGTTTTTTTGTGCACTAATTTTTAAGAATGAGGTACACCCCGCCGATCAGTAAGACGGTGCCTAAAACGCGCGGCAAATTCATATGGTGTACTGCAAATCCCTGCAAGCCGAAATGATCTATGGTCATGACGGTTACCATCTGACCGGCGATGATCAGGCACATCATATTGGCGGGACCGATATTTCGTACGATAAAAATGACCGTAATAACATAGAATGCGCCCAAAACGCCGCCCATGAAGCGGGTCCATGAAACTTGTTTAAGATCGGCCAGCGAAGGGACAGGATTTTGGTTGAAACAGGCAAATGCAATGGTCAGGACCATTAACCCCACAAAAAAAGAGGTCATTGCCGCAAGAATAGGGTTATTGATCGACTCGCGCAATTGCGTATTCACGCCCGATTGCACGGCGTTGCTGATACCGATGAGAAAAGCGAAAATCAGGAAAATCCAATTCATGCAGAAGAATTTTTAAGCTATTGCTTCAATTCATTAACCTTGTCGGGGTCGACCGTTTTAAAACGGCCATATACCCGCAGAATAATCGCTAGTGCGACCGTCACTTCCGCCGCCGCCACCACAATCACAAACAATGCAAAGAGCTGACCGCTAAGTCGCTCCGGATCATGCCGACCAAAGGCGACGAGATTGATATTGACCGCATTCAGCATCAGCTCTATACCCAGCAGCATACCGATGAAATGCCGTTTGGTAATGGAAATGGCCAATCCAATGCAAAACAAAGCAGCAGCAACAAGCAGATAATATTGTATGGGAATAGCTGTCATGCGGTGGGGTTGCGATTTAATGCGAGATAGGCTGCGCCAACAAGTGCAACCAGCAACAGGATGGCGGCGATCTCAAATGGCAATAAGTGGCTGGTCATCAGCTCCACACCAATCGTCCTGATCGTCGATTTCGTACTCATTTCTTCCCCCGACATCTGGAAATCCGAAGACAGAATGACCTTCACCAGCAATCCGAAGAGCCCCGCACCTGCCACAAAACCCCAAACCTTCCGGGTAACAGGCACTTCCACTCGGTTATGGCGTGTAGAATCGTCACTTTTATCCTTTTTCTGGGTAAGCATTATTCCAAATATCAGCAACACGAGAATACCGCCCACATATATCATGATCTGAGAAACCGCCAGGAAATCCGCACCTGCTAGTACGTACAATGCAGCCACGCCCAAAAACGCGAGGAAAAGGGCAAATGCACCATAAATCAGATTTTTGGAAAGGAGAATAAACAGCCCGGCTGCGAGCGTCAATGCGGAAAAAATGTAGAATATAATCAGCTCCATGCGCGCCTACTCTTTCGGTTTAGGTTTCATTGTCGGGCGGAATGCCGGTTTCGCAGCGATTGGCTTCTCGACAGGCTCGACTGGCGTGTCTGTAACCAGTTTCTCCGCATTTTCGTCCGGGACAGCCTTCGGCTTCATCGTCGGGCGGAATGCCGGTTTCGCAACGATTGGCTTCTCAACAGGCGCGGCTGGCGTGTCTGCAACCGGTTTCTCCACATTTTCGTCCGACACTGCCTTCGGCTTCATCGTCGGGCGGAAAGGTGGCTTTGCAGCCATAGGCTTTTCAACTGGCTCGGCTGGCGTGTCTGTAACCGGTTGTTTCTCCACATTTCCATCCGACACTGCCTTCGGCTTCATCGTCGGGCGGAAAGGCGCTTTGGCAGCGGGCTTTTCTGTGGGTTCGGCTGGTGTTTCTGCAATAGGTTTGGCATCATCCGTCGGTACTTCCTCCACCGCCTTCTTAGGCTTCATCACCGGTTTAAAGGCTGGTTTTGGGGCCGGAACGGTCGGTTCGACAGGCGCTACGCCGGGTGTATCGGTGACCGCAGGCTCTTCTACTGCCCTGGGCTTCGCGGTAGGCTTAAATACCGGGCGTGCCGAAGCTGTGCCACTCTTTTCTGGTGCCGGAGACGCAGTTTTGGTCGCTTTTAATGCTTCCTTTTCTTTCTGGAATTGTTCCAGCAATGTACGCTTTTCGTCCGCTTGCTCGGTGGTGAGGTTGGAATAGTTGTACACCATATCACGCACATCAAGCTCACTGTAATCGAATGTCTTGGTCATGGTAAGACACTCCGTCGGGCAAACCGTCGTACAAAGGCCGCAATAGCAGCATTTGGCCATATCAATGTCGAATTTGGCCGCATACAACCGGATCGGCGACCCGTCCGAAGCCCGCCCGACGTCCTCTACCGCTTTAATTGGCTCGATATCGATGCAGTCCACCGGACAAACCTTCGCACATTTGTCGCAAACAATGCAATCGTCCATCTCATTGTGCAGACGGTACCTGCCATTATCCGGTATCGGAATGGTTTCCAACGGATACTGGATGGTTACGATGCCGTCTTGCTGATCATAAAAGCTGGATGAACGGATATCCCCCGGCTTACGGCTCTTACGCGCATTCCAGAGGTGCCGTAACGTCAGCCGCATGCCCGTGAGGGTTGTACTGATGCCGTCGGATATGTTTTTAAAGTATTCTGACAAAATCCTGTTCGTTGGTATTGCGGTTTACCCTATGACAAATATAGAGTAAACGGTTCAAAAACTCACTTGTCCACGCCCACTGCTTCCAAAAGCTCCTGCAATTCGTTTTGCAGCGACTCTGTCTTATCGGCGATGTACCAGCGCTGAATGTCCTCGGAGAATTCGCTATACGACTTGACGGGGTTAGCCTTATAAGCTACTAAAAGCTCCTGCGCGCCTGCCGGACGTGGTCCCCACGTGAAAATTTCATTGAAATCTTCATCTACTGCGATCAACTTAGGAATCGACCGGCCTCCATTCGTGAGGTAGGCATCCATCAACTGAATGTTTTCATCCCGGAGCAACAACTTCACCGTAATCAAAGGATTCGAAAGCGAAGCGGCAACGATGGTTGGAATATTCTGGGCAGCATCCCCACACCATGCTTCGGTGAGAATGTACCAGGTTTGGGGAATATCGACCTGATCGATCGCTTCACGCAGCGAATCGTGGATACCGGCCGTTTTATTCAGGCGATGCATCCGCGCCAGGTTGAGCTTCGTATAGTGACTTAGTGATTCGGATTGCTTCGGTCCGGTTGTGCCGTTTTCCGAGACCACCGTCTCCATCAAATGCATGTATTCGGAATATGTATATGCCCCTTTTCTAACCGATTCAGGGAACAGATTTGCTACGTTTCTCATTGGATTTCCATTTATTTGAAAACCCGCTGGCGGTGCCTTCAGTTCACTTTCTACTGGTCAAAAATTGCACTTTTACCTGTCACCCGAAGGTGATTTTCAACGTGTTTCAAAAATTCCTTCGCCAGTCTTTCGCGATCGAAATGCGTATGGACAAACCGGTAACCATTTTCGCCATGCCGGTCCAAAAGGGATCGGTCGTTCATATAAATGCTAATTTTTTCCGCCAGGTCCCAAGGATTTTCCGGCTCCGCAAACATTCCCGCTTCCGCCCGCTCTACCAGTTCGCGCGAGGCACCGTCAATAGCCATCAGTACCGGCTTTTTACAGGAGAAATAATCGAAGGTCTTGTTGCTATAAACCGTCTTAAAAATATCGGCTTTTTTCAACACCGCCACACCCAGATCCGCCATCAAAATGTAGTCGAATATTTGCTCTTTCGGAACGGGCGGCAGAAATGAGATGTTGACCAAACCCAGGGAATGCACTTCCTGCATCAACATTTTTTTCTCCATTCCATCACCCACCAACAGAAAATGCGCTTTCGTGCCGTGAAGTAGCGCTGCCGTTTCTACAAGCTGTATCAGGTTATTCGCCAGTCCGTGTGCGCCGACATAGATAATTACAAACTTATCCTCCAAACCAAGTCTCATTCTCAGCTCGCCCGAACGCGGGCGCATCAATGCCTGCTCACTCCACCGAAAATCTGCCGCGTTGGGGATCACGACAATTTTATGCGAACCGACGCCCTTTTCCAGGACAAACCGCTCCTGAAACGCCGGCGTCAGTACATTGATCAGCTGAGCATTCCGGTACAGATATTTTTCAAACCTATAAGACAAGCCGATCAGCCACCTATTCCTCAAAACGCCCAGCTCGATAGCCGATTCCGGCCAGAGATCCCGTATTTCCAGCACGAGGGGAATGCGTTTCCATTTGGAAAGCAGCAAGCCTGGAATGGCTGCCAGAAGCGGCGGAGATGTTACAAGAATACATTCATATCTGTCATTTGCAAAACGAAGTCCTGCATAAAAGGCCATCAACACAAAGGAAATATAGCCCCAAAGCCGCCCCAGAAAGCCCTTATGATAGTACCGGGAGCCTTTGCAACGAATCAGCTGCACCCCATCTGCATTTTCTTTGACCTCAAACCACTTGCGCGACTGGTTATTCAGTTCCACTTGCATATAATGGACATTCCCCGCAATTACCGTCACCGAATGCCCTTCACGCACCCAAATCCGCGAAATCTCATTCCATCTCGACCCGCCGGCCGCATGGTCGCCGAGGAAATATTGGTGAATAAGAAGAATGTGCATGGTCGGATTCAGGATTCATGGAAAAATACGAGGTAATGCTCAACGGAACAGACCACCGGGCCTGTACCTAAGATAAAGTCAGGCAGATCTCTGGTCAAAAGGAAATCCGCCTTGCTTTGCAGCGCCAATTCGTATTGCACTGCGTCCTCGAAGTCAGGAATGGAAAGATTGGATAATGCCCGGTGAGTGATCTCGGGCGGAATGTCCTGAATGTGAACAAGCCTCGTAAGGTTTCGCAGAATGGATCTTGTGGCAGGCTCAGTTGCCAACTTTCTTAACTGATAGTGTGTGTGAATCAGGTTGATGACTGATGTAAAAGCCAATACCTCTTCCTTTTCAATTTTCCTGACAAGCTCTGTCGCTGGCGTATCGAACCCCGTTCTCCTTAAAAGGTAATCGAGAAGAACATTGGTATCGAGCCAGACTTTATGCATGTTTTCGTTTGATATGATTTTCGAAATCCTCTCGTTCGTCGAAATCAGTTACGGACTTAATGCCAGCCTCATCCTGCAACCGCCTGATTTCATCGGTGATCAAAGGACGACTAAATGATTTCTCCATTTCTTGATACGCTCTCTTCGACGTTTGGTCACTTTCTGTCACCAATTTTTCTAAAAATTTTTCCACTAATTTCTCCACAGTCTCCCCGTGGGCCTTTGCCCAAGCTTCTACTGCCGTCCGTTTTTGTTCGTCGAGTTGAATTGTCAGATTCATCGCTCCTTGGTTTTTTTCTAAAAATAACTAATCTCTATGCCAAGGTCAATCCGCCCTGGCCGTGATAACGGCGCGGATAAAACTTCCCTTGCTTTCGAATACGAGGGTACTACTCCTGGTTTTCACTCCGTACCCCTGTGAATACCACCCCTCCTCAACTGTCATCGCTATGTCAACGCCCAGTTCATTTACGGCATTGATTTTAAAATCATCCGAAAATGCTGCGTCCGGGTGCCATAGCTGCCGGATTCGCATTCCGGAAGGCAAATTCAAAATGTGATCCTCGACAAGCCAATGTAGTTGGCCGGCCTTTTTAACCACCCTGCGTTTATGAACAATGCCTTTGCCTACGTGCCGAAATCCTTCAAACTCCGTTTCGATCCAAAATTCTTCATTCGCGACACCTGATTTTCCCTGCGCACTCCTGGCCCAATGCGTCCAGATAAATCGGTGCTGCTTTTGCATTTGATCGAAATTCTCGATCATAACGGTGTTGTGCGAGCGGGTGCCGCAGAAATAGTGCGTGGTTTCCTCTTCGCCATTGTAAAGCCAGGTGCCGGCATCTCGAAGGATATTACGACCGTTTACCCAGATATCGAGGTGATTTTGATCTGCCTGAAATGGCCTGCTATGACAGTTTCCGCAGCGCAGAAATGTGATTGTGCCTGCGTTGCGAATGATGTAATATCCGCTTTGGTGAAAAGCGGACAGGTACTGGGGGTTTAACATGAGCGGAAATTCCGGTCGATGGCCTGTCAGCCACCAGGTTTCTTCCAACCATTGCCCGGTTTGATATCCCAAATCAAATCCCAACGCGGCGGCAAGTGCGGCCATTTGCGGACGAAAATCCCGGAATTCACATTCAGTGAGCGGGAAAAACAGGGCGCCATCGTTGTGCCCGTAATTTGGAAGCTGCCCATTTGCATTGTTCTGACAAGCCCGCAGGAAAATCAGCACGGCTCTCGCCCGTGAGTACACCTGTGCGCACATGCGGTCGGAATGCCGCTCGGCCAGGCGAATCGCCCACGTCAACAGCTGCACCACAACCCGGTGGTAATTCATTGAGTATTGCAGGTAGGTCCCATCCGGCTTAATTTGCGAAACAATTTCCCTCTCAAACAAATCCTTGCCCTTCTGTTTCCAATTCAGGCTTTCCGGAAAAAACGAAAACATGCATCCCGTCGTAAAAAGTGCGAGTGACTCACTCAGTATATGGTTGTTCCTAACCGCAACTTCCGAAAACCGGATGTTGGAAGCGACATGGCGCATTTGGTCGTAGATGCTGCATAGTATCTGATCCAGTTTGGCCTGGCTCAAATTCGGCGATGCACGATAATAGTGCAATGCGAAAGTCCAGTTCAGCACACGCAATGCGATTTCCTGGCTGCATTTCCAGTTCGGGCCACAATTCACGGGATTATGATCAATCCAATCGGCTAACAATCTGAAAACCGTTTCAGCTTGATCTTCTTTGAAATGATAGTCATAGCGAATGATATCGTATAAAAAAGTGAATCTCGACTTCTCCCAGACAAATTTGATATCGCCTGCTTGCGCCGGAAAATCATCCACTTCCGACCAATGCTCATTTACGGGATATTGATACCTGGTCAATGGATGGGTATGCCAGTCGGCTACCGCGTACCATGTGTTACTGAAATAAGGGAACCTTCCCGCCTGGATTTGCATAACTCTCCATTTCAGCTCCGATAGATCCGGGTTTGTGGGCAAATCGAAATTCTGGTCGTCGAAGAGAAATCGGGGCCTGCATTCACCCCATTCCTGGATATTTACAAATGACCGGCTGGAAACCTTTCGCGGAAAACGCAGTTTCAAAACGCCGGTTTTCCCTTGCAGCCAGTATCCAGCCCGGAACAGCCAATAATACCAACCCATCTGCCGGCCGATATCCCAAAGCAGTTTTAAATAGCGCATTGCCTTCATAATACCTTCACCCAGCCGCCCGCCCACATACTATCCCTTGCCGCCAAAGTTGCCCGGCTTGAATTCCAGATATCTTCCGGAGGCATCAATGGCTCATTTCGGGATGAAATGCATTCAAAAAGCTTATCGAACTGCTCCTGATGGCCCTTCCCCGCATTCAATTTCATTTCACGGAACCCTTGAAAGCCATATCCCCTCAACACCTTGTAGTCATCCAAAATCAAGGTGCGGCCAAGTGAATGTACTTCAATTCGTTCTTTCGGGTAACCGCTATGCCCGTTTGAAAAGTAATGTACGGTGCCAGCGGACCCGTTCGCAAGCCGCAGCAGCACACTTACATTCTCTGAACTCATGGTACCCCGGACTGTCAAAGCATTGGTACAAACTTCCGTGATGCGGCTCTGCGCCAGCCAGGCAACCAGATCGATAAAATGACATGCTTCACCCATCAGCCGCCCCCCGCCCCGGACGCTGTCGTGTATCCAGGCATCAGCGAAAACATAGCCCGCATTGACAGTGATCACCACGTTCATCGGACCACCTTCCAGCAATTCGCGCATTCGGGTGATGTGCGGCGCATACCGCCGGTTAAAACCCACCGTCAGTGAGCGCTCGAACATAGCGGTTTGTAAAGCCGTTTTTACCTTTTCAATGCCCTGAGCATCAATACCAAGCGGTTTCTCGACAAAAACATGCTTACCCGTACGAATCGCATCCGCCGCAATGGAAACGTGCTGGTCGTGCCGGGTGGCGATAATGATCAGATTGACCTCATCGTCGTCCAGAATTTCCCGGTAATCAGTCGCTACCGACGGAATTCCATATTTTGAAGCCAGTTCCGCAGCCCTTAACCCACCCTGGCTGGTCATGTACTTGATACTTTTGCCGCGAAGGCATGGCAGGAGCGTCAGGCTCGCAAAGTTTCCTGCGCCGATCACCGCCGCAACTACCTTTTGCTTCCCGAATGCATTACCGGGATTCGTGATGACTGTTTCTTCTGTTTTGCATGCACCGCTGAAATCGATTAATGTTCCCAGCGAGCGGTTGCTCTTTCGATAAATGCCTGAATATTTTTCCAGCGGGACGATCGCGGAGATGAGCGGTTTCACATCCAGCAAACCATTGTCCAGTAATCGCAGGATTTCCTGCAAATTGCGATTCACGGTCCAGCGGACGTATGGCAGCGGGTAGTCAACGCCCTCCTCTTCGTACGCATAGTCGTGCCGCCCCGGCCCATACGCGCAAGCGACCTGAAATGTCAGTTCCTTCGGGTAAAAATCGGTACGGCGCAAATCCAGCGGGACATCGCCTATCAGCACAATTTTGCCCCGCTTCCTGCAAATGGCCGCAGCCATGGAGATAATGCTTCCGGATTTCGATGAAGCGGCGATGAGTACTCCATCCATTTCGCCAAATTGCTCCGCCATCCATCGCGTGTGATATTTTGTTGGATCAATGGTACGAATGCCCTTTTTCCCGGCAATTCGCCGGCGGCTTTCATCGGGTTCGATTCCAATAACCTCGCACCCCTGTGCCCGCAAAAGATCAACCACCATTAAACCGATCAATCCTAATCCGATTACCCCCACCCGCTCACCCAATGCAGGCGCCAATAGGCGTACGCCATGCAGGCCTACCGCCCCCAACACGGTAAATGCAGCTTCTTCCTCGGGCACATTATCCGGAACTTTGGCTACCATATTGACCGGCACACAAACCATTTCGGCATGCGGCCCATTGCTTACTACCCGGTCCCCGATCACGAACCCTTCCACGTCTCTACCAATTGCTACTACTTCACCCACATTGCAATACCCTAACGGCTGGAGTTGATCCAGCCTGCGGAGCACCGAACGGGTGGTTTTCAAGAAACCGTCGGTCCTGATTTTGTCGAGTACCATCCGGAGCTTATCCGGTTGTTGCCTTGCTTTGAGGAGAAAATGGGCCTTGCTGAATTCGATCAGCATTCGTTCGGTGCCGGCCGAAACGAGGCTTTTGTGGCTTTTAATGAGCACGCAGCCTTTTCTGGCCAACGGAACGGGGACATCCAGCAACAACGTCTCTCCCGTCCGGAGATTCTGGGCAAGTTGTTTCATGTGATATAGTGTGCGGTTTGAGTAAATGTCGGGAGTTGGAAATTACGAATTAATCCATCGCCAAGATTTGATACTTTTGACGGCATACAATCCTTAATCACATTCCATTTCCGATGAAAAAGCAAATCAATGTCGGCATAGTAGGTTACAAGTTTATGGGGCGGGCGCATAGCAATGCCTGGAAAAAAGCTCCGCTGTTTTTCCAAACACCCTCGGTACCCGTCCTGAAAGTCGCGTGCGGCAGGCACCAGGAATCGCTCACGGAATTTGCGGAGAACTGGGGCTGGGAAGAGACTGAAACCGACTGGCAAAAACTCATCAACCGCCCGGATATCGACATTATCGACATCGCATTACCCCAAAACCTGCATTATGAAGTGGCACTTGCGGCAGCGAAGGCAGGCAAACATATTTTTTGTGAAAAGCCGCTTTCAATGGACAGCGCACAAGCAGCTGAAATGCTGAAAGTTTGTCAGGAAAACGGTGTGAAGCATTACCTTAACCACAACTACCGAAGAACACCGGCCGTGGCGCTCGCCAAAAAAATGATCGAAGAACGCAAGATTGGACGCATTTTCCATTGGCGCTGCGCTTACCAGCAGGACTGGATTGTCGATCCTTCGTTCCCGCTTACGTGGCAGCTTAAAAAGGAAACCGCCAAAGCAGGTCCGCAGTGGGACCTCAATTCACACGCTGTGGACCTTGCGCATTTTCTGGTGGGGGATATTGTTTCCGTTTCTTCATTAACCGCCAATTTCATCAAAGAGCGTCCTATCGCCGATGAAACCGCCACCGGGAGCCTCTCCGGCGCATCCAAGGGGGATGAAATGGGTGAAGTGACTGTTGAAGACGCCGCATTGATGATGGTCAGGTTCGCCAATGGCGCCATAGGCTCTTTTGAAGCAACACGCTTTGCTACCGGCCGTAAAAACCGCCTGACTTTTGAAATTTATGGCAGCAAAGGCAGCTTGGTTTTCGACCTGGAACGCATGAACGAGCTGCAATACTATTCCAACGACGACGCCAAAGGGGAACACGGCTTCCGCACCATCCTCGCCACCGAATCCATACACCCGTATGCCGGCCACTGGTGGCCCGCCGGGCACATTATCGGCTACGAGCACGCATTCGTACACGCGGTGGTGGATTTCCTGGACGCCATTGAAAACAATACCGAAATCAAACCCGACTTCGCGGACGGCTTAAAGATTATCCAGGTACTGGAAGCCGGCTTACGCTCAGCCGAAACCGGTACAGAACAGAAGCTTTGATAGAGGAAAAAAGGGAGTAGGGAGAAAAGGGAAATTTCTCCTTCCTCCCTTTCCCCCTCCTCCTTCATTCCAAAAGCGCTGCAACCTTCACATCGACCGCATTTTCTCCCGGATCGTAGCCTAAATGCTGGTCGACTACTTTACCTTTCCCATCCAGCAGTACCCATAGCGGGATACTTTGCAAATTGTATTTTTTATCCAGCACAGCATAAGTCTCTCCCACCGGCAAAAGGAATTGCTTCCACGGCATTTGCTCTTTTTGCATAGCCTTTTTCCACATATTTTGATCCTTGTCTATCGAAATGCTAACGACATTCAGGTCCGCTCCTTTCTTTTCATGCAATTTTTTAAGCTGCGGAATTTCCATCCGGCAAGGACCACACCAACTCGCCCAGAAAACGATCAGATTGTGTTTTGAAGAATCTACAAGCACCTCTTTAACCAGCTGATCGTCCACCGTTTTAAGAGCCACATCCGTTGGAAAATCACTGCCCGTTTTGTTTTCGTAATTCACGTAAGTCTTCAAAGCAATATAACCGGGGTTTGAATGCAGTTCCGGATCGAAAAGTGCGAGCAATTTCATGGCTTCGCGGCTGCTGAGCGCCGATTTCTGGAAATTCAATGTACGAAGCAACTCCACGGAATAGGGGTGCTTTTGCACGAGCGAGCGATTATAAGCTAGTTGACCGGCGTTCTCGCTGGAACTCTTTTTAAATGCATAATGGTGAAACAGCACTTCTGTCTGCGGATTTACCTGCTCGATTTTGAAAAGCACCTCTTTATTTTTGGGTGTCAAAACACGGATCGTGTCGAGCTGCAAATTCATCACACCGGGCTCCCCATAGAAATTGACTTCGCTCGTCTTCTTAAAATAAGGATTTTTATAGCCTACCAACTGATGCGGCCATTCGGGGTTACTGGTTTCAAAGAGGATCGCCGCCCGGAATGGGATAAACGAGTCACTGGCCGGAACGTTAAATTCAAATTTCCCTTCCCGTATCACTGCCGTATCCAGAAAATTGCGGGTTTCGGCATCTCCGAGGTAGATTGTTTTCCCTTCCAGAAAGGTCTGCGAACCTCGTAGGTCTCCGCGAACCACCACTTCGCGTTTACCCCCGCATCCCGAGAGCACGAAAATCGTCAAAAGCAGGCCTGCTATTCCACAGAGCGCGCGCACCATCCGAATATTTTCCATAGCGCATTACAATTTAGTTGACACACAATTGTAACCACTTAATGATAGAAAACAAAATATAAAGTTAAATTATATATTTACAAGCTGATGTCATGCGACGGGTGTCCGGCTATATGAGGCTATAAACGAAAAAAAAGCATCGATTGCTCGATGCTTTTTGTGGGAGTTGAGGGATTCGAACGGCAACGGCCGACCGTCCCCGACCCTCTGCTTGTAACGCAGACACTCTGAACCAACTGAGCGACGGGTATAAACGAAAAAAGCATCGATCGCTCGATGCTTTTTATGGGAGTTGAGGGATTCGAACGGCAGCGGCCGACCGTCCCCGACCCTCTGCTTGTAACGCAGACACTCTGAACCAACTGAGCGACGGGTATAAACGAAAAAAGCATCGATCGCT
>MKSR01000009.1:0-22500 GCA_001898145.1 Dyadobacter sp. 50-39
ATCCCGAACAGAGAAGTTAAGCCCGGATCCGCCGATGATACTTGGTTCAAACCTGGTAAAGTAGGTAGCCGCCACAATTATTAAAACAAAAAGCCTCGCAGAAATGCGAGGCTTTTTTTGTGTTTACTGCCACTGTGGCAGGTTTTTGAATAGGATTTAATCAAGTTGACCCCCTCAAAATGCCGGCCATCTTTCCTTTAGGCTTTGCAAAATCTTGCAGAAATATTTTGCAAAAGACTGCAGCGATAATTCTTTTTTCTATATTTGCATCCGTAACTGTCGCAAGGCAACAATCAACTATGAAATTATTCAATACTATTTGGTGGTGGCGTACTTATCCTTCGAAGATGGACTAGTAAGGCTATTGCATGGTATAGAACAAAAATATACAATCCAAACGGCTCGCTGTTCATCTGACAGCGAGCCGTTTTTTTTATACACTTTACATTGCAACTTGAAATGAAAACCCTGGACAAGACTTATCAGATCACCACACGCCACAAAAAGCTGCTGGCCGATACATTGACGCCGGTTTCAATCTATCTGAAATTGCGAGACCGTTTCGTGAATACGATCCTCCTCGAAAGCTCCGATTACCACGGCAACGAAAACTCATTTACATACATCTGCTGCGACCCGATCGCTTCGTTCAAACTGAACAACAGCACGGTTACACAGCAATTTCCCGACGGCGAAATCGTCAATTTTCAGCTAGCAAACCGCAAAGACGCTGTTCAGGCGCTTTACGGCTTCGCACAGAGTTTCAAATCGGAGAAAAGTAAGTTTCCTTTCATTACCAATGGCCTCTTCGGGCATATGACTTACGATGCCGTTACTTACTTCGAAGACATCGAAATCCAGCCTACGAACTCGGAAACAGAAATAGACCAGATATTTTACCAGGTTTACAGGTACGTCATCGCTATCAACCATTTCAAAAACGAGCTCTACATTTTTGAACACCAATACGGCGAGACTACGGCAGAAGGCGGTATCGACCAGATCGAAGTGCTTATCAAAAACCGGAACTTCCCGCAGTACGGTTTCAGCATTACCTCTGACGAGACTTCCAACGTCACCGACGACGAAATGCGAAAAGTGATCCAGCAGGGCATCGATCACTGTCTCCGTGGGGATGTGTTCCAGATCGTGCCTTCGCGTCGTTTCAGCCGCAAATTTCAGGGTGATGAATTCAATGTTTACCGTGCATTGAGATCTATCAATCCTTCGCCTTACCTCTTCTACTTCGATTACGGAAATTACAAGATCTTCGGATCGTCTCCCGAAAAACAGATTTTCATCAAAAACGGCCAGGCCGAAATCCATCCGATCGCAGGGACATTCCGCCGCACGGGCGACGATCAGGCGGACGCGGAAGCTGCTCAAAACCTGCTGGACGACCCGAAAGAAACCGCTGAACACGTGATGCTGGTCGATCTGGCTCGTAATGACCTGAGCCGTAGCTGCGACACCGTGAAAGTCACGAATTACAAGGAGGTGCAATACTACTCTCACGTGATCCACCTTGTTTCCAAAGTTGTAGGCAAGATGAACAAGGATGTGAACCCGCTGCAACTCGTAGCGGATACTTTCCCTGCCGGCACATTATCGGGCGCCCCCAAGCATAATGCGATGAAGCTGATCGACAAAATGGAGACCAGTAACCGCAGCATTTATGGCGGCGCCATCGGTTTTATGGATTTCAATGGTGATTTCAACCACGCCATCGCGATCCGGACGTTCCTCAGCAAGGACAACACGCTTTTCTTCCGCGCAGGAATGGGCGTGGTCGCGAAGTCGAACGTGGAAAGCGAATTGCAGGAGATCAACAGCAAGCTGGCCGCATTGCGCCAGGCCATTCAGGTAGCAGAAGGACTTTAATTTGAAATCACCGTCACAATGAAAATACTAGTTCTCGACAATTACGATTCTTTCACCTATAACCTCGTGTATATCCTCCGCGAGCTGCACGACCAGGTGGACATTTACCGGAACGATAAAATCGCGCTGGAAGACGTGGGCAATTACGACAAGATCCTGCTCTCGCCCGGACCGGGCATTCCCTCCGAAGCGGGCATTATGCACGACGTGATCCGCGAATACGGCGCTTCCAAGAGCATTCTCGGCATTTGCCTCGGCCATCAGGGCATTGGGGAAGTGTACGGTGCAGAATTGGAGAATATGACCGACGTGCTGCACGGCATTGCCGACACCGCTATCGTTACCGACCCGGGCGACCGGATTTTCAAAGGGCTGCCCAGAGAGATCAAAGTCGGCCGGTACCATTCCTGGACTGTCATTCCGGAGACGTTCACCGACGACCTTACCATCACTGCCGTCGATGAAAAAGGCCGCGTAATGGGCCTCTCACACAAAAAGTATGATGTGAAAGGGCTCCAATTTCACCCCGAATCCGTTTTGACACAGCATGGTAAAGAAATGCTGCAAAACTGGTTGCAAATCTGACCTCCGCATTGAAATAACCCACCTTACCCGACGATATTAGCTATTGCAAACCAATCATGAAACACATTCTTAGCCATCTTTTTGAATACAAAGTCCTCGACAAATCACAAGCCAAAGACGTCTTAATGGGCATTGGGACCGGCAAGTATTCCAATTCAGAGATTGCCTCATTCTTAACAACTTATGCCATGCGGAGCATTACCGTCGAAGAGCTGGAAGGCTTCCGCGACGGCCTGCTGGAACTCTGCCTTTCGGTGGACTTGTCGGCCTACGATCCGATCGATGTATGCGGCACCGGCGGCGATGGCAAGGACACATTCAATATTTCAACGCTTTCGTGTTTTGTGGTGGCAGGAGCGGGGCAAAAAGTGGCAAAGCATGGCAACCATGGCGTTTCGTCCCTATGCGGGTCGTCGACCGTGCTGGAATACCTCGGGGCGAAGTTTACGAATGACAAGGACTACCTCGAACGGAAGATCGACCAGGCAGGCGTGTGCTTTTTGCATGCGCCGCTTTTCCACCCGGCCATGAAAAATGTGGCACCGGTACGGAAAGAATTGGGGGTGAAAACGTTCTTCAATATGCTGGGTCCGATGGTGAATCCGGTATCCCCGAAAAAACAGCTTGTGGGCGTATTTAGTCTTGAATTAGCGCGTCTTTTTGCTTATCTTTACCAACAAACGGATAAGCAATTTCTGGTTCTCCACGCATTAGACGGCTACGACGAAGTGTCATTGACAGGTGCTTTTAAGATTATCACCGCTCGTTCCGAGCAAGTTCTTACCCCCTCTCATCTAGGGCTTCAAACCTTGCGCGCCGAAGATTTATCAGGCGGCGTTACGGTGGAAGAGTCCGCCCGGATTTTTATGAATGTTTTGAACGACGCGGCAACGCCATCGCAGAAGCAGGCGGTGCTGGCCAATGCAGCTATGGCGCTCTTTTGTGCCAACCCGGCATTGTCGCTGACCGACGCCGTAGCAATGGCGAAGGAGTCGCTCGAAAGCGGGAAAGCGCTGGCCGCTTTCAAAAAATTGATCGAAGAATAGTTAGCGGGGATGCATTTCTCCCTTTTTACCATTGCAGTTACAGCATTTTTTAGATGAATATTTTAGAAAAAATTATCGCCCGTAAGCAGGAAGAAATCACAGAATCGAAAAAGCAGCGTTCCATTTCCGATCTGGAAAAGGAGCCATTGTTTGCTCGTCCCACTGCTTCACTCGCCCAGGCGTTAAGGTCATCTACTACACCCCGCATTATCTCGGAATTCAAACGAAAATCGCCTTCGAAAGGCGTTATCAATGGGGACGTACTGCCGCAGATCGTGACGCAGGATTATGTGCAGGCAGGTGCAGTCGGCTTGTCGGTACTGACCGACATCGACTTTTTCGGCGGCTCATTCGCCGATTTCCTGGCAGCACGGGAAGCCAATCCGCACATCCCTATGCTCAGAAAGGATTTCATGGTGGACGAATACCAGCTTTTTGAAGCCAAGGCCATCGGGGCGGACGTGATCCTGCTCATTGCTGCATGCCTTACCCCGGCGGAAATAGCGCATTTGAGCCGCAGGGCACATGATCTCGGCTTGGAAGTATTGCTGGAAGTGCATAATGCGGAAGAACTGGCTGTGAGTACAGGCGAGCATATCGACATTGTGGGTGTCAACAACCGCAACCTGAAAACTTTCGAAACGTCCATCGAAACGTCGATCGGGCTCAGTGAGCTGATCCCGGAGCAGTTCGTGAAGATTTCAGAAAGTGGTTTGAAAGATGCCGAAACCATCGTGAAGCTGTTTCAATATGGCTACAAGGGCTTTTTGATCGGAGAGACATTTATGAAAACAGCAAACCCCGGCGCCGCACTGGCAGGTTTGCAACAGGAATTAACTCAACATAGCAATTTAAATCCTCTGGTTCTATGAAAATTAAAGTTTGCGGATTGCGCCAGCAAGACAACATTGAACAGGTAGTAGCCTTACAGCCCAATTTTATAGGGTTTATTTTCTATGAAAAATCACCGCGCTTCGTGGGCGAGGAGTTGAGTGAGGAATACGTCCGCAGCATTCCTCAGAGCGTGAAAAAAGTAGGTGTATTCGTGAATGCAAACCCCGGCCATATTTTGAATATGGTCAAGAAATACGACCTGCAATATGTGCAGCTGCATGGAAACGAAATGCCCGACATTTGCCGGAGCATTCGTCAGAAAGGAGTGAGCGTGATCAAAGCATTCTCGATCGACGAGAAGTTCAATTTTGCGATGCTGAACAACTACAAATCGTTTTGCGACCTGTTTTTGTTCGATACCAAAGGCGAAAACCCCGGCGGCAACGGCATGGCATTCAACTGGAAACTGCTGAGCAAATACGATAACGAAAAGCCGTTTCTCCTCAGCGGGGGCATCGGGCTCGACAACATCGACGAGATCATCACATTATCCAAAACCCTTCCCATTTACGGCATCGACGTCAACAGTAAGTTCGAAACCGAGCCCGGCGTGAAGGATATTGCCAAGCTGGAAGAGTTATTTAGTTTAGTTCGCGTAAAAGAGCAAGAAGAAGCGGAAGCTTAATTTTTATGGAATCAATTGCAGAAAAGAAGTCGTATCAGGTAAATGACCGCGGTTACTATGGCACCTTCGGGGGTGCATTCATTCCTGAAATGCTGTACCCGAATGTAGAAGAATTGCGTGAAAACTACCTGCAAGTGATCGCAGATCCTTCTTTTCAGAAAGAATTCAACGATTTGCTGCGTCATTACGTAGGCCGTCCCACGCCGCTTTACCCGGCCAACCGGCTTTCTGAAAAATATAAAACCAACATTTTCCTCAAAAGGGAAGACCTCTGCCACACCGGCGCGCACAAGGTGAATAACACCATCGGGCAGATCCTGATGGCCCAGCGACTGGGTAAAAAACGTATTGTGGCGGAAACCGGTGCAGGCCAGCACGGCGTGGCAACCGCCACCGTATGCGCATTGATGAACATCGAATGCGTCGTGTACATGGGCGAACTCGATATCGAGCGCCAGGCGCCGAATGTAGCACGTATGAAAATGCTCGGTGCGGAAGTACGCCCGGCAACGTGCGGGTCTCGTACGCTGAAAGATGCCACCAACGAGGCAATGCGTCACTGGATCAACAATCCGGTCGATACCCATTACATTATCGGCTCCGTCGTAGGCCCACACCCTTATCCCGACATGGTAGCGCGGTTCCAATCGGTGATCTCCGAGGAAATACGCGTTCAGCTCAAAGAGCACATCGGCAAAGAGACCCCGGATTACGTGGTAGCCTGCGTGGGCGGCGGCAGCAATGCGGCAGGCGCATTTTACCACTTCCTTGACGAAGAAAATGTGAAACTCGTGGCTGTGGAAGCCGCAGGACTGGGACTCACTTCGGGACATTCGGCTGCAACGGTCGCATTGGGTAAGCCAGGCGTACTGCACGGCAGCCGTACCATCCTGATGCAAACCGAAGACGGCCAGGTAACGGAACCATTTTCCATCTCCGCCGGGTTGGATTACCCGGGCATCGGCCCTCAGCATGCATGGCTTGCTGCCAGCGGTCGCGGTACATTCCTTTCGGCTACCGACGAAGAAGCGGTGCAGGCCGCATTCGAGCTCACCCGCCTGGAAGGCATTATCCCCGCATTGGAGTCGTCGCACGCACTGGCCGTTTTGGGCCGCCTGGGCGCTTCCGAGAACGAGACGGTGGTATTGAACCTCTCGGGCCGCGGCGATAAGGACATGGGCACTTATATGAAATACATCGATTAATTCTCACCTCAATACAACATCACATGGCTACATTGACATTGCCAGAGGTTTTCGATCTCCGGTTGAAGATCCAGGAACTGGAAGCAAAGGTAAACTCAGGTGAACTGTCGCTCTTCGAACGCTGCGATATGGAAGACGAGATCCTGGAAATGAAAGAAAAACTGGGCGAATTCGATCGCCTGAAATTCAGCGACGAAGGCGAATGCCTCAACTGCTCAGCCTAACTCACGGATCACCTTTTAATCCATACCGTCATATGCAAAGATTTAAACTCTTTTTGCTTGCTTCCATGGTCCTTTTCAGCACCATGTCGTTTGTTTCACCATCCAATCCACCTAAAAAAATGCTGCGCCACGTTGTTCTTTTCAAATTCAAGGATTCTGCAACACCTGCGCAGGTGAAGGAAGTAGAAGATGCTTTCCGTAAGCTCCCTTCCAAAATCAAAGAGGTGAAAGGCTTTGAATGGGGTACCAACAACAGCCCCGAAGGATTGGCACAAGGCTTCACACACGTGTTTTTCGTGAGCTTCGACAGCGAAGCCGGACGCGAAGTGTACCTGCCTCATCCGGAGCACAAAGCATTTGTAAAGGTCCTGGAACCACACCTGGACAAAGTATTGGTTGTTGACTACTGGACACAGGAATGAACCGCATTGTAAATCTTTTTCAGAATTCTAATCAAAACGCCGACGGTGGTCTGTTGAATGTGTATTTCACAGCAGGCTTTCCCGAGCTCAACGACACGAAGCGCGTTTTAAAAGCATTGCAGGATGGCGGCGCCGACCTCGTGGAGATAGGAATGCCTTATTCCGATCCCGTGGCCGATGGCGAAACCATTCAGCAGAGCAATGACCGCGCGCTGGAAAACGGCATGTCTGTGCGCATTTTGTTCGATCAGCTGGCAAGCATGCGGGATACGATCGCTGTACCAGTGCTGTTAATGGGGTATATCAACCCGGTATTGCAATATGGGATCGAGGCGTTTTGTGCCAAATGCGCGGAAGTAGGCGTGGATGGGCTCATTCTGCCCGATATGCCGATGGACGTATATCTCGATGAATATAAATCCATTTTCGATGCACATGGGCTGCTCAATATTTTCCTGGTAACGCCGCAAACTTCGGAAGCGCGCATCAGGCAGATCGACGAGGTAAGCGAAGGTTTCATCTACACCGTTTCTTCGGCCAGCGTTACGGGCTCCAAGTCGGGCGTGAGCGGGGATATGGAAGCTTACTTCGAAAAACTCGACGCCATGAACCTCCGCAACCCGCGGCTCATCGGTTTCGGTATCAAAGATCACGACACGTTCGTGAAAGCTTCAAGCCATGCCGCCGGTGCGATCATCGGCAGTGCGTTCATCCGGGTGTTACAGGAAAGTACCGACCTTGAAAACGACATTAAAACTTTCGTTCGGGGCGTTAAAAACTCTTCCGAGGCTATTCCGGCCTAAATTCGTCGCGAAGCGACCGATTTTTGAAATACTTCAGGCATCAATTTTATACAAACAATCCGTCACCGGGTTGTTTGTTTTTTTATCTACCAACGTTGCCTATGAAAACCGCTATTTCCTTATTCATCATCCTCATATGCAGCGTATATACGCCCGCATCGGCACAGTTCAATTTTGACTTCGAAGGCGGACTCATTTTGGGCACGAGCTACAATAAAGTACAAATTCCCAGCGGAACTGGAACGCGTGTGAATCTCCCAGGGCAACTCGATCTGGACCAGAGTGCATTCTATCGCATTCGTGCTGGTTACCGGATTGGTAACCGCCACAACATTTCATCGCTATTCGCCCCACTCACGATCCACTACCGCGGGGCGGTCGACCAGAACACAAACTTCAACAACAACACATTCCTCCCAGGCCAGCCGCTCAATGTCGACTACCGCTTCAACTCGTACCGGCTTACCTATCGTTACGATTTTCTTGCCAATGGAAAGTGGAGGATAGGGGCGGGGCTCACCGGCAAGATCCGCGACGCCGACATTCGTTTCAAGAGCGAGTATGCCGATACCCACTATGACAACCTTGGCTTCGTGCCGCTCATTAATTTTTACGCTTCCTGGAAACCCGCCTACCACTGGACCTTAATCCTCGAAGGCGATGCGCTCGCGGCGAAACAGGGAAGGGCTGAAGACATTTTCGGAGGCATCGCCTACAACTTCAACAATACCATCGGGATCAAGCTCGGCTACCGCATGCTCGAAGGCGGCGCGGACAATGATAAGATTTACAATTTCAACTGGATCAACTACGCTTCTGCCGGTCTGCTGATTTCTCTCTGACATGAGAAGGGCGTCATCTGCTGGATTATCTGTTCTGCATTTCCTTCCAGCCGAATACTGTGCCACAATACCCGGATTTCTCAATACTTTCTGGGTAAATGCGGTGGGAATTAGCTATATTTCTTTGTTTTTTGTGTGTTTGCGCGTTCGTAATTTTTAGGTGCCGCAGGCGTTATAAAAACTTCACAGTTATACCTAGACCACTATGGCTCCTTTCACTACCTCAATGGAAGGCCTGTTGCTTCGCATTCAGGAATACCGTCAGAAATATTATCAGAACCAGTTGCTCAAAGGTGCGATCTTCTCGATCGGGCTGTTGCTGACTGTTTTTTTGTTTTTCAACACCATCGAGTATTTCGGGCGGTTCAGTTCGCTGGTACGCGGGATGCTGTTTTTCGGCTTCCTGGCCGTACTGGTGTTTTCATTTGTACAGTGGGTGGTACAGCCGCTGATCCATTTGTATGGGTTAAGAAAACCGCTTTCCGATGAAGAAGCCGCATTGCAGATAGGGCAGTATTTCCCTGAGGTAGGAGATAAGCTCGTCAATACATTGCAGCTTCGGAACCTTACTGGCACGCAGTCGGACCTCATCGAGGCGAGTATCCGGCAAAAGTCCGGCCAGTTGCTGATCGTCCGCTTTTCGGATGCGATTCGTTTTAATGAAAATAAAAAACGGCTGAAATATGCCGTTTATCCGCTTGCGGCCATTGCAGTGATACTGCTCTTCAATCCATCGTTCTTCTCATCGAGTTCCGAACGCATTATCCATTTCCAGAAAAATTACACCTATGCGCCATTCTCCTTCGAACTTCAAAACAAGAGCCTGAAAGCGTTTCGGAATGAGGATTTTACATTGAAATTGAAACTTCAGGGGGAAGCATTACCATCCGCCGTTTACCTGGTACAGAATGGCACCCGCTTCAAACTGACTCAGGAAAGCGCGAAGGATTTTTCCTACACATTTAAAAACCTGCAACGTGACGTGGCATTCTCCTTCGATGCGGCCGGTTATGCGTCCGAAGAATACCGCATTGTTGTGAACGAGCGGCCTTCGCTGCTGTCGTTTGATGTGAACCTGCATTACCCTGCGTATCTCAACAAGCCTTCGGAAGGGTTGAATAATGTCGGGAACCTTTCGGTACCGGAAGGCACCACGATCGAATGGAATTTCAATACCAATTCCACCAGATCACTGGCCATCAGATTCGAAAACGATTCGGTATTTTATTCGGCCAAGGAACGTGATGGCGATCATTTCGAAATTCGCCGGACAGTCAGAAAATCGGCTCAGTACCAGGTCAATCTCAAAAATGACCAGACCACCAATTCGGATAAAATCGGGTATTTCATCAATGTCATTCCAGACAAATATCCTGTCATGAACCTGGAAAATTTCCAGGATACCACATTGTACAATTACCTGGTGCTAGGCGGCTCAATCAGCGACGACTACGGCTTTTCCCAACTGCGGATGTTCTATTCCGTCAAACGGGCGAATGAGGATAAGCCAGCCGCGCCAAAGAGCATTCCTATCCCTTTTAACAAAACCGTCAATACCCAAAGCTTCTTTTTCCAATGGTATGTTGACAGCCTCCAACTCGCGCCGGGCGACAAGATTGAGTACTATGCCCAGGTTTGGGACAATGATGGCGTAAATGGCGCCAAAAGCGCCCGTTCGCGGTCGATCCAGTTCACTGTCCCTTCCAAAGACCAGCTTGAAGCAGAGGTAAGGAAATCCGAGCAGGCGACTGAAAACCAGATGCAGTCGGCTATGAAAAAGGCGCAAAGCCTGCAAAAGGACATCGAGAACCTCGATAATCGCCTCAAAAGCAATAAGGAGCTTGATTTTAAAGAACAAAAGCAGATTGAGGAAGTACTTCGCAAACGCGAGGAACTGATGAAGGAATTGGAAGCATTAAAGGAAAAACACCAGGACGCCAACGAGAAGGCACGGCAGTTTAACCAGCAAAGCCCGGAGCTGCAAGCTAAAATAGAGCAATTGCAGAAGCTGATGAATGATTTGATGGACGAGGACACCGAGAAGCTCTACAAAGAGCTGAAAAAGCTTTTGGAACAAAAACAGAGCGAACGGATGTCGACCATGCTCGAAAAGCTCCGTAACAAGGAGAACAACCTCGAAAAAGAGCTGGAAAGGACCATGAAGCTCTTCAAGCAAATGCAGATGGAGCAAAAAATGGAAAACCTGGCTGAAAAACTGAACGACCTGGCGGACAAGGAGGAACAGCTGGCGGAAAAATCGGAGCAGAACGACAAAAACAAAAGTTCGGAAGAAAAGCAGGGTAAAAATGAAGACCTGAAAAAGGAGCAGGAAAAGATCCAGGACGATTTCAAAAAAGCCCAGGAAAACAGCAAGGAGATAGAGGAAATGGGCAAGGAGCTGGAACAGGAGCTCGATATGCAGAAAGAGGAGCAAAAAAACGCCTCTGAGCAGATGGAACAGAGCAAGCAGCAGCTCGATAAGCAACAGAACCAGAAAGCGTCTCAGTCGCAAAAAAATGCGGCAAAATCGATGAAGAAAATGGCGCAGTCGATGCAGGAACAAATGGAGTCGGCGGAAATGGAGCAAATGCAGGAAAACCTCGACGCATTGCGCGACATTCTTGAAAACCTGATCACATTGTCCTTCGACCAGGAGACATTGATGAAAGACTTCCGTGGCGTGAGTTTGCAGGACCCGCGTTTCGTAAAGCTCGGCCAGCAGCAGCTGAAACTGAAAGACGACGCGAAGGTCGTCGAGGACAGCCTGTATGCACTGGCGGGCCGCGTGGTGCAGATACAGTCGTTCATTACTCGTGAGCTGAACGATATGAAGTCGTACATGAACGAGAGCGTGAAGAGCATCAGGGACCGGCAGATTAACGTCGCCACTGCGAAGCAGCAATTTGCCATGACTTCCATGAACAACCTGGCACTAATGCTGAGCGATGTCTTCAACCAAATGCAGCAGCAAATGGCGATGGCCATGCCTGGCGCCGGAAAAGGCAAGAAGGGCAAGCAGAAAGGCCAGCAGCCCGGCATGGGTGAAATGCAGGAAAAACTGAACGGGCAGATCAAGCAGCTCGGCCAGGGCAAGGAAGGGCAGGGCAACCAGTCGGAGCAGCTCGCGCGAATGGCCGCCCAGCAAGCCGCGATCCGGAAAATGATCCAGGACCTGATGGAACAGCAGAAAGGCACCAAACAGGGCCAGCAAATGGGCAAGGAGTTGCAGGATATCGCCGATAAAATGGACGAAACCGAAACCGACCTGGTGAACAAACGCGTAACACCGGAGATGATCAAACGCAACCAGGAGATCACCACGCGCCTGCTGGAATCCGAAAAGGCGATGAAAGAGCAGGACGAAGACGAGCAGCGCAAAGCACAAGCCGCGAAGCAGCAGCCGAAACAGCCCCCAGCCGCATTTGAAAAATACATTCGCGAAAAGGAGAAGCAAACGGAACTGCTTCGTACCATACCGCCTACATTCTCACCATTCTACAAACGTGAAGTAGACACGTACTTCCGTAAATACCAGGCCAAGAACTGATCAACGGCTCATTTTGTTGGGCTAGGGTAGGGGATAGCGTTAACTCTTTTTAACAGGGTTCTGACACGCTATCCCTTGTTTTTCATGTTCTTAATGACAGACTTCGTAAGTTTGTAAATTATTTACGATCAAATATTTAAATATCACGCATCGGGCGCCGCTCGTGCGGGCGATGGTGCGTGACTGTATAATATGGTAAGTTTCTTCTCGGAAGACATTGATTTTAAGGTAGTTAATCCCATCAAAACAAAGAAATGGATTAAAAACGCCTCAAATTCAGAAGGTTATGAGGTATCCCAGCTGAATTACATATTCTGTTCAGATGAATACCTTCTTGAAATCAATAAGCAGTACCTCGACCACGACTATTTTACTGACATCATTACGTTTGACAATAGTGAGGAAGACACCCAATTGGAAGGCGATATTTACATTAGTGTAGACAGGGTACGTGAAAATGCAGCAACGTTCCACACCGATTTTGACACAGAAATGCGCCGTGTGCTCATTCACGGGCTTCTCCACCTCGCGGGGTACGAAGACTCGAATGATACGCTTAAAACGGCCATGAGGGCTAAAGAAGATGAGTATCTTAGGCTGTTCTAGTTAAATTTCCACGTGGAACACTTTAATTAAAGTGGTTTAACAAGTGAGTAAAAATATGTTTCAGGAATATGATGTGATCGTGGTAGGCGCAGGACATGCAGGATGCGAAGCCGCCGCTGCCGCAGCGACGATGGGCTCGTCGGTGCTGCTGATCACAATGAATATGCACACCATCGCGCAGATGTCGTGCAACCCCGCCATGGGAGGCGTTGCCAAAGGACAGATCGTCCGGGAAATCGATGCCCTCGGCGGACAGTCGGGTATTGTCTCCGACAAGACGATGATCCAGTTCCGGATGCTGAACCTATCCAAAGGCCCGGCCATGTGGAGCCCACGTTGCCAGAGCGACCGCGTACGGTTTGCAGAAGAATGGCGCTCCATACTCGAGAACAATCCGAATGTCGACTTCTGGCAGGACACCGCGAAGAATATCATCGTGGAAGATGGCAAGGCCTGCGGCGTGGTGACCAGCCTCGGGATCGAAATACGTTCGAAGGCCGTCGTGCTCACGAACGGCACCTTCCTGAATGGGCTCATCCATATCGGAGAAAAGAACTTCGGCGGAGGGCGCACCGGTGAGAAATCAGCCACCGGACTGACCGAGCAGCTGGTATCACTCGGCTTCGAAGCAGGACGCATGAAGACCGGAACGCCCCCTCGTGTGGATGGCCGCTCGCTCGACTATTCCAAAATGGAAGAGCAGCCCGGCGATGAAAACCCGGCCAAATTCTCCTACACCGATACCAAGCCGCTAGCCAAACAACGCAGCTGCTGGATCACCTACACCAACCAGGAGGTACATGACGTGCTGAAAACCGGCTTTGAAAAATCGCCGATGTTTTCCGGACGTATCAAAGGACTCGGTCCGCGTTACTGCCCGTCAGTGGAGGACAAGATCAACCGGTTTGCTGATAAAGACCGTCACCAGATTTTCGTGGAACCGGAAGGGTGGGATACCGTGGAAGTTTACGTGAATGGCTTCTCCACCTCACTGCCGGAAGACGTGCAATATGCCGCGCTCCGCAAAATTCCTGGCTTTGAGAATGCCAAAATGTTCCGTCCCGGTTATGCGATCGAATATGATTACTTCCCGCCGACGCAATTGAAGTCGACGCTGGAAACGCATCTCGTGAAGAACCTCTTTTTTGCCGGACAGATCAACGGAACCACGGGTTATGAAGAAGCCGCCTGCCAAGGATTGATGGCCGGCATCAATGCGCACCGCAATGTGAACGACCTCGATCCATTCGTTTTGAAACGATCAGAAGCGTACATCGGCGTGCTCATTGACGATCTCATTAACAAAGGCACCGAAGAGCCCTATCGCATGTTCACCTCCCGAGCCGAATACAGAACGCTGCTCCGTCAGGATAATGCCGATTTAAGGCTCACTGAAAAGGGTTATGAAATCGGTTTGGCCAGCGACGAAAGGGTAGAAACGGTTCGCAAAAAGAAACGCGAAACAGAAGAAATCATAGCCCGACTGAATGCGACCAAGCTGACACCCGACGAAATCAATGGTGCACTCGAGGCCATCGGAACGGCTCCGATTCGTGAGAAAATTACCATCGCCCAACTGCTCCGACGGCCACAGATTTCAATCGATCAGCTGCTCGATGCCAGCCCGGTCGTTACCGAACTACTCGCCGACTATGCTAACGACTCGGTACAGCAGGCAGAAATAAATCTTAAATACGACAGCTATATCGAGAAAGAAATGCTGCTCGTGGAGAAAATGAATAAGCTTGAAAACCTCGCGATAGTCGACAATTTCAACTACGATGGGGTCACTTCATTGTCCTTTGAAGGCCGCGAAAAATTGAAAAGAACACGTCCTTCCACGATCGGCCAGGCGTCGCGCATCAGCGGTGTCAGCCCTTCGGATATATCTGTTTTAATGCTTTACATAGGCCGCTAATGTCTTTAGAAACGCTAGATAAATGCCCGGTATGCCAGCAATCCAGTTTCAGTAATTACCTGAACGTGGAGGATTATACCGTTTCGCACAAAGAATTTACCATCCAGCAATGCAATTCCTGCTACTTCCTGTTTACCAATCCACGCCCGTCGGAAGAATCGATTGGCGCATATTATGAATCCCAGGACTACATTTCCCATCACGACGACGCCAAAGATCTGATGAGCAAAGTGTACACTTCTGTCAGAAATCACACGATTGAACAGAAGGTAAAACTGATCAACAGCCTGGTGCAGCCGAAAGGTACACTGCTCGATATCGGCTGCGGAACGGGTAATTTTTTAAGCGCGGTGAAGCAAAACGGATGGCAAACCTACGGTACCGAACCCGATTCCGGAGCCCGGGAAGTGGCATCCAAAAGGGTAGGAGCTACGGTATTTGAAAGCATTTTCCAGGCAGAACTGGGCAGCAGGCAGTATGATATCATCACCATGTGGCATGTCCTTGAGCACGTCCACAAGTTGAATGAGACGATCGACTGGCTCCAAAACCACCTGACACCAAATGGCCGCATTATCATAGCGGTGCCCAATCCGCAGTCGTACGATGCAACGAAATACGGCCGTTTTTGGGCCGCATACGACGTTCCGCGACATTTGTACCATTTCACCCGTACAACCATGAAAAACCTGCTTCAAAGGCACGGATTGGCGGTTCAACGAATACTTCCGATGTGGTTCGATTCCTTTTACGTGAGTATGCTCAGCACAAAATATAAAAGCAGCCAGACAAACCTCGTAGATAGCGCGATTACCGGTCTGCAATCCAATTTAAAAGGACGCGCCGGCACCAATAAGGAGCTGAATACTTCCAGCCTGATCTACATTATTTCGAAAAACTGACCCGTACCAACACATCAAACGGCCCTCAATACCCACTGTATTGGGGGCTTTTTAAATTCAACTGAAATGCTTAGAACGATTGTATTTGCCATCCTCATACTGTTCGTCTTCGAACGCTGCGCCCAGCAGGTACCACCCACCGGGGGAAAAAGAGATTCCATTCCGCCCATGCTGCTGGAGAGCAATCCGATGAACAAAACCCTCAATTTTAAAGGCAAAAAAGTCGAACTTTTTTTCGACGAATATGTGGTAGTCGACAATATCAACCAAAAGCTCGTGATTACCCCTGAGGCCGATAACCCCTATTCCTACAAGCAGAATGGCATGTCGGTGCTGCTCACGTTCAAAAATCAGTTCAAAGACAGCACAACTTTCACGCTGAATTTCGGTGATGCGATCAAGGATTTTGCCGAAAAGAACCCGGCAAAAAATCTAAAACTGGTGTTTAGCACCGGCAATTCACTCGACTCCGGGCGCGTGTACGGTACGCTGAAAGATATTCGTACCAACAAACCCATTTTCGATGCACTGGTGGGCCTTTATAATGTGAGCGACACGCTGAATATCGCCAAACAAAAGCCCTACTACTTCTCCCGTACCGATAGCAGCGGCGTGTTTTCCATCGAAAACATCCAGACAAGGCAGTACAAACTCATCGCAATCGACGATAAAAATCGCAATATGCTTTACAACGCGAAGGACGAACGCTTGGGTTTTCTGGACAAAACCATTACTGCCGGCACAGACTCGGCCGCCTATCAGCTGAACATGTATCTCTCGGACAATACACCATTGAAAATTCAGCGTACGCTGCCCAAAGTGAACAACTACGCCGTGGTATTCAGCAAAGCAATCGAGAATGTGGAAGTAACCTTTGTCAACAAGGAATCGCTTCCCTACCTGCTCGAACCGAACGGTACAAACCTCAAATTTTTCAATGTAGAGCCGCATCCGGATACTACCTTGGTCAAACTCAAGACGCTCGATTCACTAGGTACTACGGCTGAATTTGAGCAAAAAATCGCCTTCCAGGCCCAGCGGGGCAAGCAGCGCCAGCTCGATCCGTTGTCATTCACAACGATTCCGGAAGCCAACAAACCACTCACAAACACCTTCACCTATAAAATCATATTGAATAAACCGGTTCGCGCGCTGGACGATCAGAAAATCGCATTGATCTCCGACAGCCTCACACATGAACCGCTGAATGCATTCAAATACAGCTGGAACAAGAACCACAATATCCTTACAATTGACGCCAAATCATTCGCCAAAGACACCGTAAAATGGGACATCCCAAAAGGCTCCATCATCAGCGTAGAAGGCGACACATTGCCTAAAACGATGTTGCGGCACGCTATTCTAAATGAAGAGGATTTCGGGGTTATCCGCGGCCGCGTGACGAATGCCGATACCGCCGTGCATTTCATAATCGAGCTGGTCGACGAGCAATATAAAGTGGTCGAAACGCACTACCAATCGCCCTACACTTTCAAGAACATCGCTCAAGGAAAATACTTTTTGCGCATCACGATCGACAAAAACCGGAACAAGAGGTGGGATCCCGGTCAAATGGACAAAGGACTTCAGCCCGAGCCGATCTATTACCTCCCGGATAAGATCCTTTTGAAGGCGAATTTTGAGTTAAACGACATCAACATCACCATTCCTGGAGAAAAATAACGACATTTTTGTCTACAGTCTGTGGATAACTATGTGAATAACGCGGAAAATTTGTTGGTAAAAGGGGCGAAAATGTGAATAAGCTTGTGGATAACCCCTAATATGTGTGGATAAAAAAGTGAATTTCATCCTACAGTGGATAACCAACAGCTAAATTGAAGTTAACAGTACGTTGATGCACTTTAGAAACTGTGGATAACAAATGTAGTCAACTAAAGGCGTTTACCCACATTCGAATGTGAACAGAATAATTCCTAACTTGTATTTCAACTACTTAAATGTTGATTTCAAAAATTTCTACAGTGGATAACTCACAATACTTATCCACAAAATGTGTATAAGTATGTTAATCTACAGTGGATAAGGAGATTATTCACATATCCACAGGCCTACTGAAGGATAATAACTAAAGGAAAAAGATTTTTTTATCTATTATGAAAAGGGTTACGAGCTGTTTGATGATAGGATTTCTGCTTTCCGGGGCGGCCGCGGCGTTCGGGCAGGGGGAGCGGGAGCTGGCGGAGGAATACTTCAAGAATGGGGATTGTCCGAAGGCCCTTAGTTACTATTCTTCGTTTCTGAAAAGTTCATTTGAAAAGATCTCGCTTAAGAATTACACCAGCTGCATTATAAAGAGCAAGACCTGGTCCGATGGCGAGCAGTTTTTCAAAAAGCAGATCAAAGCCGACGCGAATAATGCGGCCTGGTATTATCTCAACTGGGGCATTATGCTTGAGAATCAGGGAAAGGCCGTAGAGGCGTCCAAAAAGTACGAGCAGGTCATTACCGCGTCCGGCTTGAGAACGGAGCTTAAACGTGATCTGGCGGAGGAATTCCGTGCCCAAAACCAGTCGGAGTGGGCGAAAAATATCCTGCTCGAAGCAAGAGAAAGCGCCAAACGTTATGATATTTTCCAGCTCGAACTCGCAAGCGTCTACCGCGACCTGAATCAGCCCGAGAAGATGATCGACGAGCTGCTTTCTTATGGAATGCGTTACCAGAACACCGAGGTGGTGCAGAACATGCTTCAGGACTTTACGAAGGACGAGAAGGAGCAGGCACTCCTGGAGAAGGTATTATATGATAAGATCCAGAAATTTCCGCAGGAAGGTTTTTACAATGAGCTGCTGATCTGGTACCAGGTCCAGCGGAAGGATTTCTATAAGGCATTTGTCCAGGAACGGGCGTTGGACAGGCGTTTTAAGCACAATGGGGCGCGGCTTTATAACCTCGGGATGCTGGCTTTGCAAAACAATGATTACGGCAACGCAGGAACGATCTTTGACCACCTGGTGAAGGAGTACCCCAAAGGCCAGCTCTATCCCGTGGCACGCAGAATGGCAATTTTCGCGCGTGAAGAGCAGGTTAAAAATACGTATCCGGTCAAGCGGAGCGAAGTGCAGAAGCTGCTCGGTCAATACCAGCAACTGGTGGATGAACTTGGCGTGAATGTGCGTACCATCGAAGCGCTGCGGAACATGGCGATTTTGAATGCATTCTATATGGATGATTTCAAAAAGGCAATAGATATCCTGCAAACGGCCATTGAAGCGGGCAAAGCGGAAAAGAGTTTCGTGGATAAATGCAAGCTCGATCTGGGTGATATTTACCTGCTGCAAGGCGAGCCCTGGGAAGCTACCCTGGTTTATTCGCAGGTAGAGAAGTCGCAGAAGGACGATGTACTAGGCTACGAGGCGAAGCTGCGCAATGCAAAGCTCCACTATTTCAAGGGAGAATTTGAGCTGGCCAAAGCGGTACTCGACATTCTGAAAAAGGCCACCAGCAGGGAAATCGCGAACGATGCCAATGAGCTCTCCCTTTTAATCATGGACAACACAGGGCTCGACAGTACCGAAGCTGCGATGAAGGCCTATTCATCCGTGGAACTGCAGTTGTTCCAGAACAAGAAGTTCGAAGCGATCGATACTTTGAAGCAACTTTATAAAAAGTATGAGAGCCACAGCCTGGCCGATGAGATCCTTTGGCTCACTGCGAAGACTTACATCAAACTCGACAGTAACCAACAGGCGATGGCGGATCTGAAGTTGTTGTATTCCAAATTTGGCCATGACCTGTACGGCGACGATGCATTGTTCTCCATGGCTAAGCTCTACCAGGAGAAACTAAACGACAAGGACCAGGCGATGAAATTGTATCAGGAGCTGATGGAAAAATATCCCGGGAGCATTTTTGTCGCCGAGTCGCGGAAGCGCTTCCGGATTTTGAGGGGCGATGTGGTCAATTAGAGGATTTTTTGAGAAGTATAGAAAAAGGCCCCGGAGTTCGTCACTTCGGGGCCTTTTACGTTTTAATATTCACGTGCATCTACCCGGATTTACGCAAATATTGAAATCTCAGGCGCATCAGGAGCCAGGATATTTATTTTAACTCACTCATTAATAATGATTTGAAATCTGAAAATTCAGGTTTCATTTTGATCGACATTTTTTCAATATCCAGCAGCGATCTCAGTCTTTCAGGTACATCAATGCTTTTTCCCAATGTTTCTTCCACAAGGTCGATAAATTTGGCCGGGTGAGCGGTCGAAAGGAAGACACCCGTAAAATCACTCTTCGTTTTTTTCCGGTACTCCTGGAGACCCCGGTAAGCGACAGCAGTGTGCGGGCACATTACGTAGTTGGCATTACCAAAAACTTCCCGCATTGCTTTTTGCGTCTGCTCGTCGTTGAAGAACGCTCCGGATACCTTCTTATTGATGGCATTCCAGTCGTCATTGAAAAAGCGGGTCAGCCGAACAAAGTTGCTTGGACTACCGACGTCCATGGCATTGGAAATTGTTTCGATCGAGGGCAGCGGCTCATAGTTACCTGATGCCAGATAGCGGGGCACTGCATTGTTTACATTCGTTGCCGCAATGAAATGTTCGACCGGCAAGCCCATCCGGTAGGCGAGTACACCCGCGCTAAGGTTTCCAAAATTTCCGCTCGGCACCGATATCACGAGGGGTTTACCCAATTTTTTCAGCTGCGCATAAGCCGAGAAGTAATAGAATGACTGGGGGATAAGCCTCGCAATGTTAATCGAGTTGGCAGATGCAAGGTTGTATTTAGCCGAAAGCTCGGGATCGAGGAATGCTTCTTTTACCAGTCGCTGGCAGTCATCGAAAGTACCGTCCACTTCGAGGGCAGTTACATTGTGGCCGAGCGTGGTGAGCTGCTTTTCCTGAATGTCGCTCACTTTTCCACTCGGGTACAGGATCGTTACCGAAATACCGGGCACCTTGTAAAATCCCTGGGCAACAGCGCCGCCGGTATCGCCGGAGGTTGCTACCAAAATGCGTATTTCTTTGTTGGAACGCTGCAGGAAGTAGGACATGATCGCTGCCATAAACCGGGCCCCAAAGTCCTTGAATGCCATAGACGGGCCATGGAACAGCTCAAGCACGTAGTCATTCGGCGTAATTTGCACTGCTGGCGCTTCGAAATCATATGCACGATCGATGATGGATTCAATTTCGCTTCTTGTAATTTCACTGCCCAAAAGCGTGGCGGTTACCTCGGTGGCGATCTCCTTGAAAGACCTGTTTTCAATATTATCCAGAAACTCCTTTGAAATCGTCGGGATGGATTCTGGCATGTAGAGGCCGTTATCGGGAGGAAGGCTGTTGAAAATGGCTTCTTCGAGCGATGCTTTCAAGTCGGCAGTCTTGGTACTGTAGAATATCATTTTGATACAAATTGATCCGAAAAATGGGAGCGCAAATTTAACTAAAATCCCAGCAGCTCAGTTATTTTGACAATTTTTAAATGGGTTTCAGGCTAAATGGTGAATGGTACTTTGTGTGGAGACCATTGTGGGGATCGAGCCGGAGAATAATTTTGTTATTTATTAAGAACTACTAAATCAATATAACAAACCAAATAATATGTCGATAGGAATTTTCAATGTGCCGGCGTTAAAAAATGAGCCGGTGAAAGGTTATGCACCGGGAACTCCGGAACGCGCAGAGCTGAAAAATGCATTGGCGGCTGCTCGCTCAAAAACCATTGAGATACCCCAATATATAGGTAGCGAAGAAATCTACTCCGGTAATAAGCAGAAGGTATCTCCACCGCATGATCACCAGCACGTTCTGGGCTACTTTCATGAGGGCACCAGGGATGATGTTGCCAGGGCAATCGATGCTGCATTGGAGGCCCGAAAAAGCTGGGCTACGCTCACCTGGGAGCAGCGGGCAGCCATATTTCTGAGGGCAGCAGAGCTGATCGCCGGCCCGTACCGCGCCGAAATGAATGCGGCAACGATGCTGGGACAATCTAAAAATGCCTATCAGGCCGAGATTGATTCCGCTTGTGAAATCATTGATTTTCTGCGGCTTAATGTAAACTTCATGCGAGATATCTACGAAGGGCAGCCGGTATCTTCGGAAGGTGTCTGGAACCGGATGGAATACCGTCCGTTGGAAGGTTTCATCTTCGCCATTACCCCGTTTAACTTCACGGCCATTGCTGGAAACCTGCCTGCTGCACCCGCATTAATGGGTAATGTGGTGATCTGGAAACCGGCGTTTACGCAGGTGTACGCGGCCAATGTGATCATGACAATTTTCAAGGAAGCAGGCTTGCCGGATGGCGTTATCAATATGGTGCTGGCGGATGGCCCGGTTGCGGGGGACGTTATTTTCAAGCATCCGGATTTCTCGGGTGTACATTTTACAGGCAGTACCAAGGTATTCCAAACGATCTGGAAGACTATCGGGGAGAACATCGGCACTTATAAGACATTTCCAAGAATTGTGGGGGAAACGGGCGGTAAGGATTTCGTGCTCGCGCACAAGTCAGCGGATGCGAAAGCACTTGCGACGGGCCTTATCCGTGGGGCATTTGAGTACCAGGGACAGAAATGTTCAGCAGCTTCCAGGGCTTACATTCCTTCCAATTTGTGGGAAGAGGTAAGGGCTTTCATGCTGGCAGACCTGGCGGAGATCAAAATGGGGGGCGTTGAAGATTTCTCAAATTTTGTTAATGCCGTCATAGACGAAAAATCGTTCGATAAGATCGCTTCCTATATAGAAGGGGCGAAGGCCAGCGGCGACACGGAAATCGTCGCAGGAGGCAATTTTGATAAGAGCAAAGGGTATTTCGTCGAGCCAACTATTATTCAGGCTTTCAAATCGGATTATGTGACGTTGTGCGAGGAGATCTTCGGACCGGTGCTCACTATATATGTGTATGACGAAAACGAATTCGAACAGATCATTCCTGTTATCGACGCCACTTCTCCCTACGCATTAACAGGAGCCATTTTTGCCAAAGACCGCTATGCGATTGAATATGCTACCCGGCATCTGGTGAAT
>MKSR01000009.1:25000-27638 GCA_001898145.1 Dyadobacter sp. 50-39
TAAGTAGTGGCGAGCGAACACGGAACAGCCCAAACCACCCTGGTTACGGCCAGAGTGGGGTTGTAGGGCCCACCAAGTGGTTAAATAGCGAACTGGAATGGCATGGGAAGGCCAATCGCAGAGGGTGAGAATCCCGTACAGGCAGCGAGTTTAACTGAGTGGGTACCCTGAGTAGGTGGGGACCGGTGAAATCCCCTCTGAATCCGGCGGCACCATCCGCCAAGGCTAAATACTCCTGAGAGACCGATAGTGAACGAGTACCGTGAGGGAAAGGTGAAAAGTACCGTGAGCAACGGGGTGAAATAGAACTTGAAACCATGCGCTTACAAGCGGTCGGAGCCTACGGGTGACGGCGTGCCTTTTGCATAATGAGCCTACGAGTTACGGTTACTGGCAAGGTTAATGTTTGAAGAACAGGAGCCGAAGCGAAAGCGAGTCTGAATAGGGCGATTAGTCAGTGGCCGTAGACGCGAAACTTTGTGATCTACCCTTGACCAGGTTGAAGCGCTGGTAACACATCGTGGAGGACCGAACCGGTAAACGTTGAAAAGTTTTCGGATGAGTTGAGGGTAGGGGTGAAAGGCCAATCAAACTGAGAAATAGCTCGTACTCCCCGAAATGTTTTTAGGAACAGCGTTGTGGTTGAGTCATGTTCAGGTAGAGCTACTGATAGGACTAGGGGGAGTCAAATCCTACCAAATTCTGACAAACTCCGAATGGGGCATGATATACACGGCAGTGAGGGCTGGGGTGCTAAGGTCCCAGTCCGAGAGGGGAACAACCCAGAGCATCAGCTAAGGTCCCAAAATATATGCTAAGTTGAACTAAGGGGGTCCGACTGCAGAGACAGCCAGGATGTTAGCTTGGAAGCAGCTATACATTTAAAGAGTGCGTAACAGCTCACTGGTCGAGCGGGGCGGGCATCGATAATAAACGGGCATCAAGCATATTACCGAAGCTATGCGATAGTATTTATACTGATCGGTAGGGGAGCATTCTCACAGGGGTGAAGGTGCAGCGTGAGCTGTGCTGGACTGGTGAGAAAAGCAAATGTAGGCATAAGTAACGATAATGCGGATGAGAAATCCGCACACCGAAAGACTAAGGATTCCTCCGCTATGCTAATCAACGGAGGGTTAGGCGGGGCCTAAGGGATAGCCGACAGGCGACCCCCGATGGACAGCAGGTTAATATTCCTGCCCCTGCATGCAGTGTGAAAGAGTGACGGAGCGACGTGGATGGTAGGTACTGACGGAATAGTGCGTTGAGCCGAGCCTACGGGCAAAGCGAACCATCGAAGACGCTTCCAAGAAAAGCTTTTGAAACGCCAGCTGTATGCAGCCCGTACCGTAAACCGACACAGGTAGTCGAGAAGAATATTCTAAGGTGCTCGAGTGAATCACGGCTAAGGAACTCGGCAAATTAACCCTGTAACTTCGGGAGAAGGGGAGCCTCCTCTGCAAAGAGAGGCCGCAGAGAAATGGCCCAGGCGACTGTTTAGCAAAAACACAGGGCTCTGCCAAAACGAAAGTTGACGTATAGGGCCTGACACCTGCCCGGTGCTGGAAGGTTAAGAGGGGATGTCATCGCAAGAGAAGCATTGAATCGAAGCCCCAGTAAACGGCGGCCGTAACTATAACGGTCCTAAGGTAGCGAAATTCCTTGTCGGGTAAGTTCCGACCTGCACGAATGGTGTAACGATCTGGGCACTGTCTCGGCCGTGAGCTCGGTGAAATTGTAGTAGCGGTGAAGATGCCGCTTACCCGCCACGGGACGGAAAGACCCCGTGCACCTTTACTATAGCTTTGCATTGTTTTCGGGTCAGGGATGTGTAGGATAGGTGGGAGGCTGTGAGTGGGCGTCGCCAGGCGTTCAGGAGCCAACGTTGAAATACCACCCTTCGCTGGCCTGGGATCTAACTGCTCGATGAGCAGGACCGTGCATGGTGGGTAGTTTGACTGGGGTGGTCGCCTCCAAAAGTGTAACGGAGGCTTCCAAAGGTCTGCTCAACACGCTTGGTAACCGTGTGTGGAGTGCAATAGTACAAGCAGGCTTGACTGCGAGACCGACGGGTCGAGCAGGTGGGAAACCAGGGTATAGTGATCCGGTGGTTCTGTATGGAAGGGCCATCGCTCAAAGGATAAAAGGTACGCCGGGGATAACAGGCTGATCTCCCCCAAGAGCTCACATCGACGGGGAGGTTTGGCACCTCGATGTCGGCTCGTCACATCCTGGGGCTGGAGAAGGTCCCAAGGGTTCGGCTGTTCGCCGATTAAAGTGGCACGCGAGCTGGGTTCAGAACGTCGTGAGACAGTTCGGTCCCTATCTGTGGTGGGCGTAGGAAGATTGACGGGGGCTGACCTTAGTACGAGAGGACCGGGTTGGACCCACCGCTGGTGAGCCGGTTGTTACGCCAGTAGCATGGCCGGGTAGCTATGTGGGGAATAGATAAGCGCTGAAAGCATCTAAGTGCGAAACTAGCCCGAAGATGAATCTTCCACATAAGGGTCGTTGTAGACTACGACGTTGATAGGCTGCAGGTATACGTGTCGAAATACACTCAGCTGAGCAGTACTAATTACCCAACAGCTTGCACAATCATTCTTTATCTTCATCTCTTCTACTTCCAATATGACAT
>MKSR01000010.1 GCA_001898145.1 Dyadobacter sp. 50-39
TTGCTTCGGCTTCCCGAAACTCGTGGCCCTGATCGTTTTCAGTGCCGTTGTTCCCGATTGGGAGTGCAAAAGTGGGAGGTTATTTTTTTAAATGCAAGCAACAGATGCAAAAAATTGTAAATAAACTTTCCCACTTTCTAGCAACCAATTGATAACCAGAAATTACCACTCCATAATTTTTTTCACAAATTCTTGAAGTACTCGATCACATGCATCTTTAAAAGCGCTTTTACCTTGCCGACCCTCTCCTACCAGAAGTAAGCATATAACGCAACGAGCAGAACAAGGACAACAACCGCTCCCAGTACAAAGCCCGTGTGCGCCCTGAACATGGAAGCGTCTACGGCCAGTCCCTTTTTCTCATCTGGCAAAACAAAGCTTAGCAGGAACATCCCGGCCACGCAGATGACAAACACCCAGCCCATCCTGTCCAGAAAAGGTACCTGCGTCCAGTCTGTAAATGGCAGCCAGTTGTTGTGCATGGCCAGAGCGATCAGAAATCCACCCACAATCGCGAACAGCGCGCCGGCCGAATTACTGCGTTTCCAGAAAAAGCCCATAATAAAGGAAGCAAAAATCCCCGGGGAGAGCAGTCCGGTCATTTGCTGGATAAACTGGAAACCGCCCGCTTTATCAATACCCATATAAGGAGAAACCAGGATAGCCAGGATCATCGAGACTACGATGACGATCCGGCCGATGCGGACGAGCTGCGCCTCGGATTTGTTTTTACCTATATATATTTTGAAAATGTCCAGGGTAAATATGGTTGAAATACTATTGGCCTTTCCTGCCAGCGAAGCGACAATAGCTGCCGTGAGCGCCGCAAAAGACAGCCCCTTCAAGCCGGCGGGCAGCAGATTCAGCAGCACCGGGTAGGCTTTGTCAGCCACGATCACTCCATTCTCCGTCATTTCCTGCTGGAACAGTCCCTGGTTGTAAAGGGTATAGGCGGCAATTCCCGGCAACACGACGATTACCGGCATCAGCAATTTCAGGAACGCTGCGAACAGCAATCCGTTCCGGGCCGTTTTGAGGTCTGCTCCCAGCGCCCGCTGCGTAATGTATTGGTTGCAGCCCCAGTAATTCAGGTTCACGATCCACATACCGCCCAGCAGTACGGTCAGTCCCGGCAGTTCCATATAATGCGCGCTTCCCGGTTTAAAAATCATATGGAAGTGGTCCGCATGGTTTTCCCGCATCATTTTCAGCCCGTTCACAAGACCGGATGTATCGAAATTTTCAGAGACGAGGTTGATCGCGATGTAGCTGGTCGCCAGCCCGCCGATGATCAGAAAGAAAACCTGTATAACGTCCGTGAAACCGATCACCTTCATTCCACCGATCGTGATAATAATAGAGAAGATAGCGAGACCCCACATACATAGGTCGAAATCAAGCCCGGAAATGCCGGATACGGCCAATGCTCCCAGATAGAGGATTGAGGTAAGGTTGACGAGAATGTATAGCCCCAGCCAGAAAATAGCCATAATCAAGCTCACGGTCGGATTGTAGCGCTGGCTGAGAAACTGCGGCATGGTGAATATGTGGTTTTTCAGGTAAATCGGCATGAAAAACAATGCGACTATCACCAGCGTCGCCGCCGCCATCCATTCGTAGCTGGATATGGCAAGGCCCATTGAAAAACCATTCCCCGACATACCGATAAATTGCTCGGCGGAAATATTCGATGCAATCAGCGATGCTCCGATCGCCCACCAGGTTAGTGAACCCTCAGCCAGAAAAAAGTCCTTGGTAGAAGCTGTCTGACTTTTCTTCCGGTTGTAAATCCAATATCCATATGCGGATACGATGATAAAATAGATAAAGAAGACAATGTAATCGAGGGAATGTAACTGTTTCATCGATAGGCCGTTTGGTAATTATGAAAATGCCGGCTGGTGGAGAAGGCCACCTCACCGGCGTTTTCGGAATATCAGTTTAAATGAATGGCGAAAGGTTATTTGAACAACAGCTGGGCAAATCCGAACAGATCGTGCCTCCAGACCGGCCAGGTATGCCCTCCCGGATATTCGCTGTATTGGTATTTAATGCCTAGTTCGTCGTATTTGCCGAGCATGATCTTGCAGTTCTTGAAGGCAATGTCCTCAGGCCCGCCCATCGAGATCCAGAAATTTTTCAGGTTGCCGTTAATAGTGGCTGCATTGGTTTTGGCATACTCGTAATGCGGACCGGACAATGCATTGTTGTTAGCGAACCAGCCCGAGCTGAATACACCCAGCGAAGAGAACATATCCGAGTTTTTCACACCCGCATACAATGTCTGTATCCCGCCCATGGACAGTCCCGCGAGCGCCCGGTTGGCCGCATTTGCCTCTACCCGGTAAGTACTCTCCACAAAAGGGATCGCTCCCTGTTTCAATTCGTTTTCAAATGCCTTCAAAAAGCCGTCGCCTGCCGTACCGAGGCTGCCGGGGCCCAGCGGACCTCCCAGATTTCCATCCATCATCACGATCAGCATCGGTTTTGCCTTTCCTTCCGAGATCAGGTTGTCAAGAATCAGGTTGGTTTTACCCTGGGAAGCCCAGCCCCGCTGATCTTCGCCGCCGCCGTGCAACAGGTACAGCACAGGATATTTTGCGGCCGAAGCGTCGTAGCCCGGAGGTGTATAAATGTACATTTCCCGCCAGGTGTTGGTAGCTTTCGAAAAGTAGCGCCGGATGCGCACATCTCCGTGCGGCACGTCGCGCAGGGCATAGTAGCCCCCCTTCCGGAAAGGTATTTCAATGCCGCTGGCCATTCTGCCCATACCATAGAAAGTCTCACTGGCAGGGTCGGCCAATGCGACGCCGTCGATGAGCAGCGAATAGTAATGGAAACCCTCCCCGATCGAATCCGTCGTGACGGACCAGAAACCGGCCGTGTCTTTGAGCATATCATATTTTTTGCCCAGATCGACCTGCACTTTCTGCGCATCAGGCGCTTTGGTGCGGAACACTACGCGGTTGTCCGGCAGGACCTGGGGATATTTCGCATTCCTGATATTGGTAGCAGCCGGTGTGCCGAGGATGGTGTATTTAGCAAGCGATTGAACGTCGACAGGTTTAAACAAAAACTGGGAAAACATATACAGGCCATTTTTCCAAACCTTGAAATCATGGACACCGGGTTCTATATAATATATGTGCGGTACCTCATGCTCAAAGAGGTAATCGTGCGTGCGCTTGCTGAAGGTAATGAGCCGGTCGTCGTCCCCGCATGATATCCAGAGCAATTTGAGCTTCTTCTTCGCCTCTTCCGGGTTCGGCATCAGCTCCTGCGGTACTTTGGTGTTGGGTGCAGACGAGAATCCTCCAACCCAGGCAAACCGGTCCAGGTTACCCAATCCGAAGTTCAGAGACTGTCCGCCACCCATCGAAAGGCCTGCAATGGCCCGGTGTTCCCGGTCGGGAAGTGCCGCGTACTTCTTTTCAATGAATGGGATGAGGTCGGTCAGCAGGTCCTGCTCGAATGTTGCAAAGGCAGCAACCTTGTCCGGCGCCATGATATTCCCTGTTGCGCGATCGTCTTTCATGGCACGGCCATTCGGCATGACCACGATCATCGGCTCGATCTTTTTCTCGGCATACAGGTTATCCAGGATCCGCTGGGGGTTACCACCTTTCAGCCATTCCTTTTCATCCCCGCCAATGCCATGTAGCAGGTACAGTACCGGATATTTGTTCTTTTTAGAATAACCGGGCGGGGTATATACCAATGCTTTGCGCGTGGTACCCACGGTTTTCGATACATATTGAATGCTATCGATCTTCCCGGTAGCGATCCCTTCCCGGACGGAGTCAAAACCGGCCGTCATCTCCGGCTGACTGTTTTGCGCTGCTGCCGTCATTGCGAGACACAAGACGGTCATGCCCAATAAAAAAAGCTTTCTCATCAGTTGAATGTTTTGGTTTGGTTAAAAAGGAAGCCGTTGGCTTGGCAAGTGTGATAAACTATTCGGGCTGTTTCGGGAACATCGGATCGTTACCGCTGTATTTCAGGTATTTGAATGAGGCGGAATTGCTGGTCCTTTCACCCGACGACGTAGCATACAGCCCGAACAGACAGCCGATAAACCCGCCGGCCACTTTGGTACTGAGGAATTTAGCATCCAGCTTTTCTTTGAGCGGCTGCCAGGGGCCGCCGTTGGAAAAGTAAAAACTGTAAGTCTTTCCTTCCGCTGCAATGCGCAGCTTCACAGGTGCGGCGGGGTTGGGCAAAGCGATTTGCGTGAGCAGTTCCATTTCATTGCCTTGCGCAGCACTCCTGAACAGCTGGATCACCGGTTTGTTCTTCTCGGTCGATTTGCTGATCAGATAAAAGTGATGTTCGTCCTGGAAAATCGTCAGACCTGCTTTTTCCTTTTCCGAAGCGGCCGAAAAATCCAGTTCCGTTTCTGCTGTACAATATAAATGCTGCTGCCGCTTGCCTATAAAAGAAGGATTGCCCAGCTCCATGATCGTTTCCGGCTTTAATTTCAATGTCAGCCCGGCCTTTTTGGAAAGCGAGAATGAGCTGCTATCGACGGTCCGCATGAAAAGCAAGGCGGGATCGAGCTGCTTTTCGAAGGTAAGTGTGTAGGAGAAATTGCCGGCCTGCGGGCTTGCCCCCTTTTGCTTCACTTCGGCGAACGGCGCGGTATACTGGTACCGGATCTCCTTCGAATCCGGATTGATAATGGGCCATTGGTCTTTCCAAACCACCGGGGCGATGAACGTTTCCCGGCCGGTATTGTAAAAATCGCCTTCATATGGCCTTACCGCGAGGAAAATGGCGTAAGTTTTGCCATCCGGTCCATCGACGAATTGTACATGGCCCGCCGAAGTCACCGGGTCCTTCCGGTCTTCGGGAAGACCTTTTTGCGTTAAAATCGGGTTGTTTTCATAGGCGACGTAAGGCCCCCAGACAGATTTGCTGCGAAAAACCACTTCGGTATGGTTCACGGATGTTCCGCCCTCGGCCGCATAGAGGTAGTACCAGCCGAACCGCTTCATAATGTGCGGCGCCTCGATCCACACCGGTTTTTGGCTCAGATCTACCCCGCCATTGACCAGTTGCTTCTCTTCCCCGATCACTTTCAGGTTTTTCGGATCGAATTCATAGATCCGGATCGTCCGGTGGCCTGAGTACAGCGGCTTGCGGTCCGGCGCATCGCTATTGTAAACGATGTAGGCCTTGCCGTCTTCATCGAAGAAGAGCGAAGGGTCAATGCCGCGGACTTGCGGGATGCGAACCGGATTACTCCAAGGGCCGGCCGGGTCCTTGGCTGTCACGACAAAGTTACCGTCGTGATCGATATCCGTGCAGGTCAGGTAGAACAGGCCGTCATGATAGCTGATCGCCGGGGCGAAAAGGCCCCTGGTTAACTTCTCCCCCATGAAGTCCATCTGTGAAGGACGGTCGATGACATTCCCGATCTGCTTCCAGTTTTTAAGGTCTTTGCTGTGAAACACGGGGATACCCGGAAAGTAGGAGAATGTCGAATTGACCAGGTAATAATCTTTCCCCACCTGCACCACGCTCGGATCCGGGTAGAAACCCGTGAGGATCGGGTTCACGAGGGTGGTCGTCTGGGCTGAAACGCCATAGCTCAGCAACAGGCAAAGTGCGGCGCAAACGGCGCGGCTGAAATGCTTACTCATGTTTTTAGTTTTTAATCTGCGGGTAAAATGGTTATGCTTTTTCCATATAATTCTCTGCAAATGCGGTGGGCGAAACACCGTGCAACTCCCTGAATGCGACTGAAAAACTGTTCACATTGGCGAAGCCCACGGCAAATGCCACCTCGGACACCGTCAATCCCTTTTTCGTCATCAGTTCGGCAGCCTGTTTCAACCGGATATTGCGGATCAGGTCGCGGGTCGTCAGATTGGTGAGCTCTTTGAGCTTCCGGTGCAAATGCACCCTGCTGATCCCTATTTCATGAGCGATCATTTCTACGCTGAGGTCCGGATTGGCCAGGTTTTTGTCAATCAGGAGATGTACTTTTTCCAGCAGCTTTTCTTCCGAGGCCTTGATCTGGACCCTAGAAATGAATTCCTCCTGGTAATGCTGCTCGTTGTCGTTATTGCGCAGTATCTGCCTGTTCCTGATCAGCGCCTTGATCGTTTTCGTCAAAATCTGCACATTGAAAGGCTTGGTAATGTAGGCGTCCGCACCCATTTCCAGACCTTCTGCATTGGTCGATTCCGCCGTTTTGGCGGTAAGCAGGATCACCGGGATGTGGTTCACCAGCGGGTTGGCCTTCACTTTTTTACAGAGCGTCATACCGTCCATTACCGGCATCATCACATCGCTGATGATCAGGTCCGGAATTTCTTTCAGAATGGCCTTGTAAGCCTCCTCGCCATTGGCATAGGAAAACACCTTGAATTCACCCGACATTTCGTCCGCCAGGTAATTGCAGATTTCGCTGTCGTCGTCCACCACCACCAGGCGTTTGGCTTTCTTGCGGGCCTTTGTTTTATCGGCGTTTTCCACGTCCTTTTCCATCGGCGGCTCTTGCGCGGGCGGCATTTCAATGATTGACTCTGCCGCGCTTACTTCCAGCAGCGGCATTTCAATCACAAACCGGCAACCGATTTCACGCATATTCTCCGCCCGTATCCTGCCACCATGCAGCTCCACCAGCTGCCTCACCAGATGCAGGCCAATACCCGTCCCATGCCGGTTGTGGTCGCGGTGGCTGTCGGACTGGTAAAAGCAATCGAAAATGCGCTCCGTTTCCTGCTGGTCGATAAAAGGTCCGGAGTCTTCGACGGCCAATGTCAATTCTGGCCTCCCGCCCCGATGTTCTCCGTCGCTTACCGTCAGGGCTACGCGGATCCGGCCGCCTTTGGGGGTAAATTTAAATGCATTGGAAAGGACGTTGATCAGCACTTTATCAAAATTCAGCGGGTCGATTTGCGCGAAAATCCTTTGCGGAGGCGCGTCCACAACAAACTCCACCTTCTTACTTTCAATCTGCTCCTCGAACAGCAGGCATATTTCCCGGGTAAAATCCACCATTTCCACCTTCGAAAATTGGAGCGACATTTGCCCTTTCTCGATCTTACGGATGTCCATCAGCTGATTAACCAGGTCTAATATACGTTTCGTGTTGCGCCCCATGATCTGGTACAAATGCATCCGTTCCGCATTGTAATCCAGGGTTTGCAGCTTTTGAAGCGGGCTCACCACCAGTGTCAGCGGCGTGCGGATCTCGTGGGCGATATTGATAAAAAATTGCAGCTTGGCCTCATTCACCTCCTCGCGCCGCAAATGCGCCAGCATCTTTTGCTTCACGAGCCGCCTGTTTTTCAATGTTTTAAAAATATAACCGGCGGCAAGCAGCGCGAACAGGGCATATACAAGCCAGGCCCACACTGAAAAATACCAGGCAGGATGTATGATGATCGTCACCCGCGTCTCTTCCGAGTCCGTCTTGCTCGACCGGGCTTTCAGCCGGAACTGGTACTTCCCGGGCGCCAGGTTGTCGAAAGTGAGCCTGTTGGTTCCTGCCCGGAGCGCGGTCCAGTCGTTGTCGTTGATCGCGTACATATAGGAAACCCGCTCTGCGTCAATGAAATCCATTGTCGAGAATTCCAGACTGAAAGAGTTGTCGTGATGCGCCAGGTTAAACTCTTTCGCGCTGCTCACGGTGGTATCGACAATCATGTAGCTGCCGGATTTCATACCCTTTTTCACAGCCTTGTCATGAATGTAGAGATCCACAATGCGGACGGCCGGCCTTCTGGCGGACATCCGGATTTCCTCAGGCCTGAAATGTGTCAGCCCATTGATCCCCCCGAAATAGAATTCTCCATTTTTGGTCACCATGGAAGCACCCTGGCTAAACTCATTTCCCTGCAGCCCGTCGGCCGAATAGAAGTTGACGAACGTGTTGCTTTCCAGGTCCATTTTGGACAGGCCCCGGTTTGTACTCAGCCAAAGGTTCCCCGCTTTATCACCGCGAACGGCGCCGATCAGATTGCTGGGCAGTCCGTCGCCCATATCAAAAGTGGTAATCGCCCTGGTTGCGCGCGATATCTTTTTCAAACCCTGTGATGTCCCGGCCCACAAATTACCCTTGTCGTCGTCAAATAATGCGTAAATCACCACACCCTTCAATAGGCTGTTCACCCCGAATGTGGATATAAAACTTTTGGTTTCCAGGTCCAGGCAGGCCAGTCCGTTGAAAGTCCCGATGAAAAGCTTGTTGTCTTTCGCGATCAGCAGGCAGTTTACCCAGCTGTTAGGCAAAAAATTCTCCCCAGGCAGGCTGATCCGCCCCGGTAATGCGTCCAGGTTTTCAACGGCACCGGTGCGGAGGTCCATACTGAAAATCCCCGAGCCCATCGTAGCGATCCAAAGCCTTTTTTCCGAATCTTCCTTCATATCGAAAACCCGCTGGACATTGTCCCCGTTACGGTCGGCAAGCTTGTCGGAATGGGTAAACTTCCCGGTTTTGCGGTCGAGCTTAGAGAGCCCGCTCAGGTATGACCCCGTCCAAAGATTACCCTCGGAATCCTCGAAAATGGTCATCACATTCTCGGGCGCGGATGGGTTACTGGCACGCCTGTGGTAATGGATCCCCGACTTACCCCCGCCGGGTAATGCATACAGGCCGTCATTGTCCGTCCCGACCCAGATCGTGCGGTCCTTGTCTTCAAACAACGCCTTCACCGCGCTGGACCCGATCAGATTTTTCGTCGCGGACTTGTAGCCCATGTAACCGAACCGATTGTTGTTGACGCCCAGCAGCAGAAGTCCTTTCTGGTAAATGCCCAGCCAGGTATTCCCGGAATTGTCCTCGCAAGCCGAGAAAACCTTCGATTTCGTAAAGTCAAATGCGTCCACATTATGGTTCATATCCAGGATTATGCCGGAAGCGGGATCAAAATATTTCAATCCATTCCCCCTCGTGCCGATCAGGATCTGCCCATTGTCGTTGACCATCAGGTTGGCGATGGGCAGGCTCCCGGTCCCGTGGTAGGGAATCGGCTGAAAAGTGTCGTTTACAGGGCTGTATTGGTATAAACCGCTCACCATATTGCCGGCAAATACACGCCCGTATTTATCCTGGCAAAGGCTTGTAATGATGTTATTCTGAATCTTTTTGGAGACGAAGTACGATTTACGGGATTGTAAAGAACTACCTGAAAACCGGAGCAATCCACGGTCCTCGGTCGACACCCAGAGGTTCCGGTTGCTGTCTTCGAATAGCTGGATGATCAGGTTACTCGGGACCTGCAACGGCACGGGAATAGCGCAAAGCTGTTTACCGTCGTGAACCACCCTGAATATACCGTGACCGGAAGTCCCCACCAGTATATCGCCGTTTTTACGCTCGCAGATAGCCAGTACCCGCACATTGGTCATTTTGCTCTCTCCAATCATCAGCGGGATCGTCCGGAAAGAATCCGTGGCCGGATCATAATACTGGAGGCCGTGCAATGAGCCGGTGTACATTCTTCCATGATGGTCTTCAAAAAGGACCTGGATAAAATTGCTGGATACTCCTCCGCCACTCGCCTTATCCTGCCGGTAAACGGTGAACTTGATCCCGTCGAACCGGTTCAGTCCGTCCTCGGTAGCCACCCATATAAAGCCCCGCCGGTCCTGGTGAACAGCAGTAACCATGCTGCTCGACAACCCGTTTTCGACGTTAAAAAGCTTTGCGGACTGAGCGGACGCATGCGACGCTACAAACAGCCAGATTACCAGCGCCTGCATGGCCCGGTTGAAGCGGGACACGCCTGTACTTTTTCTCATCCATGCATTGTAGCTGCTTCCCCCGGTGCACCCTTCGACTGCGGTCATGTTACTTTTCTGTTGTTACTGTTAACTGCTTTTTACCTCGATTTACAACAGAAAACAAAGATATATGGGGATAATACTATAACTGACCGCACAATGTTACACAAGTCATAGCCCATGTTACCAATCGGAAGCCCACCCATGCCGGGCAGGCTTCCGACGTACATTACTCAGTATCCAGGGTTCTGCTTGATACCGGCATTCTGGTCCAGTACATTTTGAGGGATCGGGCTCATGTATTGTTTCAGCTCGAATTTTACTTTGTACTTCTTCTCCTCTTCAATGGTGTAGACCCAAACACCGGAGTTATTGGCCGGCACCGAATTGCGGATGACCATATTGTGCCGCGGCTTGTTCATGACGGTCGCCGCAGCGCCCAGGCGTTTGTTGTCCAGGAAGCGCTTGTCTTCAAAGCAAAGCTCCACCCGCCGCTCCCGCGCAATGGCCGTGCGCATAGCGTCTTTGGACAAACCTGCCGGAAGCGCAGGGAGCTCGGAACGCGCCCGCAGCTTGTTGATCGCGTCGTATACCGAAGCATCGGGGCCGGCCGCTTCGTTTTGCGCCTCGGCAAAATTCAGCAGGATCTCGGCATAGCGGAAAAAGATGTAGTTCTGCCCGCTGGCGTCGGCACCGGGCGCCGCGTCCGGGTTCAGGCGCTTCTTCTGGTAATATCCCGAGTCGCCCACATCGGTTTTTCCGGCCAGGTCGATCTGGTTGGTGCGGTCAGGGTTAGGGTACGTGGCGTCGATACGGGTGTAGATGGTATCGGCGCGGGGCATCCAGTCCTGCTTGTACACCGCTCCGTCGAACACGATGGCGTCATAAAACCGCTTTTCACGGTTGGCATACGGCTTTTGCGGATTATAGCCCGAAGTCGGGTCAGTGATCGGCTTTCCGTTTGCCATAGCAAACTGGTCTACCAGTTCCTGGGTAGGATTATAGTTTCCCCATGAGCGATATTCGCCCAAGACATAGGTAGGTCCGCCCCGCTGCTCGTAGCTGGAACCCATTCCACCGACGTTCGCCACCACCTGACGGTCCCAGATCACCTCCGAATTGTACTCGTTGCTGACCCTGAAAATTTTTTTGAGGTCGCCGAAAAGATTATACCGTTGCCCGTTGCCGTATTTATCGATGAATTGCTTGTTGGTCGCGGCTGCCTTCGCCCAGCGCGAAGCGTCGAAGTTGCCGAAATGCACGAACTTGCCGGGGTCGGGTAAATAAGGCGTAGCGGTGTTGAACAGCGGACTCGCACCAAAAAGCTCGATCCAGCCCTTCACAGCCAATGCGGCTCCCAGCGTCGCGCGGCCCGCATCCTTGTCGGACGAATTGTATTTCACCGCCAGATGCTCCCCTTTCACAACCTGGTCCAGTTCATTGACAATGAAGTCGAAAGTTTCCTGGAACGTCTTTCTGGGTTGCAGCAGCTCCTCGGGACTCATGGTGTTTCTATCCAGAGGCACGGTAATGATGGGCAGCCCGCCGATATGGACAAAAAACTCGGAGTAAAAGAAGGCTCTGAGGAACCTGGCTTCGTCGATGCGTTTGCTGTAATACGCCTCCGAAAAATTCGCTTTGTTCTCCGTCAGTTTCTGAATAAAAGTGTTGCATTTGCGGATCTTGACGAAAAAGTTCTGCCAGGTATAGCCGTAAGTCGGGCCCTGGGTTCCTCCCCACGGGTTATCGGTACTGCTCGACGGGATTTGGGTAACCCCCTGGCGCCAGTTGGACGCCGTATAATAATGACTGATGTTGTAGTCGTCGCTGAAATAGTCCAGGGTTTCCGTCTGATTCAGTTTGTTCGGCAACTCACTGTAAACATCGTTGAGAAATACATCGGCATTCGTTTCCGACTCCCACTGGGTTTTGTCGGTCAGGTTGGCCTTATTGGCATTTTCCAAAAACTCGTCCGTATCGCAAGCCACCGGCAGTATCGCCATCAAAATGCAAGCGCACGATATTTTCAAATAATTCATTACAGCTTTCATAATATCGTTTATCGTTAAAATGTCAGATCAATTCCAAATGTGCTCGCCTTCATCACCGGGTAGGCTGTTTCACGGTCGGTGTAGCCCATCTCAGGATCGATGTGTTTGATTTTGCTGATCGTAAACAGGTTTTGCGTCAGGAAATAAACCCTCGCCGAGCTCATTTTCAGTTTGCTGCTCAAAGCTTTGGGCAGCGTGTAGCCGATGCTCGCTGTTTTCAGGCGCACGTAGCTGGAATTCACCCACCAGAAATCCGAATCTTTCGTGTTGTTGGCGTAAGGTGCCGGGGTCGATCTGGGGTATTTCGCATCCTGATGATCCGGCGTCCAGCGGTTGTCGTAATATTCGTCGGCGGTGTTGCTGCCGTTATTTTCAAATGGAACGGTCATGAATTGTCTGACATTGATGCTGGATTTTCCTGATCCCTGGAAAAACAGGCTCACATCAAACCCTCTCCAGTTCACGCTCGGTGTAAGACCGAATGTCAATGCAGGGTAAACAGGGTTCCCGATCACGGTCAGGTCGAAGTTGTCGATCAGGCCGTCCGGCTTGCCGTCCGGGCCGCTCAAATCCGCATATTTGATATCGCCGGGGTGCAGGTCACCGAACTGTGTAACATTGTATCCGTCGGCGGCACCCACGATACCGTCCCCGTTTTTATCCTCGGCCGAAGTAAACAATCCGAGCGACTTAAACCCGAATGGCGTTCCGAACTGTCGTCCTACCAGTGTCCGGTTAGGATTTTTCGCCTCCGCATCGGTTTGGAACACTTCCTGCATTTTGTTGATCGAATAGCTCAGGTTGGCATTCAGAGAGAAATCCAGGTCTTTGGATATTCTCTTGCGGGTTCCGAGGTTGAGCTCCACGCCGTTCGCGCTCATTCTGCCCTTGTTTTCCTGCGAAAGCGACAGTCCGTATTCCACCGGCAATGTTACCTGCGGCGCCAGCAGCATACCGGTGCGCTTTTCGTGGAAATAGTCGAATTCAACCGTTAACAGGGAATTCCACATGCTCAGGTCGAAACCAAAGTCCGTTTTGGTGGATATTTCCCAGGTGATCCTGGAATTTGCTTCGCGCGGCACCCGTGATCCCTGCACCAGCGAGCCTCCTCCGAAAGCATAAGCAGCCCCCCTCAGGTCATACCCCGACTGATACTGGAATGGTCCCCCGGCCAGCATCCCGGCCTTGCCCCACGATCCCCGCACTTTCAATTCGTCGATGAAGCGGAAATTCTTCATAAAGTTCTCTTCCGACACCCGCCAGGCGGCCGAGAATGCCGGGAAATAACCCCAGCGGCTGCCGGGTGCAAAGTAATAGTGCCCGTCGTAACGTCCGGCCGCTTCGAGAATGTACCGGTCTTTGTAGGTATACCCCAGCCGGTATACGTAACCCAGTTCCGAACCGGTGGACGACACCCCGGCATTGTCATAATCCAGCTTGTCGGAGCTACCGAAGCTGAGCTCGTCAATGCCGATCGCGAAGTTGTTGCGGCGTGTCGCCATGGAATCGGATTTGGTTTGACGCGCCTCCAGCACCACGAGGCCGGTGATCGCATGCGCTCCGAAAGTGCGGTTATAGTTCAGGTAGCCCTGGTAGGTGAAGTTGGTCCGTTTCTGATTCTGCAATCCCAGCCAGCGGAAAGGCCTTCCGTTACCCTCCTGAAGTGAAATGGCTTCGGTGTAGGTGTAAGGTTTTTGAGAAAGGTCAATTTTGTGGTAAACAAACGGTACGTGCCAAAGTTTCACATTTTGCTGCCACGGATCATAGCTGAACACCGCTTTGGCACTCAGGCCTTTGGCAATCTGCTGCTCCACGTATATCGTCCCCAGCAGAGTATTGCCGTTCGTTCTTCTGTATCCTTCTGATCTCAAAACACCAATGGGCGTACTGGCCGACGACTCTCCCCATTTATCTCCCTCGGGATAGATCAGGCTCTGTGTAGGCAGAAATTTGTAGAAGCTCCGGAAAAGGTGACCGGAAGTGGTTTCGTCGGCATCTACGTCCCTGGTATTTTCCACGCTTCCAAACAGTGACATCCCCACTTTGGTGGTTTTGGTGGCTGCCATTTCAAGGCTCAGGTTGTAGTTGTACCGCCTGTAACTTACCGGATCGAAAATACCCTTCTGATCGAAATAGCTCACGCCGGCGTGATAGGTGACATTTTCCGTGCCGCCGCTTAGTTCAAGGCCGTGATTCTGCACAGGCACGTTCTTCTTGAACACATCGACAAAACTGGAGTTCGGGTACTTCCAAGGGTCTTCGGCGTGCAGCTGGTCGTAATTTTTCACCATTTCCGGGTCGTTGGGCAAGCTGGTTCCGCCGGGTGTCTGGTTCAGGTAGGCTTCGTTCTGCAATGTCATGTAATCCCTGGCCGAGAGCATTTTCGGCAGGTAGGTAGGGTTCTGAAACCCGTAGGAAGAGCTGATCCTGACCTGCGGCTTGCCGCTTTTGCCCCTTTTGGTCGTAATCATAATTACCCCGTTGGCACCGCCGATCCCGTAAGGTGCCACCGCCGCGGCATCTTTCAATATCGTGATCGTCTCGATACTGGCGGGGTCCACCTGGCGGATATTGTCCCTGCGGACACCGTCCACCACCACCAGCGGCCGGTTATTGCCCGTTGTGACAATCCCGCGGATGTGAATATCCGGGTCGTCCTTTCCGGGCTGTCCGCCGTTGGGGCGCATACTCACACCCGCCACGCGCCCGGCCAGCGATTGAGAAATGTTCGCTACAGGCACCTCGGCAATGGCATCGCCTTTGATGCTGCTGATGGAGCCTGTCACCGTGGCTTTTTTCTGGGTACCGTAGCCTACGACCACGATCTCCTCCAAAGCTTTGGTATCCTGGGCCAGCACCACCTCCAGCTTGGTTACCGTACCCACCTGGATTTCTTTGGCCAGGTACCCAACAAAAGAGAAAACGAGCACATCCTGGTCATTGACAGATTCCAGCGAATAGGCCCCGCTCACGTCCGTGGACGTGCCGCGCGTGGTGCCCTTAATGGTAACGTTGACCCCGGGAAGTCCCTGGCCCGCCTCGTCGGTTACTTTACCATTCAATTTCTTGTCGATCGATCGCGTCCGCGCGGTTCCGACCATTTCCACTGGGCCCGCAACGCCGGCGGCCAACGAGCCTGACGCCACAGCCAGACTTGTTAATTGTAGAAATGACAATTGTAAAAAAAGCCGTAATTTTCTTTTCATAATGAAAATGAATAAAAGGTGGTAGAAGCATTCATTCACAATGATCTTTCCGATCATTGGCACTCAGCAGAAAACCTGGTTCGGGAAGGCCTGGCCTGTTGGTGGTGGAGGATGTATTCGGTTCAACCCTTCCCGTTAGCACATCTAAGCACAAATATATATTCACATAATGCAATTTTGAGTCCCGTTATGTTACAAAAAGCATAGATTATGTTACATTTTTAAGACCGACCCTGATTCGTTTGCTAGGGCATAAGAAATCCTGCCCCCGCAACGTCACGGGCGGGGGTTCCGCTTTCCATTCGGGATGCGCCACGTAGCGTATAGCCAGATCAGTAGATACATGGCAAATACACCTTCACTACCAGGAAATTACCCTTGCTTTCGAATTCTCGCGTATCCATATTCGCCTTTTCCTTACCACGAGGTCCGGCGATAGGATGGTATCCTGTGTCACCTGCTGAGCAACTGCCCTATGAACCCGACCCGACTGCTTCTGCTGTTTTTTTTCGCTGTTCTGTACGCGCGCGCCTGGGCCATAGAGCCCTTCTATCCTAAATATGGTTTACAGGATGCGCGCCGCGATCAGAAGTTCTTACGCTCCCAGGTGGCGGATACGACCCAGCTTTACCGCGCGATCCGGCTGAGCCGGTTCCATGTCTACAAGCCCGGGCAAAGCAAGCCGGATTTGGATAGCGCCTACTCCTTTTACACCATTGCCAGCCAGATATGTAATAAAATGAACGCCCCCCGCTACCGTGCCGACGTGCTGAACCTGCTGGGTGCGATCGTTCATGAAAGGAACGACATCAGCGGCGCATTGGCGCTTCATCAACAAGCGGCCGCGCTGGCCAGAAGCCTGGGCGATTTGCCCAGGGAGGCCGAAAGCTGGTACCTGAGCGGGGAAACCGAGCTTAGCGGCGGTAGCAAAGATTCCCCTCACTACCAGACCGCCCTGCGGTTGTATTCCAAAGCCGGCCTTCCCGAGCGCCAGGCGTATGTGCTGTGCAGGATTTCGCTTACCCAAACGTTCAACAGCCAGTACGACGCCGCGCTTCGCTCCTCGCTCGAAGCCTTGAAGCTTTACCAGTCCGTGCACTATCCCCGCATGCGGTACGTTCATACCGATTTGCTTCGCATTAACCGCGATCTGGGACTTTACAGCCAGGCATTACAATACGGCCTGCTTGCCATCGACGAATCGCAGAAAGTGCGTGACACCGGACATCTTGCCGGCTGCTACCTGTCGATGGGGTTGCTCTACGAGCAGCTGGGCGACCTGGCCAGCGCGATCAAATACCAAAAGGAGTGCGTCAATGCGGGAATCGAGGTTGCCAATGCAAGCGGGGTCCTGAACGGTACCCGGTTTGTTGCCACCAACCTGATGCTGCTGGGCAAAACCAGGGAGGCCGGGAGGTATTTCATGCCCATTTTCAGGCAGTTCCCGCCCAGGAGCCTGGGCGACAGCCTTATTCACCTCTCGGTATGGGCGCGGTACTACGTTTTCAACCGGCAATTGGATAAAGCAGTACCTATTTTCCAGTCGTTGCTGAAACATGAGGATAATCTTGAAGTATACATTCAGAACTATGGAGAACTTACCAATCTCGAAATCGCGGAACATTACCTGAAACATGATCGCTGGGACCGGGCGCGCTTTTACGTCACAAAGGCCGCTCAAAGGGCCGCAAGTTCGCCCAGGACGCGCGTCGACATAGCCCTGAGGATTCAAAAAGCCATGTATCTCGCCGATTCGGCGCAGGGGAAGTTCGCTTCCGCGCTCGAACATTACAGAATGCACCGAAAACTGAGCGATTCCCTGTTCTCTGTTCAGAAAAGCCTTCAGATGGCTGGTATCCAGGTACAATTCGATGTAAAAAGGAAAGAACAGGACATTACGCTGCTCACCCAACGGAACAGGATACAGCAGGAACGTATACAGAACCAGGAATCGCAGCGGAAAGCAATGATCGGCGGCACGGCGATGCTATCCTTTCTGCTGCTTTCGCTGTATGTACAATTCCGCAACAAGCAGAAAAGCAATCAGGAACTGACGCTGCACCAGCGGGTAATCGAAGATTCAAATGCCCGGTTGATGCGCACCGTGGAGGAGAAACAAATGCTGGTGAGGGAAATCCATCACCGGGTCAAAAACAACCTGCAAACGGTCATCAGCCTGCTCGAATCCCAGGCATTCTACCTGGAAAACGATGCACTGGCCGCTGTGAAGGACAGCCAGAGCCGCATTCATGCGATGTCGCTCATCCATCAGAAGCTGTATCTGGCCGATAATGTGACGTCCATCAGCACGCAGGCATATATCGAGGAACTGATCCTGCACCTCAGCAGCAGTCACTCCGATAGCGGCCGCATTCGCATCGACGTGCAGGTTGAACCGATCCAACTGGATGTAGCCCAGGCGATCCCGCTCGGGCTGATCATTAACGAAGCGGTTACGAACATCTTCAAATATGCATTCCCCGATGACCGCTCAGGTGACATGCTGATCCATTTCAGCCAAAATCCAGACAACCAATACACCCTCCATATCCGCGATAATGGCATCGGCATTGATACGGCTGCGGACCAGGGCAAGCCGGGTTCGCTGGGTATGAACCTGATGAAAGGCCTCACCCATGAGCTGGGAGGCACTTTTACCTTGAAATCCGATCAGGGAGTAGCGATTACCGTTCAGTTTGCACCGCTTCAACATTATTGGGAAAATCATGCGTAAACCGATCCTATTTCCCGCATTCACGGCACGTTTGACCAGCATCACCGGGATCCTGAATTGCACATTCGCCGGCAAGCTTTTCAGAATCGGCTGCCTGTGGCCCGCTCTGCTTTTGAGCGTGTTGCAGAGCCGCGCCCAAACCGAATACGCGGATCTCGGCCAATACCAACGCCAGTTACTGTCCGCCAGGTCGGATCAGCAAAAAGCTTCCGCGATGCTGTCGATTGGATTCCACTTCTTATCAAAACCGGGCGAGCGGGAAAACGATATGAAGGCGGCACAGGCATATGGTAAGGCCGCACACAGGATCGCCACGCGACTCGGTTCCGACAGCCTGCAAGCGAGGGCGCTGCTGCTATCGTCCCAGATCCTGAAAGAAAGCGGCAAACGGGCCGAAGCGCTCGCTACGCTCAACCAGGCGATCGCCCGATACAGCGCGTCCGGCGATTTGGCCGGGGAGGGAACGGCGCTGATGGAAAAGAGGCATTACTATCAGCTTTCCGGCCCGGAAATGGATGAGCGGATCAGGGTGGTTTCCAGGGCCGCTCAGTTGTTTAAGCGAGCCGGCGATCAACGCCTTCGGGGCGATGCATTGCTGGAACTGGGTGATGTAGTCGGCAACGACGGGAAACTGATGGAGGCGATCGACTACCTGAAACAAGCGGACATCGCCTACCGGCAGGCCGGGTTTCCAAGACGCAATACCTGTACAGCACCCTTTGCATTGCACACACCGCGCTCGGCAGTTATCAGGAAGGTTTGGAATATGGGTTTAAGGCGGAGAAAGTTGCCAGGTCCCTGGGAGATTCAAGTCAAACCCTTACGACCATTTATAACCGGATCGGGATTACCTACTATAATCTGGAAGATGAGCTGAATGCGTTGGAATTCTTTAAAAAAGGACTGGCCGTAGCCGTGAGGAATAACGACGAGGACGGAACGCTGTACTTAACCGGCAACGTGCTGAACATTCTGCTGCTCAGGAAGAGAAGCATTGCAAAATCAATGCTGCCTGAATTGGACAGCATCGTCACCCGCGGTTCGGCTAAGTCAATCAAACCGATCCCCTATTCGGAGATCTGCAGGACTTACCTGCATGTTGGCAATGCCGGACGTGCCAAATTTTTCCTTGATCAATTGCTGGAATTTCAAAAATCGAAACCGCTCAGTCCTTCCGAAGAGATGCCGGTTTACCGGGCGGCGTACGAATACTACTATTATTTAAAGGACTTCCGGACCGCGCGTCGGTACCTGGATCAGGAAGCAGTACTGGCCCACCGGTCACTGGATACAAGGAGGTTGCAGGGAATATATCAAAGCCGCTACAAGCTCGACTCCGTCGACGGCAATTACAAGTCTGCGTTCGAGAATTTGAAAAAGTTTAAGACATACACCGATTCAACCGCAGCCAACAAGGCCCGCAACGAGCTTCAAACCCTGACGGTACGCTATCAACTGGAAATGAAAAACGATGAGATTAAGCTGAAATCGGACAATATCAAGCTTCTGACCAAAGATAACGACGCCCAGAAAGCGCTGCTTCACCGGGCGGACGTGATCCGGAACATTACGATTGCCGCCATCGTGCTGCTCATTATGCTCCTGGCGGCGCTGTACAGCCGCTGGAACGCCAACCGCAGGAACAGCATCATCATCGCCAATAAAAATCAGCGCCTGGAACAGTTGGTACGGGAGAAGGAATGGCTGGTGAAGGAAATCCACCACCGGGTCAAGAATAATTTGCAAACCATCATCAGCCTGCTCGAAACCCAGGCGGCATTCTTGCGGGACGACGCGCTGTCGGCCGTATTGGACAGCCAGCACCGGATCCACGCCATGTCGCTGATCCATCAGAAATTGTATTTGGTAGACACCTCCACATCGATCGATATGAGGCCTTATGTCGAAGAACTGGTGCATTACCTCGCGGATAGCTTCGATCCGAATGCCAAAATTGAGATCGCTCTGGACGTCGATCATGTGCTGCTGGATGTTTCGAGAGCCATTCCGGTAGGACTCATTGTCAATGAAGCCGTTACCAATGCCATGAAGTATGCCTACCTCAATCGCGAAACAGGCGTGCTGCAAGTGAGTTTGAAACAATCACCGGGAAAACGGATCGAACTGCGTATACAAGACGACGGGATCGGGATGCCGCCCACGATGGACAATGTCCGACCCTCTTCGCTGGGCATGCGGCTGATGAAGGGCCTCGCGAACGAAATCAGTGGCGAGCTGGCGATCGAAAGCCGGCACGGCACCGCGGTCAGCCTGATATTCCCCCTGAACGAACCCATTGTCACAACGCCGGAGCGTCCCTTCTGAGCTCGCGCAGGTTTTTAAGTACACCAATAACCGCGTGATCGCCATTGATGTGCCGGCCGGAACCTCGTTGCTTTGCATTTAAAACCCATGCTGCTATGAAAAACAACTCCCTTTCCGCCATCCTTGCCCGCACCCAATTCGCCACCGATTCCGGCAAAATGATCGCCTACCGCTCCATCGGGCAGGGCACACCGCTTATTTTATGCAACCGGCTGCGGGGAATTCTCGACTCGTGGGACCCGGCATTCCTGGACGAGCTGGCCCAGTTCTACCAGGTCATTATTTTCGATTATTCCGGTATCGGCTCCTCCGCCGGCAACCTTCCAACTCAAATTGCCGGCGTGGCCGAGGATATCAACTTCCTGGCAGCCCAGCTGAAACTCGACCGGTTCATCCTGGCAGGCTGGTCGTATGGCGGGCTCGTGGCGCAAACTTTCGCTACGCATTATCCGCAAAAAGTGTCACACCTGATATTGCTCGGTACCAATCCGCCGGGAAAAAACCAGCATCCCCTGGAACAAGCATTCCTCGACGCGACCATGCATGAGGTGAATGACCTCGCCGACGAAACCGTTCTCTTTTTCGAACCGGCGTCCGACCTGAGCAGGCAGGCTGCCGAAAGCTACTTTGAGCGGATCAACGCCCGTACCGAGGACCAGGATGTACCGGTACCGGAGGAAAAATGGAACAATTATTTTGCCGGCGCCCAGGACTTCGCTGCCGACGGATACGGTTCGCGGGACAGGCTGGCCACAATCCCGGTCCCTATCCTGGTTATCTCCGGCGATCACGATCCCGCCTGCCCGATCGAAAACTGGTATGCATTGAGCCGGAAGATCCCGAACCTGCAAATGATCATGCTCGGACAGACCGGCCATGGGCCGCAAAGCCAGTATCCCGAGCTGGTAGCCCGCTACATCGCCGATTTTGTGAAATATGCCAGGTTATGAGTAGTTAATCTATATTTGCATTTATAGTAAGCATATGCGCTAAATCGACCCATATCAGCTCTCTCCCGACCATGAGCGGCAAGGTTTTAATCGTTGAAGATCAGTTTATCGAGGCCAACCACATTCAAATGGTGCTTGAAAAGGCTGGCTATACGGTAATAGCCATCGCGCACGACGTCCGCTCCGCCCTGGAAATCGTCGATAAGCAACTCCCCGACCTGGTTTTACTGGACATTTACCTAAAAGGCAACCTCACGGGGATAGACCTTGCGCGTGTGCTCCGGAAACGGAATATCGCATTCGTATACCTTTCGGCGAACTCGTCCCGGGAAATCCTGGACGCAGCCAAAAGCACCCAACCGTACGGCTTTCTGGTAAAGCCATTCCGCGAAAAGGACATCCTGGTCACCCTGGACATCGCCCATTACCTGCACCAGCAAAAAGCAGAACTGTCCAAACCGCAGCCTCCGCTAAAAATACCCGCCCATTCCGAGCTCCCTGCCATTGTCGGAAACAGCCCCGGCCTGATGGAAGTAATGGAAAAAGTCCGCATTGCCGCGCCGTCCGATGTTTCGGTGCTGATACTCGGCGAGAGCGGCACCGGCAAGGAAAAAATTGCGGAAAGCATTCACAACCTTTCCGAACGCCGAAGGCAGCCATTTGTAAGAGTGAACTGCGCGGCGCTTCCCGCGGCGCTGATCGAATCGGAATTGTTCGGGCACGAGAAAGGAGCATTCACGGGCGCGTCGGAGCGGCGTGCGGGGAAGTTTGAGCTGGCCCAGAAAGGAACGATATTCCTTGACGAAATCGGCGAACTGTCCCTTTCCATGCAAGTGAAGTTCTTGCATGTATTACAGGAAAAGCAGATCGACCGGATCGGCGGAAAATCCCCCATCGGCCTGGATATCAGGATTATTGCCGCCACCAACCGTAACCTGGAAAAGGAAGTCGCGGAAGGACGGTTCCGGCTCGACTTGTATTACCGGCTGAACGTCTTTCCGATCATGCTGCCGCCGCTCCGGGAACGGAAGGACGATATCATGCCGCTGGCTGTCCATTTCGTTCAGCAATTCGCCGCTCAATTCGGCAAGACGGTTTCGGGCTTTTCCCCTTCCGTTTCCAGGGAACTGATGGGCTACCACTGGCCGGGCAATATCCGCGAGCTGCAACACCTAGTCGAGCGCAGCGTCCTGATGAGCTCCGGCGACACGATTACGAATGTGGATCTGCTGAATGACCACAAACGCGAAGCACCCGCTGGCGAGGCCGGTTCAAAAGTCAAGTCCATGGAAGAGATGGAGCGGGACTACATCATTCAGATTTTGCAGCAATGCAACGGGCGCATCTCCGGCGCGGGCGGCGCTGCGGAACTCCTCGGGCTCAACGTCTCTACCCTCAACTCGCGGATGAAAAAACTGGGCATTGTCAAAGGCCCCAGGTTCTTCGCGTGACCTGTCTTTGAAGGAATTTCCCCGGGATTTGAAAATGTACAATCAGTACCATTAAATGGATGTTGAGGCGCGAAAGCGGCATGCGTAGTTTTGTTCTGTCCGGTTCAGGACAACCATTGCGCCGCTTTGTTCTACCACTTAATCTCAACCATATCATGATCACTGAACTCACTGCACCGTCCCCGGTTGATTTTGCGCGGGACCCTCATTTGTCTCCGGCCGTGAAGGAATTCCTCACGCCGCTCAATGCAGGCGGGCCGCCATTGGAAAGCCTGCCGGTGGATGATGCCCGCAATGTGCTCGTTGCCGCACAAGCCGCTTTCGAAGTGGATCTTTCGGGCATTACCGAGGAGGAAAAAACGATTACCGCGGACGGTTTTGCGATCACGCTCAACATTGTGCGCCCCGAAGGTGCGACCGGCGAGCTGCCCATCTTTATGTTCATCCACGGCGGCGGATGGGTCCTGGGCGACTACCCTACCCACAAGCGCATGGTGCGCGACCTGGCGACCCTTACCGGTTTCGCAGGCGTATTCGTGAATTACTCCCGCGCCCCGGAAGCAAAGTATCCCCAGCCCGTGCACGAAGTACATGCCGCGGCCAAATGGCTGGAAGCCCATGGAGCGTCCATTGGTGTGGACGGTACCAGGCTCGCCATTGTGGGCAATAGTGCAGGCGGAAACCTCGCCACGGCCACCGTGCTGCTGGCCAAAGCGAAAGGCGGCCCGGAATTCAAGACCCAGATCCTGTTCTGGCCCGTAACAGACGCCAATTTCGAGCGGTCGTCGTTCAAACAATTCGGCACGCAGCGCTTTTTGACATCCACATTAATGCAATGGATGTGGGACCAATATGTAAGTCCGGAGCAAAGACACGAAATCTACGTCTCCCCGGCCCAGGCCACCGCAGACCAGCTCCGGGGGCTGCCGCCCACGCTGATCCAGGTCGCCGAGAACGACATACTGCTCGACGAAGGGGAAGAATACGGCCGCAAGCTGAGCGAAGCCGGTGTGGAGGTGACCACGGTGCGTTACAACGATGTGATTCACGATTTCGGCCTATTGAATGGCCTCGCGGAGATCCCGCAAACGAAGGCCCTGTTTATCCAGGCCGCCCAGCAATTGAAAAAATACCTTTAATAACCACCTTAGCCAGGATCGATATGAAAACCAAGACTGTACTTTTTGTGACGGGCGCATTTGTGACGCACCACTGCTGGGACGAATGGAGAACTTATTTCGAAGAGCGTGGTTACAACACTTTCGCCCCGGCCTGGCCGTTTAAGGACGGGACCGCGGCCGAGCTCCGCGCACGCCAGCCCCACGACACCGACCTTGCGCGCCTGACGCTCGCCGAACTGGTGGACCATCATGCCGACATTGCCAAAGGTTTACCCGAAAAGCCCATTATCATCGGCCATTCGCTGGGTGGGCTCATTACCCAGATCTTGCTGAACCGCGATCTGGCCGCCGCCGCCGTAGCCATTCACTCGGTGCCGCCGCAGGGCATTATCCCTTACGAGTTTTCATTTCTCAAATCGACATGGGGGGCTCTGGGACTTTTCACCTCGCTGGACGAAACTTACCTGATGCCGTTCGATACCTGGCAGTATGCATTTGTGAATGAAATGCCGCTCGACGAACAGCAAAAGGCCTACGACCTGTTTACAGCCCCCGAATCCAAAAGAGTGGCGAGGGGTGGGCTTACGAGTGCCGCCGCAGTGGATTTCGACAAGCCGCACGCCCCGCTACTGCTCACTTCGGGCTCGCTGGACAACATCATTCCGCCGCATTTGAACAACCGGAACTACGAACGCTACAAAAAGAACGGCTCGGTGCTGGAATATAAGGAGTTTCCGGGCCGCAACCACCACGTGCTGGCGCAGGCCGGCTGGGAATCCGACGCGGATTATATTCTCGACTGGATCAAAAATTATTGATAAGCGCTTCACAGCAAACGGGTGCCCTTGAACTTGTGCAAGGGCATTTTTTATTATATTAACCCATCCCAAAGCAGTCACCGCCATGGCTAACGAAACCTTCGATCCAGAACCGCGCATCGAGTCAATCCTGTCTGCCTATTCAGCACGCATTGCCGGCGATCTCGACAAATACCGCAACCATGTTTACCGGGTATACCGGAATTGCCAGCAGCTGGACCCCAATACCTTCAACCATAAGGTGTACGCCATTGCGGCCGCATTTCATGACGTCGGGATCTGGACAGACCACACCATCGACTACCTGAACCCGTCGGTAGCGCACGCGATGGATTACCTGCACAACGAAGGCGAACATGCGCTACAATCCCAGGTTGCGACGATGATTTACTGGCACCACAAAACCAGCATATACAAGGGACCGTTCGCACATACCACCGAAGTTTTCCGTAAAGCCGACTGGGCCGACGTCTCGCTGGGCCTGCTCGCATTCGGCATGGAGCGGAAAAGGCTGCGAGCTACCCGGCAGCAGTTTCCCAACAGGGGCTTCCATGTATTTCTCGTGGGCAAGGTGTTCGCCAATTTTTTCAGGCATCCGCTCAACCCGCTGCCCATGTTTAAAAGTTAACTCAAAGGCTTGTTTTGAAGTGATTTAGCACATTCTTCCCATAGATTTCTGTCTGTTGCTGTCGAAATATCACAGTGACATTTCGCATAATATTGATATTTCAACAACAATGGCTGCCCAAAATCTATACATCTAATTGATTATCAACAGTTTAAATACTGGCATGATTATATAAATAGGGAAACAGACTCACCTTTAAACCCATTCGGTACGATGAAGAACTTTCCTTCCACTGCGGTCCATCCGCTTTCGGTGCAGACTATCCGCGCCGGGCGTGGGGCAGATGACAACTGTGACGCTTACAGGGCATTCTGGCTCAAAGCAAACCCCGCAACAAGTTTCAGAAAACTGCTTATTCACCCGCCAGGCAGCTTACCCACGCCGCACAGCCTGCACGACATGTACGGGCATGTGATTTCCTTTCCCGAAGAATTCCTGCTGATGTTCGGCTTTGCCGAATCTTTCCCGTTTCGGGTAAAGGCCGCATTGCCCCGCTCCCAATCGATTACGATTGACCTGTCGGGCTGCCCATTCGGCAGGACCATTGAACGGACTATCGACAATATGAAAGACCAATGCTCCCGGCTGCCGAATGGGCACTTGTCGTTTTCGGGAAATCTGAAGGTAATGCTGGTGTCGGTAACCCGCATATTCCAGCACCACGACGAAGCCCCGGTCATTTGCGCTGACCGGCAGCTTTTCGAGCGCTTTATACAGCTGGTGGCACAGGAGAATGCGGCTAAAAAAGGCATGCAGGATTATGCCAAAGCATTGTCTATCAGGGCCGATGTTTTGTCGGATGCCGTCAAACGGATTTCGGGCTATCCCGCCAGCCACCACATTTACCAGCACATTATCCGCACCGCCAAGCATGCCGCTATCGGGTCTGGCGCTACCATGAAAGAGGTGGCCTATGGATTGGGTTTCAAGGATGTCACCCATTTCAGCAAATTCTTCCGAAACAAAGCGGGGATGACATTTACAGATTATAAAAAAGCCTATCAACTCCTATAACATGAACAACACAGCGTACAATGGCTGTCAGGCGGGCTTCCATGCCGAACGCCTTGGTGATGGCTCCCGCACCGGCTTTCGCCAATCCGAACTGTTTGAGCTGATCTGGATCAAAAAAGGCCATGGCGCATTTACCGTGGACATGGAGAACCGCCCGGTCGGCGACAATTGCCTGTTTTGCATCTTCCCCGGCCAGATCAACCGGTTCAATGAGAAGGAAGAATTTGAAGGATATAAAATCGCTTTTTCAAGGGAATTCCTCTGTGCCGGCAGTTCGTTGTCTCACCTGCCCCAGGCCCTGGACTACACCAGACCGGGCACGGAACTCGAAATATTGAACCTCGGCAAGGAAATACAAACCGAGGTTGAGACCATTGTTGAAATGATGGTTTGGGAGTACACCCACCGTCCGCAGCTGTGGACACAAATGCTGCATGGACTCCTGAAAGTCCTGCTAGCCTATCTCCCCGCCCAACCGGACAGTGAAGCAGCTTCCTGCCTGACAGCAGCCGACCACCTGGTTTTCAACCGATTCAGGAACCTGCTCGACCGCAAGTTTACTGCGCAGCGCCAGGTTTCGGCATATGCTTCTGATCTGGCGGTTTCGTCCAACTACCTGAGTGAAATAGTCAAACGCGTTTCGGGGCATTCGGCGGCGCATCACATCCAGCAGCGCGTGCTATTGGAGGCGAAGCGTAAAGCGGTCAGTACCAGCTTTTCCATGAAGAAAATTGCGCTGGACCTGGGCTTCGACGACCCATCCACTTTCAGTAAATTCTTCAAAACAATGGCCGGGTCGAGCTTTTCGGATTTCCGCAGCGGCTGGTTTCACTTGAAACTGTACAAATAAGGAGCCATGTGCGCCTTACCGGAAAAGTGCTTCTCGTGACGCGTCAATACCTCGGCGGCGAGCATCTTGCGCTGGAAAGTTGTTCTTCGGAGTTTGGTCCCTAAAATGGCTTCGTACACATTTTGAAGCTCGTTCATCGTGAATTTTTTGGGTAGCAGGTTCCCGCCAACCAGTTTCCGGTCCAGGTTGTCGCGCAAAGTCTGAATGGCTTTCTCGACGATATGCTGGTGGTCCAGGATCAGTTCGGGAAGTTCGTTGACGGGATACCATTCACAGGAATCCGAAAGTGCATCCGGCCTGGGCCTTACGTCCTCGTAATTGATCAATGCATAATAGGCCACGGAAATGAACCGGTCGAGCATCCATTCGTAGCCATCCGCAGGCAGGATCCCGTTCGCTTCCAGCAGGGTACGCATAACTTCCGGATCAAACCGGCTGAAATCGCCGAATGTATAAAACTGTTCGAGGTAAATGTTCGTCAGTCCTGTCCGCTCATTCAATCCCCGAAGCACGGCATCGTTCAGATTTTCCTGCAACCGCACGAAGCCGCCCGGTAATGCAAACAAACCGGTGTTGTGGTATTCCATGATCAGGATCTTCAAATCACCTTCTGAAAATCCAAAGACGACAGAATCGTAGGCAATATGGGGCAAATAGGCCGTTTGGGGCATTTCGAAAATTTTCCTCAAAAATAGTTAGCACTTGTGATAATTACCAATTACTATTGTCACAAACTGAGACAATAAGAATGAAAACAATCTTCTTCCTGGCAGCATTGCTGTCGTGCTTCGCGAACAACACCGGCCTGTTTGCCCAAGGCAACTATGGATTTCCGGTTCAGGCAAAAGTAGAAAATGGCACTATCGAAGGGCAGTACGACACCAAAACGGGCCTGCAATACTACCTGGGCGTTCCCTTCGCCAAACCGCCGGTAGGCGACCTCCGGTGGAAAGCACCGCAGGCACTGGGTAACTGGACAGGCGTGAAACAAACGAAGGCTTTCGGCCCGCGCGCCATCCAGGCTCCGGTATTCGGCGACATGGGTTTCCGGTCGAACGGCATCAGCGAAGACTGTCTGTATCTCAATGTGTGGACTCCGGCGAAGCGGAACACGACCGGCCTCCCCGTGCTGGTTTATTTCTACGGCGGCGGGTTTGTTGCCGGTGACGGCTCCGAACCGCGCTACGACGGCGCTGCGATGGCCCGGAAGGGGATCGTCGTGGTGACGGTTAACTATCGGCTGGGGTTATTCGGGTTTTTCGCCCATCCGGAGCTGAGTAAGGAGGCATCCTATAAAGCGTCGGGCAACTATGGTTTGCTCGATCAGGCATTTGCATTGAAATGGGTGAATAAGAACATCGCTGCATTTGGCGGTGACCCCAGGAAAGTGACCATTGCGGGAGAATCGGCCGGATCTGTTTCCGTGAGTGCGCAAATGGCCTCTCCGCTGTCGAGGAACCTGATAGCCGGCGCTATTGGCGAGAGCGGATCAGGAATTGGCGCATTGTCGGCGGTGCCCCTGGCCGAAGCCGAAAAAGTGGGTGCCGACTTTGCCAAAAACGCAGGCTACACCTCCCTGGCCCAACTCAGGGCTGCCAGCACCCGCGAACTGTACGAAGCTTACACCGAGTCCAAACGCTTCGGTTTTCCCTCCGTGATCGACGGGTATTTCCTGCCCAAAACCATGCTGGAAATCTTCAATGCCAAAGAACAGGCACAGGTCCCTTTGCTGGTAGGCTGGAATTCGGCCGAAATTCCGGGAACGGCTTTCACTCAAGGCCCTATCAATCACGAGAATTTGGTGGCGAAAGTAAAAGAGGCCTATCCGAACGACTGGGAAGAAATTTTGAAGGTATACCCGCATGGCGATGCAAAAGAAGTTGAATGGGCCGCCACCAACCTGGCTTCCGACCGGTTCATCGCTTACAGTACCTGGAAATGGTTCGATGTGCACCGCAAAACCAGCAACCAGCCCGTGTACCGTTACCTGTACAGCAAACTGCGTCCCCCGTTAGTCGATAAAAACCTCACACCCGGCCTCGCCGGCGGCGTACAGCAGGGAGGCAATAAAATGCCCGCTCCTATCGGCGCCCCGCATGCCTGCGAGATCGAATATTGCATGGGAAATCTCGATCTGGTGAAGGACTATGCGTGGACGCCGGATGACTACAAAGTATCCGAAACCATGCTGAACTACTTTGCCAATTTCATTATCAGGGGAAATCCAAATGGCGACAAGCTCCCCGAATGGCAGGCTGCCCAGCCCACCGACGCGACACCGCCGGTCATGATCCTCAACACGGAATCGAAAGAGGTCAAATACAATGATGCCCGGTATTTGTTTCTGGACCGCAAGAGCGGGAACAAGCAGGCCAACTAATATCACTCAGCTGCCCGCATTTTCGCAGCGAGCAGCTGATCCCAAAATTCATGTTCCGGGCCGCCGGAAGGCTTTTGGCATCGTGCCTTCTTTGCAGTTGGCCACAATTTCCTCGATGCGCGCATTCCGGGTTTTGTCCGTTTTCGCCATGACCAGCCATTGCAAAAGTATTTTCCTGGCCGATGGGCTGAGCTTTGCAAAGGATTGCCTGGCCTCCGGAACCAGTTTGAGGGCGTCGTTTAAATCCTTTGGAACCTTCAATGATTCTACGGAGTCGAGCAGGCTCCATGAGCCATTCTTTTTGGCTATTTTGATGCAGGCAAGGCCGGCAGGCCGGATCAGGCCCTGGGCGGTCAGTACTTTTACCTTTTCCTTGTTGATCTTCGACCAGGTACTTGTCGGCTTTCGCCTTGTAAAAAACTGCGCGTAGCGCTGCTCGTCGAGGGTACGTGCGGTACTGTCGATCCAGCCAAAACACAGCGCTTCGTCCACGGCCTCGCTCCAACTGATGGCGCGTGCGCCGGTCTGCTTTTTGTAATTGACGAGCCACACGCCCTTTTTGGTCTCGTGGTTCTCTTCGAGCCACGCCCTCCATTCCTCCTTGCTTTCGACATGAAGCATATCCGCCTCATCGATGGTTCTTTTCATACCCGTAAATGCAGTTTGTACAAAAAAAGTGAAAATTCGTGAAAGCGGACATGCCTGTTCGATTACGCACAGCCAATCTTGCAAAAAACCATTGTCAGGCCGCGCATCGAGCATAGGCAAAGGATGGCATATTAATTTTACACTTTTGCCCGTATGCTCATCATCGTTCCGTTTATGCTGAAAAACTACATCCGAATCGCCTGGCGAAACCTGGTACGCAATAAAACTTACAGCCTGCTGATTCTGTGTGGCCTTGCGACGGGCATGACGTGCGCCGCGGCGCTGTGGCTGTACGTGCGCGACGAGCTGAATTTTGACCACTACCACCAGCACGCGGACCGCATTCATCGGCTCAACCTGCACATTCAATGGGGGAGCAACGAATACAAACTCGGAATGGCATCGGCTCCGTTTGCACCCGCTCTGAAGCATGAGTATCCGGCTATCGAGCGGACACTGCGCGTCAAGCGGGGCGCGCATTCATTCAGGGCCGGAGAAAAGGCGCTGAATGTAAAAGAACTGATCTGTGCCGATTCCACGCTCTTCGATTTTTTCGACTACCAATTTATAGAGGGCCGCGCCTCAAACGCCTTGCACGAGCCCGACAACCTTGTGATCACCGACAAGCTTGCAAAAAAGCTGTTTGGAAAATCTGTCGGCGTCCTGGGTCGCGTTGTGATGGTGAAGGACAATGTTCCGTTCCGGGTGTCGGCGGTCATTAAGGAAGCACCTGCCAATCACCATTTGAAGTTCGACGCGGTCCTGCCGTATTTCAACGAGGCCGTCAGCCGGGTAAGGATCGATAAGTGGGATGGGTTCAATACCTGGACTTATCTGATGCTAAGCGACAGCCAAAGTGCTGCTCAATTGCAGAAGGCCATGCCGGCATTCTACAAAAAATACATCGCTGCCCCCATCGGAGATACGGGAAAACGTGATGTAAAATTTGAAATCAGCTTGCAGCCGCTCACGGACATGCACCTGCATTCTTCCCATCTGATGGGCGAAGAAAATGGCAGTACCATGACCTACGTGCTGACGTTTTCGCTGATAGGGCTTTTTATTCTGCTTATCGCCATCGTCAATTATGTAAACCTGGCTACTGCCCGCTCTGCTGTGCGGGCGAAAGAGATTGGCATTCGAAAAGCAGTCGGGTCGAAGTGGTTGCAGCTGGTGGGACAGTTCCTTACCGAATCGGTCATGATGGCCGTCCTGGCCCTCTTGGTGAGCATGGTGCTGCTGAATGTACTTATGCCCTATTTTAATGGAGTTGCCGACAAATCGCTGGCTCTTGATCTTGCAGACATTCGAACCATGGCATACTTCGTTGCGCTGGCCCTTCTGACCGGACTTGTAAGCGGCCTGTATCCCGCATTCGTTTTGTCACGCGCCGAACCGGTGCAGGTATTGAAAGGAGTAACGGCCACCCAGGCTACCGGGGCTCTGTTCCGGAAAGGCCTGGTGATTTTTCAGTTTTTCATTTCGATGGTCATGATCGCCGGCACGATCACGGTTTACAGGCAGCTGAATTACATGCGGGACACCAGGCTGGGTTTTAGCCAGGAACACGTTGTGAAAGTGCCGTTGCAAAGCCCGCTGCTGCAACAGCATGCGGCGGCAATGAAATCGGCGCTGCTGAAAGAACCGCTTATCGACAAGGTAACCCTTACCAACGGCTCCATTGGAGACCAGCTGAATAACAAGACATCGTTCGATTTTTACAGCAACGGCACGGAAATTACCGTCAGCTCCGAATATTTCAGCGTAGATGATGACTTTACCGACGCCCTGCAAATTCAAATCAAAGAGGGCCGCAGCTTTTCCCCCTCGCTGGACCACGACAGCTCTCATGCAGTCCTTATCAACGAGGCGATGCTCAAACAACTTGGCTGGAAGAGTTACAGGGAAGGGCTCATCGAAATCGATGCCAGGAAAATGCCCATTACCGGTGTTATCAGCGACTTTCACATCCGCTCGTTACACCACCAGATCGAGCCTCTGGTGCTAATCCGGAAAGACGCCCGGCCGGAAGCACTGCTGGTGAGGGTTTCTCACAAGAACCTCAACGCTGCCGTCGGTGTCATCAAAGACACGTTCCGGCAAATAAACCCTCATCAGCCGTTCGACTACGATTTTTTAGATCAGGCATTTGCAAGGCAGTACCGCGCCGATGAGCAAAAGGGCAGCCTCTTCCTGGCTTTTTCCGGCGTCGCAATCATCATTGCCTGCCTGGGTCTTTTCGGACTTGCTACCTTCACTGCCGAACAGCGAAAAAAAGAGATCGGTGTGCGCAAGGTCCTGGGCGCCTCTGTCGCGAGCATTGTAACGCTCCTGTCCAACGACTTTTTGAAATTAGTCGCGATAGCCATAGCGCTGGCCATTCCCGCCGGGGTCTTCCTGATACGCAACTGGCTTGAGAACTTTGCCTACCAGGTTTCGCTGGACTGGTCCGTGTTTGCATTGGCGGCTGGTATTGCATTGTGCATATCGCTGATCACCGTCAGTTTCCAGAGCGTCAAAGCAGCCGTTGCCAATCCGGTCAAAAGTTTGCGCAATGAGTAAAATTGCCTTTTGCACCCCTTCATTCCCGGCCTGACCAAAATTCGACTTTTTTCGCCGCTTTCTATCCGATAACCGTAGCTTTGCGGTTTCAAACGATGCAAAGATGATTACAGTTGAAAATTTGGCCGTTGAATTCAGCGGTTCCACCCTGTTTAGCGAAGTCTCCTTCGTAATTAACCCTACCGATAAAATTGCCCTGATGGGTAAGAATGGCGCCGGAAAGTCGACCATGATGAAGATCATCGCCGGTGAACAAAAAGCCACGCGCGGCCACGTGCGTGCACCCAAAGACGCGGTGATCGCTTATCTGCCCCAGCATTTATTGACCGAGGACAACTGCACCGTTTTCGAAGAAGCGGCCAAGGCATTCAAGCAGGTGTTTGAAATGCGCGCCGAAATGGAAAAGCTGAACCATGCACTCGAAACCCGCACGGATTACGACAGTGAGGAGTACATGGCGATCATCGAGCAGGTTACCGAAATCGGTGAGAAATACTACCAGCTGGAAGAGGTCAACTACGACGCCGAGGTCGAGAAAGCATTGAAAGGGCTGGGGTTCAGGCCGGAGGATTTTCACAGACAAACCAAAGAATTCAGCGGCGGATGGCGCATGCGCATCGAGCTCGCCAAAATATTATTGCAAAAGCCCGATCTCATCCTACTCGATGAGCCTACCAACCACATTGACATTGAATCGGTTATCTGGCTGGAAGACTTTTTGGTGAACAAGGCGAATGCCGTGATGGTCATTTCCCACGACCGCGCTTTCATCGACAACATTACCAACCGGACCATTGAAGTGACTATGGGCCGGATCTACGACTACAAGGCCAACTACTCCCATTACCTGCAACTCCGCGAGGAACGCCGGGCGCATCAGATCAAGGCTTACCAGGAACAGCAGAAGATGATCGCCGACAATATGCAGTTCATCGAGCGTTTCCGGGGGACCTATTCCAAAACCAATCAGGTTGCTTCCCGCGAACGGATGCTGGAAAAACTGGAAATTATTGAAATCGACGAAATCGATAATTCTGCTCTCAAACTTCGTTTCCCGCCTTCGCCGCGCTCGGGGGATTATCCGGTTACGGTGAAGGACGTTTCAAAATCCTATGGGGACCAGGTGGTGTTCAAGAATGCGAGCATGTCTATTTCCAGAGGGGAAAAGGTATCCTTTGTAGGCCGGAACGGGGAAGGTAAGTCTACGATGATCAAGGCCATCATGGGCGAGATCGGTGTGGAAGGAACCTGTCAGCTGGGGCATAATGTGAAGGTCGGGTATTTTGCGCAGAACCAGGCGTCCCTGCTGGACCCGAACCTGACAATATTCCAGACGGTGGACGAGGTAGCGGAAGGCGATGTTAGAACCCAGATCAAGAATATCCTGGGTGCGTTCATGTTCCAGGGCGACGATATTGATAAGAAAGTGAGCGTATTGTCAGGCGGCGAGAGAACACGGCTTGCCATGGTAAAACTGCTCCTGGAACCGGTGAACCTGCTGATTCTCGATGAGCCCACGAATCACCTGGACTTGAAGTCGAAGGATGTTTTGAAAGAAGCACTCCGGAATTTTGACGGAACCCTGGTGCTGGTATCCCACGATCGTGACTTTTTACAGGGCCTGTCGGAAAAGGTTTTTGAGTTCAAAGACAAACGCGTCATCGAGCATTTTGAGACCATTGATGCCTTCCTGGAACGCAACCGGATCAAAAGTATCGCAGACCTGCAACTGGCCAAATAGCAGATGATGTCGCCGGCATCCACTCCGGCGACATCAAATCCGCTTCTTGCTGTTTCAAATGAAAACATGCGCCGCCGCATTTCCCATCAGACCTTTTCACCGAAGATCCGGAACACCGCATTGTAGCGTTCCCTTACGTTCCCCATGGCTGTCTGCACCTTTTTCAATGCAGCATCATAGCCGGCATTGATTTCCATCAGGCGGTCGGTGATCTGTTTTGCATTGGTCTGTTCTATTTCAAAGGTCCAGTCGGACAAGCCTAAATCGTAATACATTTGGCCTTTGATGGTGTCCTCCGGCTGGCGCAGGTAAAAACAGGGCGTGCCGTTGGCGGCGGCGATGATCGGCGAATGGCATTCGAAACTCAGTACAGCCTGCGCCCGCTTGTAAAGCGATGCGGCCTCATCGGGCAGCCAGTAACCGTGCTTCACGATGTGCGGCTTTACATCCGCTGGCAGCGGGTTGATCAGCAGCTCGTCCATCACATCCAGCTGGTAGGTCATTTCGGGACATACGACTACTTTCCCTTTGGTTTTCCTTACCCAGGCTACCATGGCCTCGCGGAGTTTGGCATGGTCGATCTCCTTCCATTTGTCGTTCAGCTCGTCCACTTCCCGGATGCGTTCGGCGCTCCATCCGGCGTTGTTGGGCCTGATCTTGTAGTAGGGCGTCCGTCTCAGCCGGGGAATGACGCAGATAAATTTGCGGTCGGCCAGCTTATTGTCGGCGATGAATTTCCCGGCGGCAGCGTCGTCATGAATGTCCATGGCAAATGTAGCATCCGGTGCGAATGCGATATGCTTGCCTTCCAGGCCCGCCTCTTTCAGCTTGCCGATCGATGCCGTTTCGCGCGTGAAAATGAAGGATGCGTTTTGAATAATCCTTTTCAGCTCGGGGGTAACGTCCTGGATGGTAACCCCGAAAATCCCGAACGGCTTTTGGGTTTGTTTCTGCCAGCTGTCCAGATAGTCCGCCGCCACGACCGACGGGCCGGAGCCGTGCAGGAAAAAGTCGGCGGCGGCAAATGCCTGTTTCACCTCGTCGGACTGCGGCTCACCGTCTTTACTCACCTGTCCGTGAATGATCTGCAAATCGGGATAATGCTTTTTGAGCATCCCTTCCGCGAAATCGCTCTTGCTCTTTTTCCAGAGAATCAGCTTCGCCTGGGGCAGCCGCTTTTTGAGCAATGCGATAAGCCCCGGCGTGTGGGCGATATCGCCGATGTTAACATCCTGCCAGCCCGAGACAAACAGGATTGTGGGATCTGCCTTGGCTTGCGCTATTTTATTCAACAGGACAAGGCCCGTGAAGGCTACGGCATTTTTTATAAAACCTCTTCTATTGTTCAAATCCATAACTAATAATCATTTAAACTACCTCTTTTAAAACTAACTGATATGCGGCCGTATCAACGCCATAGTCTCCTTTTGCCGCTGATGCACGAATGCAAGTGCTTTTTCCAGCTTTTGCGCCGTCGCCTTTTTGTTGGTAAGCATATCCAGCACGGCGGGCACAAGCCGGTCGATATCCCCGGGATGGTCGAGGTCGAAAAGCCACTCCCCCAACCCGATATCCTTCCACATCATACCCTTGCTGGTTTGTTCCTCGAACCGGCATACGATCGCCGGGATGCGGTTGCCCACGCACATAATGGGTGAATGCATTTCGATCCCGAACAACCCCGCCGAACGGACATAGGTACTGATCGCCTCATCGGTAAGCCAATACTCCGTCCTCAGCACCGTTTTTTGCTTCACGTCCTCCGGCAATGGGTCAAAAAGCATTTCCTTCCCGATCCGCATCTGGGTTTCGTTCTCCGGCACGATCAGGATCTTGTAGGGCGTCTGGCGGGCCACCGCGGTAATCGCCGCCCGGATCGGGGCATTGTCGTGCTCCTTCATTTCCTCGTTGCGCGCGTGCTTGGCGGCATTGGGTTGCTGATTTTTGCGGGGCAGCTCCCACCAGGGCGTGAACCGCAGCTGCGGTATCACGCACACGAACCCGCGGTCTTTCAGATTGTGGCTTTTTAAAAATGCGGCTGCTTTCTCGTCGTCTTTCAGATCGACCGCAAACGCACCGTCGGGACAAAATGCCATTACAGGCGACTTCACCCCATTTTTACGGGCAAATTCGAGGGACGCAGAATCCCGGAACAAGGCAAAGTGCGCGTCGGTCATAATGGTATTATCCTCCGCCCTGAACTTCCAGCGGTCGGCGGGCAGCCCGTACACGCCGGGGAATGTAATGCCGTAAATTCCGTAGGGTTTACCGGTTTGCTGTTTCCACAAGGCCAGGTCTTTGCCCCGTACCAGCGACGGCCCCGAGCCGTGCAGCATGAACGAACATTCGGCAAATGCCTTTTCGACATCGGTAGGTGAAGTAATGATTTTGAGTTTGGGAAAACGCCTCGCCAGCATCAGGTCGACCCCCTTGCCGACATCGACCGGCCACAAACGGACTTCCACATCGGGGTAATACTGTTCCAGCAACGCGATAACCCCGGGCGTATGCCCGATATCGCCGATATTCTCCACCTGCCACGACGACCTGAGCAGGATGCTGCGCTGTGCCGGCCGGCCGGCCACGTCCAGCCCGGCCGCCAGCCCAGATAACAATGCGCTGTATTTAAGAAATGATCTTCTGGATTGCATGTTCTGAAAAGTTTATGATCGACTGCTTTCACGACGGCGGGCGTGCAATCTCACGGATAACCTGGATTCTGCTCGAATTTGGCGCCCGTATTGGCATCGATCACTTTCTGCGGAATAGGCCAGTAGCGGTTGAAATCGCGGATGGTCGCGCCTGACGACGGCCCGTTCGGGACCGAGGGCACGGAGTTATACTTGCGCACCCTGTCCACGAGCCTGCCCATGCGGATCAGCGTACGCAGGCGGGGCTCCTCCACGATCAGCTCGCGCGAGCGCTCGTCCAGGATAAAATCCTCGGTGACATCGGCGGCGGTAACCGGTTTGGCTTTCGCACGGGCACGGATCACATTCAGATCAGCGGCGGCCATCGCATTGTCTTTCTTTCTGAAATAGGCCTCCGCACGCAGCAGGTAAGTTTCAGCAACGCGCATCCGGCTGAAATCCTTCACGGAATTACCGCTCAGGTTGTTGTTGCCCATGGGCGTACCCTCGATCTTCCGGATATAGGGATAATATTGCCGCAAAGTATCCAGTACGAATTTGGTCGGCGAGCCGTCGGATTTGGTCGTATAAAGCTGCCCGTCCGCTCCTCTTCTGGTGAGAATGGGCTTGCCGAAATATTCCTTGTCGGCCGCATTGTTGTAGTAATAAGTCCTGCGGATGTTGTGCGCTGAATTGCGGATATCACCCGGGTCGGACTTCCAGATGTCGTACTTGATGTAATTCGTAGGGGAATTCACGCCGATACCGCGCCCAAGGCTGTCCGAAGGCAGGTTGGCACTTCCGTTCGGCGACTGGATCTTATCGTACTCCGGCCCCCAGTAGCGAATGCTGATATTGGCCAGTGAAGGCGTGGAATAACCGCCCGGTGTAAAATTTTCGAACTGCCAGGCCCACATGACCTCTTTGTTACCCGACGATTTATTGATCTGCCCATCGGCAAAAAGATCGGAAAACACGTCGCCCGGCCGGGAGCTCGCCTTGCCGAACCGCTGGGTCATGAGCTGGTAGTCCCCGACTTCCTTGCTGATCACCTTTGTCGCTGCCGCAATGGATTTGTCATAGTAGGCATCATCTTTCTTTTCCATACCCAATGAAATGTAAACCTCGCTCAGCAGATGAAAAGCCGCCGCACGGGGAATTCTCCCATCCGGCACATCCAGGTCGAGCAGCGCCGAGGCGGCTTCCAGGTCTTGGGCTACGAATTCCAGCACCTCCCCCCGCGAATTGCGCACAAAGTCGAACTTCGGCTCGACGATCCGCTCTTTGACGATCGGCACGCCTCCGTACACATTCGCCAGGAAATTGTAGGTATATGCCCTGAAAAACAATGCCTGGCCTTTGATATTGGCACGCGCGCCATCGCCCATCTTCAACGCGGGATCGTCGATATTTTCCAGTATCAGGTTTGCCCGCACGATCATTTGCTTGAAAGCCCAGTCCCAGTAAATGGCCGTAGCTTCCAGGTTAGAATTCAGCAGGCTGTAATCCTTGTTGCCGCGCGAATCGTTGCGGCCCCATTGGCTCTGGTCGGTGCCCACGGTCATGTATTCGAAATTGTTGGAGGCAATGCTGTGCTCCTGCCGTGCGCCTTCGTACAGCGACACTACCGCAGCGTCGTAGCCGGCTTCATTGACGAGCAGGTTTTCAGGGCTGAAACGGTCCAGCGGCACCTCGTCCAGGTATGATTCCTTACAGGCGGGCGTGAGGCCGAGCGCGCATAAGGTCAGCAAAAACGTAATGGTTCTTTTCATGATCGGTAAGGTTTAGAAAGAAATATTCACCCCGGCAATGAAGGTTTTCAGCAAAGGGCCGTTATCGCCCGGCCCGCGGCCGCCACCGCCGAATTCGGGGTCCCAGCCTTTCCAGCTGGTCCATGTTGCGAGGTTCTTCGCGCTCACATACACTTGCAGCGAGGCTATTTTCACCGGTTTCAGCAGTTGTTCGGGTATATGGTAAGAGAGCGAAACATCTTGCAGGCGGGCGAAACTCCGGCTTTCATAAAACCCATAGCCGAGCGGATTGCGGTAGTTGATCCTGGGCCGCGTGTTAATGGGGTTTGCCGGGGTCCAGTAAGGGATGTCCAGAAAATTGGCCTGGTCGTAAAAGTTGGTTCCCGGGTTCAGCATATCCATTCTGGAATAACCGCCCTGACGGATATTGAATGCCGCCGACAAGCTCAGTCCTTTGTAGCTCCACACATTGGTAATACCCAAATTATACCTCGGCTGCGCATTGCTGATCACCCTCCGGTCCTGCGGTGTGATTTTGCCATCGGGCACGCCGTCCGGGCCGCTGATATCCTTGAAGCGGATATCGCCCGGCTTCGCTCCGGGAATGAGCGTCAGGTCGTCCCCTTCCTGGAAAATCCCGTCGAAAACGTAGTCGTAATTGCTCAGGAGCGGGTGCCCGATAAACCAGCCGCTGGCAATGTCGTCGTCTTCCCGGCCATCGTTGTTCACGTCGCGGCCGGTCAGCTTCACGATTTTATTCCGGTTGAATGAAAAAGCGATGCTTGTATTCCAGGCAAATCCGCCGCGCTGGATATTGGTGCTTTTCAGGTCGATTTCCAGGCCGCGGTTTCTCGTCTGGCCCACGTTTCTCAGGAACTCCTCAAAGCCGTTGGTATTGGGAATAGCCTGTTTCAGCAGCAGGTCGTAGGTGCGTGTCCAGTAGTAGTTGAGCGAAGCGCTGATCCGGCTGTTGAATGCCTGCACATCGGCGCCGATATTGGTACTCTCGGAGGTTTCCCAACCCAGGTTCGGATTGGCCAAGCTGCTGGGGCTCAAACCCACCGCGGTGCTCCCGCCGTCGCCGAATACGTAGTTCTTCTGTTCTACCTGGCTCAGCGAGGAATATTCGGCCACACCCCGGTTGCCGTTCCGGCCCCAGGAAGCGCGCAGTTTCAGAAAGGTTATTTGCTTCAAATCGCGCATAAATGCTTCCTCTGTAACATTCCAGCTCAATGCAGCCGCCGGAAATACGCCAAACTTGTTGCCCGCCCCGAAGGCCGAAAACCCATCCCGGCGCATGCTCACGGTGGCCAGGTATTTGCCTGCAACGGAGTAGCCCAGCCGGGCCATGCCCGAAAGCTGGCGGTTTTGAATGGCACCCGCATCGATGTTAAACCCCTCCCCGATTTCAAGGGCATTGTAGCCCAGGGCGTCGTTGAAAATATTCTGACTGGAAAGGAATGAAAACTCCTCCTTCTGCTGGTAGGCCCCATAAAGCAATGTCACGTCCAGGCTCTGGCGGGGTGTGATCTGCTGCTTGTAGCTGACGATGTTCTCCACCGTGATATTCTGCTTTTCGCCGTGACGCTTCGAGCCCGAGCCTAGCCGGTTCAGAGGCTCGTACGACGGGTTATACTTGAACTCCTTCGAATCGGTGCGGGTGTAGGCGGCATTCAGCTTGTAGGACAGGCCTTTCCAAATGCGTATGTCCGCGAAACCATTGGCAAACAATGCGTTGGTGATCGATTTCCGGTCATTAAGCGCATACCCGATCAGCGGATTGGAAACCAGGCCAATGTCCTGCGGGAGCGGACGGGGCGACTTGCCATCGGCCAGAAACAGGCTGGCATAAGGGCTCAGATAGGTCGTTGCGACCAGGTCTGCACGCACGCCCGAGTCGTCCCGCGAAGTGAATCCCGAATTGACGCCCAGTTTCAGCCAGTCGGTGGCATCGACGGAAAGGTTGAGCCGGCTGGAAATCCTGCTGAAATTGTCCCCTTTCACCGGGGACTTCGCTTTGAGGTACCCTCCCGAGAAGAAGTAGCTCGTGCGGTCGGTTTTGCCGGATACGCTCAACTCGTAATTCGACATGGGTGCCGACTGTCTGATTTCCTGAAAAGGCTTGATCGATCGCCCGGCGGCCATGTTTTCCAGCTCCACCGGCTGGAACGGCACCGCCCCCCCGTCGGCCACCTCCGCGTCCTTACGGGCCGCCAGGTATTGCTCCGCATTCAGGAGTTTAGGTAAAAAGGCATAATCGGAAGCGCCGACGTAGGTATTGAATGAAAAAACCGGCTTGCCCGACTTGCCCCGCTTGGTCGTGATTTCGATCACGCCATTGGCGGCCAAAGACCCGTAAATGGCAGTAGAACTGGCATCTTTCAGCACGTCGATCGATTCGATGTCGCTGGGATTAATGTCGGCCAGGCTTCCGCCGGCGTAAATAATGCCGTCCAGGACAATGAGCGGGGATGTGCTTCCGGAAATAGAATTGGTACCCCGTATCTTGATCGTCCCTACCTGGCCGGGCCGGCCATTGTCGGTCACCTGCACGCCGGCCGTCGTTCCTCTCAGCATTTGGGATGCATTGGTATTGGGTTGAAGCCGGGCCTGCTCCACGTTCACGCTGGCCACTGCGCCGGTCAGGTCACGCTTTTTGACGGTACCGTAACCTACAACCACCACTTCTTCCAGGGCCTTAGTATCCGGTTTCAAAACAACATTCACTTGGGTACGCGAGCCGATTTCCACCTCCTGGGGCAGATAGCCTACGAAGGAAAACACGAGCAAACCAGCCTCATCGGGCACATTCAGGTCGAATTTCCCATCCACGTCCGTCACCGTCCCAAACTGCGTCCCCTTCACGACCACGCTCACACCCGGCAGCCCCGCACCTGCATCGTCCGTCACGATGCCCTCCACCTTCCGTTCCTGCGGCCGGGCGGGTGAGACTCCCCTGCCCTGGTCGGGCGAGAGGCCGCCCGATTTCGGTTCCGGCTCCGACCGCGAAAGGATGATCTGCCTTCCGGCCACCACATAGCGAACCTGCATCGGTTTCAGGATCAGGTCCAGCACTTCGCCCAGGCTGCGGTTGTCGGCACTCAATGTGACACGCTCCTGGACCGGCACCACCTGGGGACTGTACGAGAATTTGATCTCTGCCTGTTTCTCGATCAGGTGCAGCACCGATTTAAGGCTTTTGGCCTGAACGGTTACGGATATACTTTTACTAAGGAGCTCCTGTCCGACGGGACTTCGGGCCCAGGAAATATGGATCATTCCAAGCACCAGCAACAGGGCACCGACGATGGTCCTCATGCCAATGAATGCATTGCGTGCGGCAAGTTTTTTCATAATATCCGTTATTAGGGTTAGATGTGGGCAATAGCTGAGCAATCCCGTCCGCTGACGGGAACTGTGGAAATACAGGAAGAATCACCGGTTACCGGCATTCACCGCCGTGAATGACTACCTGGCCGTCGAGTTTCTGGTAGTCCGCATTGATCGTCGCGCAAATGACGCGGATTTTTTCTTCAAAAGTTTCGGTTTTAAGCGATGCGCTGAGTTGACAATTTTGCAATTGTTCCTTGTTATACACAATGGAAATCCCGTACGCCCCTTCCAATTCGCGTATGACCTGGCTGACAGGCACGGCATCATATTCGAACGAAGGCATTTGCCTCGCGGGGGCGATCACCCGCGGCTCCGGGACGATCGACTTGCTGAACTCATCCGCCTGCCGCGAAAACACGGCCTGCTGATTGGGCAGCAGCAGCAACCCGCTTCTGGACTGCAGCTGATCCTTCGCGACCGGACCGTCATCCTTCGACACCGACACTTGCCCGGACGACACATTCACCAGCACCTGGGCCTCCGCATCGAAGGCCCTTACCGTAAACTGCGTACCCAGTACGCGGGTCACCACCTCATTGGCATACACCAGGAAAGGCCGCCGGCCATCACGGGCAACTTTGAAATCCGCTTCGCCGGAGAGGTAAACCTCCCTTCTGGCGGCGTCGAACGAGGGCTTGTAACTGATCCTGCTGCCGGGTGTGAGCCGCACTACCGAGCTGTCTGACAGTACGATCGTTTCGACGCTGCTGCCCGAGTTGACGCGTTCCGTGAGCTCCGCGTGCAAACCAGCCATCCGGTTGGCATAGTAGCTTTCGGAGCCCTTCCTGCCCAGCCACCAGTAGGCCAGTAATCCACTCAAAAGCAGCAACATAGCCGCTGCAATCCATTTCGAATAACTTATTCTGCGCAACGGAACGGCCTGCCGCGCGTTGGTTTCCCGGATCCTGGCCAGCAGGGATTCAATCACTTCGTCGGAGATCACATGCCCGGCATACCCGCTCAGTCCCAGCCGGATGGAGTCCAGCAGGTATACCGCCCGTTTCCATTCATGCAGGTTGGGCGGGTTGCCCGCCAGCCACGCGTCCCACCGCAGAGCCGTTTCCGGAGTGGGCTCCAACTGATGGCCGACGAAGTCGTCTGATAGCAGAAAGTCGGCGGCGACGTAGTTATCCAATGTCTGGTCCAAGGTACAATGCGTTGTGCTGATTCATACATAGATGACGCCATCCGCAAATAGTACTCAGTTTAACCCAAAAAAATATTAAAAAAGTGAATAACCGGGAGGATAATCCAGCCGCGAAGCTTTTCTACCGCACGAAAAACAAGGTTTTTGGCGGATTGGGTATTCATTTGCAGGATGTCGCCGATCTGACTGTAATTCAGGTTTTCGATAAACCGCAGCTTGATCGCCTCCTGCTGGCGCTGCGGCAGCCTGGAAATAAGCGTGGTGAGCTTGTCCTGCCTGGATGCTGCCATATCCAGCTCTTCGAGTATCTCAAAATCTTCCGGGTCGAAGATTTCCAGATCGATTTCCGACAAGGGCGTAAAAGGCCGCTCCTTTCGTTCCAGAAGATGGATAATCCGGGTCTTCAATGCTTTGAGCAGGTAATATTTCACATGGACCGGTACCGAAAGCCGCTCGCGCTTTACCCACATTTCTGTAAAAACATCGTGGATACAGTCCATTACAAACGCATCGGATGCCGCCACGAGGCTGGATCCGTAACGGTACATATCTTTGATATAGAGCCGGTAAAGTTTCGTATAGGCTTCTTCATCGCCATCCTGAAACATCTTCCAGAGCTCTTGTGGGGTTAATTCAGGCAATGTGGGTGGGTCGGGTTAGTTTATCCGCATTAAGAGACGCCACAACCGCCTATTTACTCTGACGCAATGGGGCCGCGCTATGCGGAAAAAAAGGACCGGCCGGTGATTAATTCAGCAAACCGGCCGTCCACTGCACCGCGTAGGCGGTCTTGAAAAACTTGGCTTTCAGTTCGATCAGCTTCTGCTGCGCTTCGAGCAATTTGGTTTCCCGGCTGTTGACCAGAAAGAGCGAACTTTCCCCATTTCCCAACCGTGTTTGCTCCGCTTCGAGCAGCTTCTGGTAGTTGCTGAAATTAAGCGATTGCAAGCCGATCTGCTCTTTCAGCACCGTGTATTCGTTGTGGTACTGCCTGATTTTCACTTGCAGGTCCAGCTGCTTCTGCGCCTGGTCCAGTCGTGTTTCCATGATTTTCAAACCCGCTTTACGGTACTCACCCCGTCCCGCGGAAAGCCGCAGCGGTATTTCGAATTTGAACCCGTACTGATAATTGTTTCCGAGCGCAGACGATTCGGCAATGCCTGCAAACGCATTGTACCCTTTACTGAGGTGGTTGTAGCGAAAATCGGCTTTGGGCAGCAATCCCTGGAATTTCAATTTCTTTTCCACGTCCAGTGCGCGCAGTTTGTAGTCGTACACACGCAATGCCGGATGCGAATTTTCCGCGATCGTCAGCAATGCGTTCAGATCGAGCTCCATGTCGGCCAGCACCAGCTGATTGTCCCAGCCGGCAGGCGGCGAAACATCCTCCGGAAGGTTGTAAGGTGCACCCGAGTCGGTCCACAGGAAGCTGGAAAGCGTGAGCCCCGCGTTGCGGAATTGCATGCGGTACTGTGTTTCCTGGTATTGAATGCTTTGCAGTTGCGCCAATGCCTCGACGGTATCGATCGCCGCACGCTCGCCATTCTCGAATGACCTGCGCACAAGGTCCACCCTTTCCACGTTAATGGCTACCGCCGTCTTCATTACCTGATACAGATTATAGCTGCTCACCCAGCCCCAATAGGCTTCCATGGCTTCCATCAACAGGTCGTTGACAAAGAGCCGCTGCTCTGTTTCGGCCATGGATGTGAATATTCTGGCCTGTTTCAAATACGCCCGGCGCTTATCCATCAGCAGGTCTTTGGCGAGTGGAATGCTCGCTCCGATGAAGGACGATTGCCCTTTGGACATCGTGGGGTCCAGGCGCTCGCCCGTATAGTTGTCGATCCCGCTGTACACCTCGATGCCGTACCAGGTAGGAATCACGATCTCGGGGGAAGTGCGGTTGTAATATTCCGTTCCGCCGAACCGCTTGCGGGCGACATACGCGCCCAGCACGGGGTCGAACCCGCCGCGCGCAACGAGCAGGTCGGCCTGGGCCTTGTCGACATGGATGCGGGCCTGCCGGGCAACGGGATGGAACTTGCGGACGAGCTCCAGCACCTGCCCGCCGCTCAGGGTGCGGGTGGAATCCTGGGCCAATGCCGGGACGGACAGCGCCATAGCCACCGCCAGCCCCAGATGAATTACGATTGTTCTCATAAGCGGGCGCGTCATTTTTTCTTCTCCTTTCCGGCCGGCTCTTTCAGCACATAGTAGTCAGGCGGGAAGCCATTGATATTACGCCACAGTTCGTACCAGACCGGCACATCTTTGAGCAATGCAATGGCCTGGGCACCAGTACCAAGTTTCAGCTGCTTCGGCCACGGTCGGTCGTCGGCGTCTTCCGCCACCAGTACCCTGAAAAGCCCGTTGGGGCTGATCGTGTGCTCATAGGCAACTACTTTTCCTCCGAAAGTACCATAGCTGTTCTCGGGCCATCCACTGAATATGATCGCGGGGAAGCCGTCGAACATGAACCGCACCTTCTGCCCCACGCTGATCAGCGGAAGGTCTACCGGACGTACGTACATTTCCACGGCGTACTGGGTGCGTGTAGGCACGATCACGGTAATCTGTTCGCCATCCTTAAGGATTTCGCCGATACCAGCCTTGTTGGCCTGAACGATCTGCCCATCCTGCGGTGCGGTAATGATGTACATACCGTTCCGGATCGTGTAGTTGGCAACCTGGTTTTCCAGTTTCGCCATTTCACCTTCCCCGGAAGCAATGTTGCTGAGGCTTTGCAGCCGTTCGCCCTCGGTCTTGCTGATCTTCTCGGCATACTCCTGTTCCACCCCGTTCTGCTCGATCTGCGTAATGAGGATTTCCTGTTTCGTCTGTGCTACCTTGTTTTCTGCTGCCACGCGTTTGGCCATGGCATTCCGGAATGAGGTATTGCGCTGCTGAAGCTGGGTTTTGGAAACCAGCCCTTCCTGGTGCATTTTTTCCTGTCGCTCGTACTGGTCTTTGGCCAGGTTAAATTCGTTATTGGCCGCTTCCAGCTCCGCCTGCTCGCTGGCCAGTTTGCTGTCCAGCTGGCCGAGCTTGTTTTTCAATTGCTGGATTTTCAGCTTTTGGGACGCCTCCAATGCCCTGATCTGGGACTCGGCGGTGGCCGCTTTGCTCCGGTAATAGCGAATGGAACCCTTTTTGGCGTCTACCTGCTGCTGGGTGCGGTTTACGAGATTGGGGTCCAGGTAGTCTTCCTTGATCTCGGAGAGCTGGACGATCGTGTCGCCCTTCTGAACGAAATCCCCCTCCTTCACATACCACCTGGCGATACGGCCCGGAATGGGCGAATTGATATCCTGCGGACGCTGCTCCTGAAGCAGGGTCGTGATAGAGCCGCGTGCCTTGATATTCTGCGTCCACGGCAGGAACAGTCCCAGTACGAGGAGAATGATGATTCCGTAGAACCAGTAGCGGACTTTGCTTTCATGCCCGCGCATGTAAATCGCTTCGAACGATTTGAGAGGTATTTTATAGTTCGCCTGATCCATTGTCGAAGTTCTCGGTTAGTGTTGCAGTGCCATTGCTGAGCAAAATCTGATAGTCGCACGCTTGGAGGAAAGCGGCGTCGCCGGTGGCCACGATGATCGTGGCACGATGGGGCTTGCTGGTGAGGTATTGCATCAATTTCTGCCTTTCATGCCCCGCCAGCCCATCGAACGGATCTTCCAGCAGCAGCAGCGAAGGCTTGTTGAGCAATGCCCTCAGTAACGAAATACGTTTGATATAATGTCCCGGCAGGTTCTTGCCGTTGGGCGCCACCTGGGTCTGGAATCCTTCGGGAAGCTGGTCGAGGAAGCCCGACAGCCCGCATTGCTCGGCCAGGTCGATGATCTCTTCCGAGGTGATCTGGCTGCGGCCGTCGATGATGTTGTCCCAAACCGTCCCGATGAAAACCTCGCGCTGGTTGAGGTATAGCCCCATTTTCATGCGGAGCGTGGCCAGCCGGTAGTTGCTGAGGGGAACTTTGTTGAACAGCAGCGAGCCGGAGAAGTGCTGGTAATGACCGGCCAGGATTTTGAGGAATGTGGATTTGCCCGATTGCCCCATGCTGGAAATACCGACGAGGCTTCCGGCCGGGATCTGCAAGTCGACGTCGCGGAAAAGCGCCCGGTCGTCGCGAAATGAAAACCCAAAATTCTGCAGTTCGATCGCCACGCCTTTTCCGGCCGGATCGATGGAGAGCTTACCCTCGTTCTCAGAGAGGTTTTCGGTTACCGAAGCCAGCTTTTCGAGACCTGTAACCACGTCGTAGACGCTATCGAGGTTCACAATCAGTTTTTCGACCGCGTTGATCACTGCCAGCACCACGATTTCGGCCGCGATAAACTCACCGATATTCAACTGCTGCCGAAGCAACAGGAACGCCCCGCCGCCCAGCATGGCCGTAGTAATGGCGACCTTCGTCATAACCAGCGTCTTGTATTGAAAAAGCAGCACCGAAAAGTGCTCCGTACGGGAATTCAGGTATTTGTTGACATGGACGTCTGTCCGGGCGAGGTTGAAATTCGTGTCGTAGCTGAGCTTAAAGGGGTTGATCACCCGGGCCATTTCCTGCAGCCAGGCCACGGTTTTGTATTTGTGGCCGCTTTCCTCCATACTCGTCTGGAGTCCGCTCGTGCCGGTAAGCCGGAAAATGAGCGTCAGAATGACGACGAGCGTGAGGCCGAATACAATGAAGAAGGGATGGTAAAGGGCCAGCAAGATGAGGCCGAAGATAATCTGGATGCTGGCAGCCGGAACGTCAAGGAGGAGTTTGGATAAACCTTTCTGGACGTTGAGGACATCGAAAAACCGGTTGACCTTCTCGGGAAGGTAAAAATTATCCGTCTTAAAGAGGTCGAACCGCGGGATCTTGTCGGCGAAGTCGAATGCGTAGCGGACGAAGATCTTCTGCTTGATTTTTTCAACGATCTTCATTTGATTGATCTGCATCAGGCCCACCACCACCGTCCCGGCCACTACCAGGCTGATCAGCACATAAATGGAGGTAACCATCGAGCCGCCCAGCACAAATCCGATGATAGCCTGGATCCCCAGCGGCAGACTCAAATTGACGAGACCAGTCAGGATGGCGTAGAAATAGATCGCTATGATGTCCGATCGGTCCAGGACGATCAGGTTCCATAATCGCTTAAAAGGAGGTGTATTTTCCATAACCGGGTTGAGTTTGCAACAAAGATATTAACACTTTTTTAAACGATAGTAATACTATCGCTAATATATGCAATGATATTTTTTCTTAATACATTAGCTATTGCTTTCTGCCTTTTAGTAGCTTAGTGTAAATATTTATTTAATATGGATTTCCAGGTTAGTTTTCATTTGAATGAGAAGGTCTTTCTGAAAGACCCCGAAAGCAGCGAGACGGGCAAGAAGCTGGTCAAGAATGCCATCGACCTGATATATGATGTTGGCTTCGAACATTTTACATTCAAAAAGCTGGCTGCCCAGGTCAAGACCACCGAAGCCACCGTCTACCGGTATTTTGAAAACAAACACCGGCTGCTGCTGTACATACTGAACTGGTACTGGAGCTACATGGAATTTCTGGTGATGTTCAAGTTGCAGAACGTGGATGACCCTACGCAGAAACTGCATGTAATCATCGAGCTCCTTACGCAGGAACTGCCGCAAAGCGGCGGCGCATTGAACTATAATGTCGAATACCTGAACCAGATCATCATCAGTGAAAGCAGTAAAGTGTATCTTGTCAAAGAAGTAAGGGAAATCAACAAGTTTGAGGTTTTCAAACCGTATAAAGATCTTTGCGCGAGGATTGCCGAGGTCATTACCGAATACAATGCCTCCTATCCTTACCCGCGGTCGCTGAGCAGCACGCTGATCGAAACGTCGCATTACCAGCAGTTCTTTTGCAGTTATCTGCCCAGGCTTACCGACAACGAGACCGGGAACGACCGCGCGTTTGTCGTCCAGTTTTTAACCGATTTGTTATTCAAGAGTATTCATAAAACCGCATGAAAATCCTGTTCTTTTCCGCCAAGCCCTACGACAGGCAGTTTTTTGACGCTTACAACAAGCCCTACGGTTTTGAAATTGAATACCTGGAAACGCACCTGGGGCCGCATATCGTGAATGCCGTGGATGGCCAGGAGGCGGTTTGCGTGTTCGTCAATGATAAAGTGAATGCGGAAGTCATTTCGGTGCTGCACGCGAAAGGGGTTAAGATCATTGCCCTGCGCTGTGCCGGCTTCAACAATGTGGACCTTGACGCGGCGCGCGCGCATGGGATGCGCGTATGCCGGGTGCCCGAGTACTCGCCCGAGGCGGTGGCCGAGCATACGGTGGCGATGCTGCTCACACTCATACGCAAGACGCACAAGGCATATAACCGCGTCCGCGAGCAGAACTTTTCGCTGAACGGGCTGCTCGGTTTCAATTTACACGGCAAAACGGTTGGGGTAGTCGGCACGGGTAAAATAGGCGGCGCGTTTTGCCGGATCATCAACGGCTTTGGCTGCCGGGTACTCGCATTCGATTTGTTTCCGAATCCGGGGCTTCAATCCGCCGGGATCGAATACGGTACATTAGAGGAGGTATTGAGCGCATCGGATGTCGTTTCCCTCCACTGCCCGCTCAACCCCGATACGCATTACCTGATCAACGAAAAGACCCTCGCCATGATGAAGCCGGGCGTCACGCTGATCAACACCAGCCGCGGCGGGCTGGTCAATACCGCCCATGCGATTGAAGCGCTTAAAAACAAGCACCTGGCCAACCTGGCTATCGACGTGTACGAGCAGGAAGAGAAGTTGTTTTTCAAGGACCTGTCCGAAAGTATCATCGAGGATGACACAATCCAGCGCCTGATGAGCTTTCCGAATGTGCTGGTAACTGCCCACCAGGCCTTTTTTACCGAAGAGGCTTTGACGGAGATTGCCCAGGTCACCCTGCGGAGCATCGACAGCCTGCTGCGGGGAAAACTCCCGGCGGAGCAAAACGCCCTGCTGGTGTAGGCAATTTCAAATGTCCGTTTCCCCCTAACCGTGCCTAACTGCCTCTGGAATAGAATGCATCCAGGTTATCGCGGTAAAAACGGGTCCATTTCAGGCGTGCCGCATTGTTCATGGTGACAAAGAACTCGCTGTTGAAATAGCTCTCCAATTCCTTCACATGGGCGAGATTGACGATATTCGACCGGTTGATCCGCACGAAATCCGACGGGTCGAGCTGTGATTCCATCTGGCCCAGCGTGCCGTGTACCGTGTGCTTTTTGGTAGCCGTGAAAAGATGGATGTAGTTCCCGTCCGCTTCACAATAGAATATGTCGTTTACCGCCACGAAATACTGGCGCTGCCTTTCCTTCACCAGGATCCTCTTCGGAAACGATTCCTTGGAAGTCTTTTCCAGGGAAGCGAGGAGCATTTGCAGCTCGCTGTTACTCGCCTTGGCGATATTGGCTTTTGTGCGGGCCAGCGCCTGGCGGAACCTGATCTCGGTGAATGGTTTCAACAAATAATCCACGGCTGCCACTTCAAATGCACGGATCGCATATTGATCGAAAGCCGTAGTGAATATGACCGCCGGCTGGTGATACTGCCACACTTCGCTGATCACCTGGAAACCGTCGGCTTCCGACATCTGAATGTCCAGAAATACGATTTCCGGCTTGTGGTGCAGGATCGACAAGGTGGCTTCGTTGCCATTGGTGGCTTCATCCACGATCTCTATTTCCGGGTCGTCGGTCAGCATAGTACGCACAATGTGCCTGGCCAGCGGTTCATCGTCGACGATAATGGTCTTAAACTTCATAGTATAATGCCACGTTTTGGGAATGCGTTGAAAGCGGTAACGACAAGACAGCCAGCGTCCCGCCGCGCTCGGGCGACTCGTATGTCAGGCTCGCGTCCTGGCCGTATAGCCGGTCCAGTCGCTGCCGGACGATCGAGATCCCGACGCCCTGCCTGCCTGATCGTGCCTTCTGATTAAAACCGACGCCATTGTCCAGGACTTCGATCCGCAGGCTGTCGTGCTGAAACCCGGTGGATATGCGGATCACCGCCGGCCGGGAAAGCTTCTCGATGCCGTGAATGACCGAGTTTTCGATCAATGGCTGTAAAATGTATTGCGGAACGAGGGCCGAAGCGGTGTCTTCGTGCAGGTCCCATTCAATGCTGAGCCGGTCTTCGAAACGGATCTGCTGAATGTACAGGTACTCTTTGGCAAACTCTACTTCCTGACACAGCGGCACCTGCACCACATCCTTGGTATCAACCAGCGTCCTTAGCAATGTGCTCAGCGAATTGACCATATTGATAGCCTTCTTATTCTCCCGCATCATCATCAGCCCTACCAGCGAATTCAGAGTATTGAAGAGAAAATGAGGTTTCAGCTGCATTTTAAGGGCCTGTAACTGCGCCATTGTCAGCTCCCCCTGCAACTGTGCGGTTTTCAGCTGATAGGCCGAATTCTGGTTTTTCAACTGCTGGTTGCGGTGAATGTACTGGGCAATGTTGTAGCCCAGCACGATCAGCATGTAGATCGCGACGCGAAATACATACGTGTTGATCGATTTCAGCACTACCTGCTCCACCGTCGTATCCTGCCCTGCTTCCCACAGATACAGTTCGCGCACGATCAGGAACTCGATGAAAGTGAGCGACGCGAAGATTACCGTAAGAAAAACCAAATGGATGCCGATGACGCGCACAAGCTTCCACGGGCTCCGGTTGACTACCGGGAAATGGTGGGCGGCGATCAGTATGACCGGAGTGATGAGTATCCATAATCCCCAATGGATAAACCACTGGACAGTCTCCGTGTACAGGCGCGTGCGGCCGGTAACCAACGCGGTGAGCACACCCTGTCCGTAAGATATGGCTGCGAAACTCCCCCAGAATGCGATGGTCAGCCGCCAATATTTTTGCGGAGACAACGGCACGCCCGCCATATCCAGTATTTGTTTGATCTGATACATTGTTCCAAATTGTTCAAAAAAAGCTGCCGGTGAAGATTTACGGTGACTGATTTTGATTATCCAACCCGTTTTTTACGTGACCTGAGTATTTCCTTGTTTAAGATACAATTTCAGGACGTAAACCCAATAGCCAGCCCACCCTGTCCGTAGCCGTACCGGTCAGTCCAGAACCTCCGGTTGCGCAACTACTCGCACTGCAATTCGGTCAGGTGGTCAGCAAATGCTTTCCGGCCGTCAATTTGCTCTCGGCGATTAGCCGCCCGCTGGTTTGCTTGCGCGAAAGCTCATCCATTCACAAACCAAAACTATGACGAAGAGAACTCTCACGGCGGTCGCCGTCATCTCACTCTCCGCGACGCTATGGCTAGGCTGCGGGTACACATCCGGTGACGAAAAGAATAATGTTTCCGAAGAACAACAGGAAATCACAGGCCCAGACGCAGGTCAATTAAACGTAGCTGTTCTGGGCGACGAATGGCAGGTCGACAGCGACCAAAACGGCATTCCCGACTTCATCGAAAAAGAATCGGGATATAACCCGGCAGGAGAAGACTGCAATCCGGAAGCTGCCTGCGGCGAAGGCGTTCCGGGTGCCGACCTCGATCTGAGCGTCAACACATTACTGATGCTGGATGTTTCCGGATCGATGGCCGCCCGCCTGGGAGGCGTCCCGAAGATCGACATTGCGAAAATGTCGCTGCTGAAATACGCGTCCAGCGTACCGGAATCGATCCGGCTGGGATTGCTGGTATACGGGCACCAGGGTAACAACGAACAGTCGGGCAAGGCTGAAAGCTGCGCCGGGATCGAGGTGATGGCGCCGATCGGAAACCTGAGCGAGGCCAACGCCAACACGATCATCAACCGGTTTTCGCCAACCGGATGGACCCCGATCGCGTCCGCACTGGAAAAAGCAAAACAAACCTTCGGTACCGACCGTAAGGGACGTAACCGGATCATCATGGTTTCCGACGGCGTGGAGACCTGCGGCGGCGATCCAGTGAGCGTAGCGCGGCAATTACACAGCTCGGGCTTTGCTGTTACCATCGATGTCGTGGGTTTCAATGTGCCGGGCAGCGATGCACAGCAGCTGAAACGGATCGCCGAGGCCGGCGGAGGAATTTACTTTGACGCCCGAACACAATCGGCACTCGATACCTATTTCCAGGAACAGAACCGCGCGGCCGCCAAAACCTGGGAAGCGGCCAATTGCTACGCGGAGGCTTACAACAAAGCCTGGCTTTGCGATGCGAATATGGTATTGAAAGCCATCCGCGTGCTGAATGCCGAGAGCAGGAAAGCACAGTCGGCCGGCAAAAACGACGAGGTCCGGGCGCTGGAAGAGGTTCGCCTGGCGATCAATCAAAAGCATGAGGAGCGGAAAAAGCAACGGAAGATCATCAGGGAGAAATGGCACAAGCTGAGCCGCGACGCATTTGAAATCAACCAGAAAACTTTGAAAGCCTACGGCAAAATGCGGCGAAGCCCATAAAACTGCCGCCAGGCCTCAGCTCATACTTTTTTACATTCACATGGTCAAATACCGGTAAGAGAGGCGCTCGTATGTTGTTAGTTTTAATCCTGATCCGACAGGACCGATACCATTTTTAACCTGCTACATCGAAGTACGAAAAGGCGGCAGCCGTTCCGCCGTCTTTTTCACTTAGCTCCCCGTGCCCTATGCCAACCATCGCCATTATCGATCGCTTTCCGATCCTCCGGACGGGCTTGATGATTCTGCTACGAAACCAGTTAAAAAAAGCCGACTTTATCGAAGCGGCAGACCCGAATGGGTTAGAGTTTCGCCAACGACGTAAAAATCCCGACCTGGTTATTCTCGGTCTGAGCAAACGGCGCTTTCCCGACTTTGAGACGGTATTGGGCCAGGTGAGGGCAACCTTTCCCGACACCCCGGTGGTCGTTTACAGCGAAAGCCTGCGCAGCGAGATCGTTTTGTCCTACATCCGCCTCGAACTGGACGGCTATGTCGCCAAAAGCACGGATTGTACCGAGATCGTGCGCTGCGTGGGGGACGTCCTGAGCGGGCGACGCTATTTGTGCCAGGCATTCAGTGATGCCATTCTGCGCGCTATTTACCAAGAACCCCACCCAAATCACTTCACCGGCATCGCCAACCTCACCTACCGTGAGTTCCGGATAGCCTGCCAGCTCGCCAAGGGAAAAAGTACGGAATCGATCGCGCATTCGCTGGGTGAGAAACATGCCGTTGTCGAACGCCTGGCGGTCCGGCTGGTTTCGAAGCTGAATGTCAGGAATTACGACGAATTGTTCAGCCGGGTGAGCCGGCTGGCCCACTACGACTGATCTTCTTTGAGTTGGAAAAATGCCATCGTCAATAAAATACCGGCGAGGAAGGACGTCACCGCAGGTACCATGAAAAAGTACAGGTACGAAGTGACGGCATACCCGAACGCCGCCAGCAAAATCGGCAGAATGCACCATTTAACCCCGACGGGATCACGCCGGATGCGGTAAGATAGCAGCCAGAGCAGCACCGTGAATGCCAGCAGCGTAAAAATAAAGTTCAGGCTCATACCCGTGTAGTTTTCATCGATACTCCGCATTTCGCCGAAAACATTGAATTTGTGCTCCCGAACGATCCTCCATACTTCGATCGACCGGGCATCGGTAGCTTCCCGGCGGGTCGAATGCCCGATCGAATGTCCCAGAGCGAAAAAAAGCGTGCAGCCTGCTGCAATCCTGATCAGTAATTTTGGTTTCATGGCTAGCTATTAAATGGCTTTTGAATAGGCGAGTTCGAACCAGTCCAGCACCTCCCGGGACACCTGATCTGACGTTTCGATATTGATTTTGTGCGTACACATGGCCCCCGCGCCCGGGATCAGCTGCAAAATCCCCTTCGGCTCCTGCCCTTTCAGGATCAGTTCCAGTTCGAACCGGGTCCTGGTGGCAGGTTTCAGACATGCGAACTGCTTTTTGCGGCGCAAGCTTACATAGGCTTTCTTGGGCGCGATTTCGATATCGTCGCCCAGCGACAGGATATGGAACATCAGCGCGTCGTAGATCGGCCGGAGGTTTTCCTTTCCTGCATACTGGCGTTCGATGAGCTCATCCGAATCCATGGAACCGGAATCCGTTCCATTGAGCTTGTGCACGACGATGTCCGCATAGTTCATGCCGAGGTTATGGTCTTTCATCAGCATGTCGACCAGCTCTTTGTGCCTGGCACCGGGTTCCCGTTTTTCGTTCAGCAGCTGCATCCACTCGGTCAGCGACTTTCCTGTTTTAGCGGGCATGTTTTCGATCATCTTGTCAATCATCCGTTTCAATTATTTGAGTTTAAAAAAAAGTTTTATGAAGCCTAGACTTCGCGTACATAGAAAAATTTGAGGTTATCCTTGTAAAACCGGGTCCATTTCAGCCGGGTGCAGTTGTTGAGGAACACGAAAAATTCCCCGTTAAAATAGCTCTCAATTTCACGGACGTGGGCCAGGTTAATGAGGTGCGAGCGGCTGATACGCGCAAAATCCGCTGGATTAAGCCGTTCTTCCAGCTGGAAAAGCTTTTCACAGATCATGTACTTCCTGTTTTCGGTGTGCAGGGCCAGGTAATTGCCCTCGGCCTGGATGTAGAAGACATTATCGAGGTTGACGAAAAGCTGCTTCTGCTTTTCTTTCACGAGGATCCGTTTGAGGTATTTCGGCTCCCGCGTGCGGCGCGCCGCAGGGTTATCGGCCTCTTTGGATTGGCTGAGCGACAATGTCTGCTTCGCCCGTTCGAGGGACTTCTTGAACCGAAGCTCGCTGAAAGGCTTCACCAGATAGTCCGATGCCGCCACTTCGAATGCCTGAATGGCATACTGCGTGTAAATGGTCGTGAATACGACAGCCGGCCGGTGGAAACCCGCTATTTCCTTCAAAATCTCAAAACCGTCTGCTTCGGGTAGCCGGATATCCAGGTAAATGATGTCGGGTTTGTAATGTAAAATCTTTCCCAACGCCTCGGTTCCGCTGGCAGCCTCCGCCACAATTTCTATCCCTTTCTCTCTTTCCAACAGATTCCGCACGACCCGGCGGGACACCGATTCGTCATCCGCTATCAGCACTTTGTAAATCATAAAAACTAAAATTAAAATGGATTCCATGGCTTCTGGAATGCCTGAAACCCGCAGCACCGGCGGGCGTAAAAGTCGCCGGCAAAATGTCGGCATACTTCGTATCGCGGTGAGTGAATTCACAGGCACGGTTGTTAGGTTTTTGAGCAGATCGTCGTTTCGGGGTTTCCAAAGCAATGAACTGACTGACGAAGTGACCACGGAATTATGATTACCTGAGGTATTTTTATGATTATCTGACTAAAAAATTAACCGAAAACGGGTATCACTGCAATGAACCTCGCTAACAGCTATTTGCGTGGGATTCAGCACACCCCGGCGACGTCTTTGGCCTGGCCCTTACGCCCGACGGCCGGACAAGCTTCTTTGTCAAATCATTCGGCGGGAGGGAAAAACTCATCATCCTTCAATCTGAAAAGAAAAACGGACGTTGGCAGCAGCCCGAAACCGCGCCTTTCTCATTTTCGGATTCCCGTTACAACGACATCGACCCCGTGGTAGCCCCGGACGGCAGTCTGGTACTATTCAACTCCAACCGGCCGCTGCCCGGCGAAACCGCTGCGGGAGATTTTAATGTTTGGGCCTGTAAAAAGACGCCCGGGGGATGGGGCGCGCCATTTGTGTTATCCAATGCGATCAATTCCGATTCGGCGGACGTCTATGCCGGAATGGCCTCGTCAGGCAATGTATATTTCGGGTCGCGCCGCGCCGGCGGGATCGGCGGAATGGACATTTATGTGTCGCGTTTCGTTGACGGAACTTATCAGACGCCCGTCAACCTGGGAGCCGAAGTAAATTCGCCCGGCAGCGATTCCAATCCCTATATCGCGCCCGACGAAAGTTACCTCATCTACGCCTCCGGTATTCCCAATGCCCAAAGTTTTATGATTTCGTATCAGATCAATGGCCGGTGGAGCAGTCCTATGGAACTTCCGGTGAGCTCGGATCCCGCCGGTTCGATGTTTTGCCCGATGGTCGATCCGCATTCCAAGACCTTCTACTTTGCCCGGACACGCGTGGAGAACGGGAAGCGGATCGAAAACGTATATTATATGCCGTTAAGCGGCCTGAAACTGGAAGCGCTCCGGGCCCGTGCAACGGTACTGACCGATTATGCCGGTACCTATAAAGTAGAACCCGCTAATGGGATCAGTGCGATCAAAATATGGAAGGAAAACGGCAAATTATATGGAGCTGCCGACGGCCAGCAAACCCTTCAACTCGCCACTACAGAAGTCCCGGATCAGCTGATGATCGTTGAGAACGGGGAAAAAGTCCATTTTTTTAGAACTAAAACCGAACAAGTGCACGGTCTGAAAATCAGCATGCCGGAGGGCGACATCACCGCCATCCGGCAACCCTGACTGCAAGACACCAAAATTCACCACTATTAAATCACCATCACTAAATAAATGAACTATGGGCAGCAGTGTCTGGCGCAAGAAGCCACTTGAAGCATACGAACAGGATATACAAAAAAGTCAACTCAATCGCGTCCTCGGCAGGGGCAGCCTCACGGCAATGGGCATCGGGGCGCTGCCAAGGCAAACAATGCCATTTATTTCACCTACGGCCGGAAACACAGCAAGTTCCGATAACAAGCCCCTTCTAATCATCCCGCCGGCACGAACTGCCGGCGTTTTTTATGCCCGGCTCTTCGGATGTAATAGCGCATAAACAAAAAAATGAGTACGCGAACCCGCGTACCCATTATGATTACTCAACGCTTTATCCACAACTCTAACCCTTTACTAACCGCTCGTCACGAGCTGCTGGCTGGTTATCGAGCGGAGGTCTTATGAAATTGAATCGCATTAGCGGGCCTGGCTGCTGCCTCTGCTCCGCTCGCTGCAAAATCAATGCACGATTAAAATCTTTCTGGAAAGAACGGAACCGTCCTTATGGGCAATTTGCAGTACGTAAGCACCCGATGAGAATGAGCTTACGTCCAACACGTTCGAGGCCGTTTGTGCCTGCGAGGCAATTTTCTTCCCGCTTTTGTCAAACAGCGACAGCCCCGTTACACTGGCCCAATCGTGGTGGTCGATCACCAGTTCATCACTTACCGGGTTGGGGAACGTCGTGACCGACAGCATATGGGCCGCGTCGAAACCAAGCCTACGGATACGACTATACGCGAACGTTTCGTCGATATCCACCATTTTCAAGCGATAAAAGTTGTCGCCCGCCGCGGGATTCTCGTGGGTAAAACTGTAATGGCGCAAGGCCCTGCTTTCTCCATGGGACCTTACCTCACCCAGTTTCGCCCATTTCTTCGCGTCGGTGCTGTGCTGTACTTCAAAATAATCCGAATTTACCTCTTCGGAAGTGGACCACCTGAGCATACTCGCCTGGCCTTCGCGCACCGCTGCAAAAGAAACCAGGGTAACCGGTAACGGGGGCCTCACTTTCACACCAGTGGTGCTATTGTCGTTACCGGTCAGGTTTCCGGGGGTTTGCGGGCCCTGAAAGCCCAGCGTCGCGGTAACGACCTTGGTATCACTCTCGGTTTTTCCCTTCACGACCACATAAAACGAAAAGCATTCCGCATTGGGCAACGGAACCGTATTTAAAAGCATAATGGATTCCGCGTCTTGCGAAACGATTTTCCAATTGGTGAGGGGCGAGTTGTCCAGGTTGACAGCCCCGATAATCTCCACAATCGGACTCACGGAAATGAGCGGCCGGAGTTTGTTGGCCGGTGCTTCGAGCCCTTCATTCGGGTCCACATTGCAGATGGTAACCAGTATGTTGCCGGGCAATCCTATCTCAACGGCGGCTGTATCGCGCAAAATATTGATATCCACGTCCTGCGCATTGGCATCCGGCACCCAAAAGCCCACTGTGAACACGGCACATGCTAGAAGAATTTTTTTCATATAAAATTGAGTTTTGCTGATTAGAACTAGAATGCGGAAATGTTGGTCACGACGCTGTTATCATCATTTTTAATCTCCCCCCCGGATCCCGACACGATGGTGGCGGTGATGTTTTGGGTAGTACCGCCGCTGGTATTTCCGTTACGGGCTACATGAAAGCCGATCACGGCTTGTCCATTGGCCGCAATGTTGATCCCTTCCTTTGCCGTAACGGTGACGAAGCCTGAATTTTCGGAAAAGTCCCAGTTCCCATTCTCATTCGCGGTACCGCCAAAAACCTGGGAGACGCCGCTAGATGTAGGATAGGTAATGGTAAAGCCCGAGGGTTTCACGATCCTGAACCTGATCCGGCCGGACGTGGCGGTGCCATTGACTTCGAAGATGTTAACCACGAAATCGCGCGACGCCCCCTTGACAAAGTTCAGGCTGTTGATATCCGTCGTCGGCGTGAGATTGGGGATCCCTGCGGAGGCAAGGGTGTAGGCCGAGTAGGTGTCGGGAACCAGCGTCGCATTCGTCGTGATGGAGCCGGAAGCCAGGGTACTTGCCCCGCCCAGCACAGAAGTCGGATTCACAGTCGAGGGAATGACCGACCATTCCGTTCCATTCCAGCCCACGATGCAAAGCTTGGTGAGGCTATTACCCGTCATAACGGCGATATTGCTTTCTGCATCCCATGTAAGCGTAATGCTCGTCGGGTTGGGACCGTCGATATCCCAGTATTCCACATTGCTCACGTTCTCAATGTAACGGGCTTTGCTGGCCGTGTTGAATGGGGCCCCGCCGGGCAGCGGCGCATAATTCCGGCCTGTAAATACATCACTGGTAACGGCCACGCCGGGATTGGCAAAAAAGTAAGCACCCATCACATTATCATCGGTGGCGGCAAACTGCCCCACGTGCCCGTTATCGCCCACCGGGAAAACGAACCGGCCAGTCCCGTACTTCCGCACGTAGCCGTCGACGTGCCTTATATTGGTAGCACCCGAGACGGTAATGCCATCTCCCACAAAATTCACCACACCGAGGTTCCCCTGCGCACGCTCGGTCAGGATCACGCCCGGCGGGACGCGCACACCTCCCGTGAGGAAGTTCAGATTACCGAAAAAGGTCATTTGGGCACCGCCGAAAACCGTTGTATTGCCCAGACTGCCCTCCTGGGCCATGGCTTGACGCACACACAGGCAACACGTCATTATCAGCATCAACCGGACGCTACTGGTCAGAAAATGGAGTCGAACATTTCTCATAATTCATCGAATATGTTGTCCTACTCAAACAGACCAATGGCAACGCCCTCCAAAAAGCCGCTCACGATTTTGTAATCCCGTCCCGGCACCGCCCTGGTGATGTCGATATACACCTGGTCGTTCGCTTCGAGGAGATAAAGCGTGGAGACGTTGTAAGAGTATTTTCCATTGACAAGCTCGGTTTCATTCACAATTCCGCGGTAATCGCTGAACGTGCCGTCGGCACTGCGCCTCTTGACGCTCGCGGTGACCTGATGGCTGCCGGGTGTCGTGCCGTTTTTGATATCGACCCTGATGCCCGCATTGAAAAGGTAATATCCCTTTTTGAGCGCCGTAAATACGCCGCTGGTAAAATTAAACCGATCGCCCGTGTTGAACCGGTTGCCTGCCGTTTCAGTTTTCAGGTCATAGCCCTCATAAACGTACGTGTTGCTCCCTGTCTGAACGTCTACCGCTACGTCGTTCCGCGCTCTGAACGCATATTCAACCTTTTGGTCCCTGATCGGGATATCCTTCCATTCGGCATTACCGCCCGCGTCGGAGGTCAGTACTTTCGCCGCGCCTTCCGTACCATCCTTGATGGTCACTTTTCCAGTCGTTTTGTGGACCGACACTTTTCTGCCGATGGTGGAAGCCTCCACTTCAAGGTTAGCATTTCCATCGATAGAAGTCGGGTTTGTCCCGATTTTGACCTGCGCATAGCAGGTAGAGCCTAGCAGCAACCCACCGCAAGTCATGGCAGTGATCGCGGCAATCAACCGTAATTTTTGTTTCATATGTGATTGGTTAGTTATTGGTAACGAGAAGGATTGAAGCATGTACAAGTGTTAAACAGGTAGCACAAAACAAGCCTGAAAACAGACCGCCATTCTGAGAAATTGTGTCAGATGAATGAATTTTGTGATTACCTGAGCAAAGCTTCCCGTTACCGGGTTGTAGGGGCAAAAAGGACTAAAACATTGCCATTGAGCACCTTTCAGAGCACTCATCCTTCCAATAACTCACCTTACATCAAAAACCGGGAATGTCAGCATGTATCACTAGCCGCCCGCAGCGGATCCGGCTAATTTGTGGGCAACAATTATCGCGTACCGACGTCGTCTGCCGGCCGGCCGACTGCCCGGCTGGTTTACACGTCTCTACGGGTGCGATTTTAGTTAGGTTTGTAAAAGACAAGTAAATCCATCCCTCATGGGGGTGGATTTCTTTTTTGTTCATTCCATGATCGACATCGCGTATCTTTAAACCGAAGAACTGATTGTCAACCGAAAAGATCTCGTCAAGACAAAGTCCATCAACGGGCAATTAACCAAGATATCAAATGGCTTACGACCTGAAACTGGCTGATCGCATCCGCGCGTACCTGGCCGACATCCCCGGCCTGGACATTGAAGAGAAGGAAATGTTCAAGGGGCTTACCTTTATGGTGAATGAAAAAATGTGCGTTTGCGTGAGCGGCGACGAAATGATGGTCCGTTTTGACCCCGCATTGCATGATACCTTTGCCGAGCGGCAGGACTTTCGCCCGATGACCAGCGGCGGCAGGGTGTACACAGGATATGGCTATATCAGCCCCGATTACGTCCGCAGTGAAAAGGATTTCACTTTCTGGATGCAGCAGTGCCTCGATTTCAATCCCAGAGCGAAAGCCAGCGGAAAAAAGAAGAAATAACACAAGGGAGAAGATACCCTGGCGGATTGCTTCTCCCTTCAATAACTTGGGCTGCAAAGCAGCTTCGTTACCTGCTACAACTGTACTTATCCCCGATCTTTCGATCGCAAAGCAATTTAGTTCGGTTCCCACCGGCATAAAATGTGCATATCAAGGCTTTTTTAGTAGAAATCCCGCCGATTAACCGGCTAAGAGCCAACAGCGCGCCTTGCCCGGAAATTGGAGAAGTTGCTCCCGGAAAAATTCTTGAAAAATTTGGCCGGGTAGCCCGACACCCGCCGCACGACTTCCGACAGGTATCCGGGGCTGACAAATAATTCAGAGGCGTATTCGGACACCCTTTTCCGTGACCAAAAGTTGTTTTCCAGGTTGGTCAGGAACGAAGAGACGATCACGGCTTCCCTTGAAATGGGCGGCGTCTGCCCTACCCGCAGGCATTCGATCAAGCAGGCGACCAGCACGAGCAGTAAGCCATTCAAAATATCATACTTCAATGCCTGACTGCCGGATGACTCGTCGAGCATGACCTGAAAAATTTCTTCCAGTTCAACCTGCTGTCCATGATCGGGAAGGCCGATGATCTGTTCGATGGTATTTCCTTTGGAGGTTACCGCCCCCGCCTGGGGCAAGTACGGGCAACATTAGGGCCGGCTTGCGGCGCTCACCCCGTAGGTCTTACCAGGTGTAGCACCCATGTAAAACACCAGCTTGCCGCCCTGCATCAAGTCCGTGTGACGAATGTAGGTGTAGGGATAAGGCTTGCCATTCAGTTCTACTTTCTGGATGTATTTGTTGTCCTTGCTGTTATCCTTCGATTCAATGGTAAATGTCTTGCCGTTTTCCAGCCGCAGCGTAGCCGAATCGAACAAAGGCGAACCGAAAACGTATTTCCCTTCCATCGGGTTGACGGAGTACATGCCCAATGCACTGAATGCATACCAGGCGCTCATCTGGCCAACATCCTCGTTGCCGCTCAGGCCGTTGGGTGTGGGTCTGTAAAATTTCTGCATTACCTCGCGTACCAGATCGGCTGTTTTCCAGGGTTCGCCCAGGTAGTTGTAGAGGTAGGTAATATGGTGGCTCGGCTCGTTTCCGTGCGCATACTGCCCTATCAGGCCCGAAATGTCCGGTGCAGTCCCCTCGCGGAGCTCCGAAGAAACCGTAAAAAGGCTATCCAACCGCGATTTGAAGGTTTTTTCACCGCCCAGCAGGCCTATCAGCCCACGCACATCCTGAGGCACAAGGAAGAGGTATTGCCATGCATTGCCCTCGGTGTAGTCGGAGGTTACGGGTACGGAAAAGAATGGATCGAACGGGCGGCGGAACTGGCCGTTTTCGAAGCGGCCGTTGAAAAAGGCCGTCTGCTTATCATAATACAACTGATAGAGCCGGCTTCTCTTCGTGAAATAGGCGGCGTCGGCTTTTTTGCCCAATGCGGCAGCCACTTTGGCAACACCCGCATCAGCGATGGCGTATTCCATAGCCCACGCTACGGATTCGTGCATTTTATCGGCCGGGATGTAGCTGAGCTTGTTCAGGTACTGCAGGCCCATCGAATCGCGGGTGGCGGTGTGCTTCATGGCCTCGTACACACGCTCACGGTCTCCGGCGGGGATGAGCCCCTTCCCGAACGCATCCGCAAGGATAATGATGGCCGGGCTTCCCACCATGCAATCCGTTTCGCTGCCTACCAGCGGCCACACCGGCAAGCGCCCCTGCTGCTCGTGAATGGCCAGCATCGAGCCGGCAATATCCTTCACCAGGCTCGGTTTTACAATCGACATAAAAGGTCCCCAGCCCCTGTAAATGTCCCATAGCGACATGGTAGTGAGGTTTTTAAAAGGCGCATTTTTGTAAACCTGCTTGTCGGTACCGCGGTAGTCGTTGTTGGCGTCGTTGAAAAGCGTCGGACCGAGGAACATGTGGTAAAGGGCCGTGTAAAAAAGCTCCTTATCCGTATTGTTGCGGGTTTCTACCTGGACGGCGCCCAGCGATTTTTCCCATACCTGGTCGGCTTTGCGGCGGTAAGCCTCAAAATTGCCGGAAGGTGCTTCGGCAGCCATATTGGACAATGCATTCTCCTCGCTTACCGGCGAAAGGGCAACTTTCAGGACCATGTCGGGATTCCGCGCAGCGTCGAAATACAATGCCGCTTTGGCGTGCTTGCTCTCCACCTGCCGGCCGCTCTGGAGCGTGGTGTCACTGTAAAATTCCGCTTTCTGAATGGGCTGCGATGTGCGGATCGCAAAGTACAGGCGCTGGTCCTTCGACCAGCCGGTAGAAAACCGGTAACCCGTAAAAGTGGAGTCGTTCACTTGCTTGATGAATGTCTTCACCGGGCTATCCCAGTTCATCGCAAAACCCAGATCCACCAGGATATGTGCATGATCGGTTTTCTTGTAATGGTACTGATGAATACCGACCCGCTCGGTCGCCGTCAGCCGGGCGTCCACGTCGTATTTGTCCAGATGAACCTGGTAAAAGCCCGGATGGCACTGTTCCGACTGTTTCGAAAAAAGTGATCCGTAGCCTGTTTCCGGCTTTTCAAACTGCATGGGGCGCAGTTGCAGGCGCCCGTTCGCGGGCACGATCATCAGGTCGTTCAGATCGCCTATGCCCGTCCCGCTCAAATGCGTATGCGTGAAACCAAGGATTTCCTGGCTGATGTAATTGTAGCCCGAACACCAGTCCCAGCCTTTGAACTCATCCCAGCTGCGCCCGATCTGCGTCGGCCCAAGCTGAACAGCCCCAAAAGGCACATTAGCCCCCACAAAAACGTGCCCATGTTCTTCCGAGCCGATAAAAGGGTTTACATAACTGGTTAAGGATCGGGTCTGCGCGTCCACCGCCTGGCCAGTCGAGGAGATGATAAGACCGGCGACGAGGCAATTCTGTGCTATTTTGAATATATTCATAAAGTTTTTAAAGAAATCATATTCACTTCGAATGATTTTTTAAAAATACATCAAAATCGCAATTAATCTGCCATGATCGTCTGGCGATGTTTCATGCCCCATGCTGCCAGGCCGTGTATGAGGTCTTGCAGGGTCCAGCCATATTCGGTCAGATTGTACTGGACCGTCACAGGCTGCGTGTCGAGTACCGTCCGCTTGATCAGCTTATTCATTTCGAGCTCTTTGAGCTCTTTGCTCAACTGTTTGTTCGAAATGCCGTCAAGGTCATTCAGGATGTCTGAAAACCTTCTTTGGCTGTAATAACACATGGATGAGAGTATGGAAATCTTCCATTTCCCGCTCAGCACGTCCATCGCGTCGTGAATCGCCATGATGTCTGCTTTGTGACATATTTGCTCCGTCATAAGTTACCTGGTTACCTGAAATATACTGTTACTTTCAGTAACCAAGTTACTAAAATAAATGTTCCTGTTATAGTTTTGGAAACTATTTAAAACGAGAAGGAAATGAATTTCACCAATAAAAATGTAATCATATCCGGCGGAAGCCAGGGTATCGGCCTGGCTGCTGCCAAGGCATTTATTCAACATGGCGCGGATGTGCTGATTACGGGCAGAAATCCGGAAACATTGCGTAACGCGGCCGAAGAAATCAACAGTCCAAACTTGCAGACCCTGGTGGCGGACACCTCGGATCTGGCCCAGATTGCGCTGTTGGAAAAATGGGTGGAAGAAAGCGGCAAAAAAGTGGATGTGCTCTACCTCAATGCGGCTATCGGCGTGTACGCACCGATTCTGCATGTTACAGAAGCTGATTTCGACGCGCAATTCAACGTAAACGTCAAGGGCCATTTCTTCACGCTGCAAAAGCTCATACCGCACCTGGCCGATGGCGCGTCGGTGATCTTCACATCGTCCGGCGTAGCCGCTGCCGCCGGCGTGGCGAGCAGTGTGTACTCGGCCACCAAAGCGGCATTGAACAAGATAGCCGATATCGCCGTCAACGAGTTGGCTGACCGCAAGATACGGGTCAATATCGTCAGCCCTGGCCCCATCCAGACTCCCGGACTGCTTTCAGTAGCATCCGCGGAAATTCAGGATTTGCTAGCTTCCAGAAGTGCACTCCAGCGACTGGGAAATGCGGAAGAGGTAGCCAATACCGTATTATTTCTCGCTTCCGACGCTGCGGGGTATATTAATGGAGCTGATATCGCCGTAGATGGCGGATCGATTCAATACATGCTCAAATAGCGGAGTGAAAGTGAACTCATTGGTTTAAAACAATAATGTGTCCCCCTCGGCAATGATGCCTTCCTGTAAAGGGATCACATTCTGCCCGAAAATGATTTTGTTACCCTGGCGGCGGGTCCGGGCGAGCGCTTTCAGCGGCTGCTTGCCCGCCCGCCCCGATTCCGGGTCCACATTCACCATCAGGCAGCGTTCGCAGGGAGAGATGGCGGCAAACCGGGCACCGCCGATCTTGAAGGTTTCGATGAAATCTTCCTCAAATGGCCCGCAACCCGAAATAATCAGGTTGGGACGAAAACGCCGGATGTCGATTTTTTCTTCGAGAGAAATGTTCAGCGCATCGACGGACGACTGGCCCACCAAATGGTAGGGAAAATCATCGGCGAAGCTCAATGCACGCGGCGTCCGGTCATGACCGTCGTAAGTCCTGCTGACAACTGCCTGGCGCATGCCCACGATGGAAATCTCCCGGCCAAGCTTGTCGCTGAGCCACCGGTTGGCTGCTGCGCTGGGCATATGCGCCATTGCAAGGTCGTCCCACACTTTAACTGTCAGCAGCGGGCCTTCCGGATGGGACAATGGGATCAATATCGAATCTTCCAGCTCGTCTATGGAGGCAAGCAGCAGTCCTTCCGGCACGATACGGGCTTGCAGCCGGGCCATCTGGGGCAGGATACGCTGCGTCAGGAAGCGGCCAAACGCATCGATAAGCATCCACTGCCGGTCATGCCGCAAACCCGCCCAACCGGCATACGCCTCCCGTACGCGAAAACCGGCCAGCGATTTGACCGGGTAAATCCAGATTTCGGATAGGTAGGCCGAATCCACAGGTCACTGTTGGTTTGATATTAACATTCGGCATGCAGGGGTGGATGGCTGGCATTCATTACTTGGCCGAGCTTTTCCACGATGCAGCGGGACGCCTGCTCGCAAAAATCCAGCCCGGAATAATCCGGATTGTAGCCGCCGATGTACGGCACGGCCATGATGTAAATGCGGTCGTTCGGGATGTTGTATTCGTTCACGATCTGGAAATGGTCGGTGATGGTAATGCCGGAAACTTTCAGGAAATACTCGCCGTGCTCGTTCTGCACGATAAGCTCGTTCCCCTCTGCCAAAAGCTTCTCGGCCTCTTCCCGCGATTTGAACCGCAATGCCGCCTGGCTTACCGATTTCCGCCGGAGCAGCCCCGGGAATGGAAGGTCTTCGATTGATAAATGCGGTTGTCCCGAACAATCGACATAGGTGTGGTAGCGGATCGCATGTTTTTTACCGTCGTGCTCATCGGTATAGTGGTAGCGGATGCCGCCTTCTTTCAATGGCTCTACCCGGCCCTCCTGGCCCACCGTGACGATGTCGAGCCGGCCCGCGTCATGCAACGCAAACAGCTCGTCGCACGAGGACTGCGGCACGAATGCGATCACGATCGAAACGAGCGGCATCAGCACGTTTTTCAGGCGCAGCATGTCTTCGGCCGACAAATACTTGGCAGGGTAATTCATTGTAAAGCTCAGCTCAGCCAGCATTTCCTTCCAGAAAATGGATTTGCGCCGTCTGATCGACTCCTCCGCTTCCTCGTATTCTTCCCGGAAAAGTCTGAATGGCGGCTTCCCCTCGCGCATGGACATGACCAGATCCACAAACGATTCGAGGTTATGGTTCTTTATGCGCTTGTAAAATTCGGGATCGCTTTTTTGGAAACGGCGTTTGAAGTTTTGCTCAAATACGAAGTCGAGGGAAAGAAACCCGCCGTTTTCCTTTTTGTTGGCGTCGACTTCCTCCTGGGTCAGCAGCGAGTCCTGCGAAAGTTCCGGCTGCCGCAGGTGGAACCGGATCGCCGGCAGGAGGCCGTTGCGGGAATGCATCACAATTTTAAATTTCTCACTGCCCTCGGCCGGTACAAACCGCAACTTCCCGTTTTCCTCCTCGAAACTTCCGTTGTGTCTGGCCAATGTGCGAATCGCGTCGATGGCCGTCAGCGACGACCCTTTGATCGCCACCGCGTGGTTGACCTGCAATGCCAGCTTGGTAGGCGGATAAGGCGAAAGGAAATAACCTTTTCTGGCGCTTTCGCCCTTCTCCGGCCACCGGTGGCCCGAACACACGACTGCATAATCGAACTCGCGCGTCTTGCCCGATCCCAGGGTAAGCTGCACTTTTTGCTCCTCATGGCAGTCGGTCAGGTCGGTTACCTCGGTATTGAGATGCACCTTAATGACCCTCCCCTCATTCGCGGCCTGCTCGCGCAGGAGGCTGAATTGTCCGGCCAGGTATTTGCCGAAAAGCAGCCTCGGTACCACGTGGTGCTGAGTGAAATTATCGCGGTCGATGGCGTATTGTTCGGGCAGTTTCCCCGCCATTTCGTCCAGCCAGCGGCTGAGTGTCATAACCAGGGGAGGAATTTCATTGCCCGATACGTTGGTGATATGTTCGGCTGTTGCGCCCTGGGGGCTATACGGCATTCCCGCGCCAACGATACCGGTCTTTTCGAAAACCTCGATTTCCAGCTCCTTATCCAATGTAAGCAGGTGTTTTAACAAATACAGGCTGCTAGGCCCGGCACCTATAATGGCGATGTTCTTGGGATTGTTCTTGTGATTCATTGATGCAGCAGGGTATTCCACAACTTTGGCTTGTTCCATGCCCGACTTACGAATATCGTGCCAAGCAGAAATTGTGCACTTTTCAAAAACAACACCTGCATCGCTACTGGGCCCGCGCGATTGCGTCGGCCGTAACCGGCGTAAAGAAGTTGACCAGGTTACCATCCGGATCACGGAAGAGTAGCGAGCGATTCCCCCATGGCATGTTGGTCGGGGCCTGTACAACCGCCTCGCCGAGGTAACCGATAATGCGCTGGTATTGCGTATCCACGTCGTCGACCCGGAATTCCAGGATGACGGAGCGATTTGCAGCAGGTGCTGCTACACCCTCTGCGCCAAACAATTGTAAAGTGCGGGTACTACCGATCGCAAGCACAGCCACCGGTGTGCGGAGCTCGGCAAAATCTTCGGTGTAGCGGGTGGCAGGAAAGCCGGTGACGTGCTGGTAAAAGTCGGTCAGCCGGGTAACGTCGGCAGTGATAATGCGGGATGAGACGAATGTCATGATGGGTCTGATTAGGTTTTGATTTGCAAAAGAAACCACCGCTTCTGACAGCTGTATGTCAGCAGGGAAATGCGATAGTGCCGAAACAATGGGCCTATTCATCTGCCGCCTTTCATACAAAAGCCGGACTGCTCATGCAATCCGGCTTTCCAACAATTTCCGTTATCGGGATGTACTACGCAGTGATAAATGCCAGTATATCCTTATTGATCGTTTCTGCTTCCGTGGTAGGCATTCCGTGCGGGAAGCCCGGGTAGGTAATCAAAGTGCCATTTTTCAGCAATGCAGCCGCTTTCACTGCCGTGATCTGGTAAGGAACGATCTGATCGTCCTCTCCGTGCAGTACGAGCACCGGCACATCGACATTCTTGAGGTCTTCTGTAAAATCGGTGGCGGAAAATGCTTTTACGCATTCGTAGTGGGCCAGCACGCTGCCCATCATGCCCTGCCTCCACCAGTTATCCCGGACACCCTGCTTCTCAACGGCCCCTTCGCGGTTATAGCCATAGAAAGCGGCTGTAAAATCCTTGAAATACTGCGGGCGGTTTGTGGCGGTCATGAGCCGGATTTCGTCGAAAACGCTGGCAGGTACCCCATCCGGATTGCTTTCCGATTGGATCATCATCGGCGTCACGGCACTTACGAGTACTGCTTTGGCCACCCTGTCTTTTCCGTGTTTGTTCACATAATGGATCACCTCCCCGCCCCCGGTAGAGTGCCCCACATGCACCGCGTCTCTCAGGTCCAGATGCGCGGCCAGTTCGGCCACGTCTGCCGCATAGGTATCCATCTCATGCCCCTGGAAAGTTTGGGATGAGCGCCCGTGCCCGCGGCGGTCATGTGCGATCACCCGGAAACCCTTCTGCAAAAAGAACATCATCTGGTTGTCCCAATCGTCGCTCGAGAGCGGCCATCCGTGGTGAAAAACGATCGGCTGTCCGGTGCCCCAGTCTTTGTAGTACATTTCTGCTCCGTCGCGCAGTGTAAGCGTGCTCATGCTATGTTTGGTTAAGAAGTGAAAAATATCGCTACAATATCGGGATATTCATTACAAAACCACTACCCAAGGTACCAGCTGAGTTTTTTATTGGTGAAATAGCCCCGACATTTTACCTGCTTGCGCGCTGGCGCGAAGCGGGCGGCAGGATGTTCCTGCGGAACAGCGAGGGCGATACATTTTCCTTTTTCCTGAAAAATGTGGTGAATGCGGCCTGTCCGGAAAAGCCTAGTCCGTCGCTGATTTTGTTGATGTCCCAGTCGGTTTGCACGAGCAGCGATTTTGCTTCGTGCAGCAAGCGGTCCTGGATGTGTTCACGCACCGTTTTGCCGGTGTGGTTTTTAATGAGCGCATTCAGGTAATTGGGGTGAACATGGAGCTGGTCCGCGAATTCGGCGGCCGTTTTCAGCTTGGCCATGCCGTCGTGCTGCACCTGAAATGACGATTCCAGCAGGGAGAGGAATTTATAAATGTAGCCATAACTCTCCGGCACGGGCATTTCCGCCCTGTTTTTGCCGGCCCTTTTGCTTTCGAGCAGTATCATTTGCAATTGCAGCAGAATGGCTTGCTTCTTGTCGTCATCGTCCCCTCTCTCCTCTTTGAGCATTGCGGCGAAGCTGTCGTTGATGACCGACGACTGGTGGGCCTGCAACTGGACTACGGCTTTGTCGGCATGGAAGAATGCGTAGTGCCTGAAAAGCTGTGAAACATGCTCGGCACCCGGCCCGAAGTAGTCGGGATGGATGAGGCAGAAGTGGCCGCCGGTCTCCGTGGAGGTGGTTTGCCACGACATGATCTCGTCGGGATGCACAAATGCGATTTCATCCGGCCCCATTTCGTACCGGTGCAACCCGATGGTGAGAATGCCTGTACCCGAGGTCATGTGGAAGATCTTGTAAAATTTCCGGCGGTGCGGAGAAATGTAGTCCTTCACCGGGTAGTCGTCCCGGTTCTCGATGATGAACTGCGCCGAGCTTACCGGATAATGCTGCACGTCCAGTAAAGGCACTTTGTATTCCTCTGCTGCGAATTTTTCGAGTTCAATCCTAGGGATGCCTGTGTTTTCCATGTTCGCCAGTTGTCTGGCGTAAATATAATAACCACCAGGCCTGGCCCGGTGGTTATTTTGCGCATTGTTTGAATTAATAATCGGTGGATTTGCTGACATTTTCGAATGCATCCAGATCACTTTGCAGCATCCCGATCTTGCTGTGCGCCATGCCGAATGCGTCGGAGCCCAGGAACAGGTGCAAGGGTTTGATATCCATTTCGGCCACCCGGATCAATGCTTCTGCTGCCTTCTGAGGATCTCCCGGCTGGTTACCGACGATCTGCTCATTGTGTATCACTTCGAGCTCGCGCGCTTCCTTGTACGCGGCTATCGGGTGCGCGGCTGTCCGCATGGAACCTTGCAGCAGAAAGTTGGTTTTGAAATACCCCGGGTACACAATGGTGGCAGAGATGCTCATCGATTTGGTTTCCGCCGATAATGCTTCCGTCAGGCCGGCAACCGCAAACTTGGTGGCGTTGTAAATGCCCCAGCCGGGGAAAGTCCCCATGAACCCGGCGATAGAGGAGATATTGAAGAATGAACCGGCGCGCTTTTCCCGGAACAACGGCATTACCTTGCGGATGACGTTCAGGATCCCGAACACATTCACATCAAAATTCTCGCGGGCTTCTGCGTCACTCAACTCTTCCAGCGTACCCAGCTGACCGTAACCTGCGTTGTTGACCACCACATCGATGGTGCCGAACCTGCCGATGATCTGATCAACGGCTTCACCTACGGAATGGTCGCTGCCCAGATCCACCTGAAGCGGCAGAAACTGATCACCTGCGAAACCTACTTCTTCCCGCAGCGCTTGTGCATTACGTGAAGTAGCGGCAACTTTATAACCCTCATTCAAAAGGCGTTTCACCAATGCAAGTCCCAAACCTTTTGATGCTCCTGTAACAAACCAAACTTTTTTCGTTTCCATGATTTCCTTTGTTTTTGTATGCTACAAAGTTCGTATGGAGCTCCAAAACCGGGTTTGTTCAGAGTAAAGCAGTACTTATTAGTTTCAAAGATCCGGTAAAACTTCCGGCTTCGGCGCACGGATATCCGCTTGATCCGCGCGGGGACCTGATGCCGTTAAATATCAAAATATGTATACTTAAGAGCCATATGCTTATATTGTTGGTAGCCGCACTATGCTCATCAGATATCCAGCCTATCCTCAACTAAAAGCCCCGACAAAAATGCACCAGGTTATACCCATTGGAATTAGCGGTTTGAATAAATTACTGGCTGGTTGCTCTGAGGCGATATTTCTATTGAATACTGCTTTTGAGATCACCTACCAAACTCCCAGCCGCACGCTTTCATCGGGCTTACCTTACCTAACGCAGGCAGGACGCCGATTTATTGAACTCGTGCATGCAGACTACACCGAAACGATCACGGACGTACTTGCGGGGATCTCCCAGGCAGCGGGCCGGTCGGAAACTTCCGTTTTCCGGTGGCCCGACCATCAGAATCGGCCTGTATGGGCCAGAGGGGGTATTTACCAATATGACGGAAGACGCGGACATCGGCGCGATCGTTTGCCATGTCCAGGAAATGCCGACCGAAAATTCACCTGTTTGGGGAGCCGCCGGAGGCGCCGAATGGAAGCCTGAACTCCGGGCCAGGCGGTCGCTGGAAGAAGTCAACGAGATCCTCGAGAGCATCGGCGACGGCTTCTTTGCCCTGGACCAGAACTGGACGGTAACCTACTGGAACAACATGGCCGAAACGGTGTTGGGGAAACCCAAAGAACAAGTTTGGGGCCAAAATCTGTGGGAGGTCTTTCCGGAGTCGGTAGGGTCGCAATCTTACATGAAGTACTACCAGGCGTTCACCGAAAACCAGTCGGTCCATTTCGAGGATTTTTACCCGCCGCTTCAAAAGTGGTACGAGATCAGCGCATATCCGTCGCCCAAAGGACTTTCCGTCTATTTTCGGGACATTACCGAGCGAAAGCGCCTCAATTCCGCTTTGGAGGAGTCCAAAAAAAATTACATCTCCCTATTTGAATCCTGCCCTCTCCCGATGTGGGTATTCGACTTAGAAACGCTGCGTTTTCTGGACGTCAACCAGGCCGCGATAGACCATTATCAGTATACCAAGGAGGAGTTCCTCGCCATGTCGGTCCGCGATATCAGGCCCTATGAAGAAATACCGATCCTGGAAGCGGCCTTGTCCTTCAATCCCGTGACTCGCAGGGGCGAAAAGAAAGGGATTTTCAGACACAGGAAAAAAAATGGCGAAATCGTTCAGACCGACATTCAGACTAACCTTATTCAATATGAAGGCCGTCCGGCCGTGGTGACCATTGCCAACGATATGACCGAGCGGTTCGCCTATGTGCAGGCAATCGAGCATCAGAATGCCAAACTGCGGGAAATCGCATTCATGCAGTCGCACGTCGTGCGCGCCCCGCTTGCCCGGATCATGGGTATCGTTTCAATGCTTCAGGATCTGGACTTGCGGGAAGACGAAAGGCAGCAACTCCTCGATTTCCTCGAAATTTCGGCCAATGAAATGGACGGAATCGTAAAGCAGATATCCGACAAGACGATTTGAAACGAGGCTAATACTCCTGAAAGACAAGCCGGGCGCTTTTCAGCCTACGCTTCCACCGTTTCCACTTTATTGAAACATTTGAAAACTTCACGGTAGAAATCCGGGTGTGATTGCCAGGTTTGCCCTGTGACAATATTCCCGTCGCGGACAGCCTCCTGGGTAGCATATGTGCCGCCTCCCATCTCGACTTCGGCTTTCAGGTGCTCGTAGGCAGTTACGATACGGCTGTTGGCCAGCCCGGCAGCGATCAGGATCTGTATCCCGTGGCAGATGGCAAAGACCCATTTGCCCTGCCGGTCAAATTCCCGGACTACTTCGAGCAACGCGGGGGAATTCCGCAGGTATTCGGGAGCGCGGCCGCCCAGCAGCAAAATGGCGTCGTAGTCCGCTACCACCACCTCATCGAAAGTCAGATCCGAAGGCAGGCAATAGCCCGGCCGCTCAACATAAGTATCCCAGCCGATTTCGAAATCGTGCATTACCAGATGAAGCCTTCGCTTACTGGGTGCGGCAATCAAGGCAATATCGCCTTCTTCCTGAAAGCGGTGAAGGGCATAGAGGGTTTCGTAGCTTTCGCCGGCATCTCCTGTGACAAGCAGTATTTTGCGATTCATTGTGAAAAGAATTTGGGACCTGTGATGCCTGAATAGCGTCGTTTAGGCATCTGAATAAGTCGAAAAGTTGAAATCAGGCCCTTACTACTGGTTCAGCTGGAAAAGAGTTAGCCGCATTCACGCCCAAACGCCGCGTGCTGCTCGCGGGAAATAGTTTGAGAGGTGATTTGAACGAACGGGGCGATGATAGTACCGTCCGACGCCATACGGTGAAACCACCATCTGCCCATCCGCCGATGTCATCCTGCCTATGTAGTCCATTGCTTTGGGCGAAGCCGATTGGCTTTCGGCCACGAGGCGGCTGGCAAACTGCATAATCTTACGCAAAGGCTCCGGAAGGTCGTGCGACGCCACGTAGGCAAGATCAAAATAGGTTTGTCCGCGACTGAATCACCTGCAAATGGCCGGTAGCGGGATTGAGGATCCTGTATTCTGCCCTGAGCTTGCCACCGGATTCAGCTCGCTGCGCCGACATGAATGCTTCCGACAACGTCTCCAGATCCTCTTTCATCACGCAGCAGACCGCCTCTCCGAAGGTCATGTCTTTTTCAGTAAAACCAACCATTTCGCGAAGCCGCGGCGAAAACACGACCGTGCCGATCGTCGCCAGAATGGGGGGCATTCCAGGCCCCGCGTCCTCTATCACCATCACGTTCCATTAAACCCAGAACGGTTCGCCGGTGGCCTCGTTGAAAAGCCTGATATATTGGCTCCCGCTTCCGGTAGCCAATATATCGCCGACGAGCCCCGCGACTTTGTCCCGGTCCTCCGGATAAACAGCGTCCATCAGCGTCCGGTCATTGTTGGAAGACCAACCCAGTTTTTTCAGCGTATAGGGCCCTATGCCCGAGGTGTATTTTGAGATAGAGGGCCTTTTGTCCAGTGCCGGCCCACGCTCATTCACTTACGACGCCAGCGTCCGGAAAACTTTTCGATGTTCCGCCACGGACTAGTCCAGGCTTCCTACTTTAATTTCTGTCAAGGGTGCTGTCAGCTAATAATACGTCAAATTAACGCTTTTTACCCTTAAAAAGATGAGCACAACCAACGGATTGCCGGCATCGTACGCCAGCAAGCTTCCTCTGAAAAAGATAAAATAAATACAGCAGCTAGCTTTTCCCTTCCCGATATAATTATTTTGCGATAAACCTTTTCATTTCCAATCCCATTAAATCACCAACCAATGCAAACCCATTCCAAGCAATCCGAGGAGTCGCTTTGGAAATCCTTTATCCTGGGTAATAATGATGCATTCGAGCTGTTGGTGAACGGCATTTATCCCTCGCTGTTTCAGTACGGCTGCAAGTTCAGCAGGGACCCGGAAATGATCAAAGATTGCATTCAGGACGTGTTTCTCAGGGTTTGGGAAAGCAGGGCAAACCTCAACCATTCCATTCCACCGATGCCTTACCTTTTCGCATCCCTCAGGCGGCAGCTCCACCAGCAGGTAACCAGAAACGACGGAGCAGCTAGGGATTATTGGGAAACGGAATATTTCGAGGCGGTATTCACTGTGGAAGATGCCATGATCAGCTCGGAGGCCAGCAAGGAGCTAAGCGACAGGTTCGCCGCATTGCTCAATGGCCTTCCATCCCGGCAGAAAGAAATCGTTCTGCTCAAATTCTTCGAAAACCTCTCGCGGGAAGAGATCGCCGCAACCATGCAAATCACCCCGCAGTCGGTCTCCAATACGCTTCAAAAATCCCTTAACTGGCTCAGAAACAACTGGCCCACGACCGTCTTGTCAGCCGCGCTTTATTTATGTAAATATTTTGATAAAAATTTCAACTCCTGAAGGGTATCTGAGCTGAGGTTTCCGCTATAGTGGTCCGGAAGCAAAAACCCTTATGGAACATTTTTATCGCCTCACGGCAGAAGAACTGGTTTTAAACGAAGATTTCCGCCGGATAGTGCTGGCACCTACACCGGAGCAGGCGCTCGAATTTCGTGAATGGACCAACCGTTACCCGGCAGAAAGCCGCACATTACTGGCTGCCGCGGAAGCGATCAGGGCGGTGCGTCTGGCCCATACTCCCCTTTCGGAAACCGACCAGGCGCAGGCTATCGACAGGATATTCGACCTGACCACCCGGCAGCCACAACGGACGGTTACACGAAAGCTTTACTACTGGGCAGCCGCTGCGGCCGCAGTTATCGCGATATCCATCGGCCTTTACCTCGGCCAGGGCACCAAACACGCGCCTTCCCTCACAAACGCTTCGACAAAGAGCGGCGCCTATGGCTGGGTACGCAACGATCACGCGCGCTCGCAGGTGATCCGGCTTGCGGACGGCAGCAGCGTTTTTCTCAAACCGGGCAGCGCGGTTCGTATACCCGACCAGTTTGCCGCCAGTTCCCGGAAAATCGAACTCAAAGGGGAAGCCTTTTTCGAAGTGGAACCCGACAAATCCAGACCGTTTTTCGTGTACGCGGGCAATACGGTTACCAGGGTACTGGGAACCAGCTTCAGCGTAAGCGCGCCCGGCGCGGCCGGGCGTACGGTCGTGAGCGTGCGTACGGGAAAAGTTAGTGTGTCGCTGCCTGATGGCACGCAACCCGGCCGGTCGGCGGAAATTGTACCGGGGCAGCAGGCGACATTGAGCGGTGAAGGCATAGCCCTTTCGCTGATCCATTCCGATGACGCGATCAGCCGTTTCCTGGCCACGGCAGCAAATGGTGAGCATATCGAGGTAGTGCGCTACCTGGTGAGTGCAAGCCAGGCTTTCGACCTGGAAATCGATTTTGATCCGCGTAAGCTCAAATCATGCAAAATCAGGGCCAATTTCGAGGGAATGCACCTGATGGAACAGATCGACGCGATGTGCAGGGCGATCAACGCGACCTATAAAGTCTCCGACGGAAAAATTGTCATTGTGTCCCGGGGATGCTGACGAGCTGCTTCCGGCGCATGCATACCCAATCTTCCTATTCCTGAACCCTTAACCCACCCTGCTGTGACCCACATGCTTTAAACTAAAACAAAAAAAACCGGCGGTGCTCGAACACTACCGGTCTGAAACTCTCCGATCCTGCATTTTCGACGATACGGACCGGATTGAGCGGCTTCAACCTTTTTCAAGTATTAAAACCATTCTAAAAGTATGAAAAAAAACATACTAGGCTACTACTATTTTGTCCGGCTCATGAAAATCAGCGCCTTACCATTCCTGCTGTTGCTCTCTTGTACAGTGAGCGCCATCGCATTGAACGCCGACGCGCAGGACCTGCTCACCAAGCGGGTCAATCTCGAAGTCAAAAACCAGTCGGTGCATTCGCTGCTGGTTGAGATCGAGCGGCAGACCCATGTGCGCTTCGTATTCAGTCCGGCGATGATCGATGCGGGAAGGCTGGTATCCGTAACAGCCCGGAACCAGACGATTTCCCAGATTCTGGATAAGTACTTCAAACCGATGGGCATCAGTTATGAATGCACGGAAAAAGTCATCGTGCTCCGGTCGGACAAAGCGCTGATGAGGCCGGAACCCGCCCCGGCCAGGACCCAAGAAGAGGCCGGGCTGAAAAAAGTGAACGGGACGGTAACCGATGAAACCGGCTCGGGCTTGCCCGGCGTGAGCATCCTGGTGAAAGGAAGCGCCATCGGGACGACCACCGACATTGAGGGAAATTTCGTAATGGATAACCTGGACGATGCGGCGGTGCTCATCTTCTCATTTGTCGGGTATGTCGCACAGGAAGTTGCCGTGGGCGGCCAGTCTGTCATCCGCATTTCCCTCAAACCATCGCAGAAGGAACTGGACGAACTGGTAGTGGTGGGATACGGGACCGTAAAAAAAGCCATCCTCACCGGCGCGGTAGCCACCATCGATTCGAAATCTATCGAAAACCGCCCGATCACCAATTCCTCGCAGGCGTTGCAGGGATTGCCGGGCGTATATGTGAATATGAACCAGGGAAGGCCCGGAGCCGACGGAGCGAATATCACGATCCGCGGCGTCAGCTCCTACAATACGGAGATGGGGAGCGGCCCGCTGGTGCTGGTGGATGGCGTGGAATTCTCGCTCAGGGATGTCAATCCCAATGATATTGAAAAAGTTACAGTACTGAAAGACGCGGCATCCGCGGCAATTTACGGAAGCCGCGCGCAGAATGGCGTAGTGCTGATCACCACCAAAACAGGCCAGAAAAACACGAAGGTAAGGATCGACTATTCCGGTTACCTGGGCATTCAGCAGGCGACACGGCTGCCCGATAATGTCGTAACCAATACATTGGAATACATGGAAGGGAAAAACCGGGCGCTTGCCAACGAAGGCCGGGCAGCCGAATACAGCCAGGCCCTGATGGACGAATACCGCGCAGGTACCGATCCATATATTTACCCCAATACCGACTGGTTTAAGGTGATGTTCCGGAACGCGGCGATCCAGGAACACAACCTGCGGTTATCGGGCGGTTCCGACCGCTCGACCTATTCGGTTTCCCTTGGTTATCTCGATCAGAAGGGTATTCTGCCCGGCAGCAGCGCGAAAAAATATTCATTCAGCACCAATATCAATTCGGAGGTTACTCCCTGGCTGACGATCGGAAGCAATGTGATCGCCACCTGGTGGGATAACAACGAGGGGGCCTACACCGTGAATGACGGCAATGGAGAGGGCGGCATCATGGGGCTGATCTACCGCGGATTGCCTATGCAAACCAACCTGGCCCAGGATGGCACTTACGCCGACCAGTGGATCAGGGTGCCGGGCCATAATTTCTTCCGGAACCCTTACGCCCTTTCGTTCGAAGGAAGGCATATCAACAAAAGCCTGCGGGGCATCGCCAATTTGTATGCCCAGATAAACCTGCCGTTCGATGTGAAATACAAGATCACCGTGGCGCCGAACATGTATTTTGAAAATGAAAAGTTCAACTACCCCGTCATTCCGCTCACCAACACGAAAACCGGCGATGTTACGAACATGGGCAATATTCCGCCACGCGGCGTATTCCAGGGCAGCGGGCTCAACTTTTCATTCACGAATTTCCATACGTTAAACTGGGAGAAGAATTTCAAAGAAAACCACTATATCAATGCATTGGGCGGTTTTAGCCTGGAACATTTTTCGATCGGCAGGTTCACGGCCCAAAACCAGGGATACCTCGGCAACGAAATTACCGAACTGAATGGCGGAAGCCTTAACCCGGCCGTTACAGGGACGTCCACCAAGTCGCGCATTATGTCGACATTCGGACGGATCAACTATGTTTTCAAGGATAAATACCTGTTCGAAACCAATTTCCGGTTCGATGGCTCTTCGCGCTTTGAAGAATCGCGGCGATGGGGTTTCTTCCCCTCCTTTTCGGCCGGCTGGCGGATCAGCGAAGAGAATTTCCTGAAAAACGTACAGGCGGTCAGCAACCTGAAATTGCGGGCGTCGTGGGGACAGCTGGGGAACCAGAACATTCCCCTGTTCAGCTATATCAATGCGGTGGAGCTGAATTCGTCTTCATTTACGGCCAACTATTCTTTCAATAATATAGTGGCGAGCGGCGCTGCAGTGCGCACGCTGGCCGACCCGACCGTAGGCTGGGAATCTACCACCGCCAGCAATGTGGGTATCGATGGCGGCCTGTTCAACAACCGGCTGACATTCGAGTTCGACCTTTTCCGGAAATATACCGACGGCATTCTTGCCCGGGTGAACCTGCCCGCGCAGGTAGGAAACCTGCAGGGACCGCTGAGCAATATCGGGTCGGTTTCCAACAAGGGCTATGAACTGACCATCGGCTATCGCGACCGCATCGGCGGGGTGAACTACAACCTCGCGGGGAATATCACCCATTTGGTCAACAAGGTCGAGAACACCAATGGCGCTATTCTGTACAATACCAACAGGATCATCCAGGAAGGTTCGCCGATTAATTCGTTTTTCGGACTGCAATCACTCGGCTTGTTTCAGTCCAAAGCCGAAATCGATGCTTCTCCTTTCCAAAACAATGTGACCAATCCGGGCGACATCAAATACAAGGACCAGAATGGCGACGGGAAGATAGACAGCGGCGACCGCGTCGTGATCGGGCAGTCGAATCCGGGATATACCTATACTTTTACCGCCGGCGGCGACTACAAGGGGTTCGACCTGGCGATGTTCTGGCAGGGCACTTTCAAAATAGACACTTATGTGACCGCTAACCTGGCACAACCTTATAAAAATGGCGCCGGTGTTACCCGCGACTGGCTTACCGACTCCTGGACGCCGGAAAATCCCAATGCCTCGCTGCCCCGGCTGACGACTGCCAATGGCTACCCGCAAAACTTCCAGGTTTCCGATTTTTGGCTCCAGAGCATTGCCTACCTCCGGCTGAAGAACATCCAGCTGGGCTATACGCTGCCGGGCAATGTGGTCAAAAAACTGGGTTTGTCCAAAGTAAGGCTCTATGTGAATGGCCAGAATATGATCACTGTTTCCAAATTCCGGCTGGGCGATCCTGAACGCGACCCGGCAGCGGCAGGCGTGGTGGCTTACCCGATCGCCAAAGTGGCTTCGTTTGGCCTGAACGTTTCTTTCTGACCCTTTTAACAGCATTATCTACATGAAAATATATCAACTTCTCCTTTCCGCTCTGATGCTCTCGGGCTGTTCCGATTTTCTGGACCTCAACCCTACCGACCGCTTTACAGAGACTACATTCTGGCAAACGGAAGAGCACGCCAATGCAGGCCTGACCGCCACTTACAGCGCATTGCTGAATGTATATGGGAGCAACATCCCGGCCACCCTGGACGCGATTACGCCCAATTTTTACAGCTATGACAACCAGAGCGGTGCCGGAAACATCGCCCGGGGGATTCACGACGCCGCCAATACGGGCATTATCAATTCGCGGTGGGGAAATGCATACCAGGGAATCGGGCGGGCCAATTCGGTGATAACCCGTGTGCCGGGCATTACCATGGATGATACCCGGAAAAAGCTGGTGATCGCGGAAGCGCAATTTCTGCGCGCTTTCTTCTATTTCAGCCTGTGGTCGGTATACGGCGGTGTGCCGCTGATCACCGAGCCGCCGGTGAAAGAGCAGGGTGAACTTCCCCGGAACACCGCAGAGGAAATAGAAAAACAAATGCTGACCGACCTGGACGCGGCTATACCGGTACTGCCCGCCAGCATCGCCGCGGCAAACAAGGGACGTGCCGGCAAGGCAGCTGCCCTCGCTCTTAAAGCGCGTATTCTCTTGTACAAAGGGCAATGGGCCGCGGCAGCAGAAACTTCAAAGGCCTTGCTCGATCTGAAATCGAATGCATTGTTCCCGGACTACCGTGGGCTTTTCATGCCTGAAAATGAAGGAAATACCGAAATTTTACTGGATGTACAATACAAACAGCCGGAGTTCACCCACTCAAACGATATCCAGTTCGATCAGTTCAACTCCTTCGCTCCTACCCAAAACCTGGTGGACGAATATGAGGCGCTCGATGGCAAGTCCATTCAGGAATCATCGCTTTATGATCCGGCAAAGCCTTTTGAATCCCGAGACCCGCGTCTGAAAAGCACCGTGATCACTATTGGCAGCCAGTTCAAGGGAAAGCCGGTGGTTACCACCACTTATCCGCAAACAGGTTACGGCCTGAAAAAAGGGACTACTTACCGGGACAATGAAGCTCCGCCGGCCGGGAAAGTCGACAATATTTCCGACCTGAATGTGGTGCTCATCCGCTATGCCGAGGTGCTGCTTACTTATGCCGAGGCGCAGAATGAGGCCGTAGGACCCGACGCGTCGGTGTACGCCGCCGTCAACCAGGTGCGCAAGCGGGCCGGTATGCCCGATTTTCCGGCCGGACTTTCCCAGGCGGCGATGCGCGGGCGCCTGCGTCACGAGCGAAGGATCGAATTCGTCGGCGAAGGCCAGTATTATTTTGACCTGAAAAGATGGAAAACAGCCGATGTGGACCTCAATACCGACGTGACCAACTACCTGAGAAAAGTGGTGGACAACCGGTCCTTTAACCCGCAGCGGGATTACCTGTGGCCCATACCGACCACTGCTTTGCAAACCAATGCCAACCTGGCACAAAACCCCAACTACAACCGTTAATCGCTCTATACCTGATGAAGGTTTTCAAAATAGCTATAAACGCGCTCTTTACGTTGACTTTTGCTTCCGCCGCATTTGCGGGGGAGCAAAAGCAACCTTCCAAACCCAACATTATCTTCATCCTGGTCGACGACATGGGCTGGGGCGATGTGGGGGCTTTCTGGCAAAACCAGCGCAACCGCCGGAATGACCGCAGCGAACCCTGGCAGTTTACCCCCAACCTGGATGCAATGGCCGAGCGGGGCGCTATGCTCACCCACCATTATTGTGCGGCTCCCGTGTGCGCCCCGTCGCGGGCGTCGATCCTGCTGGGCGTGAGCCAGGGCCATGCCAACGTGCGCGATAACCAGTTCGACAAGGAATTGCAGAACAGCTTTACGATCGGCCATGTGCTCCAAAAGGCAGGATACAAAACCGGCCTGGTTGGAAAATGGGGCTTACAGGGGGCAACCGCCTCGGAGCCGGAATGGCCCGCGCACCCGCTTAACCGTGGTTTCGACTATTCGTATGCATACATCAAGCATGTCGACGGCCATGAGCATTATCCGAAAGAGGGTATTTACAGGGGCAGGAAGAATGTGTGGGAGAACAAAACCAATGTAGCCGGCGGGTTGGATAAATGCTTTACCACCGACCTCTGGACGGCGGCGGCCAAACGATGGATCAGGGAGGAGGCAAAAACAGCAGGGAACAACCAGCCATTTTTCCTTTACCTCGCCTACGATGTGCCCCATGCGGTACTGGAATTGCCCACGCAGGCCTACCCTACCGGTGGTGGTTTAAAAGGTGGGCTGCAGTGGCTGGGGACGCCCGGGAAAATGATCAACACCGCCAGCGGTGAGCCTGATTCCTACATCCATCCCGACTACGCCCGCGCGACTTACGACAACGACAAAAATCCCGCGACCGCGGAAAAGCCCTGGCCGGATACCTACAAGCGTTACGCGACGCTCTGCCGGCGTATCGATGACGGTATCGGCGATATATTCAGGTTGTTGAAGGATTTGAAGATCGACGATAATACGATGGTGGTGTTTACTTCGGATAACGGGCCATCCATCGAATCGTACCTGCCCAAAGAATATGTGAATTACAGTCCGGAGTTCTTCAACAGTTTCGGGCCTTTCGATGGTATCAAACGCGATGTATGGGAAGGCGGCGTGCGGGTACCGACGATCGTTTCCTGGCCGGGAACCATACCAGGCAGGCAGGTGATCGACTCTCCCAGCGCCTCGCACGACTGGCTGGCGACGTTCGCGGATGCCGCGCACATCGCGGCACCTGCCAGAACGGATGGCGTGTCGTTGCTTCCTCACCTGACGGGCAAAGGTACGAAGCAGGAAAGCCTGATTTACATTGAGTATGAACAGAACGGCAAAACACCGGATTTTGAAGAGTTTGCACCCAACCATCGCTCCCGGCAACGCAATCAGATGCAAAAAATCCGCAAGGGGGAGTACGTGGGCGTCCGGTACCGGATCGGGTCGGCAGACGACGATTTTGAAATATATCAGGTCGTTAAAGACCCTCAGGAAACGCAAAATCTCGCGTCTGATCCCGCTTTCAGACAAATGCAGCAGGATTTTAAGCGCATGGCGCTGCGGGTGAGGCGCCCCGACCCCGAAGCCCCACGCCCCTACGACCAGGCAATGATTCCCGCCATCACAACGAATGGGGCCGAAGCCGGGCTGAAATTTAAAATCTACAAAGGTAAATACCCCTGGGTCTCCGACTTATCCAATGTAAGCCCGGCCGAAGAGGGAGTGCTGACCAGCCTCGACCTTTCCAAAGTAAAGACCGATGAAGGCATGCTCGTGATAGAAGGGGTGATCCGGGTGGAAAAGGATGGAAAATATAGCATATCTATGTCGGGGAATGATGGCTTTCTGGTGAAAATACACCAGGCCAACGTGCTGGATGGGAGTTTCGATTACGAGAAAGGCAGGGAGCTCGCTGCGGCGGTCGCATTGGAAGCAGGTGACCATCCAATCCGGATTTTCTATCATATCCAAAAAGGCGTCAGTCCCAAACTAGCGCTTCAATGGCAGCCCGTTGGAGGCGCGGCAACCGGGGGCCCGGCATTTTTTCACAAATAGCCGACCGCCTCATGAACACTATCGCCTTATTGTTGCGAAACGTTGGTCCGAAATGGAATGATGGCACAGTATTAGTCCGCGGTCCCTAAAACGGCAAGGAACATGAATGAAGAAAAAAACCGCTACAAAGCGAATGATCATCTGGCTAACGAGCGTACCTACCTCGCTTGGGTAAGGACGGGTATTGGAATTATGGCTTTCGGGTTCGTGGTGGTCAAGTTTTCACTTTTTGTGACCCAGATCGGTCTTGCGCTGGGCACCACTGTCAAGGCCCCTACGCACGGCTATTCACGGGTGATCGGGGTTATCCTGGTGCTATTTGGCATTTGCACCATCCTGCTTTCCTTCATGCAATACCACCGCACCGAACGACAGCTGAAATCCGACACCTATCTTCCAAGCAGCTGGCTGACAAATTTGATGACGGGCGTCCTGATATTGATCAGCCTGCTGCTTGTTATCTATCTCATACAGAGCATTTATCAATGAGGGCCGGATTAACCCGTCTCCGGCCAGCTTAGCTATCGAGCCAGCTTTTAAACTCCTGGCTCTTATATTTACTTACATACACATCCTGGTTAAAAGGCGGGGCCAGAAATACCTGCAACCGGCTGCTGAAAAGCGTTTTAACCTTTTGTATGGCGTCTATCTTGGCAATAATTTTACGGTTAACCCTGAAAAACACAGCCGGGTCCAGCACTTCTTCCAGACTTTCCAGATTGTTGTCAATCAAATACTTCTTGCCATCGTTGGTTACCAGAAAAACCACCCGGTCGTCGGCATAGAAATAGGCCAGTTCGTCCACATTTTTAAAGAGAAGATTGTCCGCATATTTCACCAGAAACCTTGTCTTGTATTTCTTGGTCAGCAGCTGCAGCGTGTTCCTGAGATTTTCCAAATCGATCGGAACCACTTCCCGGGTGGGATTGAGTGCCTCGTACTTGGCCAGCGCCCGCGTAAGATCCTGCTTGTCGAGCGGTTTCAGGAGGTAATCAATGCTGTTCATTTTAAATGCCTGCAATGCGTAGCGGTCATAGGCCGTCGTAAATATTACCGGGCATTTGACGGCAATGCGCTCGAAAAGCCCGAAGCACAGGCCATCGGACAAGTGAATGTCCAGCAGCAGCAGATCCGGCTCCGGATTGTCGTTGAACCACGCAGCCGCCTCTTCAACGGATTCCAGCGTCCCCAGCACTTCGGTTTTGGGGTTACATTCCAGCAGCAGCTGTGATGCCCGCGTGGCGGAAAGCGCCTCATCCTCTAAAATTAGTACTTTCATAACAGGGTTATTTGGTCAGTAGCCGTACTTGCCCGACATGGGGCGGCTGCTTTCGGATTCGATGTAAATGAGTGGAATAGTCACACTGAAATACTGATCGGTCTGCTCCACCAGCACTTTATCGTGGCCTAAAAAGTCGTATCGCCTGGCAATGTTGGTAAGCCCGAGGCGCGTGGAATCCTCATCCTCCACTATTTTCATTTGCAGATTATTCCGCACCGTAATTGAATCGTTGTCCAGACAAAAAATCTCGATGTGCAGCGGCCGCGTCCTGGACACCACATTGTGTTTCACCGCATTTTCAACCAGCAACTGTAACGATACCGGCAAAATGTAAGCTGAGAGGCAGCCTTCAGAAATGTCGATATTAATACTCAATCCTGCATCAAAACGGGTTTTCAGCAGGTACAAATAGGATTTGATAAAGGCTATCTCCTCCCGCAGCGGGATAAGCTCCTTCTCGTCGCTTTTGAGAATATAGCGGTACACGTTCGAGAATTGTTTGACAAATTCGACGGAAGCATTGGCATCACTGGAGATCAGTGCCGTCAATACGCTCAGGTTATTGAACAGAAAATGCGGATTCACCTGGCTGCGGAGCGATTGCAACCGGGCCTGGCTTGTGATCCGCTTATAATGCTCGATTTCCTGCCTGCTTAAGTCCAGGTGATGGATGTACAAAAAAATCACGTGGATGGTGTTTAGGAACAGGTTTATCCTGAAACAGAACATCAGCAGTAGCTTCATGGGTAGAACCCACTCCTGCCAGTCCCGTGAAAGCGTATAATAGGCGGTAGGAATCCCCAAAAGCAATGTAACCGCCGCGGTGATCACAATGCTACCTCCCAGATTATACGCAATGCGCTTCCAGATGACGGTAACATCGCTCTCGCCCAGCCATTTGTCCCAAAGGCGGTTACCTTCCCAGATGCCGGCCGTCACGACAAGAAACAAAGCGAATATCACGCGTTGGTCAGCACGGATGTGGTAATACTCAAACGATTCCAGCATCAGCGTGTTCAAAAACGAATACGCCGCCAGCAGGAAAATGAATAAGTAACGGTACCGGTTGCTAAACATGACTGGGGCAAGTAGTGAAAAAAAATGTCCAATGACAAGCGCGGCCATGCCCCGCCTGTCATTGGATACGCGCCCTGCTACGGGATCAGCACTTTGTCGATGACATGCACCACGCCATTGGTGGCGAGTATATTGGCCGCGGTGATGTTGGATGCACCGCTGGTCTTACCGACAACTTTCGGCTGCCCTGCGAGGTCGAACGTGAGGGTCCCGCTGGTGTTGGCAGTCGCAACCGGCCCGGAAACGTTAGGGAGATCCGTAGAGAATACGCGGTTAGGCACTACATGGTAAAGCAGTACATTGGTAAGCAAGGTCTTGCTGGCCGGCGCGAGCAGCGTAGCCTTGGGGGTTGTTTTGTACAATTCACGGAATGCCGCATTGGTGGGGGCAAACACGGTAAGACCGCTCGATGCGGACGACAATGCAGCCGCCACTGCCGGGTCGGCGGCCAGTACGAGCGAAACCAGTTCGGTAAAATTGGTATCGCCCTGCGCAATTTGTACCAGCGACTTCGATGGCGGTACGATCACGTTGTCGATTACATGGATTACCCCGTTCGAGGCGCTGACATCGGTGGCAATCACCTTGATATTTCCATTGATAAACACGCCATTCGCGTTCTTGGAAAGGTAAATATCATTGCTTGTGTTGACCGTCTTCACCGCACCGCTTTTGACATCGGCAGCTTTTACTGTCCCGCTGATCACGTGCGAGGTAAGAATGGGCGTCAGGGCTTCTTTGGACAATCCGTCCAGACTGGTAATTCCCGCTTTGGTAAAACCTGCATTATTAGGTGCAAATACCGTAAATGGGCCTGCCCCTTTCAAGGTAGTCACCAATTCGGCTTTGGTGAGGGCGGCCACGAGCGTGGAGAATTGCGGGTCGGCTGAGGCTACGGTCGGGATATCGCCTGTTACGGGGTCCGGCGTGTTATCGTCGTCGTCGTCGTTGCACGAAGCAAGCGATAAAGCAACCATAGAAGCAACCAGCCATGTTTTTAGTGTTTTCATTGATGCGATAGATTTCATAGATAATTATTGAGTTAAAGTTGAGAACTGCTTCAATAACCTATGAAAATCTTTCTCTCGTTCGCTGGCCGGGGCGAATAGGAATAACTTGATTGTGAATGGAACGAATTCGCGAATTAAAAGGAAAAGCACGGTCAGCTAACCGGTTGGCCCGGCATATAGCAAAAATTTCTTTTTATATACATTATAATTATATATAAATTTATTTTTAATATAAACTAAACTCACTTGTTATGCTCGCACATTACCTATCTTTTGCCTGGCGCAGGCTCTGGCGCGAAAAGCAGGTCAATCTGATCCGGATAGCCAACCTGAGCGTCGGATTAGCCAGCGGCCTGGTCATTTTCCTCGTGGTCAATTACATGCTCACTTTCGACCGTTACCATCCGCATACAGACCGTACCTACTGGGTGGTGACGGACGTCAAACGGGAGTCGGTAATGCCTACCGACGCGGCCCCGCGCCCTCTGGCAGACGTGTTGCGCAGCAGCTATCCCTTTATTGAAAGCGCCGTCCGGCTCGAAACGATATTTGGCCGCATGATCAGCATCCCCGACGGCAAAGGCGGCTGGGCCAGGAAATTCAACGAGGCCCGGAACATGTGTTTCACCGAACCGGAGTATTTCAGTTTGTTCGGAGTTGAATGGTTGAGCGGAGATCCCAAAACCGCCCTGCTGGAACCGAATACGATTGTCATCAGCGAGCGGTATGCCCAAAAGTACTTCAATACTGCCCTACCGATCGGACGAACGCTACGCTTCGACAACCGCGTGGACCTCACTGTCACCGGCATCATCAAGGACCCACCGCCCAACACACAGCTGCGCTACGACGGCCTTATCTCCTATGCGACCATTCCGGGGCTCGAATCACAGGCTGCTTTGCAGGATTGGCTCGGACTTCAGAGCATGTGTTTCGTACTTCTCAGAGACGGTGCCTCGGAAATTCAGTTGACGCGCGCATTGCAGGCGGTCAAAAAGCAATTCCTGCCTGCTGCCGAGGCGGCGCATTTTGATTATCAGATACTGCCGATCGAGGAACTCAACCACCAGCGGAGCGGCATGGCCCCCCGACCGGTACTGTACGCACTGATCGCCGTCGGGCTGTTGCTGGTGGGGGCTTCCTGCATCAACTACATCAACCTCGCCACGGCACAGGCATTGCAGCGCGCACATGAGGTGGGCGTACGGAAGGCGATCGGAAGCAACCGGTTCCAGCTCATTAAGCAGTTTATGCTGGAAACGGCCATGCTTACATTCTTTTCGGTTTGTCTGGCCCTGGTCCTCACCCAGCTTGCCCTCCCCTGGGCCAATCAGACGCTCAACGATCAGGATGAGACCCTGCGACCCGGCATTTCCATATTGGACCTGCTGCAACCGGAGGCCCTGCGATGGTTTTTGCCCCTGATACTCCTGGTTACGCTCATGGCTGGATTGTACCCTGCCTGGGCGCTGTCGGGCTTCAATCCGACGAAGGCGCTGGCAGGCCGGCTCAGCCGGGGCGCACGGGGACTGAGCATTCGCCGGACGCTCATTACCGGACAGTTTCTACTGACCCAGCTATTTCTGATTGTCGTTTTGGTGATCACTTCCCAATTGCGCCATATGCGGGAGGTCGACTGGGGATTTTTGCATGAGGGCAAACTGGCCGTTTGGCTGCCCCAGGAGCGTAATGCCGAATATGCCCGACTGCGTGATGGGTGGCAGCGCATTCCGGGCGTGGGCCCGGTTGCATTGGCGAGCGACCCGCCTGCCTCGCGCTTCAACCGGCCCGTACCTTTCAGCTACCATACCGCCACGGAGCCCGAAACATTCGAAACCATCATCCGGGCGGCTGACGAAAACTACCTGCCGGTTTTCGGCATTCAACTGGTAGCGGGGCGGAATTTCGATGCGACCGACACGACAGGCCGGCAGGTGATTGTCAACCAGCAGCTGTGCAGCCGGCTGGGCGTTTCCTCTCCGGCGCAAATGATCGGCAAGCGGATGCGTATCAAGGACGCCGACCGGACCATTGTGGGCGTTGTCAAGGACTTTCGCAGTGGCGATTTGCATCAACCTGTAGTGCCCGTTACCCTGATTCACGAACTGCAACATGCCACCATGGCCGTACTCACCCTTGCGGGCCCGCCATCGGCCTCATGGGACAAGCAGGCACGTGCTGTTTGGGAGCAGGTGCTTCCCGATGAACTCTACAAATCGGCCCCGGTCGATTCACTCCTGGAATCGTTTACGGACATGGAGCGGCTGCTGGCCGGCTTCGTGCAGGTATTTGCCTGCATTGCCATCGCCATGAACTGCCTGGGCCTTTACGGGCTGGTCACATTTATGACGGAAACCCGCGCAAAAGAAATCGGGATACGCCGGATACTGGGCGCCCGTACCGGCCAGATGCTTTGGATCTTCGGGCGGGAATTCAGTCGTCTGATGGTCCTTGGGTTTATCATCGCGGCCCCGCTAGGCTGGTGGATCACGGCAGGGTGGCTCCAGCAATACTCGTACCGTATCCACCTCGACGCCTGGCTGATGCTCGCTACGCTGGCGTTAATGGCGGCTATTACCACGCTCACCGTGCTCGGGCATGCTATGAAAGCGGCTGTGTCCAACCCTGTGAACTATCTCCGGTCGCAGTAGGGAGAGCGGGGCGAAGTGGCGTGGCGAATCAGTAAACAATTGTAACCGAACCGGCTTTGATCAGATGGTTACCGGCGATGATCTTAAATGCATAAACGCCTGACGGGACCAGTACGGCCCTGTAAATGCCATCCCAGCTGGAAGTGAGGTTTCCTTTGGCCCGATGAACCACTTCGCCCCATCTATTGTAAACCATTACCTCGAAATCCTCGTAATCCGTCGCGTTGGTAATGTTCCAGGTATCATTTTTCCCATCGCCATTCGGCGTAAAAATCGTTGGGACAAACATTTGCCTGGACACGTCAACCGGCGCCGTACATCCGGTTGTTTTAAATTCTTTCTTTGCAGCTACCGGAGTTTTAGGAAAGCATGATTCCGGGTATACGACTTCCGCTGTTAAATTGAAAGTATAGCTGGAGTCTTTGGCGGTCGTGAACATGAATTCGTCGGATTCAAATCCGGGGTAAGCGACATCATCGACATACCAGGTAACTTTCGCGTCTTTTGCCGGAGGCGTCAGGCGAAAAGTCGCTTGTTCCCCCGCACATATTTTAGAGCTGTTGGATATGATAGCTAATTTTTCGGGTTCCTCGGAAGGTATTCCATTGTAAAGTGCTTCAATTTCCTCCCGATTGAGTGCGCGATCGTATATATGCAGGTCGTCGATCTTCGATTTTGCAGCTTGTCCATAGTTGTTGCGGGCACCAATCGTCGCCCGCACCACGCTTGTTCCGTAAAAGGCTTTTTTACCTGAAACGCTATTGGAACAAACGAGTTTGTTATTGATATAAAACTCATATTTGGTATCGGTTTTAACCAATACCAGGTGATACCACGGGCCCAATACCGGTGTTGAAGGCTCCGTGCACAACACATTGTCAGCGACCCCCAGGTAGCTTCCATGCGAAAACCCCGTATGCCGCTCGTCCGAGTAATGGTCGCCCAGTAAAATATGCTGATCGCCATAGTCGCTTCCCACCGAAAAGAAAAAAACAGCTTGCCCATATGCCGGCACATAAGTAGGTTGTACCCAAATAGAATAGGTAAAAACATTCAACTGCAGTTGCCCTGCTCCTATTTCAATAAAATCATCGACACCGTCGAAATCAAAGGCTGCGCTGGAAGTGCCGAAGCGATCAGTTGTGGAGGTGGCACCCTTGATTTTACCGTGGTTGGCCTGAGTGCTCAGATCGTTGGCATTGCCATTGAATGGATAACACCCGATCAGCCCGCGTCTAAGATCGACCTGCGCAATGCCCGCCGTTGCGCAGCATAGAAACAGGGTACAGGCAATAAGGACGAACGCATATTTGGAAGCAGGGAGGATTGGCATTAGCAAGACGGCAATAAATTAAGCCGACAAAAATAATAACTCCCTAGTTACCAACAGACACAGTTGAGCCATTTGTTGACAAATTTCCGGAGACTCCTGCTAACCAAGCGTCAAAAAAGAAAAATGTTAAAAAAATAGACAGACTTGTCTGTTCATTTTTTTTATTGTACATTTGTGTCGCAGCATCGACGAACCCGTGGAAGAGCATTTGGGCCCATAGAGCGAAGGCGTTGCAGATAGTTCAATATCATTTTCAACTTAATTCTTAGAAAAAATGGAAAAGAAATTTCCCTTGCCTCCTTTCACACTGGAAACGGCAAAAGAGAAAATCCAACTAGCGGAAGACGCCTGGAACAGTCAAAATCCCGAGAAGGTGTCCATGGCCTACACCGTCGACAGCGAGTGGCGAAACAGAAATGTGTTTGTGAATGGCAGGGAAGAAATTGTGGCATTCCTGGCCAAGAAATGGGAAAAGGAGTTAGACTATAAACTCAAAAAAGAATATTGGGCGCACACCGACAACCGAATTGCGGTCAGATTCGAATATGAGTATCGCAATAAAGAGGGCAAATGGTTCAGAGCCTACGGCAATGAGAACTGGGAGTTTGATGAAAACGGCCTTATGGCCAAACGGTATGCGAGTATCAATGACCTCGAAATCGATGAGGCCGACAGACATGTGTGAGAGCACTTTTGAAAACTGCACAATCCATCGTCCCGATCCGGCCGGGACGATGAATGTGAATTTCTTATTTGGGCATCAATACCGTGTCGATCACGTGAATTACGCCATTTGACTGAAAAACATCGGGTATGGTGACCATCGCTTTGGTCCCTTTTGCATCCGTCAACACAATTTTCTTACCCATTTGCATTGCGGTAAGTTCTCCACCCGCCACAGTTTTCAACATCGCTTTGCCACCCCCGTCTTTTATAGCCTTCATAAGGTCGGCGGCACTCATTTTGCCTGACACGACGTGGTAGGTCAGAATGCCCGTCAACATCTCCTTGTTTTCAGGTTTTACCAGCATATCCACCGTTCCTTTCGGCAATTTGTCGAATGCCATATTGGTTGGCGCGAATACCGTAAAAGGCCCCGGGCCGGATAGCGTTTCTACCAGGCCGGCAGCCTTTACCGCCGCAACCAGTGTGGTGTGATCTTTTGAATTTACCGCATTCTCAATGATGTTCTTGGATGGATACATGGGAGCCCCACCTACGGTTACGGATTTTTCTTGTGCGAACGAATAGTTTCCGATCACCAGTAGTGTGATCAGACTGAGCAAAAAATTGAGCTTTTTCATCTTACAGGTCAGCTTGGAAAAGTGAATAATGAAGTGTGTGATCGATCAACACGACCAATCTACGCGTGTCACCAAGCGCTTGGATCATTTGTTTCAGCTATTCGATGATATTAGCTAGGCAAATATTTACAATCAATTCATTTAGAGATATTTACATAAACAACTAAACTCCAACCCACGCCAGGAACGTATATCCACCATTAGACAAAGGATAGAATGGATATAAAAATATTTTTTTACGAGGCTTGATCTTAAGTTCAACAGTGGGCGTACGTCTCCCCGAAACTCATTCAAAATGGAGGAGAAATCACTCGTTAACCTTTATTATCCAAGATCATGCACACAAATACGAATTACGGTTCCAATGCGAAAGAGGATGAAATGGCCTCACTCGTCAGCAGACGTTTATTTTTACGCTCAACCGGCTTAACCACTGCACTCGGAGCGGTCGTTATTGCATCTGCTTGTACCACGGAAGACCACCAACTCCCAGGCATGGGCGACGCCGTCGAACTCGGATCGGGGGACATTGGCGTGTTGAACTATGCTTACGCGTTGGAGCAGCTGGAAGCAGCATTTTACACGAAAGTCGTTGATTCATTCTATGCCGGCGCCACGGACGAGGAAAAGGCCCTTCTCACAGATATCCGCGACCATGAGATCGTTCACCGCGAATTTTTCAAGGCCGCATTGGGCGACAAGGCGATAAAAGGGCTGACACCCAATTTCGACGGAATCGACTTTTCCAATAAAGCCGCAGTGCTTGGGGCAGCCAAGTTGTTCGAGGATACGGGTGTGGCGGCATACAACGGCGCGGGAAAACTGATCAAAGACCCTAATTACCTGCTGCTGGCTGGAAAAATTGTGTCTGTGGAGGCGCGGCACGCGGCAGTCATCCGGGATCTGATCAACCCGAAATCTGCTGATTTTGCCGGAGACGATATTATCGACATGAATGGTTTCGACAAGGCCGTTGCGCCCGCCGACATTCTTGCGGCAGTTAAGGGTTTCGTGAAGGACACCATCAATGGAGCCAGCGTAGGTAAATAATCGCTCACACTAACAAGATCACAGACAATGGATATTTTCAAAATCATAGATAAGTTTCAGCAAATAGACGGAGACGCCGTAGGAAGACTCGAATATGCGTCACGCCGTCATTTCATGAACAAAGTTGGGAGCAAGTTGGCGTCCGCCGCTATTCCAACCGCATTTGCAGCAATTGTAAACAAAGCATTTGCACAATCGGCAGCCGCCATCGACGTGCTTAACTATGCGTTGACCCTCGAATACCTGGAAGACGAATTTTACAAGGGAGGCCTCGCTGCATCGAACCTGATCCCCGCGTCGGACAAGGCGATATTTATGCAGATCGGCAAGCACGAGTCCCAGCACGTGGCTTTCCTGGTGAAGGCTCTTGGCGCCAAAGCGATCGCGAAGCCGATGTTTGATTTTACTTATAAAGGAGCATTTGCAGATGTTTTCAGCAACTACAAAACATTTGTGACTGTGTCGAGCGCGCTCGAAGATACTGGTGTGCGTGCGTACAAAGGGCAGGCAGGGGTACTGATCACAGACCCGCAAATTTTGGAATATGCATTGCAGGTACATTCCGTGGAAGCCCGCCATGCGGCTGTTGCGAGGCGGCTGGCAGCAACATTACTGGCCATGCCTGCTATGAAAGGCTGGATCACGGGTAAGGAAGGCGCGGTACCGGCTATTTATGCGGGAGAAGACAACATGACCCAGGGAGGCGTGAATATCAAAGGCCTGGCTTCCAAATCGGACGCTGCTGTCACAGAAGCTTTCGATGAACCGCTGACGAAAGAAGCGGTGCTGGCGATTGCCGGTCCGTTTATCAAAATGTAGGTCAAATCCCATTTCAGGACATTTCTCCTGACTGCCTTTTATGCATCGCAGATAATTCAGGCAATTTTGGTATTATCGAGGCAAAAAGAATCCCTGCAAACCGTTGGCTTGCAGGGATTTTACCGTTTTTTAGCGACCCGTCACTCACTTCGCAACGATTTTACCGGATTCGTCACCGCCGCTTTCACACTTTGGAAACTCACCGTGATCAGCGCAATCACCAGCGTTGCCACCAACGCCGGCATAAAAATGGCAGGTCCGAGGGAAATGCGGTATTCGAAGTTGCTCAGCCAGCTCTTCATCACCCACCAGGCCACCGGCGCGGAGAGGAAAAATGCAATGCCGACAAGTTGCAGCAACTCGCGGTTAAACAGCCAGAGAATGCTGCCCACGCTCGCCCCCAGTACTTTACGAACACCCACCTCCTTCGTGCGCTGCACAACCATGAACAGGATGAGCCCGTACAAACCCATACAGCCGATCAGCAGCGCAATGCCGGCAAAAAAGTTGATCAGCCGGCCGATGGTCTGCTCCTGCTCGTAGTTCTCCCGGATCTGGTCCTCCACAAACTTCGGCTCGAAAAAACTGTCGGCATATACCTGGTTATAAGCCTTTTCCAGCTGTTTCAATGCACGGCTGTAATCGGCAGACCGGAGCTGAATGTTGGCGGAATAATAGCCGGTGGCTACGGTAGTCAGAAATATCGGGCTAATGCGCTGGCGGAGGTCCGACTGGTTGTAGTCTTTTAATACCCCCACAATTTCGAGCGGCGCAAAACCGGCCTTATTCAGGTGTTTGCCCACCACATCGCCGGGCCGGGTGAAGCCCAGGCGTTTCATCAGCGTCTCGTTAATAAGTGTTTCGCGGGCGGTGTCCGACGGTTGCAGGTTACGGCCCGCTATCAGTTTCAAACCATACAACCCCACATAATCGGCGTCGATCCAGGCCTGTTGCGGGCCAAATGGCTCCTCCTCCGGGCGGTTATCGAAGCGGATGCTCGTCTGGCTCGTCCAACCCGACTGCGGAGGACCGCCCATCGAATAGCTCACATGGGCGACGTCCGGGATCGCATTGGCGAGGTTGCGGAAAGCGCGCATTTTGCCGACGTCCTGCGAGGGGACGTTGGGCAGGTCTACGGTAAGGATGGCATCTTTGTGGAAGCCGAGGTCCTTCGTCTGTACATAATGCAGCTGGTTGGCCACCACAATGAGCCCGATGATGAGCATTTGGGAAATGGCGAACTGCATGACCACCAGCCCGTGCCTTAGCGAAAACCTGCCCGCTCGCTGCGTGGTAAGCCGCCCGGCCAGTGCTACCACCGGGCGAAAGCCCGCCACCACCAATGCCGGGTATAAGCCCGCGAGCAAGATAACCGCCAGCACCAGCAAAACCAGTCCGCCAACGATCTCCGGAGAGAAATAGAAGGTAAACCGGAACACGCCGTGCAGGTAAGTTTGCGCCAATATCTGGCCGTAATTAAAAATTACCATCCCCAGCACCAGGGCCGCCAGCACGATCAGCGTCGTTTCGCCCATGAACTGCCAGAAAAGCTGCGTTTTGGTACTGCCCAGTACCTTGCGCACGCCTACCTCCCGTGCCCGGTTAAGCGCCTGTGCGGTGGCAAGGTTTACAAAGTTGATGCTGGCCGTACCGATCAAAAGTATGCCGATCAGTGCCAGCGACCATAACAGCCCGCGGCTTACGCCCCCATACTCGGGCGACAAATGCATGCTGCTGAACTGGATCGCAGGATATGAAGTTTCCTTCATTTTCGCAGGGTTGTATTTTTTGACAAATGACGGCAGCTGCCGGTTCCAGTCCGCGACGGTGAACCGGTCGTTGAAAAGGGCGAAACAATGGGTACTGCCATTGGTATTGTCGAAAGGCTGGTCTTCGGGGCGGCCATTGAGCCGTTCTTTCACCAGCGGCCAGGAAGCCATTACCGAATAGGCTAGGTCGGTGTCGTCGCGGTAGTCGGCAAATACGCCCACTACGCGCGCGGGGATGCGGGCGTCCAGCCGCACGAGGCGGCCTAAGGCATGGGCGGTGGAGCCGAAGCATTTGCGGGCCATTTCGGCACTCATCACCACGGTACCCGGCTGGCTCAGTTCGCCGGGGCCGCCGGCTATCCATGTGTAATCGAAAATATTGAAAAAGGCGGGCTCCACGAACGCGCCGCGGTGTGTATTGTCCTTGATTTTCTTGTCGGCCCCGTTGACAACCGGCACGGCCACCATCGGCGAATACCATTCTTCCAGCATGGCCACACGCTCGATGTCGGGATATTCGTTCCGGACAGCCTGACCCAGCGGATATGGAATGCCCTGAATGTTGAATGCGCCCGACGAGGATGAGAAGCGGGAAGTGATCTGATATATCCGGTCGTAATTCCGGTGATGCTGGTCGACCTGGTAGTGAAAACGGACGAGCGCGAAGATCAGTAATGCGCACCCGAGGCCGAGTGCAAGTCCGCTGATATTGATGACCGCGTAAGCCTGGTTCTTACGCACATTGCGCCATGCGATTTTGAAATAATTATAGAGCATAATGGGGAGTTAGGATGTTGAGGCCGGATCGCCGGAACGCCGGAACGCCGGAACGCCAAACCTGCTAATCCAATTTCCGTACCATGAAGACAAAACTGCTCTGCCATCATTTGTAACCCCCTTTTCATCCATCAGCATGTGCGGTATTGAACATATTTTGTCCGGTTACGGACTTAATCCGACAACCCGAATGGATTCGAGGCTATCGGTTTCAAATACAGCATACCGGCCGGTGGGAATGATGTGACCGGTCAAATGCCTTGGTACCTGGCTCAGGTCCTCGACCGGGACCCCGGCCGTGTAGATGATGCGTTCACCAGTGACGGCGTCGTTGAATCGGTCACATATCCCAAATTACCATTCAATTTAAAAATTTATTTAGAATAAATCTACATAAAGTCTATGCTTGTGTATATTTGTGCACTTGCATAGCGTATGAGCCACTTTACACGATCAAATCCAACTGTCCGCATAGACGAAAAGTCTTTCAAGGAGCTTTACCAGCTGCATTGGGAGAAGATTTTTGCGGTGTGCTATAATAATTTGCGGGACGTAGAGGTCGCAAAAGGGATGGTGCAGGAAATATTCAAATCGCTGTGGGAGCGGCGCACGGAACTGGAAATCAATGTGTCCGCTGAACGTTATTTGCTGCGCGCGGCCAAGTTCAAAGTATTTGAATACCTGAGAAATACCAGGATACGCCGGGAACATATGCAGCAGGTGTGCATGCTCGAATGCGGCTCGGCGGATTGTACAGAAAACGACGTAATGTACAACAGCCTCAAACAGAAGGTGTCCGACCTGGTGGACACGCTACCGACGCAATGCCGGAAAGTTTTCAAAATGAGCAGGGAGCAGGGATTGTCGAACAAGGAAATTTCACACTCGCTCCTGATTTCCGAGCGCGCCGTCGAATATCACATCACGCGCGCATTGTCCACACTCAAAGCCAACCTGGACGAATACTCCGTGTAGTTTTCTGTCGGCGCTTACGGTTAAAGCTAATTTGTGCTACTTTTACCAAAAGCATTCTTTTGGCGAAAGTGCACTATGAACATTACGAAGGAAATCATTGAAAAGTACCACCAGGGACTGTGCACACCCGAGGAGGAGCAGGCCGTAGAAAAGTGGCTGGACGACGACGGACCGGATTTTGCCCCCATCGATCCGCTTCCTGCCGGCGACAGCAAGTTCAAGATACAGGATGATATGTGGGCGGAGATTTCCGCAGCACTGCCCCAGCCTAAACCTTCCCCAGTTACGACTTTTTTCACACCAATCTGGCGCCGGGTAGCTGCTGTATTCGTAATCGGAATCGCGGCTGCATTGACTATTTTCATGAAAAGCCGCTCGGCACACCAGCAGTTGATCGTCATCAAAAACAGCTCGGAAACCACCAACCGCAACCTGCACGAACGTGCCTATTCCATTTCCATCGGCCCCAAAAGCAATGTCGAGATCAACAACGAAACAGGTGAGTTCGACTTTTGCGGCGCGGTGCTGATCAATCCCAAACGCGACATCGAATTGACCATTCAGGGTAGCTGCGCCCGTGCGGATGAAAAACGCGGAAAAATGGTTTTGCGCAAAGGCCAGCAATATATCGCATTGAATTACGGTAATGCGTCGCACCCGGGCGAGGTCGTGATCCTGCCGCAAACATCCATTACCGGTCTGCCTCCCTTGATGCAGCGCCAGCTGATGTCGCAGTTCAATATCTAGGAGGCTTATGAAGGGAAGTGTCGGGAAGCTGTTTTTTTCACTTTATCTTTTTTCAGTTTTTGGGCTTACTGGTTGCGGCGGCTCCGAAGACAGTACTTCGCGCAAAAAATACAGCTTGTACGTCATGCTGAAAGATGGTTCGGAATACATCACGCGGACTGATTCCATTGATTCCGGAGAAACTGACCCGCTTGTTTCCGGCACCAAGGTAATCCCACCCCGGCTTTTTTACGACCTCATCGTCCGCGACAACAGCTACTACCGACTGAACTGGAAAGACACCCGTTTTATCCGCACCGCAATCGAAAACAATGAATTCAAAGAAACCGGCTCGGTACAGCTTACGGGGCAATGGAGCATTGACAGTTACGTCTGGCGCGGCGATACGCTATGCATTTTTGGTTTTGATGTGAAAAATCAGGCAGTCCGTTTTGCGAACATTGCAACAGCCAATCTGCAAGCGCAGGAACAAAATATCAGCCTGCCGAAGCCTGCCGCCCCGTTCAATTCCATGTCGGTCGGGTTTGCGAATTTCATGAACGGACATTTGTACCTGGGCTATACTTATCATAAAACCGATCTGAAAAGCTACACCACCAGCGACACCTTGTATGTAGCGCAGCTGACCTATCCGGGATTGAAGGTGGTGAAAACTTTCAAAGACACGCGCTCTACATACCCCGGCGGGGTCAATACCCGGCAGTCGCACTATTTTCATGATGAAAAAGGTGATTTCTATTTTATCGCATGCCCGGGCATTGCATTGGGCGACAATCCTTCCAAACCGACCGGCATTTTTCGGATCAACAAATCGACTGGTGAGCTCGATAAAGACTATTTCTTCAATATCTCCACGTCGCCGATCCATAACCACGGCTACGGTTTCTGGTATTTAGGAAATGGAAAAGCGATCGTTCGGACAGAACGGAAAGGCGTATTCAGAGGAATGGAAGACCACTGGCTCGTGCCGCATTTCGACTTTTTTGTTCTTGACCTTGAAAAACAAACTACTGAAAGGCTCAACCTGCCGCTCGATAAAGGTACCGCCCGCAATTGTGTGCTGGTTGAAAACGGGCTCGCGTACATCTCCATTAATCCCAATGCGGGCGGCAATTACGTCTGGATTTACAATCCGAAGACCGGTTCCCTGAAAAAAGGCCTGCATTTCAGCGACGATGTGGATTACATTCTGCGCCTCGAAAGACTGAATCCCTGATTATTTTTTTTATTTTTTTTTGAACAACACCTTCGGGTAACTGCGCTGGCCGCTACTAGGTGAATGGTATCTAATTTCCATTCAATCCATGCAAGCCCGCAAGAAGCATTTCTTTTTTATCCTGTTCCTTTTAACCGCGAATGCTGCGCTGGCCCAGAAAGCAGCGCGGGTATCCGGCTTCGTCCGCACGGAAAGCGGCGAAGCAATTCCCGGCGCGACCGTGTCCGTCAAAAACACCACTTTCGGTTCAACCACCGACGCGGGCGGCTTTTTTGAATTATCCTTTGATAAATCGGGCAGCTATGTACTGGAAGCCTCCGCATTGGGCTACACTTTATTTTCCAAAGAAATCGCTGTCAAAAGCGGCAGCAGGACAGCGCTGAATTTCGATCTGAAAGAAAACCAGCACGACCTGAACGAGGTGAGTGTGTACGGTAAAACAGAGGTTCAGGAAGTCAAAGAGCAACCCTTCACCGTGAATGCGATTGAAACGCGGCAGTTTGCCAACACCACTGCCGATTTGAACCAGGTACTGAACCGCAGCGCCGGGGTGCGTATCCGGGAGCAAGGCGGGCTGGGTTCCAATTTCAATTTTTCGATCAATGGGCTTTCCGGTAAAGCGGTCAAATACTTCATTGACGGCGTACCGCTGGAAATCCTCGGCAGCGCGGTTTCGCTGAACAATATCCCGGTCAACCTGGCCGAGCGCATCGAAGTGTATAAAGGTGTGGTACCGGTGCAACTGGGCTCCGACGCAATGGGCGGGGCAGTGAATGTTATCACGAATCAAAACCACCGCAACTACCTTGATCTCAGCCACAGCTACGGTTCGTTTAACACCCACCGTTCGTCCGCCAGCGGCCAGTATGTCCACAAGCCGACGGGCATTACCGTGAAAGCCAGCGGCTTTTATAATTATTCGGATAACAACTACAAGATGAAAGGCGTGGAAATCCTGGAAGGCGGCACGCGCGTCGGCAACCAGATCACCGACCTTTCGGGTGCCCGGTTTGTGACGGCCGATGTGCGGCGTTTTCACGATCACTATCAGTCGGCAATGGGCCAGCTGGAAGTGGGGATTTCCAACAAACGGTGGGCGGATGTTCTGTACGCGGGCATCGGCTATTCCGAAGGCCGGCAGGATCTGCAAACGGGTTTCGAGCAGGCGATTGTGTATGGCAATGTCACGCGCAAGAGCAAGGCGACGACCGCTACTTTTCGTTATAAAAAATCGGATCTTTTTGTAAAAGGCCTGGAATTGAGCCTGTTTGGATCTTTATCCAAAGACAGCTACGTGACTGCCGATACGCTTTTCCGCCAGTATTATTGGGACGGCGCGTGGACGGTGAAGAGTGCCAGTGAAATGAACGGGATCAGATCTGTTGCGCACATTATCCGCCCGCGCAGCTTCCTGCGTGCGAACGTGAGTTATGTGATGAACGACAAGCATTCTTTCAACGTAAACTACACTTTTGACCACCTGAAAAACGAGAATTTCAATGCATTGCAGACTTCTTTCGACGACATGCCGGGCTTACTGAACAAGCAGATACTGGGTTTCGCCTACCAGCAGGATTTCTTCGATAAAAGACTGACAAATACCTTCTTCGGGAAATATTACGGATTGGGGCTGGAACGAAAAAAGTATGTCGACAATGCCTACCATTCGCTGAGCACGCAATTCAATATGTACGGTTACGGGATTGCGTCCCGCCTCAAAGTACTGGCAGATCTGGGCATCAAACTTTCCCTTGAACGCGCCTACCGATTGCAGGAAGTGGAGGAAGTTTTCGGGGATGGTTTGAATATCAATCCAAATCCCGACCTGAAACCGGAAAGCAGCTACAATGCAAACCTGGGCGGCTATTATGGCTTTCGTGTAAACAAACACAGGTTTTTCCTTGAAGCCGCAGCTTTCTACCGCGACGCGCAGGACTTCATTTTCGCCGTGCCCGACCAGCGTTCGAAAGCATTGAAGAATGAGAACAAATCCAGCGTACGGGTGACCGGGTTCGAAGGCGAGGCACGCTACGATTACGGCGACTGGCTTTCATTCAACATCAATGCGACTTACCAGAGTGCGGTGAATATGACCCGGTTCGGCAGCACCGAATCGACGCAGCCGGAGGCGACCTATAAAAACAAGATCCCGAACCAGCCGTGGCTATTCGGCAATGCAAACCTGAGCGTTGGCAAAAGCAATGTGTTCAGCAAAAACGACCGCCTGCAATTCAGCTGGTTTACCCAGTACGTGCACTGGTTTTACCTGACCTGGGAAGCATTCGGAAACGTGAATGGAAAATCGACGATCCCGGATCAGTTGATTCATAATGCTACGCTGAGCTATTCTTTCAAAAATGGCCGCTATAACATTTCGGCAGAATCGCGCAACCTGACCGACGCGCTGGCATTCGACAATTTCCGATTGCAAAAACCCGGGCGCGCTTTCTCGGTGAAACTCCGCTATTTCCTCCAATAAGAACACCATCCATTTTTAATTTTTAAATCCAATGAGCAAATTTTTCAGCTTCCCTGTCAAAACATTCATCATAGCTATGGCTGCATTCGTGCTGAACGGATGCAGCGACGATCCCGGCGGCAGTACGCCGGTGGAAGAAGAAGGTAAGTATTCGGCGGTAGTGTGTGTGGGCAGCTGGCCGAACACCGCTTACTACATTGCGGACGTGCCTTCGCTCACCTCCGGCCAGATCAGTCTGCAAGGAAATGGCGCAGAAATGACCGGAAAGGTGTATGCGCAGGACATTATCCAGCGCGACGGTTTTTACTACCACGCCAATGCAGGCAGTGGCCGGTTTGGTAAATACCATGTTGAAAAGGGTGCATTGGTCGTTGACAAGGAAATTCCTTTCACGCACCTGGATTGGAGCTCGTATGTGTGGATCGACGACGCTACATTGGTGGTATTCGGCACAGGTGAAAACGCCGCGGGCGTAAACGAAGCGCGATACGCCGTGGTAAAAGTGGCGGATATGTCGGTGACGCTTGGCAAACTGGCGGTGCAGCCTTTCCCGAGTGCCACGATGGACCGCATCGCATTCGGCTTTGCAGAATACCGCGACGGGAAAATCTTCCTTGGATACAGCTTTTCCACTTCCGATTTCTCCAAATGGCCAATCGTGGAAAGCATTCAGAACTTCAACGTAGCCGTAGTGAACTACCCGACCATGGCCGTGGAAAGCAACATTTTCGAATCGCGCTCCTCGGCACCAGGCGGTCCGATCGTGTACGCGCCGGTATCGTTCCAGGATGAAAGCGGCGACATTTACTTCATTACCGACCCTGTCAATAATTACGATTACAAATCGCCCTCGGCTGTGTACCGCATCAAAAAAGGCGCAACTACCCTTGACAGTTCCTATTACCTGGATTTCTCGTCCAAAACCAGCAACGGAATGGGCGCTGCGATGTGGTACATCGGAAACGGCAAAGCCATCGTCCGCACCCGCGTAGCCGGCGAAAGCATCGACGCGGATCACTCCTTTTCCATCATCGATGCCAAAAATGGTGCTTTCCTGAAAAAGCTCGACCTGCCAGCCGACAAAGGAGAGCGTATGGTGAATGCCGTGGTGCGCGAGGACGACAAGGTTTACATTGCTGTGAATGCGGCCGATAAAGATTACATCTGGGAATATGATACTACGGCCGACAAGCTGACGCCCGGCGCTGAATTTATCGGAGGGATTGATTACATATTGAGATTGGAAAAAACGAAATAGGGCACGGAGCGCTGGTTATGACCTTTTTTTGACAGGCGCTCGCTCACTCTCACCTTTGTCACCCTGAGCGCAGTCGAAGGGAGCAACCGGAGGCACTGGTAGCATTGTGCTCACCTCCGGGTAAGTGCTTCGACTGCGCTCAGCATGACAAAAAAGATTGCCAGAATTTGCAAAGCAAAACGACACCTACACCCACTAGTACCACATCACCATCACTTTAAATGCTCAAAAAAATAAACGCCTGGCTGCACTTGTGGCTGGGCCTTGCTTCCGGAATTGTCGTTTTCATTGTCTCGGTCACGGGCTGTGTGCTGGTGTTCGAGCAGGAATTGAAATCGCTGACCCGGCCGTGGTCACATTCAGAAAGGGTCAATAACGAACCCTATCTGCCACCTTCGAAGATCGCGGAACGGTTGAAGACCTCCCTCCCCGGCAAGGAAACACGCAGCATCTGGTACTACGGGCACGGCGAAGCGGCAAAGGTGACGATTGATGCGGATTCAATGGTTTTTGTCAATCCGTATACAGCCGGGGTACAGGCGATTGTGGTGGGCGACGATTTCTTTCATTTTCTGCTCGACGGGCATGTCGGCGTTTGGATCGAAGGGGACGTGGGCCACCAGATTGTTGCCTGGGCGACTTTGATCTTTTTCATTCTGCTCCTCACCGGGCTGATTTTATGGTGGCCGAAAAAATGGACGAAGAGTGAGAAGGAAAAGGCATTTACGATTAAATGGAAGGCTAAATTCAAGCGGGTCAATTATGACCTGCATAATGTGCTCGGCTTTTACGCGCTGATTGTCGCGATGATCCTGACATTGACCGGGCTGATAATGGGTTTCGCCTGGATCAATAATGGTGTTTACTTTCTTGCCTCGGGCGGGGCCGAGCCACCAAAAAGGGTGAGAAGCTTTTCCGACACCACGCAGATCATCGCGCCCAGCAGTATTCCGGCCGTCGACCGGGCCTTCAAAAAAGGATTGGAGGAACTGGCGGTCTATAACCAAGACGCGATTATCATTGGCTTTCCCGACGACCCGCAAGATGCGATTTACGTTTGTACAGACATGGACCGCGGCGCGTGGCGGGACATTTACCTGGACCAGTACACCCTGGAAATGCTGCCTTCATCCGGTGTGCAAGTGGACCAGCTGAATTTTGCCGACTGGCTGAGACGCAACAATTACGGGTTACACGTAGGCGCGATCGGAAATATGCCTACGAAGATTATTTATTTCATCGCAAGCCTCATTTGTGCGAGCCTTCCTGTGACTGGATTTTTGGTATGGTGGGGCAAACGAAAAAAAACAAAGCGCGTCGGGCGCAAAATTATATTGAACTATGATTCGTAAACTCCTGCTCTTTGCAGCATTCTCATTTTCCTTCATCAAGATATTAAAAGCCCAGCCTCAACCCGCGCCCGCCTATCTGGTCAAAGGATTCATTGCTGATTCAGTCAGTAAAAAGGCGATTGAATTTGCAACGATTGGTATTCTGGATAGCGAGAAAAAAGTCGTTGCACTGACGTATTCCGATGAAAATGGCATATTTAAATCTGCCGATATCCAGGCAGGTGATTATTTCCTTAACCTTTCCTTTATGGGGTATGCACAAAAGGTTGTCGCATTTTCCGTATCTCCGCAATTACCGGTGCTCGACATAGGTACCATTTACCTCAAAGCGGAAGTGACCCAGCTTAACGCCGTGACAGTAACGGGAACGCGCGCGCTGGTGGAGCAGCAGCCGGGTATGCTCATTTACAATGCCGAAAAAGATATCAGTAACTCGGGCGGCACTGCTGCCGACGTACTTCGCAAAGCACCGATCCTGAATGTAGACGCCGCCGGAAATGTGACCATGCGCGGCAACAGCAATCTGCGCATCCTCATCAATGGAAAATACTCCGGCCAAATGGCCCGCTCGGCGGCAGATGCATTGAATATGATGCCGGCCAACTCGATCAAAGCAATAGAAGTAATTACCAGTCCTTCGGCGCGATATGACGCGGAAGGTGCAGCAGGTGTGATCAATATTATTACCAAAAAAGGGCAGCAGAACGTGAGCGGTACTGTGGAAATGGTGGCGGGAAACCTTGAACAGGCGCTCAACCCAAGACTATCTGTCAGCCGTGAAAAATGGAATATCAATACAACCCTGCACGCGCACCAGTTCAGAAACCGTGAAGAGACGGCATTGAACAGACTGACCTACGAAAATGGCGGGAAAACGGGCCGCGTCCAGCAGAATATAGTCCGTGATAACAGAAAGCCGCACGGATCCGGCGATGTGCAGATTGAGTTTACGCCCGATTCCGCGCATGTTTTTAACTTTTCGGTCAACGGCTGGTTTGGGAAATGGCCGGATAACAGCGAGCAGCACAACCAGCGCTTTTCGGCCAGTGAAACATTGCTGGAAGATTTTCGCCAGAATGTGGTCACACGCTCACCGACGCTGGGCGTAGATTTGAACCTCGGCTACACCAGGAAATTCAAAAAGCCGGGTGAGGAATTGTACTTCATGGCGCAGCATAACCGCTCGACCGACGGTTTCAACTACGATGCCGTGCAGCGCGATGCGGATAATGCATTGTTGTACCGCGAAATCAACGATAACGAAAACCTGAACCGGGAATGGACGGTACAGACGGACTACATTTTCCCTTTCGGCACTGGCTATCAAAATGCCTGGGAAAGCGGGGCAAAAATGATCTTGCGCGAAAACAGCAGCGATTACCAGGTGTCGGGCAGCGGAAACAATAATCCGGGCGAGCTTGTGCCGGTAGGCTCGCGCACCGACCTTTTCAAATACACCCAGAACGTTTTCGCAGGTTATACCCAGCTGAAATTCAAATGGCAAAACGGCTGGGCGCTGCATGCCGGGGCACGCATGGAAGGTACTTACCTGGAAGGCAACCAGCGGAGCCAGCATAACACTTTTAAAAATGATTTCTGGAATTTCGTACCGAGTGCGACTTTATTCAAGAAACTGAATGCTAATAATAACCTGACTTTAAGCTATACGAAAAGAATTTCGCGCCCGTCGATCTGGGACCTGAACCCCAATGTGAATGCGCAGGACCCAAAGAATCTGGAAATCGGCAACCCCAACCTGCGTCCCGAGCAGGTGAACCAGGTTGAATTCACCTACGCATTGCAAACCGAGTCCGACTTTTTCCTGAACGCATCCCTGTTTTCGCGCAAAACCACCAATTCCATTGAAAGCATTGTAACAATTGGCGAGGCGGGGATTACCACCGCTTCTAAACAAAACCTGGCTTCCAACATCCAGTATGGGCTCAACCTATCTACCTCGCTGAGCATAATGCCCGGCTGGAAGATCAACAGCAATGCGAATGTGCGCCGCGCCCGTTTCCGCAGCGGCGCTCTGAATATCCGCAATGAGGGTATGGCGTGGGGAATGAATATCAACAGCAGCTGGAAGTTGCCGCAAAATTTCAGCGTACAGGCATACGCGGACTACGATGCCCGCAGTGTGACTTTGCAGGGTTTTGAAAGCTATTGGATGTATTACAGTTTCTCGGCCAAAAAAGAGTTACCGGCGCAGAAATTGACGATTTCTCTCACAACCGTAAGCCCTTTCGGAGGCTATATCGGTCAAACTGTCGTGACCAGCGCGGCGGATTTCCATTCGACTTTGGCCTCGCGCTACCTGATGCGATCGGTAAGATTGTCGCTCAACTGGGAATTCGGGACTATGTTCAGGACTGTGAAAAGCCGGAAAGTGGAGAATGATGATCAAAAGAATGTAAAAAGCACGGGTTGAACTTTCCGTCACGGGTGACTTCTATTGCGCAAGGGCACATTACTCAACCACGGCGGGGTTAATCGCTATGTGACTTTCTGCTACGTCCAGAATAGTCGGATAATTATTGGGAGGGCCGGCCAGTGCGCCGGCTGTAACCATATTATAGATCAGAAAAAGCACATTACCTGATATTTCTGAATACACAGGTATATTCAGAGGTGGCAATACCTGCTCGCGTGCATGATAGGAAGCATCCGCGATGACGACGGACGTGTCACCCACTGCCATATCCAGTCGGACCGGAAGCGGTGGGAAAACCGGAGGAAAGCTGCTGATGTCAAATGCGTCGGAACCGAGCGGTAATACGCGTATGATTTTAGGCATCACATACTGGTAAGATACGTCGAAGGCGGGATTTGAAATTCGCTTCACATGGATCTTGACTTTGAAAGTGGCATCAATGAAACCGGGTGACGGATGAAAGCTGCTCCATGCCCGGCTTACAGGCAGGGTAATGTCCGGATGGCCCGGCACAACGGTTCCGAAAATATCGCCGACATTTAACTTGTTACAAAACTCCACTTTTAGAATTTCAAATTCACAAGGATAAAGCCTCGGGGTGCCATCGACCAATTTACACCCGGTCAGCGGGTCTGGCTCGGTGTGGTCTGTACAGGATACGGCTATTGCCGCCGCGATGACAAAGGTAAATGACACCAGTTGGGACAAGCAGGAATGTTTCATACAGCAGCAATTTGATAGCGATTTGCAAATATTTCCAAGTACTTAAAGCCAGACAGATCTCTGTAAATGAGGCATGTACAGATCAAATTTAGTGAGACAACTGCACCAAAATCATGAGCTTGGTCAGGAATATAAATGACGGGACCGGCGACGATTTCTCCGTGACTGCACTGTTTTTGAGTAGATCAGGGTTTCGCTCCACTTGTGGTAGGAACCTCTCGTCAGGATGCTTTATAATCGGCGAATGATTAAACGTTTTGTACTGATTCTTATACTGCTGTACCCGACGTATATGGTTACGGGGCAGACCAGTAATCGGCTACCGGCACCGTTTTATGCACTCCGCACAGACGGCGAAAAAGCACTTTATCTCAAAAAAGCGATCAGTGACTCCATTAAAACACAGGCCTACGCCCGGGTTCCTGCATGGTGCCATATGGCCCTGGGATTTGCCAAAAAGTCGAAAAAGGACACATTAAGCCCAATTTTATATCAATACCTGGGTGATGCCTATGATGCCGGCCGCCCGGATAGCGCTGCTATTTATTTCCGGAAATCGATGGCTGCCTACCGGAATATCCCGCTGACAAAGAAGTTATACCTGTTACAATCGCTGGCCTACAACTACCAGGCGCTCAACGAGAAAGACTCACTTATATTCTACATTCATGCGCTTGAAAAGGCGATTAAACCAATGCCCGACAAGGATGCCCGGAAGATTACGGCTACAACCACCATCGCAAGCAGCTACGCAGTCATCAACGAATATGACAACGCCATTAAAAACTACCGGCTCGCGGTAAGGCAGAGTATGCTCACGAAGGATTCGAGCAACATCGTAGCGGCGTTGGTCAATATTGGACTCACTTATAATCAGTTGGACGACAATAAGTTCGCAATTTACTACACCCGCCAGGCCCTGCCCTATCTCGGGAAAGACGATTATCCGAGGTTGATCACCTACTTCAACCTGACGGATTACTATCTGAATATGGAAATGCAGGATTCTGTCCGGTACTTTCTGACAAAGGCCAATGCGATCGCAGTTAAATTGAACGACGAGGCGGCGATCCATTCCATCGAAATCAAGCAGGCGCTGCTGATGATCGCTGAAAAAAAGTACGCGCCCGCGAAAATTGTCTTGCAAAAGAGCCTTGACTACCTGTTGAAGAATGAGCCCAGTACACAGATCGTCAACTGCCTGCTGGTGTACGCTTCGTTAGACACCGCCCAGAACAACTATTCAGACGCCGACAAGCATTTGAATCTACTCGCGAATGTCGCCCAGAAAATTGACATGAAGGTTTATAAACTGGAAGCGCTCAAACTGCACATTGCAGTGAAACAACGTTTGGGACAATACAAGCAGGCTTTCGAACTTCAAAAGAATTTTATTGCCATCAATGATTCGGTTAAAACCAAAAATGCCCAAACGGAGCTGGCGCAGCTTCAGACCGAATACCAGACCTCGCAAAAAGAGGAAAAAATACGGCTGCTGCAAAGTGAAAATCAGATCAAAGACCTTGAAATAGAGGCATCATTCCGCAATAAAACGCTGCTGATATTGCTGCTGCTCGTACTGGTCTTTGTGTTTGGCGCCGTGTATTACATTCGTCAGCTTCGCAGCCAAACCGAGCTTCAAAACCTGAGATCCACTTTGGAAATCAAGGCATTGCGCAGCCAGATGAACCCGCATTTTATTTTCAATTCATTAAATTCCATTCAAAAATATATTTGGGAAAACCGGCAGGAAGACGCTTCCGAGTACCTGACAAAATTTGCAAGGCTGATCCGGCTGGTACTGGAAAATTCGCTGTACGAATCCGTCAAACTCACCGATGAACTCGCTTCCCTGAGGCTTTACATAGAGATGGAACAGCGGCGCAATAATGAAAAATTCGACTACACCATCGCTGTGGCCGACAACATCGATACGGAATCGACGCTGATACCGCCGCTGCTGCTGCAACCGTACATTGAGAATGCGATCTGGCATGGTCTGAGCCAGAAAGACGGGCGCGGTCAGCTCGACATTGCCATAGAAAAAACATCGGAAAACCTGATTTGCCGCATCGAAGACAATGGCATCGGTCGGGCCAGATCGGCGGAAATCAGGATGGACGGTATTCAGAAAAAATCGCTGGCGATGAATATTTCCAGTCAAAGGATCGAATGGCTGAAAAAGGAGTCGAATGTGAGATCTTCTGTGGAAATTATCGATAAATTCGACGGAGACACCGCTACCGGCACGACCGTGCTCCTCACTTTACCACTGCTGCAAAAACATGATTAACTGCCTGATTATCGACGACGAGCAGCATTGCATCGACACATTAACCGCGATGCTGAAAGCCCGGTTTTCGGAAAAGGTATCCGTTGCCGGCTCCACGACCGATAGTCGCGAAGCCGTAGAGATGATCGGGCAGCATCAGCCTGACGTACTTTTTATCGATGTTGAAATGCCCTATCTCAATGGCATACAAGTAGTTGATGTAATTCCAAACCGTAGTTGCGCAGTCATTTTCACGACCGCTTATGACCGGTATGCATTACAGGCGCTCAAAACCGAAGCGGTGGACTATTTGCTGAAACCGATCAGTCTGCGGGAATTGGGCGAAGCCATCGAAAAAGCGGCGCAGCGATTACAGCTTTTACGAGCGGAAGTGACAAGAAAGGATGTGCCGCTGCCTCAGAAATTGCTTTTACCAACCAGCAAAGGGCTGCTGGCGGCCAGTATCCCCAACATCATCCGGGTGGAAGCCGATAGCAATTACTGCCGTTTTCACATTGACGGGAAGCCCGAAATCGTGGTCGCAAAGACATTGAAAGAGTATGAGGAGATCCTGGTTCCCTGCCATTTTTTCAGAGTACATCAGTCTCATCTGATCAACCTGCACTACGTCGAATACTTTCACCCCGGCCTGGAAGAATACGTGATCCTCACCAATGGGGAGCAAATAGAGGTTTCCAGGCGCCGCAAAGCCGAATTCCTTCAAAAATTGGCCGCATTATAGCATCCCATTCCTTTTAAGAACGACCAGTTTCCGGGGAAACCTCGCCGGATTCTAGGAATTGTATGCCATCTGCTCAAAGCCCGGAAAATTGATTTCGGGCCGGTTTACCTTGCATTGTATCTGAATCACAAGGTCTAAACTAAATCATCGTCATGAAACGCAACTTTACCTGGACGGCCTGCATACTCGCATCGCTCTTGATCGTTTCCGGCGTCCGCCGCACACTTTTGCCGGCTAACAAAATCGCCACCATCCAACACGGCAGTCAAATCGCGCATCCTGCATTTCAACCCAAATTCCCTGCACTTCCCGGTCAGGCCGGCTTGTCGAATGCCGGTAAAGCCGAGTCGGCTGAGGACATTGAAACACTCAAAGGTGGTGACTGGTACAAGAACGTTATGAGCGATATAGAGCGTAAAAGCTACTTTGTGGCATCCTCCGGCGACAGTGTCAATAGCATTAACCCAAAACAGAAAATGCAGGCTGTGTACCGAACTGACGGTTTTACCTTGTCGAACATGCCGGATCGCCACGACCCTGCAAAACTGGAAAACAGCATTCCAGATAGCTCTTCCCGGCAAAACTGGAAACTGAATATGCGTGTGCAGGGGTTGTATGCGGACGGTGTGCTGGCCATTTCAAATGATCCCGACCCCAAGATTGCTACCGACACGAGTGAAGTCACTTTTACCCACCATAACCAGCTGGTGGTTCAGTACCAGAATCGGGAAGATGGTGTGCGGCAGAATTTTATTGTAAAAAATAAGCCTTCCGTAAATGCACAGGAGCTTCGGGTTAAAATGAAGTTTTCGGGAGAATGGACGGTTAACCAGGCTGATCCAAATGAACTACAATTCGCCCTGGAAAATAAAGAAGGAGAGCTGACTACCAAAGTCATTTATAAGGACATTAAAGCCTGGGACGCGAATGGAAACATCCTGGCTGCCCGCATGGAAACGGGTAAAGACCACGATTTCAGTCTGGTAGTGGCGGTGGCGGATGCAGCATATCCTGTGACGATCGATCCGCTATCTACCACTGCCAGTACTACATTAACCGGCCCGTCGGCCAACGCTAGTTTCGGGTGCAGCGTGGCGGGCGCGGGCGATGTGAATGGGGATGGCTATGGCGATGTGGTCGTGGGGGCTTACGGGCTCGCGGCCAATGCGGGTGCGGCTTACATCTATATGGGCAGCGCGACGGGATTGTCCACCAGCCCGGCCAGGATTTTGACCGGTCCGGCAAACAGCTATTTCGGTTCCTCCGTGGCAAGCGGCGACGTGAATGGGGATAATCGCAGCGATGTGATCGTGGGGGCTTATCGATATGCCGGCAACGCCGGCGCAGCCTACATTTATCACGGAACTTCCACCGGGCTTAATACCACACCGGCCGTCATATTAACCGGATCGGCCGGCAGTATGCTGGGTATCAGCGTAGCAGCGATCGACCTGAATGCGGACGCTTTTGGTGATGTTATCGTTGGCGCGTCCAATTTTAATGCCGGTACAGGCCGTGCCACGGTTTACCTGGGCAAGCCCGGGGGCATTTCACCAACACCAACCTATATTTTGAATGGTACTGTTGCCAATGGCCGCTTCGGGTGCAGCGTCGCCGGTGCGGGTGATGTGAACGGGGACATTTTTGGCGACATTATAGTCGGGGCGAGCGAAGCGAACCAGGCATATATTTACCATGGAAATGAGGATGGCATGTATACTTCCGTCGCATCCACATTAACCAGTCCTGCATTCAATACGTCTTATGGCCTGCGCGTTTCGGGTGCCGGGGATACGGATGGCGACGGGTACTGTGAAGTGATCGTGGGTGCCTATGCGAATAATGCGGCATATGTGTATAAAGGCAGCCCTGCTGGAACGCAGACCTCGCCGGCAAAAAGCTTTGCGGGTTACGGGGGCGTGAGTGTTGCCGGTGTGGGCGACGTCAATGGCGACGGCTATGCAGATGTGATGGTGGGTGCAAGTTCAACCGGCACTTACGCGGGCTCGGCGTATCTTTTTCAGGGCAGCGCATTGGGATTACCTTCTGCCCCGAGCCAAACTTTTCAGGGATCTGCCGGGTATTACAGCTATTTTGGATGCAGCGTTGCGGCTGCGGGAGACATCAATGGGGATGGTTACAGCGATGCTATCGTCGGTGCATCGGGTACTTCGTCCAACACTGGCTCCGCTTATGTTTACCTGGGCAGTCCAGTCATGCTCACATCGGCGTCAACTTTGAGCGGTGCCATTTCCTTTGGATTTAGCGTAGCCCATGCCGGGGATATGAATGGAGACGGATACGGAGATGTGGTCGTCGCAGCTATCATTAATACCTCGCAATATGGGACTATTTATCTATATCCTGGCAGCGCCGGCGGCCTGGCCACCAGCGCCTCGTCGCAGTTAAGTATGGGCGGACATATGGACTATCTTGGATACAGCCTGGCCCGCGCAGGAGATGTCAATGGCGACGGATTCAGCGATATCATCGTGGGCACACTCAATGTAAAAAAAGCCTATGTCCTGCATGGAAGCGCACAGGGGCAGCTGATACTTGGTACAACGTTACAGGAAACCACCGAACGGTTTGGATTTATCGTCGATGGTGCCGGTGACATCAATGCAGACGGTTACGATGATGTGATCGCAGGTGGAACAGGCACGGCTTCCAAGGCATACGTTTACATGGGATCTGCGTCCGGCGTCGCCACCACGGCGACTACCATACTCGCCCGCCCAAATTTAACCTTTGGTACCATAGTTTCGGGAATAGGGGACGTCAATGGCGACGGGTATGGCGATGTTATGATGATGATAGCCTACAATGATTTAAACATTCAGACAAATAGTGATCGGGGCCACATCTACCTGGGCAGTGCCACCGGCTTATCCAATGTTCCATCGACAGTCATTGCGCCATACCTCGGAGTGGGTGGTTTGGTATCGAGGGTCGCCAATGCAGGAGATGTCAATGGCGATGGGTACGGAGATGTCATTATCGGTTCAGCCAGTTCTTATTCGAAGGCTGGGTCTGCCTATTTATACAAAGGAAGTTCATCAGGCATTTCCAACAGCAATTACATACTGATCCAGGGATCACCTGGCGAAGGTTTCGGGAGCAATGCGAGTGCGGGTGATATCAACCGCGACGGATATAGCGACCTGGTGATCAGCACCTCCGGCAATGATTACGGCCCGAGGATTGTAAAAATTTACAAAGGCGGTGCGTCTGGTCTGGTTTATTCAAATACTATTCCTGGTTCTGGCAATGTGAATGGCGCCATCTGCTCGGCATCGGGCGATATTAATGGCGACGGCTACAGCGACATTATTGTCCAAGCCAATTCTACTAATTCCGTAAATGTCTACCTGGGAAATGGCGGAAGCAAACGGGGTAACATGTTCCGTCTTTATAATTCCGACCTGACCTCCCGGATCAGCGCTGCCAACAACCTGAGTACCACTTTCGGCGTCGGCCTTTTTGTCCGGCCAGCCGGTGGAACAGCTTATGCAAGGTTAATATGGGAAACAAAACCGCAGGGAGTACCATTCAGCAGCGGATCTTCCATTACGAATTATACAGGCAAAACCGGTTTGGAAACCTTTACCTACATTGGCCCCGCCGGCACGGAGCTGAAAGCACTGGTCGCCAAAACAGGACGTTACACAAAGGTCAGGGTCAGGCTCGAATACTGGTCTGCTGACCGCCCATTCGGACAGACTTACGGCCCGTGGATTTATTTACAAAACCATAATCCGGGTGTTTTGAACAAAAATGTGCCGAATGCCAGAATGTATGCGTCCGAGCGCTACGAAATGTCGCAGGAAGAAGTAAAACCCGCGGCATTTAAACTAACCGTCTACCCGAATCCGGTTGTCGACAAGCTGAACCTGAAACTGGAAGACGGCTTTACGTGGGGCCAGATCAGGAACATTCAGATCGTCAATACCAGTGGAAACATATTGTACAATGCCGGCCAGGTGCGGCACGGCGAAGTGAATGTATCGGCGCTGGGCAGCGGAAATTATATTATCAGACTTGTTCACCAAGACGGTACGGTCTACCACTCCAAATTCACCATCATCCGATAGTACCCGTTTGCAATCGCTTTTTACAGGAACCGCTATTTGCCGTTTACCGGTAGCTCAAATTCGAACGTGGCGCCTATGCCTTTTTCGCTGAAAACCCGGATCGAACTTTGGTGCAGTTCCAGGATTTTACGCACAATGGCCAGTCCGATTCCCATCCCTTTACCGGCCGCGGCTTGCAGGTCGGCCTGCTTATAGCGCTCGAAAATCTGCTGCTGGAATTCCCGGGCAATGCCGACGCCGGTGTCGCTCACGCGGGCCGTGACGCTGTCGCCCGTCTGGGTGAGCGCGATGGAGATTTTTCCGCCGTCGGGCGTGAACTTGAATGCATTATCGAGCAGGTTTTGAAATACGCGCTCAGTGAGGCTGATATCGGCAAATACGGCAGACAGTGCGGCGGGGACGTCCAGTTGCAGGGTAATATTCCGCTCCTGTGCTTTCAGTTGATAGGCGCTCACAATGTCGGATACCAGCTCGCCGATCGGGAAAAATTCCTTTTGCGGCGCTACCACATTTGCCTCGAGTTTGGAATACTGGAAAAGCTGGTCTACCAGCCCCGAGAGCTTTTTGGTGCCATCGTGGACAATGGAAAGGTACCGTTCCGACTCCGCGCGGGAGAGCGAATCGCCTTTGATGAGCAGTGTTTCGGTGTACCCCTGCATGATCGAGAGCGGTGTACGCAGGTCGTGCGAGACGTTGGCGATCAGCTCCTGGCGCAGACGGTCGGTGGCGGTCACCTTCTCGAAGTTATCGACGATCACATCGGCCATTTCGTTGAAAGTCGAAGTTAACACGCCCAGATTACCTTCGGCATACCCATTGATCCGTGCGGCGTAGTCGCCGTCCTGGAACTTTTTGAAAACGCCGGCGATGCTGCAAATGCTGTCGGTAATCAGGAAGAATGTAACCACGCCTACCACGAATGCCCCGAGCAAGGCGGCGAAAAAGATATACAATGCCAGCCGGAAGTTCAGGTCGTCATTGAGCGAGCTTAAAATCTGTTTCTGTTTCTCGCTTGCGAGCACGGCGTACACATAACCGGCGACTTTACCATTTTCACGGACAGGCGCCACCGAAAAGATACTCGCCTCGCCGGGCCGTTTGGGATTGTCGCCCAGCGGCCGCTTCGAGGCCTCCGATGCAAGCCAGTCTCTGACCTTGCCCATGTCGACCTTCTTTATATGTACAGAAGCTTGCGGCACCACATAATCCGTGATGTTGCCGAGCGTATCCAGCAGGTACACTTCCACGCTCGGGTTGGCGACCATTGTGGAATGGATAATGTCGTGGGTAACGGTGGTATCCGGGCGGCCGTTTTTAATGGGCTGGGTAAATGTGGCCAGGTGCCCGGCAATGTCGCCATACAGCTGCTGGTGCGCCGTCATGTAATAAGATTTGGAAAAACGGGAGCCGATCAGCACAAACACCAGGGCCAGCACGAGGAGCAGACTGGCGAAAACGGCGCTGATTTTCCAGAAGAGCAGATTTCCGCGGATGGTTTTGACAGACATTTTATAGATCCTCGTTAAACCGGTAGCCTACGCCCCAGGTGGTTAGTACAAATGACGGGTTGGAGGCATCGGCCTCTATTTTTCCTCTCAAACGGTTGATGTGCGTGTTGACCGTGTGTTCATAACCCTCGAAATCATAACCCCACACAAGGCTCAGCAGCTGCTTCCGGCTGTAACTTCTGCCCGGATTCGATGCCAGCAGGACGATCAGCTCGAATTCGCGGGGCGAAAGTTCGATCCGTTCGCCACGCAGCACGACCTTTCGTTTATCGACATCTATTTCCAATCCGGCAATGCTGATCTGCGGCGCCAGCGGCTGGCTATACCTCGCTTTTTCTTCACTCCGGCGAAAAATAACGCGCACGCGCGCAATGAATTCGCGGACGCTGAACGGCTTGGTCAGGTAGTCGTCGGCGCCGGTTTCCAGCCCCATTACCTTATCGATTTCTTCCGAACGTGCGGTGAGCATCAGAATGGGCATCTGGCGGTCGGTCTGCCTGATCTTCCGGCATACCTCCATCCCGTTCAGCCCCGGCAGCATCACGTCCAGAATCACCAGGTCGAACGCCGAATCCAGCGCCCGGCCGAGTCCGTTCTGCCCGTTTTTTTCGCTGACTACCTTGCAGCCCAGATCGGAAAGGTGGATCGTCAGCAGCTCCGTGATATTGCTGTCGTCTTCGATGATCAAAACATTTTTCGTGTCCATTACCCGCTGATTTTCTGCAAAGTTTATAAATAAAACTGTGCGGAAGTCCACCGTGATACTTTTGTTATAATTCCGTAACGGCTGTGGGATACCGGTTTTTTTGCTTTGCATTATCCAAACACAAAAAACATCGGAAAGAATGATCAAACCACTGCTCGGGCTGTCACTTACAGCCCTCATTTTCAGCTCCTGCACGAAGGACCACGACCCTCAGCCGACCTCCAAAAGCATTACCATAGAGAACGTGCTGGACAGCAAACCGCTCGTGGAGTCGGGCACATTCAAGGGCACCGGCACGCCGCCCGTGATCCTTCCGGGACAATCCGTTTCCTTTTCCTTCTCGGCCGCCAAAAATCAGCGCCTCACTTTTGCTACCATGTACGGATGGAGCAATGACCTCTTCTTTGCGCCGGAAAATCCGGGCATCAGGCTGTATGGCGACGACGGCACCCCGATGACCGGTGATGTTTCGGCGCAGATCAAACTCTGGGATAACGGCACACGGGTGAACGCTGTGCCCGGCATGGCCCTCGCCCATCCCGGCACCGCCGAAGCCACACCCAAGAATATCAAAGAAGTGAACGGGACCGACGACTATGGAAATGCATTCCTGCCTGCGTCGCAATTAATGAATGTGTCGCTGGCCTATGACGGCAATTCGATGTTCACGATCACGATTAAGAACCAGTCGGGCGGGACGGCAAACGAAACCCCGTTCAGTCCGGGCGTGTGGGCCATTTCGTACGTAGCCGGGGGAAACCTGCTGCTGCCGGAGCCGGTCTATTCGGCTGGTAAAGCCACTACGGATGCACTGACGCGCATCGCCGAGGCGGGGGACAACACACCGCTGGGCACCTGGCTGGCCTCGCAGACCGGCATTTTTACGCCTTTATCGCCCATACTGGTGGTGGTATACAGTGGTACTGAAAATCCGTTTTTCAAAACCGGCGAAAACGATCGCGGTCAGGGCTTGAAAGACCTCGCGCAGAAAGGTAATGCCGATATTCTCGCCGCTGCATTGCAGGGCAAGCCGGGTATCAAAAATGTGTACGTTCTCAAAGAACCGACGAGTACCGTGCTGCTCCCGATGATCGGTGGTAATGCGGGCGGAAAGGTATCGCAAGCGCTCACGCTCGCACCCGGCGACCGCATTGCGCTCGCAACAATGTACGGGTTTTCCAACGACTGGTTTTTCGCAACCAGCGGCAACGATATCGATGGCAGTGCAACCGGCGATGTATCGGGTTCGGTGGCATTGTACGACAACGGCACCGCCCTCGATCAGTTCCCGGGCGCTGGTATCACGCAGTTCAACCTCGCCGGAACGCCGCTGAGCGAGAGCAAGGCTATTGCCCCCGTTCCAAATCCCAATGCGTTCACCACGCTGCCGGCTATCGGCAGCATCATTAAGGTCACATTACAGTAAAAGTCTGCCCGCAGGATCGCCTGACCGCAGGATCGCCTGACCGCAGGGTCGCCTGGCCGCAGGGGCGCCTGGCCGCCCGCGGCAAAGCGCCCGCGGTGCTGGTTTGCGGGGTCTATTTTGAAATACTAATCCTATGAAAAAGCAAATTGCACTACTCGCACTAGTCGTCCTGTCGGCCTGCGCCGGCTTCGCGCAAACGCCCGAAGTGCGTAAAAAACAGTACAACCTAGAATCCGGCCTTGCAATACAGGGCTACGATCCCGTGGCCTATTTCACCATGCAAAAGGCCGTAGAGGGTAAAAAAGAGTTTTCGGCCAACTACAATGGCGTGACCTACCATTTCACCTCGAAAGCCAACCGGGACGAGTTCACCCAACACCCGATGCGTTATGAACCGCAGTTCGGAGGCTGGTGTGCCTATGCCATGGGTAAGAAAGGGGAAAAAGTAGAGGTCGATCCGGAAACCTTCAAAGTCGTAGACGGGAAGCTCTATCTTTTTTACAACAAATATTTCAACAACACCCTCAAAAGCTGGAACCAGGATGAGGCGCGTTTGAAAACGCAGGCCGACAATCACTGGACTAAATTCGTACCCTAACCTCGCATTTCGATGAACAAATTCCTTTTGATACTCGCGCTAACGATCAGCGCATTCGCTGCCCGCGCCCAGCAATCCGAAATATTTGCACCCGGCGGCAAAGCGCTCAAAGGCTATGATGTAGTGGCATTCTTCAACGAAGCCAAACCCGTGGCAGGCGCCGATAGCCTCACTTATGCATACATGGGTGCCGAATGGCTTTTCGCCAACCGCCGCAACCTGGAAGCATTCAAGGCCAATCCGGAGAAATATGTGCCGCAATACGGCGGCTACTGCGCCTACGGCACCTCGCAGGGGCATAAAGCGCCTACCGAAGCCGAAACCTGGACGATCGTAGGGGACAAGTTGTATTTCAACTACAATATGAAGGTAAAAAACAGCTGGACGAAAAAGCAGGACGAGCTGATCGACAAGGCGGATGTCCAGTGGCCATTGATCAAACACAAAGCCGAATGACGATGAAAACCCGCAACACCTGGACCTGGCTGCTGAGAGTGGTAGCCGCGGGCATTATGCTGCAAACGCTGTACTTCAAATTTACCGCCGATCCGGAATCCGTTTTCATCTTCTCCAAAGTGGGTATGGAGCCGTGGGGCCGCATTCTGGTGGGTGTTTTTGAACTCGTCGCCTCAATACTGATCGTCATCCCCCGCACGACGGCCTACGGGGCGCTGATCGGCATCGGGGTCATGACCGGCGCAGTGTTCATGCACATCACCCGGCTGGGTATCGAAGTACAAAACGATTCGGGGCAGCTCTTCGTCTACGCGCTGCTGGTCCTTGGCAGCTGCCTTGCCCTGGCCTACCTGCAACGCGACAGCCTCTCGGGCATCCGCACGCAGGACCGATAGCATTCAACCATGCCTTTCGGGGCATGGTTTTTATCATTCGCCCCAAAAATCCCATTATGAACAGACACATCCATAAGTCCGTGACCGCCATACTCGAACAGATCCACGAGGTGCTAGCCGCATTGGACGATGCGCATTACACCGAGCGCCTGGCGGTTCTGTCCGGCGCCTCGCTGGGGGAACACGTCCGGCATATCGTCGAGTTTTTTGAAGAACTGGAAGCGGGCTGCCTTACGGGCGTCGTAGATTATGATGCCCGTAAGCGGCAGAAAGACCTTGAAACATCCCGTGCCTATGCGATGCTGAAGTTACAGCAAATCGCAGCAGGCATCCGACCGCACGGCAAGGCATTGAACCTGGCCTGCAAAATGCCGCTTAACGGAGCCCGCTACCTGGTGGCGACCAGTTATGAAAGGGAACTGCTCTATAACCTCGAACACGCGGTGCACCACATGGCACTGATGAAAATCGGGGTCGAGGCGATGACCGATATCAGTCTGCCAGCGCATTTCGGTGTGGCCCGCTCTACGATCGAATACCGTCAAACCCAATGTGCACAGTAACCTACATCCCTACCTCCACCGGCGTGCTGCTCACCTCCAACCGCGATGAGCGTATGGACCGCGCGCGCGCATTGCCCCCCGCCATTTACCCGGAAGGCGACCGCTCCCTCACTTACCCGAAGGACGCGCAGGCAGGCGGCACCTGGATCGCACTCCGGGGCGGGCGTTCCGCGGCGGTGCTGCTCAATGGGGGCTTCACAAATCATGCACGCAAAACACATTATACGAAAAGCCGCGGGCTGGTGATGCTGGACATTGTCTCGGCGGAAGTGCCGCTAAGCCGGTTCCGCGGCATGTCGCTGGAAGCCATCGAGCCATTTACGTTGATACTCCTCACCGACGGCGAGCTGATGCGGTGCACCTGGGATGGAATGCAAAAGCATATCAGTTACCCGGACCCGCAAAAGGCGCATATATGGTCGTCGGCCACGCTATATGGGCAGGAGGTGCGTATGGAGCGGGAAGGAATGCTGCAAAACTGGCTGTCCTGCGCACCTCAGCTTACAGCGGAAACGGTGCTGGGCCTGCACCTTTCGCCATCTTTGAAATACGAAACCAGCCCCGCACGCGAGTATGCACACATGCGGACCGTGAGCGTAACCTCGCTGGAATTACCAACCGACGGCGCGGCCAGCATCCGCTACCATGATCTTCTGCACGGCAAGTACGATCCTGATCAGGAGACGGGTAAGATGGCACTCCAAAATCCAAACTCCGCATTGCCTGATTTCGACAGCTTCTACTGGAAAGCCCGCCGGTTCTTCATCCGGCTCGGGCATTGGGAATACTGGCCCATGGAGTGCGTGTACCTGCCGCTGCTCCCGCTTTGGCTGTGGCTTAGTCTCCGCGCGCGGTCGCTGCTGTTTTTCAGCGCTGCTAATCCGGGCATTCAGTATTCGGGGTTCATCCATGAGCGGAAAAGCGACATTTATCCACTGCTTCCGCCGGATTTGTACCCGAAAACAGTGCTTTGCCCGGCCGGCTCGACAGCCTCCGCTGTCGCGTCGATGCTTGCGGAGCATTGCCTTGCATTCCCTTTGATCGCCAAACCCGATATCGGCGAGCGCGGTGTGCAGGTGAAGCTGCTGAAAAGCGCGCAGGACCTGGAAGCGTACCGGCTCGCCAGCCGCGTCGACTTCCTTTTGCAGCAGTATGTGGATTATGAAAATGAAGCGGGGATTTTCTACTTCCGAATTCCTGGTACAGCGCACGGGCATATTTCCGGCATTGTCGGGAAAGAATTCCTGCGCGTGACCGGCGACGGGCGGAGCACGACGCTTTCCCTATTAACCCAAAACAACCGGGCGATTTTGCAGCTTCCGGCATTGGAAAAAGCTTATGGCGAAGCGCTTCTCGCTATACCCTCTGCCGGTGAATCCCTCAACCTCGTCCCCTACGGTAACCACAGCCGCGGCGCTAAGTTCATCGACCTTGCCGATCGCATAACACCTGCATTGACAGCCGCCATCGACGAGGTCTGCCAGCGGATTCCGGGTTTCGATTTCGGCAGGCTGGACATCCGTTTCAAAAGCTGGGAAGACCTGGAAGCCGGAAGCAACTTCTCGATCATCGAGCTCAACGGCACGGGCAGCGAACCGACCCACATTTACGATCCCTCGCATTCATTACTTTTCGCCTGGAAAGAGATTTACCGGCATTGGAAAGTCGTATTTCACATCAGCCTTCAAAACGTCCGCAACGGCAGGCAGCGCCTTATGACCTGGCGGGAAGGTCGCCGCATGCGCTATGAGCATCGCAAGCATTTTGAGCGGTTAGAAATGCATTGAACTAACACAAATTTGTAAGTCTCCGGGTAATTCCCACCCCCGCCTGCGATCCGGAAATCTGCCGGGCGAGCGTATACCTGATCTCCGTTTTTGATTTTCCCTTTTGCAGCATTATGCTATCTCAAACCAGCCTTCGCTGCAAAACCGCTGCCGGCCAACAGACCATGTAAGCTGGGCGAGCCAGAAGCCTTTGGCAAAGCGGCGGGTCGAAATGCTGACCCTGGGTCCGTTCGCAGGTGTAAGGGGTACGGTAAGCCCGTCGTCCGCGGACTGACGGGTGAAGGTCACTTCCGCTTTGGCAAAATAAAGCGGCAGCACAAAAGTGACTTTTTCCTGTTCAGATTGATAGGTCATGATAGTAAGGTTAAAGTGAAATAAAGGGAGCCATAACGATCCGGCGGATCGAAATTAGCTTTCCAACCGGGCAATGTGGATGATACCCGGCACGGCAGAATATGACTTTCCTCAGAGCGCAACATCAGTCATCATGCGTCATGAGCAAAGTCATAACTGTACGCGCCGGATCGGTGGAAATTTGGATCCGGAATCCAGGAGACGCTGCTCCAACCAAAGACCTGTCGCTAATGAAAACTACCAGGAAATGGGATGGGGCGTGATCGGATGGGCAATCAGCCTGGCATGGAGGTTTCGATTTGATCACCGCGAGCGACCACCTGCCCGACGCAGTGCCCATGATAGTAAGCGGCGTTGTGATCTTGCAGGGTATTTACCTGGCCAGGAAATATGCTGGATGATCCCGCGTCAACACCGAGTCGCTAACCAGCCATCAATCAAATACTTTCAGCCCGTTTGGTAGGGCTCACACCAACCAAAATTCTGCGCGACGATTACAGATTTGTTTTGGTTTACAAATTCCAAAAATGAGCTGGAAGCCTGGGCGTGCTTTTTACCTTTAAGCCAGATCAGGCTCCATGTCGTCTGTATCGGCAGGCCGCGTACAGGTATAATTTCCAATTCATTATTGGCCAGTTCATTTCGTATCCCGATCAGGGGCATGATGGAATAGCCCAATCCTGCCAGTACCGCTTGTTTAACGGCTTCATTGGAAGTAAGTTCCATTTTCTTGACGACTGAAATGTTTTGTTCGGAAATAAACCTTTCCATCACCTGGCGGGTGCCGGAGCCCTTTTCCCGGAAGATAAGCGGCACGCGCTGAAAGAATTCCGTGGCGTCGCTGATAGGATCAACCATTTGTCCTGCCTTCCCAACCAGATACAAGCGGTTGGGTAAAAGGTCAAGCCATTCAATATTAATCGTCGTCGGGGGTATCGAAACCAGGGCAAAGTCCACCTCATTATTTTCAAGGCTTTCCAATACCCTGCTTTTATTGGTCACATCCATCGATAATTCGATCCCCGCATGCCTGCTAAGAAAATCGGATAGGAAGAATGGCATCACATACTTGCCGGTCGATACGACCGAAATTTTCAGTTTACCCGTAAGCTCGCCTTTGTAAGCCAGGGTTTTATAGTTGATCGCATGAACCTGTTCGATGATCTTCTCCGCAGCTGCGGCGATATCACGGCCGAACTCGGTGATGTATAACTTTCGTCCAATCACCTCCGTAAGCGGAATTTCGAATTGCGCCTCGAAATTTTTCAACTGAATGGATACTGCTGGTTGCGACAAATGAAGCTCTTCCGATGCCTTGGTAACGCTTTCGGCTTTGACAACGGCTACAAATACCCGAAGCTGATTTAAGGTATAGTTCATAAGTTTTATTTATGCAAATGATAGTAAATATAAATGAAAATTTATGAATCCTTCAAAATAGCTTTGCAGACGTAAATCAAAACCAAACACATGACAAAGATTACCGTAGCAAAGGGTGATGGGATCGGTCCGGAAATCATGGACGCCACGCTCAGAATTATTCTAGCAGCAGGTGCAGACCTGGAAATTGAAGAAATCACGGTCGGAGAATCGGTTTATCTCGCAGGTAACGCCGCCGGCATAAGCCCTGAATCGTGGGACGTCATCCGGCGAAACAAGGTTTTCCTGAAAGCGCCTATCACCACGCCGCAGGGAGGGGGGTACAAAAGCCTGAATGTGACTACACGAAAGTTTCTGGGGCTTTATTCCAATGTTAGGCCTTGCATGAGCCTATACCCCTTTGTAAGCACCAAACATCCGCAGATGGACCTGATCATCATCCGCGAGAACGAGGAGGACCTTTATGCGGGTATCGAGCACCAGCAAACAGATGAGGTCGTGCAGTGCCTGAAACTGATCAGCCGGCCCGGATGTGAAAAAATTGTAAGGTACGCCTTCGAATATGCACGGCAGCAGGGCCGGAAAAAAGTCACCTGCTTCACGAAGGATAACATTATGAAGCAGACCGACGGCTTGTTCCACCGGGTGTTTGATGAAATCGCCCAAGAGTACCCCGACATTGAAAATGAGCATTGGATTATCGATATCGGCGCGGCAAAAATGGCCGACACGCCGGAGGCTTTCGACGTGCTGGTGATGCCTAATCTTTACGGCGATGTCCTGAGCGACGTCGCTGCGCAGATAGCGGGATCTGTGGGCTTGGCGGGTTCGGCCAATATCGGCGAAGAATGCGCCATGTTTGAAGCAATTCACGGTTCAGCCCCCAGACGAGCGGGTCAGAACCTCGCCAACCCGTCGGGCCTGTTGCAGGGGGCGATTATGATGCTCAATCACATCGGCCAGACGGAAGTAGCGGAGAAAGTGCAAAATGCCTGGCTGAAAACCATTGAGGACGGCACGCATACCTACGACATTTTCAAGGTGGATACCAGTAAAGTGAAAGTGGGCACAAGCGAATTTGCGGATGCCGTCATCGCGAACCTGGGTAAAAAGCCTTCACAATTAAAACCCGTCAGCTACGCGCATCATACCGCGCTGACGCTGCCACGCTACCAGCGTAGGGAACCTGCCGTCAAAGAGTTGGTAGGGGTAGATGTGTTTGTCCACTGGAATGGATCAGATCCGGAGGCGCTGGCACAAATGCTCCGCAAGGTGAAAGCCCCGGGCGTTGAGCTGAAAATGATCACCAATAGAGGCATCAAAGTATGGCCGGATGGGTTCAAGGAAACATTTTGCACCGACCACTGGCGGTGCCGATTCGAGCGGAAATCGCAGGTCGCCATTGACAAAGACGCGATCATCGAGCTGCTCTCGAGCTGCCTGATTGAAGGGATTGACACGGTTAAAACCGAAAACCTGTATACGTTCGGCGGCAAACCTGCCTTCTCGCTGGGCCAGGGCCAGTGAATATGATCCTGGCAAAGTTTCAAATCCATTATTAACAGACATATCATGATGACCATACAACTAATAAGCGGTGAATTTCCTTCTACTGACGCCGTTGGGCTGATCAGTGAGATGATCCAGGTCAAAATCAAATACCATGAGCAGAAGATTGATTCGATCATGAACGAAGAAGACATTAAGAATCGGGAGCGAAAAATCAAAAGTCTGCATCAGACGCTTGCGGATGTGAAGAAGCTGGCGGAAGGCATCCCAGGGAAAGTTTCGATGGAGTCACAGGTAACGATCGGATGATCAGTAGCCAGCTGTTGCCGCCAGAACATACAACCTTAAAAAAAGCACAGATATGGAGAATATGGACGTCCCCCTGATCGCCGGGACATTTGAATGCGAAGATGCCAACGAGCTTCTGTTAAGCCTTATCAATTATAAGATTCAGTTTCACCAGTTCAGGCATTTCAGTGCACAGGAGCGCTTTGGCGTCAACGACGAGGTTTCTCAAACCAGAATGCGCGAATTGGCGAAGGCACGGCTGGAAATTATAGAATACCTGGATTTGGCGAAATCACTGAACTGCCTGGTGTCCGTTCAGTCAACTTTGTCAATCAAATTGTTGCCGCGGGCCCAGCCACTTCGAGCTTAATGAACGATAATTGATCCAAAGACTGTCAGTATCCAGCCATTTTCGCAAACCATCCGTGCAGGTAGTTTTGGAGCTGGTCTGAGTCGCCAATCAAAAAATCGTTTAAACAAATTCCTTGAAAACATGAATGTGAGAAAATTATCGTACCGATATCACCGCGTCGGCGATCTGAGCCTATTCTACCGGGAAGCTGGCGACCCGTCGAAAGACACGATCGTAATGCTCCATGGATTTCCTTCCTCGTCGTACATGTACAGGCGACTATTGCTCGAATTATCGGACGAATATCACATTATCGCCCCGGACTATCCCGGTTTCGGCAACAGCGATTTTCCTTCGGCAGACACTTTTACGTACACATTCGCAAACATTGCCCGTATCATGGAGGCGTTCCTGGAAGCGATAAAGGTAACGTCCTATGTGCTGATGATGCAGGATTACGGAGCCCCGATCGGTTTCAGGATCGCTACGGCCCATCCTGAGCGGGTCCGCGGGATCATTGCACAGAATGGTAATGCGTATGAAGAAGGGTTGAGTGAAGGTTTTGCCGACTCCCGGGTTTTCTGGGAGAACAGGACCCCGGAAACCGAGCAGCCGATGCGGGCCCTTTTTAGTTTGGAAAGTATCAAATGGCAGTACACGTTTGGCGCAAAGAACCCGGAAAACATCAGTCCGGATACGTGGGACCTCGACTTTGCAAAAATATCCCGTCCGGGAAACGACCTGGCCCAGCTGGACCTGCTGTTTGATTATCAGACCAATATCGCGCTGTACCCCGTGTGGCAGCAGTACCTGCGAGACAATCAGCCTCCCATGCTCATTACCTGGGGTGTAAACGACCCTTTTTTCCCGGAGGCGGGGGCCAAGGCTTACCTCAGGGACGTAAGAGATGCGGAGTACCATGCTTATCCCACGGGGCATTTCGCGCTCGAAGAAGAGGGGGCGGATATTTCGCAAAAGATCAGGGCGTTCATGAAACGCATCGCATAGCCATCCGGTTTAAAGCCCATGTCAGATCAGGACATGGGCTTTTGGTTTTATCGGATCCGGAATTTCGGATATTCCGAGCGCTTGCAGCAGGTCGATTTCAATTTCGCGGCAGATGTACAGCATCGGCACATCGGTATGCAGGCCGTCGAAGGGGTTTTCCGAATAATCGCCGATCATTTCCATCGCCACAAATATCCACCCGATGATCACGCCGACGGGAATCGAAAACCAGACGCCCACACTCCCTAAATTACTGAGCTCTCCCACAATGCCGAAGGGCAGCATGAAAATGAACACGCAAACGAATATGAAGCTGAACGTGGCATATTTTCGCGGGAAAGGCGATTGCTTGATCCGCTCCATCCTCCCCTGACTTTCGTTGAAACTCCGGATATTGCTCTGGAATTCCATCTGCTGCACCATGTTGATCGACTTGCTTTCGAACAGCTGCTGAATAACCTGCGTCTGTAAATTCAGGAGTTGCAGGCATTTGTTTTTATAGCCCTTCAACGTCAGACATTCCTCCGCGGGTAAGTATTGCTCAATTGCTATACTTTCGAGTTCCTGCTGAAAACGCTTATTGAGCTTGTCGCGCCGGTGGCTGGCATAGCCTTTTCCCCAGAACCCTTCCAGGCTAAGGTGGTCCCACTCCGGCGGTTCGAGCAATTGCTGGCGGAGTTGGTACAAATAGGCAATGTGCCGCCGGACGATCTGCCGCCGGTCCTCCGCACGTTCAACGGCATCCGGCTCGCCCGACTTGTAGTTGAGCACCATCGTTACCAGCATTCTGCTCGCGATGGCAATTTCGCCCCACAGTTTTCTGGCTTCCCAAAGTCTTTCGTATGACTGGTTGTTTTTAAAACCGACATAAAATGCCACGGCCGTTCCGATCAGCGGCAGTGGAAACCAGGGAAATGCATTGATTTCCCAGTCGGTATACTGGTGCATGAGCGTTACCGACGATACCCAGGCCGTAAGCCACAGCAAATGGTGGCCGGTAAATTCATAGAGTGAGGCAATCGAGAACTTTTTGGGAAAGGTCATAGGAAGGCGGTTATGGTTAGTTTCAATGATCAGGTCGTCTGGGCGCGCGGATTATCCGCTCCTGCCAGCCCTTTCCTGATCCGGCTCAGCGACTGGGGCGTGACGTTCAGATAGGTGGCGATGAAGTAGTTGGAGAACATATCCAGCAGGTACGACTCGTCTTCCAGCAACATTTGGTAGCGCTCGGTAGCAGAGGCGGTCAGCAGGCAGGCGATCCGGTCATAGGCGATGACCAGACTTTTTCCGTGCAGCTTTCTCAACCACATACCGAATCCGCCGGATTGGCTCAGCAGCAAGTCTATCGCATCATTAGATATCCCTGCATACCTCTCCCGCATTGAGCAGCAACGCGCCTTTCGCGATTTTGGCCGGCCTGGCATTCGCCGTAATCAGCGCCGCAGTATGGTCGTCCAGCTCGATGTCCTTGCCCAGCAGGTCCAGAAGGGGTTGTACAAATGCAGGCATGTATCCGGAACTCCGTTATTTAGCCTCAACCGCTTTGAGGATCACCTCGGCCACTTTTGCCGGCTGTGACAGCATCGCCACGTGGCTGGCAGGCAAATGGAACACGGTAGCCTTGATTTTCGCCGCCATATCGGCTTCCAGTTTAGGCGAAATCACCTGGTCGAGATCGGAGACGATGTAGAAGCTTGGCTTGTGCTTCCATGCCGGGTTGGAGATTTTGGCTTCCAGGGTACTTACATGAAAGCGCCCCTGCCCGGCGGCAAGCACCAGCGCGTCCTGCCGGGGCAGGTCCTGGGCGAAATGTTTCACAATCGTCTCATCTTAGCCTGATAAACCCATCCGAAACAACCGGATCGGCAAATCCCGGCACGTTGGGTATCTTTCTCGTTTCATAGGCATCCTTGCTGATGCTGCCCAGGCTCTCGCCCTCGTCGGGAGCGTAGGCCGCTACATACACGAGCGACTTTACCTTTTCGCTGTTTCCGGCCTGCGTGATCACAGCGCCGCCCCACGAATGCCCCACCAGCACAACGCTGCCGCTTACTTCGGAAATAGCACGGTTTACAAACGCAACGTCGTCATCCAGCGAAGTCAGCGGGTTTTGTACCGCGATGGTTTGATAGCCTTTTTTCTGCAAAATGGGGATTACCTTATTCCAGCTGGAACCGTCGGCAAATGCGCCGTGGACGAGGATAATGGTGGGCTTTACGTCGGCCGCAGGCTGGTCTTTGCCAGGTCCCGCGATGGCGCTCAATGAAAGATTTACACAAAGAAATGCTGTACTGACCGCATGGGCCAGTATTGGTCTGATCACCTTCATAGGTTGGATTGTTGGTTAAAAAAAGAAATGATTAGAGAACTGTAATGCTTATACGTAACTCACTTACCGACAGCAGGAACCGCCCCTCACTCGATCGGGCAGGAACGCCTGTAATCGGTAAAATTGCAGCCGCACCCTACTTTGAAAAACTTGCTGAAATGGGCCGTATCCTCGAAACCCAGCTTGTAGGCCACCGCTTTCATACTGATGTTCTGGATAAGGGCTAGCCGCTTGGCCTGGATCAGCAGGCGTTTCCGGATGTTGGCGCTGGCCGTCAGCCCGGTTTCTTCCTTGATGATCTGGTTGAGGTAGTTGGGCGTAACGGCCAGTTCGTCCGCATACTGGCTTACCTTTTTATTGACGTGGTACTTCCGTTCGAGCAGGTCGAAAAACCTTTTGGTGAGCGTGGTCACCTCAGACCTTGAAGAAGAACTGAAATGAATGGATTTCTGCCTGATCAGGTAAATGAGCACAATTCTGAGATAGCCGGAAAGCACCTCTGTTTTTTGGCTGTGGGTACTCAAAAGCTCCGATTGCATGCATTGAATGGCGCTCATGATACTGCCCGAGGTCAATGCATCGACCTGGAACAGCCTCGAAGTGCAATAGGACAGGCTGGGGTAGGTGGAGTTGTGGTCCATCGGGATTACCCCGGCGGGAAAGCGGATCACAATGCCTTCCGGATCGGCTAGCGACCGGCAGTAAAAGGCCTGTCCGGGCGCCTGGAAAAATATCATCCCTGCGGAGACTTCGAAAGTTTCCAGGTCCACCATCGCGTGGAACTGCCCTTTGGTGAGCCAGATCATCTCGATCGAATGGTCATTTCGTGCGGCGCGGGAGGAGAAATAATCGGTGGTAAGGGCACTGATTTCAAACAGATCACCCGCATAGGCGGCATTTTGGAATGGTTTAGGGGCAAAGTTCAGGAGCGCTGAGTAGTCTTTCATAACCTTGTTGTTTAGAGATTGGGATTCAGGATAACCGATCGTTTTCCGGCTCAGCTTCTTTCATTTAGCCAGCGTAGAATATCTTTGATGATCAAGCGGTTGTATTTATCGTTGAGCAAGTCATGGTAGTGGCCTTCATATAAATTCAGCTGCTTATCGGAGGAGGAAGCGTGGTCGAGAAAGTATTTGCTTCCCTCCGGACTGGTAGCCTTGTCGGCTGTGCCGTGCAGGATCAGAAGCGGCAGCGTGATGGCCGACATTTCCTTTCGCAACTGCTCACCGGCCAGCAATAGCTGCTGCATCGTGCGGGTCGGCTGCTTCTCGTTCAGGATCAGCGGGTCTTCGTTCATCCGGTCCACCAGCAACTGGTCGCGGGAGAAATCGCTGTTGTTCAATTTCACGAGCCTCACCCGCGGAATGAGCTTGCCAAGCCACTTCATGAGCTGCAATGCCAGCTTTGGCACCGGAAGTTGAAAAGCGAAACTTTCGGAAATCAGCCCGTCCAGCTCGCCCTGATGACGCAATGCATACACCGCGGAAAACACCCCTCCGGCGCTGTGCCCGAGCAGAAACACGGGCGTGGCCGGATGTTCGCATTTAACAACTTTGACCAGCCTGCCGATATCGGAGATCACGTCGTCGTAAGCGGAAATGTAGTACCGCTCGCCTTCCGATTCACCCCGACCTTGCAGGTCCAGCGCGTAGCATTCATAACCGGCTTCGAGCAGTTTCTCCGCAAATGCATGATAGTAACCGCTGTGTGAATTCAACCCGTGAACAATGACTACGATTCCTTTGGGTTTGCCGTCGAAGATCCAGTTTCGGTAAAAGATGTTGTGCCCGCTTTCATTTCTGAAAATCGAAGTCGTCGGTTTTGACTGCATGAGGGTGGTGAGTTTGATAACGCCTTACTTTTACAGTCTTTGTTACCAAACGTATGCCCACATACGCGGAATATTTTTTAATGTAAAAACTTATCAACAAATATCTGAATATCAGATAGTTAAATTATTTAATCATCAATAGACTGAGAAAAACTCTTTCCTTTGTACTCCAAAAAAATTGGAGTACCGGCTGGCTGTCCAAAATAAATGGAGGGGCAGGCTTACATTTTTTTGGTAAAATCCTCCCGTTTGATGCCCAGCTTCGCCATTCTGGCTTCCAGCGTGGTAGGCTTGATATTCAGCATTTCGGCCGCCCCTTGCGAGCCCCGGATGATGCCCTTAGCCTTGATGAGAATGGAGGTGATGTAGTCCCGCTCGGTCTCGTTTTGAATATGCTTCACATCGCCCAGCGTTTCGATGGCCGGTTTCCCGGACGATGGCTGCGAGCTGCCCGGCAATGCGCGTTTGAGTTCGAGCCAGGAATTTCCGTTGTTGAGGATCACGGCCTGCTCGATCACATTCACCAGTTCACGGATATTGCCCGGCCAGTCATAACCTTGCATTTCTTGCAGCATCGCGCCCCCGATCCCATGAAATGCCTTTCCGAACTCCTTGCAAAACTTGTCGGCAAAATACGTAGCCAATGCCTCGATATCGCTTTTCCGCTCGCGTAAGGCGGGCAGGGAAATGGGGAAAGCATTGAGGCGATAGTAGAGGTCCAGCCGGAAGGAACCGTTGGCTACCTCCTTTTCCAGGTTCCGGTTGGTGGCCGCAACAATACGTACGTTCACTTTTTTAGTTGCGCTGCTGCCTACGTATTCGAATTCCTTTTCCTGCAAAATGCGCAGCAATTTAACCTGCATTTCCAAGGGTAGCTCGCCAATTTCATCCAGGAAAATGGTCCCGCCATCCGCCTGCTCGAACTTACCCTTTCTTTTTTCGCTGGCGCCCGTAAATGCGCCTTTTTCATGGCCAAACAGCTCCGATTCAATCAGTTGTGCCGGAATAGCCGCGCAATTCACTTTCACAAACGGCTTATCTTTTCTTGGGGACAGCGCGTGAATGGATAAGGCGATATTCTCCTTGCCCGTACCACTTTCACCCAATATCAGCACCGAAGTATTGTAGGGCGCAACCTGCATGGTCTGGTCCAGGGCGGTCAGCAAAAGGGGGTGCCTGCCAACAATGCCTTTGAATCCGGGCGCAAAAACTTCATCTGCAGGGGTTTCCGTGCGGGGTCTTCGCGCAGCCGCCGGATCGCCGGCCGCCAGACTGCCGGCCATGTATGCCCCTACCCTTTCCAGCAATGCAGTGTGCTGTCTGTGGTACACCCCTTCCCTACGATTTAAAAAGATGTAATTCACCTGCGCCCCCCGGCCAGTTGCAACCGGGAAAGCGAGATAGGAATGCAGTTTGAAAGAATCCAGGTATAATTTGGGCAAAGATGCGGCATTGCTGTCGGGCATCGGCGAGCTGCTGTTGTAGATCGCAGGATTCGTGAAAGGCACGCTGCTATCCATTGCCGTGGTGACGACTGCTTCTTTCAAGCCGGAAACGGTAGTCAGTTGCTGCTTGCCTATCACCTGATATTCATCGAACCCGACCCGTAGATATGCCCTATGCCCGGAATGCACGGCATTACCAGGCCAGCTCGCGCAAGCGATCAGGTCGAACGGGATATGGGGCTGTAAAAGCCTGGCCATTTTTAACAGTTTTTCTGCGGGATCACTGGAAGTGCCTTGCAGTTCCTTCAATTGCTTTTCCAGCAGCCCTTCCTGCTTCAATCTCGATTCGACCACGTGCTTGTGCCGGTACAATGCAATGTCGATCGCAACCAGCAAGTCGCGCTTCCTGAACGGCTTCACGATAAACCCGTATGGATCGGTCCGTTTGGCGGCTTCCAATGTCTCCTGGTCGGAATTGGCGGATATGTACACAAACGCCAGGCTTTCCGCCCGCAGCTTTCTGGCAAGGTCGATCCCCGACCTTTTCCCGTCGAGCCTGATATCCAGCAGGACGAGATCGGGCCGGATGCTTAGTAAAAGCGCATCGGCTTCCTCGGCCGAGGCCGCCACGCCGCACACCTCATAGCCAGCCTGCGTTAAAATGATCCTTAAATCGTTGGCCACAATGAACTCGTCCTCTACAATGAGCATTTTATACCGCATACGACGCCTGCATTAAATTAAGATGTGGGTCCAAATAAAAGGGCAAAATGCATTTTTTCAAAATGCCCCAACATCCTGCATGAGCTTATGAACTGTCTGAAAACGCGAAAAAGCGGCGATAAATCGCCGCTGTAACCAGGTATTTCCACCCGTACCGTCAATCCGGAGCACCTGCCGGCAATGTCATTACACTTTCCGGCCCAGGAAATCCCTGATCTTGTCTGCAATCTCCTCGCCCATGCTTTCCAGTGCGAAATGGCCCGCATCGAACAAATGGTATTCCAGATCTTTGACGTCCTTCTTGTAAGCCTCCGCCCCGCCAACCGGGAAGATGTAGTCATTTTTTCCGTAGACGATCAGCATGGGCGGGTTGCTTTCACGCAGATATTGCTGCCATTTCGGGTATAGGACCACGTTGGTTTGATAATCATAAAACATATCCAGCTGGATCTGGCCGTTTTCTTCGCGTTCCAGATGCCGCAAATCCACTTCCCAGTTGTCGGGACTTACCACCGCCGGATCGGGCACTCCGTGGGTGTATTGCCATTTCAAACCATCGGGCGAGTGGAATCCCCTCAGTTTATCTTCGGAAACCTCGTCGTTCCGGTCGACCCAATACGCTTTAATGGGATCCCAGAAAGTTTCCAGCCCTTCTTCATAGGCGCAGCCGTTCTGGACGACGAGCGTCTGAACCCGATCGGGGTTAGCGGCGGCGATTCTCCAACCCACCGGTGCACCGTAATCCATCAGATACAAGCTGAATTTGCAGATACCCAACTCGTCGAGCAATGCCTGTACGATCTTTGAGTAGTTCTCGAATGTGTAGGAAAATTCTGCGATCGGCGGCTGCTCGCTCCGCCCATAGCCCGGGTAATCGGGCGCGATCAGGCGGAACCGGTCGGACAGATTGGTGATCAGGTTCCGGAACATGTGCGACGACGACGGGTAGCCATGCAGCAGGACCAGGACCGGAGCATCTTGCGGGCCGGCCTCACGGTAAAAGATATTCACGCCATTGATCTTGATGTACTGGTGTTTGGTCTTCATTGTGATTGATTGATAATTGGTGAGGTAAGAGTAAGATGTGGAAGCCTGCGCGCCGGGTGGATTCAGGTTTTCCTCGTTCCACAATGTGTCGCCGCACTCGTCGCTGGCGAATTGCGCGTCGCTGAACTGGTCTATCGGGTTCATAGTTTTGAATGGGTTAAAAGGTTTGTAAAATGAAGGGTAAAATGACATTGGGGAAGTTTGTTGGACAAAATTAGGCAGGCTGCAAAACCTAGCCAATGTGCGTAATACCGGCCTTGCTGTACATATCGCAGGTGCTCAGTATTTAATGGCGGCAGTGAAACCCGCCATGTAAATCGGCTTACCGAGACCAGCCCGTTGCAGGAACGTCCCCGTATCGAACCAGGTGAATTCCAGTTTCAGGTCCAGGAAGCGGTTCGGCTCGATGCCAATGTCGGTACCCAGCTGCCTGCCAATGGATTTGGAATGGATGCCCAGTCCGTTGTGAATCAATGCGCCATTCACTGCATATAACCCGTCGTGCCGGCTCATGCGCCAGAATACGTCGTAATCGACCGACCATGTAATGTGCCGCGGCAGCCCCAGCTGAAAATAAGGATGGACGTCTGTCAGGTTATATGGGCCGATGAGCGAAGCCAGGCCAAAGTAAGCCCCTCTCGGGTATAAGGGATTAAACGTGTTGAGCAGCCCATCGCCGTGCCGCTTGTCGCCGCTGACGAGCTCCGATTTTATTCCTAAAACCGGTGTTAACCGATTTACATTTAGCCGGTAAGATGCATTCATCGAAACAGTCCAGGCACGGATATGTGCGGCGGCTAGTCGCCCGAACTGGTACACCGCTTCGACGTCCGCCGAGACACGGTTATTGCTTTTCCAGATCCGGGTACCCACGGAATGCCTTTGCTCGCGGCCTGCTTCGTCTACAAAAGTGCCATCCTTGCGCACACCCAGGTAATAAAGGTCCAACCCCGGAAACCGACTGAGGGGTGGAATCACAATGTAACTGCCCCAAAGCCGACTGGAACCGTCCCAGAGGCGCTCGTCGAAAATCTGGTTCCGGGCATTTACATAAGTTGCGTAAAATGCATCGGCCCGTACATACTCCCGCGTGAATACGACCCTGGCCGCGTCGAACGCCTGGCGACTGTTTGGCCCCTCGCGCACGGAGATCAGGCGTTGTGAACCATAGCTAAGCTCCTGCCTTCCGATCCGCAAGAGCAGCCCCTTACTCTTTTTGGCAGACAGGTCGAAATCCATCATCAGTTGGTGGATATCCAGGGGGTTTTCGTCTACCGGGCTTGCGGCGGCGCTCATTCCGGCTGCCATACTGCTTTGCAATTGGGTAAAAAATCGCACGCGCCCGCCCAGGTGGAAGTCGGCTTGGGTAAGGAACCGGCTCAGGACAAACCCGTCCGGGTCGTTCGGCTCGGCGCCCCAGCCCGGATTTTTATACCAAAAATACTGGTAGCGTACCTCGCCGCCGACGGACAGATACGATCGCCTGTGACCCAATGGCAAATGCTTGATCCTGGGGTACAATCCCGCGGAAGAGTCCGCACTGAGGCTGCCGTAATCCTCTTCATACCGCAGCGTTTTGAACCCGGTTTCCTGCCCGGAACAAAAGCCGGTTCCCGCGACCAGGATCGCCACGAGGCACCAGGCCCTGCGGTGCCGGTTACTCAGCCTGATAGCCGCCATAATGCTTAACCGGGCTCCATTCGGGGATGACGGGCAGCTTTTGCGGCCCAATGGAGGTAAATGGTCCATCAGCCCAAACGATCTTGCCATCCAGGATCGTCAGGTGGGAAGTAGTGGAATCGATATGCGCTTCGGGTATTGAAAAATAATCCTGGCTGAGCAGCACCAGGTCCGCCTCGGCTCCTGGACGGATGACGCCTTTCGACTCTTCTTTCAGGAGGGCGTACCCACCGGAGGTCAATAAACGTAACGCCGTAAAGCGATCGATGACGTTGGCCTGATCCGTGATTTGAATGCCGCCGACGGTTTTGCCGGTAACCAGCCATTGCAAGGCAACCCAGGGGTTGTACGACGCGACGCGGGTTCCGTCCGTACCCAGGCCGACGGGCAGGCCTATTTCGAGCATTTTCTTTACCGGCGGCGCTGCCGACGCCGCTTGCTTCCCGTAGCGTTTTACAAACAGCTCACCCTGGTAGGCCAGGCGGTGCTGGATCGCGATGCCGCCTCCCAATGCCTTGATGCGACGCATGTTCGCTTCGCTGACGGTCTCGGCGTGATCGAAAAACCAGGGAGTTCCGTCGATCGGAACCTGCTTGCTTATCTGCTCGATCACATCCAGGTCTTTTGAAATACTTTCGTCGTAGGTAGCATGGAGCCGGAAGGGCCATTTGTTTTTCAGCAGCAGCTCGATCACCGGGGCGAGTTGCCCCGCCATGGTAGGCGCTAAGTCGGGACGAGGAAAAAGGAAGTTTTCGAAATCCGCCGCTTCCGCCACCAGGTTTTCACCCCCGCCGGCGACACCATAGCCGGCTCCGCCCGCATGCGCCGAATGCCCGTGGCCTACGTCGGCCATCCCGGTCCACCGTGTGTAGTCGGCCAGTTCCGTGCCCTTCTTTTGTGCAAAAAGGAAATGCGGAAGCCGCACGGTGAGCAACCCTTTCCCGTGCAACGAATCGGTAACCGCATAATCATCCGGGAAATTCTGAAACCCTCCGCCGGCATCCATCACCGCCGTAACGCCCAGCCGGTTGAGTTCAGACATAAACTGAATAGTCGAATTGATCTTTTCTTCGGGGGTAAGCTCAGGAAGCTTGGCCAAAGTCGCGTAAAGGATGAATGCATTAGGCTCGGCCACGAGTAAGCCCGTCGGGTTTCCGTTTTCGTCCTTTTCAATCAGGCCGGCCTGCGGATTGGGCGTCTCCGCGCTGATGTTCAGGGCTGCCAATGCGGCTTTATTGAGCCACGCCTTTCCGTAGAGGTACAAAATGAACGTCGGCACGTCGCCGGTGGCTTCGTTTATTTCGGCCAGGGTGGGCAGCCTTTTTTCTGCAAACTGGTACTCGTTCCATCCACCCACCACCCGCACCCATTGGCCCGGTGGTGTGCGCTGCGCCTGCTCACGAAGCATTTCGAGAGCCCTTTTCAGCGTTTTTACGCCGTCCCATCGCAATTCCGCATTGTAAAACCTGCCCCCCCGAATGACGTGCAAGTGGCTGTCGAATAGCCCGGGAATGAGCGCCCGGCCGCCGGCGTCGATGATCCTGGTGTTTTTTGCTTTCGTTTTAAGCACCTGCGCATTGGTCCCGACAGCCAGTATTTTCCCGGAGGCAATAGCCACCGACTGGGCTGTTTGCCCGTCGGCCGCCATCGTGTACACCCTGGCATTGAAAACGATCAGGTCGGCCCGGCTTTGCCCGAAGCTACATGTAACGGTTCCAAAGAGGCAAATGGCGATGATTCTCAAAGACCACATCCCGATCAATGCTTGATCATTTCCCTCGAATACTGTATTCCGATGCCGTAAGCGCCGCCGTAGTCACGAAACAGGTCGGTCACCGCATTGTAGGTAGCGCTGCGGCCCCAGTCGCGCTGCAGTTCGAGTACGTACTGCATGGAGGTCATTGTAATTGCCCCGGCTTTGATCATGCGGTGAACCGCCATCTGATGTGCTTCGTCGCTCGCGTCACCGCAGGCGTCAGTGATCACATACACCTGGTAACCGTCCTGGATAGCCGAAAGCACCGGCCCGAGGATACAAACGCTCGTCCATAGCCCGGCAAAAACAATTTTCTTTTTACCCTTTGCTACAATGGCCTTATAGGTAGGGGCATCTTCCCAGGGATTCATGGTAGTGCGATCGAGGTAGCCGGATGATGCCGGAGGATAAGCTGCGAGAAGTTCGGGAAAAACGGGACCGCTAAAACTTTTCTCGGCGACGGTAGTGATTACAGTGGGTACTTTAAAAATCTTAGATCCCCCCGCAATGAGGGCAACATTCGTCCTCAGCTGCTCGATGGTAATATTTTTGACGGGAAAGGCCATTTGACTCTCGTGGTCGACCAGTACCAGCGCATGGTCATCCGGGGTCAGCAGAGACGCCGCAGGCTTTTGTGCAAACGTGTTGAAGCAGATGCCCGCTGTGAATGCGAACAAAAAAGCGATTCGTTTTTTCATTGTTTGGATATTAAGTGTTTGAAAAATTGCTTGGGACAAAAATCCCGCTGCCGGCCGCCATTTTCAATGTCCCAATCCCGGAAGGTGATGTACACGGTAGCACAAGGGCCGTTACGGTTGCAAAAGTGCCGTTCACGTCGTCATTTACTGGCATTCAGGAATCTGACCGTCATGTGGACGCCACTTTTGTTCCCTATATTGAAAACGCCATTCAGCTGTTTGGTGAGCCCTGCTATCAATTGCAAACCGAGCGAGTTCTGCTGGTTTACATCCATTCCGGGCGGCAATCCCACACCGTTGTCGCAGACTTCGAGCAGCAGGTGCTCGGGGCCGTCGTGCTTCAATACAATGCTAATCGTCCCTTTTTTCCGGTTCACAAATGCATACTTGAATGCATTGACGACACTTTCCGTCAAAATCAGACCCAGTGGAACAGCCTGTGAGACATCCAGGTCTATCGTTTCAACTTGCTGTTCGAGTACGATCCGCTTGCTGTCGTCAAAGCTCTCGCGCAGGTAGGCGATCAGGTCGCTGATATACTCGGTCATACCGACCATGGATGAGGTTTCGTCGCGATACAGCTTCTGGTGCAGCAGCGACATGGCGTGCACCCGCCTGAGGCTATCCTTCAATGCAAGCCGGGCGGCATCGTTCTGCACATACACCGATTGGGAATTCAGCAAGCTGATCACCGTATGCAGATTATTCTTGACGCGGTCGTGCAGCTCGGTGATTAGCCATTCCTTCTCTTTCAGCAGCTTATCCTGCGCCGTGTTGAGCGTTTCCAGGAATGTATTTTTCTGGTCCAGTTCGCGTTGGTTTGCTTCCAACTGGTGATTGGTCCTGCGCTTCATGAGATAGCGGTTCAACAAAAGCAGTAAAATAATGGTGGTGAGCAGCAAACCGGCGATGGTGATGTTCCGCGCCCGGTGCGCCTGTTCGGTCCTGATGCGTTCAAGCTGGTTCTGACTGTTGAGGAGCATAATGCTTTTGTCCTTCTTTTCCAGTTCGTACTTCACCAGTAGTTCCTCGGCCCTTTTTCGCTGTTCGTAGCCAAATATCGAATCCATCGACTCGTAGCTCAGGGTCTGGTTCCGGATCGCATCCAGATACCGACCTTCCATCGAATCGATCTTATATAAATTGTAGTAGTAATTTTCTTTGGCATAAACATCAAATGTGGAAGCGAAATCATTCCCTTTTAAGAGCAACCGCCGCGCCTTTTCCGTCCTGCCGATGGTCCTGTAAAACTTTGAAATGCCGAGAAATGCAGCCGGGAACTCGTCGTAGATATGCTCGGCGGGAAACTTGTCGGCCATGTCCAGGAACGTCTGATATTCCGCTTTGGCCTTTTCAAAGTCCCGTACGTTTTCATAACTCATACCCAGCAGCAGCGCGAAATGCATTTGCTCGAAATACGATGAAGGCGGGTAGGTCCGGTATGTTTCGCCGAGCAGGTGCAGGGCTTCTTTGGCTTTGCCCGCACGATTGAGCATGCCCACCTTCCCTATTACCGACCGGTACCAGAAAAGCCGGGTGTCCGGCGTCAGTTCGGCGAGGGCCTTGTCGTACCAGCGCATGGCCTCCTTGTATTTGAACAGGCGCTCATAAATCATTCCCCGGCGGGTGTAGAAGAAAGGAATGAATGTGGAGTCGGCGCGGGTAGCAAGGCAGGCGAAGCTTTTGTTGGAATAAAATAATGCATTTGTCAGCGCTCCTTTGCGGTAGTTCAGCCAGGATAGCGCGTCGAAGGGATATTGCTGATGGTGAAAATTCAGCTTGGCTTGCAGTTTCACGATCTCGCGGAGGAACACCTCTGCCGCGTCGTAACGCCTGGCCACGAAATTCTCGATATTAATCAGCGACAGCGCATCAATTTCCTTATCGATCTTTTTATTGGATTTATAAATGGAGAGCGCCTTCTGAAACCGGGCGAGCCGCTGGGGATCGCCGTAATGCAGCACTTCTCCCGCGCTCATCAGCACCCTCGCGTGCGCCAATGCATTCCCCGAGCGGCGGGCGAGCGTCTCGGCCACACCGAATAGTTTCCGACTTTCGTCATGGTGCCCGTATTGATCGGTTAAATGCGCTTTGAGCAGGATATTTTCGAGCTTCCACGGCCCGGAGCCCTTCTCACTCAGGAGCATTGCTTCGTCGATGTACTTGCGTGCTTCGTTCAGATCGACCGGGTCGGCACGCGGTTTAAAGACGAAATATCCGCCCAGTTCGGTCAACAGCCGGAGCCGTTCCGCTCCACGGCGCGTGGCGAGAAGTGCCTTGGCGCCGCCGATATTTCCAGCGTTGATCAGCCTTGTACCTGCATGCTCTTTTCCATCGTAGTACCCTTCGTTATAAGGAAGCAGGCAACCCAGGCCATACACTTTGCGGGGAATGCTGATCGCAGAGTCCATGTCTATTTGCCCCTGACTGATCGTATGGATATATTGCGCCGTGATCCGGATCAGCAGCCGCTGCCTGGGAAGATCGTCGTAACCCGTGTTCTCCTGGCCGATGGCATGCGTGCAAATGGCGACTGCAAGAAAGAATAACCATACAGGGCCTCCGAATCTTTTTGCAAAAACCCGGGCACAGATATCCTGTAAATAAGTAATATAGTGCATGGAACGGTTTGGGATTTCAGTCGGCACTTATTGATCTGGGCTAAATCTATCAAGTAAAACTGGTCCCTTGATGTGCATTGACCTACCCAGTTGGCAACAGTACATCACTTGCCATAACTGATACATCAGATGCAACGGCGGAGCATTTCCAATCTGACATTTTTCCAGTAACATTATCTTCACAAAATCGATAGAATAGAAGTTACGTCTCATACCAGGATGATAACCAGAATCATTTTCACCGCAAGCCTTGTACTTATCACGTTGGGTTTGGGAATTTGTCAGCCAACAACGGGTAGCCTCTCGGTAAAAAAATACCCGTCGTCGGGTTTCAATGCCCGTTATCTTCGTCTTCAAAGAACGGGTGAGGACACCGCAAAAGTCAATTTACTTTTGGAGATCGCCAGTATCTGCCATCGGAAGCAAACGCTAACGGCGCCCGACAGCGCCATCATGTTCGCACGGCAGGCCGCGGCACTCAGCAAACAACTCCGTTACACCGACGGCTACTGCGAGGCCATTTTCGTGGTATGCAAATCATATCTTCGCAAGGATGACCTTCCCGCTGCGGAGCGGACGCTGAACGAAGCGAACAGTGCGCTTTACGTAAGACTTCTGCTGGCACTTAGCGAATACTGCATGGACAAAGGCAGCCCGGGGTCGGAAAAAATGCAAAAAGCATCGCGTTACCTCACATTGGCCAACCGGATGAGCGTCAATCTGAAATCGAGGCATTGGATGACGGAGAGCACGATCGTCATGGCCAAATACCATTTCCGCCTTGGACAAATGACGCTCGGCAGGAACCGCTTTTACGATGTGATCAGCTACTACAAACAGATTCACGACAAGGCAGGTGAGGCGCACTGGTGGCAGGAGCTGGGCCGGTACATTCCCGACACGGATAGCACCTATGCGATAGAAATCAACAGCTTGCAGCATGCACGATCCCTCTACACACAACTTGGTAATTCCAAAGGGCAGGCGGAGTGCCTGGACAATGAGGCATACCTCCACGTAGCCCACGGAAGGCTCGACCTCGCCGAAAAAGCCGGTATCGAGGAACTCAACGTTTTGAAATCAGCCGGCCTTGATCAAAAGCTACCTTCCTGCTACCAGCGGCTTTCCAAAACCATGCTGAAAAAGAAAGATCATGACAAGGCTCTGGAATATGCGCTGCTGGGGATGGAAAGTGTGAAGGCACTAAAAGACAGCACCCAACTGATGAAAACCTACGAGCTGATCGGGGACCTGCAACGGACGATCGGTAACCCTGCTGAAAGTGTCCGGTATTACAAACTGGCTCTCGCGACCATCACGCAGTCGCCGAACCTGGCGCATAGCCTCCTGAGAAGAATGACACAGGTGCAAATCGGGATGAACCGGCCCGGGGAAGCATTGGCATCCGTTCAATGGTTGGTGAAGTGGAGGGGCGCGCCCCAAACGAATGCCGACAAGCAGCTTTTCGCGCTGATGATGGCCGACAGCTACGCAGGAATGGGCAAAATGGCAACTGCCGAGCGCTATTATGCAGAAGTCGCCCGCCTGAATGACCTGATCCAGCTGACGCCAAATTTCCACTGGTACACCTTTACCAATGTGGCCGGGGCGGAGGCTTACCTGGCAGTGGCCAGATTTTACGCCCGTCAGAAACAATACGATAAGTCCAACCGGTACCTGGCCGCCGCATTGCGGTCTGGCAACCTGACGCCTGACATGGAAAGGGAATCAAGGTACATGCGCTATGTCAATGATTCTATTGCCGGAATTTTACCGCCATCGACTATTAATTTCCAACGATATGTTTCCATCAACGATTCCATTGACCGCGTTACCAAGGACGAACAACTGGAATTACTGAAAGCCAATTTCAAGTCGGCTCAGCGCGAAAAAGATATTCAGCTGCTAAGAAACGAGGCATTACTCAGAGAGCGGCAGCTGCAATTATCGGCGCAGAAGGAAAAGCTTACCTACGCGGGAATTTTGACATTGGTTTGCCTTTTGGTGCTCACTTACAATAGTTTTCGCACGAAAAAAAATAAAAACCGGCAATTGGAAGCCCAGCAATATATCATTAATAAAAAGAACGCGGCGCTCCTTAAACTGATCGACGAGAAGGAGTTACTGATGAAGGAAGTCCATCACCGGGTCAAAAATAACCTGCAAACCGTTACCAGTCTGCTCACCTCGCAGTCGTTCCACCTCAGGGACCAGGGTGCCGTGAAAGCCATTGATGACAGCCGCAACCGGATTGAGGCCATTTCCATGCTGCATCAGCGGATTTATCAGTCCGGCAACATGGTTGGCGTTGCGCTGAAAAGCTACGTGGCCGAGATGATCTGCAATCTCGAAGAATGCTTCGATACCATTGACCGGATCAGATTCTCGATAGAGGTAGAAGATATCATCCTGGACTTGTCCCAAACCGTGCCGGTGGGGCTGATATTGAATGAAGCCATCACCAACTCTTTGAAATATGCGTTTCCTAGCGGCCAAAGAGGCCATATCAGCGTTTCTCTCGTGCGAGTCGGCCACAAAAAATTATCGCTCCGTGTTTCTGACAATGGGATCGGGCTTCCTGCGGATTTTGATATAGCCAACAGTCCAACGTTCGGTTTCCAACTTATCAAGGGCCTTACGGCGGACCTGAATGGCCAGTTGATGATCCGGAGTGAATCCGGGACAAATTTGCAAATCGACTTCGACCAGGCTTCGCTACCCCACGCTGGCGCCCCACTCACTGAACATCCGGGTGCCGGTCAGCATTGAGCAGAGGCAGGAAAGACTTGCCGATGCTTACAGGGCAAGTGAACGGATGATGGCAATTAAGTGGCTCATTGCCTGATCTGTGCTTCTAAAACGGCAATCCGATTTTCGAGCTCCCGTACATAATCGTCCTTTCTGAAATGCTGCTCAATCTCTTCCAGGGTATATCTGGGATTGATATGCTGGGGGCAATTCCAGTCATACGCTTTGACGTGAAGTAATATCATCCGCTCTGGCTTGAACTTGTAGTCATCTGGCCTGAGTCGCTGGAAGAGGTCCGGATTTGAGTTGAGCTCTACGATTTCAGCCCCGGCGTAAATTTTCAGCCGCGCCCGCAATGTGTAGGAAAGTAAAATCAATGACACGTTCGGATTATGGCTGATATTTCCCGTGGAGATGTATTGCCTGTTACCGCTGAAATCCACAAACCCAATGGTTTGATTATCAATCACTTTAAGAAATCCCTTGGGGCCTCCGCGATGCTGAATATACGGGAATCCGTTTTCACCGTAGGACGCCATGAAAATGCTGTCCATTTCGCTGATAAAACCCTCCTCGATTTTGGTCAGTCCGTCGACGAAACTTTGCTTTTCGTGCCGTTCATAGGCATTACGGCTGCCCATTCTTTCCTGAATAGCCTTGATTTGATCGGTAAATGCGAGCTTTGAATAGTTCATGACAAACGTAAGTTTAAAAGTCCAGGCAAATCTTACCAAAAATCGATCTCTAGTCCATTGATTTAGCCGGTATTTTGATGGATACACTAGTTTGAAATGGTATGGATTGCACTGCCAACGTTCCCTGGTGGATATCAATGATTTTCTTGGCGATGGTAAGTCCGAGCCCGAAACCAGGCACTTTTCCCACATTGGCGGCCCGCATCATAGGCATAAAAACTTCACCCAGCTGATCGGGCGGTATGCCCATACCCTGGTCGGTAATGGTGATAACAAGCTGACCATCTGCCAGATCAACATCAAGTATGACCGGCTTTTTGCCCGAGTATTTGCTGGCATTGTCGAGTATGTTGATCAGCACGGTTCTAAGCAGGACCGAGCTGCCCATCACATAAGTCACTTCGCTTTTTGCTGTAAAAATATCCGATAAAGTGAGTTCGATTTGCTGGTCGGGGTGCTTTTCCCCGAAGTAGGAAATGCTGTCCAGGATCGTGTCGACGATGTTTACGTCCTGCTGCATTTTGACAGATTGCAGGCCCTCCACTTCGGCTAGTTGCAGCAGCGAATTAGCCAGGGTAATGGCGTCTTCCAGCCGGAACAATGCCTTTTCGATGCTCAAACGTACATCAGCGAGTTGTGTATCGTACGCGAAGGACGTTTCCAGAATGCCTTTGACAACCGTTAATGGTGTGCGGATCTCGTGCGAGGCGTAGGCTACGAAGTGTTCCTGACTGTTGGCGAGCGCCTGCAAACGCCCCAACAGTTCGTTGAAGGAACTGGCCAGGTATGCAGCCTCGTCTGCGCGGGACGTACTTTGTAGCCGGAATGAAAAGTCATTGACGGAGGCCGGGTTCATTTGCCGGATCAGTTGATCGAACGGGCGCATCGACCGCCGGGCAAACCAGAAGCCTGCAAACGCGACAATTACCAGCAGAACGATGTTTCCCACAAACAAAATGAACAGCAGGCTGTTGCTCGCCTGTCTGCCCGCGAGATCGTATGCGGTCACAACCGAAACGTATTTCACACTATCGACCTTAAAGGATAGGGCAACGCCCTCTTTGGCGGCATTCCACGGGCGGCCGTTGTATTTGAAATACACTTCCTTTTCCCTTGCTTCCGCCAGCAGCCCGGTGGTGAGTTTATGATCGTCGGGCCCGGATGACTTATAAATGATCCGGTTGTCCGGTCCGATGATCGTTTCGTGCTGATCGGGAAGGGTGAGGTAGGAAGAGCGATGGAATTCGTTGCGGTTCTGGAAATAGAGCTGCCCGGCCACCGCACGGCGCTGCAAGCGGTTACGCATCAGCGACTGCCGGTAAGATTCATAGGTTTGATAAATAAAAAGGGAGAATAACAGTAGTAGTGACGCGACCAGCGCGCCAAACCAGATCGTGATCCGCTGCTTGATGCTCATGGCTCCGCCCCGATCATATAGCCGACGCCGAAGACGGTATGCAGCAATTTCGGCTCCGTGCGGTCGACCTTCCGCCGCAGGTAGTTGATGTACACGTCTACTACATTGGTGTTGGTGTTGAAATGCACGTCCCAAACGTTTTCCAGCAGGTCGATCCGGTTGATGACCCGGCCCTGGTTCAGCATCAGGTATTCCAGCAATGCATACTCTCGGGCGGTAAGTTCGATCCGCTCCCCTGCTCTCCACACCCGGTGCGAGTCGGTGTCGATGGAAAGGTCCAGCAGTTCCAGCCGCTTCGGACGCGGCGCGCGGGCGGGGTGCCTTCGGGCGAGCGCTTTTAGCCTGAACAACAATTCTTTGAATGCAAATGGCTTGGCCAGGTAATCGTCGGCCCCAGCTTCAAAACCTAATACCTTATTATCGAGGCTGCCCAATGCGGTAAGCATGATCACCGGCACAGCGGGCCAGTTGTGTTTGATAAAACGGCACAGGTCGAACCCGTTGACACCGGGCAGGTTCACGTCAAGCACTACCACATCATATCGGTTTTCGTTGACCATGCTCCGGCCAATGATGCCGTCAAAAGCGGTGGCGACAGCGATCCCTTCCGATACCAGGCCCTTTTGAATGAACTGGGTCAGCTCCACATCATCTTCAACGACTAATACATTCATATAAGATCGACTCGATTACAGGTCCAAATTTAAGCACGTTCGCCGCACAAGACGTATAGCAATGCCTTTCTAATCACCTTTTAATAACCTTCTAACCACCCTATAATCAGGTACAGGTTTACTTTGAGGATCGGTCCATCGAGGGATCCCTGTTTACAAAATGATACGCTTACAACTGAAGTTACTCCTGTTTTTCCTGACTATATCCTGCATGATTCCTGCCCGGGCGCAGATTCTGAGCATGGAGCAAGCGGTGGACGCCGCGCTGGCCAGGTACCCGACCATTGAAGCGCAGCGGGCGGCATTGGCCGGTTTCGAGGCGTCGGCAAATGTCTTGAAAGCAAACCGGCTGCCCAACGTGCGGCTGCACGACCAGATCGATATCGGCACTGCCAACGGCCTTTCGGGTTCGTATTTCTCAATGGGCCTGATCGTGCCGACCTCCGGCGGCAGAAGGGAGGAAAACCGTATGGACCTTGCCTCGGGCAACATTGCATTGGCTACCGCCGACTGGGAGGTTTACAATTTCGGGCGCTACAAGGCCGAAGACCAGCTGGTAAAAGCGGATATTGCCGTCGGGCAGGCGGGTGTGCAGCGGGAGCAGTTCATGCTTAGGCAGGCAGTGATAGGCGCATACCTGGATGTGCTTTGGCGGGGTAGGATCCTGCAACTCGAATCGCGCAACATTGCCCGCGCCGATACGGTGAGCAGGATTATTTATAACCTGGTAAACAACGGTATCCGTCCCGGACTCGATTCGTCGCTGGCCAGTGTGGAACTGTCGCGGGCAAGGCTGAATTACTATGAAATCGATGAAGGCCTCCGGCGTTCGTTTCTGCAACTGTCGATGCTCACCGGTCGGAGCATTAACCAGCTGGTGGTCGATACCACTTTTCATCAGCAGCAGCTTTTGGGCCAACCGAACGAACTGACCGTTTCCGGAGCGCATCCGATACTGCATTACCAGCATACCCTGCTGGGCCGGCAGCAATACGAAATCGAAGCAATCCGCAAGACGGCGCTCCCCAGGGTATCGGTGCTGGCGTCCGGATGGGCCCGGGGTACGAGCCTGGATATCAATAATAACTTCGGTCCGCTGGGCCAGGGCTTCGGGTATAGCAGGACAAACTTCCTGGTAGGCCTGGCGGCCACCGTAAACCTGACCGATTTTCGCCGGGTAAAAAGCCGCACCCAGGTTCAGCAGTGGAAAATCAGGGAGGCGAACGCAAGGCTTGATTTTGAAAAAATGAAGCTCGAAAATACGCTTGCGTCGTCCGATTCGGTGCTGGCAACCGTCCGACAGGCGCTGCTGGAACTTCCAAACACGATCCGCTCCGCCGAAAGCGCCTACCAGCAGCGGCTATCGCTTTATAACAATGGCATTGAAAACATCCTTGGCCTGACCGACGCCATGCAGCTTTTGAACAAGGTCGAAAAGCAGGCCGTCGAGATCCAGCGGCGGGCTGTTGAGCTAAGGTTGCAGCGAGCCTACGCCACCAGCGATTTCGAGGACTTTTTCAGCTTTTTCCGCCGGCCGTAACCCCATTCAATATGTTGAACTTATCATTAAAACGTCCGATCGCAGTATTGGTTTTTGTTACCGGGCTGGTCGTGTTCTCGATCATGTCCGCGACGAAAATACCGGTCGATATTTTCCCGAAACTTAATTCGCCGATCATTTACGTGATCGAGCCGTATGGTGGCATGTCGCCCGCACAAATGGAAGGCTTTTTTGCCACGCGTATGCAGGACCAGTTCCTCTACATTGGTGGTATCAAAGAAATATCCAGCCGAAGCGTGCAAGGATTAACGATCGTCAAACTTGCATTTTACGAAGGCAGCGATATGGCCCAGGCTGCCGCCGAAGTAGCGATCCAGGTCAACAGGGCTATGAAATTTTTCCCGCCGGGAGCCCTTCCTCCGCAGGTAGTGCGCTATGATGCCTCTTCGGTACCAATCGGCGATCTGGTTTTCAGTAGCAAAACGCGTCCGTTAAAGGAAATTCATGAGCTGGCTGTGACGCGCGTCCGGCCACTGTTCTCAACCGTGCCAGGACTTACAGCGCCTCCACCGATTGGCACTAATTCCCGGACGGTGGTTATTAACATCGACCCGCAAAAGGTAAGGTCACTGAACCTGTCGCCCGATGAAGTCGTAGAGGCCCTGGCGGCCAACAATGCCATGACGCCGTCGGGAAATATCCGTGTCGACGATACGAATTACATTACGACGCTAAATTCACTCGAAGAACAGGTCACCGACTTTGAACAAATACCCGTAAGTACCCAAGGAAGGCGGACAGTCTTTTTGAAAGACATTGCCACGGTTACCGATGGTTCGGATGTTACATCTGGTTATGCACTGGTGAACGGCAGTCGCTCGTCCTATATTCCGGTGGTTAAAACGGCAGATGCCTCTACCTGGGACGTGGTAACAGCCCTGAAAGCCCGGCTACCGGAAATGCGAAGCCTGCTGCCGGATGATATCCAGGTCAGTTACGAGTTTGATCAATCCATTTTTGTAATCAACTCTGTGAAAAGCCTGTTGTTCGAAGGCGGGTTGGGCGCGCTTCTGACCGGGCTTGCCGTGCTGCTTTTCCTGGGCGACTGGCGGTCGTCGCTGATCGTGATCATTACCATTCCAGTTTCCGTAGTCGCAGCTGTACTATGCCTGAACCTGGCCGGGCAGACGATCAACATCATGACCCTATCGGGCCTTGCGTTAGCCATTGGCGTATTGGTAGATCAGGCAACGGTTACCATTGAAAACATCCATCAGCACCTTGAAATGGGCAAGCCCCGGATGCAGGCTATTTACGATGCATGTAAGGAGGTAGCATTACCGTTGCTGCTGATCCTGCTCTGCATTATCGCTGTTTTTGCGCCTTCATTCATCATGTCGGGCGTGCCGCGGGCGATGTTTTTACCTCTGTCACTTTCGATCGGTTTCGCGATGACCGTGTCCTATCTGCTGGCACAAAGCCTGGTCCCGATCCTTGCCAACTGGATGCTGAAAGACCATGCAACACATGATGAAAGTAAAACCTCCACTTTCTTTGACCGCGTACGCCATGGGTTCGTCTCGCAAAGCAGGAAACTGCTCGGGGCGAATACCTGGGTCGTGGGCGTTTACCTGGTATTGATCCTGGCGCTGGCTGCCTGGGGTTTCTCCACGATCGGGAAAGATATGCTGCCGCAAGTCAACTCCGGCCAGATGGTGATCCGTATGAAAACACCCGACGGCACCCGATTGGAAAGAACCGAAGAACAGGTGAGCAAACTGCTCGAACTGGTCAATGAGGCTGCTGATGGAAACCTGGAAGTCTCCTCTGCCTACGTCGGGGTGGTGCCTACCAATTACGCTACTTCAAACCTGTATGTGACTACCAGCGGGCCCAACGACGCGGTGATCAAGGTAGGACTGCATGAAGGGTACAAAACCAATATGCAGGATTTGAAAGAACGTATCCGGGAAATTGTGACCGAAAGAATGCCGGACATCACGCTATCCTTCGAACCTGCGGACCTTACTGAAAAGCTCATGAGCGGTGGTGCCGCGACGCCCATTGAAGTACAGGTGGCCGGAAGGGATATGAAGCAGCTTGAAAGCTATGCCGGAAAGCTCGTCCAAAAGCTCTCGGAAAACGAGCATTTACGGGATGTACGCATTATTCAGCCCCTCAAATTTCCCGTCATCAATATCAAACTCGACCGCCAGAAACTCGCCGTGATGGGCCTGAGCCTGCAAGCCGCTGCCCGCTCCATTACCGCATCCACCTCTTCGAGCCGGTATACCGAGAAAAATCAATGGCTTGACCAGAAAGCCGCTTACACCTATCAGGTACAGGTTCAAATTCCCGAATACGCCATGCAAAATTTGTCCCAATTGCAGGAGATCCCGCTCGTAGCAGGTCAGCCGCGCCCGGTACTGGCCGACGTGGCTACATTTTCGGTGGATACTTTACCGGGCGAATATTCCCGGACCGGGCCCCGCAGGTTTGTCACGGTTTCGGCCAACATCCACCATCAGGATTTGGGCAATGCTACCCGCTCGGTGGAATACGCCATTGCATCGCTGGGCCAAGCGCCGAAAGGAGTAGTGACCCAGGTAAAAGGCATGTCATCACTTCTGACCGAAACCCTGGACAGTCTGCAAACGGGCCTTGGAATCGCAATCCTGGTCATATTCCTGCTGCTGGCGGCCAACTACCAGTCGTTCAAACTGTCGCTGGTGATCCTTTCGACCATTCCTGCGGTGATTGCCGGCGCGATCGGCGCGCTGCTTCTGACCGGAAGTACATTGAATTTACAGTCGTACATGGGCATTATCATGTCGACCGGCATCTCCGTCGCGAACGCGATCCTGATCGTCACCAATGCCGAGCGCCTGCGCTGGGAGTACCGCGATGCCGGGCGTGCCGCATTGGAGAGCGCCGGGCTTCGTCTAAGACCGGTGTTGATGACCAGTTTTGCGATGATCGCCGGTATGGTGCCCATGGCGCTCGGTACCGGGGAAGCAGGCGAGCAGGTGGCCCCGCTGGGCCGAGCGGTGATCGGCGGGCTGGTGGCCTCCACGCTGGCTGCCCTTTACATTGTCCCGCAGGTGTATGTGCTGCTTCAAAAGAAAACACCTTTGAAAGATCCGTCCCTGCTTCCCCACACTGCCGGCTCCGTGCTTCCGGCACTTGCTCAAAACGGCTCCTATAACCGAGAACATTCTATCAAAAATGAAAACTAATCCATTTAACAGCATCATAATGCTGGCCGCGTGCCTGGGACTCTTTTCAGCCTGCTCTTCTTCTGAATCAGGTACCAATGGAGTAAAAAAGGTGAAAGAGCCAAAAGCGGCAGCGTTCCAACTGGGTGAGGTGACCACTGCGCCGGTCGGGCAGCAAATCCAGCTTCCTGCCGAATTCATGGCCTATCAGGAAGTAAGCATTTATCCGAAAGCCGACGGTTTCGTCAAAAATGTACTGGTAGACCGTGGCTCGGCCGTCAGAAAAGGCGATGTGCTCATGATATTGGAAGCGCCGGAAACCGAGCAGCAACTCGTGGCCGCGCGATCCAATTACCTCAAAGCCCAGGCAATGCTCGTGGCCAGTAAAGAGCATTACCGGAGGTTGAAAGCCAGTACGCGCATTACCGGCTCGGTATCAGCGCTCGACCTGGAAAGCGCCCACGCCAAAATGATGGCCGACAGCGCTTCGGCCATGGGTGAACAAGCCAATTTCGCCGCATTGACGCAGATCAAAGGCTACCTCACCGTCCGTGCACCGTTCGACGGCATTATCACCGAACGCAACGTACACCCTGGCGCACTGGTCGGATCGGGATTGAAGCAAGCTGGTCCGATGCTGAACCTCCAACAGCAGGATCGGCTCAGGCTGGTTGTGGACGTGCCTGAAAATTATAGCCTGGGCCTTAAAAAAGGCAGACCTGTCTCTTACCACGTCAATGCCATGCCGGGAGAAAACTTCAAGGGTACCATCAGCCGCCGGTCCGGCAATATGAATTTGAAATTCAGGTCCGAAACAGTCGAAATCGATGTAAACAACAGCACCCGCCGTATCAAACCCGGCATGTTCGCCGAAGTAAGTCTGGTACCCGAGGCTACCCAGGGCGCATTGACAGTTCCGACCACCGCCGTGGTGGCTTCCACCGAAAGGCAATACGTGATCCGTGTCGATTCGCTGGGCAATTCCGAGTTCGTCGACGTCAGGACCGGTCAGCGTTCATCCAATGTCACAGAGGTCTTCGGAGATCTGCACAAAGGTGACAAAATCGTGGTCAACGCAAGAAACGATCTGAAACAGGGCGTAAAGCTGGTAGCTAACTAGCGGCTTAGGGATAGCAGGTCTACCCTCCGTGGTGGCATATGTGCGGGCCTGAGCAATGTCCGCTCGCTTTCCGTGCCGGTTTCCATAACTCATTGAATGACTTAACCCCGGCATTGTGCATGCCGGGGTCGCTCCTTTTAAACCACCGGAAAATTACCGCCATCGACGGCAATGTTGGTCCCGGTGAGGTAAGAGGCGGCAGGGCTCACCAGGAAGTGGACCACCTCCGCGGTTTCTGCCGGATCGGCCATCCTGCCCAGGGGCACGCCACCCACGCGTTGCAGCAGGTTCCGGGTCATTTCTTCGGTACTGATACCCGCCGTGGCCGCCAGCCCTTCCAGGAAATTGCTCATGGCCCCGGTTTTGTTGAGCCCCGGAGAAACAGTGACTACGCGCACACCCTTCGGCGCGACTTCCGTGGCCAGGGCTTTGCTGTACGCGTTCAGCGCTGCTTTCGCTGCACTATAGGCCATGGTGGTGTCCCACAAGGGAAACATGCCGCTGGTCGACGAAACGTGAATAATCACTCCGCTGCCCGCATTGATCATGCCCGGCAGGAACGCGCGGTCCAGCCGGACCGCCGCAAGCAGATTTACCTGCATGGCATCATTCCAGTCCTTGTCGGTCAGTTTGCTGAAGCCACCTGCCGGCGCCGTATTTGCCCCAAGGTTGTTGATCAGGATATCCAGCCCGCCAAATTGCTCCCGGACTGCTGCCACCAGCTGATCCGCTGCTGCCGCATCCGCGAGGTCCGCGGCGATAAAGTGGTCCCTTTCTTCGCTTTTCTCAGGCTCGCTCCGGGCAGTCACGACGACGGTTGCCCCGGAGGCTTTTAATCTTTGGGCAATAGCCCTGCCGATGCCCTTTGTTCCGCCCGTTACCAGGGCAATTTTACCTTCCAGCGCGAGGCTGGCCTGCTGAGTGTACTGCATGATATATTATTTTTTGAAGTGATTGTTTCAGAATTGGTGCTGCTTTTGGTTACGGCTATCGGGTATGCATGGTTTTGAAGGTTTTGGGAAAATACTGCGCTTGTTTTTTGAAGTGATCGTTTCAAAAAAGATCAAAAAAATCAATGGAGCACTTGCCTGGCGGTGAAAGCCGCCAGTTTGTTTATTTTAACCGGATCCTGGTGCAGCAGATGCAACTCGTACCACCCGGTGTAGGTGCTGATGATATAATCGGCCAGCAGCTCGGCATCAGTTTCATCGGCCATTTCGCCCTGGTCGACCGCAGACCGGATGAGGGTGCTGAGGAATGTGCGTGTAAAATTATTGTCCTCTTTGAGCAAAGCCTGAATGCGCTTGTCGTCTGGTGAAACCTCGAAAGCCGTCTTGATCGCAAAGCAGCCATGAGCGTCTTTGATCACCACTGCTGCCACATCATGGATAAACCCTTCGAGCGCTGCCCGTGGCGAATCATAGGTCCCGGCACGCTGTTCCAGCAATACCCGCCTTTTATGGGTGTAATGCTTCACGCACTGCACGAAAAGCTGGTGCTTGTCCCCCAGCGTGTTATAGAAACTGCTGGAATTGATCTTCATCGCATCGGTCAAATCGCGTAACGAAGCGCCATTATAGCCTTTCTTCCAAAAAACATCGAGTGCTTTTTCGATCGCTTCGTTCTGGTCAAATGTTACGGTCCTTCCCATTGGATTTTTTTCTGCTGTAAATGTAGCGTTTTTTTGAAACGATTGTTTCAGAAAAAGAGAATTTGTTTTTCAGGCGATCTGCCCACTGCTCTGTTCGCTTGTTGTATCGGGGGTGAAAGGAAGTATCCGATTTTTATTCGCCGGTGAAGTCCCAAATGTCTGAAAATGCCGCCTCAATTTCCTCCGCGTCGAAATTTCCGTGTTTCTTTCCTGCTATCTTAACTAGTTAATCAGAAGAATGATGATAAGCGGATTCGCCGTTTTCGCTCGGATAGCTTTTCTTATTTCTCTCATGTTTTCAGCCCCGCTTTTTGAGAAAAAGAAACGCCTGTTCAATAATTTCACGGGAGAAATCATTGTTATCGATAACCTCGAAACCATGGTGACCTTGTGGATAATTAATTAAGTGAAGCGGCAGGTTTGCCTTCAGGGCTTGTTGTACAAATTCCGCAGTTCCGGTCAAGACACCTGGTTTGTCCAGACCAGCCCTCATAAGCATGATGGGTGGACAGTTCTCCGGGCTAACTACGCGCTGTAAGGGTTCTATCTGTCTTCGTCTCCGGCTCATATACATCCAGTTTATATCCTTCTGAATATTGGTTACGACTGATCAGTTCATAGTCTCATTGGTCAAATAAGGAGGGTACCTGTGAAAGTGACCAGGCAATTCTGACGGCCTGATCGCTTTTGCTGACATCCTGACCGAATCGAAAGTTGAAATCGCTGGAATAGTTGCTTCGATGTTGCCCTGATTGACAACGGTCGACTGATATTGGAGACCATCAGATTACGCAATCATCGTTACAAGAGAAGCCAGGCACATCGTCTACCGGCGTGTAAAGGACCTGAAAAACTCGCTTCCTGGGTATTTTCAGCGAATTCATCATTCATATATTGTCAATTTAAATAATATTGACAAAGTTGAACACAATCAAGTTTATCGGCTCAGCACGGTTGTCGGTCAGTGACAAATACCGCGAAACGGTCATGAACCGAATTCAGGCGAGAATGTTCTGATGCCACAATCATAACTTACTTATCCATGAAAGGCTTCACACGGGCAGTCACCATCTTTTCCTTGTTGTCAAACCTGGTTTTGATAGCTCCTTCGCCTGTTGTTGGGCAAATCCGGCATGCGCTGCCACAGCATGATACTTACACAGATTTAATAGCAGAGTCTGAGAAGTACTTCGCAGAGAAACTGAAAACGGATAAAATTGTAGGACTCAGCGCCGCAATCGTGATGGATGGAAAGGTGATTTGGAAAAAGGGATTCGGTTATGCCGACCAAGTGACCAGGACGCCTATGACGGTCAATACCGTGGTGAATATCGGCTCGGTGACAAAAACTTTTACCGCGCTCAGTGTCATGCAGTTGAAGGAACGTGGCTTAATCGACCTTGACAAACCCCTGACGACTTATCTGCCAACATTTCACCCCCTCACACGGGCCGGTATTCAGTTAGACTCGGTTACCGTCAAAACACTTATCACCCACACCTCCGGCATCCAGTCTGACATATGGAAAAATTCAGATTTAGGTTCGGGAAAATATACCGACGTACTCGGGTTTATCAATCAAACTTACCTGGTTTATCCTCCCGGATTGGCAGGGCTATATTCAAATGCGGGCTATAATATTCTGGGGCATCTGGTTCGGGACATTACGAAAACAGATTATGCCAGGTATGTCCATCAAAACATTTTTAACGTACTGGGAATGAAGCATTCCGGCTTCGCGATGGATGGACTTAAAAACCGGACAAAGATTTATGCCTATGGCAAAGAAGCACGCGAATATGAATTGAGGGATATTGCTTCCGGAGGTATTTATACGGATATGAATGACTTCGCCAAGTATGCCATCGGCATGTTACAGGCCTATCGGGGCAAGTCCACGGCGCTGCTCAGGCAAGCAACAGCCAGGGAAATGTTTACCGTGCAAAATAGCCATGTCCCCCTGGAGACTAATAAGAAGGGGCTTGGCTGGTTTATGTTTCAAAACGATTCAACATTTGCGATGTTTCATTCCGGCAGCGCCGGCTTTTCGCATGCGAAACTTCTATTGATTCCCGAACGTAACGCTGCCTTATTGGTACTCACTAATACAGCAGAAGGCGGACAAACGGCTGAGACGTTCTGTTTTAATCAGCTCCCCAGGTTTGGCCTACATGTCCGGGACCTGTTTCCTTCGCCCATCACTCATTCGGTGGGCAGTCAGCGAAAGCCAATTACCCTTCCCGACAGCACATTAGCGAAATACGTCGGTATTTACGCTGAATCAAGCTCCTATAATGTAGTGAAACTGGCGAACCACCAACTTACACTTTCCGGCAGGGGGCAAAAGCTGGTGTTGAAACCGGTTAGTGAATCGGAATTCATTGCTCACGACATAAAAGGCAACGACACTATCCCGCGCAGGGGTCAATCGCTGATCTTTGATAAGCTCAAAGGGGTCTATTTCCTTTTTCGACGCGAAGATAACAGGGATTATAATCTGGGATATTGTTTAAAGCCGATTGACCCGTCGCTGTGGTCTAAACGGACCGGCTTATATGAGCATTATGGATATCAGCTATTGATTGGGGACAGCAAATTCAAAAGTGCTGAATTGTATGTATCACCGGACAGCGTAATTATGCTCAGACTTAAGACCTTAGGTAGCTCCTACGAAATCCCGCTGGATATAATCGATTCTGACCATGCGTTCACCACCGGGATAAATTCCGGTTTTGGCGGTTTCAACGTAAAATTCCGCGATGATAAACTATACCATATACTCGAATTCGCAGGACTCACTTTCCGAATGCCTAAATAAATCGGGTTAGTGTAAATGGAAAATTTGTATCATATCTTCCATTTTCCGGGCTCACAAAGCTTGTGTACACCGACGAGGCGACCGACAAGCAGCATATTCTCGCATTCGCCATGGAGGATTGGTGGGACAACGATTTTCAGGTGTATTATACCCGCTCCAACGGTTGCCCAAAACGCAACTCGCTGCCTACCTGTGTGTTACGCACAAAACATTGAGCACGATGTGATATACCTCACACGAAAGACGTGCGCTGGCTCACGTGACGACGGACAGCAAGGACGAGCTCTTCTCCCGGGCTGCCAAAATTTCACTAAAAAAGTTGAAAAAAATTGCGAAACCATTTGGTTGCATATATATTTGCAACCAAATGGTTTCATATTAATTTATAGCAAAAATGAGAAAGTTAAAATTGCAGGTTCAGATGTCTATCGATGGCTTTATATCGGGACCAAATGGTGAAATGGACTGGTTAGTATTCGACTGGTCGGAGGACGTGAAAAAATATGTCGAAGAGATTACAAAACCGGTCGACACTATTTTATTGGGTAGAAATCTCGCGACCGGATTTATTCCACACTGGGCTGCTGTGGCGGAGGATGCCAAAAACCCGGAACAAGATGCCGGCATTATTTATTCGGAGACTCACAAAATAGTGTTTAGCAAAACGCTAAGCAAATCAGAGTGGAAAAATACAACCGTTGAAAACGGCAATCTGGTCGAAAAAATAACCGAAATTAAACAAAGCGCTGGTGGCGACATTATAGTTTATGGTGGCGCGACGTTTGTTTCGAATTTGATTAAGGAAGGACTGGTTGACGAACTGCATTTATTTATCAATCCTTCCATTCTGGGACAAGGAATGCCCATTTTTAATACCATTGATACTGTGCAGAAACTGCAACCAATCTGTTGTAAGCATTTTGAATGTGGAGTAATACTGACCGTTTACAAGTCTTATTAGTTTGTCAGCGTCGATCACATTGCCAGGATGATCACTGTGAATCAAGGTCATCCTGGTTTCAAAATTGAGTCTCTTTCATGTACGCGGAATTGGCTCTGGGTCCTAGATTGGCAAAAGCGATAGTCGAAAAAAAAAGCAGTCCGCCGCGCGGCTTTAATGCCTGCTAAGCTGAATTTAGCATCGAGCGGAGGGCTACGCCCAGTGTAGGCCGCCATCTATTCGGGTGCGTCCACGTAACACTCTTCAGTGCACATTAAAATCCAGCTGGCATGATATTGGAAGGAGTACGGCCTTACAACAAATCTGAAAACACAATGGCAACTGAAAATGTAAATGGCGTTCTGGGCGATCTGATCGAAATCAATAACGACCGCATCGCAGGCTTTGAAAAAGTGATCGAAGATATCAATGATGAAAATGTCGACTTGAAGGCGATTTTCGAAGAATACGCGCAGCAGAGCCGCAAAAACGTGCAAGAGCTTTCGGCAATCGCAGGCACTGCCCCGCATTTGGAAGAAGATAAAAGCGTGAGCGGGACTTTGCACCGGGTATGGATCGATATCAAATCCGTCTTCGGTGGAAGTGACCGGGCGAGCATTCTCTCAGAAGCCGAGCGTGGCGAAGATGCGATCAAGAAAGCATATCAGGACGCGTTATCTGACACCGGGCTGCCGGCTCAGGCGCAAGAAATAGTCCGGAGCCAGGCGCAAGGCATTAATGCAGCACACGACAGTATCAAAGTTTTACGCGACACGGCCAAAGCCTAAAATCAACAGATTAAAAAAAAGCTGTTTCCCCTGGGAGACAGCTTTTTTTCATGTGGTAGACGACCGTATTATTTACCTCCCGATTCCATATAGATAGAATTTATAGTTTAAATTCAAATGCAAGTCTCAACAGAGATATCTGCACGAATGCTTATTGGGGTAAAGTCAGCTCGTTATGGCATCAGAAAAGGAGGAATACATACTTGCGCTGAAGCAAATTTGTCCTGCGTTAACGGACAACGAGCTGTCATTGTTTGCTTCGAAGCTCTCATTCCATAACCTTCAAAAGAAAGAATTCTTTCTCGAGGCGGGCACCATTCAGAAAGCAATAGGTTTCATTACGAGTGGTCTTGTACGGTCATTTTACGTCGATTCCACGGGTGATGAAATAACCGTCGGATTTTATCAGGCAGGCGATTATGCGACGCATTACCACTCTTTTCTAACCCGTCAGCCCAGCAATTACACGATCCAGTGCCTGGAACCGACGGTGATGGCTTGTCTTTCCTACGAAGATCTGCAATGGGCCTACCAGCAATCGACCGGCTTTGAGCGGTACGGCCGGCTGGTGGCGGAAGAAATATTGAAGCGTCAGCAGGCCCGCATTGAGAGTTTTATCTTCCAAACGGCCGAAGCGCGTTATCTGACGTTCATCGAAAAGCATCCCGGACTTTTCAACCGGGTATCCCTCTCCCACCTTTGCAGCTACCTTGGTATTGAGCGTCAAACGCTCACCCGCATTCGTCAGAAACTAGCACATCCATAATTTTTTGACGCATTTGTGTCAGGTACGCCCGCCGCCCGGGTGGCAACTTTGTATTGTCAATTTAAACATGATGATGCAATGGGAAAGCACATATTACTCATCCTGGGCCACCCGTCCGAAAATTCATTTTGCAAAGCATTACTCGATGCATACGAAAAGGGCGCGGAAAGCGCAGGCGCGGTCTGCAAGAGGATTTATATATCCCGGCTAAACTTTGATGCAACCCTGCACGACGGGTATAAAAATGGCGTGGATATGCCGCTCGAAGAAGACCTGGCCGAAGCGCAGCAGCTCCTTGCCTGGGCCGACCACGTGGTACTCGCCTACCCGAACTGGTGGGGTTTCATGCCGGCCAAAATGAAAGGCTTCATCGACCGGATATTGCTTCCCGGCTTCGCATTCAAGCACCAGTCAGGCAAAATATTCCCGGAGAAGCTGCTCAAAGGCAAAAGCATGCGGATCCTGGTGACGATGGACACCCCGAAATGGTGGTATTACATCATTTACCGCGCATCCCAGTACCAGATCCTGAAACACATCGTGTTCGGTTACGTCGGCTTCGACCCGATCCGGTTTACCACTTTCGGGTTCATGCGGAAAACAACCGATATGCAGCGAATGAAATGGCTCGAAAAGGTAATGAAGCTTGGTCGCAAACTCATCTGAAAAGGCAGCCGCTGGCCCAGGATCGTGTAGTTAAAGAAAAAACGGAACCCGCCGAACACCGTCATACAAAGTAGGCAAACTCATTTTGATCTGGCTCGGACTGGGGCAGCGTGCAGGCCGTTGAAAAGTGGCTTGTGAAGTACGGGCAAGTTACGAACGCAAAAAACAGGACAAGATAAGGTGATAAATTCGCCAAAGCTTAGTTATATATTTAGCAACAGCGACCAGTTTTTCTACGTGCTTGAAGGCGAGGCGATATTTCTGCTGGAAGGCAGAGAATGGAAATTACAAGCAAACAGCAGCATTTCCGTTAGAAAAGAGGCATCTCACAAGATCATGAACAGGTCCACAGGCATACTCCGATTTTTGGTCATTACCTATCCAGACAATGCCGGAGACAGGATAAACCTTTAAACCCAAAGTGCTCCGATTTGCGTAGCGGCATTGTCCCGTGAAAAAACCCCGGCATTCAAAAAATGGTGTGACAGCTAAGAAATTGGAAACAACCTGCACAGACCAACATCCAGGCCCTCGAGGATGCAATCGTTTACAGCATCAGCAAGTCAAATATAGAGGCACTTTATCAGCAGGTAAGAGAAGGAGACCGGTTTGGCCGGTTGGCACTCGGGGAAGTCTATGTGACCGCCATCCACCAGATCAGCTCACTCTACACCGACTCGCCGGAGCAGCGCTATCAAAACCTCTTCGATAATTTCCCCGACATTGCCCAGCGCATACCGCAATATTATATTGCTTCCTATGTGGGCATCAAACCACAATCACTCAGCCGCATTCGAAAAAGATTGGCGCGAAAGCATTAGTTAACCTGGGTGAATGACCCGGCGTGTTGGGATCGCGAGATTTGTCCTTTGAAACGATCACAACATAAAGACAAAAAAATGGACATCTTCACATTAAGACAATTATTCCTGGTTTTCCACCTTTCCGGTATGGTGCTGATGATTGGCACGACCGTCGCGGAATTTGTAGTGTTCCGCGTGTTTGTAAAGCTGCTCAACTCGCAGGACAAAGCGGTGGCTGGTATGCTGACACTGATGTCGGGTCTAGGCAAGCTGTTACCGGTAGGCGGCGCATTATTGCTCGTTTCCGCTATCGGACTGATGGCGGTTACCGAGGGCATTTATTTATCACAGCTCTGGCTTCAGCTCAAACTTGCGCTCATCCTGCTGCTGCCTGTAAATGGCATGCTGGTAGGCAACAGGCACATGAAACGTTTGAAAAGCAGTCTGTCCATTGAAGGTGAAGGGCCAAATACGGCAGCCCAATCCTCGATACTAAAACTCAGCAGGTTTTACCTGGTTCAACTGCTGGTATTTTTCTCGATCATCATCCTGGCGGTTTTTAAATTTACGTGATTGCACTGCTCAGATGCATCATTTGGCTTGGTTTGCTTAGGTGCGGGCCCAAGGCAGGTTTCAAACTGTTCTATACACCGGGTAACTGGCGCGGATTTTTGAGCGCTTTCGAAACTTCTTCATTAATCGCCAAATCAGACGTTGTATGCAGAAATTTTTGGATGCCCAGCAACATGACTTTGACTCAGCATTGGCCGAAATCAGAAATGGCCGGAAGCAGGGGCATTGGATGTGGTATATTTTCCCACAATTAAAAGGCCTTGGGCGAAGCAGCATTTCCATCCGTTATGCCATCGAAAACCTTGACGAGGCCGCCAGGTATCTGGACCACCCCATACTCGGTCCAAGATTGATCCAAATATCCGAGGCAATACTGGCCGTTGAAGGTAAGTCTGCTTACCAGATTATGGGCAGCCCGGATGATCTTAAATTGAGATCCTGTATGACCCTGTTCAATCTTGCACCAGGGACAAATCCCGTGTTTCAATCGGTGTTGGACAAGTATTTCAGCGGCAAGCCCGACCCACTTACCATGGAACTAATTGCCCCCGCTTCATCCGGTAATCATCCGGGCCAGTAATCAGCCACGGGTTATTCGGGCTGACTTTCTGCTCACCCTTTTTCAACGACTTTTTTTAATCCGTTTCTGACAATCGGGCGACCAGTTCAATCTTTACTGCTTGCGAAAAACTCTTGGTTTCAACAACAGAAATTGCCTGATCAGAAATTCTAGTCGCAATTTTTTGCGGAAGTACCCAAAGCAAATTAGCAGTCCTGTAGAATAGTGTCGGATAAGTGGTCCGTTTCAATGTTAGTACCAAAGAGGGGACCTTCTTTTCGTCATATGCAGCCCAGTTAAGCATCGACTGGAACCGTACCAACACATTCGAAGTATGCTGCATACCAAGACGAGTTGATTCCATGTAATCTGCCGGTGGTAGTAAATTCTTCATTTTCAGAAAATACACTAAGCATTCCAATTTTGTAAAATATGAATACCTTCCTCTTAAAATGTCGTCTCCTTGAAACTATCGAAAATTGCCTACCTGTGGCTGTAATTAATACTGATTAGCTCTTTGGTCCGTAGATCAAAATAGGCAACATCACCAAAATAGCAGCATGAAAGACTAACCTTGATCACAGTCTTATTATCAAGTGTATCACGAGTAACTTTCTTGATCCTATATTTGCTTGCAAGTTCGCTATACCTATTTCTGGAACGCAAATATTCGCATATTTTATATAGGAAGTTGTCCGGATCGCCTGGATCTTGCTTGCACTCGACCGGTAGTACATCCAAGGATCGCTTCTCGAGGCAAAAAATTGTAGAAACACTTAAAACATGGATTGGGAATTGATCGTAAATCAAGTTCACACTTTTTCGTCGAGTCGAAATCAGCAAGTTTGACCGCAGCTGACTTTTAGTCTGATAAAATTTCCTCGCAATCTCATATTTAATCTCCCCGGCACTTACAAGTACGTAATTGTACATTCCACCAACAGCGGGGATTTTGTGTACCAGTTCCAAAGTGTCCATAGATCTGCGAAGTTTTGAGATTGCGGAATCCGGGATTCCCTCCAAAGGAACCCTAAATCCATCACCTAAGTTTTTCGATATGAAATCAGCATCACATGAAGCCTGATTAAGTGAGATGGCCGGAAAAAACAGCCATTCTTCTGGATCGACTAAAACCCAAAACCCCCTTTCTTTCACTATTTGCTTACTATCTTTATCTGCACACCCAAGAATCCAACAAAAACCAAGTATCCTAAAAATCATCCCAAAAGTCTTCATTGCCCGGCTATTTTTTCAGATGCATATCTACTATTCTCAAAAATACCCTATTTGGGAACTCCTTAAGTAAGTTTCTCAGAACTTGTATACTATCCCAATTTTAAGAGAACGTTTTTTCGACTATTTTGACAAACACTATATAGCAAACATCGAACCGCTCGACTCAACGAAGGCATCGATCTTATCTATCAGATTACAAGCAATTTACCAACACAAAAAAAGGCCAAGAGCGTTTAAAAACGACTTGTCCCTTAGGGTGCAGTTGAGGGGATTGAAATCGAACAACTTACCAAGCTTTTGACACTCCCAGAAACAATCAACACAGGAAATGACGCAAGCCAAACATCAATCAAAGTAACCTAGGGACCGATAGCGGATTGATCTTAGGTTATGTTCCCAGTGGGATAACTAAGAGCATCTCAAGAACGCTTCTTGAATTCAAAAAACTCTTTATTGCCAGTTTAGGAAAGATAAGCTTATCTTTTGGATTCAATTCGGGTCAAAACATCTGGTAACCTGTTCGGTAACCTACCTTGCACACACCAGTTTGGTTGGGCCAGCTTGTCATTCCGTAAATGTCCATGCAACAAGAAGTTGCTGAAAGTGTAAAGCTCCTTTTATCTCGTATCACTCACCTCGCAACGATTTTACCGGATTCGTCACCGCCGCTTTCACACTTTGAAAACTCACCGTGATCAGCGCAATCACCAGCGTTGCCACCAACGTCGGCAGAAAAATGGCCGGTCCGAGGGAAATGCGGTATTCGAAGTTGCTCAGCCAGCCCTTCATCACCCACCAGGCCACCGGCGCGGAGAGGAAAAATGCAATGCCGACAAGTTGCAGCGACTCTCGGTTAAACAGCCAGAGAATGCTGCCGGTGAACCGGTCATTGAAAAGGGCGAAACAATGGGTACTGCCATTGGTATTCTCGAAAGGCTGGTCTTCGGGGCGTCCATTGAGCCGTTCTTTCACCAGCGGCCAGGAAGCCATTACCGAATAGGCAAGGTCCGTGTCGTCGTGGTAGTCGGCAAATACGCCCACCACGCGCGCGGGAATGCCGGCGTCCAGCAGCAACGCGTCGCCATTGCCAGGGCGCTGATCAACGATCCTTCGATTGCAATGGGCGACGAGCCTACCGGTAACCTGGACAGCGCCCACACTGCGACCGTCTTTGCCCTATTCAAAGAGCTGGCCAAGGAAAGGCAACAAACTGTCCTGGTCGTTACCCACGATGGAGACTTCGCACGCCGGGCGGATCGCAGGATCTACATCGCCGACGGTCAAATCGTGGGACCGGTAGCTAAGTTCCCGATTCACTTAAAATGAAGGGGAGATGTCTTGCCTTTACAGGGCGTTTCTTTCAAGCACCTAGGTTTGAGCGTTTTGATCCGAGTTTGGCCCGGATAAGCAAATAAAATTTTAACACATACCTACCTATGCACTCGTTCAGGCTTTTGATTCCGACCGCCCATTTTTGACGGCAACCTGAACACATCTCCATTTTTATTACAGAAGTAAAGCTGCGAGACGGACTTTGTCAGGCTGCTACCATCCGCCCAGAAAGCAAAGAAATCGTCGTGGGCTGACACGGGCCTGCGGGCGTAGGAATGGTTCCGGCTACTTGCGCTGGTCAGTTGCTTCGACAACCAGGACCGACCCTGATCATTACTCGTCCAAAGCACCATTTCCCCACCGGTTCCATAGGGCTCGCGGCCGGCCGCCGTTGGCCCGACGATCAGCCATTTCCCCTTTTCATCAATATAAAGAGAGCCCATGTCGTAGTTATGATCAGAAACCGTTACCGGCAGGATGATCCACGACTTACCGTCAAAACGGGCAGTGCGCCATTGCCTTGGGCCACTGGCGGGCCCAGGCTCGAAACCCTTGCTGGTAAGAAAAAGTATGACCGGGTTACCATTCCCGTCAAATGTGAGATCATTAATGTACACATTCAAGCCTTCGGCTTCATAGTCGTATACCAATGAAGGGTTAATAATTTTGGTGAGGGGCACGGTTAGTTTCCTGCCTGCTGCGTCTTGCCAAGTTTCTCCGAAATCGTCAGTCTCCATATAGTACAGGTTCGTTCGGTAGTTCAACCCGTTTTCTCGCTCTTTGACCGGATGATAGTTAAATGCGGTGCCGATTTTCTGATCCCGGAAACTCCCGCTAGTCTGGTAATGCCCTTCTCCGATGGCGGCAATATCTTTCCATTCCGAATAATTGATGCCGTCTCTACTTGTCATGTACGAGGTAGTTCGCCTCGGTTTTCGGGGTTGGCCCGGAATCACATTTCTGTCGTAGTGGGTAAACAGGTTCAGAAACCCTTTCCCGCTCACATACCAGCTTTGCAGGTAAGAGAAATTATTCAGTGGCGCGCTGCCACCGGTTACTTTTTTGGTCGCAAAGATCTGCTCAAAGGTCTCGATGTCGTACGGCTTAGCACTTTTGTGGATAAACGAGGGCGTATTGGTGCCGTGGGCGGTAGAGAAGATCCAGATGTAGCCCTGCTCGTCGATATTGATCACCGGATTGTCGTGCGCATTATCCGTCTGCTTGTCAAGGACGACGGTGGGCCGCGGAACTTTCCCCGTTTTGTGATCGAAGTAGGACACCATGTGCAATAGCGTCTTCCCTTTTTCATCCGTTCCGCCATAGCAAAAAAAGGTCTTGTTTACCTTCTCTGCGTACACTGAAAACGGATAGTGATTTGCAGGATAGGTGCCCAGTCCCCCACTATATTTATAAGCAAATTCATCGCGGGAAGGCTGATTGCTATACCAAATCCCACGGTAGCCATCAGCCTTTATATTAAGGGTTACGACGGGTTGCGCCAAGACGGTCGCCCGCAAAAACAGGATCAACCAAAAGAAAAAGTGCGTTCTCATTGTTAAGCTGAAAAGAAACAGCGTGCACGTGTTTACCGGACACGTTGCGTCGCTTGTTAATTGTAACCGGGGTTTTGGGTAACTACGCCTGGATTAATCTCAATCTGACTATTGGGTACCGGCAGCAAAACATGGTGCGCCTTCATTCCAAGAGATGCCAGTACAGGTAGCGCACGGTTGGTCCTGACCAGATCGAACCAGCGATGTCCCTCGAATGCCAGCTCCACCCGCCGCTCCTGTTCGATCGCGAGCCTGAACGCCGCCTGTGAGGCGATTTGAAGTGACGGATCAGGGTTATTGCTCGTTTTGGAGGCCAGTCCGGCACGATTGCGCACCTGGTTGAGGTAAAGGAATGCCTCCCCGTTCGCCGCAAAGCCAAGCTCGTTCAAGGCCTCCGCGTACATCAGCAGCACATCCGCGTACCGGAGCACGATCCAGTTGTTGTCGCTATCCAGATTGGCGGCCGGCTGCCCAAGGTATTTCGCCACATAGTTGTGTGTGACGGTATTGCCGTTGAGCGTATAAGTGGTTTGCATCGACGCATTTTTTCGCAAATCCCCGGTTTCGTAAGCTGCCACAATCGCATCGGTAGGTATGTTTTGTCCCAGGGGATTGCCAAGCCCCGTCACCGCTGTGCCTGATCCGATCGGAGCAAACTGGTTTGTGTAAGGACTTCCTTCGCCCGACGAGCCCTTTTTGAATTGTACTTCAAAAATGGATTCCCTGCTATTCTCGTTCGAAGCGCCGAACAGGTTGGCATAATTGGGCAGGAGCTGGTAGGTCCCCATCCCGATGAGCGCTTTCAATGTTTGCGCAGCAAGGTCCCATTGCCCCAGGGTCAGATAAACTTTGCCAAGCAGCGCCATTGCTGCCCCCCTGGTAGCTCGCCCGATCTCCGCGCTGGCGACCTGCTCAGGCAATACCGCCCCAGCTTCTCTTAAGTCACTGACAATCTGCTCATAGACATTCCCGGTAGCCTCCCTCCCGTAGGCATAGCCTTCAGAAGGGTTGTTAATCACTTCCAATACCAGTGGAACGTCACCGAAAGTGCGGACAAGGTTGAAATACATGAGCGCCCTCAAAAATTTCGTTTCTCCGATATACCGAGCCTTTACCGAAGTTTCCATCGGCACATCGGCAATTTTGTCAATGACAATATTGGCCGACTGGATGCCTTGATAGTGTGCACTCCAGGTGGAACTGCTGATCGTATTGAAGGCATTATTTTTAAATTCGTCGACCTCCTGCAGATTTGCTCCCGCATTTGGATTTGGTATCCACGTGTCGTCCGAACGCAGGTCGCCGATCACATGCATAGAAGAATAATAAATGCCCGGTGCCTGCAATGCACCATATGTAGCGGTCAGGGCGTTTTTAATATCCGCTTCTGTTTTGTAAAAACTGTTTCCATTGAGCTGCGAAACAGGTGCCAGGTCAAGAAAATTGTCGCTACAACCCGAGGCAAGGAACGGGACCAGGATCACCCAAAGCCTCATTTTAATATTATTTATCATCACTTATCTGATTTAAAGGCCAAGACTTATTCCCAACATGAAGGTGCGCGCCAACGGGTATCCGCCCGCATCCACGCCCGGTACCAGCGTACTGCCACCCTGTATGCTCACCTCCGGGTTATACCCTTCGTAACGGGTAAAAGTGAAGGCATTCTGTACGCTGAAATTCACCCGCGCATTGGCTAGCCCGAGCCTTTTCAGCATTGCCCCGGGGATTGTGTAGCCCAGGGTCATATTCCGAACGCGCAGGAATGAGCCATCCTCTACAAACAAGGATGTGACATTGTTCACCAGGTTACTTCCCGGCATGGCCCCGAAATTACGGTCGACCATCGGTGAAGTGCCGTTGCCCGGCTCCTGCTCCGACCGCCATCCCTGGGAGGCGCTTTTGAGCACATTATACGAGCCTGCATAGTTCCCGTAATACCTGCGTGCCATATTCAGCACCTCGAAACCCTGGACACCCTGAATGGTCACCGAGAAATCCAGGTTTTTGAATGAGAGCTTGTTGGTCATCCCATAAGTAAAATCCGGAAAAGGGCTGCCCAGCTCTGTTCTGTCATTGCTGGTAATCCGGCCATCGCCGTCGATATCCGCAAACCGAAGCTGCCCTGGCTTGGACTCTCCTGAAATACCCGGCAGGTTTTCGACCTCTTGCTGGTTTTGATAAACGCCCGCGACACGGTAACCATAGAAAGTGCCCGGCTCACCGCCGACGGCCGTGATATGCGTAGATGCATTGGCAGAAGTCGCTTGGCGGGAAATGATGGGAGAACCGTCGGGCCCCAGCGCTAAAACCTTGACCTTGTTTGTCGAGATGTTAAAGTCGGTCGTCCATTTGACCCTATTCACCAGATTTCGGCTCGTGACCGCAAATTCCAGACCGCGATTGCGGATTTTACCGATGTTCTGAAGTGCTGTCACATAACCCGTGAGTGTGGGTACAGGCACATTGAGAAGAAGGTCGGAGGTGTTTTTGAGATAATAGTCGAGCGTGAGCGAAAAACGGTTTTGGGCCAATCCGACTTCAAGGCCGATATCGAGCTGATTGTTTTTCTCCCAGCCGAGCAGGCTGTTGGGAATGTTGGTCAGCCTGATCCCATTGGCGATCGATCCGCCGCTGCCGCCAAAAATATAGTTTTCAATCCCGGTCAACCCAATGTGGCCGTAGTTGCTGATAAAATTATTGCCCGTAAGCCCATAGCTGGCCCGAAGACGAAGCTCACTAAGCCATTTAATATTTTTCAGAAAATGCTCCTCGGACAGATGCCAGCCGAGCGATAGTGAAGGAAAAAAGCCCCATTTGTTATCGGCTCCAAAACGCGAAGAACCATCCCTTCTCATTGTTGCAGTCAATAGGTATTTGTCATTGTAACCATAGTTGACCCTGGCCAGGTACGATAGCAGTGCCCATTCTTCCTGCGTAGTGGCTGCGCTGGTGATCAGTCCTGCCGCATTAATGGTCTTGATCTGGTCATTTGCAAAATTCGTTGCAGCAATGCTGCTATTGTCCAGGTAATCTTTTTGTGCCGTGTAGCCTGCAAGTGCGCTCAATGCGTGTTTGCCAAACTGCCTGGTGTAGCTCAATGTGTATTCGGCCAGCCAGCTTTTGTTCTCCGTGGTGACCGCATTCGCAGTCGGCACTTTTGTAGCATTGACGCTGTTGGGGTTGACAATAGACGGGCTGAATATATTTTCCTTGAAATTACGCAAATCGGTACCTACCAATGTTTTAAAGGTTAACCCGTCCAGTATTGTCACCTCTGCAAATGCAGTTCCCAACAATCTCAACGTCCCCTGTTTGTAATACGATTCCCTGGCAAGCTTTACCGGATTATCGACCTCGCTGGTACCAATGTTCAAACCGGTAATCTTCGTATAATTCCCCTCAGAATCGTACGGCTTCATAAAAGGTGCGGCCGTAATTGCAGACTGCACGATGCCACCCGCCTGCCAATTACCCTCGGCATTCACCAGATCGTTGGTCACATAGGAAGGGGTCAGGTTCGCGCCGACCCTGACGCGCTTATGTACCTGGGAATCTACATTGATCCTGAATGAATAGCGCTTCATTCCCGAGTTCAGGATGATACCCTTTTGGTCGAGATATCCTCCTGATACAAAGAAGCGGGTCCGCTCATTGCCCCCTGAGAAGTTGAGTTGGTAGTTGTTTACGCTGGCAGTCCTGAAAATCTCCTTTTGCCAGTCCGTCCCCCTCCCCAGCGCAGCAGGGTTTGCCGTGATCTCAGGTAGTTGGTACATCACATTGTTTGTTCTGGCACTATTGGGGTCCGACGCGCTTCTGCCTGGACCCGAATTAACCCAGGCGTTATTACGCGCCTCATTCAGGTAAGCAGCATACTCGCTGGCATTCAGCACGTCCAGGACGCGCTCAACCTGCTGGATTCCGGTGCTTATATTGAAGTCGATTTTGGACGTACCGCTTTTGCCCGATTTGGTCGTAATGATGACAACGCCATTTGAACCGCGCGAACCGTAAATCGCCGTAGCCGACGCGTCTTTCAGCACCTGGATATCGGCAATATCCGACGGATTGATCGTATTGAGCGGGTTATTGGTCTGGTTAAAATCGCCACTGACCGGAAAGCCGTCGATCACATACAATGGATCATTGCCCGCACTCAGAGAACCTGCGCCGCGTATGCGCACCGAGGAGCCGCCCCCGGGAGCGCCTGTTGCCTGGGAAATTTGCACGCCGGGCATTTGTCCGGCCATCGCATTATCCAAGGTGAAAACCGCCTGATCTTTCATCTTTTCCGCATTGATCGAACTGACAGAACCCGTGATATCTTTCCGCTGCTGGACTCCATACCCGACCACCACCAACGCATTCAGGTTCTGAGGGTCCTCGTGCATTACCACTGTTACAGCGCTTTGCCCGGCGATACGGACATACTGGCTGGCGAAACCGGTATAGGTCACAAGCAGCGTAGCATTAGCAGGCAAATCAGCGAAAGTGAATATCCCGGCCTCGTCAGTGACCGTCGCGGCGTCTGAATTTTGCACACGCACCGCTGCCCCGGGCAGCGGCTGGCCCTTCTGGTCTACAACACGTCCCGAAGTTTCCTTTTTGGCTGGCTTGGCAGCGGGCTCCGCTTTTGTTTTATTGACAATAATCGTCTTCCGCTCAACCTTGTACTCAAAAGGCTGCCCCCGGAAACTTTCGGTCAGTGCACTTTCGAGCGTTGCATTTTTTAGATCCAGCGATACGGGGTGAGCGTCTTTGATCTCGTTGTATTTATAGAAAAAGTAATGTCCGCTCTGCTTACCGATAGAGATCAGTGCATTTTCAAGCGAGATGTTCTCACCTTTAATCGTAATCTTCTGTGCGAATGCTTTCGCATGAAGGGTCAGCAGCAGGACCAGGGAAGCGAGCAGCGTAACCCGCGCAGCAAATGAACGTTGCGCACGGGCATACCATTCTCGCCTACCCAGCCTTCGGTAGGGAGTAAGGAGCATAGGATTATGAAGATATAGGTAGTAAAATTCAGTAATTACACATTGAAAAGCAGCGGATTAATAGTTAACAATGATCTTGCGCCCATTCACCCGTACATCCACATTATTGAGCTGAATGATGCGCAGCACGTTCGCAATGTCCTCGTCACGCTTTATTTCGCCGGCAAAAAGATCCGCTCCCGCTTTGCCCCGATACTCGACTTCGACATCGTACCAACGGGCTATCTGCCGCATCACACTTCGGATATCCGCCTTATCAAACCTGAAATAGCCATTTTTCCAGGCCACAGAATTTTCAGCATCAACATTGGCTATCTGCATCAGACCTCCTGTCAGCAGCGATTGCTGCCCGGGCTTTAAAATCTTACCTTCACCTGTGCGCTGCTCGCGCTGCGGACTCGTTGTCATCACTTTTACCTTTCCTTCAAGCAGCGTAGTCCGTGTAGAAGGCTCGTCTGAATAGGCGGCTACATTAAAGCGCGTGCCTAAGACGGTGATCAACTGTCCGTCTGACCGCACCTGGAACGGCTTGCCGGCATCGTGCGCCACTTCGAAATAAGCTTCGCCACGCAGCTCCACGCTTCGGATCGTATCTGAGAATACTGCCGGAAACCGGATCGAGGTGGCCGCATTCAGCCATACGGTGGTACCGTCCGATAATGTGAGCTGATACTGCCCGCCTCTCGGAGTGGACACGGTATGAACAGCCGCGTTCGCAGTTTTCCCGGCGCTGTAAACCAGGTGCCCGCTTTCGCGCTTTTGCACCGAAACACCGTCTTGCTGCCGGATCAATCCCTTCTGCTGATCGTCTAACCTTATTACTTCCCCATTTCCTAGCGTGAGAGTGGCCTGGTAGCTTCCCGGCACGATCCGGCCACTTTTTTGAACACTCTCTATTGGGGACATCTTCGCCAGTTGAGCAGGTTTACGGCTTTTAAAAAAGTACAAACCACCCACAATCAAAAATGTTGCCGCTACAAGCCAGGCTGCATAACGGTACAGCATCCCTGGCTTCGATCCACCCGCACTGACTTCTTCAAGAGCAGCCGATCGCAGGTCAATTTCTGATTTGATACTTTCTTTCAGTCGCCTGACCTGCTCAGCATCTTTCAGATCGGTGCGGTCTTGAACAGATTCAAACAGCTCATAATATGCCAGTAAAAAGGCCTCCTCTTCTTCGGTGGCACTCCCTTTTCTGTACTTTTCCAGTATTTGTAAAAACTCTTCCTTGCTCATTTGTCGATACGCTTGTGTGTTTTCTACCATGCACTGCCCATTCCGGGAACTTTCAGGGGCAGCCCGCGATCATAATAGCGATCACCCCGATTGCCTGTCTGATCTGCGCCACGCTTCTGGTCAGTTGATTTTGGACCGTTTTCTGGGCAATGTTCAGTCTCCTGGCAATATCCATAGTGCCCATTTCCTCCTCATAGCGCAGCCTGAAAATTTCCTGCTGTGACGGGGTGAGCCGCTCCAACAGCTTTGTAAAACGCGCCGTCAGTTCGGTTATGGCCAACTGACCATCGGTATACTCGCCCGAGGACAATAATTGCTCAACCAGCTCCGAAATAGGGATGTAGCGCTGCTGCTTTTCCATGTATTTAAAAACATTGTTTCTCACCGCCGTAAGCAGGTAAGCCGGCAGGTTATCAATCTCTAACTCCTGCCTGCGTTGCCAAAGCTGTAAAAAAATATCTTGCGTAATGTCTTTGGCCGAATCCTCGTCTCCCGTACGCTTACAGGCCGCATTGAAAAGTCTGGCCCAGTACCGTTCATAAATGGACCCGAAAGCTGAATAATCCCCTAGCCTCATCCTGTTTAACAGAACTTGGTCGTCGGAGTTATCTTGATTTAAATTCCGGATCATCAGCGGTTGCCTTCGGCTTACGTGGATTTATATACGTGCAATATTCTCTCACCCTTCTGCCCTGCCGATAAGTGCGGGAAGGCTTGCTATGAAGATAGACCGGCAAATTTGAAAAACTCCCACGCATGTTCAGGATTTTTTTAAAACTCCCGACTCAAGACCGCCTTTTGGCCCCGTCCAGCCCGAATCCATCACGTCTGTATCATATGCCCCTTAGAAGCTTTCGAGCTGATCAGGACCGGGGCGTTCAAAATGAATAAACCCGTTCATCGGCAATCCCGGGCATTCCATGTCAGATTTATTGGATTTCATGGATTTACTTTTTCAGTCTTTCGTTTCTACGCTTGTTTTGCCCAAGAAACCTTTAAAAACGCAAATCATAAAAAACGACATGACGAACATATTCAGGTTCCTGACGGCTTGCGCTCTCCTGTTTTGCTCCTGCCGCACCGACGAAGTCTCGCCGGAGACACCCCCGGTTTACAATTTCGACGAAGTAGACAAATTTGTGGAAGCGCACCTTGCCGATTACAACGATCAGGTGATCGTGCTCGTTTCGCAAAATGGTAAGCTGATTTACAAAAAAGGGATCGGCCTGGACGAACATACCAGCAAACCGATCGCTTCGGCCACCAAATGGCTTTCGGCAGCCGTCATTCTGAGCCTTGTCGACGAGGGCAAGCTGACGCTTTCCGACAGTATTGGCAAGTACCTGCCGATTTTCACCGCGCATCGGAAAGGTGGCATTACCATCCGGCAGTTGTTTGCGCACACAGCGGGCTTCGGAGGCGATTCGCCTCAAAAATACGAGTACAAAAGACTGATGACCCTGGCGCAGGCAGTTGATTCCATCGCCGTTTATACGCCATTGGTCGCCAGCCCCGGCACCCAGTTCGATTATGGAAGTGCAGGTATGCAGATCGGTGGCAGGGTTGCCGAAATCGTCTCCGGGAAAAGTTGGCAGGAACTGTTCGATGAGCGCATTGCCAAGCCTTGCGGCATGACGGCCGAATACCGTTCCGTTCGCAACCCGATCATCGCAGGCGGCGTGCACACCACCGCTGCCGACTATCTCAGATTCCTGGAAATGCTGGTGAACCGCGGCACCTATAATGGCAATCGCGTACTAAGCGAAAGCGCTATCGGGACCATGCTCAGCGACCAGACCGAAGACGCGAAAATCACCGGGACGCCATACGTTACCAATCCATTTTCAACAACGCCTCAAAGACCAGTCCGTTATGGAGTTGGAAACTGGCTCGACGTGGTCGATGCCGACGGCCGTGTGCTGGAAAGCAGTAGTCCCGGCTTGTTTGGCACCCACCCGTGGCAGGATTCGAAGCATCAAATCGCGGGTATTATTTTCACCCAGACTACGCCCAGACAGAGTAGTATGACGAGCCTGGAAATCCGCAAGATGATCAGGGATATTGTGGAATGAACGCTTCTGGCTAACTGTTAACACCGGCTTGCAACCGATCTGAATTCATTCAGGGAGGTTACATCCCGCCTGCTAAAAAAAGATGGGGCAAAGAGGAATGTGACAAATATCACTGACGGGCTCGCCTCCCATTCCGAGATTTGTATCATTCATTAAGAAAACAAAAAAGGAAGGCTATGGGAATTTTATCATCATTATTCGGATCAAAAAGCATAGATTACAAAGACCTTGTACAGCAAGGGGCACTTGTTGTGGATGTTCGCTCAGCCAAGGAGTTCGCCTCAGGGCATATTTCAGGGAGCATCAACATTCCCCTCGATCAGATCAACGCAAAGGCGGATATGCTGCTCAAAAAAGGCAAACCGGTAATTACCTGCTGCCGGAGTGGAGCAAGGAGCGGGATGGCCGAAAGCATGTTGAGATCTGCGGGCGTGGACGCCCACAACGGAGGCTCATGGGAGAGGCTCCAACAGAAAATCTAAATACCAAAGCTGAAATGCTGGAAATAATCAAGCGATCACGGCCCTGGTAGCAGCTCTCTGTTTGGCCACGGCGGCAATCGTGACCCTACCGGGCGCCATCGCGGGGACAGGGAGGCGCGGCGTTTGGGAGAGCTCCCAGGTATTCTGTCTGGCAGCTCAGGAATATGTTGGCATCTATTTATTTGCGGCTCAATGTTCAATCAATTGATCAACATATTTTGGACGGTCATCGTGTTTAGCGTGACGGGCCATTATTGGGGGCAATACTTTGCTGAAAAACACTCGCTATGGTTGGTCTACATTTATATTGGTGTAAGCGTGTTCGCCTACACCATCCCAGCCAGATGGGTGTCTTTTTTGACATTGAGCAGTAATCGGCGCATTTATGAAATGATTGGGATAAGGGCTATGCGCTGGCTGGTGCAGGATGGGATGTTTGTCAGCCGCGTCAACCGGAGCCTTGGAAAAAAACATAGACGAATTTCAGGTACAGCCAGCGCCCGCGCCTATTTGACGACCATCGCAGTACAAGAACGGTTTCATTATAGCTGTTTTGTGTTCTTCGCGTTAAGTATGGCGAGCGCCTTAGGATCGGGCAAAGTATTGGCAGCGATTTCGATTATGCTTTGTAACATCGTCTATAATGTTTATCCCATCCTACTGCAACAGTATAACAGATTAAGAATCAAAAATTTGCTAAATCAATCAGCAATTCAAAAAATGTAAGCTACGGTTGGTTGCAAAAGGCACTACATCCCGCCAATTTTCCAGGCTCCCGAAGTCGGAAAATTGGCGTGGGACATCAGAAATAAATGCAATTTCCATCGTCCGTACTCAGCCGATTGTTGGTTTATAATATCTATCTCTCAGCCAAAAAGCTGCATTCACCAGCGCTATCAAAGCCGGCACCTCCACCAACGGGCCAATTACGCCCACAAATGCCTGACCCGAGTTGATGCCAAAAACACCGATCGCGACTGCAATCGCTAACTCGAAATTATTTCCCGACGCGGTAAATGCAATGGACACGTTCTGGGCGTAATCGGCCCCGCGTGATTTTGCGACGAAGAAACTCACCAGGAACATGACCACGAAATAAATCACTAGCGGAATGGCAATCAGAAGTACGTCTCCGGGCAATTTAACGATCAATTCACCTTTCAGGCTGAACATCAAAATGATCGTAGCCAGCAGCGCGATCAAAGTAATCGGGGAAATGAGGGGGAGAAATTTAGTCTCGTACCACTCCTCCCCCTTCGAGGCTGTCAGCCCGATACGACTTAGGATTCCAGCTGCAAACGGAATTCCAAGGTAAATGCCTACACTGGCCGCAATTTCGCCTATCGTAATGTTAACAACCAGTCCTTCCAAACCGATCAAAGGCGGTAAAACCGTTATGAAGAAATAGGCATAGAAACTATACAGCAATACTTGAAACACGCTATTCAGCGCAACCAACCCTGCTGCATATTCCCGGCTGCCTTCCGCAAGTTCATTCCACACGAGTACCATGGCAATGCAGCGCGCGAGGCCGATCAGTATCAGTCCAGTCATGTAGTCAGGATGATTGGGCAGAAAGACCACTGCAAGCACGAACATCAGCACCGGACCGACGATCCAGTTCAGCAGAAGGGAAACGATCATTACCCGGGTGTTTCGAAAAACCTCTCCCATTTTGTCATACTTCACCTTGGCTAGCGGCGGATACATCATCAGAATCAAACCGATGGCCAGAGGGATGTTGGTAGTGCCGCTGGAAAATCGATTGATATACCCAGGTACTGATGGCGCGACATTTCCAAGAATAACCCCCAAGGCCATCGCGAGGAAAATCCACAACGTCAGATACCGGTCGAAGAATCCGAGTTTCTTGCGGTTGGCCGCGGGAGCGCAATTGTTGGCAGACATTACTTACAGATTATTCTTTACAAAGTTTTCGGAGTATGTTTTGATCTGCCCACGGACGGCCCGGAACGCATTCAGAATCTCGTCCTCAGTACCCGTTGCTTTCGCCGGATCGGGAAAGTTGTGATGGAATTGCTTTGCATTACCGGGGAAATAAGGGCAGCGCTCTTTGGCATTGTCACAAACGGTGATCACGAAATCAAAATCGATGTCGCCATATTCGTCCACGTTGTTCGACGTATGACTGGAAATATCCATCCCGTCTTCCGCCATAATCGCGATCGCTTTGGGATTTACGCCATGCGTTTCTACCCCGGCACTGTATACGATGGCCTTATCACCGGCAAAATGTCTCAAATACCCTTCGGCAATCTGGCTCCGGCAGCTGTTGCCGGTGCATAGCACTAATACTTTTTTCATGTTTATTTAATTGATTCCTATTGTTTTACTTCTGCGTTCCAACAAATTGACATCCCGCCAGGCCCCTTTCATTTGGCCGATTTCCTCACGGTAGCCGATGATGGGAGATCCCACGCCTCCCATTCCGGCGGACTCGTTTCGAGTGTTGCCTCAGTGGTTGCAATGCCCTGAGCGTAGATGCCCCGGACGGAAGGCCAATCATCGGGTAACAGTTCTCTGATCGTCATCGATATGCTATTAGGTGGTTAATTAGCAACAGCCGCCTCCCGGTGTGCAACAAGACGTTTCCTCAGCGACTACAACCAACTCAGGCTCTTCCTTTTTTTCTGCGGGAGCGCAGCAGGACGCGTCGGCCGACGATGTTCCGCAGCTTTGGTTGCGCGAAAGTGCCTTACACTGCGTGAAGTCGGGTACCAAATTTACCGTAAAGGTGTCGCCTTCGGTAACGAATTCGCCGGGATACATCTGCCGCGTGTCGAACTTCGAATTGCCAAATTCAATTTTCACTATCGCATTCGGGTTCAAAGGCAATGATTTCTCCACGACCCCAACGATTTTAAGCGCCTTGCCCACTTTCATGGACCGGTCAGCCTCTTTCACCGACGGTTCCCAAAGCTGCACGATAACCTCGGTCCAGCTGTTCATCTGACCGCCGCAATCGACCGACACGATCGGCGCCTGCTTGATTTCGGTGATATGGTATGAGCTATCTACGAACTTTCCTGCTTCATATTCAAATTGCAGGTGCAAGTCAGGGTTTTGTTCGAGCGTACGTTTGAAGTCGCCCCAGGTCATCGGCCCAGCAGTAACCTGATTTGTTTGATTTGCCATATATTGATTGTTATAATGTAATATTACGATTGATTTACTCAAAAAAATGCCTGTCTAATTGCAGCATGTAACCTGTTCGAAGGATTCCAGCATTGAGCCGAACACCTCTCTTGCCTCTTCCCATACCGGTGGATTAATGCAATAGCAAACGCGTGGAGGATTAATCTCTCCCTGAATGATTCCTATCCGCTTCAACTCCTTCAAATGCTGGGACACAGTCGCCTGCGCAAGGTCCAGTTCATCCACCAAGTCACCGCAAACACATGCCTTTCGGGCAATGAGCAGCTGCAAGATTGCCACCCGCGCAGGGTGTGCAAATGCTTTCGCCAAATCTGCGATCCGGTTTTGTTGCGCTGTGAATATTTCCGTTTTCGTGACTCCCATGATGCAAACATAACCGAAAAAAATAACATCGCAATATTACGATACGATTTTTTTTCCTTGTAGATGCCCAAATTCCAGGCCAATTACTTCGGCACTGATGCACTAGAACTTTCAGAGCACATATATAGGCTCCCGACAGCCTGGGCCTCTGATTCATACATCCTTGATGTTTGTCCAAATTATCCGAATTGAACAGTCGCCGCTATATACTGTAACCTTTATATGATTATATTTACAATCGGTAAAATCAGCGGACTCATGGATAAATTTCACTGGGCAAAATACATTTTCAGCTTCTGGATCGTAGCGATCACAGCTGCCCTTACTGCCAAGTACATTACAAGTAATACCATTGTACTGGTCATTCTGTCAGCCAGTCTCTTTTTGCTTTTAATCAAAGGCTTTTCCTCCACCAAAGCTTACCGGTAATTGGTGCGGTCTGCACCTTTCGGCAACTTCGTCAATCTAGCGGCCCTTATAAGCTTTGTGACATGGGGACACTGATCATCTTTCTAATCATTTTCCTTCCCATGGGCTGGCTGATCTGGCGCATGATACGATTCACGCGTGATACGATCGGCACCAATTCCCCGATGAAAGTCCAGCGGATATATCGAACGACCGCACAGTCATTTTTTTTCAGGTCTGAGTATTTGTTTGTCCTGATGGGGCTCATCATGTTTGGCGTGACCATGCACGCCGTATTTTTTGCGCGCTTCTCTACCCCCTATCCAGAAATTGGCAGGGCTGTGGTCTTTTTACTCTCCTTGGCTTCGCTGGCCGTGCCGGGCATGATCGTGAGCGTCGATCTTAACCATTGGCCCTATTCGAGAGGCGTTGTGATTACCAGCTTACCCGATGTGCATCAACTGGAAATTGAGCTTTCAGATGCGGTGGTCGTTTTGAAGGAGGGAGACATTTCCCGGATCGAGATTTTTCATAATAACAGGAAATTACAACTCGGCTTCGCTATATTCTATTTAACCAGCGGGAGCCACTTCATTCTACCTTTCAAAACAGAAGGCATGTGGGTAATTCAGGAATATTTCAAAGGGCTGCCTGTTGAGTACTTTGATCGGCTGGTACCGCTCATCAGAATCCGTCCAAGGGAATCCGTAATATGAGCGCGATATGCACCGGCCTGGATTGTCCTGGCGGATGAAGAACCATAGGCGGTACACACAATTGGAGCATTAACGCTCATCCGGCATTTCACAATTATTGAATTAAAGTCCCGCATCCGGCTGGTTGAGAGGTGCGGGACTTTTTCTTTTGCGTCAGATAGCCATGTAGTCCTGGGGAAATTCTCCTTAGGATCGTCTCAGCAGCGTTTGGCACAAAACAACGATCAATCGCCTGGCGCATCATCTCGGTTCCGTAACCTTTCCCCAGGTCATCGGCTTCGCCAATCCAAATGTCGTATTAAGCACTAAAATCCGTCGATTTTGTCAATACTTCCCATTCCTTGTACGTGGAAGACAGTAGGTCCAACCGGGCGAATGCACGTGCGTAAGCGTCGCTACCTAAAAGTAAATACAAAGGTGGTTGTGCCATTCCAGCAATTTCCATCATCACCTCAGCAGCCTTTGCCGGGTCGCCTATCTGCGTCCCGCTTTTGGCCGCAAACTTTTTCTGCTGGGACCGTACTTCTGAATAAGCATCAATTTTGCGCTGCGACAATACCAGCGAGTCCGGATTGTTGAAGTTTGTCCGAAATACGCCCGGAGCAACCAGCGTCACTTTGATGCCCAGATGGCGGATATCGTCAGCCAGCACTTCGGTCAGGCCAATCACAGCGTGCTTTGCAGCGCCGTAAATGGACCAGCCTGCGCTCGGGGCAATACCGGAAATTGAAGAAATGTTGATAATGTGACCATCCTGTGTTTTGATATGGCAAAAGTAGGATGGCCATCCAGCCCACGCATTACATCAATCAAACGGATACTATCGAAATTCAAACATACCGCACAGCGCTGGGAGTAAGCTTTGTTTGCTTGTTGAAGTGCATTAATTCGTTTTCACCGGAAACAGCTTCTCGTCGACCTCCGTACCCTGCCCGGCTACACGGCACCAGCCGCTGGCGTTCTTGTGAAACACTTCCAGTCTCCTGACTTCATGTTCACCTCCCGTCCGTCGACTTCAAGCTGTACATTGATCAGGAAATTCACTACGGCCATATTCCCGTCATAAATGCGGATGAATTCATTACCAGGCACCGGCCACACCGATTTAAAAACCACTTTCTCCTTGGATTGTACACCCTGCCATTGCTCGTGCGAAAAGGAAATATCGCCCTTGGCACCTACCGCAATAAAATCTTTGCAATCAATTTGTACATCAGGCTTCCGGTTTCGCATCAGCGCCCTGATTTCCTGCCTTTCTTTGGGATAGCTGGTTGTGTCGATTTGCGCTACGGCATGGAGGCATCCGAAAAGTAATAGGAGTAAAAAGCAGGTCTGTTTCATAGTAATAAGGTCGGCGTTGGTTGATATGAAAGATACAATTGGAAGTATGTGACTATACCACAAGATAACTAAGGATGCTTGCAATCACCTGGTTTTGACCGTTAAATCAATATTTTCTTATCAAAAGTTAGTTCGGTTACATCGGATACTTATCCCGAAAAGTAAACCTAACTCAACTTCCCGAATGCTCATAGTTTAATAATTACTTCAAAATGGCCTGCCGGCAGTAAAGACCGATATTGATTTAAATTGAAGATTGGCTTCAGTAAACCGCTTTTGCACGCCGTCTTCTGTGTTCATTCTTTTAGCTCATTCAGTGCATTCAGCGTTTTTTTTGTACTTTCCCGCAGAATCAGTCGAGTAGGCAACCGCTCAATGATAAAGTTCTCATCATTAGGGTTTTCAAGATGCCAAAACAGGATCTCCGCAGCCCTCCTACCAACCATCTCCGCTGATTGATGAATTGTACTTATTCTGGGAATGCAATAGGATGACACGGGTTCATCCGCGAAGCCGATGATACTAACCTGATTGGGTACATTGATTCCCATTTCACAAAGCACGCACAAAGCATCGTAGGCGATATAATCAGAAAAACAAAAAATGCCATCTATCTGGTGCTCCGTAAAAAACAGCTTCATCTTAGCTTTCAATCTTTCGTTGTCGCTGTCCCAAGGAAAAATGAGTTCGGATCCCGTATTGATACACCTTTTCCTGATTCCTTCCTGGTAACCCATTTGGCGATGGAAATTTGTCGAGATATCACTTGGTCCACAGAAATATGCTATCTTCTTGCAGCCCGTATTGACCAAGTAATCTATTGCGTCCTGAGCACCGCTGAAATCGTCTGTAATGATGTAGGAAGCGTTCAGATCTTCAAACAGTCGATCGAAGAATACGACGGGGACGCCGCTTAGCATCAGTTCTTTATAATACTGAAAATGCCCGTTGTTGCCCGCATGGGATACAATCATTCCGTCGATAAGCAATCCGTTCAGCGCCTTTGCGGCATTCGCTTCTTTGCCGCAATCATTATTATGCGTGTTTACAATCAGGTGATAACCTTTTTCATTGACCACCTGGTCTATTCCCTTAAGGGCTTGCGAGAAATAGTGATGCGTAAATTCAGGAAGTATCAACCCAATGTGATTGGAGCGGTTATTGTGCAGGTTCAGTGCGAAGGGATTCCTAGTGTACCCCCAGCGCCTGGCCAGGTTGAGCACTTCAGTACGCACCTGTTGACTGATGCGCCCCCGATCGCTCAACGCTCTTGAAACGGTGGAAGAGGACAGGTTCAATTCTTCCGCAATATCCTTTATGGTTGCACGATTTCTATCCACGAAGCGTATTCGACTTTTACTTGAACACCTTTATCGAAAGAGTAGCCGGATTGTCAGCTATGCATTTGTCAATGTTATGTTGACACACGTTACCGGAGTTACCATCAGCAAGCGAGTCAACGATGGGATCTCCAAAAGCCGGACAAGCTCAAATGAAATTAATGAATTTTAGTCATATGTGAAATTTATTCTCAAAATATTGCAATATAACCCTTGATTATCGGATCTCAACCATGGCCTTAATTACACCTTGCGCAGGATTCAGCCAGGATTCGAATTGGTCTTTAACCTGATCGAACGCCGCGCGATGTGTAATGTAGATGGTCGGATCGATAAGCCCTTTTTTCATACAGGTGATGACATGCTCAAAGTCAGCACGTACTGCATTGCGGCTACTCATCAAGGTCGCCTCACGCTTGTGGAATTCGGGATGATTGAAACAGATATCACCCTTTTGCAGCCCCACCAGCACATAGCTGCCGCCATGCGCCAAGTAGTCGAATGCCGCGTGAATGGCTTTCAAACTGCCCGTCGCATCGATGATAACCGTAGGCATATCCCCTTGTGTTATCGAACGTAATTTTTCCAATACATGATCAGTTGCTGCATTGATCGTGTCCGAAACGCCCAATTTCTCCCGGCAGAATGCCAGTCTTCCCTCATGAATGTCCAACGCGATCACCTTCGCTCCCGCGATGCGTGCGAATTCCATGGTACCGAGTCCGATCGGCCCGGCGCCGACAACGAGGACGGTTTCGTTTTGTTTCACATTCGCCCGCCTAATCCCATGTGCTCCAATGGAAAGCATCTCCACGAGTGCCAGCTCATCGAAACTCAACCCATCCCCATGTACCAGTGCATCGGAGGGTATCGACAGATATTCCGTCATGCCGCCGTCGATATGCACTCCGGAAACGCGAATACTTGTGCAGCAATTAGACTTGCCAGCCCGGCAGGCGATGCATTTTCCGCAATTGAAATAAGGAATGAAAGTTACCGCTTCGCCGACATGAAAGCCTGGCGCCCCTTCAGTTTCTAAAATTTCCCCGGACAGTTCATGACCTAGAATGCGAGGATAGCTGAAAAAAGGCTGCGTCCCTTCAAACGCATGCAGGTCGGTTCCGCAAATGCCGATCCTTTTGATTTTGATAATAGTGTTTCCCGGCGTTAACGAAGGTCTTTCGACTAGCTGATAAGCAAATTCGCCGGGGGTGGTACAGACCAGAACTTCCATATTCGAATGGATCAGAGTGAATTTCGTGTTGAAAGCTATTATGAATTGGCCAATGCACGATCCAGATGGACGTAACCGCCGTCGACGTAGATCAACTGTCCGGTCGTGTGGCTCGAACGCCGCGAGAGCAGGAAGGATACCATGTTGGCAATCTCTTCTGCGGTAGTCATCCGGTTTTCCAATGGGATGTGGGCGGTGATCGATTTAAGTTTTTCCTCCGGACTAGGCAATTTTCGGATCCATTTCTCGTACAGCGGCGTCCAGCATTCCGATACGATCACGGCGTTCACGCGGATGCCGTATTTCAAAAGCTCCACCGCCCATTCCCTGGTCAGTGCGTTGCGGCCGCCATTGGAGGCTGCATACGCCGATGTTCCTCCCTGACCCGTCTCCGCCGTTTTCGAACTAATGTTCACAATAGAGCCTTCGGATGCTTTCAACGCGGGTAATGCGTAGTGTGCCATCAGATAATAATGCACGACATTCTTGTGCAGCGATGCCATGAAGGCCTCATAGTTGCCGTATTCCAGTCCCACGCCGTCATTAACGCCCGCATTGTTAACCAATCCGTCGATGCGGCCGAATTTTTTCATCACCGTAGCCACCGACTGTTCGCATGATTCTGGCTGAGTGAGCTCCGCCACTACCTGAAATGCGTCGAGTCCCAGAGCTGAAAGTGCGTCGATCGCTTTTTTATTGTCTTCCGCATTACGGCCTACGATAACCGGAATTGCACCTTCATGGGCCAACACTCGGACAATCCCTTCCCCGATTCCCTTCGCGCCGCCCGTTACGACGACGACCTTATTCTGCAATTGTAAATCCATGATTTTGTGGTTAAAGGTAATTCCAAGAATTTCAATGCGAGGCCCCCATAGTGACCTGCTTGATTGAGTTGTTCTTTATTGCAAAATACAAGACGACCAGAAAACAGACCGCCGGGACCAAATACGCCTTTTGAATAGAGGTAACGTCCGAAACCTGACCCATAATGACAGGAAAGATGGCTCCGCCGACAATCGACATGATGACCAGAGAGGATCCGATTTTGGTCTTTTCCCCAAGTCCGCGGATACTGAGCGCAAAAATCGTAGGGAACATGATGGACATAAAAAACTGCACGGCGACCAAAGCGTAAACCGAAAGCATGCCTTCGGTAACTACCGCGGTAATGAGCAATGCGATGTTGATCAGGCTGTAGAGTGCCAGCAGGCGCGGCGGCGCTACAAAACGCATCAGGTAAGTGCCGATAAAACGACCAATCATGAAGCTCAGAAACGCACCCGACAAAACGTATGCAGCCGTTTTTTCATCGACTCCAGCAACTTTATCGGAAAACCTGATAAAAAAGCTACTGATACAAACCTGTGCGCCCACATAGAAGAACTGTGCTAGAACCCCTAATATCAAGTTTTTTTCCGCCCAAATTGAGCCGGTTACCTGGTTGGCCGAATTCTCTTCCTCCTTGATCTCTGGCAATGCCGTGCGCCATATCATCACAGCGACTAGCAGAACGGTTACACCGATGATCAAAAAGGGCAATTGCACGGAGGAGGCCTCCGCATTGAGGAAACTGTCGAGTTCTTCTCGAGACATGGATTGCTGTTCCCCTCCGGAAAGGGTCTTTCCGGAGAGAATAAATGTCCCGCCCATTAATGGCGCTAAAAATGCGGCCAGGCCATTGAAAGATTGCGCAAAATTGAGCCGTTGCGTGGCCGAATCGGCATCACCGAGCACGGTCATGTAGGGGTTGGCTGCCGTTTCGAGCATAGTAAGTCCGCTGGCGATCACAAACAATGCAAAAAGGAAAAAGCCAAAATGCCTCATCTCGGCCGCCGGATAAAACAGGAATGTTCCCACCGCAAATAGAAGCAGGCCCAAGGTAATCCCGGCTTTGTAACCAAACCGCTTCATGTAAAGTCCGGCAGGCAAGGCGATCAGGAAATAGGCAATGTAGGACGCCGAGTCGATAAGGGCCGACTGAAAGTCGCTTAGCTGGCAGGCTTTCTTTAAATGCGGGATGAGAATCGGGTTGAGATTAAGGGCAAAGCCCCAAAGAAAAAACAAAGAAGTGATCAGAATAATAGCCAGCCGAGTTTTACGATCAGTCATAAGGAAAATTGCTAAATTAAATTAAATAGTTACCGGCATTTTGTATATCTGCTCCATCAGCACCCACTTCTCTCCTGGTTCAGACCACTTGAGAGGCTGCTGAAATTTCCACATCAGTTGTTCCCACTGCTGTACCTTGGGATTGGCAGCGTCCAACTTCGCCTTGTTCTCAAAATCGAAGTCATCGCCGGTCTCTATGATCATGAACAAGCGGTTGCCGACCCTATAAATCTCCATATTGTTGATGCCGCCGTCTGCAATGCTTTGGGTAACTTCAGGCCAGGCGTTTTCCGCTTTGTGAAGTTGTTCGTATTCCTCAATCAGGCCCGGATCGTCTTTGAGATCCAGCGCCAAACAAAACTTTTTCATATCTGCTTTGGAAACTGTAATAACATGTTACCGTCAACGACTCAATGCGATTGAGATCTGTCACTGTTAAGACCTTCGCGATGCTGTCGGGATCAAAATCTTTATTTAACAGCCCATTTTCCCCTTTTTAATTTAATGGCCGCTTCCTTCAACAGTTGATAGCTCTGTTCGCCTATCGTTCCATCTTCGTAAACGAGCAAATTGATCGCAACCGAATACCTTTCCTTTTGCAGCCTTTGGGTCATCGCGACAAGTTTGTCGGTTGTCCAGTTATTGGGAGGCTGAATGGTGACACCCGGCTTGTTAATTCCCCAGTCGGGTCCGTCAAAAATGAAATTCCCGAATAGCTGAAGTCCTTTTTGGGGGCCTTCCGTAATTGTGCCATCGCTGATCTTGTACTTAGTCTGCTGACCATCGAAGCCCTCCCCGCAATAAAAGTCCTGAAAAGGAGTGATATTGGGCCCTATCCAGGGATTATAACAAATTAGCCGCTTCGGGTTACCGGCTTTTAATGCGGCTCCCAGTTTTTCAAAATCGGCGGGATACCAAACACATCCGTCGTCCAGGAAGATCGCATCAAGGCCCGTGCCGTAGCGGTTGCCCATCTCGGTGAATATCTTCATTTCCCTTTCCAGCCAAACCTGCCTCGACCGGTACTCTTCGTGCGGAGAGTCCTTCCATCCTTTGGCCAGCAGTACTTCCTTGTGATCATGCCCCAAGTGATAATATAGCATGACGCGAATATTGTATTTTCGGCACTCTTTGATGAGTTCGCCTATCAGATCCCGTTTGCTTACCCGTGCTGGTAAAACTTCTTCAATTGCCTTGATGGGTGCTGGGAAAAGGTAGTCCGACCAGGTAGCGCTCCAGACAATGTAACTCGCACCCATATCCCGCATCTTGTCCACAAATGCTTTGACATCGAAATTCTCTGCAAATCCGGGCCAAGGCTTCTTATCCCCCTTGGATGGGTAAGCCCATCCACCTACCTGCGTCATGATACCGTAGCCGGCGTCCTTCATCCATTCGGCATCACCCTTGAAAGCCTGGATGCGTTTCTCCAAGCTTTTCTTCTCGGCGAGATTAATGAGCTCGACCGACTTGATATCGATTGTATCTTTCGCATTCACAACACTCAGGCGTACGACGCTTTCGCCACCAGGCAGGGAGAAGGGAGATTTAGCTTTTGCCCGCTGCCATCCCTGCTCTGTTGCTGTAAAAACAACGTTGCCGGTTGCACCGGCCAGTTTGATCTGAGTTCCCGGTTTGCAATTAATAAGGAAATCGACTTCGTAGCTGCCGAAAGCGGGCGCTTTTACATGCCACTCGATCAACTTGTCGTTGGTTAAGCCCACCAACCAAAACCGCTTTGCATTCAAACTTGACTGCGGCCCAAATTCCTTAATCCCTGGCGACCGTCTGGCATTGACTGCACACAGTTCATTGATCGTCCTAGGATCGACTTGCAAAGGATCCTGCAATTTTTGTTCAGTCAGGGACCCGTTGCCTCCTTTCGAAGGACGCGTATCTGCCTTCTGAGCCAGCATTCCGGCGACAGGAAAAAGGCCGCAGATAAAGCACCAGATGATCGTCCGTGTCATAATTATTTCTTTAAAGTGATCTTGATTCGTTGTTCGCGCTGATCCCTGAATATCACAAGCTCGATCGGCGTATTTTCATTGATGCCGAGATAAGCGTGTTCCAGGTCCGTCACCTTGTCTATCTTATCCTTATTGAAGCCCAAAATCACATCGCCGGGTTTCAGGTAGCCGCTCCATGGGCTCCATGTCATGACGTCGAGTACGTATACCCCGGTCTCGCTGACCATGCCCGTTGACGAGCGCTCGCCCAGCGTATTCAGGTTCTTGATCGAAGAGCCCATCCATTCATACCGGTGATCCTTTACTTCGCGATTTTCGAACAGCTCCGGCAGCGGCACAGGAAGTGCGATGTTACGGAGTGACGGCGATGCGACCCCGAAGTTATCCATCGGAAAATTTTTAAAGCCCAGTTTTAATGCGGGCGAACCGTCGGCAACCCGGTAATCCCCCGTTTTGGGGTTTATGAATCCGGGTGAACCGAAAGCTGAATGTGCATCGGTGCCCTCCTGCCGGGCCTTGGCTAGGGATATGGAATCGGGGAACAAGTTGTAATCTACTTCTGTGCCCCAGCCTTGCAGCCTGATCGGGTAGTAGTTTCGCATCACGATATTGTGCCGGAACACATCCCCGCTGTTCTTAAACCATACATGCGGGTGAAACGAGTTGTTGACCATGATATTATTCTCGACGACACGATGAAAGCCCTCGCGAAGTTTGAGCCCGCCGTTCAGACAGAGGTTATTGTAGATATGGTAGTTGCTCGAACCATCGTCCAGATCGATGTCCCAGCCATGGTCACAACGAAAGCGGTTATTTCTAATGACAATGGTTTTGACGACATCGAGCAGGACCAATTCTGGGTGACGCTCGGTGATATGGCTCAGGGTGTCGTAGTTGGGATGCCAGAAGCGATCGCGCCCCCAGGAGTTAAACGAGCCGTGGTCGCCGGTTTCCAACACCGTATTGAACACATCATTGAATTCGATGATATGCCCGCCCCATGTGCCTTCGCTGATGTTGATCCCGGACCGCGGCACGTTGTAAATCGAATTGTGGCTTACCGTAATATCCTGCGCCATGGAAATTTCCACGCCGGCAATTTGCTTTTCGATCCTGCCGATATCATGGATGAGGTTGTCGTACACCTTACAGCGGGCCGGGTAATTGTTGCTCTTGGGTCCCGGCAATTTATCCAGTTGGTCGACCGCCACGAACTCATTGTATTCGAAACTGGGTGAGCGGGCGGCTTTCGGGTCACCAACGAAGCAAATCGCACTGGCTCCTGCCAGCGTAATTTCACAACCGGATACCACGTGGTCCCGGTTGTAGTTGCTGAAAAAGATGGCATTACTTCCCACGGCGTTGAAACGGCTGTCCCGAATCTGGCAATTTTCCGCCCCTTCCAGTAAAATGGCTCCACCCCGGTAGATGGTCCAGTCGCTTCGCAGCAGCGGCTCCTTATTGTCCATGAAAGTCCGCGTCGTGTGCGTGAACTCGAAGCCAGCCAGGCTGATGTTGCTGACCGGCCTGGCTTCGCTGCCTCGGAATTCGACCAGGTGCCTGAGCTGCGGCACTTCCACGCGCACTTCGCTCAGGCCCGGTGACGGTTTATAGTACAGTATCCTTTTCTCTTTGTCATAAAACCATTCGCCAAGGGTGTCCAGCTCTTCAAAAATATGCTCGACAAACCGGTATTGGTCGTGCATTCCCATTTTGCGGTTGTTCTGAAATCCTCCTTCCAGCTGAACCTCGCCGTCGGAATTTTTCCCGGTGATCAAGTAGTGAAAGTCACCCCACTCGTGCATGTGCATCGCATGAACAAAGCCACCCGCAGGGTCCTTCCATTTCGCTGCCCGTTCTTTACTGATCGCATCAGCGGCATAACCTCCGAAATGCGCTTTTTCCGGCTGATAGTTCGGATAGCGGGCCATCGGCTGCCGTTGGCCATTTACGAACAACTGGTCAAAGACGATATCCTGGTTTACGGGAGCCATTTTGATGCCGTCGCGATAGTCCGTCCACGCCAGCGACAATGGCACCGCACCACTGAGGATTACTTTCTCACCCTCAACTCCTTTAAACACCAATTCCGCTCCCTTCTTCCGAGTATCCTCGGGACGAAAAACCAGGGTTTTTCCCAAATAGTAAGTACCGCCCCGAACGTTCACGGTGACTTTACCATCCAGCTTGCGCGCCGCCATCTGTGCCCGGGCCAGTGTAGCAAAAGGCCTTTGTCTGTTACCCGGATTTTTATCGTTTCCCGTTGGGGATACGTACAACTCCGTCTGCGCGTTGGCCGCGACCCCGATCATCCAAAAAATCAGATGCAGCAAAATTTGAACTCTAAAACCCATTATTACCTCATTTAAGAATTTTGATATCCAGGTAGACCAGAAAACAGGGCCTTGCCCCTATAAATTATTTGTATAATGGGTTTTGCTGAATGTTATTATTTTGGATTTCTATATCAGGGATATACCAGGTCTTATTATAGTCGCCGATGGGATTGACCAGTGTATTTCCTCTGATGGTCTGAATCCTGTTCAGTGTACCGGTTCTTTTCAGATCGTACCAAGTACTTCCCTCCAGATGTAATTCCCATTTCCGTTCCATGAGCACCGCATTCCGGAATGCTTCTTTGGTTAGTCCCGACAAATCCGGTACATGGGTGGCCTGGGCCGGATTTATCCGGGCTCGTTTCCGAATTGCGTTGATATATTGATATGCAGCGACAGGCCCGTTTAACTCGTTCTCGGCCTCCGCCGCAACAAGATACATTTCTGCCAGTCTTAGCAAAGGCACCGTAAAGTCCAGCCTTCCGACGTAATCGGTCGTCCTTCCTTCTTTCAGCCAAATTTGGTTGACGAACTTGTTGAAGAAGGGGGCCAGCGCTCCGCTAGGTGCTGCAAAATTTTGCTCGATTCCCCATTCTTTTCTTCTGTCACCCTCCGGGAAGCTGTTAATGAACCAAGTGGCCGGCGTTACGATATAATTATAACCTGGGGCAGTAGCACTATTTTGCATCAAAGGGTTTCCGCCAACTCCGACCTGATAGGTCTGCTCCCAGATACTTTCCGTGGTATAACTTGTGTTATGGAAAACTTGTGCATAATCCAGTACTAGATTGTATTTACCGGAGTTAATCACGGCTACTGCCTTCTCTTTGGCTTTCGCATACAACTCGGTCTGCTTAAGTGGCTCCCCGGCCATCGTCAGATACACCTTTGCCAGAAGCGATGTGGCTACCCACTTATTTACCCTGCCGATCGTGACCGAATTTTCCGGAAGGCCGGACTCTGCGAATTGGAGGTCGTCGACTATCAGCTTGTAAACTTCTGCCTGCGGGCTTCTCGGAATTTTGAGGCTTTCATCGCTGTAATCGGGCAACGGCTCGGTACGAACAGGAACGTCGCCATACAGCTGTACCAATTGAAAATAGGCATAGGCTCTCAGCAAACGCGCCTCGCCCGAAAGCGAAATTTTCTGCTGATCGGTTAGCACGTTTGCTTTACCAAGTTGGCTTATAATAAAGTTGGCGTCCTTGATGATGGTATAATGGTTCGTCCACTGATCCCTCACATTGTAAAAGAAAGGTTGATGATTATTTTGATAAACAGGGGTTCCTTGTTCATACCCACCGGAAACAGGGCCAATGATATCACTGAAACTTTCCCGAGTCAGCCAGGCTCCATGTCCCAAAGTATTTCGGATCGTGCGATAAACTCCAACGACCGCCAGGTCGTAAGAATCAAAACCGCCGTTGAAATAAGCATCCGGGCTGACAAATGTTCTGGGTTCCTCTTCCAGCGCTCCATTACAACCTGACATCATTGTAACCAATGACAATACATATAGTGACTTAGTGAATATGTTTTTCATGATCATTTGATAGATTAGAAGTTGAGTTTAATTCCGCCGGTGATACTTTTAGAGGCCGGATAAGCGCCACGGTCCCAGCCGTTGAAATTGTTGGCGACCTCCGGGTCGTAGCCGGAATACCTGGTAATCGTAACGTAATTCTGAACGCTGATGTAGGCCTGCAGGGACGAGATTCTGAGAGCCTTAAGCACATTTGCATTGAAACGATAACCGAACGTAATATCCCTTAGACGGAGGTATGAGCCATTTTCCAGCCATAGGCTATTGGCGTAATCCCGGATTGTACTTCCATTTCGATCGTACTGTGGTCTTTCGTATTTGCCTCCTCCCTGACCTTCGATGTATCGGTTCTCATACGCTTCTCTGGTAGGTGCCCATTTTCCATTGAGTGTGATATTATATTTACGAAACTCATTTGCGATGTCATTGCCAACAGATCCTACCGCCAAGATCGATAAAGAGAAATTTTGATAAGCAAATTCATTGTTAAACCCAAAAGTAAAATCGGGTTGAAAATTCGACAGGATTACCCTGTTGTCATTTGGTAATACGCCACCCGGCGTGGTCTGGAATTTATAGTCCCCTGCTCTTTTAGTAGGTTCACCATTAGCGATCGCTTCCTCGCTCGTTTGATAAACTCCCAGCACGCGATATCCAAATAGTTGCTGCATGGGCTGTCCCAAGATCATCGGGAACCAGTTTCCTCCCGAACCCACCTCCTTATACGTAATGGGATTTCCTTGTGCGTCTTTGCCCAGATCCAGGATTTTTGTCCGGTTTCTGGTAAAGGTCAACATCGAATTCCACTGAAATTTACCGACCAGGTTCTTAGTGACAAGTTGGAACTCAAACCCCTTGTTACCCACCGATCCAACATTTTTAAGGACGCTGGAAAAACCCGAGGAGGTCGGTAACGTAACATTCAAGAGAAGATCTTTCGTCTTCTTATCGTAGTAATCGGCGGTAAGCTGAATACGTTCCTGGAATAAACCGATGTCAAGGCCGAGGTCGAGTTGCTCAGTAGTCTCCCATTTCAGATCACTGTTGGCCAGGCGGGCAGGGTAGTATCCCGTCACCAGGCCATTGTTCAGTACAACATTTTGGTTTTGCAATACGCCCAATGTCTGATAATTTCCAATCGCCTGATTACCTGCCAAGCCATAGCTGCCCCTTAATTTCAGGTTGGAAATAGACGAAATGTTTTTCATAAACGCTTCCTCGGACATTTTCCAGCCAATGGCCCCCGAAGGAAAGAAGGCGTATTTGTGGTTCTCGCTAAAACGTGACGAGCCATCGTAGCGACCGGTAAGGGTTACCAGATACTTTCCTTTATAGGTATAATTGGCCCGTCCTAAATAAGAGAGGAGCCTGTTGTCATTGAAGTCGGAACCCGGCACAGCTTTTACGGTTGCCGCATTCAAGTTGTTGTCTTCGTAGATATCCGTTAAAAAGCCTTGTGCTGTACCGCTGCTCAGGCTTCTGAAATCCGACGTCTGATAAGTGAAGCCGGCCAGCAGATCAATGGTTTGGTTCGTCATACTCTTCGTATATGTAAGGATATTTTCGTTGACGATGGTCGTTCCGGTAGAATAGCTTTGTGAGGCGCCGCCATTGGAATACAGGCTCAGGGATTTGGGGGCGTAGTAACTCGACCGGCTCCAGTTATTATCTATCCCGGCGCTCAGTTTAAGTTTCAGTCCCTTTGCCAGTGCATAGTCCAGCTGCAAGTTTCCAATGAGTCGCAGCGATGGATTGGATCTTTTCTCTTCTTTCGCCATGGCATAAGGGTTAGTCTGGCCCCAGGGCACCCCGGTAAATATGGTGTACTTCCCGTTTGCGTATACGCCCTGGGTGGGCGGCATCACCATCGCTGAAAACGGAACTCCGCCACCACCATCTCCATTGAAATAGTTATTCTGGGAGTAGTTGGACTGTTGTAAGGATAGGCTCAGGTTGGCATCCAGTCGTTGACTGACTTTCTGAGTGATATTGGTCCGTAAGGAGTAACGTTTGAACCCCGAGTTTTCGATAATTCCATTCTGGTCGAAGTAACCGAGCGAAGTGAAAAATTTGGTTGTGGCATTTCCGCCGGATACCGATAAGTCATGATTTTGAACGGGGGTGCTCCGGTACACAAGATCCTGCCAATCAGTACTCTGCGCAGCCAGGGAATCTATTTGAGAAGATGACCAGATCCGCATCGGAGTAGACGAAGGGTTATCAGAATTCCAGTTCGCGCTGGCTTCATTCTGAAGATTTGCAAATTCGCGGGCGCCGATCACATCTATTTTTTTTCGCAGAGACTGAACGCCATAGTATCCATCGTAGGATATCCTCAGTTTCCCTTCTGCGCCCTTTTTAGTAGTGATCATCACCACTCCATTAGCGCCCCTGGAACCATATATCGCCGTCGATGACGCGTCTTTCAAAATCTCAATGCTCTCAATATCGGAAGGATTCAGCTGGGCGCTCAGACCATTCAACGGTAATCCGTCCACAACATACAGCGCATCATTACCGCCCGCAATGGAGTTTGTCCCCCGGATTTTAATGGACACACCTTCCCCAGGCTGCCCAGAACGCTGGATCACCTGAACTCCCGCCGCCTGGCCCTGAAGCGCTTGTGCCAGGTTGGATACCGCCTTTACCTGGGTGATTTTCTCTGCCCCCACCGACGACACTGCGCCTGTAACGTCGGACTTCTTAACCACGCCGTATCCCACAACAACGACTTCCTGCAGTATGGCAGCGTCGGGGAGCAGTGTGACATCGATTTTGGATCTCGAACTGACCGGGATTTCCTGAGTTCCATACCCAATAAAGGAAAAAATAAGCGTGGCATCTCCACCTGCCACTTTGATCCGATAATTTCCCTCAACGTCGGTCGCGACGCCGTTGGTGGCATTTTTTTCTATCACGTTCACGCCAGGAATCCCCTCCCCAGTGTTGCTAACAATTCGACCTGAGACAGTCAGATCTCCTTGGCTAAATGCATTCGATGTAAAAGAAATTAGGGCAACTATTGCAAGCAGCACCTGAATCCGATGTAGTTTTTTGTACATAGCTTTCGTTGTTTTAGGTATTAAATAGATTGAGTTTTGGGTTTACATTCCATCCTAGATGTTTTGGTCGCTTCGCGCTCTCAAAATTCGGCTAGCAACTCCTCGTCGACACTTGCCCTGCAGGTTCACAACCTTCCTAGTCTTTAAAACGCGGTCAATAGTTGCGAACCTGATCTGCTTGCATTGCCGAGACGGTGCTCCTGCCAAGACATGCTCTCAAATAGCTCGGCTAGCAGAATCGACGGTTCACTGGCCAATTTCCGGTCGAATGGGTTGCAGAACAAAGCTCTCAATCCCGAGCAAGTCTTAATATTTATTCGAAATGTACAGCAAATCTGCTCACTCAAGTGCGCAAACGTTTGCGCAAAAAAGCTCGGAGGCCGGCCTGACTATAAAATCATGGCGCTAATATCTGACCGTCAAAATTCTGAAGACCTATTCAGGCGGTTCTGCGTCCCCATGCTACTTGGTAGCGCGATTTGTATACGCTGGTGTCTATTACGGCGATATGGGGGCAGGCCTTTCGGAGCATATAGGGCCAAGCGTTACGGGAATCATTGGGCCACTTTCCGTTTGCAATAATAGTAGTTTAAATTT
>MKSR01000011.1 GCA_001898145.1 Dyadobacter sp. 50-39
CGTGTATTAAATCTACGCGTTTGCTCGATGAGCAACCGTTGGGATATTGTTAGACAACATATAGAGCCATATCAACGACAAAAAATTGCAGCATAGCGACAGTTTGTAATGCACCCATAGGGACTGCCCGCCATCAATCAGAAAATTTGAGCCTGTAATAAATGAAGCATGATCGCCCGATAAGTAAGTAATCAAATCTGCCACTTCGTCTGCCCTGCCCAATCTTGACAAAGGAATGCTATTTATTATTTGAGCTTCAATAGAATCATCCAACCCCAGTTTACTCATAATTTCGGTAGCGACGGGACCGGGGCTCACCGCATTCACACGAATTTTTCGGCAGGCCAATTCAAGGGCTGCAATTTTCATAACGGCGTTGATAGCTGCTTTGCTTGCCGCATAGGCAGACGCGTTTTGTGGGGAAATAGTAGCAGATGTTGATGACAAAAATATAACCGAGGCACTATCATGGAGGATTGGAATAAATTTACTTAATGTAAAGTATGCTCCCTTGAAATTGACATTCATTACTTCGTCCAGCATATTTTCTGTCATGACTTCAATCGGTGCAAACTTTGTGATACCTGCATTGATAAGCAAAATATCTACTTTCCCGAATTGCTCTTTCACATCCAATACCAGCCTTTCAATATCTGATAAGTTGGACTGGTCTGCCAGCAAACCACGGACTTTGAGTTCTGATGCTGCCTTTTCAATCGCTTCTTTCCGTCTGCCCGTGATGATCACTCTTGCTCCGTCTTCATGGAGCGCCTTTGCTGTGGCATACCCGATGCCGCTGTTGCCGCCCGTAATGACGGCAACTTTATCTTTCAAACTTTTCATTTCAGTATTTAAAGTGGGTTAAATTAGGTTGAATGTGATACCTGTCATGGCTTCGCTCCATGTCCACAACCGTTTAGCATTATCTTCATCCACTGAGTAACGTTTTACACCATTGGACATGGAAGTGTCAGAAGCAACTTCGGCCACATCAGCATCTTCACAATATACACCACCAACATTGTTCAACAGGGGACTGGTGGCACACCAGACAGTCGTGGCTGCACCCTGTGGAATTGTTTTTAACGATGCTGCTACTTCCGGTAACAGATTGCCGTCTGCATCAAGGAAACCCATTTTTTGAAATAGTTCCAGGGATGCTTCTCTACCGAGTTCTGTTCCAGCAATAGAACCCGGGTGCAACGAGTAAGCCCGTACATCAAATGCTTTGGCAAGATTGTCCAACTCAAGGGCAAACAGATTGCTGGCCGTTTTTGATTGCCCATAAGCCTGCAGCGTTTCATATTCCCTATTGAGAAAATTAGGGTCTTTAAAATCGAATGGAGCAAATTGATGTCCGTGTGAGGATACATTAATCACTCTTGCACCATTGGCTTTTTTCAGGGCTGGCCAAAGCCTTGCGGTTAATTGAAATTGTGCTAAATAATTGGTGGCTAACTGTGATTCGATACCACGGCTGTCCCTACGCAAAGGCACCCACATAATACCCGCATTGTTGATAAGTAGATCAAGTGGCCTGCCGGAAGCAAGAAATTTTCGAGCAAACGCATCAATGGAATCTGGATTCATTAAATCCATTGTTTCCAATTCTACGTTGGCAATGCCTTCCAGATTCCTTTTTGCTTTTTCGGTATCTCTTGCAGGCACAATTACTGTCGCCCCGACTGCTGCCAGCGTTTTGGTGGTTTCCAAACCAATACCGGTGTTGCCCCCGGTTACGATGGCGATTTTCCCGGTAAGGTCAATTCCTTTGATAACATCATTGGTTGTAGATCTTGCGTTGAAGCCAGAACCCGTTGGGTTTTGCAATGCTCCCTGATAATTGTTTTGTTCCATTCTTTTAAATTTTAAATGTTATTGATGGAACAAAAGTAGGGCGGATGTTCTGAGGCGTCTTTGTTTAAACGTCCGAATGTGCTTTGTTTAAAAGGCCGGTGTTTTAACCGATGTGGTTGAGATGTCCGATGAGGCTGAACCCATAGTTAGAGAACTATTTTCTTGCTATTTCCTTGATTTCTAGGGTATACATACCTACATGACTAAAACTAATTTAACTAAAACGGTACTGCGCTAACTTATGAAAAGTAATATCAGGAGCAAAAAAAGGGCCGGAGCCCTTTTAATTTAGTAGCTACTGAACACGTGTCCTTCAAATTCGGAGTACCCATCCATAAACAGATCTTTTCCGAAGGCTTCGTAATCGAAGTATCTCTGAAGTAGTTCTGGTACGTCTGATAGCATTCCGGTATCTTCAATGTATTGGTAGGCGAATTCTTCTGCCGGATCTTTCATCGATCCTGCAAAGTATCCCTGATAGGACTCGTTGAATTCTTGGAGTATTTCTTCGAAATCCTTTTCATTATCGGGCCAGCTGGCTATATCCTTGCAGTAGATTTCAAGCGCTCTGGCTCTGTCATCATCCATACCGGTGACTTCTTCCATGTACCGGAAAGTATATTCATTCAGACTGCTTTCTGAAATCAAAAAATCCGGAATGTATTCCCAATCCTGAAACATAAGCTCCGGATCTTCTTCATCCTGATGAAGTTCTAAACAAGCTTCGTAGAAATCGTTCAGATCAATATAATCTGAGAGATCCATCCATTTTCCGAAAAGCGATCCGTCATTGTACTTAGCGTAAGTACCAACATAAATGCGAAATTCAACTGAGGTTTTCATGAGTGAAAAACATTTAAGTAAACAGGGCCTGGCTTGGTGCCAAAGGCAATCGCTGCTTTCTCACGAAGAAAAAATGACGGGGTTTAACCCTTGGATGCAAGCCCATCCGGCGTTTTAAGGCGGGCTGCTGGAAGCGGTGGTAAATAGCCGGATGACGAAGTGCAGGCTTGCGGCCGTCATTTTTTGCTTCGTAACTTTCGGTTGACTGACTGGCAAACGTGCGGCTGGCGTCTTAAAGACATTGATAAAGTCAAGCGTAATACTTACCGGTAGCAGGTTTTATCGGGGTTTTTTAGTGGTAAAAAAATCCCTTGTGACCATAAACGATCACAAGGGCAGACTGTCGGGCCAGATTTCGTATAGAGTTTATGATATTACCTGTTTTCAGTTGGAAGCCTTTTCGTAGGCCCAGTCGATTACCTGTTTGAGCGTTCTGTGAAGCTCTTTCATGTCGCTTTCTTTATTTATGTCAATGCCACAGAAGGTACTTCCGTTTATCATTGCATGAAGGACAAAATAGTAAATGCCAGCAATTTGTAATGCTAACAACGCACGGAAATTTACTTTGGAGCCTCTAAAATACGGGTCTGTCAGGCCCAACATTTCTTCTCCAAGCCTTTCGCGGGCATCGGATATACCCCGTGAAATTTCATTCTTCTCGCAGATCTCCCAGCGGATCACCTGCTGCATTTCTGAATTGGAATAAAAATAATCAAGTTGTTTTTCCAGAACATTTTTTGCCAGGTTTCTACCGGAATCCTGCTGATTTTCTTCCAGAATATTATCAAGGTTTTTATGATAAAAGCTCCAGTAATCCTGTTTTAATATGTACTCTCTGAAAAGCTTCTGAACGCTTCCGAAATAGCGGTATATCAGGTTCTTCTGGACGCCTGCCTGCCGGGCGACTTTGTTAAGCTTAATTCCAGCATAACCATTGGTGCGAAACACTTCGCCTGCTGCTGCAATAAGCCGTTGCTCTGTCTGTTTTCTGTTTCTTCTGATTATATCTTCCATGGTTGTGAAGAGTTAAATGGTGTCAGATGATTGTAATCAGCACTATGACAGTCTGTTAAGCTAATTTAATAAAAAAATTATTATGTAGCCGATATTCTACTTAATGTGCAATAAGTTTATCGTCAAATTGACACTTAATTAAGAAAAGTGGCAGATTTTGGCAACTTTAATCAACAATCACATGCAACACCCATATTCTCTTGAATGGTATGATTTGCTGGTTTGTATCACTTTAAATCCGGCAAAAACCGATGTAACAGCTATTACGGAGGCTCAGGCTGACTCCATTCTGAAAAGGGCGGATGAAGAAAAAGAGAAAATTAAGGTTCAGCTTAAAAGAGAGGTATACGCACTCAGGAATCACACGCAGATAAAGCTGCTTGTCCGGCGCTACCATTCTGATCTGATCATCCTGCTTGATCAGGCCTGTGAGAACAATAATCAGATTCCGGCTGGCGTGCAGGAGCTTAAAGTTCTATCGGGTGTTATTCAGGAGCAACTCGATGAACTACTATCTTTTATTGAGGGAAGATATCTGAAATTTCTTGGACTTGATGAGTGGATTCCGACCACGTACCTGCACATGACCAGAGAGGAATTGAAAATCAGGGTGGATCAGCTTAAAGCGAAAATTGGACGAAAGATCAGTGATAAAAAGCTCATCGATATTGTATTTGATACGCTCTATAAGTTTACAAGCGAAGAAAAGGGCCGCCGGGTCACTTTTCGGGAAGTCGTGTATAAAAAAGAACTTGTCAGAGGACTTGAAGAAATTGCATCCTGTAAGGGGGAAAAAGCGCTTTACAACGCAATCATTGAGCTGCTGATTTACAGGAATTTCAATAAAAAGGCCTATCTGAATTACTACACAGAAAAGATAGCAGGCAGGATCAACTCCTTTGTTTCGGTTACGGATAAATTGGACCAGCTACTGCTTGCTTATAAGGAGTTCAACCAAATGCATCTTAAACCGGGAGTGAGGTTAAATCCAAATTACAAAGGCGTCAAAAATGTAGTTGGAAACTGGTTTGCACAGGAGATTAATTATCTGGAAAAGAAATTTCAGTGGGATGTCAGTCCGCTTGAAGTCAAAAAGCTACCTGAAAGAACAAAACCGGCTGATCTGAAAATTAGGCTATCACTGAATTCGGACCAGATTGCTATCCTGCTGAGAGCATTTGTATACACCGGTATTTTGGAGCGCGGCTCTGTTCACTCTGTTTTTAAGGCCCTTATTCCATTATTGTCATCTACCGAAAGAGACGACCTTTCCTGGGATAGTGTTCGTAAAAGATCTTATGCTACGGAGGATAAGGATAGAAAAGCAGTGATTGTCATGATGGAAAAGACAATAGCAGCCATAAAGAAAATTGATATGATATAACTTTCCAACCCATGAATACAGAAAATTTGATCTCATATCTTTCCTCACGTCATTCTATTTCGGATGATTTTCAACAGTTTCTTGCAAAGCAGACACAGGAGTACAGCTTTAAGAAAGGTCAGCCTTTGAAGGATACCCTGCGTAGTTCGAGTGTATGGTATGTGGAAAAAGGGATGTTGAAAGCATCTTATTTTGATCAGGATGGTAAAGAGCGCGTAACACGTTTTTGGCATGAGGATGAAATAATTCTCATCGAATCAAATGCATATAAAGGTATTCCGTCGGCAGATTATCTGATCATGCTGGAGAATACAACCCTTTTGTCATTGCCTGATAATAACATTGGATATGCGCTCAGGCATTTCAGAGAAGCACAAACGCTCAAAAGTATCATTTTCCAAAAGGACCGGGATAAATCAGAAGTCTTAGCCCATCTTTTGCATCTGCCACTAAACCAGGCTTATGAGAAATTCGAAACAATTTTTCCGGTAAATCGTATTCCGGTGCAGGATGTAGCGCACTATCTGGGCACTTCTCCCAAACGGATAAGCGAAATCCGCGGCAGGAAATAGATCGTACTAACAAAAAAACGTAATTCTCAAATAGTATAGAGAGACAAAATTTGTCCCGGGTTCAGTCTATGTGACCGGCGGCCACAGTGGTAGCTTTATATCGTAATTAAGACCGGAAGAAAAATGCCGGTTAAAGGAATGCGAGAATAAATCATAACGCACGTCAGACCATGGAATCAATTTCAAATCATAGGCTGGTTTCCCAACAAAAGTTCAAAGCAGTTTTTTTGCGTTCCGCAACCGCTGTGCTTGCTTTGCTATTTTTCTATACGGCTATCAGCAAACTGCTGGATATGGAAGAATTTGGCAAACAGTTGGCCAATCAGAATATTCCGGATTGGTCAGTGTTGCCACTAATGTGGCTCATTCCCTATGGCGAACTTGTGATAACCTTTCTTCTGATTTTTGAGCGCACCCGATGGATGGGCCTTTATGGTTCCGTGTTCTTTATGCTACTTTTTACCGGTTACATAGGTTTGGTTCTTTTGAATGTATTTGACAGAATTCCTTGTAATTGTGCGGGAATCGCCAAATCCATGAGCTTTTCGACGCATTTCTTTTTTAATCTCTTTTTTCTGATCATATCTATTCTGGCTGTCAGATTGCACACTTCTAAGATGCAATGACACATTCCAAAAAATATTAGCCATCTGTATGCCCGGACGGGATGTCTGCCATATGGATGCCAGGGAATGACTATGCTGATCTGAGTATAAACTGTGATCAAACATGGCCTGCTGAAAACCTGAAAACAGAGTAAGCAGTAATTTATCCTTTTCACCTTTAAATTTGAAATCATGAAAAAGTTAAAGATTGATTACTTATTGGCTGCCGCATTACTGCTGGGCGGAGGTATGGCCGTTGCAACGCAAAGCCCAAAACAGCCCGGGAATGCGCTGATCACCCAGTGGCAACGCGTAGCGCAGGATGCACAGGACGAGGGGCAATGGCAGCCTCTGACATCGGCGGAATGTGAGGCTTCGGATAAACTTTGTAAAGCCAGCTTTGCTGATGGTTATGACCCAAGGGAGCATACTGAAGCTGAAAATGAAAGCGCTGCTATTCCGGCTACTGTTGAAACGGGATTTGTTCCGCAATAATTTTTTGAACAATCGATAAATTCCAGACAGGCCATGGCTTGTCTGGAATTTTCTGTTTACCTCGGGTTCTGTTCAATACCACTGCTCCGGATCTCATCATCTGGAATCGGGAAAACGTAGCGGCTATCGTTAGCAGGCAGAGTCAGCTCTGATGAGGCAAAGATTCGTTTTATGGTAATGGCATGTTCTGGTTCTTTATTGAGTCTTCGCAGATCAGACCAGCGCAGACCGCGCGCGAAAAGTTCTTTTCTTCTTTCCAGTAAAACCAGATCGAGAATATTTTCTGGCGTAGAATTGACAGCTACAAGTTTGCCGGTTTTAAACCGTTTGGCCAGAACCGTATTCAGGTCCGCAAGGGCCAGGCCGGTTTTATTCTGCCGGGCGTAGCCTTCCGCTCTGATCATGTATACTTCACTAGTGGTCAGACCACCGAACAGCGTGACAGCGTTCACATAACTTCCTTTATATCCGAACAGCCCATTCGCCCGGGCAACAAAATAGCAGCTTCTTCGAAGATCATCAGCATCATATGTTTTAAACAAAACCGAATCGACACCGGAGAGTGCTGAATTGACAATGGTGGAATAGGACTGCAGCGTACTGTAAAAGATGATCTCAGGATTTTCGCCCGAAAAGGGAGCCGGCAGGGGCCGTGCAGCCGATGGGGTGAGCGTGTTGTAATCCAGTAGTTTGGTGTGAAGCTGCAGGCACCGTGATGCCATTTCTGTCGCCTTATCATAATCGCGCATACTCAGATAGATCCTAGCCAGAAGAGCCGTGACAGCAGGCTGTGACGGCCGGTTGATATAACTTACCTGCGCTGGAAGCTTCGTTTCAGCCTCAATCAGATCTCCGATGATGCGATCATAGGTCTGCTGCAAAGTGCCCCGTCCAACGGTTTCATTAACATCCATGGAAAGCCTGACGGGTATTCCCGGCAGCGCGGATGCGGTGGATGGATCATAAGGAGCTGCAAATACCTGGGCCAGGTTAAAGAGCGCATTGGCACGGTAGAAAAGCGCACTGGCCTGGAGTTGGTCCCAGTCTTTGGCATTCGACGGATCACGGCTTATTTTACTGAGCCCGTCCAGAACGATATTGGCGTTAAAGATCTGTTTGTAGGGATACTCCCAGTCGCGGACACCATTTCCTTCAAAGATGTCTTTGGCCCAGGTGTAGCTGTTGCGGTCCAGAAATGGGATGTTTGCCAGGTTGGATTCAGGGTGATAAAATTCATCAGTGGCCAGCACCTGGATTCCCGGCGCGGTATTCATCGAGTTGGACACACCGTCGAGCAGTGCCTGCAGATGCACCATGCTTGTGGGTACAACCAGTGACTTACTTGGTTTTTTGTCCAGATAGTCGGCCGTGCATCCAGACAAGCAAACAGCCGCAATCAAAAAGTATACTATTTTCTTTTTCATAGATTCATCTGTTAGAAGTCCACTTTTATACCCGCTGCCAAACTTCGTGCAGCAGGCGGTGAGTTTAAATAATCCGGGTCCAGACCTGAGCGGGTCCTTTTGTAAATGATCCCGATGTTATTCGCATACAGATAAAACTGCGCTGCCTGTACGGGCAACCAACCAGAAGTGCTTTTGCTAAGGGAATAACTCAGGTTGATATCCTGCAAACGGATGTGATCTCCCTTCTGAACCAGAACCGACGAGTAGGTATAGAATTCATTTCGTGCAGAGTTGTTCACCAGCGGCATAGAAGGAACGTGGGTCAGATTTTCGTCCCCCGGATTCTGCCAGCGGAGATTGTAGTTGGCATGACCACCTTCGCCCCTGAGGATCTCTGCGTAATTAACCGATGGGGTCCTGATGTAGTATCCCAGTCGGTAGCTGATGTTGGCAGATAAAGAAAGCCCTTTGTAGGTAAACGTATTGCGGATAGCTCCGAAAACCAGCGGACGCAGCGTTCCGTTGTATTGAAGCTGATCCAGGGTGGTGGATGATTTAATGGCCAGATAATCTTTACTGACTTCTCCGTTCAAAAGACCCTGCGGGTCACCGGTGGCAGGATCCAGCCCGGCCCACGGGTAGCTGTATACAGCATACAGGGGTTTGCCTTCTGTGGGTACCACCGAAGAGGTTGTCAGATAAGACCCGGCAACCGAGGTGGGTTTGGCCAGATACCGGGTCACCTTGTCTTTTGCATAGCTTAAAATAAAAGTGGTTTGCCAGCCCAGGGTTCTTCGAAGGTTTTGGCTGGTCAGGTTCAGCTCGAAACCGTTCCCTTTGGTATTGGCGGTATTGCCCCGGAAGGTAGTAATACCTGTCTGTGGCGCGAAAGGTGTATCACCGATCAGGTCCATCCCTTTTTTTAGGTAGTATTCCACGGCCCCTGAGATACGGTTATTCTTCGTTTTGAAATCCAGACCAAAATTTACGATCCTGGTGCGTTCCCAACGCAGCTGAGGGTTAGGCGGGTTAGCAACCACCGCATAAGGAAGACCCGTCAGCGAGGAAGCACCAAAAAAGTTGGCGGTAGTGTAAGCAGAAAGCGATTTGTCAATGTTTCCGTTGTAGCCATAGGTCGTTCTCAGGTTCAGGTAAGAAAGCCAGTTCAGACCATAAAATTTTTCACTTGAAAGTTTCCAGGCAAATCCTGCCGAGTACAGTGGTACACCTTTCTGATTTGTTTTCACACCAAACAGATTGGACTGGTCAAGCCTGGCGCTGGCCGAGACGGTATACTTGCCGCTGTGGGTGTATGCCGCATTTCCGTAATAGGAAATGTAACGGTCGGTCAGATCCGTTAACGAAGCATAAGAAGGGATCTGGTTATAGGCAGAGGAAGGGTTCACGTAGGATTTAAAATAGGAAAGATAATCAACCACGCTGCTGGTTGCCATTTCATTGTCAAATCCGTAGTAAACCGTCGAATATCCCTGGGTGTTCATTCCCCGGATCTCTGCCCCAACCAGCGCAGTAAGATTACCGGCCTTACCGAAATCTTTGTTGTAATTCAATTGCGTACGAAGCGAGTGTCCGGCTGAGGACACCTGATTGATATCCAGAATATCGCCCACGGGGACAGGTCTTGTCAGTGTGCCATCGGCATTTACAATAGTAAACCGGTTGATCATATCGCGGGTATACCAGCTGTCTTTGCTTTGCCTGTTACGCGCTAGATTCGAGCTGCCCGAATACTGGTAAAGCGCCTGCAAAGTGATGCTCTGGCCGATCCGGTACGCAGCATTCAGATTCATCCGGTAATCATTCAGCCGGGTGGTATTGTCATTGGCGTTGATTTCATTTCGCGGATTGTAGGTCCAGTCCAGAAGGCCCTGCTGCGAAGCAGTATTTATAAAACTGTCGCGGTAGGTATGCGTCACGGCTACAGGATTTCCCGCATCATCCGCAAGTCGCATGTAGGGTGGAAGCGGTTTGCCATTGGAGATATTCATCTCGGCGGCTGAAACCGCGTTGCTGGTATTTTTAGAGGAGGTGTAATAAAGCGCTGTGGTAATTTCCAGTTTCTGTTTGAGCAAAGAGAAAGTATTGTTAATGTTGACTGTGGCCCTGTTAAAGGAATTACCAAGCTGTGCGGCCAGGTTTTTATCATAACCCGCCGAAACGAAATACTTACTGGAAGCACTCCCTCCACGGATGTTGACCGCATACTGCTGGTTCAGACTTGTGCGGTACAAATACCTTTCAATATCTTTTCGCACATCGTTTTTTCGAAGCGCTTCGATCTGAGCATTGGTCTGTTCAACTGTGATTTTACCATCTCTTTCCGCGATGAGGAGTTCTACGACCGGGGTGAACGCTGTTTTAACATCATCGTTTTCAAAGGTGTTATAGTAACCTCTCCCAAAAAGCATTTTCTCAATATCAATATAATCTGAGCTGCCTATCCGGGGCAGGTAGAACTGATCAGGCTTTTGGGCGGCGGTCACATTGGCATTAAAAGATACCTGAACGGGCTGGTTGAATTTTCCTTTCTTGGTGGTAATGACAATTACACCGTTTGAAGATTGTGCGCCCCAGATTGAAGCTGCCGCCGCATCTTTTAAGATCGTCATGCTCTCGACGTCATTGGGATTGATCGAAGCCAGATCACCCGTATATGGAAAATTGTCCAGTACGATCAAAGGATCTTCCCTTCCGAATAGCGTGCTTTGCCCGCGGATACTGATGGCGCTCTGCGCGCCGGAGCGCTGTGCACCACTCCGGTTAAAGACCAGACCGGGTACGTTATCTTCCAGCCGGCTGATAATATCGGGACTGACCCGCAGGTTAAGAAGCTGGTTGTCCACCTGCACAAAGGAGCCTGTTGCCCGCTCCCGGGGAAGCTGCTGGTATCCGCTTGAAATGATCACTTCTCCAAGCTGATTAGGGTCTGGCTCCAGCTCGACCAGAAGCGGCGAAGACCCGGTAGCTACAATTTCTTTTTTGTTGTATCCGATAAAAGACACAACCAATATCGGGTCGGATGCCGGTATGACGATGCGGAAATGACCAGACGAGTCGGTGGAAACGCCTTGCAGACTTGCTTTGTGAACAATAGATGCACCAGCGAGCGGGGATTTATCCTCCAAGGATAATACTTTGCCTCTTACTGTCAGCTGCTGGGCAAAGCAGGCTGTGGAAAGCAAAGTGCACAGGACAAGGTTTAAAACTTTTTTCATAGGAGTGTCAGAAAAATGTGCTTAGTGGGCTGTGGGCTTTTTATTGTCGGCAATCACCAGGACGGGCTGCTCAAACTGTTTTTCGATCAGTTTAAGCCCGTAACGCGAAAGCTCTGTATTGGTAGCGGCCAGATCGGACATGTCAACTGAGATGCTCAGGTCAACCGGCGTTTTGATCCCGGTCTGATCCATCAGAGGTAGCGAATAGCTCTGGGTTTTGTTAAAGCGTTCTAAAACGCTTTTCAAGGTTGCATTCCTTATCTCCCATCCGAACCGGTCAATTTTCATCTCCTTTTTGCCTCCCTGGGACGCTGGCAGCAGATTCGGCGTATTCTCAAGCCGGATCAGCGCAAGGCCGCGTTTCATACGGTTTTCCACACTGGCTTTATACTGGGGGAAAAGGTTGATCAGATCCTGCTGCATCAACGCATTGGTTTTATCCTGGATCGCGGCAGGCACGATCAGCTCATAGCAGAACCCGTTATTATCTTTTAGCCAGTCGATGTAATTTTGCCCGTGTAGCTCGGTTGTAAGCGCAGATGAATCCGCTGATTCAATGATCACATTAGCTTCATCAAACCACTGGCCGGGTTTGGCGTATGCGATTTTATAGAGCCATAGGCGGCTGCAATTCGTTACAGTGATCCTTCTGCCGAGCTTTTCATCGGGTCTGTAAGAAAATCCTCTTTTTAGTCCGGGGGTATAGCGGCTGAGCAGTGAATGGTAGAGCAGACCGCTGCCATCACCACCGTTTCCGTTGACCAGAAAAGGGCGGGTGCCATCATAGGCAATCCGTTTTTCATCCTTCTTTTCTTTAAGCTCAGTGCTGTTTTTGTCAAGGAATGCACTGATGTTCTCGGCTGTGATCTGAGCCATTTCCGTTACAGCGCTGACAACGCCAACCTGATCAATCCAGACGTAATGAGGCAGGGCATTATGGTAAAAAAGTCTTCGTAAAACAGAGTCGCCTACCACTTCCGGATGGACTATACGTTTAGGGTGACGTTTGAGGTATTTGGTTCTGAAATTAGTAACTGCCTTCTCATTTTCGGAGGTCACAGCCAGAAACTGAACCCTGCCTTCAAACTGCTTTTGGAGAGAATCCATGCGTGGGATCATGTAGACACAAGGCGCACACCAGGTCGCCCAGAAGTCCAGAATCAATAGTTTCCCTTTAAAATCAGAAAGCCTGGCCGTTGGCGTTTTGTAGTGCAGGACCTTTTTAATCACTACATCCGGCACGGTATCACCGATTTGCAGTGGTTTGTAATTCACGGCACTCTGTGCCCTCACCGGTTTCCAGCACCAGAGCAACAGGTAGAGCAGTGAGAAATAGAAAAGATACGGCAGTATTCTGCCTGGGGAGCAAAAACGGGCGTTCATTGCAACAAAATTTGAAAGTAAATGAAAAAACAGAGTCTCTGCCGTTAGTTAAGCAGAAGTAAAAAGCATAGCGAGACACCACGATTCAGGATAGAATCGAGCACAGGTTAAGCCGGAAGCGCTAAAACAACGAGCTCACTGAGGCTTGCGGATAATCAGTTTGTAAAGAAGGCGATTACTCATACGCTATTTAGTTTGTGCTGAAAACAGCGTTAAACAAAAGGCATTCGACTAGTTGAGCTACGAAAAATGTTTGTCGTGCCTTAAAGGGCATGACTCAGTTTGCACATTTGGATTCTAGTAGATCTCGAACATCAGTTTTAATTAAGACAAATCCAAAGCGTAAAACTTCTGTCATTTTTTCGCTAGTGCTGGTTTTATAATTGAGGCCTAAACAAATGCTTGTATGTTTTTTGATGTGATGAAATTTTATAAACTGTTTAAGTCACATCACAAATATATTAAAATTTGGGTTTTAACCCAAATTTTAAACCGATTTTCTGCGCCATTTTGCTCACTTAAATATGAGTGATGGAGGAAGACGAAAACGAGGAACTTGTAAAGCTGGGAAAACGGATAAGACAACTGAGAAAATTTAGGAAATTAACTCAATTGGATTTAGAAGTTATCTCTGGTATAGACAATAGCGATATTAGTCGGATTGAGCATGGCAAAAACATTGCCATCAAATCGTTATTTAAACTGGCGTCAGCATTGGGGGTAAAATCGAAAGATTTTTTCGATTATGACGGTGACTTACCATTAGATTAGCAAGTTTACTTTATTCGCTGATATGCAATGATCTATTTTTATTTGCAACCGCATTTTTTTGGTTTGATTTAGAGTTGAATCGCAATATAAGTTGTGAACGAGGCTCTAAAACACCTGTAACATCATCCGCTTCGCTATAACAGTTTCTTTTGTATAAAACCAACTATCGACTCGGGAAGACCGTTAATCTCTTTTCTTCTCAAAATATTCTGTATCGAGCTTGATTCCCTAATGTAGATCGCCTGGTCTGAATCGAATGACAGATAGCCCTGGCGGAAAAATCGTTCTTCGGTCAAGTCAATGGACGTCATAGATAAAAATTCCAGCGGTGTTATCTTTAAATTATTCTTGTCTATCAGCATCCATTTGTAAACGTTAGATTTGGTAGCGTCTAATGGCATATCGAAACGTTTTATTTCAAGAATATAAATCTCCTGATTCTCTTCAGGTATAGAAGATCAAAAGTTGGCAACACTTACAGTTTATTTTAGTTTCAGGCGGTAATTAAGCAAAGAGCTTCCGGAATAAAAAATTTGTTTACTCTACTTTTGTTCAAACATTGATGATCTTTGAAGCAAGAAAAATGCACAGAATTTTCGGTACCCTTTGATTTATGCAGGAAAGACCCTCAGTTAATTGAGCTGGCAGTGATGAAAGAAATGTAAGACATGATCCCGCTTGAAAAATAACCGAATGGTATAAGATATAAAGATTAACAGCCTATGAGTAAGATAAACCAACATCACCGCAGCTGGACGATGCGGAGTACGGAGAAATGTTAAGGCAGGCGATTAACCAGATCCGTACGGCTCGGGTTTTAATTGCCAAGCAGGTAAACAGCAGCACGCAATCCGTTTATTGGAATCTGGGTAAATTACTTCGGTGCCGGCCGCCCGGTTGACAAACAATTGCAGGAAGGTTATGGTAGCGGCGTTGTGAAACAATTATCCATAGACCTGAAAAACGAATTTCTGGAGATGGGTTTGTGACCGCGAAACCTTTGGAATATGAAGCGCTTTTATGAGCGTTATTATCAGGCAGATACAAAACTGCTACAAGCTGTATCAGTTTTACCCTTGGGCATAACCTGTTATTAATGGGCAAGTTACAGTCTTTGGAAGCAGCCCAATTCTACGCTAACGAAACCCTTACAAAAGGCTGGTCACGAGATTTGCTACTCAATGCCATCAAGATGGACAGTTATAGCCAGGCACAAAAGCAGATCAAAACGCATAATTTGATCATACGCTTCACGAGGCACATGCTGAATAGGCCAACGAAGTTTTTAGGAGCACTACAATCTGGGCTTTTTGGGTATTACAGAACCTGTCAAAGAGCTGGAATTAGAAAACAGGCTTATCGGCAAGATCAGATCCTTTATATTGGAATTGGGTAAAGGATTTAGCTTTATCGGCAACCAGTACCGCCTGGATTACAATGCAAAGGAATATTTTGTTGACATGCTTTTTTTCACAGAGGGCTTCAGGCTGGTGGCAATCGAGCTTAAAATCGGAAGTTTTAAAGTGGAATATGTAGGAAAAATGAATCTGTATCTATCGCTGCTCGACCGTCTGGAAGAAAGTGAAAACATCGGCATCATTCTCTGCGCAGATAAAGACCACCTTGATGTAGAAATAGCTTTGCAGGATATTAATAAACCCATAGGTGTAGCTGAATATCAGCTTCTGTTACCAAAAGCGGAATTACAATCCTTGATACTGAGTGAATTAAATACTGCTAAATAAGTAGTCGGCAGGCCTTTTTAAATAGAGGAAACCTAGGCTCAGGAGTAGTCTCTGACCATTGGATGCTCAAAAACTACCTCTGAAATTCAGTTGACCCTGGCTACCGTAGACTGTATATGCAAAGTAGGTGTTAACAGAAATTTTACAGAATTTGAATTCATATCCATGTTCAGCGGAAACTTTGGAAACTTATTTTTATCAGTGAGAATCATTGCCTTACCTTCTTGAGATATGAAGCACCTTATCAATATCCTCAAAAGCGTTCAGTGCTTTGTCCAGGTGCTCCCTGGTATGGGTTGCCATCAGACTCATCCGGATACGCGCATTTTTTTTAGCTACGGCCGGATAAAGAATCGGGTTGGTGTAAATGCCTGCCTTTAAAAGCAAAGTTCCGGTATCAGAGGTTTTATGTGGATTTCCTATTTTAACAGGAATGATCGCGGACTGCGTGCTTCCGACATCCATACCCAGACTGATCAGTCCTTTTTTGAAATAAGCAATGTTCTCTGCAAGTTTAGCTCTCCAGTGCGGCTCCTGATCAATCAGCTCAATTGCCTTGATGACGCCTGCTACGGCTGGTGTTGAAGTTGCCGAGAATATATGCTGCCGGGACTGAAATTTAAGGAAAGCCGCTACCTTGGGTGGAGCGATCACATAACCGCCAAGCCCGGCAAAGGTTTTACTGAAAGTGCCGGTAATAAGGTCTACTTGGTCCATAACCCCGTAAAGCTCCATGGCCCCACGACCAGTCTCTCCGAGTACACCAATGCCGTGAGCGTCATCCACCATCAGGTAGGCTCCAAAGCGGTGGGTCAGCTCCCGGATCTTGTCAAGTGGCGCTATATCGCCATCCTGTGAATATACCCCGTCGATAATGACCATTTTAGTCCGGTAGCGGCTCTGCACATCGTTCAGAATCCGCTCCAATGATTCTAAGTCATTATGAAGAAAGCTCTTACGGTTTGTAAGAAGACAACCTTCGTAGACACTTGCGTGTACAGACGTGTCCACAATGGCGATGTCTTCTTTTAAAAGCAGGCTTTGCAGTGAGGCACTGTTGGCAGTATAGCCGGTGGTATAGATCACGGCTGAATCACTACTGCGTCCGAAAAATGCTGCTATTTTTTCTTCAAGCTGCTGATGAAAACTAAAATGTCCTCCGATCAGTGGCGATGCTCCCGCACCTGTACCATAGTTTTCTATGGCACCTATCACCGCTTTTTTAACCAGCGGATGCTGGGTGAAGCCCAGATAATCATTGGAAACAAAACTTACATATCTGCCTGCGGATCCGCCGCCTTGGGGGGTGATCACATCCATCTCAGGCCCGCATCCGGACTGATTGACCAGGCGGTAGTTCATGTGACCGCTGTTTTTCATGAACCTTAAAAAGTCGTAAAATACTTCTGCTCTTGCAATGGCATCCAGACCAGGAATGTTCTCAAAATCCCGGAAGCTTGCTTTGGTAAAATCAATGTTCATAGTCAGATAAGTTTATGTGAATGGTAAGTAGAGCTCAAACTAATCGTTGTTTTTTTCGAAATCGGCTACATAGAAAATTATTTTGCTGCCGGTGTTTTTCGCAAAGTCAGACAGTCAACGTATAGTGGGTTGAGGATTATGATGAATTTACATGTTTGAAAAGGGTGTGATTTTGGTTAAAACACGGGGGATAAGAGATTTTTTCGCTGAAAGAGGCACCAATTCCGGCATGAAATTCAATGTGTCTTATATAATTGATTGTATTTCACATGTTTAGTAGAAGCTAACGGAGCAACTTTCTCAGTCTTGTTGCCTAAAAGCAGTGCTGATTGAAAAAATATTGATTTATTTTCTATTGATAATCAGAAGGTTACTGTGCCAAACCGGCAGGCGCAGGGGGGAGGCAAGAAAAGTTGCGCTTTTGCGGCGCTGGCTGCCGCGCTTACTTTGTAGCCATCAATCAGGATCAGCGCAGCAATGGATGTGATTCTGGATTCTAAAACCATAAACGATCTAGTTTTATGTTTACGACCAACCCCTGGGCCGTGTATGTCTACGTGGCAGGCCCCGTGATCGCAGGTTATTACCTGTTTGCTGTTGCCAGATTTTACCGCCGGGAAATCAAAGCAAAGATCAGTTCTCGGCGGAGTTTGAGAGCTAAACAAGCGGAGCCCCGGAAAGTAACAAACGAGCCATTAGTACAAAGCGAGCCGGAGCAGATCGATTATGCACAGACAGCTGATCAGCCACTTGCCGGATCAAAAAAGATCTTTCCGCCGGTTAGTCTTTGGAAAAACAGGGTCTTGTCCGGGCAGCAGCACAGCCTGGCAGAGCACCTGACGTATCTGATACAGGAAGCGCATGAAAAGGATTACGACAAGCAGGAGCTTGTACTGCTGCTGCAGATGACGATAAGAGACTACCTGGATTTTGAAGGTACGCAGTTTCAGTCTGCGATCAATGAGTGCATCGGGACTGAATGCGCAAAGTATGGCTCCATACACCTGAGTGATGAGGATAAAGCGGCGATATGGAATAAGGTGTAGTGGGGCTGTGTGTTTGACCGGGTCAGACTTTCCGCCACTCTGGCGGAAAGCTGCCGGCAAACCATGAAAACAAGCATGTTCAACTTTTAAATATGTGTGGTATGAAAAGCAGGGTTATGATTTTAAAAGTCAAACGGCATTTGCTGTTGACGGCAGCAGCTGCAATGACAGCGGTGTCTGCATTCTCGCAAGACGGCGCGGCCGGCATCGAAGAAGCCAACACGCAGGTGCGCTCTTACTTTGAGCCGGGTACGAATCTGATGTATGCCATAGGCGCGGTGCTAGGTCTTGTGGGCGCTGTCAAAGTATTTCAGAAATGGAACGCGGGTGATCAGGATACGGGCAAAGTAGCTGCCGCCTGGTTTGGAAGCTGCATTTTTCTGGTAGTGGTAGCGACCGTTTTACAATCATTCTTCGGATTGTAAAAGCACCCAGGGCAATGAAAAAATACATATCAGAAAGCCAATGACCACAAGCCACCGGATTTATATCCACTGCCATCCCGGGCGGGCTTTACAAAGAAGATTTCTTTGAGAGAAAGTTTGCTACGGGTAGGAACATAGGGCTTTGCTGGCAAGCGGACTGATAGGTATGGATCTGGCAAAGGGGCCTCAGTGGCCCCGCCAGATCTTAAATGACACCAGCAAATATGCAAGTGCAATGTATCCGAAGTAATGGGCAGCGAGGACCAATTGGATATAAATTATGGATTGACAATGGGAAAAGGGAAAATACAAATACTGCTGTCACACCATCTTTACTTTAACAGACTGCGTGTTACGTATAGCTATAACCGGCAATATAGAGAGTGAAGTTAATTTCCGCTGAAAGTTGCTGAAAAAATTAGAGTTTTAAACCAGTTCAACCATGGCAACAAACCGCTACGTGATCAATAAGGGGGTCAATCAGAGCATTGTATTTAAGGGCCTGAAAGCGCAGTACATCTGGTATATGGGAGGGGGTATGTTTGCTCTTTTGATCATTTACGCGGTGATGTATATGGCAGGTGTTAACACCTACATCAGTCTTGCCATCACAATTTGTCTGGGTGGCCTGCTTCTGATCGGAATCTATCATCTGAGCAGCACCTATGGCGAGCATGGACTGGCCAAAGCACTGGCCAGACGAAGTATACCTGTTGTCGTGAAATCGAGATCACGAAGGATTTTTATGCAAAGAAGGGCGCTTGCCAGGAAGTGAAAAATGTGAATTGTTACCGTTAAATGAGTGTGCAGAATGGAAAAGTTGATTGATGATTTACTTCCGATACTTGATGTGGAAAATGGGTGCATCCTCTCTAAACAGGGTGATGTAACGGTGGTTTTTCAGGTGGAGCTTCCAGAGATTTTCAGCTTGTCTGATAAGGATTATGATGCGCTGCATCAAAGCTGGGTGAAAGCGTTGAAGATGCTGCCTGCGGGCAGTGTTTTTCATAAACAGGACTATTTTATTGACAGCCGTTATAGGGCTGATTTTAGCGGGGAAGATACCAGTTTTCTCTCTTTGAGCAGTGAACGCTTTTTTAATGAGCGGCCCTATCTGGGCCACAGCTGTTATGTGATGCTGACGAGAAGGCCCAAAGGCCGCAGGGTGTCAAGCTCGCTTTTCTCGAATCTGATCCGGCCTACGCTGGTGCCACAGGACACGCTGGATGCAGTAGCACACCAGGATTTTATTGATGCGGCCGATCAGTTCAGAAGGGTTTTGCAGGACAGCGGATTTGTGACGCTTCGTCAGCTGGGCGATGATGCACTTTTAAGTCAGGCTAAAAAAGCAGGACTGATTGAAAGATATTGTTATCTGGCCACTGATCAGAATGCTGCAATGATCCGCGACATGGAGTTTAAAGACGGCATCAGAATAGGGGAGCAGTATTGTCAGCTTTACAGCCTGGCCGATGCGGCTGATCTTCCGGGTCAGTGTGCTGCGGCAAATACCTACGAGAAGTATTCGACCGATAAAACCAAATTCAGCGTTGGCTTCGCTTCCACGCTTGGACAGCTGTTGTCGTGTAATCATATTTACAACCAATATGTGTTCATTGAGGACAGCGCAGCAGCGATCAAACGGCTGGAAAGCAAAAGGCTCAGGCTTCAGTCGCTGTCGGTTTATGCCAGGGAAAATTCACTGGCGCTGGATGCAGCCAACGAGTTTTTGAATGAGGCGATCAAAGAGCAGCGTCTTCCGGTTAAAGCGCATTTCAATGTGCTGGCCTGGACGGATAAACGCGCTGAGCTGCAGCAGATCAAAAGTATGGTCTCTTCCGCGCTGGCGCAAATCGATGCTTCGGTTAAACTGGAAACAAGTGGTGCACCCCAGATTTTCTGGGCAGGTATCCCGGGCAATGAAGCGGATTTTCCCATGAATGAGGCTTTCGATACGTTCAGTGAGCAGGCCAGCTGTTTTCTAAACCTGGAAACCGGTTATGTATCCTCGATCAGCCCGGTGGGCATCCGCCTCGGCGACAGACTGACGGGAAAACCTGTGCACGTGGATATCAGTGATGAGCCGATCCGGCAGGGCATCTGCACGAACCGTAATAAATTCATTCTGGGCCCCTCGGGCAGTGGGAAATCATTTTTTACCAACCACATGGTCCGGTCTTATTATGAGCAGGGAGCGCATGTGGTGCTGGTGGATGTAGGGCATTCTTATAAAGGGCTGTGTGATCTGGTGGAAGGGTATTATTTCACCTATGACGAAAAGCATCCGATCCGCTTCAACCCTTTTTACATTGAAAGCGGCTCAGAGCCAGACACGGAAAAAAAGGAAAGTATCAAAACGCTTCTTTTGGCACTTTGGAAAAAAGATAACGAGGTTTTTAAAAGAAGTGAATACGTTGCGCTCTCAAATGCGCTGACACTTTATTATCAGTTTTTGCAGGAGCATCCCAAGGTTTTTGCATCCTTTAATTCCTTTTATGATTTTCTCAGAGATGTCTTTGTTGATGTACTGCAGAAGGATCAGGTCAAGGACAGAGATTTTGACGTTGCCAATTTCCTGTATGTGTTAAGGCCCTATTACAAAGGTGGTGAGTTTGATTATCTTCTTAATGCGAAAGAGAATCTGGATCTTCAAAACCAGCGGTTTATTGTCTTTGAGCTCGATGCGGTGAAAGATCATCCGATTCTTTTTCCGGTGATCACCATCATTATTATGGAGGTGTTTATCTCCAAGATGAGAAAGCTGAAAGGGATCAGAAAAATAATACTCATTGAAGAGGCGTGGGTGCGACGAGACGCCGCATAAGTGATTGTCTGGCAATATGACCAGACCCGCTGTTTCGTCAGCGGTAACCTACCGACACATGCATCGCT
>MKSR01000012.1 GCA_001898145.1 Dyadobacter sp. 50-39
TTCTGTCTGGTCTACCAAAAGCAAAGTCGCTGCTTTATTTTTGAGACAGATCTCGATTAACCTTTTGCTATATACGTGCTGCTTGTGGGCAACATATCGCTTCTCTGATTGCATTAAATTCTCAATGGTTGATTGGCGTAGCTGTTCTCGGCTGTGTTGGTTCATGAAAGCCATGGCCTTCCTTTTTCGCCTGATTGCCGCCTGGATCGCAAGTCGCTTGTAGAGATACTCGTCCTTGCTTCCGATTGTGTAGCGCCTATTGCCGATCAAGACCATGATCGGGTAGTCCAGCGACAAGCTTGCCTCGGCGATAATATCTTCGTCGAGCTCGTGCTCAATGGGTTCCGTTTGAAAAACGGCAAGCATAAAAATCTTTCCTTTGTCCAGCGCCAGTGAGCTGGTGCATAGTTTGACCTGGCTGGCCTCTAATCGTTGGAGCAGCTCCCGCTTATCATCACCTGCTCTACCCAGATACGTTTTGAAGGGCATATCAAACAGGTTGAAATGGAACACCGCTCCTTCCCTACTGCTTCTGAACTTTTTAACATCGGTCCCTTTAAATGGGATCGGTATTTCCTTCCGGAAGCTAGGCAAGCTGCTTTCGCCACTAGCCAGCGCCTTGCTCATTTTATTAAAGCTGGCCACCAGATTGCCATTCAAGGCGCTCATGATGTGCATCGGGATACTGCCCTTATAGTTTTGGGCGAGCACCTGGTAGCTGGTATTCATCCTTGATGTCGAAAGCATACCATACTCGTCTTTTTTGATGTCAGAAAGCCTGGCCCTTACACCTTCTGTCAAGTAGAGCATTTCCCTAAGCTGCTGCTGGACGTAATGATGCGTATAGATCTGGTTAGCGGCTTTGAAGCAGATGTAGCGCCATTGGTAGAGCGTATCGATAATCTTGTTTTTCTGATCGATGTCATCCGAATCGATCAGAAGCCGGATCTTCCGGGTAGTGAACAGCATTTCCATGATCTATCTGCCATTTTGTTTCCAGTGGTTTTTGATGAGCTGGTATGCTTTGATATAGTGCTGCTGAACCTGGGTCTGCGGATAGCCTAGCATGGAGGCGATGTCAGCAAAAGACTTCTTCTGTTCTTGCCTGAGCTCGAATACCTGAGCCTGCTCGCTACTCAGAATATGATCGTAAGGGTACGGCTGCTTTGCTTTTCTTATAGGCAAAGTCGCACGGGGTGCTACCATTTTTCTAAGCTCTTCCACGGCTTTTTGAATTTCGCTGCTCACATGCAGTGTAGTGGCTCCTATTCTTCTGGCTACCTCTTTCGGACTGTGTCCATCCTTGAAATGAAGGCTCGCTATCAACTGACGCTGTTTGGGCAGAAATGAGATCGCTTTCGAGATATCCTCCCATCTTTTCCCCTCCGTGCCGTCCGCGAAGTAGCTATCCAGATCTGGCTTTTCGCCTAGAAGAGATTCCAAATGATCTAACTCAGTCATTTTTCGGTATATCTGGTATGCGGGCTTTTGAACCTGCTTCAAGAGTTGCCAACGTAGATTGAGACGAATAAACCGGTACGCATGAGGGAGGCTTTCAATCTGATCTCGGTGAGCCCAAACTTTAAGGTAACATTCGTGCAGGATGCAGCTTACCAGGAATTCGTCATTGACCAGCCGCCTACCAAGGTAAAGTAAGCTGTCATAAGTCCGCTTGTAAAAATAATTAAGCGCACGCTCTTCACCGCTGCGAAAAAGCGGCAGATATTGCTCATTACGAGCGGAAGTTCTAGAAAGTTCAAGAAGTGCCATGATAGACATTTTATAGCCCAACAGTTACAAATATATACAAATCAATCTAAATGTGAGTTATAACCCACTTTATTTTTTCGCTTTTGCCCCCACCTTTCGCAAAATGCATGACAGGTGAAAGATCGCTATTCAAAGGAAATCATCCGATTTGGGGAACGCATTAGAGAAATTCGGCTTTATCGCAACATGATACAGCTCGATTTAGGCGAAGCTATCGGTATGGAAAGAAGCGAAATTAGTAAAATTGAAAATGGGAAGAAGAATGTCGAATTCAACACAATGGTCCGTTTGGCAGAAGCGCTCGCAGTAGAGCTGAGTGACTTTTTTACCCCTGTTTTTAAGCCTCGTTAATGATGCATTCGGCACCTAGGAGGTAGCCAATCAAAACAATTGAAAATATCTTGAACGCAATCAGTTTAAGATCTAACTGCTATATTTTCAGAATTTACATACATCCCTCTCCGAGCCCATTAATTTTCTCTCGTGAATCTCCATACCAGGTCTAGTGCTATCTCGATGAGCCGCTAATCTAAATGCACGTGTTCAGCGCAAACGAAAGTTACAAAGCAAAAAATGACGGTTGCAAGCCTACACTTGGTCATCCAGCTTTTTAGCTTACCGCTCGCCAGCCGCACCTTAAACCGCAGGATGGGCTTGCAACGATGGGGACTAAGCCCGTCATTTTTTCATTGGATGAAAGGCAGCGATTGTCCTGAGCACAAAGCCGGGCTATTGCTACCTAAATCCCTTTCATTAGAAATCTCGAAAGTACTCCTAAAATGTATGTGGGAACGTATCGCCAGTACAACATTGGATGATTGTTTGATGGCTGGCTGAGGACGGGCTCATCTCTAATCTTGGTGGATTAATACAAACCGTCCGCGCGCTCCACAACTGAATCCTATCTACATGCGATTGCAAAATGTGAAGAAAGACAAACCTAATCACTGTCTTTGATATGGAGTAGTTCAGATAGTCTTCTCATGTCCTGACTTAATTTTGAATCGACGACCTTTGCATATATTTGAGTAGTTTTTAAGCTACGATGTCCCAGCATTCTGGAGACACTTTCTATCGGAACACCATTAGACAGTGTGACTGTGGTTGCAAAGGTATGCCGGGCTAAGTGAAAAGTGATCGGCTTTCTTATATTACAAACATCCCCGATTTCTTTGAGATATGCGTTCATCTTTTGATTAGATAAAACAGGAAGCAAAAAACCTTGCTCCACTCCTGCATGATTTGCATATTTTCTCAACAGGTTCGATGCTTGTGGCAGCAATGGAATTCTAGCAACTGAGTCGGTTTTTTGCCGTTTAATGTTAATCCATTTTTCTCCGACCGCCCCTTCACCAATGTTCGACGCTTTTAACTTCGCAACATCCGCATACGCAAGCCCAGTGTAGCAGCAAAAAAGAAAGATATCTCTCACCTGTTCAAGACGAGGAATATCAAAATTCTTACCTTCAATGGATTTCATTTCCTGCTCAGTTAACGCTGTCCGATCCACTTCGTGTTTTGCCATTTTGAATGCAAAAAACGGGTCGCGAGGTATGAATTCACTTTTGACACAAATCAAAACGATTTTTTTTAAGTTGGCCAAGTATTTCATCGTAGCGTTATGTCCGACTTTTTTGACGCTTTTGAGGTAAAATTCGAAGGCGGAAATAAATTGAAAATTTAGTTTCCTCACATCCATCTGTTTTGCATTGAATTTCCAAAAAATGAATTCACGTGTGTGCCTTAAGGTTGTCTGATAGCGCATGTAGGTAGCATATGCGTACTCAATCCCAACAAGATCATTGACCTTTGAATTATGATCTTCAAACACTTTCAATAAGTCAATTGATTTTTCGTCGACGCCTAACCACTTGTTTTTAAAAACTTCAATCGACATCACCAATCCTTCCTGAATAATTTGCCGTTGAATCCCGTGCACCTTGCCGATAAGAGAATCCAAAAAACCATTGATTTCTCTGGCTTCGATTGATGATCCCTTGACTCTTCCGGAGCCAGCCGACCATTTTTCCTCCAGAACAGTTTTTCCTGTCGATGTCTCAAACCTTGATCCTCCAATAGTGACCCTGATATAAATTGGCAATTGGCGGTTTCGATTGATCTTTGACTTTCTAACTGAAAAAAGAACATTCATGCTTGCTTCCATCTCTCCGTTTTTTTGTCTAAAAATATGTTTTAAAAACTAACCATTCAAGATGTTCATTTTGTAAAGATCTTACTGTTTAACAGTACCTTACAAGTATTGACGGGACGAATTCGGGACCAAATTTAGGACCGCTATATCAGTCCCGAATTCGTCCCGTGGCTTTTGTTAAAAAATGAATGTTTTGGAGTCGATAACAGAAATCAAAATGCCCGTAAATAGTTGATCTACGGGCATTTTGAGCATTTGATTGAACTTAGAGTGGAAGCGGAGGAAGTCGAACCACACCCACAATAAGCTAAAAACCAAACTCTTAGAAACCCACAACATTCATAGTCCCCGAATTAGTCCCTTAGTCTGAACTCGGAGTGGCAGGAAAAAGAAAAAGCCCGTAAATCAGTTTTACGGGCTTTTAAAAGATTTGATTATTACTCTTGTGGAGACGGAGGGAGTCGAACCCTCGTCCAGAACAGGGAAAACCTGCGCCTTCTACATGCTTATCCGTGATTCGGTTTTCGAGCCTGACAAGGTTCCCGGCGGACCTGCGTCATAACCTTAGATGCAAGGGTCTCGTTGGTTTTACGCATCAATATACCAACCAGCGCTGCGGTTCGACACCTCTGGACCCACCCGGCAGCACGTTAGGTGGAGAGATGATGGCATTTGGTTAATCCTCCGGATTAAGCAGCCATGGCGTAAGTTGATTCGCCAGTTATTGTTTGAGAATATTATTTCCGGGAGGTACTCTCAACTCCCGACATGCTTACACACAAGCCCTCAGCCCGCTGTCAAAACCGGTCGCCCCCATTTGGAAGTACAGCTTTGGAAAGCCAAAGTTTCGTTGCAGATAGGTTTACAATTTAAAATCCCGGAAAGTTCGGGCAGTTTTAAAAATTCTGAATGCGCAAAAATCAAATCACTGAAATACAAACCATTGCCCCCGAAAAATATTCATTTCGGCTGTTTCAAAACTCCCACCGGTAACTGATCACGGGAATCAACCCGAGCTGTTTCTGGGTCACGACCCTGCCTTTCACATTATCGTAAAAGCGGTACGCTTCATTCCGGGTAGCGGAAACATTCTGCAAATCGAGGGCCAGGGTGCGGCTGAAACCCGGACGGCCTTTTTTCCAGTAAATACGGAGATCTGGACGAAAATAGTCCTTCATTTTCACGTTATATACGTATTGGTCGGTGTACACAGTCACATGGTACTTGCGCGATTCCTGCTCATTCACCTGCACATCCCGGAAACCGCCCAACCAAAGCACCTTGGCATTGATGCCCCACAATCCGCCACGTTTGCCTTTGATCTCCTTCCCGCCGGTGAGACTGAATGTGTGCCGTCCGTTGTAGCGGCTGTCACGCCGCACACCATCGCCGAGGGTGTAGGTGGCGTCGTAAACGGACCCGGAAATGAGCAGGTAATAGCTGTCCGTCAGCAGTTTTTGATAGGTAACTTCCATTCCGATGTTTCGGGCTTTCCCGCGGTTTTCGAGCGGCAGAAAGACGATGTTCTCTGTTTGGTTCACGACCGAAAACCGGGCGTCCTGATTAACGGGAATTTGAAACTGCTGCTGCCAGTATGCTTCCAGTTTCAGACTCCCTGACTTCCCGAAATCGTGCTGGTATCCCAGTACATATTGGTTTGAACGTGAAGGTCCCAGATCCAGATTCCCTCTTGAAATGCCGGTTTTTGAATAATCGGCTGCATACAGCTGCGGCGTCTGCATTTGCGAATGCAAACCGTAGGAGAAGCTCAGTTGCCCCCGCTCCGACACCTGCCAGCGAATGGCGGCACGAGGTTCGAGCGAACTATGCGAAAACTTGTCCTCCTCGCTGATCAGGCTAGCCATGGCATGCAGGCCAATTTCGGTTGTGATAGCTGGTGTCAGCTGGTAGTTCCAGCTAATGAATGGCTGTACAATGCGGGTATCGAAATCCCTCACTGCATAAGGGCCATTCAGCTTTTCGGCGCGGTAAGTAAGGTAGGAGCCGACTTTCAAGCGGCTTTTGGCGCTGTTGCGTACGGTGAGGATAGCGCTGACGGAAACCGAACTTCTGATCTGGATGTCATCGTCGCCCGCCAATGCAGGAGTTGTCTGGCTCTCTTCAAAAATCGGGTTGGAGTCGCGGGATGTGCGAAGCCCGGAGAAAGCGCCGACCATTCGGAACGATGCTTTACGACTTACGGGAATGGTGTAGGTAATGCCCATTGCGCCCATTTCATTCTTATACAAGATATTGTAGCCGTCTTTCTGCACTTTCCACAGGGTACTGTCGGTTTCACCCTTGAAATCATTGCTGCTAACGCCGCCCATTCCGAAGATCGTCAGATTACCGCCGCGTTTGTCCGGCAGGTTAATGTTGAAGGAAAGATCCTGAAAACGAATATCTTCTCCTCCGAATTTCACGCCCATGGCGCCGAGCAGCCCGGTGAATGAATAGCGGTAGTTGACGAGATAAGACGCCTTCGATGTTTTGGAAAAAGGTCCTTCCACGGCAAAGTCCAGTCCCAGCAAGCTGGCTTGTGCAGTGTACTCGGTTTGTTCCCCGTTCCCTTTCCGGAGGTTCATGTCGAGAATGGCACCGGTAACATTTCCGTATTGAGCCGGAAAAGGGCCGGCCAGAAAATGGGAAGCGGCGAGCAGCTGAGTGCTCAGGATATTCACTCCGCCGCCCGTAGAAGTCGGCCTGTCGCTGAACGTACCTGCATTCGATAAATGGTTCGGGTTCACGATCTCCACGCCTTCGAGCCTCCATTGCATACTGTTCGGCGAGTTGCCACGTACTACCAGTCCATTAGCCTGGTCATTGGCGGCGGCCACGCCCGGGAAGGAGGTCGCAACACGGGCGGGATCGAGATAGGTAGCGGCGTAGCGCAAGGTCTGCTCGGGGGTAATGGCCTGCACGCTGTTGAATGCCGGCGGCCTGCTGCCCGACACGGTTGCCTCCTGTAACTGCCCGCCGGAAACACTGAGCCGCACCTCCTGCACATTCTCTTTTCCCGATTCGAGGAGAAGCTCGGAGATCACAAGGGTCTGATACCCCACAAAAGATACTTTCAGCACATGCCGGCCCACTCCTACCCCTTCAAACCGAAACTGCCCGGCATCGTCGGTGGTGCTGCCCTGGTCGTCGAGCTGCACGGTTGCCTTTGCAAGGGGCAAGCCCGAGTCGGCATCCTTTACGCTCCCGCGCACTATGGACGTGAACTCCTGCGCATGTACGATACTGAGGGAAAGAAGAAAGAGTAAAAATATGCGGATCATCTGTTGGGCCGGTTGAAATTCTAAAACTATCAGTGACAAAATTAAAGCGAATCGTTGCACCGGGTGTTTTTATTTTTCAAACATCACCAACGAATAAATCAAACGCCGGCAAAATGGTCAGCTACCTCATTAAATCCGCCCGATGGTAGAAATGCCGCCCCTCCAAAGGCTATTTATCGTACTTTTGCCCCCATAGCATTGAGTACCGTATATGACAGTCGATAGTATAGAATCGTTTTTCAAGGATTTACAAGACCGCATTTGTGCAGCCATCGAAACCACCGACGGCGGAGCGCACTTTCACGAGGACCTTTGGCAGCACCATTCCGGCGGCGGCGGCCGCACCCGGTTGATCCAGAACGGCGCGGTGATTGAGAAGGGCGGCGTGAATTTTTCGAGCGTGAAGGGCGAAGTACATCCCAGGCTGCGGGCGCAGATGAACCTGTCCGAAGACGCAAGCCCCCAGTTTACGGCCACGGGCGTGTCCATCGTAATGCACCCGCGCAACCCGCACGTGCCTATCATCCATATGAACGTGCGCTACTTCGAGCTCGACAATGGCACCTGCTGGTTTGGCGGCGGGATCGACCTCACGCCGCATTATGTGGTGGAAGAAGACGCCCGCGCATTTCACCAAACTTTGAAAGCGGCGTGCGACAAGCACCATCCCGAATTTTATCCGAAGTTCAAAACTTGGGCCGACGACTATTTCTTTATCCAGCATCGCAATGAGACGCGCGGTGTAGGCGGAATTTTCTTCGATTACCTCAAACCCGACGAGCCCGGAAACGGTCAGGGGATGTCCAAAACGCAGCTTTTTGAATTTGTCAAAGAAATAGGCGAGCATTTCGCGCCCATTTACACGGCGCTCATGCAGAAGTATGCGGATAAGCCTTTTACCGAAGACCAGAAACAGTGGCAATACCTGCGCCGGGGACGCTATGTGGAGTTCAATCTGGTGTGGGACCGGGGAACGAAGTTCGGGCTGGAAACCAATGGCCGTACCGAGTCGATCCTGATGAGCTTGCCGCCCCAGGCCAACTGGGAGTACAATTTCAACCCGGAGCCCGGTTCGGCGGAGGCCGAAACCTTAGGCTGGCTCCGCAAGGGCGTGGCCTGGTAATTCCCAGGCTACCTCTTTCCGGTAGTACAATTGTCCGTTCTCAACGGTGAGCGGCGACTCGAAGTTGTTGGTGTAAAGCTGGCCGGTACCCAAGCCTTGCGGCAGCGGATTGTTGAATTTGGCCGTGTACTGTGCAATCGCATTCAGGCCGATGTTGGATTCCAATGCCGACGTGATCCACCATCCGATATGCAGCCGGTTTGCAATTTCTATCCATTCACTGGTCGCTGTAAAACCGCCGAGCAGGGTAGGTTTTAGAATGATAAAAGGCGGCGCCAGCTTTTTGAGCAATGCGAACTTGTCGCGGTAGCTGGGAATGCCTATCAACTCCTCGTCCAGTGCAACCGGTACCGGTGACGACGCGCAGAGTTCAGCCATCAGTTCATGCTGGCCCGCTTTCACAGGCTGCTCAATCGAATGCAGGTCGAATGCACTGAGCCTCGCCAGCCTTTCCTTCGCATTGTCCGCCGTAAATGCGCCATTCGCATCTACCCTTAAAGTAATGGTGTCCTTATCAAACCTTCCTCTGACTGCTTCCAGAATCCGGCATTCCTCCTCGAAATCGATCGCACCCACTTTCATTTTGAGGGTAGTAAAACCCTGCGAAAGCTTTTCCTCCACCTGCGCTAGCATATTTTCATAGGAGCCCATCCAAATGAGCCCGTTCATCAGAATGCCGTGGCCGTTTTCTGAAAAGCCGTTTTTAAACAGCATTCGCCGACCGCCGTTCATGATATCCAGCAGCGCCATTTCCACACCGGCCCTAATGGAAGGCAGGTTTTCCGGGATCAGTTGTTCAATGATAATGCCGAGGTTGAACGGAAACACATCCAGGTCGAGCGAGTTGAAAATCAGGCAGACATCCGCCAGCTGCGCCTCGAAATCCGGCACATCGTCGATGCTCAGCCCGGGCAGCGGCCCGCATTCGCCATAACCGGCTACACCCGGTTTTTCGGAGTCGGTCACGATGACGATCCAGGATGTTTTTTGTGTAAGTACCCCGCGAGAGGTGCCCGCTTCCTTCCGAAAATGAAGCGTATGTGGCTTATACACAATTTTTAAGGGCATGATTTGGCGGTGTCAGATTTTAAAAGGGGCACAATATTAGACAAAATTTACGTAATTATGCACCAGGATGAAAGAGCTGCCCTGGATAAAAAATGCATTGCTGCCCCTCTCGTGGGTTTACGGTGCCATCACCGACATTCGCAATTTCCTGTTCGACAACGGCATCATGCACTCCGAAAAAGTACCGCAAAAAGTGATCGTGGTAGGCAACCTCACCGTCGGCGGGACCGGCAAAACGCCTGTTATCGAATACCTCACCCGTATTTTCGCAAAGCAGACACCGACGGCGATCCTCAGTCGCGGGTACGGGCGGCGGACCACGGGATTCATCGAAGCCGACAGCTCAGCGACCGCAGCGACGATCGGCGATGAGCCATTTCAGTTTTATTCCAAATTCAGTCCGGAAGCCATTGTAGCCGTGTGTGAAAAACGCGTGGAAGGCGCTATGCAAATCCACAGAAGGTATCCCGGTATCAGGTTACTCCTGCTCGACGATGCATTCCAGCACCGAGCGATCCGAAGGGACATTAATATCCTGCTCAGCGACTACAACAGGCCCTTTTATGAAGACCACCCTTTTCCTGCCGGCCGGCTGCGCGAGCGGCGTCGCGGTGCCCTGCGGTCCGATGCGGTGATCGTAACCAAATGCCCGGCCGAGCTGCCTGCGGACGAAAAACAAAATATAACCGAAAGCATCAGCCGCTACACGCGTGCCGGCATACCCGTCTTCTTCGCGACCACCCGCTACGACGTCCCGCGCTCGTACGAGGGCGCGCCTGTTGCGTTAAAGAATGTTAAAATGGCCGCGGGGATCGCAAATCCGTTGCCTTTCGCCGCATATTTGACCACCCGGTTCGGCGTTACAGACCAGCAGGTTTTCCCGGATCATTACAATTACACGCCAAGTGACGTCGAAGACCTGATTAAGAACCTAAAAAACGATACTTTTGTGGTCACGACTGAAAAGGATATGGTCAAATTAAAACCGTTGGTTGTCGCAAAAGGCTGCGCAGCCCGCTTTGCGTACGTTCCGGTTTCCGTGGATTTCGGAGATGAGGAACAGGCTTTTGTACAATGGGTCACATCACGGACCGGCGACCGGTTTTAAAACGGCAGAAAGAGTTTCCCTCTATGAGAATTGTTTTATATAGCTTCCTGTGTGTTTTATGCAGCTTTTTCCTAACCATCCCGACAGCCAGCGGCCAGGTGAAGCTTCCGGGCAACATACGGATGCCGGGCGGCAGCGGAGGAGGCGGTGGCGGTGGGCGCGGAGGCGGCGGACAGTCTATCCTCGACGATAGTACCAAAAACATCTACGGTCCCAAGACCACCCTGCATTTTTACGAGCACGACATCCTCAACAACCGCGATTCGGTGCGGTACCTCGTGGATACGAGTATGACGAATTTCCATCGCTGGATGCCGGTGGACAAAGCCTGGGGCAAGCTTGTCGATCTGGGCAACAACGTCACGGCCACGCGCAATCTGTTTTTCCAGCCGCGCGAGGAAATCGGTACGCAGCTTGGCTTGCGGGTGTACGATGCCTATGCCATCAAGCAGGAAGATGTGGCTTATGTGGATACCAAATCGCAGCATACCGAGCTGGATTTCATGTCGGGCCCGAAGAAGGCTTCTCTCGGGACATTTGCCTACACCCAGAACGTGCATTCGCGGTTCAACTTCGGGATGCGGGCTACGCGCCTGACTTCCAACAAAGTATATGGTTTTGCCAATTCCATTGCCTCTGCGGCATTGCTCGGCCGGAACTGGACTTTTTTGGCGCACACCAGCTTTTTTTCCAAGAACAAAAAATACCTCGTCCTGGCGCATTACCGGCATTTGAATATGAAGGTGTCGGAACAGGGCGGTGTCATACCCAATGTGGACGAGGCAGGCGTGGTCGAAAAGTATTCGTATGACGGCGCCGCCAAAATCAGCGACAATGCCAATTCATGGGAACGCCGCCATGTCTTCCATGTTTATCAGCAATACCGGCTGCTCAACGGATTCCAGGTATTCCAGCAAGCCGACCTGCAAAGCACGATCGACCATTATACCGACCTGCAAATCCTGCGCGGCCTGGAAAAAGGCCTTTACCCCGCAGCAAAATTCAGTACCGCCCAGACCCGCCAGGACATTTACTACAAGCTTTTCGACAACAAGGTCGGCATTAAGGGTTTTTACGAAGGCTTCAATTACCGGGCTTACGTAAGGCAGCGATTTTACGGTATGCGCGGCGGGGCGCAATCGCCCAACGAGACGGGCGATCCTTTTGCAACTTACCGCACAGGCCTGAAATTCGACAACATCATTGGTGCCTGGCTGGGCTATTATTTAAAAGATTCCGTTCAGTACCTCACCGCCGAGGCCGACTTGAACCTGGGCAAAAATGTGGAGTACCGCTTGAAAGCCGAACTGAATACCCGTTGGGGGAAAGCGGGGTTCCAGAGCATTCAGACCGCCCCCGACCTGCTCGTACAGCGTTACCTGAACAACCATTTCGACTGGCGGAACAATTTCGATCCTACCAAGGTCCAGACGGTGTTCGCCTCGTTGGTACTGAAAACCAAGAAACTGGAATTCGTTCCCGAAGCGCAGGTCCACCAGATCAACGACTACATTTATTACGATACCGCCGCGGTGCCCCGTCAGCTCAATGCGGGTTTCAGGCTCCTGCGGGTAGGCTTTAATTCCGGCATTCATCTCAACCGCTGGAATTTCACGACGATGGCCTACCTCACACTGAACGATAACAAGGACGTTATGCGCATTCCGACCGTTTTCGCCAGCGGGGAAGCTACTTTCGATTTCGTATACGCCAAAGTGCTCTTCTTCCAGATCGGCCTCGCAGCACGGTACCGGTCATCGTACCTGGCCGACGCCTACATGCCCGTCACCCAACAATTTCATTTACAAAACGATACACGGTTGAATCAGAATGTGGTGGTTGACGGCTTTGCCAATGTGCGCATCAAACGGGTAAGGTTATTCTTTAAAATGTCTTACCTTAACCAGGGCGGCAACTTCGGCCTTTTCCCGAAAGGCTATTATGTGACGCCCGATTACCTGGGTCTTGCAAGGTCATTTTCATTCGGAATCAACTGGCCGCTGTTCGACTAGCCGGACAAACTTTGGATCAATATGGCTACTTCACTCACTACGCTCGGACTAGAACTTCCGACCGATCCCCGCTGGACTGACATCGCCTCCATGCAGATCGGCGATATTCTGATTGACCACGCCTATTGCGAACAGAAAGCCGCTTCCAGCTGCATTTCGCTCATTGTGCATTATCCCGACAAGGCATTGCTCGTTGAAACCCTCACTCCCATCGTAGCCGAAGAATGGGGACATTTCCAGCGGGTTTTGAAGGAGTTGAAAAAAAGGAATATCCCGCTTGGCCGGCAACGGAAAGACGAATACGCGAATCAGCTTATGCAGCTCGTTACCAAGGGCGATGCCAACAAAATGTTCCTCGACCGGCTGCTTATCTGCGGGTTGATCGAGGCGCGGAGTTGCGAGCGTTTCAAGTTGCTTTCGGAAAACCTGGACGATGCGTCGCTGCAAAAGTTTTACCGCGAACTGATGATCTCGGAAGCGGGGCATTACCGCACATTCCTGGAACTGGCCGAAACCTATGTGCCGGCCGGAAAAGTAAGGGCGCGCTGGAAGGAACTGCTGCACGCCGAAGCCGAAATCATGCACTCGCTGTCCCCGCGCGGCGACCGCATTCACTGACATATCCCGCATTTTCATCTGCATTCCTGATGCCATCATTCCTGAACCTCGTCGCCAAACGCATTCTGGCCAACCATACCTCGCTCGACCACGTACAAATAGTGGTACCGACGCGCCGGGCTGCATTTTTCTTAATGCAGGAACTGGCCGGCGAAACCACCGAAGCGCTGATGAGCCCCGGCATTATGGCGATTGACGATTTCGTGGAGAGCATTTGCAGCCTCGAAATCGAGGACCCGGTGCACCTGCTTTTCGATTTATACGAAACATTCCGCGAAATCGACCCGGACGTGCAGTTCGACCGCTTTATGGGATGGGCGTCGGTGCTGCTGAGTGATCTGGATAAAATGGATCAGTACCTGGTCAAAACCGATTTCCTGTTTGATTACCTCTCGGAGGCACACGCGCTCTCGCGCTGGCAGGAAAGTCTGCCGGAGGGCAGGTCGCTGCAAGGCGAAGGCGGCTCGAAGCAGTATTTCTCCCTTTTTGAAAACATTAATAAAGTGTACCGGTCGTTCAGGCAGCGGCTGCTCGCCAAAGGAAAAGCCTACCGCGGAATGGCTTACCGCGAGCTTGCGGAGGACATTCAAGCGATTGCAGCCGCACGGGCGGAAAACGAGCGGATTTATTTCGCGGGTTTCAACGCATTCACCACTTCCGAACGGACGATCGTAACGGCGCTGATCAAAGCCAAAAAAGCCGAAGTACTGTGGGATTCGGACCGGTACTACATGTCGGAAAACACCGTGGTGGAGGCCGGTAAAAGCTTGCGAGAGTACCAGCGCAGCAAGGAGTTCGGCGAATGGAACTGGACCGGCGACGACCTGCTTTCCACCGAAAAGCACATCACTATTTACGGAGTACCCAATGCGACCTTACAGACAAAGGTGGCCGGCGAGCTCTACCAACAGATGAAGCGCTTCGAGCCGGACGATGCCCCGATCCCTACCGCCATTGTCCTTGCCGACGAGAACCTGCTGCTCCCTATGCTGTATTCACTCGACGAGGACGTGCGCGACCTGAACGTTACCATGGGGCTATCGATGCGGAATTCGCTGCTGTACACCCTGGTGGACGGCATTTTCGAATTGCAGCAGAATGTGGTGGAATTCAGGAGCCGGAGCGGGAAAACGATCCGCATTCCCAAGTTCGGCCATAAATCCATTGATAAAATCCTGAACCACCCGTTTATCAGGCATTATGAGCATGTGGCGCTTTCGCCGCTCGAAGACGGCCAGACGATCATCCAACGGACGCTCCGGGAAATTACCGAAGGCAACCAGGTCTTTCTCAGCTCCGAAGAACTGACTGCATTGGGTGACAATCATCCTTTGTTCCGGATCCTGTTCACGCATTGGCAGAAAAACAATGCACAGCAGGTAATCCGATCGTTTTATCAACTCATCGAGTTACTTAGAGAAGTTTACAAGGATTACAAAAATGCGTTGGAAACAGAATATCTCTACCTTTTTTACACACTACTCAAACAATTCGAACAGACGATCGAGGAACGGGAGGAACTGATCACCCTACGCACGCTCAAATCTTTTATGTTCGAGCTGATCCGCCAGACGCGCATTCCATTCAGCGGTGAGCCGGTCAGTAACCTGCAAATCATGGGTATGCTCGAAACCCGCGCACTGGATTTCGAGCGGATCATTATTTTATCCGCCAATGAAGGCATTATACCGCAGGCAAAGCGACAAAATTCGCTCATTCCATTCGATGCTGCGCAGGCGGTGGGACTACCGACCCACCAGCACCAGGAAGCCGTGATGTCGTATCACTTTTATCGCTTGCTGCAACGTGCTTCGGAAGTGCATATCCTTTATACGAGCACCAACGACGCGCCGGGCGGGGGCGAAAAGAGCCGTTTTGTAAGGCAAATCGAATATGAGCTGGCCGGATATAATCCCGGGATCCGCATTGAAAACAAGACCGTCGTTTTTGAAGCACACCAGCAGCAGGAACTGGAAGAAGTGGTACAAAAGGACGATGCGCTCATTGCCGCTATCCGCGCTTACCTCGATGGCAAAGGCATTTACCCGACGCACCTCAATGAATTTATCCGCTGCTCCATGCAGTTTTATCTCAAACATATTGCCGGGGTAAAAGAAAAGGAGGAAGTGGAAGAAGAGCTTGGAATGGACAAGATCGGTACCTGGCTGCACGCATCGCTGGAACGCCTCGACCTCGAATTTTTCCTGCTCGACAACGATCCTTCCGACGAACAGATCACGACCGTACTCCGCGAGGAGTTCGACCGGCTTTTCAAAGGCTATGTGACCGACCTCGGCCTGAACCGCATTTACTATCAGATCGGCGAGCAGCAGATTCTTACTTTCCTACGGCACCATATTGCCCAGCAGCCGCGCAGGAAAATCCTCGCAGCCGAGCAACCGCTGCACACGCGCATTCAGCTCGTGCTGCAAGGCGCGTACACACCTGTGCGCCTGGGAGGGAAGATCGACCGCATTGAGCTGGGCGAAGACGGTACATTATATGTGATGGATTACAAAACCGGCAGCGTGGAGCTGACGGGCAAACAAAAGCTCGCCGACCCGATTGCGCGGGAAGAAGTGATCCGCACCGATCCCGACCGGAAAATGGGTTACGTGCGCCAGCTCTGGATTTATGAATACCTGATGTACCGCCGCATGAAGGAAGAAAAAGGGCTGAATTTACGCGGTATGACCTATAATTTCGGCGATTACGCCGTCAAGTCGGGCTTTTACTCTTTCCGGGACCCCAAAAACCTGATCGCCAACCCGCTGGAACTGACCGAGCAGCTGGCGCCGGAGGAGTTCATCGAAAAATCAGAAATAATACTGACGGATATCCTGAATGTAATGCTCGATCCGGACATCCCGTTCCGCAAAACGGACGACCTTTCGACGTGCAAGTTCTGTGATTTCACCGGCATTTGCGGAAGGTAATTTGCTTCCCGAAAAATACCCGCCGGGCCTTGCAACCATTATTTAAATAAAGCGATCTCTTAAAAAAATCGTTTACGGTATGATCGTTGTAGCAAAATTGACCCTCTTCATCATCTGGCTTATGGCCTTTGTGGTAACCTGCCTGGTGATCGGCATTACATTCCCGGTGATTGTCTTGTTCGACAAGTTTCAAATGCATTTTAAAGGAGTATCCTTATCATAAACATTTCGAAGTGCCTCTCAAAAATAAAGGCGGGTGAGTGATCTCATCCGCCTTTTTGCTGCATTGGAAATGCTGTTATTTCTTCTTGAATTCAAGGTACTGCTCCGTATTGGCCGCCCCCGCGCTCGACTCCGAAAATTTGAGCGTGATATTGATCTGCGGCACACCACCTGCATTCACAACCCGGGTACCAATGCCGCTCAGCCGCACATTCAATGCCCCACCGATCGACTGCGTAACATCCACTTTCTCGTTGATTTCAAAAGTGTCCTGCGCGGTTGCTTTCACAGCCACAAGGGGGAACTCCTGGGTAAGCGGAATAGTCGAACCGGGCACACTGATCTGCGTGTTTTTGGTATATTTAATGCTCAGCTGGTTTTTCGATTCCGTCGCGACCTCCCACTTGTGATTGCTCGAAACCCCTCCTTCCACCGTAGTGGTCTCATACACGCCTACCATGTCCTTTGCATAATCCACTTCCGGCTCGGGGTCTTTCTTGTCGTCCTTGCAAGCGCCCATCAGAACTACCAGACAGCAAAAAATCAGCTTTTTCATACTTCAATTTTAAGAGTAAACAATGTTTCAAATATAAACACGCATCCGAAATTTCCTACTATAACGGCACCGCCCCGGGATACGCATATCAGGGCAGTAATTTATTCAGTTCAAAACTCCTTCAAAACGGCAGCTTACCCAGGTCGACATTGCCGCCCGAAATAATGATACCTACCTTTTTCCCTTCAAAAACAGCTTTGTTTTTCAGCACCGCGGCGGTAGATACGGCGCCCGAAGGCTCCACTACTATTTTCACGCGCTCCCATAAATAGCGCATAGCCTGCACGATCTCCTCGTCCGAAACCGTAAAAATATCCGTCACCTCCGATCGGATGATCGGGAAAGTCTTGTCGCCGAGGTGCGTAAGCAAGCCGTCCGCAATGGTATTGGCATAGGGCGCCCGCTCGATCCTGCCGGTCCGGAACGACAATATCGCATCCGCAGCGCCTTCGGGCTCGCCCGCATATACGCGTGTACGCGGGGAGAAGTACCTGGCCGACAATGCGGTACCGCTCAGCAGGCCACCCCCTCCCACCGGCGCGACGATCGCATCCAGGGTAACTTCCACATCCTCCAAAAGCTCCTTTGCAGCCGTGGCCTGCCCGGCAATCACCTCGTAGTTGTTGAATGGATGGATAAAAGTAGCGCCCGTACGCGCCACGATCGCATCCACGGTACCTTGCCGGTCTTCGGGTGTGTTCTTGCAAAAGGTAATCGTCGCTCCGTAACCTTCCACCGCCGCTATCTTCACTTTGGGTGAGTTGTCCGGCATCACAATGTAGCATTTGGCCCCGACTTTCTGCGCGGAGAAGGCGATCGCCTGCGCATGGTTGCCGGAAGAATGGGTGATAACGCCATTGGCGAGCTGGTCGGCGGAGAGTGAAAGCACGGCATTCAGGCCCCCGCGGGCCTTGAATGAACCGATTTTTTGCAGGTTTTCACATTTGAAATATAATTCCGCTCCCGACAGGTCATTCAGGAAATGCGAAGTGAAAACAGGCGTGTGGTGAATATAAGGTTTGACGAGCCCGTGGGCCGCCTCAATGGTTTCTCTGGTAGGTACAGTTCCTGTCATATCGGTATAGTATGAAAATTGTTCCTGCTACTAAAAGAAAAAGGGCCCGTCTTGTTACCGACGGGCCCTCTTCTGAAAAACTTTTCAGTTAACCTTATTTACCAGCATTTGGTGTATAAAGGTTGAAGAACTGGTCGAGTTTCGGGGTGATGATGATCTCCGTACGACGGTTCAGGCTACGGTTTGGCGCTGAATCGTTAGCCACTTTGGGGAGGTATTCTCCACGGCCACCAGCGATCATACGAACCGGTTCAACACCGTATTTCTTTTGCAGTGTACGTGCCACAGCAGTTGCGCGCAATACTGAAAGATCCCAGTTGTCAGCTACTTTATCAGTTGAGATAGGTACATTATCCGTGTGACCTTCGATCAGGATTTCGATCTCTTTGTAGTCGTTCAGGATCTTCGCCACTTTGCCCAACACGTTGTCAGCCGCAGAGTTGATCACAGAGCTTCCTGAGCGGAAAAGCATTTTGTCGGAGAGGGAAACGTAAACTACACCTTTTTTCACTTCGATCTGAACGTCCTCGTCGCTTACATCAGCCAATGAACGTTTCAGGTTCAGTACCAGCGCCATATTCAAAGAATCCTTGTGCTGGATGCTTTTGTTCAAATCGCGGATCTGGGCACCTTGCTGGTCCATCATCGCGAGTGATTTCTTGATGCTTTCCGAACCTTCTTTCGAAATTACCGACAGGTCCGACATGCGATCAAGAAGGTTGTTGTTGTTCTTTTTAAGGAATTCAACCTGTTCTTCCAGCTCTTTCAATTTCGCATTTTTGCTGGTCAGTTCGTCATTTTTTGCCTTCAAATCATTATTCAATCCAGCAGTTCTGCTGTCACAATCATTCAGGTCGGCTCTTGCTTTGTCCAGTTGGATTTGGATCTCATTGGCTTGCTTCTGTGCGGAAAGCAGTTTTTTCTTGCTGGCACATGAGCCCAGTACAAAGAGCATGGCAACGGCTAAAAGCGTTTGTTTCATAATCATCAAAGGGTTGTTAAAAATAGATAAACACTGTTAAGTAAAACATTTGGTACTACACTGATCGCTATCAATAATCGAGCCACAAACGATTGATGTCGCAACTCGGGGTGCTATCAAAACGCGAAAGTACAAAAAAAGGGAACAATGTCGTACCGACACTTTCCCTTTTTCGCAAAGTAATATAGTATTTTACCTAGTAAGGCATTGCCCAGAACGGCGCCCTTCGTGCTTTGACACTATCCTGAATGTGATCGGAAACCAGCGTCGCGTATTGCTTATCGTTAATTTTGCGTCCTTTCAGCTTTTTCGGAACGTTGATATCCTCCGCTGCGACCGGTTTCATTTTAATGTCGATGGCCGTCACGACCATATCGCCGTCATTCACATCCAGTTCGAGGATCATGCCAGGCAAACCGGCGTAAAGCTCCGGCCCGCCGGAAACCGGGAGATCGTTTGCAAACCAGGCCGCTATCTTCTGGCCTTTCACCGTATCCTCCGTAACCGCCATCATGCACATATGCCCCGCAATCTCCTTGATTTTATTCATCACCTTCCAGGTAGGGATCCTCAGAGAGTCCTCCACGATGTAGGTCTTGCCGAGCATGCCTATGACGTCTGTCTTGGTCTCCTTTTCAAAATTCCGGTAAATTTTATAGTCCCGCTCCGACCACGACCAGCCGTGCTCGTTCTCGATTACCTTGGGATAGGTGTAACAGCTCTGTTTTTCATTGAAATACAGCACCATTTTGGTTTTGCTTTCGTCGTCCTTTCCCCATGTCTGCTCTATCCGCCCTTTTTCTTCGTTACTGAGGAATGTCAGCCGCGAATAGATCGCCGTCCACCGCATTACCTTTTCGTAGGTAATCTCCCCTTCCAGGTTTTGTGCAAATAATGGCGAGGAGGAGATTGCCATTATGAATATCCATAATCTGATAGTTCTCATGTGTTGTTTATAACTGATTAAAAGAATCCATTACGTTTTACAGAAGCCGTCATGCCGCGCATATTGTAGGTGAAGCTCAGCATGAAATACCGCGACAATGTAGCCACGCGGCGCTCCGAGTAATAATTCTGGTTTGCATTCTGGGTGATGCCGAGGTTTCTTTTGAAAACGTCGTTGGCTGTGAAACGGATCTCTCCCTTTTTGTTTTTCAGGATCAATTTGTAAACCGAGAGGTTCAGGATCGGCACTTGCTGATTGAAACCGAACTGGTCGTTCTTATAACTGCGGTAATTGAGCCGACCGCTGAAATAGATTTCTTTCGGCATTTTGATATTCATCTCCGCATTATAGTTTGCATTCAGGATTTTCTGGTTCTGGTTGGTATTGATCGAGTACTCCGTATTGCTGATGTTCCAGTTTGCATTGGTATAAAGCGTAAACGCATCGCTCGGGGTCAAATCCAGCCGTGCACCAAAGTTGTAGCCGTCAGTTTTCGTCTCATTTTTGACGTTATTAATATAAGTCAGGTTATTACTGAAACTAATCCCGGTATTCACGCCAAATGTCGCCTTCGTTTTCTTCAACGGGAATCCGAACCCGATGTAGGTACCGTAGTTGTCCCCGCCGCTGATATTCATAGGCTTGGTAGTGGTCACCAGGTCGGCGCTGATCGTCCGGTTGTACACGATCTGGTCTTCGTTATAATTGTAGTATGCATTGATATACAAGTTGGTGAAGCTCGCCGGGTTGAACATGTTGAAACCTGCGTAGGCATTGTGCGTGGTTTGCGGGATCAGGTCGGGGTTACCTTCCACGATATACAGCGGGTTGCTGTTGTCCACGATCGGCTGCAAGTCGGTAATTGACGGCTCACGCACATTCAGCCCGTATTCCGCATAGAGGTACTTGTTGTTTTTAAGGCTGTAATTCAATGAGACGTTCGGCACCATCTTCTTGAAAGTCCGGTCTACCCGGGTCATGTTCTGCTGCGACTCGTCGAGCGCAAACTTTCCTCTCAGGTCAAACTGCACCCCGGCAAGCCCCACCGCGAGGTTCAGCCCCTTGTGCGAGTAGCGCACGCTGGTACCGAGGCGGTTGAATGTAAAATCGTTGGTGTAATAGCGCGTCAGGAACGGGTTTACCTCGTTCACACTTCCCTCCACGTCAAATACATCCCGGTCGACCTTGTCCTTGCGCATACTGTAATTGTAGAATGTCTCCCAGAAAAACTTCTTCGCGAAGGGCTCCACAAATGACAAACTCCCTTTGAAATTACCGCGTGTGCTTTCGGTCTGCTGCAACTGGTTAATGACGCTGTTCTTCGTCGAATCCTGCAAGAACTGGTTCACCGAATTTTGCCGGCGGTCTTCGTCCGAATTGTTGATATTGTAACCTACACTCGCTGCGAAGTTGCGCCCTTTCTTTTTGAATTTGTGGCGGTACAGGAGCAGGTTGGCCATAGCGAACGAGTTGTAATCGCTCAGGTTGTTCACATCCGACCGGTTGGTCAGCATCCCTTCGTTGCGGTAGGACCTCGTTTCACTCGAATACTCATTGTCGCCGCCATTGATTCGTGAGTTACTGATCAGGATCAGCGTGTTGAGCGAATCAATGTTGTGCTCGAAACGGAATGCGGGCCGGTGGTTGCCTGTGAACGCAAGCGTTTTGTTTTTACCATCAGTCAGATACGAACTGTTGTCGGTCAGGAAGTTCTCCGAGCTGGTACGCACGTCGGTAATCGATCTCGTAGAATTGTAAAAATAGCTGGTACTTAGCTTTGTCTTTTTCGTATCGTAGTTGTAATTCGCGCCACCGGCCCAGTTTTTCGTGAAACCTTCCGATCCCTGCCCGCCCCAGTTGGGCTGTATCGTAATGTCGTCGCCGCCATAATAGCGACCGCTGCTGAAACCGAAATCGCCATCGTCGCCCCAGTTGAACGACTGGCTGCCTTTGAAATCCTGGTAGTCGTTCCTTGCGATCCCCGACTGGTTGGTATTGTTCCCGAATCCAAGCACGGCAAATTGCTGCTTTTCATTGAAACGGTTATAGCTCACCTTTCCTTCGAGCCGCGAATCCGTTCCCACTCCGGCCACGGCCTTCCCGAAGCCGCCTTTTTTATGGCTGTCCTTCAATTCCAGGTTCATGGTTTTTTCGCGCTTTCCGTCATCTACGCCCGTAGCTTTGGCTTGCTCTGTTTTTCCGTTGAATACCTGTACTTTATTAATGGCCTCGGCGGGCAGGTTTTTAGTGGCCATTTTCGGATCGTCGCCGAAGAAGCGCTTACCGTCTACCGTTACACGTTTGATCTCCTCACCCTGTGCGCGGATATTGCCGTCTCCATCCACCTGCACGCCCGGAAGCTTGCGCAGGAGGTCTTCCACCGAAGAGCCCGGCGGTACTTTAAATGCCTTGGCATCAAACTCCACCGTATCCCCCCGTATGCTCAGCGGGGCCCGCGCCGTTTTAATCACCACTTCATATAATTCCTTTTGCAAAACCTTCATTTTTGCTTTGCCGATGTCCACAACTTCCTTGTTTTCAGGGTTAATTATTTCCTGGTAAGGCACATAACCTACGTACGACACTTTAAAGATGTAGGTAACCCGTTTAAGGTTTTTCATTTCAAACGACCCGTCTTTCCCCGTCCTTCCGAAGTTGACGAGCGAGGAGTCTTTGGGCAGCAGCAACATGATCGTCGCTTCGGGCAATACCGCTCCGGAGGTATCGGTAACGGTTCCCTTTAATGTAAATCGCCCTCCGGTCTGCGCGTGCGCAGCGAGCATGGAAAGGCATAAACATAACAGAAGTAGGATTTTTTTCAAGGCTAGTTTTGGTGGTTAGATAAGTAGAGGTTTGTAACTGGGGTATTACATTTCTGCAATTATATAGAATGGAAATCAGTTTCACAACTAAAAATATAGTTAAAAGCTGATTTTATAAGGATTCGAGAATTATTTAACTTTTATTAAGACTAACAACCGTGAAAGTACACAGTTTGGTATATATAAGTTACTTTAATTCGATAAATTTTTTGTTAAATTATCTACGGCTGGATTTCATTGACCATATTTGCCCTCTAGTTGTTATTGTTTTAGCGTTGAAATGAAAAGTATCGGAGTAATATCAGACACACACGGCTATCTGGATGAACGCGTTTTCGATCATTTTGCAAACTGTGACGAAATATGGCATGCAGGCGATATAGGCTCCACTGAGATCGTGAGCCAGTTACAGGCGTTCAAACCCACCCGTATTGTTTTTGGGAATATCGATACCCCTCAAGTGCGTGCGTTGACGCATGAGAACCTGCATTTTGAAGTAGAAGGATTCCGGGTGTGGATCACCCATATCGGCGGCGCACCTACGCGCTACAACCCCCAGGTAATGCCGACATTGAAATCGAATACCCCTGATATTTTTGTCTGCGGCCATTCCCACATTCTCCGGGTGATCCGCGACAAGTCGTTGAACAATATGCTGTACATCAACCCCGGTGCCGCGGGACGTGAAGGCTTTCACAAGTTCCGTACGCTGTTGCGTTTCAACCTCCACGAAGGGCTCATCAGCCAGATGGAAGCGATTGAACTCGGCAAGCGCGGGGCGATATTGAATGAGTGAATGAGTGAATGAGTGAATGAGTGAATGAGTGAATAGTTCAGAAAATTTGTGGCCAGACTTCAATTTCTGACTCAATGAAGATTTATTCAATCATTCAATCATTCAGAATTCATTCACTCATTCAATCATTCAAAATTCACTCATTCAAAACGTCACCCTAACCACCTTCGTCTCGCTACCGCGCTGCAATTCCGCCTCCACGGTCTGGCCTTTTTCATGCTTGCCGAGGATTTCCATGTAGTCGTAAATGCTGCCGATGGGTTCGCCGGCTAGCTTAGTGATGATATCCCCGACTAATATCCCCGCCTTTTCTGCTGGGCGTGCTTTCGAAACACCGTCTATTTTGAGGCCTTTGCCGGTGTAGCTGTAATCAGGCATGACGCCTAGCGTTACTTTGAAATTACTGGTGGTGGTGCCGGAATGCGGGCTACCGGCGGTGAGAAACTCCGGATCGGAAGTTTCCTTGTCGAGCCCTTCCAGCAATTCCGCAATCAAGGTAAGAATGCGGGCCTCGCCTTCATAGTTGATCTTGTCGGGATCGTCGGAAATTTTGTGGTAATCGCCATGTCCGCCGGTAAAAAACTGCACGACCGGGATGTTTTTCAGGTAGAATGATGTGTGGTCCGAAGCCCCTACCCCCGACGAGTCAACGGTATACTTCAATTTCTGACGTTTGGCCAGATCCGGGATCAGTTTACCCCATACTTTACTCGTACCCCAGCCCGATACGATAATGCCTTTCTGCTCATCGAGTCGGCCGATCATATCCATATTGATCATCGCCGGGAAAGTATTCAATGGAAGCGTCGGTTTTGCAACATAATGCTTGGAACCCAGCAGCCCGAGCTCCTCTCCTGAAAACGCGATAAACAGGTAGTTATGCTTCTCCCTGACATTGTTGCCTGCAAAATAACGCGCCAGTTCCAGCACGCCGGCCGTTCCGGATGCATTATCGTCTGCGCCGTTATGGATTTTGTTCTTACTGTCGGGCGAAAGCGAGCTTCCCTGGAAACCCTTGCCCAAATGGTCGTAATGCGCGCCGATCACGATGGTTTTTGCAGCGCCATTGTCCAGAAACCCCACCACATTCCTGCCGGTAACGTCGTGCGCCTCGCCATCGATACCCATCGAGATTTGAAAAGGCTGGAAATAACCATTGGTCCCCGCAGGTTTCAAGCCGATTTCCCTGAAAGCCGACGCAATGTAGTTGGCCGCCCGTACTTCCCCGAGGCTCGCCGTACCGCGCCCTTCCAGGTCGTCGGATGCCAGGAATTCAATGTGCTTGCGGATCTGTGGCGTCTGAAACCGCTGCGCGGATGTTGGCCACGCAGAAGCGAGCGCAAGCAGCGCCGTGAAAAAATATTTCATTACAACACCTCCTGAATATCTGTTAAAAATTTCCTTACCCGCATCAGCCGCTGGATCAGCAGCTGTGCCTCTTCCTTTCTGCGAAGCTGTTCACGCGTGCCTTTGATCGTGCGCCCCTGCTTGTCGCGCTGGTGCATGATCTTGCGGATGATCTCGATGTCGCGCTCGGTGTAACGCCTGCGGTTGCGCGAATCGCGCTTAGGATTGAGTTGCGGAAATTTCTTTTCCCAGAAGCGCAATGCAGAAGGCTCGCAGCCCACCATTTCGGCAACTTCGTTGGTGTCGTAATATAATTTGGTATTGGGTTCCATATGTTCAAAAGCGGTTATTACAAAGATAATCGCGCCCGCTGTTAAACCCGGTTTTCGGACAAACTTTTGATTTTTTCCAATGCCGTGTCCGCAAATTCCACCGACGAAGCATAATAGTCTTTGCCGTCCGGCAGGACCGAAAAGTCGCCTATTTCCAAAGTCAGGAGCGTACCTGCCTCATCGCTGGCCAGCCGGTAGGTATAGTTGATATCGAACTGCGAAGGCGGCTGTCCCCATTTGGATACGTAAAGGGAAAAAGCGAGCAGCTCGTTGGGCTCATATCCTGTGACCGTCAGGCGGGTCATCCCCGTCCAGTCGATCACCCTGCCCAGTTCGAGATAATAGTCTTCGAAATCATTCGGCAGATCGTCCCACTGCCTGATATATTTGGGCGCGATCAACACTTCCCACACCTTCGCGGCAGGTGCTTCGATGGTAACCTTTTTGCGGACTATAAGCTCCTGTGCCATAAAATGATATTTGATTTTCTTTTCGGATCAAGAAAAAACTGTGCCTTGTGTGGTTTACCAGGAAATACTTATCAAAAAAGTAAAAACACTTTTACTTATCTTCCCACTGACACGATTTTACTACTTTCGGTGTCAGATCATTGCATAACGAACAAGTAATTCATCAATCCGCATGGGAATGGGACAGGAGCAAGGCCCGGGCCGCGTCACTCGTGAATCCAAATTAGACAGCATTCAGGTTCTGAGGGGCATCGCTGCATTGTACGTCACCGTTTACCATTTGAAGGATGTGATCCCGGCCGACGCCGCCTTCCGCAAGGAAATTGATTTCTTAGCCGGATCCGGCCCCGCCGGCGTTGCGCTGTTCTTCGTGATCAGCGGGTTTATCATGGTGTACATTACCCGCAATACCGTGCCTTCCGGGCGAAATATTTTCCGTTTTACAGCCAAGCGACTTATCCGCATCTGGCCTGCCTATACAGTCATCACATTGGCCTATTGCCTGCTCCACAGCAGGGTTTCACCCAATCCTGAATGGCCCTCCGATCTTCTGCGAAGTCTTCTGTTTATTCCGCTCGACACTACGGAACCGCCCTTCTACGGGTACGCCGTGCTGAATGTGGGATGGAGCCTCAACTACGAGATTTACTTCTATTTGCTGATAGCCGTGTCGATGCTTTTTGCGCGGTTGCGGTGGTACGCATTCTTCCTGATGATCGCCGTTACGCTGGTGGGCATTCCTACCTATTACGGGACCTTTACATTAAGAGCGGATAAAATGCAGAGCCTGGGAGCCCCGTATCTCAACATGATCACGAACCCGATCATCTGGAACTTCGTGTCGGGTGTATTTCTCGGGCTGGCCTATTACCACGAAGCGCTCCATGACCGGATCAGGGCTTTCCTCTCGTGGAACTATATAGCACCGACGCTTCTGTGCCTGGCGATATGGCAATTTCTTGCGGGTTTTTTTGGCGGCTTCGGGCCATTTGAATGGGGATTCGGCTCGACGGCAATTTTCGCCGTATCCGTATTCCACTACCAGGAGCGCATTCAGCGGTTCCCTGCCTGGCTGGTACGCCTGGGTGATATGTCATTTTCCATCTACCTGCTGCATGTACCTATCGTAGTCGGGCTCGGGTTCCTGTTCCGCAAGCTGGGTTTCCCGGTTTTCAGCGAAGGCACAGCGATGTTTTTCCTGTCGCTGTCCTTGACGCTCATCGCGTCGCGCATTTCCTACGAGCTCCTCGAACTCCGCCTTACTTCGTACCTCAGCCGGCGGCTTAACACCGGCAAAAAGCTGCCCGTGAGAGAGCACGCCGGCAGCTAGGCATCATAGTTTGACGTCCTCCACGGTTTTATAGGCATTGTTGGTGATCTGCCGCGGGTTCTGCGACCAAAGCCTTTTCATAAAACCTGCATAGCGCCCTATCACATATTCTTCCGGGTAGCTCAGATGATGCCCTTCAAGATTTTCGAAGTTGAGCTCAAAGGGTATTTTAAACTTTTTGAGTTGATCTGCCACGGGTTTCGCCCCTACCATTCCGGGATAAGTGGGGCAGGAAAGGAAAGTCCCTCCATAGTAGGGCAGCACATTATCCCCTATCCGCTGGAAAAACACCGTCGGCATGGCATTGGATGCATTGATATAATCACTTTTGAAAATCCCGTAACCCAGCTGGGTAAGCAGTGCGCGAACACGGAACGGGCTGTCGTCGGCCTTCGGGTCCAGGCGGCCCAATGCTTTGGTAATGCCCGGCGCCAGCGCCTCAAAGTCAGCTTCATTCATATACACCAGTGCCGTCACCGTAATAGCCCCCGCGCTGCTGCCGGCGAGCATGATCTGCCGCGTATCAATACCGAACTCTTCTGCGCGGTCCACAAAGTAGTGAATGGCCGCATAGGTATCCTGCACCGCCCGGTACACGGCCCTTATGGCTTCCTGGCTATTGCCTCCGCAGGCATACTGCTCGCTCGCCCCGTTGAACCCCAGCCGGTAGTTGATCGACGCCGCCGCGTAACCGCGCTGCGCCAACCCCCGTGCTTTCACCATTTCATTGCCGAGGTCGCCGAACAGGAACGCCCCTTCGTGAACCATGAGCACAAACGGCCGGTACTTCAGGGTATCGTTGCCGGGCGCGACAAACTCGTAATTCAGGTCGGTGGCTTTGCCGCGGTAATCGGCTGCATTGCCAAAAATGCCCTTTGTCGTTTTGAGGTTGCTATCCGTAAAAATCTTGTCTGCCCCGAACCGGGCAGTATTGGCAAGGGAAGAATCCGGATTTTTGGCCGGAATCGTGTCGATGATCACGGTATCGGGCTTGACGGGCACCGTCGTATCCTGCCCGTTCCCGGTGGGTTCGGGGGACGGGTAGCGGCAGCTCAGCAAGATTCCGATCAGTATAACCAGACCATACGTCCGGTAAAGTTGCTTCAACATTTGTAGGGTTAATAGTACTGGTACTGCCTCATCAGATGGTGGAAACACAACGACCGCCCGGCAAGATAGCCCGGCGGTCGATTTACTTTCCGTGCAATCTCTACGCGAAATTACGCTGTTTTCACAATAGATGTTTCACCCTCAAAGCGATTGACTTAATTATTTACGCTTTTTCTGATGCTGCTCGAATCCGTCTTGGTTTCCTGCTCTGGCTGATGGTAGAAATATCCCTCCGTTTTGTTCTTTTTTGCCACATCCGCCTGTTCCTTTTCGGTGTTGCCCTTTTGCATGGGTTTACCACACGATATCACGAACAGGAACAGGACTACTCCGGTGATAATGCCTATGGCTATGACCTTTTTCATGATTGATACCCGTTTAGTTTGTTGATTTTCAAAATCGGGTCCATTACAAAAAAGATACCAGCACCAACCGCCAGCAATCCGGCCGAAATGCTGCTGGTACGGTTTTTACATAAGTACGGCAAACCACCCACTATGTAAAGTCATGGATATCATCATATTTCTCAAAGCAATCGGTAACCTTTTGTTCGCAGCGATACTGTTGCTGGCAGTAGCATTCTCTTCCGCGTTTTCGATATTGACCTATATGTTCCGCGGCTCCCGGCTGTCGGTAGCGGGAATCAAAAACCTCGTAAGACGAAAGTATACGTCGCGCCGATACTAAGACAATAGATTTTGACGGAGCAGGAATTCCAGCTGGCCGTTGACATCGATCAGCTTTTCGATCAGCTCCTTGTTTTCTTCCCGCAAGTGGAAAATTTCGTAGGCATTCTTGATAATGATGCGAAGCTGCTGCTCGTCCCAGGGCTTGTTGAGATAGTAGTAGATATGCCCTTTGTTTACGGCGTCGATCACCGCCGTGATGTCGGTGTAACCCGTGAGCAGGATACGTACCGGATCTGCATAATCCTTTAAGACTTCGATCAGGAAATCCACACCTGTCATTTCAGGCATGCGCTGGTCTGTAATAATTACATGTACAACATTGTGCTTTAAAAGTTCAAGGCCTTCACGCCCCGATGTAGCGATTAAAATGTTGAAGTCTCTTCTGAAAGCGGCCTTGAATGAGTTGAGGTTGTTGATTTCATCATCCACATAGAGTACGCTTATTTTTCCTTTTTCCATCCTGAATACTTGGTGCTTGACGGTTTCAGGCCCCTACCCGAAACCGAACTAATTGATAATATTATAATATTAATTCTATATTCGCATCAATAGCCACAGCTCTTTCGACAAATATTTTAAGCGCGGCACAGGCACAAGCTTCTGCTAATAAGGGAATTTTACAGGCAACCGTCCAAATATTTTGTCCCCCATTGAACCAGAGGTTAGTTTTACAAAAATAAATTCAGCAATTTGTGTAATTATTGAAGCGAGTAAAAATGCGTGAATATACGAGATTCAGGGTATGAGATAGCCGTTTAATTCAATTTTATACGAAGATCGGCACAATTTTGTGATTTGTTAAATCAGGCCACGGCCCATTGAAGGACAGGCTTCACAATTATTCTAAAATGCACCATTACATAGAAATCAACGATACTTATAAACCGGTTTTCATCCCCAAAGAGCGCCACGCAGATAAAGCAAATTTCCTCTCCTTCATTGAAGAATACCGCGGCAAGACCATCCTGGATTTGTTTGCTTCCCAGAAACAAGAACTTATCCGAATCCGACATCCCAAAAAACGGCTCACCGCTGCGGAAACAGAACAGAAATACCGCGAATGGACCGATGGCAAAGATATTGATGCTGAGGGGGTATGGGTGTACTATCCCTGGTCGCAACGGCTGCTGCACCTGGTAGATGAAGCGGAGTTTACAGCGCTCCGGACCAGCCGTAACCAGTACAAAATCACACCCGACGAGCAGCTGGAACTCTCCCGGCGTACGATCGGCATTATCGGGCTGTCGGTAGGGCACTCCGTAGCGCTCAGCATTGCCACCGAACGGGCATGCGGAAAGTTGAAACTCGCTGATTTCGACACCATTGAACTCAGTAACCTTAATCGTATACGTACGGGGCTTCACAACATCGGGGTTAACAAATGCATTGTTACCGCCCGCGAAATCGCTGAGATCGATCCGTTCCTGGAAATCGAATGCTTCCCGGAAGGTATTACCAAAGAAAATCTCGACGGTTTTCTGCTTGATGGCGGAAAACTGGACATTCTGGTGGATGAATGCGACGACATCGCATTGAAAATCAATGCCCGGCTCCGCGCCGCCCAGCTCGCCATTCCGGTTGTGATGGAAACCAGCGACCGGGGCATGCTGGATGTAGAAAGGTTTGATAATGAGCCAGAAAGACCAATTTTCCACGGTTACCTGCAAGGGCTCCCGCTCGATAAATTCGAACAGATTTCCGAAGAAGACCGCCTGCCGCTTGTGCTAAGGATCGTGAATGCGATCAACGGCTCCAAAAGAGGCAAGGTTTCGCTGGTGGAAATAGGGCAAAGCATTGGAACCTGGCCGCAGCTGGCCAGCGCCGTGACGCTCGGAGGCGGTGTGGTAACCGATGTCTGCCGCCGCATCCTGCTCGGCCAGTTTCACGAGTCGGGCCGGTATTACATCGATCTGGAACAGCTCGTGGGTGATAAATCGGAGAAGCCGCAAGGTGCGTTCCGCCACAACCCGCATGCTCCTTTCGACTTCGCGGAGGCCGTTCGTATAGCTGAGTCGTTACCGCCTTCACAGGCGGATTCCATTGCCGAAAGTACGCTCACAGATATTGTGAATGCGGCATGCCAGGCCCCCTCCACGGGCAACGACCAACCCTGGAAATGGGTATATCACCACAGCAGATTATTCCTCTTTCACGACCGTTTTCGATCATTCTCCTTCGGGGATTTCGACCAGATCGCTTCCAATATTTCTTTCGGCGCTTCATACGAGAATATATTACTAAAAGCCCATCAGGCCGGCCTCGGTGTGAAGGCCCTACTTTTCCCGCTGGGAGATGGATCGCCCCTCATCGCCGCGATCGATTTTGTTCAGAACGACGCTGCGGCCGAAGCTGTGTACGCCCCCGAGTCGGTGGGCGTCATTTATGACCGCTGCACGAACCGCAATCCATCGATAGCCGTACCTATCCCCGAAGCTGTTTTTCAGCAACTGAAAGAGGCAGCTGAAAGCGTCGACGGTGCCCAATTCCACTATTTTTCCGATAAAGAACAGATCATGGCGATTGGCGGCATCATCGGCGAATGCGACCGTGTGCGCCTGCTGAACCCGGAGGGGCACTATGATTTCGTACACCGCGAAATGAAATGGACGCCTTCCGAAGCCGAGCTGTCCAGGGACGGGATCGATGTACGCACGCTTGGGCTCAACAATGCGCAGATAGCCGCGCTTTCGATCATCCGCGACCGTGAAATTTCGCAGACATTAAAAGGCGTCCAGGGCGGCGGTGCATTGGTGGATGCTGCGCTCAGATCGGTCAGTACGGCCTCTGCGCTGGGTATGATCACCATGCCGAAATACAGTTACGAGAATTTTTTCAAGGGCGGAATGGCCATGCAGCGCCTGTGGCTTCGCGCCGAACAATTGCAATTTGCGATCCATCCATTAATTTCCCCGTTTTATTTGTTCCCTCGAATTACCAGGGGCAACAATGCCGGCCTCGACGAAGCCGAAGCGGCAAGATTAAGTACATTAAGAAAGAGATTCATGGAACTGGTTCCGTATGGTGAGGACGTGGCGGAAGTGTTCTTATTTAAAATAGCACAGGCGGAGAAGCCCGGGATCAAAAGTTACCGATTGCCGTTAAACGAAACACTTTTTATTGTAAACCCATAGCAGTACATGGTAGCACATATTAAAGCATACCGTGCACCGGATGATGTGGAAACGAGCCTTAGATATGTAGACGGGCACCGTAAGGTACTGGAAGCATACGGCGTGAAGCAGGTGACATCGGCCAATCACACCTGGTTGGAGGATCCGAATACTTATGTGATCATCGTGCAATCGGAAGACGGAAGAGACATTTATGGCGGTACCAGGGTGCAAGTACGCTCGGCGAACCTGAAAATGCCCATGGAAGATGCGATTGCGAAGATCGACAAGAGCATTTACAGCTATGTCGACAAGATCGGCGACTATAACGTAGCGGAATTTTGCGGGCTTTTCAATTCCAAAGAGGTGGCCGGTTATGGTATCGGCAGCGTATACCTGGGAAGAACGGCAATGGCTATCGCATCGAAAGTGGGAATAAAGTACTTAATGGGCCTGTGCTCCCCTATCACCCTGGTGATTAGCCAGCGAATCGGCTTTGAAGTGCTTACCGACCTGGGGAATAACGGAACATTTTATTATCCCAAAGAAGGTTTGATCGCCACCTCCCTGATCGCCAGGGACCTGATCAACCTGCCTTTTGCCACAGACGAGGAACGTGAAAAAATATTCAGCCTGAGAGAAAACCCCACGCAAACCGTCGTTGAAACCGGCCGCCGCGGGGACCTGACCATAATTTACGATATCAATACATGGATGTAAAGTTCTACCGTGCGATGATTGGAAACCTCCTGCTATGCATAAGCATGCTCAACAGCGCTTACGCCGGGGAGGTTGTGTTCAAAGGGACGGATGTGACGATCGGCAAGCAGGTGGAAATCCTGGAAGACACCTCGGCGGCAATGACGGTCGATGAGGTCAAAGCCCACGGAAAGTTTATTCCCAGTACCGAGGAAACGCCCAATTTCGGGGTGAGCGCTTCGACATTCTGGGTACGTCTCCAAATCCGCAACAACAGCGATGAAGACAACATCTTCCTCGAACTCGCCTATCCCCGCATCGAATCGGCCACCCTTTATTCAACGGAGCGCGGCAAGGAAAAAAAAGAAACCATTTCGTGGAACGACGCATTTGACAAGCGTCGTGTCAAACACGAGAATATCGTCTTTAAACTGGACATTCCCCGGAAGACGGCCCAAACCTACTATTTGCAGATCCATGGGAGCGAGCAGATCGTTGTCCCGCTCATCGTCCGCAGCGAGATGGGTCTTTTCCAGTTTGCATTGACCAACGAAATCATTTCCGGTATCCACATCGGAGTGCTTTTCGTGATGATGCTCTATAACTTCTTCGTTTACTTTTCGATCCGGGAGAAAAGCTATCTGTACTACGTGCTGTATATCCTGTTCATAGGACTAACCCAAACTACGATTACGGGTTATACATTCAAGTTCCTGTGGCCGGACACACCTGCTTTCAACGAATATTCTATCATTCTCTTTCCCGCCCTGGCCGGAAGCTTTGCGTTGTTGTTTTTCCAGAACTTCCTCCATATCCGGGAACGCTCAGTCACCAATCACCGCATCATCCTGGCAATCATCTTCACTTACGGCGTAGCGGTGGTTTTAAATCTGCTGGGGCTGAATATGGTAAGCTACCGCATTATCGACCTCCTCGCACCTTCCGCGGCACTTTTCGCATTGGGCGTGGCACTGATGCTATCCCTCGAGGGTTACCGGCCGGCGAAGTTCTTCCTGGTAGCCTGGCTGATATTCCTGGTCGGGATCGTGCTTTATTCGCTCCGTAACCTTAACTTACTGCCTTACAACAGCTTTACCAACTACACGATGCAGGCGGGTACCGCCATTGAGGTGATATTGCTGTCGTTTGCACTGGCAGATAAGATCAACATTTTCAAAAAAGAGAAAGAGATATCCCAGGCCCAGGCACTGCGCATTTCGATGGAAAACGAGAAGATTATCCTCGAACAGAATGCTTTCCTCGAAAAGAGCGTCATCGAGCGTACGGCGGAGTTACAGTTTGCCAATACGGAACTCAACCTCGCGCTGACCAAGTTGAAAGACGCCCAGACACAGCTCCTCGACTCGGAGAAGATGGCGTCGCTCGGTCAGCTTACGGCGGGTATTGCACACGAGATCAACAACCCGATCAACTTCGTAAGCTCCAATATCCGGCCGCTGCGCAGGGACATCGACGACGTTCTGGAAATCCTCGACTCCTACGATGGCATCCGGGAGATCGACTCGATCGAAGGGCTTCAGGGCAAGGTGAAGGAGATCGAGCAATTGAAATCGGACCTCGACCTGGATTACCTCAAAACGGAACTCGGCACCCTGCTGAAAGGCATGGAAGACGGCGCCCACAGGACCGTCGAGATCGTGAAAGGGCTTAAAATATTCTCGCGGGTCGATGAAAGCGACCTCAACCTGGTCAATGTGAATGAGGGAATCGAATCCACACTCATCATTCTCAATTACCAGATGGGCAGTTCGATTACGCTCGTGAAAGAGCTGGGCAATATACCAAGTATTGAATGCTACGCGGGCAAGCTCAATCAGGTGTTCATGAATATCCTGACCAACTCGATCTACGCCCTGCAAAAAGAGAAACCGGAGGGTAAAACTCCGACCATCTGGGTAAAATCCTGGCTGAAAGACCCTGAAAACGTGGCGATCTCGATTCGCGACAATGGGCCGGGCATGACGCCGGAGGTACGGGCCAAAATTTTCGAACCGTTCTTTACCACCAAGCAGGTAGGCGATGGTACCGGTTTGGGACTTTCAATTGTCTTTAAAATTATCGAAGTTCACAGCGGTAACATTCAAGTTAACACGGAAGTAGGAGAAGGAACAGAATTTTTGATCACACTGCCGGTTAAAAGAAAAGTACGCCCAATCCCTGATTTTCAATGAGCGAAAAAGCTATCACCATTCTGTACATTGACGACGAGGAGCACAACCTGCATTCGTTCAAGGCCTCCTTCCGGAAGCAGTACGATATCACGATTACTTCATCGGTGGTAGAAGCAGAGCAGTTGCTGGATGAAAAGGATTTCTGTATCATCCTGGCAGACCAGCGAATGCCGGTTATGACAGGAGTACAATTCTTCGAGAAAATCAGGACGAAGTTCCCAAAACCGATACGTATCCTCATTACCGGCCACACCGACATCGGGGCGGCGATCGATGCGATCAACAAAGGGGAAGTTTTCAGGTTTATCGACAAACCCTGGGACTATAACTATGTTGAAAATGCAATTTCAAACGCATACGATATTTATAAGACCCGGGAGGACCTGAAGCAGCGCAACATCGAACTGCAAAAAGCGAATGAAGAACTCGACAAGTTCGTGTACAGCGCTTCTCATGACCTGCGCGCACCGCTGATGTCGGTGCTGGGCATCGTGAATCTTGCATTGCTGGAAGACGATGTCAAGTCCCAGAACGAATACCTCGAACTGATCCGGCAGTCGGTAAAGAAGCTGGACACGTTCATTATCAACATCATAGACTACTACAAAAATGCACGCGGGGTACCCGTCGTAACCGATATCAGCTTCGAGGAGCTGGTTACCGAAGTGCAGGCCACCATCCAATACCTGCCCGAATACGGCAATCTGAAAATGACGACGGACATCCGGCAGGAAGGCATATTCCATTCCGACGTGATGAAGCTGCGGATCATTTTCAATAACCTCATCAACAACGCGATCAAGTTTCAGGATAAGTCCAAGCCAAGCCCGTTTGTCCATCTGACCGTCAAATCGACGGATTCCAATGCCTGTATCATCGTGGAAGACAACGGTACCGGCATCAAGGAGTCGGATCAGGACAAAATTTTTAAAATGTTCTACCGGGCCGGTGCTACCAACAGCGGCTCAGGGATAGGACTTTACATCGTGCATGAGGCGATCTCTAAATTGGGAGGGGAAATTAGCGTAACTTCAAAAATCGGACAGGGTAGTATTTTTGAAATCAACATTCCTTCTATTAACAAATAAACCCGACATGGAGCCACTGCTTAACTTCTTTCTGATAGATGACAGCGCGTTCGATCTGTTCATCTACGAAAAGTTATTGATCAAAAGCGGTATTACGAAGTCAGTCAAAACCTTCAATTCGGCGCGCGACGCCCTCAAACACCTCGTCGGCCAGGCAGAAAACCTCCCGGATATCGTCATCCTGCTCGACCTTCAGATGCCTGACATGAACGGCTTCGAATTCATCGACGAATTCGACCACCTTCCGGAACCCCTCCGGCAGAAAGTCCGGATCTTCATGCTGTCCTCGACGATCGACACGCGCGACATCGAGAAAGCCAAGGCAAGCCAGCACATTATCGATCTGCTCCCCAAGCCATTGGAAATACCTTTTCTGAAAAAGAAGCTCGCGATCTAGGCGCTTGTAGTATAATTTTTTTGGGACATGAAGTAAATGGACATGGAGAAACCCAATTTGTTCCGCATGCCATTGCCATATGTGACCCAAAACGGCCTATTTAGCACATTTAGAAAAATTCAATGATTAAATCAAACGCCTAGCAACTGATTGTCAAGCTAATAAGTTAATTAGCGCTGCTATGCGTACCTCCACAAATTGTCCTATAATGTAACAATCCGCACGGCCATTGTCGAAAACGATGCGCCGGAGGGAAGCTATTTGCTGCGGTATACTATAATGTTTCAAATCAATAATATGATTTTTTAAATATTAAAAGATTTTACAAAGGGTTGGGTACGTTCTTATTGCAAACCGACCGACAACCAGTGTAAACCTTAACACAATGTTTAATGAAAACTGATAGCAAAACCCTGGCCGAGATTTTGAAATTGCACGCACAGTACGTTAAAGAGGTTGAGTTCAGTGGTATCAAGCCCTTGTCAATGGAGATTTACAAAACAAACTCCCACAATTTTGTACGCTGGATACAAGACGAATTTCATCCCGGAAAAAAACTGCGTAAGGCGGCCCTGTCCTGACTTACAAAAGCACTTATTTATACTCAACGTTTAGGACGTGGGCTGCCGGTGAATGGGAACACCGGCAGCTCTTTTTTTATACCGCGTTCTTTGCTAAGTTTGGGTAGATGAAAGGGAGTTTCCCCTGCTTACCATTGATATTATGATTTTGACAATTTTCAACCTGCTGAAAGGCCGTTTCTCCAAAGACGCCATCGAAGAAGCGAAGTCCAACGAGAAGGCTATGACCCGCCAGGAGGCATTGCAGCAAATGCGAAATATCGCCAGCCGCCGCTCGGGAAATAAAAAGAATTAACCGGTGCGGCCCCCGCGGCTGCCCGTCAGCATCCCTGTCCGTAATAGGCATCCTTGCCATGCTTTCTGAAATAATGCTTGTCGCAAAGGCTTTGCTTGATCGCCGCCGCAGATGGATTGATCTGTAAGGTCAGGTAAGCCATTTTGGCGATTTCTTCCAGGACGATTGAATTGTAAATCGCCTTCGCAGGGTCTTTACCCCAGGTGAATGGGCCGTGGCAGGCCACCAGCACCATTTCCACTTCCTCATAGCTCAGCTTTCCTTCCCCGAACAGATCGAGGATCTGGTTCCCGGTTTCATGCTCGTAGTCGCGTTGGATCATGTCGTCCGACATTACTTCCGTCACGGGCACCGACACCGTCAGGTGATCTGCATGCGTGGTACCCAGGTTGGGAATCGGCCGGATCGCCTGCGCCCATGCCACCGCGTACGTGGAATGCGTATGACACACGCCCCCGATCGAGGGGAAACTTTTGTATAGCAATGTATGCGTTTTAGTATCCGACGACGGGCGCATATTGCCTTCCACCAGCACATTGTCCAGGTCCACGATCACAATGTCTTCCACTTTCAAACGATGGTAAGGCACGCCGCTCGGCTTGATGGCCACCACGCCTTCCGCCCGGTCGATACCGCTTACATTACCGAATGTCACGATCGCCAGCTCCTCCCGGGGGATTTCCATGTTGGCTTCGTAAACCTGCTCTTTGAGATATTGATATTTAGACATTCCGGATTATCTGTAATAGGCTTCACTCCACCGCAGCTCGTTTTTCAGCTGACGCAGCGTGGTATTTTTATCAATTACAACCAATTCAACGCCCACCATTTCGGCGAAGGTTTCAATGTGCTCTGTCGTGAGGTTCTGGCTGAATGCCGTGTGGTGCGCACCGCCGGCGTAAATCCAGGCTGCACAGCCGGTCTGCATGTCGGGCTGCGGCTTCCACAGCACACGCGCTACCGGCAGCTTCGGCAGTGACTCGGTTGCTTCGACAGCTTCCACCTCGTTGACCAGCAAACGGAACCGGTTACCCATGTCCACCAGCGACACATTCAGTGCCGGGCCGGCCGGTGCGTTGAAAACCAGTCGTACCGGGTCTTCCTTCCCTCCTATTCCCAGCGCATGAACTTCCGCCGACGGTTTCCCTTTTGCAATGCTCGGGCAGATTTCCAGCATATGCGAGCCGAGTACCAGGTTATTCGCGGGGTTGAAATGGTAGGTATAATCCTCCATAAACGAGTTACCTCCCGGAAGGCCGCTGGCCATTACTTTCAATGCACGCACCATCGCGGAAGTTTTCCAGTCGCCCTCGCCCGCGTATCCGTAACCCGCGGCCATCATCCGTTGCGAGCCGATGCCTGGCAGCTGTTTCATACCGTGCAGGTCTTCGAATGTATTGGTATAGCCTTTGAAATTGCCGTCTGTAAGGAAGTATTTCAAACCCAGCTCAATCCTGGCGGCGTCGCGCAACGCCTGGTGCCGCAGCCCGCCGGTTTCGAGGCCGGCAGCGAGTTGATAAGCATCAGCATATTCGGCCGTCAAGGCAGCGATTTCGGCATCCGAAACCTGGTTGATCACCGCTACCAGGTCCCCTACCGCGTAAGTGTTCACAGAAAAGCCGAACGTCATTTCAGCCGCAACCTTATCGCCGTCCGTAACCGCCACCTCACGCATATTATCCCCGAAACGAACGAATTTACCGCCTTTCAGGTCATGCCTGCCAGCCGCTACCCTCGCCCACTGGCCAATGCCTTCCACTACATGATCCTGCTGCCAATGGCCGACGATCACCTTACGGTTGAGGCGCATACGCGTCATCATGAAGCCGAACTCCCGGTCGCCGTGCGCCGACTGGTTCAGGTTCATGAAGTCCATATCGATCTCGGCCCACGGAATATCGCGGTTATATTGGGTATGCAAATGTAACAATGGCTTTTGGAGGATCTGTAAGCCGCGGATCCACATCTTGGCAGGAGAGAAAGTATGCATCCACGCAATGATACCAATGCAATGGGTGGCGCTGTTGGCCTCCTGGATAATGTTGTAGATTTCGTCCGGCGACTTGACAACCGGCTTGAATATAACCCGCACGGGAACCTGCGCGGCATCGTCGAGGTAGTGGGCGATAATCTGGGAATGTTCATCTACCTGGCGGAGCGTGTCCTCGCCGTACAAATGCTGACTTCCGGTGATAAACCAGACTTCAAACTGTTTTAAATCGAGCATCAGGTGAGCTGTAAATTGGCTTTTTGTAAAAATTCATTTTCGATATAAGCACCTGCTTCGAGGTACTTCTGGTAAAGCTGCTGATAAACTGCCGATTGCGCCTCCCTTGGATGGTATACGGCGTCAAAACCGGAACTCATCGCCTCCTGCGCATCCTGCAAGCTGGTATGCACACCGGCGGCCACGGAAGCAAACATCGCTGCGCCCAATGCACAGGCTTGTTCGGAAGCTGCAACTTTAATCGGCATATTGAGCACATCCGCCAGCGTCTGCATCACAAATGCAGACTTCTTCGCTACTCCGCCGATGGCTATCACCTGGTGGATCGGCACGCCTTCGCTTCGGAAACGCTCCACAATGGCTTTGGAACCATATGCCGTAGCTTCCACCAATGCTTTGAAGATTCGGGCACTGTCGCTCGCCAGGTTCAGGCCCAGCAATGCACCTTTAAGTGTATGCTTCGCGTCGGGCGTGCGACGGCCATTCAGCCAGTCGATGGCGATGATGTCTTTCTCGGTAACCGGTAACTGGGCGGCCTGCCCGGCCAGGTGCGGGATCAGTTGCTTCGAAATCCGGGCTGCTTCGTCTTCGCCCAGCAATGTCCGCACGGGCTCGACGATCAGTTTGGAAAACCAGGCATAAATATCCCCGAAGGCCGATTGCCCCGCTTCCATGCCCAGCATACCAGGCACGATGGAGCCATCGACTTGTCCGCAGATGCCTTTTATGAGCAAATGCCCTACCTCGTCATTCGGCGCCACCAGCATGTCGCAAGTGGAGGTGCCGATCACCTTACATAATGAATACGGTTCGATCAGCGCGCCTACTGCGCCCATGTGCGCGTCGAATGCGCCCACGCCTATGACCACGTCTTCCGGCAGACCGAGTTTCCCGGCCCAGGCTTTGGAAATGGTGCCCATTACTTCGTCGGAAGTAGCGGTGTCGGCGAAAAGCCGGTCGCGAAGGCCGTCGAGGAGCGGATCGAGTTCCGTGAAAAATGCATTGGACGGCAGCCCTTCGAAGTCCTGATGCCATAATGCTTTGTGGCCGGCAGCGCACCGGGAGCGTTTCAATGCAAGCGGGTCGGTAATACCGGTAAGCTCAGCGGAGATCCAGTCGCAATGCTCCACCCAGGAGAATGCCCGTTCACGTACGGCCTCGTCCACGCGCAGCGTACGGAGAATTTTAGCCCAAAACCATTCGGACGAATAGATACCGCCCACATATTTGGTAAAATCAATATCGTAGCTGTGAGCGAGCCGGTTAATTTCTTCGGCTTCAGCATTGGCCGTGTGGTCTTTCCAAAGGATAAACATCCCGTTGGGATTTTCGGCAAATTCGGGAAGCAATGCCAGCGGCGTGCCTTGCCTGTCCACGGCCACAGGCGTAGAGCCGGTGGTATCCACGGAGATTCCCCGCACATTTTGACGCACCTCCTCCGAAGCCTGGTCCAGCGCATTCCGGACGGCATTTTCCAGACTTTCAAGGTAATCCAGCGGATGCTGCCTGAACTGCGAAACGGCTGCATCGCAATACTTGCCTTGCTTCCAGCGCGGGTATTCCTGCACAGCCGTGCCGACCTGCTCACCCGTGTCCGCATTCACCACCAATGCCCGCACTGAATCGGTACCGAAGTCGATACCGATGACGTAGTTCTCTTTCATAAAAGCCGGTTTAGGATGTTCTCAGACCAATTTGACGGATTAATTTAACTTATCACCTAACAAATATAAATAAAATTGTTTTTAGTGTATTGTTGACACAATTTAATTTTAATGATTGAATGAGTGAATGAGTGAATGATTGAATGAGTGAATAAGTCAATAGTCAAGTGTTGTCTGGAAGTGTCAAGAGATGTATTTATCGACAATTGATGATAAACACATAAATGGCCACACCTAACTACTCAATCATTCAATCATTCATCATTCACTCATTCACTCATTCAGTCATTCAGTCATTCACTCATTGACTCTTCATCGAATCCGGCATGAAATTCCAGAACGAGTGGAATTTTGTCTTGTATTTTTCCGAATCAAGTTTGTAAAGGGTCGCCTTTTTGGTGGCGCTGTTGTTGTTCTTCTGGCCGGTGTCGATGAGGAGGCCGGTAGAGAGAAGTTTGCGGCTGAAATTCCGGCGGTCGATGGGAATATTGTAAATGGCCTCGTAGAGTTTTTGCAGCTGAGGGATCGTGAAGCGCTCGGGCAGCAGCTCGAAGCCGATCGGGTGCAGGGCTGCATTGTATTTGAGGTGCTCGATGGCCCTGGCTACCATTTGTTCGTGGTCGAATATGAGCTTCGGGCGGGTATCCAGGCTGATCCAGGAAGCATTATGGCTCTTTACGGCTTCCGAATCGTGGTCGTCGATCTTGATCAATGCGAAAAAAACTACGGAAACGGTGCGCTCGCCGGGGTCGCGGTTGGCCTTGCCGAAGGTTTCCAGCTGCTCTACGTAAATATCTTTCAATCCGGTAAGATTGTATAATATCCTGACCGCCCCGTCGGCCAGGTCTTCGTCGGCATTGAGGAAGCCGCCCATCAGCGACCATTTGCCTTTTTCAGGCTCGAAATTCCTCTTGATCAGCAGCAGTTTGATATCTTTTCCGTCAAATCCGAAAATAATGCAGTCGATGGCCACGAGTATCCGTGAAGCCTGGGGATAGTTAGTCATCACAAAATATTTCCCCGGCGAATCCCGGAAAATGTTAAGTTTATGTTAAGAAAGTAAAAAAAAAGTAAGAGATTACTTAATCTGTTTAAAGAGTTAAGTCACAAATTTAAGTACGAATTTTGTACCGCTTCTCAGCGAAATAATCAGATTATTAAAAGGCTATCTTCATGATGAACAACTTTTACGCGACCTGTTCCGATGAAAATATCCTTGCGCTGATCAACGAGCAGGACGATGAGCTGGCCTTCGCGGAACTTTACGACCGCTATTTCAAAACCCTGTTCAACTACGCTTACTCCAAGGTCAACGACCGGTTCACGGCGCAGGAAATCGTTCAGGAGCTTTTCGTCAGTCTCTGGCAGCAGCGCCGCCATAACCAGGTGCAATGCGGCAGGTCGTTCCTTTTTGCGATTGCCAAACGGCTTATCATCTCCTTCTACCGGAAAGAATATACCCGCCAGCACCACTACGGGCAGTGGGAAATCCACCGCAGCGAAACTTCCGAGCTGGCCGACCAGCCTACCCTTGCCTCCGACCTCCAAAGCCGCTACGAGGCAGGCCTGCATTTACTTTCTCCAAAGTGCCATGAAGTTTTCACGCTGAGCCGGCAGGGGTTTTCCAACAGGCAGATCGGCGAGCAGCTCAATATCTCCGAAAAAACGGTAGAGCAGCACATTACCAAGGCATTACGCATTCTTAAAGAACATTTGAAGGAGCACATGATCTGTGCCCTCATTCTTTTTTCTTCGCTTTAAAAAAAATTTCAAAAACGACTAAGGGTTACCCTTCCGGCGCGCGACTTCTGGGTTGATAACATCCCCGATCTCATGAAGCCAAACGGTATTCCGCCCGCATTACTCGAAAGATATCTGTCCGGTGAATGCACCGACGAGGAAAAGGAGCTCGTCGAAACCTGGTACGCATCGCTGCAAGGCGAAACACGCTACCTCGATCATTTGCCGGATGCGGAACAGGACGAAATGCGGCAGGCGACATTCGGGAATATCCGCCGGGAACTGAATATGGTAGAAGAAGCGCCGGTACGATCATTCCCGTGGCGGTGGCTCTCCGGTATTGCAGCGTCGATCGCGCTCGTACTGGGCGTTTACCTGGCTACGCAGTTCAAAAAAACGCCGGTTGCCAGCATTCCACAGCAGCTCGAACAACGGCAGTCTTCGGAGCTGGTCCGTTTTGAAAATACCGGGAGCCGCATCGTCACGCACCGGCTGCCCGACAGCAGCTCCATTGCCATGCACCCTCACGCCGTGGTGACTTACCCGGCCGGCTTCGACGCAGACCGACGGCTGGTGACATTTTCGGGAGAAGGTTTTTTTGATATACAAAAAGATAAAAAGCGGCCATTCTACATTCAGAGCGGCGATATGGTAATCAAAGTGTTGGGTACCAGCTTCAATATAAGGGCGCCGCAGAATCGCAAGGTGTTTCAGGTGGACGTGGTGACCGGGACTGTGGAAGTGCGCACCTACGCGGAAACGAAGGAGTCGCAGCAGGTGATCCTGAAACCGAATCAGCAGGCATTGTTCGAGCTGGATTCTAAGCGACTGACATCCAAAACTTCCCCGCTGCAAGCCAAAAAGGAGATCTACGAGCCGGTTACCATTGTATTTGAAGAGACCCCGCTGAACAAGGTTATCGAACAGCTGGAAAAGCGGTTCAATGTATCGATTTCGCTGGCCAATCCAGGCCTGGCCAAATGCGGCCTGACAGCCAATTTCGAGTCGCAGACTTTCCCCGGCATTCTCGAACTTTTGTGCAGTTCGCTGGATGTAACCTACACCATTTCAGACAATAACATCACCATCAACGGAGAACCATGTGAATAATCCCTAATAGCCACCCATTCGTTTATGAACCCGTCCGTACCACCGTAAAAAAGGCCGGAAGTGTACCACCACTACCCGGCCTCAAAATCCCATCCTTTGTCTTCGTACCACCGTTTCAAAAGGATGTTTTATCCAATAGTGCCTAACCATCAGACAATCAAAATTATGCAAAAAACAGTACGTAACAAGCCGGTCGACTGGCGAAAAATTATGCGCATTGGACTGCTTCAATGGATTCTTGCCGTCTCGCTCGCAGCCGGCGGCTATGCGAAGGAAACTGCGGCCCAGTCTGTGCTGAGCAAGGACATGACGCTCACACTTCGCAACGTTTCGCTCAAACAGGCCCTGAATGAGATCCAGGCCCGTGCCAATACCCGCTTTGTTTACAGCAGCCGGGTTTCCGTCAAGGAGAATGTAACGATCGATGTCAAAAATCAGAAACTGTCCAAAGTGCTGGACCAACTGCTGGCCCCGCGCGGGATCAACTATAAACTTATCAACAACCAGATCGTACTCGCGAAGACCCGCGCGAGCCGGGAGGAGTCGGTGATCCCGGAACTGGAAGAAAAACTGCATCAATATGTGCTGCCTACCGAAATCCAGGTGCGCGGGACCGTGTCTTCGTCGGACGGGCAGGGTACGCTACCGGGGGTGAGCATCGTGGTAAAGGGTACTTCGCAAGGCACTACCACGGATGGCGACGGCAAGTTCGAAATCACCGTGCCGAATGTAGAATCGGCGCTGGTTTTCAGCTTCGTAGGGTATATTTCCCAGGAAATCGTGGTGGGTAACCGCACTGAGGTCAATGTAACTTTGCAGGCTGACAACAAAGCGCTGTCCGAACTGGTGGTGGTAGGCTACGGCACGCAAAAACGCGTGAACCTCACCGGCGCGGTGTCGCAGGTGCAGTCGAAAGACCTGGAAAACAGACCTTTGAACAACATGTCGCAAATCCTGCAAGGCATGGTACCCAACCTGAACATTACATTCAGCACCGGTCAGCCCGGTAAGGGCGGCTCTTTGAACGTTCGCGGGGAAACATCGGTGAACGGCGGCTCACCGCTGGTACTGATCGACGGCATCCCGGGCGACATCAACCGGATCAACCCGGGTGACGTGGAGTCGGTTTCTGTTTTGAAGGATGCCGCGGCATCGGCCATCTACGGTGCACGCGGTGCATTCGGGGTGATTTTGGTAACTACCAAAACTGCCAAGAACGGCAAAACGACCGTGTCTTACAGCAACAACTTCGGCTGGTCGAAGCCTACCATCCATACCGATTTCATGACCAATGGTTATGACTATGTGAAGATTAATGATGAAGCCTTCATCCGCGCTACCGGTAACAGCTACACCCGCTATTCGGAGGAGGATTATAAGGAAATAGAGGCCCGCCGCTACGACAAAACCGAAAACCCGGCCCGCCCGTGGGTGGTCGTTAAAAATGTCAATGGAAAAGACATTTACAACTATTATGGTAATTACGACTGGTGGAACACGATCTTCAACATGAGCCAGCCGTCGCGCCAGCACAACCTCAACCTTTCGGGCGGTACCGATAAGATCAACTATTTCCTTTCGGGTTCGGTGTATGAGAAAGATGGGATCATGCGCATTAATACGGATAAATTCACTTCCTACACACTGCGCAGCAAGATCAACGCCCAGCTGACGCCGTGGTTGAAAGTGAGCAACAATACCATGTATTTTGATTCGAAATACAAATATCCGGGCCTGGAAGGCGGTGCCAACTCCAACTTTGTAGCCATTACGGTGCACGCGCTGCCGATTTACGCCCCGCGCAACCCTGATGGCACGCCTACTTACAATACGCTCAAAAACAACTACTCGATCGGTGACGGCCTGTTTGCCAACCTGTTGAAAGGCGTAGCAGGCGGCGAACAGAAGGTACATGAACTGACGACCATCAACACGGTGGAAATGAACCTGGCCAAGAACTGGAACCTGACTGCCAACCATTCCTATTCGTTCTACATTTCCGACGACTGGTACCGTTCGGCTGTGGCTACTTATTCGATCCAGCCCGGCATTATGACAACCGTGCCCAACTACAATACCGATCAGCTGAAAAAGACCTTCTGGTTCGACCCCCAGAATGTCGTGAATGTGTTTTCATCTTACAACCACACATTCGGCAAGCATTATGTGAGCGCCACAGCGGGTATCAACTATGAAACCCGCAAACACCAGGTGCTCGCCGGTTCGCGCAAAAACCTGCTTTCGGAAAGCCTCAACGACCTGAACCTCGGTACAGGCGAGCAGCTTTCTGGCGGCGGCGCTTACCAGTATGAGCTTTTCGGTGCGTTCTTCCGGGCCAACTATGATTACCAGGGCAAATACCTCCTCGAAGTGAATGGCCGCTATGATGGTACTTCGCGTTTCGGAGAGAGCAAGCGTTTCGGATTCTTCCCGTCGGTATCCGCCGGGTGGCGCCTGAGCGAGGAGAACTTCTTCGAGCCGGTCCGCAATGCAGTGAACAACCTGAAAATCAGGGCATCTTATGGTACATTGGGTAACCAGCTACCTCCGAAGTTCAACGATAACCCAAGCTCTGCCAGCTTTTACCCTTACGTGCCGATGATGCCGACGGCCCAGTCGACCTGGATCACCAATGGCCAGAAGCTGCAATACGTAAGCAGCCCTGCCCCTATTTCGGCCGGATTGACCTGGGAATCTGCCACCACCTCCAACATTGGTGTGGACGCAACTTTGCTGAAAAACCGCCTGAATCTCTCGTTCGACGGCTATATCCGCAAAACCACAGACATGCTCATCCCTGGCCAGGTGCTTCCGTCGGTTTACGGCGCTACCGTACCCACCCAGAATGCAGGTGATCTGCAAACGAAAGGTTTTGAATTATCGATCGCCTGGGCCGACATGTTCAAACTGGCCGGCAGGCCGCTTTCCTACAATGTATCCTTCATCGTTTCCGATTCGAAATCCAAAATCACCAAATACGACAACCCCAACAAAGTGCTTTCGAGCCCTTACGTAGGTCAGACGATCGGTGAAATGTGGGGTTATTCGATCGACGGGATGTTCCAGAGCAACGAAGAAGCGCAGGCATTCAAAATCGATCAATCGTTCGTGAACAAGCAGCGCCTCAGCGCACCCGGTGAGTGGAGCAAGTTGCAGGCCGGTGACCTCCGCTTCGTAGACCTGAACGGCGACGGCAAGATCAACAACGGCTCGAATACGCTCGCCGATCCCGGTGATATGAAGATCGTCGGTAACAACCGCGTGCGGTTCCGCTACGGTATCAACCTGGGTGCTTCGTGGAATGGCTTCGACATTTCGGCATTGGCGCAGGGCATTCTTCGCAGGAACTGGTATCCAGGCAACAATGCGGATAAGTTCTGGGGGCCTTATTCCCGTCCTTACTACTCATTTATCCCGAAAGATTTCGGAAACGATATCTGGACACCTGAGAACCGCGATGCCTATTTCCCTGTTTTGCGCGGCTACACCGCATTGAACGACGGCGGCGACCTCCGTTCAACCAACGACCGCTATATCCAGAACGTAGGTTACCTGCGTCTCAAAAATGTCGTGATCGGCTATACCGTGCCTGAGCGAATCAGCAAGCTGGTACGCATTCCGCGGGCAAGGATCTATATCAGCGGCGAGAACCTGCTGACCTATACCCCGCTCCGCTCGAAGTACATCGACCCCGAGCAGTTCGACGGCGACGGCACCAATGGACGTACTTATCCATTATCGAAAACCATTTCAGCCGGTCTCAACCTCACATTCTAAATGGCATTCATACCGATGAAAAAAATACTTAGCATTATCGCCATTTCACTCGGCCTGGTGGCTTGTGACCTGGACCAGCTCCCGCAGGACGCTATCTCGCCGGAGACTTTCTTCAATACCGAAAACGATCTTTTGCTTTATACCAACTCATTTTACAATGCACTTCCCTCGGCGGAGGACGTATACAATGAGGACGTCGACAACATTGTCAAAACCAGCTTGCGTGACGAGTTGCAGGGGACCCGCATAGTACCTACCAGCGGCGGCGGATGGAGTTGGGGAAACTTGCGCAACATCAACTATTTCCTCGCCAATTCCGGCAAATGCCCCGACAAAAAAGCGGTGGCCAAATACAATGGTCTGGCGCGTTTCTTCCGTGCGTACTTCTATTTCGGCATGGTAAAGCGCTTTGGAGATGTGCCCTGGTACTCGACTACCATCGAGCTGGAAGACCAGGAATTGCTCACCAAAGCCCGCGACCCGCGCACGCTCGTAATGGACTCCGTGTTGGCCGATATCGATTACGCGATCGCCAACCTTGATGCCAGCCGCCAGGTGACCACCGTTACCAAATTCACCGCTTTGGCCTTGAAATCCCGCATTGGATTGTTTGAAGGGACATTCCGCAAGTACCATCCGGAATACAACCTGCCCAATGCCGACAAGTTCCTCGACGCCTGTATTTCCGCTTCGGAAGATCTGATGAAAAACAGTGGCTATTCCATTTACAAAGCCACGCCGGCAACGGCCTATATGAAGCTGTTTTCGTCGGACAATGCAATTCCCGACGAGGTGATCCTCGCCCGCGATTTCAGCGACGAGTTGCAGGTTTACCACAACCTCAACTACTACACGATGACGGCCTCCTACGGCCGCCCCGGCCTGGAAAAGAAACTGGTGAACAGCTACCTGATGGCAGATGGCTCCCGGTTTACCGACAAGAAAGGTTACGAAACGATGCAATTTTACGATGAAGTCCAAAACCGCGACCCGCGCCTGGCGCAGACCATTCGTACCCCGGGATATACCCGCATTGGAGAAACCGCGCAGCTGGTGCCGGAGTTTGGCGCTACCGTAACGGGTTACCAGCTCATCAAATTCGTGTCGGCACCTAAATGGGATACTTTCTCGAAAGACATTACCGATATGCCAATTTTCCGCTATGCCGAGGTTCTTCTGAACTATGCAGAGGCCAAAGCCGAAAAAGGGACCCTTACCCAGGCCGACCTCGATATTTCGACCAAGCTCACCCGCGACCGCGTGGGAATGCCGAACATCAATATGGAGCAGGCCAATGCAAACCCGGACCCTTACCAGGCGGCACAATACACGCAGATTACCGGCAAGAACCTGGGTGTAATCCTGGAAATCCGCCGCGAGCGCCGCATTGAGCTGGTGATGGAGAACTTCTTCCGCTGGGACGATATCATCCGCTGGAAAGAAGGCCAGGCTCTGACCAAACAGTTTAAAGGCATGTACTTCCCAGGCCCCGGCCAGTATGACCTCGACAAAAACGGAAGCATTGATGTGGTGATTTACGAAGGTACCAAGCCTGATATCAAAGGCGCTCAGCTCCTGAAACTCGGCAGCGACGTTTCGCTGGAAAATGGCAACAAAGGCGGTAACATCATTATCAACGGGCACATTACCAAGAAGTTCGTCGAAAACAAGGATTATCTTTACCCGATCCCGAAGCAGGAGCGCCTGTTGAACACCAACCTGACGCAGAACCCTAACTGGGAGTAATATACTATCCGACTGTTCCTAACCCTTAATTTTTATGCTTTCAGACAGAAGGTCGTTTTTGGAGAAAATGTCGCGGATCGGGGCGCTGAGCCTCCTGCCCGCGGCCGGCGCACAAGCTGCCGGTGCGGATGAAACCGCCCCGGTGGCCGAAGAAAAGAACCATTTCGTAGCCGGCCCCTATTTGCAAAACATGGGTTCCAATGAGGTGACAATCATGTGGATCACCCACAAGAATTGTTTCAGCTGGGTCGAATATGGCGCCGGCACTTACACCAGCAAGCGCGAGTTTGGCTACAACAACGGGCTTATCGAGGCGAACAACCGGATCAACAAGATCACACTGACCAACCTCACGCCCGGTACCGAGCACAAATACAAGATCGTATCCACCGAGGTACTAGGCTACAAAGGTTCGAAAGTGGAATTCGGCGAGACGATCGCCAGTCTGATGTACGGTTTCAAAACCTGGGGACAGCAGGAGGACGAGTTCAAAATGGTGGTGTTCAATGACATCCACGACCGTCCGCAGATCATCCCGCAACTTTTGTACCGCCATGGATATACGGGTAATACCAAAGACTACGACCTGGTGGTTTTCAACGGCGATTGCTTCGACTGGGTTACCGAGGAGCAGCAGATGGTCGACCATCTGATCAAACCATCGGTAGACATTTTCGCCACCGAATTCCCGTTCCTGCTCACACAGGGCAACCACGAATGCCGGGGCAGCTTCTCGCGCCACATTCCGGAGTATTATGCCTATCCCGACAATAAGTACTATTTTTCGTTTACCCGGGGGCCGGTACATTTTATCGTGCTCGACTCAGGCGAGGACAAAACCGACGACAGCGTCGAGTACGGCGGCTTGTCGGCATTTGACCGCTACCGTGAGGTGCAGAAGAAATGGCTGGAAAAGGAAATTGAATCGCCGGAATTCAAAAAGGCCGACTTCCGTGTGCTTTTGATCCATATTTCTCCGTACCATTCGGGCGACTGGCATGGTACCATGCACTGCCGGGCGTTGTTCGGGCCGGTTTTAAACAAGGCTAAAATCGACTTGCAAATCTCCGGGCACACGCACCGCTACATGACGCACGAGCCCGACGCGGACCACAACTGGCCGATCGTCATCGGAGGCGGGCCGCTGGAAGGCAAAAGGACGCTGATCAAGCTCCACGCCACCCGCAAGCAGCTGGACCTGAAAATGATCCGCGACGACGGTGAGCTAGTGGGCAAGTTCCTGATCCCGAAGAAGAACAAATAGCATTGCCCTACGGCAGCAAATCTATCCGGTTTGCTGCCGTAGGCTTTTTAAGCCATTCGGTTACTTAAAATATTAACCCAACATTAAATAATCGCCGCCGCCCGTGCCGGATTTTGGGCGACAAAGAAAAATGGTACATTTGCCTTTGACGTAACCCATTTTTCGTGGAACAGGATTCGGTACTTTGGCAAAAGTTCAGGGAAGGCGACCCGCTTGCCTTCGAGCAACTCCTGCGCAGCTACTACCGGCCGCTGTTCGACTACGGCAGGCGCTTCATCAGCGACCGTGATCATCTGAAAGACCTCGTACATGACCTTTTCCTGCATTTGTGGGAACGCCGCGAATCTCTCGGCAAGACCGACCAGATCAAACCTTACCTGCTCACCAGCCTCCGCAACCGAATATTCAAGAATGCCAACCGGCCGGAAGTTTTTCTGGCCATTGAAAATGCTTCCGAGGATTTTCATGAGACGGCACATTCCATTGAAAGCGAGCTGATCCTTACCGAGTTTGCAGCCGAAAAACTTTCCCGGATTCAGCACATTATCCAGTCGCTCACGCCCCGGCAGCAGGAAATTATCCACTTGAAATTCTACCAGGACCTTTCCAATGAGCGCATTGCCGAAATCCTCCGTATTTCGCGCCCCGCAACAGCTAACCTGCTGTACGAAAGCCTGAAAACTTTCCGGGAAAAGTGGCTTTTACTGGCCGGCCTCCTGCTGCTTATCCTCGCCGGCGGACATTGATCCGAAATTTTCTCAAATTTTTTCCGCATTCTTCCATGATCCGGGCGATCCCGGCGGATTATACTTTTAGAACACATTCATTTCAAACCAATGCATCCATTTTACCACTACAACCTGGAAGATTTTCTGACCGACGACGATTTCAGAGGGTGGGTAAAATCGGGGCAGCCGCGTAACGATTTTTTCTGGGCCAAACTCCGCTCGGAGTATCCGGAAAAAGCGCTGCTGATGGATCAGGCGGCCGAACTGATCCTTACCTGGGAGAAGCAGCCCAGCGAGCTCACGCACGAGGAACTCGACCATGAGGTGAACCGGATATTAAACGATTCGGTACGCACTTTACCGAAGCGCGATGCAAGCATTATCAGGCTGCGCTGGTGGTACGCCGCCGCCGCTGTCCTTATTCTGGTAGGCCTGGGATGGCTGGTTTCCGGTAATGGGTCATTCCGGAAAAGCAATTACACGTATAAACAATACGTAGCCGCTTCGGCCGTGCCGTTGAAAGAGATCGTCAATAGCGGCAACGCGCCGATGAAGGTGAGCTTGCCGGATGGCAGTGAAGTGCGCCTCATGCCCGCTTCCGCGGTGAGCTATGCGCAGGCTTTTGTCCACAATCATAAGAGAGAGGTGTTTCTCTCGGGAGAGGCTTTTTTTGAAGTACAAAAAAACAAGGCCAACCCGTTTTTTGTGTATGCCAATGATCTCGTTACGCGGGTAGTGGGCACCAGTTTTACCATTAAATCCTCGGCGGAGCGTGTGGAGGTGATCGTGCGCACGGGAAAAGTGGCGGTGATGCAGGCCAAAGACCTGAAGCTCGACAAGCCGGGCGTCGAAATGCTCCTTACCCCCAACCAGCAGGTGGTGTTCACTTCGGAGAAAGCCGTCCTTTCTCGCGGCATCACCGAAAATCCGGTAGCCATTGCCCGTCCGGTCGTGAAACCCGATTTTACATTTGATAATCAGCCGGTTGGAGAAGTATTCAGGCTAATGCAGGAGACTTACGGAATACCGATCGTGTACGACTCGACGCGGCTCGGAAACTGCTACCTGCGCGTGGCGCTACGCGACGAGCCCTTTTTTGACAAGTTAGGAATCATCTGCTCTACCATCGAAGCAAGCTACCAGGTAACCGACGGACAGGTCGTTATCACGGGGCAAGGCTGCGAATAAACCAAGTTTTCTCCACCAAACCACCCTTCTACCCTATGGCTAAACCTTGACCCAGATTCATTAAAAAGCCGGCAATGATTGCAGCATTACCGGCCTGATTCCCCCGGTTCATTTCAACAGAAGGACAGTTCCGCCAAAATCGGAACACGGGAGGGCTTTGTCCAGAATTCATCAAAACCATTCGAATTTATGAAAAAAAGTAGTCGACCACTAACGTACCTGGTGACTGTGATGAAAATTGCATGCATACCATTTATACTAACCCTGGTGTTCAGCACCTTGTCGCTTGCCAGTAACGGGCTCGCACAGGAGCTGCTGCAACGCAACGTTACCCTTAAAGCCGAGCGCCAGGAACTGCGCCAGGTGCTGACCAACCTCGAAAAATCGACGGGGGTGCGCTTCTCGTATGTACCCTCGCTGGTACGCAACCAGAAGGTGAGCGTTTCGGCCGAAAACCAGCGGCTGTCCGTCGTCCTCGACCAGCTGCTCGCGCCGCTCAACATCCGCTATTCGGTTTCCAAAGAATACATTATCCTGAACCGTAAGCCCAGCAAAGCCTCCGGGACAAACGACACGAGCCTGCTCGATATTTTCGGGGAGGAGGAGACTATGGACCGGATGATCCGTGGAAAAGTCGTGGCTTCCGATACAAAAGAGGCGCTGCCGGGCGTGAGCGTGGTAGTGAAGGGCACCCAGCGTGGTACCTCGACCGAGGCAAATGGTACGTTTGAAATAGAAGTCCCCAACGGCGACGCACAGCTTATTTTCAGCTTTGTGGGATACCTCGCGCAGGAAGTGAATGTAGGAAACCAGTCGGAGCTCGAAGTGACGCTGCTTTCCGATACCAAATCATTGCAGGAAGTGGTGGTGATTGGTTATGGAACGGTCAAGAAAGCAGATTTGTCCGCAGCGGTTTCTACCGTTCCCGATATGGACCAGATCAAAAACCGGCCCGTATTGAATGTCGGCAGCATGATCCAGGGCAAAGTAGCAGGCGTAACGGCCATCAGCAACGGCGGCCATCCCAACCAGGCCCCTAACATTACCATTCGCGGTACGGGTTCACGCGGGGGTGAGAGCGTGCTGTACGTAGTCGACGGTGTGCCCAATGCGCCTTACAATCCGGCTGACATTGAATCGATTACCGTTTTGAAAGATGCGGCTTCGGCGGCTATCTACGGTGCATTCTCCGGCTCGGCCGGGGTTATCCTCATCACCACGCGCCAGGCCGCGCAAGGCAAGCCGAGCATCGAATACAGCGGCTTCATGGGTATGAAACAAGCCTGGAAGTTACCGCAATCGCTCACTGCGGCTGACGAAGCGAAGGTATCGAACCTGGCTTACACGAATGCCGGCCTCGCCCCGCTCGACGGCTGGGATGCTAGCAAAAACCCGTACGCACAGGTTACCCGCACCGACTGGATCGACGAGATCTTCCGCACGGGTCTCATACAGCGTCATAATATCAGTTTCAATGCCGGCACCGACAAGTTTTCGACATTGCTGCAAGGACGCTATGAGCGCGACGAGGGCACGCTGATCAATACCTACGCACAGAATTTGTCCGTCCGTTTCAATGCAACGTACAAGTTCACGGATAAGCTCAAACTCCGTCAGGAGCTTTTTTATAACAACAATGACAACCGCGGCACGGAAACTACGAGCGGTTACAGCGGTACCGTTCTTTCGGCCATTTACATGCCCCGCTCGGCCGTAGCTTATTATGATGACGGCACATTCGGCGGCGTAGGCCCCCGCGATTCCAAGTACCTCGGTATCCATGGCGACGCGATCAGCCCCGTGGGCACGTTGCTGCGCAACCGGCCTTACAACAAAAGCAACGACATGCAGTCGGTGACAGAACTGGGGTACTCCGATATTATTCCAGGCCTGAGCTTCCTTACCCGTTTCAGCTATCGTCAGAACAGCTCGTTATGGAAAAGCTTTGATCCCAAAAGGACCGAACCGGGCAAGCCGAATAATCAGAATACGCTCTCTTATTCCACTAATCGCGGCTACCACTGGATCTGGGAAAATACGGCCAACTATTCCCGCGTCTTCGGACGCCATAACGTAGGCGCAATGGCTTCCATGACCGCCCAGGAAAATGGCAACCGGAATTTCAGCATTGCTGCCAGGGGGTTCGAGAATGAAGCCGACTGGGCGCAGTTCTTCGTGAATGCATCCATTTTTGATCAAAACCGTCCTTCGGACGATGAATGGAAAGACCGCAATGCATCGTATGTAGGACGCTTGTCATACAGCTGGGCAGATCGTTATTTCGTAACGGCCAGTTATCGTTACGACATAGCCGGACGCCTCGCCGAAGGTTTCCGCGCCAAAGGATACCCGGGTTTTACGGGTGCATGGAAAGTCAGTTCGGAGCCATTCTTCAACGTAAAAGGCCTCGATCTCCTGAAACTTCGTGCAAGCTGGGGCCGCATCGGCAACATCGGTTCCATCGGCAGGTATTACGGCTATCCGAACCTTACGCCGAACAACACTTACCAGATCGGTAACGGCGCACCTATCAGCAATGGTTTGTATGTCAGTTCCAGATTCAATCCCGAGCTATCGTGGGAGACTTCCCAGCAAACGGATTTCGGCTTGGATGTAAGCTTGTTGAAAGAAAAGCTGACCATTACTGCCGACTATTTTAACAAACTGACTTACGACCTGATCAAGCAGCAGGACACCGAATGGACGAATACCAACGGTTATGGGGCGCCTTTCATTAACCAGGGCAAAATCAGAAATACCGGCTTTGAATTTGCAGCCAACTGGCGCGACCAGGTCGGCGAATTCAGCTATGAGATCGGCGGTAACTTCGCGACGCTGAAAAACCGGGTGGATTATATCGATGAAAACCCGAAATCGGTGTGGACACATGGCGATGCTTGGAGAAGCATCCTGGTGCCTTTCCGCTCTACGGTAGGCCAGCCCTATTTCTCTTATTGGCTGATCAAGAATGCAGGTATTTTCCAAACCGACGAAGCCGCTGCTGCCTATGTAGGTCCTACCGGCGACCGCATTCAGCCTAATGCGAAAGCGGGCGACCTGAAATTCGTAGACGAAAACGGCGACGGCAAGATCGACGATTCCGACCGCGTGTACATGGGCAATGCGTTCCCGAAAGTGACCTACGGCATTACCGCGAATGCGAATTGGAAAAACTTTGATTTCAGCATCTTCTTCCAGGGTGTCGGCGGAGTGAAACTGTTTAATGCATTCAAGCAATCGACCTTGAATGGTGCTGAGCAGGGCTACAACCGCTGGGACAAAATTCTCGACGCATGGTCGGAAACCAATACGGGCTCCGACATCCCGAAAATCCGGGCTAACGATCCGAACAAGAATTTCTCGACCAATTCGGACTGGTACCTCGAAAACGGCAATTACCTGCGTTTGAAAAACCTCATCATCGGCTATACGTTCAAAAGCAAACCGGGTAAGCCGAGCCTGCGCGTATACGTGAGCGGCGACAACCTCCTGACATTTACAAAATACTCAGGTATGGACCCCGAGATCGGCAGCCAGCTCATCGATGGCCGCTATACTGCACCGGGCCTCGACGGCGGCCAGTATCCGGTAGCCCGCGTTTACTCAGCCGGTGTGAAGCTGAAATTTTAATTGCAAGAGATTCGACCAAACAAAGACTTTGACTCATGAAACATATCATTAAAAATGCGGGTCTTGCCATTGTAATGGCCGTTAGCGCGTCCGCATGTACCGAAAGCTGGGTGGATACCAAACCCAACGGCTCCCCTACCACGGCGTTCTTCTGGAAAAGCGATGAGGATTTGAACAAAGCCGTGGCCGCCATGTACGCGCCGATGGGCTACGAAAATACCTGGGGACGTAACCTGTTCTGGATGCAGAACGCAAGCGACGACATCGTGACGGGCCGCGTGCGTGCAGAAAGCGATAACATCAAAAACTTCAATATCACCGGTCGCGAAGGCTCCATTGCTAATTGCTGGAACGACGTGTACTGGATGCTGAACAAGGCCAACCAGGTGATCCAGGGCGTTCCGACGGCCACCGGCGTATCCGATGCCGTGAAAAACCGTGCACTGGGCGAGGCATATTTCATCCGTGGTTTTGCGCATTTCTGGCTGGCTTATTCATGGGGCCATAAAGACCTCGGAGTACCGTTCGACGGGCCTGAGAACGCGGAATTCGGCAAACGCATTCCACCGCAGTTGCCTTCGGTAACCGACAACTACGCCCAGATTATCAGCGACCTGCAAAAAGCTGCGGACCTGCTCCCATTGTTCCAAACCTACGGTGCGGGCGATCAGGGACGTGCGCACAAGGCCGCTGCATGGGGTTACATGGTCAAGGTCTACGCTTACTGGGCGCAATATGACGCTTCAAAATGGGCGCTCATTCCGGACCTGGCTGATAAGATTAAAAACGAAGGCGGGCGGGCGCTGGTAACCGGCAAGGGCAGTGCCGCAGCGAACTACCAGGCCGTTTTCACCATCGAAAACAACTGGACGAGCGAATACATCTGGTCGGTGAACTCGGGGATCCAGGGCGGTTCCATCTTCCCGGGTGTGGCGTTGGAGAACAAGGGATGGGGTATTTTCAATGGCTGGGGCTATTTCCAGCCTACGGAAGAACTCTATGAGGAGTATGAAGCCAAGGACCCGCGCCGCGAAGTTACGATCCTGAAATTCGGGGATAAATTCACCTATTTCGGCAAAGAGCGCTCCTATTTCTCGACCAACAGCCTTTCCGGCTTCCAGATTCGCAAATACATGGAGCCTTACAGCTACGGCAGCAATGAGAATGCGGGAAGCAATACCATGATCAACCAGAATGGCGACGGGCCGTCGACCCGCCTGAACTTGCCGCTGATGCGCTACGCGGAGATTTTGCTCTTCAAAGCGGAGGCGTTGATCAAGCAGGGCAAGAATGCGGAAGCAGCCGCACCGCTGAACGAAATACGCGCCCGAGTAGGGCTGGCGCCGATCGCATTGCCTACCCTCGCCGATCTCAAACATGAGCGCCGCGTAGAACTCGCCTGCGAATGGACCGATCGCCTCGCCGACCTGAAACGCTGGGGCGATTACGATAAGATCAATATGCCGCTCCACGGCCGCATTCACGAGAATAAAACCGATCCTGCTTCGGCTTACAAAATACAGGTGATATGGCCGGCACGCAGCTTCGACCCAGGCAAACACATGGCCTGGCCCATGAACCCCGATGAAATTTCACGCAGCAACGGCGCCTATAAGCAGACACCGGGGTGGTGATGGAGATCCATTTGAATTTTCATCATGAGTTAACATTAATCGTATATTTTTGGCATTGACAACAGGAGACCCTTCGGGGTCTTTTGTTTTATAGTTTATCAATCATCTCTATACCCAATGAAAAAAATTGCCCTTTACCTACTCGCATTCGTTTCGCTCGCCAGTGCAGCGCATGCGCAGAAAACCGCAACTATGAATGTAGGTTCCTATAACCTGCGCTACAACACCCCCAATGACGGCGTCAATGCCTGGCCCAACCGCAAAGAGAATGTAAAAGGGCTCATCCGTTTTCATGAGTTCGACATTTTCGGCGTACAGGAAGCACTGGTAGGCCAGTTGAAAGACGTTGCCGAGCTTCCTGAATTTGCATATTATGGCAAAGGCCGTGACGATGGCAAGAAAGGCGGCGAGCATTCAGCCATTTTTTACAAAAAAGACCGCTTCAAACTGCTCAAATCGGGAGACTTCTGGCTGAGCGAAACCCCGGACAAACCGGGCCTGGGCTGGGATGCCAAATGCTGCAACCGCATTTGCTCATGGGCGCAGTTTGAGGATGTGAATACCAAAAAGAAATTTTATTTCTTCAACGTGCATTTCGACCACCAGGGCGTAGAAGCGCGCAGGCAATCGGGCCATTTGATGGTGAAAAAGATCAAGGAAATTGCCGGAAACAGTACCGTCATCCTCACCGGCGACTTCAACTCGACGCCGGATACCGAGCAGATGAAGACGATTGCCGGCCTGCTCAACGACAGCCACGATGTGACCAAACAAGCTCCTTACGGGCCGGAAGGCACGTTTAACAGCTTCAAATTCGACGCGGCCATGAAGACCCGCATCGATTATATTTTCGTGAGCAAAAATGTGGATGTATTAAAGTACGGCGTACTGACTGACTCGAAAGAACAGCGTTATCCGTCGGATCACCAGCCGGTGTTGGTGAAGGTGGCAATTAAGTAAGACTTCGGATTTAAGACTCGGCAGCCGGTTTTGGTGATTGGATATTTCGGTCACCAGAGCCGGTTGCTTTTATTTTATCGAAATCAGGGAGGCCACACCTCTCCAAAATTTCATTGGCCCTGTCCACCTTCTCCTTAAACAGGTTCATTTCTAGATACCTGTCTAGAGATTTGTCCACCTTTAAAGTTTTCGGTCTGAAACTTCTTTCGAGCTCTTTTTTCATTTTTCTCTACTTTTTCCTGATAACAAGAAATGCCTGATAATCGATCCCCGCTGTAAACGCCTCCCAAGCATCATTTTTTAAGCCGTAGACCTCAAAATCAGCATTAATAACTTCCAGATTATTGGTTATTGCCATTCTGTAAAGTCTGGTTCTGGTTTTATTGCTCCCTTCTACGAATACTTTTGCATTTGGGAATCTGTCAGTAAAGTAATAGAGGGTCACCGCTACGGTTGCCATTACTTTCAAAGTGTCCCCATTATTCGTTACAACGCTATCGTCAAAATCACCCTCACGAATCTTATCGCCGAACCCCAGATTGAATATACCTAATAATCTGGTTTTACTATATACAACCAGCTTCGGCACGTCACCTCGGGGCCCCTGGCTTACAAATTCGTAAGTCATAGACGTCTCACCTTTCGTTATTTCATATCGTTCATAGTGCATGTGGATGCGAATTTAAATATTAAATTGTGACAGTCTTTTCTAACTTTCCTGTCTGTGCTAACTTGTATTAACCGCCTGATCATTTGTGCATTGGCCAGCCTCGCATTCGCGTCGAAGGAAAGCGTCAAAATCAAAATTGTTGCCCCAACAGCCTGGAATGACCGGAAGGCGCTTTTGCTGACAAGGGAGAAAGGCTTTGCTGCGGTGGTGCATTCGATCAGGCTGGGATTTGATACCACGCACTTGAATATGGATTCGGATTTGCTTCCTGATTTGTACCAGTTCCGGGTTTCGCGAAAGAAGGGTGCGCTCACATTCTTTTTTGATCCGGGCACGGAAATACGGCTGGATACGGTAAACCTGGCGAAATCGGCGGTGACTCACTCCAAAAGCAATGAAGAATGGCGGGAATATGAGACGCGGATACAGAACCCCTCCGACCAGCGCCTGAATGCATTCGTACGCGCAGAAGCTAGTGCCAAAAAGCGGAACCTGGCCGACAGCTCCCGGTATTGGGTAACAGCGCAGACAGCCGAGCGCGAACAGCTATGGAATGCAACGGCCGATTTCATTACGAATCGTCCGAAATCTTACGTAAGCTTGTACTTGCTGAAAGTCAACTGGTTTGCTCTCAAAAACAGGAACCTTTTTGAGAAGCTGGACCGTTCCCTGTCGCACCACCGGAACTACCGTTTTTTGAAAGACCGATCAGGTGGCAGAAATCCATAACGCACTCCGGAAAGGCGTGAAAGTAGATTTGATTAACTCCCTGAACCCTGAAAACAATGCGAAAAAACACGCTTCGGCTGATAACCTGCCAGCTTGCACTGATTACAGCATTATATAGTTGCAACAAAACACCCGAAAACCCCGCGACGAAACCGGTGCGAATCAGGGAAATAAATGAGAAAGAGATTGCTTCCAGGAAATCGACCATCGCAATTACCGGCGCAACCATTATCGACGGGCGCGGCGGATCACCCATAAGCGATGGCTGCGTAATCGTGACAGATGGCATTATCAGTGCTGTCGGCAAAGCAGCGGATATTGAAATACCAAGGAATGCACAGATTGTCAACGCCCGCGGCCTCACATTACTTCCGGGCTTTATCGATTCCCATTTCCATCTGGATGGCGTGCACGGGCTTCCCGCACAATTTCTTCAAAACGGTGTCACATCAGTACGCGACCCGGGAGCGTGGATGGAAGCATACGCCGAAGAAAGGAAGAGCGGCCAGCCCATACCACGGCTTTTCCTTGCGGGCCCGCACATCGATATGTTCCCGCCCGCCTACCCACGAGACGCATACGTGGTCAGGGATGCCGACGAGGCCGTGCGCGAGGTGAACCACCTTGCCGATGAGGGAGCTTCGGTGATCAAGGTGTATTTCCGGCTGCCGCCGGCCATTATCGCCGCTGTCTGCAAAGCCGCCCATGCCAGGGGTATTCCCGTGACCGGACACCTGGAAACGACAGAGGCCAAAGAGGCGATCGAGGCGGGCCTGGACGGGATCGAACATATCACTTCATTCGGTCTCACGCTCGTGCCGCAAAGAGAAGGAGAAAAATACCGCCAGATGGTCCTGGCCGATAACAATGCGCGTAAACAGGGCAGATACGAGGTCTGGAAAAACATCGATCCGGATAGTCCGGCTACCGATTCCCTCGGTATTTTCCTTCACGGGAAAGGCACATTCGTGAGTCCGACGCTCGGCGCATTTGAGTACCAGGCGGCGACAGGACAGCCTACCGACACAGCCCGTTTGGAAGGATTTGGTAAAATGAAAAAGATCACCGGCAAACTGCACCGTGCCGGTGCCCGGATCGTCGTCGGTTCGCATTCGATGATCACTTATGCGGAAACCGGCTGGGCATTCCAACGAGAAATGGAGCTGCTGGTCGACAGCGGGCTCAGTCCCGCGGAGGTCATTACCGCCGGAACAATCCAGAATGCACGGTTTTTCCGGATCGAAGATCGTCTGGGAAGCATTGAAAAAGGGAAACAGGCCGATCTGATCCTCATTAAAGGCGACCCTTTGAAGAACATCTCCGCCGCTCGGAACGTTAACAAGGTTATGCTAAATGGTGTTTGGGTTAAATAAGTAAGAATAATTCAATTGCTTCTAAACGACTAGACTATGAAAATCTCCCTCTGATCGTCCTGAGTATATTGCTCCTCTACACTTCCCATCAGGCCGTCGCACAGGCCGAAGACGAAAAGCTGGATCTTCCCGGAGATAACCTCAATCTATATGCTGTTTTAAAGCTCTTTCAGGAATCCGAAACGCTGGAAGGCTTTGAACGAAAACTGAATGAGGAAGATTCGGAGATCAACAATCTCGACCTCGATGGCAATCGGGAACCGTTGCCGAAACGCCTAATCCCGGCTACACGGGCAACGAGGGGTGGAACTGCCTGTCGTTCAGCATAGTAAACGCCCGGCCCGGCAAACACTCGCAAGCCGTCCGGCGCCGACCGGCCGCCCAAAGAGCTCCCCGCGCTCATCGCGGGAGGGGGAGCGATTTTACTGGATGAAAGTCTACCACGCAAAATACGCTACGATTTTGCCCCTGGTCACGAAATCTGGTCAGTCCGGGACAAGGGCTGGCTTGGGAAAAAGAATGGGGAGCTACTTCGACTCATGAAACAAGAGGGCTTCGAGGTATTTGTGACAGTAGATCGAAATTTACCCTATCAACAAAATATTCAAAAGTTACCCGTGTCCATCTTTGTACTTTGTGCCTACAACAACCGCAGGGAAACGCTCAAAAAACTAATTCCCAAAATCTTGGAGAGAATCGCACAGGGCATCACCGAAAATGTAACCGAAATCTATTGATCACAAGTCATCCAGATACTTCTGCCCGCCCAGGTACCGCATTTGGCGAACGATCTGATTGGTACGCTTGTTCACATACGCAGACGGATTCTTGATCGAAAAACGGATCGGGTTGGGTAGCACGGCCGCAATGCGGGCTGCCTCGTAGCGCGTGAGGCGCTTCGCAGATTTATTGTAATAACGCAGTGAAGCAGCTTCGACCCCGAAAGTCATTTTCCCCATTTCAGCCACATTCAAATACACTTCCAGAATCCGTTCCTTACTCCACAGCACTTCGATGAGGACGGTGAAGTAGGCTTCCAGGCCTTTCCGGACAAAACTCCGCCCATGCCAGAGAAAGACATTCTTCGCAACCTGCTGGGTGATGGTACTCGCCCCGCGGGCCCGCTTGCGATCCTCGGTCATGGCATTGTAAATCTGGTCAAAATCGAAACCCCAGTGGTTGGGAAAATTCTGGTCTTCGGAGGCAACAACGGCGAGGGCCGCTTCTTTGGAAATGTTCTCGTACGGCTCCCAATCATGGTATATCTCGGTATCCTCATCCGCCCTGAATGCGTCTATCTTCCGGGAAATCATATAAGGCGTCACCCAAACGGGCAAAAACCTCAGAATAATCACCCAAACGATGGAAAGCACGATAAAAGCGAGGAAGACTTTGAGCGCAATAAATTGCAGACGGCGGAGCATAAAACTTTTTTACTTCTACAAATAGAAACCAAGTAACAAAAACAGCGTACAAAGAACAGAAACTAATCAGGTTTAGGCAAAGAAATATGCGCCTTAATCGCCAAATTTTTAAACACGCTGTTTATGAATGAAGATTTACTGAGTTTCATCTGGCGCTTCCAGTATTTCGAAAAGAAGGGGCTGGAAACCGACGAGCATATGCCGCTTTCTATTCTCCGGCCCGGCCACCGCAACACAAACGCCGGTCCGGACTTTTCCGAAGCGCGGGTTTCGATTGACGGCGTATTATGGGTCGGAAGTGTCGAAATCCATGTGAAATCATCGGACTGGCGCCTGCACGAACACCAGCATAATGGCGCCTACGATGGTGTAATACTCCACGTGGTTTGGGAGAATGACCAACCGGCGATGCGGCGGGACGGTACTGCCGTGCCGACGCTCACGTTGGACGGACTGGTGAAAGCATCGACAATCGAACGCTACCGCTGCCTGCTCGACGAGAGAGACACCGTTCCATGCAACCGCCAGTTCGGCGACGTGGATTCAATCCGAAAATATGCCATGCTGGACAGGGTATTGCTCGAAAGACTTGAACGTAAGGCAATGGAAATTCAGCAGTTGCTCGAAACGAATCAGCAGGACTGGGAGCAGACAGCCTACCAATGGCTCGGGCGGCATTTTGGCTTTAAACTTAATGACGCCCCGTTTCAAAGACTTACTACCATTGTCCCCTGGAAAATCCTCCGTAAACACACCGATCGCCTCATTCAGGTAGAAGCGCTGCTTTTCGGCTGCTCGGGGCTTGTTCCTCCTGATTCAGAGGATATCTATGTTCGCCAGCTCCAACAGGAGTTCCGGTTTCTGAGCGCCAAGTACCGGCTGGGCGACGATGTCATGCGTTTGCATGAATGGAAGTACGCCAGGTTGCGGCCGGCAGGCTTCCCTACGGTCAGGCTGGCGCAGTTCGCGCGGCTGCTGTGCAACACCGGTGGCTTTTTGAGCCGGTTCGTTGTTTCGGAACATTTCGATGAAATACGCGGGCTGTTCCGGATCGAACAATCGGCCTATTGGCGGGAGCATTATTTATTTGAAAAGAAGGCCAGGGCACAGGTGCCGGTACTGGGCGCCGATTCGGCCCATTTGCTGATCGTCAATGCCGCGGTACCGTTGCTGGTTGCCTACTCCAAGCAGAGGCAGCAGCCCGACCTGCTCGATAAAGCCATATACTGGCTTTCGGAGATCCCTGCCGAAGACAACCGAATCACCCGCGAGTGGGCGTCGCTGGGTATGCGCGTGAAAACCGCCGCAGATTCGCAGGCCCTGATCGAGTGGTTCAACAATTATTGCACGCCCAGGCAATGCCTGGAATGCATGGTAGGAGCGTCGCTCGTGCGGGACGCCTAGCCGGTTGCACCTAGTCGGCTGCATCTAGCCGGCTGCACCTAGCCGGCGGCGCCTAGCCTTTAACCAGGTTTACGCCTGTCAAAAGAAATACGGTACCCACCAGGAACGGCACGATCGATTCCCATTTGGAAACCATGAGACCCAATACGGGTTTGTCTGATAAAAATGCGACGCATGCGAACAGCAACACCGCAATGCCTAAAATCGTGAGCAGCGAGCCGAAAAAACGTTTGAACTGAGCGTTTTCCATGAAAGTATCTATGAGGAGATTAAAAAGTTCGCAAAAATATCAAATATGCGCTGGCATTGACGAGGTTGCTATAAAAAATGTGCCTTACGCGCGGGTGAGGCCCATTTTTTCGCCTTCTGCGATCATAAATGCAAAAGCCGGCTCAAATTCATTGGGCACAATGCCTTCCAGGATCGCCTCGCGCACCGCTTCTTTGATAATCCCCACTTCCCGCGCTGGTTTCAGCCCGAACGCCTCCATGATCATTTCTCCGGTAATCACCGGCTGGAAATTGCGGAGCTTGTCACGTTCTTCGAGGTCTTTCAATTTCTGCTCCACCAGGTCGAAATTGTTAATGAAGCGCCGAACCTTTTCCGGGTTTTTAGAAGTAATGTCCGCGCGGCACAGATTCATCAGCGCCTCGATATCCTCTCCTGCCTCGACCAGCAAACGTCGCATAGCCGAATCGGTGATTTCTTCCTTGGAAAGGACGATCGGCCGCAAATGCAGCCTCACGAGTTTTTTCACAAACCGCATTTTCTCGTTCAGCGGTAGCTTCATCCGGCGGAAAATCACCGGCACCATCCGCGCGCCGATTTCTTCGTGGTTGTGGAACGACCAGCCGTGGCGTTTATCGAACTTTTTGGTAGCCGGTTTGGCAATATCGTGCAGGATAGCCGCCCAGCGCAGCCACAGGTCGTCGGATACCTGGCACACATTGTCGAGCACCTGCAAGGTATGGTAAAAATTATCCTTATGCCCCTTGCCCTCAATGTGCTCTACCCCCTGCAATTCCACCATTTCGGGGAATATAATGTTCAGCAGGCCCGCATGATAAAGCAATTTGAAACCGTAGGAAGGGATTTTGGAAAGAATGATTTTATTCAGCTCATCTGAGATCCGTTCCATCGACACGATGCTGATACGGTCTTTCATTTTAACAATTGCATCGAACGTGTCGGGTTCGATATCGAAATTGAGCTGGCTAGCGAACCGGATCGCCCGCATCATCCGCAGCGGATCATCCGAGAATGTAATTTCCGGGTCGAGCGGCGTGCGGATGATTTTCTTACGGAGATCACTCATGCCCTCAAACGGGTCGACGAGGTTTCCGAAAGTGCCTGCGTTGAGGCTGATACCCATCGCATTTATGGTGAAATCGCGGCGGTTCTGGTCGTCGGCGAGCGTGCCGTCTTCGACAGCCGGCTTGCGTGAATCGGAGCGGTAGGATTCTTTCCGGGCACCGACAAACTCTATTTCGAGATCACCCTGGCGGATCTGAGCTGTCCCGAAATTTTTAAATACACTCACATGAACATCCGGCCCAAGCCTGCCGGCTACCATTTCTGCCAGCTCGATACCGCTGCCGATCGAGACGATATCGATGTCCTTGCTATTCCTTTTGAGTATCAGGTCCCTGACGAACCCGCCGATTATATATGCTTCCACACCCAGCTCCTTCGCAGCGCCGGCTACTTTTTCCAGAACGGGGTATGGTGTTAATTGCTCTTTGAAATTCATGCCGCAAAGGTAGGGAATTCTTGGTTGGCATGAAGCGGGGCGGGATTACTGTGCTAGTTGATAATCGCGGATAAGTGTGTTTACAGATATATTAAGACGCTCCGAGAGGTTTCTGATCATTTCAAGACTAAGCTTTCTCTTTCTGCCAAGCACTTCCGAAACTCTGCTTCTGCTACCGATTACATCCACCAAATCCACCTGCCTGAGCTGCATTTGCTCCATTCTGATCTTAATTGCGTCGATGGGATCCGGTGACTCAACGGGATAATGCTCATCCTCATAGGCGCCGACTATCAATGCCAGTAAATCGCATTCATCGCCTTCAGGTGTGCCTTCGGGCGCGTTGAAAACCTCACCTAGTCGATTCAATGCTACCTTATACTCTTCTTCTGTTTTGATCAGTTTTAGCATAGTTAAATTGAGTTAGCGTCTATTTTGTCGTATTCCTTGTGCGAGCCGATGAAACGTATATAAACCATCTGTCTCACAAAATCAAAATGGGCCACCAGCCTGAATGAATTGCCCCGAATGTTGAAAACGATCCTCCCGTTTTTCAAGATACTGGCTGTTGCGTACTGCATCTTCACATCTGCAGGTGACTTCCAATCCGCCGCGAGTACATCTTCGTACCAAACTTTCAAATGCTGCTCAATCTCGGGGTGTCGCTCCCAAAACTCACGAAGCGTACCTTTCACAAAGATTCTTTTCATCTCGATTCAGTTTACAAATCTACAATGTTCCCAAATATGGAACACCATTTAGACGTCAGAATATCAAAAAGGTAACGCGATGTAGAATGGTCTTTCCCTAAGTATTCACCATAAAAAACGCCGTGCGCGGAAAACGGTCGAATAGCTCGTCCTTCAATTCTTTGCTGAGCGGAAGCGATTCTACGGCGGAGGCCATGCATTGTAGCCAGGCAACGGCATCGTCTTCGGTGATGGTGTGGGGCATGTGGCGGGCGCGCATCATGGGGTGGCCGTATACTTCGGAGTAAAGCTGGGGGCCGCCAAGGAATTGGGTGAGGAAGAGGCGTTGCTTTTCTTTAATGAGGTCCTTATCTGTTTTGAAAAGCCTGGAAATGAGCTCGTGGTTGAATACGAGGTCGTAAAACTGATCGGTGAGTTGCCGAAGCGCGGCGTCGCCGCCGATACGCTCGTATAATGTCGGATGTTCCATAAAATAACGGGCGGAAAACGGTTGGCCGCCGAAGTTAAACTCCCGACAAGCCTCCACAGGTTCCCGCCCCTGCTATGACAATTATCAGTTCTCGAAACGCAAGTGCTTCACGGATTCTCCGGAGCGTGCCAGTTCGGTCAGCGCTTCGATGCCGATATCGAGATGCTGCTTCACGTAGCTGGCTGTCACTTTCTTGTCGCTTTCCTCCGTTTTCACGCCCTCCGGTACAAGCGGATTATCCGAAACGAGCAGCAATGCACCGTGCGGAATGGAGTTGGCGAAACCGACAATGAATATCGTGGCCGTTTCCATGTCGATGGCCATTGCGCGAACGGCCTGCAGGTATTCCTTGAAACTGGCGTCGTGCTCCCAGATGCGGCGGTTGGTGGTGTAGACGGTACCGGTCCAGTAGTCGAGTTTTTGCTTTTTGATGGCAGCGGAAACCGTACTTTGCAGGCGGAATGAGGGCAATGCCGGAATTTCAGGCGGCATATAGTCGTCGCTGGTGCCCTCTCCGCGGATCGCGGCAATGGGCAGGATCAGGTCACCGACCTGTGTTTTTTTCAATCCGCCGCATTTGCCCAAAAACAGGACGGCCTTCGGATTAATGGCTGACAACAGGTCCATCACCGTAGCCGCCATCGGACTACCCATTCCGAAATTGATGATGGTAATATCTTTCGCAGTGGCGGTTTGCATGGCCCGGCCCAGGCCCCGTACCTCCACCCCGAATTTCTCGGCAAACATGGTGACATAGTTTCCGAAGTTGGTCAGGAGAATGTAATTCCCAAACTCCTCCACAGGCGTGCCCGTGTAGCGTGGAAGCCAGTTTTCAACGATCTGTTCTTTGGTGGTCATGAAATCAGCAGGTTTGTTGGCGGGGCAACCAGGGGTTCATTATCTTCGTTGATGGAATCATTAAACCTTCCCGGATTTGCTTACAAAGTTAAGCAGGTTAACGGGAAACCGCATATTTTCGACATTATCCGCAGGAAATTCGTGACCCTCACGCCCGAGGAATGGGTAAGACAGCATTTCATCCATTTGCTCATCACCCACTACGGTTACCCGAAGTCCCTCTTTGCCGTAGAGACCGGCTTACAATACAACACACTCGCCAAACGCACCGATATCATGGTGCTTTCAAACAATGCATTGCCGTTCCTCCTCGTCGAATGCAAGGCTCCGTTCGTAGCCGTTACCGATGCCACTTTTGCACAAATCAGCCGCTACAATTTTACATTACAGCCTCAATATCTTGCAGTTACCAACGGCCTGGCACATTATTGCTTCCAGGCGGTGAACGGACAGATCCACTTCATGGACGATTTCCCACAATACCGCGACTTTAATTTCTGAACACAAAAAAACCTGCCCAACACGGACAGGTTCTTTTCAAATTCAGGTCATACAAACGCAGGACGGCTGATACCAGGCAACCGCCTGCGGGTAATTATTTTGCAGCAACCAGTTTCACGTCGATAGAGAAATCGTCGTGGATCATTTTGTCGCCAAGGTTATCGAAGAATGACTTCGAGTTGTATTTGATGTCGTATTTCGAGCGGTCAACAACCAGTTTACCAGTAGCTTCTGCACCGGCCGCAGTGGTTTTCACTGTTACAGGGAAAGTAACGGGTTTGGTAATACCCTTGATAGTCAGATCACCAGTCACATCGTAAACACCGGTTGCTTTTGGCGTAGCTTTGGTCACAACGAAAGTTGCGGTTGGGTGTTTTTCCACACTGAAGAAATCGTCCGACTTCAGGTGACCGATCAATTTTGCATTGTATTCTTTATCGGTAAGGTCGGTACAAGTGATGCTGGTCAGGTCGGCAACGAATTTACCGCCGGTCAGTTTTGCTCCGTCCAGTACGATGGTACCTTCTTTCAAGGCAATTTTACCTGTGTGCTCACCGGTAACTTTTTTACCCAGCCAGGTCAGCTCGCTTTTCGCGGGGTTCACTTTCAGGTTAGTAGCTTTTTTACCATTGTCTGCTGAAACAGAAGAAGATACAAACAATGCTACTGCAAGAGATGCGACAAAAAATTTAACTGATTTCATTGTAGTTTTGATTAGAAATTAAATTGAATTATGGATTTGTGTTAATTGTGTTTCAAGCTTAATCTTCATTTTCCCGCAGCTTGTCGAGCAATGCGCTGATCTGCTCGGCCTCCGCTTCGGAAATAATATTGAACCGGTTTTCCCAATCCTCGATAAACGGATCGAGCACTTTAAGCAATTCAAGCCCTTCTTCGGTAATCACGACGTCCACAGCACGGCGGTCGCTCTCACACGATGTCCGTTTCGCCAGGTTCTTCGCCAGCAGCTTGTCTACCAGCCGGGATGTGTTGGAACTCTTGTCGAGCATGCGCTCGGTAATGTCGCTCACCTTGATAGGGTTGCCTTGCTGTCCCCTAAGAATCCTCAGCACGTTGTACTGCTGCGGCGTAATGTCGTGTTCCTTGAAAGATTCAAGCTGCTTATATTCGAGCCACTTGGTGGTATACACCAGGTTGAGTGCCAACTTTTGGTAAGGGCTCCGAAATTTTTTCTGCTTTATATCAGTTTCAATAGACATAGCCAATCGTGTTAAATGCAATAATGATGTACATACATTTAATGTAGAAACATTTATTGGCAAAGAAATAGTTCAGCCGGGGGAAAAATATTTTCAGAAATTTTTAATTGAACATGATCGAACTCCAAAAACCCCTGATTCTCGCCTCCAATTCGCCCAGAAGAAAACAGTTACTACAAGAAGCCGGCTTTGCGTTCACCATCGAAGTACTTCCAACCGATGAAAGTTATCCGCCCGACCTCCCCGCCGAAGCAGTAGCAGGCCACATTTCGAGGGAGAAGGCCGAACAGTTCCGCGGCATCCGCCCCGGCTCACTGGTCCTGACGGCCGACACGGTGGTGATCGCCGACCACCATATTTTAGGTAAACCCACCAATGCCTCCGATGCATTCCGGATGATCGGAATGCTCTCAGGGAGAAGCCACAAGGTGGTAACTGCGGTAAGTTTGCTATCTGATAGCGGGATCGAAACCGTGTCGGACGTGGCAGAAGTTTATTTCCGCGACTTGGAAGATTGGGAGATCAACCACTATATTAAGGAGTACAAACCCTTCGATAAGGCCGGTTCCTACGGCATTCAGGAATGGATCGGTATGGTAGGCATCGAAAAGATCGAGGGTTCGTTTTACACCATCATGGGCTTGCCGGTCCAGGTGGTTTACCAGCTGTTGAAACCGCATTTCCGCTAAATGCCGCCTATGTTCGCCGACAAGCCCGCCAGCATCCCGAAAGTCTGTTATGAGATATTCGTCCGTTCTTTCTGCGATTCGAACGGCGACGGCATCGGCGATCTCAACGGCATTATCTCCAGGCTCGACTACCTGGCCGACCTGGGGATCGAGGCGATCTGGCTCACGCCGGTACATCCTTCGCCAAGCTATCACAAATACGACGTCACCGATTACTACGCAATCGACCCCGAATTCGGGACTATGGACGATTTCCGCCGCTTGCTCGCGGCTGCGCACGAGCGGGACATCGCCATTTACCTAGACCTGATCGTGAACCACACCAGCACCCTGCATCCCTGGTTCACGGAAGCCCGAAAAAGCAAGGATAACCCCTACCGGCAGTTTTACTGGTGGATGACCGAAGATCAGATCGACCACCTGGGCATCCAGGAACGGGAGACGTCGGACGACTCGCAGGTGGTGTATCCGTGGCATGCAAATGCCGGCGATGACGAGAAGTATTATGGCCTTTTCTACAAAGGCATGCCCGATCTGAACTTTCATTCCGAGGCATTGCGCGGGGAAATGGCGAAAATTATACGTTTCTGGCTGAATGAGGTGGGCGTCGACGGGTTCCGGCTCGACGCTGCCCGGCATATTTACCCGGCGTGGGACAAGGAGCAGAGCACCAGTTTCTGGGACTTTTTTTCCAAAATCGTGGGAGACGCGAAGCCGGGTGCATTTACCGTGGGCGAAGTGTGGGCCGAAACCGAAGAAGTAGCACCCTATTTCCGAAACCTGAACGCGACCTTCCACTTTGACCTCAGTTTTGCACTGCAGCGCATGCTCATAACCGGGCGGGACGAACAGATCGTCGATAAGCTGCTGGCGAGTTTCAACCTATTTCAGAAATACAACCCACTGTTTGTCAATGCGATCATGCTCACCAATCACGATCAGGAGCGGATCGGGAGCGTGGTGGGGGGCATAACCGCCAAGATGAAGCTGGCGGCCAGCATTCTACTCACGTTACCCGGCCAGCCTTATCTCTATTATGGAGAGGAAATAGGTATGCTGGGCATGAAGCCCGATCCGTACATCCGCGAGCCGTTCCTCTGGACGGGCGATCTCGACGATCCGCAATGCACGCATTGGATCACACCCGAGTTTACCACCCTGAAAACAGTGGCGCCCCTCTCGGAACAAACAGGCAATGCACATTCTGTTTTCAACCATTATAAAACCCTCATACACCTGCGCAAGGCCGAGCCCGCGCTGAGCCAGATACTGGCCCCCAACCTCCAACCCATGCGCCTGGGCGACGATCAGCTGCTCGGTTATTTCCGGCCGCACGTCGACCGGTCGCTCATTGTCGTTCACAATCTGGGAGATACTGAAAAGGAATTCCGGCTACCGGAAGATAAATCGCTGTTCACGGAAGTACTCTTCACAACGGATGGGATGCAGGAAAATGCCCTGCTGACGGGGCGGTTGGCACCGCATTCCACGATTATTCTCGCCCCGGCACGCCATAGCCCGGCAATCGAAAACCAGTAGGGAAGTGCCGCATGGGGTCTTTATTGCTAAATCGCTGTCGGAACCGCTAATGCATTCCCTATGAAATCCGGTATTATTTTCACTTGTCTGACTGTCCTGCTGACCTGTACTGCTATGGCCCAAAAGTCCTACCCTACCATAGGCAAGATCGTTGTTGAAGATCCTTCTTTCGAGAAATTGTTGTCCAAAGACGCTAAAATCGAAGTACTGGCCTCAGGATTTGACTGGTCGGAAGGGCCTGTATGGGTGAAGGACGGTGACTATCTGCTGTTTTCGGACGTTCCGAAGAATAAGGTTTACAAATGGGACGAAAAAGAGGGACTTTCGGTCTTTCTGGAACCGTCGGGTTACACCGGACGGGGCATTTACAGCGACGAACCCGGCAGCAACGGCCTTATTATCGACAATAAAGGCCGTCTCGTTTCCTGCGAGCACGGCGACCGCCGCATTTCGGCGATGCCGCTGAATGTGGGCGGAAAAATTACATTGGCGGATAAATGGGAAGGCAAGCGCTTCAACAGTCCTAACGACGTGGTACAGCACAGCAACGGCGACTACTATTTCACCGACCCAACTTATGGACTCGCTAAAAAGCATGAAGATCCGACCCGCGAGATCAACGAGTTCGGCGTGTACCGCATTCATAAAGACGGGAAGGTAACGATGCAGGTGAGCGACCTCAGCCGCCCGAACGGCCTCGCGTTTTCGCCGGATGGCAAGATGTTGTACGTAGCGCAGTCCGATCCCGAAAAGTCGATCTGGATGGCATACCCGCTCGACGCGGACGGTAATGCAGGGAAAGGCAAACTTCTTTACGATGCTACGCCGATGGGCAAAAAGGGCATCCCCGGCCTGCCCGACGGCCTCAAAATCGATAAGGACGGCAACTTATGGTCGTCAGGCCCAGGCGGAATGCTCATTATCAGCCCGGCCAGTAAACTCCTGGGGCGAATTGAAATGGGCGAACTGACTTCCAATTGTGCGTGGGGCAATGACGGCTCTACATTATATATGACTGTCGACGGCTACGTATGCCGCATTAAAACCAACACCAGGGGCGCCGGCTGGTAATCAGTTTTTCTTCCGGTATTCGCGGAGGGTGTTCTCCACATCGCGTTTTACATTTATCCAATCGGATTTGCCATTCCGGTAAATGCTGGTGTATGCCTTGTATAGCATGACCCGGTCATCGCTGATCTTGTCGAGCTCCATTGCCATCACCTGCCGCGACGAAGATTTGGCATTCTTGTATTCGTTGAGCAAGGTATTATACCTGTTTTCGAGGTTGTCCAATTCATAAAGTACCACCTCGGCCAGCTTATCCATATCGGCATACTGGTTGAGCAGGCGCTGGTTATAATCTGCATTTCCGCCCACAGACGTGCTTCCGGTACCTGCGGCTCCACTGTTGTCCACCACGCGGTCGTAATCCTTCCGGTAGGTAGGGTCTACCGCCTGATTGTCCCGGTCGTAATCCGGATCGCGGGACGAGCGCTCCGTCGATGATGCTGATGAAGTGCCATGCATGCGGTCGTATCGCCGTTGCAGCGTGGCTGAGCAGGAGAAAGTGAGGGCGGCAAATGCCGTCGTTGCGGCCCAGATGCAGAGTTTTTTCACGATAATCCCGTTAGAAGTTATGCCTCAGTCCCAGGCTGAGATTGGGATTAAAGTAAAAGAATTTAGGGATAAATTCCAGATAACCACCCCCTTCGACAAAAAATGAGGTCGGCTTTTGGGCAAAGAAAAATTCCAGGCCGGCCGTAGCGGAAGGGCCGGTGGAAATATTGGTTGTGTATACCGATTTTACATTCCGGTCGGGGTAGTACCGTCGCGAATTCACCTGCACGCCCGGCCCCGCGTAGGCGATCATCCGCTCGTTGAATAAGGGCGCATACCACAGGTAAGTTACATTGAACATCACGCCGACCCCACCAAGGTCGTCGTTGCTGACTTTGTAATTTTCCTTCGATTTGAACATGCCGAGGTAAGTACCAAAGCTCACATCCAGCGCATTTCTGTCACCATATTTCCTCAAACTGACGGCAATCGGCTCACCTACTTCGAAACCAACCGCCCATTTCTGCGCTTGACCGAAACACGCGAATACGCATAAAAGCAGCGGGAGTAGTAAACACAACTTCTTCATAATGATGCCGATTGGGGTTAAACGAACCGCCCGCCACAATGTGCGACGATAGGCGACTTTAACCAGAAGGCTGCAAAAACGGTACCATCGGGACACATGATCTTCATGCACCCACTTACTCAAAATCGCGGGGTCTGTTTTGTTTCGAGACCATTTTCTTTCTAATATTGGGCCGCAATCCAGTTTGCCGTTCCCATAAACTAACACACCAGTGACCCAAATCAAGCAGAACAAGATCTTCAATCCCAAAGATATCATTGCCTATTTTCTTGTCGCGGGTACCGGTGCATTGATCCAGTTAGTTTCCAGCAGTCTTATCCAGGACTGGTTCAACATTACGTGGAGCGACTCCATTGTCCCTTCATACATCATCGGTTTTTTCTGGGGCTTTACCCTCACCAAACTGTTCGCATTCGACGCGCGCCGAAGCAATCAGACGCGCCGCGAGATGGTAAAATTCCTGATGGTATCCGGTGTTTCGCTCTTCATCACCTGGGCATTCACCATCGGTTCGTCGAAATTCCTGATCGATTACCTGGGCATGGAGGTGTATAAAGTGAAGTTCTCCTTTGCAAAAAAAGAGATGAATGTAACCGAAATGGTCTGCTATGTGATCGGGATGGGTTTCAGTTTTGTGAGCAACTACATTCTGCACAAGACCTTCACTTTCAAGAGCACCGGTTTTTACAATCGCCTGAAAGTCCTGATCCGCTGATCGTTACAGTCTTTCCACGATCATAGCGGAAGCACCGCCGCCGCCATTACAAATCGCGGCGAGGCCGTATCTGCCGTTATTTTTCTCCAAAACAGAAAGCAAAGTGGTGATAATGCGCGCGCCCGATGCGCCCAGCGGGTGCCCGAGTGACACTGCGCCACCAAAGACATTTACCCGATCCACATTGAGGTTCAGCGCCTGAATGTAGGCCAATGCCACCACCGCAAATGCTTCATTTACTTCGAAATAGTCGATATCGGAAATTTTCAATCCCGCTTTTTGCAACACTTTTTCGGTCGCCAGCACAGGCGTGGTCGTAAACCAGGCCGGTTCCTGCTCGGCATCGGCGTAAGCCACAATACGGGCGACGGGTTTAAGGTTCCGCGCATTCACGGCCTTACCGCCCGCAAGCACAAGCCCCGCGCCGCCATCGTTGATGGTGGAAGCATTTGCAGCGGTTACCGTTCCATCTTTGGAGAATACAGGTTTTAGAGTGGGGATTTTATCGAACTTAACGCGCTTGTATTCCTCATCCTCGCCTATAACTGTCGTTTCTCCTTTTGCGAAAACGATTTCAACAGGCACGATTTCGCCCGCAAACGAGCCATTCGCCGTCGCCTCGGCCGAGCGTTGGTACGAACGGATTGCGAATTCATCCTGCGCTTCCCTCGAAATATTGTATTTCAATGCAGTTTTGTCGCCGCACACGCCCATCCCGATCTGGTCGTACACATCAGTCAGACCGTCTTTCAGAAGCCCGTCGATAATCTCACCGTGGCCGTATCCGTATCCATTCCTACCTTTGGGTAAATAGTAAGGAATTTGAGACATATTCTCCATTCCGCCGGCCACTACGATCTCCGCGTCGCCCAGCTGAATCGCCTGCGCGCCCAAAGCCGTAGCCTTCATACCGGAAGCACAAACCTTGTTAACCGTCGTACAAATCACCGAAACCGGCAAGCCCGCATAAATAGCTGCCTGCCGGGCAGGCGCCTGGCCGAGATTGGCCGACACCACATTGCCCATCAGCACCTCATCCACCGAATCCGGATCGATGCCGGATTTTGTCAATGCACCCTGAATGGCGGTAGCACCCAATTTTGGCGCATGTACAGAAGAAAGAGCACCACCAAAACTGCCAATAGGCGTACGTGAAGCGGAAAGAATAAAGACGTCAGTTTGCATGATGAATTTTGAATGAACCAGATTATAACGTGAGGTTGCCAATGAAGGCAAGTTACAACTCCTTCGAACTCTCCGGCAAATGGTCATACTCGCCCTTCCAGGCATAGTAGCCGAAAATCACCAGACCGGTACAGATGGGAATGAAAATCAGGATAATGATCGCCCATTGCAGGGTTGTGTTCGTGCGGGCGATGCCGTCGGTTGCGGCGCCGATTTTGTCGGCTGCCTGCATGAAAAGGAATATGATGATGACCGGACCCAATGCGATCCAGAGCAAACCTAGTATTTTCTTTAAACCACTCATTTTATATCGGTTATATAATGTCAAAAATGTTTTCAGTAAAACTCAATCCGTCACATTTTCGTCGCGGCGGTTGTCGATATAAACCGCTCCGATGACAAAGGACAATGCCGCAATCCCGATCGGATACCAAAGCCCGGAAAGCGGCGTGGAGCCCTGGAACGAGGCGATGAGCGTAGCGATAAACGGCACCAATCCACCGAAAACACCATTTCCGATGTGGTAAGGCAGCGACATGGAAGTATAACGGATCTGCGTAGGGAAAAGCTCCACGAGGAATGCGGCGATCGGTCCGTAAACCATCGTTACCAGCACCACCTGGAAGAACACGAGCAAAATAACCATGATATACGACTGCCTGGAAAGCGTCACGTCCTTGATCACCGTCTGCACCGCCGGCACTTCCGCCAGCACGTCTTCGGTAGTTACTTCCACCTTCGACTCCTTGAAGGTCATCCCGTTGGTCAGCGTTTTTGCAACGGTCGTCGTGATCAGGGAATCGGCCTTGCCGGGTACCAAACCGCGCTCGACTACCGGCTCCGATTCGCTCAGGAGCATGGTTTTCTGCATTTCCTTCACGTTGGTCACGTCGAGGAAATACTGGTAAATGGGCCGGTAGCAGATCACACCGAGCAGCATTCCGGTGAGCATGATCCATTTGCGGCCTACCCTATCGCTCCACGAACCGAAAATCACAAAGAAAGGGGTCGCGAAAACGATCGCCCAAAGAAGAATGTACCGCGATTCGTTGAAATCAAGTTTGCAGGTATTTTCAAGAAATGACTGTGCATAAAACTGGCCCGTGTACCACACTACCCCCTGCCCCATCGTTGCTCCAAACAGGGCGACCAGCACCATTTTAAAATTCGCCTTCTTTTGGAAACTTTCTTTCAATGGGTTCGCGGACACTTTCCCTTCCGCTTTCAGCTTGGAGAATACCGGCGACTCGTGCATTTTCATCCGGATGTAAATCGACACGACTACCAGGAGGATTGAAACGAGGAACGGGATACGCCATCCCCAATCGGCGAAATTTTTGGCGCCCAGGATATTTTTGGTCAAAACGATCACACCGAGCGAAAGAAACAGCCCCAATGTGGCCGTAGTCTGAATCCAGCTCGTAAAAAAGCCGCGCTTACCCACGGGCGCATGCTCGGCTACATACGTGGCTGCGCCGCCGTATTCGCCCCCAAGCGCAAGCCCCTGCACGAGACGGAGGATCAGCACGAGGATGGGCGCTGCATAACCTATGCTGGAATAGGAAGGAATGAGACCAATGAGGAAAGTTGAACCGCCCATCAAAACGAGCGTCAGCAGGAAGGTGTATTTACGTCCAATTAAGTCGCCAAGCCGACCGAACACTAATGCGCCAAAGGGGCGTACAATAAATCCTGCGGCGAAGATCGCCAGCGTATTGATCAGCGCCGAAGCCCCGGCATCGCTGGGAAACAGCTGCTGGCCGATGATGACCGCGAGGCTTCCGAAAATGTAGAAATCGTACCACTCAATTAAAGTACCTAATGAAGAAGCAGCGATTACCTGTGTAATGCTTTGTGTAACATTGGATTCGGTGGAACGCATGGGTTTAGGAAAGGTGAGGAATTGAACAATTTAGGTGAATAAGGCACAACCTTTGCTTCATTACTCATAGCCCGTGCATAAAAAAGCCCCTGGAAATGATCCAGAGGCGCGTATTATTTTTAACGATTATCAGAAATCGTCGTCGTCGTCGTCGAAAGTTTCGAGTCTTCTAAGCAACTCATCACCATCTTCGATCACAATTTCACGATCGTCTATATCTTCATCGAACTCATCGATGACTTTTTCATCATCGGTTTCCTCATCTATATCCTCATCTTCTTCGTCATCATCCTCGCGAGGACCTTGCGCTACCGGACGGGTCTTTTTAGTGCTCCCTTGGTAGTCAGGGAAAACAGCTGGTTCCAAAATCGCCTCGCTGATGTCAGCAAAGGCCAGTTCTCCACTTTCGCGTATCATGACAGTGTTTTGTTAAATGTTTTCAATTTTAAACGTACGACCTAAATTATTAAAATATTTCGCTACCCTATCTTCTTTCCTGCCGAAAGATTTCATCAATAATTGACACTACAAAAATAATGATTTGGTAAAATGTAAAAACCTCTTGAAATTGCCAGCAAGAAAAAAAAACATCGCCTTTTGCCCCGGAATGCCCGCATCACCGGATATTGATCAGCACATCTGACTGCAAATGAACACACTTGGCCATACCTGAACCTGTTTTCCCAATCCTAACCCTTTTTGCTGAATGTTGAAAAAATTTGTTCTCATGGGACTGCTCACGTGCGGCCTCATGTACCGGGGACACGCTGCCAGCCCCATTCCCGACTCCTCCCTGACGGTCCGGAAAACGACAGACTTCAAAGTGAACGGCGAAGGCACCGCACCCAACTGGTCGGCCGCGCAGTGGTTCAACATCACCGTCCAGAAAGGCCCTAACCAGGCCGCACCGGGCAAGCAGCTTCCCACCCGTGTCAAGATCATGTACTCCGATAAGGGTATGTATTTCCTTTTCGACTGTACCGACACCAAGCTTACCTCGACCATTATGGAGGATTTTGGTGCGCTGTTTAAAGAGGATGTCGTGGAAGTATTCCTCTGGCCGGACACCTCGGTCCCTATTTACCTTGAATATGAAATTTCGCCGCTGAATTACGAGCTGGCCATCCTGGTCCCGAACATCCAAGGCCGTGCGCAAGGCTGGAAACCATGGCATTACAATGAGCGCAACCGCGTACAGCACGAAACCAGCGCGCAAGGCGGCCAGAAGAAGAGTATGGGTGCCGTCGAAGGCTGGAAAGCCGAATTCTTCATTCCTTTCGCGCTTATGAACCCCATTGCCAATGCGGCGCCCAAACCCGGCGACAAATGGCGCGGCAACTTCTACCGCATCGATTACGACGGCGAAACAGCCTATTATTCATGGCAAAAAACCGGCGGCAGCTTCCACGAATTTCAAAAATTCGGCACCTTAATCTTTGAATAACAACCTGTTACAATTCTCAATCATTTATCATGAAACGGACCATTCTTTCATTCATCCTTTTATTGACGGCCATGACAGCTTTTGCCCAGAAACCTAAAAAGGAAATATTGTACCTGGGCACCTATACGCAGAAAGGCGAGGGCATTTATGTATATGAGTTCGACCGCAGTAATTACTCGTTTAAGGAGTTGCAGGTTCTGACGAGCAAGACCAGCCCTTCGTTTCTGGAATTTCACCCAAGCAAAAAGTACCTCTACGCAGCCAACGAAGGCAACAGCACCGTTTCGGCCTATGCGATCGACCAGACTTCCGGCAAACTCACCGCATTAAACACGCAGCCCGCCCAGGGCCGTGGTCCGTGCCACGTGAGTGTTGATCCGAAGGGACGTTTCATTTATCTATCGAACTACGGAAGCGGTGACCTCGCGGTGTACAAGCTGAATGCAGACGGCAGCATCGGTGCATTGGCGGATACCATTCAGGATAAGGGCCGGCCGGACCAGAAGCCGCATATGCACTCCATTACCCCTTCTGCCGACGGCAAATTCATTTATGCGTCCGACCTGGGTATCGACAAAATCATGGTATATGCAGTTGATCCACAGACCGGTAAACTAACGCCCGGCGCCGTTCCCTACGCGGAAGTGAAGGCCGGAGACGGCCCGCGCCACTTTGCCATCCACCCCAACGGCAACTTTGGCTATTCTGCCTGCGAACTGGCTTCGGTGGTCAATTCATTCAAGATTGTGAAAGGTAGCGGTGCATTGGTACCGTTCGAGCGCGTGACTATGCTCCCTTCTGACTTTACGGGCAAAAGCTACGCAGCGGATATTCATTTTTCACCCGACGGCAAGTTTCTCTATGCCTCCAACCGGGGCCATGAAAGCCTCGCTATTTACGCAGTGGATGCCAAAACCGGCAAACTTACGGTTGCCGGACATGCCGATACGCACGGCAAACACCCGCGCAATTTCCTGATCGATGCGAAGGGCGAATTTGCGATCGTGACCAACCGGGACAACGACAATGCCGTGTTCTTCAAACGCGACGCCGCAACGGGACAATTGACTTATACCGGGAAAGAGATCAGCGCCCCTACGCCCGTGTGCGTGAAGCAGTTGTTCCTCAACTAGCGATTTATCGCCGCCGAGTCCGATGGAAGTGAGTACCGATGGCCGAAAGAACAAACCGGAAGAATATTTTCAGCGATTGGTGCTTATTTCCATCAACTTTTCTAATTTTAGAATTCTTAGTGTTATTCTTCGTTATAATTTAAAATACACCAAAGAAAATATTACTATTTTAATATCTGACACTAAAATAAACTTGTGCAGTTGTTAAATTAAGTGATACAAGCCGATCACTCCAGACGCTCGATACGATCATTGCATAAAGTTTTGGAATTACCTGATACCCAATTTAGCCACAGTTTATGATGAACGGCCAGGATGATTTGCTTCTTATTTCCCTGATCAAACAAGGAGATAACCGGGCGCTGGATTGCCTTTTCCGGAAATACTATTACTCGCTATGCCGTTTTGCCACTTACCTCAACAACCGTAAGGACCTCGCCGAGGAGATCGTAGCCGACGTTTTTTTCAGGATATGGGAAAAGCGGGATAGTCTGACGGTAGAAAAGAATGTCCGCTCTTACCTTTTCACGGCCACCCGGCACACCTGCATCAACTACATGAAGCAGGAGAAACACATCATGGAAGAGCTCAGCGACGATATCATCGAAGAAACGCCCGGCCCGGACGATGAACTGATGTACCATGAGCTCGAAAGCCGCATTACCGACCTGATCAATTATCTCCCCCAAAAAAGAAAGGCGATCTTCCAGCTCAACCGCTTCGAAGGTTTCACCTACAACGAAATCGCCGAAATCCTCTCCCTTTCCGCCAAAACAGTAGAAAACCAAATGGGTAAGGCTATTAAACAGCTGAAACTTCTGCAAAAAACTTATCAGATTTAAAAAATATTCTGAAAGGATGGGGGTATGCCTATTTTTTATTTGTCCTAACATTAGAAAGCTCTGAATTTGATGTCCGATCACACACCATGGCCCCTTATCGCCAAGTATCTCGCTGGCGAGTGCAGCCCGGAAGAAAAACTGGCGATGGAATGGTGGCTTGAAGAATACGATAACATGCTATTGTTCAGGCAGATAGAAGCGGCGTGGAAGCAAGAAAAGGAACCGGAAAACGATCCGGCATTCAATCTGGAAAACGGGATTTCAAGGCTGCACGCCAAAATGGCGGAGCAGGAAGAAACGACCGGCGAGGAGACGTTTGAAAGCTCCCGTTATCTTAAAATCGGCTCCTGGCTGGCCGCAGCGAGCATTTTGCTGGCTACGGGACTGGGCTACATGTTCGTAGGCAAGCAGCATGGGGCCCACTACGCAGCCGGCGTGGCCCTGGAAACCAAAACGAGCGGTCCAAAGGATGTCGTGAGCATAGAACTGCCCGACGGAACGCAGGTCTGGCTCAACAAAAACAGTAAAATCGAATTCCCTAAAGCGTTCAGCGAGGACGAAAGGCAGGTTTACCTGCAGGGAGAAGCGTTTTTCGAAGTGGTACCGAACCCCGAAAAGCCGTTCATCGTAAAGAGCGACCGGATTTCGACGAGGGTTTTGGGCACGTCGTTCGATGTAAAAGCCTATAATGGGGACGAGACTGCATCGGTGTCGGTTGCGACCGGGAAAGTTGAGGTGAGCAAAGAGATCGGGGAAGGCGAACCGGTCCGGATTACGCAACTGACCCCCGAGCAGGAACTTGTGATCAATACAGAAAAAGACGAAACGTATATTAATATCGTTAGCGTCGCAAACATAGCTCCGTGGCACCTCGGCCAGCTTGTTTTCAGGGACAACACCTATGACGAAGTAATGCGGGTACTGCATGAGCGCTTCGGTAAGCGTATTGTCTTCAAAAGCAGCATTGGCAAATGCCGCGTCATGGCCAGTTTCAATTCCACTGCATCATTGAATGATGTGCTAAAATTGTTGAGTATGTCCAATTCATTCGAGTACGTGATCGGTAAGGACGTTGTTACCATCACCGGGGGCACGTGCCATTAGGCGCCCCGTTCCATCCTACTTTTTGTGCATCCCTACCGAATCCTGGAAGCTGCCGGCTGTGTACCGTGCGGTATGGGAGGTGTTTTGACTATGAATTATTATCAGTTTACTATAATAATTGAATCCCTCAAATCCATTTAACCTCAATCTACTCAAAACAGTATGCAAAAAAAGTTACCCGACACCCGACTGAAAACAGGCACGGCGCTCAGGCGAAGCCTGGCGATGCTCCTGGCATGTTTGATGTTCGTTCAGCCGCTTCTCGCGGCCCGCTCCGTGCAAGGCATTGAGGAAGTGAAAATTTCGCTGGACCTGAAAGACGTGACGCTGCAGAATGCGTTCATCGCGATCGAAAAGCGGAGCGATTTCAAATTCATTACCAGCATCGAACGCATCGACAAGAAAAGGAAAGTGTCGATCCACGCCGAGAAAAAGCCGGTGAAAGAAGTGCTCGAAACGATCCTCAATGGCACGGGCCTGGGCTACACGCAGGTCGACAACAACATTGTAATCAGCAACAAGCAGGAAAGAGCAACGGGCCAGGTGATTCAGCCTGCGGCGGCTGTAAATGCTGCAAAAGAGATCAACGGTACGGTGAAAGACAATGCCGGATCGGGCATTCCCGGCACGAACATTCTCGTGAAAGGTACCAACCAGGGCACCACAACCGGCGCGGACGGCACCTACAAGATCAATGTACCTGACGAAAATGCCGTGCTGGTGTTTTCGTCTATCGGGTATATATCGCAGGAGATCGCCGTGGGCGGCAAGACGACTATCGACGTGACGCTCCTGGAAGATGTGAAGCAACTGGGCGAAGTGGTGGTAACCGCATTGGGTATCGAGCGTAATGCTAAAACACTCACCTACGCGACCCAGCAGATCGACGGTAAAAAGCTCACCGACGTGCGCGACGCAAACTTTGTAAACACGCTGTCCGGTAAAGTCGCCGGCGCGGTGATCACGCAGGGTTCGTCGGGCCCTGGCTCGGCTACGCGCGTGGTACTGCGCGGTAACCGCTCCATCGCGGGAAACAACAATGCATTGTTTGTAGTGGACGGCGTGCCCATCGACAACACCGCGCGCGGCCAGGTGACGAGCGATTTCGGAGGTATCAACGGCTCCGACGGTGCGGCGAACATCAACCCGGACGACATCGAATCGATGAACATCCTGAAAGGCGCTGCCGCATCGGCATTGTACGGTAGCCGCGCCGCCAACGGGGTGATCATGATCACGACCAAAAAAGGTAAAGCGGGCAAGGTATCGGCCGACATTAACTCCGGTGTGGTGGTAGAGACGCCTTTTTTGCTTCCTAAACTGCAAAATACCTACGGACAAGGCAGCGGCGGCGTGGAAAGCACCAATTCCAGCATGAGCTGGGGCCCCGCCACCCAAACCTTCCCGAACAATATCAAGGATTTCTACCGCAACGCGATTTCCACCAACAACTCGATCGGCGTTTCGGCAGGTTCCGAGAAGATCCAGACTTATTTGTCTTATACCAATAACTACAACCAGGGTATCCTGCCCAACAACAAGCTGATGCGCCACACGTTCAACCTGCGCCTGAACACGCAGATCACGAAGCGCCTCTCTGCCGATGCCAAAATCACCTATATCAACTCCGACATCCAGAACAAACCCCGTTCCGGTGAAGAGAGCTCCGTGACCATGAACTTGTACAAAATCCCGCGCAGTGTGGATTTGAACAAATACAAAACTTTTGAAGACGCTTCCGGGAAACCTACCTACTGGGCCAGCTCGGGTATCTATATGAACCCTTACTGGACGATCAACCGGACGTTCGAATCTGAAAAACGCAACCGCGTAATTTCATTGGGTTCGGTAAAATATGAGCTTACCGACTGGCTGAATGTACAGGGACGTATCAGCTACGACTGGTATGCCGATCGCGTAAACCGCGGTTTTTACAACAATACCCTGCTTTTCGCGGGATCGGGTGGTTCATACGCCGACTGGACTGCAGAAACAACAGAGCGGAACATGGACGTGATCGTATCCGGTAACAACAATCTCGGCAAAGACCTGCATTTGACCTACAACTTCGGTGCCGGCCAGACTTACCAGAAATATTCGCAGGTAGGCGGTACAACGACCGGTTTGACCGTACCTAACTTCTTTGACCTGTCTTTCGCAGCTGCATTGACACAAATGACCGCATTCAGCCAGAAAGAATTGCAATACGCGTTCGGAACGGCGTCATTGTCGTACCGCGACTTCATTACCATCGACGGCTCGGTCCGCAACGACTGGTCATCGACTTTGCCTAAACCCTATTCTTACGCCTACTTCTCATTCGGCGGTAACGTGATCCTCACCGAAGCATTCAAACTGCCGGAAGTGATCAGTTTCGCAAAATTGCGCGGATCGTGGGCGCAGGTAGGTAACGATACTGATCCGTATCGTTTGCTCCAAACTTATACATTCACGCAGGGCGGCCGCGGCGGCGGTTACATTTCCCGCAATACCACGCGTCCGGCAGAGAACCTGAAACCCGAGATTTCCTCGTCGACGGAATTTGGCCTCGACCTTCGTTTGTTCGCCGGAAAATTGGGCGTAGATTTTACTTACTACAACACCAACACGGTGAACCAGCTGCTGACGTTGCCGCAAGCGACGCCAACCGGCTTCCAGAACCAGTTCATCAATGCGGGTAAGATCAATAACAAAGGTTTCGAGATTTCATTGACTGCCTCCCCATTGAAAGGCAAAGCGCTTACCTGGGACGCGACACTGAACTTCGCACGCAACGTGAACAAGATCATAGAGCTGCACCCGAGCGTAAAAACGGCTAACCTTGGCGGTAACACCCGTACCACTACGGCCATTGTCCGTGAAGGCGGCTCCTATGGCGATTTGCAGGCATTCGGCTGGAAAAAAGATGCGAACGGAAACTACGTCGTGAATGCAAAAGGGCTTCCGGTTGCGACTGCATTCGACAACATCGTGGGTAACTTCAACCCTAAATTCACATTGGGCCTGAATAACTCGTTCTCGTACAAAAACTTCGTGTTCAGCTTCCTCGTGGATGGCCGCGTGGGCGGTGTCATGACCTCCGGTACCGATGGCAACCTCGCTTACGACGGAACCGCCGACTACACCGAAGCACACCGTCAGGGCGGCTGGGTATTGCCTGCCGTAACCGAAACCGGCGAACAGAATGCCGTAGCGATCGACGCACAGACTTTCTGGCAAACCGTTTCGCAGGGCCGCTATACCTGGGGCGAGTTCTTCACTTACTCCACCACGAACTTCCGTTTGAGAGAGGCCACATTGGGCTACAATATCCCTACCCCTCCGGGCATGTTCATCAAATCGCTGCGCCTGTCGCTCACGGCCCGCAACCTGTTCTGGCTGTATCGTGGTTATGCCAAAATGGATATTCCAGGTCTGGAAAAACGTAAACTTCCATTCGATCCGGATGTGAACCTGGGTGCAGGCAACTACCAGGGATCGGAATATGGAGCCCTCCCTTCCACACGTACTGTTGGTTTGAATTTGAAAGTTGGATTCTAATTAAACAGACATTCTAAAATACTGTAACATGAAATTATCATTCAATAAATATATCAGAGCAACCACATTCGGTATCCTTACCGGCTCGGCACTGGCATTGAGCAGCTGTACCGGCGATTTCGAAGAACTGAACACGAGCCGCACGGCACTCACATCCATTTCCGACGCCGAGCTTCCCTACGTGTTCTCACGCGCCCAGCAGCAGGCATCCTACGCGGCGGGCACTTACCAAACGGCACAAAACCTCTTCGCGGATTTGTACGCACAATACTTCGCGACTACGACGCCCAACTTCCAGTCTGACCGCTACTTCATGCACCCTACCTGGATCGACAGCCATTGGAACCCGGTGTACGTACAGGTGGTACCGCAGCTCAAAACCTTGTTTGAACGCGTAGCGCCCGGCACGTCGCAATATGCATTGGCCAGCATCTGGTGGGTGTACTCGTTCCACCGCGTTACGGATTACTATGGCCCGATCCCCTATTCGGAAGCTGGTAACCCGGGCTCGACAGTGAAGTACGATTCGCAGGAAGAGATTTACAATGATTTTTTCAAACGGCTTGCCGAAGCAACAGAAGCATTGAAATCCAAAACTTCCGAGAAGCCATATGGTAACTACGACATCATCTATGCCGGTGATGTGAAGAAATGGATCAAGTTCGCCAACACGCTACGGCTGCGCCTGGCTCTCCGCATTTCGAAGGTAAATCCTGCGAAAGCCAAGACGGAGGCCGAAGCGGCCATTGCCGGAGGCGTGCTTACTGACGTGGCGGACAATGCTTATATGGTCAAAAGCCTCCTCGGTGGCGACAACAACGGCCTTGCCACGATATCGGGCTGGGGCGAGTTCCGCATGAGCGCCGCCATGGAATCGGTACTGAAAGGCTACGACGATCCGCGTATCGGCATTTTCTTCCAGCCTGCATTCAATTCCAAGTCTTATGAAGGATTGAGAAACGGCCTCGGCCCGACCGAGCTGGCCGTGGCTGCCAACAGCAACGATAACAACTCGAACATCGGCGAACGCTGGATCCGCAACACGGGCGGCGGCTCGGCCTGGGATCGCCAGCTGGCTGTTCAGCAGGACGTGATGCACACCGCCGAAGCGTATTTCCTGCTTGCGGAAGCAGCCCTCAATGGCTGGACCGCGGGAGGGACCGCCCAATCGTTCTACGAAAAGGGCATCCAGGCTTCCATGGAAGGCTGGGGCATTACCGGCGCTGCTGTGACTACTTACATTAACAGCACCAAAACGCCTGTTGCTCCCGGAGACCAGCAGCAATCGCCGGCGCTGTCGAGCATCCCTGTCAAATGGGGCGCGACCGAGGCCATTCAGCGCGAACAGATCGCCACCCAGAAATGGCTGGCGTTGTATCCGGACGGCATCGAGGCCTGGGCCGAATTCCGCAGAACGCGACTGCCGAAACTTTATCCGGTGGTCAACTCTGTAAACTCGGACGTTCCTACTACCGCGGTAGTGCGGCGAATCCCATTCCTTTTGCAGGAAAAACAAAACAATGGCGCTGCGGTAGAAGCAGCCGTGAAACTCCTCGGGGGCGCGGACAATGCCGCCACACCGCTATGGTGGGATAAGAATTAGGATTCTGATGGACAAACCCCTGCCCTCCGGAATAATTTACCGGAGGGCACTTTTAAAAATGCTTCAATCGGAATAAAAAGGCATCAAAACCTGTATCGACCAAAGTTTATTTTTTATTTTTCTGATTATTGAAAAAATAATCCCATAAAACAGAGTATCAAGCCCCATAAAAAGCATCTTTTGTCTGCATACTGTCTAAACCGTTTTGTAAAGCCTTAACCAATCTATTCAGTCCTTAACCATTATGATAAACCGTAGAGATTTAATCAAGCATCTGTCCACGTTCCCTCTTCTGGGCGGGTTTCTGGGCAATGGCACCGCTGAGGCTGCCGGCCTGCTGGCCAATGCACCGGTGCGCAACCTCGCCAAGGAGCTGGGCATCCGTACATTTATTAATGCAGCGGGTACCTACACTATGATGACCGGCTCACTGATGCAGGACGACGTGGTGGCGACGATCCAGGGTGCCGCGAAGGAATTTATGATGCTTGATGAAGTCCAGACCAAAGTAGGCGAGAAAATCGCCGCCATTACGCATGCCGAATCAGCGGTGGTGACTGCCGGCTGCTTTTCGGCGCTGACGCTCGGCCTCGCAGGCGTGCTCACGGGCATGGACCAGAAAAAAGTGGAAGCGCTGCCGCATTTGGAAGGCACCGGTATGAAGTCGGAAGTAATTATTCAGAAAGGCCACAACATCGGCTACTCACATGCATTGACCAACACAGGCTGCAAAATTGTACAGGTCGAAACGGCGGAAGAATTGCAGAAGGCGATCAACGAAAAGACTGCATTGATGTGGTTCCTGCACATTCAGTCGGACAAAGGACAAATCAAGCATGAGCAATGGATCGAGATTGCCAGAAAAAACGGCATTCCGACGATGATCGACATGGCTGCCGATGTGCCGCCGGTTGAAAACCTCTGGCGTTTCAACGACCTGGGCTTCGACCTCGTGTGCGTATCGGGCGGGAAAGCAATGCGCGGACCGCAAAGCGCGGGTATCCTCATGGGTAAAAAGCAATACATCGACGCCGCCCGCCTCAGCATGCCGCCACGTGGCTCCACCATCGGCCGCGGAATGAAAGTGAATAAAGAAGAAATCCTCGGCATGTATGTCGCGCTGGACAACTTCGTGAAGATGGACCACAAGAAAGAATGGAAAATCTGGGAAGACCGCGTGGCTACTATCGAAAATGCCGTGAAAAGCGTGAAAGGTGTTGTCACCGAAGTGACTGTCCCTGAACTGGGTAACCACACCCCCACATTGAAAGTGTCGTGGGATGCCGCCAAAGTAAGCCTGCCTGTGAAGACATTACAGGAAAGCCTGCGCAAAGGCAACCCGTCGATTGAAGTAATGCCGGCCGAAAACAATTCGCTGACCATTACCACCTGGATGCTCAAACCGGGCGAGGAGAAAATCGTAGCATCCAGATTGAAAGAAGAACTGTCGAAAGCAGTTGTTTAAATATGTACAGTACCATTTAACATTCCTAAACCCAACCTTTTCAAAAAGTAAAATGCAACACAGGTCTATCCTTTTCACATTTCTGGCATGTTTGCTCGGCGTGGCTTCCCATGCCCAGACGTACAGCATACTGATCAAGGGCGGCACGGTGATCGACCCGAAGAACAATATCAATCAGGTGATGGATGTCGGTATTTTCGAAGGGAAAATCAAAAAAGTGGCGAAGGATATCGATCCGAAGGAGGCCCGCCAGGTGGTGGATGCCAAAGGGATGTATGTCACACCCGGATTGATCGATATCCATGGACACGTGTTTTTTGGCACCGAACCAAACCATTACCTCAGTAATGGTTTGGTAGCGGTTCCACCCGACGGCTTCACCTTCCGCGTGGGCGTGACGACCATCGTCGATGCGGGCGGAGCCGGCTGGGATTCGTTTTCCGAGTTCAAAAACAATGTGATTTTCAATTCCAAAACCCGCGTCCTTTCCTTCCTCAACATCGTCGGACAAGGCATGCGCGGCGGAAACTGGGAGCAGGACACGGCCGATATGGACCCGACCCTCGCTGCGGGTGTTGCCATCAAGAACCGCAACGACGTAGTCGGTTTCAAAGTGGCGCATTTCCAGGGTAAAGACTGGAAACCGGTTGACAATGCCGTCAAAGCGGGGAAACTGGCGAATATGCCGGTAATGGTCGATTTCGGGGGCAGTACCCCTCCGCTTCCGCTCGAAGAGCTGTTCATGAAACACCTCCGCCCGGGTGACATTTATACACATGCATACACCTTGCTCGAAGGTAATATCCGCGAAACCATTGTAGATGAAGCCACCCGGAAAGTGAAACCGTTCGCGATCGAAGCGCGGAAACGGGGCATTGTTTTCGACGTCGGCTACGGCGGCGCGAGCTTCAATTACTCTCAGGCGATTCCGGCCATGAAAGCGGGTTTCTACCCCACTACCATCAGTACCGACCTTCATACCGGCAGTATGAACGGCTCCATGAAGGATATGCTGAGCATTATGTCGAAATTCTATAATATGGGTATGGACCTGCCGTCCGTTATCAAAGCCAGCACCTGGGAGCCTGCCAAGGTGATCCACCGCGAGCAGTTGGGCCACATCACCGAAGGCGCGATCGCCGACGTTGCCGTGTTCTCCATGCGCCAGGGCAATTTTGGTTTTTATGACAAAACCGGCTACAAAGTAACTGGCAAAGAAAAACTGGAATGCGAGCTGACTGTCATGGGCGGAAAAATAGTTTATGATTTGAACGGAATTACGGAGCCGATCTATTTGACGAAATAAGCTGTAAGCAATAAGCTTTTAAGCCATAGGCAATAAGCTGTAAATTTAGAAGCCTATTGCTTATAGCCTAAAGCTTATAGCTTGCAGCCTACAACAACATCCCTGAACCCCTCTTAATTGACCTATGTTGAAGAAACGTTTAAAACTTTCTGCTTCCCTGCTTATGCTGCTTGCATTGGGATTTACGCAGCATTCCGACCGGGACTTACCGGTTGTTAATACCAAAAATGGCGGCCTTTTCCTTCCGGATGGATTTGAGGCTACGGTGGTGGTCGATAGTCTTCCCGGCCGCGCGCGGCACATTGCCGTGAATGACAATGGCGACATTTATGTAAAAGCAAGATTTGCCGATAAAGGAGAGTCCGTGATCGCACTGCGCGACACGAACAACGACGGCCGGGCCGACATTATCAAGCGTTTCGGCGGTGCTGCCAAAGAACGTGCCTACGGTACTGCTATGCGCATTTACAAAGGATATCTCTATTTCAGCTCCGAATTGGTCGTTTACAGATACAAGCTCACGCCGGGCAAACTCGTTCCTGAAAGCCCGGAAGAAGTGATTCTGACGGACGATCACCCGCACGGTATGCACGAACACATCGCCAAACCGATCACATTCGACGATAAAGGCTTCATGTACGTGCCATTCGGTGCAAACTCAAACTGCTGCCAGGAGCAAAACCGCACACCGGGTTCGAAAGGGATGATGCCCTGCCCTATCCTGGAAGACCACGGCGGCATCTGGAAATTTGACGCCAACAAAACCGGCCAGTTACAGAAGGACGGTACCAAGTTTGCGACGGGCCTCCGAAGCGTAGTGGCATTGGACTGGAATTTCCAGGATAACAACCTCTATGCAGTACAGCACGGCCGCGACGACCTGCTGCGACTCTGGCCACAGCTGTACAATGGCTGGCAGAGCGCATTGCTGCCGTCGGAAGAATTCCTGAGGGTCAAAGAAGGTACCCACGCCGGCTGGCCGTACTGCTACTGGGACCAGATGCAATCCAAAAAGGTACTGAACCCCGAATACGGTGGTGACGGTAAAATTGTTGGCGATTGCGACCAGTACGAGAAGCCGCTCATCGGTTTCCCTGGTCACTGGGCACCAAATGATATTCTTTTCTACCAGGGCAGCCAGTTTCCAGAGCATTACAAAAACGGTTCTTTCATCGCATTCCACGGATCGACCAACCGCGCGCCTTATCCGCAATCGAGCTACTTTATTGGATTTGTTCCATTCAAAAATGGCCAGGTTGCCGGGGAATATGAGATTTTCGCCGACGGTTTCGCCGGCCTGGACCCGATCGTGAACGTGAGCGACGCCGTATACCGACCGATGGGGATCGCCATGGGTCCCGATGGTGCCATCTACATTGCTGAAACAGAAAAAGGCAAAATCTGGAAGGTGACCTACAAAGGCAATAAAAAGAAATTCGCCAAAGCCGCATTGGCAAAAATGGAGCAGCGTAAAACAATGACGCACATCCGCACACCGGATTTCGTAAACGATAATCTGGACAAGGACAAACCCGTGGCAGGCGGAAAGGTTTACAGCGTGTACTGCACGGCCTGCCACCAGCGCAACGGGATGGGTGATTCACAGCGCTTCCCGCCGCTGGGAGGGGCTGAATGGGTTACGGGCGACAAAGAACGGCTGATCAAAGTGTTGCTCAACGGCCTGGAAGGTCCGATTGAGGTGAAAGGCCAGGCCTATAACAATGTGATGCCTCAGCACAGTTTTTTGAAAGACGACGAAATTTCAGAGGTACTGACCCACATCCGGAGCAATTTCGGAAACAATGCGAGCCCGGTGACAACCGATGAGGTGGCCAAAGTAAGGGCGTCGCTCAAATAGCAGGATATTACGCCATTCATCTTCCAACCCCGTTTAAGCGGATATTACTCTCCGGCAATTGAGTATTCCTTTATAGGGGTTGGAGGAAGAATGGCAAACGTAACTCGTTCACCATTTCTGTAATTACATGTTGAAAAACAATATTTTAGCCGCAAGCTTTATCATTCTTTCCGGAATCGGCCTCGTCGGGTTTTCTTCCGGAAAGCGCAATTTCACACACACAAGCCAGGATCCCTGGAAAGCTCCAGCCTGGGCCGATACCCTGAAAAGCCCCTATCACGAAGAGCCGCTGACACTAGCTCAGGGCGAAGAGCTGTTCACCTTATATTGCTCTTCCTGCCATGGCGAAGGTGGTTACGGCGACGGGGCCGCGGGCGGCGCACTGGGTCAGAAGCCCGCCAACTTTCACGATACGCTCGTGAAGGCACAAAGCGATGGTTCGCTGTTCTGGAAAATGTCCAACGGCCGTGGCAACATGCCGCCGTTCCAGGATGTATTTACCGCCGAGCAGCGCTGGCAGCTAGTGGCTTACATCCGGCATTTGGGTAAAATAGAGTAGTACTTCGGCAATCGGCTGTCGGCTATCGGCACTTTTTTAGCTTAACAGCCGACAGCCAAAATCCTAAACCCCATAAAAAACACTATGTTACATTACAGCCGCATTATCAGGTCCGGATTCACTTCAGCGCTTGCCCTGGGCATGGCGTTTTCTGTTTTCGGACAACAACGGGAGGTGTCCACCTCCGTCCCAAAACCACTTCGCGACGACATTACTATTGAGGAGTACATGAAAGTAGAGCCGGAAGCGGTCCGCCTCATCCAGCATCCGGTTACCGGTGAGATCTACTACACCACATTCTTCGGCGATGTGGTTAAAATTGTGATCGAAAACGGAAAGCCCGTGAGCAAAAAACTGCTTTCTGTCGAAGATCACGGCATTCCCCGTCTGCAAGGCGCTGCATTCCATGGCAATACCCTCTTCCTGGCCGGAAATGTGAGCGTGAACAACAACAAGGGCAACAAAGGCCGGATGGTCCGTTACGAAATGACGCCCGGCGCGGACAAACCCGAAATGACGGTGGTATTCAACACCGTGGAATACGGGGCCAACAAAACTACTTTCGATCACGGTTGGAACGCCCTGGAAATCAGCCCGGACGGTAAATACATCTACGTAAACACCGGCGCCCGCACGGATCACGGCGAAGTTCAGGATAATGGAGGCGAGTATCCCAATGCACGTGACAATGCACTCACGGCCAACATCTTCCGTTTCCCTATCAATTCCAAAGACCTCCTGCTGTCGACGGACCTGGCTAAACTGAAAGCCGACGGGTACATTTTCGCGGAAGGCATCCGTAATGCCTACGATATGGCTTTCGATGCAAAGGGTAATCTTTTCGCCGTTTCCAATTCCGGCGATTACGACCATCCCGAGGACATGTTCTGGGTTCGCAAAGGCCGCCATTATGGCTTCCCGTGGGTAATGGGCGGTATCGAAAACCCTCAGCAGTTCCCGGATTTCCAGGCCGATCCTGAGAAAGACCCGTTCCTCAGCAAATTTGCATTCGCCTTTCTTATGAAATACTTTCACAACGACCCGGATTTCCCGAAACCTCCGGCCGGTGTGAAGTTCACCCCATCTGTTCAAAACCTGGGCCCGGATGCCAACGAATACCGCGACCGAAAAACTGGTGTGGTGATGGACGGTGATACGACCGGCGTCACAGTGGGTACATTCAACGCGCATTCGTCGCCGCTTGGCATTTTCTTCGATACCCACAATGCGCTGGGCAAAGACCTTACCGGCGATGGCTTCGTGATCCGCTATACCGGTGGCCCGCGTAATGGTGTCGTGAACCCCAACCCGCTGCGCAGATATGGCAAGGACCTGCTGCACCTGGAAATGACGTACGACAAGAAGACCGACAATTTCAAAACCAAAACCACCAGCATAATTAACAACTTCACAGCCCCTACCGACGCATTGCTCGTGGGCAATACGCTGTACGTCATTGAATACGGCGGCAAGCAGGGCGGTAACAAGGCCGGAGGAAGCCTTTGGAAGATTACGCTTCCTGCTAATGACAAGCTGGTGAAAAAAGCCAAAAAGAAAACTTCGTAATACATCTCGTTCTACATATAACTTTAATTATTCTGTTATGAAATCTGAAAGAAGATCTCTAATCAAAAAACTTTTTGCCTCCGTAGCCGGCATTGCAGGCATCGGCGCGGCGTCCAAAGTGCAGGCGGAAGCTGCTGCTCCTGCGCCTCAAAAAGAAGTAGGTGATGTCGAAATGTATCAGGACGTTCCTCTTTTCTCGGGCCATACCAAGTATAACAACCTCGTTTTCGTAGCTGGAAAAGGCGCTCACTTCGACGGAGACATTACCGCTCACACCAAACACGTCCTGGACGAGTTGGAAAAAGAACTCATCAAAGCAGGTTCTTCAATGGAAAAAGTGCTGAAATGTTCCGTTTTCCTTCACGACCTGAATGACTACAAAGCTATGAACGAAGCCTACAAAGGCCGTTTTGGCAGCAAACCGCCATGCCGTACCACCGTAGCGGTATATGGCGGCGTGCCAGGCGATTCACTCGTTGAAATCGACTGTATCGCTTACGTTTAACATAACGCTTTGCATTACCCCTTCGGCTCCGCTCAGGTTGATATCCCGATGTCATCCGAGGCGGAGTCGAACCATTTTTCACCCCCTCCTGGATCCTCCTTTTCCCTTTTTCCTCCAAATCTCAAAAGTCACCAACGCCTCACAAGAGCTTACTTACAGTGGTTTTACCAAATTTTTATTTTGGAATAATACAATTAACCAGGATTAAATTCGCTGACAAAAAATAAAGTCGTACTTATATTTTAGATTATGGCGATTAAACAGTTAATTTGTTCAACTGACCCGACAAGAATTGAACAAGAAACAACGTATCGCTGAAGAGAATGAAGTTCTTATCAATCTCTGGCACCAAAGCCAGGCAGGGGACAGTCTGGCATTTTGCCAGCTAGTCGACAAGCAATACCGTACGTTGTTCAATTACGCCTGCAACTTCACATCCGACCGCGAGTTTATTAAAGATGCCATCCAGGACCTGATGATCCACATCTGGGAAAGGCGTCAGAACATTCAGATCCAGTTTGTTACCATTTACTTCCTGCGCGCACTGCGTAACCAGCTCATGCAGGAGTTCCGCCGGAACAACAGCTCGCACCCACTCCTCGACATCGACGAAGCAAGCCATGTTTCCGACTATCAGACAATCGAAACCGAGATCGAGCGAAACGAACTGCTGAATGAGAATCAGGTCAAAGTACGCTGCGCGATCGAAGAGCTGCCCCGTCGCCAAAAAGAAGCGGTCTTTCTGAAATACTTCGAAGGCATGGACAACGAGCAGATAGCCGACCTGATGCAGGTCAACCGCCAATCTGTCGCCAACCTGCTTTTCAAAGCCATCTCTGCGCTCAAACAGCACATTCACCCGATCAGCAATTTGCTTTTGCTCTGCTTAACATTCCCCTTCTAGCCTTCCTGCACCGTAAAAAATCTAACCTAAAACCGCGAGTATCTTTCCATCCTCTTAGAAAGCCTCTGCTGGCATGCAACTGAAAGTTCATTTGTTGCATCCTTTCGGTAACAAAATATAACCATGCAACAAACCACCAGCCGAACCCTCTGGATCGATTACCTCCGTTCTTTTCTGACCATTCTCGTGGTCGCACACCATTCTTCCCTGGCCTACACCACGTTCGCAAGTTTCGACAAAGTTGCTTACATCCGCTCCACGCATCCGGTTGTCGACAGCCGCAGGTGGATCGGAATGGACATTTTCGAAAACTTCAACGACGTGTTCTTCATGTCGCTCATGTTCCTGATAGCCGGGCTGTTTGTCATCAGGAGCATTGAACGAAAGGGTGTTGCGGCATTCATCCGTGATAGGTTTTACCGACTCTTCATTCCTTTCCTCGTCGGCGGGACCATTCTGAACCTCCTCGCCCATTATCCCGCATACCGCCTCGCTCACGGGAGCGCGCCAGTTGCCGCATACGTAACGGATTTCTTCCTAATTGAGCAATGGCCGGTAGGCCCGCCCTGGTTCATTTGGGTACTCTTCGTGTTCAATGTGTTATTCGCATTTCTTTATCGCCCGGGCCGGGCGAAAGGCTCCGACGCGGTCGCCGAACCCATATCCGCCACCTCGCCTGCCCTTGCAGGCGCACTTCCGCACGCACTTATTCCCGCGGCTCGCGCGTACAAGCCCGCAAAAGTCATCCTCTTTACATTTTGCTTCACATTTGTCCTGTACGTACCGTTTGCATTCTGGCTTGGCCCCGGCAAATGGACGGGCTTCGGTCCGTTCGACTTCCAGGTTAGCCGTGCCGCCTGGTATTTTGGCTACTTTCTGTTGGGTGCCCGGCTGGGCAAAATGCAATTCAATGACGCTTTGTTCAACGCGTCCGCTCCGCTAGTCCGCCTTTGGCCAATATGGCTGTCGTTGTGCGCTATTATATATACGTTACTAACGATCGTACCTCCTTTCCTCACCAAGTCCGTCGAAGAGGGCACCCTATCGGAGTTTACAGGCTACCTGATTTACTTCTCCATCTACGTAATGTCATGCACATTCAGTTGCATCGCATTTCTGACAACATTTCGCGCGCTCGTTCACAGAGCAAATGCCATGTGGGATTCCCTGGCAGAACATGCCTACCTGATCTACCTGTTACATTATCCGTTTGTCATCTGGACCCAGTACTCTTTAATGGATGTACCAGTTTCCGCATTCGCTAAGTTCCTCATCACTTTCGTTGCATCAGCAGCCGGCAGCTGGCTATTAGCCGTTCAATTGCGGAAAATACCTCTGATCAAAAAATACCTGTAAAAATTTCGCCCCTCCTCAGAGCTTGTCAATACCCAACTGTTTGAAAATCGCGTCGCAAAGTGATTTGTCCAACCTGGGATGCCTGGGAACCGTCGTGGCGAGGTTTCGATCCAGATTCATAAACAAGTCGTGCTTTGCCCCATGACGCTTGAGAAAACATCCTTGTTTTTCAAGATGCCTTAGAAGCTCATTACGCTTGACAGACATCAGGCAAACTCCAATTCCTGAGTAGAGATGACATTTTTCAATTCGAGTTGCCGGTGTCCCTCCTCCAACACGACATCTGAATCCAGGAAATAGAGCTCTAGTGCGTCTTGGATATTCTCCATCACTTCCGCTACGTCTTTTCCCTGGCTTAAAACTCCGGGCACTTCCTGCACTTGCCCGACCAGCATCTCCTCGCCTTGTGTAATTATAACCGTTAGTTTCATCTTCTCCTGATCTAAAATCCTGGCCAACACCAAGTAAAGTTACAAAATTCTAAGCATCACATGCGCTTTACATCGCCGCATCGGATCCTGATAAAATCCCAAGGAAAAGCTTCTAAGGATTTCACCAGCGCCAAGCTGGTCCCGACTACTCTCATAAAAATACCTAGTGATATCACACCAATCAAATTTTTGATACCCTAAAAATCAACCAATGAATATCCGGCAGCTATTGCTGGATTAACGGCTGAACAGATGCCTTCGCGCAGCGCTTTGCTCCGCTGTAACCACTTCTTTAACATTTTCGAAAATTAATTTCCGAAAGGAGAGTATTGACCCAATGATCTCGCATCCTTATTAAAATTAGCCATATTATTATTTGCCTGATATGCTCCATTACCGCAATTTTCTTCCGGAGGAACTGGCCGCCGATCCATCTTTCAGACGCTGGGTGTTGTTCAACATCCCCGCGGATGAGGCCATATGGACCGAATGGCTGGAACATAATCCGGACAAACAAGATCTCGTCCGTTACGCCCGGAACTTCCTGACGGCGACGGAAGCGGTATTCGATCGCATTTCGGACGAAGAAGTGGCTAATGAAATTTACCGGCTCTCGCATGCGATCGGTGAAAACCATGCAAAAAAATCTTCTGTTTGGCTGCGTTTCAGGCCCAACTGGTACCATATGGCCGCTTCGGTGCTGATCCTCCTGTTTGCAGGGTGGTGGTACAACAAACAAACGCTTTCGCAGAAGCAGTCGGACCAATACAAAGTAATCCTGAGCCAGATCAAGGAGCCGTTGATCGAGGCTGTGAACACGGGCAATGAAGCTAAACTGGTGATCCTGGAAGACGGCAGCTCGGTACTTTTGCAGCCCGACAGCCGCATTACCTACCCCCGCCGTTTCGAAGGGCGGAAACGGGAAGTGTTCCTGAAAGGGGAGGCATTTTTTGAAGTGGCCAAAAATCCCGACAAGCCTTTCTATGTGTATGCACATACGCTGGCTACCAAAGTGTTGGGTACGAGCTTCAAGGTGAGTGCATTTGACGGTCAGGAGGTGAAAGTGGTGGTGAAGACGGGTAAGGTGTCGGTATTTCCGATGACGAAAGAAGCCATTGCCAGCCAGCATGCCGACGATAAGCTCGGTGGAATGGTGCTCACACCCAACCAGCAGATCACCTTCGCTCCCAACGAGTTACGCTTAACCAGAAGCCTTATTCCGGATCCCAAACTGCTGGAATTACCGATACAGCGCCAATCATTCGAATTCAAGGGAACGCCAATCACCGAGGTGTTTGCCGCATTGGAAAAATCATACGGTGTGAAGATCGTGTTCGATGCCGAGGTAATGCAGAATTGCTATCTCACCGCTTCGCTCTCCGACGAGCCGCTTTTTGAAAAGATCAACCTGATTTGCAAGACGATCGGCGCACAGTATGAACAGCTCGATGCGAGCATCATCATCAATAGTAAGGGATGCTAATGAAAACACCTTTCTCTCAATACTTTATGACAAATTCACCCGTGCCTATGACCCAAAACGACTACTGATTACTATTCCACAAAAAGGTCGATGATGCTGCAACACCACCGACCCGATCAATCCCCCATGCTTGTGTACGCTTAACAGCATCTGAATGAGGCTGCTGTGGGAATCATTATGCCGAATTTTAACCCGACAAAAATCAAAATTATGTCAAAAAGAGTACAATTTCACCATGCTTTACAGAAAATCATGCGCATTACTCTGTATCAAGCCCTGCTCTCCATCGCGTTCAGCACTTTCGTTCATGCGAACGATGTGCGCGGACAACGTGTGCTGGAACAAAAAGTGACTTTGCGTTTAGCCAATTCCGAGATTGACAAGGCGTTGGAAAAGATCGAGAATGCGACGAAGGTTAAGTTCATGTACAATCCTCAGATCTTCAATAATCAGAAAGCATCCTATAAGTTTCAGGACGAATCATTATCCGAAGTTCTCAGTAAAATTCTGACCCCGCATAAAGTTACTTACGAAGTGGTACAGGACCGCATTATCCTGCGCCGCGAACAGGCCCCTGTTGAAGAAAATGCCACCAAAACTTCACCGAAACGCAATGTTACGGGAAGCGTAAAGGATGAGACCGGTTCCGGCCTCCCGGGCGTAAGCGTGCTCGTAAAAGGTACCCAGAGAGGTACTTCGAGCGACGCTGATGGTAAATTCTTTCTCGATATTCCCGATGGCGAAGTGGCTTCCGCGGTGCTGGTTTTCAGCTTTGTAGGTTACACCACACAGGAAGTTACCGTGGGAAGCCAAACGAGCGTAGACGTTCAGCTCGTGCCGGAAGCCAAGGCACTGAACGAGGTGGTGGTGACGGCTTTGGGTATTTCCAAAGAGAAAAAGGCACTTGCTTACGCGGTGACCGAGGTAAAAGGAAGCGAGTTTACACAGGCCCGCGAAAACAACGTAGCCAATGCATTGACAGGTAAAATTGCCGGCGTTAACGCCACCGGTATGTCTACCGGCCCTGGCGGTTCGAGCCGCATCATCATCCGCGGTAACGGCTCTTTGAGCGGTAATAACCAGCCTCTTTACGTGATCAACGGTATGCCCATGGACAACAGCGTACCGGGCGGCGGCAACGCTTCCGACGGTAACGGTAACAACACCGACCGCGGTGACGGTATCGGCGGTATTAACCCCGACGATATCGAGTCGATCTCCGTTTTGAAAGGCGGTCCTGCGGCTGCGCTTTACGGTGCCCGCGCTTCCAATGGTGTGATTTTGATTACAACCAAAAAAGGCCGCGCACAAAAAGGCATCGGTGTGGAATACAACGGGAACTTCTCGGTAGACAACCTTTCGATCATTCCTGACTGGCAATATGAGTACGGTCAAGGTGTGGACGGTGTAAAGCCTACCACCCAAACGCAGGCAAAAAGCTCGGGACGTTTGTCATACGGTGCTAAAATGGACGGCTCGCCCGTAGTTCAGTTCGACGGTGTGGAGCGCCCTTATTCGCCTCAGAAAAACAACCTGAAAAACTTCTATCGCACCGGTACCAACTACATTAATTCCATCTCATTCACAGGGGGTAATGAAACCGTGAACTTCCGTTTCGGTCTGAACAACACCAGCTCGAACAGCATCGTACCTAATTCGTCTTTCAACAGAAGGATCGCTAACCTGAACCTGAATGCGTTTCTGGGTAAAAAACTGAGCATTGAAACCGTCGTTCAGTATAACATCGAAAACGGCCACAACCGTCCGAAAGTAGGTTATGCCGACTACAACCCGCACTGGGCAACCTACCTGGTAGCCAATACCGTGGATATCAGAAGCCTTTCCCCGGGTTATGATGCGACAACCGGCAAAGAGATCGAATGGAACCCTGTTCCCGCTGCTCCGAACCCTTATTTCGTGATCAATAAGTTCAAGAATGAGGATACCAAAAACCGCTTCCTTGGACAGGCAAACATCAAGTACGACATTCTCGACAACCTGTTCATTAAAGGTAGCGTGAGCCGCGACTACTACAACTTCAACTATGAATTCGTAGTACCGACCAACAACGCTTACCAGCCGCTCGGAACGTATGAAGCGAAGAAAGTGACGTCTTCTGAAACCAACGGTATGCTGACTTTGAACTACTCGAAAGATTTTTCAGAGAACCTTAACTTCTCAGCACTCGTGGGTGGTAATATCCAGCGCAGCATCTACGACCAGACCGCGTTCAACGGAGCAGAATTTACAATCCCGGGCTTTTACAGCTTTACCAACCTGGCTACATCGACGGTCGTTCCTACCTACAACAAAAGCGGAATCAACTCCGTGTTCGGTTCGGCAGACATTGGCTACAAAGGATTTGCCTATCTGACCGTTTCAGGCCGTCAGGACTGGTTCTCGGTATTGAACAGCAAAAGCAACAGCATTTTCTACCCGGCCATCGGCGGATCATTGATCCTCTCCGAAGCATTCACGCTTCCTGCCGCGGTCAGCTTCGCGAAGTTGCGCGGTTCTTGGGCTCAGGTAGGTGGCGCTACGGTAGTCCCTTACCAGATCTACCAAAGCTACGCTATGGCAGTGGGTGGCCACAACGGCCGTCCGGTACAGCAGCTGTCTTCTTCCGTGGTACCTAACCCGGATTTGAAACCACTGACTTCTACTACCTATGAGGCAGGTTTGGAAGCGAAATTCCTGCAAAACCGCCTGGGTATCGACATTACCCTGTACAACCGCAAGACGACCAACGACATTGTGCAAAGCAACATCGCATCGTCGGCTGGTTATACGGCTGCATTGCTGAACGTAGGTGAACTGAGCAACAAGGGTGTTGAACTTTTGCTGACCGGAACGGCCATCAAGCAAAGCAACTTCATGTGGGACATCAGCTACAACATGGCTTACAACAAGAGTGAGATCGTTCAGCTGGCTCCTAACCTGAACCAGCTGAGTATCGGAACCGGTGTGGGCGGCGGTTTGATCAACAACGTGGTAGGCGGTACTTACGGTGAAGTGTGGGGCTACAACAAGCTGAAAGACGCCAGCGGCAACACGGTATTCAATACGGCCAGCGGCTATGCGGTACGCGGTAACCTCGAAAAACTGGGTAACGGAACACCTCCATGGACGATGGGTATTACCAACAACTTCAAATACAAAAACTTCTCGCTGAACATTCTCATCGACGGCAAGTTCGGAAGTGTGGTTTACTCCAACCTGTACCAGTATGCCTACCGCTTCGGTTTGCCGAAAGAAACACTTCCTGGTCGTGAAACCGGCTTGACTGTGACCGGAGTAACACCGGAAGGAGCGCCATTCAGCAAAACCTGGGAGAAGAAAGACATTGATACTTACTATGACAATGACAAGAACTACACAGGTATGTTCGTGTTCAACAATGACTTCATTAAGCTGCGTCAGGTGATTCTGAGCTACAACCTGCCTGCTTTCTCAGTCTTCGGTGCCAAGCTGCAAAGTGCTTCCGTATCGATCGTGGGACGTAACCTGGCGCTGCTTTACAAGGATAAGCGTAACAAATACTTCGATCCGGAGTCGAGCTACACCAACGGCAACGCGCAAGGTCTGGAAGCATTCGGTGTGCCTAGAACGAGAAACCTCGGCGTGAACCTGACAGTGAAGTTTTAATCATTCAAAATTCCAGTGACGATGAACAAATTCCTGAAACTATCATATATGGCTGCCCTGGCCGCCTTGATCTCCTCTTGTGACAACGGGTTTGAAGAAATGAATGTGAACCCTAATGCATCCGTCGAGGCTGTACCAGGCTACCTGTTTACCCGGGCACAGCTGACCACCGTGAGCAACAACTTCACCGGTGCGGCGTACCTGACGATCGGAGGCTCCATGCAGCATTTTGCAACTTACAAAGAGGTACCTGCGGCAGGTGACAAATATTTCAATTATTCCTACTCTACCGGAAGCTGGGCATTGTATGGCGGTGACCCTGCCACTGCCGGTGCGGTAATCGACATCCTGCAAGTGATCGACGCGGTGAAGGTTTCGCCGGAAGACGTGAACAAACTGTCGGTGTCGCGTATCTGGAAAGCCTACCTTTTCCACCGCCTCACCGATATGTACGGCGACATTCCGTACTCGGAAGCGGGCCGCGGGTTGAGCGACAAAAACTACACGCCCAAATACGATACCCAGGCGGCCATTTATGCTGACTTGCTGAAAGAGCTGGACGAGTCGATCGCCGCCTTCAATCCGGCAAAAGCAACATTCGGCAACTCCGACCTCGTATATGGTGGCGACGTTACCAAATGGAAAAAATTTGCCTACTCGCTTATGCTCCGCCTGGGCATGCGTCTTACCGAAGTGGATCCGGCATCGGCTGAAACATGGGTGAAGAAAGCGATAGCCGGTGGTGTGATCACGGCCGATTCCGACCTTGCCAAAATCGACTACGTGGATGGCTCTATCACCGCAAGCCGTAACTTCATCGCGGCGGGCCTGATGGGTACCGATTATGTAAACCCCGGCGGCGACAATGTGGAAGGCGGAAAATTCGCCAAAACGCTCATCGACCATTTGAAGGACACCAAAGACCCGCGCCTGAATGTGATCTCGATCGTATGGGTTCCGTCTGCGGACGGCAAGACATTCACTGCCGATACCACCACTGCATTGCAGAAAGGTATGCCGAACGCCGCGTTCAACAACCTTCCCGGCGATTTCAACAGCTATTCGGAGCCTAACCCGGCGACGATCCTGAAATACAGCGCGCCATTGCTGGTACTCACACCGGCCGAAATGCACCTGTTGCTGGCTGAGGCGAACCTCAGAGGCTGGTACAGCGGAGCCACTGCCGAAGCTTCCTACAACACGGCCGTTACTTCGGGCCTGAAACAATGGGCATTGTTCGGATCGGCGGGCGTTATTTCGGATGCCAGAATCGCGGCTTACCTGAAAAACAATCCATTCAACACCGGCGGTACGATGGCGCAGAAAATGGAGCAGATCGGTACGCAGAAATGGGTAACGCTCTTCCTCGAAGACGAATACGAGATATTCTCCAACTGGCGCCGCACAGGCTATCCCAAGCTGACGCCGACCAATTATCCGGGTAACCTCACAGGCGGCAAGATCCCTACTCGCTTCGTGATCCCCGATTCGGAAGAGCAATACAACAAAGATAATTTCTACGAAGCCCGTACACGCCAGGGCGGTACGAACACGCTTTCGAGTGTAGTTTGGTGGGATAAATAAGCAGAGCCCATGCGCTGCCTGTTTATGAATTAAATGACCGATACGGATTGCCGACCAAAATCGGCAGTCCGTATCGCATTTTAAGCCTAAAAATTTTCGATGGTTGAATGAGGAATTCTAATGTGTTTTTTGTCTTAACTATAATAATTGTCTCCTAAACCAAAACCCATGATCAAAAAAGTATTTATCGCCGCCGCCCTCTTCTGCTCTGCCGGTTTTGCCGCACACGCACAGAAGTACTCGATCGTCATCAAAGGCGGTCACGTGATTGACCCGAAAAACAATATCAACAGCATTATGGATGTGGCGTTGAAAGGCGACACGGTCATGCTCGTTGCAAAAAACATCGACGCCAAGGAAGGCGTGCAGGTGGTGAATGCCAAAGGCCTTTTCGTAACGCCCGGCCTGATCGACATGCATTCGCACAACTTCTTCGGGACCAAAATGGACCAGACTTACAGCAACGGGCCTAATGCCCTCCCACCGGACGGTTTCACCTTCCGCACAGGGGTTACCACGGTGGTGGACGCAGGCTGCGCCGGCTGGAAATCATTCCCCGATTTCAAAAAACAGACCATTGACGCTTCGCGCACCCGCGTGCTCTCGTTCCTGAACATCGTAGGCGAAGGCATGCGCGGCGGCACCTACGAGCAGAACGTGGAAGACATGGACGCGGCCGCTACCGCCAAAGTCGCGAAAGAGTATCCCGAATATATCGTAGGCATTAAGCTCGCGCACTTCAACGGGTACAACTGGACGCCCACCGACCGTGCCGTGGAAGCCGGCAGGCTGGCCAATATCCCCGTCATGATCGACTTCGGCGGAAGCCAGCCGGTTTTGCCGATCGAAGAGCTGTTTATGAAACACCTTCGCCCGGGCGACATTTTCACGCACTGCTTCGGCCAGCTCGCCAGCCGCGAGCCGATCGTGGATGTGAAGGCGGGTAAAGTGAAGCCGTTCGTCTATGAAGCCCGCAAGAAAGGCATCATTTTCGACGTAGGTTACGGCGGTATCAGCTTCGCATTCTCACAGGCAATACCGGCCATTAAAACCGGTTTCTACCCCAACACCATCAGCACCGACATCCACACCGGCAGCATGAACAATGCGATGAAAGACATGCTTAATGTGATGTCCAAATTCCTGGCGATGGGTATGGACCTGCCGGCGGTGATCAAGGCCAGCACCTGGGCCCCCGCACAAGCCATTCACCGCGAAGAGCTGGGTAACCTTTCCGTGGGCTCACGGGCGGACGTTTCCGTACTGCGCGTGCTCGATGGCAAGTTCATGATGAACGACACCGGCACTTTCGGTTTCTTCGATTACACCGGTACCAAGGTGACCGGCAAACAGAAACTCGAAGCCGAAGTGACGATCCGCGCGGGTAAAGTGGTGTACGACCTCAACGGCCTGACCAACCCCATCGTCGTTTCAAGAAGATAAAACCGCCCATGGAAGCCCTGTAACCGCGCGGGGCTTCCATGGATATTTTGCCTAATTTTACCTACTCAATATATCCCTGCCGTACATTTTCCAGTCTTATGAAACTACCGATTCTCTCTTTAACGACGATCCTGACCCTGACATTCGGAGGCTTGCAAACTGCCGAGGCGCAGACCATCCCGAAAGAAGAACTGATTTTCCTGACCTCCGAATGGAAAGGCGAGCGCTTCCCCGACGGCCGCCCGAAAATCTCCGACGAGCTCGTCCGCCGCGCCAGGGAAATCAATATCGAAGAAGCCTGGGTAGTGCTCAAAAACGAAGGCTATAACTGCCAGTTCGAAGGTAACTGGAAGATCGTACACGACGACGTGGTGATTGCCGGCCGTGCACTGACGGCGCAGTTCATGCCGTCGCGTCCGGATATCGAGAAAAACATCAAGGACCGCGGTGCCAAGCAGGGCCGCATTGGAAACACCAACTCCTGGCCGATCGACATGCTCGGCAAAGGCGACGTATACGTGGCCGACGGCATGGGCAAAATCGTGGAAGGAACGCTGATCGGCGATAACTTGGCGAATTCTATTTATGCCAAAACGGGCAATGGCGTGGTATTCGATGCCGGCGTGCGTGATCTTGACGGCCTTTCCAAAATTCCTGGCTTCAATGCATTCGTGCGCGATTTTGACCCGTCCTATCTGAAAGATGCCGTGGTAACCGGCATCAATACGCCCATCCGCATCGGCCGTGCCGTGGTGCTTCCCGGCGACCTGGTTTTGGCCAAAAAAGAAGGGGTAATTTTTGTACCTGCGCACATGGTCGAGAAAGTGGTGCAAACCGCGGAATTCATCGCGCTGCGTGACAAATTCGGCATTCAAATGCTGAAGGAAGGCAAATACACCCCGGGCCAGATCGACAGCCAATGGACCGATGCCCTCAAAAATGATTTCCTGAAATGGCTCGATAAAAACCCGAACGAGATTCCCATGAAGCGCTCGGAACTCGACGAATACATGAAAAAAAGAACCTGGTAAGCGAGTAATCCGGCCTGGTTTTCAGCATTTCCTGTTTGGTAAAACAGACAGGAATTTTCTTTCGCATTTTCAAAATTGCATTTTAAATACATTAATATGAATATTTACAAGCTCATGTCTGGCGTCGCCGTGGTTTGCCTGGTGATAGCGCTATACTTCGCTTTCACGGGTAACCTGCCATCGGCCGGTCCCTTCTTTATCGCATTCTTTTTGTCGCTGGCCATCAGTTTCAGGGGTTACGAAAAGCTGAAAGGCTTTACCTACACCACCGTCATTTTTGCGGCGGTTACCACAGCATTGTATTATCCCCAGCATTTCCTTACCGTAGGCGATTTCAAACTTTCTACCCTCATTACCCCCCTGATCCAGATCATCATGTTCGGGATGGGAACTTCCATGAGCTTCGGTGATTTTGTGGGTGTGGTTAAAATGCCCAAAGGCGTGCTGATCGGCGTAGTGAGCCACTTTATCATTATGCCCACGATTGGTTATACGCTAGCCAACATCAGCGGTTTCCCGCCTGAAATTGCAGCGGGTATCATCCTCATCGGTTGCTCGCCGAACGGTATGGCCTCCAATGTGATTTCATATCTTGCAAAGGCAAACCTGGCTTTGTCCATCACGATTACCGCCATTTCTACCATGCTCGCACCGATCGTAACGCCGGTACTCATGAGCATGCTCGCGGGCGCATTCGTGAAGATCGACACGCTGCATATGATGTGGGATATTATCAAAATGGTGATTATTCCTATCGGCGCCGGATTGCTTTTCAACAAGCTTTTCAGCGGAAAGGTAAAATGGCTCGACGCCGCCATGCCGCTGGTATCGATGGGCGGGATCGCATTCATTATCGTGATCATTACGGCCGCGGGCCGCGACAGCCTGCTTTCCATCGGGCCCGCATTGCTGCTCCTCGTATTGATTCACAACCTTTCCGGCTACACGTTGGGTTACTGGTCGGGACGGCTGTTCCGCATGAGCGAACGCGACTGCCGTACGATAGCCATTGAAGTAGGAATGCAAAATGGTGGTCTGGCTTCGGGTATCGCCAAGGAAATGGGTAAAATGGCCACCGTAGGCCTCGCCCCAGCGATCTTCGGGCCACTGATGAACATCACCGGCTCCATCCTGGCCTCCTGGTGGCAAGGCAAGCCAACCGGGGATGAAGATACTTATGTAGAAACGGGCAGGGCCCATTAAAAGCAAACGAGGCGCAGCTGAATACTGCGCCTTGTTTGCTTTTACATATCTATCAATTAGTCTTCTTCCAACAACAGCTGCATATAAACCAGATCCAGCCACTGGTCGAACTTATAGGCTACCTCTTTGAGATAGCCCTTCTCCACAAATCCATACTTCTTGTGAAATTCAATACTCGCGCGATTAGAAGCATCGATGCAGCCGATCATCGTATGCAGGCCCGATTCCTTCGCGCGCTGGATGAGGCTGCCGAGCAACTTACCGCCTACGCCCATCCCGCGTGACTTTTCGTCGAGGTAAATGGAATGCTCCACGCTGAACTTGTACCCGATTTTAGGACGGAAAATATTGTAGGAACCATAACCGATCACTTCGCCTTCCAGCTCCGCCACAATCACCGGCATGCCGTCATAGAACATCTGCTCAAACCAGGCCTTTTGTTGTTCCAAGGTCCGGGGTTCGTAATCGTAAATAGCCGTGGTGTTCAGAATAGCGTGGTTGATAATTTCCAACAGTGAAGGCAGATCCTTAGGAGCGGCACTTCTGATGATCAAATCCATCAAAATAAAGCAGGTCGTTATTAGGTTTATTATTAAGGTCAAAAATACCTTATTATTTTAAAAAATTTCACGCCCAAACCCACATCCGCTTTACGTTTTTTTCTAATTCTTTTGAAAATCCTGAATTTCGAATAGCTTTGTCTCAACTTTAGGGGTGTCCCGACATGCGGACTGAGATCATACCCTTTGAACCTGATGCAGCTAGTACTGCCGAAGGGAAAAGCAGGAGTTACTGTGCACGTAGCTCCGTCTATTCTTTCTTCATAGGTCCATTCCTAAGGTTTTTTGTATTTAAAACTGTATTTGGAATGGAAATCATCCTGAACGGTCAGGCAAAGCAAATCGCTGCCCATTACACGGTAGGGCAACTCGTGTCCGAACTATTTTCGGTACCTGCCAAAGGCATTGCCGTCGCTATCAACCAATCGATAGTCCCTAAATCCGACTGGCCCACACGCCAGCTCTCCCCCAACGACCAGATCACCCTCATTACCGCCACGCAAGGCGGCTAGGCTTCGCATTGTCCCACCAGTTAACCAGAAAAGCTTTATGAAAACAGAAAAAACGCCGGAAACCATCACCCGTGCCCCGTTTCCCAATTCACAGAAAATATATGTAAAAGGGCAGATCCACGACATTTCCGTGGCCATGCGCGAGATTGCATTGAACGACACGCGCATTCATGGCAGTGCGCGCCCGGGACAAGCCGCCGCCAGCGAGCCGAACGAACCGGTGACGGTGTACGACACCAGTGGCCCTTATACCGATCCCAATATTGAAATAGATGTAAAAAAAGGCCTTCCCGCATTACGCGCAGACTGGGTGCGGGCACGAGGGGATGTGGAAGAGCTGGAAACAATATCTTCGGAATATGGCCGGATGCGGCTGGCGGATGCAAGGCTGGACCATTTGCGCTTTGCACACAATGCAAAACCGCTCCGCGCCAAAGCCGGACAAAACGTTTCGCAGCTGCATTATGCTAAAAAAGGCATCATCACACCCGAAATGGAATACATTGCGATCCGCGAAAACCAGCGTATCGACGCGCATTTGCAGTCGCTTAATGGCAAAGCGGGTGCCCTGGCACACCAGCATGCCGGACACAGCTTTGGTGCCAACACGCCGAAAAGCCATATCACAGCCGAATTCGTGCGGGCGGAAGTGGCAGCGGGAAGAGCTGTCATTCCTTCCAATATCAACCACCCCGAAAGCGAGCCGATGATCATCGGACGGAACTTCCTCGTGAAGATCAATGCCAATATTGGTAATTCGGCGGTATCCTCAACGATCGAGGAAGAGGTGGAAAAGGCCGTTTGGGCATGCCGCTGGGGTGCCGACACGATCATGGACCTTTCGACCGGCAAGAACATCCACGAAACCCGCGAATGGATCATCCGCAACTCCCCCGTGCCCATCGGTACCGTGCCTATTTACCAGGCTTTGGAGAAGGTGAACGGAAAGGCCGAGGACCTGACCTGGGAGCTTTTCCGCGATACGTTGATCGAACAAGCCGAGCAGGGCGTGGATTACTTTACGATCCATGCGGGTGTGCTGCTGCGCTACATCCCGCTCACCGCCAAACGCATTACCGGTATCGTATCCCGCGGCGGGTCGATTATGGCCAAATGGTGCCTGGCGCATCACAAGGAGAACTTCCTTTACACGCATTTTGAGGAAATCTGCGAGATTATGAAGGCTTACGACGTGGCCTTCTCGCTGGGCGACGGCCTGCGCCCGGGCAGCATTGCCGATGCCAACGACGCCGCGCAGTTTGCTGAACTGGAAACGCTGGGAGAACTGACGAAAATCGCCTGGAAACACGATGTGCAAACGATCATCGAAGGTCCCGGCCACGTGCCGATGCATTTGATCAAGGAGAATATGGAGAAGCAGTTGCAGCACTGCCACGAAGCGCCATTCTACACATTAGGGCCATTGACAACTGACATTGCACCTGGTTACGACCACATTACCTCAGCCATCGGCGCAGCCATGATCGGGTGGTTTGGTACGGCGATGCTCTGCTATGTCACACCAAAAGAGCATTTGGGCTTACCCAATAAAAAGGATGTAAAAGACGGTGTGATCACCTACAAGATCGCCGCCCACGCTGCCGACCTCGCCAAGGGCCACCCCGGCGCCCAGTACCGCGACAATGCATTGAGCAAGGCCCGCTTCGAGTTCCGCTGGGAAGACCAGTTCAACCTCTCGCTCGACCCGGACACCGCCCGCGAGTTCCACGACGAGACATTACCGGCCGAAGGCGCCAAGGTAGCCCATTTCTGCTCGATGTGCGGACCAAACTTCTGCTCGATGAAGATCACCCAGGATGTGCGCGACTACGCGGAGGAAAACGGACTGGCTACGGAAGCGGCGCTTAACGAGGGCATGCAGCAGAAGGCACGCGAATTTGCCGAAAAGGGCAGTGAAATTTATTTGTAGATGAAAGAGCTTATCGTCATCACCCATCCCGAAATGCTGCCCGGAGAAGCCGGTATCATCAACCGGCTCTTCGGGCATGGCCTGGCGCGCCTGCATATACGCAAGCCCGGCGCGTCGGAGGCGCAACTCCGCGCATTGCTGGAACAGGTCGATAGGCAGTACTCCAACCGCATTGCATTGCATCAACACCATAAACTGGCTGCTGCATTCGGCATTACCGGGCTGCATTTTCCTGAAAGCGACAGGCTGGCGCAGAGCGGGAAGCATTGGAAGAAATTGCAAAGCGAAGGCTTCGTCATCAGCACTTCACTGCACGCTGCTGCTGATGTTGAAAATCTGTCGGATTGCTTTGATTATGTTTTCCTGGGGCCTGTTTTTGATAGCATTTCGAAGAAAGGTTACCGTGGCAGGATGGCTGCTGATTTTAGATTGGAAAAACATCATTATGCTGGGAAAGTGATTGCCTTGGGCGGTATTGAAGCAGATAACTTGCCATCAGTATTTAAAATGGGCTTTGATGGTGCTGCACTGCTGGGAAGCATTTGGCAAGATCCCGAGAATGCTCTTACCCGATTTCAACAATGCCAGTTATTGCAATCATCTTCTTTTCATCCAGCGGATAGTGAGATAGCAACTGGTGTGGCCAAATTTCATTTTATATCCCAGGAAACGGCCACAATGTCCCATATCGATAGCATTCGCCTCGCCTTGCAAGCCGGCTGCCGGTGGATTCAGCTGCGGGTGAAAAACCGGCCGGAGGAGGAAGTACTGGCGATGGCGTGGGAAGCTAGCCGCTTGTGCGACAGCTATGGTGCCAAACTCATTATCAATGATTTCCCGCGTGTAGCGCTGGCGGTGGATGCCTGCGGATTGCACCTGGGCCTCACGGATATGCCCGTACCCGAGGCGCGTGCGCTCGTGGGTGAGCGAATGATCATCGGCGGCACAGCCAATACCTGGGCGGATATCGTACTGCGGATTAACGAAGGTGCCGATTACATTGGCCTCGGGCCGTTTCGTTTTACCAATACCAAACAGAATCTCAGTCCTATTGTAGGCATTGAAGGCTATGGTACGCTAATGCGCCAAATGGAGGAAGCAGGACACATTACGCCCATTATTGCGATCGGCGGCATTACGCCGGAAGATATCGGCCCCATACGCGCGACCGGCATTTACGGCGTAGCGATGTCGGGCGCGTTGATCGGCGCAGCTGACCCCCGGGAGACTTTTTACCAAATCCAACAAACATTATGCTGACTATCGCAGATAAAACATTCCAATCCAGGCTCTTCACCGGCACCGGCAAATTCAGTTCGGCGGCGGTGATGGAAAATGCATTGCTGGCCTCGGGTTCCGAGCTGGTAACGGTGGCTTTGCGTCGTGTAGATGTACATGACGACGCCGACGACATCCTGAGCCATTTGTCGCACCATCACATTCACTTGCTACCCAATACCTCAGGCGTACGCACAGCCAAAGAAGCTGTTTTCGCCGCCCAGCTTGCCAGGGAGGCATTGGAAACCCACTGGCTGAAACTGGAAATCCATCCGGACCCGAAGTACCTTATGCCCGATCCGATCGAGACGCTCAGAGCGACAGAGGAACTGGCCAAACTGGGTTTCGTGATATTGCCCTACATCCACGCCGACCCGGTGCTTTGCAAACGGCTGGAAGCGGCCGGTGCGTCGGCAGTGATGCCGCTGGGCTCGCCTATTGGAAGCAACAAGGGATTAAAAACCATCGATTTTCTGGAAATTATCATCGAGCAAAGTAAGGTACCGGTAGTTGTGGACGCGGGCATTGGAGCGCCGTCAGATGCCGCGAAAGCGATGGAGATCGGGGCTGATGCCGTACTGGTGAACACGGCGATTGCCGTTGCCGGCGATCCGGTGGCGATGGCAGAGGCATTCAGGCTCGCCGTGCAAGCAGGGAGAATGGCCTACGAGGCCCGACTAGGATCCAAAAGTAACCTGGCCGAGGCCAGCAGCCCATTAACCGCATTTCTGGATGAGCTTTAAAGAAGAATTTGCCCGGTACTCCTGGGATTCCGTGAAAGAGGATATTTATGCCAAAACAGCGGCTGACGTAGAAAGGGCATTGACCGTTCCTAAAAGAACATTGGAAGATTTCAAGGCACTAGTTTCGCCGGCTGCGGCGGCATGCCTGGAACCTATGGCAAGGTTAAGCCGGCAGCTGACCCGGAAACGCTTTGGTAATACCATTCAAATGTATGTGCCGCTGTATTTGTCCAACGAATGCACGAACATATGTACTTACTGCGGGTTTAGTCTGGATAACAAGGTGCGCCGCCGCACTTTGACCGACCACGAAATCCTGCTGGAAGTGGAGGTCATCAAAAGTATGGGCTACGGACACGTGCTGCTCGTCACCGGCGAAGCGAATCAGACGGTGCATGTGCCGTATTTCAAAAGAGTACTTGAACTGATCCGCCCGCATTTCGCCCAGGTATCCATGGAAGTGCAGCCGCTCGACCGGGATGAATATGAAGAACTGATCCCGCTCGGCTTGCATTCGGTGCTGGTTTACCAGGAAACCTATCATCAGGACGACTACCGGAAGCATCACCCCAAAGGCAAAAAAGCAAATTTCAACTACCGGCTCGAAACGCCCGACAGGCTCGGCCAGGCAGGTATCCATAAGATGGGGCTGGGTGTACTGATCGGTTTGGAAGATTGGCGCACAGACAGCTTTTTCACGGCCCTGCATCTGGATTATCTTGAAAAAACTTACTGGCAAACGCGATACAGCCTGTCCTTCCCCCGCCTGCGGCCCTTTTCCGGGGGCCTCGAACCGAAGGTAGAAATGAGCGACAGGGAACTGGTACAACTCATTTGTGCTTACCGGATTTTCAATGGGGAAGTCGAGCTGTCGCTGTCGACGCGCGAATCCGAGAAGTTCAGGAACCATTGCATCCAATTGGGTGTAACATCCATTAGCGCCGGCTCCAAAACCAATCCCGGCGGCTACGCTGTCGAGCCGGAATCTCTCGAACAATTCGAGATCTCCGACGAGCGGACACCCGCCGAGATCGCCCGGATGATACGCAATGCGGGTTACGAGCCGGTTTGGAAGGATTGGGACGCTTCTTTAATTCAATCATTATGTTCACACCGATAGAGCGAAAACGATACGCCCGGCAGATCATCATGCCGGAAATGGGTTTAAAAGGCCAGGAGAAACTGTGCGCGGGCAAGGTGGTAGTGGTAGGTGCGGGCGGCCTGGGATGCCCGATACTGCAATATCTCGTGGCGGCTGGGATCGGTGAAATCGGTGTAATTGATGACGACACGGTCGACCTCACCAACCTGCACCGGCAAATACTGTACTCCGCCGATGATGTGGGGAAAAACAAAGCCATTACGGCAGTCGAGAAACTCTCTGTCCTCAATCCGTTTGTAAACCTCACAGCCTACCCCGATCGCCTCAGCGCGGAAAATGCGGCGGACTTGCTCCATGGATATGACCTGGTGATCGACGGTTCCGATAATTTCGAAACGCGTTACCTGGTCAATGATTTTTGCGTGAAACTGAACAAGCCCTTCGTCTTCGGCTCCATTCTGCGGTTCGAGGGGCAGGTTTCCGTGTTCAACTACCAGGGCGGCCCCACTTACAGATGCCTTTTCCCCGATGCCGAGGAGGGAAACAATTGTGCGGAGGCAGGGGTAATGGGCGTTTTGCCCGGCATCATCGGTACTTACATGGCCAATGAGGCAATAAAAGTTCTCGCCGGTATCGGCGAGCCGTTGTCCGGCAAGCTGCTGGTGATCAATACGCTTTCGAATAGTCAATCTGTTTTCGAGTTTTCAAGATCCTTCGCACCAGCTCCTTCAAAATCAGGGAAAGCCGCTGCGAACCAGCCGGCGGAAGCAAGCACAAGGGAAATGTCGCTCGATGAGTATGAAGCTTTGCAAGAAGCCGATCCAGGGCAGGTTTTGCTTGTGGATGTTCGCGAATATTATGAATTTGAGGCAGATAACTTCGGCGGTGAGAATATCCCCCTTTCCGAAATTCCTGAAAGCATCGAAACGTTTCCTTCGGGTAAAAAAGTGGTATTCTACTGCAACAGCGGCAAACGCAGCCTGCAAGCTGCCAAGCTCCTGGCGCAAAGCGGCTACGAGGGACAGAGTTTCTGGGCGCAGCATTGGTAATCGAATATGCAGGTCAAACCAAACCCACTCCTTTCCGGCATCGTGCGGCATTTTCTGGCCATAGAAAGTGATACGCAGTCAGCCATGCGAATTTTTTCGGATGGAAATACTGGATTGGTATTCAATTACGGCGATCCGCTTTTTTTCCGGAATGAAATGGATTTGGGTACCACTGCTCTGCCTGCCAGCTTTGTTTACGGCCAGCTCGACTCATACCGCAACGTTTCAAGCCAGGGGCGCATTCGGTTGCTGATTGCCGTGCTTCATCCTTTCGGCGCATCGACACTGCTAAAATTCCCCGCATCGGAATTGAGGAACCAGACCATCGCCTTCGAAGATTGCTTCGGTGTCCAAGCGGATTCTGTGGATGATCAAATTGCTTCCTTATCTTCCCTTCACGACAAAATACGCGCGGCGGAGCATTTTTTGCTACGCCAGTCGAACGGCTTATGCGACAATAGTCCATTGATAGCCAATGCCATCCGCATTATCCATGCGCAAAATGGCCTTATCCCTGTGGTGCAACTCGCCACGCTTAGCGGCACCCATGAGCGCCAGCTGCAACGCAAGTTCGAGGAGCAGATCGGCGTCTCGCCCAAACGCTACTCGGGCATTATCCGTATGCAGCATGCATTGCGGATGCTGCGCAAAAATTCTGGCAATTTATCACTGGCCGGCATTGCTTGCGAATCCGGCTTCTTCGACCAGGCACATCTCACCCGCGAAATGAAGCACATTTCGGGACTCACGCCGGGCCAGTACCTTAGCCCGGAAAACGTGCTCGCCGCCAATCTGATCCGGCTCGGACATTAGTTTCGGTTGCTTGTCGGGTTTGTACAATACAGATAATTCCCTGGCATTTACTTTTGAGCAAAAAAGTACAGCTATGAAACCGATTAAAATCGCAACAGCCCAGTTTGAAAACAAAAGCGGGGACAAGGAACACAACCTCGGCATAATCCGCCAGCTTGCAGGAGAAGCGTCGAAAGCAGGCGCGCAAGTCATTGCATTTCATGAGTGCTCGGTTACGGGCTACACATTTGCCCGGCATTTGTCGCGCGAGCAAATGCTCAAGGTCGCGGAACTTGTCCCCGGCGGTCCGAGTATCAATGCATTACAGCACATCGCCGCTGAGCACAACATCGTGGTGCTGGCAGGGCTGTTCGAAAAAGATGCGGATGATAAAATGTACAAAGCCTATGTGTGCGTGGACCGGAACGGGCTCGTCGCCAGATACCGTAAGCTGCACCCGTTCATCAATCCGCACCTCACGCCAGGCGATCAATACGTGGTTTTTGACCTACTGGGCTGGAAATGCGGCATCCTGATCTGCTACGACAACAACATCATCGAGAACGTAAGAGCAACCAAACTGCTGGGTGCCGACATTATTTTCATGCCGCACGTAACCATGTGTACGCCTTCCACGCGGCCGGGCGCCGGGTTTGTGGATCCCGCTCTCTGGCACAACCGCGAAGCCGATCCGACGTCACTCCGCCAGGAGTTCGATGGTCTCAAAGGCCGCGCCTGGCTGATGAAATGGCTTCCTGCCCGCGCCTATGACAACGCCGTGTATGCGGTATTCTCCAACCCCATCGGCATGGACGACGACCAGCTCAAAAACGGCTGCTCCATGATCCTCGACCCATTCGGCGACATCATCGCAGAGTGCCGCAAGCTCGACAACGACTTCACTATCGCCACCCTTACGCCCGAAAAACTCCGCCAAGCCGGCGGTCACCGTTACATCCAGGCCCGCAGACCGGAACTTTACGGAGATATTATCGGCCGGGATCATATTTCGGAGCAAAGAGTGGTCTGGCTTTAAAACGAAGCTCATCTGGTCTGCTCAAAAAACGAAGCTCATCTAGTCTGCTCAATAAGTTTAGCAAAACTGGTTGAATGGGCCCTTAATCGGACTTTGGGACGGACAAACGAGCCAATAGCAGCCAGCGGATATCAGAGTTTAAGCAAAATTTAATAATCTATCAATTACGTAGATTAAATAGTTTTGCTATTTTTGTAACTCCATATTCCAAAATTCTAAAATTCACGGTAATGCTTGCCAAAGTGCTCTCACTTAAATTGCCCTCGTCGCCTACCTGGTATATCGTCCCGGTTGCTGCTGTGTTGATATTACTTGGATTACTTCTGACTAATGGGGTTATCAGCGTCAACACCGAAGCCGTGTCTGACTTCCTGACGGGCGAATTTGCACTATATGTGTTGGTGGGATTGGCGGCGCAACTCGTGGACGGCGCATTGGGAATGGCCTATGGCGTGACTTCCAACTCGTTTTTGCTTAGCCTCGGCGTAACGCCCGCAGTAAGCAGCGCGAGTGTGCATTTTGCAGAAATGTTTACCACAGGAGCTTCGGCCATTTCGCATTTCCGCTTTAAAAACATTAACAAAAAGCTTTTTAAAAGCCTGCTTATTCCCGGGGTACTTGGTTCTATTACCGGGGCTTACCTCCTTTCCGACGTCATCGACGGCAATGCTATCAAGCCGTTTATTGCCTTTTATATGCTGATTCTTGGCGTGATCATCATCCGCAAAGCGATTCAAAAGACCTTTGTTAAGAATAAGACCAAACGCATCAGCATTCTGGCTGCGACCGGCGGCTTTCTGGATTCGGTTGGCGGCGGTGGCTGGGGACCGATCGTTACTTCTACCCTGCTCGGTCAGGGCCGTGACCCGCGTTATACCATCGGGTCTGTGAATGCGGCCGAGTTTGCCGTGGCATTCGCCAGCGGCATTACCTTTATGCTTTTCACGGGCGTCGACAGCTGGAAGGTGGTGTTAGGGCTGATCGTCGGGGGTGTAATGGCTGCTCCTTTCGGCGCTATGCTCGTAGGAAAAATCAAGCGCAAGCCGCTGATGCTTATTGTGGGAATTCTTGTGATCGGGCTGAGCATCCGTACTATCCTACTCAGCATTTAGTCGTCCTATCTCACCATATCCGGCGCATTTTGCCTAGTTTTGCATTCAAACAGGCACATTATTATGCTCACCGATTTCGGTTACATCCTGCTCTTCATCATTGCCGCCCTGATACTGCTCGGCGTGATGCTCACCATTGCGAAGTTTCTGCGCCCGAATAATCCCAATGAAGAGAAGCTAGCTACCTACGAATCCGGGGAAGAGCCGCTGGGCAATGCGAATATCCAATTCAATGTGCGGTTCTATGTCGTAGCGCTGATTTTTGTGCTGTTTGAAGTAGAGCTCCTGTTTCTCTTCCCGTGGTCGGTCGTGTTCGGAAGTAAAGAGCTAATCGAGCAAACCAATGGTCAATGGGGCTGGTTTGCCATGGCTGAAATGACCGTATTCATCGGCATTCTCATTTTCGGCCTCGCCTACGCCTGGGCGAAAGGCTATCTCGACTGGGTCCTGCCCAAACCGCAAATCCCGGAAGTCAAATCCCCCGTCCCCGCGGATTTGTACGCGAAGGTAAATGAGAGGTATGCAAGAAAGAATCGCTAATCAACCCAGTTTTCCAGCCTGATATTTGCGAGATTTCGAAAGTCCCGCGTATTGCGTGTTACTAGCGTCAGGTCACCGGAGACAGCTGTGGACCCGATTAGCAAGTCAAATTCTCCGGTCGGAAGTCCTGCCTGACGCAGCGCGACCTTTTGCCGCGCATATTCTTCAAAGCACTCTCCTACCAGCAATATCCTGCCTGAAAATGCGGCGCGGAGCCAGTCGAGGTTATCACGGTTAGCTGACCGACGACTCGCCGCGCTATTCTCCACCCCGAACATGAGTTCTAAAATTGTGATTTCGGATAGGTAACAGGAGTTAAGTCCGACTGAATCGAGCTTGCTCACCAGCCCATCGTGGCCCTTAAACAAATGAATGCAGATATTGGTATCCAGCAAGTAGCTCATAGCTCAACATCCCGCGAACGGTCGCTACGGGCATTATAGATCATCGCTTCCAGTTCCTCGGCAGTTTCTTCTCCTCGCCAACTGCCGATGAATTTCCGCAATGCAGCCTTCTGCTCAGCATCCCGAACAGATTTGCTGCCCTGGGCTTCATTCACGGTCAAGCCCAGGCGCTCCGCTAATCCTTTTAACAGGGCAAAATCGTTGTCGCTTTCTGTCTGAATAGTGATTGTATGTACCATAGTCGCCTTTTACTGGAAAACCCGCATCCTTGCGGATACAGTTCAAAGATACGTCAAATACCTTATTTGGGCAATGCGTAGGCATCTCTCTTAAATATATAACTTTCTGATAAACAACCCACTAAATTACTAAAAGGTAGAGTTGTTTTATCGAATTATATTGACAGTTACTTAAAAAATGCCGACTTTTCGGGCTTGTTACCATTCTCTCATCATCAACAAAAATCGTATGGAAGCTTTCACAAAAAACTTGCGCGACCAGCGTGAACGCAAAGGATTTTCAGCAGCCCAGATGGCCTCGTCACTCCAGATCACCGAAACACAATACGGCGAACTCGAAAACGGGCAGACAGACCCTTCCGTAGAAACCCTGAAGCGGCTCTCTGATATCCTGAACACGACGGTACCCGAGCTGATCACCGATCGCCAGGTCCAACAGATCGTTAAGGATGTGCCGTTGGGGCATTTTTCCCCCGAATCGCTCAGTGAAATGGATAAGGATACCTACATTAAAATCCTGGAAAATCTGCTGCGAACGTTGCTAGCCGAGAAAAAAGGCGCCTGATCAATGCATTCCAGCCCATTTTTTCATGTGCGGACGCGGGAAGAATACCAGTCCGACCTGTACATACACCTGGTTTACTTTTAACCTCGACAGGTCATCCACGGTCACATTATCGCCCTTCCACTTGCGCCTTCCTAGAATAGGCTGGTGGTAAGTAAGCTTGCCGCTGAGGTACACTTTTTCGTGAATTTTGGGAAGGAAATCCATTTTGTAATCGACCCCGATCCCGCCGTGCAGGTTGATATTGCCGGTATACAGCTTAACCGCCTGGTAGGCCGAGGGGTTGTTCAGCAACTGCTGCGCCGACACGGAAGCATTACTTTTGATATTCATCCTGTACAGCATGAAATCGGCCCCGAGCGGTATGATTACGTTCCAGCGCGCATTGTTTACCAGCTTGGGCCCGCCGTCGGTACCGATGCCCAGCCCATTCAGGTAAGCCTTCCGCACATCACGGTCGGAGGTGTAATTGGTGCTGTTCATAATGATGATCCTGCCTTCGGAGAACCACCGCTGCGACTCCGTGCGCCGAGCGAGTACAAGGTTCCCCATAACCGATGTAAACGGTTTGACCTGCAACCGTGAAAGCTGGTCACGCAAGGCCTTGTTGTTGGGAAGCATTCCGAACTCCGCGTAAACGGCCATGCCGCTTTTGAATATCCTGACGGTTGAATCGGACTGGGCCGAGGCGCTTCCGGCGCAAAAGGCTGAAAACAGGAAACTGATGAGTAATTTGTGTTTCATATAGTTGAAGTCTTGTGTTTGTTTTGTAACGTGCCCTGAAACCGAATCTTGCCAAATATGGTTAGTTTTGCAGACGGCCAATGCATATTAAAGCAATATCCGTACCAAAATCCGGCATTTTACAATTTTCATGAGCGAACGAATCAAAACGGGCGACGGCGGCATTATCCTGACCAATGCAGATGACCTGATGAACTGGGCCAGGCTGTCGTCTTTGTGGCCAATGGGGTTCGGTCTGGCATGCTGTGCGATTGAAATGATGGCTACCTATGCAGCCAACTATGACCTTGAACGTTTCGGCATCATGCCCCGGCCTTCGCCCCGGCAGTCGGACGTGATGATCGTGGCCGGCACCGTCACATTCAAAATGGCCGACCGTATCCGCAGGCTGTACGAGCAGATGCCGGAGCCGCGTTATGTGATTTCAATGGGCAGCTGCTCCAACTGCGGCGGCCCGTACTGGGAGCATGGCTACCACGTGGTGAAAGGCGTCGACCGCATTATTCCCGTAGATGTGTATGTCCCGGGATGCCCGCCCCGGCCCGAGGCGCTGATCGGCGGTTTTATGAAACTGCAGGAGAAAATCCGCGGCAAACAAGAAACTGTTCCCGGCCTGTTTCTTGAAATGGAAGCTGCCGGAGAAAAAGCCGTTTTATCGTAATCTTCAAGATGACTTTTCAGGAAATCACCGATATCGTTACCAGCCAGTTCCCGGAATACGACATGACCGCCGAAACCAGGAATCCACAGCCCGCATTGTTGCTGCCGGCCCGGGGAATTGCGGCTGTCTGCCGGTTTTTGCATGAAGACGAAAGGCTGTATTTCGATTACCTGGCCTGCATTACCGCCATTGATAACGGTGCCACTGCCGATACAATGGAGCTGATCTACAACCTCACTTCCATCCCCTACGGCCTGGACCTGACCCTGAAAACCGTTTTCCCAAGAAATACCTCCGGAGCCGCATTGCCTTCCGTTCCCACCGTGAGCCACATATGGCGTACCGCCGACTGGCATGAGCGTGAGGCCTATGACCTGATGGGTATCACCTTCGAAGGTCATCCCGATCTCCGGCGAATCCTGCTTCCCGAAGACTGGGAAGGCCACCCGCTTCGCAAAGATTATGATGCCCAGGAAAGGTACCACGGCATCCACGTTCGCTATGAAGACGGCAAGGCTTTGGAACCGTCCAATGACCCGGACAGGGTTTAACACATACGCCCGTGCATTCCGGCAAAAAAACGCGCATATTTGGTAGCATAAAAAAGCCTCGCTATTTTTCGTTACTAAATTCTAATGATCACCCGCATGCGCTTCATCATACTCACAGCCCTCTTTCTTGGCTTTTTGCATTCAGCATTCGCAGTCACCGATTCCCTTATTATTAAAGGGAGGATCAATAACCTGAATGGCAGGCTTTACCGCCAGGCCCCCTTTATTACTTTTTCCCGCAATAATATCCTGCAACCCCAGTCGGAGCTGAGCAAACAGGCCGATTTACAGGCCGACGGCACTTTTCGCGTGTCGCTGCCGATGCTGTTCCCGCAGGAGGAAATCTACATGGATTATGGCGGGAAGGCGTTCACGACATTTCTCGGATCGCCGGGAACGGTCGAAATCACTTTTAATGGCGATTCTATCGGAAAGGCTAAAAAACTGTTCTATTTTGCCGGTGCCAATGCGGATGCCAACAATCAATATCCTTTGTACCTCGCCGCCGAAAATCAGCGGTTGAACAGCAGCCGCACATTGGGTACTGAATTTTTCAAATCATTCTGGGAAAAAAGCCCTTCGGATGCACGCTTTATCGCCGAAAGCCGTGGAGAGTTGCGGCTTGGCTCCGTAAAGGCAGCCACCCAGAATACCGTAGCGTCGCCTGTTTTATACAACTGGGTGAAATCGGTAACGGATGAGGAGCAGTTGCAGATTTTGTATGAACACGCAATGGGCAATCAGTACCAGGTAAGCAAGGCATTGCTCGACAGCCTGAAACGGCTGGATAAAGCGCCGCTTACCGGCCAGCGGGTGATTTGGGCCAACCGGTTCGGTAACTATGCCGACCAACTGGTAGAAGGTAAAAAATTCGATAACCCGAGCCGTACCAACTCCCTTCCGGTAAAACTCATGGCTGCCCTGATCCGCGATAATTCGAAAAACCTCTCGGCAGACGACCGCCAGCACCTTAACCAGATCAGCGAAAATGGCCTTGCCGAAAAGGGAGAGCTGGATTTCATGAATAAGCTCTTCGCCCGCAATGAATTGGTACTCAACCTGCTGTTCAACTACGAGCGTGAAAGCCGCATTTACGGCGACCTCTTCGATAGCACGGCCACCGAGTTCCTGAAAGTGCGCTACCTGGCCAAAAATCTTTATAAATACACCTATCCGCAGCAACTGCTGCTCAACAAACACATTCAATCCCGCACGGGCATCCCGCAGTTCAAGCAATCGCTGGACGAGATTGTTCAGCTGGAAGTGAAGGACAGCGCGAATATCCGTAAGCTGGTCGATTTCAAAAATGTGCGGACGGCACCTGTAGAAGCATTGCCGGGCTACTATCTCACGGCATCCAACGACCGGGGAACTTCCTGGTTCAATGGGATCGTGGACGGCCTGAAAGGAAAAACGATTTACATTGTCAAATGGAATATCGAGGACGTCAAGAGCCGCGAAGAACTGGATTTCATTCCTGCATTACAAGCCAGGCTGCCTGACGATGTCGTATTTCTCTTCGTGCACCTTTCCACCGATGATTACATGATATCGGACGCGCTGCTGCGGCAATATATAGTGAGGCACAGGCTGAAAGGCATTCACATGTCGCTGAACGACAACCAGGCCATGGACCTGCTGTTCCGCCTCAATCCGCTCGACTATGCGACATTCTCCATTATCCGGCCCAATGGCAAGTTCGCCACCAAAAATTCCCCGCCACCAAGTGATACGGAAAAGACGGCCAAGGCGCTGATCGAGGTGAATAGCCAGTAAGTTATACCTCGTATCGGTGCGTTTGCGTTTAGAAACAGTTGATTTGGAATCCGGATAGCCCCATGTGTAGATATTTGCTGTTGTTTCTGATGCTTTCCTTTTGCGCGTCGGCACAAAACCCCGACAGCCTGGAAATGCACAGCCGCGACAGTATCCGCTACACCAACCTCAAAGCCCGGATGTCGAAAACCAAGTTCTCACGGGCGGTTTACCGGCTGCTGTTCAGGGACGTATACAACCAGGGAAAGGTGAAGGAGGTCAAGGAGATCGAGACTAACCCGTTTACGCCCTACGAAGGTATGGTGATCCGGAAAATTTACATCCGCCAGCTCAATATCCTCGGCGAATCGGTTTATGACACGACCCGCAAAGGCAATCAGCTCGAAAGATTTTTGAGCAAAAGTGTCCATACCAACACGCGGGAGGGCATTATACGGAAGTCATTCCTGCTGTTTTCGGAAGGCGACGACATTCAGGCGCACGTCCTGAAAGACACCGAGCGCCTGCTGCGCTCCAACCGGATGTTCGTCGATGCGCGTATCATTGTCATACCGCGGAAAGATGTAACCTGGATGGCCGACGTCATGGTGTTGATACAGGATGCCTGGTCGCTCAACTTTTCGGGTAGTTTTAGTTCCTTCAATAAATTTGGTATCGGGCTTGAAAACATCAACGTCAGGGGAACGACGCATTCCCAGCGAACGGCCATCCGCTGGGATTCAAAAGATTCTGTACGAAAATTTCAGTTCCGGGCCATTTACACGGTTCCCTATATAGGTAAAACCTTCATCACCGCCCAGGCCAGCCTGATTTTTGAGCGCGATCTTCAGGAGCAATCCATCCGTTTCAACCGCCGGTTTATTACCACAGAAACCAAATATGCGGGCGCGCTGGAAGTGGGCCATTACAATACCAGGCAAGTGAAGCGGGAACTCGAATCCAAAGATTCCGTGACATTGCTGCTGACCGACTACAAGTACTACGATTTCTGGATCGGGCGGGCGTTTAAATTTCCCTTCGCAGGCAGCAAGCTGGCCCAGAATTCCCGGATCGTAACCGCATTCAGGCACAACAAATACAACTACGACGAGCGCCCCGAAGTAGCCCCGAACCTGAACAAGAATTACTGGAACCGCACCGCAACGCTGCTGAGCCTGGGTTTTTCAAACCGGAACTACAAGCGCGATGTTTTGATCTACGGCTTCGGGCGGACGGAGGACGTGCCCGTCGGTAGTCTTTTCGCGCTCACGATCGGGCGCGAGAACACCGAGTTCGGGGCACGCGGCTACGGCGGCATTCAGTTTGCTACGGGCAAATACCTGCCCCATAACCTGGGCTATTTTTATGGGCTGGCCAACCTGGGCAGTTATTCCAAAAACGGTACTGCGCAACAGGGCGTCATCAACGGGGAAGTCACTTACATCAGCAACCTGATCCCCTTCCGGTACAGCTTCTTCCGGCAGTTCGTCAATGTGCGCTTTGCCAAAGGCATCAACCGCGACCCGCTTGATTACCTCAATATCAGCGGCGACCGGGGTATCCGGGGCATTAACAACGACCGGCTGATTGGGACCAAGAAGCTCACCATTGGAACCGAAACTGTGTTTTTTTCCGACAAAAGCCTTTTGGGCTTCCGGATCGCCTATTTTGTATTCGCCGATTTCGGACTGGTCAACGGCGTGCCGCACCTTTGGAAAAGCCCCTTGTACCAGGGGTACGGGCTCGGCCTGAGGCTCCGGAATGAAAATCTTACCTTCAATACATTGCAAGTCCGCTTCGGATATTACGTCAATATCCCCGAACTCTCCTCACCTACCCGGTTCGCGGCTTCGGGCAATGTTCCGCTGCGTCTGCGCGACTTTGACATCTCCGCTCCCGCTATTGCGCCGTTTCAGTAGCTGACAAAATTGCCACATAAGTAGCTGTACAACAACCATTTAATGGCTCAATTTTAAAAATTTACACTTATTTCGGTGTACTTCCTGTCCTTTTTCGGATATGAGGATTAACTTTGTGGAATTTTTGGACGTACCCCTGCTCTCAATCGTCAGGCAACTGCCAAAAGTTGTTCAAGTATTTCCTTCATTTCTACAAATTACCATTTACTGTGCCCAAAAATACGAATATCAATTCCGTTCTGATTATCGGTTCAGGTCCCATCGTCATCGGTCAGGCGTGCGAGTTTGACTACTCCGGCTCTCAGGCAGCCCGTTCACTACGCGAAGAAGGGATTGAGGTAGTTCTGATCAACTCCAATCCTGCAACAATCATGACTGACCCCATCAGTGCAGATCATGTGTACCTGTTGCCGCTGGAAAAGAAGTACATCGTTGAAATTCTGGAAAAACACAAGGCGATGGGCAGGCCCATCGATGCGGTACTCCCTACCATGGGAGGCCAAACGGCGCTGAACCTGGCAATCGATTGCGATAAAGCAGGTATCTGGAAAAAGTATGATGTAGAGATCATCGGGGTGGATATCAAAGCGATTGAAACCACCGAGGACCGGGAGAAATTCCGTTTGAAAATGCTCGAATTGGGTGTTAACGTGTGCCAGGGCCGCACAGCCCGCTCTTTCCTCGAAGGAAAAGAGATCGCACAGGAGATCGGCTTCCCGCTGGTGATCCGCCCCTCATTCACCCTCGGCGGAACGGGCGGTGGATTTGTTGAAAAAGAAGAAGATTTCGACAAAGCACTCAACTACGGCCTCCACGCCTCGCCCGTGCATGAAGTACTGGTGGAGCAAAGCGTAATGGGCTGGAAAGAATACGAGCTCGAATTGCTTCGCGACAGCAAGGGTAACTTCATCATCATCTGTTCGATCGAGAACTTCGATCCGATGGGTGTGCATACCGGAGATAGTATCACGGTAGCTCCCGCGATGACACTTCCCGACACATTGTACCAGCAAATGCGCGACCTGGCCATCAAAATGATGAATGGTATCGGCAAGTTTGCGGGTGGATGTAATGTTCAGTTCTCGGTGAACCCTGCGGACGACAAGATCATCGCGATCGAAATCAACCCGCGTGTATCGCGCTCATCGGCACTCGCTTCGAAAGCGACCGGCTACCCTATCGCGAAAATTGCAGCCAAAATGGCGATCGGTTACGACCTCGACGAGCTGATCAACCCGATCACCGGCAGCACTTCCGCATTCTTCGAACCTTCGATCGACTACGTGATCGTAAAAGTTCCGCGCTGGAATTTCGATAAGTTCAAAGGCGCCGATCGCTCACTGGGACTTCAAATGAAATCGGTGGGTGAAGCAATGGGTATCGGCCGCAACTTCCAGGAAGCATTGCAGAAGGCTTGTCAGTCGCTGGAAATCCGCCGCAATGGCCTTGGTGCCGACGGCCGCGAGCTCCGCGACCAGGAGGCGATCAAGCAAAGCCTGCAACATCCGAGCTGGGACCGCCTCTTCCATATTTATGATGCATTCAAAATAGGTTTGTCGTTCAAAACGATCCAGAACCTGACTAAAATAGATGCGTGGTTCCTTCGCCAGATCGAAGAACTGATCGAACTGGAACACCAGATTGAGAAATTCGACCTGGAAGACCTGCCGAAAGAATTGCTTCTGACGGCAAAACAGAAAGGCTACGCCGACCGCCAGATCGCCCATTTGCTTGGCACAAAAGAAAGCAAAGTATACGATCGCCGGAAAGATCTGGGTATCAAGCGTGTATACAAATGTGTAGATACCTGCGCGGCTGAATTCGAAGCTAAAACACCTTACTACTACTCTACTTTCAACACTTCGCAGGAATTCCCTGACAACGAGTCGATCGTGAGCGACCGTAAGAAAGTGATTGTACTCGGCTCAGGTCCTAACCGTATCGGCCAGGGTATCGAGTTCGACTACTCTTGCGTACACGGTGTATTGGCAGCGAAAGAAGCGGGTTATGAAACGATCATGGTGAACTGTAACCCTGAAACCGTTTCGACCGACCCGGATATCTCAGACAAACTATACTTCGAACCGGTGTTCTGGGAGCACGTTTTCGACATTATCGAGCATGAGAAACCGGAGGGTGTGATTGTTCAGCTCGGTGGTCAGACTGCCCTGAAAATGGCCGAAAAGCTGGAAAAATACGGCGTGAAAATCATCGGCACCGACTTCCACTCACTCGACTGGGCCGAGGACCGCGGACGGTTCTCGTCATTGCTCGAAGAGCTGGGTATTCCTTATCCGAAATTCGGGACCGTAAGAGATTCCGACAAGGCCGTCGAACTCTCGCGCACGCTGGGCTTCCCATTGCTGGTTCGTCCAAGCTACGTGTTGGGTGGACAAAGCATGAAGATCGTGATCAACGAGAAAGAGCTGGAACAGCATGTAGTGAAAATCCTGCACGACATTCCGGACAACAACATCCTGCTTGACCACTTCCTTGAAGGCGCACTGGAAGCAGAAGCCGATGCAATCTGCGACGGCGAAGACGCTTACATCATCGGTGTAATGGAGCACATCGAGCCTGCCGGTATCCACTCAGGCGACTCTCACGCAGCGTTGCCGCCATTCGACCTCACAGCGGACGAAATCCGTCAGATCGAAGAGCATACCCGCAAAATCGCGCTGGCGATGAATGTGAAGGGGCTGATCAACGTACAGTTCGCGGTGAAAGACGGCGTCGTGTACGTGATCGAAGCGAACCCTCGCGCATCCCGCACCGTGCCGTTCATTTGCAAGGCCTACCAGGAGCCTTACGTAAACTATGCGACCAAGCTGATGCTGGGCGATAAAAAGGTGAAGGATTTCAACTTTAAACCGGTGAAAGAGGGATGGGCGATCAAGATCCCGGTATTCTCGTTCAACAAATTCCCGAACGTGAACAAGGAGCTCGGCCCTGAAATGAAATCGACCGGGGAGGCGATCTACTTTATCAAAGACCTCGAAGACGAGTTCTTCCAAAAAATCTACGGCGAAAGAAATCTCTACCTGAGCCGGTAAAAACAGGTTTATAATGCAGGAAGCCCGGATTATCCCCGGGCTTCCTCTTTTTATGGCATTTCAAAAAAACTGCTTCTATTTCACCTCCTCGTAATCCACATAGTCGCCGCCTTTGAACCTGGATGATTCGCTGCTGTTCGGCGAGGTGCTGTCGACCCGGATGCCTCCCGGCTTGGTGCGGGCGCGCTCGGCCTGCTGCTGTGCGCGGTATGCTTTCTCTTGCTGCTTGATCAGCTGCCTGCCCACCAGCAGGTGGAAAAGGAAACGCCGGAAAAGCGGCACGAATGCGATCAGAATTACTAAAAGGAATAATATATTAAATACCCATTTCATCTTTCAACAATGTTTTTTACCTCTATCAATAACGTAAACCTAACATAATTAGCACACGAATATAAGTAAAACCGCATGAAAGACGAAACCGGGAACTGAGCGGCGCTATCCGTTTACCAACGGTTGCTTATGCCAGATCCACCGCTTTGCTGTTCTCTACCACACGCTCATAGTAGGCTTCATAATGCGGCAATATCTTCGCCACATCAAATTCCCGTGCCCGTGCCAACGCATTGGCTTTAAAGGTGGGCAGGTTGGCATCGTCGAGAATGAACGCCGCGTGCTTCACCATATCCTCTACATCGCCCACGTCGCTCAGAAAACCTGTTACGCCATGCACGTTCAGCTCGGGTAAGCCGCCGGCATTCGAAGTAATAATAGGCACTTCGCAGGCCAGCGCTTCCAGCGCCGCCAGTCCGAAACTCTCCGACTCGGACGGCATCAAAAACAGGTCAGCTACGGAAAGGACCTCTTCTATCGCGTCGAGTTTGCCCAGGAAACGGACGTCCGAGAGCATATCGAGGTCCTTGCACAGGCGCTCGATGCGCATGCGGTCGGGACCGTCGCCTACGAGGAGCAGCTTGCTCGGCAGCAGCTTGCGCAGCTTTTCGAAGATCATGATCACATCGTCGATCCGCTTCACTTTCCTGAAATTGGAGGTATGAACGACCAGCTTTTCGTTATTAGGACAAATAGCGAGCTTGAAATGGTCTTTTTTCTGACGGCTGAAACGATCCAGATCGATGAAGTTGGGGATCACCTCAATATCCTTGGTAATCTTGAAATGATCGTAAGTATCTTTTTTAAGCGAGTCGGATACGGCAGTAATGCCATCCGACTGGTTGATACTGAACGTTACAACCGGTTCGTAGGACGGGTCTTTCCCAACCAGGGTAATGTCCGTGCCGTGCAATGTGGTGATCACCGGAATGTGAATGCCCTGCGCGGCCAGTATCTGTTTCGCCAGGTACGCCGACGACGCGTGCGGGATCGCATAATGTACGTGAAGCAAATCAAGCCCTGCATTGGCAGCAACGTGTACCATTTCGCTCGACAGTGCCGACTCGTACGGCGGGTACTGGAACAATGGGTACGCAGGTATATTTACTTCATGATAGTAAAGGTTCTCATTAAAAAAATCCAGCCGTTGGGGCTGGGAATAGGTAATGAAATGAACCTGGTGGCCCGCTTTCGCAAGCGCTTTCCCAAGCTCGGTAGCTACCACACCGCTTCCTCCGAAGGTAGGATAGCATACGATACCAATTTTCATATTAGGTCAGCAAAAGGTTGAAAATCCGGATAAACAGCCGTCCGGACGCCGGTTCAAAGTAGCTAACAACAAATGCGGGATTTTTATCCCACAAATGGATAAAGAAGTGAATAATTGTCGTTAATGGGATAAAATGAATAATTTTATTGCCTAAACCTTCTTTTTCCAGCGTAAAACTTCATGAATGTGTCGGCCAGACCCAAGATCACAACATGGGATTATGTCACCGGGAGTGCGCGTCTTGTGCGCATGACCAATCTTGTCATTGTGGCCCTCACACAATACCTCACGCGTATCCTGCTCATCGGCCCCCGGCATGAATGGAAGTCGATCGTGGCTGATCCGCATATGTTCGTACTCTCACTTTCAACAGTTTGCATTGCCGCTGCGGGTTACATTATCAACGATTATTTCGACGTCAAGATCGACATCGTCAACAAGCCGGAGAAAGTGGTGGTGGGCCGCTACCTGAAAAGGCGCTGGGCCATTGGCGCACACCAGGTACTGAATGTCGTCGGGGCGGTGCTCGGGCTGGTGGTCAGTCCGTACATTTTCGTTATCAATGTATTTTCGATCACGCTGCTCTGGTTCTACTCCGAGCGCTACAAGCGGCTGCCATTCATCGGAAACTTCATCGTTTCGCTGCTGACGGGGCTCACATTACTCATTCTCACGGTGCATTACCCGGCCAACAGGCACCTGGTTTTTATTTACGCAGTCTTTTCATTCTTTATTTCGCTCATCCGCGAAGTGGTGAAGGATATGGAAGACATCCGTGGTGACGAAGCGCACGGCTGCCGTACCCTGCCGATCATCTGGGGCATCCGCCGAACCAAAACATTCCTGTATTCGGTCATCATCACGTTCGTGCTCACCCTGTTTGTGATGGCGAGGGCTTTACAGAACAACTTGCTCGCCCTCCTCTTCCTGCTGCTCCTGATCCCCATCGCATTGCTGGTGCTGCGCCTTTACCAGGCCGATACGCGTCGTGACTTCAGGGAAATCAGCAGCCTTTGCAAAATCATTATGCTGCTCGGATTGATCACCATGATCTGGGCCTGATGCACTCGTTAATTTAACACTTCAAGCCGCTTGATTAACCGACTGAAAAGTTATATTTGATCACCCCAAACTAAATCGATCTACAAACATGAAAAAGTTAATTCTATGGAGCATCGCTTTCATCATGATGCTTGGTATGAGGGCGGTTGCCCAGGAATGTGCCGGATTTGCATTTAAAGAAGGAGGCGGATTTGAAATGAACAACTACGACGGCAAAGGAAAAGCGATCGGGAAGCTCACCTACAAAATTGCCAAAGTAGCAAAGGAAGGCAGTAATACGGTGGTGACGATCGACATGGAATCGTTCAATACGAAAGGTAAATCGGAGCTGAAAAACACTTACCAGATGAAATGCGACGGGAACGTGCTGACGATCGACGCGGCTTCGCTTATCAGCCAGGAACAGCTCAAATCATTTCAGAATATGGAAATGAAGTTTACCTATGACAATATCGAAATCCCCTCGAAACTCTCGGTGGGTGATAAATTGAAGGATGCGTCGGTCAAAGGGGAAGGAAAGTCGGGGCCAATGCCGGTGTCTTTCAATATGCTTATCAAGAACCGCACGGTAGCGGGCCAGGAAAAGCTCACGATTCCCGCTGGCAGTTACGATGTTTACAAAATCAATTCGGATATGAACATGGAAATGGTGATGGGCTTTCCGGTAAAAATGGAAATGCAAACTACCTCCTATCGTGCCCCCGGCGTTATCTGGGACCTGAAAACCGAAACTTACCGCAAGGGAAAACTGATGGGGTATAGCGAACTGGCCAAAATTTATTGATTTCCGGCAAGTCAATATTAACATTTCCCGAAAGAACGGCTTGCGGTTCGTCAGCAAGCCGTTCTTTTATAATTTTGCCAGGATATTTTTTTGAGGATACTTATTATCTATCATATTTCAACTACGCTTAATAATGAAGAGAATTGCCATTTTTGCCTCCGGTTCGGGTTCCAATGCCGAAAAAATCTGCGAGCATTTTGCAGACCGCCACGACGTGGATGTTTCGCTGATTTTCACCAATAACCCCATGGCCGGAGTGATCAAAAGGGCACTTAAATTGCAGGTACCGGTGGTATTCTTCGACCGGAAAACCTTTTACCATACCGGAAAAATCCCGCAGATCCTGCAAAATGAAGGCATTGATCTCGTGGTATTGGCCGGTTTCATGATGCTCGTACCCCCGGTACTTGTCGAGTCGTTTCCCAATAAAATGATCAACATTCACCCTGCGCTGCTGCCGAAATACGGCGGTAAAGGCATGTATGGGCATTTTGTACACGAGGCCGTGGTCAATGCCGGTGAAACCGAATCGGGCATTACCATCCACTACGTCAACGAAGATTACGACGAGGGCGACATTATTTTCCAGGCAAAATGCGACGTGGCCCCCGGAGACACTGCCGAGGACGTTGCGCGTAAGGTGCATGCCCTCGAATATGCGCATTACCCGCGCGTGATCGACCAAATCCTCACCGGGCGGTAAGCCGCTGTACCATGCTGTTTTTTCTGCTAGCGGTTGTATTCACGGTCATGCTCTACCTGATCATGCGCGCTTATCCGCGCTATCAAGTGGATTCTTTCCATGCGGTGGTGTTTAACTATTATTCCTGTGTAGCCACCGGCCTGATACTGACGCCGGATCTGCGTGTGTTTACACAGGTCCAGTGGAATCCGGAAGGGACCCTTCTCACCATGGCACTCGGGGCGATGTTTGTCGTTGCATTCATGCTCATCGGGCTTACTGCACAAAAAGTAAGTGTCTCGGCCACGTCGCTCGCAGGAAATATGTCGCTGGTAATTCCGGTGCTTTTCGGGTTGTTTGTTTTCAGGAATAACAACAAGGATTTCACCGCGCTGAATTACCTCGGGCTGATGCTTGCACTCGTGGCGCTCGCATTAGGCGCCATCCAGCGCTCGCCGAAAGCGTCCGACACGGCCGGTACCGCACCGACGGCCTCCCAGGCATTGTGGATTTTCCCCGTGCTCACATTCTTCGCCAGCGGCACGAATAACACGCTGATCAATTTCCTATCATCCAAATACTATCCCGCCGGGCAAATCACCGTTTTCATGATCATCGCCTGTTTTGGCGCGGTGGTGATCGGCACTTCGGTGCTCGTTTACCGGATCATCGCGCACGGGCACAGGCTGCGGATGCGGAGCGTAGCGGGAGGTTTGTTGCTGGGAATTCCCAATTTTCTGTCTCTTTATTTCCTACTGCTCGCACTGGCAGCATTCGGCAACAGTGCCGCCTATGTATTTCCGATCTACAATATCCTGACCATGCTCGTTTCGGCGCTCGCCGCCTGGGTGCTGTACAAGGAGCGCCTCAATACCCTGAACAAATGGGGCCTCGCGATCGCGATAGTCGCCATTGTGCTGATTTCTTACCAGGAACTGAACCTGTGATCCAGTGCGCACTGTTTACCGACTATGACCGACACCGCCATTCTGCATATTCCCGGGCTTGACAAGCCGCTCAACAAGAAACAAAAAGAATTCAATACGCTTTCAGAGACCATCGAGGCGCTCGACCGCCAGATCGCCGATCTGCAACAAGCCTATGACGAAATGCTTCGCCGCATGCCTTCGGACCTGGATCCGCTCGTGCGCGAATACCAGGGCTGCCGCGCGGACATTGTCAACCTTTGGGACCGCGCCTACGAAGCCGAGCACTTCCGGAAAGCTTATCAAACTAAGCTGGCATTTCTGATCACTGAAAACGCCTACGATCTGGTTAAAAATCATGGGCTCAACGAGCTGAAAGCCATATTCAATAAATACAGCCCTGTGAATATCGACGTGCTGCTGGAAGAAGAGCGCATTCGCGACAGCACACGCATTAAAGATCCAGCATTCCTGCTCGAAAGCGTCTATGAGCCGGAGCCCGAGGTTTCGTTCCATGAACTTTCGGAAGAAGAACAGCAGCGCATTAAGGCGGAACGACGGGAGCAGCGCGTGGACCAGCGCACCCGTGAAGCCCAGCAATTGAAAACCACCAAGTCGGTACGAAGCGTGTATATGGAGCTCGTCAAGACCTTCCACCCGGACCGGGAGACCGATGAAGCCGAAAAACAGCGCAAAACCGAGACCATGCAGCGCATTACCACAGCCTACCAGGCCAATAACCTGCTGGACCTCCTGAAACTTCAGATGGAGCTCGAACAGATCGACCGAACAGGCCTCGAAAACCTCAACAAGAACCAGCTGAGCTACTACAATAAAATCCTGAGACAGCAGGTGGAGGAGCTGGACCTGCAAAAGGTTTCCATTCAGCAGAAGATTTCAGCTATCTGCGGCCTTCCCTATCAGCATGCGAATTCGCAGGTGACGGTGATAGCAAAATTCAACACGAATATCAATGAACTGAAAGCTGAGATCAAAAATATCAGAAAAGTCTACAAGCATTGGCTTGTCCCTTCACAGCTCAAAGCCTACCTTAAACCGTTCCAGATCCCGGATCAACCGGAAGAAGACGGCGAAGATTGACGCCAAACGGGTGATTCATGCGGGAAACGTATACAATGCGTAGACGTTTTTCCACGATATTCACCATGAATTCAAATGTAATTTTATAAATATCGCAGTACTTGGGGCTAGTGCTAAGCTGGTTAAGCAAAATCGCCTGCTATGCGCACTGTTGGCATATAATTTATGATTGCTAACGACAACGCACCCAAACTCATATTTCAATGAAAAATTGCATTATTCTTCTGCTCGCTATCGCACTATGTAGCTCGCAGGCACAAGCTCAGGAAAACGTTTCCATAGGTCCGCTGGTAGGATTGTCGATTGCGAATTTCCGTGGTGATGTTTCCAATACCGACTGGAAACCCGGATTGACCATTGGCGGTTTTTACAATTACAGCTCGGAATCAGGCTTTGGTTTCAGTGGTCAGCTGCTCTTCACACAGCTTGGCGCACAGACCAACAACAAAACCGACGAAATTAACCTGAACTACATCCAGGCTCCATTGCTCGCCACCTTCTTCTTCGGACGCTATGGAGACCGCCTTCGCCCCAAAATTTTCCTCGGCCCCAACCTTAATTTCCTGGTTGGCGCAAGGGACAAAAATGGCAACAACATCAACGGCGATTCCAACAACCGCATTTATGCCCCGTTTGATTTGGGCTTAACATTTGGTGCAGGATTGAATTACCGTTTGCAGGAAAAGATCTGGCTGAACTTTGATGCCCGCTACGGTGTCGGACTACTCGACGTCACCAGGCTCGACAATGCCAAGGTCAGAAACAACAACTGGGGTATTAATGTAGGCCTTAGCTTCCCGCTCGGAACCTACAATAAGAATACCGGAAGACTACGTACGCGCTGACACACTATAATTCGTGAGTAGAAGGGCATCCAGTTTTGAGTGCCCTTCTTTATTTTTGCAACCGGATGAGGTTAATGCACACGGCCTATGCTTCACAAGGATTTGTTGAAAATTACGAAATGGGGCCTGGGAACAGCTGTGCTGCTCTGGCTGGTCGGCTGGCTGATGCTTATTCCCGAGGATTTATCCGCCCAAATAGCCGCCATTTCCGCCGAAATGGTAAAAACCGGCCGACAGCCGGAAGAAACAGGGATAGCGACGCCTATCATCTCGTTGTCGGTCAGCGCAATGCGACTTTTCGGGATTAACCAGCTATCGCTACACCTTCCCGGCTTCCTCGCCCTTATTTTCTCGCTTTTCTGCACTTATCGCCTGACGAGGATACACGCGGGAAAAGAGCCGGCAGTGCTCGCCGTGCTAATCCTCGCTACTTCGCAAGCCACTTTCCTCGTAAATAATGAATTGGGCGATTCCAGCTACCTGGCAGCCTGCTTTATTTTTGCATTATGGCAGATCAATGCTTACATCGAGCATAAAAATATCCTCAGCCTGCTGCTTTCACTCCTGGGTGTTGCAGGACTGCTGCTGGTGAAAAATACATTCCCCGATAGCGCCAGCCAATGGCCTACGGATCCGTTGCTCACCCTTTTCGTCACTTTTTCCCCATGGACTATCTTCTTCATCCTGGGCATGATCGATCTCGTCCAACGACTCTTTTTTCCCGATCAGGATACCATTCAGAGGCACGAACTGATCAGCCTGATGGCGATCGTTATGCCTTTTATTTTCAGCTACGTAAACCCGCTCAGAGCTACGTTTGACATCTACATGGCCTATCCGGTGGCATCGGTGGTTACCGCGCTGTACATTACCCGCCGGCTCGACGGTGCCCCCGAAACTTTCTCGGGCCTGCTCGCGTATGTGCATGCGGTAGCGGCCTACGCGGCCCTCGCGCTGCTGTTCTGCCTGGTATGGTTCACATTTCCGGCCGACAATTATTACGGACTGGTGCATTTTATGGCGCTCCTCAGTGTCCTCACCTGGCTCATTTTCTTTTCATCCGTTAAAAACAAGCTCATAGTAGGATGTGTGGTGTTTGCGATCGGGGCCAATATCGTGCTTACCACCTATTTCTATCCCAACATTTACGAATACCAGGCACCGGCCAAGCTTGGCATTGTTGCAAGGGCAAATGGCGCCGGACATGACCGGCTCTTTAGCTATCAGGCCGGCACGCCTTACAGCCTCCGCTTTTATGCGGGCGCTCAGGTTACCGAAATCGATGATTTTGGAAAACTCGTAGGTATGAAAAACTGCCTCGTTTACACCCATCAAAATCTCCTGGGCGAGTTTAAAGCCATCCGCCCCGACCTGAAAATCCTTGGCAGCTGTGAGGAATATCCCCGTCGTATCCTCGATTTCCGTTTTCTCGATCCCAGCACCCGGGCATCCTACGTGCAGTCCAAAGTGCTGATCAGATTGTAAAATAGCAATGCGTTCAGGGGGATTAGCTGTACCTTTGTAGTCTTTTATGAACTGCAACATGACTTTTGAAGATTTAAATCTCACCAAACCGCTTCTCAGGGCACTTTCGGAAGCGGGATATACAACCCCTACCACCATCCAGCACAAGGTTTTCTCTGTGATGATGTCCGGCAAGGATGTGTGCGGGATTGCACAAACCGGTACCGGAAAAACTTTCGCCTACCTGTTACCGACACTCCGGCAAATTGAATATGCGAAAGACCGCTTACCGCAACTGCTGGTGCTCGTACCTACACGCGAGTTGGTGGTGCAGGTAGTGGAAGAAGTCCGGAAACTGGCAGCCTATACCACGCTGCAGGCCGTTGGCGTGTACGGCGGCGGGAATATCAAAGTACAAATGGCGGAGCTTCATGAAGGCGCCGACGTGGTGGTTGCCACGCCGGGAAGGCTGTATGACCTGGCATTGAATGGCTCGTTGAAAACCAAAAACATCAAAAAACTGGTGATCGACGAAGTGGATGAAATGCTGAACCTCGGTTTTCGTCCGCAGTTGAAGAACATACTCGACATGCTGCCGCAGCGCCGTCAAAACCTGCTTTTCTCGGCTACCATTACCCAGGAAGTTGAAGCGCTGATGAAGACGTATTTCAATGATCCGGTTCGCATTGAAGCGGCCCCCGTCGGAACACCGTTGGATAACATAGAGCAGCAGGCCTATTATGTCCCTAATTTTTATAGCAAAGTAAACCTGCTGGACCTTTTGCTCGACCGGCACGAGGAAATGAACAAGGTGCTGATTTTCGTAGCTACCAAAAAGCTGGCCGACCTGCTATACGGTCAGCTGGAACTGGGTTACATGAATAAAATCGGTGTGATCCATTCGAATAAGGACCAGAACCACCGTTTCAACACGGTCAGGGCGTTCCATGCCGGCGAGTACCGTGTCCTGATCGCCACCGACATTATTGCCCGCGGGCTCGACGTCGCGGAAGTTTCGCATGTATTCAATTTCGATATTCCCGAAATCCCTGAAAACTACATTCACCGGATCGGACGTACGGGAAGGGCCGATCAGAAAGGGATTGCCATTTCATTCATTACCGAGCGCGAAAAACCATTCCAGGAGCAGATTGAGGAGTTGATGGACTATCAGATACCCATTCTGCCGCTTCCGGAAGATTTGAAAATCTCCGAAATCCTCATACCCGACGAGGAGCCGAAAGTTTTCATGAAAAACATCGAGCTGAAACGGCCGAAACGGGAAGATGTAGGCCCGGCATTTCATGAAAAGAAGGCTAAAAACCAGAAAGTTAATGTTCGCCGCGATCATGCGAAGGAGAAAATGGCCAAGTACGGGCGGCCTATCAAACGATCAGGCACGAAACCCAAGAGGTCGTAAGCGACGGATATTCAAATCATTTTGCCGGATTTCGTGTTGACCCTGCATGAATATCTGGCAAATCTTTCAAAGACTCCGACCTTTCGTACAGCCTTACCAACGGCAAATCGCATTTGCACTATTCCTTACCTTGCTGGGGGCCGTTACGGCCCAGGTAAACCCGTGGGTCCTTCGCTACACCGTCGACACGGTACAATCAATGCTCGACAAGCATTGGGGTATCCTGCAAGGCAAGGAGCTGCTGCTTCAGATCACCGCGATACTGTTCGTCAAGGAGATAGTAAACACGTTCATTGTATTCGGGCAGCGCTATTTCGGTGAAAAGATCCGGATCAAAGTTTCCAGTGATCTTGCACAGAATGCCGTCAATCGCATTCTCACCTATAACCTCGCGTTTTTCAGCGATAACGAGAACCAGAAAGGTAAACTGCAAACCCGCATCGACCGGGGTGTGGAGAGCCTTACGAAGCTGATCCAGAATTTCTTCATCGACATTTTGCCGCTTTTCGCGAATGCGGTGGTGGCGCTAGGGATCATGTTCTCCGCCAATTTCTATGTGGGCTGCATTGCACTGGCCATTTTGCCCATCTATTTCTGGATCAGCTACAAGCAGGCAGGCGAACTGCAGGGTGTCCGCCGAAAATTGAAACGGCAGCGTGAAAATAAGAGCAACGGCCTCATCAACCTCATCGAATCGGTCATTGTGATCAAATCCTTCGTGCGCGAAAAGCTGGAAGGCGAAAAACAATATGGGCTACAAATGGAGCTGATGGATTCACAGCTCAAAACACGCAAAACCAACTTCACTTACGACGGTATCAAGAGCTTCATTGAACAAATCGGCGTGGTACTGATCATCATTCTGACCGCTTACCTCGTACTCGATCAGCAAATGTCGATCGGCGCTATCATGTTTCATATTCTCTTGTTCAACAACGTATCGGCCCCCATTCGGCAGCTTCACCGCATTTATGACGAGATGAACGACGCACTTACCTATTCGGAAGGGTTCTTTGATATCCTGGACGCGAACGATTCTGTGGAAACCAGCGGGAAAACCGTGGAAGCGCAGTTCCAGGGCCATTACCAACTCCGGAATGTGTCGTTCGCCTACCCGAACGGCACCAAAGCATTATCGGGCATCGATATGGAGATCAAACCGGGACAAACAACCGCATTGGTGGGACTTTCGGGAGCCGGCAAAAGTACGCTGATCAACCTGCTCGTCGGCTTTTATGCACAGAATGCCGGCGAGATCATGCTCGACGGCCGTCCGCTGGAATCTTACGACCTGTCTTCCCTGCGTAACGCGATTGGAATGGTGTTGCAGAAAAACCACATTTTCAAAGGCTCCATTGCCGAGAACATCCGATATGGAAAGCCGGATGCCACCTGGGACGAGCTTGTGGAAGCGTCGGGAAGCGCTTACCTGCACGAGCAGATCATGGAACTGCCGGCCGGATACGAAACGGATGCGCAGCTGCTTTCCGGGGGCCAGCAACAGCGCATTGCCATTGCGCGGCTCTTTCTCAAAAACCCACCCATTATTTTCCTCGACGAACCTACCGCCAGCCTCGATGCCATTGCGACGGAGCAGATCAAAAACAGTCTTGACGCCATCAAGAAAAACCGCACGGTCGTCATTATCTCCCATAGCCTCGCGCAGATTCTGGACTCAGATCAGATCTATGTCATGAAAAAAGGACAGATCGTCGAGTCCGGCAAACATGAGGATTTATATGAGCAAAATGGCGTTTACAGGCAGATTTTCAATGCTTCGGCACGAAGCCTGAACCTCGACAAGATGCTTGAAACCATGAGCCGCGACCAGGATTAAAAAAAATAAATTTTTTTTCGGGTCCGTGATCTAAAGTGATCGCACCATCGTATGTGCTTACATGGTGATGAACGATCAATCCGGAACACCGGCGCCAAGTGCCTCAGGTGGAAGGATTTCAAGATACAATTAATTATTGTGGAGGGTAAGGTAATACATAGAGAGGGTGGCAAATGCCCCCCTCTCTTTTTTTGTGCACAAAAAAACTCCCTGGCCAGGCCAGGGAGTACGATATTGGAAGAGGTCTATGTGATATTAATGGCTTTCTTTCTCTTTTTCCAGATTGAACAAGTCGTTCAGCACGTCGATCAGCGTTTCGGCTTCTCCTCTTTTACAAGCTGCTTTCAGTTGGAGCACCGGCAGTTTCAGAATTTTCTGCATCATGCTGGTGGTAATGCGTTCCACCTTTTCCAGCTCCGAGTCGGTCAGGTTTTTGGTAAACCGTCCCAATTCTTCCTTGCGGATCTGTTCCAGTGCACCTTTCAGCTTCTGGATCGTCGGTGATACGATCATCTCGCGGGACCAATCGTTGAATTCGACGACTGCCTCGCTGATAATCTCCTCCACGTGCGGGACAGAATCCAACCGGCGCTGCAATGCCTCGTCTGCTTTGGAACGGATCGAGTCAATGGTGTAGAGCATAACGCCCGGGACTTCTTCTACTTCCGGCGATACGCTGCGCGGTACCGAGAGATCGATAAAATATTTAAACGACATACCGCGAAGGCGTACCATCATTTCCTTCGTGAAGAATGGCTCTTCGCGCTGGATGGATGATACGATAATGTCGGCATTGGAAATTTCGGACTCAATGTCAGCAAAATCCGCCACCCGGAAACCCAGCTCTGCGCCCAGCGCCTCTGCTTTGCTGCGGGTCCTGTTCACCAGCGTTACCTCCGCCTTGGTATTCTGCGCAAGGTTGCGGCAAACATCCGTTCCGATCTCGCCCAATCCTACCACGAGGATCCTCGGGTTCGGCATGAGGCCTTCGAGCAACTCTACGGCCGCATAGGAAACGGAAGCAGCGCCATCGCGGAAGAATGTCTCCTGCGCTACGCGTTTGTTGGCAAAAAATATGGTGTGAAGCAAACGGTGCAGGAACGGCCCGGCCATATTCAGGTCGGCCGACCACTGGTATGCATGTTTGATCTGATTCGGAATCTGCATATCCCCTACCACCTGCGATTGCAAGCCGGTCGCTACATGGAAAAGGTGCTGCACCGCCGCGTCGCCCTCCGAGAACTGCTCGAAGTAAGCTTTGAATGCTTCCACATCCTCAACCCCTTTTTCGATCAGTAAAAGCTTGATAATGTCTTCGTTAAGATCGTTGGCGGCAGAATAATATATTTCGGTGCGGTTGCAGGTAGAAACGGCAAGTACGTCGGAGATATCGAAAAAATCTTTCAGACGAAGCATCATGCTCTTTGCTTCCGCCTCATTCAATGCAAGCTGTTCCCTGATAGCAAGAGGAGCATTCCGATGTGATAAACTGACTGATTTGAACTGGTTATACATCACTTGGTCTAATTCGATTCACAAAAATACTGTACAAAAATCATAATATGAATGTGGAACTATGACCGTTCACTTATTTAGAAAGCATTTAAATAAAACTGTCATAAGTCATACAAATTTCACCTTGCGAAAGCCTCGAAAACATGATTTTTGTCATGTCCCAAACTGATTGGTGACGGTGATGAAAAACGGTGGCGAAGCCACTAAGCTTAAATTATTTGCGTTATTTGTAAACTATAACATTAACATCGGGCAGATTGTGCCCCGCCCGGAATGATCAGCGAAACCCCAAAGCAAAAACCACGTTTCAAGCTGCACCCCGTAGCCATCCTGAACAGCCAGCGCCTGCGCCGGTCACTGATGGATACCTACGACCAGAAAAGCTTTTACAAATACGTGATCGGGATCATCCTGCTCATCCTGAGCATCGGCTCGTTGTTTTATACGGATAAGCTGGTGGAGGAGCTGGAAGAACGTGAGGAAAGAGAGGTTCAGTTGTATGCGGAGGGCTTGCGCTACGTCGTCAACAGCCCGCTTGACGAAAACTTCAATGTGATTTACCAGGTTATTGAGGATGCGGTGAATTTTTACCAGATCCCCGCCATTTACGTCGACGAAAACAATCTTCCGAACCCGAACAAAAATATCAAGTTCCCCGCCAAGGCCAGTCGGCAGGAACGCGAGCGCATCATTCAGGAAAAATTGGAGGAAATGAAACTGGAACATCCCCCTATCCCGGTAGAACTCGGCAAAGGGCGTTCGGGGAAAATCTACTACAGCAACTCCTTCCTGCTCACGCAGCTTCGCTACTACCCCTTTTTGCAGCTTTCGGTGATGCTGCTGATCGGCTACCTGGCCTATCTTGCATTCAGTTCGGCGCGTAAGGCCGAGCAAAACCGGGTGTGGGTAGGTCTGGCCAAGGAAACAGCCCACCAGCTGGGCACCCCGTTATCGTCCCTGATGGCCTGGGTGGAGTATTTCCGCAGCGACCCGTCCATTGACCCCTCCATTGCCGAGGAAATTGAAAAGGATGTCATACGGCTGGAAATGATCACTACGCGCTTTTCGAATATCGGATCCATCCCCACCTTGCGCCAGGAACCTATCGCTGAAATCGTGACCAACTTCGTCAATTACCTGGAAAAACGGGTTTCTTCCAAAGTGAAATTTGAAGTCCACAACCAGCTGGCAGACGAGCAAACTGCATTGATCAACAAAAACCTGTTCGAATGGGTGATCGAGAATATCTGTAAGAATGCAGTGGATGCGATGAGCGGCGTGGGCGAAATCCACGTCACACTGCAGGCGCCCCCGCGTGCGAAGGAGATATGGATCGACATTGCCGATACCGGAAAGGGTATGACCAAGGCACAGATCAGCAAGATTTTCAACCCCGGGTTCAGTACCAAGAAACGCGGATGGGGACTAGGCCTTACATTGGCAAAGCGGATCATCGAAAACTACCACGCCGGCAAGTTATTCGTAAAAACGTCGGAGGTAGGAAAGGGAACGACATTCAGGATCACCCTGAATGCCGATATTGTCGAATAAGCTTAACTGCTATGGCAGGAGTGGAACGGTAATGGAATCCGTTTTGATCTGGTTGCTGAACCGGAATGCGCGGTCGATAATGCGTACTTTGAACATTACAGTCGTAGGCACCGTACTGCGCGACTTCCGGAAACGGGCATTTAAATCGAGCTTCCCTTTGATCGGGCCCGCTTTCCCGTCCAGTTTCAACCTCGGGAAAAATTTGAATTTATCGCCGTCCAGGATTTGCTCCGACCAGGAACCGTTTTTCTGTTTGATCATGGTTACCAATTCGTAGTTCCCTTCGACATTCCAGCCCGGCACATTCTTATATTGCTTGGTAAAAACGAGCGTATCCTGAACTTCTTCATTGGTAGCGCCGAGGTCGCCGTCACCATCCTCGAAATCAATCGTAATGCTCACAATCTCTGTTTCCCCCGTCGGGACACCGTTCACACTGTCGACCTGCGTATCTTGCGATATGCCATTATAGTAAATAACCGGGGTATCACTGAAATCGGGAATATCGACACAACCTGCCGTCACAACTGCCAATAGTATGAACAAGGAAACTTGCAGCTTCATATGAGTTCTATTTTTAACTTTGCTTTTAGTATCTACGAAAGTAAGCGGATTGGAACTGCAAAACAATAAATCGATTGCCGAAATAAGGGCCGGATTAAGAGAACGGATCGTCACTGTCGAACCAGCCGATTTCGAGCCGCTTGCGCTCAGGGTATTCCGTTTTCAGGCCGAATACAATCCCGTTTACAAGGAATACATCCGGCATCTGGGCATCGACCCTTCGGCTATCCATGCGTTGACGCAGGTTCCTTTCCTTCCCATCCAGTTTTTTAAGAATCATCGCGTCGCTACGCGGCATTATTCCGACGCGCCTGTTATTTTTCAGAGCAGCGGGACAACCGGCCAAGCTACCAGTCACCACCATCTTTACGACGAGCCGCTCTATAAAGCCATTTCATACCGCATTTTTCAGCATAGCTACAGCGATCTGAACCGCTTTCATATCCTGGCGCTGCTACCGTCTTACCTTGAACGAAACAATTCTTCGCTCGTGTATATGATGCAGCACTTTATTGAAGAGAGCGAATCGGAGTACTCCGGGTTTTACCTCAATAACACGGCTGAATTGCTGCAAAGGCTCCGCCATATTGCCGAAAACAGGGATGGCAGGGGCGTTCTGCTGCTGGGCGTTACATTCGCATTGCTGGATCTGGCCGAAAGCAATTTCGACCTGTCCTTTATGCGGGACATTGAACATCTCACCGTGATGGATACCGGCGGGATGAAGGGCCGGCGTCAAGAGCTGCTCAGGGAAGAGGTGCACGATATCCTCACCGGGAGTTTCGGGGTGCCGGCGATCCACTCCGAATACGGCATGACGGAACTGCTTTCGCAAGGTTACTCCCATGGGGAGGGGCTATTTACGCCCGGACATTCCATGCGCGTTCTGCTGCGCGACATCAATGACCCATTTGCGATCAGCGACCATAACCTGGGCTCATCCAAAACCGGGGGAATCAATGTAGTAGACCTGGCCAACCTCGACACCTGTTCGTTTATCGAGACCCAGGACCTGGGGCGGTTCGGAGAGAAGCACGGCACCTTTTACGTCATGGGCCGTTTCGACAATTCCGATATCCGTGGTTGCAATTTAATGGTTCTGTGAATCGTTGGAATCACCGGGCAGGCATAACCAGCCGGTTACATTTTTAATATAAATTTAATCCCTCCAAGTAACCTAATAAATAGCCTTATAGCGCCGTAGGGCCTATATAGAATCATTCTAACCAACTTATGAGTCAGAATATTTCATAAATTAGCAGGCTGTTCAAAATTGCATTTATCGAATGCAGAATTACACTTTGGATTGTTAACCTATATTAAGTATATCAGATGAAAAGACGTGATGCCCTTGGTCGTGTGGCACTGTTAATGGGTGGTACACTTTCCGCGCCCACCATGCTGGCTTTTCTGGAAGGCTGTAAGTCTTCCACGGAAACTGCTTCAGCAATGACTTTCCCGTTCTCCACGGACCGCAAGGCACTGGTTTCGGAAGTGGCTGAAATTATCATTCCAAAGACAGATACCCCGGGCGCAAAAGATGCGAAAGTGGGCGAGTTTATTGAAATGATGCTGAAAGACTGTTATGCGGCAAAGGACCAGGAAAGCTTTAACAAGGGTTTGGCGGAGTTGGAGAAAAAGGATTTTCTGAAAGCAAAACCCGAAGAGCAGACCAAAATCCTTAAAGAAATGGAGGCCGATGCGAAAGACGAGCTCGCGAAGGCAGGTGAAGAAAAGAAAAAATATACCGAAGCAGGAAAAGAATACACCGATGCCGGTGTGCCATTCTTCCGCCTGATGAAGGAACTGACGCTGCTGGGCTACTTCACATCCGAACCGGGTGCCACCCAGGCGCTGGAATATGTTGCTGTTCCGGGCCGTTACGACGGCTGCATCGATCTGAAACCGGGTCAGAAAAGCTGGGCAATGTAATTCCTGAACATTTTTAAAAATTTTTGAAGCGTATTCATCATGAATCTGAACATAAAAGCAACAAAACAAGCCACTTACGACGCCATCGTAGTTGGTTCGGGCATTAGCGGCGGATGGGCTGCAAAAGAATTGACCGAAAAGGGTTTGAAAGTACTCATGCTCGAAAGAGGAAGAGATATCAAGCACATCGTAGACTATAAAACTGCTACCCTTGCTCCGTGGGAGCTGGAACACCGCGGCCGGGTTACCACTGTGGCCAAGGAAGAATACTGGGCTGGGATCCGCACCGGCTACACCGCCAATGAAGAGCACCGCTACCTCTTCGAAAACGACAAAGAGAACCCTTACCTGGAAACACGGAAGTTCGACTGGATACGTGCATACCACGTGGGCGGACGCTCGCTTCTGTGGGGCCGCCAGAGCTACCGCCTCAACCCGGTAGATTTTGAGGCGAACGGGAAAGAAGGTATCGGCGTGGACTGGCCGATCCGTTATGCCGACATTGCTCCATGGTATGACTACGTGGAGAAATTCGCGGGTATCAGCGGCGCCAAAGACGGCCTTGACGTGCTTCCCGACGGTAACTACCTGCCTCCCATGCAGATGAACTGCGTTGAAAAACATGTAAAAGGCGAAGTGGAGAAGAAATTCGCAGGCCGCCACATCATTATGGGCCGTGCTGCGCACCTTACGCAGCCGCAGGCAATCCATACAGAACTCGGTCGCGCGGCTTGCCAGTTCCGCAACATGTGTATGCGCGGATGCCCTTATGGAGGCTATTTCAGTACGCAGGCGGCTACGCTACCGGCGGCGCAAAAAACCGGCAACCTTACATTGCTCCCCGACTCGATCGTTTCCGAAGTCATTTTCGACGATAAGCTGAACAAAGCAACCGGTGTGCGGGTAATCAACCAGAATACACTCGAAACAAAGGAATATTTTGCTAAAATCATCTTCCTGAATGCATCGGCAATCGCTTCTGCATCCATTATGATGAACTCCAAATCGAAACGCTTCCCGAACGGATTGGGTAACGACAGCGACCAGCTTGGGCGCAACATCATGGACCACCACCTCGCGGTTGGTGCAAGAGGTGAGGTGGAAGGTTTTGAAGACAAATACTATTTCGGACGCCGTGCCAATGGTATCTACATCCCGCGTTACCGTAACTGGGGTAACGACAAGCGCGACTACGTGCGCGGGTTCGGTTACCAGGGTGGCGCGAGCCGCGACAGCTGGGGCCGTGGCGTAGGGACCGACGGTTTCGGTGCCGATTTCAAAAAGGAAATTTCTCAGCCGGGCGGATGGAGCATGAACATCGGCGGCTTCGGTGAAATGATCCCCGACGAAAAGAACCGCTTCACGCTGCACGCCACCGAAAAAGACAAATGGGGGCTCCCGGTAGTCGTTTTCGACGCAGCTTACGGTGAAAACGAGCGCAAAATGCGTCAGGACATGATGAACGATGCAGCTGAAATGCTCGAAGCGGCCGGTCTGAAAAACGTAACGCCATACAACGACGAATCGAAACACCCGGGTATCGGTATCCATGAAATGGGTACGGCACGGATGGGTAACGATCCTAAAACATCGGTTCTTAACAAGCACAACCAGGTTTGGGGCGCAGAAAACGTATATGTTACCGATGGCGCCTTCATGACCTCCGCTTCCTGCGTGAACCCGTCGCTTACGTATATGGCGATGACAGCTCGGGCGGCAGATCATGCCGTGAAAGAGCTCAAAAAAATGAATGTATAACGGATAATCATTCTTATAGCTCTAAAAACCCCGCAGGTAAATCCTGCGGGGTTTTTTCTTTGTGGATATAACCCTTTCCGGCTATTTGCCAGTATTGCCTGTAAACATTCCCTAAACCAACCTGTTTTGAAAGAAACGACTACCCTGCCGCCTCAACGTGTTTCGTCGGTCGACGCCTACCGTGGATTTGTCATGTTCCTGATGATGGCAGAAGTGCTGCGTCTGGGCCGTGTTGCCGAAGCATTTCCCGACAGTGCATTCTGGGCTTTCCTGGATTTCCACCAAAGTCACGTTCGGTGGGTGGGATGCTCGTTGCACGACTTGATCCAGCCTTCATTTTCATTTCTCGTAGGCGTAGCGCTCCCCTATTCGATGGCCAGCCGTGCAAGCAAGAACGAGTCGGTTTCGATCATGTGGATGCATACGATCCGTCGGTCGCTGATCCTGATACTCCTGGGTATTTTCTTGCGCTCCATGCACTCCGAGCAAACCAACTTTACATTTGAAGACACCTTAACACAAATCGGTCTCGGCTATCCGATACTTTTTGCGTTGGGATTTGCTTCGGAGAAGGTTCAATGGGGTGCTCTGGGTGTCATACTAATAGGTTATGCGGCCTTTTTTGCCGCCTACCCGCTCCCCGGCCCTGATTTCGACTGGTCGCAAACCGGTACCACTGCCGATTGGGAGCATCATCTCAAAGGTTTTGCCGCACACTGGAACAAAAACACCAACGCTGCCTGGGCATTCGATCGCTGGTTCCTGAACCTGTTTCCCCGCGAAAAACCATTCGAGTTCAATGGCGGCGGGTATAGCACATTGAGCTTTATCCCCACATTAGGCACCATGACATTGGGCCTGATCGCCGGAAAATGGCTTAAATCGGCAGTATCGTCCACATTACTACTGAAACGCTACCTGATCACAGCCATTGCACTTCTCGTTCTCGCATTGGCATTCCATTTCACAGGCATTAACCCGATCGTTAAACGAATCTGGACACCGGCCTGGACACTTTTCAGCGGCGGCTGCGCATTCCTGTTGCTCTCTGCATTCTATTTTGTAGTAGACGTGAAAGAAAACAAATCGTGGTTCTATCCTTTGATCGTGATCGGCACCAATTCGATAGCGGCTTATGTGATAGCCGACGGATTCGGGAGCTTTATACGCGGTTCATTCAAAATCCATTTGGGGCAGCATTATGACGCCGTTTTCGGGGATGGATATGCCTCGCTTGTCAGCGGCGCGTTGATCCTCCTAGTCGAATGGCTTATCCTGCGGTGGATGTACAGGAAGAAGATTTTTATCAAGATATGAGTCACGCCCTTATCTTTGGGCATTCTCAACTATTTTACCCATGCTGAAACTCGAAGCCGTACACCATATCGCCATCATCTGCTCCGATTATCCCAAATCGAAACAATTTTATACAGAAGTGTTAGGGTTCCATGTCGACCGGGAAGTATTCCGTGAAGCGCGGGATTCGTACAAGCTCGATCTTTCGCTGAATGGCCAGTACATAATAGAATTGTTTTCCTTCCCGTCCCCGCCTGCGCGCGTATCACGCCCGGAGGCATGCGGGCTGAGGCACCTCGCATTCAAGGTGGGTAATGTGGAAGAAGCCATTGCCTATTTAAATACCAAGGCAATCTTCCCCGAACCAGTAAGGATTGATGAGTTTACAGGCAAAAAATTCACATTCTTCGCCGACCCGGACGATCTTCCGATTGAACTGTATGAAGTGTAGTGAACAATGCAGGATCAGGCGGCTGCCGTTAGCCCATAGCTGCGTTGGCCGCCTGTTTCGAGCTTACACAGCATTTCGTAAAATTCCGAAGTACGGGTAAGATGCTCGTCCATAAGACGCAGCGTTTCCGGTTCTCTGTCCAGGTAGTGACGCAGCGATTTGTAAAGTTGAAGCGTAGCCGCCTCTATTTTTTTCAGGCAAGAAGCCACTTCCTCCCTGCCATTTGCGCTTTCGAGCAATTGCAAGGAGGTGTGCGACGCGATCTGATTTTGATCCGCCAGCTCCTTATCGTTGAGAAAACATTTGAAGTAATCGTATACAGCACGGATTTCTTTCTGAAAAAGCACGGCACTCACATGTCCCTGGCTCAGTAACCGTCTGAACGGACCCATACCATCTTTCTTCAATGCTTCCAGGTAAAGAACCTCCCTTTTCTTCTGTTCATTCCATAACGCTCTGATCATCTGAATGAACTCGTTCCCTTTGCTCTCTTCCATATGCTGTACAAGTTAAAGCGTTGTAGAATAAGTTCTTAAAAAACTATACCCGGATCAGGGTTGAAATGGCCTTTTAATGGTATTTAAATACTAATTCCTCATTAAGTCACAAAAACCTTTTAATAAACTTTTTGAGAAATAACGGCTACAAATTCTGGCGTATTTTTGTGGGCAAATTTTGCCATAACTATCCCCCCGGATGGGGAAATGTGGACTTCGCAAACCACATACCCGCATGCATTTTTTTGTCCTGAACAGAAAGCCGCTAACTTTGCTGGCTTTACAATATTTGAGCGCTATCGAGGTTTTTATTGAGCAGCGAAAGCCTAATACAAATTCTGAATATGTCCAAAATACAGTTTCATATTGGTCTCATTACGATTACACTTGTCAGCGCATGCAAAACTTCGGCCCCGCCAAAACAGGTGGTAGCCGAAACCCAGCCGCTGCTTGAAATCGGAAAAGAGCAATTTTCCATCGATGATTACCAGGATTCTTACAATAAGAACAAGTTCGCATCCGACTCCACGCGGGAACTGACCCCCGAAGAATACCTGCCGCTATATACCGACCTTAAAATGAAGGTACTCCAGGCGAGGTCGGAAGGCAAAGACACCACACTCGATTACCGCGAAGAAATTGCTTCCTACCGTGATCAGCTGGCGAAGAACCACCTCGTGGATAAGGAATTGGTTGAAAAGCTCACCAATGAAGCCTATAACCGGCTGAAACAGGAAGTAAGGGCATCACACATTCTGGTGGGCGTTTCGGAAGACGCTTCACCAGCAGACACGCTCGAAGCCTACCGCGCTGCCATTTCGCTCCGCGGGCGCCTTGAAGAGGGCTCCGACTTCGCGGACATGGCATCCCGCTTTTCGAAAGATCCGGCAGCCAAGACTACGAAGGGCGATCTAGGCTATTTCACGGCATTCCAGACGCTCTACCCAATTGAAACAGCCGCCTATACCCTGCCGGTAGGCAAGATTTCACAACCCGTCCGGACGAAAGGCGGCTATCACCTGATCAAAGTGAACGACCGCCGGAACAACCGTGGGATGGTGAAGGTGGCTCACATCATGGTGAAAGTGGATACCGGCGGAACGGCAGCTCAGAAAGAATCGGCCAAGGCGCGGATCGAAGAGGCCTATACGCAATTGCAGAACGGCGCCGAATGGAATATGGTCGTTGACAAATATTCCGACGACCGCGAATCACGAAAAAACGGCGGGCTGCTTCCCATGTTCGGGACAGGACAGATGGTACCCGAAATTGAAGAAGCCGCATTTGCACTTACACGACCGCAATCCTATTCGCAGCCGGTGCTGACAATGTACGGCTGGCACATTATCCGCCTCATCGAAAAGCGGCCGATCGAAACATTGGCCAACATGGCGCCGGCGCTCCGCAAGAAAGTGGTGACCGACTCCCGGGGCAAAGTAATCGAGCAGGCCAATGCTAAGCGGCTGCGCGAAAAATATGCCGTACAGGAAGCAGCGGATGCATGGCAGCAGGTGGCAGCATTGGCCGACAGCACCCTCCGAACAGGCAAATGGGACTACCAGCGCGCGGTTTCTGCAGACTGGTCCACGGTCACCCTGTTTCGCATTGAGCAGCGGCCTTACGACGCATTATCGTTCCTGAATTATGTAAAACGAAAACAAACGCCCCGACCGAAAGACGCGTCGCCGGCAGTCGTTTTCGGGCGTTATTATTACGACTACCTCACCGAGTCGCTCGTGGAATATGAAAAAGAGCACCTGGAAGAAAATAACCCGGAATTCCGGAGCCTGATGAACGAAATCCGCGAGGGCGTGCTGCTTTCTCAGATCATGGAGGAGCAGGTCTGGCAGCGCTCTCTTTCGGATTCTACCGGTCAGCGCAGTTTTTATGAAAGGAACAAGGAGCGCTACAACTACCCTGAGCGTGCATTTGCAACCATCGTGGCGGCCAAAGACACGCAAACTTTGAACAGCGTGAAAAAAACTTTGGCGACAAGCCCATACAAACTGGAACGGAAATCGAAGGAGCTGCTATTCCCGGTAAATTCAGCGGAAATAGGCAACCAGCAGCTGGAAGCGCTGAACGACCTTTACATTATCATGGAAAAGAATGCGGATTACGTGGTCGAAATAGCCGGCTACCGCTCCGCCGAAGAACCAGAAATCCTTTCCTCGACCCGCGCCCGCAACGTTGTGAAATATTTAAATGCACGAAACATCCCGATTTTGCGTATCATAGAAAAAGACTATGGTTCTTTCCGGCAGGCAGCGGAGCCGGAGCGTAACCGCAGTGTCGCGTTTCAGTTTTACAGCCAGTCGAAAAGCGACGTAGAAAAGGTTTACAACGCGAATGCGCCGGGTGCGGTATCAATCCGTGAAGGTTACTTTCCGAAAACCGACCCCCTTTTTGCTGGCTTTAAGTGGCAGGCCGGTGAGCAGATGATCAATAGTAACGGAGGCTTTTTGTGGGCCAATGTAGCGAAGATCGATCCGGCAAGGCCTAAAACATTTCCGGAAGCGCGTGGAACCGTGATCAACGACTATCAGAAAGAACTGGAAAAGCAGTGGCTGGCCCGGTTGCAGGAAAAATTCCCTGTCAAAGTGAATGCACAGGAATTAGAAAAAATTAAGCGTTAGCCGTATTTTAGCATTTATAAATCGAATCTGTTTCATTTTTAGGAGTTTAGTTCAATAAAACCCGCAATAATCCAAATCAGCATACAAGGAAAATATGAAAGTAAATAAATGGATCGGGGCTCATTTGATAGCCGCTTTCATGCTGCTCATCAGCGTGATAAGCTACGGACAAGGTCAGCAGGGAGTGAGCCTGGACAAAATCATCGCCAGGGTCGATAACCATTACATCCTGAATTCGGAGCTGGAAGAGATGTATAACCAGTATAAGGCCGAAGGACGCCAGGCACCTGAGAAATGCCAGTTGCTGGAATCGCTGATCATCAACAAAATGCTGCTTGCGAAAGCGGAAATCGACTCGGTGACCGTGGAAGACAAGCAGGTAGACGGTGAGCTGAATGCGAAAATGAATTACATGATCCAGCGCTTCGGTTCGGAAAAGAACATTGTGGAAGCTTACGGCAAAAGCATTGAAAACCTCAAAAACGAGCTTCGCCAGCAAGTGAAGGAGCAAAAAATCGTTGAGAAAATGCAGCAGACGATTTCCGGTAATGTCAAAATTACACCGGCAGACGTACGCAAATTCTTTAACTCCATTCCAAAAGACAGCTTGCCTTACATTCCTTCCGAGGTAGAAGTGGGCCATATCGTCAAAAAGGGAACGGTGACGCGCGAACAGAAAGACAAGCTCAGACAGCAACTGCTCGACCTGAAGGCACGTGCCGAAAAAGGGGAAGACTTTGCCATGCTGGCGCAGATCTATTCAGAAGATTTAGGTTCGGCGAAAGTGGGTGGTGACCTGGGCTTCGCCAAACGTGGTGCAATGGTACCTGAATTTGAAGGTGCAGCTTTGGGCCTCAAACCAGGTGAAATGTCGGGCGTAGTGGAATCCCAGTTCGGTTTTCACCTCATCAAATTGCTCGAAACCAGGGGCGCGGAATACCACGCAAGGCACATTCTCCTTCGCCCGGACTATAACAAGGGCACGGACATGACAGGTGCGACCCGTGCACTCGACAGCCTCAGGACCCTCATTAAAAGCGATACCCTGAAGTTTGCCAAAGCTGCGCTCGACAACTCCGACGACAAGGAAACCGCTGAATCGGGAGGCCTTATCCAGGACAGAAGCACAGGTACTTCGAAGCTTACACTCGATGCTTCCATGGACCCCGCACTCTACTTCGCGATCGATACCATGAAAGTAGGAGACCTAAGTATGCCTGTTTCCTATCGTTTGGAAGACGGTAGCAGCGCCATGCGCATCCTTTGGTACAAAAGCAAGTCGGAGCCGCATACCGCCAACCTGCACGACGACTACGAAAAACTGGCTCAGATCGTGCTGAGCAACAAGCGGAACAATGCGCTGGAAGAGTGGTTTAAAAAAGCGCAGGGAGATGTCTACATCAGCATCGAACCCGAGTACAGAAATTGTAAAGTGCTCGGCCTGGCCGCCAACGCCGACGATTTGTAGCGGTAAAACGGCGGTATTCATTGCTTTTAACGATTGGAAATCTAACCAAATAGAACGTGAAGTATTCATCGGACGTAGAAGCTGCCGAAGCTATGAAAGTAGCTTATGATAAAATCCGGAGTGAAATCGGGAATGTGATTATCGGACAGGATGAGGTGGTAAAAAGACTGCTCACCGCCATTTTTTGCCAGGGACACTGCTTGCTGGTAGGCGTTCCGGGGCTCGCAAAAACGCTCCTGATCCAAACCATCGCTTCCTCGCTCGACCTGAATTTCAACCGGATCCAGTTTACGCCCGATCTGATGCCTTCCGACATTCTCGGTTCGGAAACGCTCGACCAGAACCGCAATTTCAAGTTCATCAAAGGCCCGATCTTCGCGAACATTATCCTTGCAGATGAAATCAACCGTACGCCTCCCAAGACGCAATCGGCGCTATTGGAGGCGATGCAGGAATACTCTGTGACCATTGCCGGTGCCAAACACCCGCTCGACAGGCCGTTTTTCGTACTGGCTACGCAAAACCCGATCGAACAGGAAGGTACCTATCCCCTGCCGGAAGCACAGCTCGACCGCTTTATGTTCATGATTCAGCTCGACTATCCTTCTTACGCAGAGGAAGTAAGCATTGTCAAAAACACGACCACAGATGTTCGGTATGAGGTGAAGAAAGTGATCAGTGCCGAAGAAATCACCGATTTTCAGCACCTGGTACGCCGCGTGCCTGTCACCGACCACGTGATCGAATACGCGGTGAAGCTGGTGCATAAAACACGGCCGCAGGGCAGTTTAGCTATCAAAGATACCAACGACTATCTCGAATGGGGAGCTGGCCCGCGGGCATCGCAGGCGTTGATCCTCTCCGCGAAATGCAATGCATTGCTTTCAGGCAAGTATTCGCCGGACATCGAAGATGTTAAGGCAGTGGCATTACCCGTGCTGCGTCACCGCATTATCCGGAACTTCAAGGCTGAGGCGGAAGGCATTTCGGTCGACGATATCATCGGGCGGCTGCTTTAAAACCGGCCTCGAGAGCAGTAAGAATTTACTTTTTCAAGATTATAAGTTTGTGCCGTTCCCGGAGGGCACAAACTTTTGTTTTTTAAGCCAATCTCTTTTTCCACATCATCACAATGACGACCATTCAAGGCAAAAACTTCATAGGATACACGCTTTCATCGGAAGGCGAAAAACATTTCAAGGCTTACGCGCCGGCAACAGACAGTTACTTGCCCGAAACTTTCCATTGCGCTACGACCGGGGAAGTGGACCAAACGATGGCCCTGGCCGAAAAAGCATTCGATAGCTACTCGCAGGTACCGGCAGCCGGGCGCGCGGCATTTTTAATTGCCATTACGGAGGAAATCATGGCATTGGGCGACGACCTCCTAGAACGTGCTTCCCAGGAAACCGGACTACCCATTGCCCGGTTGCAAGGCGAACGCACCCGAACCATTAACCAACTGACGCAATTTGCAGAGCTACTCCGGGAAGGATCCTGGGTTGAAGCATCCATCGACACCGCCCTACCCGATCGTACGCCCGTTCCTAAGCCGGACATCCGCAAGATGCTGGTACCGGTCGGGCCGGTGATCGTGTTTGGCTCCAGCAACTTTCCACTTGCCTACTCTGTGGCTGGCGTCGATTCGGGACCTGCATTGGCGGCGGGGAACCCGGTGGTCGTAAAAGCCCACCCTGCGCACCCGGGTGTGAGCGACCTCACGGCGCAGGCTGTTGTGCGCGCGGCACAACGCACGGGCATGCCCGAGGGAACATTTTCCATGCTGTATGACGACGGGTTTGAAGTCGGGACTGCCCTGGTAAAACATCCGGCCAGCAAAGCGGTAGGATTTACCGGTTCCTACAAGGGCGGAATGGCGCTTTACCGCCTTGCACAGGAGCGCGAGGAACCTATACCGGTCTTTGCCGAAATGGGCAGCGTCAACCCGATTATCGTATTACCTCAATATTTGAAAAACAATGCAGCCCAACTTGGAAAAACCCTGGCTGTGTCGGTGAGCCTGGGTGCGGGACAATTCTGCACGAACCCGGGTCTGGTGTTTATTACAAATACCGAAGGGCTTGAAACCTTTCAGAATGCATACAAAGCCGAAATTATGAATACTCCTTCGGCGACTATGCTGACAGCCGGCATTTGCAAAAACTATAACAAACTGCGTGGAGAGACTTTGGAGCAGCCCGAGGTTTCTTCCCTAGCGATTTCAACCGTGCATTCGGAGGGTGAAAATCAGGCGGAAGCTTCCATTGCTCTGGTCTCCGGCCAAAATTTCATTGCCAATCCCAAATTGCATGAAGAAGTTTTCGGGCCCTTTTCGCTATTGGTCGTTTGCGAGGACACGAATGAATTGCAAGAGGCCGTTGCCCATTTGAAAGGCCAGCTCACCGCTACATTGATCGCCGAAGAGGCTGAGGTGACGGCTTATCCGGGAATCGTGCGGCAGCTGGCCAAAATCTCCGGCCGGTTTATCATGAACGGCGTGCCTACCGGCGTGGAAGTATGTCCTTCTATTCACCATGGCGGCCCATTCCCTGCTACGGCAGATGCTAAATTTACTTCGGTGGGAAGGCATTCGATCCTGCGGTTCGTCCGGCCGCAATCGTTCCAGAACTGGCCGGACGCGCTTCTGCCCGATGAATTGAAAAACGGAAACCCGCTTGGAATTTTCAGGCTGGTCGACAATGTGCAGACGCGGGAAAGCGTCAGGTAAACAGCGTCGGGGGATAACCGACTTCCACCAGGAACAAACCTTCTGCCGGGGCCTGCGCTCCGGCATTTTTTCTGTTGCGCGAAAGGATGATCTGCTCAAAATCGCTCACGGTAAGCTTGTTACGCCCTACTTCCAGCATCGTGCCCACCAATGCCCGCACCATACCTCTCAGAAAGCGGTTTGCTTTGACATGAAATACCAGCATTTCGCCCGATTCCACCCAGTGCGACTCCGTAACGGTACAGCGAAAGTTATTGACATTTGTATGGATCTTGCTGAAACTTTCGAAATCGGTATAGATGAGCAGCAATGCCGCCGCCTCGTTCATGCGGGCTACGTCCAGGTTCCGGCGCATGGGGGTGGCGAGGTCTGTCAAAAATGGATTTTTCTGATAAGTGATGCGGTACTCGTACTTTCTGTGCGTGGCTGCAAACCTGGAATGGATCTCATCGTCCACTGCAATAATGCGCTGAACGGCAATATCTTTGGGAATCAATGCATTCAGTTTGTAAACCAGCAAATCGGCATCAGCAATCGATTCTGGTAAATCAAAATGAGCGAATTGTTGTTCTGAATGTACACCCGCATCGGTGCGGCTGCTGCCGGTAAGTTCGACGGCCATTCTCAGTATTTTGGCAAAAGCCTCTTCCAGCACCTGCTGGACGCCCAATGCATTGTTCTGTTTTTGCCAGCCATTGTAAGCCGTGCCGCGGTAACTGAATTCCAGGAAATAGCGCATGCCGCAAAATTAAGCCAAACTTGTGGATTTACGATTTCAGCGGGCCGATTGCGGAATTTGCGGGAAGAAGGTTAACTTTGAAAATTGGAAAATTTCATTTTAGTATGATTACGGAAGAGAAAAAAGAAGAGAAAAGCTTGAATTTTATCGAGGAGATTATTGACGCTGACCTGCAATCAGGAAAATATACCCGGATTATTACTCGCTTTCCACCCGAACCCAATGGCTATCTGCACATTGGGCATGCTACCAGCATTTGCCTGAATTTCGGGCTGACCAAGAAATTTCCAGGTTACACCAATCTGCGGTTTGACGATACCAATCCGGTGACGGAGGACACCGAATACGTTGAAAATATTAAGAATGACATCCGCTGGCTCGGCTTCGAATGGGAGAATGAAAACTATGCTTCCGACTACTTCGATACGCTTTACGGCTACGCTATCAAGCTGATCCATGAAGGGTTGGCTTATGTGGACGACTCTACCTCCGAGGAAATTGCGGCCCTCAAAGGCACGCCTACCGAGCCGGGGAAAGATAGTCCTTACCGCAACCGCAGCGTGGAGGAAAATCTTGCACTTTTCGAACAAATGAAAAATGGCGGGTTCCCCGACGGCAGCCGGACACTACGCGCGAAAATCGATATGGCGCATATTAATATGCTTATGCGCGACCCGATTCTTTACCGCATTAAGCACGCCCATCACCACCGCACGGGAAACAAATGGTGTATTTACCCGATGTACGATTTCGCGCACGGCCAAAGCGACGCCATCGAAACCGTTACGCATTCCATTTGTACGCTGGAATTCGCCCCGCACCGTGAGTTATATGACTGGCTGATTGAAAAACTGGGCATTTACACTTCGCATCAATATGAATTCGCCCGCCGCAACCTTAATTACACGGTAACAAGCAAGCGCAAACTGCTGCAACTGGTACAGGAAGGCCATGTGAGCGGGTGGGATGATCCGCGCATGCCGACAATCAGCGGAATGCGCCGCCGCGGATACACCGCATTCGCTATCCGCGATTTCTGCGACCGCATCGGCATAGCGAAACGGGAAAATATGGTAGACGTAGGCCTGCTCGAATTCTGCGTTCGTGAAGATCTGAACAAGCAGGCATTGCGCCGTATGGTGGTGCTCGATCCTTTGAAAGTGGTGATCACCAACTTCCCCGAAGGCGTGACCGAAATGTGCCACAGCGAAAACAACCCCGAAGATATATCGACCGGTAACCGCGAAATCCCTTTTTCCCGAGAGATTCTCATCGAAAAAGAAGATTTCATGGAAGTGCCTTCGAAGAAATATTTCCGCCTCGCACCTGGTAAAATGGTACGTCTCAAAGGCGCCTACATTATCCAATGCGATGATTTTGTAAAAGATGAAAACGGCGAGATCACCGAAGTTCGCTGTACTTACATCGAAAACAGCAAAAGCGGACAGGATACAACCGGCATTAATGTAAAAGGCACATTGCACTGGGTTTCGGCTGCACACGCCGTGGAAGTGGAAGTGCGCCTCTATGACCGTCTCTTCTCGGTGGAAGATCCGTCGTCGGAAGACGGTGATTTCAAAGATTACCTCAATCCGGATTCGCTGCACATTATTACCGGCTATGCCGAGCCTACATTACTGGAAGCCCGGGAAGGCGAATCTTTCCAGTTCCTCAGAAAGGGCTACTTCGCCAAAGACCCGGATAGCTCCGCTGAAAAACTGATCTTCAACAGAACATCCACCCTGCGCGACAACTGGGCCAAAGCAGCTAATTAATTAAATCAAACTTATCCCTTGCCGTCGACTTAAGTCGACGGCAAGGGATAAGTTTGATTTAATTAGATTGTTTACAAATAACTTGCTTGGCAAATAGTTTGAATTTATCTTTGTGTAACAATTTCCACGATTCAAATTTTTGCTGTCAGTGAATACCCAGAATGAATTGTTCAGTACCGCGAAAGGTTACAGCGTACAGTGTGATTTAACTTCCCGTATCATCCTTCACTTTGGCGAAATCAAAGCCTCTTTTAAGATCCTTGATTTTTTGAATTTCCGCCGGTTTATCAACAGCATTGATATCCACAGCAAAATTTTCGACCTCTCGGACGAATCTGACTATGAGTTCGTTGAAGCTCCCCAACTGAGTATCGGCCACAAAATGACGCTCTGCGAAGTGATCCAACTGCGTGAGCTTGTGAACGGTACACACTTCGCGATCGAGCTCAATTCCATGCTCCACCAGGTACTTTACACAGAGCAAGAATTAGTCTAAATTACTCATTCAGACTATATTAGACCGGTTCCAAATTTCTAAAACGATTTGGAATCCTGAAACTTCGCATGATATTTGCAGTTGTTAAGACACGAATAAACAAGCAAAATCATGAAAGACTTACTCAGAGCACGTACTTCCCTCAAAGAGGAGATAGAGATACTTTTGAACAACCAGGTGAAGATGGAAGCAGAGGCTTCTGCCAAATACCTCGCCATGGCTTCGTGGTGCGACCGTAACGGTTTCAAACGCAGCGCCCATTATTTCCTGAAACAATCCGACGAAGAGCGCGGTCACATGCTCAAAATCTTCAACTACCTGATGACGGTTGGCGGCACTGCGATTTCTCCCGAAGTTTCAGGTGTAAAACAGGAGTATCCAACATTCAGGAGTGTTTTCGAAACAGCGCTGCAAAGCGAAATCGCGGTAACGCAATCGATCAGCCGCATTGTAACCGCTGCCCGCAAAGAAGAGGATTATGCTACCGAAAACTTCCTGCAATGGTTTGTCAACGAACAAATTGAGGAAGAAGACAATGCACGCCGCGCGATTGAGCTGTTCGATGTGATCGGCGAGGATGGTACCGGCCTTTACGAAATCGACAAAGCGATCGCGAAAATCGGTCACGACGAATAATATCAGAGCTTATATCCCAAAATAGCTGCCCGCAAGAGCAGCTATTTTTGTTTTCAGACCCTGGTGAAATACTTGCGCTCCCACACTTTATACCAGTTCCTGTTGGCTGGGTATTTGCGGTGCGCGGCAAAGCGATTGACCATCACGGCCACAAAAAGCAATATCAGCACGCCGCTCAGCACCGGGCTCAGCACGTACATGTAGCCCAATGCCTTGATCTTCTCGGAACCGATGTTGGCGATCAATGCGGTGGCACCACCGGGCGGGTGCAGGGTTTTGGTTACCTGCATCAATACAATCGAAGTAGAAACTGCGAATGCCGATGACAGCCACACCTGGTCGGGGATGATCTTGTGGACGGTTACCCCCACGATCGCGCATATCACGTGCCCGCCTATGAGGTTGCGCGGCTGCGCGAGCGGGCTGTTTACAATTCCATATATGAGCACCGACGAGGCGCCGAAAGAACCGATCAGGAACAGGGAATCGGAATCGGTAAACTGCTTGTCGTTGAGCAGGCCAATCACGCCGATACCCAGAAATGAACCGATGAACGTCCAGAAATGATCTTTGAAATCGATCAGAGTCTCTTTGTAGACGACGTAACGGACCAGTCTCGCATTACGTTTAATCCTTTTTCTCAAAACGAGGAAACTTTTGGTGGAAGTAGCATTGAAAATAGAACTATATCGGGATGGTGATGGTTCGTAAATTACGGGAACATTCCAAATTTTCTCCTGTCCCCTACGCCTAATCCCTTCCAAATATACAAAAAACAGCCCAGGCCGGACAGATAAGCGCCCAGCCGCAGGTATTAAATTTTGGTACGCCTTTTGTTGGGTTGCGAAATTTAAAATAGTAGTATTGCAATAGCACACCGTGACTTCATTCCATGAATTACCTCGACGAGTTTAAAAAATTTATTTCCAGCCATTACCTGTCGACCGGTGTACGTCTAACCCTCGGGACGATCATCCCTAGCGTGATTTTTAATCATTACGGCATATTAAGCGAATGGATCGCCTTCCCGCTCGGGACGCTGCTGATCGGCGGTACCGACAATCCCGGACCATACCACCGGCGGCGGAATGCCCTGCTCGTGGCGATTGCTACCTGCTTTCTCGTGGCCTGCATTACCGGCTACCTCAGGCATTTTCATTTCATTATTTTTCTTGAAATTATCGTATTCGGGATGTTTTTCTCGCTGGTCGGCGTATACGGCAACCGCGTGAATAGCATCGGGCTTATTTCGCTGCTCGTTTTTGTATTTAATATTGATGACCACCTCAGCGGCGACATGGTGTTCCGGACAGCGGCCATATTTTCAGCAGGCGGGATCTGGTACTTTATATTGTTCATGGTGTTGCAAAAGTTGCTGCCCTACAAGCTCATCCAGCAGCTGCTGGGCGAAAACTTTGTGGAACTCGGCAAGCTGCTTTCGATCAAAGCCGGCTATTATTTCGCGAACCCCAACTACGACGAGCTTTTCAACCGGATGGTACACCAGCAGGTGATCCTCCGCGAAAACCATGAAAACCTGCGCGAAATCCTTTTCAAAACCAGGGAGATCGTGACGGAGTCGACCACGAAAAGCCGCATACTGATGCTGATGTTCCTCGATAGCATCGATCTTTTCGAACGGATCCTCAATTCGCAGCAGAATTACGCCAACCTGCACCGCGCATTCGACCATACGAAGGTACTCCGGTTGTTTGGCACCTACATTACCTGGCTTGCGGCGGAAATTCAGCAAATAGGGCTCGCGGTGCAAAGTGGCTACGCTTCGCACCCGCGTCATGATCTCGACGAGGCTTTCAACAAATGCCAGCGTGCGTTCGAGCGCATGCGCGAGCACAAGATGAACCACGACAATATGGAGGATTTCATCATGCTGCGCCAAATCCTGAACAGCTTGCAGGACGTAACCGAGCGTGTGAAAAAGCTGCACAGGGCTACCAAATATGAAGCGGACGTCAGCAACGACTATAAGCTCACCGTGGATGCGGAGGATTTCACGCCGAAGCAGGACTACCACCCGCGCATTCTGCTCGATAACCTCTCGCTTAAATCGAGCCATTTCCGGCATGCGGTGCGCGTCACGCTGGGCTTGCTGGCGGGATACATCACATCGCTGTTTTTTGATGTCGGCCACGGCTACTGGATATTGCTGACCATCGCCGTGATTCTGAAACCTGCATTCAGCATTACCAAGCAGCGTAACCTGCACAGGATCGGCGGAACGATTCTCGGGGTTGTGGTGGGGTTTCTGTTCCTTTACCTCATCGACGACAAGACGCCGCTGTTCATCCTCATGATGGTTTCGATGATTTTGGCATACAGCTTCCTGAAAATCAATTATTTCGTTGCATCTACCAGCATTACCCTGTATGTAATCCTGTCGTTCCATTTCCTGAACCCGCAGCATGTGACCGACGTTTTGCAGGACCGGGTGATCGATACCGTCATCGGCTCCGTGATTGCTTACATTATTTCCTCCTACGTACTGCCTGTGTGGGAGCATTCACAGATCAAGCAGTATATGAAGGAAGCCCTGAATGCCAACCGGAAGTATTTTGACATCGTAGCCGCTAAATTCACAGGGAAACAACTGGATATCAACGAATTGAAACTGCTCCGAAAAAATGCGATCATTGCGATGGCGAACCTTTCGGATAATTTTCAAAAAATGCTCTCCGAACCTAAACGCCAGCAGATGAATATGGAGGAGTACCACCAGTTCGTGGCCACAAGCCATATGCTTACCTCCTACATTGCCTCGCTGTCCACCTACGCACAGACTCTGGAGTATTCGGAATTTTCAGTTGAATTTGAGATGATGACCCGGCAAATTGACCGGCAATTACAGGCTGCGATGGACATTATCGATGGTAAAACCGGCAACAGTTTGGAAATTGCCCGCGAATCGCTGCCGCAGAACCAGCGCCTGGTCGAATTGCTGGCGAACCGCAAAAAGGAAATCAAAGAGCTCGGCATCGAGAAAGCCGATCAGTCCCCGGTACGCAAAATGCTGTCAGACGTAAAAACGATCAACGGGCTTTTCGAGCTCATCAGCACCATTTCGATCGACGAAATCAAAATTCTTCAAAAAATAAAACCCGCGAAAGTCGCTTAGCATGTCGTCATTATCAGGAACAGAAAGAAAGAATATTGCACCAGGCCTCGCCGTCTCGATTGTGCTCAAAAAAGACCAGCGCAGCGGGCAACTGACCCAAGGCATCGTGAAGGATATTCTTACCAAGGCACCCGTGCACACGCATGGCATTAAGGTAAGACTGGAATCAGGTGAGATCGGGCGGGTGAAAGTTATTGAAACAGAAGATTAGCCCTGCCGATTTATGTCAAATGCCCGCATTAACCTGATCATCGGGATCGTCGCCATCAGCATTTTCCCCGTGCTGGTGAAATGGGCTCCGGTATCGGGGGTTACTTCTGCATTTTACCGGATGCTTCTGGGGCTGTTGTTCCTATTGCCTTATGTGCTGGTCCGCAGGAAATTCACATTACCCACCGGCGTGCTGTGGCTTCCCATCGTGCTTTGCGGGATCATTTTTGCAAGTGACATCGCGGTCTGGAACCTTTCGATACATTATTCCAATGCCACACAGGCCACCCTCCTGACCAACCTCTCCCCCGTGTGGGTGGGTGTAGGAACATTCCTGTTTTTACCCGATAAACCCGGCCCGCGCTTTTGGCTCGGAACGCTCATTGCACTTTTTGGAATGGTCATTCTAATTGGTATTGAGACGTTTGTAACGATGAAGTTCGATCTCGGATTTGCGCTGGCAATGCTTTCGGGCATCCTGTATGCATCCTATATGCTGATCAGCAAAACAGTTTTGAACAAAATCGATATTGTCAGCTTTATGACGGTCAGCATGGCGGTGTCGAGCATTTACCTTTTTGTCATATGCCTCATTTTCGATCAGCCCCTCTGGCATTTCGAACCGGTTATCTGGGGCGTTTTTGTGATGCAGGGATTGATTTGTCAACTCATTGGCTGGCTGACGATCAATGCGGCGATGAAGCAAATGGACGCCAAGAGCGTCTCACTCAGCCTTTTAAGCCAGGCGGTCGTAACAGGAATTTTTGCCTGGATTTTTATCGGCGAAAAGATAACAGCTCAAATGATCGCCGGCGGAATCATTATACTCATCGGCATTGCCGTTACCTACACCAGCCGCAAAAAGCTAAACATTACTGACAATCAAGACTCTACGGGTAAGTAGATAATAAACGTCGACCCAATGCCGGGCTTGCCGACGGCGTCGATCAGGCCTTTGTGGTTCTCGACGATTTTCTTACAGATCGCCAGACCGATGCCCGTTCCTTCATAGGCCGAGCGGTTGTGCAGTCTCTGAAACACTTGGAAAATGCGGTCCTTGTATTGAGGATCAAACCCGATTCCATTGTCTGCGAAAGAAATGTATTGGTAATGCTGGGAAGGGTCGGCACCTGCGATAGGTATGGCCGCACCCGGCACTTTTCCGGAGCGGATCTCGATCACCGGCGCCCTGTCCGGGCCAATGAATTTGAGCGCATTGGCGATCAGGTTTGTAAATAGCTGCTCGAACTGGTATACAATCACCTCCCTCACAGGCAGCACATCGCTCTGGATCACTGCGTTTTCCGCCTGGATAATGTCGCTGAGCTGATCCTTCACATTTTGCAGCACCATGTTCAGGTCCGTGCTTTCCAGGTGTTTTTCGGCGACATTGGCACGGGAAAAGGCCAGCAAATCGACGATCAGCTGCTGCATTCGTGTGGACGAAGCCTGCATGCGGTTGAAGTAATCTTTGCCGCGCTCGGAAAGATTATCCCTTTCTGTTTCCAGAATGCGTGTCGCGAATGTCTGGATTTTCCGCAGCGGCTCCTGCAAATCGTGGCTGGCTACATAGGCGAATTGCGCGAGTTCCATATTCGTGCGTATGAGCTCATTGTTGGCAACAAGCAATTGTTGTGTCCGCTCCTGCACTTTCGTTTCGAGCTGATCGATAAACAGGCGGCTGTCGTGAACATCGAGGCTGGTCCCTACCCACATTTCGATCGTCCCGCCGGGATTACGCTGCGGAATAGCCCGGCATTGGTACCACCGGTACTCGCCGTCGGAACGCTTCAGACGGTGCTGGAAACGGTATTCGGTACCTTCGCTCACCGAGGTGATCCATGCATGGATACTTTCAGCCACGTCGTCGGGGTGAACCAGCGGCAGCCAGCCGTCTTTTTGGATCTCCGGTGCCGTAAAGCCCGAATAATCGAGCATAGACCGGTTGAAATAGGTGATATTTCCCTGCAAATCGGCGGTCCACACAAACTGCGGCATCGAATCCGCCAGCGTCCGGAACTTTCCTTCGCTGGTTTTCAGCGCGAGTTCCGATTCTTTTCGATCAGTAATGTCCATCATCGTACCGAGCATCCGCTGCGGGACATGGGCCTCGTCAAAAAGCACCTTACCCTGCGTCCGGATCCAGTGTATGGATTGGTCGAGATGGATTATTCTCGCTTCGTAATAGTAAACACCGGTTTCGAGCGCAGCCTGAAATGCCTTTTCCACAATCTCCCTGCGATCCTCCGGGTGTAACCGGTCCCGCATTTGCTGATGGGTCAGCACGGTAGTTTCGTCGTAGCCGAAAATCACCGCCAGCCTACTCGAATGGATGATTTCTCTCGTCTTGACATTCAAATCCCAGGTCGCAAGTCGGGTACCTTCCGTCGCCAGTGAAAGCCGGTCGGCGGTCTCCGCGAACTGCTGCCGCAGGGTAACTTTGTCGGTAACGTCGCTCACCGACACCATGATGCCCGAGACACTGCCGTCCATTTCAAGTATAGGGGCGTACTGGAAGTCCAGGTAATGCTTTTTCAAACCGCCGGGGCCGTCTACGTAAGCGATTGCCTCATTTTCGCGGTGAATTTTAGCGCTTTGATAAACTTCATTCAGCAAGTCGATGAATTTCTGGCCACGCAGTTCAGGGAAAACATCGACAAGCCTTTTTCCTACCACCTCGTCGAGGCTGCGCCGCCAGATGTTGAGCATACTCTCGTTCGCGATGCTGATCACCATTTCCGGTCCTTTAAAAATGGCCTTTGCGAACTGCGACTGGGTCACCAGGTTGCGAAACTGGTTTTCGCTTCGTTGCAGCGCCTGCTTGGACAAAACCTGCTCGGTAACCTCGGTGGCCACAGCAATGATGCCCGAAGCATTCTCGGGGTCCTCTTCAAATAGCGGCTGGTAAACGAAATTGAAATAGCAAAGCTCGGGCTGTCCGAAACGCCGGAGGATCACTTCAAATTCATTGCCATGATAGGGAATGCCGGTGTGCAGTACGTTGCGCAGGATAGGCTCCACGTATTCACGTACCTCGGGAAGTCCGTCGAAAAGCGACCTTCCCACGAGCTGTTCCTCATTCCGGTCGACAATGTGCAGGTAGGTATCATTAGCCATTTCGACCACGAAATCTTCCCCGCGCATGATGATCATACCCACAGGGGCCTGCCTGACGGTGTTTCTGAATTTGCTTTCGCTGTCGGGTACCGGACCGGCCGACACCGCATTGCCGGGCAATACGTCATCAGCAGTGCGGTCGAGCGCCGCGCTGTCGGATGCAGGGCTCACCTTGCTGGGGTGATGATCCCCGTTTTCAGAAGTCTGGTGATAGTTTTTTTTCGACTTGTCCACCTGTTTCAAGAAGAAGATACTTTCAAAAATAAGTGGACAAGTCGAGAGAAGTCAATATTGATAATAAAAGTTTTCTGGTGCCGGTGTCCAGTTATGCTGGGTCCAATCAATATCCAGAATTTGTTTGATGGCCTGTTTCAGCTTGGGAAACGACCCTGGTTTTCGGATGAAGAAGTTGGCGCCTTTTTCATGCACCTTCCGCACCATTTCTTCCTGGCCGGTGGTTGAAAAAATTACTACCGGTATATCTTCCCAGGCTTTCGTTTGGCGGATCAGATCCAGGCATTCGAAACCATTCTTCCTGGGCATATTTAAATCCAGAAAAATAACATCTGGCGGTGGTGGTACTGTCTTCTCCATCAGGTCAATCAGCTCGACCCCGTCACTAGCCGTCAACAGTTCGGCAGAAGTGCTTACTTCCCTGAGCGCGTCCTCAAACAGCAGGCAATCATCCTCATCGTCGTCGGCCAGGAAAATAGATTTTTTTGGTTTTGTGCTCATAACCCGAATTTAAGTACTCATGAATAACATAAACACTGCTCAATACATTCAGCCTAATTGAGGTACAGTAGCGATCAATCCCAGTGTAAGAGTATACAAGGTAGAGAATAAAAACCGTAAACTAAATTTAATTTGCATTAAAAATCGCCTTCAAGGCTCTCCTTCGGCTTCTTTTTAGCCTGGTGCAAGCGGTAGTTCAAAGTCAGGTTAATCTGCCTCAAACGTCCCTGCGAACTGTTGCGGGCGTAAAAATTAGCGCCTTCAGTAATTGATCTGAATTTCCTGGAATTGAAAACGTCCACCACCGTAAGAGTGAGCGTCCCGTTCCCTTTCAGAATATCCCGTGTCGCGGCCAGATCGAGCGTCGCCAATGCCTTTCTGCGGCCCTGCGGCGTCTGCTGTGGTGCTTCGTAATTACCTCTCAACTGCACATCGGTATTTTTCCAAAGCGTAAACCGGGACATGGCGCGCACAAACCAGCTATAAGTATCGCTCTGAAATTCCTCATCCACGCCGGTGCCGTCCGTGATCGCACGGAAGAAATTCGCGCTGCCGTCGAGTTTCCACCATGGGTATGGGTTAAAAGATCCGGTGAATTCGGCGCCGTAAGCATCTTCGGTTCCCAGGTTTTCAGGCCGGGTGTAGGAACTTCCGTCGTCCTGCACGGTACGTATGCTGATGATCTTGCCGTTGGTGTGGCGGTAGTAGATCGAAGAAGTCAGCGAGCCCTTGTTCAGGTACTTAATGTGCCCGAGTTCGAATGCATTGGTAAACTCCGGATTCAGATCGGGGTTGCCGCTCCAATAATTGCGGTTATCGCTGTAAGTCGCGAACGGTGTGAGGTCGTTGTATTGCGGCCTGCGCACGCGGCGGCTGTAACTGAGCTGGAATGCATTCTGTTTGGCGAAATCATAGGTCACGTGGACGCTGGGAAACAAATTGGCATACTTGCGGGCATTGACTTCATTGGTGGTCCTTAATGTGGTGGCAACACCGGTCCATTCGGCCCGCACACCGCCCTGATAGGAGAATCTGCCGGTTTTGTTACCGATCATCCCATAGAGTGCATTGATATTCTCCTCGTAAAGAAAGTCATTGGTGAGCCCTGGCAAGGTGGTCCAGCCACCATCGCTGGTTTGCTGGGTAACGGTGTAGTCGTTGGTCATGTCACGGGAGCTGCTCCGCCCGCCGGCCTCGATCTTGCCGTCTTTCGCAAACGGATGCACATAATCGACCTGAAAAAGCAACTGTTTCTCCGTTTCATAATTTACCGCACGCTGCAACAACGGCGGAATGCCCGACGGGCTGCCATCCGGCTTGTACACATTCTCATGGTAATACTGGTCCGAATCCTCCCAGTTGTCGAGGTAGCGCACATCGGCGGCGAACTCCTGTCCTTTCCGGTTGAAAGTCCTTTTGTAGGTCAATGCATATTCCGAGTTCGGCTCCGTTTCGGTTTCATCCTGCGTCCGGCGGGTGTAGCTCGTCATATTGTTCAGGCTCGACAGGTAATCGCGGTAATTGAGCGTCGAAAACCGCTTGCCTTTGCTTGTACGCCATGTATATGCGCCTGTGAGGACATTCTTGGAATTGAAATAATAATCGATCCCCCCGCGCGCGCTGTTGGCCATGCCTTTCAGGTTGCTCTTCATATCACGCTCCATAATGAACGTGGAATCGTTACGGTAAAGCTCCTGGTACACAAAATTCCTGCCCGGCGTATTGCGGTACGACATCGTGTAGTTGATAAAAAAGTTGAGGTTTTTCTTCCGGTAGTTCACGTTCGCAGCCCCGCCAAAGTTGGTAGGATGCCCGGTAATAATGTCGAACGAGCCGTTAATGCCCTCTTTCCGTTCTTTTTTCAGCACAATGTTGATCACGCCGCCCATCCCCTCGGCTTCGTAACGCGCCGATGGATTGGTGATGATCTCCACCCGCTCTATCATACTGCCCTGCAACTGCGCCAACCCGCTGGCGCCCTTGATGCTCACCAGCCCCGAAGGCTTGCCATCGATCAGAATGCGTACGTTTCCGCTCCCCCTCAGACTCACATTACCCTCCACATCCACGGCTACCGACGGGACGTTGGTCAAAATATCGACAGCCGTACCGCCTGCATTGGCGAGGTCTTTCCCTACATTGAATATCTTTTTATCGAGCGTCAACTCCATGGAACTCTTCTCCGCCTGCACGGTCACCTCATCGAGCGTCCGGGCGGAAGCCGCCACCTTAATCACGCCCAGGTTCAGCGGAGAATTGGCCGCACTCACTTTTATATTAGTTGTGTAATTGGGTTTATATCCAATGAATTCAGACAATGCATAATAGGTACCGGCCGCGATGTCTACCACAAACCCGCCTGTCTCGTCTGTGATCGCGCCGGACACGAATGAACTATCGGTTGTTTTGAAGAGCCGGATACTCGCGTAACCGAGCGGCGCATTGTTCGCACCATCGATAATCTTGCCTGTAACCTTCAATTTCCCGTTATTCTGCGCCACAGCCGGCGCCGCTGCCAACATCCCGAGAATCAATGCAAACCCCACAAAACCACGCGCCTTCCCTGAAAGAAAGCCCTGCTTCAAACTGCTCCTGATAGCCATTATCCTGTTGTAATATTTTCTCAAATACTTTAAAAAGTTGTTACCCATACAAACCGGTTTCCGCCGCCATTTTACTCTACCATAATGATATATTAAAATGAACTTCCCACGGCTCCGGCGGAATTTTGTACCTTTGCACTCTTTTTGCAGATCCACACAGGCCATGAAAAGCGAAGCATCACAAACTTTAAGATTAGCGTTTCCTATCATTATCGGAGAACTGGCCCAGATGGCCCTCCACCTTATCGACAGTGCAATGGTGGGTGCGATCAGCTACAAACAGCTGGCCGCGGCCGCACTCGTCATCAATGCGATGAACATCCCTTTCGTGATCGGGATCGGCATGACGATCTCCGTTTCGCAAATGGTATCCCTCGCCAACGGCCGACGCGACGCGCAGCAGGTGTCGCATTATCTTTTCAACGGTTTCTGCCTTTGCACGCTCACCGCGCTGGTCATTTCCTTCACATTGCTTTTTGGAAAAGATTACCTGCGTAACCTTGGGCAGGACCCGGAGGTCGTGGAGCTGGCGATCCCGTTCATGCGGCTGATGGGCCTTTCCATTATTCCCATGCTGCTCTTCATGACCTTGAAGCAATTCGCCGACGGCCTTGAACACACCCGTACCGCGATGATCTTCTCGCTGGCGGGTATGCCTGTCAATATTTTGCTCAACTGGCTCCTCATTTACGGCAACTGGGGGTTCCCGCGCCTCGAACTGGAAGGCGCAGGCTGGGCGACGCTCATTACCAGGAGTATGATGTTCCTCGCATTGCTGTTTGTCATTTTGAAGCACAAAACTTTTCAAAAATACATCGCCGTTAGCCGCAACCAATGGTATTTCAAAGGGCAGACATGGCGCGAACTGCTGCACATAGGCGTACCCAGCAGCTTGCAGATCGGGATGGAAGCGGGCGCATTTGCGGTATCTGGCATTATCATCGGTACCCTGGGCGCGGTGGCGCAGGCGGCGCATCAGATCGCGCTGAGCAGTGCTTCCTTCACATTTATGGTTTCAATGGGCCTCGCACAGGCGGGTTCGATACGCGTGAGCAATGCACTCGGGCGCAGCGACTGGGCGAAGATTTTTGTGATCGGTAAAAGCACACTCATCACCGCATTGATTTACGGAACACTTTGCGCCATTACTTTCGGCGTACTGCGCAACCACTTGCCCCTCGCATTCAACAACAATACCGACGTGGTGGGACTTGCCGCATTACTACTCCTTTTCGCGGCCGTTTTCCAGATTTCCGATGCCACCCAGGCTATCGGTGCGGGACTGTTGCGGGGTATCAAGGATGTGAAAACACCAACGATCCTGATCGGTATCGCGTATTGGGTGATCGGGATCCCGGTCGGGTACACGCTCGCATTCCATTTCGGAATGGGCGCATCGGGCATGTGGCTCGGTCTGATCCTCGGATTAACGATGGCCTCGATCTTTCTGATAACCCGCTTCTTCAAAATGACGGGAAGAAATCAGGTTTAGATAAAACTTCGTCAAAATCCGACTTGTTGATAAGGATATAATTGCAAAACTTCGTCATTAATCCAAGTGCGCTTTTTTTAATCAATTCTTATCCACAAAAATCTGATTCAATGGATTTCAATTCCACGTTAAGGAACATCTTTGTTGAAGAAAAAGACATTCCTGCGGAGTTCAGCCTGCCATCCCTGATCCACCAGCGCGAGTACCTTTGCAATGGCGAAATGAAGACCTGGGACGGGCCGTTTCACGAAGTTTACTCGCCAATCTGCGTGCAAACTGCCAACGGCCTCGAACGCAAGCTGATCGGAAGCTACCCGTTATGCACCGCCACCGAAGCTGCGGAAGCGCTGGACGCGGCTGTCACCGCGTACAACAGCGGCCGCGGTGAGTGGCCCACAATGGGCGTTGCCGAACGCATTCACTGCGTAGAGCAGTTTACCGGCCGTATGATCGAGAAAAAAGACATCATCGTCAAGCTCATCATGTGGGAAATCGGGAAGTCATTTGCCGACTCCGTCAAGGAATTCGATCGTACCGTTGAATACATTTACGCCACCATCGATTCGCTCAAAAACCTCGACCGCGTCTCGTCCGGCTTCGATATCGTCGACGGTATTGCGGCGCAGGTGCGGCGTTCGCCGCTGGGCGTAGTGCTTTGCATGGGTCCGTTCAACTATCCGCTCAACGAAACTTTCACCACCCTGATCCCAGCACTGATCATGGGCAATACATTGCTTTTCAAACCGCCTAAATTCGGTACGCTGCTGCATTACCCATTGCAGGAAGCCTTCCGCGATTGCTTCCCGAAAGGTGTCGTGAATGTGATCTACGGTCGCGGTAACACCATTGTTCCGGGGCTCATGCAGTCGGGCAAAATCAACGTCCTGACGCTGATCGGTTCCAGCAAAGTGGCTAATGAACTGAAGAAATCCCACCCGAAAGTGAACCGCCTGCGTGCAGTGCTCGGCTTGGATGCCAAGAATGCGGCGATTGTCACACCTGAGGCGGATCTCGATCTTGCGGTGAAAGAAATCATCACCGGCTCGCTATCGTTTAATGGTCAGCGTTGTACGGCTTTGAAAATCATTTGGGTGCACCGTACAGTTGCCGATGCATTCCTCGAAAAATTCAGCGCGGCCGTTGCCGAACTGAAATTCGGAATGCCCTGGGAAAAGGGGGTATCGCTTACCCCGCTGCCTGAAACCAATAAAATTGAATACCTCAACGACTGCATTGCAGACGCGGAAGCGCACGGTGCGAAAGTGGTCAATGAAAACGGCGGTAAATCCGAAGGCTCATTCTTCTACCCGGCCGTCGTTTACCCGGTGAACGGCCAGATGAAGCTCTACCACGAAGAGCAGTTCGGGCCGATCGTGCCCGTGGTGCCCTTCGACGACCTGGAAGAAACCATTGAATTCCTCATCGAATCTACCCACGGCCAGCAGGTAAGTATTTTCAGCAACAATGCCCACGAAGTAGCCTCACTCATCGACCCGCTGGTAAACCAGGTAAGCCGCGTGAACATTAACACGCAATGCCAGCGCGGCCCGGACGTGTTTCCGTTCACAGGCCGCAAAGACAGCGCGGAAGGTACCCTCTCCGTCCCCGACGCCATCCGCGCCTTCTCCATCCGCTCGCTGGTAGCCTTCAAAATGAACGCCGCCAACAAGCAGTTGATCAACGAGATCGTGCATGAGGACACTTCCAATTTTTTGAGCACGAAGTTTATATTCTAAAATAATATCATTCGTCTCCGCAACGCCCGTTCAGGATACTGGACGGGCGTTTTTTGTACCGGAGGATCATTGGTGATAAGGGAAATCGATAGCCGTTTGTAGAAGGGTGCTTTGGGTTAATTTAAGCACACTAATATGGATAGAGAAACATATACTTTCTACACGACTGCCGATGGTGTCGGCTATTTCTTCATTAGCGAGGGTAGTCGGGGAAAAATTCTGAAAGGCGTTTCGATCAAGCCGCTACCGAATGCTGCTCCTGATTTTTTGAGACCAATTTATAATCTGGCATTTGGAGACGCCCGAAAAACAACCAATGGCTGGACTCTCGATCATTCCGTCAGGAGCGGGAATGGGGATATGCCCAGGATAATTGCCACAGTAGTCCAAATCGCCATGGAGTTTATGGCTCAAAACACGCGCGCCACTCTATCTTTTCAAGGATATGCCGACATCAAGTCTTTGGCACTTGGGAAAAACCAACGCACCATCTTGTACCAAAGGGTGATTGACTCGCATTGGAGCGAACTAGCAGTTAATTGTAATTTCTGGGGTGCAAAAAATAACGAGGTCGCGGAATACACAGTTGGTAATCAATATGAACGAATATTGGCAAGGCTTAAATAATTTCCTAACTTTAATAACATTGGACATATGAGCGCGACCATGGAAAAGCAAAAAATGGGGAGTGAGGAGTTTAATATCGAGGACATTCTCGCCGAACGAGAAAAAATTTTTGAAGCGATAATAAACTCCCCATTTCTAAATAAAAAACACCAAGAAGCCGATGAATATTTTTCAAAGCTTGAACCACCCTTTCCGTGGGAGAAAGAATCTTTGTGTAAAGACGCCTAAGGCCGAGCATTAGTCAAAATCGACCGACCACCATGAAGCAGTCGGTCGATTTTATCCACTTTCTTTCACAAATTAGCCTCTGCCAGCACCCTTTCAATCTCCCCTTTCGGCGTGACGCCGCTCTTCTTCCATACCACTTGGTTCCCCCGGTAAAGAATCAAGGTCGGCAATGCAGTCACTCCCAATTCTTGGGTAAGCGCCTTGTTTTCGTAGGCTTCAATATTGATCACTTTCAAGGAGTTAGCCTGTTCATTTTTAATGGAATCCACGATGGGGGCCAGGCGTTTGCAGGAACCGCAATAGCGGGAGCCGAAATCGACGAGGACAAGTTTGTCGGATTTCAAAGACGCCCGGTAATCGCTCAGTGAGAGGCCGGGGCCTACGGTGGACACGACGGGTTTGCCCATGCCGATCCATTTGCTAAGCCCGCCAGGCAATTCGGTAACATCCTTGAAGCCATGGTCGCGGAGATCCCTGGCGAGTTTGCCGCTGCGGCCGTTGGCGATCGAGTAAATGAATGTCGGTTTGCTTTTGTCGAGTCTGGCAATGGCTTTTGCGAAATCGGCTTCGTTGGCGACGCTGAAACTGGTCGCACCTTCCAGGTGATTTTGTGCGTACTCTTCCGGCAGGCGTGCGTCGAGGATCTGGGCGTTCTTGCCGGCTTTGGCAAGGCGCGTTTCGAACGCTTCGAAAGAAACGAGGTCATGTTTTGCAGCGGCCTGGGAGTCCGGCGCAGTCTGTGCATTCAGTACGGTATGGGCAAAGAGCAGCCATACCAATGTCCACATTGGTTTGAAAGTTTTCATTGAAACTGGATTTAAAGTGATTACTGCTTTCGGTGGCTGGCCTTGGCTATCGACTTTATTTGGAATTCCTGAAATTGTTCAGCAACACTTTGGCGGCGCGAATGTCATAGTCGAACATTTCCGCCGTTTGCGCCGAGATCTTTTCTGCCTCGGCAATGGCCGGCGCGGCATCCTTTCCGGTAAGGTCCAGGATATTCAGGGCCTGGAGCCGGGCATAGGGGTTGTCGCTTTTCAATGCATCGGTCAATGCAGCTATGGCACCCGGTTTATCTGTACCGGTCACGTACAACGCCTCGGCGGCGGCGATGCGCACGGCCGGTTCAGGGTCTTTCAATGCCTTTTGCAGTGCGGTTTTGCCTGATGCGGCCTTTAAAACGGTCAGGCCGGTAGCTCCCCAATAGCGTACCGACGGGTCGGGGTCGGCCAGTGCCTCGATCAGCGCCTTGGTGTTTGCAGGGTTTCTCGACGAAGCCTTGTCCGCAATGGCGACAATCTTGCCGAAATTATACCGGCCGCTCCGGGCGTAATCGTATAATGGCGTCGTTTTCGCAATCTCGTAAATGATGGCCTCCGGGATAAAGCCTACGTCTTTGTAACTACCGATCCACTGCTCATTGCCCTTCCGCAGCCTGTCCAGCTCCTTTTTGTACCGCGGATCGCCAGCCAGGTTATGGGTGTCGTGCGGGTCGGCATCGACGTCGAAAAGCTCCTCGGCAGGTTTCGGCTCCCAGAATTTGGATTGTGCCGCATTCAGCTTTCCGGCCTTGTAAAGATCTTCCCACGATTTCACCGACGGCGCACGCCAGAGATATTCCAGGTACTGCCCGTAAATTTTGTGAGGTAAATAATTCCGGATGTACCGAAACTTCTTGTCCCGCACCGAACGCGACATATCGATCCGCTCGTCCATTCTTCCGCGAAAACCAAATGCATATGGCGGTTCCGGCTTTTGCTGCTTGCCCAGAAACGCACCGCCCTGCATGTAGTCAGGCACTTTAATATCCGCCAGACTCAACACCGTCGGTGCAAAATCGAGGAACGTCACCAGCCTGTCCGATACGGTGCCTTGTTGCTGACTTGCCAGATGCGCATATTTCGGCGGCAAATGGATGATCAGCGGAACATGCAGGCCCGATTCGTACATAAAACGCTTGCTGCGGGCCAGTACGCCGCCATTATCGGCATAGTAAAAGACAATCGTATTCTCCGCTAACCCCTCGTCTTTCAACTCCTGCAAGAGCTTCCCGAACTGCCGGTCCATTTCTTCCAGCTTGTCGTAATACTGGGCCCAATCGTGTTTCAGTTCGGGCGTCGCCGGATGGTAAGGCGGCAGCGGCACTTTTTCAGGGTCATGTTTCAGCACCGGGAGCGGCTCGTGGAGCGAGCTTTCGTGGGATACATTCAAATTAAATACCGCAAAAAACGGCTGGCCCGGCTTCCGGTTCTTGTATGTCGCTTTACCGCTCGATTCATCCCAGGCATCTGGCTGATCCGGCGTGTTATAATCCTTCTTGGCATTGTTCGTCGTGTAATAGCCGGCCTCACGCAGGTATTTCGGGAAGAACTTCACAAATCCGGGTGCCGGGTACGTGCTGCGCATGTGCTCAGTTCCGAGCGAAGGCGGGTACATGCCTGTAATGAGCGTGTTCCGCGAGGGTGCACACACGGGAGCGGTCGAGAATGCATTTTTGTATCGGATACTCCCGGTCGCGAACAGGTCCAGGTTCGGCGTGGTGGCGAATTTGTCGCCGTAACTGCCGAGTAATATGGTATTGTCCTCGCTGACGATCCAGAGGATGTTCGGGCGGTCCTGCGCCAGGGCCGGATGTAATGCGATGGTGAATATCGCCAGAAGGATTTTGCGGGTCAGGTTTTGCATTTGCATTATAGTAACGAATCAAACACCATTTATTTCGTCCCCAGAGCAGCCTGCTGCGCTGGCGCGAGGTCGATGGTTACTTTATTGATTTTACCAGTAAATGCAAAAGGCACTTTGTAGGTATCCCCTACCGGTGTCAGGTCATCGAAACCCACATTCACACCCTCGTGCAGATACAATGCATCAGAAGTTTTGGCCAATGTCCCTTCTCCGACTTTCGCATTATTGACATACAAAGTCACCACCCCACCACCATTCTGGTCATACAGAACGTTCGCTTTCAACTCCACTTTACCGGCAGGTAAGGTAGCAGGCGCCGAGCTCACGGCATATCTGTTGCCATCGCCCACTGCGTACACAAAATGTAGTTTCTGATTCTGGATAAAAAAGCTCAGCCCTCCTGCCGCGCCGCCTCGCGAGAGAAGAACACCTTCGGTTTCCGCACCGGCCAACACAGCGTCCGCAGCGATCGAGAACGAACGTTTCAATGCAAACGGGCTCGCCACATCGATGATCGTCGATTGGCCCGGATAAAGTACTACCTTATCCACCTGGTTATAGGCAGTGGGTAGGGTAAATGGCTCGGTACCATCTTTCAGCGGGTACACATTGTATTTCAAAGCCTCGCTGTCGAAGAGCGCTTTCAGCTCTTTCAGCTTCGCCGGATTGGATGCGGCCAGGTCGTTGGTTTCATTAAAATCTTCATTCAGATTATAGAGCTCCCATTTGTCCTTCTCAAAATCCTGTCCTTTGACATGCAATGACCCCGCTTTCCAGCCGTCTTTATAAATGGAGCGTGAGCCGCGGATTTCATAGTACTGCACCGTATGGCGGCTTTTGGCGCCGGCGTCGTTGAGGCTGTAAGCCAGGCTCGTGCCTTCGATCGGATCTTGCTTGATGCCGTTCAGCACTACCGGCGCTTTGATGTTCAGCAATTCCAATGTAGTGGGCAGAATGTCGGAAACATGGCCGTACTGGTTCCGGATGCCCCCTTTTTCCTTAATGCCTTTGGGATAGAACACAATCAGCGGATTGTGCGTGCCGCCTTCCGCATTGGCGTCCTGTTTCCAGTGGCGGAAAGGCACATTGGTCGCCGCAGCCCAGCCGAGCGGATAGTTAACTTTTGAAAACTCGGTACCTATCAGGTCGATCTGCTCGATGTTCTTTTTCAAACGCTCCTCTTCCGAAATACCCGTTCCAAAGTTGTTGACGGTACCTACGAATGTCCCTTCCTTACTGGCCCCATTGTCCCCTACCGATACGATCACAATGGTGTTATCCAGCTCGCCCGATTCGCGGATGTGGCTGATAACCCGCCCGATTTCATGGTCTGTTTGTTCCAAAAAGCCCGCATATGTTTCCATAAACCGCGCGTAGAGTTTTTTCTCCTCGGTACCGAGCGAATTCCATTCTTTCACACCCGGATTACGCGGCGGCACCTTGGCCGTTTTGGGTACTACCCCCAGCTTGATTTGATTTACCAAAACCTGCTCGCGGTAAGCATCCCAGCCCGCATCGAACTTGCCTTTGTATTTGTCCGACCATTTCTTAGCGACCTGATGCGGCGCGTGCCCGGCCCCGGTAGCTACATATAAAAAGAAAGGCTTGTCGGGATTCCCCGATTTCTGGCTTGCCAAATAGCTGATGGCACGGTCGGCGATGAGTTCGTTAAAATGCTTGCCATCCTGCCGGTCCGGTTCGCGGTGCGTGCCTTCCCAAAGCTCGGGATGCCATTGGTCAATGCTCCCGCGTGACGGAAATCCGTAAAACTGCTCGAAGCCGCGTCCGGTCGGCCAGCGGTTGAATGGCCCTGCCGGCGTGAGGTCCGCCAACGGCGTAATGTGCCATTTGCCTAGCGCAAAGGTATTGTAGCCATTATCTCTCAGGATTTCCGCGATCGTACCTTTCTCAAACGGAATGAGCGCGTCATAGCCCGGTGTGCCGATGGCGGTTTCGGGGAATAGCCCCATATGCGCGGAATGCGCGTTGCGGCCCGTGAGCAGGGATGCGCGTGTGGGAGCGCAAATGGCGGTCGTGTGGAAATTGGTATATCTCAACCCGTTGTTAGCGAGGCTGTCCAGCGTAGGGGTATGGATCAGCCCTCCGAAAGTACTGATGGCGCCGTAACCAATATCGTCCAGCAATATCCACACCACATTCGGAGCGCCTTTTGGCGCCTTCTTTTTCTCGGGCCACGACTGCTGCGTTTCCGCCACTGTTTTGCCGATTTTTCCCTGGTAAGCAGGTGCAGGCGCATATTGCGCATTCACGCCACTGGCCGCCAACAGAGTCAAAGCTCCCAGCGAGAATTGACTCCATGAATGATACATTTTTTTCATAACCACTGTTTTTGAATGTGTTTTAAATCAATATCAATTCCTATCTGATCGTATTCCAGTCCACCACACCTACTTTCACGGCCCATTCGGAGAACTCCTTTTCCAATTCCTTCACTTTCTCGGGATGGCGTCCGGTGAGGTTACGGGTTTCGCTGCGGTCGGTTTTCAGGTTATACAATTCCCATGGCTGATTGAGCTCGGCCACTAGCTTCCAGTCGCCATTGCGCACAGCCCGGCTGCCCTCGTGCTCCCAGAAAATAGTTTTGTGCTGCTTCGCTGCCGGATTTTGAAACAGGTGTGTCAACGAAGAGCCCGCGAGAGGTGTAAGTTTTTCTTCCCCGAAGATTTCGGGGTAATGCACGCCCGCCACTTCGAGGATGGTCGGCATGATATCGGTAATGTGGCTTACCTGGTTGCTCAACGCATTGCCCTTGATTTTTCCCGGATACCAGGCGATGAATGGCGATGCAATGCCGCCCTCGTGGGTATTTTTCTTGAAAAGTCTGAAAGGCGTATTGCTGGCATTGCCCCAGGGAGGATCATAGCTGTCAATGGAATTCACCGAGCCGGGTTCGCCTGTTTTTTGGGTGACATAGCTCCATTCCCGAACCGTGTCCCCGCTTCCGCCATTGTCCGAAACAAATAGCAAAAGGGTGTTCCTGTCGCGCCCGATGGCTTTTAGTTTGGCGAGTACCTGCCCGATGCATTGGTCCATACGGTCCACCATTGCCGCGTAAATCGCCATCCGGGTGTCCCACTGCGCTTTTTCCGCGACGGATAATGCGTTCCATTCTGGCGCTCTTTCATAGCGTGGCGACAGTTTCCATTCCTTTCTGATAATGCCCAGCGCGATCAGCTTCCGGTACCGGGCCTGTCGCAATGCATCCCAGCCCTGCATGTACTTGCCTTTGTATCTGGCAATGTCTTCCGGAAGTGCCTGGATCGGCCAGTGCGGTGCATTGTAGGCGAGGAATAAAAAGAAAGGATTTTGCTGATCTTTAATGCGATCGATGGATTGGATGGCAAAATCCGTAATGGCTTGTGTGAGATAGCGTGAAGTATCGTGGCGTTGTATCTGCCGCCCATTCACCTGAAAAGTAACAGTCCGTCCGTCGTTGTAAAGCGGCTCGGAGTTGAAATAGCTGGCTCCATTGTTTTGCAGGGTAAACGACTGATCGAACCCGCGGTTCACAGCCCAGGCCGAGGGCACCAGTCCGACATGCCATTTACCCGAAACAATGGTATGATAGCCTGCCGTTTTGAGCAGCTGGGCAATAGTGACGCTGTTTTTGCTCAGATATCCCTTGTAAGCAGGCGTACCCTTGTCCTGCACCATGTCGCCTACGCCCGCCTGATGCGGGTACAGTCCCGTCAGCAACGCTGCACGCGACGGGCAGCAGCGGCCGCTGTTGTAAAACTGGGTAATGCGCAAGCCCTCCCGCGCGAGTTTGTCCAGGTTGGGTGTGCCGATTTCGGAGCCGAAGCTCCCCAGATCCGAGAAGCCCATATCGTCGGCGAGTATCAGGACAATATTAGGTTTCCCCGAGGTGGATTGTGCGGGCACCGGCGTGATAGCCGCCAATGCCCAAAGAGTACCCATCCAAAAGGAAGATTTCGTATTCATTCAATATTCAATTCCAGCAGATTGCAAACACAGTATTACTCCCAGAGCGGGTTTTGCTTCAAAAGGGCATTGTTATCGATCTCCGATTGGGGGATCGGGTAAAAGACGTGCTTCGGAGCCGCATTCGTTTTGCCGACTTTCTGCTGATTAGCCACAAATGTGCTGTTGTAGTTCGCATCGCGCTGACGGATCAGGTCAAACCAGCGCTGATACTCGTAAGTGAGCTCCAGACGGCGGTCGAGATACACCGAGTCACGGAACTGGTCTCTGGTCAATCCGGTGGTCAGGTCGGGCAGGCCGGCGCGTTTCCGGACTCTGTTCAGCGATTTGTAGGCCTTTTGCGTCGGACCGTTCGCCTCGTTTTCCGCTTCGGCGTGGATCAGCAATAATTCGGCGTAACGGATAATGGGCACATTGGCTGCCGACTGGTTGGTCACCGCCGTAGAAGCCGGATCGGCCCATTTGTTCCAGAACGGCGTCGAGTCGTTGGGTACGGCTGCATTGGCAATCGGCAGGGCGTATTTGCGGCCGTTGGTCGGGCTGGTGAAGCTTCTGACGAATGTAACATCGCGGCGCTTATCGCCCGGTTTATACAATTTATAAATGCTGAAAAACTTGTCGTTGCCCTGCGTGTAATAGCGCACCATGTGGGCATAGTTGCCATTCAGGCCCGGCACACCGGAGAGGATCGAACGCGGCCATTCGTTGTTACCCTGTGCCAGGGAGTTGGATTTAAACTGCGCCGAGAAAATATGTTCCTTGTTGTTTTTGAATGCAGGCAAAAACACTTCGGCATAGTTGGCCACGAGGTCGTACCCGTAATTACCTGTGCCGCCGTCCGCCGACGACAATGCTTCCTCGGCCTTGTTCACCGCGCTCTGGTATTTGGCACTCACTTTCAGCGGGAACGATGCCTGCGCCAGGTATACCTTCGCGAGCAATGCCTTCGCAGCGCCCGCCGTCGCCCGCCCTACATTAGGCGACGCGTAAGTAGCGGGCAGCACTGTTGCAGCTTCGGTAAGGTCTTTCTCGATTTGCGCGTAAATGTCCGCCGAAGGCGATTTCGCAATCGCATAATCTCCCGCGTTCACAAATTTCTGGTATTCGAGGATCAGCGGCACATCGCCGTACAAACGAACGAGGTTGAAATAATACAATGCACGAAGGAATTTAGTCTCGCCCAGCAGACGTGCTTTCAACGATTCGTCAAACTGAATAGCCGGTACTTTTTCGAGCACGACATTGGCCTTCTTGATCGCGGCATAATGCTGCTGCCAGATTTCGTAAATCCGCAGGTTGGTTGATGAATGCGCCAGTACGGACAACGACCGCACGTCGGGGTTCGTCGCACCCGGTCCCGGGTCCTCGTCGTCCCCCGCCATGTTCATACCCGTGTTGAAAAGGGTGTTATAGGGCGTCTGGATCGAAGAGCCGCCTGAATTCAGGAAGAAATATACCGCATTCACGGCATTCACCGCATCGGCCTGCGTCTTGTAGTACTGGTCTTCCGACAAAAATGCTTCCGGTTCTTCTTTCAGGAATTCCTCGCACGATAGCGACGCGAATGCCGTAAAACCCAATAGAATATATTTAAATGCTTTCATTTCAATCTATTTTGGAATGGTGGTTATCAGAAAGTGAGGGATAGACCCACCTGGTAGGATTTATTGTTAGGATACACACCCTGGTCAACCCCCTTGTTGATCAGCGACTGCCCGTTCAAGCTTACCTCAGGGTCAAAACCGGTGTATTTGGTCCAGGTTTTGGGGTTCTGCGCTGACACATACACCCGCAGGTTGTCGATATGCAGTCTCGAAAGCAGCGCTTTCGGGAACGTGTAGCCCAGCGAGAGGTTTTTCAAACGGTAGTAAGTCGCATCTTCGATAAACCGGTCCGAAATGGTAATCGCCGGGTCCTGGTAGGCAGCCTTTACATCGGTATTGGTGTTTGTCGGCGTCCAGCGGTCTAGCAGCAGATCGGAGCCATTGGTATACCCCGTACCGAGTTCAAGGTTGGCGCGGTTCGCATTATAGAGCTTGCCCCCGAGTGAAGCCTGAAAGAAAACGGTCAGGTCAAATCCTTCATAATTGAATGTATTGGTAATACCGCCCGTCAAAGCCGGCTGGTTTTTCACCACCACGCGGTCGCCTGCCTGTGTAATCACCCCATCGCCATTGATATCCTTGTATTTCTGGCCGCCGGGGCTTTTGTTTTGCTGCGGGGTCAATGGCGCATCGCCTTCCTGGATAATGCCGTCGGTCTGGTATACGATGAACGAACCCAGCGGATAACCCACTTTCGCGATCGATGGTGCGGAGATCACCGGGATGATCTGGTCCACGCCATCGCCCAGGCTCAGGATTTTATTGGTGTTTTTGGAAACGATGAAGATCGTGTTCCATTTGAATGCAGCTTCCGTGTTTCTTGAATTGATATACAACTCCACACCCTGGTTGGAAACCGCCCCGATGTTCTGGTACACCACCGAAGCCTGGCCGTTATAGAAGTCAGACAGACCGGAAGTGCCTGGTACTGTACGAGTCAGGAGCAGATCCGTAGTTTTCTTGTAATAGTAGTCCGCGATAATGTTAATGCGGTTTTTGAACAGACCCAGGTCAATACCGAAATCCGTCTGGAAGGTCTTTTCCCAGCCCAGGTTCGGGTTGGGGACGGTGTTAGGCGCAAAGCCGGAAACGGTGGTATTCGAGAAGTTGTAGCGGAAATAGTTGAGCTGCGAAAGCGATTGGTACGCAGGGATATTCTGGTTACCCGTTTGTCCGGCACTCAAACGCAGTTTCAGCAGACTGATCTTTTTAAAACGCTGGAAGAATTTCTCTTCATTCACATTCCAGCCAATGGCGGCCGACGGGAAATAGCCCCATTTATTGCCGCTGCCGAATTTGGAAGAACCATCGGCCCGCAATGTAAATGTCACAAGGTAACGCTCGTCGAACGCATAGTTCACACGCCCGAGCCACGAAGCCAGCGCCCATTTGCTGGCCAGCGAGCGGGGAGCGATGGTGGTAACTCCGGTGGCCAGGTTGTTGTATTCAAATGCGTCTGTCGCAAAACCCGCAGCTTCGGCAATGGCTCCTTTGGTTTGGGAAACCTGCGCCGTAAAACCCGCCACCGCATTGACTTTATTCTTTTCGTCAAATTCCTTTTCATAGCTGACGGTGTTCTCGTTCAGCCAGTTGGTCGTAAATACGGAGCCGACGATTGCGTCACCGCTCAAAGCGGCACCCTCCGATGTCGTGCTGGGCAAATAGCGGTTCTGCTTGTTGCCCACCACGTCAGCACCGATGAGGATTTTCGCTTTCAAACCATCCGCGATCGTGTATTCACCGGACACATTACCGAGGAAACGGTTCGTGATGGTCTCGTTCAGCTGGTTGTACAACGAGTTGATCGGGTTCTGCAGCGCCGACTCGAACGGGCTGTTCACGACGAATGTGCCATCGTCCTGGTAAATGGGCAGCGCCGGTGGCGTCAGCAACAGGTTTCCGACAATGGCTGTGGGGGCTACGTTCGCCTTGGTATTGCTCGCGTTCAAGCTGGTGAAAATACGGAAGCGGTCGCTGTACTGGTGGTCCAGGTTAATGCGTGCCGAGAAGCGGCGGAAGTCGGTGTTTTGCAGGATCCCATTCTGTTTGAAATAGTTACCTGAGATGGCAAGCTTCGTTTTATCGGATCCCGAGAGAATGGAAAGGTTATGGCTCTGGATTGAAGCGCTGCGGAAAGCGGCGTCCTGCCAGTCGGTGCCAGCGCCTGTGGTGTCGAGCGAATAACCTCCGATCGTAGGAATAGAAGCGGTTTTACCGGAGTTGGCAGCCGCGTCTTTGCGCAGTTGCCACCACTGTGCGGCATTCAGCAATGGAATGGTGCGGAGCACTTTCTGCTGCCCGTAATAGGCATCATAGTTGATTGACGACTTGTTTTTCGAACCGCTTTTGGTGGTGATGATAACTACCCCATTCGCACCACGAGAGCCATAAATCGCTGTTGCTGAGGCATCTTTCAGCACATCAATATTCTCGATATCCGCCGTATTGATGGAAGAAAGCGGGTTGATCTTCGAACCGTCGGTCACGCCGGCGTCGGTGAGGCCGTAATCGTTATTGACCGGAAAACCGTCGATGACATACAATGGATCGCTACCGGCTGTGATGGAGTTGTTTCCGCGTATCTGCACGCTCACGCCCCCACCCGGCTGCCCGGAAGTCTGCGTGACGACCGCCCCGGCAACGGAACCCTGCAAAAGACGCTCTACCGACGCAACCGGCTGACTTTTGATCTCGATCGGGACCGAAGCGACGGAACCGGTAATGTCCTTCCGCTTCTGTTCGCCATAACCCACTACCACCACCTCGTCGAGCAGGTTAGCCGTTTTCAGCACGACTTCGACAGCTTCGGTCGGTTGTTCATAAATCTCGATTTCCTGCTGCTGGAAGCCGGTAATGCTGATCTGCAATGTAAATGGGAACTCCTTAGCCGGCGGGATACTGAACTTCCCGTCGATATCGGTCAGGGCATATTTCGTGGAGCCTTTCTCGACCACCGTTGCGCCGGGCAATCCCTGGCCCGATTCGTCTTTGACCACGCCCGTGATGACGTCCTGTGCTGCCGCACGGTAAAGACCTGTGAATACCAAGCCTGTCAGCAAGAACAGGCGGAATAGCTGTTTAATCATTATTTGTGGTGAAATAAAATGGATAGTCGAGGCACAAGACGGCTCACCTTCATGCATATACGCAACCGCTGGCACTGAGTGCCGGCGACGCAGGGATATGCGCGAAGTTCCCGATCCGCATACGCCTCATATGCCGATCAGCAGGGTTACTGAATATTCAAGGGAATCGTCAGGAGTTCAACAACAGGGACAGCACAGGGCCGTAAAACAGGGACATGGGGACACCACCATTTTTCCGAAGCGCAATGGCCGGATAAGAAGTACATCTTTCGCTTTCATAGGTACGATACGAATTTTGGACAAATGTTTTGCCTGACTGGTGGTTAATCGGGCAAAGTCATTTTATATAGTCTATAAATATGATAGACAAAGTAAACTTATTGAAAATTAAAACGCAAGGCTTTGGAGTCAGAAACTTTCAGGAAGATGGCATTTAGTGGCAGATTACCCGATTTTTACAATTCCCACATTGACCTGTCCTAATTTCAGCACCGTGTCACTGTTCGGAAACGGTAGTAGGAATGTAAACATAAAACACGGAGCCCACGCCGGGGGTACCTTCGGCGGTAATGTAGCCGTGGTGGTTCTGGGCGATTTTCTTGCAGATAGCGAGCCCGATGCCGGTACCTTCGTATTCATTCCGGCCATGAAGCCGCTGGAACAAATCGAATATCCGGTTCTCGTAACGCTGGTCGAACCCGATACCGTTGTCTGCCACGCTGATCCTGCAAAAATCCCCCTTTCCCTCCCCATCTGCCACGATGGTATAGCCCACTTGCACCAGCGGTTGCCGGTCGGGACTGCTGTACTTAATGCCATTCCCGATCAGGTTCTGTAAAAGCTGATGAAACTGAACGGGGATGACCGGCAAAACCGGAAGCGGCTGCACTTCCACCACCGCACTTTTCTCGATAATCAGTTCTTCGAGGTCGCTTTTCACTTCGTCTGCAATGCTGTTGAGATCGGTTTCTACAAATTCGAAATTGATTCCGCTCGTGCCGGAATAGCTCAGCAAGGCCTCGATCAGCTTTTGCATCCGAATGGATGCCGCGATAATGCGTGAGAAATGATCCTTGGTGCTTTCGGAGAAATGCTGCGATTCCTTTTCCATGATCCGGCTGCTGAATGCGCGGATCTTACGTAACGGCTCCTGCAAGTCGTGCGACGCCACATAGCTGAACGACGCAAGCTCTTCATTATTCCTGCGCAGCTCCATGTTCTTTTTATGCAGGGCATCGCTGAGTTCGACATCCTTGGTCACGTCCTGCAAGGCCCCGATCATCAGGTGGTTGTCTCCTTCCCGGATAAAATTTCCGCTCAGCCGGAAGTACTTCATCTCGCCGTTTTTGGTAATGATCCGGTAAGTGTTCTGCACGATTACCTTCGTTTCATAGGCCCTTATGCCGTCGCGGATGGCCTGGTGCCGGTCCTCGGGATGCAGGAAAGAAAGGAATTGTTCAAAAGAAGGGATAAACTCGCGCGGCTTGTAACCAATGAGCCGGTAGAGGTTATCGGAGCATTCGAGCTCGTTGGTGGTCACATTCCAGGCGTAGCTGCCCATGTTGGCGTTCTCCTCGGAATGTCTGAAGATTGAATTCTGTATGGCTAGCTGCCGGTTGAGATCTTTGAGCCTGAGGTCCGATTTGAGTTCTTCGGAGATATTACGCGTGGTTACCGTGACGCTGTCTTCCAGTTTTTCAATCGAAGCTTCGTACCAGACGATATCGCCGCCCCGCCTGACGTCGGTCTGGTAGCTGTCCGGGCGCCCTGTTTCGACACATTTTACCAGCTTTTCGAACACACCGTTTCTGAAAATACCCGGATACACCTCCCGGCAGGTCTTTCCTGCCACGCTGCCCCCTTCCTCCGCACTCCGCCCGAATGCATCTTCATTGGAATACACAATACGAAAATCCATGATCCGGCCAGCCGGGTTACGGATCGGCTCATAGGAAGCAATGCCGTTTCCTGCCGTGTTGAGGATAGACTGCAAAAACTGCTCCGAGTGTTTGAGCTGCCGTGTACGCTCTTCGACCTGCGCTTCCATCTGCTCCGCAAATGTAATCTGGTCGTGGATATCCATACAGCCTCCTACATAGCCGATGAAAGTGCCGGTTGCCGTATAACGCGGAACGCCCCTGTCGGCAATCCAGCGGTACTGGCCGTCGTGCCGGCGCAGGCGGTAATCCATACTGAACTCCCTTCGCGCATCGAAATGTGTCGTGTAAATGGAGAGACATCTCTCAAAATCGTCCGGATGAACGCCCTCCGCCCAGCCATTTCCGAGCTCCTGCTCCATACTCCGGCCGGTGAAACCGAGCCAGCCTTTATTGAAAAAGTAACAGAGCTTGTCGGGACCCGAGAGCCAGATCAGCACCGGGGCCGTGTCGGCAATGGCACGGAAACGTCCTTCCATTTCTTGTATGTATGCGAGCGCATCGCCTTCGCCGGTGCGCCCCAGCCGGGCCTTGTCCAATTCCGCCTCCAGTTCTTCAATGCGTTTTCGCAACGCATCCGTTTCTGCGTTCATATCGAGGTTATCGCCGTTTCAATCCCACCCAAGTTACACGCCCATTGCCAGAATACCAACGCAGGATGAAGATTTAGGGTTAACATGAGTCGGATGCTATGACAAGAGGTTTTGCCTCAGGATAAATTCCAGCTCACTTGAAACGTCAATGATACACTCGGGACCACCACACATCCGTAGCAATGAAATTTCGTACGCAGCTTTGATGACCGCCCTGATTTGCTCTTCATCCCATGGCTTCTCCATTCGATAATGCACCTGCCCCTTACCCAGGGCTTCGGCAACAGCGGCGAGCTCCGTAAAGCCCGTCAGCAGTACTCTCATCGTATCCGGGTGCCGTTCCAAAACTTTGATCAGCAACTCAACACCCGTCATCCCAGGCATGCGCTGGTCAGTAATCAAAATATGGACCGGATTCCTTTTTAGAATTTCCAAAGCATCGGCAGGAGAGTCGGTGATATGCACGTTGAACTCCTTCCGAAACGTCGCTTTGAACGAATTGAGATTATGAATTTCGTCATCCACATAAAGAACAGATATCGTTTTCGAAGTCGCCATCAGGAGTGATTGTAGGATTAGGTTGGCCTTTAAGTCGGGGCTGTTACCCGCCGCATGGTCCAATATTACGCTTCTCCATCAATTCACAGGAAAAGACTTATCAACAGACTGCATTAAAAAATCAAAAGGTTGTTAGGTCAAAATAGAAGGCATATAACATTTGAATCGTCCAAGGGAAACCCAACTGCCCCGTTTAAAAAGTTTTCATCTATACAGGCGTTTTGAAAAGAGTAGGCAAAGTTGTTTTATACGTTTTGAGATTCGGAAATTGTTTTAATTTTATACGAATTAATTCTATACATCCCACATGCAATCCAAGTTCTCACCCAAGTCGCTCGATATGGTCATTACCGGTATCAATGCAGGGATATGGGATTGGGTTTTTGCAACGAACGAGCAGGTATGGTCCGACCGGTTTTTTGAGCTGCTTGGCTATCAGCCGGGTGAAATTCCCACTGGATATGAAGCATTTACCGGGCTCCTGGTCCACCCCGACGACAAGCAAACCGTGGCCGACGCCATCCGTGAGCAGTTTGAAAACAACATCCCTTACCTGGTGCAGGTAAGGCTCAAAACCAAGCATAACGGCTACCGCTACTTCGAATGCCGCGGCAATGTGCGGTTCGAAAACGGCAAGCCGGAGCGAATGGTGGGATCGGTTTCCGACATCCACGACGACGTCATGCTGCGGGAGCAGCCCGGAAAACTGGATGGTGTTTTACAGGACCTTACGCAACGAAAAATAGTCGAGGAAAAGCTGAGCGTCATTTTTCAGTATTCCACCGATGCGCATTTGCTGCTGGATGAAACGGGTATCATGGACTGTAACGAAGCAGCTGTGAAAATGCTGCGGTGCAAGAATAAAAGCGAACTCCTTTCCATCCACCCGGCGCATTTCTCACCCGAATTCCAGCCCGACGGACGGCGCTCATCGGAAAAGTCCGTGGAAATGGACCGGCTTGCTTACGAAAACGGCTATAACCGGTTTGAATGGGTGCACCGCCGAATGGATGGGGAGGAATTCCCCGTGGAAGTGACGCTCAATCCCGTATCGATCAGCAACAAGAAAGTGCTGCTCGTGGTATGGCACGACATTACACACCGCAAACGCGCAGAAGAACTGATCCGGCGCAATGAAGCAATGCTGGCCGAATCCCAGCAACTGACGCACAGCGGCAGTTGGGAAGCGGACCTCATTACCGGCCAGAACTACTGGTCTGACGAAGCATTCCGCATTTTTGGCCTGGAACCTGGCAGCACCGGTCCCGATACCGAGCTGTTTTCGAGCATGATCCATCCGGACGACCTCCCCTCGTACAAATCACACATCCGCGATGCGATCAACCACCTCCAACCGGCCAGCTTCCATTTGCGCATCGTGCTGCGCGACGGCACGGTGAAGTTCATCCATGCGATCGGAAAGCCATTCACAGACGCTACCGGAAGGGTTACCAAACTGTACGGGGCGATCATGGATATCGACGAGCAGAAGAAAACGGAGCAGGAATTGATTCATGCAAAGGAACAGGCCGAGATGGCGGCTGTGGCCAAATCACAGTTCCTATCCACGATGAGCCATGAGATACGGACCCCTATGAACGCAGTGATCGGGTTCACCCATTTGTTGTTACAGCAAAACCCGAAGCCGGAGCAGATGGAATATCTCAATATCCTTAAATTTTCCGCTGAAAACCTGCTGGCGCTGATTAATGACATCCTGGATTTCAGTAAGATAGAAGCCGGAAAGATCGATTTTGAAGAAGTAGATTTCAACATCCTCTCGTTACTGGAAAACATCCGCTCGGGTATTCTGCAAAAAGCCAACGAAAAAGGGATACCGCTGAAATTGCAGGTTGCCAGCGATATCAATATTACGGTAGTCGGCGACCCTACCCGGCTCGGCCAGATCATGACCAATCTCGTCAGCAATGCCGTGAAATTCACGGAGAACGGCAAAGTAACGATCTCGGCAGCCATCGCAGCACGTACCGATGACCACGTCAGGATCGACTTTCGTGTAGCCGACACGGGGATTGGAATACCTCCTGAAAAACTCGAACATATTTTCGACAGCTTCACGCAAGCCACTTCCGACACCACCCGCAAGTATGGCGGCTCAGGCCTCGGCCTGACGATCACCAAACGGCTGCTCGAACTTCAAAACAGCCAGATTTACGTCGAAAGCGAACCCGGTAAGGGATCGGCGTTCTATTTCAGTCTGTCTTTCCCGATCAGTGAAAAGCATCTCGCCGAGCAATCCACTGGCGCCCCGGCCCACTATTTCAATTTGAAAGGGATGAAGTTGCTCATTGTGGAGGATAATAACATTAATGTCCTGCTGATGAAGAATTTCATGAAGCAATGGGACGTGCAATATGACCTTGCCGAGAACGGTCTCGTTGCTCTCGAGAAAGTGCAGGCCAACGATTACAACCTTGTGCTGATGGACCTTCAGATGCCCGAGATGGATGGCTACGAAGCTACGCGCCGCATCCGCCGGCTTCCCGACGAGAAGTACCAGCACCTGCCGATCATCGCATTGACGGCTTCTGCCATGCTGGATATTAAGGATATTGCATTTACGGTGGGGATGAACGATTATATCAGCAAGCCATTCTCACCAGCCGAGTTGTATTCCAAGATCGCGTCCTACTGGAAGAAATAGGCCGCTCTCCGCAGCGAATCAATCCGTGCCGAATGGATGCCGAGGCTCGGTTTAACATCCCCGTCCAGTACTCTTCCAAACGCTCCGGGCGACCAGCGCAGCTTATAGGGCGTCCTCCGCGGCGCGCGCTTTTCGTGAAAAAACAGGGGGTCGCAAAATCTTAAAATCAGGCATATAATTAAGAGAACAACAGCCCATGACGGGGATTTGATACGTTCTGCCATACGATTGTGTTGAAGGGTTTGGGTGAAATGCGATGCCCATTTCACCCAATTTTCGGGCTTCCCGGGCCCATGCGGAAATTTATTTATCGCCCGGTCAGAAGCGATGAGTAATCGCTTATTTCACTCATTGAGTCCTAATCACTTTCAACTTCCCGAAACCCGTATTTTGACCGCAGGCTATTTGCATGCACGCCGATTATTCATTGTGTTCGATGTTTTGCCTAAAACCCACCGATATTCCGCAACGGAATCTGAGTCGTATCAAAAAAACATCTTACACACATGAAAAATTTAGCCAATCACTCACCGGGTCATCCTATTTCCGCCGCCGCCCCGGTGTCGCTGAAATTGAAGATTTGGAAGGTCTTTTCCCGTAAACCCAAGGCCATCATAGTCATACTGCTGTCGGTTAGCCTGTTGCTCCAGTCCCAGTTCATAAATGCACAGGCGCCGCAGCAGTTTAGTTTTCAAGGGGTCGCACGAAAAGCTGACGGTGCGGTCGTCGCGAATTCACCAGTACAATTAAAATTCTCCATCCAGGATGAGATTGGGGGTCTTTACTTCGAAGAACAGCAAACCGCTTCAACCAATGCACAAGGCATTTTCAACGTCAAAATTGGTGCGGTCAATCCAATTACCAGCGTTGACTGGAAATTAAAAAGCTATTTTCTTCACATTGAAATCGATCCGACAAATACCGGTGACTTCACTTACCTAGGTGCTACTCAATTAATAAGTGTTCCCTTCTCATTGCATTCAGCAGAAGCAGCAAAGCTTATCAATGACGATCCCATCATTCAAACCGGGAAGTCCAGCAAGGGCCAAATCTTGCCGCCTTTGGGTAGCAATAGCACTAAACTTGTTTGGTATCCTCGTAATGGCTCATTTAGATTTGGAGCTGTAAGTGGCACTCAGTGGGATGATGCCCAAAATGGAAATTATTCTTTCGCAGGTGGAGTGGATGGAACGGCTTCTGGCATCTACTCGGCTGCTTTTGGGCATGGAACGGTTGCGAAGGCTGAAGGGGGATTTGCCCTGGGCCTATTCAACGATAACACGGACGCAGTGGGGGGCATTCCACGGCTTTTTCAAGTCGGTAATGGCTTTAATGAAAACAATCGCCAAAATGCCATTACGATCTTGGCCAACGGAAACATTGGCATAGGCAGCAATGCCTTAGTGCCACAATTCTTGCTAGATATTGGAGGTCGCGCTAGGATCAGGAATAACGGCGCTACGGCCGGCATATATTTGAACAATTCTGCCAACGCATCGGATGCATTTGTTGGATTGGTCAACGACGATGAGATGGGCTTTTACTTAGGCGGTGCTTGGAGATTAGTTGCAACAAAATCGGGAAATGTCTACGCCCAGCAGTTTATCAACAGTTCTGATAAAGCGTTGAAAAGAGACATCTTCCCTCTCGGCACCAGTCTTTCAAAACTCTATTCCGTTAATGGCTATCATTACTATTGGAAAACGGACAAAACCAATGACAATCTTCAAACTGGCGTAATAGCTCAGGAAGTGGAAAAGAATTTTCCCGAATTGGTCTCGATTGGCAAAGACGGCTACAAAGCCGTCAACTACATCGGCCTGATCCCCCACCTCATCGAGGCCGTCAAAGAACTTGACAAAAAAACCGATGAAATCGCAGCTTTGAAAAAAGAACTCGCTTCGGTTCAGGAAATGAATAAAAAACTGAGCGCATTAGAGGCCAGCGTCAAAGAGCTATTATCCGGGCAAGCCGCAACCTCAACCAGAACGAGCAAATGAAAAAACTTTTAGTCATCGCTGCGGTTGCTGCTTGCGCATCTCATGCGCAGGCGCAACAAATTTCTCCCGGAGGACTTTATGCCGCCAGCGCCTCGGGTTCTGCCAATGGCGTGAGCGTCAACTGGGTGCTGGGCAGCCTTAATTCGTTCTCGGATTTGTCCGTCCTGCCGGTGAGGCTTATCAGTTTTGAGGGAAAGCTAAATGCATCCGGACTTTCCGAATTGCACTGGAAAACAGCCGAGGAAGTAAATAACCTTGGTTTTGAGATCCAGAAATCACTGGATGGTAAAAGCTGGGAGCTCCTGGCGTGGGTGGATGGTGCTGGAAACTCCAACACGGAACATACTTACCAATATACAGACCTGGCATTTACGACGACGAGCTACTACCGGTTGAGGCAGGTCGATATGGATGATTCCTACACATACAGCAAAATCGTGTGCGTGATCCCTGAAAAAGAAAGCCTGGACAGGTTCTACGTTTATCCCAATCCGTCACGGGAGAACAAGGTTAAAATTCAAATGCCCGAGCGCACGCAAAGGCTGATATTGTTCGACTTGTTGGGCCGCAAGCTGGGCCAGTTCGAAACGCCGGGCACCAGCTACACGATTACATTGCCAAACACCGGATCATTTCTGCTGCAAATCGACACTCCCGTCGGCAGCAAAACGACAAAACTGATTTTCTACTGAGGGTTAACTTGGGTTTATTCAGGGGCCACCGTTTTGGTGGTCTCTGTTTTGTTTTCCACTAAAAATCCCGCGCTGACCGCTAACTCATCGGATTCGTTTCAAAATCCTAACCTGGCGATGTTGGGAAAATTTATCTTAGTCACTAATTAACAATCGCAATGCAAAGGGGAATTCTAGTACTTTTTCTAATTTGTCTGGCTTCAATCTTGGTGCCTGCTCATGCCCAGGCACCCTACAAATTCACGTTCCAGGGCCAGGCCCTTGACGACAACCTGCAACCTATCCAAAATGGCTCCGTAACGGTTAGAATAAGTATTATCCAGACCCAGCCGCTGGGACCCCAAGTTTTTGAGGAGGTACATTCAACAAATACCAATTTAAACGGATTCTTTACTGTGACGGTCGGTTCCGCGGGCGGAGATCTTTCACAAATTCCTTGGCCTTATGATGTTTTCTTTCTTAAAGCAGAAGTAGACGACCAAAACAACGGTAAATTTCACTTTATCGGAATGACCCAACTTTTGAGCGTGCCCTACTCACTTTATGCGAACGAGTCCGGTAAATGGAGGGATCAGGAACCGATTGTTCAAAAGGGAGAATTACTAGTTGGGCAAACGCTTCCTCCGGTTGGTGCCGGAGCCAGGATGATTTGGTACCCACGTAAGGCAGCTTTCCGCGTGGGATCAAACTTCAATAAATGGGAGGATCAGGAAATGGGGAAATTCACCTTTGCGTCGGGCTTAGACACACAAGCTTTTGGAGACTATTCCTCCGCATTTGGGGACCGTTCTTCCTCCATGGGCAAGTATTCTATCTCGGGCGGCTTCTTGAACGTTGCGAATGGGAAAGCAGCCATTGCGTTGGGATTTTCGAACAATGCTGATAAAGACCACTCTATTGCACTTGGACACACGTCGCAGGCGCTTAACCCGTTTTCCGTAGCCATAGGTTCCGGAGCTGCCGCCATGGCCGACCACGCCGTTGCCCTTGGGCATCACACCGTCGCCAAAGCGAGTTTTGGGCTGGCGGTCGGCCTTTATAATAACTCATTTGACCAGCCTAACGGTGGGCTGACCGACAGGCTTTTTCAAATAGGTAACGGAACGGATTTAAATAACAGAACCAATGCGATGACCGTATTGCGAAACGGCAATATCGGTATCGGGGGTAAGGCGACGATTCCCGAATTTATTCTAGATGTGGCTTCCCGCATGCGCATTCGCAATGATGGCAGTACGGCCGGGCTATATTTAAATAATTCCCAAAACAAACCGGAAGGCTTTATGGGAATGAAAACCGATAAGCAAATTGGCTTTTACCTCAACGGAGCATGGAGGTTTTGGATTGATGAAAACGGAAACGCTTCGACCCAATATGGGGTACTTCAAATTTTCTCTTCAGACAAGCGTCTGAAACGAGATATCAACCCACTCAAAGGCAGCCTGGACGCCATCAGCCAGGTACACGGTTATCATTACCACTGGATCGATGCGAACAGGGGAACTGATTTGCAAACGGGTGTATTGGCACAGGAAGTGGAGAAGTATTTTCCTGAGCTTGTTCAAGCCAATGACAAAGGATTTAAAACTGTCAATTACATAGGACTTATCCCGCATCTGATCGAGTCAGTCAAAGAGCTGAAAAATCAGACGGCAGAAATTGCGGAACTAAGGAAAGAAATACGTCAGCTCAAATTATCGGTCGGTACCGACATGAATGCTGCGCCACGAAATACAGCCAAAACTAAATAGAACTACATTTTTTATGAGGGTTAAGGGTGATTCAGACAGAGGCCGCCGGTTCGGTGGTCTCTGTTTTTGTTGTAACCCCATCACGAATGCAGCACCTCCGGCATGTCTTTTCTGAAATCTTCCCCGTAAATGCGGTTATACTCCCGCGCGAAATTCTCAAAAGTTGTTTTGGCCAATGAATGCTTGCCCAGGTGGGCTAGGGCCTTGCATTTGAGTATCATGGCCTCTTCATTCACAGGATCGAAATAGAAGACATAATTCGCGAGTTTCACAAGGAATTCCGGGTCGTCGGTGATCTTGACGGAAGCGGCGTAACGCAGGTAGGCATCGACGATTTCGTTCGAGATTTCAGATTTGAAGCTGTCGAGCCATTCGTACTCCACGTTGGAGAGGAAATTGCCCCGTTTCGTGATGCCGGCAAGCTCGATGATACTCTGCTTGGTAAGCAATTTCCGGTTTCCAAGAAGTGTAAGGTAATGCATATAGTCGACATCGACCTTTTCAAAATCGATCTTGATCTTCCAGTACCCGGTTTCCTTCGACACCTGGCAGTGTTTCATTCTATCGAGGATTGCTTTCAGCTTTGCGATATTCACCGACCTGTTGTTGCGGGCACTTTCCGAAGGTTTGTCAAACCACAAGAGTTCCTTCAATTTCTCCGAGCTGATCCCGTCCCAACGAATGGAATATAGCAATATAACCAGAAAAAGCTCCTTTACCAATGGACTGAACTGCTTCGTGATCTCGTTCCCCTCCTCATCGTAGAGCTGCAAGTTTCCGAACAGCAGAATGCAGCTTCTATAAGGCGCGGCCTTTTCTACCAGCTCATCATCTTCCGCCGGATGGCCGGTCTCGGGTAGCGTTTCCATCTCCGGCACCACTCCTATCACGGGTGCCTTCGTCGCCTTCTGCTTGCCCAGCTGCCGGGGCATGTAGCGATACAACCCATAGGCCAGTAACCCGACACCCACCAGCGCGCCGAGCACCCACAAGCCTCGACCCGCAGAACTACCGGCAGAAGCTGTTTGTGGCGCCACGGTTTCCAGCGGCGGGGCATACAGCGAGTAAATGGCAACCCTGGTCTGTAAATTGGCATCACGGAACAGCGTTACCGCCACAAAACGGTCATTGGCCTTGTCGTAGAAAAGATCGGCGAAAGACTCGATATCAATAAATTGGTAAGGTACCTTGGAACCCACCAGTTTGAATTCCGGACGGTTCAGCGAACCTTTGATCAGTTGAAGCTCGGAGCTGAACTGGTGTTTCGGAAATATCAATGCATAATACGAACTATCCTGCTCATTGATAATCATGGAGTTACCAAACACAAAATCTTCTTTCGGCACTTTCAGCTCATAAATCTTCCTGAATTTCCGCTGCGCGCGATCGAAATAGAGGAGATCGTACCAGTTGCGCGGGTTGAGCATTTGCTGCCCGGTGGAACTTCCATAGCCTCCTATCACATACGCGCCCCCCTGCGAGGCGCCCAACGCCGCCAGGTAACGCGGCGTGAACACGGAGTCGTTCATGGGTATTTCCTGCCAGGTTCCGGAAGGCAGATGGTAGCGCTGCACTTCCCTTTTATACGCCAGATGCCCGTAGCCGCCCAGCATGTAAATGGAAGAATCGGCCTGGGAAAGGAACTTGTTGGCGTGGAGATAATATGTTTTAGGCTTCGCCGGAACGTCGCTTTTATCCCAACTCCGGGTCACTGTGTCAAAGGAAGTAACCTGCTTTTCATTCAGGAAAATGTTGTACAAACGATTTCTGCCGGAATCAAACAGCACCTGGTTATCGACATAAACCGGCTGCTTCCCGCTTCCGTACGGCATGGTCACCATGCGGTTTCCGGCGAGGCTGAACCGGACGAGCGAATCCTGCCCCACCACGAACACATTACTGCTTTTTTCATCAAACCCTACCCGCACGTAACCTTTCAGCGTCACCGTTTGCAGCAGCTTCCATTCATAATGCAGCTTTTTAATCCAGATCGGGTTTGCTGCCAGGGCCGCCTTTTGCTTCACTTCTTCCGTCGCCTTCAAACCGTCGGTCTCATCCAACGGCCAGTGATAGGCAGCACGGCCGTCCTGGCGCAGTTCCACATTGCGGATCTTCATCGGCGGCACGTCTGTCGTGCGGAATTCCTTGTATTGGTTCGCACCGAACAGGATCTTATAGCAGCCTTTCCCTACATATTTGACAGGCTGCGAAAAACTGCGGTCGCCGTACGCGACGGTGATCTGCTGTTTTTGTTTCTGAAAGCGCAGGACAATGCGGTTCCATTTAGAGAAAAGATCGTCGCCGCGAAAATCGAACGCGGTGGGGGAAAACTGCTCGCCGATGATCAGCTTGAAATGATCGTGGTTAACGGAGCTGTTATCGTAAATCAGGTCAATGTTCTGCTGGTCGTCGCCGATGACACGAACGATGTACCCGAAATAGGTCTTTTTATTTCTCAGAAAAGAGAGGTCGAAAGAGAGTTCGAAGTCGTCGTCCAGGCAAATAGGGCCTTCGGGGCTCAGGTCGAGGCCCGTCCGTTTGTCCTGCACCGCTTCAAAGCTTTCGAAACCAAGCCCGTACGACTGGCCCCGCACTTCCGAAATAATGCCCGACAATACAATTGACCAAAAACAAAATAGAATAGACCTGAATTTCATAAGAGCGGGTTGGCAAGAAAACCTCTAAAAGTTTCCTCCATGGCAATGCATTTAAGGGTTCTGTTAATCGATTGTTAAGCTTTTCTTAATTAGCGCGCGTTTAATTCGTATTTGTTTCCCAAAACTACACTTGCACGATATCAATTTAAAGTTAAACAATAATAAGCGCCGAAACCATCATTAAAATTTGATTAAGCATGATTCAATCTTTTAAAAAAGTGACTACCTCCTCCTTCATTATCGCTTTTTGCCTGCATTCCCTGACCAGCCCTGCACAAAAAAATTCTGAAAAAGATAACCTTCAATATGTCGACCTGCGCATTGGGAACGTAGGCCAGTTGCTGGAACCGACGCGCCCGACCGTGCAGCTGCCCAACCAGATGATGCGGATGTTCCCGGTACGCCAGGATTACCTCGACGACCAGATTTCCAGTTTTCCGGCCATCATAGTTTCGCACAGACTGGGACAGGCGTTCGCATTGCAGCCCAGCATTCAGCCCGTCAGTGCGGCTTCCTGGAAACACAAAATGGCTTACGACCACGACCTGGAAGTACTGCGTCCTTATTATTACTCCACTTATCTGATTGATGATGAAGTAAAAGTGGAGTTTGTGCCAGGCAAAAAAGCGGGCATTTACCGTTTCGAATTCCCTGAAAACGGCCATAAAAGTATTCTTTTCGATCAGTACAACAATGGGGAAGGAAGTTGGAAGTTTACAGGCGGAAAAGAACTCGCTGCGCGTGAAATTTACCACGACGACATTCCTGTTTTTCTTTACGGAACGTTCAGCGAGGTGGGTAAAACCGGCTCATTAAATGGTGACAATGTGGCTGCCGGCAGCGAGGCTAGCGGAAAAAAGGCCAGGGCGTACATTACTTTCCCCGCTAATGCTTCATCCGTTGAATTTCGTTATGCGATTTCATTCGTAAGCGCAGAGCAGGCCAAGAAAAATTTCGAAAACGAGGTGAAAAACACCGGATTTGAAGACCTGAAAAAGGCTGGCGAGCAGGTCTGGGCTAAAACGATCGGCCAGATCAGCGTGGAAGGGGGTACAGAGGCGCAAAAACGAAGCTTCTATTCGTCGCTCTATCGCACCTATGAGCGGATGGTCAACATTTCGGAAGATAATCAATATTACAGTGGCTACGATAAGAAGGTCCACACGAGTAACCGGCCGTTCTACGTCGACGATTGGACCTGGGACAGTTACCTGGCACACCATCCGCTGCGCGTGATCCTAAACCCCGCGCAGGAAGAGGATATGCTGCAATCGTTTGTAAATATGTACGAGCAAAGTGGCTGGATGCCCACGTTCCCCGTGCTTTTTGGCGATCACGCGTGCATGAATGGCTTCCATTCGTCGGTGACACTGCTGGACGGCTATCGCAAAGGCCTCAGAAACTTCGAAATTGCCAAGGCCTACGAAGGCATGAAAAAGAATGCCGAACAGGCCACCATGCTCCCCTGGAGAAATGGGCCGAAATGTGAACTCGACGACATTTACCACACCAAGGGCTTTTTCCCCGCGCTGCATCCCGGTGAAAAAGAAACGGTAAAACTGGTGGATGGATTTGAAAAACGCCAGGCAGTGGCGGTTACCCTGGGTGGGAGCTACGACGACTGGGCCGTGGGCCAGCTCGCCAAAGAGCTGGGCAAAAATGCAGATTTCCAAAAGTTCAACGCGAGCGCATTAAACTACAAAAATCTCTGGCATGAACAGAAGCAGATGTTCATGCCGAAAGACAAACAGGGTAAATGGATTGCGATCGACCCGAAGTTCGACGGGGGAATGGGCGGACGTGATTTTTATGACGAGAACAATGGCTGGACCTATAAATGGCAAGTGCAGCACGACGTAAACGGGCTGATAGGGTTAATGGGCGGAAAAAAGAAGTTTGAAAGCAGTCTCGACCAGCTTTACCGCGAGGGACTGGGCCGCAGCAAATATGAATTCTGGGGCAAATTTCCGGATGCGACAGGGCTTGTAGGGCAGTACTCCATGGGCAATGAGCCGAGTTTTCACATTCCCTACCTCTACAATTTCACCGACGCGCCCTGGAAAACACAGAAACGTGTGCGCTTTCTGCTCGACGTCTGGTTCAAAGACAACATTTTCGGTATCCCCGGCGATGAAGACGGGGGCGGTATGACGGCATTTGTGGTATTCTCGTCGATGGGCTTCTATCCGGTCACACCTGGCCTGCCGCTGTACACGATCGGAAGCCCGGTTTTCGAGAAGGTGACGATCGACCTGCCGAATGGCAAGGAGTTTAAAGTAATAGCCAAAAACTGCTCGGTGGTAAACAAGTACATTCAAAGCGCCAAAATGAACGGCAAAGCATTGAATGTACCTACGTTTACGCACGAAGAGCTGGCTAATGGCGGAACATTGGAACTGGAAATGGGCCCGCTGCCGAATAAGGGCTGGGGTCTTGGGAAGTAATGGTCAGACGCCGGCGGGTTATCCCTTGGCCGTCAATTCTTCGCGCAACCTTCTGGCTACCACCTTATCTTCGCCCGGTTGCAGCATCCAGGCGGTCACCCGGATGAGGTTAGCGCCTTTAAGCGTTTCTTCCATAGCCGGATCGATCGAATCGGAGCCGGCCTGATAATGGTAGAGCGGTAGTCCGGAAAAGCCGGCTTCAATGGATGGGTTTCCGAAGCGCAGCCTGTCGCGTAACTCGCGCCCGGTCAGCTTCACGATGCTGTCGTCCCAACTGATGGTTAGCGTCGGCGTGATATTTCCCAATTCGGGAATCGTCACTTTGGTCGTAATGCCGGGCAAACCCTTCACCGCACTTTCGATGCGGGCGATCTGCGCTTCCCAATCCTTCCACTCACGATCGTGGTCGCCGGATATGAACTTTTCGAGCGCCACGTACATGCCCAGTATTTCTTCTTTATTGACCTTGTGCCCGCGCGCGACCGTAAACCCGCGCGGGGGCGCATTCAGGCGGGCGGCAGCGACGATATCCTTTCGCCCCATCAGTATCCCCGCACTTTGCGGACCGCGCATCGCTTTGCCTCCTGAAATAAACACCATATCGAAGCCCATATCATTGAACTTCCACAAATTGGAAACCGGCGGGACATCCGCAGCGATATCGATGGACGTCGGGATATTGTGTTTTTTACCCAACGCCACCCATTCCTCATGCCTGATCTGCCCGGCGTTGGCCGTAATGTTCAGGAAATGCAGGAGCGCCGTTTTTTCATTGATTGCCTGCTCCACATCGGCGGCGGTTTCAACCTCTACCACTGTACAGCCCGTATTGAGAAATGCGTGGTTATAGCGCTCATTGTGTGACTTTTGGCATATCACCTCCGATTTCATGCCGGTACCTTCCAGGTGCGGCAGCTGTTCGACCTTGCGCACATCCAGACCGGTGAGCACACCCGCAAGGCCAAGGGTCATCGCGGAAAACGCCCCGCAGGTGACCATGGCCGCCTCGGAATGCACCAGTTTAGCGATCTTCTCTCCCACCTTGTCCTGCACTTCGTCGATCATACAAAAGTGCTTCGACGTATTTTCGATCGTTTCCACGACCTCATCGTGCATAATGCAGCCCGACATGTAAGTGAGCGTACCGGCCGCATTGATGAACGAGCGGATTCCCAGCTCGGCAATGACATCGCGCTTTTTCTTCCGGGACATTAGCCCGGCACTCGCCCCGGCGACAGGCAGCGAGCCTAGTAATGGCAATGTAGAAAGGCTTTGAATGACTTTTCTGCGTTTCATGGGTTCAGGTTTAGTAGAAACGCAAGATACGGAATGAATACAGACCTGCTGAGGATTACTTTACTGCGATTCCGAGAAAAGGAAAGATATAATCGTAGAAATCCTGGGGGATGAATGGCTTGATAAAGTAACCCGAAAACCCGCTGGCCATTGCGCGTTCCTTTTCATTTTCAAATGCCGAGGCCGTGAGGGCGATGACAGGAACATGCGGGTCGAGCCGGCGAATGAGGGCTGTGCTTTCGAAGCCATCCATGACGGGCATCCTCAGGTCCATGAGCACGAGGTCGTACCGGTTGGCGCTAAACATTTCGTAGGCTTCCAGCCCGTTGCATGCCGTGTCATGAACAATATTTTTGCGTTTGAGCAGCTGCGTCGCCAGTACCAGGTTTGTCTTATTATCATCGGCCACCAGTACCCGCACGGCTGGAATCGATTCGGCCATTCCGGTGTGCAATCGCTTACTGATTACCAGGGGCTGTTCCGAGTAAGGCATCGACAACCTGAACGAGAACCGGGAACCCTCGCCTTCTTCACTTTCCAGATGGATTTCACTGTTGAACAGGCGCATCAGCTCTCTGGAAATAGCCAGACCAAGCCCTGTACCGCTGGCGTTGTCGGAATGGGCCCTGGTCCTGACCTGCGTAAATATTTCGAAAATGCCGGGTTGTTCTGCTTTCGGGATGCCTATCCCGGTGTCTGTAACCGAAAAGTCGAGGGTAATTGCTTCGGGCGTCCGCGCCGCCTCACGGACATCGAGTACGACCGACCCGCTAGCTGTAAACTTAATCGCATTGTGTACCAGATTGGTGATTACCTGGCTCAACCGGAGGCGATCGGCGGTGAGCTGCGGGGGTAAACCGCGATCGATGGAAAACACGAGCGAAATACCTTTTTCGTTAGCTTTTGGGTCGAAGGTTTTTTTGAGTATATCAAAAAATTCAAACGGATCGAACGGCTGCGGATCGAGTACCACGTGGTTGGAATTGATCTTGTTGAAATCGAGCACGTCGTTGACGACGGCCATCAGGTGGTCCGCTGAAAATTTGAGGGTTTTGAGCAGGTCGTTCGGATTTTCGCTGTTTTCTTCTTCCTGCATCATCAAATGCACCATTCCCACGATCCCATTCAAAGGCGTCCGGATCTCATGGCTCATCATGGAAAGGAAATCCGTCTTGGCGCGCGTTGCCTGCTCGGCGATGGTTTTTGCCTGTTCCAGGGCATCGTTCTGCTGTTGGAGGGTGTAGCGGAAATAAAATTCGCGCTTATCCTTGCCATAACTAAGTTTTACTACAAAAGGAAACACGAAATGGGCCGCGAGTACAAACACCCCGCCCTGCTCGAAAAAGTCGTATAGCGCAGTGTCGCTCAGGAAATGGATCGAAGCCGGATAGAGCGTCATGCTTAGCGCCGAGACAACCAGCGCGTAGCGCAGCGGCCAGCGCAGCACCAGGCCGGCGAATATGATGGCAAGTGTGAGGTTAAGACAGGATTGTACGTACGAAAGGTGGGGTTTGGACAACAAGAATGCATAAATGCAGATCAGCGTCACAAAGGTGTAGAAGCTCATTTGCTGTCCGGAAATTTTCTTCCGGTAGTTCAGGAACATGTACCCGAGAATGACAAAACCCGAGAGGATGTGCGTCGACACCAGCGTGTAAAAAAACGGATCTCCCGAGAGGTAGAAGGCGATCGACGATAACGGGTTGCAAACCAGGAACGTAATGCAAAACAACCGGTTTTATACCCGGGTTTTAATCTCCACCTCCTGCTGCCAAATCTGCTCAAAAGATCGGGAATAGTAAATGTCTTTCAAATAGGAGCGTTTTTGAACGTTTGAAAACCAAAAATACCCGAAAATTGATAAAGACAGTACATTCCGGAGACAAATGCAGGCTTATTAGCCCTGAAAATCAATGGGACTATTCCCGGAAGGAATTATCAAAGAACCCGCGCAACTTTTCCGATCCTATGATACGGCGGCAGCTTTCCACCGTGAGGGGCTTTTGCTGGTAGTCGATCACCTGCATGAACGTCAATGCACGGGCCTTTTCGCTCTCTTCGGTGGCCGAGCTCACCATCACGATCAGTACCTTGGGCAAATACGGCCTGTCGCGGATTGCTCCCAGAAACTCCCACCCGTTCATGATGGGCATGTTAATATCCAGCAAAATCAGAAAAGTGGTTTCGAGTGCATGGTTGGTATCCAGGTAGTCCAGCGCCTCCTTTCCATTGTAGCAAAGCACGGTATCGCACAATACGCCGCTTCGTTTGAGAAAGGTATCGTGCAGAAACAACATGATCTTGTCGTCGTCCACCAAAAGGATTTTAAGCCCGTCATTCGCCATCGTTCTGAACTTTATCTGCTTTGCGTACAATTTTCCGGATCACCTCATCCAGTTCGTCTGCCGACGACCTCACCAGCCCCAGCAAGGTTTCCGCGGGCATTCCCCCGGCGTCCCCGGTTTGAAGGAGGTCTACCAGCCCCATCAGTCGCGTGAGCGGCGCACGTACCACGTGCGACTGCGTCCAGGTGATTTCTCTCAGCTGTTCATTCTGCTGCCGGTACCGCTCATTGCTGATTTCGAGCGCCCTGGATTTCATCACCGCGTCGGTAATATCCCTCGAATTAGCTACCACACCGCCCACCGCCGGATCGTCCGTCATATTGGTGGCCGTGGTTACGATCCACCGATATTCTCCCTTGCCGTCCTTGAAGCGAAAGGGCTCAGTCCGGATCTGCCTGTGCTCGCTGATTTTTAAAAACAATGCCAGCACCGCTTCCCGGTCATCGGGGTGGATCCAGTCGAATGCATTTGTCCCGATAAAAACCTCCGGCTCGATCCCGAGAATGGGATAGCAGCTTTCGCTGACAAATTGGTAGTTACCTTCCTCGTCCAGGATCGCAATGAGGTCTGCGCCTTCCTGGACCAGTGCTTTGAACCGCCGCTCGCTCGCCATAAGTTCTCGCTTTTTCTCAAGACGCTCGGTCACGTCGGTGATGACGCACATGTGCAAGCCGGGCAAAATATTGGATTTCGAATTGAAACTGCCGTCGATCAGCGTGCCGTCCTTCCGCTGAATCTGCATAAAACCGTTGAGAATTTCACCATTGAGGAAGTTCTTCCATACTACATTAAATGGAATTTTGGCCGGCAGTTGCATAAACTCCTTGATGCAGACGCCTTTTAAATCTTCCGTCTCGTATCCCAGCATCCGCCGGGCCGCGTCATTGAGGTCCGTGCAGCAGCCGTTGTCATCGCAGAGCAATATGGCATCCGATGTATTGTCGTAAATAGCTTTGAATTTTTCTTCTGACCCCCGGCGCTCCTTTTCCGAAGCGATCCAGGCCGTCACGTCGGTCGCAAGTACCAGTTCTGCCTTCCGACCGCTGATGTACACGATATTGCTCTGTATCAGTACGTCGACAAGCGCCCCGTTCTTTTTGCGGTGCTTGTACATTCCGGATGTGAATAGCCGCTCGTGCGCTCTGATAACCCTCACCGCCTCCATCACGACCGGAATTTCCTCTTCCGGCCTGAGTGCCAGAATGGTCATGCTCAGGAATTCTTCCTTTGAGAAACCGTAATGCCGCACGGCCGACTCGTTGACATCGAGAATCCCGTAGGTCTCCACGTCGTAAACCCACATAGGCTGCGGGTTGAGCTCAAACAAATCACGGTACATGACCTCCGAAGGCGATGGCCTCCTGTTTTCAAATCCTTCCTGCTGCGCTGTACTCATTCATTCAAACCCTCACGGGACTAGGTGCTTTGTAGATGTAATATTACAAATTTAGATTTCTCTCTGGCATAATAATTATCCCGCGACTGCGAAACAAATAAGAAGTTTATGCGCAGAAACATATTTCTATTACTAACCACCTTGTTTTTCGCTGTCACGAGCTGCGAAAACGCGAATAATCCCGATCCCGGGGTGATCGGTGAATTGGACAAGCAGTTTATCCTGAATGCGGCTGATGATGCGCTGTTCCAGGTGAATGCGGGACAGGTAGCCGCTGACGGCACCACGCAAAAGGCGATCCGGGATTTCGGGGAGGAGATGACGGAAGATCACACCCAAGTCGGCCAGGAGTTGCAGAAGCTGGCTGCGGCAAGACAAATACAGCTGCCTACCACGCTGTCGGACGAGCGGCAACAGCAGTTGGACAGCCTTTCGATGCGGTCAGGGGCAGGCCTGGACACCCTTTATGCCAACCAGATGGTGGCTACCCACGAGCGGATCGTTCATACGCTGGAAATAGAGGGTACGTCGGGAAAAGATGCTGAATTGAAACAATGGGCGTCCGCCCGCCTGCCCGTGGCGCGGCAGTATGAACAACGCGCCAGGGCCCTGCGGGATTCGCTGAATTAAAACCAGAAGCCGAGCTGTATCGCAATCCGCGGCTTCTCCTCATTTTTTTCCTTCGGGATAAATGCCCCCACGGCGATCGTCAGCGCATCGACCGGCGAGAGCCATATGCCGCCGCCGTAGTCATAATGCCATTTTTCCGACGACTCGCCTTCCAGCCAGACGCGGCCGTAATCGAAACCGCCGAAAATGCCATAGGTAAGCGGCAATGTGGGATTATAGCTGCTTCCGAGGCGCAGACGCAGGTCGGTATCGTGCCAGACCGAACTTTTTCCGTAAAAGCGCTCGGTACGGTAGCCCCTTAGCCCCAGCTTCCCGCCAATGTTGGGCATCTGAAAAAACTGGAACCCATTGCCGAAATTGACGCCGGTACCCACTTGGGTGGCCAGAATAAGGTTTTCCTTCTGGTCGAGGGCCGTATACCAGGCAAACTGCGCCCGGAGGCCGGTGAAATTCTGATCGCTTTTCAGATCGGTCGTCCAGTTCAGTGCCGCGTTGAAGCGAATACCGGTATGCGGCGAGAACAGGTTGTCGATACTGCTGAAATTGAAGGTAAATCTGGCTCCGCTGTAATATTTGGTTTTAAAAATATCGTCCGGCAGCCCATTCTCGGAGCTTGTAATGTACCGCCCCGCCGTTGCCTGGATGTCGTTCACTTCAAACACCGGCCCCAGCGTAACAAAGCCATTGTGCCCTCCAAAACGCTTTTTAAGGGCCGGATACACATAAAATGCGCTCTGCCGCACGCGGTAGAAATTGGCATCGTCCACAGGGCGCTCGGTTTCGTTGCCTAGTCCCGCGTAGTTGAACGCATAGCGCGGCCCCCGGTAATAGCTATCGAGGTAAAAGTCGAACTTTTTAAATGCATTGATAAAATCGCCGGTATAGTTGATTTTGAATCCCTGCGTTCGTACCGCAAAGCTCCCGCCAATGCTCTGCACGGATGCATACGGTTCCTTCTTGAACCCATATTTGGTAATATTGGCTGCTCCGCCCAGGAAAAAGCCGTCGTCGGGATTGGCGCCGAGTACCGGAATCGGCAAGGTGATGTCGTAGTTGCTATCGGCACTGCGGCGGTCATACACATTGAACCGGTAGAGGCTCGTGCGCTTGTCCTTGGTATCCGAACCGGCGATGACGGTGTTATTTTTCAAATCATCATAAACCAGCGTCTTCTTCCCGCCGCCGCTCACGCGCGCGCTGTCTGCGAAAACGTCCTTACCCAACCCGCCGATCAGTCGCAGCTTGATGCCTTTCCGGACATCGCCCTTCACGATAAACTCGTCGTCATCCCCATTTCCGTAAATGTTAATGACGTGCGTGACGGCATTTTCAAAAACACGCTGGAAGTTCTGATGCTTGATACGCCCTTCCTTTCCGGTTTCGTACACAGTCACGCGGGTATGCGCGTCGTCGATCCGCTCGATCAGGAAGCGCTCCTGCTCTTCGGTACCGATCACATTCACTTCTTTGCTCACAAATTCATAATGCGTGCGTGCGATGTCCATCAAATGCGCCCGGCGTGCTTTCAGGCCTTCGATCATTTTGGGTGCCGCCATTTCGCGTGCTTTTGCCGGCCAATCACGGAAAGATGCCTCGATTGCCTCGTCGGTGAGGTTTTGCTGAATGTATTTCACCTGCTCCTCCCATTGCTCCCAACTCAGCTCGTTCAGGAAAGTACGGTCGAAAAGACGGGCACTCCATGTCGTCCATTTCATGCTCTGGATTTCGGGGCCATAGGTTTGAAGTTGCCTCAGGAAAGGCAATGTCTGCCGGGCGATATTGGTCAGAAAGCCGTCGTACCGTGAAAAAGCCTGGTCGCGGTCGCGGGGGATTGGGCGGTAAATGATGGTACCATCCTTCTGTTTGGTCGAAGCCCACGCCCATTGGTCGTCGTGGCGGTCCCAGTCGCCGATGATGAAATCGAGCAGGCGGGTACGGATGGCCCACGGTTCATCGACTTTATTTTTACTATTTTCCAGCAATGCCTCCACGAGGTCGGGCGTACTCACGATCTTATCCGGATTCCCGAAGAAATCGGCGTCTTTCCACCTTTTACCGTCGGCACGCTCTTCCACGAGGTTCATCGTCCCCCCGAAAAGGCTGTTGAAAGTCCCCAGAGCGGGCTGCGCCGGCACATAATACATCCTGGGATTGGTATGGTACACATTGATAGCGCCCGCCAATGCCGGCATGTTCAACGGTGCAAACGGGTTGGTGGATAGAAAGTTATCCTCCACCAGATACTGCGCCGCGATCATCTGGTTAAATGGGAACGGCAGGAACCGGCTCACATCCTTGGTCAGTCCACGCATCGCATACTCCCTACCCTCTTTGTCGCGCAGGCGCAACGAGTTGGTTTGGTTACCGCCCCCTTGCTTGATCGGAATTACACCACCTTTGTAGGTGTCCATGTCGAGCACTGGGAAGCGGTATTGTTGGAGGTACAAGGGCCTGTAATGCTCACCGAGCATGGCTTTGTGTATCTTCCCGATCGGTTTCACCTCATTGCTGACGACAAACTTCGTAGTCGAGTCGGTATGCTGGTTATATTCGGTAAATGCGATGGTCGAGTCCGGTATTTCGATCTGCTGCTTATCCTTCACTTTATGCTGGAAAACCAGTTTGGCATCCTTTCCGTCGGGTGCTACTTCCCAGAATTTCGCCCAAGTCTCACCTGCATCGTAAAAGCTCAATGTGGAAAACCCGAGTTTGGAAGAAGAAAACAGCGATCCTTTCCCCAAGCTCACCGGACTCACCTTCGAGCCGCTTCCGCTCACCACAAACTCCTGCCCGTCGTTTTCGATCAGCTGCAATGCGTGCTCATGCCCGCTTGCAAAAATGAATTTACCGTTCTTTTTCGCACCCGCGAGTACGGCCGTACGCAAGTCCTTGTAATGCTTGTTCGCAACATCCTGCCGCGAGCCGATCGTGGCCCGAAACAATGCACTGAGGCTGCCGAGCACCGGCAGCGGAATGTAGAGCTTCGGGTTCAACTCCGTGAGCGGAAAAATGTGCTGCTTGATGGTAAACCTTCCACCGTGCGGGCCGTAGGTGTAGGGCGGATGGTGCATCGCGATCACCACGTGCTTATTACGGTATTTCCGCACCACATTCTCCCACACAAACCGGAACTGCTCCCGGTTCCTGATCTCGCAGCCGTCGTTGATCTTTTGGTCGCGGTCCCAGTCGGTAAGCCACCATTGCGAATCGGCCACGATCACCACCACATTATCGTTCAGTTCCACCACCTCGGGACCCGAGCAGCCGTTCAGCGGGAGAAAATAATCTTCATAATCTTCCTTATCCTTCTTCCCGCGGCGCTCGTTGATGTATTTCTGGATGTACTTTTCCTGCCGCTTCAATCCCTTCACTCCCCAGCCGCGCCAGTCGTGGTTACCGGGCAGAAAAATGGGGTGGCCTTTGAAATTTTCAAGCGTTTCGAGTTGGGAGTCGATGCGAAATTCGGCCACTTTGCGGGCTGCCGAATCCTCTGCCGGCGGCATTCCCGATTCATAAATATTATCCCCTAAAAACAACACGGAGCTGTTTTTGGACTCGGTACCGAGTTTGGCTTTCAGGTATTCCAGAACGGGAGCGCGGTTTTCGGGCGAGTCGTTGCCCGCGTCGCCCACCAGGTACATGGTATGTTTCAGTTCCAATGCCGGATCGGGCGCTACCGATTGCCATTGCGCCCCTTCTTTTGAAAAACGGGTTTTATAGCTCGCGCAGGACGATACGCCTGCCAGAACAATCCCGAATGCGAGTAAACGGAGTAAATATCTATTCATAGGATGTGAGCATTGGCCCTACCGGCCCGATTTTCTGAATTTGAGCACATTCCCGCTGAAAAGGTCGTCGCCTTCATTGGAAATATAGAGATTGCCCGCATTGTCGAATGCGATGCCTTCCGGCTGTATAAACATGTTGCCGTTCAAATGATGTGCATCCTTCACCCGCCACTGCCGGTCCGTTACGACTACCAGCTTGTTTACCGCCGAAATGATGTACCATTCCTTGGTCATGGGGTTTCGTGCAATGCCCGACGGCCTGAACCCGCGGGATACCTTGCCCGTAATGGCTTTGATCTCGTCGACATTAATCGAAAATTGGCCAGCGCCCGCGATCAACGAATCGGGCCCGGTTTTCAGGATGTAGCCCGATACGCTGTTTTTGGAATCGTCGCCGGGGCAGTTTTTGCAAATGACGAACAACTCGCCGGTGCCTTCGTCGCCGTACATGCCTTCGTATTCCCCTTTGGGCAAAATCCCTTTCACTTCCGTCACGCCTTCCGGCTCTTCATAAACTGCTTCGGCCATCGGAAGTGTGTAAATAGTGCCATTACTTTTCAGAATGTAGGCACGGTCGTTGATAATCGAAACATCTTCATAATCACCTTTTTTGCCAAATTTGGCATGCCGTTGCTTCGGAACGTCCCACGCCAGCCGGAACAGTTTGCCGTCCTCGTCCTGGATCGCGTAAATGGTGTCGCTTTGCCCCTGGTCGAATGTAATGCCCGACACCTCGAAAAGGCTTTCGGGCAGGTTGAATTTCTCAGGCTTATTCAGGTCATATTCACGGAATTGCTCCTTTTCTTTCTGCGTCGAGTTGCATCCGGCCGTCAGCAAGCCCAGCAATGCAATAGCCGCAAGTACCGGTCGGTATTGATTTTTCATCAGAATGTCTTTTTAAAATTTTCGACAGCCCCGTTCAGGTACTGGTAAATGGCCTCTTGCGATCGGATGCCCCCGGGCAGCGTCGTCACCGGCACATTATGCAGTTGCTCGTCGATCCAAACTGCCTGCACGGTGTCCTCCCATTGCAGGGCGAGGATGTCGGTGAGCTGTTGTTTCAGCTCTTCATGGTAAATCGGGAAACAAACCTCGATGCGGCGGTAAATGTTGCGGTTCATCCAGTCGGCAGAGCCCATGAATACCTCGGGCTGGCCGTTGTTCCGGAAAATGAAAACGCGCCCGTGTTCGAGGTAGCGGTCGACAATGCGCTTGATGCGGATGTTTTCGCTCTGTCCGGGGATGCCCGGTACCAGCCTGCAAATGCTCCGCACCACGAGGTTTACGGTAATGCCTGCATTGGAAGCTTCGTACAGCTTATTGATCAGGACTTCTTCTTCCAGGTTGTTCAGCTTGATGGTAATGCCGGTCGGCAAGCCGTTTTTGGCATGCCCGATCTCCCTGTCGATCAGCTCTATAAAACGGTTTTGAAGATTGAATTGCGCGACCAGCAAATGCTCGAAACGCATGACGTCGATCTTCTCCGGCTTTTTCTTTTTGCTCAAAAACCCAAACAGGAGCTCCGCTTCCTTCAACATCGCGGGATGAGCTGTAAGCAGTATATGGTCGGTGTAGAAACGGGCTGTACCTTCGTTGAGATTACCCGTAGCGAGCAGGCCCAGGTAGGAGTGCGTTTCATGTTTCCGCTTCACCAATGCCAGCTTGGCATGCACCTTCAATGCATTCACACTGTGGATGATTTTCACGCCGGCCGATTTCATTTTTTTGGCCCAGCGGATGTTGTTGGCTTCGTCAAACCGCGCTTTCAGCTCGACAAGTACCGTCACCTTTTTACCGTTTTTTGCCGCGGTGATGAGCGCATGGGCAATTTTGGAGTCGTGCGCGACCCGGTACATGGTAGTATAAATCTCCTGTACCGAGCGATCGATGGCTGCTTCGTTGAAAAAACGGAGAATGGTATCGTAGGTCTGGTAAGGCGCGTGAACCATCAGGTCGCGGCGGGTGAGGGCTTCAAACAGCGTTTCGGGCTCTTCGAAGCCTTCCAGCTGCTCGGCAGCCGGCCAGGCCGGGTACGAGATCGCCGGTGAAGCCACAGGGAGCGACGACAGGTCTTTCAGGTTATGGTAGCGACCACCTTCCACCAGCGATGCTTTTTTTAAGTCAAAGACATTCACAATGTATTGCAAATGCCGCAGCGATAGCCCCGGCTCGTACAGGAACCGCGTAGCCAGGCCGAAATCTCGCTTGCTTAGCTGCTTTTCCACCTGCTCGGCCATATCCTCGCCGTCTTCGTCGAGCAGGTCCAGCTCGGCATCGCGGGTAACCTTTACATTGAATGCCTTGATATCCAGCGCATCCGGAAAAAGAATGCCCAGGTTGCAGCGGATGAGGTCTTCCAGAAAAATAATGTACTCGCCGTCAGGCTGGCTGATTTTCACAAACCGGTCGAGTTGCGGGACCGGAATGTTGACCAATGCTATTTTTTCCTTGTCGCCCGGTAATTCGAGCACCACCACGATGTATATCTGGTTGTTTTCAGGAAAAAAGGATGTTTTGTCATTCAGATAAACCGGCTGCAAAAAGCCTGCTATGTGTGTATAGAAATAGCGGCGCGCAAAAGCGGCAATCTGTTCTGAAATCGATTCTTTGTACAAAAAGTGAATTCCTTGCCTCGCCAATGCAGGAATGACGGATTTCGAGAGAGTGCGGCCGAATTCCTCCTGCTGCCGGTTCACCGTTGCCTCGGCTTCGAGGTAGGCGTTGCTCGCGGCATCCTGCATGGCGTTTTTTTGCAGGTACGGCATCCGCACCCGGTAAAATTCATCCAGGTTGGAAGAATAGATTGACAGAAACCGGATCCGCTCCATCAGCGGGACGGATTCATTAGCCGCCTCCATCAGCACCCTTTCGTTGAAAGAAAGCCAGCTGATATCCCGGTTGAAATAGCGGAACGCTTCCATAGGGTGGCGGATCAGTGTTCGAAGAATATGGAGGCGATCACAAATGCGATCACGGAAATGACGATTCCAAACATGAAGACATTATAAGCCACACGCAGCAGCCGGTACTTCCTACCGAGCACAACTCCCTGCGAATAAACATCTTTCGTAAGGCTTCCGTACAGAAAATCCCGGTCATTCATCATCGTCTGCATGCCTTTGGAATACTCGTCAAACGACATCCGGTAGAAATTCCCGAAGAACAGCAGGTTCACGCTCTTCGCATCGATATCATGCTGTGTGAACGTGCCGGGCGGGATCGTCGGGCGGGTAGAAAGTATCGAGAATACCATCGTAACCATACAAACCGTGAGCAGCATCATCGTCGGCAGGATCAGGTACGCATTGTCTTCCAGCTTCCGCACGAGCACGCTCAGGAGCACCGAAATGATGATAGACGTCGTGGTGATCATGATATGCGCCTTATTATCGGCCATATCGCTCAGGCGCTGGTGGTTGTTGGAGCTGATCCGGAACATGGTTTCGATACCCTTGTCCGGCCGGTCGTCCTTTTTCTTTTTGCCTTCGGCTATTTCGGGAATAAATGCTTTTTCTTCCTTGTGTTTGATCACGTAATCCGCAACGACGGTCTCGGCATTGGTCGCCACGGAAGCGACGGGGCCGGACTCCTGCGCACTGGCTTCCTGCTCGTCTTCCAGCAGTTTTTGCTTCAACTTTTCGAGGTTCTTGCGCTTCTGCTTGTCCAGCAAGTCGCGGCAGTAGTCGGTTTGGTACTGGTGGTTTTCCAGTAATTTAATGGTACTTCTGCGCCATTCGGCCTTATCGATTTTCCGCCCCAGCCGCTGCTCCGCTTCTTTCCGCACCAGTTTGTTCCAGTCGCCAAATTCCGGCGTGCCCAAATGGTACAGATCAGCATCGCAAACTACCTGTTGGAGAAAATTGGCAGGGTTTTGCGGCCATACCGTGGCCAGAATGCAGCCTTGCACCTCCGCGATCACGTCTTCGTCCACCTCTTCCGAGCGCAGGAACTCGGCGGCCAGTTCGGCGCCCCGCTTCTCGTGTCCTGCGGCCTCGCCCGTGCTGTAACCCGTGTCATGAAACCACGCGGCCGTTACGACGATAAAAGTTTCTTTGTCCTCCAACCGGTAATGGTTGGCGATTTTGACGGCATTGGCCACCACCGACTCAGTGTGAACCAGGTTATGGTAACTGAGCTGCGCCAGCGCCTTCGTTCCGAAAAAATGGTGGACGTGATGCTTAACCTTGTCGAGCCGATGGTTATAATTCATAAAACGTTCAGTTATAATGCTTCGTTAATTCCACTCCGTTTCCAGGTTCACGCCCACGCGGAGCGCTTTCAGGCCCGTAACTCCTTGCAAATCTTCGAGATCAAAGAATTCCAGGTCATCCAGTAAAGTATTTTTTTCCTGTAAATACCGGATATAGCCCACATATTCTTCGGCCGATTTACCATTGAAATACACCAGCGCAATCTTGCCCGGCTGGGTAAGCCGCTCGCCGGTACCCTTCACATGCACCTTGTCGATCCGCTTCTTGATGACCTGGTACCGGATATTATAGGCGCCTTCCACGTCGAACCGCCTTTCGTCGTCACGGAAACTGATGTCGATACTGCCGGAGTTGATAAAAATCAGCTGGGTCGTTTCGAGCGGCTTTTCCAGTTGCGGGATGAGCGAATGCGTGATCCGGGCAATGGCCGCCATGGTCGTCAATTGCCACAGACGAATGTTTTTGAGGTAAAGTTCGCTGAAACGCTTTTCCGGTTCAATGGACTGACCAATGTAAATGTCGTACTCGATACCGTCTGTACGGAACTTTTCGAAATAGCACGGGTACGATTCCTGGATTTCGTTGCGAAACAGGTCCAGGTACAGGTTTACCGATGAGTTGATCGCCTGCATCGATGCTTCCAGCTCCCGGCGGTTGGCAAATGCCGAGCCGTGGTCCTCGTCGATCATGTCGAAATACTGGTCGATGCGGTTGCGCAGGACCAGTTCTCCGGGATCCATCGCGCCGGAGCCGAACATTTTCAGGCTTTCCTCTTTGAAATGCTGCAAGAACGGGTGCGCCTCGTTGTCGAGGAAATCCCGGATCTTCATTTCGTCGTTATCGGTACTTTCGTCGGTGATCTCCGCAATCCATTTCCGGCATTTGAAGATCATTTCGTCGGCCAGGCTAAACCCGAGTTTTTGTTTGAGAACAGTAAAGGTTTCTATCAATACGTTGAATTGGAGGCGAAGATCTTCCCTGAGTGCAGCGTTTCTTTCGAGCGTGGAATTCCGGATGTCGATCGCCCCGTAAAGCGGGAACACGTTCCGGAACTGAATGCTCTCGATTTCCGCATTTTGCGGGTTAAGGGCTTTGTCGCGGATGTAATGCCAGGCAGTTTCGCGGAAACGCCACTGTACGGCAGGCTGCAACGATGTAAACTTGTCGCGGATCACATTCTCGATCTGCAAGTTGAATTCATCGATGTAGTTGGTCATCATCTGGGCGATCCAGGGCAATGCAATATCCAGCTTCGCCAAAAGTCGTTCATCGATTGATTTCTGCTCTTTGGAATACACTTCCAGCACCCCTACTACCTTGTTGTCATGGTAAACGGGCAGCAATGCATACGCCTCCACCCCGTCATTTTGCAGAATGCGGATAAAATCCTGCTTTTTAGGGTCTTCCATCCCCAGGTTACGCAGCAGCAGCGTTTTCGGCGATTCGAAATACTGCGTGGCCATATCCAGGTAAGTCTGCTCGGCCATATCGTTTTCGGTGGCAGCGCTCATGAGCTTGCTGAACAATATCGAGCTGCGGTCGAAAACGAGTTTATTGTTGACACGTAAAACGGCCATCAATCCAAAGTCGATCCCTGGATTTTCGACCAGCATTTTCAACGCACCCGCCACATAATTGAAATACGTTTTGGGATCGTACGAAGCACGGTCCAGGATCGTATTCTTGATATTTTCTACGGCATGTTCGGCCGTCACGTCATTCAGCGTGATCACCGAAAAGCCCTCGAAATGAAACAGGCTGTGCGGGAGCAGGCTGTTGAAGACATTGATATCGAAATTGTCTTGCAAATCGGACCGCAGCGAGTCGAGATCGAGCTCGGGCAGGCTGCCTTTGGCATACACTTCACAAAAACTGTTGTCTATGTGCACGCGGTAAAACTTCTGCAAGCCCGACTCGTCGTCCTTCAACGTAAGGATCATGTCCGGATGGTGGAGCGGGGGAAAATGGTAGAGCTTTTCCAGGATGAAGGAATAGAGCATCTGCATTTTCTGCTTGTAATTAACGCCGCGGTCTTCGATGAGATCGCAGCGCAAGTCGCCGCTTTTCTCGAAAAGCAGGCTGTAAAATCCCGACGTGCCATAAAATACAATAGGGCTGACGGGAGCACTCAACGCCCAGAAAACTTCCTTTTCGTTGGCGATAGGTGGCATAAGCATGCCATAGATCAAACTCAGTTCTTCCTTGTAGTTGGTGACTTCCGAGAGTGGAATATCCTGGCTGAAACGCGGATCGGCTTTCAGTTTGTCAAGAACCAGCGAGAAAAATGTCTTTTTGACCGTTTCTTCCTGATCGATTTTACTTTCCAGGAAACTGATGAAGCTCCGGAAGGAAATGGATGAGTCAAGTTTCTGGAGACCGTATGGTGTGTTTTGAGTTACATCAATCGTGATCGGTTCCATTATTCGGTTTTTTGCACACTGAATGAATGCCCTGATGGCTTTCGGTTACTAAAATTCAGTGTTTTTTGTCAAACTGCCAACGATAAACGTTGAATTACGGTTCCATTAAACCGATTCGACCTTTTCCTGCGTTACCGAGGGCTTGATGATCATTCGCAGGGACTGATCTTTTGTAAAATAGGCGATCATCCAGTTGTAAAGCGTTTTCATGCGGTTACGATGGTTGATCAGCGAAATGAGGTGGATGAAAAGCCACGCCAGCCACGCGATGACGCCCTTGAAATGCACTTTCGGCGAAGGAAGGTCCACTACCGCTTTGGCGCGGCCGATGATGGCCATCGAGCCTTTGTCGACATACTTGAATGAGCGCAATGGCTGGTGCTCGGCGATGAGCCCGAAATTGCGCGCAAGATTTTTGCCCTGCTGGATCGCCACCTGCGCTACCTGCGGGTGCCCGTTCGGGAAGCCTTCATCGGTGGTTTGCAGGCAGCAGTCGCCGATGGCGTAGATATTATAGGTGCCGCTGACCTTATTGTACGCGTCCACCAGCATTCTGCGCCCGCGGCCGTACGCCTCGGGCGGGACACCGTCGAACACGCGGCCGGTCACACCGGCGGCCCAGATGAGTGTTTTGGCATCGATGCTATCCCCTTCCGAGAAATAAACCTTATCGTCTACAAAGTCGGATACGTGGGTGTTCAATCGGATTTTCACGCCCAGTCTGCGCAATGCATCGTGGGTATCCTGCTGCGACGCCTTGCTCATGGGCGAAAGCAATGCTTCGCTGCCGTCGACCAGGTATATTTCACTTCCTTTGCCGGCAAGTTCCGGATATTCCTTGCGGAGAATGCCGTTACGCATTTCGGCAAACATACCGGAGATTTCCACGCCCGTAGGGCCTCCGCCCGCAATTACGACCGTGAGCAGCTTTTTGATCTCCTCAGGGTCGGTGCTGAGCGTTGCCTGCTCCATTTGCATCAGCAGCTTGTTTCGCATGCTGATCGCATCTTCGAGCGTTTTCATGGGCGTCGCATTCCTTTTCACATTCTCCATTCCGAAGAAATTCGTTTCCGCCCCGGTGGCGAATACAAGGAAGTCGTACGAGAGCTCGCCGTTATGCAGGATAATCTTGTTCTCAGCAGGCACTACCTTTTGCAGCTCTCCCAACCGGAAGTGAAGGTTCTCTTTTCCCGAAAAAAGCTTCCTGAAAGGGTAACTGATGCTCGATGGTTCCAGGAAGGCTGTTGCTACCTGGTATATCAGCGGCGGAAAGAAGTTGTAATTGTTCTTATCGACCAGCGTTACCTCAAATTTCCTGCTCTTTGCAAGGTCCAGCGCCAGATTAACACCGGCAAATCCTCCTCCTACGATTACAATATTCATGGTGCTTTAATTATTAGGGGGTTGTCAATGAAATTCACCGGGTTCAGGAGGAGGCTGGCAATAAATTCATGCCATGCTGTCGGTCATCTTGCCAGATTTCTTCAAATACCGTACATAACCGTACACAGCCCCTAGCATGAGTACGATTACAGCAAACACCGTGACGCGGCTGTCAGCCTCCGGCACGATCTCCGGGTATTTGAAAATCAGTATGGCTACGATGCCTATCAGCCATACGAGCAATGTATTGTATTCTTTCAAAAGCCAGCGTTTGTAATTGAAGCGCATGTCTTTGAATGTTTCCGAAATACCGCTGAAATTGATCAGCCAGCGGTTCACCCGGCTGCAATAGGCATCGAATTGCGCGCCGAATTTGTTCCTTAGAAAATTCTCCTCAGCCAACACAATCGTCTGATAGATAAACAAAAACAGCGGCATTACGATTCCGACGTAGATCAGCGAATTGGCCAGAATACCCACGCCGAGCAGCATCAGGATGTTCCCTACATACAGCGGGTTACGGCAATGCCGGAAAATCCCCTCCGTTACCAGCGTTTCGGCATACACCTTTTTGTCGCGCCCGCCACGGATAATGTACGCCAGGCCAATGGTAATGCCGCGGATAAGCTCTCCCGAAAACGTCACGAGTAATCCGAGGATCACCGGGTAGAGATAATAATGCGGGCCGAACTGCTCACGCGAAAAAATCGGCGGCGACGGTACGAATAGCAGCAGGTACAGGACGATAAACAGGTTATTTCTGTACTTGAAAAAGAAGTTACCGATCGCGATCATGATTTTTTATAAGCTATCATTCCTGAAAAATTGTACCACTTGAAGAAAATTTCGCAGTCGGCGAAACCGGCCTCTTTCAGCAGAAGCATGTTTTCAGACAACTTGTACGGGATGAGCACATTTTCGAGCGCTTCGCGTTTCTGCGAGATTTCGAGCTCGCTGTAATGGTTCCGGCGCTTATAGTTGTAATAGTATTTAATAAAATCACGATTGAATACGCTGCTCTCGGCCAGCACTTTCTCCACCAGCAGCAGTACGCCTCCGGGGTTCAATCCGTCATATATGTTTCTCAGAAGCCTTTCGCGGTACAGTGGCCTTACGAATTGCAGCGTAAGGCAAAGGATCACGACAGAACCGTTATGAATAGGAAGCTGCTGGTGCAAATCGCCTGCGACGAGGTCGTAAGGCCTTACAAAACCCGCCTCTTTCAGCTTCACATCGCATTTATCGAGCATTTCCTGCGACTCGTCGATCCCGATGAACCGGATGTCCGAGGGAATGAGTTGGTCGAGACCGATCAGCGTCGTGCCGGTAGAGCAGCCCAGATCGTACACAAATGTCCCTTCCTTCACATGGTCGGCAGCGATCTCGGCGAGCATTCGCTGCATCTCGTTGTAATAAGGTACTGACCTGCTCACCATGTCGTCAAAGACATTGACCACCGTCGTGCCGAATTTGAAATCGGAAACTTTGGTGATTTCATCTTTGAAGACCTGGTCTGAATTCTCACTTCCAAGGTTCTTCATAAGTTAAAGTTACAGTTAGATTGAGTTAGATTTCGGGGCGCGCGTTTCGTTGGAGTCGAAAACCCTGTCCCAAATATCTGAACTTACACCGTAACCTTTACTAGCATCTGAATAATGATGTTGCATGTGATGCTTTTTTAATTTCTTCCAGAACCCGGATTTGAAATTGGCATGATGCAACGCATAATGGCTCATATCATAAAAGAGATACCCTGCCATAAACCCCGAATAGAAAGCCGCCACGTAGTATTCACTTAAAAACACCGTGAACAGGAAGTAGAAGGCCGTCGCCAGCGGAATGCTTACCGAAGGCGGCATTACCAGCCTTTTGGCGTCATTGGGGTAGTCATGATGCACACCGTGGAAGATGAAATGGATACGTTCCATAAACTTGCCGCGGGGTGTAAAATGAAACACAAACCGGTGCATAAAGTATTCGGTGAATGTCCAGAAGAACAAGCCGCCGGATACCACTCCTACAAAATTGTACCAGACCATTTCTCCCGGGCCGAGCGCTTTCCAGGAAAAGTAGAGGATTACCGGCACGAAAATGAAAAGGGGCACTGAGTAATGTACCTTCGAGAATGCTTCAAGAAAGTTACTTTTAAACATCCTTGAAGATTCCGTAGAATTGGAGACATAATTTCTAGCCATGTCAGGATGGTTTTATTCGCTGAATAATAGTTTTACCCGTGGCAATCTCGGTGCCTTTGAGCTCGATGTATAGCACATTGGGCGACCAGAACGTACCGCCGTCGATCCGGATGAACACCCTGCTCAGGATGCATTCCTTTTTATCGATGCTGGTATAAACATGATATTCGTTCCGGGTATCCCTCCGCAGGTAGAGCGGCAGTTTCGAATAGGCTACCGAACGAAGCTCGTAGCTCGCATTGCCGATCGATTTCGAATTGATCCCATAGGCAAATTTGCGCTGCAAATAATTGAGCTCCTTGCGTATCCCGCCTTCCGGATATCGGATCCAGAATGTATTAACGGGATTCTTTTCGCTGATTTTTCCTTGTTTGTCGACGTTAAGCTGGTAACAGATTGTATTCGTATTCGGATCGCGCTGAATGTAAAAAAGTAGCCCGGGAACGTTGTTCGGCACCGGAAACTCGTCCGGGTCCGCGGCCGTCGTGCCGGCTTTTTTGTCGGATAATCCTCCTGCATACGAAACAAGCGTCAGGCAGAGCGCCATCAGAATGTTGAGTACGTATTTCATGACTGGTTAAAAAACTACATTCAAAAAATGGCTTGTGCGATAATCTCACGGTCGCATTCGCCGTATTGCAAAACTTCCTGTACATCCTCCGCATTGCCCGAAAACGGCCCGGACGACTGAATTTTCAGCGTCGCCATCGCTGCCCCGAACTCCCCTGCTTCCTGTACGCCTACGCCTTTCACGCGCTGGCTCAGGTAGCCGGCCATGTACGTATCCCCGCAGCCTGTGGCGTCCACGACGTCCGTCGGTTTGTAAGCCGGGATCTGGTAGAAATGCTCGTCTTTGTAAATCAGCGAACCTTTGCTGCCCAGTGTGATGATCACTTCTTTTACCCCCAGATTGGCGAGATATTTCGCACCTTCGATCACGTCGCTCGTGCCTGCCACCACTTCCATTTCAAACTCATTGGCTTTAAGAATGTCGATGTAGGGCAATGCTTCCTTCTTATCTTCCCAATCGGTATAAAAAACCTTCTGATCTTTCACATAGCGCAGGTACCCCTGGATGTCGAGCGAGACCTTGCCTTTCGCCGCCAGCATTTTGATCAGGTCCACGGTAATGTCGTCAGAAAGCAATGGTCCTAAGTGAAAGTACTTCGCTTCGATGACGGGCATTTGCGACACGGTGAACGGTGCGGCCTTGTGCAGCACGTTCTGCTCACGGTGGTCCTGGTTGGCACTGTAAATGTTTTCGAAATAGACGGTGTACGGGCTGTGTTGGGAAAATACTTCAATGTTCTCTTCGCGCAGACCGGTAACGATATGGCTTTCCTTTTCAGCCAAAGCCGTTACGAGCATATAGCGGACGTCGAACTGCCGGAGCGCCTTCGAAAAATAGAACGAAGTGCCCCCGGGCATATACTTGACAGATTGGGCAGTAACTACTTTATCCAAAGTGATATGCCCGATGGTACAAATGTCGTACATGGTATTCTTCAATTATTTTCACCGTGCATTTCGATGCCTGGCAAAAAGTTAAAACTAACCCAGGTTTTTAATGGTGTCGGCCACCTGGGCAAAATCTGTAATTTCGGCATCGGCAACCGATACCTGCGCTTCGGCATCGTCTTCGAATCCTGCCACATTCAGCCAGATCGCGTTCGCGCCTGTTGCCTTTGCAGGCAGAATGTCTTTGGAATAAGAATCGCCTACCGCCACGCATTCATGGGGAAGAAAACCCTGCGCCTCCACGCCCAGCTGCCATATGGCGGGATCGGGCTTCCGGACCCCGACCACTGCCGATTCCACGACAGACTGGAAATAATGCGCAATGCCAAACTCCTTTAAAACGCTGTTCAGGTTTCCGTAAAAGTTGGAAACCATCACCAGAGGGTATTCGGCGGCCAGTTTTTCGAGAACGGGCGCTGCCTTTTCAACACTAGTGCGTGCGACGCGGTCGCATTCACGGGCGATGGCCTCGATGGCCTGGCTGTCCAGCTCGTATCCGTTTTCTTTCAGATAGCCAAACTGCTGCTCCACTTTCAGAAACAGCACATCATAAAACACATGATGCGGCTGGATGATCGGATGGATAGCCAATGCCCTCTCGCCAAACTTGTAAGCACTCGCAAATGCGTCTTTGTCAACCTTTACCTGATTATGCTGATAAGCATCCCACAACACATTAGCCCAATGCAAGCCATTGGTGTCGATTGTACCGCCATAATCAAATAAAATTCCTTTAATCATCTTTCATTATCTGTTTCCAGGGATTGAACCCCCTGGCTGATCAATTCTTTATCTCTACTAATCCTTTCAATTAAAACTATTCAGCTTCCACTAGCTCTCTTTATCCGTCCTCTGAAGAGGGCGGCAATTGATTTTTTCTTGTTGTTGATTCTCTATCACTTTTGTTTAGCTGTAAATTACAATCCAGAAATCAATCCCTTGCCCCGGACTTTAGCCCGGGGACTCTGAAGAGGGCGGCAATTGATTTTTTCTTGTTGTTGATTCTCTATCACTTTTGTTTAGCTGTGCATTACAATCCAGAAGTCAATCCCCCTGCCCCGGACTTTAGCCCGGGGACTCTGAAGAGGGCGACAATTGATTTTTTCTTATTGTTGATTCTCAATCACTTTTGTTTAGCTGTGCATTACAATCCAGAAGTCAATCCCTTGCCCCGGACTTTAGCCCGGGGATCACAGAATAAGATTACAATCTGATTCAGATTCAGATTGTCAGTTTGATCTTACTGGAACTGGTTCCAGTTTTTGATCTGGGCTGTCTATCTGGTTGTTTTTAGTTTTTCTGTTGATTAATGCTAATCCTATTATAATCCAGACTATCTCTCTGATCCTTAAAACAACCCCTATAAAAATCCCCTGCGCTGCGGGCAATCCCACGCTTCTTAATGCCAGCGCCAATCCGCCTTCGCGGGTGCCGAGTTGCATCGGGAAGAAGAAGATCAGGTTTGCGAAGAGCGACGAGCCGGAACTTACGATCAGAGATTGGGCTAATGTCATTTCCATTCCAATAGCGTGGGCCGTGAAATAAATTTCCAGACAGCCGATTACCCTTCCCACAAATTCATAAAACAATGAAACGTAAAATGCATTCCGGCGGTCGGAGTACAGGACTCGGATCTGTTCGTCCACTTCATAAAGGTTCTCGGCATTCTTCAAGGCGAATTCCCGCGCTTTATGTTTGATAAAAGGCACCTTTTCCAGCAAGCGGAATGTGCTTACCGTGAAGCCTTTTTTATATACATTGATAAACCAATACCCTAAAACCAGCCCCACCACCAGCAGAATCCCGCAGCCGGCCAGCATGACATCGCTCAATGGAACCACAGCCACGATGAGCACAATGGACGCCAGCCAGAACAGCACGTGCGAAAACATGTGCATCAGGCTGTACAGCAGCACCGAGGAAGTGGCCTTCTGAATGCCCAGCGTCGGTTTCAGCTCCATGATGCGGTACGGCTCGCCACCCAGCGCCACAAATGGGGTAATGTAGTTGATCGCGTAGCCGGAGATCGTCAGCCGCAGCACCGACCAGAACGACATATTCGTTTCCGGCAACTGCGGCTCGCGGATGATCGCCCGGAACGCGAGTGCATTCAGGATATAGATCACCAGCCAGCTGCCTATTACGGGCAAAAACCAGATGCCGGTACGGTTGATGTTTTCCCAAATCACGAGCAACCCGGTGCCATAGATCATATAGCCCAGCGAAAAAATGCCGATTGCCATGAAAAGGGCCTTATACAACTTGCTACCCATTGTATTTTCCGGAGCTTATCTCCTTGTAAAAATGTGAGCTCACCTTCTCCTGCTTCACGATCATGTAAATCAGGATCGGGTTGAGAACGAAAATGTCGAAAAAGAAATAGATCCAAGACTGGTCCAGAAACAGCCAGAGAAACAGGAATATCACCCGGGTATTGAACTGGACGATATTGGTGTATTTCATCAATGGCTTGTTCTGCGCACGGAAATCGGTGATCAGTTTCGCGGGCAGGCCATTCTGGTATTTCTGCTTCACCACTGCCAGCAGCTTTTGAAGCTTCGGCGAGAAAAATTCTTGCTCTTTGGTATAATTCAAATAGAGGCGTGCTACCAGCTTCATGCCGAAATCGCGTCCCCAGCTCATTCCGTCGTACTCCTTTTGCAAATCTTGGCTGTTGTCGAGTTCGCTGCCGTTCGTGCCTTTGATAAAAAACAAATGCACATTGCGGTAGTAATCCGCCATAGCCGACTGGATCACGTGCGATACGCCCGCTAACACGCCCGGCACCCATATCCACGCGCTCCACCCCTCTTCCATACTCCGCAAACAGATCGCGATGTGAATGGCAATGAACCAGAAATCACCGGCTGCACCATCCAGAATCCGTCCGAGGCGACTTTTGTCGTTGGTCATCCGCGCGAGCTGTCCATCGGCGCTGTCGAGCGAGTTGGCGAACATGAGCGACAGCATACCGATCACGTTGATCCACAATTCCTGTGGATAGAACAATATTCCCGCGGCCACACCAAAGAAAATGCTGATGATCGTCACCGGGTTCGGACGCAGGCCTACCTTGGCGCAAAACAGCGCGATTTGGTAGCCGATCGGCCGGTAAAACCAGATATCGATCTTTTCCTCGGTGTCATTCGACTTCAATGAGTTTTCGAATGCCGAGGTTTTTTCGGGTTCTTCTGCGAGTGGTCGTGGCGTGGTGGTTGTCTCCATTAATTGTTGTTCAAGAATCTTTGGTAAAGCCGGCCGGCAATATGCCCGGCAGCCTGGTCACGGCACGGTGCGAAACTGGGCCAGTCGTTCAGGTCGATGATGCGGTAATCGCCGTCCTTGCCGATAATGGCATCGCCCCCGTAAATATCGATCCCCACTACTCCTGCCGCTTCGTTGGCGGTATGCTGCAAACCTTCCGCGCTGAACGGGTAATACACCGAATTGCCGTTGATCTGCTGGTATTCCGCGTATTTGTGGTGGTTCGCGTCGTACGGGTAGAACCAGAAAAAGAAATCCGTGCCCCTAACCCCGTAAAATTTGACCAGATCCCCCACCAGATGCTGGGAAATCACGGCGTCCGGAATCTCGCGCAACGCGTACTCCCGCAAAATTTCCTTGGCTTCCTCGCGCGATGCGGCAAATGACACATCTTCCTTATGGATGGCGTGAAAATCGCCCCGTTTGATCCAGTAACCTTTTCCTTTAATCCGATCAAAAACTTCGTCACCCTGGTAATCTGTCGGTACGATATAGCTGTCGGCTACCGGGATATTGGCATTATTTAATGCATTGGTCAGGTTGGTGCGGAAGCAGTTTTCAATGCCGAATGCGGAGTTGAGAATCTGCGTTCCATTTTTTTCCAGTTCCTGCAATTTGGCCACAACCTGCTTCTGGCGCGCCATGGTAAAAATCTTGTCGTAATTCACGGTTTCCATCGCCAGAAACTCATCTTCGCAACAGATGGTGATGCGGCATCCCAGTTTTTCAAGCTCTTTGGCTGTCTGGGAGAAAATCGCATCGTCGTTCCCGATATGGTTGGGCGAGAACTTTTTGTTTCGGTGCACGCCCAGAATTTCTAATTCGTTCATCTATGGTGTTGACCGGCAAAACGCCCCGGTCTGTTAGTAAAAAATTGGTGTCAATAAACCGCTTCGCCGCTTAAAAACAGCTCGGCTGTCTGGATGTCGCTTACATGGTCCACATCCACAATCTTGGTAAATGGATAGGCTTTCAAATGCAAGCCATCCGCCACGAGTTGCCGCTGGAAATTCCGCATCCGGCTCACCCCATTTTCCACCGCCGCAGTCACGGTTTCGATCGCTTTCCCGCGGAGACAATAAATCCCGCCTGAAACAAACGGGGTGTCGGTACTATTGTCATCGGTAAATGCGGTAATGCGGTCGTCGTCGTCCACCGTTACGTACAGAGGGCTTTCGTCGTCGATAAATGCGGTTACGGCCATCTGGCCTTCGAGTGTTTTATCTTCTTCGAATTCGGCAATGAATGCGCCGAACTCTTCTTCCCTGAAAACAGTATCCGTTGTGGTAAGGCACACTTCGCGCAGTTCCGGATCACTTTTGAACAGCTCATACACGCTATGCAACGAGCTCGGTGTCGATTTCTTCACCAGCTGAATGGGCAGGTTTGCACCCAATCCCATCAAATGCATTTCGAGCAGCGGCGACTCCTCGTTCACGATGACCATGATCTTCTCCGCATTGTTCCGCATAAAAATCCCGATCAGCCGGTCGATCAGCATCTCGCCGTGCAGGCTCACCATAGGCTTGGGAAGCGTAAACCCTTCCTTCGCCAAGCGTGATCCTTCTCCTGCTGCTATGATTGCGTAATTCATGTTAATGTCTCTTTTAAATCAATGCCTTAAAAATCAAGCCTGAAACGTGCCCGGATACCCCATTCCGATACATTCGGGTTGTCGAGGTATGTGAAACGTTTGACCAGGTCAATACGCAACAGCTTGAAAATGTTGGCAATACCCACGCTACCCTCAATATAAGGCTCGCGTGACAATGTGTAAGTTATCGGCCGGCCCTGGTCGTCGGTTGCGAAGCGGTACAGGCCCGGATTAAATGCCGGGTTATTCTCGTCCCGCAAGCCGCCCATCAGACCTTTGAAGCTCACTACCTCACGCAGTTTCAGCCTTTTCAGCAATGGTATTTTGTTGAACAAAAAGCCGTTCAGGTAATATTGGACATCCAGGCTCGCGTAATGGTCGCTCGCGAATTCCAGGAAGTTCATCAGGTTGTATGAGTTCAGCTGGTAAGCGTAAGTCTGGTTGGCGCGGTGGATCGTCAGCAGCGGAAACTGGATTTGTTTACCAAAAATATAACCGCCCTCCGCGGTAATATCCGCGAAACCGAACTGCGACAGGTAGAAACGCTTCTGAATGTTCAGGGCCACGTTGTGATAGTTGTTTTCCCCTTCAAATACGCCTTTCAAACCTGCATTGTAGCGCAACGTGAAAATCGGGTACTTGTTAATGATCGGCGTTCGATAGAGTTTGCCCTGGTAATATTGCTCGTGCGGCGCGTAACGGAACTCCACGTTGGCCTCGGTATTATTCAAAGTCATCGCGTTTTCCAGTTCTCCGCCCTCGTTCAGGTGCTCATAGCGCAGTACGCCCGCAGGTGTCTGCTTCCATTGCGTAAAACCGATCTTGTAAGAAAAGCGGCTTTCGAACTCGCGCACGTATTCCAGTTTGTAAATGTCGTTGTACAACCACCGGTTGTTATCACCGCGTTTGAAAGACAACAGGAAGTTATCCTCCTGCACGAACTGTAACTCCTGCCCCGGGATCTTGGTATCGCGCTGGTAACTCGCCCGGATGTAATGCAGCGGGAAATGGTATACCGATTTGTTGTTAAATGAATAGGTACCGCTCAGAAAGTACTTCCATTTCCGGTCTTTGAAACCATAAGCCGCGTAAGTTTCGAAATACACACGCTTGCTCATGTCGGTCGTAGTACGGCCACCGAAGCGAAGGCGGAAACCTTCCACCGGGTTGAAACTGTAAAATGTATTCACCGGCCCTACTTCCACCGCACCGAACGACTTGTAGCCGGACAGGAACAGTGTTGCAATGTCCATTGTCCGCTTGAACGACGGAATAGTTTGAAGTGTATCAATATTCTTGTAAATGTCCTGCTCCGTGCGTTCCAGCGGGATATGCCGCTTGCTCGCCCAGAACGATTCGTTGGTTTTGATCTCCGGATCATACACGATTTCTTCACCCGGCCCGCGGTAAATGCTGTCGGGGCGCGACTGGTTAATGGTATAGTCCTTGAAATTCACCGTGCGCTGTCCGTACAACCCGCCATTCTTCTCGCCCAATGCAAATTCCATGGCGAGTGTGGATTTGTTCATGAAGTAACGGCCGTCGGCACCTTTCTCGAATTCCAGGCGCGCTTCGAGGTCGCGCATGAAGTTGAGGTTGATGTCTTTGTTGACGGTCAGATAGGCATTCTGCACGCCGTATTTGCCATCAAGGGTAACAAACAGTTTCCCTTCAAAAAGCATGTCCGTTTTGTTCCGCGGCACGAAACCGAGCTCGATCAGTTGCGGATCGGCGGTTTTGATGGTATCGCGGATGAAGAATTTATAGAATGTCGGTGCGGAGTTGGCGATCGGGCTCAGCAACAGGTTGGTAGCGATGGAGATATCGTTGTCATAAATGTTGATATCTTCATACAAACGGTTGAAGTAGGCGCTCAAACCATCATTATCCACAAACTTCGCATCAAATTCGGCCCGGCGGTTAGCCAGCACGTATTGTTTCTTGTTATAGGGGCTTTTGCGGAAGTAAACCTTCGAAAGTTTTTCCTGAATGTAGGCAGGGAGCATATTCTTGCCGCCCATCGCCGAAGAATCCTGGCTTTTGAACAAAAACTGGTAATTCCGGAAAATGCGCTTGTCCTTGAAATCGTCGGACAGGTTGCTCAACGCGAGCGATATTTTTTCGTACTGTTCGTATTCTAAAAAGTTGTTGGCCGAAGGTTTGTTCTCATCCTTGTGCGCGATCACCTCGCGGATCAGCTGCACGGCCGGGTTGTCTTTATTCCGGTAGCGTGCTTTGGTTTTAACCGTCACCTCTTTCAGCATAGAGGCATCTACCGCCATTTTCACGTCGATCACCTGGCTCACACCGGGTTTGATCGGCTTCTCTACGGCCATGTATCCTACATATGTGAACTTGATGGTCGGATGGTCCTCGCGCAATGTCAGCGCGTAGCGACCATCGGCATCGGAGGCGGTCCCCATGGTTGTTCCCGGGATCAGGATCGACACGAACGGCAGGGTTTCACCTGTCTTCGCATCTGTAACGGTACCTTTTATAGTTGTCGTCGACTGTGCGCTGGCTATCCCCGCGCCGATCTGCAAAACGCTGATCACCAAGAGTGTATATAGCCATATCGACCTGTTGATTGCTTTCATGTTGGAACGTTCGTCACGTGTTTTGGCTGCCCTGCCTGTTTTAAAATCATGTACGCTCCGTACCTGCCGGCGGATTTCACCGGCCGCAGCGCATGATCAGGCGGGTTCGATAGTTAGAGCCACTTATTCTCCTTATACCAGGTCAATGTCTCTGCGAGGCCTCGGTGCAGATTGTATTGCGGTTGGTAATGCAGGCGACGTCGGGCCGCATCTATGCTACAGATCCAGTTAGGGGCTGTGAGTTCTTTTAGTTTTTCTTGGTTTAGAACCGGTGTTGTTGATGAATTTGCATAAACAAGATCCAGGAACCTGGCGATCGTTTCGACGAGCAGCAGCGGCAGGTGCGCACGGAAAACGTTCTTCCCGCTGATTGCCCTGAACTGATCTGCCAATGCGTAACGGTCATATGCCTGTCCGTCCGAGATATTGTAAACCGTAATTTCCTTCTCCGTTTCCCTCAATGCGGCCATGGTAGCCGTCACGAGGTCTGTTACATACACAAAACTCAACCTTTGCGGGCCTTTGCCGATGTAGGCATCGAGCCCTTTGCTGAGTGTTTTAAAAAGGACGAACAGGTCCTTTTCGCCGGGGCCATACACTGCTGTCGGGCGGATAATGCTCAGCGGCAGGCCATTCACTGTTTTCAGGTATTGCTCAGCCAGCAGCTTGCTTCTTCCGTAATCCGTCACCGGAACAGGCAAGGTTTCTTCTGTGATAGGCTGGGCGGCATTGTAAGCCGCGGGTCCTAAGGCCGCCAGGCTGCTTAAAAACACAAACCGCTTCAACGGAATATCCGCAGATACGGCAGCCTGTGCGAGGTTCAGCGAATAGTCCGCATTCACCAGGTTGTAAGCAGCTGCGGTTTTGGCTTTCGTCACTCCCGCCGCGTGGATGATGTAGGAATATCCCCCATCGCCGAGCAGCGTCGTTAATTTATCTTTTGAAGTAAAATCAGCGTTCACATACACCAGGTCCCTGGGATCGGCATTCAGCTTTTTAAGGAAACTCAGGTCGCTGCTTGGCCTCACCGCCGCATGGACTTCCATGCCTGCTTCGAGTGCCGCCGCTACCAGGTGGTAACCTATAAATCCGCTGGCCCCGGTGATGAATAGCTTTTCCTTCATATTGGTTTTTCAAACAACCTGTACCGTTTGTACAGCTTACCGTTGATCTGCTCAATGGCGTGGTTCATCAGGTAATTGTCTTCCAGCATCCATGAGCATTCCCCGCCGGTCACCTTGGTGCCGTAGGTGTTCTTGATAATGCGGCCGTACAAACAGGCTTCGATACCCATTTTGCGGTAGCCGTCGATCACCCCGAGCGTGAGTACACGGATCCGCGTGATGTTCTTTTTGCCGAACAGCAGTTTGAAAATCCCCGTCGGCAACAAACGCCCGCGCTTGATTTTGATCAGGATCTGGTTGATATCGGGAATACCGAGTATAAATCCGACCAGTTCGTTATCCTTTTCGGCCACCAGACAGTACCTCGGATCAAGGATCATTTTCAGGTCCTTGGCCAGGTATTCAAACTCCGCCTCGGTAGTCGGTACAAAGCCCAGGTTTTTGTCCCACGCCTTGTTGTAAACCTCCCGGATCTTCACGACTTCGTTTTTGAAATCTTTCAGATTCACCTGCCGGATCGTGATACCGCTCCGTTTGAGTCTTTCTTCCAATGCGTCGATCATTCGCACCGACCGGTCATTGGAATCCGACACATTGATTTCGTAGGCCAGCAAATCGGTTTTCTTCGTCAAACCGGCCTTTTCCAGCAATGGCAGATAATAAGGCGCATTGTAAGGCATCATTGCCATCGGCGGCCGGTCGTAACCCTCGATCAGCAGACCGCAGGTTTCATTGGTTGACAAGTTAACCGGCCCAACTAGCGTGTCAGCCCCCTTTTGCTTTACCCAGGCAGTGGCTTCCTTCAAAAGCGCATCCACCACCTTCTGGTCATTTACCGTATCGAAAAAGCCGAAAAAACCGTCTTTCCGGTTGGTAAATGCATTGTGGTTCGTATTGTAAATCGCCGCTATCCTTCCGTTCACTTTATCTCCGTCGTAGGAGAGAAACAGTTTCACCTCCGAATGCTCATGGAACGGGTGCTTTCCCGGCGTGAGCATATCTTTTTGTGCAATGAATAGTTCCGGTACATAATTCGGATCGTGCTGATACAGATCATGCGGAAAATCAATGAACTTGCCTAATTCCTTCGGAGAGCTTACGGGGGCTATGCGGGTCATAGTCTTTGTCTTTCGATGATTGCGTCAGGACAAACCTCACGGTAAATGCGGGACATTTTATCCACTGCCTCCTCGATCTGGCCGAACGTATGCGTAGCCATCAGTGAGAAACGGATCAGCGATTGTTCCGGGCGTACCCCTGGCGAAACCACCGGGTTCACGAAAATCCCCTCGTCCTGCAATCTGCGTGTCATGATGAAAGTCTTCTCATTGTCGCGGATATACAGCGGCAGGATCGGGCTTTCGGTTGCGCCCAGGTCGAAACCATTCACGAGCAGCAACTCTTTCGCGTATCTGGTGTTGGCCCAAAGGCGTTCCATGTGGTGCGGCTCGGTTTCGATAATGTCGAGCGCGGCCAATGTACTTCCTACGGACGCGGGCGTCATGCTCGCGCTGAACATGAGCGAGCGTGCGCGGTGTTTCAGGTAATCGATGGTAGCAGCGTCACCGGCGATGAACCCGCCCAGGGAAGCCAGCGATTTGCTGAATGTTCCCATGATGAGGTCGGTCGTTTCGGTCAATCCGAAATAGGAAGCAGTACCCGCTCCTTTATCACCGATTACCCCAAGGCTGTGCGCATCATCCACAAGCACCGTTGCATCGAATTCCTGTGCGATCGCATTCAGTTCGGGGAGTTTTACAATGTCCCCTTCCATGCTGAAAATACCGTCGGTGGCGATCAGTTTCACGGCTTCTTCCGGCAGGAGCGCCAGCTTTTTACGCAGGTCCTCCATGTCGTTGTGTTTGTACTTGATCACCTTCGAGAACGACAGGCGGCTTCCGTCGATAATAGAAGCGTGGTCGCTTTCGTCGAGGATGAGGTAGTCATTACGGCCGGTGAGGCACGAAAGTGCGCCGAGGTTGGCCTGGTAACCGGTGCTGAACAGCACGGCACCTTCTTTACCTACATACTTGGCCAGGCGGCGTTCCAGCTCCTCGTGAATATCGAGGGTTCCGTTGAGGAAGCGCGAACCGGCGCAACCTGTTCCGTACTTCTGAGCCGCTTTCTGCGAGGCTTCGATGATGTAGGGATGGGATGTTAAACCCAGGTAGGAGTTGGACCCGAACATCAGGACCGGCTTCCCGTTAATAATAACCTCTGTGTCCTGTCCGGACTCAATCGGTCTGAAGAAAGGATATACACCTTTGGCTCTTGCAATCGCCGGGTCTTTGAATTCAGCGATGCGATTATTTAAGATTTTACCCATAGATAAATTGTGTCAGAATCAACAGCTTGTTTTAGTGGGGTGCCTACCGGCATCAGGCTGCGGCCTGATAGAGACATCAGGCAAGTCAGTTGGTATTGTAGTTATTGTTTCCCATGTTACGTACAATTAGATCGTGAGTCTGGTTATTGATTTTTTCGCTTGTTGACCCGTCATCGATTGCCTTTGAATAACTAGTTTCTACCGTTGAGAAACTCGTATTTTGAATCGGCAATAATTCGGGTTAAGAGGTAAACCCAATACCGGACGGACTAGTTCATTAAAATACCCGTTCATTTTGTATTTTTCGGGTAAAAAGAAAAAAAATGTTTTGCCCCGTTTCCGTGCCCGGACCTGTAACCACCAAGCTCTGACCGACTTTGCGTTTGCAGGAGGAATCTAAGGAGGCCGGACAAAACATTAATTTTTTCATGTTACCAGACTCAGTTTCCTTAAATTTCCTCCACTACAACGCTTTCCTGCACCCTGCCGGACTTCGCGCGCCAAGCATTCCACTTTTCACCGAGGCGGTCCACCAAATAATATGCCATCGGCACGAGGTAAATGGTGAGCAGCATCGAGCTCGTCAAACCGCCGATCAGTACCCAGGCCAGGGAGTTCTTCCATTCGGCCCCGGCACCCGTTGCCGTGGCGATCGGCACCATCCCAATTACCATCGCGATGGTCGTCATCAGGATCGGCCGGAGGCGTTCTTCACCGGCAATCAGGATCGCCTTCCGGAACGGCACCCCCTCGGCTTTTTGCTGGTTGGCAAAGTCCACGATCAGGATCGCATTCTTTACCACGAGGCCGATGAGCATCAGCATACCGAGCATCGCAAAAATCCCAATGTTGGACGACGACAATGCCAGCGCCAGCAGCGCCCCGATCACCGCTACCGGGATCGAAAACAACACCACGAACGGGTACACAAAGCTGTCGTAGAGCAACACCATGATGAAATACACGAGCATTAGCCCTGCCAGCATCGCCAGCCCCAAAGAACCAAAACCCTCGCTCTGGTTCTTCGCGTCACCACCCCAGGTAAGTATAATGTCGTCCGGAAGCGGGTTTTCCTTTAAACCGGCCTGAATATTACTTACCAGGGTTCCCGATCCTATCCCTAATGTATTGGCGGTGACTGTGACGGATGAGCGACGGTTTTTCCGCTCTACAATACTCGGGCCCGTACTGAGAGTTACATCCGCGAATTGTGCCAACTGCACGGATTGTTTAGCCACCGGACTGTAAAATGTAATAGCCTTCACATCTTCCGGGTTTTTGCGGTCAAATGCATCCAGCATAATGCGGATATCGTAATCCTCCCCCCCGTCGCGGAATTTGGAATCGTCGTTGCCGGCGAATGCATTCTGCATGGTTGCGCCCACGGTTTGAATGTCCAGTCCAAGCTTCGCCATTTTTTCGCGGTCGATATCCACCCGCACTTCGGGGTTACCGGCTTCCACCGACACATTCACGTCGTTCGCTCCGGGCGTTTTACGCAAGCGGTTTGCGAGATCGTTGGCAGCAGCCAGGATTTTGTCGAGGTCGTCGCCGCTGAGAAACACTTCGATAGGCGCGGTGCCGGAGTTAACCATACCAATGGCCGCCGAGTTGAATTCCACTCCCGCAAACCGCTGTTCCAGCTCTTTACGAACCGACAGCATGTAATCCTCGGTAGGCTGCGCATTTTTACGTTCTGCCACCGGGATCAGTTCTACGGTCAGTTCGGTGCGGTTGGTTTCTCCGCGTCCGGAGCTGTTCAGGCCGGTACTGGCCCCGCCAACGTTCGCGAAAATGGTTTTTACCTCCGGCTTTTTACGCAGGTAGTCTTCAATGCTTCGCGCAGTAAGGTTGTTCTGCTGCAACGATGCGCTTTTATCAAGCTTCATCGTGAGCAGGAATTTACCCTGGTCACCTTCGGCCACGAACTCCGAGCCGATAATGCCCAGGCCCATCACCCAGCCGGTCATGACCACGATCGCCACCAATATTCCCGAAAAGCCCAGTTTATGCCCAAGCACCCATTCCAGGGAGCCATGGTACCATTTGGTCAGGGCGGACAGGCCTTTTTCGAACCAGATCAGGAAAGCCTGCGCCGGGTTTTTGGGGTTCAAGTGCTCTACTTTCGCCATTTTGGACGTCATCCAGGGTGTCAGTGTGAAACTCACCAGCAAACTGACCATCGTCGCAAACGCGACCGTCAGCGAGAACTGGCGCAGCAGGTCCGCGATCACCGAGTTCACCATCGTAATGGGCACGAAAACGACCACGATCACGAGCGTAATAGCCAATGCTGCAAATCCGATCTCGGTCACACCGTCGACCGTTGCACGCCAGCGGTCCTTACCCATTTCCAAATGCCGCTGAATGTTTTCCAGGATCACAATGGAGTCGTCGACCAGGATACCGATCACGAGCGAGAGCGCAAGCAGCGTCATCAGGTTGAGCGAGTAGCCCATCACGTACATGAACAGGAACGCAGCAATGAGCGAAGCCGGCACCGACACCATTACGATGAATGCATTCCGAAAACTGTGCAGGAAAAGCAGCATGACAACGGCCACGAGAATTACCGCAATCACCAAATCGTGCGTTACCGCCTCCACAGATTCCAGCGTGAATATCGAACTGTCGTACGCGATCGCGAATTTGATTTTATCCTTTGCATTGGCCTTTTCAATGGAAGCCAGCTTCGACTGCACCGATTTACTGATCTCAACCGCATTCGCATCGGATTGCTTCTTGATAAACAAACCGATGCCATTCGTGCCATTGTACCGGCTGATGCTCTCCGCATCGGTGAGGCCGTCGGTAATGTCGGCCACGTCGCCAACGCGGATGGGGCTGTTATTCACCGGCGAGGTAATGACCAGGTTACGAATATCGTCCAGCGAGGCAAACTTACCGGCCAGGCGCAAGGTCATATTCTCCGAAGTACTCTTCACTTTTCCGGTCGGAAAGTCAAGATTGGCCTGGTTGATAGCCTGCGTTACCTGTAAAAGTGACAACCCATAGAAACGCAGTTTGTCATTATTGACATTGATACGGATCTCGCGCTGGTCGCCGCCGGTCATGGTAATCTCGGCAACGCCTTCGATCTGCTGCAACATTGGCAGGTATTTGTCCTCCACTTGTTGGTAAAAAACTTCGTTGGGAAGGCTGGAAGTGGCTAGCAGCTGCATAATGGGCTGGTCACTCGGCGAGATTTTGGACAACGAAGGCGTCTCGGCGTCGTCGGGCAAATCGCTCAGCATGTTATTCACATCGCGCTGGGCATCTTCCAGGGCCTTGTCGATATCGGTACCCGCCTTGAATTGCACGATCACAAGCGACGCACTCTCCATCGATTTGGAAGTGACGTCTTCAATGTTATCCAGGCCGGACACCGCATCCTCAATCTTCTTGCTGACCTCGGCCTCTACCTCCGTCGGCGCTGCACCTGGATATAATGTGGTAATCGTAATAGTAGGAACAGAAAACTCCGGCAACAGCACGTAGCTGAGCTGATTGTAGGAAGCCAGACCGCCGATGAACAGGATCGCGAAAAGCACGATGATCATCGAAGGGCGCTTCAATATGGTTTCAATGAATTTCATGAGCTTGTTGATGAAGTGTTGTTATTGTGCGACAACCGACGTTCCGTCCTGCAAATTGATCTGTCCGCTCGTCACGACGCGGTCGCCCGCTTTCAGACCTTTGGTAATCTCATAATATTCGTTCGTAGTGGCACCCACGCTTACGCTCCGCAATGCCGCCTTGCCGTTTTCAACGACATACAATTGTGGCTGCTTCGCCGAACCCGTAATGGCCTGGCGGGGGACTGCCAATGCTTCGCCTTTCACTTTCGAGTCGCTCGCGATGGAGCCGTACATGCCGGCTTTCAATGGATTGGTACCAGAATTTTGGACGGTTATTTCGACGGGATAGTTATGCGCCTCATCACCCTGTGCAGCCACCATCGTTACTCGTCCCTTGAAATCCGCGTGCGGGTAGACATCCGTGCGTACGGGAATAGCTTTACCTGTCCTGAATTCATTCACTGATTTTTCAGGAATGTTCACCACCAGTTTGAGGGAAGAAATATCGGTAATCTCTGCAATGGGCGTTCCCTGGCTTACTACCGAGCCTTTTTCCACCATTTTGGCCGTGATAATGCCGCCGAACGGTGCGATAATGCTCGTATTTTTAATCTGCTTGTTCAATTGCTTGATCTGCGCCTGCGTGCTGCGGATGCTGAGTTGTGTGCGCTCGACATTCACCGCCGGCACCGCGTCGCCTTTCACCAGGGCTTCATACCGTTTCAGATCGTTCTGGTAGCCTTCCAAAGTCACCTGTAAAGCTTCCACCTGGTAATGCAGCTGCTCATCGTCTATTTTTGCGATCAGCTGCCCGGCAGCCACGTGCTGGCCCACTTCCACATTTAATTTCACTATCTCGCCGCTCGCCTGCGGGCGGATCTCCGCTTTCCGGTTAGGATTAAACGAACCCAGAAAACCGGATTCCTGTGAAAGATCGCGCAGTTCCGCGACCGCTACCTTTACCCCTACCTTCGGATCCGGATCGGGGATGTATACTTTCTGCTCCGTTTTTTCCTTGTTGCTCAGCAACTTCGCCGCCGTAAGCCCCAGCACGGCAATGATTCCCAGGAAGATGAATAGACGTTTCATTTGTTAATGATTGAATGACTGAATGGTTGAATGATTGAATAAAGGGAGTGTAAATCCTGAATGAAGGCGATGAGAAATGAGCACTATTCACTCATTCACTCATTCGCACATTCACTCATTTCAGTTGTTGATGAAAACGGTAAGATTGATGAAGTGTAATGTTATTTCTGAACCAGCTGGCCGGTTGCCTTTTTCCATTCCAGCTCGGCTTTCAGGAGCTGCACGAGCGACGTCAAATAGTTGCTCTGCGCATCGAGAAGGCTGTTTTCGGCCTGTATAACGTCGGTAAGCGACACGGTTCCTTCTTTGAATTGCAGCTGGATTTGCTTGTATACCTTTTCCGCCAATGCCACCTGGTCCCGCTTCGCATTGATATTTTTCTGCTCCACACCAAACTTATTGCGGGCGTTGTTTTCTTCCATCTGAATGGCCTCGCGTACCTGTTTCAGCTGCACGTCGAGCTTCTCTCGGTCGATCTGGTTCTGGCTGCGTTTCGCCCTTCTCGCCAGCCCGTCGAATACATTCCAGTTGAGCTGCAAGCCTGCCCAGTAACCCGGCACATCCTGGAAAGTAGCGTTCTCTCCTCCCTGCGCATAGAACGCCATGTTCGCTACGCCATAGGCATTTACGGTCGGGATCAATCCGGAGCGTATATTCTTGTCCTGCAATTCGTTAAGGTCTTTCTGCTTTTGAAGCAGCGCTACATCCGTCCGCCTCATTTTGTCCCAGTCGGCGTAACCAGGCAGCGCCACATCCCGAACGCTTATTAATATACGCATCGAATCTTGCTGCGGGATTCCTGTATAGTACTTCAACAGGTTAACCAGCTGGTTATAGTTGTCTCTCAGGGTTGCCTGCTGCGTTTCCGTGGATGTTTTGTTGATCAGGATCCGGTCGACATCCACGCGCTGGCCCAGTTGGTTGCGGTACAACAGCTCAGAAACCTTGTAGAGCCGGTCGAGCGAAATGAGGTTACTGTCCAGAAAAGCCATCTGCTGGGCTACTGTAACCAGATTGTAATAGGCATCCGTCACGTGGTAGGCCACGTCCTCTTTTGTTTTCGTAGTACTCAGAGAGGTCAGCTCCCGGTTGAGGCTAGCCGCTTTCAATGCATACTTGATCGACGGATTGTACAGTGCCTGAGTCACTTGCGCGGTAGTCGAGAGATTATAGGGCAATCCGAAAGCCAGCGTACTGAACTCCCCTTCCGGCCCGCCGAACGCACTCGCCGGCACCACTTGCCCCGGAATCTTGAAATACCGCCGGTAATCCCCCGAAACATTCAGGCTGGGCAGCAATCCCGATCGCACCTCGTCGATCTTCGCATTGGTTTTCGCTTCATCGAGGCGTGCGGCCTGCACACTGAAATCATTTTTCATGGCCAGGTCCAGCAATTGGTTAAGGTCATACTGCTGCGCCTGCGTTCGCTGGAAAAGCATCAGGCATAGCAACCCCGTGACACGGAACAGGTGTTTCATGGCTAGAACAAATGTTTATTTTAAATGTTTGTTTAATGAAGTGGCAAAAAAAAGGCTACCCGATCACCAGATAGTTGCACACCATTGCCTTAATGTGCTCTTTTTGTTCTTCGGCGTACCGCTCAAAATCTTCGTCGGTCATCATGAAAAGCTCCTTATGGATTTCCTTGCCCATGAAGATAAACTCGACGCCGCATTTGATCAGCGGAAGGATGTTTTCAAGCTGCATCGGCCTTAATGTGCCGTTCGCCGCGCCTTCTTCCAACTGCTTTTTGAGATGGGTCTCCCGCACCTGTCTGAAAATCGACATATCCGGGAAAAGCCGCTGCGGTGACTTGTGGATCTCGTTCATAATGAAGATCACCAGGTCGGGCTCCTTCTTCATCATCGCAAAATCGTTGTCGATGATTTCGGAAATTTTGGTTTTTATATCAATGTCCTTGTTCAGGATCGTGAGCATGTTCTGAAAGTATTCTTCCAGCACATCTTTGAAAATTTCCAGAAACAACTTCTCCTTGCTCCTGAAATAGTAGTTGGTTAACGCAATATTCATATCGGCCTCCTTCGCGATGTCACGCGAGGTAGTACCGTCAAAACCTTTTTTCAGAAAAACCCGCTTTGCCGCCTCCCTTATCCTGTCCTCACTTTTTTCTGTTACGCACTTCACGATTTCGTGTTGGTTTTTGTAAATGATCGCAGCTGCTTATTGAATCAACGGATCAAAGTTGTGCAATAGAAATTACAATGCCAAATGTTTTAAATGGAAAATTTAAACAAGCATTTAAAATATATATTTGAAACTACTATTTATCACTTAAATCCTATTGTCACGACTTCTCCCGAAGCTGATATGGCCGTTGATCTCCATATACGCGCATTCCATAATCTCAAAGCGCTCTACGTTCACACGTTTCACGCGCGCCGCGCAAAAAACAAGCCAGACAATCCGCTGAACCTACCTTATTGAAGCATATTCCATTCGGCAATGCGGTCGCCCTGCTTTTCCACGAGCCACACTTTGCTTCCCTTGAAACGTTTAAGATACTTTTTGCTCTTTTCAATGCCTGCCACGCTGAATGCCGTCGCCAGCGCGTCGGCCACTGTTCCGTCGGGTGAAACGACCGTTGTTCGGACGTGGAAAAGCAACCCGATACCCGTTTTAGGATCAACAATGTGCGAGTAGCGGACGCCCTTGTACTCCATGTACCGGTAAGTGGGCCCCGAGGTAGCAAGCGCGACGTTCGAGAGCTGCATGGCTTTGAGAGAGTCACTTCCGTTGGAGACATTGATATTCCACCCCTTGAAGCCCGGCGGTGGATTAGTCAGGACAATCTTCCCACCCGCATCCATCATGGCGGAGGTAATGCCCAGCTTTTTCAATTCCTTGATGGCCTCTTCGGCGGCATATCCCTTGCCCAGCCCACCGATATCGAGCCGCATTCCTTTCTGCGTCAACATGACACTGTGCGTTTTCGCGTCCATTTTCAATTTAGAATAGCCTGTCCGCGCCAATGCGTCCCGGATCTCCTCCTCCGGCGGGAATATCCCTTTACGCGTCGCGTGGCGCCACATTTGCACCACCGGTCCCAGGGTAGCGTCAAAAACACCACCGGTTTTGGTGCTGATGTCCTGCGAAATCGCCAGGATATCGAACAGATCCTTGCTTACAGGCACCCACTTACCGCTTCCCGACGTCGCGGAGAGGCGGTTAATCTCGCTGCCGTCACGGTAGTCGCTCATGATCTCATTCAGTTCCTCCACTCTGCGGAAAGCATTGTTCGCCGCAACTTTCGCAATCGAGTCATTGGCGGCATAAAAAACAAGCTTGAACGGCGAACCCATCAGGCCTTTCTCGAAAGTATATCGCATTTCCTGCGCGTGCAGAGGGAATGCGGAGGAAGCCAGGCAGGTGAGAAAGAGGGTTAAAAGGGGCTTTGAAAACGAGGTCATGGAAAAAATTACGTCTATACAGGGCTGCAAATTACTTGATTTCATGTAATTCAGACGCAATGCGCCCGGTACAATCTCCGCTTCGCCCCAAACGACGAAAGGGGTAAGGACCTCCCGTCCCTACCCCTTTCGCTTCCGGTAGCTATATTTTAGTATTCGCTATACTCGTCTATCAGATTGCTTTCCTCAGCATGATGATGATGTGCGTTAATTGCATCTTTAATCATTCCTGCACCTATGAAAGGCAGGGAAATAACAGTCGAAATAATCATTGCGAAAAACATAATAGTTGCAAAAAATAACTTCCCGGAATACCCAACCATGTTCAATAAGAAGTTCATGCTTTTTGCTATTGTTTATACTATAATTTTCATTGGTAAAGTTAAAAAAATAACCGTGCCACTCCAAAGAAATATGCTTATTTTTGGACTTTATTTAATGATTTAGAGAACTACGTACGTCATTATAGAGGCGTTTAGTAGCACTAATTCTACAAATCATAGCATCAAATTCCCCGCCTTTGATAATCCGTACAACTAATTAACACCACACACCCTTGCGGTTCATGAGCGAATTCTTTACGGCTTTTTTTAGGATCATTTTCGCCGTAATACTCGGTACCGCCGCCGTGCTGACCACGCTGGTCCTATCGCCGGTGCTGCTCGTGATGTGGGTTTGGAAAAATCTGAACAATGCTCCCCCCAGAAGGTGAAGTGCTTGCCCGAGGGATCGGCTGACGTCAGGTTTGGTCAAATGTAGTGAAGAGTCGGAATAGGGATGCGCGTCTTACCGTGCCAGGTACCGCTCGTAGAATGATCCTTTCTGGCCCAGAAACTGGTTTGCCTCCTGCTGCGAATACACCGCTTTGCCCAGCTGATAGAAATCTTCATACTGATTGTAGGGATACGGGGTAAACTTCACCTTGTCAGGGAACAGAGAATGAGTGACTACATTTTCAGTCAGCGCGCGCTTGATATGCGAAATCGGAACTACCAGCCCTACTACGAGGAAAATAACGATCGGATAGGCAATGCGCATTTTGTACCAGCCGGGGTGTTCTTTTACCCACTCCGCAAAACGGTGCAGGACGAAAAGCGACAGGAGCGTGAGCACGGGCGTACTGCCGCGCAGGAACCAATCGTTCCACTTGCCCATCCGGAACAGTGAAATGGCGATCAGGAGCAGAAAAAGGCCGTGGATAACATTGGCATACTGGCTTTTGTGCAGTTTCAGGATCAGCACGATCCCGTACAGCACCGCCAGGTCGATCACGACCCCGAAGAAGTAGTGGAATGCGATTTCATTGAGTGGATTGAACTGCCAGATAAAGCCCGATACCACCGAACTTTTCCCCTGTAAAAAGAAGAAAAATGTAGGAATAAAAAGCAGCCCGGGCAGAAAGAGGTCGAGCATCGGCCTTGGTTTGAGGAAGTACTCCGGCTCTTTGTAATAGCGCAGCACAATGAGCATCCCGAAGATGATGACAAAGACAATGGAAGGGAATATGCCCCAGATAAAAATTGAAATCACGGCCAGAAAGCTCTTTTCAGGCTTTTTGGCATAGGCATAGTCGTGGAATAGGATGCACGAGACGATAATGATCGGGATGAGCTGGTTGGGCGCCCATTGCGTTTGGTAAAGTACCGGCCATATTTCCGTAAAAAAAGGAGGTACATGGTAATTAAGGCCAATGGCACGCAGGAAAAGCACTTTGGCGACGTGGCCTACCCCGCCGAGTGAAAGGAAGAATACCAGGGAGAGGTAGCTTCTTTGCGTAAAAATAAATATCCAGGAGATCCCTATAAAGAGCCCTGCCGAAGCCCACAGGTATAATGCGATCCCGGAAGGCTCACCCAGGCCCTTCGATATCAGCGCCGGAACAAGGAAAAAGCCGAAGTAATGACACGCATAGCGGCCGTTCTCCTTGAACATTACCGGCCACGACTGATTATAGAGTGTATAGTATTTCGAATTGTGCGCCCAAAAATCGAATGCCTGAAAACAAAAGCCGCCTATGCCCGAAAATGCGATGATGGCGAGTGATATGAAGGCGATTTCCACCATATGACGGGTGGCAAGGTCGGTGCGCAGCGTTTTTTCACGCTGGTAGCTGACAACGTACATGAATGCAAGCCCCACGACCAGACACAGCGAAATGGGCATTCTGAACCAGCTGATGGAAAATATAATGTTTGGCAGCAGCAGGTAACCCAAACTTAGATTGCGTAGTACAGTTGTTTTCATTCGGCATGATTTACTTTCAATGGCTTTGAGTATTCAAATAAATACTACAAATATAACAGAATACTGCTACATTAAAATCAAGACAACTATTCATTTGTAACCGTTGCAACCTTATTGTCATATTATTATTAAATTTAACAAACTCTGGGGTTTAGCCGACACAAAAGTTCGCAAGCGGCAAGCCATTTTATCCGGCGTTATCAGCCGTCACTGCAAGTAACCTTCGGCGGTTTGGTTCTTTTGTCGGGAAATACCTAACCCGGCTTTCATGGACAGAAGAGCATTTGTGAGAAACAGTGCGCTGGCGACGTGCACATTACCTGCAATATCCGTAACCGGCCTGGTGCCCCGCCGCATACGGGCCGATAACATGCCCGAATGGCTGCTCACGCTCGTGAAGCAGGCCGACAAGGCCATTGAGTCGCTGCTGGGTTACCAGGAAAAAGACCCTAAAAGTCCCGATCTGGGCGGCCTGCGCGACGGCTTCGATCTGCTCAACCCGCATAGCACCTCCGCATTGATCCAGTGGGGCGCATCCGGACTGTTCTCTCCTTCATCCAGATATTACAGATCGAAAGAACTGCTCGCTGCCATGGACCTGGCCGCATTGTACCTCATTAAAACCCAGCATGCCGACGGGACCATCGACCTGCTCTCGACCAACTTCCATTCCACCCCCGACACTGGTTTCCTGGTAAAACGGCTCACGATGGCCTATAAACTCATCGGACAATCGGGTACCGAAGGCGCCGAAAAGATGCTCTCCAACCTCAAAACATTCCTCCTGCGCGGGGGCGATGCGCTGAGCGCGGGAGGCATTCACACCCCCAACCACCGCTGGGTAGTGTCGGCTGCATTGACCAAACTGAATGAGCTCTGGCCTAACCCCAAGTATGTGGCGAGAGCTGAGCAATGGCTGGGCGAACACATCGACATCGACCGCGACGGCCAGTACAATGAAAAAAGCACATTCATCTATTCCTCCCTTACCGACCGCCTGCTCATTACCATTGGTAAAGGACTTAACAAACCGGAGCTTTTCGATGCAGTCCGTAAAAACCTCGATATGACGATGTACTACGTTCATCCCAACGGGGAGATCGTAACCGATGCTTCGGGCCGGCAGGACAAGGCCATTGTGGGGACGCTCGAAAACTACTACTATCCTTACCGCTATTTTGCCATCAAGGACGGAAACGGGCAGTATGCGGCCATGTGCAGGCTCATTGAGCAGACCGCCGGCGTGAAAACGGCTGGTTTTGTGGATTACTTTCTAACCGACCCCTCGCTCTGGGCCGAGTTGCCGGCCGACAAGCCCGTGCCGGTCCGCTACGTCAAAACCTTCCCGAATTCCGGCCTGGTGCGCATCCGGAGAGACCGCTGGGACAGCACGCTGATCGCCAACAATCCGGTGTGGTTCACATTTATGAAAGGAAATGCGGTGCTGCAAGGCGTCCGTTTTGCATCTTCTTTTTTTGGAAAGGGACAGTTCCAGTCCGAGAAAGTGAATGGGGACGGACAGGAATGGGTACTTACCCAGAAGCTCGACGGCCCCTATTTCCAGCCCTATCCGAAGGAATCCATCGCGCCGGATGGTGATTGGGAGAAAATGCCGCGCAATTTCAGGCCTCAAAGCGAGGTACAGATCCTGGAAACCAAAATCATGATCCGCGAAACTTCCGGCGGAATGGAAATTGAAGTGGCGACTACGGGTACCGAGCGCGTTCCGGCTGCACTGGAACTGATTTTCAGACCGGGCGGAACACTCAAAGGTGTTTCCAAAATTGAAAACACCAAAGATTCCTGGTTGTTGAAAGAGGCAACCGGTTCCTATGAAATGGGGGGAGACACGATCACATTCGGTCCCGGACTCGCTCTGCATAAAAACATCGCCTTGCGGGGCGCCCTGCCGGCTATGGAAGCACCCACGGTGTTTCTGACCGGATTTACGCCATTCAAGCATGTCATCCGTTTTTCCTGAGCACTCCTGAATGCTGCCCGGCTTCGGGGTGCTCCTGCCTGAGTACGATAGCCATTTTAGTGTTTGTTGACACAGTAGGGAATGTAGTCAGCGAGCCACTACAAAAACCTCATTACCAGCTACCTAAAATGTCGATTATTCGTTAAATTTGGTACACCTCCCCTGACGATGCAGCTTCGGACCTCAAACGTTTCTGACTATGCCTAGAAAGATTCTACCGCTCGTGCTGGTTTTCCTGTCGCAAATCTGCCTCGCAAACCAGATCCTGATCCCGATGGACCATACGCAGACCAACCATCTGAAGGCGTACGGCCTTGCCTACATTCTTTTGAAAGGGGATATCGAAGTGGATTGGCTGCTCAATTACCGAGGAGGCAGCTTCAAGGTGCAGTACAGCAAATCCATTGAAAATGAATGCAAACTGAGGGCCGTTTCCTACGAGGTACTTTCGGAGGCCGCAAGCGCCCAGATGGTGAACGAGATCAGCAACCCCAATGTGAATATGGATGTGGTGAAATTGTTCAAGGCGGCTAAAATAGCGGTTTACTCGCCGATCAAGATCAGCCCCGCCGAGTTTGAAAATACCGATGCGGTACTACTGGTGCTGAAATACGCCGAAATCCCCTTCGAGGTTATTTACGACGAGGAAATCCTGCGCGGAGATCTGCCCAAATACGATTGGCTGCATTTGCACCATGAAGATTTCACAGGACAATTCGGCAAAAACCTGCGCCGGACGAGCGAAGCCGACATTAAGGCGCAGGAAGCTATCGCCAGCCGTTATGGTTTCTCGAAGGTGCCCAAAATGAAGCTGGCAGTCGCCAAGGCCATCAAGGAGTTTTGCGCTGGAGGGGGCTTTCTGTTCGCGATGTGCTCCGGCGCCGAAACCTTTGATATTGCATTAGCAGCCGAGGGCGTAGACATCGTCGATAACCTCGATGGCGACGGCATCGACCCCGACGCACAGTCCAAGCTGGATTTTGATAAAACATTCGCATTCTACAACTTCAAGCTCCAACTCGACGAGTACGACGGAATGAATTTTTCGGACATAAACTCGGCCTCAGGCCGCTACCGAGGCTGGGGCGAAAACGATGCCTATTTCTCCCTTTTTGACTTTTCGGCCAAGTGGGACGTCATTCCGGCCATGCTCGTGCAAAATCACGAGCATCTGATCCGCGAGTTTTTCGGACAAACTACCGCATTCTCCAAGTACACCGTCAAGCCGAGCTCGCTTGTGATGGGTACGAGCAGCAACTCCGACCGGTACATTTACGGTGAACTGGGTCGGGGCCAGTGGACCTTTTACGGCGGCCACGACCCGGAAGGCCGCGGCGGAGGCGGCCGCCGTATGCCCACCGATCTCAACCTCTACCCCAATTCACCCGGCTACCGGCTGATTTTGAACAACGTACTCTTTCCTTCCGCACGGAAGAAGAAGCGTAAGACTTGATTACTCATCCCATGCACCTGCTCATTCATGATTGACTTACGGAGGTATTTTGGATAGATTTACTCAAAAAACAACGCGCTATGCCTGCTATCGTAACCGACTTTGATGAGCTTGACTTAAATGGCACCTACACCTACGCCGATTATTTGCTCTGGCAATTCAAGGAGCGCGTTGAACTGATTAAGGGTAAAATTTTTCAAATGTCGCCGGCGCCGAATACCCGGCATCAGACAATCGCAGGCAAGCTATATTTAAAAATCGGGATCTTTCTCGAGGATCATAGTTGTCGCGCTTTCTTCGCACCATTTGATGTCAGACTTTTTGATAGCAAAAAATCCGCCCTGGCAAACCTTGATGTTTATACAGTGGTACAACCCGACTTGTGCGTCATTTGTGATAGCGCGAAGCTCGATGAAAGAGGTTGCCTTGGCGCTCCTGATCTCGTCGTCGAAATTCTATCGCCGGGGAATTCCCAAAAAGAGATGTACAGCAAGTTTCTTTTGTACCAGGAATGCGGAGTGCGGGAATATTGGTTGGTCGATTCTGATCGCAATGCCGTTTGGATATATGTGTTAAATGAAAACGGAAGATATTTTGGACAGCAGCCGGCGGTGAAGGTCCTCCAATCGACTATCTTTCCTGGCCTGAAAATAGATCTGGAAAAGGTATTTGACTAAATCAGCCCCAACTCCATCTTAATATCCGCCCGTTTGAAGTTGTGCCCCACTAACGGCACTTCCGCAAAACCCAGCTTTTTATACAAATTAATCCCGGCGGCCGAGCCTTTGCGGTTCGAGTAGAGGATGATTTTACTGGCACCCAGCTCCCGCGCCTTTTCAATCACCGCATTGCCTAGCAAATCACCGATCTTTTTGCCCCGCATGCTTTTCGAAACGGTCATTTTGCTCATTTCAACGACATCGCCATTGCGTTTCAATGCGCAGGTTCCTACCGGTTGGTCGCCGTACAGTGCAATCAGGATTGCGCCGCCGTCTTTAAGGTAGTAGGTCTCCGGGTCGGATAAGGTCTTCTCATCTTCCGGCTCCACTTCGTAGGTTTCCGAAATCCAGGCGTAGTTGAGGTCATAAAATGCCTGTGCATATTCCGGCTGATAATCCACAATGTGGATAGCTGCATTGGTTTCCTCGTTTTCCATTCGCTTATAACGTTCGAAGAACCCTTCCTTTTTCAATTGGTACTCTGTCTCGTCCATGGCTTGTAACAGGTTATTTGCATTGTCTATAATTTGTTCCGCGGTTCTCCGGATCTTTTCCCAAACGGGCTGCATTTGTTCCACCAGGGACAAGGCTTTTGCCGAGAGCCGCACCATTCGCTTCCGCGTATCGCGCTCGTCCTTAAAAGATTCTGCAAGCCCTTCCTTTTCAAGCTCCTTCAACAGACTGATCGTAGACGGATGCGCGTAACCGATTTCCTCGGAAAGCTCCATAATGCCCATCGGGCCTTTCGCATGAAGCGCATAAATGACCGGAAACCACTTCGGTTCAAAACTGATTCCATTGTGCTGGTAGATCAGCACGCCGTCCCTCCGAAACTGATCGCTCAGCCGCTGCAAGCGTGTAGAAATAGCCAGTGCACCTACTTCATTGAAGATATTCATTTACTAAGTCATTAAATTTTCGGTTCAAATATACGTAGTGGACTACATATTATCCAGCATTTGAGGAATTTTGGAGAGGTTTTTCCTTAGGTTTAAATTTGATGGAAAAGGAGAAACTGACTTAAAGAAGGTACTTCACAATCAATCCTCCGGTGCGCTCCGAAGCTCCCGCGCCGCCAACCAGCTTCGCAAGTTTTTCATAATCATGCATTTGCTGCGCATTTTTATCCCCGCCGGGAAGAATTCGCTTCAATTCCGAAACCAAGTTCGTCTCATTTAATTCATCCTGGATCAGTTCCCGAACGGCCTCCTTTTCCAAAATCAGATTCACCAGCGAAATAAACGGAATGCGGATAAGCCGCTTGGCCAAAGCGTAAGAAATAGCGCTGGTGCGGTAGCAAACTACTTCGGGTACTTTCAATAATGCGGTTTCCAAAGTAGCGGTACCCGACGTTACAAGCGCGGCGTCAGCTACGGAAAGCAAGTCGTAAGTACTTTCGTAAACGATGGTCGCCTTACCGCTGGACAAGTACTGATCATACAAGGCAGACGGCAGGTTCTTAACTCCCGCGATGACATACTGATAGCCGGTAAAATGCTTTTGCGTAGTAAGCATAGTATCGAGCATGCCAATGATTTCCTGCCTGCGGCTCCCGGGAAGCAATGCAATGATGGGTCGGTCGTCGAGGTTGTGTTTGCGGCGAAAATCCGGATCGGGACGGAATGCGGCAATGGCATCCATCAGCGGATTGCCCACGTAGTCGACCTTGTAATCGTATTTCTTGTAAAAATCGATTTCAAATGGAAAGATCACGAACATGTGATCCACATTGGCCTTGATCTTCCAGGCGCGCTTCTGGTTCCACGCCCACACCTTCGGAGAAATGTAGTAGAACACTTTCAGGCCCTTCGATTTCGCGAATGAGGCAATACGCAGATTAAAGCCCGGGTAGTCGATCAGTATCAATGCATCCGGCTGGTAATCGAGTATGTCTGCCTTGCATTTTTTGAGGAAACCGGTGATCGTGCGCAGGTTCATCACCACTTCCAGAAAACCCATGAATGCGGTGTCCTTGTAATGGGTCACCAGGTCCATGCCTTCGTTTTCCATCATATCACCACCCCAGCCGCGGAACTCCGCATGCGGGTCATTGGCTTTGATGCCCTTAATGAGGTTGGAGCCGTGCAAGTCGCCCGAGCGCTCGCCTGCGATCAGATAGTATTTCATCGGCAATCGGCAACCGGCCGTCGGCTGTCGGCCCTCACGTTATTCCCCATAGTACTCCACAAAGTTCTTCGGTGTTTCGATCAGCTTGATATAATGCAGTTTCGCATGCGGCGCGGCCTGCGCAATGGCCGGTTCCAGAATGTTCCAGATCTCCATCACGAATATTTCACAGGAAGCCATTTTGCCCTGCATGAAGTCCACGTCGAGGTTCAGATTCTTGTGGTCCACCTTGTCTACGACCTGCACTTTGATAATATCCCCGAGCACTTTCAGGTCGATCACAAAGCCCGTATCAGGGTCCGGCTTGCCTTTTACCGTAACAATCAGCTCAAAATTATGCCCATGCCAGTTGTTGTTGGCACAGGGGCCAAACACTTCCTGGTTTTTCTCATCACTCCACGCCGGGTTGTAAAGCCGGTGCGCCGCATTGAAATGCTCTTTTCTTGTTACGTAAATCATAAAACTTCCTGCCACTTGATAATTCTGGCGCAAAATTACACCTTGTATCCGTAGTTTTGTTTGTTAACAAGAGGATAACTAAAAAAAATCCTATTTCACCCTTAAAATTTAAGAGTAGATCGACACGGTTCGCTACTCTTATCTGGCATTCTTTTTACCGTTTAACATATAATCTCGATGATTATCGTAACAGGAGCAGCCGGCTTTATTGGCAGCGGGCTTATCAGCCGCCTCAATCAGGACGGCTTTAAAAACATTATTGCAGTGGATGATTTTTCCAAAATCGAAAAGGCAGAGAACCTTGAAGGGAAAATTATCAGGGAAAAAGTAGAAAGGAATGCACTTTTCGAATGGCTGGATGCCAACAACCGCGATGTCGAATTCATTTTCCACATTGGCGCGCGCACCGACACTACGGAGTTCGACAAGGAAATTTTTGATGAACTGAATGTTAATTATTCCAAAGGCATTTGGGAAAAATGCGTGGCGTACCAGATTCCTCTCGTGTACGCGTCCTCCGCGGCCACTTACGGGCTCGGCGAGCATGGGTACGATGATAACGAGTCGACGATAGGACAGTTGAAACCCCTTAACCCCTACGGCGATTCCAAAAACGAGTTCGATAAATGGGCATTGGCACAGGAAAAAAAGCCGTTTTTCTGGGCGGGCCTGAAATTCTTCAACGTGTACGGCCCTAATGAGTACCACAAAGGCCGCATGGCATCTGTGATTTTCCATGCTTACAACCAGATCAAGGCTACTGAAAAAATGAAGCTCTTCCGCTCGCACAATCCCGATTTCAAGGACGGGGAGCAAATGCGCGATTTCATTTATGTAAAAGACCTGATCGACGTCTGCATTTTCTTCATGCACCACCGCAAAAACTCCGGCATCTACAACCTCGGCAGCGGAAAGGCCCGTACGTTCAAAGACCTGGTTACGAACACTTTCCATGCGATGGATAAAACACCGGACATTTCGTACATCGATACTCCGGCGGATATCCGCGACAAATACCAGTATTTCACGCAGGCCAATATGAGCAAGCTACGGTCCGTCGGATATACCCGTCCGTTCAGCACGCTGGAAGAAGGTATCGATGATTATGTTAAGAACTATCTGTCGTCGAACACCTATTTGTAAGTCGTTTGTCGCCACCGGAAATAGAAAAGTGACCTGCTCCGGCGGGTCTCTTTTGTTTTCAGGCTGCCGGAATCTCCACAATTTTCCGTATTTTTGAACCTCTGAATAAACTCAATCCCACTTCTCTGTGTTAGCATGATACCAACCAGAGTGTGACATTATTACGACTATGAGCAAAGAAGAAGAATTGTTGGAGGAAATCACCAGTTCGGAATACAAATACGGCTTTGTGACTGATATTGAGGCAGATGAGGCTCCTGCGGGCCTTAATGACGACATTGTCAGGTTCATCTCAGCCAAAAAGAATGAACCCGAATGGATGCTGCAATGGCGCCTGAAAGCGTTCCATTTGTGGCTTACCATGGAGGAACCCAAGTGGCCGAACGTGCATTATCCGCCCATCGAATTCCAGGCTATCAAATACTATTCGGCGCCCAAGAAAAAGAAGGCGGTTGAAAGCATTGACGATATCGATCCTGAATTGCGCAATACTTTCGAAAGACTCGGGATTTCGTTGAATGAACAGAAAAGGATCTCCGGTATCGCGGTGGACGCGGTGATGGACTCCGAATCGGTTTTCACGACTTTCAAAGATACGCTCAAAGAAAAAGGCATCATTTTTTGCTCGATCAGCGAGGCGATCCGTGAGCATCCGGAGCTTGTAAAGAAATACCTAGGCTCGGTGGTACCGCCCAAAGACAATTACTATGCTGCGTTGAACTCGGCGGTGTTTTCCGACGGATCATTTGTATACATTCCCAAAGGCGTTCGTTGCCCGATGGAACTCTCTACCTACTTTCGTATCAATGCTGCGGGAACAGGCCAGTTTGAAAGAACGCTGATCATCGGCGACGAGGACAGCCATGTTAGCTACCTCGAAGGCTGTACCGCTCCGATGCGTGACGAAAACCAGCTGCACGCCGCGGTGGTTGAAATCTTCGCACACGATAATGCGAACGTGAAATACTCGACCGTACAGAACTGGTATCCAGGGGATAAGGACGGAAAAGGCGGTATCTACAACTTTGTAACAAAACGCGGCCTTTGCGACGGCCCGAACTCAAAAATCTCCTGGACGCAGGTAGAAACCGGCTCAGCGATTACCTGGAAATATCCTTCGGTGATCCTGAAAGGCGACAACTCGATCGGTGAGTTTTATTCGGTAGCTGTGACCAATAACATGCAGCAGGCCGATACGGGTACCAAAATGATCCACATCGGTAAAAACACCAAAAGCCGGATCGTTTCAAAAGGTATCTCTGCCGGAAAGAGCCAAAACTCCTACCGCGGACTGGTGCAGGTCTTCAAAAAAGCGGAGAAAGCGCGCAACTTCTCGCAATGCGACTCCCTGTTGCTTGGCGACAAATGCGGCGCGCACACATTCCCTTACATTGAAGTGAACAACCCGTCGGCGACCGTGGAGCACGAAGCGACCACTTCGAAGATCGGTGAAGACATTCTTTTCTACTGTAACCAACGCGGTATCCCAACGGAACAGGCGGTTGCATTGATCGTGAATGGCTATGCTAAAGAAGTATTAAACCAACTTCCGATGGAATTTGCAGTGGAAGCCCAAAAGCTACTGGAAATCAGCCTGGAAGGAAGTGTAGGTTAAAACTTACGATAAGATAAAACACAGAAAGCCTTTGATTCGTCGAAGGCTTTTTGTATTTTATTGATCTCAGTAAATTTTTCCATCAACGATTCCCCCTTCATGACCCACGTTCCGCAACTAATCATAGATCTGTCGCTCATTCTCACAATGGCCGGTATCATTACCGTCATCTTCAAGAAATTGAAGCAGCCCATTGTGTTGGGTTACATTTTGGCTGGATTACTTGTAGGTCCCAATTTCCACTTGTTTCCCACGATCACCGACATTAAAACCATTGAAATATGGGCGGAAATCGGGGTGATATTTTTGCTTTTTAACCTGGGTCTGGAATTTAGTTTTAAAAAGCTGGTCAAAGTCGGCAACACGGCTGCCATTACGGGGCTTTTCGAGGTGTCCATGATGCTGGTAACGGGTTTCATTACCGGCCAGCTGCTCGGTTGGAGTAAAACCGACAGCCTCTTCCTGGGTGGTATCATCGCCATTTCATCCACTACCATCATCTTCCGTGCATTCGACGAACTGGGGCTGAAAACGCAGAAATTCACGCGCGTGGTATTGGGCATTCTTGTCATTGAGGATCTCACAGCGGTGTTGCTGATGGTTTTGCTTTCTACGTTGTCGCTAAGCCAGCAATTTGCAGGATTTGAATTGATCCAGTCCAGTCTAAAACTCTTCTTTTTCCTCACTATCTGGTTCCTGGGCGGAATTTTCGTATTCCCTACCCTGCTCCGCCGCTACCGGCATCTGATGAACGACGAAAGCGTGCTGATCACCTCGGTCGCGCTATGCTTCGGAATGGTATTCCTGGTGACCAAAGCGGGCTTTTCTGCTGCATTAGGCGCATTTATCATGGGCTCTATTCTGGCGGAAACGACGCACGCGGAAAAGATCGAGCATTTGCTCAAACCGGTGAAAGACCTTTTCGGGGCAGTATTCTTTATTTCTGTTGGAATGCTGATCAACCCGGGATTATTGCTTGAATACGCGGTACCCACCGCCATACTAGTGCTTGTGGTCATGCTGGGCAAAACGACATTTGTCACTTTGGGGGCCGTATTGTCAGGTCAGCCTCTGAAAAAATCGCTGCAATCGGGTATGAGCTTGTCGCAGATCGGGGAATTCTCTTTCATCATCGCCAATCTCGGCCTATCCCTGAAAGTAACGAGCGGATTTTTGTACCCAATCGCAGTCGGGGTTTCGGTGATAACCACCTTTGCGACGCCTTACATGATGAAGGCCTCCGAACCGCTTTATGGATGGCTCGACAAGCGTCTGCCCGAAAAATGGCGGCTATATCTCAACCGTTACAGCACCAGCACCGCAACGATAACGCAGACGACACAATGGAACGAGATCCTGAAATCCTACGCCCAAACGGTGATCCTCAACTCGGTGGTGGTAGTCGGCATTATCCTGGCATCTTCGCGCCAGCTCGCAGACCAGCTCCACACCCGCGTACCCGAGACGTTCATGACCAACTCGGTATTGTTTGCCATAACATTTCTGCTGATCTCGCCCTTCCTGTGGGCGCTGGTTTTCAAACGTGGTAACCGCAAGGCATACTCCGCCATCTGGCTCAGCCGCAAATACAGCCGCGGGCCGCTATTGGTCCTCGAACTTTCAAGAGTAGTCATCGCAATCCTCCTGATGGCCTTCCTGCTCAATTCATTCTTTTCCACGAAAACGGCCTTCATTGTGGCGGGGGGTATTATGGTACTCGGCTTTGCGATTTTTTACCAAAGGCTGCAACAGTTTTACCATAAAATCGAAGACCGTTTCTTGCAAAACCTGAATGCGAGGCAGCTGGAAGGAAGCGGAAAATCCAAAAGAATTCTGCTGCCATGGGACGCGCATTTCGCGTTCCTGGAAGTAAGTCCCGACTCTAACCTCATCGGAAAAAGCTTGCAGGAGCTGAAAATCCGGGAAACATTCGGTATCAACGTCGTACTCATCGAGCGGGGTAGTAAAACCATTTACCTGCCCCGTCCCACAGAAGTACTTTACCCTTGCGACCGCATCGAGGTAATCGGTACGGACGACCAGCTGGACATTTTCAGAAGCCACATCGAAGTCAATACGAATGGGGACGTGTACATGGCGCACGAGGACACGGTCGTACTCGAACGCGTGGAAGTGAAGATGCATCACAATATCCGCGGTAAAACGATCCGCGACAGCCAAATCCGGGAAATGACGCACGGTATGATTGTCGGCCTTGAACGAAATGGCGAGCGCATTCTCAACCCCGACTCATCGATGGTGATTGAAATTCAGGATGTGCTCTGGATTGCCGGCGACCGGGAGCTTATCAAGGAATTTATTGCCAATAAGCAGGCCAACAATGAAGAGGAAGTCGAGGTGGCTACGTCTTGATGAGACCTTGCAAACCACCGGTGTGCACAGCAACTATCGTCGTTCCCGGTTTGAAATAGCCTTTCTGAATCAGGTCAAACAATCCGTAGAACATTTTGGCCGTATACACCTGCTCCAACTGTATCCCGAATTCGGACCGGAAATCCTGCATGAATGCAAGCAGTTCGTGGTTCCATTTGGCATAACCACCAAAATGGTAGTCCGTCAGCAATGTGAGATTTCCAGGGTTTTTACATTCTGTCACGAACTGCTGAATGTCCTCACGGAGGAAATGCCCGCCCTTTAATGCCGAAAAAGCAAGCACATCGGCCCCTGCGGAAAGAATCCCTGCCGCCGTGCCGCCCGTACCGGCCGCGGTCGCGATGAAATCCGTCATTCCGCCCAACTGGCTGGCTACTTCCAATACCATTTCCGCAACGCCCTGCAATGCAAGGGCTGTGGAACCTCCCTCGGGGATCATATAAGGGTTGCCAAAACGCGCTGCGACCTCCCGGAGATAAGCATCCGAATGCCGTAGCCGGTACTCCTCGCGCGTGACGAATTGCAGTTGCATTCCCTGTGCGCGGCAGAACTGCAAAGTAGCATTGTCCTTGCTTTCCAGTTCCAGGCCGCGGACCATACCAATCGTCTTGAAACCTAGCGCGTTCCCGGCTGCGGCCGTCGCATACAAGTGATTGGAATATGCCCCTCCAAAGGTCAGTATAGTCCTTTCACCGCGTTCCTGCGCCTCTATCAGGTTATATTTCAGTTTCCGCCATTTATTGCCCGAAACGGCGGGATGAATGAGGTCGTCCCGCTTAATGTACAGCTGCACGCCTGCCTTATCGATCTCCGCATTCGAGAGCCGTTGCAGCGGGGTAGGAATCGACGGGCTCAGTAAATCCACTTATTTTGATAATTTTGTTGATCGTAACTCCAAAACGAATGTCCGTAGAACTTGTCGATGTAGCCTCCGAAGAGGACGATTTATTTGAACATTACCGCATTGTCGCCGACAAAGGCCAAAGCCTGATGCGGCTCGATAAATTCCTGAATCTTCATGTCGCCAATGCTTCCAGGACAAAAATACAAAACGGGATCGAAGCGGAGGCCGTAAAGGTTAATGGCCAGCCTACGAAGGCCAGCTACAAGGTCAAGCCGCTGGATGTGATCACGCTTTCACTCCCCGAACCTCCGCGCGATACGGAGATCATTCCGGAGGACATCCCGCTGAATATCATTTACGAAGACGACGTGCTGCTGATCGTCAACAAGCCGGCAGGAATGGTCGTACACCCTGCTTATGGCAACTGGACGGGCACATTGATCAATGCGCTCGTTTACCATTTCCAGCAATTGCCGACCGGCCGAAATGGCGAGGCCCGCCCGGGCCTGGTACACCGTATCGACAAGGACACTTCGGGCCTGCTCGTGATCGCGAAAACCGAATTTGCGATGACATTCCTCGCTAACCAGTTTGCAGACCATTCGATCGAACGGACTTATCACGCATTGATATGGGGCGAACCGAAAGCGGAGAAAGGTACCGTCACGGGCCACATCGGACGCAGCGTGCGCGACAGGCGTGTGATGGATGTGTACGTCGACGGCAGCCAGGGCAAGCATGCGGTGACGCATTACGAGGTAATCCAGCCACTTCGATATGTATCGATGATCAAATGCAACCTCGAAACCGGCCGCACGCATCAGATACGCGCACACATGAAGCATATCGGCCACCCCATTTTCAACGATCCGATGTATGGAGGCGACAAGATATTGCGGGGCGTAACAAGCGGCAGTTACAAAGCCATGGTAGAAAATGGATTCAGTCTGATTCCCGGACAGGCGTTGCACGCCAAATCGCTGGGTTTTATCCACCCTACGAGCCGGCAATGGATCCAGTTCGATACCGAACTTCCCGAAAATTTCCAGGCAATCCTCGAAAAGTGGGAAAACTATGTGAACTCTCAGTAAGAAATAGTATATTCTCGGTTCTTAACCTTTCTAATTAATAAAACGCTTATCATGAATATCTCGACCAGGCAGGGCACAGCAGAGGATATACCCGCAATTTTTGAATTGGTGAAAGAGCTTGCGATCTACGAACGGGCTTTGAACCAGGTGACCAACAATGTTGACAAAATGACCCGCGATTACCACGAAAAGTTATTTGACTTCTTCGTCGCCGAAGTGGATTCCAAAATTATCGGGCTTTGCTTGTACTATTACCGCTATTCTACCTGGAAAGGGAAGCGGCTTTATATGGAAGATATTATCGTAACCGAGTCGATGCGCGGTAACGGAATTGGCAAAATCCTTTTTGATGCCACGGTAGTGGCTGCGAAAAACGTAGGTTGCACAGGAATGATGTGGCAGGTGCTCGACTGGAATACGTCGGCAGTCAATTTCTATCGTAAGTACGGCACGAATTTCGACAATGAATGGATCAACTGTAACCTGGATTTCTAAGATTACAGCAACTTATAAGTGCAGGCCGGAGCCGCTGTCATTGCAGCAGATCCGGCCTTCTCTCTTTGGTTCTTTGGAGCGATTGCTCGTAACGCCATTCTTCTATTTTCGCTTCATGCCCCGACATCAGGATTTCGGGTACTTTGTGGCCTTCGAAATCGGCGGGGCGTGAATATACCGGCGGTGCCAGCAGATTATCCTGAAATGAGTCCGTCAATGCGGAAGTTTCGTCATTCAATACGCCGGGAATAAGACGGATAATGGCATCCGCAAGTACCGCAGCTGCCAACTCCCCACCCGACAATACGTAGTCGCCTATACTGATCTCCTTCGTCACAAACAGGTCGCGCACGCGCTGGTCCACGCCCTTGTAATGCCCGCATAGCATCATCAGGTTGCCTTTCAATGAAAGCTGATTGACCATACGCTGCTGCATTTGCTCCCCGTCCGGTGTAAGGTAAATGATCTCGTCATACACACGTTCACCCTGCAATGCACGAATGCAGCGCGCGATCGGCTCTATCTGCAACACCATTCCGGCACCGCCGCCAAATGCGTAGTCGTCGATCGTGCGGTGCTTATTGGTGGAGTAGTCGCGAATGTCGTGAATGACCACTTCCACGTGATTAGCCTGCTGAGCCCGTTTCAATATCGAATGCGCGAAAAAGCTGTCGAGCAGGCTGGGGACGCAGCTCAATATATCAATCCGCATCGTCAGGCGTATTTTCTGATGAATCATCGAGATAAACTTCCAGTAACCCTTCCGGCAGGTTTACCAGGAGGGATTTCGCTTCCTTATCCGCTTTGAGAACGATGTCATTTGCGGTGGGAATCAGCACTTCCGAGCCCTGGTAATCCATCGCGATCAGATCCTGGCCGTTCAGCGAGTACACTTCCCGCACAATGCCCAGCTCACCTTTCGTTTCATCCACCACCTTGAACCCTTTGATTTCATGGTAATAAAACTCGTCGTCGCCGAGCTCCTGCAAATCCTCCAACGGCAGATAAAGCGAGCTTCCTACCAGAGCCTGCGCCTTCACAATGGAATCAACGTCTTCAAAAGTCACGATCGCATTGCTCTGCTTCTGCAAATTGATTTCCTCGATAAAGTAAGGTACCAGTTCGCCTTTGATCTCGACGTAAACGGTTTCCAGATCTTCATAATCATCCGGATAGTCCACATCCATATAAATTACCACATTACCGGCGGTGCCATGCGTCCGCACGATATAGCCCAATAAATAACAGTTATCCTGTGTCATTTGCGGGATTAAATATTTAGGTTCTGTATAAAACAATATGAGTCTGTACGGAATACCGACAGACTCATAGCGCAATGTATGTACATTAAATTATTCTGCCGACTCTTCTGCGGGAGCCGCAGCTTCCGGAGCTTCTGCCGCGTCAGTAGTTTCCGCCGCATCAGCAGCTTCGTCAGCCACTTCTTCGGTAGCAACTTCTTCCACAGGAGGTGCGTTTTTCTTGGCGATAGCCTCAGCGCGAGCATCGTTAACTTTACGCTCAGCGTCGAGTTTCGCTTTCTTGTCAGCGTCTTTCTGTGCAGCCAAAGTATCGGCAGCAGTAGCTTTACGGTCTGTTTTAGAACCTTTCCACTCTTCGAAACGCGAATCAGCAACTTCCTGTGTGATCGCACCTTTCAAAACACCCACTTGCAAGTGTTTGCGGAGCAATACACCTTCGTGTTGCAAAATTGACCGAGCTGTGTCAGTTGGCTGAGCACCTTTCAAAAGCCAGTCAACTGCTTTGTCTGATTCCAAAACGATGGAAGCAGGGTTGGTACCTGGGTTGTAGATACCCAATTTTTCGATGAAGCGACCATCACGTGGTGCTCTGGCATCTGCGACTACGATATCATAGATCGCTTTCTTTTTGCGTCCCCGACGCGCTAACCTGATTTTAACTGCCATTTTTGAATTTGTTATGGTTGGGAACTCGTCCCGTAATTAAACAGGGTGCAAATGTACGCAAAATTTTCCTGCTACCGATATAGGAAAACAAAAAAGGAGGCAATTTCTTGCCTCCCCTTCGATGAACTTGCTGCAACTACTAGCGGCGGAAACCAGCCGGGTAAGTAGAGCGGATTGTATTGTTAGGCAGGATCTTGATCTCAACACGACGGTTGGATTGAAGACCTTCCACAGTAGTATTTTCTGCAATCGGGCGATATTCACCGTAATATTCAGTAATGATACGGCTAGGATCTGTCAATCCGGCACGAACCAGGAAGCGCTTGGCAGCATCCACACGACGACGTGACAGGGAAACGTTGTAGCTGTCGGAAGCACGGGCATCCGTGTGACCTACGAGTACAATGCGGCAGTTGGTACGCATGTTCAGGAGTTCAACCACTTTGCTAAGTGTTTCTTTCGACGGGTTGCGGATAATCGCTTTGTCGGTATCGAATTCGATGTTGCTGAACAATGCTTCGCATTCGTCTTTCGGCAGGTTGTTTTTGATTGCGTCGCGGATGATCTTGTCAATATCCAGCGCTACACCACCCCCTGAAACAATGCTACCCGCAGGTGTATTGGCTTCTTTGTCGAACAGGTCGGCTACGCCGTCACCATCGGAGTCAGTGTAAAGACGCGGGTCAACCGGCTTAGGCATATTCGCTTTTGCGATGGAGTCCGCATCGTTCATAGTCGGGTTGTAAGGAACCGGGATCAGCTGCTGAGGATTAGCCCAACGCAGGTGGTAACGGCCTGCCGCAGCGTCGTACTTGCCATCCTTCGCTCTTACCGCATTTTTACCCAGCTTGTAAGTAAGTGCCAGCGACAGCATGCCGTAAGCATCATTTTTGGAATCACCTTTTGCGAAGGTCCAGATTCCCTGTTGGGTATCGTAGTCGCTCAATCCGCCTACTGTTGCGTCCAGCTTTTCTGTATTCACAAAGTTGTGGGTGTAATCCAAACCAAGGTCGAACCGCGAGCTCAGTTCATAGTGGACTGTAAAACCCACAGGAACTACCCATTCACGGGTGTAAGTGGATCCGTTGCGTTCCCATTTACCGGCAGTTTTGGAGCTGGCGTCGGTGTTGGTAGAGAAATGCTTCTCTGCACCGCCTTTGGTGATGTTGAAGTAATCAACGTCGGTGTGGTAATAAATGATACCCCCTCCCAAGTGCGCATCTACTTTCCAGCGGCGCAATTTGTTGTATCCGAGCAGCAAACGGTTAACATTAAGTGTTCCGTCCAAAGTCAGCTGAACAAATGAAGGGCTGTTGAAAGTGGCACTGTAAGTATCACCGCTCAACGAGCTCTGGTGGTTGTCTTTGGCTCCCTGAAGACGTCCGTTATAACCTGTCAGCTGGATACCGAATAGTGGTGTAAGCTGCTTGTTCAACGAAAGCCCCCACGCACCTGTCAATTCTTCCCGGTCTCCACGCTTGAAGCCATTGTACTGGGTCAAATCTCCGAAGAATTTTGTAATACCTCCGTAACCGGTGATGGACCAGGTGTTCATTTTGTTGGGTCCTTCATAAGTGCGGTTTTGAGCTTGCGCATTGTAGCTCAGGAGGGTAGAACAAAGTAAAGCAACGTAAAGATTCTTTTTCTTCATGGGAAACACGCGTTATGTGATTCAATTCAATATAGCATTATACATAAATTCGAAATCAGAAAAAAGGCCAAAGCCTGTAAGCCGGGTTCTGTGACTTCGACCAGGAAACCTGATCTCCGCTCCTGCCATTTATCCAGGATTCCGGTCGCCCGGAACCTCTAACGATCTACCCGTGCCGGCGCCCCGGAGGAACAAAGACGAGTAGCCTTATTAGCCGACACCTATTTGATCTTTCAGCCCGTAAGGTTTACCATGCATTTCCTGTCACCAGGAAACCGGTGGGCTCTTACTCCACCTTTTCACCCTTACCGAGGCATACAAAAAATATGCCAGGGCGGTATCTTTTCTGTGGCACTTGCTGTCAACGGACCGTCACCAGTACGTTGCCTTCCCGTTAGGAAGTACGGCACTCTGTGCTGCCCGGACTTTCCTCCCCGGTTAAAAAAACCGCAGCGGCAGGACAGCTTGGACCTTTCCTCTGACCACAAAGCTAAGAAATACTTTCTTTCGATCAGCAGTCAATATACCATAAAAAGTAAAAAATTATGGCACTTACACTGACTATTGTACAAATTTTTGATCAGATTCCTTTCAACCCGTCGACTTTCAAATTCACTTTCCCGGTCGCAAATACAACAGAATAAAGATGTTTCGGAGTGAGGTAAACCTTATCCGGTACAATATCGGAAAGTATTCCTTTTACAACTACACCGTCGGTGACTTTATAGTTGGCGAGTGTCTTCTGAATGGTATTCTTGGCATCGGCGATCTGGCCGCCCACCGGAAAAACCATCCGCTTTTCCATCATCCGGCTGAACTGCCCCTGCAAGAGCCATCCGGCCGTCCGAACGATCGAGTTTTTCGTATCCAGGTCATAGTCAAGGCTTTTGAGCGACAGCTGCTGCGTGGCGGGATCATAGTAAGGGATTCCCTTTAAGTAAATATCACCGCTGATGCTTCCCTTCAATCCGGCCTTAATAACCAGCCGGTCGTTCTGCCCGTACATTTCAATCGAAGTAACTTCGACGGAATATTTCCCTCCAAGGAACGAGAATTTTTCCCCGGCAAACTGCCTGGTCGCCAGCCTCGCCGCGTCCTCGTAGGAGACAAGACTGATCAGTCCGATTTTAAAGTCATCCTGCACCTTTTCCACAATGCGCAGGTCCGGCAGTTTCTGCGCCGCCGGCATGGGCGGTTTCACGGCTGACGTAATAGTTTGAGTGTAACCTTTGATACCAATGACTGAACGGAGGATATTATTTTTCGAAAGTAATGGCGTCATCTCCACGCCGGTAGGCATAATCACCAGCCAGGTATCGTATTCCTTCGCAAGCATCACGGGCTGACGGGCAATATTCCAGGCCAGCTCCGCACTCTTTTTCAGTTCGAGATTGGACGCTACCTGCTCGTCGATAGCGTCGGTTATCTTATCGAAATTTTTGCTCAGCATGCGGCTGACCATTCCCTTGATGGGAATGTTGATACCCGCCACACGGATGTTCGGTTCAGTAAGCCAGTCGTAACTATCCACATACGTCTCCGAATGGATCTGCCAAGAGGGCGTAATGCCTATTTTCGAGATCAGCCGGATGCGGATCGAGAACTCGGTGTCCTTGTAGCCCGACATCGTCATACCCAGCGGACTTACCTTGTACCCGGCACTCACCCAGATTTTCAACGGTACCTCGAAAAGAAAGGACGAATCAATCGCAACGACTTTGATCGGGCTGATCTTCCAGACTTTCGCTTTCAGGTTGTCGTTATTCTCATCCTCATAGCTGTTGTCATCGTAGATCAACCCCTTGATCTTGTTATTGATCTGTTTTTCGATCTCCGCTACCGGAATCTCTACCGGCACGTTCAGTACCGACAAATGCTTCTCGTTCTGGATCTCCTTATCCGAATATTTGTACTCTTCCATAGGGGCCTTAGGGGAGGTTTTTTTAGAACCGCAGCTCCAAAAAACAACGGCTGCCAAAGCGATTACCAGACAATAACCGCGCCTGACGTACATGTTACTTGATTTTGACGAGGGTTGCACCGTATCCGAATTTCTCTTTTAATGCATCTTTAAAAAATTGCACATGCTGGTTCTTGCCGAGCCTGCGGTGCAGCTCGTTTTTCAGAACGCCGCTGCCTGCGCCATGTATGAATGTAATTTCTTCCATCCCATTTGCAATGGCCGATTCCAGACTACTCTCGAAAACGTCGAGCTGCTTTTTCAGGATCGCGTCATTCGAGAGGCTTTTAGGATTGTTAGCCAGCTTCTCGATGTGCAGGTCGATCACTTGCTCCGGCTTAGGAAGCGTATTTTGCCCCGCCGCCGACTGGCCCATCATGCTGGCTTTGATTTCACCTGCTATGTCTTCAGAAATGCCCGGCGCCTCGCGTTTCAGGTTCTCTTCATCCAGCTGATACACAAATCCATCCTTCGCCAGCACGGGCACTTTACCCTTATTCTTGTAAAACGATTGGGCGCGGCAGCGAATGCGCTTGTTCAATGCAAGCGGAAGCTGGTAGTTGCCCGCCCTGAAATACAGTATTTTAATATCAAACACCGGCCAGGATTCGAAGTCCTTCATCAATACTTCGGTAAGCTTGTGCGAACTGCGGGGTTGCAGCACACCGGCTGCCAGCCCTGCACTGGATGACTCCGAGGCGGCTACCGCCGTAAAGGGTAACGTCCAGTCGGTATTGTTGATCACGTGCACGGTCAATGCCCGGTCGTTCACGGAGATGAATGCCAGGTAAATACCCTTTTCTGCAAACGGCGCATTGCGCGGCACGATGACGTCCGCACGGGATGCTGCCGCCTTCGTTTCTTCGGGCTTCACCATCCGGTGCGATTCGACCGGCGAGATGGTCACAATTTCATTTTTCAGGACCGGAATGCGAAAACCGTCCTCGATCTCGATTTCAACCACATTACCAGGCAAAAAAGCGTAAATAACACCCTCTTCCCTGCCGTGTACCATTCGTACTTTATCTCCGATATTCATAAGTAAGTGTTGCTTGCTGACATTAGAACCGATTCCGGTTCTAATAAATTGATTAAAAATAAAACGGCTTAAAATCGACGCCTTTCCTGCTGATCTGCAAAGCCGGCGCGGGGATTTTCAGGGAATTGGCGAGAAAACCCAGCGTCTTAACAAACTTGCTCCGCGTTTTGATCTTCGTGAGGTCGATATCCAGCGACAAATAATACTGCCGGTAGGGCCGGTACCCCATTTCAATACTCTTGTCGCGTTCCGCCGAAACCATATTCTGGATACCATAACCTACTGAAAAACATAGCCACGCGGGCCAGTTGGAACCCCGGAAAAATGATTTAGGACTCGCGGAAAACCAATATGTCTGCCCATTGTAATCTTTCAGCCAGCGCTCCGACCAGGTGCTCCCGAGCAATTGCGGCCGCACCTGCGCCAGCGAGGTGTAATGGAATGAGAACTTGGGCTGTATACGCACCTCGTCCCACAATGCCACCTGCCCCAGGTACAGTACCGACCCGCCCAGATTCGCGATCATATCGCCGGGCGAAAAACCGTAGTCGGGAGAAAAGCCGTCGAGGATTTCAATCGGAGTTTGAAAAATAACCCCGGAAATGGCTCCGTAAACCAGCATTTGCCTTTTTGAAATACCTGTTTTTTTATACAATGCGGCGGTGTGCCGGGCAATCTGGTAGGATGTGTAAAGGTGCCCCATTTTGTCCATTTGTAACCACTCGCGGCTGTCGTCCTCGATGGTGAATTGGGTCAGCGGGTTCTTGTACCACGATTTGCTGAGCCCGTAAAGCGTTCCCAGGTACACAGCCGACTGAGCGGCGAAAATACCACGGAGCAGTTTGTAGTTGGGGCGAATTACAGGTACTGAATCCCGCACCAGCGAGTCGCGGACAAGGGTGTCCGCAGGCGGTACAGGTACCTGCGCGTACGCGGGAACTTCCGCTACGGCCAACAGGCAAATCAACAGGCAATCAAGAATAAAACGCATTCGATCAGTTCGGGACCAGAGCTTAATAGCCTCCATGGTATTTTCTCAATCCCCATTCCGCACCCAGCAACACGACGATCAGGAAGAACAGCCATTTCAGATGGATCAGCTCCACCATGTCTTCGGTGCTCTCCAGCCTGTCGGCCGGGCGGTCAGTTTTTAGTTTTTGAATAAATTGTTGCAGCGAAGCCGGTGTGATAAAGGCACCACCCGACCGCCGGGCAAGGTCCCGCAGCATTCCGAAATCCGCTGTGGTATTGCTCAATTCAAGGTCCGCATTCCGGATCACAAACTGGCCCGATACATTTTCCTGCTTCCCTTTCAACGTCGTGGAAGCCGAGTAACGGTAAACGCCGTCTGCCAGTCCGCTCACATTGAAGCGCGGTGTTTCCTTGGCGTGCGTGTAGGTAAATTGTTTGCTCTTGCCCTTCTCATCGACCAGTTGCAATTTCACTTCCTGACCGAAAATCGGTTCGTAAATATCATTGTAAACTTCCGTCTGAAAAGCTACCTGTTCACCCGCTTCGAACTCGTTACTGATCGGATAAACCCGGAATTTGCGGCGGTCTTCCTTCACCGAAAGCACCTGGATCAACTTCTGGAACAGGTTATCCACCACTTCCTGCTTGCTGGTTTGAGCAAATTCCTCCTGTCTCCATTGCCAGATCCCCTCCCCTGCCAGTACGGCTGTCTTCTGGTCACCATTGGTATTCAGAACGAGCAGCGGCTTGTTCGTATTCAGCGTTCCCACTTTTTGATACAGTATCGTTTCGGTACCGGCCGATATATTGTATTCGCCAAAAGGAACTGACAGCGGCGGAAGCCTTTCGAGCAGTTTCAGGCTTTCGGGGTCCAGGTTCAGCTGGGTGAATGAGGGATTGAACCGAGCCGTAACCTTGTCGATCTGGTTGTTCGCCGAAGCGTTAATGAACAGCGACCGGTTCAGTGAGCTCGCCAGCGGCACGGCCGACTGGTTTCCCAAAATAAAAAACAAAGGCATTTTGGCATCCAGTAGCTTCCTGACCTGTGCATTACCCAGCCCAAGTACATTCGGAATCTGGTGCAGGATCACGAGGTCGTAGGGCTTGGTGCTGGCGGGCGGGTTATTGGCGATAGACAAAATATTGATGTCCAGCTCATAATTGTCGTTGGCCTCGATCACGCTCCGGATACTTTTGATATCGGGATGCGGTGCGAGCGCCATGAGCAGGATCTTCTGCCGGCCGTCGATGATTTCGATATAAACGTCTTTCCGGTTGTTCCTTCCGGACGTCTCGCCGGAAACCGCTCCCAGCTCAATGGTATAATGCTGAACGCCTTTCTGCGCGGAAGAAGTTTTAAAATCAAATGCCTTGAAATAGTCCGCATGGTCGATCACCACCGGCTGGCTCTGGATCACACGGCCATTCTGCTTCAAAGTAACCGTGGTGCTTTTGCCCTGCAAGCCATTCGCAGCAATTTCAGCCCTGAGCGGAAACTCGTTCCCCAGGTACGCAATGCGGTTGCTCACCACATCTTTCACCCGGATATCGAGCTTCGGCACCGAATCACCTACCGCCAATGCATTCACCCGGAACGGATAACGGTTATAGGCCGGCGAAACGCCCTGATTCACGATTCCATCCGAAAGCAGCACGACGTCAGTCAGGTTACGGCCTTCGAAATTGGTGCGGACGCTTTGCAGCAGTCCAGCCAGATCGGTTTTGTTTTGATCAAATACAAGGGAATCCGCATTGTTGCGCGTCCCGTCCAGCGTTTCGATAGTGACTTCGAAGCCTGCGTCGTTCAGGTCGCGGGCGGCGGTCTTCAACTGGTCCATCGCGGCCTGCCCGTACTTACCCACAGATTCGGAGTTATCGATCGCGAAAACGATCTTGGCCTTATCGACCGAAGTTTGCGTGCGCCGCACCAGCGGGCTCAGCAGCAGGAAACAGATCAGCGCCACCACAATTCCCCGCACGGCTGCCAGCGCGTAGTTCAGTTTCTTACCCCAGGCCGGTTGCGGCTGATACAGCAGCCAGGCATAGGCCAGGCCGGCAAGCACACAGAATAGGATGAACCAGTAAGGGGTTTGGAATATGAGCTCTGACCGCATGTGTTGGGATTCAATAGCTGGCGACGTTACAATATACAACGAAACGGCCAGCTATTTACTAACGAAGAAAGACTCTATGTTAACATACCGCCATCGACCTGGATAACCTGGCCGGTGATGTAGCGCGACATGTCAGAAGCCAGAAATACGCATGCGTCTGCCACTTCCTCGGGCTGACCTCCGCGCTTCATCGGGATCGACTGCTTCCAATCTTCCACCGCTTTTGCGTCTACCGCGTCGGTCATTTCAGTTTCGATGAACCCGGGGGCTACCGCATTCGAGCGGATGTTTCTGGAACCCAGTTCCAATGCGATCGATTTGGTAAAACCAATAATACCGGCCTTCGAAGCAGCGTAGTTCGACTGCCCTGCATTTCCGCGTATACCGACTACCGATGTGATATTGATGATTGACCCGCTTTTAGCGCGGATCATGGATTTCGTAGCGGCTTTGGTAAGGTTAAAAACCGACTTCAGGTTGATGTTCACCACCGTGTCCCACTGCTCCTCGCTCATGCGCATGAGCAGCCCGTCGCGGGTAACACCCGCGTTGTTGATTAGCACGTCGAGCTTGCCGAAATCAGCAATCACGTCGGTAACGAGCTGGTCGGCCGCCTGAAAATCGGAAGCATCCGAGCGGTAGCCTTTCGCCTTCACACCGAACGATTGCAGTTCTTTGGCCAGTGCTTCGCCTTTTTCGACGCTGGACAGGTATGTAAATGCGACATCAGCACCTTCCTGAGCCAGGCGCAGCGCGATCGACCGTCCGATACCCCGCGAAGCCCCTGTTACCAATGCAACTTTATTTGCTACTAACTTCATAAATTGGATTAGAATCTGTCAAAATATATACTGCCGGCAAAAATAGGATATTGGGCAGAGACCGGCAAATAAACGACGTATGGTACTTTATGACAAAATGATGTAATATTCAGGCAAAAAGCCTTCTCCAACCATTTAACTTACACTAACATGAACACTACAAATGTCCAGAAAACATCAGGAGCCTTCATTGCCGCGTCATGGATCGCATTGGGCGTGGGAATGGCCGGCTTCATCATCGGCCTGTGGCGGTCGGAAATGCTGCTCAGCGAAAAAGGATATTATTTTACGGTATTAATGTACGGACTTTTCGCTGCGGTGTCGGTGCAAAAAAGCGTTCGCGACCGCCTCGAAGGCATTCCGGTAACAGCCATTTACTATGGCATCAGCTGGTTTTCCACTATCCTTGCCATTGTTCTGCTCATCGTTGGCCTCTGGAACGCGACATTGCTCCCGAGCGAAAAAGGCTTCTACGCATTCGCCTTCCTTTTAGGCATTTTCGGAGCCATCGCCGTTCAGAAAAACACCCGCGATACCGCGATTTTTGAAACCGGCGGCTCATTTTCCAAACCTTCTGATCATTGATGCTGTTAAGCCGTTACGTATAAATTTTCAAACTAAACTCAGGTAATGGCAGAATCAACAAAAACAGCCCTGATCACAGGCGGTTCCAAAGGAATAGGATACGGCATTGCCGAAGCGCTCATCCGCGACGGTATCCGCGTGGCCGTCACGAGCCGCTCGCAGCAGAATGCCGACGAAGCCGCCACCGCATTGAACAAGGTCCGCGAAGGCTATGCGCTGGCCATCGAATCGGATGTGAGAAGCCTCGCTTCCCAGGAACAAGCGGTACAAATCGTGCTAGACAAATGGGGACGGCTCGATTACTTCATCGCCAATGCGGGCGTAGGCCATTTCGCGCCGATCCAGGAGCTTAGCGCCGAACATTGGCAGGAGACGATCGACATCAACCTTACCGGCGTATTTTTCAGCGCAAAAGCATCCATCGCCGCATTAACCGAATCGAAAGGCTATTTTATCAATATCGCGAGCCTCGCCGGTACCAACTTCTTCGCGAATGGTACTGCTTACAATGCCAGTAAATTCGGCCTGGTCGGTTTCTCGCAGGCAATGATGCTCGATGTCCGCAATGCAGGAATCAAAGTGACCACCATCATGCCCGGCTCGGTTGCCACGGAATTCAATAACCACGAGCCGTCGGAAAAAGATGCCTGGAAAATCCAGCCGGAAGACATCGGTCAGATCGTTTCGGACCTCATTAAAATGCCGGCTCGGACACTCCCAAGCAAAATAGAGGTTCGCCCTACAACGCCGAAATAGGTTCCGTTTTGGGGATTGGTAATGAGGTATGGTCAGGTGTTGTCACGGATAGTGAGTGCAATTAACCCCGACCATACCTGACTATCCCCTGGCCCTAGGCCAAGATGCGTACGCCGAAAACAGCAGTCCGCAAACCAACAGTGCCAGCAACGGGATTTTGTATAAAATCAACAAGGTAAGTCCCACAAAGCCGAACAGGAACACCTGCATGGCATTTTCCGGCATTCCCGCCCTTTTGTATAAATATGTATGACAAACTATGAGGATGGTTAGGCCCAGCAGGTACAACTGTGCCACGTCCGCAAAGGCGAGGGCGCGACTACGAAACAATACAAGCGTTTCAGGAACGATCAGTATGGCGTGCGCCGCAATGATCCTGGCCAGGCGTTTCCAGACCGACACCGGCAGCGACCTTCCCCACAGCCATATTTCTCCTTCCCATCGATATAATTCGAACGAAAGCCCGAGGTTTAGCAGGTAAGCCAGTGACATACCCACCGCGGGCATTCTGATATCATATTCACCCGTGCTGTAATAAAGCATCGTTCCTGCCGCCACGAGCATTGCCCCCATTTTACCAACCAGCAAGGTAATCCCCCGCTCCCGGACGAGCCATTCCATCGACCAGTACAGCCACGAGGCGGGCCTGGGAAACGGCCACTTCACAATGCTCCTACCCTTGACAGCAACATACAAAACCGGTTTCCTGATGCGCCATTCCGCGGCTGCGGCTAGCATCAGGGTTAGTACCATGTAAAAGGGAAGAACCGGCCACAACCGGGAAAGCAGCTTGTCCTGAATGCCGATAATGAACAGGTAGGCACCATAACCAAGAATGGGTTGCATAAAGCCCAGCGCCTGTACCGCGAACCTCCGCATACGTACGGACGCAGGCCACGTGCGCGCATGATAAATGAAGGTATACTCTGGCAGTTTCCAGGTATTGATTACAAACTGAACACACAACAGGCTATAAGTTAACCAAATCACAAAAAGAGCCAGCATTCCGTATGTCCCTGTCAGGAAAAATACGGCGAAGGCGTGATGCTCATTTGCGCTGAGAAACCCGAACAGGACGCCGAGCAACACGAGGAACGTACCGGCCCGCTGCCTGAAAAATGCCGAAACGGTGGAAACCAGCAGCATTTTCATAATGTATCGGTAGCTGCGAGCGTCTTGTTGACCAACCGGAAACTTCGCGAAACGTGCAACCCTTCCTGCTCGAAGAGCTGGTGCGACGATAGCAGAAATGTGACGCCATTGCGGTGGTAATCCTTAATCAGTTCAAAAAGCACGTCGCGTGCTTCGCGGTCAATGGTGATGAGTGGTTCGTCGAGAATAATGACCGAAGGTTCTCCCAGGAATGCGAGCAGCAGCGACACTTTCTTTACCATCCCGCTTGAACAGCTGCCGAACGGGTTTTGCAGGTAGTTGATCCCGAATGCATCAATGAGTTTGCCGCTTTGCCCGGAGTCCGCCTTTTGTGCTTCGGCAACGAAGGCGATCAGGTCAGCGGGTGTTAAAAATGAGGGATATAATGGCTCCGCTTCTCCAAGGTTCAGGCGCAGGCGGTATCCAATGGGGTCCTTTTTTAAATCATACCGGCCATCCAGTGTGATATTCCCCTCGAAAGGCAGCATACCGGCCAGCGTCCGGAAAAGCGTAGACTTACCGGTCCCGTTTTCTCCCTGTATCCAGTAAATCCCTCTTTCAATTCCAAAAGACGGGATTGAAAGGATTTCTCGCTCGCCATACCGCTGCCTCAGCTGATTGATTTCCAATACCATATCGCAGAACGGCCGTTTACATTAGGGGTGGATGTTAAATTCGTCTTTCAGCTGCTGTAACGCCACCGACTCTTCGTATTTATACAAATCCTTGTTGAACAGCGCATTATGACCGGCATTCTGCAAACTGATCCAGCTATGCATTGCGTAAGGATCATAGTTGAAATGCTTGAAACGGTGCCCCATATTATTCATGTCCGCAAACCACTTTACGCCCACGTCCAGGCGATCGTAAGCACCGAATGCGGCACCTTTGCCGACGGGCATCGTATCGTTGCGCGTCTTTTCCAGGTCGATCATGGCCACATACTCATTCAGCCTGCATTCCGGCAGCGGCCAGGGCGCTTTCCGGTCCACCACGAGCTTGTACTCGCCCGTCCGCGCCTGCGGGTACGTGGCTGCAAGTTGCATCAGCTCGTCATAGCCTGGTTTATACTGGGTATATTTTTCAGAATCGCAGAGTCCGGCTTCCTTCGCGGGGCACACCCAGCATTGCCCGATGCTCCCGATCCCGGCAGCGTCACCGATGCCATTGACGTACTCCCCTACCAGGTCGCCCTTGAAATACACATCATTATGGATCACGAGCAGGTACTGTTGATCCGACTTTTCCCAAGCGTACTGGTAGCGCACCGCATGCCGGTAACGCTTGAAACCCAGCAGAAAATCGAACTTCACATTCTTCGTCCAGAGCCAGACATTCGGTTTGTAGTAGACGATCTTGTCGCCGAAATGATCGAAAATGAATTTGAAATTCGGTGGTTCCGGCTGTTTGGCTTCCTCTACAAAATAGATTTTATTGATCCATTGGTGCGAATGTTTCATGAGTGTCAGCAACGTAATCGCCGTTTGATACGGCTTGCCATATGCATTAATCGCCACATCTACACATGCTCTCGGAGAGTTCGTCATCGTGTGTTCCGTTCGTTTTCTAAAACAAGTAGCCAAAGGTTGCCATTAAATCAGAAACCACCTGTTCTTCGGTTGAAAAAATTAGTAAGTGTTCACCACGCTTCACAGCTGCCTGCGTTTGGCCGTTTTTGCTCAAATATTTCAAAATAAGCTACTTCGACCAACAGATCATATGAAATTTCATATTTTCATTGATCACAAATTTCGCGGGATGTATATTTGAAAAAATTTTAATTATGCCGCGGAAGTATTTTTAAAATTTTACAAAACTGCACTTTTATCCATAAACCCGTTATTCCGGACACCCATGAGAACGAACCGTCGATCCTTCCTGCGCCTGTCGGCCATTGCCCTCCCCTTCACCCGGGTCAATCAATTATTCGCAGGCACACCTGCCGCGAACAAGCCCGTCGTGATATCTACGTGGGACAGCGGGCAGATCGCGAACGCCGCCGCATGGCCGGTGCTGGAAAAAGGAGGCCGTGCCCTCGATGCCGTAGAGCAAGCCGCTATCGCCATTGAAAACGATATCAATTGCTGCGTAGGCCTGGGCGGTAACCCCGACCGCGACGGGCATGTAACGCTGGATGCGTGCATTATGGATGAAAAGTCGAACTGCGGCGCTGTGGCGTTCCTCGAAAGGATCAAACACCCGGTATCCGTCGCCCGGAAACTGATGGAAACCACGCCGCACGTGTTTCTCGTTGGCGCAGGTGCGCAGCAGTTTGCATTGGCCAACGGTTTCAAACTGGAATCCGGCAAGCTTTCGCCCGACGCGGAAAAAGAATATAAAAAGTGGCTTCAAAAGGCTGAATACAAGCCTGTAATCAACATAGAACATAAACAATCGAAAGGTCACGGCCCTTTTGCACCGGCAAGGCTCGACAACGGCGATTTCAACCACGATACTATGGGAACTCTGGCCCTGGATGCGCAGGGTAACCTCTCGGGCATGTGCACCACGAGCGGTATGGGCTTCAAAATGCGCGGTCGCGTGGGCGATTCCCCCATTATCGGCGCAGGGCTGTTTGTCGACAACGAGATCGGCGCGGCTACATCCTCCGGCCAGGGCGAGGAAGTGATCCGTGTCGCCGGAACCCATTTGGTGGTCGAATTCATGCGCAACGGCGCTTCGCCGGAAGAAGCGTGCAAAAAGGCGGTAGAGCGGATTGTAAACCGTGATCCGGAGCGTGCAAAAACGTTCCAGGTTGGCTTTCTGGCTGTCAATAAGCAGGGCGAAGTCGGTGCCTATTCGGTGCAGCCGGGATTTGCCTACACCATTACCACCGGCGACGGCAAGGGCAAGGTAGTTCCTTCCAAAAGTCATTTCTCGTAAACCCTCATATAGCAGTATTTACCAAACACCTAACCATTACAATGAATCTTAAATCGACGGCGGTCCTCCTCGCAGGGCTGCTATGGGGGTCCGGATCGTATGCACAGCAGCATTCGGAGCAAAACCATTCCAAATATGTAGCACCTTCCGACCCGCTGGTGCAGCAGAAACTGTCCAAATGGCAGGATATCAAATTCGGCCTCCTGATGCACTGGGGCACTTACAGCCAATGGGGGATTGTGGAATCGTGGTCGCTATGCCCGGAAGACGAGGGCTGGTGCGAGCGCCGCGGGCCGCATTCTCACGACTGGTATGAGTACAAAAAGGCTTACGAAGACATTGCCAAGACTTTCAATCCCGTCAAATTCAACCCCGATCGCTGGGCAAAGGCCGCCAAAGGTGCAGGTATGAAATATGTCGTTTTCACCACCAAGCACCACGACGGGTTTTCGATGTTCGATTCGAAATACACCGATTACAAAATCACCAACACGCCGTTCAAAAGCAATCCCAAGGCCAACGTGACCAAGGAAGTACTTGCCGCTTTCCGCAACGAAGGCTTTATGACGGGCACCTATTTCTCCAAACCCGACTGGCATACCGATTCGTACTGGTGGCCTTACTTCCCACCCAAAGACCGCAATGTGTCGTATGACCCGAAAAAGCGTCCTGAGCTGTGGAACAAGTTCAAGGACTTTACTTACAACCAGATCGAAGAGCTGATGTCGGACTATGGCTCGGTAGATATTCTCTGGCTCGACGGCGGATGGGTACGTCCTAAAAGCACCATCGACACGACGATCAGCTGGCAGAAAACCATCCCTTACGACCAGGATATCGATATGGCGCGCATTGCCAAAATGGCCCGCTCGCATCAACCAGGACTTCTCGTGGTGGACCGTACCGTTACCGGCGAGTTCGAGAACTACGTCACGCCCGAACAATCGATTCCGGATCACTACATGTCGATCCCCTGGGAATCCTGCATGACCATGGGCGATTCCTGGTCCTACATTCCGAAAGAGAATTTTAAATCGACCCAGAAACTGGTTCACACGCTCGTCGATATCGTGGCCAAAGGAGGTAACCTGCTCCTGAACGTAGCGCCCGGCCCCGACGGCGAATGGCACGAAGAAGCTTATACGCGCCTCGAAGAAATGGGTAAATGGATGAATGTGAATGGCATCGGTATCTACGAGACCAAACCGCTCGCACCTTACCGCGCCGGCAAATGGGCCTACACCAAAAAGGGCAACACCACCTACGCATTCTATCTCGCCGAAGCGGGAGAAAAGCTGCCCGCCAGCCTGAAACCGGAAGGTTTGGACATTCCGGCGAAAGCGAAAATCACCTTTGCAGGAAACAAAAAGGCCTTGAAATTGAAAAACGGGTCCATCGAGCTGCCTGCGAAAACGATCGCCGAAATAGGCGCGCAGCCTGCTTATTTATTTGTGATTAATTAAGGGAATGATTTATAGATTTCACCCCGGCTTAAAACTCTTAGAAGTGTGACGTCGGGGTGAATGTATTCCACGCCTATCCGCCAGTCACCAATACGAATCCGGTAATAATGTTCGTGGCTCTTTTGTCCTTCCATTTTGCGACAATCGAGTCCGGATTTTTCGAGACTTTCAGCGGCTTCCAATTTCTGAATAACGTCGAAGACCTTTTTCCGGACATTTTGAGGTACACTTTTCAGATCCTTTCTGAACCTGTTCACGAAAAGTACTACCATCCCATTTCCTTTTTCAAGTCTGATATCGGGAATTGAGGTTCATCCTTTTCAGCGCGCATAAGTTCAAGCAGGAAATAGTCGTTCAGTTTCTCATTTTCAATAATTGACAGAATTTGCAGCATTTCGCGCTCGCTCCAATTGCCGCGTTGTTTTTTTACGCTGAACGTTGGTGCCGGAATTCCGATTTGTTGGGCCAGGTAGGCGTTCTTATAACCCGATTTATTAATCAATGCAGCCATGTTCTTTTTCAAGGCGATGTAATTTTCAACAATGTTCAGCATAACGATCTTAATTGACGGGAAGTTGATAGCTTCTATTTTCTAAATTAAAATTAAGATTTTTGTTATGCATTATCAAGTTTTCAAACAGTACCCAATAATGATCCCACGGTGATCGGAGAGGAACATGGACAAAAAATTTGTGAACTCTTCTAAAAAAACGATCTTCACTTTTGATTTGCATCACCCTATCTGTATCATCAGAAACACCTTTTCAAATGATCAAAAAAATAACCGGTCTCCTTTGCCTGACGGCGTCGATCGCTTTTGCCCAGACACCTCCGAAACCTTACGGCGCATTGCCTGCACCGCGGCAGCTTGCTTGGCATGAAACCGAAGTTTACGGCATTATGCACTTTACGCCTACAACATTCGAAAACAAGGAATGGGGTTATGGCGATGCAGATCCCAAGACATTCAATCCAAGCGATTTCAATGCCGACCAGATCGTGCTGGCCGCCAAAGCCGGCGGGTTGCGTGGTATCGTGCTCGTGGCGAAACACCACGACGGCTTTTGCCTCTGGCCCACTAAAACAACCGACTACAATATCACCAAAAGCCCGTTTCGCAGCGGAAAGGGCGATCTCGTGCGCGAGGTGGCGGACGCCGCACGCAAGCACGGGCTGAAATTCGGGGTATACTGCTCGCCGTGGGACCGTAACAATGCCCAATATGGCACACCGGAGTACCTGAAGATATACCGTGAGCAGCTTCGCGAGCTTTATACCAATTATGGCGACCTGTTCATGTCGTGGCACGATGGGGCGAACGGCGGCGACGGCTACTACGGCGGAGCCCGCGAAAAACGCTCGATTGACAATACTACGTATTACCAGTGGGATTCCACCTGGACCAATTATACCCGCAAACTCCAACCCAATGCCAACATTTTCAGCGACATCGGCTGGGACGTACGCTGGGCCGGCAATGAGGATGGCAGCGTAAACCCGACTTCATGGGCCACATTGACGCCGAAACCTTCCGAAGGGCAAAACGTAGCGGTGCCTGGCCAGGCCAATGCGACCGAAAACCCAGGCGGAACGCGTGGCGGGAAGTTCTGGATACCGGCAGAATGCGACGTACCCTTGCGCAAAGGCTGGTTCTACCACGCCAACGAGAAGCCGAAAACACCTGAGAAACTGTTCGACCTCTACCTGAAAAGTGTAGGGCGCGGTGCGGCACTGGACCTCGGCCTTGCCCCCGATACCCGCGGCCAGCTGCATAGCGACGACGTGGCAGCCCTGAAAACCTTCGGTGACCGTGTCAAGAATACCTTTGCTACCAACCTGATCTCCCGCGCCTCATCGAAAGCAGTGAACGTTCGCGGTTATAATTCTATTTACAGCGCCAAAAACCTGCTCGACGGCAAACCAGAAACCTACTGGGCAACCGACGACGATTTTAAAACCCCTGAGGTGGTTATCGAAATGACGCAGCCGGTTGTATTCGACGTCATCAGTTTGCAGGAGTACATCAAACTCGGCCAGCGCATTGAAGAATTCGCGGTTGACGCCTGGATCGGAAACGAATGGAAGGAAATTTACAAAGGAACGAGCGTCGGTGCGAAGCGCCTCGCCAGACTCGACGTGCCGATCACTTCCAACAAAGTTCGCCTGCGGATCACCAAATCGCCGGTTAGCATCGCCATCAGCGAATTCGGTGTTTATAAGGATACAGAATAGATATTGAAACACAAAATTCAAAAGCGCCGGCTGACTCGTTCAACCGGCGCTTTTTTTGGTATTATAGCAATGTAATTTTAAGATTGGTATGGAGCTGGATTTTCGAAAAGTCCGCTTTGTTGAAAGTAATTAACTCATCACAATGCCGTTCGGAAATCGCAGTGTGTAGGCAATCATTGAAATGCTGAAAACCAACACGCTCCGCCAGATTTACCGCCCGATAATATTCGCCAGTCTGGTAAGAATACGGCTTCAACAATGCAAGGGCATTCACGTTGTCCCTGACCTCAGACATCGGCATATTCAGCTTTGCAAGTACAAATGACAACTCCTGCAACACGAGGAAGGACATAAACACTGATCCCTTTTTTGAGGCATTTTCATAAATCCTTCCTGCCAGCTCATGCTTTTCCCGACTTTGCTCTACGAAAAAATTAACAAGCACATCGGTATCGAAGTAGATCATGCTCATATACCAACATCATTCGCGTCATCCGCCAATCGGGACAAATCGATGTTTTCATCCACCTTTATGGGTGGGAATTGCTTTTGTGAAGCCTTTAATTGAAGATACACATCGTACTGACTGCCCGGGACGGCATTGTCAATTTCCTCTACTGTCACACGCACCCGCCTCTGTCCGAACGAATCCATGACCCTTTGCCAGAACCCTTCCGTCCATTCGCCCGGGCCTATTTCAAATGTTGTTTGCATTACCAATCGGGTTGTTCTTATTCAAAGATAACATTTAAAATCACTCCTTAGTCAGCCGTTCCAGCCGCGCGTACATTTCAAGCATGGCGCCCTGGTCGATGAGGGTTTTTACGGGTTTCCGGCCTAGCAGGCCTTTCGAATCGCGCTCTTCGTTCCAGATCCGCTCGGCATCGGCGATGAAAATCCGGTAATCGCCGGCCTGGGGATCAACTTTGTGCAGCTCTTCAAAACCACGCAGCAATACCACGTTGAACCAATAGTTGTCCGGTAACCTGTTGTTCTTGTAAAAATGCTTTTTGGAGCCTTCTGCCAATGCCCTGGCCTCATCCAGATACTCGGCTTCGCCCGTAATCGTGTGCAGCAAAACAGCCGATTGCAGCATGGTACCGGTATTATAGGTGTACTTGGCCGAATCAATTTTCAACGACGGAACCTTGATCGCGTCATAGTAAGTGCCGTCTGCTGCGCGGAGGTTCTTTTTCGTCCAGTCGTACAGGCTGACCGCTGTTTTTAAATACTCGGGCTCCTTTTTGATCTGGTATAATTGCAGCGCCACGAGTATGCCGGGGCCATTCGAGCAGGTATTTTTGGTATTCTTTTCATCCTCCTTCCAGTAAAGCCCTCCGCCGGCCTGGTCGTCGTGGCCCGTCATCATAAAACGAAAAATTTCCTCGGCAATTGCCAGGTAACCCTTCTCTCCTGTACGGTTATAGGCGTCCAGGCAGGCAATCGCAATCCATTGGTTATCGTCGTAGAAGCGCGAATCCTTCTGTTCGCTCGTTACATACGCCTGGTAACCGGGTGCCGGTGCGCTCGTGTTATAGTATTGCCGGATCGCCCCAAGTACCGGCTTCATGTATTGCTTCCCCGGACTCACCGCCTCCGACTCGGTGGCCGCTTGGAGCAATGCACAAAGCGGCCACAGGTAGGAATGCGGCTTTTCATTTTTGCCATTGGTCTCAATAAAAAGGCCGGTAGACGATTCATAGAATACCCCTTCAATGTTGGAGAGAATCTGGCCGCGACGTGATTTGTAATCAGGTACGGATTGTGATACGGCGACTTCTACACGGGTGAAACCCAGCAAAACCAGCGCCATTGCATACATTCTTTTCATAATTAGTTTCGATTTTTTTGAGTAGAAGGAGTCTCCGAGAGGTTCTCTACTTGAAAGATCCTCCTCGGAATTGCCGGTTCCGGGATTACAACCAACGGCTTTCTGGTAAAATAGAATAATAAAATTTGGTTATTCTAATAATATACAAAACACTATTTCATATCCGATTCACACCGCCTATTTTTGACTAAATCCCCATTAACCTGACTAACCTTTTTGGCTGCATTCGACACACATACCGACGATGCCGAACTATGGAATTCGTTCCGCGGTGGGGACGAGCACGCATATACGGAACTGGCCCGGCTACATTACCGGACGCTCTTCCAGTATGGCCAGCGGTTTACCCACAACATGCAGCTGATCGAAGATGTGATACAGGATTTGCTGATACATCTCTGGCTGCACCGCGCTACCGTCAGGGACACTCCTTCGGTGAAATTCTACCTTCTGAAGGCATTCAGGCACCGGATGTTGAAAACCATTAAACCACTCGCCGAAGAAACCGCGCTGACAGACGAATGCAACCAACTGCTTTCCGAGTTTTCGAGTGAGGAAAGCTGGATAGTCCGTGAAAATGACCTTTCGCTGAAAAACCGGGTCCGCACGGCCATTCACCAGCTACCGGCGCGCCAGCAGGAGGTTATCTACCTGCGCTTTTTCCAGAATCTCATGCCCGAGGAAATCGCAGGCCTATTGGCTATCAATGCACAATCGGTGAGCAATATCATCCAGCGGGCGCTCGCCAATCTGCGCGGGCTGTGGCGCATGCCCCCCTCCATTTCAGTCATTATTTGCTCATTTTGCCAAATATTCTGCTGATCGCAGGCTTCCTGAAAAAATTTTCCCCTCCAACCGAGTATTCCGGCCGAAGAAACGGATAATGTGTAAAAAACGCATTATTCAATGTCACCCGACCATTCCGACCATTTGCTGCAATCACTCCTTACCAACCCCGCATTCAGGTGCTGGGCGGAGGGCAAATGCCCTGGAGATGATGCGGTCTGGGAAGAATGGGCCGCCGGGCATGAAGACGGCCAGGCAATTCTGAAACAAGCGGCCGGGCTCGTGCGCGCATTACCGGTTCGAGACGAGCATCTGACGGATGAATACATCCGCCGGAAGGTCCATGAAACATTGCAGGCAGCCAAAAGGGAAGAGCAGGCGCAAGCGGGCGACAAACGGGATTCGTTTTTCCCGGTGTTCCTTTCAGGCTGGAATGTAGCGGCCAGCCTGCTGATTGTTGCCGGACTTTGCTTCGCATTGCTGCGCATTTACAATCGCCCTCAGCCTGCCGCAAAGCCGGTAGCAGCGCTCGCGCCGGTACACACATGGAAGGAAGTAGCAAATCTGGAACGACCGTTCAAATATGTGCAGCTTCCGGATGGTAGCTCCGTCGTATTGCACCGCAACAGCACCCTAAAATACCCCCAGGCATTTGCAGGTGCGAAGCGGGAAGTACACCTCACGGGAGAAGCATTCTTTGAGGTAACCAAAAATCCCAACCAGCCATTTATTGTATATGCCGGCGAGCTGATAGCCAAAGTGCATGGTACCAGTTTCAGCATCAAAGCCGTTGCCGACGAAAAGGACATTACCGTTGCCGTGAAAACCGGAAAAGTATCCGTTTCCGGCGGGCGTGCCACTTCCCCCCTCCTCCTCACCCGCAATCAGCAAGCTACCTTCGAGCGTGCCCAGGCAAGGCTTGTGCGGTCGGCCCTGAAAAGCCCTGTGTTACTGAATATCCCGATTGAAGACCTGGAATTCAACTATTCCGAAACGCCGGCGTCCGAAGTTTTCGACGCACTCGGGAAGGCTTATGGCGTCAATATCACATTTGACCGAAACAGCCTGGCGCATTGCAGCATTACCGCAACGCTCGGCGACGAGCCGCTGGAAAACAAGCTGAGATGGCTGTGTACGATCCTGGAAGCCAATTACACGATGAAAGAAGACAGCATAACCATTACCGGAAACCCATGTAAATGATCATTCACTTCAAAACCCGACTATTTGGATAAAAACAAAACAAGGTGAACGATGCTACCAACATCATTCACCCGTATGAAATCCCCTCTTTCTGTGCTGGCGCTAAGAAGGTCCCCAAAGGGACACGGGAATTATTTTGCCGATTTTTTTAAACCTACAAAACAGACAAAAGTATGAAAAAAACCTTTTACCGGCAGAGTTACCTGCTCAAAATTATGAGAATCAGCCTCATACAATTGTTCATCATCATTCAGGTCTCCGGACTCGCCGTCGCATTCGACGGCTTCGGGCAGGAGGTACTCAACCGTCGTCTGACGATCACCATCCGTGAGCAAAAGATCGGCGCCGCGCTGGAACAGATCGGCAAAATGTCCGGCGTGCATTTCATGTACAGCCCGGAGCTCATCCGCTCGCAGCGCAAGGTCACTTTCAGCGCCCGGGAAGAAAAGTTGGAGACCATTCTTGATAATTTCCTAACCCCCTTGCAGGTTTCCTACGAAGTGTCGGGCAAACAGATTTTGCTCAAAAGGGCTGCTTCCAAACCGGCCACAAGCCTGCCGGAGGGCACCGGCACTTCCATTAAAACAATCCAGTCCATTGATTTTCAGATCAAGGGAAAGGTAAAAGATGCAACAGGCGGCACCATTCCCGGCGCGACGGTTGTCCTGAAAGGCAGCACATCGATCGGCACTACTACCGATGCGGACGGCGGCTTTGCATTGAATGTGCCTGATGGCAGCACAACCCTCGTCGTTTCGTCGATCGGGTTCCTTACACAGGAGATCGACATTGCGAACAAAACCATGGTGGAGGTGACACTCCAGTCCGACATCAAGTCGCTCACCGAAGTAGTGGTGACGGGCTATTCATCCCAATCCAAGCGCGACATTACCGGCGCCGTGTCGACCGTTGACGCTACCGAACTGACCAAAGTTGCCGCTCCCAATGTGGCCCAACAGTTGCAGGGACGCGTAGCCGGTGTGACCGTGACCTCCAACAATACACCCGGCGGCGAAGCAACCGTGCGTATCCGCGGCTTCGGTACGATCAATAATAATGACCCGCTTTACGTGATCGACGGAGTGCCTACCAAAGGCGGACTGAACAGCATTAACCCGAACAATATCGAATCGATGCAGGTGCTGAAAGATGCCTCTTCCGCTTCAATTTACGGCTCCCGCGCCGCCAACGGGGTGATTATCATTACCACAAAAAAAGGAAAAGTAGGTGCCCCGAGATTTACATTCAATTCCCGCGCAGGTTTTCAGACAGGCAAAGTGGACCTTGACCTCATCAAAGACCCGCAGCAATTCGGCGACCTTCTGTGGACCCAGCGTAAAAACGCCGGCGTGCTTACAAATGGCAATCCTTCCCACCAGCAATATGGTAACGGCCCCACGGCGGTTGTCCCAGACTATATCCTCGCAGGTTCCAGCTACGGGCTTTTTGAAGGCGATCCCCGCACCAATCCTTCCCTTTACAACTACAATCGCACCGGTTTTTACCAGATCGTAAAGGCCAACAAGGAAGGTACCGACTGGCACAAGGAAATCCTTCGCCCGGCTGCCATTCAGGAATACAACATCGGAGCAAACGGAGGCACGGAGAATGGCCGCTACGCCATTGCACTCAACTATTTCAAACAGGACGGCGTATTGATCCACACGTCGTTCGACCGCTATTCGATCCGCTCCAACACTGAATTCACTTTTAAAAAGCGCATCCGTCTTGGGGAGAACCTGGAATTGAGCTATACTGAAAACAAAGGCTACTACAATGCAAACGGCACGGCCAGCAGTACCAACAACCAGGACGGTAACCCGATCGGCAACGGCTACCGCATTCCGTCCATCATTCCGGTGTACGACATTATGGGCAACTTCGCGGCTACCCGCGCTGCCGGCCTTGGTCCTGCCACGAACCCGGTTGCGCAACTCTGGAGAAGCCGTAACAACCAGACCAACACGCTGCGCGCATTCGGCAATGCGTATCTCGAAGTAGACATTTTAAAAGACCTGACTGCCAAGTCGAGCATAGGTATCGACTTCATCAATGCCAACCGCGTGAGCTACACCCTGCTCGACCTCGAAGAAGCCGAAATCGAAGCGGCCAATGCGATGACGAACGGCAATGCTTACGATATTAACTGGACGTGGTCGAATACATTGAACTATACCAAAAACCTGGGCAAATCGCACAAGATCAGCGTGCTCGCAGGTACGGAAGCAATTAAAGGTACCGGCCGCGACTTCTCCGGCACGCGCACCACGTTTTTCTCCGAAGATCCATTATATATGTATCTCAACTCCGGTACTGCGGGCATTGCCAACACCGGCGCGGGTTATCAGTGGGCTTTGTTCTCCGTTTTCGGAAAACTCAACTATGCGCTCAAAGACCGCTATCTGCTCGAAGCGACCGTACGTCGCGACGGCTCCTCGCGCTTCGGACAAAACAACCGCTACGGTACCTTCCCGGCATTCAGTGCGGGATGGCGTTTATCGGAGGAGAGTTTCATGAAGAGCATTCCCTGGTTGGATGACCTGAAACTCCGCGCGGGCTGGGGCCAGACCGGTAACCAGGAAATCGGTAACTACAATGGTTTCAGCACCTATCGTTCTAGTTTGAGCCAGTCGTCGTACGCCATCGATGGATCGAACAATGCAGTGCAGCCCGGCTTTGACACCGAGGCATTCGGTAACCAGAACGCAAAATGGGAAACTACTACCCAGACCAACGTGGGGATCGACGCGACTTTCCTGAAAGGTATGTTCGGCCTGAACCTCGATTTGTACAACCGCACCACTTCCGACATGCTTTACCAGGTGGCATTGCCTGCGACGCAGGGCGTGGCGACCATTCCATTCGTGAATGTGGGTGAAATGAACAATAAGGGTATCGATCTCGGCCTCGATTTCCATAATAAAGCTTTGAATGGCGACCTTACCTACTCCCTGGGCGTCAATTTTTCTACCTATAAAAATGAGGTTAAAAAGCTGAACAACAGTGCCACGGCCGTACTCCTCGGCCCGGCGATCCGCAGCTACACCTGGACCCGCTCGGTGGCCGGAATGCCGCTTTACTCCTTCTACGGCTTGCAGATAGATGGCATTTACCAAAACCAGGGCGAAGTGGACAACGGACCGAAATACCCCGGCTACGCAGCTGTGGGTAAATACAAATACCACGATACCGACGGCGACGGCACCATTACCGACAACGACCGCAAGTTCCTCGGCAACCCGCACCCTGATTTCACCTACGGTATCAACCTGAATGTGGGCTACAAGAACTTCGATTTGTCGGCATTCTTCCAGGGTGTGAAGGGCAACCAGATCATCAACATGGTGAAACGCTGGGTGGATTTCAACAACCAGGCCGGTAACAGAAGCCTCCGCATGCTCAACGATTCATGGACGCCGCAAAACCCCGACGCCGTGCTGCCTATCCTCGACGCGAACGACAGCCGCAGCCAGCAGCCTTCAAGCTATTTCATTGAGGACGGTTCGTATTTCCGCATGAAAAACCTGACGCTCGGCTACACATTACCGGCGGGCGTATTGTCCAAAATCGGTTTCGAGAGCGCACGCGTGTACTTGCAGGCACAAAACCTGTTTACGATCACGAAATACAGCGGCATCGATCCCGAGGTCACGTCGGTGGGCTCTACGCCGGGCAGCACCGTCCTGGGTGTGGATCAGGGTAATTATCCCAATTCAAAGATGTACCAGATCGGTATCAATTTCGGGTTCTAGTTTGGGTCAACAAAATCTTTTAACACGGTATCATTCTTATTATCGATATGAAAAAGAGCGTATTAGCATTAACAGCCATGGTCTGCATAGGTGTACTCACCTCCTGCGGGGATAGTTTCCTGGAAACCACGCCGCTGGGTGTGGGCAACGAGGCCATGCTCGCGAATAAAACCGGCGTCAACGCGGTATTAATTGGCGCATACAGCCTGCTCGACGGCGTCGGTTCCGGACCGGTGAACACCTCCTCCGTCAGCAACTGGATTTACGGCTCCATCGCCTCCGACGACGCCTATAAGGGCAGCGACGTGGGCGACCAGGCGCAGATCACGACCATCGAACGCTACATTGCCCAGGCCGACATCGGTGCTTACAACGACAAATGGGTTTCCGTTTACGACGGTGTTTCACGTTCCAACGACGTGATCAGGCTCATTGGCAAGACTACCGACATGACCGAGGCCGAAAAAGCACAGGCCCTCGGCGAAGCCCGCTTCCTGCGTGCCTGGTACCATTTCGAAGCCAAAAAGCTTTGGAACATGGTGCCTTACGTAGACGAGACTGTGACCGATTACATCAACCTGCCCAACGACAAGGATATCTGGCCCAACATCGAAGCCGACGTTCAGTTCGCGATCGACAACGTTTCGGCCACCAAGGCACAAGTTGGCCGCGCCAGCAAATGGACGGCCAAGGCGTTCCTGGCCAAGGTACATATGTACCAGCAGGATTATCAGGCTGCCAAACCGCTGCTCGACGATGTGATCAACAATGGCCCTTTCTCGCTCGTGAACAGCTTTCACGACAATTTCCGCATTGCTACGGAGAACAATTCCGAATCCATTTTTGAAGTACAAATGTCGGTAGCCGATGGTGGCGCAGGGCAAAACGGCAGCTGGGGTGACAACTATAACTTCCCCTACGGCTCGGCACCAGGCGGTTGCTGCGGCTTTTTCCAGCCTTCTCAAAACCTGGTAAACGCATTCAAGACTGACGCCAGCGGGCTTCCCCTGCACGATACATTCAATGACGCGGATGTCAAAAACGATGAAGGGCTGTCGTCCTCCGACGCGTTTACGCCTTACGAGGGTACATTGGACCCGCGCCTGGACTGGACTGTGGGCCGTCGCGGGCTGCCGTTCCTGAACTGGGGTGTTCATCCCGGTAAAAACTGGATCCGCGACCAGAGCTTCGGCGGGCCTTACACTTTCAAAAAGTTTTTTGCGTACAGTGGTGAAAATGCAGGTGCCGAGTCACCCCGCGCCAATGCGAACAACTACCGCGCCATTCGCCTGGCCGATATCCTGCTGATGCGCGCCGAAGTGGCCGCGGAAGAAAACGACCTTGCTACCGCATTGAAACTGGTGAACCAGGTGCGTACCCGCGCGGCCAATGTAGTAGTGCTCGATGCCGCCGGCAAACCGGCGGCCAACTACCTGGTAAAACCCTACCCGGCCTTTGCCAACCAGGAATATGCGCGCAAGGCCGTCCGGTTCGAGCGTCGCCTGGAACTGGCCATGGAAGGGCACCGGCATTTCGACCTCGTGCGCTGGGGCAATGCGGATGTGGTGCTCAATGCCTATCTCAATAAAGAAAGTAAGAAACGTACTTACCTCTCCGGTGCCACTTTCATGAAAGGCAAAAGTGAGTATTTCCCGATCCCTCAGGCGCAGATCGATATCATGGGTGCAAACGTTTTGAAGCAAAATCCATAAAAGTGACAAATTTTTAATATTATTATCCAAATTTATCACAAATGGAACACCACGAACAGGATACCACCTCCCGGCGCGACTGGCTCAAAACCATTGCGCTCGGCGGCGCAGCGGCCATGACCGGCCACGTTGCACAGGCAGAAACAGCGCCTGCGCCTGCCGCACGCCGGATTCCCATTGCTGTATCGACGTACTCTTACTGGCATTTCCAGGAACAAAAGTATCCGATCGACAAGGTGATCGAGGATGCTGCTCGTCTGGGCTTCGATGGCGTGGAGATCCTGCACCGGCAAATGGAGAATGAGACCGTTCCGTATATGAACAAACTGAAAAGGCTCGCATTCGACAACGGACTGGCGCTTCCCCTTCTTTCTATCCATCAGAGCTTTGTGCAGCCGAAGCCGGAAGATCGGAAAAAGGACATTGAACATACTTTAAAATGTATTAACCTTGCGACCCAAATGGGCATTCCGGCGATCCGGATGAATACCGGAAGCTGGCGCACCGTGAAGCGCGATGCCAACTATTACAAGGATGGCAAAGAGCCGCCGATCCAGGGTTTCACAGACCAGGATGCCATCAAATGGTGCATAGAATCGATGCAGGAATGCCTGATGGCTGCCGAGAAAGCGGGGATCGTTCTGGCGATCGAAAACCATTGGGGGCTATCATCGAACATCGACTACCTGCTCGAAATCTACAAGCCGCTGGCTTCGTCGCCAGCGATGGGTATGAATGTGGACACAGGTAATTTCGTCGGTGATCCGTACCCGCAATTCGAACGCCTGGCACCCTACGCAACGATCGTTCAGGCCAAAACCTATTACGGCGGCGGCCATTATTATGACCTCGATCTGGATTACAAAAGGATCGCAGGCATTTTAAGAAAAGCGAATTTCAAAGGTTATGTATCGCTGGAAATGGAAGGAAAGGAAGATCCGGCCACGGCGGTACCCAAAAGCCTGAAAATACTAAGGGAAGCGCTCAGTTAGCCTTTCCACGATTTTCATAATTATATTCTGTAGTTAATAAAGTGCAGCTTCTCTGGGGCCGCACTTTTTTTATGCCACGAAGGCACGAAGGAACACAAAGCTTATATTCGTGTTCCTTCGTGCCTTCGTGGCATAATCTTCAATAATGGTATTTACCTTGAGCGATGATAATGCACCCATCCGCAACCTTATAGACCAACCGATGTTCGTCGGTGATCCTCCGAGACCAGTAACCTGAATAGTTTGAGCGTAGCAATTCCGGTTTCCCTTGCCTTCGAACGGGGTCCGCAAACACTCCTTGATCAATTCGTTGATTCGTTTTGCAATGTTCCGGTCTACCCGTTGCCATTCGACATAATCCTCCCACGCATGAGGATGCCACGAGAGCATCACAGGTCGGTAAGGTCGCGGGAGAAGATGTGATTTCCGGATTCGATGTCCTTCATTGCTTCCAGCAAACGGGCTTTATTCGCCGGACTTTTCATCAAGTAGGCAGTCGTATCCATCTCCTGCTGCGTCTCTGCAGGACGGTGCAGGAATTTGAAAAGGTTAAGAATCGATTGCCGCTTTTTCAATGGGAGAGCGAGTTTCATTTTTCTGATTTTAAGTGTTTTATGAAAAAAAATGATAGTTTAAAGATACACAAAAATTCAATTGCTCCGCCGCGACGACCCCCTCACTACCAGTTCCGTACTCAGTACCCGCTTTTCATTCACGATGATTTCATCTGCGTCTACCAGTTGCAAGACCCACTCCGCGGTCGTACGGCCGATCTGGTTTGTGGGTTGGCGAACGGTGGTGAGACCAGGGCCGATATAGGCCGATTCCGCATTATCGCTGAAACCGACCACGCCAAGTTCGTCAGGAATGGAAATGCCTTTTTCCATGGCCATAAGCATGATTTCGATGGCCGAAGAATCGTTGACGGCGAAGATGGCGTCGGGGCGCTCGGACAGGTCGAGCAGGTACTGCCCGTAAATACGGGCTTTTTGCTGGGTGAGCATGCCCTGGATAATCATATGGTCCTGAATGGGCTTGCCGTACTTTTCCATCGCCGCCTTGTAGCCGCGCAGGCGCTCCTGGCTTACCTGCAGGGTGAGCGGCCCGCCCAGGTGCGCAATGCGCTCGTAACCATTCAATATCAAATGCTCCACGGCTTTGAACGAAGCCTCAAAGTCGTTCACCACCACTTTGGGTACGTCGATCTGATCGCATACCCGGTTGAACTGGATCAGCGGAATGCCCCGCTTCGCAAAAAGGCTCAGGTGATCGAAGTTATTCGTCTCCTGGGTAAGGGAAATCAACAAGCCGTCGATCCGGTTGGCCAGCATGGCTTTCGTATTCGAGATTTCGACCTGGTACGACTCGTTACTCTGCATAATAGTGAGATTGTACCCGGCCTCGGTCAGTACCTCGTGGGCACCGATGATCACGTTTGGGAAAAACTGGTTCTGGAATTCTGGAACGATCATTCCAATTGTGTTCGTCCTGCTCTTTACAAGATTATAGGCGAGCTGATTGGGCTGGTAGTCGAGCTGGGCAGCCTTGTCAAGCACAGCCTGGCGCGTCTCCGGGCTGATGTCCGCGTGCCCGTGAAGCGCTCGCGAGACCGTCGAATTGGACACACCGAGTGATCTGGCGATGTCGATAATGGTTGTCTGGTGGCGCTTACGCTTGACGAGCGATTCGACCGAATCATCCTTTTCGGAATGCGTGAAATAGTAGTTGCACCATTTGCACAGGTAGCGCTGCTTTCCCCGGACATACCCCGCTTTCATGATGCCGTCTACCTGCGCACATTTCACACATTGAATCATACTACTTGTACTTTTTAAATAAAAACCCTTTTCAATACCGAACCAGCCCCGCATTTCAACACGGTTCACAAAAATATAAAAATCTCCTATTAATCATCAGCAAAACCATATATCGGTATCGTTTCCGCAAACGTTACCGATACTTTTTGTTCAATTCCCGGAAATTTCTGGCCTAAAATCACATTGCTATCGCCTGCCACCGGGCCTATATTTAGGTAAAAACCGTATTTCAGTACGGTTGTACGACAGTTCAACCCGTCTTCAACCAAGCTGGTTTAATGAATAAAAATTGTACTATTTCAATTTACCTGTTTTGATCAAACCCTAATATTTAACTACATGAAGAAAAAAATACGTGACTTGTTCCTGCTCGGCTTTCTCTGCCTGGGCATCACCCAGTCGCTGCTTGCGCAAAACGTAACGGTGAAGGGCAAAGTGACAGACGATAAGGGTGAGATGATCCCCGGCGCGAGCGTGACGGTGAAAGGCTCACAGCAAGGAACACTGACCGACGCGGAAGGCATGTACTCGGTTGAGGTGGAAGGCAATGCAACACTGGTGTTCTCGTTTCTCGGTTACCTGAGACAGGAAGTGGCTGTTTCCAACCGGTCTACGATCAACGTTTCGCTCCAAACCGACACCAAAGCATTGGAAGAGGTAGTAGTTGTAGGCTACGGAACCCAGCGTAAAGTCGAAACGACAGGCTCCATTGCCTCCGTAAAAGCGGCCGATCTCGTGCAGACGCCCGTTGCGAACATCGCACAAGGCTTGCAGGCACGGGTGGCAGGGGTTCAGATCAACCAGAACTCCGGCTCTCCCGGCGGTAACATCAGCGTACGTATCCGCGGTACCAATTCCATCAATGGGTCGTCCGAACCCCTTTATGTTATCGACGGTATCCAGGTTTCCAATGGCGGCGGGATCACCGATGTCAGCCCCCTTTCCACGATCAACCCTAATGATATCGAGTCGGTTGAAGTCCTGAAAGATGCATCCGCGTCGGCCATTTACGGAGCTAGGGCCGCCAACGGTGTAATCCTCATCACCACCAAACGAGGTAAAAACGGCGCTACACGGGTTACTTACGACGGATACTATGGTTCGCAGAAAGTAAACAAAACACTGGATGTGCTGAATGCGTCACAGTTTGCACAGCTTGAAAACGAAGTATTCAAGAACAACTATTATCCAGACCCGGCATCGCTCGGCGAGGGTGTTAACTGGCAAAAACTCATTTTCCGGAAGGCGCCTATCCAGAACCATCAGTTGTCTATCAACGGCGGCAGCGAAAAAACGCAGCTCGCTATCTCGCTCAATTATTTCGACCAGGACGGAACGTTGATCGGCTCTCAGTTCCAGCGTTATTCCTACCGGCTGAACCTGGATCACCGTATCAGCAAAAACATTAAAATAGGTACCAGCATTCTGGGGAGCTATTCCATTGCGAACGGTATACAGACAGGCGGCACCAACATCGGCGATGGCGGCGCGGTACTCTCGTCCGTTCTGGGAGCGGCGATCGGGGCACCTCCCACCCTGCAACCCTACCGTGCCGACGGCAGCATTTTCCCCTTCGGCGAGCAAGCCGGCGGCCAATACCGTGAAGTGGTCAACCCATTGAATTTCTCGGCCGTACTCAACAAACGTTCAATCAAGCGGACGCTGGCGAATATTTACGGAGAAGTAGCGCTTTTTAAAGGCCTTACCTACCGTGCATCATTTAACCTCGACCAGAAAGGTGAGCTGTTCGACGGCTATTCACCGCGTTCGATCGTCAACAAAAGCGACCTGAACGATAATTCCGGCTCCGGCACGAAAGCCAACTCCAACTACCTCGCATTGCTTCACGAAAGCATCCTGACTTACAGCACCACGTTTGCTAAAAACCATTCTTTCAAAGCCACTGCCGTATTTGGTACGCAGCTTGAACAGGGTAATTCCAATACCATGAATGCATCGGGATTCCCGAACGATGCGACGAAAAACGAGGCAATGCAGCTCGCATTGACCCGCACGATCAGCAGCGGCCGGAGCTCCCAGCGACTGGATTCGTACATGGCCCGGGTTAACTACGGTTTCAAGGATAAGTTCTTCATCGACGTCACCGCCCGTGCCGACGGATCGAGCAAGTTCGGGGCCAATCATAAATACGGGGTATTCCCCGCCGTATCGGCCGCTTACCGGATCATCGAGGAGTCATTTATGAAGGATCTAAGCTGGCTTTCCGATTTCAAACTGCGCGGTAGCTATGGTATCACAGGAAATGCAGGCGGGATCGACCCTTACCAGTCGCTGGCCACGGTAGCTTCCGGGAACAGCTACATGATCAACCACACCTATGTAACAGGTATCGAACCCACCGGCATTGCAAATCCAGACCTGCGCTGGGAACGGTCGAAACAGGCTAACATCGGGGTCGACATCAGTTTGCTGAACAACCGGATCAGCGTGATCGCCGATGTTTACCACAAAAAGACGGATGATCTGCTGTATGTAAAAACACTTCCGCTAAGCTCGGGCTATGGTGCCATTACCGGGAACTTCGCCGCATTGCAGAACAAAGGGCTCGAACTGGCCGTGAATGCCCGTATCCTGGATGGGAAACTGAAATGGGATGTTTCGGCGAATTCGACCATCAACCGTAACAAGGTGCTCGGCCTGGATGGCGGCGTTACCACCGAGCGCTTCATGACAACCTACACGATCCTCAAAGTAGGGCAGCCGCTGGGTATGTTTAAAACCTATGTTTTCGACGGCGTTAATCAAACCGGTGAAACCATTCTGCCGGGTTATGACGGCCGTGTGGGTGGCCACAAGGTGAAAGACGTAACCGGCGACGGCCAGATCACCGCAGCCGACCAGGTTATCGTGGGCAACCCGAACCCCAAGTTCATCTACGGCCTTTCCACCAACCTGTCCTATGCCGGATTTGACTTCGCTGCATTCCTCTCAGGTTCACAAGGCAATGATATTTACAATGCCAGCCGCCTGTCATTCGAAAACCCGCTCGGACAGCGCAACCTGCTGGCCGGTGTTGCCGACCGCTGGTCGCCGACCAACCCCAACAATCAGTATGTCAGCGGCTTCCAGGGCGGCCGGTTGCCGATCACCAATTACGTGGTAGAAAACGGCTCTTACCTGCGTTGCAAAAACCTGACGCTGGGCTATACCGTGCCGAGGTTCAAGGGCGTGCAGGCTATCCGTTTGTACGTGAGTGCGAACAACCTGTTCACGATCACCAAATACAGCGGATACGACCCGGAAGTTAATACCTATGCAGGCTCCAACACGGTGATCGGGGTCGACAACTTCGTGTACCCGCAGTCTAAATCATTCCTGGGAGGTATCCAGGTTACATTCTGATCCAATCCTCTTGTCGACTTCGAGTCCCATTTGATATGAAAAAGCTTTTAAAAATAACGACATACCTCAGCGCTGCCGGCGTAGCGCTGCTCGCTCCTTCCTGCCAGCTGGACGAAACGATTTACTCTTCCATTTACACGGAGGATTTCTACAAAACGGCTGCTGACGCGGAAAAAGGGCTGATTTCCGTTTACGGCGCATTGGGCAGCCTCGGTGGCGGTCCGGCACTTACGCTGATTGCCGATTTCAGCGACGACCAGACCTATCCACGCGGGGTGGTAGGGCGCAACACGCTGACACTCTTCACCTACGATGTAAATTACACCACGCAAAAAAGTAATTCCCGGACCAACGAATCGCCCCAGCAGATATGGGCATCGTGTTACAACGGTATCGAAAAGGCCAACTGGGTGATCGCGAAAGTACCCGGCGCGAATATGGACGAAACCCGCAAAAAGCAGATCATTGGTGAAGCGTATTTCCTGCGGGCATTTTACCACTGGTTCCTGACGAAAAATTTCGGCGATGTGCCGGTCAAGATCACGCCGAGCTACACGGCGGAGGAAGCGCTGACTGCCAAAAGTTCAAAGGCCGACGTATACAAGCAGATTTACGCCGACCTCGACCAGGCATTGGCGGCGGGATTACCTTCGTACCCCAACGTAGACAAGGGACGTGTTGCCAAAGAAGTAGTGAGCGCATTGTACGCAAAGGCCGCTCTTTACAACGAGGACTGGGCCAAAGCATTGGAAAAAGCCAAAGAAGTGATCAGCTCCGGCAAATACGCGCTGATGGCGGATGTACGGGATGTATACAAATACGATAAGGAAGATGCCGCACGGATAGAAAACATGTGGGCGTTCGAAGCCGATCCGGTTTCTCCGGGGCTGGGCCACCAGCTTACCGGCCTTTGCGGCCCTCCGGGAAGCGCCGGACCGGAATTCGCCCGCACTTCGTTCGGGTCGATGTTTGCATACCAGGCTTTCTTCGATTCATTTGAACCGGCCGACAAGCGCCGCACCCTGCTGGATACAAACTATGTAAACAAAGCCGGCGCCATTGTTCCCCAGAAAAGCATTACCCCTATTACGACCAAAGGTGTACTGATCAAGAAGTACCAGGACCCCGTTTCGACCATCGGCATGATACCGAACATACCGATTTTCCGGCTTCCCGACGTGTACCTGATCGCGGCCGAAGCCGAGGCACGGCTGAACGGTGCTACGGCAACTGCCTATGAGTTTATCAATCCTGTCAGAAAGCGTGCCGGCCTGGCCGAGCTGAAAACCGGCCTCACCAAAGACGCATTCATTGAAGCGGTTTTGCAGGAACGTGCATGGGAATTCTTCGCCGAGGGAGACCGTTGGTATGACCTCACCCGCACCGGCAAATTCCTGACGGTGATCCCGAAAGCGGTGAATGACGTGTATCCGACCCGCAACGTTACCGCCAAAAACAAGTATTTCCCCATTCCGCAGGACGAAATCAATGCCAATCCGAAGCTCGAACAGAACCCGGACTGGAAATAACGATTTTCACTTGAAACAATGATCCAACTACTGCTTTTGTATTCACTGTGCTGCACCTCCCCAAACCGGGAAGGACGCATACGTGAATACAAAGTCGTCGAAAACGATACGCTCAGCTACACCCTGAAACTCGCGCTCGACGACAAAGGACAGCCGCAATACTTTTTCAGGAACATCTTCACACCGGTTTGCTATACCAATGAATGCAAGCCGGTGTATATCAATTTCTATTGGGATTTGCTGGGTAACTATCAGCGCTATGACCTGCCCGAGGGCAAAGTGCTCACAAAAGTGGATCACGACGAGTTCAAGGAAGAGGATTACCAGAAATTACAGGATATCCTCGCGCAGAACAATTCCATTTTCGCAGACCTCAAAATGGAAGACCTGATCGCGAAAGGCACCGATAACCTGACGGACTCTGTCGATGCGAAAGCCGGTGCGACTTTAAAAACCATTAAAAACCAGGTGATCGACGGCGCGGTTTACACCTGCTACACCCTCTGGCACATTGCTTACGGAAAAGCGGTGCCGGAAATGCAGAAAATCATCGAAACGTATTCCAACGATGCCCTGCTGCACCGGTTTCTGGAAAGCAAAAACCATCATTACCAATACTGGGCAATGGACAAGGTTATGGATAAAAATGGCCGCGTGCAAAAGCCTTTTGAAAGGGATATCGAAACGATCATCGCAGGCAGGAATGGCTTCATCGCCAAATATGCCTTGCAGCATGTAGGCAATGATTTTTTAAAAACGGAGCAACGACAGAACTGGCTTTGGGAGACCTATCAAAAAACAGGTTATGCCATGCAAATAGCCATCCTGAAAAAGCTGAATACCAGCAAAATCCCCATTTCCAAATCCTTGGCAGCAAGCCTGCAAACCAGCCTGCCCAATGCCAATGAAGAACAAACTTTACTAATCCAAAACATCCTGCAAAAACAATGAACATCTCCCATATCCCCGGACTAAAGTCCGGGGCAATAGATTATTCTCAATTGCCTTCGGCAACGTTGCCGGGAGCAAAAAAATCCCTTTGCCCCGGGTTTCAACCCGGGGATCACAGCAAGTTGTTGGGGATTATTATTTTGATGTTTTTGATGTTTCCTGTTCTGGCGCAAAATCATGTTTTTGTGGAAACAGAATCTTTTGAGGACAAGGGCGGCTGGGTGATCGACCAGCAATCTTTTGTGGTGATGAATTCTTCCTACATCATGGCGCATGGAATGGGCCGGCCGGTGAAGGACGCTGTTACCTCGGTAAAATTCCCGAAAACCGGCAAGTACCGTTTGTGGGTCCGCACGAAGGACTGGGCGCCGTTTCCGAAAGGACCGGGTAAGTTCCAGGTGATTCTGGATGGTAAACCGACCGGACAAACTTTTGGAGAAAGCGGTTCTGACACCTGGAAATGGTACGACGGCGGTGTGATAGATATTAAGAATGCCGATACAAAACTCGCATTGAAAGACCTTACCGGGTTCAATGGCCGCTGCGATGCACTGCTTTTCACCGACGATGTGAAATTCACGCCGCCTAACGAGCTCGAAGCATTGACCGCATTCCGCAGAAAGCTCCTCAACCTGACCGACAAACCCCAGGATGCCGGCAGGTATGACCTCGTAGTGGTAGGCGGCGGCATTGCAGGTACTTGCGCGGCTATTTCGGCAGCGCGGATGGGCCTTACGGTGGCGCTGATCCAGGACCGGCCCGTCCTCGGCGGCAACAATAGTTCAGAAGTACGTGTACACTTGATGGGTGATGTGGACAAAAACCATTTTCCCAAACTCGGCCGCATTGTGCGCGAAATGGACAACGGCGACCCGGGCAATGGCAACCCGGATGCGAAAGAATATGGCGATGCCCGCAAAATCTCCATCGTAAAAGCAGAGAAGAACATTTCGCTTTTCCTGAATACCCACGTTTTTAAAGTTGAAAAAGAAAACGACATTATAACCGCAGTGGTGGGTCGCGATATTGCTACCAACCAGGAGCGCCGCTTTTCGGGCTCGTTCTTCTCGGATTGCACCGGCGACGGCACCGTGGGCTTCCTGGCCGGCGCGGAGTTTCGCATGGGGCGCGAAAGCAAGGCCGAGACCGGCGAATCGCTCGCGGCCGAGAAGAGCGACGATTTTACCTTAGGCACTTCCAATTTGTGGGCTTCTGCGGACCGTGATACCGTCTCGTCCTTTCCCGAAACGCCCTGGGCAATGCAGTTTTCAGACGAATACCATATCGACGAACCTAAATCCGACTGGCAGTGGGAAACCGGGTTCGGCAACTTCAATACCATCACCCAGGCCGAGCAGATCCGCGACCATAACCTCCGCGCCATTTACGGCAACTGGTCGTATCTGAAAAAGAACAAGGCTGCCAAGTACGGCAAAAAGGAACTGGCATGGGTGGCCTACATCGGCGGCAAACGCGAGTCGCGCCGGATCATCGGCGATTATGTACTCAATCAAATGGACATCCAGGAAGGTAAATTTTACCCCGATGGCTCGGTAACCGCCACCTGGACCATCGACTTGCATTTTCCCGATGCCAAAAACAGCAAGTATTTCGAAGGGCAGGAGTTCTTCGCGGGTACCAAGCACATTAAAGTAGCGCCCTACACGATTCCCTACCGCTGCCTTTATTCCAAAAACATCCAAAATCTCTTCATGGCGGGACGCAACATCAGCACTACACACGTGGCGTTCGGAAGCACCCGCGTAATGCGTACGTGCGGGATGATGGGCGAGGTAGTGGGCTTTGCTTCCTACATCGCGAACAAATACAAAACCAGCCCGCGCGGCGTGTACAAAGACCATTTGCCCGAACTCACCGGCATCCTGAAAGGCGAAACGCTCGCGCCCCAACCCTGACCGACATTGAAAAACGTTGTGACACATATTGCCGGAGTAATGTCCACCCTCTTCACCGTGCTGCCGTTGGCGACAATGGCAGCCACGCGGGAGGATGTGCCCATGATTTCGATCGATGGCGAGGCACAGGGCACCACGTATCACATCCGCTATTTTGACCCGCAAAACCGCAATTTCAAGCATTCGATCGACTCCCTGCTGACGGAATTCGACAAATGCCTCTCGCTGTACCGGGCTGATTCCGAGCTTTCTGCATTCAATGCCGGCGCACAGCATGCCAACCTGAAACATACCATCCGGTCGCCGTGGTTTTATGAGGTTTTGGTTAAATCAAAAGAGATCCATACTGCTACCGGTGGCGCATTTGATCCTACCATCATGCCGCTTTCGGAGGCTTATGGCTTTGGTAACCAAAAGAATACGGACCCCGAGCATGTGAACGCCGATTCGCTGCTGCAATGGGTGGGTTTTAAACAAATTGAATTTGACGCGAAAGAAATCCGGACACGGCCGGGCGTACGGCTGGACTTCAATGGCATTGCGCAAGGCTATTCTGTGGACGTTCTCGGAAGCTTCCTGAAAAGCCGCCAGGTCAGTCGCTTCATGGTCGAGATCGGCGGGGAGGTGGTTTGTTCCGGCACTAAAAACGGGGGTACCAGTTGGGTAGCGGGCATCGAAAATCCGCTTCAACCCAACGCATTCGCCGCAACGGTGCGCCTTACCGACCGCGCCATGACCACCGCCGGCAATTACCATAACCGTATCACCCGCAACGGCATTACCTTCAATCACATTATAGACCCTCGGACGGGCGACCCGCGTACGGGCGATCCGCGGGCGGACACCCATGCAGAGCCTGCGCTGCTGAGCGTGACGGTGTTTGCCAAGGATGCCATCACCGCCGATGGCTACGACACCGCATTCTTCGTAATGGGCCTTGAAACGACCAAAAGCTTTTTAAAAAACCGGAAAGATATCGACGTGTACGTGCTTTACACCAATGAGGAAGGGCAGCTAATGTCTTTCGCCTCCGATGGTATCAAAGACCTTATCCAGGAAAAATGAGAAGAATAACCCTGTTACTACCGATTTTAATTACCGTCCTGACGGTTCTGCACGCCCCGGCACAGCGAACGTCCGTGAAAGCCCTGACGAACAATTCGATCCGCCTGCAATGGCGCGAAACCGGCGGCGCATTGAAGATGGAAGAAATGGCCGTGAACAAAAACGGCCAATGGTCCCAGGTGGCTGCACCTTCGGGAGAATATACCTTGCTGTATTCCGAAAGCAAACCGTCAACCGAATCTGCCGAAACGTTTGAGAAGATAACCGGGGGCAAATTTCCCGAAGATGCCTATCATTATCAGCAAACGCAATGGAAGGAGAGTACCACCGGCGTGGCGCTGAATACCGCCGGTCAGGCATTCCACTTTTTCCCGCAAACCGCCGCCGCGAAGGATAACGGCCTTGAATTCAAGTCGGAAACGGATGTAGCGACGGTAACAGCTCATTGGAAGATCGATCCGCGTTTTCCGAGCGACATTCAGGTTATGATGACGCTGACTGCCAGGAAAAAGGGCTTTTTCTCCCTCGCAACCCCTACCCTGGCCGCGTTGCCCGTCGACCAGATGAGCTGGGTGTCGGTACCGGGGTATTTTCAGGGGAATTTCATGCAGGAAAATTTTGCGCTGGCCTATGCTTACGGCCACGGCATTCCAACGCGTCCGGCGGTGTACCGCGAACGTTGTGCGTCGACATTGAGCCCGCTCGTGAGCAACAAGATCGGCATTACCTGGGCCGTGATCCCGGAACCCGGACTTGCGCGTGATCCCTGGGCGAAGGACCAGATTACCCAGATCGACTGGCATCTCGGCTTATCGCATATGAACCGGAAGGCGCAGCTTTCGCCTACATTATATTACCCTGTGCTGGGTGAAGACAAGTCGGAAATGCAGGCAGGGCAATCGGTTTCTTACACGTTCCGTTATAGCCTTGTAGCCGGCGACTGGTTCGAGGTTACCCGGCATGCCGCCGTCGATATTTACAAGTTCCGCGAGACGCTGGCCTTGCGCCAGAGCAAGCAGGCATTGACCGATCGCATTGAGAAAATGCACCATTACCTCACCGACCCCAAGACTTCACTCTGGAATATCGAGGAGTACAAAGGCAAGCAGATCGGCGCGCAGTCGTACCTCGGCGGCGTGGTGGGCTCGGATAGGGATGCGATGAAAAACTCCGATTACGGTGCCATGTGGATGCTCGCCAATGCCACCCAAGACCCGGAATTAACCCAAAAAGTACTTCCGCCTGCCGAAAACTTCAAACTCGTACAGCAGCAGACCGACGAAGGTTTCTTCAAGGGCGCCGTTGAAGGCCAGTATTATCTAGCCAAAAAGAAAAAGTTTGTCGAAGAATGGGGCGAGGTGGTGGAGCCGATTGCATTGACCTACTATGTGATGCTCGACGTGGGTAATATGCTGCTTTTCGAACCGGAAAATACGGAATTGAAGGAGCGCTTGCGGATTGGAGCTGAAAAGCTGCTGAGCTGGCAGCGCGAGGACGGCAGTTTTGCCGTGGCCTACGACCGCAAGACAGAGCAGGAAACTTTCAAGGATATTAAAGATGTGCGGCCTACATTCTACGGGCTGATCGTCGCCCACCGCATTCTTAAAGACGACAAGTATTTGAAAGCCGCCGAAAAGGGAGCAGACTGGTTTCTCCAAAACGCTGTGGAAACCGGCGCCTTCCTGGGCGTATGCGGGGACGCACGCTACGCACCGGACTTCGCCACGGGCCAGTCGGCACAGGCATTGCTCGATTTATTTGATCTAACCCAAAACAAAAGGTACCGGGACGCCGCCGTAACCTGCGCGAAGATTTACACTTCGTCTATCTACACACACCCGATTGCCGACCACAAACCCAAAACCGTGAACGGCGCGGCACGAGAAGACTGGGAGATCAGCCAGACAGGCCTTAGCTTTGAGCACGGCGGTATTTTCGGCTCGGCTACCCGGCACGGGCCCATTCAGCTGGCCAGTCATGCGGGCATGTTCATCCGCATTTACCAGCTTACCGGCGAGCAGCTTTTCGCCGATATGGCACGCGCCGCCGCCATTGGCCGGGATGCATTTGTGGACAGCAAAACCAGTGTGGCTTCTTATTACTGGAATGCCATGAACCGCGGCGCCGGGCCTTACCCGCACCACGCCTGGTGGCAGATCGGCTGGATCACCGACTACCTCCTTTCCGAAGCGGCGTTGCGCTCGAACGGCAAGGTTACATTCCCGCGCGGCTTTGTGACGCCCAAAGTCGGCCCGCACCAGACCTACGGCTTCGCGCCGGGCGATGTGTTCGGCGACAAGGCTAATCTCACCATTAAAGAAGGGTTCGTAGTGGCGGATAGTCCGTCTATCGACCCGATTATTTCAAAATCCACCACCAAAAACACCTATTACATCACACTGCTCAACAACAGTCCGCAGCCGACGGCATTCAACCTGAAAATCGACGGCAGCAAGGTTTCGGAAACCAATGCCCCGGCGATGAAATGGGCCGAAACAGGACAAAAAGGGGCTATTACCAATATCAAACTGCCCGCATTCGGCGCGCGGACGTTGGTAGTGAGCTATAAGCAGTAGGCTGTAAGCTTTAAGCCGCAAGGATTAGATAACTATAAACAAGAACCATCAATCATACAACAGCTTAAAGCCTATCGCCTAAAGCCTACAGCATATATTATGAACAACACCACCGATACCATTGTCATTCTCGTATTCTCTGCATTCGTGATGGGCATTGGGATGCTTTTTGCCCGGACGGGGCGCAACCTTAAATCGTTTTTCGCCGGTGGTGAAGCCGTGCCCTGGTTCATCGGCGGGCTATCGCTGTTTATGAGCTTCTTCTCGGCCGGTACTTTTGTGGCCTGGGGTTCCATTGCTTACAAACACGGCTGGGTAGCCATCACCATCCAATGGACCATGTGCATTGGTGCGCTCATTACCGCCGTGTACCTCGCTCCGCGCTGGAAACGTACCGGCGCATTGACAGCAGCCGAATTCATCCGCGAGCGCCTTGGGTTGCCTGTTCAGAAGACTTACATCTTCATTTTCACATTGGTTTCGGTGTTTATCAAAGGTTCGGTGCTCTATCCTGTCGCCAAGCTGGTGAGCGCCTCGCTGGATCTGCCTCTGGTACCCTGCACAGTTGGTTTGGGCATTTTCATGATAGCCTACACCGCGGTGGGAGGTCTTTGGGCGGTGATGGTGACCGATATTCTCCAATTCGTGGTACTGTCCGCCGCAGTGTTCATTCTGCTGCCGCTTTCATTTAATAAAGTTGGCGGCTGGGAGGGGTTCACAAGCCGCATTCCGGATGACTTTTTCAACCTGCTCAACGGCGAGTACACGCTCGGCTTCGTGGCTGCATTTGTGATTTACCATATCTGCTACATCGGCGGCAACTGGACGATGGTTCAGCGCTACACGAGTGTCGACAGCGAGAAATCGGCCAAAAAAGTGGCGTTCCTCTTTGCCGGCCTATATCTCATCAGCCCGGTGATATGGATGTTCCCGCCGATGATTTACAAGGCCATTAACCCTGCATTGACCGGCCTGGATACGGAAAACGCCTACCTGATGATCTGCAAGCTGGTATTGCCTCCCGGTCTGCTCGGCCTGATGCTTACCGGCATGTACTTCTCCACCTCCGCCAGCGCCAACACCGCATTGAACGTCGTGTCCGCGGTGTTCACCAATGACATTTACAAGGGGATGGTTAACCCGGCTGCTTCCGACAGGCAGCTCATCCGCGTCGCCCGGGGCTCTTCCTGGTTTTTCGGGCTGGGGATGATCGGCATTGCATTGCTGGTACCGTCCGCGGGTGGTATTGTGGAAGTGGTGCTCAGTATTTCGGCGATTTCCGGTGGTCCGCTGCTGGCCCCGCCGCTGTGGGCATTGTTTTCCAAAAGGCTGAATGGCAGGACCACGCTATGGGTTACCGGCATCGGATTGTGTGTCAACCTGTTTTTCAAAACACTCGCTCCGCTCCTGCTCGATTTCAAACTCTCCCGTGGAATGGAAACCATTGTGGGCGTGGGGCTGCCGCTGCTGCTATTACTCGCTTATGAGCTATGGGCAAGGTCCAAAAACATAGTGGCCGATGAATATACGATCTACATGCTGTCCAGAGACCAGCGCAAACAGGAAGCAGCTACAGCCGATCCCGAAGAGGCATTTGAGATTAAAAAGCAGAACCGCTTCGGCTTGCAGGTAATCGCCGCGGCGCTGCTATTCACAGCGATGATGCTGTTTATTCTAAGCTTTCTGACGACTGATGGGACGGTGATTACGGCCTGTGTGGCGGTGGTAGTGCTGCTCTCGGCGGCGATACCGTTTTCGGCGGCGCGGAAGGTGGTGCTTACGGCTCAGGAGTATTCAGCATTTGAAGAAACTCGTCCACTTTAATCACTGACAATTTAGGAAAGTCTATGTCCCTGAGAATTTTAAAATGGCGGTCTTCCGATACGAGATGGTCTGCATTGGCAACAATCGCGCAGTTCACGTATTTGTTATCGTCCTCATCGTTATGCATTAATCCCCATTCGAAGAATGTAGACTGCAATAGGCAGTTTTCAAGTGAAAGGATGAATTTAAGAACATTATCGGCAACCTCAGCTGATGCCTTCTCTGAAATCTTCTCGTGGTATTCCAATAAAATGTCAGTACTGACGACCATTTCAAAGTCACCTTTTCTCAATGCATTAAATATTGGGCGGTACCTGGATTTAATGGAAAGAGAAATCAGCAGGACATTGATATCAAGCACAATTCTCATTGCGAAGATTTGCTACGCATATGCTCCGATTTCCACGATTCGATGGTCGTGTCGTCCCAATTATTCGCTTCCCATAACTGGTCCATTTCTGCATCGATTTTTCCTGCAAAATAGTCGGCCAGCATTTTACGGATATCTTTCAATTGGGCATCCGATACATTATAAGCATACAGTTTAAGTAATTCGCTTTGAAGATTACTCAAACGGGTGGGGACGGTGTGTGAAGCAGCCATAGTTGAAAACGCTTTTTACAAATTAAACAAAAATCGACCTCTAATAAAACAAAAACGTAACCGAACGACATCACATAATGAAGCGATTAACCCTTATAACTTTCTCATTAATACTCCTGTTAACCGGCACAAGGTCGACGGCTCAGTCGGGCGCGAGCCAGCTTAATGCGCCCCGGTACCACATTCGGCAGCCGGATGCCATTCCGCTGCACGGCGAGTGGTGGTTCCTGCTTGATCCCGCGGGGCTGGGTATTGCCAACCAGTGGTACCGCGATGGCATCGCGCAGGAAAGCCGGCAAGACAAAGTAACAGTGCCGCACTGCTTCTCAACGGACCGGCGTTACGAGTTTTATTCCGGTATGGCCTGGTACCGTAAGGCATTTGCGTGGAAAAAGACTTCCGGCAAGCGTGTAATCCTGCATTTCGACGGCGCCTACTATAAAACCGATGTATGGATGAACGGGCAGAAGGTTGGCGAACACGAGGGCGGCTACACTCCATTCCGTTTCGATGTGACGGATCAGCTGAAAGACGGCGATAACCAGCTGGTAGTGGCGGTGAACAACGATACCTGGAAAACGAATACAATCCCCGGCATCAAGGATACGGGCGGCGTCAACGACGGTTTCATCGGGTGGGTGAACTATGGCGGCATTACCCGGCCGGTGTACCTGACGATCGAGCCGGAAGTGTATACTGAAAATGTGAAGATCGAAACCGTGCCCGATCTGGCGAAAGGGACAGCGGTAGTGAAAGCGAAAATAAGGGTGCGGAATGCATCAGCCAATGCGGCTACGCCCAAAACAGATATAGTTGTTTTATGGGATAAAAAGCCCCTCCCTTTGAAATGGAAAACCAATGCGGCAAGCATACCTGCCGGGCAGACTGCACTCCTCGAAACCGAGGCAACATTGACGGCTGCGCAAACCAGGCTATGGGACCTGGACCAACCGAATCTGTATGAAATGAGAACGGTGGTGGGAGCAGATACACTCGCGACGCAGTTTGGAATCAGGAAGATTGAAGTAAGCGGCGTACAACTGTTGTTGAATGGGAAGCCCGTCAAAGTTGGTGGCGGCAACCGGGTGATCGATTATCCGGAACTGGGCTCGCTGGAACCCGACTGGCTCGTTGAGAAGGACTTCCGCCTGATGAAAGAAGCAGGTATGGAATTCCAGCGCCTTACACATTACACGCCTTCGGAGTACTTCTACGACCTGGCCGACCGCTATGGCATGCTCATCATCACCGAAGCAGGCAACTGGCAGCTTACGCCCAGGCAAATGGACAACGATTCGATGCGCACCAAATTCCGTTCGCAGTTCCGTGAAATGGCGGAGCGCGACTGGAACCACCCGAGTGTGATCGCTTACAGCGTTGGAAATGAATATGGTTCTACAACCGCCTCCGGCCAGCGCTGGACCAAAGATATGATCGCCTATGCACGCGAGCTCGACCCTACGCGGTTGTACACCTTCGCGAGTATGCTGTTGAATTCACTGCCTGCCAGGCCGGAGGACGAGGCGAGCCAGTATGTCGATTTCGTATCTACCAATACTTATGGCGGCCATGCGAAGTCGCTCGACCACATTCACAAGCTTTACCCGGACAAACCGGTGTTTATCAGCGAATGGGGGACCCGTTCGGATGGCAAGGGCGGCGAGGCCGGGCAGGCACAGCATTTAAGCGACGTGATGGTGGAAATCCGGAAGCGGCCGTTTGTGGTCGGTGCCTCGTGGTGGACCTATAATGACTATCGAAGCAAGCTGTTCGGTACCAATGTGAACGGCTTCCGGCCTTGGGGCATTGTAGGGCCAGACCGCTCGCCGAGACTGGCCTACGCGGTCCATCAGAAGGAATTCTCGCCGGTTGTGATCGAGAAGGTAAACTTCCGGACGGGGGATGCAGGAGTTCACCAGTTGACGCTGAAAATCACTTCACGCGGCGACTTCCCTACCCGTCCGCTGAAAGGTTATACCCTGAAAGCCGGGGAAACCAGCATTGCGCTGCCCGACCTGAACCCGGGAGAAAGCGAAGAAGTGACGGTACCGGTCCGCGGATTCGACAAACAAATCCATGTGACCGTCCACAAACCGACCGGTTTCCTGACAACACAGACTGACATCGAACTAAAATAACCAGCTGCATGGCCCAAAACGCACAGGGCGATGCAAACCATGACATTATAAAGACCTGACAAGATGATAATCGGAGAATCGACACACAAAAGAGAACCAAAAACCATTTCGCTGGCAGCAGACCTTGTGATTACGGGGGGCGGGCTTACGGGCACCTGCGCGGCAATTACCGCGGCGAGGGCAGGATTGAAAGTGATATTGGTACAGGACAGGCCTGTGCTGGGAGGCAACTGCTCGAGCGAGGTGAGGCTCTGGATCCTGGGGGCCACCTCGCACATGGGCAACAACAACCGCTGGGCACGCGAGGGCGGCGTAATCGACGAAATTATGCTCGAAAATGCCTACCGAAACCCCGACGGCAACCCGCTGATCTTCGATACGGTGCTGCTGGAAAAGGTAAGCCGGGAACCTGGTATCACGCTGCTGCTCAACACGGCTGTCTACGATCTGGATAAAGCACAAACTGGCGACCAAATCGAAGCTCTGCATGCATTTTGCAGCCAGAACAGTACCAAATACACGCTGAGCGCTCCCCTGTTCTGCGACGCATCGGGCGATGGCATTGTCGGGTTTCTGGCCGGCGCCGCGTTCCGGATGGGCGCGGAGTCCGCGGAGGAGTTTGGTGAAAAATTTGCACCGGACAAGGCTTACGGCGAGTTGCTGGGGCACTCTATGTATTTCTATTCCAAAGACATAGGCCGGCCGGTGAAGTTTGTACCGCCTTCCTTTGCCTTGCAGGACATTACGGATATTCCGCGCTACAAGACTTTCAACCCCAAAGATTTCGGTTGCCGGTTGTGGTGGCTGGAATACGGCGGCAGAATGGACACCGTGCACGATACCGAGCAGATCAAATGGGAGCTTTGGAAGGTCGTTTACGGTGCCTGGAATTATATCAAAAATTCAGGGGAGTTCCCGGAAGCAGAGAACATGACGCTGGAATGGGTGGGAGCCATTCCCGGAAAGCGCGAAAGCCGGCGCTTCGAGGGCGACTATCTATTGAAACAGCAGGATGTGGTTGAACAGCGCGTGTTTCCCGATACGGTTGCATTCGGCGGATGGAGCCTCGACCTCCACCCAGCCGACGGCGTCTACTCCGATCAGGCCGGTTGCAACCAGTGGCACAGCAAAGGTGTTTACAGCATCCCCTACCGCTGTTTTTACAGCAAAAACATTGAAAATCTGTTCATTGCAGGTCGCATTATCAGTGCCACGCACGTTGCATTCGCATCCACCCGTGTGATGGCCACCAGCGCTACGGGCGGCCAGGCGGTCGCAATTGCGGCGGCGGTGGCGCATAAACACCATTGCACGCCCCGCGAAGTAGGCGAAAAGTATCTGGCCGAACTGCAACTGGAACTCTGGCGTTCGGGCCAGTACTTACCCCAAACAGCGATCTCCGACCCGGATAACCTCGTGAATGATGCGCAAATCACGGCTTCGTCCACATTGGAACTGCAAGAGCTGTCCGGCTCCGACCATTGGAATACCATCCGGCACTCGGTGGCGCAAATGCTGCCCGTCAAAGGCGAAATGCCCTCGGTAACGGTTTGGGTAGAAGCGTCCCACGACACCGAGCTGCATGTCGAACTCCGCAAAAGCAGCAAGCCGTTCAACCACACACCGGATGTCACATTGGAAACCCAAAGCTACCGCCTGATCGCCGGTAAACATGAACTGACGATCGAATGGAACGCCCACTTTCCCGAAGAGTGCTACGCCTTCGTGTGCTTCATGAAAAATGAGCAAGTGAAAATCCAGTACAGCGAACAACGCGTAACCGGATTGGTAACGGTTTTCAACGCCACCAATCCCGCTGTTTCCAACTATGGGAAGCAGGAACCGACCGAGGACCTTGGCGTAGACACATTTGAATTCTGGTGTCCGCAGCGACGCCCTGCGGGGTTGAATTTTGCATTCAGGCTAAGTGAGCCGCTCCGCCTTTTCGGAACGGAAAACCTTAAAAATGGCTGGCACCGGCCCATCGCCGGCCCTAATGCATGGGTAGCCACGATCGACGACCGAAATCCGGAACTGCAACTGAAATGGAATGAAAGTCAACGCATTTCCCAAATCGAATTCGTATTCGATACCGATTTCGACCACCCGATGGAGAACGTGATTTACGTCCACCCCGAAACCGTCATGCCTTTTTGTGCGCAAGAAATCGAGGTGCTGGATGATGCAGACAATGTAATTGGAACAATAAATGACAATCACCTGACCAAAAGGACTTTGGTACTCCCCCAACCGGTAACAACGCGTTCACTGAAAATCAGGCTGCAAAACAGCCACACGCACGTGCCCGTATCGCTCATGGAAGTCCGCGTTTATTAGCGTCGCATCCGTTTTATTCTTTGAAAACTAATAAATTGATCTTAAATTTGCCGTCCTGAAATAGCAAACATTAGTTTGCTATTTTCTTGAAAGTTTACTCTATAATAATAGTATACTACATAGACTTTGAAGGAAGCGGCGGATTTTACACCCTCAACTGAAAACACCGAAAAGAATTGGGAATCGCTACAAGTTGCTTATATCGCAAGTGGTGACCCTGAGGAAGATCGGCGTTTGGCTGCGCTAGCGCGTGAGCAAGGGAAGGCAGTTTTTCTCCGCGACCTCCCGGAAGAATCCGACGACATCTTTCAATCGGGCGTCGCCAGCCCCGGAAATGCTGCCCAGGCGTTTCCAGTTTCCAGAAATAATACAAAAACGCCGCTCACCTGGGAGACCATTCAGCAAAAGCTTTGGGCTGCCACGGTACGAAAAAGAAGCCGTACCGAAATCGCGGTTAACATCTTCTCGGCGATCGCATTGATGGTCATCGGGCATTTGCTCTTTACCTTTTTCACTTACGACCGCCTTACCATTTTGTGGAATGAGCTCGAAGTGAGCGAGGGTTTCTTTTATTATGTTCTCGGCGGCTTTGTGGCGCAGATGATCGACGGGGCGCTGGGTATGGCATATGGCGTCACCGCGTCGACATTCCTGCTCACTGTGGGCGTGCCGCCTTCGGCCGTCAGCGCGAGTGTACATACTTCTGAGATCTTTACGAGCGGCGTATCGGGTTATATGCACCTGAAATTCGGGAATGTGAACAGCAAGTTGTTCAAGAAGATACTCTTCCCCGGCGTGCTGGGAGCGATTGTCGGCGCCTATGCCCTGTCGTCCCTGGAAAAATACATTTATATTATTAAGCCGTTGGTGGCAATATATACGCTGATACTGGGAATCCTTATTATCCAGAAAGCGTTAAAGAAACGAGTTGAAAAAAGGCCGATAAAAAAGATCGGCTGGCTGGCGATGGCAGGTGGTACGCTCGATTCTATCGGCGGAGGCGGCTGGGGGCCCATTGTAACTTCGACGCTCATTGCGCGGGGAAGGCATCCCAAGTACACCATCGGGTCCGTGAACCTCGCGGAGTTTTTCGTGTCGCTGGCAAGCTCGGTAACATTCATCAGCATTATCGGATTTTCACACTGGCAAGTGGTGCTCGGCCTGATCCTCGGTGGTATGGTCTCCGCTCCTATCGCCGCCACACTATCCCGCCGTTTACCGATCAAGACCATGATGATCATGGTAGGAACCATCGTCATCATCGTAAGCCTGAGGATTATTTATATGGTTTTGAAAGGGTTGTAAGCGATAGGCTTTAGGCGATAAGCTTTAAGCAATAGGCTGAGGGCTAAATCAGAACCGCGTTATTGAATGATATTAATTTGATTGACAATAGATTAACAAAAAAAGCCTAAAGCTTACAGCTTAAAGCCTACTGCCATTTATGAAAAAACAAACCAAAGCGATACGTACGCAGACCAGTAAAACCAAGTACCGCGAACATTCGACTCCGCTTTTCCTGACCAGCAGCTTCACATTCGACAGCGCGGAGCAGGGAAAAGCACTTTTTGAGGAAACCGAAGAAGGTAACATATACAGCCGCTTCTCGAACCCGAGTGTGCAGGAGTTTGTGGATAAGGTTTGTATGCTTGAAGGGTTGGAAGACGGCGTGGCAACGGCAACCGGTATGGCGGCCGTGTTCGCCAGCATGGGTGCATTGCTGAAAAGCGGCGACCACATCCTGGCCTGCCGTGCATTGTTTGGCTCTGCGCATCAGATCATTACGCAGATATTGCCGAAATGGGGCATCTCGCACACGTACCTGGATGCCGACGCGAGCGAGGCGGAATGGGAAGCGGCGGTGCAGCCTAATACCCGCATGATCTACCTGGAAACGCCGTCCAATCCCGGACTTGACCTGGTAGACCTCGCGATGATCGGGCGCATCACTAAAAAACACAATATTATTTTCAACGTAGATAACTGCTTTGCCTCACCTGCATTGCAAACGCCAGCCGATTTCGGTGCCGACCTCGTGCTGCATTCTGCCACGAAGTTCATGGACGGACAGGGCCGCGTGCTGGGTGGTGTGGTGGTAGGTAAAAAAGAATATATCAAGGAACTGCGATTCTTCTGCCGCCAGACGGGACCGTCGATGTCGCCGTTCAATGCTTGGGTTTTGAGCAAAAGCCTGGAAACACTGCACCTGAGGATGGAGAAACATGCTTCCAATGCGTTGGCACTGGCTACCGCTTTGGAAAAACACCCTGACGTAAAATCGGTAAAGTATCCGTTCCTCGAATCGCACCCGCAGCATGCTCTTGCGAAACAGCAAATGAGCGCCGGCGGGTCTATCGTGACGATCGAACTGGAAGGCGGTTTCGAACGTGTCGCGGCATTTATGGATGCATTGGAGATCGCATCGCTGTCGTCCAACCTTGGCGACACCCGCACGATCGTTACAAACCCAAACACGACGACCCACGCCAAATTGAAGCCGGAAGAAAAAGCCGCATTGGGCATTACCGAGGGTTTGATCCGCGTTTCTGTCGGTTTGGAAGACATTGAAGATCTCATTGAGGATTTCACCCACGCGGTGGAGGTGTCGGTGAAAAGTGATATATTGGAGTAGGATTTTTTCACTTAAACCCAATTATATATGCACACTGTAACGATCGAAATACCGGATGAACTGAGCAAAGAGGAAGTATTGCTTCCGATTGTGAAAGAACTGTTCGATAAGGGTCTTTTGTCTGCCAAGCAGGCAGCGAAGATGGCCGGTGTTAATGAAAAGGAATTTATTACGAGTGAATTGCCAAAAGACCAGTCGTCGAGAACTGAAAAGCGATATGAAACGATGGAGGAAGTCCTGCAAGAGCAAATAAAGAGACAGGGCTATACCGGTTTGAACAAGGAGAAAATGGATGCCATAAGAGATAGACTGGACATTCAGGAGCCTTTTGAACTGTTGCTTTCACAGTTGACTAAATGAGATATGTACTCGATACAAACATCATAATCGCCTATTTGAGAAAGCAACCTTTCTGGTATAGAATACAAGAAACTTTTGGTCTTTTTGAAACCGGAAATGAGGTAATGCTTCCGGCAGTTATTATAGGTGAATTGCGTTCGCTGAGTATTCAGAATAATTGGGGAGAACGCAGAAAAGCTGAGATGGAGGAATTGATTAATGAATTTGTTCCTCTTTTTCAACTGGCTGAGGACGCAATCAATCGCTACGCCGAGATTGACGCATTCAGTCAGGGAAGATTACCGGGGCTCAGGCTGGAATGTTCAGCAAGGAATATGGGGAAGAATGATTTGTGGATTGCGGCGGTGGCGAGCGCGTTGAATGCTACACTGGTTACGACCGACGGCGATTTTGATCATTTGAATAACCGGTTCCTGAATGTCGCCCGATTTGAATTGAAATAATTTACACCATGAACGAAACATTAGCATCTTTAAACGCTGCCATCGAGGGCAAAAGTGAAACAGAGTCGCTTGCGATACTGGCGGAGCTTTTTCCCGGTGAAGTCGTTTTTTCAACCAGCCTGGGGTATGAAGATCAGGTGATCAGCGACCTCATTTTAAAGAACGGCATCAATATCGGGATCTTCACGCTCGATACCGGAAGGCTTTTTGCTGAGACTTACATGACTTTGCAAAAGACCAACAACCGCTACGACACTAAAATAAAAGTGTACTACCCGCAAACCGACGCGGTAGAGAACCTGGTGAGCACGAAAGGACCGCTTAGCTTCTACGAATCCATTGAAAACCGTAAGGAGTGCTGCTTTATCCGCAAGGTGGAGCCGCTGAATCGTGCATTGGCAGGTGCGAAAATCTGGGTGACGGGTATCCGGGCAGAACAGTCGGGAAACCGTCATGATATGCCGAGGCTCGAATGGGACGAGGCACACCAGCTCTTCAAGTTCCACCCGATTTTGCATTGGTCGTTCGAAGAGGTAAAACAATACGTGAAATCAAACGGCATACCTTATAACCCGCTGCATGACAAAGGCTTCGTGAGCATTGGCTGCGCACCATGTACCCGCGCGATCCAGGAAGGCGAAGATTTCCGCGCCGGAAGATGGTGGTGGGAGGACGAATCGAAGAAAGAATGCGGGTTGCATGCGAAATAGCCGTAGGCTATAAGCATTAGGCTTTAAGCTTAGAGAATATTTGGCTTACAGCTTATAGCCTAAAGCTTACAGCTATTAACAAAAAATCAATAACCAAAAATATGTCAATTTCAGTGAACGAGGCCTCCGACATCCAACGGGAGATTAGTGAACGCAGCGCTCCGGATTACCTGGATCAGCTGGAAGCAGAGGCCATTTACATTATGCGTGAAGTAGCCGGCCAGTTTGAGCGCCCTGCCCTGTTGTTTTCAGGAGGTAAGGATTCGATCACATTGGTTCATTTGGCGAAAAAAGCATTCGCACCCGGCAAAATCCCCTTCCCGCTGGTGCATGTCGATACCGGTCATAACTTCATCGAAGCGATCGAGTACCGCGACGAGCTGGCCGAGGCCATCAATGCGAAACTGATCGTTCGCTACGTGGAAGATACCATCAAGGCGAAAGGATTAAAGGAGCAAACCGGCAAGAATGCAAGCCGCAACTGGCTGCAAACCTTCACGTTGCTGGATACCATCGAAGAATTTGAATTTGACGCATGTATAGGAGGCGCTCGTCGAGACGAAGAGAAAGCACGCGCGAAAGAGCGTATCTTCTCGTTCCGAGACGAGTTCGGTCAATGGGACCCGAAACGCCAGCGACCCGAGCTTTGGAATTTGTTTAACGGCCGCATTCAGAAAGGTGAAAACGTACGCGTATTCCCGATCTCGAACTGGACCGAGCTGGATGTGTGGGCATACCTGAAAAGGGAAGGTATCGCATTGCCTTCGATCTACTTCGCACACGAACGCGAGCTGATCCTCCGCGACGGCAAATTGCTGAATAACACGCCGGTAATCGAACCCGATCCGGAAGACCAGATCGTAACCCGCCAGGTACGTTTCCGTACCGTGGGCGATATGACCTGTACCGCAGCAGTGGAATCCGCAGCAGCAACCCTGGACGAAGTAATCGCTGAAATCACCATTTCAAGAATCAGCGAACGCGGCGAAACCCGCATCGACGACCAGCAGACAGAAGCCGCGATGGAGGATAGAAAGAAGGGCGGTTATTTTTAATGAATGATTATTCACTCATTCAATCATTCAGTCATTCAAAATTACACCAGTGGATTTACTAAGATTTATAACAGCAGGCTCCGTTGACGACGGCAAAAGCACATTGATCGGTCGCTTGCTTTACGATACCAAAAATATTCTGGCCGATCAGATGGAAGCCATCGAGCGCGCCAGCAAAACCCGTAATGCGGGTGAAATCGACCTTGCATTGCTGACGGACGGTCTTCGTTCGGAACGCGAGCAGGGCATTACCATCGATGTAGCTTACAAATATTTCCAGACGCCGAACCGAAAGTTCATCAGCATCGATGCGCCGGGGCACATTCAGTACACCCGTAACATGGTGACCGGTGCTTCCAATGCCGATCTGGCCATTATCCTGGTTGATGCACGCCATGGTGTGGTGGAACAAACCCGTCGTCACTCGCTGATCGCATCCATGCTGGGTATCCCGCACGTGATCGTGGCGGTGAACAAAATGGATTTGGTAGGAAACTCGGAAGATGCTTTTCTTGAAATAGCCAAATCCTACACAGAACTCGCTGAGAAGCTGTCTATCAAAGACTTGACGATCATCCCGGTAAGCGCATTGAATGGCGATAACATCGTAGAGCGCTCGGAGGCCATGAGTTGGTACACCGGCGAAACATTGCTGTCGGTGCTCGAAAACGTGAATGTGCTGAAAGACCAGAACCAGGAAGACGGCCGTTTCGCGGTACAATATGTGATCCGTCCTCAGACTGACGAGCTGCACGACTACCGTGGCTACGCGGGTCGCGTCCAAAGCGGTACTTTCAAAAAAGGTGACGCGATCAAGGTTTTGCCCTCTGAAAGAGAGTCCAAAATCGCTAAAATCGAATTTGGCGGAAACGAAATACCGCAAGCCTCTGTTTTGGAATCTGTAACGATATTATTGGAAGACGATATCGATATCAGCCGCGGTGATATGATCGTGACCGTGGACAACTCACCGATCGTGAGCCAGGATATCGAAGCGCTGGTGTGCTGGATGGACGACAAGAAGACGCTGAAACCAGGTAACAAATACGTTTTGCAACACGGTACGGCACGTTCGCGCTGCTCGATCCGTGGCATCGAATACCAGATCGACATCAACTCTTATGAAAAACTGGATGAGGTGGAAGCCCTGAAACTGAACGACGTAGCAAGAATCGTCCTCAGAACGGCTCAGCCCATCGCATACGACCCTTATCAGAAGAACCGCGCAAACGGCGCAGCGATCCTGATCGACGAAACGTCCAATGTGACGGTTGGTGCTTGTATGATCGAGTAATGTCAGGCTGAGCGGAGTCGAAGCCAGGTGCGCTATCGCAAAACCCTTCGACCGCACCGGCGGCCCGGTCCGCTCAGGGTGACAATCACCGCACTATTGAATAAAAATATACTATCCCGATAGACGATTAGAATATCATCATGAGCGAATTAATCATTTCTGACAAAGTATCCGCCGTTGCGAAGCGCGATATCATTGACCTGCAACATAAAATCGGTGCGTTCAACTCCGGTGAAACGCCGGAAGAGGCGTTCCGTAAGTTCCGCCTTACACGCGGTGTGTATGGTCAGCGTCAGCCCGGCGTGCAGATGATTCGTATCAAATTGCCTTACGGACGCATTACAGCCGATCAGCTGGTCCGCATTGCTGATACTTCCGACAAATACGCAACCGGCAACCTGCACGCAACTACGCGCCAGGACATCCAGCTGCACTTTGTAAAACTTTCGGACTCGCCGCAATTGTGGGCGGACCTGGAAGATGCGGGCATCACACTGAAAGAAGCTTGTGGTAATACGATTCGCAATGTTACGGCATCTTCTGTCGCGGGTATCGATCCGGATGAGCCGTTCGACGTAACGCCGATCACCCATTCGATCTTCTCTTATTTCCTCCGCAACCCGATTAACCAGGATATGGGCCGGAAGTTTAAGATCGCCGTTTCTTCTTCTGAAAAAGACAGCGCCTTGGCGTTCATCCACGACGTAGGCCTGATCGCGAAGATGGGCCAAAACGAGGCGGGCGAAACCGTTCGCGGTTTCAAAGTGCTGATCGGCGGCGGCCTCGGCGCGCAGCCTTTCTCGGCACAAACTGCATTCGAATTCCTCGAAGAAGATAAAGTAATTCCTTTCATCGAAGCATTGCTCCGCGTGTTCGACCGCTACGGCGAGCGCGTACGTCGCCACAAGGCGCGTATGAAGTTCCTTTTGAACGACCTCGGCCTTGAAGGTATGATGGCAAAAGTGGAGGAAGAGCGCAAAGCGGTTAAAAACAAGATATTTCAGATTCCGGAAGACCTTTTCGGCACCAACGAATACGAGGCGATCAACCATGCGCCGCGTCCTGCATTGTCCGAAGCGGAAATCCTGAAAATCGCTGCGGAAAGCATTGAAGCGGACAAGCTCGATATTTTCACCAAATGGCTGCGTACCAACACATTTGAGCAAAAACAAAAAGGCTGGTATGCCGTGCAGTTGCGCGTGTTGCTGGGCGATATGAACTCCGACACTGCACGCAGCCTGGCTGATGTAGTGCGCCAATATGCTGCCGACGACATCCGCGTGACAGTGAACCAGGGCTATATTCTCCGTTTTGTAAAAGGCGAAGACCTCGTAGCATTGTACCACGAACTCGCGAAACTCGGCCTCGCAGCGCCAGGCTTCGACAGCACAATGGACATCACGACCTGCCCTGGAACGGATACCTGTAACCTCGCGATTTCCAGCAGCTACGGAATTACCCGCGTGCTGGAAGATGTGATGCGCGAAGAGTTCCCGGAAATGATTTATAATCAGGATATTAAAATCAAGATCAGCGGCTGTATGAACGGTTGCGGCCAGCACAATGCAGCCAACATCGGCTTCCACGGCAGCTCGATCAAGAATGGCAAGCTGGTACTGCCCGCATTGCAGGTACTGCTCGGCGGCGGATTCTCCGGCGACGGCATTGGTCTGATCGGCGATAAGGTGATCAAAGTTCCTACCAAACGCGGACCGGAAGTTTTGCGCCTGCTTTTCAATGATTACGAAGCAAATGCCATGGATGGAGAGTATTTCAACCAGTATTACCTCCGTCAGACGAAAAACTATTTCTTCCAGTTGCTCAAACCGCTCGCGGACCTCACTACCGTAAAAGACGATGATTACCGCGACTGGGATCACGATGAATTGTTCAAAACTGAAATCGGGGTTGGTGAATGTGCTTCTGTGCTGGTTGACCTCGTGGCTACAACCATCGTTGAAGGTCAGGAGAAGTTGAACCTGGCGAAAGACTCTTTCCAATCAGGTGTTTGGGCGGACTCGATTTACCATGCATACAATGTGTTTATCACAGGTGCAAAAGGCTTACTGATGTCGAAAGACGTGACTACCAATACGCAATACGGCATTATCAACGATTTCGAAACGCATTTCGGCCAGGATTTCAAATACAATGTCCCTGCTGAATTTGCAGTAGAAAATCAAGCGGAAACGCCATTCAAAGCATTGGTTTTCAGCATTAATAAATTCGAACCAAGCGAAGCATTCGCAACGTATTTTATCAATACCGCCGAAAACTTCCTGAACTTCGTCCGTGACACCCGCGAGGCGCAATTGGTCGAAACCGGGGAGCCTGCGTTGCAGGAGCTTTCATTTGGAAAGGATAGTTAAAATGGCTGTCGGCAAGCGGCTGTCGGCTTTCGGCTTTTTCTTGTGATGATATTTGCAAAAAAAGGCCGATAGCCGATAGCCGACTGCCGAAGTCCCACTCACCATGAAACTGACACTGATCGGTGCAGGTCCGGGCGATCCCGACCTGATCACCCTCAAAGGAATCAAGGCCCTGCAAAAAGCACGGGTTGTATTATACGATTCCCTTGCCCACCCCGCTTTACTGGATTATTGTCCCGAGGATTGTGTGAAGATCCTCGTCGGCAAGCGCTTTGGCAAAACGAGCTGCGGCCAGGACGAAATCAACGACCTGATCGTCGAAAAAGCGCGCCAATATGGCGACGTGGTGCGGCTGAAAGGCGGCGACTCGTTCATATTCGGTCGTGGCTATGAAGAAATCCTTTTCGCGGCGGAACACGGCATTGAATCGGAAGTCATTCCGGGCATTTCCAGCAGCTACGCGGCACCGGCATTGGCGGGCATTCCTTTAACATCGCGGGGAATGAGTGAGAGTTTCTGGGTGATTACCGGTACCACCAAACAACACGCGCTTTCCAACGACGTCCGTTTGGCCGCCCAGTCGACGGCAACCGTGGTCATTCTCATGGGTTTGCACAAATTGCAGGAAATCGTCAACATTTACTCAGAACTCGGGAAATTCGACGAATCCATTTCCATTATACAGAACGGCACGCTGGAAAACCAGAAAGTAGTTACCGGCAAAATCGGCAACATCGTTCCGCTTTCACAGGTGGCTGAAATGGCTTCGCCAGCGATCATCGTGATCGGGAAAGTAGCGGCATTACCGGATCTGTCATACGATAAAGTGCGGGAAATAATGCAAAATTCGCAGTCCGTCAGTGGATTAGCGGAATGAAAATCGCCGAAATCTGAAAGGAAATTTGCAGTTAATCAGAGCAGCCCCAGCAGCCAGTCGATATTAATGCTGTTTTCGTGGCCGCGGAATTCGAGGAAATAAATCAATCCTGCTAAAATTACATAGCTGATAAACAGCCACTTCTTTTTCACTTCGTACTGGTCGCGGTGGTGAAAATAGTCGTATACCATCGATGCCGAGAAGGCGGAGACCATCAGTACCAGACAAAGTATTCCGCAATCCTGCCGGTAATGCTTGTAAAAATGCAATGCCGGCGCACCCAGCGCAATGTACATCAGCCAGAAACCGAAACCGGTTCGGTACAGGTAGACGCTTAGTCTGCGATCGTTCCTAATATCAAATAACCCTTCCAGCATAGCATTGATCCAACTGTTGAACCAGTGAATATAAACAAAACGAAAATACAATCAAAGTGTTAACTTTGCGGCTCCATTGCCGTTTTAGTACAAGATGTTCCTCACATGAAAGCGTTCTCCACCCATTTGTTTCTGATGCTGCTCAATGCGGTTTCAAAGCTGTCCTGGGGAGCCCTCTACAAGCTTTCCGACATCTTTCGTTTCCTCATTTTCGACATCGGCCAATACAGAAAAAAGGTCGTGCTGAACAATCTCCGAAACAGTTTTCCTGCCTCCGACGAGCAGACAATCCATGCGATTGCGGCAAAATTCTACCGCAATTTCACCGATATCATGTTCGAAACGATCAAACTCAAATCGATAACCAGGGAGGATTTGCTTGCACGGATCGATCTGGATGTTTCTATTCTGGACCGCTACTACGAGAAAAATCAGAACCTGGTCGTTGTAGCAGGACATCTCGGAAACTGGGAAATGATGAACCTCTTCGGTTCCGCGCGACTCAGGCACCAGATGGTTGTCGTTTATCACGAGCTTCAAAACGATGCATTCGAAAATTGGTTCAAGGACGTGAGGACCCGCTTCGGCACCGAAATGGTTACCATGAAAGAAGCCATTTCCAAAGCCATGCAACCGCGCGAACGGCCATTCATATTCATACTTATTAATGACCAGTCGCCAGTACCGGAAAAGGCTTTCTGGACGAGGTTCCTTCATCAGGACACCGGCGTGTTTCGGGGTGTGGAAACGATTGCACGACGGCTCAATTCACCCGTACTGTATATGGCTGTATTAAAAAACGAGCTGAAACGCGGTTTTTATCGGGGCTACTTCAAACTGATCACGGAAACGCCGAAACAAGAACCGAACAACAGCATTTTACAGGCTCAGATCGGTTTTATGGAAAAAGACATCATCCAGCAGCCCGATAACTGGCTATGGTCGCATAAGCGTTGGAAACACAAAAAGCCGGGAAATCTTCCGCAATCACAGCTATTACAGGAAATCCAAAGTGAATAAACCGGTCAAATTCCTCGTCCTGCGCTTTTCCTCCATCGGCGACATCGTACTCACGACGCCAGTGGTGCGCTGCCTGAAAAAACAGATGCCGGAGGCCGAAATCCACTATTTTACCAAAAGCAAATTCGAATTCCTGCTGCGGGACAATCCTTATATCGATAAGGTATGGCTCCTGGAAAAAAACAATGCGAAAGAATTGCTGGCACTTCTGAAAGCGGAAAAATTCGACTATGTGATCGATCTCCACCGCAACATCCGGACGCTCCGCATTAAATGGACACTCGGCGTGCCCGCATTGAGCTTCGAAAAACTCAACGTGCAAAAGTGGCTGATGACGCAATTCAAAGTTAACTACCTGCCGCCTGTGCATATCGTAGACCGCTGCCTGGACACTTTGAAATTATTCGATATCCAAAACGATGGCGAGGGGCTCGACTACTTCATCCCCTACAAAGACGAGGTGGAACTCGAATGGCTGCCAGAAACGCACCGAAAAAGCTATGTGGCCTATGCCATCGGCGGGCAGCATTTCACGAAGAAAATGCCCGTACCACGCATGATCGAGCTCTGCCGGAAGATCAACCATCCGGTCATCTTGCTGGGTGGTCCGGAAGATGCGGAAGCCGGGGAAGCGATCCGGAATGCATTGGGCAATACGCAGATTTTCAATGCATGCGGAAAGTACAACTTCAACCAGTCGGCTTCCCTGATCCGGAAGTCACTGATCGTGTTCTCGCACGACACGGGACTCATGCACGTCGCGGCCGCCTTCCGCAAGAAAGTGTATTCGATATGGGGTAATACAATCCCCGAATTCGGGATGTACCCCTACCGCACCGTATTTGAAAAACTGGAAGTGAAGAACCTCGATTGCCGGCCTTGCTCGAAGATCGGTCATAGCAAATGTCCGAAAGGCCATTTTAAATGCATGAACGATATTTCATTCGATTTCCCGATCCCAGAACTCCCGCAGCCAAAATAGTGTTGCATTTCAGTCTGATATTCATCCACACAAAAATCCAAAATGGCAAAAAAAGTAAACATTGGTCTGGTGCAAATGAGCTGCACTTCGGACGTTGATGCTAACTTTCAGAAGGCTACCGAAAAAATCCGCGAAGCCGCGCAAAAAGGCGCGAATATTATCTGTCTGCAAGAGCTGTTCAAATCCCTCTATTTCTGCGACGTCGAAGACCATGGCAATTTCAGCCTGGCAGAAGCTATTCCCGGCCCCTCGACGGAATCCCTTGGCGCAGTGGCGAAGGAACTGGGTGTCGTGATCATCGCCTCGTTGTTCGAAAAACGGGCGCACGGATTGTACCATAATACCACTGCCGTACTCGATGCCGACGGTGCCTACCTGGGCAAATACCGCAAAATGCACATTCCCGATGATCCGGGTTATTACGAGAAGTTTTACTTCACGCCGGGAGATGCCCCGGTAACGGAGCAGGACACCGACGGTTACCGGATCTTTAATACCAAATTTGCCAAAATCGGCGTGCTCATCTGCTGGGACCAGTGGTATCCCGAAGCGGCCCGCATTACCAGCCTCATGGGCGCGGAGATTCTCTTTTACCCTACCGCCATCGGCTGGGATGTGAATGAGAAGGATCCTATTATCAGTGAAGAGCAATATGGCGCCTGGCAAACCGTGCAGCGCGGGCATGCCGTGGCCAACGGTGTGTACGTGGTGTCTGTGAACCGGGTCGGCCGCGAAGCCGATCAGCAGTTCTGGGGGGGATCGTTCATTGCCAATCCGCAGGGAAGGCTGCTTTACCTGGCACCCCATGAAGGGGAAGTCACGCATGTGGAAGAGCTGGATCTGGAAAAACTGGACTTTTACCGCACCACCTGGCCATTCCTCCGCGATCGCCGTGTGGATTCCTACCGACCCATTTTAAAGCGGTTTATCGACCAACACTAAGTTAGGAATATAACTATTTTAATATATACGAAAAGAGCGCCCTGCTGGCAGGGCGCTCTTTTTATTTGTTTCACACGTTTGCATATCCTGGCTGGTCAAAATCAGCGGCGTAACTGAATGTTACAATTCTACAAGGCGCAACTTTCAGTAAATAGCTATATTTTAAGCATTTACGGAGTAAAATCCGGGACATTAATCTACAAAACCGGTAGGAAGCGTTAAAAATCGGATTAGTAAAATTTATTATCAAATTATTCCAATAATAGTCTGTATTGATTTTAAATGACCAATTTTTATTGCAAAAAACTTCAATTTTTAAATTTAATCTCTTGCATTATTTCACATTGTCAGTATATTTGAAATGTCATTAAACGAATGACAGAACTTCTAAACCTAGGATATATTCCAGCCGCACATGAATATATCTGACCGTGTTGAGAGAGGGCTTACTGAATTCCGGCCGAGCCGCAACATCGTTGCCGGGTAAGTTACGCTCCAATACAATATAATTTTTTTAATACAGGTTTCTCAACGTCGTGGACAAGCACAATTGTCGACGTAAGGCTTTTCACTGGCCTCACTGAAACTGATCGCTCTGTTTGTCCTCGATTAAAGAGGGTATTGCTTTCCGGAAAAGCAGTGTTGCAAGCTTATGGCTGTGTTGTTCTGTCCACGCGAAAGTGTGTGCGGCGCACGGAAGTGTGGACGCCTCACAGCCATAACTTTTTTTCTCCTCCTACTACTACCGACAACCTAACTATTTAACTCTGAACACCCATGCGTAAAGTTCTACTCTTATTTATATGGGCTTGCCTGTGTTCCACGGTTGCTTTCGCGCAAGTGCGCCAACTGACCGGCAAGGTAACGGCAGCCGAAGATGGTCTCGGACTTGCAGGCGCGTCAATTATTTACAAAGGCACCAATGTGGGTACAAATGCCGATGCTGAAGGTAATTTCAGCTTTTCGGTTCCGGGTGATGGCGTACTCGTCGTTTCATACGTGGGTTTCCTGATCAAAGAAATGCCGATCGGCAACCAAACCAAATTTGACATCAAGCTGGACGCCGACACGCGACAGCTGGCCGAGGTGGTCGTGACCGCATTCGGTATCGAGCGTGAGAAAAAGGCGTTGGGATATACAGTGCAGGAAGTAAAGGGAAGCGCATTGACCGAGTCCCGCTCGACGAACGTAGCGAATGCACTTTCGGGAAAAATCGCCGGTGTGCGCGTACAATCGAACGGCGGCCCGGGCAGCGGCTCCACCATCCAGATCCGCGGATCTTCGTCCGTTTCGGGCAATAACCAGCCATTGATCGTCATCGACGGCGTGCCGATGGAACAAACCGCGAACAAAACCTGGGGCGGAGGCATCTCGGAAATCAACCCCGACAACATCAAGGAAATGTCGGTACTGAAAGGGCCTAATGCGGCCGCATTGTACGGCTCGCGCGCTGCCAACGGCGTTATTTTGATTACTACCAAAAACGGCCAGGGCACCAAAGGGCTCGGGGTTGACATTAACTCCAACATCAGCTTCGAACGCCCGTGGATCAAACCGAATTTCCAGAATACTTACGGGGGTGGTAATGGCTACCGCACCTGGTATACCGACGGATGGAGCGGCAATATCACCGATCCGGCGGAAATTGCGCAATACCGCGCTGTATACGATGCAAGATACCCTCTCGTGGGATCGGAAGGGACCGACGAAAGCTGGGGAGCTCCGATGGACGGGCGCCTGGTGAGACAGTGGTGGACGGGTGACGATGTTGCACCACTGACTCCTCAGCCCAACAACTGGGACGAATACTGGAATACCGGTCGTACGATCACCAACAGTGTAGCTTTGAACGGGGGTAACGACAAAGGCTATTTCCGCCTGGGCCTGAGCCGCGTGGATCAAACGGGTATCATGTATTACAATGACTTTCACCGCAACAACTTCCGCATCAACTCGGGCTACAACCTGACCAAAAACCTGAATATTACGCTTTCGGGTGAATACATCAAATCCGGTTCCGACAACAAGAGCTACGGCAGCGGACAGGAGTTTATCTGGTCGCACCGCCACGTGTCGTGGGCGCAGCTGCGGGATTATGAAAGTTATATCGATGTGCACAACCAGCGCGGCAACGACACCGACCCGCCTAACTGGCAGCATACCTTCTTCACCAACCCGTATTTCTCTCAGAAGAGACTTCCGCAGAGCAATGAAAAGGACCGTTTGCTGGGTAACATCGCATTGAGCTACAAAATTTTGCCTTCACTGAGCATTATGCTCCGCAGCGGTACCGATTACTGGTCCGACACGCGCATTAACGTTTCCAACTTCCTCCGCGTCCGCAATGGGGTACGCACGCCGGGCCGCTTCTCGGAAGAAGTGCTGCGCAGCCAGGAAACCAACTCGGATTTCATGGTGACTTACAACAAGAATATCAATGCGGATTTCGGATTGAATGTGCAGGTAGGCGGCATTAAACGGACCAATTATTACAAAAGAAACTATTTCTATGTAGGCGAAATGGTGGTGGATGGCCTCTACAATGCCGGAAACTCCGTACCGAGCCAGAACACGATCGAATCGGAAATCCGCAAATCGGAAACGCAGAGCTTGTTCGGAACAGCTAACTTCTCATGGAGAGATGCATTGTTCCTGGATCTGACAGCCCGTAACGACTGGTCGAGCACACTGCCGGCGAATGCACGCTCCTACTTCTACCCTTCCGCTTCATTGAGCGCGGTATTGACGGAGCTGTTTGATGTGAAAAGCAATGTTTTCACATTCGGGAAGGTTCGCGCCAGCTATGCACAGGTGGGTAATGACGCTACACCTTACCAACTGGCCCAGACATTCCTCGCCAAAGGTTCTTGGAATGGCTCAGTGCCTAAATTCTCAGAAAACATCGAAATCGCAAACAGCGGCCTGAAACCGGAGATCACCACCGGCCTTGAACTCGGGGCGGATCTGCGCTTCCTCAAAGGCAAAATCGGGTTGGACGTAACTTACTACAAGCAGACCACGAAAGACCAGATCCTCGGCGTGGAAATCTCCAAAGCGAGCGGTTATAACACCCGCATCCTGAACGCCGGTAAGATCACCAACCAAGGTGTTGAAATTGCGATCTCGGGAACGCCGGTCAAACTGCCGGGTGGTTTCAGCTGGGATGTTTCACTGAACTGGGCACGCAACCGCAACAAAGTGGTGGAACTCGCAGAAGGCTTAACTACCTACACGCTCGCCACACAGCGCGGCATGTCGTCCGAAGCACGCGTAGGGCAGCCTTATGGTACATTCTATGGCGTTGGTTTCCAGAAATACAACGGACAGGTTGTTTACGGGGCAAATGGACTGCCACTGACAGCAGCCGGCCAAAAACTCGGCAACATTCAGCCCGACTGGATCGGTGGTATGCTGAATACATTCAACTACAAAGGCTGGTCGCTGAGCGCATTGGTGGACGTTCGCATGGGCGGCGATATCTATGACGAAGGCACCGGAACTGCGCGGTGGACAGGCCAGTACGCCGAAACGGCCCTCGGCCGCGAGGAAGGTGTGATCGGCAAGGGGGTACGGGAAGTGACGGCAGCGGATGGCTCGAAATCTTATGTACCCAACGACATTATCGTGACAGCCAATCAGCTGTACGGTTATTCCAACCCGCGTAACTATCACGAATCGGCGATTTTCGATGCGAGTTATGTCAAACTCAGAGAAGTGTCGCTTGGCTACTCGTTCAGCCCGTCGCTTTTGAAAAAGGTAAAAATCCAGTCGGCGAAGATCTCGCTTGTGGGACGGAACGTCTGGATGATCTTCAAAAACACCCCGCATATCGATCCGGAGATCGACGCGAAAGGTGGCAACCAGCAAGGATTTGGTTATGGCGAGCTGCCCAGCTCCCGCAGCATCGGTGCAAACCTCTCGCTGTCGTTCTGATCCCTTCCCAAATTATTTGAAGACCTAAAAGCATTACGAGATGAAAAGCATTTTGACCCATAAGAACATCTGGATGACCGCCCTCGCCGGCGCATTGAGCATCACCAGCTGTACCAAGGATTTCGATAGCATGAATGTGAGCCCGAACAGCCCTACGGCCATCGGCCCGCAATACCTGCTCCCTACCGGTATCGAAACGTCGATAGACCGCTACTGGGGCCACCGCGACCGCTTCGAGCGCATCAATATCGACGCCGCCGAATTGTACGTACAGCATCTGACCCGCAACATTTACAGCAACGAGGGCGACGATTACACCGTTTCACCCGCATTGCTGTCCAATAACTGGAAAGGCTTTTTCAATGACGGTTTGCTGAATTTCCAGCGGATCATCAACCAGACAAATGCCGAATCGGCTTCACCTAACGCTAATTATGAGGGAGTGGCACTGGTAATGCGCACCTGGGTTTTCTCCCTCCTTACTGACATGTACGGCTCGATACCGTACACCGACGCCATCAAAGGCACCGCCGGCGAACCGATTTACACGCCGAAGTACGATTCGATGGAAACCATTTACGCGGGCCTGCTGAGCGACCTGAAAACGGCTAACGAAAAGCTGTCGGTGACCGGACCAGCCGTTGCGGGGGACATTTTGTACGGGGGTGATATTCTCAAATGGAAAAAGTTCGCCAACTCGCTCCGTCTCCGCCTCGCTAACCGCCAGGCCGCGAAAAAACCGGCCGAGTCGAAAGCGATTTTTGCAGAAATCCTGGGTGACGCTACGAAGTTCCCTATTTTCACCAGCAATGCCGACAATGCTTCATTGAAATGCACCACCGTACTCCCCAGCAACAACGAGTGGAACCAGATCCTGATCCAGGGCGGGCGTACCGACTGGAACATCAGTAAAACGCTGGCCGACAAGATGAATGCTTTGGGCGATACCCGCATTACCGTATATGCCAACCCCAACAAGGATGGCTTGTACCAGGGCCACGCCAATGGCTTGCCCGACGCTATCGCAACCGGCTACCTGGCTACCAGCTCTACGATCGGGAAAGCATTTACCGACGCAGCGGCACCTGAAGTGATCATGACCTACGCGGACCTGAACTTCATCCTCGCGGAAGCAGCCCTGGATGGCGAGATTACCGGCGATGCGAAGAAGTACTTCGAAACGGGCATTACCGCCTCTTTCGCACAATATGGCCTCACGCCACCTGCCGACTACATGACCAAAGCTGGTCCGGTAAGCAAGGAAAAGGTGCTCGAACAGAAATGGATATCACTTTTCGGGCAAGGCGTGGAAGCCTGGATCGAGTGGCGCAGGACCGGCTATCCGGTGTTTCCCGCGGCAGACCCGCGTGCGGTGCTGAACAACGGCGGCATTCTTCCTACCCGCTTCAATTACCCGGCCTCGGAATATTCGCTGAATGCGACGGCAGTGGGCGACGGTGTGAAGCTGAACGGCGGTGCCGACGACATGAAAACCAAACTGTGGTGGGCTGAGAAATAACGGTTTATTCCCAATTCAAGACTTTGAAGATTATGAAAAATAGCAAATCGCTTTTCGCCTGCCTGTTACTCGGATTATCGCTCGGCTTTGCTTCCTGCAAAGAAGAAGATCCGTTCCTCGACCGCGACGTCGCGCCCGTTCTCGTCGACATTGTCGGCGCGCCTTTCGGAGCGCCTATTGCCAGCGAACCGACTGTAACTTACGCTGCCACCGCCGAAAAACTGACACTTTCGGCCCGGTTGCTGGAACTGGACAAGACCAATATTCTGGACCATACCAAAGGCATTGACTCGATCCCCGTACCGAACATCGCCATCAAAATAACGCTTCGCACAGGTGCCGTCCTCGGCGAGGTCACTTCCGATGCGCAGGGTCTGGTGAAACTCGAAAAGACCTGGGCCGATCTGGGCATTGCCGCTCCGAAAGCCGGCAGTATCACCAAGATCTCCTGGTCGGGCAGCCATAAGGGAATCGCATTTACGCGCTTCTCGCAAGTACAGGCTAACTAACTGAAAAACAAACTATATACGCACCGAAACCGGCTCGTTTATTTGTAAATTGAATAAAGATTTTTACTCCTTAACATTAATCGTCACGTACTTAAACAATTGAACAATGAATCACAACATCGACCGTCGGAACCTGTTAAAATCCGGTTTAATGGCATTGGGCGGAATGGCCATCGCACCGCACCTGACTGCCGGCGCATTTGAAAGTACCCCGCTGTCGCTCGACCCGGAGAACCGCATTTACCGCAGCCCTATGGTGAGGGAACATTTCTTGCCGGCTGACTACAAAGCCCCCAAGATCATTGCCAAATTAAGTTCGAACGAAAACCCTTACGGCCCGCCGATGTCGGCCCAGAAAGCCGTGGCCGACTCCGTGAAAAACGGTAACCGCTACGCCTGGAAGGAAATGTACGACCTGGTTGATAAAATCGCGAAAAAGGAAGGCGTTACTTCGGAATATATCATGATGGGCCCCGGCTCTTCCGATCTGCTGGAAAAAGTGGCATTGGTAACATTCATGAAAGGCGGCAACATCGTGTCGGCCGACCCTTGCTACATGTCGCTGGTAAGCGTAGCTAAATCCGTGGGTGCTACCTGGAAACCCGTTCCGTGTACGGCAGACTGGTCGCACGACCTGAAAGCGATGGAAGCGGCGATCGACAAGGATACCAAGCTCGTGTATGTTTGTAATCCAAACAACCCGACCGGTGCCATCACCAAGGGCCAGGACCTGCTCGACTTCTGCTCCCGCGTTTCCGAAAAAGTACCGGTGTTCGTGGACGAAGCTTACATTGAGCTCGCGGTAGGTGCCGATACGCAAAGCATGGTGTCGCTTCTGGCCCAAAAGAAAAACGTCATCATCGCCCGTACCTTCTCGAAAATCATGGGTATGGCGGGTATCCGCGTGGGCTACATTGCCGCCCAGCCTGAATTCCTCGCCGGTATCAACAAAATCACCCGCGGCGGAATGGGCATTTCCTACACGTCGATCTTCGCGGCATCCGCCAGCCTCGACGACAAGGATTTCCAGGGTAACACCCGCAAGCTGAACCACGAGGCCAAAACATACCTCTACGAAAACCTGGATAAGATGGGCTACAAATACATCCCGTCGTATACCAACTTCGTCCTGTTCCCGATCTCCATCCCCGGCAAGGAACTGCTCAGCAAAATGACCGCCAAAGGCATCGCCGTCCGCTCGTTCGACGTCCAGAACAAACCTTGGTGCCGCGTGAGTATCGGTACGATGGATGAGATGAAGGCGTTTGTCGGCGCGCTTGGAGCGTTGAGCTGACATCGTGCAATTATCCTTCGACCGCCCGGCGGACCGGGCGGTCGAAGTGCATGCGATAACAAGACCATATTTTCACTCCTATTAAAATACCCCACGAAAGCAACACTCCTCTTTAATCTTCGATACGCTCCTGTTACTATTTAAATATGCCTGACTATGAGTGACGCACTGCAAAAAACCATTACGCTATTACTATTAATTGCTTTGGGGCTGTTACTCAAAAGCAAGTTCAAGAACAAAGACCAAACCAACGGCATCAAGGAGATTATCCTCTCCGTGGCGCTGCCCTCAACGATATTTATTTCATTGATGAAAATCGACATCGATTCGTCGATGTTCATAATCCCGCTAGTCACGCTGATTTTCAACTTCCTCATGTTCTTTTCCGCGCCGCTTGCCTTTGCATTGTTCGGCATTGAAAAGAACAGCCCTACCGGCCGCACGCTGATGATGCTCATTCCTTCCCTGGCACCAGGGTTGTCCTGCTTCCCGTTCATTGCCGAGTTTCTGGGTGAGAAAAGTCTCGCGATCGCCGCACTGGCCGATGTGGGCAACAAGTTCTTCGTGCTCATTTCGCTGTACATTCTCGCAATGAATATGTTTTTGAAAAACAGCGACGACAAGGAGACCAAAATGGGCGGAAAGCTAAAAAGCCTCTTCGCCAGCATGTTCCAGGAGCCGATCAACCTACTCATTTTCATCGCGATCATTCTCCTGAGCCTGGGTATCAATTATAACTCCCTTCCACCGTTGGTAGTGGACATTTTTGATAAAACCAGCGCCATGATGACGCCGCTTGTACTGCTGTTCATCGGACTGGCCGTACAACTTAAAGAAGGGAAGAAGCGTATCGTGGCAAGTATACTATTCTTCCGCGCGGGCATTACGATGCTCATCAGCGCGGGGATGATCTACGTGCTGAATATCACCGACCAGAACATGGTACTGCTTTCGATCGTGATCCCGCTGAGTGCCGCCAGTTTCTGGCCGCTCGCCCACATTTCGGCATTCAACCTCCGGGAAGATGCGAAAGGCATGGCGAAGGAAAAGCGGACATTTGATCTCGAACTGGCTGTGTTGTTACTTGCATTCTCATTACCATTCTCAACGATATTAATTTTGGCCATTTTGTCTTCGGGTTCATTTTTCGCACATACTTCCACGCTCATTACCGCGGGGCTCGTGCTGATTTGCCTCGGTGCAATTCCCAATGCACTCAGCAAGGTTTTTGTAAAAATGTCGAAGGCTTCTTCCTAATTAACACTGCATGAAATTTCTGACCACCAGTATCTTTTCGCTCCTGTCTCTCACCATTTTTGCACAAACCGAAGTAACGGCCGTGAGCAGCATTCAGTCGCAGGCGACGATCCGGATTTCGAAAAGTACCAAACGGTGCAAGTATTTCCCTGCCAGCGCGCCGGTGACAATGGCCGACGGCAGTGTCAAATCGATCGCGGACGTACGCGTGGGCGAGCATGTAACGACGTGCAAGGACGGTAAGACGGCCATTACCCAGGTGAGGCAGATCGACGTTTTCAACCAGCCCACTTCCCCGCTGACGGCAGTGTACCTGAGGCCTGTTGAAGACCAGTCAACACCCGAATCGCCGATCGTACCCGCATTGCTGCTTGAAGCGACGCCTCATCACTACGTGCAGACCAACCATGGTAAAAAGCGGATGAAGAAACTTTCAAAAAAGGATATTCTTTACCATTATGAACCTTCCACGGGCATTGTGTCTACCTGGAAAGTGGGGGCTGTGCAGGAAAATGTGCGGCGTGTGAGCAAGGCCTACAACCTCGAAACGGTGGACGGCACTTACCTTGTCGACAATGTGATGGTCGCCAACAACTGACGCTGATTTTACTCAACAATCCGGTAAGGCCCCGTTAAGGGGCTTTATTTTTTTGGTCTGCTTCAAAACGTTTTACGAACTTTGCACTTCATTTTTGAGCAGAACAAACACCGTAAATACATCTTGGCAGCTATTACCGCTTCATCTACGCCCCGCGAACTGGGTTTCACTTTCCCGGCCGAATGGGCACCGCACCGCGCCACCTGGCTTACCTTTCCCCATAATGACGCTTCCTGGCAGGGAGATAAACTTGCCAAAATGCGGCCGCAATACCTGGCTTTCATTAAGGCGATCAGCACAGGAGAAAATGTGGGGATCATTGCCAACGATGAGGCTTTGAAACAGTATATCATCACAGAGCTTGACAGAACAGGCGTCGACCTCGCGAAAATTGAATTTATCGTCAAGCCTACCAACGACGCCTGGTGCCGCGACCATGGCCCATCCTTCGTAGTAAATCCTGAAACCGGCGAGAAAATGATCGTAGACTGGGGCCATAATGCATGGGGAGGTAAATATCCGCCTTATGACGACGATAACCGGACTCCGCGGGCCGTTGCCGAATACCTGAACCTGCCGGTAGTAAACCCGGGCATTATCATGGAAGGCGGTTCGGTGGAATTCAATGGTACGGGCAGTCTGCTGACCAGCAAATCATGCCTGCTGAACCCGAACCGCAACCCGCATTTGAACCAGGGGCAGATCGAGCAGAAATTATACGATTACTATGGCGTAGAGCAGGTTTTGTGGGTGGAAGACGGCATTGTCGGCGATGATACCGACGGCCATATCGACGATACCACGCGTTTTGTGAATGAAAATACCATCGTCGCCTGCGTGGAAACCGACCGCAGCGACGCAAATTTCGAGGTGTTGAATACCAACCTGCAAATGCTGAAACAAATGCGGCTGCTGAATGGTAAGCAACCCGATATTATCGAACTACCGATGCCGAAAGCGGTGATCATCGACGGTTTCCGCACGCCGGGTTCCTACGCCAACTTTTTGATCTGCAATGCGGGCGTGATCGTGCCGGTATTCAATAACCCGCACGACCAGATCGCCATCGATATTTTGGAAAAAGCATTTGGAGGAAGAAAGATCATTCCGCTTTTGGCTACGGAAATCATCTGGGGGCAGGGCAGCTTCCACTGTCTGAGCCAGCAGGAGCCGATCGGATAGTTATTGGGTCAGGAGTGGTCAGGAATTGTCAAGGGGTAGTCAGGAATTTTTAAAACATTACCTGACAACACATGACTACCCCTGACCATTCCTGACCAAACTACATGGCAGGCTTTTTCCGGGTGATGAACACTTCTTCGATCACATATTTCCTGTCGGCCGAGGCACCGTCGCCCCACCTGAAATAGATCGACGGGTTCGCCGGATTGGCATAAGCCAGGATATTGTCCACCAGTACGGGCCGGTCTGTCACGGTAATGTTCCCGCCGGACTTGAAGACGGTGAGGTTAAATTTCTTGGTGCTCAGATTAAGGCTTACCATAATCGTATGCGAGACGCCGGGAGGAATGTTCCCGATCACTTCCTCCGTACCGGGGAACGCCGTCACCAGGCTCAACTGCCCGCCCTGATCGAGATGCATTCTCGTAATGACCCCCGCCGAGCCATCGGCGATCTCGATCATGAGCCGCTCACCGCTTCCGGAATGCGTTGCATTGAAAAAGAACCACAGTGGCTGCGTAAAATCGGTGGAAATTCCTTTGAAACCCAGGAACTGGTTATGCGCCGTGAGTCCGGGTGTATTGATTTCCGAGAAAGTGACTGCCTTTTGTCCCGCATGCGCGGATGCCGTGACTTTGATCCGCGGTTGCAATTCGGTACTGTATGTGATTTCATCGCCCGAAGGATCGCCGGGGATGTTTTTGGCCGGCAGTGACCCTACCGTTTCGCTTTCAAATTTGGATGTAAGGATTGCCGTTGTTTTGCAGGAAGTGAATAATAAAACCGACAATAGGGAATAAAGGATGAATTCAAAAGTTTTCATAAGTGCATCGAGTTTGGTGTTTTACCAAAAGTAGCACCCTGGTTACCCTCGTTTCAGCGTAGATATACCTGCCTGATTATTCGGCTTCTGGTACGCATCGACACAGCGAATTCCCCTACCCTCGTTACATTATTGCTTTTCAAACACATACCAGGGTACATTCGTAGCATCTTCGCCCTGTAATGCGTAGCTATTGACGCTAAGCTTCCTGGATCCCGCCAACATAGAAACCCCGATAACACGGCCGCTGGTAGTCGTATAGGAAAAGCGAAGCCGCTTTTCGTCGATCACCTCCACTTCCGCAGCGTTTTCGCGTGTGACGGTTCTGGCACCATTCCCCTGAACGACCTCCTTCGTCATATCGAAGTCCAGCACATTCACCGATCGCTGCGTTACCACCCAGGTATATTTGGATACAAAGCCCAGCGGCGAGGCGATGGCATATTTATATGTTCCAGTAAAATTTCCGGCAGCGTCTCCCCGGACGGGGTCGCTGTTTGAGCATCCGGCGGCAAACAACACAATCAGAATGAGGACAACGTTTTTCATAGCAGCAGCTCTGTTAAGGATGTAACTGTTACTAATACGTAAGTAACTCTATTTAAATTATTCGGCCTCCGCCAAATTTTCCCAATCCGTGCGTTCGTGCAGGAACACGTTGTAGTCGACGAACCCGCGAATGCCGTCAACCCAGCCTTTTTCGCTGTGCTGCCAGAAAAGTACGTGGGCATCCGACGCGAGATCGTTCAGGTGCGTGCGGGAGTAGCCCGCGAGCCAGAGCGGGTATTCGTCGAAGTTTCCGGCGATGTATTTCTTGTAATAATGCTCGTTGACGTAAATAATCGGCTTTACACCATAGTGCGCCTCGACGAGCGTGAGCCAGTTCCGGACACCTTTGATAATGATGTCATCCGGCTTCCCACCATTCACTTCCAGGTCGAGGACGGGCGGCAGGTCTCCGGCTTCCATGCGCACCTGCCCGATGAAATTATCCACCTGGCGGTCGGACATGACCCGCGGGTTGTAGAAATGATAGGCGCCGCGTTTCATCCCCACCCGACGGGCCTCCGCCCAGTTCCGTTTGAACTGCCTGTCGAGATGCGTGGCCCCTTCGGTGGCCTTGATGTAGACAAAATCGATGCTTACATTTTCGGAGCGGGCGCTTTTGAGCTTGTCCCAATTGATTTTCGCATTATGGTGCGATACGTCGATACCGTGCACCGCGTAGCGCAGCGGCAGCTTAATGCCGAATTTACTGATGAATTCCCACTGATTCTCGTCCGTCCGGTCGTTCCACCAGATGAGCCCTCCGATCACCACCACAATGGCACCGATGATGGCCCAGCCCTTCGCGGGCAGTGGTTTCAGGTATTTTACTTTACTAATGGAGGTGCGTGCTTTCTTTTTTGCCATACCATGCAAAATTAAGAAAGATCGCTATTCCCGGCATATTGCCATTCATTTTCCATAATTACCACTCATGTACTATGCAATACATAGTACCTGATATAGCACATATATTTGAATCAACAAAACGGAATTATTAGCCATCACTTAAAAAAACATAGCCATGAAACCTTCAATTAAATCCGTCGCAATGACAATGGTATTCGCTGCCACCTTCGCATTCAACAGCTTCGCGGAAGACAAAGAAAGCAAAAAAGCAGCAGCGTTCGGAACCGGTATTTTCGCCTCGAACAGCGGTAAGATCCACGTGAATGTCGACAAGTACACCGACAGCAGAGCGGTGGTATTGATCACCAACAAAAGCGGCGAGACTATCTATCGCGAAACCATCGACCGCGGCACAGGTAAGTTCAGAAAGGCTTTCAATGTGAGCGAGTTGCCCGCAGGAACCTATACCATTGAAGTTGCGACAAACAGCCAAAAAACTGAAAAACAGTTTGAGGTATCGGAAATCCGCACCGAGCGTCAGATCTCCGTCAAGTAACCAGCCCTATCCGGAAACAAAAAGGCCAGCTCCGTCCATGACGGGGCTGGCCTTTTTGCATTTCTTATTTCCGTTAACGGATCAGATCACTACATTCACGATCCGCTTCGGTACTACAATCACCTTTTTGGCTGGCTTGCCTTCCATCCATTTCTGCACAGTGGCATCCGCCAAAACCTCCTTCTCGATATCCGCAGGCGCCGTATCCAATGGGAATGTCAGCGAAGCCCGGACTTTTCCATTGATCTGTACCGGGTACTCGAATACCGAGTCCTGCACATATTTGGCTTCGAAAACGGGGAATGCCGCCTTGGAAACACCGCCTGCTTCATTTCCCAATGCAGCCCAGAGTTCTTCCGAAATATGCGGTGCGTAAGGAGAAAGCAGGATCACCAGTTGTTCCAAAATTTCCTTGCTCTGGCATTTCTGGCTTCCCAGCTCATTGACACACACCATGAATGCACTCACAGCCGTGTTGAACGAGAAGTTTTCGATATCCTCCCCAATCTTCTTAATGGTTTTATGCAAAATCTTCAACTCCTCGGGCTTCGCCGGAACGTCTTTCACCTGCCACTGGCCGGTTTCGGTGTAAAACAGGCGCCACAGCTTGCGGATGAACCGGTAGGTACCATCGATACCATTCGTGTTCCATGGCTTCGCCTGATCCAATGGTCCCAGGAACATTTCGTACAGGCGCAGGGTATCAGCCCCGTAGCGCTCCACGATGTCATCCGGGTTCACAACATTGAATTTGGATTTCGACATTTTCTCCACTTCCACGCCGCAAATGTATTTGCCGTCTTCCAGGATGAATGTCGCCTGCCCGCCCGCGATATCTGGACGCGTAGCTTTAAATTTCTCCACATCCAGCACGTCGTTTTCAACGATATTCACATCCACATGCAATGCAGAAACCTCATATTGCGATTTCAGACCTGCGCTGACGAATACAGGCCTGCTGTAATCGTCTCCTTTCACGCGGTACACAAAGTTGCTGCGTCCCTGGATCATGCCTTGGTTGATCAGCTTTTTGAATGGCTCTTCTTCCTGCACAAAGCCGCGGTCCTTCATAAATTTGTTCCAGAAACGGCTGTATAGCAAGTGGCCTGTCGCGTGTTCGGTGCCGCCGATGTACAAATCCACGTCCTTCCAGTAGCTAATGGCCTCTTTCGACGCGAATTCGTTTTCATTTTTCGGGTCCATATAGCGATACCAGTACCAGCTGCTGCCCGCCCAGCCCGGCATGGTGCTCAACTCATAGCCATTGCCCGAGCCATGCTCCCATCCCTGCGCGCGGCCCAATGGCGGCTCACCGTTTTCGGTCGGCAGGTATTTATCGACTTCCGGCAGGTTCAAAGGCAACTCGTTCAGGTCGAGCAAGTAAGGTACCGGCTGGCCTTCGCTGTCATTTTGGTAATAAACAGGCACCGGCTCACCCCAGTACCGCTGGCGGCTGAATACCGCGTCGCGGAGGCGGTAATTGATTTTGCCTTTACCTAATCCTTTTTCTTCCAGCACATTAATCAGCTTTTCCGTAGCTTCTTTGTAGCCCAGTCCGTCGATAATGCCCGAATTGATATATTTTCCTTCCTTCGTTGCGTCGGCTTGCGTTTCGACGTCCTTTTGCGCATCAAGAATCGGGATGATGGGCAGGTTGAAATGCCGGGCGAAATTCCAGTCGCGCTGATCGCCGGATGGAACGGCCATTACCGCACCGGTTCCATAGCCTGCCAACACATAATCCGCAATGTAAACCGGCACTTTCTCCCCGCTGAACGGATTGATCACGTACGCGCCCGTGAACGCGCCCGAAACCGTTTTCACATCCGACATCCGGTCACGCTCCGATTTCTTCTGCGTCATGGCAATGTAAGCGTCGATTTCCGCACGCTGCCCGGGAGTCGTGATGACATCCACCAGCTCATGCTCCGGCGCGATCACCATGAACGTAACCCCGTAAATCGTGTCGACGCGGGTTGTAAATACCTCTATGTTAGCATCTTTACCTTCGACTGCAAATTTCACCAGCGCTCCTACCGATCTCCCGATCCAATTCCGCTGCTGCTCTTTCAATGACTCTGTCCAATCCACGGTGTCCAACCCGTCGATCAGCCGTTGAGCGTATGCGGTAATGCGCATCATCCACTGGCGCATCAGCTTCTGGATTACGGGAAAGCCTCCGCGTTCGGAAACGCCGTCCTTCACCTCGTCATTCGACAATACCGAGCCCAGGCCCGGGCACCAGTTTACGGTAGCGTCGGCCACGTAAGTCAGGCGGTATTTCAATGTCATCTTATATTGTGCCTCTGCCGACCAGGCATTCCACTGTTCTGCGGAGAACACGGGCGTATCTTCGTCGCAAGGCGCATTCACTTTGCCGTTGCCTTCCTGCGCGAATTTCGCGGTCAGCGTTTCGATCGGCTCTGCTTTGTCGGTATCGTTGTTGTACCAGCTGTTGAACAGCTCGGCGAAAATCCACTGCGTCCATTTGTAGTAGCCGGGATCGGAAGTACGGACCTCACGGTTCCAGTCGTAGCTCAGCCCCAGGTTTTTCAACTGCTCGATATAGCGGGTGATATTCTGTTCCGTGGTGATGGCCGGGTGCTGGCCAGTCTGGATCGCATATTGCTCTGCCGGCAAACCGAAGCTGTCAAAACCCATCGGATGCAGCACATTAAACCCTTTCAGCCTTTTATAGCGGGAGTAGATGTCCGAGGCAATGTAGCCCAGCGGATGGCCGACATGCAAGCCCGCCCCCGAAGGATAAGGAAACATATCCAACACGTAATACTTAGGCAGTTCCGACGCATTCGACACGCTGAAAGTGCCGTTTTGCTGCCAGTAATCCTGCCATTTTTTTTCTATTTCCCGATGACTGTACTCACTCATATCCTGTTAGTTGTTATGCTTTTCCTGGGGTATCGGTGTGTATATCCGCCCAAAATACTGATTATCAGAAGGTAAAGCTTTTGTTTAGTTTCTATTATCCAAATAAACCGCAAAAATAGCGTTTTTTGGTCGGATTCGGGTTGTCCGTTTCATTATTACGCAGTTAGGATGCGATGTGCATTTATCCTGGCTCGGGAGGCATGACGAAATCTGTGCGAACGGCCCCGTTTTTTTGTTCTTCATGAATGCCGAATGCGGGGCTATTTCTACTTTTGTGTTTCATTCATTAAATTGCCTGTAAGCGAAATCGCACTAAATCAGGCCCATATATCAGCACTGTGGCTATTAATCAAGATAATGTAAGACTGGTTTTCGGACTCAAACTGAAACAACTCCGGCTCGACAAGGGAATGTCGCTCAGCGAGCTTTCCCAGAAATCGGGGTTGTCGATTTCCTATATCAATGAAATTGAAAAAGGGAAAAAGTATCCGAAAGCCGATAAGATTCTTGCATTGGCAAGCGCCATGGAGGTTGACTATGACACGCTCGTCTCGCTAAAACTGAGCAAGCGGCTGGAACCGATTTCCGATCTGCTCAGCTCAAATATCCTGACGGAGCTTCCGCTCGAACTGTTCGGGATAGACCCTGCCAACCTGCTCGAAATCCTTTCCGATGCGCCTACCAAGATCAGCGCATTTGTGGGAACGCTTATCGAGATCGCCCGCAACTACAATATGTCTATCGAGAAGTTCTATTTCTCGGCACTGCGGACCTACCAGGAAATGCATGACAATTATTTCGAAGATATTGAACTCGAAGCGGAGCGTTTTCTCGCAGAACAAAATGTGGACCCTGCCCGGCTCCTCGATGAGCAACAGCTCGAAAGTATTTTAAAGGAACAGTACCAATACACGATCGAGCCTATCAACGAGCGCAGCAACCCGGAATTTGCCACGGTGCGGTCGCTCACGATCCCCAATGCAGCCGGCACGCGCCTGCTGATCAATGCACATTTATCCTCCGTGCAGCGGGCATTTATCTACGGGAGGGAAATCGGGTATTTGTATTTAAACCTGAAAAACCGCCTGCATACAACGGCACTGGTCGAGGCGGAGTCGTTTGAGCAGCTTTTGAACAATTTCAAGGCATCCTACTTCGGCAGCGCCATTATCATCAAGAGAAGCCTGCTGGTACCCGCCATCGCCGATTTTTTTGCGCAAAAAACCTGGCAGCCCGATCGGCTCATCCAGCTCATCTACGATTTCAATACCACGCCCGAGTCATTCTGTTACCGGCTCAGCAATATCCTGCCGCGCTATTTCGGGATCAACCAGATCTTCTTTTCGCGTTTCAACAACTTCGTAGGTCAGAACCTGTTCCATATGACGAAGGAAATGCACATTTCGAGGAAGCATTATCCGCACACCGTCCGCGACGAGCATTACTGCCGCCGGTGGGTGGCCCTCACGATTCTCAACGACCTGGGAGATATTATTTTAGCCAAACAACCGCCCCGCATTCTGTGCAAAGCACAAAAATCAACTTATATCGATACGCAGGACCAGTACCTGGTGGTAAGCTTCGCACAACCGATGTCGCCCACACCCAACCTGAACGTGAGCGTGTCGATGGGCATTTACCTGGACGAGCAGACGCGTGAAAAACTGGCATTCCTGGACGATCCTGCCCTTACTTCCAGGGAGGTGAACCAAACCTGCGAGCGCTGTTCGCTGTTCGATTGCCGGGAGCGCATCGCGGCGCCGGTAATCCTGCAAAAGCGGCATAAAAACGAAGAATTGCGCAAGGCTTTGAAGCGTATGATTAATTGATCATGTGCGGTTACTTATTATATTTAAAGACGAAAAGCGGGAAATATTGAACCTTCCATGGGGGTTTCCCGTACAATGGCTGTCTGAGAAGTAGCCTACCGGTTCCATTAAAAAAATCTTAGAAATCGGCAGGCTAAAATTTACAGTTCCCTTCTCCATTATCTTTGTTTACTATCTGAAGAAATTGCTATGCCCGGCACTTATGATTTCGAGGATCTCATTCTGAAACTGTCGACACCGTTTTATATATGTCTGATCGGCCTTGAGATCTTTTTAACATACAAGAATCCTCACACGGAACTGGCCAAACGTCCGGCCTATTCTTTCAAAGACACATTGATGAATGCGGTGCTGATGCTGCTCAACGGCGGTATCGATCTGCTTTTCAGGGCGGCTTACGTAAGCGTGCTCATCTGGTTTTACAATTTCTCTTTTGTAGAACCGATCGCCAATCCGTACCTGTACTGGCTGGCGCTGTTTCTCGCCGAGGACCTGGCGTTTTACACATTGCATTATGTCGATCACCATTGCAGGCTCTTCTGGGCGGTGCACGTAACGCACCATTCGTCGGAACATTTCAACCTCACCACGGGCTTCCGGTCGTCGGTATTCCAGCCGCTCTACCGTTTCATTTACTTCATTCCGCTTACGCTGGTGGGTTTCAATCCGGCCGATATCATCGTCATGTATTCGATTACGCAGATTTACGGTATCATCGTCCACACGGAATACGTGGGTAAGCTGGGCTGGCTGGAATACATTTTCGTGACGCCGTCGCACCACCGCGTGCATCATGCGAGCAACGTGCAGTACCTGGACAAGAACATGGGCATGTGCCTGATCATCTGGGACCGCATTTTCGGAACTTTTCAGGAAGAACTACCCGCCGAGCCCCCGCGTTACGGCCTCACAAAGTCCATGGAGCAGCAAGGCCTGGGCCAAACGGTATTCCATGAATGGAAAGCCATCAGCCAGGATTTCATGCAGCCGGTAGATTTCAAAACCAAGCTCAAATACCTGCTCAAAGCACCAGGATGGTCGCCCGACGGGTCACGGGAAACAAGTAAGGATTTGCAGCGAAAACTGGCGGATCTTACTTCGGCCGCCGGCTATCAGCCATCGGACGATTTAGAAAACAAATTTGGAAGCCGACTGCCGGAAGCCGAAAGCCAAAGTACTATTTAAACGCCTGCATTCCCGTAATTTCCGCCCCAAGAATCAGCAAATGGATATCGTGTGTCCCCTCGTAGGTGATCACCGATTCGAGGTTCATCATGTGGCGCATAATGGGGTACTCGCCGGTTATGCCCATCGCGCCGAGGATCTGGCGGGCTTCGCGCGCGGTATTCAGCGCCATTTCCACATTGTTTCTTTTCGCCATGGAGATCTGCACGGTTGTCGCTTTACCAGCGTCCATGAGCTGGCCTAACCGCCACGCAAGCAACTGCGCTTTGGTGATTTCCGTCAGCATTTCGGCCAGTTTCTTTTGCGTGATCTGAAATGCGCCGATCGGTTTATCGAACTGAATGCGCTCCGCGGAATACTTCACGGCCGTTTCATAACAATCTATCGCCGCGCCGATAGCACCCCAGGCGATACCATAGCGCGCTTTATCGAGGCATTGCAATGCGGCTTTTAGTCCTAATGCACCAGGAAGAACATGCGTTTCGGGAATCAATACATGATCAAAAACCAGCTCCCCCGTCGCACTCGCACGCAGCGACCATTTGTGATGGATTTCAGGTGTTGAAAGACCTTCCATACCGCGCTCGACGATCACGCCTTGCACCCTCCCCGCTTCATTTCGCGCCCATACTACGCCAATATGCGCAAAAGGCGCATTCGAAATCCACATTTTGGAACCATTGAGCAGGTAACCGGCGTCTGTTTTTGTCAAATGCGTTTTCATGCCGCCCGGATTGGAGCCGTGGCCAGGCTCTGTAAGCCCGAAACATCCCAACCATTCGCCGGTAGCCAGTTTGGGCAGATACTTGCGTTTCTGCTCCTCTGAGCCAAAGGCGTGGATCGGCCACATTACCAGCGAGCTTTGCACCGAAACTGTCGACCGCATGCCCGAATCGCCTCTTTCAATCTCCTGACACATCAGCCCGTAACTGGTATAATCGAGCCCGCCCCCGCCATATTCTACCGGGATAGTAGGTCCGAAAACGCCCAGTTCACCGAATTTAGGAATTAAATGCAATGGAAATTCTGCTTTCTGCGCCAGGTCTTCGATAATGGGCTTGATTTCCCGGTCCGAAAAGTCTCGAACGGCCTGCTGAATGAGGCGCTGCTCTTCGGTCAGAAGTTCGGAAATGTTGAAGAAGTCGGTTTGGCTCATTGCGGGGTCAGGTGTACGTCAGTTTGCCTTTTACCATGTGGCTGAATATTTACAATTTCCAAAATATTCTCTTTATAAAAAATTCGATGGCTGCCTGCTCCCATTTTCTCTGTAAACCCCAGATTCAGCAGAATCAGCCTTAATTCTTCAAAACTAAATCTGTTGTCGGATGCTCCTGACAGCAATTTCATAACCAGCTTTTCAAATTTACCCATACGATAGTGTGTTAATTTTCAGACCTGAGTAAAACGCGTCAAACCCCAAACACCTTCTTCACATAAACCAAATCCTCCCTGTGCGCCCGGACGCCGTCCATTGTTTTGGGAGAGGTTTTTTCAAGGCATTGTTCTAAAACCAAATGCGGCTTCACGCCCATGTTGTCAAGCATTTGCACCAGTTTTGGATAGTCAATATCTCCTTCTGTGAACGTTTCCTGCCAGATACCGCCTTTGGATTGCCGTAAATGCAGCTCGGCAATGCGTTTCCCGTACAGCTTCACGATGTCGAACAATGCCACCTGCGAATTGCCTGAGCCGCGGTACACCCAATGCACGTCGAGGCACAGCGATACATTTTTCGGGTCCGTGGCGAGGAGCATATGGTGAAATTCCCGCGCGGCGGCACGTAGCTCCACGTCGTGCGTATGGTATGCGAGGATCATACCACGTTTTTTAAGTTCCGCACCCAGCTTGTCGAGGTTTTTGGCCTGCTCGGTAAGCTGTTCGTCGGATTTGTTTTTATCACTTCCCCACTGGATCGGATTAGGATTGGTGACAATGATTTTGGTGTTGGCCGGTTTCAGCGCGTCGGCGATCGAGAGTACGGATTCGATGGATTTGGCGCCTTCCACAGCTTCATGCAGTGAGGTATTGACGTAAACCGAAGGCATGGCCAGCCGGTATTTTTGAAGTACCGGAAGCAGTTTCGGTACCTCAGCGGCCGTGTTGAATGCCGGCTCGTAGGCTTTCAAACCGGTGGAAGCGAACTCGGCGAGCGAAGCATCCGGATCTTTGCCCCAATCCTTCCCATCGCGGGCGTAAAATGTAATCCACGAATACTGGTTGCAGGATAAGGGCAGCGGCGCGGCATTTTGTCCGGCGCGGGCGCCTTCCGAGAGAACGGCTGCCCCGGCTGAAATGGCGAGGGTATTCAGGAACTGGCGGCGATTTTGCGACATGGTACGACAGGTTTGTATGGGGATTGACAGTCACTATGCATGAAAGGAGCTCAGCGCGATTTGCTACCCGGGTGCGTCGGCAAGGGATTCAGGAGGCGGAAAGGCCAGAAATCGTTAAGTGTAGTCAGCTTTGGCCAGGTGTAGTTGAACATGGCAGGCGATTGTTCACTTTGAAAGTATGCGTACCTTTGCAGTATTGAAGGATAAATCCCTTTCTCCAATGCAACATACGCTCCAACTTACCCTAGCGCCGGAAATCGCGCTGGATGATGACAATTTTCGTCGTTTTATAATCCAAAAACTCCGCCTCCGCGAAAGCGACAATCCGTTCATCCGCAAAACCCGCCAGTCGATAGATGCCCGAAGCAGGCAGGTAAAAATCAATGTACAAGCCGAAGTCTACGTAGGAGAAGCGCCACCCGCATTGGCAGGCACGCGCATCGTATACCAGGATGTGAGCAAGCGCCCGCAGGCGCTTATCGTGGGCTGCGGGCCGGCAGGCATGTTTGCCGCATTGCGGCTGATCGAGCTGGGTATCAAGCCTGTGTTGTTTGAAAGAGGAAAGGATGTGCGTACCAGGCGGCGCGACCTCGCGGCTATCAACAAAGAGCACCTTGTCAACCCCGAATCCAACTACTGCTTCGGGGAAGGCGGCGCCGGGACTTACTCGGACGGCAAGCTTTACACCCGGTCCAACAAGCGCGGGGACATCCGCCGTGTACTGGAAATATTCGTCGCGCACAGCGCCAGCGAGCAAATCCTGATCGACACCCACCCGCACATCGGCACCAACAAACTGCCGGTGGTTGTGTCTGAAATGCGCGAAAGTATCCTGAAAGCGGGGGGCGAAATTCATTTTGATACCAAAGTTACCGATCTCGTGGTCCGCGACAACCGCATTACCGGCGTCGTCACCAACGACCAGGACGAGCATACGGGAATCGGCGTCATTTTGGCCACAGGCCATTCAGCAAGAGATATTTACGAGTTATTGCATGCAAAAAACATCCTTATCGAGAGCAAGTCGTTCGCGATGGGCGTGCGGATCGAGCATCCTCAGAATACGATCGACAAAATACAATATCACTGCGAGGTTGACCGCGGCCCCTATCTGCCGGCCGCGTCTTACAGCCTCGTAACTCAAACCCGCTACAAGGGCGTGCAGCGCGGCGTATTTTCGTTCTGTATGTGCCCTGGTGGCTTCATTGTCCCGGCGGCCACCGCTTCCGGCGAGGTGGTCGTCAATGGGATGTCGCCTTCCCGGCGGGATTCGCCCTATGCCAATTCGGGCATGGTGGTGACGATTGAAGAAGCGGACCTAGCCCCTTACAAAGATTTCGGCCCGATGGCAGGGCTCCAACTCCAGCGCGAGCTCGAACAAGCCGCCTGTAAACTCGCAGGCGCCACACAAACAGCACCGGCGCAGCTGGCCACGGATTTTGTAAAAGGCCGTACCTCGGCCCATTTGCGCGATACCTCCTACCAGCCGGGCCTGCAATCCGTCGATTTGTACGATGTACTCCCGGGCCACATTGCATTCCCATTACGCGATGCATTGTCGGATTTCGGCCGGAAAATGCGCGGTTACCTGTCCGGCGACGCCCAGCTCATCGGCGTCGAAAGCCGTACGTCGTCGCCCGTACGCATCCCGCGCGAACGCGACACTTGCGAACATCCGGAGATCAAAGGGTTATTCCCGTGCGGCGAAGGTGCAGGGTACGCCGGAGGCATTATGTCCGCCGCATTGGATGGGGAAAGGTGCGCCGAGCAACTGGCGAAGCTGTATGCAACCGCGTTTTGATACAAACACAAAATGTGTTAAAATTGGATATCTCGAACACTGATTATTCGCACCGCCGCGATAAACATAACTGCCTGACATGGCCCCATTGGAATCATTTTCCGCATTTACTCAACAGCTAACCCAGAAACTAACATTCCCGCTGCCTGGTGAAACCGCACACCAGGTAATGCAGGCTTCTTCCCGGCTCCGCCTGACTTTCAAGCCCAATGCCCGCACGCGAAAAAGTGCGGTACTGATCCTCTTTTATCCGTATCAAAACGAAATCTACTTCCCGCTCATCCTGCGCCCGGCGTACGATGGTGTCCATAGCGGGCAGGTCGCGTTCCCCGGCGGGCGTTATGAGCTGAGCGATGAAAACCTGATCCGCACTGCATTGCGTGAAGCCCAGGAGGAGATCGGCTTACGGCTGACGGATGTAAAAATACTGGGTGCGCTGACCGAACTTTTCATTCCCGCAAGCAACTTTCAGGTCCTGCCGGTAGTGGCCGCAATGCCCTACCGCCCCGACTTCTACCCCGACCCAAGAGAGGTGGAAGATATTTTCGAGATCAAACTGGAAGAGATTTCTGATATTAATATTATCGGATCCGGCGATATCCAAGTACGTGGGGAACAGGTACATGCGCCGCATTATATGGTGCAGGGCTATAAAATATGGGGCGCTACGGCGATGATGATCAGTGAGCTGCTGGCGGTGCTGAATGCGCCGGTCGACTGAGTTTTATCGCTTATTTTGCTATATTAGCAGTTAATTCAACCTGATCTTCCGGTAAACTTCGCCCTGTTTCTTTCTTTTGAATGAGCCAGTCCCCCATGAAGACCGGGAAGCGAATGGCTGATCGACTTTTTCTGAGTACTTAAAACCTGGTTCCTCCTGCATTTATGGACGAAAACGGAGCTGCGCCCGACGTAGAAGATAGCGGATTGCATGATAAACTGCCCATTTCGGGCTTATACGAAAACTGGTTTCTTGATTATGCCTCTTATGTAATTCTGGAACGTGCCGTTCCGGCGGTCGAAGACGGCCTGAAACCCGTTCAGCGGCGTATTCTGCACGCGCTCAACGAAATGGACGACGGCCGTTTCAACAAGGTGGCCAACGTGGTCGGTTCTTCGATGCAGTATCACCCGCACGGCGATGCGTCCATTTACGACGCCATCGTCAATATCGGGCAAAAGGAGCTGCTTTTCGATACGCAGGGCAACTGGGGCGATATCCGCACGGGCGACGGCGCGGCGGCGGCGCGTTACATCGAGGTACGTCTTTCGCGGTTCGGCAAAGACGTCGTTTTCAATGACGACACCACCGAATGGCAGCTTTCCTACGACGGCCGCAAACGCGAACCGATCACATTACCCGTCAAATTCCCGCTCCTGCTCACGTTGGGTGTGGAGGGTATTGCGGTAGGTTTGTCCACCAAAATACTTCCGCATAACTTTTGCGAGCTGATCGAAGCATCGATCGGGATTTTGCAAGGAAAGGACGTCACCATCTACCCCGACTTCCTCACCGGAGGACTTGTAGATGTTTCCAACTACAACGACGGCCAGCGTGGCGGAAAAGTCCGGGTACGTGCCAAAATCGAGGAAGAGGATAAAAAGATGCTTGTCATCCGCGACATTCCTTTTGGTACTACCACCACTTCCCTGATCGAATCGATCATCAAAGCTAACGATGCGGGGAAGATCAAGATCAAGAAAGTGGTGGATAACACCGCGGCGGATGTGGAAATCCAGGTGCACCTGGCCCCCGGCGTTTCGCCCGACATTACGATGGACGCCTTGTACGCGTTTACCGAATGCGAGGTATCCATTTCGCCGAATGCCTGTATCATTATAGCGGACAAACCGCATTTCGTCGGCGTTACCGACATTTTGAAATACAACACCCAGCAAACCGTCCATCTCTTGCAGCGTGAGCTGGAAATCAAGCGGCTGGCATTGCTGGAAAAAATACTCTACGGGTCGCTCGAAAAGATATTTATTGAAAACCGCATTTACCGCGATATCGAGGAATGCGAAACTTTCGAGGCGGTGATCCGTACGATCGACAAAGGATTGGAGCCTTACAAACCGCAGTTCTACCGTGAAATCACCGACGATGACATTGTAGAACTGACTGAAATCCGCATTAAGCGTATCTCGAAATACGACAGCTTCAAGGCCGACGAGCTGATGCGCAAATGGGAACAGGATCTTGCCGAAACCGAAGATAATCTGGCGCATATTACCCGCTTCGCGATCGAATATTTCCGTGATTTGTTGAAAAAATATGGCAAGGGAAGAGGCAGACGGACCGAAATCCGTGCATTCAACCAGATCGCGGCCAATATCGTAGCGGCCAACAACCAGAAGCTGTATGTCAACCGGGCGGAAGGTTTCATCGGTTATGGCCTGAAAAAGGACGAATACGTGATGGATTGCTCGGATATCGACGACATTATCGTGTTCAGGGGCGATGGCCGCTGCATGGTGACCAAAGTGCAGGACAAGGTGTTTGTGGGTAAAGACATTATCTATTGCGCTGTTTTCGTCAAAAACGATGAGCGGAAAGTCTACAACGTGGTGTACGTGGATGGTAAAACCGGCGTTTCCTATGCGAAACGGTTCCAGGTAACCGCCGTCACGCGCGACCGTGAATACGATCTGACGCAGGGAACGCCGAAATCGAAGATCACCTATTTCACGGCGAACGACAACGGCGAGGCCGAAATCATTACGGTGAACCTTCAAGCGCAAAGCAAGGCCAAAGTCAAGCAGTTTGACTACAATTTTGCCGACCTGCTGATCAAAAACCGGAGTGCCATGGGTAACATTCTCACGAAATACCCGGTCCGGAAAATCACATTGAAATCGGCCGGGCGTTCGACGCTGGGTGGCGTGGATATGTGGTTCGACCCGATTATCGGGCGCCTCAACCGCGACGAGCGTGGTGAATACCTTGGCAATTTCGGTCCTACCGATAATATCGTCGTCATTTACAAGGATGGCAGCTACGAGCTCACCAATTTCGACCTGACCAACCACTACGAGCCGCATGAGGTTTTGCTCGTCAAGAAATTCGATCCCAAACTGCCCATTACGGCCATCTATTTTGATGCCGGGCAAAAGCAGCATTTTATCAAAAGGTTCAATATAGAGACCTCTTCTCTCGACAAGAAATTCCTTTTCATCAGCGACGCCAAAAACAGCAAGCTGATCCTCGCGAGCACGGATACCCGCCCGCGGCTGGAAATCGTTTATCCCAAAACGGCCCAGAAAGAGCAGACCACGGAAGAATACCTGGTGGAAGAAATGGTGGACATCCGGGGCTGGCGTGCACAGGGTAATCGCATCCCGAACGACAAGTTCAAGGATATCCGCTGGCTGGAACCGCTCGCTGTTCCCGTGGAAGAGGCACCCGCCGAACCTGCGGCGGAGGACCTGCCCGACGAGGACAGCGACGAAACTCCCGATGAAGAGGCCGGCGCCCCGGAGACCGGCGAGCCGACGGCCAGCGACCCGGCTACCGGCGAGCCCGCGAATGCTTTGGCGGAAAATACTGTTAATCCGGAGGGGGACGACAGCGGAGAGCCCACCGGCATCGCCGAAGAAGAGGACAGCAGCCAAGAACCGAAAAGCGAATCAAAACCTAAAAAAGAAGGCAAGAAAGGTTCCGACCCGAAAAGCCAGCTCGGCCTGTTCGAATAGGCATCAGCGACAGCATTTTCGACGGCCTGCAACCAAAATACCCACCGGTTGCGTACATCAGATCCGAATGACGATGTGCGCAACCGGGCAGAATTTCCAGGAATTCAAAAGGCAACGCGTGCACAGGTGAAAAAATTGATCAAAATCATATTAGCCTTATTATTTGCCTGCATGGTTTTCATCTTGCTCTGTAATTTCTGGGTGGTGTATTGTACGCGGCAATACTCGTTTTTCTCGATCGAAAGCCTGCCTCCGAACGACGTCGCGCTGGTGCTGGGCACGAGTAAAAAGTCTGAAAAAGGCGGTGAAAACCTCTTTTTCAAATACCGGATGGAGGCTACCGCCCGGCTTTTCAAAGAGGGGAAGATCAAATACATTATCCTCAGCGGCAATAACGATTCGCGGTATTATAATGAACCGCTGGATATGCAGCGTGCGCTACTGAACCTGGGCATTCCTGAAAACGTGATGACGCTCGACTATGCCGGCTTCCGGACATTCGACTCGATCGTACGCTGCAAAAAGGTTTTCAACCAGGATAACTTTACCATCATTTCCCAAAATTTCCACAACGCGAGAGCATTATACATAGCTCACAATGAAGGCATCAATGCCATTTCCTTCGCTGCGCAGGATGTTCCCGATGGCTATTCTTTCCGTACGCTCGTGCGCGAGTACCTCGCGCGCCCGAAAGCCGTGCTCGACGTGCATATCCTGCGGCCGGCCGCGGACGTGACTTCCAATATTCAAATCGGTAAAAATGAGCATGAGGAATGAGGCCGAGCCGGAACATAGCCGTCCTGATCCTCTTCCTTGGCCTCTTGTGCACAAAAGGCTTCTCTCAAACTACATACAGCATTAAGGGACGCATTACCGATGCTTCCACGGGCGATCCCATTCCATTTGCCAACATAGGCATCCGCGGGCAGCCCGGCGGTACTACTACCAATTTCGACGGCATTTACGAGCTTAAATTCAATCCGCCCGCCGATTCGATTACCGTGACGAATGTCGGCTATACCAGCCGCAGCAAAGCCATTGTGCCGGGCCTGACCGACCAGGTCCTGGACGTTCAGCTTACTCCGGGTGCGACGCAGCTGCGCGAGGTGAGGATCTTGGCGGGCGAGAACCCGGCTTATGCCGTGATGCGGAAAATTGTAGCCCGCAAAAAAAACAACAATGCCGACGAACTGGCGGCCTACGAATACGAAGCCTATAACCGGATACAGATCGACATCGATAACCTTTCAAAAGGATTCCGGAACCGCAAACCGGTCAGAAAAATGAGCCATGTGCTCGAAAAGTTCGATGAGGTGAAGGGCGAAAACGGCGAAACGATCATCCCGATCTTTATTTCGGAATCGGTTTCCGGTGTTTTTTACCGCCGCAATCCGCAGAAGAAGAAGGAGGTGATCAACAAAACCAAAGTCTCGGGCGTAGGGTTGACCGACGGCAGTGTGGTTTCCCAGCTTATAGGCTCCACATTCCAGCAGTATAATTTTTATAATAACTGGCTGAATATCCTGCAAAAGGACTTCGTTTCGCCGATTTCGGATAGCTGGAAGCTCTACTACGAATATTACCTGGCGGATAGCGTGTTCAATGGCACCAACTATGATTACCACATCGATTTCGAGCCGCGGCAGAAACAGGACCTGGCATTTACCGGCTCGCTGTGGGTCGACGGGCAAACGTTCGCATTGACGCAAATCGATGTGGCGGTGGATAAACAGGCCAACCTCAACTACATCGACCGTATTAATATACAACAATCCTACGAGCTGTCCGACGATGAGAAAAGCTGGCTGCCGCACAAAACGCGAGTGCTCATCGATGTCGACGAACCAACGCCCCAGGCTGCCGGAATGCTCCTGAAATTCTATTCCACTCAATCCAAATACAAACTGAATGCGCCGCGTGATGGCCGTTTTTACGATACTGCGATTGAACTGGCAGAAAACTACCAGCAATACGACTCCACTTTCTGGCTCAAAAACCGTCCCGAAGGCCTCAGCCCGAAGGAAAAACTGACTTTCGAGCTCATCGACTCCCTGAAAGCCCTGCCGGTAGTCAAAACCTACACCGAACTCCTCAACATTTTCGTCAACGGCTACAAAAGGATAGACAAATGGAATATCGACTTAGGGCCTTACCTGTTTTTGTATGCCTACAACAAAGTAGAGGGGAACCGCTTCCGGCTCGGCTTCCGCACCGATCCGGGATTCAGTAAAAAGTGGATTTTCAGCGGTTACGGCGCCTATGGTACGCGCGACCGCGATTTCAAATACGGCGGCGGGCTCGATTACATTATCAGCCGCAAACCCTGGACGATGGCCGGCATTTCCTATTCCAAAGATCTGGAACGGCTGGGCCTGTCGCCCGAAGCGATTGGCCCGAGTACGATTTTCGGGGCGTTATCCCGGTTCGGCGCATTCCGACGGCCTTACTGGCAGCAGGATATTTCGGCTTATTTCAAACGAGAAGTCGTGAAAGGCCTCACGGGTAGCGTCCAGCTCCGCCACCGCACCTTCGATCCCCTGTTTGCATTTACCTACCGAACCGATCCCGCCGCCGGCGACCGCTCACCCGTAAAGAGCGCATTCGATATTACGGAGGTCAATTTCGAGGCGAGACTCGCTCAAAGGGAAACCTTTCTGCTGAATGATAATGAGCGCATCAGCATGGGAAATGGCAATTCTCCGGCATTTACACTGCGGTACACTCACGGTTTCAAGCATTTGCTGGGCGGGGATTTCAATTACAACAAATTCTCGTTCAATATCCGGCAAAGCTTTCGCGCCGGAGTGATCGGGCGTACCTATTACAATGTTACGCTGGGCTATATTCCTTCCACCCTACCCTACCCGTTGCTATACACGCCGTTGGGTAACGAGTCGTTCTTTTATGTAGAGAATGCCTATAACCTCATGCGCTATTTCGAGTTTATCAGCGACCGTTATTTCGCATTGCGTATGGAGCATAATTTTGAGGGATTCCTCCTGAACCGCATCCCGGCGATCAAAAAACTGAAACTCAGAATGCTGGCAACCGGCAGAATTTTCTACGGAAGCATCAGTCAGGCCAACGAAACACTCACCACCACGACCGACGAATCGGGCAAGCCGGTGCTGGCGTTCAGCCGCTTGAATGCGAAACCTTACATTGAACTTGGCTACGGGATCGACAATATCTTTCGCACCGGCCGCGTCGATTTCATCCACCGGCTTACCTACCTGAATAACCCGAATGTGACGCCGTTTGCGGTGAAGATTTCCTTCTGGTTTAAATTATGATGGGGATCAAATGCTTTTGAGGTCTTTCGAAGCATAGGTCAGATGCACTTCCTGCCCGATTTCGAGATCGGGCTTGTTGCGGTAAAAAGATAGCTGCTCCCTACCTTTCACACAACGCATTTCCCAATGATTGCCATGAAAGCGCATAGCCTCCACCTTGCCTGCCCAACGGCTTTTTTCCGGATTACGCGTCGGTTTGATCTTTTCGGGGCGAATGTAAAACTGCTTCTGGGCCTTATCGCCTGCTAACCAGTTGATATCGCCGGTCAGTTCGGCCACGTAGCTGCTGATGGGATTGTTGTATACTTCCTGCGGTGTTCCGATCTGGATAATCCGCCCGTCGCGCAGTACCGCAATCCTGTCCGACCACGCTAATGCGTCGGCGGCCTCGTGCGTGACAAATATGCAGCTCATTTTCTGTTGCCTGCGCAGGCGCTCGATCGCATCTGCGAGCACGCGGCGGTTATGGTTGTCCAAATGCGCAAACGGCTCGTCGAGCAGTAGCACATCGGGCATTTCGGCGATGGCTTTTGCAATGGCCGTACGCTGCTTTTCACCTCCGGAGAGCAATTTCGCTTTGCGGTCCTTCACGTTTTTCAACGCAGTCGTTTCCAAAAGCTCCGCTACTTTTTCAACGCGGTAGGACGGCTCGTAGAAGCGCAGCGAGTAGGCAATGTTCTCTTCCACCGTTTGGTTAGGAAACAATTCAAATTCCTGGTGGATGAGCCGGATCGCCTCGTGGCCCGGCATGAGCTCGCTCGCTACCGACTTTAAAACCTGCCCTTTGAAAAAAACATCACCCTGCTCCGCATCCAGGAAACGTCCCAGAATGCGTAGCAAGGTGCTTTTTCCCGACCCGCTTTCGCCCAGAATGCCCAGCCACTCGCCCGGTGCCAGTTCGAGGTCGATGCCGGCAAGGACGGTGTCATTACCAAATGTTTTGGTGATCTGCTGTGCGCGCAGGGTCGGACGGGGCTGTTTCATGCTCAGGCCCAGGTGATTTTTGAATCAATGGTGCTATTGCGGCGTGCAGGCACCTCAGGCGCGTTGTGGTAGCCGAGATAATAAAGGCCGAGGCATTTCTGTCCCTCTGGCAGTTCCAGATACTCGCCGAGCTCTTTCAATACAGCGGGGCTGCTCCAATAGGAACCGATTCCATAGGCCGTTGCTGTCAGCCACATATTTTGTACTGCACAAGCTACTGCCGCGGTTTCTTCCCACTCAGGCAGGTCGTTCGGATGGAGTTCCGCATTGATCGCGATCACGCAGGCCGATTTCAGAATTTTTTCGCCTGCCGCCTCGTAGCGTGCCTGCGAGAAAGATTCTGCCGGCGTGTTGTTGCGGTAACGCTCCATGAAAAAACTTGCGAGATGTTGTAATTTCTCCTGGCCTCTGAACACGATGAAACGCCACGGCTCCGTGCGCTTGTGGGTAGGCGCATAGTTGGCGTTTTCCAGGATATTTTCAAGGACTTCCTGCGGGATCTCCTTCTCAATATAGTTCGGTGGGAAAATGGCCCGGCGTGTGCGGATGATATGGTTAATGGTTTCTACTGTCTGTTCCATTATAAATTGTTTTACTACTCAAAATTTGGTCAAAGGGCAAAACTAACGATTATACCCAAAATTTACCCCGAACTCGTGCTACTTTGCCGCTAAACCATTATTTTCAGCCTCCTCTTTCGCAAAACCCGTAATTTGGCGCGTCAAAACTCAACACCAATCAAACCTGAAATCGCATGCTTGTTACTACTACCCCGAATATCGAAGGTAAAAGAATCGTGAAGTATATCGGACTGGTGAATGGAGAAGCCATTATCGGGGCCAACTTCGTCAAAGACTTCCTCGCGGGCATACGTGACGTGGTGGGCGGGCGCTCGGGCTCGTACGAGCAGGGACTACGGGAAGCCAAAAGCATTGCCATCCGCGAAATGATGGAACAGGCCCAGCGCCTGGGTGCCAATGCGGTGATCGGCGTAGATATAGATCTCGAAACGATCGGCAACGGCAGCTCCATGCTCATGGTGAGTGCCAACGGCACCGCGGTGTGCTATGAATGATCAAAAGACGCCGCGGGCTATCTGTGCTACATTATCGGATTTACCCATGGTGTAAAAATGCAGGACGGGCACACCGTACGCCATCAGCTCTTTGCACTGCCGGATACCCCATTCGATGCCTACCTGCCGCACCTCCTTATCAGTCGCGCATTGCGCTACTTCGTTCACGAGTTCCTGCGGGAATTCCAGGTGGAATATGTCGGCGAGGACCGTTAGCTGCTTTTTGGTAGACAATGGTTTTAAACCGGGAATAATCGGCACGGTGATGCCCTCGGCGCGGCAGCGTTCCACAAAGGTGAAATACTTCCTGTTATCGAAAAACATCTGGGTCACAATATAGTTGCCCCCGAGCTCTATCTTCTTTTTCAATGCCGCATAATCCGTGTCGAACGACTCGGCATCGAAATGCTTTTCAGGATACCCGGCAACGCCAATGCAGAAGTCGGTCGGCGCACTTTCGGTTTCCGCATTAAGCAGGATTCCCTTATTCATATTATCCACCTGCGTCACCAGCTCCGATGCGTACGAATGCCCGCCCGGCTTGGGCCTGAAAACACCGGCAGACCGTTCGGCATCCCCTCGCAGCACCAGTACATTATCGATTCCCAGGTAGTGCAAATCGATGAGCACGTCTTCGGTTTCGTCTTTGGTAAAGCCGCCGCAAATCACATGCGGTACGGCATCCACTTTAAAACGTTCCATGAGGCGGGCGCAAATACCCACGGTACCAGGCCGCTTACGGATGGGAATACGCTCTATGGTGCCGTCGGGCCCTACCCGGTCGATCAGTTCTTCGCGGTGATAGGTGACATCTACAAACGGAGGATTGAACTCCATTAAAGATTCGATGGAATTGAGCAGTTCATTGATATTCTGCCCTTTCAGCGGGGGGATGATCTCGATCGAGAACAGGGGCTTACCTTCGGCGCGGCGAATGTACTCGGTTACTTTCGTCATGATGAATGCGTGGTGTGTTGTAAAACGAGTACAAAGAAAGCACAAAAAAAATGGCCTACCGCATTACAGTAGGCCATTCCACGTAAACCCTCCTCTATCAGTGTTCGTCAAAAATGTTAATTGGGTTGCTGACAGGGCGTCAGTCCCAAAGCAACAATTTGCTTGACTGAATACTAATAACTAAAATTCTGTGCCAAATTAGGAAAGAAAGCGTTTATGAGCAATTTATATCAAACTTTTTTTAACGAAATGTAGATAAGTTACTACAATTTTCAGCCAGGATCCTGTTTCTGCTTCGTTTTAACACATTTCACGGTTACATGCTGTGTTTACTAATTCAACACTTTTGGGAAACGATTCCCCAAAACGTCGCATTTTTTGTAATTACGCTGAATTTGGCCTTGTCATTTCGATATGTTCGATGTCGTCTTCGAGGTAAACTTCGCCTGACTGCCTGAATCCGAACGACTCATAGAACTTTTTCAGGTACAGTTGTGCGCCTATCCGGATCGGCACCGGGCCATACAATGATTCCAGTTTTTCGATCGAAACGCGGAGCAGTTCTATGCCATACCCCTCGCCGCGGCCCCGCGGCGAAACGACGATCCGGCCGATTGCCGGGTACTCATACGACAAGCCGGGCGGAACAATGCGCGCAAATGCCATAAGTTCGTCATCGCGATACCCGGAAAGGTGGTAGCTGAGCTGGTCTTTGTTGTCCATATCCAGAAAACAGCACCGCTGTTCAAGTACGAAAACCTCACTGCGCAGGCGTAGTATCCCGTAGAGTTCCTTTGTAGTGAGTTCGTCGAATGTTTGAAAGCGCCAGTCGAGTAGATAATCCATGAAAATTGGGGCAAAGAATTTATTTTATCTGATATTGACCGTTTTTATAAATTTGCGGCACAATTGACAATACCAAGGTACCAACATTAAAATAACTAATAATACATTATAAGTATGGGAAGGGCTTTTGAATACAGAAAGGCACGGATGTTCAAACGGTGGGACAAGATGGCCAAAACTTTCACCAGGATTGGCAAGGAGATCGTTCTTGCGGTAAAAAACGGGACGGCGGACCCCGCCACCAACTCCAAACTCCGTGTACTGCTGCAAAATGCCAAGGCAGTGAACATGCCGAAGGAGACCGTAGAAAGAGCTATCAAGCGGGCCACGTCCAAGGACCAGGAGGATTACAAGGAAATGGTGTACGAAGGCTACGGCCCGCACGGCATCGCTATCCTCGTCGAAAGTACGACAGACAACCCTACCCGCACGGTGGCCAACGTTCGGAGCTATTTCAACAAGCTCGGCGGCAGCCTCGGCACAATGGGTATGTTGGACTTCATCTTCGACCGCAAATGTATCTTCAAGCTCAAAAACACAGGTAAGGATATCGAAGAGCTGGAATTCGAATTGATCGACGTGGGCGGAGAAGAAGTCTTCCTCGACGATGAAACCGGACTGATCAACGTTTACGGCGAATTCCCTGCTTTCGGCGCATTACAGCACTATTTCGAAGAGAATGGGTACGAGATCGTCGAAGCGGATTTCGAGCGCATTCCGAACGATACCAAGACATTGAGCGACGAACAGGTTGCGGAAGTCGAAAAACTGATCGAGAGAATCGAGGAAGACGACGACGTGGTACGCGTGTTCCACAATATGGCTTAATGCAGCGCCACGATCCGGTGTTGTTTTTTCATAAACTCAAAAAAAGTCCCGGGCTCCTTTCCTAACAACGAGGCTCCCACGGGCGAAGAAGATGAGACTGCTATGACGGTCTCATTTTCTATTTTAACGGCACCCAGGCTTACGGCAATAAAGAACCATCCCGCCGTAGTTTCGAGCAGCGAACCTATTGCACTGCGGCCAGCCGCACTGCGCGTGGGCGTGTCGCTTTCTCCGATTTTTTCGAGGATCAGCCGCTCTTGTCGCGCCTGCTCGTACTGGCGCGCGTGCATATTGCGGTCGAGCTGGCCCATCGAGCGCGATGTTTCATATTTATCGCCCATCGAACTTTTGCCTTGATCGTTTGCCGATTCCTGCGCTGCTTCCATAGCGGCCCATGCCACCTGCATGCGCTCGTCGAGTACCGCCTTTACGTGCGCGATCACCGTTGCTTTATCCATTATCCAAAAGTATTTTCAGCCAGTCTGCCGTTTTCCCAAAGTCTGCAAATTAACACTGATTTATCCGAAAATTCCCTTCGGATTTTCTCATTGACCGCTTCCTTATTATCTTTGCCAAACTTTCTTGAATACAAACAATGACACAACTTTCGGTCCGGCACTTACTTGGAATCAAAAACCTGAACGAGAACGACATTCAAACTATCTTAGATACAGCGACTCAGTTCAAAGAAGTCATTAACCGGCCCATCAAGAAAGTCCCTTCCCTTCGCGACATTACCATTGCCAACGTATTTTTCGAGAACTCCACACGTACCCGGCTTTCTTTTGAGCTCGCGGAGAAGCGGCTTTCTGCCGATGTGGTAAATTTTTCGGCTTCCGGAAGCTCGGTCAAAAAAGGCGAAACATTACTGGACACGGTCAACAACATCCTTGCGATGAAAGTGGATATGATTGTGATGCGCCACAGCAGTCCGGGCGCCCCGCATTACCTGTCCACCCGCATCCCCGCGAACGTCGTGAATGCAGGCGACGGTACGCACGAGCACCCGACCCAGGCATTGCTCGATGCGTTTTCTATGCGGGAAAAACTGGGTGACCTGGCCGGCAAGAAAATAGCGATCATCGGCGACATCACGCACTCCCGCGTGGCACTATCGAATATATTTTGTCTGCAAAAACTGGGAGCCGAAGTGATGGTATGCGGCCCATCCACGCTAATCCCGAAACATTTGGGTGAGCTTGGCGTTAAAATCGGGCACAACGTAAAAGAAGCGTTGCAGTGGTGCGATGTGGCAAACGTGCTGCGTATACAGCTGGAACGGCAGCAGATCAAATACTTCCCGTCGCTTCGTGAGTACTCCCTCTATTATGGCATCAACAAGGCCATGCTCGACGAGCTGGACAAGGAAATCGTGCTCATGCACCCGGGGCCGATCAATCGCGGGGTGGAGCTTTCATCCGATGCCGCAGATTCGCAGCATTCGATCATTTTGAACCAGGTAGAAAACGGAGTTGCCGTGAGAATGGCAGTGCTTTATTTGCTGGCCCAGCAATAAGCTAGTAATCAACACCTTACTTCTTTTCGTTTTCTTCCAAGGAGGCCTTTGTCCCACACTTTTTGAATGTAGTCGGGCGCGAAAGGCACTTTGCATTCGGTATTGCCCATATTGACTTTCACTTTCCCGATCCGCTTTCCGACTTCCATCGCCTTTTCCGCAAGCGGAGGATAATAAGCACCCACCGCGATCACAAAGCCGTTCATCACGTAACGTACCTGATTTGGTGCCGAATGCACTTCACGTTCCACGCGATCGAGCAACTGATCTATTTCCTGCTTGTCGATCTGGTCGTCCGGCGTCAATGCCATAATGCAACCCCAGGTCGCCCAGCCCGCATCGGCTGTCAGCTCATCTTCCGACTCGATCCATTTCCGGGCCATTTCAAATTTGTAGGGACTTTCGGCGGCATTCCAGGCCACCGTATACTCGCTGATCATGTACCAGGAAGCGCCCCTAATCCACTCGTCGAGCACCTCCGGCGTCATCAACGCGGGTTTGGCCATGAGCCCGGCAAGGTACATCGCATCCGAATTCCCGGTTTTGAACAATTCAAGCGCCAGTTTGTGGTCGTTTTTATGTCTTTTCAGGATCGGCTTCATATCCCCGATCCGCACGCCGTAAATGGGTTCTACGGCGCCGTGGTTCTTCATCGTTTTGAGCGTTTGCTCCGTGCCAAGCATAGCCAGCTCGTTCATGATTTCCTTTACCTGCTCCATTTCCGGACGATTTGTTTTTCATGGAAAATATAATGTTTTTAAAGAAAAATTTACTTTTCATCCCAATCTAAAAATACATCCATCATGAGCTATAACGAAGGCATGCTCCGCGATGGCGCGCTCGAAAACAGGACGATCATCGTCACGGGAGGCGGTACCGGGCTTGGTAAATCAATGGCCTCCTATTTCCTGCGCCTAGGCGCCAATGTGGTCATTTGCAGCAGGAAAGCGGACATTCTGAAAAAAACAGCCGCCGAACTGGCCCAGTCCACAGGAGGGAAGATCCTGTTTGTGGCATGCGATGTGCGAAATACCGACCAGATTGAAAACGTGATCGCGAAGGCCATTGAAGCCTTCGGACGCGTGGATGGCCTGGTCAACAACTCCGCGGGCAACTTCATCAGCCCTACCGAGCGGCTTTCGTATAAAGCCGTCGATACGGTCGTCGACATTGTGCTGCGCGGCACCTATTATTTTACGCTCGCATTGGGCAAATACTGGATTGAAAACCATATCAAAGGCTCGATACTCAACATCGTGACTACCTACGCCACTACCGGCTCGGGCTGGGTTGTACCTTCTGCCATGGCAAAGTCAGGCGTGCTCACAATGACAAAGTCGCTTGCATTCGAGTGGGCGCGGCATGGTATCCGCCTGAATGCGATCGCACCCGGCCCGTTTCCGACGAAAGGCGCGTGGGACCGCCTGTTTCCCGAAGAGCTTGCCGCCAAATTTGCATTCGAAAATCGCATTCCGCTCGGGCGCACGGGCGAGCACCAGGAACTGGCCAACCTTGCCGCCTACCTCATCTCCGATTTTTCGGCTTACATGACCGGCGAGGTGATCACCCTCGACGGAGGCGAAGTACTGGGTGGCGGGCAATTCAATTTCCTGAAAGAAATCACTGACAATCAATGGAATGCCATCGAAGACCAGATCAAATCAGCGACCCGCGGCGGCAAGAGTCCGGAATAAAAATTTTATTACCGTTTTATTGGGTAATTTTGCCCGTTCATTCGTTATTTGACAAACGAAGAATACACGTACATGAGAACAAATTTTTGCTTTTGTATCTACATAATGTCTGTTTTGGTGATGGCCGGTTGTGCATCATCCAATAAGCCTATGAAGCAAATTCCGGAAGCCCAGGTGCGGTCAATGGAGCAACAACAGCAGGCATCGGCGCCGGTGAACGAAGAGCTGTCATTGGTAGCTATCCAAAGCAAATATTTGTTGAAAGACACGACACAAACATCGGTCTTCCTGTATGTGGATGCCTTCAAAGGCAAAAATCCGATCAGCGCGGCCGATTTCGTGAGGTTATATAACCTTAACTACGTGATCTACTCCGACTACGGCACGCGCGAACGTCTGGGCTACGGCAATGTAAAGCTCGACTCGACGAATGTAACGCGCATGGGCGATAAAATCGTGATTTCTTACGAACTGAAAAGTCCTAACCGCGACTACGGCGTGCTGCTCAGCGAAATCAGCCAGACCGGCACCCTGAAAAAGGTCCTGAATGACCTCACCATCCGCTTCAAAAAGCTGGCCGTCAACCAGATGTACGGCGTCTACACCGGCAATTCCACCCAGCCATTGCAGCGGCATTATATCAGTTCAACAGAGCAGTTCACGATCAAAAAAGCAGGCGATAACGCAGACCAGCTGCATGTTTATTACTACAACCACGATTTCGAGCCGGCCGGGTCTCCGATGAACATCGCACCGAAGGGCGGCAGCAAATCACTCGAAGTGGACAGTACGTTTATGATCAGCGCCAATCAGCCGCTGCAATTTGCAAAGGAAGGCCTTTACAACATTTTCGCTGATACGACGCAATCAGAAGGACTTGGTATCCTCGTTGTCAATGAGCGCTTTCCGAAGGTAACCCGCCCGCAGTTGCTGCTTGGGCCATTGCTTTACATGAGCACCAACAACGAAATCAACGAGATCAAGAAAGCGGAAGATTATAAAAAGGCGCTGGATAAATACTGGCTCACGCTCATGAACGGCAACGCGCCGCTTGCCCAGCAATCGATCCGGTCGTTCTACGGAAGAGTGGAGGAAGCCAACCAGCTTTTCACCACCTACAAGGAAGGCTGGAAAACCGACAAAGGAATGATTTACATCATATTGGGCCCGCCGGACAAAGTACAGCGCAGCAAAGACCGCGAAGTATGGAGCTACGATCATAAAGGCAATGCTCAAAACGTCAATTTTACATTTAACAGAAGAAACAATCAATTTGTGGATGATCATTATGAACTGGTTCGCTATGCCGAATACCAGCCGATTTGGTATCCAGTAGTAGAAGCATGGAGAAACGGAAGTATACGGTAAGAAAACCAGCCCCCAGACAGTCCCAGGCCGACATGGTTTTTGGTACGCAGTCGGTACTTGAAACCCTTCGTTCGGGGAAAGAAATCGAACGGTTGTTCATTCAGCGCGAGTTTGGCCTCGCCGAAATTGAAAAGCTCGCCAAGGAATTGGGCGTTCCCTACCAGCGCGTACCGGTTGAAAAACTGAACCGGGTAACCCGCAAAAACCATCAGGGCGTCATCGCATTTGTATCGCCGATCCAATACATGCCGTTGCACAATGTGCTTACGCAGGTGTACGAGGACGGCAAAACCCCGCTCTTGCTCTTGCTCGACCGTGTTACCGATGTCCGCAATTTCGGGGCCATCGCACGTACCGCTGAATGTGCAGGCGTACAAGCGATTATCGTCCCTACGAAAGGCGGCGCCCAGATTAATGCGGATGCGATGAAAACATCATCCGGCGCATTGAACTTCCTGCCAATATGCCGCGAACCGAATCTTTGGGAAACACTTACTTACCTAAGAAACAGCGGATTGCAGATTATCGCATGTACTGAAAAAACAGACAAATCGCTTTACGACATCGACTTCACCGTCCCAACTGTAATCATAATGGGTTCGGAAGAAGACGGTATTTCCAAAGAATTCATCGACCTCGCCGACAGCGGTGCCCGCATCCCGCTCGCCGGGCAAGTGGAATCCCTGAATGTGTCAGTAGCAAGCTCGATTGTATTGTATGAGGCTGTGCGGCAGCGGATAAAATAGAATAACAGAAAGACTGTTATATAAAGAAACACCTGAACCGGCATTGGATTGCATCTCCTCTAAGCACGTCAGGTGTTTTTTCTTTTGCTTTCTGTCAGTCTTCCTGCCGGAAACTCTTCATAATCCAGCCACCGCCGATCACATCATCACCTTCGTAGAATACTGCGGCCTGGCCGGGCGCTATGCCATTTACGCCGTCGTGGAAGCGGGCTACGATCTGATCCGGCCCGGTTTGTTCGATAACCGCCGGGGTACCATCGTGCTTGTAGCGTACTTTGGTGACGGTTTCAAGCGGTTGCCCGATCGATGCGTATTTTTGAAGATTCAGCTTACTCACATTCATACCGTCACGGAACAGGTCGGGCATGTCGCCGAGGACTACTTCATTGGTATCTTTCCGGATCTCGGTAACGAAAACAGGGCGCCCCAATGCAATGCCAAGGCCTTTCCGCTGGCCCACGGTGTAGAACGGGTAACCTTCATGTTTCCCCACAACGGTACCATCGGCATAAATGAAGTTGCCGCCTGCCACTTCCGCTTCCAGACCTGGAATGCGCCGTTTCAGGAAGCCACGATAGTCGTTATCAGGCACGAAACAGATTTCGTAGCTCTCTGATTTATTCACCAGATCGATGAAACCTCTCTCGCGGGCCATTTCCCGGATTTCGGATTTATGCAAATAGCCTAACGGCAGCTTGGTACGGGCCAGGCTTTCCTGCGATACGCCCCAGAGCACATAACTTTGATCCTTCCAGGCATCAATGCCTTTGGATACATAGTGACGGCCATTGTTGAACTGCATATTGGCATAGTGCCCGGTGGCGATGAACTCGCAATCGAGCCGATCCGCACGGCGAAGCAAAGCGTCCCATTTGATATGGGTGTTACAAAGCACGCATGGATTAGGTGTACGGCCTTCGAGGTATTCTCCTGTGAAATGGTCGATCACATAGTCGCCGAACTCTGCGCGGATGTCGAGAATGTAATGCGGGAAACCTAGTTCTACCGCTATGTTTCGTGCGTCGTTGATCGAATCCAGCGAACAACAACCGGTTTCTTTCTTCGTACCGCCGCTGCTGGCGTAATCCCAGGTTTTCATCGTCATACCGATGACTTCATAACCTTGTTCGTGGAGAAGAACAGCTGCAAGCGAGCTGTCGATGCCGCCGCTCATGGCGACCAGAATGCGTCCGTGTTTACTCATTGTAGTAATCTGGCGAAGGTTGAATGCCTTCCGATTTTTGGTTAGAATTGAATGGAACCAACGTCGCTCAACGGGAGTCGGTTCCTTAATGCGGCCACAAAATTACGATTAATATCCGGGAATGCCGTATCGTCAATCCTTATTAACCACAACTTTAATCACCCCGGGCCATTGCTTCGAGAAGTACAGGTCCTACGCGATCACCATCCGTATCACATTTTTGATATTCAATTCGATGATCTCGGTCATCGATTCGCATTTGTAGTAGTGGTCGTCTGAATAATGCATGGCAAGGCTTTCGCGCAGTTGATGGATATTCTCGGCGGTCGATATTTTGTCTTTGATACACACATCCCGCAGGTCGCGAAGGCGGTAGCGTTCGGCTTTGGCCTGGTACATGATCGACGATTGTTCCTCCTGCTGGTATTGTACCACGGTTTTGTCGGTGAGGTGCTCCATAGCCAGCTGCACATAAGGCAGGTTTTCTTTGAAAAACTGGGGCATGTAAACTTTGAGATTACCCTCGTAAAACTGCTGGTCGAAGTCGATGGCGCGGAGACGGAACTGGAAGTCGTCGAAATCCGGGGTAATCTGCATGACAAAGTTGTAGGAACGCATATCGCCGAGCAGCGTGATCTTGCAGCGCTCATTGAACTTGACAAATTCCTTGGCGATCCTGATCGGGTTGTAGTCGGGATCGCTCATGCGGGTACGCGCAAACTCGTCGCCCGGGATGCCCGCGATATGCTCCTCGATCAGCGTCTCGCCGTCGACAAGGTAGTTTACCTGGTTGGGTGAAAATATCTCTTCGAGTTCCAGTCCGTAAATGCGGGAAGAATCGGCCTTTTTGACATAGAAATAGTCGTAAATATCGTTCAGCCGGTTCACGATTTTAATGCGGAACGGATTGGAGTTGCCGAATTTGCAGTAGTCGATCCGGTCGATATACTTGTGCTCGACAATGCGCAGGTTACCATTGGCTTTCAGCATGGCGTACACCTTTTTTAAGCCGGAATGCAGCCGTTCCAGCTCATGCGCCGGGTACAGCGGGCTTTCCCAAAGCGTGTCCTTGCCGTTTTTATCGGACACCGGAAACGATTCGTAGAAATTCAGCAAATCGTGGTAAGCAACCGGCAGCCTGGCATCGCGCTGGTAAAAACGCAGGTATTTGCGCAATTCGGGGCTGACCGGATAAATCGGTTTTTTCCTTAATATTTTAACATCACCCATTTCCATAAAAGGAAGTTACGCATATTTGACCGATTAAAACCATTGACCTGCCATTATGAGCTTATACGGACTGGTGATTTGCGGGGGTGAAAGCACGAGAATGGGGACCGACAAAAGCTTGCTGGTGTATTACCAAAAACCGCAATACGAACACGTTGCCGACCTGCTTGCGCCCCTTTGCGAGCACGTGGTCGTTTGCTGTAATGCGGAGCAACACCGAACTTTCCGCACGAGTTACCCGAAACTGGCCGACCTGCCCCGATTCGCCGGTGCCGGCCCCATGACCGCCTTATTGACCGCATTCGCCGCCTTTCCGGGAAACGACTTCCTGGTGGCCGGCTGCGATTATCCGTACCTGACAACCGACGAACTGGCCAATTTTCTGCATTATACTAATAAGGATTTGCCGGCTTCGGCCTTTTATAACCAAAATGCATTCTACGAGCCGCTGCTCGGGTGGTATTCGCGATCGGCGGGTGACGCATTATTGAACGCTTTTGAAAATGGCTCGCACTCGCTGCAGCGTTTTCTTCAAGGGAATAGTGCCGGAAAATACCAGCCCGTTTCGGCACAAACAATGCAAAGTGTGGACACCATCGACGACTACCGCGCTGTGAAGCATGCGCTTGAAGTAAACAAAGATTTTGAAAATGGAAACCAGCCCGATAACCAGTCATAAAATCACGCGCATCGGCGATCAGGGAACGGAGGAGCTGGACGATCAGCTGGCCGTGGAAGAGCCGCTCGAAATACAAATTGCATTTCAGTCGGCAGGTCAGCAGCAGCGCAGAAGCATTTCGGTAACGATGCGTACCCCCGGCCATGATGAGGAACTCGCCGCCGGGTTTCTCTTTACGGAGGGCATTATTCATTCTAAATCCCAGATTGAAAGTATCTCGCATTCGCCATTGGATGAAAACCGCGTGGTCGTAACCTGCTCCGCCGGTTTCGAACCGCAACTGGGCTCCCTGGAACGCAACTTCTACACCACGTCGAGCTGCGGAGTTTGCGGCAAAGCAAGTATTGATGCAATCAGGACAAGGTCCGTGTACACCGATCCACAGGAAGGCCTTGTTTTGAACAAAGATCTGTTGTACCGCCTCGTAGAGCAGATTGTCCGGCACCAGAATACTTTCGAAGTTACCGGAGGGCTGCATGCCTCGGCCCTTTTCGACGTTTCAGGGCAATTTCTGATGTTACGTGAGGACGTAGGAAGGCATAATGCATTAGACAAACTTATCGGGGCTTCACTGCTGGCAGACCAACTGCCCCTCGCCCATCGTATTCTCCTGCTCAGCGGCAGGGCAAGTTTCGAACTCATTCAAAAAGCCGCCATGGCCGGATTGGCCGTGGTAGCAGCCATAGGGGCGCCTTCAAGCCTGGCGGTGCAGCTGGCGGAAGAGAGCGGCATTACGCTCATAGGGTTTCTTAAGAAAGATAAATTCAACATTTACACCGGCCATCGCCGAATTATTTCACTATGAAAATCCGCATTTACGGAAATTCCGTACGTTTCAGGCTATCCAAATCGGAAGTGGGCAAGCTGGAAGAAGAAGGTTACCTCGAAGAAACGACCGATTTTGGAACTGCACAATTAAGCTATGCCTTGCAAAAATCGGGTGGTGATGAACTGAAAGCCCGGTTTGAGGATAACAAAATCACGCTGGATATTCCGGTGAAGCTCCTGACGGGCTGGGCCGCGAACAATACCGTCGGTTTTGAAGGAAATATGCCGCTCGGCAACGGCGGTTCGTTGTATATGTTGATTGAAAAAGATTTTAAATGCCTGGACAACGTCGCCGAAGACCAGTCCGACAATTACGATAATCCCAAAACCTGCTGAGCCATGGCCGAAAACCCGCTTCCCGTACCCGGCGCTGAAAACCCGGAAAAACTAACCGGTTTGAAACAAGGCCCTGTCCAGAAAGTGGCCGCGGGCATTCCAGCCGTCATGTCGGCATTGGAAAAGACCGTCAGCGAGGCAGGTTTGCAGCGCGGGATGAAGGCATTGTTCAACCTCAACCAGAAAGGCGGCTTCGACTGCCCCAGCTGTGCCTGGCCAGACCCGGACGACGAGCGGTCGGGGATCGCCGAATACTGCGAGAATGGGGCCCGCGCAGTAGCCGAGGAAGCCACCGCCAAAAAACTCACCGCCGAATTCTTTTCGCAGCATTCCGTACAGGAATTGGGCCAACTTTCCGACTACGAGATCGGCGGCAAGGGGCGCATTGCAGAACCGATGTTCCTGCCCGCAGGCGGCACGCATTACCAGCCCGTTACCTGGGAAGCCGCATTTGATAAAATAGGTAATGAGCTCAACCAGCTCGCGTCGCCCGACGAGGCCGTATTTTACACTTCCGGCCGCACGAGCAACGAAGCAGCATTCCTTTACCAGCTTTTTGTGCGGGAATTCGGCACGAATAATCTGCCCGATTGCAGCAACATGTGCCATGAAAGCAGCGGCACGGCATTGGGCGAATCTCTCGGCATCGGCAAAGGTTCGGTTACATTGAATGACTTTTACCAGGCCGAAGTGATCATGATCCTCGGCCAGAACCCGGGTACCAACCACCCTCGCATGCTCACGGCATTACGGAAGGCAAAGGCCAACGGTGCTACCATTATTTCTATCAATCCACTACCGGAAACCGGTCTGATGGGCTTCAATAACCCGCAAACCGTTGCGGGCGTGCTCGGCATTAACCCTGGGCTGACCGATATTTTCCTGCAAGTGAAGATCAACGGCGACATGGCATTGCTTAAAGCCATCGAGCTCCTTCTGCTGGAAGAAGAACAGAAGCGCCCAGGCAGCGTTTTTGACCAACACTTTATCAGCCAGAACACGCAAGGCTACACCGATTTCATTCAGGATCTGAAACAATTCGACCCCGCGCAACTCGCCGCTCAGGCAGGCGTACCTTTCGCGCAGGTGAAGGACGTGGCGCGCGTGCTTGCGGGCAAAAACAAGATCATTGCCTGCTGGGCTATGGGGCTTACCCAGCATAAAAATGCCGTCGATACGATCAAGGAAATCGTGAATTTGCTTCTGCTCAAAGGCAGTATCGGCAAACCCGGCGCAGGAACTTGTCCGGTACGCGGGCATAGCAACGTGCAGGGCGACCGTACCGTGGGTATTTTCGAACGGCCCACGGCCAAACTCCTGGACTCCATCGAAAAAAATTTCCATTTCGCGCCCCCGCGGGAACACGGGTATGATGTAGTCGAATGCATTAAAGCAATGCATGCCGGCAAAGCGAAGGTATTTTTTGCCATGGGCGGCAATTTCCTTTCCGCCACGCCGGATACGCGTTTCACGGCCGGGGCATTGCAGAAGTGCCGGCTCACCGTCCATGTCTCTACCAAGCTGAACCGCAGCCACCTCGTGCACGGCCAGGAAGCATTGATATTGCCCTGCCTCGGCCGGAGCGACAAGGACATGCGGAACGGAGAAAACCGCTTTGTGTCCTGCGAAAACTCCATGAGTGTGGTACAACTATCCCGCGGGGTGCTGGAACCTGTTTCAAGTCACCTGCTGAGCGAGCCGGAAATCGTGTGCCGGCTAGCCAAGGCCACATTGGGCACGCGAAGCAAAGTAAGCTGGGACAAATACATAGAGGATTACGACCTGATCCGCACCGATATCGAGCGTACAATCCCCGGTTTTGCAGATTATAACGAGCGGGTGCGACAACCCGGAGGTTTCTATTTACCAAACTGTAACCGGGCAGGGACATTCGACACGCCGAGCCAGAAAGCACATTTCCACATCGCAGCGCCTCAAATGCAGCATTTGAACGAAGGCGAGCTGATGATGATGACTATTCGCAGCCACGACCAGTTCAATACCACCGTGTATGGCCTCAACGACCGCTACCGGGGCATTCACAACGAGCGGCGCGTGATCCTGATGAATGCGAAGGACATGCAGGAGAGAAACTTAAAAAACGGCGACCTCGTCGATTTACACAACCGATATGACGGCGTGGAGCGGGTGGCGCACAAGTTTGTAGTCGTCGAATATCCTATTCCCGAGCAATGTACCGCGACCTATTTCCCTGAAACCAATGTGCTGGTTCCCATTACGAGCGTAGCGGAGAAGAGCAACACGCCTACCTCCAAAATGGTGATCCTTACGCTGACTCCGCACCAGGGTTTGGAATAACTTAATATTGTGCTAACAATCACCGGCCGGACTTGCTGTAATTTCGCCGCTGTTTTGCCCGATGGGGGTAAGACAAGCCGAAAAATGTCTTTTAAATGAAGTTTAATTTGAATACAATGAAAAAAGGATTTTTAATGCTTGCTATCGGGCTGATGAGCCTGGTGTCGATGGATGGTATGTCTCAAAAGAAAAACAAAGTGATCGCGCACCGTGGTGCCTGGAAAAACACAGGTGCCACCGAAAACTCGATCGGTGCGCTGGAACACGCGATCAAGCTCGGGTGCTACGGCAGCGAATTCGATGTGCATATGTCTGCGGATTCCGTTTTGTACGTACTGCACGACCATTCCATCCAGGGTACGAATATCGAAACGACTAATTCGGCTGAACTTTCGAAGATTAAACTGGCCAACGGCGAATCGCTGCCTACTTTGGAAGCTTACCTGAAGGCTGGTTCGAAACAAAAGAAAACCCGTTTGATCCTGGAAATCAAAACCTCAAAGATCAGCAAGGAGCGCTCGCTCGCACTGGCAACCAAATGCGTGGAATTGGTGAAGAAAATGAAGGTGGAAAAAATCACCGACTACATTGCATTCAGCTGGGATGTTTGCTTGAAAGTGAAAGAGCTCGCGCCGAAGGCGCACGTCGAATACCTGAACGGCGACAAAACGCCTGACGAAATCCAGGCCGCAGGCCTCGACGGTATCGACTACCATCTTAGCGTTTTGAAGAGAAAAGAGGATTACATTCCGGCCATGCGCCAGAAAAAACTGACTACCAACGTGTGGACAGTGAATGATGAAGCGGATTTGAAATACTTCCTGGAAAAAGACGTGGATTACATTACTACCAACGAGCCCGAGCTGCTGCTAAGCCTTTCGAAGTAAACAAAGAGAGTTACACTTTTTCGTTGTCAGCCTGAGCGAACCGGGCCGCCGGGCGGTCGAAGGCCGTTACAGTAACGGCCTTCGACCGCCCGGCGGCCCGGTTTGCTCAGGCTGACAGTTTAGTATCAATTCATATTACCTGAATGCATCAGCGAATGCGCGCCATCTGTAACTGGCCGTTCGTTTCCTGCCACGCGCGGATCACCTGCGAAAGTTGCTTGTATTCAATCAAAAATCCGTCGTGACCGTACAAGGAATCGATCTCCTGGAATGCTGCATCCGGAATGTGGCGAGCCAGAAACTGCTGCTCCGAAAGAGGGAAAAGCAGGTCGGACTTAATCCCAAGCACCAGCGTTTTCGCCTTCACGAGCCCGAGCGCATGTACGATACCCCCGCGGTTGCGGCCCACATTGTGCGAGTCCATGATCTTCGACAGCGCCCAGTAGGAGAATGCATTGAAACGCTTCACAAACTTGTCGCCCTGGTATTGCTGGTACGACGATGCACGAAAATCGTCGATCTGGTCGGGATTGTCGCGCGCCTGGGTAAAGTTGTATGTATCGTAATTCCGGTAAGAGAGCAATGCGATCGACCGCGCGGCGCGCATGCCCATGGCTCCGGCTTCGTCGGTTTCTTCCTTGTAAGTAGGGTCCGCCTCGATCGCCATCCGCTGCGATTCATTGAATGCGATGCCCCAGGGCGAATGCAATGCATTGGAAGCGATGAGAATCAGCTCTTCAAACAAGTCGGGCTTTTCCACGGCCCATTCGAGCGCCTGCTGGCCGCCGAGTGATCCGCCAATGCAGATCTTGATTTTACTGATCGCCAGCTCCTGCCGCAAGAGGTCCAGCGTACCCACCACATCACGTACAGTCAGCGTTGGAAAGGTATGGTAGTAGGGCTTATTGGTACGCGGGTTCACGGAAAGCGGCCCGGTAGACCCATAGGCCGAGCCCAGCACATTGACGCAAATAATAAAATGCTGCGAAGGGTTGAAATATTTGTCATCGCCTACCAGGCCATCCCACCACTCATGGGCGCTGGAGCTGCCCGTAAGCGCGTGACAAATCCATACAATATTGGTGTCATGGGCATTCCTTTCTCCGTAGGTAGTGTATGCGAGTTCAAATCCTGGCAATTCGCCACCCATTTCGAGCGCGTAAGGATAGGGGTATTTAAATGTCTTCTGTTCCGCTTGCATAAGAGCCACAGCACGTGGTTAAATTCAACACATGTTAAAATGGACAGCCGAAATACAAACTTTCGGTTGTAGCTGCGAGACTAAAGCCAATCGGCTTACGGAAATTTCTAACTGTAAGAGCACACGAATTGATTTTATATCTCCTAATAAACTTAGGTGGGAATTAGCACCTTTCTCCGTCGCGGTAGCAGGTTGCCAGAGGTTCATAGAGCCCATTCTCTCGCCTCTTCTTTATAAATCAACCGCCGTTCAAGGGAAGCAATTGATTGATGGTGCAATATTAAGCCCGGATGCCTGAAAATACAAACAAATGCAAAAATTCTGTGGCTCCAACCGTCCTCTCGCAGCGCCGCGGCGTATCTTTGCCTCTTAACTATTTTTAATGTAATGAGAATCTTTTTTCACAGTCTGCTGCTCGTTTTGGGCGCTGTGCAGTCATTTGGACAGTCTGTAACCCCCTCGCCGGAAAACATCCGCAAACACATTTCCTTCCTCGCTTCCGACAAAATGAAAGGCCGCGGCACAGGTAGCAAAGAGAATGAGAAAGCGGCGAAGTATGTGGCGAAACAATTCAAAAAGTACCATCTTTTACCCAAAGGAACCCAGGGATATTACCAGCCTTTCACGGCAAAGATCCGGCGCATAGTGGTCCCCGATAGTGTTCGGCAGGCGCGGAATGTAATAGGTTTCCTCGACAACGGAGCGCTATATACCATCGTCATAGGCGCTCATTTTGACCATCTTGGACTGGGCCGCCAGGGAAGTTCCAAAGCCGAAAAGCCCGAGGGACAGATCCACAATGGCGCCGATGACAACGCATCCGGCGTGGCCGGGTTGCTCGAACTGGCGCGGTATTTTTCGCAAAATGACCAAAAGGAGCCTTACAACTTCCTTTTTATCGCATTCGGAGCGGAAGAACTGGGGCTGGTCGGTTCTCGTTATTTTGTTAACAACCCGACTTTGCCTCTGGCCGATATCAATTTTATGTCGAACATGGACATGATCGGCCGCTACGATCCCAGCCGCGGCGTAGGCATCGGCGGGTATGGTACCAGTGCCGAGTGGCCGGCGATTTTTAAGGATGTGAAAAGCGATACGAAGTTCTTTACCGATAACGCGGGAAGTGGCGGCTCGGACCATGGCTCGTTTTATGCCAAACAAATACCCGTGCTGTTTTTCCATACCGGCGGCCATGACGATTACCATAAGCCGACCGACGATGCGGAGAAGATCAATGCCTACGCGGAAGCAGGTATCCTGAACATTCAGATCAGGCTCATCGAAAATGCAATGCTATTACCAAAACTTAAATTTACAGAGGTCAAATAAGTTTTAATTTAGTGGAAACCCTTTAAAATCAGTTTGTTTTGTACGGTTTTGTTGCTCCTTCATTCACTTATGGCCAGGCTCACATCTCCCCTGAGGAGCTGTACGGAACGCTATTCCGTGACGTGCAGTGCAGCCACATTTTTTCGGATTCCAAAACATTCGCCGACGCCATTCCGCTGGAAGACCCGGTGCTGATCATCGAGCGGTACCACAGGGAAAAAGACGAGCCCGGCTTCGATATGGAAGCATTCATACGCGGGTATTTCAGAATGCCAGCGCATATTGCGTCGGAATTCATTTCGGATAAAACCGAACCGGTTTCCGACCATGTCGGCAAGCTGTGGTCCGTGCTTACCCGCCAGCCCGAAAACCAGGAACGGGGCGGCTCGCTCATTCCGCTGCCGCACCCCTATGTGGTGCCCGGCGGGCGTTTCCGCGAAATCTACTACTGGGACAGCTATTTCACGATGCTGGGGCTCAAAGAATCCGGGCGTGCGGAGTTGATCGAAAACATGCTCAACAACTTCGCCTACCTGGTGGATACATTGGGTTTCATACCCACCGCCAACCGGACCTATTACCTCAGCCGCTCGCAGCCTCCATTCTTTTCGTTGATGGTGAGGCTGTTCAGTGAAATGGAGGGTAAAAAGGTTTTGAAAAAATACCTGCCCCAAATGCAGAAGGAGTACAACTACTGGATGGACGGCTGTGAGGAACCTTGCGCGCCTTTTACGGCCCACCGCCGCCTGGTGTACCTGCCCGACGGCGTGCTGCTGAATCGCTACTGGGACGACAAGGCTACGCCGCGTCCCGAATCATACAGCGAGGACACGGATCTCGCACAGGAAGTTTCGGAGAAATATGATACCCCTCCCGACGAACTCTACCGCCATATCCGGGCGGCGGCGGAGTCGGGCTGGGATTTCAGCAGCCGGTGGTTCGCCGACGAGAGCGACTTTGCGTCCATCCACACTACCGATATTCTGCCGATCGACCTCAATTGCCTGCTCTACCACCTTGAAAAGACCATTGCGGAAGCTTATCTGCTATCGGATAACCGGCGGATGCATTTGCTTTATGAAGAAAAAGCGCGGCAACGGAACATCGCCATTCAGACCTATTTTTGGGACGAATCGAGGCATTATTACATGGATTATGATTTCCGCAAAAGGGATTTCACCAAATCGATCACCATTGCGGGAGCCTTTCCGTTGTTTTTCAAACTAGCGCCCAAACCGCATTCGCATTACCTCCGTGCCTATATCAGGCTCAACTTTTTGAAATCCGGCGGGTTACTCACGACCATGGTTCGTACCGGCCAGCAATGGGACGCGCCCAATGGCTGGGCACCGCTGCAATGGATCGTTTACAAGGGATTGAGAAATTACAATTTCCACCGAACCGCCAATGAGCTCAGCGACGAATGGCTGGGGCTGATCGAAAAGGAGTTCAGGCATTCGGGAAAAATGCTTGAAAAATACAATGTATCGGACACCAACCTGATTGCCGGAGGAGGTGAATATGAAATTCAGGAGGGATTCGGCTGGACCAATGGCGTGTACCTTCGGATGAAAAACAGAAAGCGGTAACGCCCCGTTTTCCGGCTATATGGTTTTTTATCTATTTCTAATAAATTATATTAAAAATTGGTAAGAAAATCTTCCCTAAGCGGATATTTTTAATACCTTGCCGATATCAAGCCCATTTGACTTCATGAAACTCCCCATATACCAAATCGATGCTTTTACTGACAAGTTGTTTGGCGGAAACCCTGCTGCGGTAGTTCCTTTGGAGCAATGGCTGCCGGAGGAAACGATGCTCGCCATCGCTGCTGAAAACAACCTCGCCGAAACTGCATTTTACGTACCGACCGAAAATGGTTTTCACATCCGGTGGTTTACGCCGATGGTGGAAGTGGATCTTTGCGGCCATGCCACCCTCGCTGCCGCATACGTGATTTTCAATATCCAGAATTATGAAGGACAGTCGATCAGCTTCGAGTCGAGAAGCGGCGTACTCACTGTGGATTGCAAGGAAGATTGGCTTACGCTGAATTTCCCCGTGGATCAATACCACATTGCCGTTCCGCCTCCGGGCCTCGTGGAAAGTTTGAAAAACACAACGCTCCTGGAAGTTTACAAAGGCAAAACGGATTACCTGGTGGTGCTCGAATCGGAAGAAGTGGTCCAAAACCTGGATTTCGACATTATTATTCTTTCCACGATCCCTGCACGGGGTGTGATCGTTACAGCAGCAGGCAATGAAGTGGATTTCGTTTCCCGCTTCTTTGCGCCGCAATCCGGCATCGACGAAGACCCGGTAACCGGCTCCGCGCATACGACCTTAATCCCCTACTGGGCCGAGAAACTTTCCAAAAATCAGCTGAATGCACGCCAGCTCTCACGCCGGGGCGGCTTTCTGAAATGCGAGCTGGACGGCGACCGCGTTTTCATCGGCGGTCAGGCTAAGTTGTATCTTAAAGGCGAAATACTGGTTGACTAGGCGCTAACGCCGGGGAAAATTACTAATTTCAGCCTGCTAAGAGCGGGCGGCGAATTTGGTGCGCTGCCCGGCGTACAATCCGGCCACCACCAGTACCGTCCCCATCACCGTGTAGATCGTTACGGGCTCGCCCATCAGCCACCACGCGAAGAAAAACCCGAAAAGCGGGCAGAGGAACAGCCACATGGATGCTTTGACCGTATCGATCCGCAGCAGATAAAACCAGCATATCAATCCCACTATTGAAACGGCAAGACTGAGCCATAACACGGAACCCCAGAAAACGGAATCCAGCTTGGTCGTCCCAAAATCCGCCATGAACAGCGTAAGCGGGAGCAAGAAAACGCCGCCCAGAAAAACCTGCCAGCCATTGATCAGCAAATTGGGCAACTCCCATTTTACAGTTGCATAGTAAACACTGGCGGCGGAAACAGTCACCATACTAATGAGTAACAAGGTAATGCCGCCGACCGTCGTGTAACTGTCTGCAAGCAGCGGGTAAGTGGCCACTGCTACGCCGCCCATTCCCAACACTATTCCTGCCCATTCCTCCGCTTTGGGCTTTCTGCTGAGCCACCACGACGATAGCAGCACGATAATGAGCGGATTTGTAGACACCGCCAGGCTGCCGATGCCTGCCGCGGTATACTTCATCGCGTACACGTACAGGCCCAGGTAGAGCGTTGTATTCAGAAAACCGAACAGCGCAAGCTGCTGCCATTCCTTTTTGGTCGGCATGCGATAGCTCTGATCTTTCGCAAACAGGTATGAAAATGATAACAGCAAGATACCAGCTATAAAGAACCGGACGTTTGCCAATATCAGGGGAGAGGCCGACTGCACGCCGAATTTCGTGGCTACGGACGCCGACGACCAGAGAATGGAAAAGAGAATACCAATACCAATGTTTTTCACACGCAAGAATAATAACGTTCCAAAATTACAAGTTGTACTTCGGCTTCCGCCCCCACTTTTTATATTTTTGGGTATGATTAATAAAAAAAATGCGCTGCGGGCGGTGTTCATCACATTGCTTTCTGCCCTCGCACTGCAAACGCATGCCCAGAACCAGTGGACCTACGACTTCAACAACGGCTTTCTGCCTATTGAAAGCGGAGGTCCTGCGTTGAAACCGCTCGGACGTCAGGGGAAAATTATCAAAGAACAGATTCCCGGCTCCGACTACCTGTCGAGGTCGATTTACCTTTTCGACAAGAACAGCGGGCTGCAATTCAACAGCGGGGAAGCAAAGGGGTTTCTGAACAAGTCGTTCACTGTCGAGATCTATTTCAAGCTCGATTCGCTCGATATCTGGAAACGTGTGCTCGATTTTAAGAACCGCAAGAGCGATTACGGGACCTATATTTATCACGGCAAACTCAATTTCTTCAATTTTGCTATGAGCGAAAAGGCCGCTGTGCGCGCAAAGCAGTGGGTACATTACGTCTACTCCCGCGACCACGAAACCAAAGTCATTAAAATGTACATTAATGGTGTATTGAAACTGGATTTCAAAGATCCCGGTACCGAGGGAGTGCTCGACGCAGACCAGGTGTTGAATATGTTCCAGGACGACCTTATCGCCGGCAATGAGTCCAGCGCAGGCACCGTGGCGTTGGTTCGCCTGTATGACCGGGTCATGACGCCCGTTTTTGTACGGAGAAGCTATCAGACAATCACCAAAACTTTCAAGGAACCGGTTGCCCAAAAAGAAGAACCAAAAGAAGAGCCGAAACCGGTGGAGGAAAAAGCGGAACCCGTCCGGAACAGAAACCTGGCCGTGGTAACCGGGCGGGTGTATGACGGCCGCAACCTGAAACCCGTCAATGACGCCGAAGTGCACGTCCGTAAGTCAGCTAATGATTCGCTCGTAGCGCACACCAAAACGATCGACGGCATCTATAATGTAGAACTTCCCCCGCACGAAACTTACCGCATTACCGCACAGGCCGACGGCTTCCAGGCCAAAAGCGTAACTGTACGCACCAATAACCGATTTGAAGAAGTGAAGGCGCTGATGAACATGGCGCCCGAAACGCATGCTACGCCGCTTTCGACGCTCTATTTCAGCCAGGGGACAGAAATACTCGAAGACTCCGCCCTGGCCGACCTTGATTCAATCGTGACATTTTTCCAGAAGCGGCAGGACCTGCGGTTGGTACTGAAAGGCCATACCGATAATACCGGCAGTTTTGAAAAAAACCTGGAACTCTCCAACAAGCGTGTGGAAACCGTAAAAGCCTATCTGATCGGCAAGGGCATTATCGCCAACCGCATTGAGGGATCGGGCTACGGGTCGGCACAACCGAAGCTGATGAACAAGACGGAAGCGACCAAGAAGTCGAACAGGAGAGTGGAAGTTTGGGCAGAGCCTGTAAAAAGATAAAGCCATCTCATGGAGATGGCTTTATACTGACTATTCCTAAACCCTTAACCTTTTCTTATCTTTTATATCTTTTAGCTTTTCAGCTGTTTTTCCTTTTTTCTGTTAACGCATCAGGCTTCCTGATCGTTTCACTGTTTTTGAAAAGTAAGAATACTATCAATAATACTCCAATTTTTCTGCTTTACAAAATTCGGAGAATGTATGCAATATACGCTGTCAATTATTCTCCAGATCTGACGAAATCTTGCTGTTTCACCCCTACAAGCGCTGCCGCTGTGCTTTATTTTACCGGAATGCAACCCTGAAATTCGATTCTCATGTAAAGATAAATGAATCCCAGTCTGGCTTCATGGATTTATTCAATTTCCCTCCCGCCGTATTGCATTACAAATGTCCGAATTAATTTTGAAATTACAAATTAGAAGAAATCTGTCTATCAAAATTTTCTTTGGAATTTTATCGCAATTTCGACACTTTAAAACTTATTTTATATTAATAATCAGCAAATAACTTTTATTAAATTTTACAAAAACAGTAAACAACCAAATAAATACAATTCTTGAAATATTTATATTTTCTTTAAAAAGTACTATCATTGGTTATAATTATTCATTGTCGACTGTATACCCAAAGTGCAAAACGATGTAACCATCTCACCAGCTTTGTCCAAAATGATGGGCAGCTCCGCCATTTCCTCATTGGAAAAAGGTTTTAGCACGTAATCTACTTGCCTGCCGCGTGGAAAATTATTTCCTATCCCGAAACGCAATCTGGGGTATTCCGTAGTGCCTAGCAATTCCTCGATATTCTTCAGACCATTGTGCCCTCCGTGGCTTCCCTTGGGTTTGATCCGCAACGTACCAAACGGCAATTGCAGCTCATCCACAATGGTTAGCGTGTTCTCTGCCTGCACTTTGTACTGGTCCATATAATACCGGATCGACTTCCCACTCAGGTTCATGTAGGTAGTAGGTTTGATAAAATAAATGTGCCTGCCTTTATACTTCCACTCAGCCGTGAATGCCAGTTTCTCAAAAGAAAATTTAAAATCGTGCTGCGCGGCGAGGCGGTCCAGCACCATAAAGCCGGCGTTGTGCCGGGTAAAAGCATACTCCGGACCGATATTCCCCAGCCCGGCAATCAGATATTTCATTCGATAAAAGTTTTAATTTCGTCTAAGAGCACTTTAATTTAGGCTAAAATTCAGGGAAATTTCATGATACCCCAAAAACGATTAGTACTTAGCAGCCCCCTTCTGGAAATAATGATCAGCCGGCTATGCCAGCAACTGATTGAGAACCACCAGGATTTTTCAAACACGGTTGTCATGGGTTTGCAGCCCAGGGGAATCCACTTTGCTGAACGCATTGTGACGGAACTCCGCGGGATAACCGGTCAAAATATCCTGCTGGGGCACCTGGACGCTACGTTCTATCGTGACGATTTCCGCCGCCGCGAGTCCCCGCTCGTGCCGAACAAAACCAACGTCCCTTTCCTGATCGAAGGTAAAAAAGTGATCCTGATCGACGATGTGCTCGCCAGCGGCCGTATGGTGCGCGCTGCGCTCGATGCTATGACCGCATTCGGCCGCCCGAAAGTAGTGGAGCTACTGGTACTCATCGACAGACGCTACAACCGCGAGTTGCCCATCGATCCCAATTACGTGGGAATGCAGGTGAGTACGGTAGAATCGCAGCGCGTGCAGGTAGAATGGAAAGAGCAGGGCTTTGACGCGGACCACATCTGGCTCGTCGACTAGCTGCGCTTCAGGGCTGGTGACCCGGCCGGGAAGCTTCTTCTTTGGCCTGCATTTTACCGATCTCGTCGGTTTTGTAAGTAAGCTTATTCACATAAAAGACTTCCCGCCCCTGCACGATGGACGATGTACCGATCCGCTGCATGCCGTAGGCAAGGAAATACTGTCCATACCAGGGCGACAGGTAGCCGTCTTCATTGTTGAGCACCTTCTCCTTCTCCGATTTCGGATTGATTTTGAATTTTTCAGTTTCGACCACCACCTTGTTCCGACTGATGACCTCGGTGTGGATTTCACCCTCCTGAGGATAGGCGAGCACAAAGTAGTCGTCGACAGGCGTAACCTGCACCATTTCCTGCAAGTCGAAGCTCGTGAGATCTTTAATGGTAATGGTATTGTCCCACATGAGCTTGCCGCTGAGGTCGAAACCGCATACGATGGCGTGGGTGTAACGGTAGCCTTCGAGCGCACGCGCTACATAGGGGCGGGAGATGCCGCCGGAGATAATGGGGCTCGTAGACCGCTGATTGGGATAGTACACCTCCGCCACCAGCACGATTTCCTTTTCGGTCTGGATCAGCTGATGCACCAGCAGCCTGTAACGAAAGCGGTTCTCCTTGCCCAGGCTTTTGCGTTTGCCGATCTTTTCCAAAACCCGCGCACGCCGCTTCGGCTTCATATAATTGAAGAAATTCTGCAACTCCGAGAATTCGATGAACTGAGGCTGCTCGGGTGTATCATCGGAAATGTGCGTCACGTAAAGTCCCTGCGAATACTGGGTGCAGCCTACCGAATAGTTGCCGATCAGGTATGAATCGTCGGCATTGAGCGGCACGATCTGCCCTGAAATAAAGCTGTACCGGGGATCGCTCAAACTGGTCCTTTTGAGCAGCTTACCGTCATAGTTATATGTTTTTATCTCAAAAACACAGTTTTTCTTCCGGTAGGCGTAGGTAATCACGTTGATGTATCCATCGATTTCGTTGATGTCGACATTGTTCAGCTCCGTGTTCTTTTCGAAAAGCCCGGGCAATACGCGGGTCGTATGGTCGAAAAAGGAATGCACGATCACAATCGGCCGGGAGCGATAGTAGCCCGACACCAGCGCCTTGCTCCCGATCACCTTGAAATGCTGCACATCCACGCCCGAAAGCAGGTTGCCCTTGTAGGTGTCGATCGAGCCGTCCTGGAAATTCAGTTGCAAAAACAAAAACTTGTCGGTATCCGGCTCGGCAAACAGCCAGTAGCCACTCTCCTCCCCTTTGTAGGCCATTACCGGGATATACCGGAAATCGAGTTTATAAGAAGTCCGCCAAAGTGCTTTGAGGGTCGTATCGTATTTCACAAACTCCCATTGCTCGTTCCGGTTGGAGAATTCATTGCCCCGTATCACGGATAAAATCCCCCTCTCACCCAAACTAAAAACCTCAAATTGCTCGGAAGAAGACGAGTTGGTCGGAATTTCGAGGCGATCGGATTGCTGCAACTGCGCCCGGGCACCCGCAAAGGGCGTGAGGGCCAGCAGCAGCATGAATAGGAACCCGAAATAATTTATGGAGCGGTTATACATAACTTCTTCCTTCTGGGGTGTAACACACATCAATAATTAGCCTAATTTTGCATGTTGCAAGGCTCACATTGCTAATAATATTAGAAATAATTTCACTTAAATAAAAACTTGCGGGAATGTAATCCCCGATTTTTCATGACAATTGAAGCAATACTCAAGGAGGATATTCAAAAAGCGGTTCAAAAACATTTCCAGCTCGACAACCAGGAGATTCTGCTACAACCTACCAAGAAAGAATTTGAGGGATTTTACACGTTTGTCACTTTTCCTTTGACCAAAACGGCCCGCAAAGCGCCGGCCGAAATCGGGCAGATTATTGGCGAGGAACTCGTTGCGTCGTCATCACTCGTTTCAGGTTTCAATGTCGTTCAGGGCTTTTTGAACATCAGTCTGAAAGACAGCACGTGGCTGGACCTGTTCAACAGGATATTTACCGACGAGGCATTTGGTACGCTGCCTTCGAATGGTAAATCGGTGATGGTAGAATTCTCTTCCCCGAACACCAACAAACCACTTCACCTGGGCCACTTGCGGAATAACTTCCTGGGCGATTCGCTTTCCAAAATCCTGAAAGCGAGCGGTTACGATGTGGTCAAAACCTGCCTTGTCAACGACCGGGGCATTCACATTTGCAAATCGATGCTGGCTTATCGTGAGCTGGGTAATGGCGAAACGCCGGAATCGAGCGGGATTAAAGGCGACCATCTGGCAGGCAAATACTATGTCCTGTTTGATATTGAATACAAAAAGCAGATCAAAGCGCTGACCGAGCAGGGTTTGAGCGAAGAAGAGGCTGCTAAAAAGGCCCCCTGGATACTGGAAGCGCAGAAACTGCTACTGCTTTGGGAAAATAATGATCCCGAAACCGTGGCACTCTGGCAGAAAATGAACAACTGGGTGTATGAGGGTTTTGCGCAGACTTACAACAAAATAGGCGTAGGGTTTGACAAGACCTACTATGAATCAAATACTTACCTTCTAGGAAAGGATATTATCGAAGAAGGCCTTCAAAAAGGGGTATTCTTCAAAAAGCCGGACAATTCTGTCTGGATCGATCTCACGGAGGACGGACTTGACGAAAAGCTGGTACTGCGCGGCGACGGCACGTCGGTGTACATCACCCAAGATCTGGGGACCACCGAGCTGAAAAACAGCGATTTCGGCAACGACCGCTACCTGTGGGTTGTAGGCAATGAGCAGGATTACCATTTTAAAGTACTTTTTGCCATTCTGAAACGCCTCGGCCGCACTTATGCAAACGGCTGCTACCACATCAGCTACGGCATGGTGGATTTGCCGTCCGGTAAAATGAAGTCGCGCGAAGGTACCGTGGTCGACGCCGACGACCTGGTAGCACAAATGGTCCAAACCGCTTCCGACCGCACCCAGGAACTGGGCAAGATCGACGATTTCAATAGCGACGAAGCCAAACTGCTGTACAATCAGCTGGCGTTGGGCGCATTGAAATACTTCCTGCTGAAAGTAGATCCGAAAAAAAGAATGCTCTTCAATCCGGAAGAATCCATTGATTTCCAGGGACACACAGGGCCATTTATCCAATACACCTACGCACGTATCCGCTCGATCATGCGCAAGGGTGAGCAGGCGGGCATTGCTGCGGCATTACCAGGCGACGGCTATGCCATGCACCAGGCAGAGCGAGAGTTGGTGTTTGCATTATCGCAATATCCGGTGAAGGTCCTGGCGGCAGCAAATGAGTTCGCTCCGTCGCTCATTTCGCAATATGCATTCGAGCTCGCAAAAGTGTATAATCAGTTCTATGCGGAGGTCTCGATCTTCTCCGATCCGGATCCAGAAGCGGTAAAACTGCGTGTCGCATTATCCGGTGCAGTTGCGGAAACAATTCGCAAGGCTTTGGGGTTATTGGGCATAGATGTCCCTGAGCGGATGTAAGCAACTTTTCTCAACATCGGGCCGTATAGTGTTTTGGAATTGGCAAAAACCCGATCCGTGCATGCAATCACTTTCTAACAATATGTACCAACCGTAACCAAAACCTATTATGAGCCTCATTAAGACACTTTTCATTATGATTACTTCCCTGATTACCGGGCTTTTCGTGGACAAATCCGAAATCGCGAGCCGCCCCGAGAATGCGCCTGTGGCGAAACAAACGCTTTATGATTTCAAGGTTAAATCGCTGGTAGGCGGCAAAACCATTGACCTGAGCAAGTACAAAGGCAAAAAAGTGGTGATTCTGAACGTAGCTTCCAAATGCGGTTACACCAAGCAGTACGCCGACTGGGAGAAATTTTACAAGGATCACGGCGACAAAGTGGTGGTACTCGGGTTTCCTGCCAACAATTTCGGTGGCCAGGAGCCAGGCAGCAGCGAGGAGATCGCTACTTTCTGCTCGGCTACTTACGGCGTGACATTCCCGATGTTTGAAAAGGTATCGGTCCTCGGCGACGACCAGGCTCCCATTTACAAATGGCTGAGCAGCAAAGACCTGAACGGCTGGAACGACAAGGTACCTACCTGGAATTTCTGCAAATACGTGATCAACGAAAAAGGCGAACTTACGCACTTCTTCGCTTCGAAAGTATTGCCTACCGATGCTGAATTCACACAGGCAGTAGGAATTTAAGTAAATTTACTGTCGGAAGCAGCCCAGGTTTATCCGAGGGCTCTTCCGACAGTTTCTTTTGAACACACCAACTATACGCAACTATGAAAAACATGAACGAAGCCCGTCGCTATCTATCGAATGCAAAAGAGATTTTACGAGAAAAAGCGGTAAAGGAAGATGGCGTTTACGAAGACCGAAAGTATGTAAAAATGGCTGGCCACACGGCATATGTTGGAGTACTGGAAGCTTTGGACGTCGTTTTCGGCAACAAAAAGAAGGGCCGAAAAAATGTTGACTGGTATAAAGAAGAGCTTGCCAATATTGACAAAAAAGTCTTATCTAATTTCCTGATCGCTTACGATGTCCTTCACCTTTCAATGAGTTACGATGGCGTCCTAAGTGCTGCCGTTTCAAAGGAAGGACTTGAAGTTGCGGAAAAAATTATTGACTGGGCCGAGCAAAAAACGGCAGCCTGAAATTACCCGAATTAACAATACCCGAAAAATGAATCCCTGGATTGAAGCCGCGCGTCCCCGCACATTACCTCTTGCATTATCTTGTATTTTAATGGGCTGTTTCCTGGCAGCAGCTTCGGGGCAGTTTAGTTGGCCGGTGGCGGGTCTGAGCGTGCTTACCACCATTCTCCTGCAAGTACTTTCCAACTTTGCCAATGACTACGGCGACGCCGTGAATGGCAAGGATACGGAGCTCCGTGAAGGCCCGCGCCGGGCTGTGCATTCGGGGCACATTACGGCAGAGAAAATGCTCCGGGCGATTATCATTTTTTCTGTGCTGGCATTGATCTCAGGCATTACCCTGCTCACGATCGCATTAAAAGATGCCCCTGCAAATACTTTCTGGGTATTTCTCGGCATTGGCATTGCCTGCATTATTGCCGCCATTACCTACACCGCAGGTAAGCGTCCCTATGGCTATGTGGGCCTGGGCGATCTTTCCGTTCTCATCTTTTTCGGCTGGGTAGGTGTGCTCGGCAGCAACTTCCTGCACACGCATGTGTGGAACTGGGGCCTGCTGCTGCCTGCAACGAGCTGCGGACTTTTTGCCGTAGGTGTATTGAATATCAACAACATCCGCGATATCGACTCCGACCGCGCAACGGGAAAGAACTCGATCCCAGTCCGCATTGGTCGTGAAAAAGCCATCGTCTACCACTGGTGTATTCTGCTGATAGGCATGCTTTGCGTCACAGTGTACACGGCGCAGCATTTTTCAAGCTACACCAGCCTTATCTTCTTCCTCAGTTTTCCATTATTCGTCAAAAACGGCCTCGCCATTTCCCGCCTCACCAAAGCCAGCGACCTCGATCCATACCTGAAACAAATGGCACTTTCAACGTTGTTATTTGTGATTTTGTTTGGGATTGGGATTGTGCTTTAAACCTATTTCACAAAAGGCTTAATCGCATTACCCAGCAGGCTGTAACCTTTTTCATTGGGGTGCAGTCCGTCGGAGAACAGCGCTTCGTCGATGTTGCCGTCCGGTTTCAGGAACACTTTGCCTGGGTTGATGAACATCACGTCCGCCTCCCCGGTGATTTGCGCGAGTTTTTCATTTAATGTAGCGACGCGCTGTTCCTGCTGTCGACGCGGATAAATGCCCATCATCACAATCTGCGCCTGCGGTTGACGGTATTTGATAGCCTCAATCAATAGCTTCCAACCGGCTGCTATCTCCGCATCGCTATTCAGCCCGAGGTTATTGGTACCAATGTTAACGAAGATCTGTTTTGCTTTGAAACCGTCCAGTTCGCCATGGTAAATGCGCCATAGCACATTCTCGATACGATCCCAGCCGTAACCCAGGTTCACCGAATTCTTCCCGAAAGTACCGCTCCACGACGATTCCCCCACAGCCCTGGGCCCTTTTGGCAATCCTCCCCAGAAATGCGTGATCGAGTTGCCGATCACTACCGTTGCAGGCGCTGATTTCCGGTTCAGTTCCAGCACTTCCGAGTGTCTTTTTTCCCAATCATAATTGTGCAACTCGCGCATTTGAATGATTGGCCGGGTAGTGGAAACCTCGCCCGATGGCTCGTGCAGGATCTTCCTCAAATGCTTTTCATACCCTTCCGCATATTGCAGCATTCCCACGTCTGTCGGATGCGTGCCGTCCACAGTCGATTCATAGTCTAGCCCGAAATCTTCTTTGGGGATAATGTATACGTTCTGAAAACCCAGTGATTTCAATGCTGCAAAGGCATCTTTCAACACGCCGTTGATCTCTGCATAGTAATGCTTGCTTTGAGGATTGATGTCTTCTTCGGCATAGCCGGCATGTTCTGCGAGTACGATGGGCACATCCGGCCGCTTCTGGCGCAACGCTGTAACCGAGTTGATCACGCGCTTTTTGACCTCCTCGGCGGTTAGCCCGAGCTTCGAATCCGGGCGGATGGTGAGGTTAGGCAGGCAATCAAGCACATAAATCTTCGCATCGATCTCCCCCACCAGGTCAACGACTTCCTTTTCCAGCCTGCCATTTCCCGAAAAGCCGAGATTAATGAGCGGCCGGTCCATTTTCCGGCCCAGTATCGAAGTCCAGGCCATTCCCGGCCGCGACGCGCAGGCTCCCTGCATAATAGACGTACCATAAACGACAATCGGCTTTTCCGGCCTTACTGCCAGCGGCGTAAACTCGGTACCTTCCGGCGTACCTACTTCCAGCCATTTTACATTATTATAAAGTGGTAGAAACAACCGGTACTCGCGCCCGTGCTTGTGGTAATTATCGTTGGGTGCAAGGTTTCTGAAATCGTAGGTAATGGTGTCCCCAAATGCGTATTTGCCCGCACACCAGCGCCAGTCGCCGTCGCTGCTGATCGCGTACAGGTCGACGCCGCTCACGCCCGTTGCCGGCATATGCGGAAGCGCGTGCTTGCCGCCCACCGCATAGCGAATCTTAATCTCGGAGGAATTGGCACGAAACCGGATCATCAGTCCCGCCGACTGCGTCGACAAGCCCCATACCACATCGCGCACCTGCTTCTCCGCGCGGGCAGGCAGGCGGTCGTAAGGGCTTTTCAGTTCTTTCGGCCAGGCCTGGCCTTCCACGACAGGAAAGGGCGCGGTTTGAGGATTCCACCAAACATATTGGCTGTTCTGCGCTAAAACCTGGACGCTCAGCAGCAGGCCGAGACACAAGATGGAAAAGGATTTCGAGAGCATAAAATGAAAAACGGACACCGATGTATCGTTACAAAAGTGCCCGCCAGACTATTTCTCCCGTTTGGGAACCGATTATTTCACAATCACGCCGTCTATGATAAACGTCAATTCTTCTTTCGGCTCGGTGACAAGATTGGTTTATTTGTTAACACCTACGGAATTACAATCAAAGCGATCTATTCAAGCACCTCGACCCAGCCCTTGCAATGATTCCCCTGAGGCGTATCGACTACGTAGAGGTAGGTTCCATTGGCAATGCCTTTGCCCCAATTGTTTCGATAATCGGCTGATTTGAAAATGGATTTACCCCAGCGGTTGAAGATTTCCAGCGAAGATGAGACGACGGGCACGATAAAAAAATCGTTCTTCCCGTCGCCGTTCGGGGTGATGACATTGCTTAATGTGAATGCAGGTTCAGCACTAACTTGCTTGATGGCGGCAAGCGAGCAGCCAGCCGCGTTGTAGGCGGTTAAGGTGACAGTATATTCTCCGGGAACCTCGTAAATGTAGTTTTTCACCTCGGGGCCGGTCATAGGATTCCCTGTCCCCATGTTCCATTCATACCGCTGCGCTTTGCCGGTTTTAGTAGTTAAGGAATAGGTAAATGGCTCATTACACGCCCCTCCCGATTGAATCACCTCAAAATCAGGCGCGTAGGACTGGTCCACCTTAACGGTAATCTCCCGGAGCGGGCGACATCCGTCTTCGTACAACCCTTCAATCACGTAGGTAGTCGTTTGGGTAGGTTTCACAGTCACCGATTTGCCGATTGTTTCCGGTAACCCGGCTGTTGCACGCCATTTGTATTGCGGAGCGCTGCCCGACACCGTCAGCGTCACGGTCGCACCCTGGCATACTTCGGTGTCGGGCATGCCTACGAAATCTGTTTTCTTCTCTACGGCCAGCTTTACCTTTTCCGTAACCTTGCAGCCTGCATTATTGCTGATTTCAACAGCATACTCCGTGGTTTCCTTTACTGTGGCCACGGGCGCGGCGATATTCGCATTATCCAGCCCGGCGGCCGGAGACCATTTGTACTGGGTACCTCCGCTGGCACTCAGTTTCACTGCGCTGTTTTCACAAACAGTGGTATCGCCCGTTATTTTCGTGGCCAACGTTTCGACAATAATCTTTTTTTGCGCTACATCCATCCGCTTGCAACTCAAACGGTTGTAAGCCGTCAGCGTCACCGTATACTCGCCAGGCTTTGTAAATGCATACTCAAATTGCCCTTCGTCTCTTGAAATCGTATTTCCGTTCACCTCCCAGATATAATCGACCCCTCCTTCACTGGTATTCACAAAAGTAAGTTCCAGCGGTGCGCAGCCACGGAGCACGTCCCTGGTTTGCCCCGAATACACGTCGAAATCCGCTTTCAAGCGGTCAATATCGATCTTGAATGCGGCATTGTTACAATTCTCGCTGTTGTTGGTTTTCGACCAGGCCTGCGGGCTGGTTGGGAAGCTACTGCCGCCGCATGCGCAGGTGGCATGGTAAATCATCCCGTTTTTATCGAACCGGCTTGTTCCGCCATCCACATGGTCGCCCTGCTGGCGCGGATCACGGCTGAGCGTCCCGAAGAACGTACCATACAGCAGCGATTTCGCACCCTGTTCCAGAATCGCGATGTAAAAGTTATTTCCATTTGTAGTCCGCTGAATCGCGTCATCCGTGACCGGAAGGCCTGACGTGCTGCTCGCGACGCTGTTGTTGGTGCTGCTGTTGACATTTCCGCCCCAACCGGCCAGGTAAATGTTACCGCATTCGCTCACCAGGAAGGCCGTCGGAGAAATATCGGGTGTTCCGCGACCCGAACCGATTACCGTGGAGAATAGCGATTGCGACAACGATGCATTCAATGCGTGCACAAACTGCCCGCTTTTAGCATTCTGGTACACGCCCTGACTCACGGGATAGCTTCCCGTCGTCAGACCGTAAACATAAACCTGATTGGCCTGATCGATATCCAGCAGATAAGCCCCATCCTGCTTGTCGGTGCCCAGGTAGGTCAATGCAGCGAGTTGATCATTCACAAAACGGGCCACAAAGCCATCTTCCGTCCCCCTCAATGTGGATTGGTAAGCGCCTGTTTTCGCCGGCAGGTTACCGCTTTGGGAGATTCCCGCAATGTATATTTCCCCGTTTGCAGCCACTTTCAGAGAATAAGCCGCGTCCCAATTTTCACCGCCCAGGTATGTCGACCACAGCAATTGATCAAGTCCGGCAGAGAGCTTAGCCACCACCCCGTCCTGCCCTCCGCCTGACTTGGCTTGCGAGGCATTTTTCAAGGGAAAATTGGCCGAATTGGTGGAAGAAACAATGTATACCCGGTCGCTGGCATCGACCCCTATTTCACCGCGAAAACTATCGCCATAGTTGCGGATCGCGACGTCGTCGGTGACACTCACACCATCATTTCCATTGCCGCCCAGAAATGTGGACGCAGTAAGCTGCTTGCCGTCTGTACTGAGCTTTGAAATGAAAAGATCGGCGCCGTTTTGCAGGTCGAGGCCGGAAATGGGTGTCGTAGCGGTACCTCCGCCAAATGCTACCTGAAATGCCCTGGTTACCGGGAAATTCCTGGAAGAAGTCGTACCTAAAATGAGCAGTTCCTTTCGGCTATTCACGATCAGGCTGGCAGGAACTTCTGTCGCATTGCCCCCCAGAAAGGTGGCGTATAGCAGATCCGAACCGTCGGGATTGAACTTCATGATCGAAACATCGACCAATCCAGCAAATTTAACCTGAAATGCACCGGTCGTCGCGGGGAAATTGGCACCGAACACGGTACCGCCAGAATACAGGTTACCGTCACCATCATACGTTGCCGTGTGGCCCCAGTTGTCCGCTACCGAACCGGAATAGGTTGAAAATATCAATTCGGGATCGATGGTAAGCGGCAATGCTTTGTTATAACCCGCAGAAAGGTCGAAATGCACGATATTTTCACCCGAAATACGAAATGACGACGGGACTTCCGCAGTACGCGCATTACCTGCGGATTGAAACGAGTACGGCTGGGCCTCTTTGATATCCCCTACCGACGTTTTAATCACAATCTGCCCCGATTCATTCAGAAAGACCTTTTCAGCACCTTTATATTGTAAACCGATCTTCGAAGCATCCGCTCCCGGCTTCACAATAAATTCGTATTTCAGCTTTGCCTGGTTGAGGTAAACGCGAAGGTCAATATCAGGATAAATGTTTTCATAAATCACCTCCTCGAAACCTTTCACACCACTGGCCCACGCATTGGGATTGCTTCCCAAAAAGTAATTAAAATGCCCTTTGCCTTCCTTCAAAGGCTTGTGGCGCACATTGGAGGATGCATTGACAAAAGTCACTTCCACCCCATGCGCACGGACGTCGGTTATGCCCGCATCCTCACGCGCAGCCGGCACGGGCGTGTGCCCCTTAGCGTGCATCGAAGAGATTTTGGAGCCGTCATACAATACGTAAACGAATGAATGTGATTTCAAAAACAAAAAACCGCCGGGAATCGCGGCGCGGAAAAGGATGTCTCTGTCCCATTGCCCTTTGTTTTCGATAAAGTAGGCCGAGGCAGCCTGGGAGAGGTCGGCGGCGCGGACGATGATCAGAAACGATATGAAGAGAAGCCGTAAAGTTTTCTGCATAATCCGCGCGTCAAAGTTTTTTTATTTGAACGCAGAAACCGAGATGATATTTTCACAAAAATCGTATTCCTGCTGCACATTCGAGCCCAGTAAAACGAGCTGATTCTGTGTATTATCCATTACGTGATCGAGGTACCAATTGATGCCTTGTACATCCAGATTTGTTGTTGGTTCATCCAGAAAAACCACTGGTACATCGGAGAGAAACGCGAGCCCCAGCTTCACCCGCTGCTTCATACCCGAGGAAAAGTGCCTGATGATCTTCCCGCTCGCGTGGGGCAATTGTATGAAATCCTCAAAATCCTTCGCGGAAACACCGTTTTTGAATGGTTTGAATTTGTTATGAAACTCGATTTGCTCCCGCAATGTAAATTCCTCAATCAATTCGAGGTAAGGTGCTGCAATGACGATATGCTTATACCAGTGATCCGTCTCAATTTCGTTGCCGCTCCCGCCGGTATACGTGATTTTACCTTCCGAAACCGGGATCATACCTGTCAGCAATTGCAGCAAGGTCGACTTACCGCTTCCGTTCGGCCCTACAAATACGTACTTTTCGCCCGCCGCGAGTTCGAAGCTGGCATTTCTGACGATCCACTCTTTGATGAACTTCTTTCCTATTTTATCGACTGTAATCCGCACTGGTTCTCTTTGATGTTCTTCGTTATTTACCGCCGTAATAATCCCACGCGGCCTTCGCTACCTGGGCGATCACCCGCTCGCGTGTATCCATGTCCGCAGCTGCATCCGAAACGAACACCACCACCGCAATGGCCTTCCCATTGGGTAATTTCATGATGCCCGCGTCGTTCGTGGCCGCCGTTATTCCCTTGTCGTTGGTGTTGGAAGTACCTGTTTTATGTGCTACTTCGGTACCTTTGGGCAGCAATCCTTTGATTCTCTTTAAACCGGTAGGGCCTTCTACGAGCACTTTCCACAGAAAATCATGGCTTGCTTTCGAAAGTTTGTTGCGTTCGAATGCAATTTGCAACAGTTGCAGGTAAGCCGAAGGCCTTGCATAGTTGGTATACTGAACCTCCCAACCCGCTTTCATTTCCCGCTCGGTGGCTACAATGGCAATATCCTTCACGCCCAGCGAATGAATGTAATCATTCACCTTTCGGGTACCGCCGGCCAGCCTGAACAGAATGTCACAGGCATTGTTATCGCTTTCCGACACCGAGTAACTGATCAACTCGCCGAGCGTGATGTCGAAATCACGGTTCGGAAGCTTATCGCGCATAGGGCTGTGCGTTTGCTGGTCCAGCTCTTCCCGGGTAACATGGATTTTTTGATCCAGCTTGTATTTGCCCTTATCCACCAAATCCAGCACTGCAATCGCCAGCGGGAATTTGAATGTGCTTTGCATCGGAAACTTGTGGTCCTGGTTGATCAGCAGCGTTCCCTTCGTCTTCAAATCCATTACCCCTACCCCCACAATACCCTTTGCCTGCTTACTGATGGTTTCTATTTCAGATTTAAGCTTTGCCTGCTGGCCCAGGGCAATAATCGGGAGGATCAGTATTAAAATTGAGATCGGAGCAAATCTGGTCATGGGAATGTGTGAAGTTTGATAATGTTGTTGAACTACTGCCTTTCGGACTTCCGGTCTTCGATCGTCAGCTTTACCAGCTCGATGCGCGTGTCCTGAACGGATACGATCTGGAACGAATACGGCGGTATTTCCACCACCTCGTTTTCATCCGGCAAATCGCCGCAGAAATGGATCAGCATACCTGCAATGGTGTCATAATCTCCTTCCGGAAGCTCCCAGCTGTATTTTTCATTCAGGTAATCGAGTTCGTGGCGTGCGCTGAGCATGTAGGAATGCTCGTCGATCTGGCGCTCGGTCCAGTCTTCGGTCGTGTCGTACTCATCCTGGATTTCTCCGAAAATCTGCTCCACCACATCCTCGACACTCACCAGGCCCGAAGTCCCTCCGAATTCGTCCACCACCAGCGCAATGCTGCGCCGCTCTTCCAGAAAGCGAAGCATAAGATCACGCGCAGGCATGGCTTCGGGCACAATCAGGATCGGCGTGATGATACTGCTAATTTCCTTTGGCTTTTTGAACAACGACAATGCATGGCAGTAGCCGAGCACCTCATCAACCGACTCTTTGTGAACAATGATTTTGGAATGGCCGCTGGTGAGAAACGCCGTCCGTAAATCCTCGATGCTCGCATTCACGTTCACCGCCGAGATTTCCGTGCGGGGAATCATGCAATCACGAATGCGCAAGTCCTTAAAGTCCAATGCATTGATAAACATTTTCTCTTCAATGCTGTGGTCGTCGAAATCTGGATCGTCGGCGGATACAATGTCGTCGCGCAGGGAGGGCGATAAGATGTTTTCCTTTACAAACGGCTCAATGACCCAGTAAAGCGGCGTCATGAGCCATTCGCCGAAGCGCACGGGAAATGCTTTCAAGTCGAGCACCTTAGGAAAGCTCCGCCCGATTTTGACCCAACCGGAATAGCTCGCCATCCATAAAACAGCCAGTGCGGCGAACAATGTGACGATCAGCAGCCAGTTTCCCGCGCCCGTTTCGAGGTCAAACAACGGGAACACCGTGATCACACCCATGAAACAACCTAATGCGACAGTCAGCAGGCGGATCATCCGGAGAATGCGGCGCCAGTAGAGGGTTTGCTCCACCTGCTCGCTTTTCTCGTGCCGGAGCGAATACCGGTCGATCCACACGTCCAGCAGCACCGACCGCACCGCACCGAAATACCCGGCCAGCATGAAAAACACGATCGTCGTAAAGAGGAATTTCAGGTTCATTTCTTGGTTTTTTTACCGGATTGGCCACTAACCGCCGACGGCCGGCCGCCGACAGCCGATGTCTTATTCGGCGCCGCCTCCGGTTCACCTGCCTGCTTTGCTAACGTTGCAGCTTTCAAACGGCTGAATTGGAACAGTAAAAAGCAAACGATACATAACAGTAATAGCCAGTAGCTTTCCAGGAGCCCGGCACGCCGGAATTCGAGTACCCAAAGCACCAGAAAACCGAATGCGAGGGCTATGAAAATCGTCCGGATCAGTTTGGAATTCATTAATGAAGATTATTCGTAAATAGGCAGGGTGCGGACCCTGTTTTTGCTATGATTTTCAAAGATACCACAGATTGCGCCAAAACGGTCATAGATGCACTAATCTTCGTTTCAACGCATAATAAACCATACATAAGTCGGTCATTTCCCCCCAAAATAGCTAACTTGCAGGGATTGCCGTACAATTCGGGGCCGACACTTGAATTGTAAAATTAATTCTTGAAAAAATATCCTTTATTACTATGAGCGAAACGACAAAACGCTTTGCACCCGGTGTTGTAACCGGCGATGGAGTTAGTGAAATTTTCCGCCACGCCAACGAAAACAACTATGCCCTTCCGGCGGTGAACGTGGTAGGAACCAATTCGGTGAATGCGGTCCTGGAAACAGCCAAAGCGGTTAACAGCCCTGTTATTATTCAGTTTTCGAATGGCGGCGCTATATTTTATGCAGGTAAAAGCCTTTCCAATGCCAACCAGCAGGCAGCTATCGCAGGCGGTATTTCCGGCGCGATGCACGTGCACCAGATGGCGGCATTGTACGAAGTACCTGTAATCCTTCACACGGACCACTGCGCGAAGAAACTCCTTCCCTGGATCGATGGTTTGCTGGATGCAGGCGAGCGTTATTTCGATCAGTACGGCAAGCCTTTGTACAGCTCGCACATGCTCGACCTTTCGGAAGAACCTATTGAGGAAAACATCGAGATCTGCGCCAAATATTTCGAGCGCATGGCGAAAATGGGCATGACCCTCGAAATCGAATTGGGCGTTACCGGTGGCGAAGAAGACGGCGTGGATAACTCCGACGTTGACAGCTCGAAACTGTACACCCAGCCTGAGGAAGTGGCATTTGCTTACGAAGAACTTTCTAAAATCTCCCCTAACTTCACCATTGCAGCTGCATTCGGTAATGTCCACGGGGTATACAAGCCAGGTAATGTGAAGTTGGAGCCGAAAATCCTCCGCAACTCACAAGACTACATCAAGCAGAAATTCGGTACCGGCGACCTGCCCGTTAACTTCGTATTCCACGGAGGATCTGGCTCATCCCGCGAAGAAATCCGCGAAGCGATCGAGTACGGCGCGATCAAAATGAACATCGACACAGACATGCAATGGTCGACCTGGGAAGGTGTTCTCAACTACTACAAAGCAAAAGAAGGCTACCTGCAATCACAACTCGGCAACCCCGAAGGTGCAGATTCGCCGAACAAAAAATACTACGATCCACGCGTATGGCTGCGTAAAGGCGAAGAGAGCATGATCTCCCGTCTGAAAGTGGCGTTCGAGGATTTGAACTGCATTAACCAGCTGGGATAATTTATTTTGCTGAATGCATTGGGAAAGAGCAACCTGCGAGGGTTGCTCTTTTTTATGTTGAACGTCAGCGAAGTAAGGTTAGCGAGCCCGTCAATTCAGGGCTATTTTCCGCAAGCCGGATCTTGTACACGTACACGCCGGGCATTTGCATTGTTCCTTTCACCGTGCCGTCGAATGCATTCTGATAACCGATGGAATGGAAGATTACTTCGCCCCAGCGGTTGTAGATGGTGACCTCGCAATGCGGGTATTCGGCGATGCCTTTCAGATCCCACGTTTCATTGATCCCGTCGCTGTTCGGTGTGAATGCATCTGGGATCATTAAAACTTCGACGATTCTGATTTTTACCTCGCGCGTGGCAGTGCATCCGGATGCATTGGCGGCGGTCACCGTGTAGGTGATGTTGGCCAGAGGCGTTGATGTGGGATTGGCATAGGCTGCATTGTTCAGGTAGTCTGGTGGCGTCCATTGGTAGGTGACATCCAGCGAGTCGGTCACGCCGATGTGAATCGGTTTGCCGCGGGAGGCAAATAGCACATCGGTCAGTTGCAAAACCGGCGCTTCGCCTACCACCACTTGCCGCCTGGCTGTCGAGCCTGGACACGCATCCGTTCCCTCAATGACATACTCTACTTCATGCCTGCCTTTGCCGGCAATGCGCGGATCGAATGTATTTCCTGACACACCCGGACCTGTGAATATCCCCCCAGCCGGACGTGCATTCATTACAATCGGCGGTATCGCCATGTCGCAGATGGAGGGAATACTATCCATTTCAGCCGCAGCAGACGATCCTACGCTCACTCTTACAATTTCGGAGTCGAAGGAGTCGGGGCAGCCGTTGATGTCGGTCGTGAGCAATTGATAGTTACCTGCTTGATGGATGGTGATGCTCTGCGAAGTCTCGCCCCAGATGACTTTGCCGTCTTTGGTCCATTGGAATTTGGGTTGGGGGTTAGGGAAGGTTTGCTTGGACGTTAATGTCTCCTCGGAGCCTTCGCAGAGGGTCAGGGTTTGGACGGCGGTAGTGTCGTTGTAAATATTCTTGTCCAGAACTTGCTGTTGATTGCAATCGACAACAGTAAGTGTGTAATAAAAGCTGACTGAACCGATTTTTTGCCCATTGCGATATTCCTCAACCGAAATGCCTATACAGTACTGACCTGTTTCGCTGGGTTTAACTGTGATTTCGCCAGTGTTTTCATTGATTGTAAGAGCCGGGTCACCGTGCATTTGATTTTGATCGCTATACCCTGATGCCCACACTGGATCTGAGACATACAAGTCGTAACCATTACTACTTGACGGCGCATCGTCAGCATTGACACCATGCGGCTTCGAGAGCCTGTATAGCAACCTGTCCCCGTCACCGTCGGCAGCCGCAAAGTGAATGGTCGCAAGCTGGTTTTTACACAATAAGGATGTGTTCATTGGGCTGATTATCGGACTAGCATTCATCGTAGCCACTCCGTCGACGGCAAGCGGTGGATAAAACGTCGTAATCCATTGATAGGGGCTTGATGAATTGACAATGTTTTTCTCAACACCACTACGAATTTCCTCAGGATGCCAAGCTGCAACAATTCCTTTAGGTAATGACATTTTACGAAAATATCCAACTTGCACTACTACTTCATAAATGTTCAAAAAGACATTCCGCTGAGTAGAGCTATTGCAAGTCAGTTTTGACTGACTAATTTTTGTGGATGATTTTCTCACCAATTCCAATAGTTCGAAAGGCTCCCACCATCCCTTATATTCCCAATGTCTATCATTGTGGATAAAATGAACGAACTGAGATTGCTTTTTAAGCTCAATGCTGGTCTCGTCAAGATACAAACTTAACCGTAATATAGATTCAGTATCTGATCCGGAAATAGTATGCCACTCCAAATGACCTCCTATCACCCCATTTCCCAATACATGTTTACCAAACGTTAATAAGAAAACAATCATCAAAAGCTTCACCATACCGACAGAGGTTAAATGTACGCGACCGCCACGAACAGCAATCAGCCCCATTTTAACCAATCCGTCAGCAGCATTCCAAAACCAATGTGCAACGGGCAAGGATCATTTATCAACCTCCCAATCAACAAAAAAGCAGCCTTCACAGACTGCTTCCTCATTCTATTCCGCTACCATCATCCGCTTCCGGTGCGCTACGCCCCAATCGCGCAGCGTTTTGATCACAATTTCCAACGAATGGCCGTACTCAGTCAGCGAGTACTCCACGACAACCGGAATGGAATCGTAAACCGTCCGTTTCACCAAGTCATTGCCTTCCAGTTCCCGCAGCTCTTTCGAGAGCATTTTGTCCGTAATGCCCGGTACTTCTTTCGCGATTTGAGAAAAGCGCTTGTTGCCGAACATCAGCGAGATAATTATGGGCAGTTTCCATTTGCCGCTTAGTACTTCCAATGCGTCGCGAACAGGAAGTATGCTCTTCGTGCATTCGCCCCAGGTATGCGGGTTTGCCTCTTTCGATTTTTCCATAGCTGAACTTTTATCACTATCCTTTTGTATACTACTTACAAATGTATAGTGAATTTAATTAAGTTTGCATGCCGATTGATTAAACGGCACACCAAACATAGATAAAAATGAGCGAGTTAATAGAAAAATTGAACTGGCGTTATGCTACCAAACGTATGAACGGCCAGGCTGTCCCCCAGGAAAAGCTGGACAATATATTGGAAGCCATCAAGCTGGCACCGTCATCAGTCGGGTTGCAGCCTTATAATATCGTGATCGTGAAAGACCAGGAACTGAAAGACAGGATTCACAACGAAGCGGCATCACGCCAGGCGCAGATTCCTGATGCATCGCATTTGCTGATTTTCGCGGTATGGGAAAAGGTGACGTCACAGCATGTGGAAGATTATATCAAATTCTTCGCCGCTACCCGCAATATAAGCGTAGAGTCGCTGGCTGGTTTTCACAGCAGCATTAATGGCGGTATCCTGAGCCGCAGTGAGGAAGTGAATTTTGACTGGTCGGCACGCCAGGCTTACATTGCCTTGGGCCATGGGCTTGTGGCGGCAGCTATCGAAGAGGTAGACGCTACGCCGATGGAAGGATTCGACGCGGCAAAGGTGGACGAAATCCTTGGATTGCGTGAGAAAGGGCTTCGTAGTGTAGTGATCCTGGCGTTAGGCTACCGCGACGCAGAAAAAGACCCGTACGTGAATGCGAAAAAGGTACGCCGGGCGCATGAAGAACTTTTTATCTCTATCTAAGCTTCTCTTTTAGTTGCCACGAAGACACGAAACAGCACGAATGTTATGAAAGTCGAAATATGGAGTGATGTAATGTGCCCGTTTTGCTATATCGGCAAAAGGCGCTTCGAAAGTGCGCTGGCGGAATTTCCACAGCGGGAACAGATACAGGTGGAATGGAAAAGTTTCCAGCTGAATCCTCAAATGAAAACCGAACCCGGCAGGAGCATTAACGATTACCTGGCCGAAATCAAAGGCTGGACGCCCGAGTATGCACAGCAGGTAAACGACCAAGTGACCAACATGGCTGCCGAAGCAGGCCTGGAATATAATATGGATAAGGCCGTGCTGGCCAATTCGTTCGATGCACACCGTTTTCTGCAATTCGCTAAAACGAAAGGCCTGGGCGATGCCGCCGAAGAACAATTGTTCAAAGCCTATTTCACCGACGGCCGCAATACTGCCGATCACGACACGCTGATCGAACTGGGAACCGCAATCGGCCTGGACGCGGCTGAACTGAAAGCGGTACTGGAAGGGACACGTTTCAGCGACGATGTTCGCAAAGACATTTATGAGGCACAGCAAGTAGGTGCGCGCGGCGTGCCGTTTTTCGTGCTCGACCGCAAATATGCGGTTTCAGGTGCGCAGCACACGGAAACCTTCCTGAATGCATTGCAGCAGTCGTTCGGCGAATGGGAAAAAGCGAATCCTAAACCGCTTGTCAGTCTGGCCGATGGTGAGAATTGCACGATCGACGGCGAATGCGACTAAGCTAAAATATTCATTCGAAAGCGGCATACCGGCAATCCGGTATGCCGCTTTTTTGTGATGCCCTGCATCACTGGTACGGTTCTATAAGTAAAGTAAATGGCGCCGGTCTGGAATGTCGTGTAATTTGTGCTAATTGCGATAATTTGTCGCACAAAATACCCGGTTTTCCGCCACCGCTATCAGCACTTTACGCCCTACTATATGCGTTTTCTGGCATTATTGATGCTCTTTATCACCATGCAACAGTTCTCCCGGGCTGGGGGAATCAGGGGTCGCATTACCACAACAAAAGGAGAATCGCTCCCCTACGCGGGCATCTCCGTGAAGGGAACCAGCAATGGCACAATGGCCAATGAAGAGGGCGAGTATGAGTTCAGCCTAGCACCCGGAAACTACGAGGTCATTTTCCAGTACCTGGGTTTTAAAAGTATATCCAAAGCCATCACGATCGGGACCGACTTCACGGAGCTGAATGTGGTGATGGAAGAGCAGGCTTTGAGCCTGCAGGAGGCCACGATCGGGAAGGGTAAGGAAGATCCCGCGTACACGATCATGCGCCGCGCAATCGCGAAGGCGCGCTTTCACCAGTTGCAGGTGCGCGGGTATACCGCCAAAGTGTATTCGCGAAGTACGGGCGTGGCGACCAAAATTCCCTTTTTACTTCAAAAACGGCTGAAAAAAGAAGGCGTTCAGCAAGGTAAGGCGATATTGAATGAAAGCGTTGCGGAGATCAGGTACCGCCGGCCGAGTAATTACAGCCAGCGCGTTATTTCCACGCGAAATAGTCTCGATAACAGCATTCCTTCACCCAACGAGTATATTCTGGCCAGTTTGTACAGCCCTGAGATAGCAGGCACCATCTCGCCGCTGTCGCCCAAATCATTCGCCTACTACAAATTTGAATATGAAGGGTATTTCGAAGAACGCGGCGAGATTGTCAATAAAATAAGGGTTATCCCAAAAGCTTACGGCGAAGGGGTTTTTAAGGGTAGCCTGTTCATTCTCGAAGATCGCTGGGCCATTCATAGCTACGATTTACAAACGACTACCAGTGGCCTGAATATTTCGGCGAAGCAGATTTTCAGCCCGGTGCAGGGCGTATGGATCCCTGTAAACCAGCAATTCAGACTGAATGGCAGCTACCTTGGCTTCGCAGGCGAATTCCGCTACCTGGTATCGCTTACCTATGAGAAACTGGACGTCGATCCCGGTTTGAAGGAGGATATTGTCATTGCAGACCATAAAAAAGAAGAGGCTCCGAAAGTTAAAGGCGGCAAAGACCTCGAAGCGCTTATCCAGGCGCAGAAGGAATTTTCTACCAAAAATTTCAGAAAACTTACCAAACAATACGAGAAACAACAGAAAAAAGAGCAGAAGGAACAGCTCGGCAACGACCGGCTCGTTCGGCAGGATTCCATCGTGATCGACTCGATGGCCAACAAACGGGATACCACCTACTGGCAGGCGCTACGGCCCATTCCCCTGACCAAATCAGAAGTTTCAAGTTATATAACCCAGGACAGCATCAAAGTGGTCAAGGATTCGCTGCGTGTAAAAACGAAGCCGGATTCGACGCATTTCAAACCAATCCATTTGCTCACAGGCAATACCTATGCATTGGGCAACCGTAACAGTTTTTATTTCAAAAGCCCGGTGCTTTCCATCAGCTATAATTCGGTGGAAGGCAATGCGATCAACTTCATTACCGAATGGCAGAAACGGTGGAAAAAGTCATCGTATGTGAGCGTGCGGCCTTTGGTGCGCTACTCATTCGGGCGTAAGCGCCTGTACGGGAACCTGGAAACCAATGTGGGCGGAACAAACTGGAACCTGGCGCTGGCAGGCGGAGAAATGGCTACGCAGATCAACAGCCGGGAGCCGATACCGCCGTTGCCCAACAGCGTCGCCGCGCGCTTTTTCGACCGCAGCCTGATGAAGTTGTACCAGAAACAGTACGGCCATATTCAATACACGCTTCGCAACATCGGCGACGTGCTGAGCGTCAATGCAAGCCTGGATTTCGAACGCCGCAAGGAGCTTTTCAACCAGGAAAGCGCCCGGCCGATCATATTCTGGAGCCAGTTCGGTTTTACACCCAACAGGCCCGTGAACAGGGAGCTGGATAACACCGGCTTTGAAGACCACGACGCCTGGATCCTCGATGTGACGGCTACGCTCCGGCCCTGGCGACGATACCTGATCCGTAATGGTGAAAAACGTTATCTGAGAAGCCGGGGACCCGCATTTAGTGTTAATTACAAAAGCGCGCTGGGCTTTTTGGGCGATTCCGACTACTCCTTACTCCAAGCCACAATCCGCCAGGACCTGAGCCTGGGGCCACGTAGCAATCTCGAATATCTCGTCAACGGAGGTGGCTTTTTGCGTACCCGGGAGCTTTATTTTCCCGATTACCAACATTTTATGGGGAATGAATTTTTCTTCCAGTACGTGTACCCGCCCGACCAGTTCCGGATGCTCCCCTATTATCGGTACAGTACAGCCAGGTGGTTTATGCAGGCACATTTGACCTGGACGATGCAGCATTTTCTGCTCACGCGCATTCAGTCGCTGCGCGTGACGGGCATTTCGGAAACCTTGCAGCTGCATTACCTGCGCGTACCTACAATGCGGAACTACTCGGAAGTTGTCTACGGAATTGACAATATTGTGCGGATCGTCCGGTTGGAGGCCGTTGCGCAATTCCACGCAGGACATTTCCAGGGCATGGGATGGCGCATCGGAGCCTCCTTTCGGTTCGGACGGTAATTATTTCACTTTGGTAGCCTTGAAACGCGGCGTGGTTTTGGAAACCGTCGGCCATACGTTGTTGTCAGGATCGATGTCAGCCATGCGCTGGCTCGGATCGATTGCAATGGCCTGAACATCGGCGATATTGCGGTCGATGGTGAAGGAATACTCCGGGTAAGTCCAGCCCCAGTCGGCCAGTTGTGTGGTTTTGGCGTACAACTTCTCGTTCTTTTCCCCCCGCATGATTTCCAGCGGAATGTAAAAATCCTCCTGCGTACCGTCTTTGTAGCTCACCACCACATCCAGCGGCATCGGCATCTGCCCTAGCCTTTCCAGGACCACATCGGTTTTGCCTGCATTAGCTACTACTTCACGGATAGTGTAATCGATCGTTTTGGTAGTTCCCACAAAATTCTCCCAGAACCAGTCCAGTTCCAGTCCCGATTCCTTTTCCATAATACGCTTCAAATCGGTCGGGTTCGGATGTTTGAATTTCCATTCATTGAAATACCGCTTCATACCGCGCTGAAATGTTTCCTTGCCCATGATGTAGTTGAGCTGGTTCAGAAACACGGCCCCTTTATTGTAGCTGGCAATGCTGTAAGCCTTGTTCGTATTATAATGGTCTGCGTGGGTAGTCAAAGGCTCCTCGGCCCCGGATTTCACCAACGCGCGGTAGCTCGTGGTGGCACCGCGCTGCGGATCGCCTTTTGCTGGAAAAAGCTCTCCCATCACAATGTTTTGTGCATATGTTGTGAAACCCTCGTCCATCCAGGGATATTTGGATTCATTGGTTCCCAGGATACCCTGGAACCAGCTATGGATGGATTCGTGGACTGTTACACTGGTCAATGCGTGTAAATTCAACCGGCCGGTGATCAGCGTCGCCATGGGGTACTCCATACCACCATCACCACCCTGGATGATCGAGTATTGTTTATAAGGATAGCGGCCGAACTGCTCGTTCATGATCTTGAATGAACGCACCGCCAACGGTTCCATTTGTTTCCACACATTAGCGAGCGTATCGGTCTGATAGAAGAAATGCAGGTCGAGGTTATCATCCACTTTGACCACATCGTGCTGGTAATCGCGATCGGCGGCCCACATGAAGTCGTGTACTTCGGGGGCTATAAAATGCCAGGTAAGGCGTTCGCCGGGTTTGTGGGTTACATTTTTCTTGGAATACCCGTGGCCGATCTTGTCGGGGTTCTGCAAATAGCCTGTTCCGGCGATGGTGTAAGCGGCGTCCATCGTGATTTTTACATCGAAATCGCCCCAGATTCCGTAAAACTCACGACCGATATACGGGTTAGCGTGCCAGCCCTCGTAATCATATTCCGACATTTTGGGATACCACTGCGCCATCGAGTAGTCGATGCCCTCCGCATTGGCGCGGCCCGTGCGGCGGATTTGCAGCGGTACCTGCGCTTCGAACTCCATCTCAAAAGTGTGATTGGATTTCGGCAGGATCTTTTCATTCAAAGTCACTTCGAGGATGGTGCCTACCACCTCGTACTTCAATGCTTTCCCGTTTTGTTTGAGGGACAAAACCTTCTCATAGCCGATTTCGGACGGCGCCAGCTTCGAGATGCGGTCTTTCACGCGTGCATCGGGATCGCTGATCGAACGCGAACGAACGTCCATCTGGCTGCCCGGCCGGAATGCATTCAGGTATAAATGATAAAATACCTTTTGAAGTGTATCGGGGGAATTGTTGGTGTAAACTAGCTTTTGGGTGCCCTTGTATTGGTGCTTGACAGCATCAAAATCAATCTCCATCTGGTACTTCGCGCGCTGCTGCCAACGATCACTTTGTGCTGAAACACGGAACGCAAGCGCGACCAGCATGAGCACAGATAATTTAAACTTCATTCGAACATTAGTAATTTGATTAAACCGCAAATTACGTCAATCCCCTTTAAACTGTGCATCATTCTCCACAAAAAACCTCATTTTTAAGCGTTTGCAGCGGTCTGAAGCGTTTTAAGCGGTTTTGCGCTTCTGGCATAGTGTTGGTAATTACTGAATCAGAAATCAATAATCTAAAACCTTAAATATTTGTCACTCATGCTAAGATGGACCGTAATATTTCTCGTTATCGCTATCATCGCTGGTATTCTCGGATTCGGTGGTATAGCAGCAGGCGCAGCCGGAATTGCTAAAATTCTTTTCTTCGTATTCCTCGTACTCTTCGTGTTGAGCTTATTAAGCCGTGGTGTCGGGCGATCCTGACGACTTCCGGAAGTACAACAAATAAAAAAGCGGAACTTGATGTTCCGCTTTTTTTTATATTCCTTATTCCCATTCAATGGTTGCAGGTGGTTTCGAAGAAATGTCGTACACGACCCTGTTCACCCCTTTTACCTTATTGATAATGTCATTGGAAACTTCTGCGAGGAAATCGTAGGGTAAATGCGCCCAGTCGGCTGTCATACCGTCCACGGAAGTTACCGCGCGCAGCGCAACTACGCGCTCGTATGTGCGCTCGTCACCCATTACGCCTACGCTCTGCACGGGCAGGAGCATGGCGCCCGCCTGCCAAACGTCCTTATAAAGATTCCATTTGCGGAGGCCCGCGATAAAGATCGCATCCACTTCTTGCAAAATAGCCACTTTCTCAGCAGTAATTTCGCCCAGAATGCGGATCGCAAGGCCGGGGCCCGGGAATGGGTGACGGCCGAGAATCCGCTCGTCGATACCCAGTGTACGTCCCACCGCCCTTACCTCGTCTTTAAACAATGTGTTCAGGGGCTCCACTACTTTCAATTTCATGAAATCAGGCAAACCGCCCACATTGTGGTGCGATTTGATCGTTGCAGACGGGCCTTTTACCGAAACGGATTCGATCACATCAGGGTAAATGGTACCCTGGCCGAGCCATTTCACGTCCTCGATGAGGTGTGCTTCCTGGTCGAAAATATCAATAAATGACTTTCCGATCGCCTTGCGCTTCGCTTCGGGATCGCTCAGACCGTCCAGCGACTGGTAAAAGTGGGATTTTGAATCCACACCTTTAATATTAAGGCCCATATCCTGGTAAGAATGCAGCACCTGCTCGAATTCATCCTTACGCAGCAGACCGTTGTCTACGAAAATACAATACAAATTCTGGCCGATCGCGTGGTGAACCAGCGTCGCAGCCACTGTGGAATCCACACCACCCGACAATGCCATGACGACCTTGTCATTACCGAGTTTCTTGCGAAGCTGTTCGATGGTATGTTCTACAAATGATTCGGAAGTCCAATCCTGCTTACAACCGCAAATGTTCACTACGAAATTATGCAGCAGCTTTTTGCCCTCGGTAGTGTGTGTCACCTCCGGGTGGAACTGGATACCATATGTAAGTTCATCTTCTACTTTAAATGCGGCCACCTTCACCGATTCCGTCGAAGCAATCACATGGAAGTTCTGCGGTGCGCGCACGATCGTGTCACCGTGCGACATCCACACCTGCGAAGATTCCGACAAACCCGCCAGCAGCGAAGAATCGGAATCATCGATTTCCAATCGTGCACGGCCGTATTCGCGGTGTTGCGAAGGCTGTACCTCGCCGCCCAGCTCCTGCGCGAGCAACTGCGCGCCATAGCATACGCCCAAAAGAGGCAATGTCTTACGGAATTTGTTGAGGTCGACCCGGGGGGAATCCGCGTCCCTTACTGAACAGGGACTGCCTGAGAGAATTACACCTTTGACGCTGGGAGTGAGTTCGGGGAAGTTGTTGTATGGGTGGATTTCACAATAAACATTCAGTTCGCGAACTCTGCGTGCAATTAACTGGGTGTACTGTGAGCCAAAATCTAAAATCAGAATTTGTTCAGTCATATATATGCTATCTAAAACGCAAAGGTAGGGAGATTGGGTGAAAAGCAAAAAACGAAGTTGAAACTTCACCACTAATGACGCTCAAACAGCTATTTAACCGTTTAAACTTTTTTCCTGCCAATATGCAACTTCCTTTTATCCCTTTGTATCTATAAGCCGAAAGATAGACACACACCACTTATATAGCATTAATGCCTTTTATGTAATCAAAGGTTCTATGTTATACCAAGTACCTATCTTTGCAGTGTACCTAATGGAGCAACTCACCCCGGGTACGCTGAACTTTTAACTATTAGCCATGAAAATTTTAATGAACCTAACTGCAGCGCTGCTGCTGGGCAGTGGATTTGTGCATGCACAAGTTCCCCAGCCTCTTACCGGAAAAGGAAAAATCACCGGCGCGGTGCTTGATGAAAAGTCGCAGCCATTCCCGTTTGTGAACATCCTGCTGCTTCAAGCCAAAGATTCTGTGCTTGTAAAAGGCCTTGCAGCCGACGACCAGGGTAAGTATGCTTTCGACCAGGTGGCGGCCGGTAAATATCTGACGCTCATCTCAATGGTAGGCTACCAGAAAGCGTACAGCGAACCATTCACGGTGAAAGATGCCCCCGTAAACCTTCCTACCGTCAGTCTGAAATCGGATATCAAATCGCTGAGCGAGGTAACCGTCGTGGCCAAAAAGCCATTCATCGAACAGGAAATTGACCGTACGGTGGTGAATGTGGAAAACAGCATTGTTTCCGCAGGTGCTACCGCATTAGAGGTGCTCGAACGTGCTCCGGGCGTGACGGTCGACCAGCAGAACGAGCAGTTGAAACTCCGCGGCAAGGAAGGTGTGATTGTTCAAATCGACGGGAAACAGACTTTTTTGTCCCAGCAAGAACTCATAACCCTCCTGCGCAACACCCCCAGCGACAACATCGAGAAAATTGAACTGATCACAAACCCTTCGGCCAAATACGATGCGGCCGGCAACTCGGGGATCATCAATATCAAAATGAAGCGCAACAAAAACTACGGTACCAACGGGAACGTCAACCTGGGCGGTGCCTGGGCCAAATACGGCCGCGCCAATGCGACTGCGACGCTCAACCACCGGGCCGGAAAAATCAGCACGTTCATTAGCGGCGGCGCTTTTTATAATAAAGGATTTAACAACAACGACATTTATCGTACTATTCCCTACGACGGTAAAATCACGATTTTCGATCAGCATACCGAACGTATCAACCGATCGGAGTACTACAATGTACGTGCCGGACTGGATTACTTTGCAACAGACAAAACAACGGTAGGCGTATTGGTTTCCGGTTTCTATAACGATTGGAGCAATCCTTTCGGGCAAACCAACACCCGGATACTGAACGAGGACCAGACCCTTCAACGGACCTTCCGGACGGACGTTTTCAATGGTGGTAAAATGAATAACATCAGTTCGAACCTGAACCTGAAACACCAGTTCAACGACAAAGGAAAAGAACTGACCTTCGACCTGGACTATGTGCATTACGGAGGCAAAAAGAAAAGCGACCTGGATACCCGCTATTTCAAAGCAGACGGTTCGCCGGATGAGGCAGCCACGGAAATGGTACGCAACGACATGCCGTCGGATATCAACATTGCAATGGCGAAACTGGATTTCACCCAGACAATCGGCAAAGGCAAGTTTGAAACCGGCTTGAAATCGAGCTACGTGACTTCGGATAATGATATGGTGTTTGAAACATTCATCGATAGCTGGCAATTCGACCCGAAACGTTCGAACCGCTTCAAATACACCGAAAATGTGAATGCGGCTTATGCAAACTATGCCGGCGCGATTACGAAAAAGATCAAGTACCAGCTGGGTGTCCGTGCGGAGCATACGCATTCAATCGGTAACTCGATCACACTGAACCAGAAACGCGACAGAAATTACCTCAACTTTTTCCCGAGCGTTTTCCTGTCCAACCAGTTGGATACCAATAATGTGCTCAACCTGTCGTACAGCCGCCGGATCGACCGCCCCAACTATCAGTCGCTGAACCCGTTCGAGTTTTACCTCGATCCGTACACATTCCAGCGCGGTAACCCGAACCTGAGACCTCAGTATACGCATTCGTTCCAGTTGGTGCACGTTTACAAGAACGCTTTAAATACCACGCTGGCTTACAGCCGCATTAAGGATATGATCGCCGATGAGCTGCCCCAGCAGATCGCATCTGAAAACAAGACATTCGTTACCTCGGATAACCTCGACAATCAGGACAATGTAAGCCTTACAGTTTCATTCCCGATACCGGTTACCAGATGGTGGCAGGTGCAGGCAAATTTCACAGGTGTGTACAACCATTACAAATCGTATTACCTGGAACAGCAGCTGGAAATCAAGCAAACATCGTGGAATATGTACGCCAGCAATCAATTTACTATCGGCAAGGGATGGTCCGCAGAGCTCTCCGGATGGTATAATAGCAGACAGTTCTACGGATTGTACGCAGCCCGCCCGATGGGGATGATCAATGCGGGTTTGCAAAAGAATATCCTGAATAAAAAAGGAACGATCCGTTTGAATGTGAACGACATTTTCTGGACCAACCGCTTCAACGGTACCGCAGTGTATAAGGATATTAATTTCAAAGTACGCTCCGAATGGCCTAGCCGCCAGTTCAGACTGACCTTCACCTACAACTTCGGTAACCAGAATGTGAAGGGAGCCCGCCAGCGCAACACCGGGTCGGATGATTTGCAGAAGCGCGCAGGTGGCAATTAAAAGTGGAATCCCGGCCGAACGAGGCCAGTGTTCATAAATTAGTTAGGTTTGTTATGCAGAAAATCCATCCCGCGATGTGTGGGATGGATTTCTTTTTTGGTATAAACCTAATGCTTGAAATGCTTACGCCTGCAATGCAGCTACACCTGGAAGCACTTTGCCTTCCATGTATTCAAGCAATGCACCACCACCGGTGGAAACATAGCTCACACGGTCGCCATAGCCGGCATTGTTGATGGCCGAAGCGGAGTCGCCGCCGCCGATCAGCGAGAATGCGTCGTTTTCTTCGGTAACCGCTACTACTGCCTCTGCGATCGCATTGGTTCCTTGTGCGAAGTTAGGGAACTCAAATACACCCATCGGGCCGTTCCAAAGTACTGTTTTGGATTTTCTGATAATGTCGGAGAAAATCTCGGCCGTTTTCGGACCGATGTCGAGGCCTTCCCAGTCGTCAGGGATGCTACCCGCATCTACCACCTTGCGTTCTGCGTCGTTGGAGAATTTATCTGCGATCACCGTATCCACAGGCAATACCAGATTGATGCCTTTGGCTTTCGCCTTTTCCACCAATTCAAGTGTAAGGTCCTGCTTGTCGGCTTCCAGCAACGACTTTCCGATGCTTCCGCCTTGTGCTTTGGAGAATGTATATGACATACCGCCGCCGATGATGAGGTTATCCACCTTGTCGAGCAGGCGTTCGATGATCAGGATCTTGTCGGAGATTTTCGCACCGCCCATGATAGCCGTGAAAGGTCTTTCTGAATGTTCGAGCAAGCGCTCTGCATTGTCCAGCTCGGCTTGCATTACATAACCGCAAACTTTGTCGGTAAAGAATTTGCCGATTACGGCTGTGGAAGCATGCGCGCGGTGTGCGGTACCGAATGCATCCATTACCCACACATCACCCAGTTTCGAGAGTTTCTCAGCGAACTCCTCGTTACCTTTTTCTTCTTCTTTATAAAAACGCAGGTTTTCGAGCAACAGAACTTCTCCTGGCTGCAATCCGGCAGCAAGCTCTTTCGCACTTTCGCCAATGCAGTCGTCGGCAAACTTCACGGTTTTGCCCAGGATGAGCGAAAGCGGGTTTACCAGGTGTTTCAGGGAGTATTTTTCGGTGGGACCGTCTTTGGGACGACCCAGGTGTGACATTAAAATGACGGAACCGCCGTCATTAAGAATCTTGCTGATTGTAGGAATGGTCGCACGGATACGTGTATCGTCCGTGATCTCAAATTTTTCATTAAGCGGGACATTGAAATCCACGCGAACCAGGGCTTTTTTCCCTGAAAAATCATAAGAATCTAATGTTGTCATGGGCAGGTAAAATTGTTTTCCATAGAGAACAAATGTAAATCAATTTCTTAATTATATACTATGCTTTTGAGAAAAGGCGGCGCGCATAATAGCTATAATCCTATTTTTACCTTTCATTTTTCTATAAAACGAGCATTTAACCAAATTTTAATATAAACCATCCCGCATCCGCCGGCATCGCTCTTTTCACCAGTCGAAACCTCCATTCACTCATTCAAAATTGGATATTCAGTCATTCACTCATTCACTCATTCAAAATTGGATATTCAGTCATTCAGTCATTCAATCATTCACTCATTTCTTTTAATTTCGGTAACTTTATTTCTTCATCAACTAAAAAAGTAACCATTTTGTCCGCCGAGTTGAACGATCCGTTTGTCCAAGAACAAGCGTTCCCCACGGATCTGCCCCCCAAGTATTACCTCGAATATTTCAACTACGTGCTCGCGTTCGTACGCAAGCGCTATGCGCACATCCTGCACGAGCGGGAGCTGGAATTTCTGGACAATTACGAGTCGCTTTCCGAGGATGCGCAATGCCTTTTTATCCGTTTCAGCAACCGCAGCAAATCGTTTTTCCGCACCAATAGCCTTGCCTACGCCGAAATCGGCGACATGGCCGCCGTGCTTACCGAACTGCTCGAACGGGACTTTATCGAAACGCTGTGCGACGCCCACGAAAACCGTTTTCCCGAGGTGATCGAGCTGTTTACGAAGCCCGAATTGCTGGAAGTCACCAGGCTGCTCCAACCGGAAATCATGCCGTCCAAGAGCATCAAAAAGCCCGATCTGGTGCGCTGGCTGCTGTATGAATATGATTTCGCCGTGCTTTGTGAAGTACTCAGCGCTATGGAACCGGTGGTAAAAGTATCGTTCGAGGCAGAGGTAATGCTGATGAAATTCCTCTTCTTCGGCAACCGGTATGCCGATATGACCGAGTTTGTCGTACGCGACCTGGGGCATGTTCGGTTCCAGTCATTCGACGAACAATTCCTCTCCATCCAGTTCGATACGCGAAAGGATGCGGACGATACATTAATGGTATCCCTGATGAAAGAAACTTTCGATGTGATCAAACAAGATTTGCCGCCGGAGGAGATTTACGACTGGTTTATGAACTGGCACACATCCAGCGGAACCGGGCTCAGCCACAAGGCGGCCCCGTCCTTCAACGCATTCATATTGAAGGTAAGCGCATGGCTGGAACGCAAAAAAATGCTCTCGCAGGCGCTCACCATCTACCAGCTCACGAACGACGCTCCCGCCCGCGAGCGGCGCGTGCGATTGCTCTATAACCTGGGCGAAATCGACGAGGCACTGGCATTATGCGAGGAGATCGCTGAAAACCCGCAGAATGCTGACGAGCGCTTTTTCAGCCTTGATTTTTATGAGAGAATCAAAAACAAAAAGACCCGGATCGTCAAGCGGACGACCCAGGCCCTGAAAGCCGCCGAAGCGATAGCCGTGCCGATTTCTTTTCGCTTCCGTGTGGAGTTTGGTGCTATTACCTATTATCAGGAGCAAGGCTACAATGCATTTTTCAGCGAGAATGAGCCGTGGCGCGCCCTGTTCGGACTGCTGTTCTGGGATATTATTTATGATACCAATGTGCAGACGATCCACAATCCGCTTCAGCGCATTCCGTCGGACTTCTTCCTGCCCGATTTCTATTTCAAACGCTCGGCACAATTGAAAGAACGGCTCGCCGCCGCACATTCGCGGGAAATCATCGACGAGCTCGTTACCCAGACATTTACAGACAAATACGGCATTACCAATGTGCTGGTGCCGTGGTACGACGGCGCATTGGATAAAGTACTTACATTAACCTCGCTTTTGAGCCCCGAAAAGATCCACAAGATCATGCTCGAAATGGCCCTGAACCTCCGCGAGAACACCCGCGGCTTTCCCGACCTGCTCGTGTGGAACGGCGAAGATTACGCATTCATCGAAATCAAGTCGCCTACCGACCACCTTTCTTCACGCCAGCTGCATTGGCAGCATTTCTTTGCGGAACATGGCGTGCAAAGCCGCATCGTACGGGTGAACTGGATCCGGGAGGATATCAGTCTAATGTAAACTCGGCCGTAACCGGCAGGTGGTCCGAAGCATATTGCTCGTCGATTACCCTGGTATTGCCGCTTTTGAGTTTGCTACCCTGCTTGTGCATGATAAAATCAATGGTCTTTTTAGGCACTTCCACAGGGATGGTTGGCTTGCAATCGGTGCAGGACCGTGTGAAGTATTTGTCGAAATAGGCGATTACCGGGCTGTCGGGCGTCGCATTGAAGTCGCCGCCGAGGATCATCGGCAATTCAGTACCACCAAAATGCTTCATAATAGTCTCCGCCTGGTGAATGCGGTTGGGTTCTTTGAGGCCTAAATGCGTACTGGCGAAAATCAGCTTTCGATTGTTGGGCAATTTCACGGTTACCGCGGCGATTGTGCGGTCTTCTTCCTTCAATTCCGGGCGGATCGGCAATGCGAACTTTGCCGAGTCCACGATCGGGAACCTGGTCAGTACCGCCACGCCATAATCGCCGCCCTGGTGGTCGATCGCTTTGGAAAAATAGAACTTCATGCCCGTCAATGCGGCCAGCTGCTGCGCCTGGTTCTTGCCCTTGCCGGAGCGCTCCGTGTTCACATCCACTTCCTGCAATGCAACAAAGTCGGGTTTTTCGGCATTGATCACCTTCGCGATAGCCTCCACATCGATTTTGTCCCCGGCCGACGGCGGGTTGCAATGATGGATATTGTAAGTCATTACTTTGAAACGCTGCTTTTTTGCAGGCTGGTCGGGCAACGTACCGGCTACTCCGTTGAGTGCCAGGAAAGCGAGTAAAGGGAAAAGGAATTTCTTCATCGGTGGTACGAATGATTTAGATTAATAATGCTTCAAAAATAGCTATCATTACACATTCATTAACAATCCCTGCTTTCATGAAGCTCCGAAAAATTCTATTCGCCGCGGCCGCGCTCGCAGGCCTCGGCGCCGCGCATGCGCAAACCCGGCCGGAGGATGTGAAAACCTTTACGCTGGCCAACGGCATGAAGTTCCTCGTCCTCGAAGACCACTCGATCCCAACCGCCAATATGTACCTGTTCTGGAAAGTAGGTTCCCGGAACGAAGTGCACGGCATTACCGGCCTCTCCCACTTCTTCGAACACATGATGTTCAACGGTTCTAAAAACTACGGCCCGAAACAATTCGACCGCGTAATGGAAGCCAACGGCGGCTCTAATAATGCCTATACCACGGAGAATGTGACGGTTTACACCGACTGGTTCCAGAAAGACGCCCTGGAAACGATCTTCAAACTGGAATCCGATCGCATCGGCCACCTTACCATCGACCCGAAAATGGTGGAAAGTGAGCGCGGCGTAGTGCTTTCGGAGCGTAGTACCGGGCTCGAAAACAGCAATTCCAGGCTATTGGGCGAGCTTGTGCAGTCGGTTGCATTCCAGGAGCATCCTTATATGTTCCCCGTGATCGGTTTCGAATCCGACATTAAAAGCTGGACGCAATCCGATCTCGAAAACTATTTCAAAACCTATTATTCGCCCAATAACACGACCGCGGTGGTGGTAGGCGACATTAAATTCGAGGACGTGAAGCGCCTGGCCGACCAGTACATGGCACCGCTGCCGGCGAGAGGCCTGCCCCCGAAAATCCGGACGGTGGAACCGCCGCAGAATGGCGAAAAGCGCGTTACTACTTACAAGGATATTTCCACTCCCAACCTCATCCTGGCTTACCACACCCCTGAAACCGCCCATTCCGACTACTACGCGCTCGACCTGCTGAACAGCATTCTGACGTCGGGGAACTCGTCGCGGCTCGTCAAATCGCTCGTGATGGACACCACCATTGCATCCAGCACCGCTTCCTGGTTCGACACTTCATTTGACCCTTACCTGTTCTACATTTATGCAATAGCCGGCGATAATGTCTCAGCCGCCGACCTCGAAAAAGCCATTGAAAAACAGATTGACATGATCATCCAGAATGGCGTAACCGACTCGGAATTGCAGAAAGTGAAGAACCAGAAGCTCATGGAGTTCTACCACACGCTCGAAACCATCAATGGTAAAGCAAATAGCCTCGGCACGTATGACGTGTTTTTCGGGGATTATAAGAAAATGTTCGAAGCGCCGGACAATTACAAAAAGGTAACAGTAGACGATATCAAACGTGTTGCGGCCCAGTATTTCACCGAGCGCAACCGCACCGTGGGCTACCTGCTTCCTGAAAAATCGAAATAACAGCCATTCAAATTCACATTGGAATGAAAAACATACTTATGCTGGTGCTGGCCGTATGGGCATTCGCAGCGAAGGCACAGAACAATTTTAAAGTACCGCCCTACGAGACTTTCAAACTCAAAAACGGGCTGACCGTCTACATAATGGAGCAGCACGAGGTGCCGTTGGTCAACGTTTCGGCGGTATTCGATGCCGGTTCGATCAACGACGGCGAACGCTACGGCCTCGCCAGCCTTACGGCCGATGCATTGCTTTTCGGCACGCAAAAATACACGAAGGCACAGATCGAGGAGATGACCGATTACGTCGGCGCCAGTCTCTCTACCTATGCTTCGAAAGACAATGCGGGCCTGGCGGCATCTTTTGCCGTGAAAGATCAGGATAAGCTGTTCGAACTGATCCAGCAGGTGCTTATGTACCCGGTTTTCGACGCTACCGAGTTTGAGAAACATAAACAACGCACTTTGCTCGAACTGGCCCAGGCGAAAGAAAGTCCGCGCTCGGTGATCGGCAATTATTACAACACGTTCCTGTTCGGCAATTTCCCGTACGCAACGCCCACGGCGGGCAGCAAATCGACCGTCGAGAAGATCGATGTAGCGGCGGTGAAAGCATTTTACCAAAGCAACTACACCACCGGAAAAGGCGCCATTTCCGTTGTGGGCGACTTTAAAGCGGCGGATATGAAGAAAAAAATAACGGCATTATTCGGTGAATGGAAAACAGCGCCGGCCCGAATGGTGAAACGCGTTGCGCCGAACCTGGACTTCGACAAAGCACGCGTGCTGCTCGTCAACAAGGACGATGCCCGTGAAACCACATTTATGATCGGCGGGAAGGGGATCGACTACAATTCGGCAGATTACGTTCCGGTGACCGTCGTGAACACGATCCTCGGCGGCCGGTTCACGTCGTGGCTGAACGACGCGTTACGGGTTAACTCGGGCCTGACTTACGGTGCCGTAAGCCGCTTTTCCCGGTATAAATATGCGGGCACCTTCGGCATTTATACATTTACCAAAAGCTCCACCACTATACCGGCTATCGACATGGCGCTGAATGTGCTGGATAGCTTGCATAAAAACGGTATCAACGAAGAAATCCTCGCCTCCGCGAAGGCATATGTAAAAGGCGAATTCCCCCCGGATTACGAATCAGCCGGAGCATTGGCGCGGCTGCTGACGGATATGTTCGTTTACAATTTCGATGAGAATTTTATCAATACCTTCCAATCGAAAGTGGATGGGCTGACGGTCGCGCAGGCGAAGAACATCATCGCTACCTATTTCCCGAAAGACAAGCTGCAATTTGTGCTCGTGGGCAAAGCCTCGGATATCAAAGATCAGGTTAAAAAGTACGGAGAGATCAGCGAAAAACAGATCAAGGCGGACGGGTTTTAGTATATCAATAAGAGGCGTTGCTTTAATACCTATCTACAACAATCAACGAAATGAAAATGAAAAAACTAATTGGTGTAGGCTTTCTGGCCGCTTCGATGCTGACAGGCGCGAGCGACGTTTTTGCGCAGGGAAAGCCCGTATACACCGCGCCGATCGGCTTACAGGCATATACTTTCCGAGGTAGCTGGGGTAAGGGCATCGAAGCCACGCTCGATACCATCAAATCGCTTGGTGTGACCGAAATGGAGGGCGGCCCCATTGCCGGCATGACCACCGAAGAACTCCGCAAGCAGCTCGATAAACGCGGCATTGCCATGCGTTCCATCGGGGCCGACTACAAGAAACTGAGCGAAAGCACTGCACAAACTATCAAGGACGCGAAAATCCTTGGAGCTAAATATGTGATGGTGGCCTGGATACCTCACGAAAAAGGCAATTTCAACCTGGAAACTGCGAAGAAAGCCGTCGCCGATTTCAATAAGGCAGGAAAAGAGTTAAAAGCGGCAGGCATTGCATTGACCTACCATAACCACGGCTATGAATTCGTACCTTACGAAGACGGCACGCTGTTCGATTATATTGTTAAAAACACCAATCCGGAATACGTCAACTTCGAAATGGATGTGCTCTGGACCGCATTTCCGGGTCAGGACCCTGCGAAACTGCTTTTGAAATATCCCACGAGATGGAAACTCATGCACCTCAAAGACCTGAAAAAAGGGGTGAAGGGTGACCTCTCCGGCGGCACACCCACTACCAACGACGTAGCATTGGGCACCGGCCAGATCGACATTCCGGCAACTTTGAAAGCTGCGAAGAAAGTAGGGATCAAACATTATTTTATCGAAGACGAAAGTCCTTCGTATTTAAAGCAGATCCCGCAGACGATCGCTTATATTAAGAGTATTAAAGAATGAGGAGGATGTCACGCTGAGCGCAGTCGAAGCGCGTGCAGTACGTAACAATTTCACCGTACGGACTGTCTTCGACTTCGCTCAGACTGACATTCCTCCCTTTTTTCCCTTTCCACCCCTTCCTCCTTTCCTCAACTTCCTCCATTCCTCCCTTTACTCCCTAAAAATTACCACCCCGGATTCTGCTTCAATGTCGGCGTGCGCTGCAGTTCGTCCTGCATAATCGGGAAAAGGTAATGCCTTGGCGCGACGAATACGCGGCTTTCTACGAAATAGCGCTGCATCCGGTATTTTTTACCATCTACTTCAATCTTTCCATTCGGATCTTCTACCGGCTTCATGCCGTTGATCATCCGCTGTGTTTTCGGGTAAGGCCAGTAGGACTGCGAGCGCTGCTCGTTCGTTGCACCGGCGCCCTGCCAGGCCTGCTCACGGGCAAGTTCCTTCGCCGAACTGGCTTCCAGATACAATCGTGACGACCATATGCGGTTATTTTCGTAAAAGAGTTCTACCCGTCTTTCGCGCTTGATATACTCGTCCATCAATGCCTTGCTGCTTTGCGCTTCGGGCGGAATGGGGGCCATGAAAGAACGCTTTCTCACATCATTCAGCATCTGATAAATCTCCGCGTTAGGCCCGGACGACTCATTTACCGCTTCGGCATAAATGTAAATGAACTCCGGCAGGCGCCATACCGGCGGGCCGCTGATGGAAAAGCTCTTGTCGCGGTTCCAGGATTCACGCAGGATTTTACGCAGGAAATAGCCGGTGGTCGAAGAGTTGGAGGCACCAATTTTATCGGCACCGGTAGCCGTGTTGATCACTTTTCCTTTAAAGGTAGCGCCGTGATAAACAATGTCGCGGTAAAAACGAGGGTCTCTTTTGACGCTTTCGTAGGGATTGCCGTCGTCGTAGCCATCGGTTTTGGCACGGGTACCATAAACCGGGTAACCATAGCCATTCGGTGCAATGTATTCATATTCATCCACCTGCTCCTGAACCGGCATCTGCCGCGAGCTGCCGCCCCAGCTTGGCGGGTAAATGTCGCCCTGCCAGTTGTTGTCCTTATCGCGGGTTACAAAGAAGACGGCCTCGTTCTGGAACGACTGCATGTCGTGGTACAGGTCCCACAGCCTGGCCGGTACTTTCGAATTGTTGTTATTCACACCGGCATCGTCCCTGAAATCGGAGGCGTCATGGCCCTGGTAGAGGCTGTAACGCTGGCGGCCATCCACTTTAAAATCGATAACGGCCTTCGCCGCCTCCTTGGCCTTCACCCAGCGGTCCACATTATAGGTGTATTCCGAAGCGAACTGACGCGTGTCGTTCGGGAATGTACCGCCGTTCCACATGGGCGTGGCCGCCATCCAGGAAATCATCGCTTTAAGACCCAGGCAAGCGCCCTTATCCACCCGACCAAAATCGGCCCCGCCCCAGCTGCCGGGTACCAATGCAAATGCAGAATCACAATCCTGCTTAATCTTGGCCGCAATCGTATGGAACGACTCCTGCTTGAAATCCATCGGCCCGCCGGGCTGTATGGTGTTGGTAACGTAAACCACTTCCCCGTACATGCGCGCGGCCAGGTAATGGAAGTAGGCGCGCATGAAGTAGGTTTCGCCGAGGCGTTTATCCAGGTCACCGGCTTGCAGCGGGTTGTCGGGCGTGTTGTATTTTCTTACACCTTCCAGGATCACATTCGCCTTGCGGATGCGGGCATACAAGTCCCACCAATACTGCCCCCGGCTGCTGCGGTCCGGCATGGCATTGGGGTTCCAGTCGCCGGTGTTGAATTTGTTGGTAAGGCTGCCTTCGGCGGTAGACCCTTCGGCTTCGTCGGTCACGGGGGCAGATGAAAAGTGCGAGAAGAAAACCAGCGGACTGTTGGAGCCTTTGGCATTGTCGTACAGGTCGGTTACCAACTGGTTCATTTTATTGTATCGGGTAAAAACCTGCTCGGCGTCCACCTGATCGTCGGGTTTGCGGTCCAGGAAATCCTGCTGGCAGCCCGACAACACTGCAAGGCCGAATGCGATGCTCGTAAATATGCTTTTGGTATTCATAAAAGTCAGGTTAAATCAGAATGAAATGTCGACGCCAAAATTCACCACCTTCTGGATGGGGTACCAGTCACCCGATCCTTCGCGGGTTTCAGGGTCCATGTCCACGTCTTTGAGCCCATCCCATGTAAGCAGGTTCATGCCCTGCACGTAAATGCGGAAGTTGTCGATACCGATCTTTTTAATCGCCGTTTTGGGGAGATTATAGCCTACCTCAACCGTTTTCAGGCGCACGTATTTCGAATTATACAGAAACAAACTGCTGTTATTGTTCTTGTTGTTACTGTGATCGCCGAAGTGCAATGCGGGATAAGTCGCGGTGGCTGCGGTTTCCGGTGTCCAGCGTTTCAGGTGCATGGGTTTCACCTTTCCATATTTATCCTGACTGAAAAGCGGGAAGTCGTACACAGCGGCGCCCGAGAGTTGTACGGAAGCCCTGGAAGCACCCTGGAACAATGCGCTGAAATCGAAGTTTTTGAAGCGGCCGCCCACTGGTAAACCAAACATCAGCTCCGGGTTACGCGGGTTACCTACCGCCGTCCTGTCGCCCAGGTCGTCGATCTTGCCGTCATTATTCAAATCCTTGTAAACCACATCTCCCGGCCGCAGCGTACCAAACGATTGGAAACCGCTGCCGTTGTTCATGGCATTCAGCTGATTGGCCTCTTCCTGGTTTGCCACGAAACGGTCGAACAGGTAGTCGAAATGTTCGTCGATCCGTTTGCCGGTATTCGCCCTGCCCGGTGAAGCATAAGGGATCTCGTTCATGAACATGATTTTGTTGCGGGCAAAAGTCATATTCGGGCGAACGAAATAGGTAAAGTTCTTGCCAATGCTTCCGGTCCAGCCGACTTCGAAATCGAAACCCTTGTTGTTCACAATCCCTGAATTGAGGAAAGGCGCATCCTTACCCACGATATCCGGGAAACCGAGTTTGTTGCCGCCGCCCATGTTAGTGATGATATCGTACCGGTGTTCGCGGAACAGGTCCAGGGTCAATGTGAGGTGTTTCAGGAATGTGGCGTCGATACCGATGTTGGCCTTTCTGGCTTTTTCCCAGGTCAGGTTCGGATTGGCCAGGTCGCCCTCCGACAAGAAACCACCCGCACCGGAGCCAAAGTTGTCGGTACCGAAGTTGTAGTCGCCATCGCGCCTTCCGAAATACTGCAGGTAAATGAAGCGCTTGTCGTCGGGGATCTTGTCACTTCCCACCAGACCAAACGAACCGCGGATTTTCAGGTTATTAAGCCAGGTCTGGGTATTGGTCATGAAACGCTCTTTTGTAAGCACCCAACCGGCCGCTACCGAAGGAAAAAAGCCATAGCGCTTGCCCTTAGCAAAGTTTTCCGAGCCATTGTAAGCTGCATTCACTTCCAGCAGATAGCGGTCGTCGTATCCGTAGGTAGCCCGGGCGGTGATCCCCTGGTAGCTGAACGGCACCTGGTTGTTGATCACCCTCTTGGAACGGTTGAAAAGCACCATACCGGTCACATCATGCAGCCCGAAATTGCGCATGTAGTCGAGCTTGGCCTGGAAATAGGCGCGGCTTTCATTGTTGTTATTGTTATAGCCGTTCCCGATCGTCTGGTCGATGTTGTACTTGTTCCCCGACTTGTACGCACCCGTATAATGCCCGGGCGTGCGGTAAATGTCGCTTCCGGCCGTTGGTACGAATGTGGCGTAGCCCGGATACTCCCGGTAACCTTCCGAATAGGTGCCCACCTTGCGGTCGATCCAGCCGCCATCGTTGGCGTCATAGGAGAACATTCCTTCAATAGCCAGGCCCTTGGTGATGAAATTCAGCTTGTGCCCCAGCGAGAACGAACCATTGAGATAAGTGTTCTTCTCATTCAGGAAACCGGTACGGCTCAGCTCACCCAGAATGTTGAAACGGTAAATCTGATCGCCGTACAGCATTCCCAACGGGTTATTGGACTGAAAAACCTTGTTTGCCGGGTCGTCGTTTTGCTCTACGATGATTGGCAGATAAGAAGGTTGCGTATTGGCCAGCTCCACAATGCGCGCCGCCGTGGTACCGGGTGCATTGCGGTCGGTAATGCGTGCCCCCAGGTCGAGTTTGGCGTAAAAATTATCCGTGATGTCGATATCGATGTTCGAGCGGAAGTTGTAGCGCTTGAAAACCGCCTGGGTATTGTTCGCCGTCATATCGGTATGGCGGTAATTGCCGTCCTGCTGGAAGTAGTTGGCCAGGACAAAATACCTGGCCCTCAACGACCCACCGCTAATAGATAAACTGTAATCGTGCTGCACGCCCGGCTTGAACGCATAGTCGAAATAATTCCAATTGTACCCCAGGCCGTCGGAGTTGTCGCCTTTTGCACGTCGGAAATCGGCAATAGCCTGCTCCGAAAAAAGGTTCAAAGTCGTCGGATCGGCGTCGGGGTTGTCGTTCCTTCTGGCTTCATTGTAAAGCATCGCATAGTCGGCCGAGCCGAGATAGGTTGGAAACTTCACAGGATTGTTCACCCCCACCGAAGCTTTGAAATTGACCGTTGCCTTATCCTGTACTTTTCCGCGCCGCGTCGTGATCAGGATTACGCCGTTCGCGCCGCGCACCCCATACGGCGCTGTCGCCGATGCGTCTTTCAGAATTGTGAATGTCTCAATCTCGGAAGGTGCCAGGTAGTCCATGCTCCTTTCGAGGCCGTCGATGATCACAATGGGCGCCTTGTTTCCATAGGTAGCCGTGCCGCGAATGAAAATATCGCTGCGGTCCACCCCAGGCTCGCCGCCGCTGAACTGGTTCGCAAACAAACCCGGCAACCTTCCTGCCAGTGCATTGGTAATGCTGGCAGTAGGGCTTTGCTTCAGATCCTCGGTGGTAATCGTCGCGATCGAACCGGTAATGGTCGCCTTGCGCTGCGAGCCGTAACCCACGATCACGATTTCTTCCAGCCCGTTCAAATCCTCTTCCAGCTGAATGTTGAGCGTCGTTTGAGCACCCACCGGCTGTTCTTTTTTGAGATAACCAATAAAAGAAACCACCAGCACATCTCCCGCCTCGGCCTCCACGGTAAATTTACCGGTGGCATCGGCCGAAGTTCCCTTGTCGGTACCTTTCACGATCACCGTCGCACCCGGCAGCGGGTTGCCCTTTGCATCGGCAATCGTCCCGGTTATCTCCCGGATAATCGTCTCGGGTAATGCCGGCACGCTAATGGTTGGAACGGGGCCCGCCCCGTTGTTTTCTTCCTTTTTGTAGATCGCGATTTGCTTACCTATTACCTTATACGTCAGGTCTGTTCCTTTCAGCGCGGCATCCAGGATTGCCGGCACTGTTTCGTTTTTCAGGTTCAGGTTGATGCTGATTTCCTGTCTTTCCGAAAAAAGGTCATTCCTGTAAAATATGCGGTAACTGGTTTGTTCCTGAATTTGCCTGAACAGCGTGCCCAGATTCCCGTTCCGGATTTTGACATCCATCCTGCTTTTCTGAGAATACCCTGTCGCATGCACGCTCATCATCCCGACCCATAACAGTACGACTGTCAGTTTCATGATTCTCAGCAGTTTTGATGGGTGCAATTTTCCCAAAGGGCAATACCCTTTCTGGTCAAATTTTTTCATAAATTTGATTTGACTTTTGTTAATACAATGGTTTAAGATCACTTGCTTGCCGGCAAGTGTGAAGGATCGGGAAACGTTGCCGCGTTTCCCGTTTTTTATGGTTTAATAGTGCTTTCTTCCAATACGTACCTCCTTTCGTTAGGTTGTTGTTTGTAATTGAGCCCGGTAGCCAATGCGAGCCCTTTCAAGACATCGCGGACGTCATCCTGCAGAATGAGTTCTCCGTCGAAACGGACGCCCGCGAGTTTCGGTTGTTTTAGTTCAATCTCTACCCGGTAATACCTTGATACTTTCCTTAAAATTTCAGCCAGAGGTGCAGTGTTAAGCACCAGGGAGCCGTCCTTCCACGAAACATATTCTTTCACATCCACCTGCTGCGTCTGCAATGTGGCCCGCTGCTGGTCAAAAACGGCCCGCGTGCCCGGCGTGATCTTAGTTTTCTTCGATCCGAACAAGGCTTGTCGCTGCGTGGAGAGTTCTACACTGCCCTTCGTGAGCACGGTGGCCGTGTAGGGATCGTCGTCATAAGCACTCACGTCAAATTCAGTGCCCAGCACTTTCACCTCCATATCCTTGGTATGCACAAGAAAAGGGGCGTCCTCGGCATGCGTGACCGAGAAATAGGCCTGCCCTTCGAGGTATACCTCGCGCCGGCCTTTATCGAAATGCGACGGGTAAACCAGCTTTGAGCCGGAGTTCAGCCAAATACGCGTACCGTCGGAAAGCGTCAGCACCGACCGCTTGCCGTAGGGCACGATTAATGTATTAAATTGCTGATCCCCGGCCACTTGCTGGCCTATTGTCGATGAAGAGTCAATCTGAATGAGCGCCCCGTTTTCTTTATACACCAGGCTTGACTGGTCTTTTTTCAGACTCACCGCGCGCTCGTCGGCGAGAATGAGCCTTGTTTCTTCGGCGGAAATTTGCGACCGGGCGGCCACGTCCTGCATTGCCCGCGCCGAGTCCTCGTAAAAGACGAGGTAACCGACGCCCGCCAGCAACAGCAACGTCACGGAAGCCGCCGCAGCGATCCAGAACGGATAGAATGATCTTTGTTTTTTCTGGGAAATGGTTTCGCCAACCTGGTTCCAGAGTGCATCCTTTTCATCCGGGGAAAAGGTTTCGTTACGGAGGGTTTTAAACAGCAGCTTCGCCCGTTCCCCAGCCACTCTTTCCGCGTCGGTCAGATGTTCCGGGTCCGGTATCGGTTCCTGTTTGTTGCTTTTTCTTTTCATGGAAGCGCTTGTTTACACTACAAGAGCGCCGCCGGTGACAGATATAGACTTCTGGAAGGATTTATTTTAACAAAAAATAGAAAATATTTTATTAGCAGCACATTACCAGGAAGATAGCACCAAATTCCAGCTTACCGCGCAGCTCTTTCAGCGCCCGGTACACAAATGTCCGGCATGTGGGAACAGAAATCTGCATGATCGCGGCGATTTCGTCGTAATCGAGATCCTGGTGAAAACGCAGGTAGAGGATCTCCCGCTGGCGGTCGGGAAGGCGGTTGATCGCCTCGGCAAGGTGTTGCAGGATTTCCCGTTCCTTTTCGTCGGTGATCAGCTCCTGCTCAATGCTGAATGTGAATGCATTGATCGCCAGCGAATCTTCGGTATCCCAGCGGTCGAAACGCAGCATCGAGGATTTACGGTGCGCGAGGTGGAGTTTTCTGCGCAATGATTTGAGGAGGTAGAACTTGGCATTCGCGTCCCGGGCGAGGTTTTTGCGGTAACTGTGCAGATCGATGAACAGGTCGTGGATGCAATCCTTCACAAGGTCACGGTCGGTACTGTACCGCATACCGAACGCGTACAGCACGTCGGCGTACTGATCGTAAAGGTCGCTAAATGCATCGGAATCGCCGGAAATGAAGCGCAGCCAGGTATCATGATCCGGGTCGAAATGTGTCATAGGGCAAAGTTCAATGCATATTTCCTCAAAAACGTTTTTTCAAAACGGGCATTAAAAGTAATGAGTATCTATTAAAATTATCAAATATCTCCTGTTTCTTCCCTCTATTTTTATACCAGCACATTTGACGCGGCCGGTATGTTTGCCAAGTCTGAAGATCCTTTTTACTTTGCATCAAAAAAAGCAATCAACATGGAACCAGCACTATTGAATGAAGTCCCGTCGCTCGATTTGGCCGATTTTACATCGGGAGATGCCCGGCGCAAAGAGCAGTTTGTGAAAGACCTCGGCGCGGCATTTACCAACATCGGTTTTGTAGCCATCAAAAATCACGGGCTGAGCGATGCACTGCGCAATGACCTTTACGAAAGTGTCAAAGAATTCTTTTCGCAGCCGGACGACGTCAAGAAAAAGTACGAGTTCCCTGAACTGTTCGGTCAGCGCGGTTACATCGGCAAAGGCAAAGAAACAGCAAAAGGTTTTAAGGTAGCCGATCTGAAGGAATTTTATCATGTAGGTCAGCCGGAACCCGTGGGCCAGATGCCATCCAACGTTTTTCCCGAAGAATTCCCGGATTTTAAAAAACATACCTTAGAGGTTTACCAAACCTTTGAAAATACCGGCAAAACGCTGCTCCGCGCCATTGCCATTTACCTCGACCTTCCCGAGGACTATTTTGAAGATAAGGTTAAAAACGGCGACAGCCTGCTCCGCGCATTGCATTACTTCCCTATACCAAACCCCGAACTCGTGCCGGAAGGTGCCGTACGGGCAGCAGCCCACGGGGATATCAACCTCATTACCCTCCTGATGGGTGCCAGCGCCGAAGGACTGGAAGTGCTTCGGCGGGATGGAGAATGGATCGCTATCACTGCATTGCCCGATCAGATCGTCGTGAATGTAGGCGATATGCTCGACAGGCTCACCAACCATAAGCTTAAATCGACCATTCACCGCGTGGTAAATCCGCCACGCGAGAAAATGGGCACTTCGCGCTATTCCATTCCTTTTTTCATGCATCCGCGCGCCGACATGGACCTGACCAGCCTCGAAAGCTGCATTACCGCCGAACATCCGAAGCTGTACACCAATATGACAGCCGGAGAGTTTCTCGATGAACGTTTGCGGGAACTCGGTTTGAAAAAATAAAAGCACCCTCAGCTTGTCCTACCCACCTATCCGTCGCTTTCGTTACATCATTTACCTGATGGACATCCTCCTGCTGTCGCTCACGGCATTCGGAGGCCCGCAGGTGCATCTGATGATGATGATCGAGCGGCTGGTACACAAGCGCAGGTATGTAACAGAGGAAGAATTACTTGAATTACAAGCACTTTGCTCGATTTTACCAGGCCCCAGTTCAACGCAGACGGTTACGGCCATCGGGCTGAAAATCGGAGGGCAGCCTCTCGCCTACCTGACATTGCTGGTGTGGTCGCTGCCCGCCATGATCCTGATGACCCTCGCCGCCATCGGGATTCACTACCTGGAACGAAATTCGATCTCGCTCGATTTCACGCGGTTTGTAGGGCCGATGGCGGTCGCATTTCTCATGTATGGCGCTTCGTCCATCGCCCGGAAGGTGATCCATAATACCCAGGGGTGGACCTTCCTCGTCATTTCGACGATCCTCGCGTACATGTACCCTTCCCCTTACATGACGCCCGTGCTCATTGTGTGCGGCGGCGTGGCATCTTCGCTCAATTTCAAGAAGCATGAAAAAATGGAAAAGGGCGAGATCCGCATCAAATGGAGGCCCATCATCTTCTGGATTTCTGTACTGATCACGGCAGCGATCATTGGTAAAATCACCAATTCACTCCCGGTAAGGCTTTTTGAAAACTTTTACCGCAACGGCAGCCTCGTTTTCGGCGGGGGGCAGGTGCTGATCCCTATTTTGTACAACGAATTTGTGGAATTCAAGCATTACCTGACAGAGCAGGAGTTCCTGGCGGGCATGGCACTCACACAGGTAGTACCGGGGCCAGTATTCTCGATCGCCACATTTGTCGGCAGTGTATCGCTTCAATCGAACGGCTGGTTCGGTCAGCTTGTCGGTGGCTTCGTGGCCACGGCCGGGATCTTTCTGCCCGGCACGTTCTTCATCTTTTTCGCTTACCCTTTCTGGGACCAGCTGAAACGCTACCGGGGTATACGCGCCTCGCTTGAAGGCATTCACGCCGCCAGCTGCGGCCTCACGATCGCCGCCGCCATTTCGCTTTTTCAACCCATGATGACCAGCATTCAGCCTGTGGCAACTGTAATTGCCACGCTCTTGGTAGTCGCATTCGGCAAGGTACCTTCCTATCTGATCATCCTCGCCGGGTTGCTGCTCGGGCTGCTGTTCTAGCACGTTTCGCTGGGAGAACAGGAAAGGTTGTGTATATTTACTTAGACTTCATTGCAAAACTTAACGCGAAGAAATATGCTTTTGGAACTCAATGATAACGTAATCAAAAGTACCGGACTCTCCGAGCATGAGTTAAGGATAGAACTGGCTGTACGTCTGTATGAAGATAAAAAAATCACTGTCGGCCAAGGGGATGAGATGACGGGGCTGGGTAATATTCGTTTCCAGAAGGAGCTCGGGATGCGAAAAATCCCTTGGCACTACGACGTTGAAGACTTCGAGGCAGATCTGGAAACACTAAAAAAACTATCGGTTGATCGTAATAAGTGATACCTCCGTTATCAGCGGACTCTTGCAATCGGGACATTTATATGTTCTCAAAAATCTTTATGAATGGGTGATTATACCCAAACGGGAACAAGAATTACATTGCTGCCGTCAAGCCGGTGATTGAAATATTAGTGAATGAGTGTGGGTTTTGGCTCAAACCAAGCCTTATTGAAAAAGTTTTAAAATCAGTAAATGAATAGTACGAAGCATAAGCATTTCCAAACCCCAATGACCAGACACCACCTAACCCTAGTAACACTCCTTTTCCTGACTACATTTACCACAAAGGCCCAGATCGCTACTTCGCCCGGGTTTTTAACCAAGAATAAGATCAACGCATCCCGGCAGTGGGTCGACTCCGTCTTTGCGACGCTGTCGCCAGATGAACGCATTGCGCAGCTGATTATGGTCGCTGCGGTATCCGACACGAAGCGGGCGCTGATCGACCCAAAAACAAGCAACCCGGCCGCGGTTGAGAAACTGATCCGCGAAAACAAAGTGGGCGGGATTGTGTTTTTCCAGGGCGGACCGATGCCCCAGGCAAAGCTGACCAACTACTACCAATCTATTTCCAAAGTGCCGCTGCTGGTGGCGATGGATGCGGAATTCGGGCTTGCAATGCGGATCGATAGCACGGTCCGGTATCCTTACCAAATGACCTTAGGGGCGATTCAAGGCAATAATGAGCTGATTTATGAAATGGGCACACAGGTGGCGAAACAAGCCCGCCGCCTGGGAATGCACATCAACTTTGCACCGGTGGCGGATGTGAACAACAATCCCAACAACCCTGTAATCAGTTTCCGCTCGTTTGGAGAAAACAAATATAAGGTTGCTGAAAAAGCAGTCGCCTACATGCGGGGAATGCAGGATAACGGTTTGCTGACCAGCGCGAAACACTTCCCGGGCCACGGCGATACCGGCACCGATTCGCACTACGACCTTCCGCTGATATCGCATTCGGTACAACGCATCGATTCCCTCGAACTTTACCCGTTCCGCGCGCTGATCGACAATGGATTGAGCGGCATGATGATCGCACATTTGAGCATTCCGGCCCTTGATAAAACGCCAAACCTGCCTTCTACCCTATCGAAACCGATTGTGAGCAACCTGCTGCGCGACCAGCTGGGGTTTGAGGGGTTGATTTATTCCGATGCGATGAATATGAAGGGGGTAACCAAATATTTCCCCGATGGCAAGGCCGACGCGATGGGGCTGGAAGCGGGTATGGACCTCCTGGAATTCACCGAAGACGTGAACAAATCGATTGCCGAGATCAAAAAAAGCATTGCGGAAGGCAAAATCACGCAGGCAGAAATCGATCTTCGCTGCCGTAAAGTGTTAGAAGCAAAGGCCTGGGCGGGCTTGAACCGCTACCAGCCGGTTGACCTCAAAAACCTCTATGAAGACCTGAACCCCAAAGCTGCCGAGCTTACAAACCGACTGCTCACGGAAAAGGCGCTGACGATACTCAAGAACGACAACAGCATTCTGCCGCTACGCGAGCTCGATACCCTCCGGATTGCGTCTATTTCCTTGGGAGCCGATACGATAACGACTTTTCAAAATACATTAGGGTTATACACTACCGTCGACCATTTCCAGATCCCCGCCAAAGCTACGACTGAGCAGATCGAGGCGGTGCGTTCGAAGCTGGCGGCTTACAACCTGTTACTGGTGGGTGTACATTTGGGCAGCATTTCGCCGCGGACAAACTATGGCCTTACCGAGCCGATGAGCGCGGTTTTACAGGAGTTGATCGCTACTAAAAAGGCCGTGGTTTCGGTATTCGGTAATCCTTATGCATTGAATAAGATGCCGAAAACCGACGATGCCAAGGCGCTGATTATGGCTTACCAGCTGACACCTTATACGCAGGACCTATCGGCTCAGCTTATTTTCGGTGCCATTCCTGCGCAGGGAAAACTGCCGGTGACCGTCAATGCACAGTATCCCTATCTCACGGGCATCGAAACACCTGCACTTGGGAGGTTGAAATACACCATTCCGGAAGAACTCGGGCTGGATTCGAAGGTGATTACATTTAAGATCGATTCCATTGCGAATGCGGCCGTCACGCAGAAAGCGACACCCGGATGTGTGGTGCAGCTGGCCAAAGATGGGAAGGTGTTTTTCCGCAAAGCTTACGGAAAACATACTTACGAAGGCAATCAACCGGTGAAAGTAACGGACTTGTACGATTTGGCCTCTGTTACCAAAATTACCGCTTCGACACTTGCCTTAATGAGCCTCTGGGACGCTAAAAAGTTCGATCTGGATGCCACTATGAAGGATTACCTGCCAGATTTTGAAGGTTCCAACAAAGCCGACCTGCAATGGCGCCGCGTGCTTACGCATAGCGCCCGCCTGAAAGCATTCATTGTGCTTTGGAAAGAGGCCCAGAAACCGGACGGAAGCTGGAAAAAGAAGACATTCAGCACCAAACAGTCGAAGCGATACCCCACTTCGGTAGTGGGCGACAGCCTGTTTATTTACAAAAATTACGATAAAACCATATTCAAGTCGATCCGCGATTCTCCATTGAATGAAAAAGAAGGATATGTATACAGCGACCTTTCATTTATACTTTACCCGCAGATTGTGAAACGGCTGAGCGGGGAGAATTTCGAAGATTATCTTAAAAACCACTATTACCATAAACTCGGCGCCAACACGCTGACCTTTAACCCGAAGCGTTTCTACAAGCTGGAAGACATTGTGCCTACCGAACGCGACACGTTCTTCCGGATGACCCAGCTGCACGGACAAGTGCACGACGAAGCCGCTGCCATGCTGGGTGGGCTGAGCGGCCATGCGGGGCTTTTCGGGACTTCCAACGACGTGATGAAAGTGTGGCAAATGTATTTGCAGGACGGCTATTATGGCGGACAGCAGTTGCTGAGCACGGATGCCCTGATCGAGTTTACGCGATACCAATACCCGGAAGAAGGCAGCCGCCGAGGGATTGGGTTTGACAAGCCAACATTTAAATATACCGGCAATGCACCGCGATATGCGAGCCCTTCGAGCTTCGGGCATACCGGCTACACGGGCATTATGACGTGGGCCGATCCCGCCTGGGGCCTGAACTACGTTTTCTTATCAAACCGGGTTTACCCGACGCGCGACAATAACAAGATCTCGACCATGAATATCCGTACGTCGATCATGGATGTGGTGTACGAGCAGCTTTTAAAAAAGTAACCCTGCTTAACACAAGAACCCTGAACTTGCTACCTTTGCACATTCACGAACAAGGTTATAAAATGTATTATCGGTTTGACAAGGAAAAAGCGTCCCGACGGCCAGGAGTTACGCCGTTGAAAGAGGCTATCGATCAAATGCTCGATAGGTACAAGCTCCGTAACCGTTTCGACCAATCCTACGTAGTCGCGCATTGGGACAAGATCATGGGTTCGGCGATCGCCAGCCGTACCAAGAAGGTTTACATTAAAGACAACATCCTGTTCCTTCAAATCGAGTCCGCACCGCTCCGCAACGAACTTTTCCGCGCCAAAGGCAAGATCATCGAGCTGATCAACCGGGAAATGGGTAGCACGCTGGTGCAGGATGTGATCTTTGTCTGATTTCTTGCCGCAGGAAAAAATTTGTAGCTTCCACCGGCAAACATTTGGAAGATATGATTACGCTGACGATTAAAACTGAGAAGAAGTGCGGCGCAATTCTTTCTCTAAATGGCCATTACTAATTCCTATGTTTACTTCCCAAATAACTCCAATCGGGAAGTATTGCTTTAAAAATCTGAATGAATCCAATCCAATTTCCTGCATTTCTGAAACCCGGTGACCGTGTCGGGGTTTTGGCTCCGGCCAGTATTGTGAAGTATGAAGACGTTGTCCCGGGTATCAGGTTGTTTACCGAACAATGGGGCCTAGAAGTGATCGAGGGCGAAACTTTGAAGACTTCATTCAACCAGTTTTCAGCAACAGACGACGACCGGCTGGCGGATATGCAGCAAATGCTCGATGATCCTTCCATCAAAGCCATCATTGCTGCCCGCGGCGGTTACGGCTGTTCCCGCATCGTGGATCGCCTCAATTTTGAAAAGTTCCTTCAATATCCTAAATGGATCGTCGGTTTCAGCGACCTGACTGCGTTTCTTGCCAAAACTTTCAAAACCGGTTACGCCAGCATTCATGCGCCTATGGCTAAAACCATTACCAATGTGGGTGCTGAAACAGCGGCAGAATCGCTCAGACAAATGCTTTTCGGAGAAATGCCGGCCTATGAAGTACCTGCCCATCCATTGAACCGTTCGGGACATGCGACGGCACAGGTGGTCGGCGGGAACCTCTGCCTGCTGGCGCACATGATCGGATCGGAGACGGAGACAGAAACGGATGGAAAAATCCTTTTTATAGAGGACATCAATGAGTATCTGTACAACCATGATCGCATGATGATCCAACTCAAACGGTCGGGCAAGCTCGACAAACTGGCGGGGTTGGTTGTAGGACAGTTTACAGACATGAAAGACAACAACAGCCCTACGTTCGGCAAGGATTCGTACGAGATTATCGCCGAACATGTGACAGAATTCGGTTATCCGGTATGTTATGGATTTCCGGTTGGACATGTGTCCGACAACCGCGCCATGGGCATAGGCATGGAAGCCGAGCTGATCGTGACGGAGCATGCCGTGCAGCTCCGCTTCTTACCGAATTCCAATGCCAAAAGCGAAGAGATATGACAAATTTCAAAGATAAAGTGGTTTGGATAACGGGCGCATCGTCGGGTATAGGCGAGGCGCTGGCTATGGCTTTTGCCAAAGAAGGTGCAAAACTGGTCCTAACCGCCCGCCGGCGCGGGGAGCTGGAAAGGGTAAAGCGCGAGACGACACTACCCGACATGGATGTATTGATCCTGCCGCTGGATGTGACGCAATTTGATCAGGCCAAACCTGCGACCGAGCGAGTAATCGCGCATTTTGGCCATATCGATATCATGGTCCACAATGCGGGTGTGAGCCAGCGGTCGTATATCAACGATACCGACCTGGAAGTTTACCAAAACCTGATGAACGTAGACTTTTTCAGCACGGTAGCACTCACAAAGGCGGTATTACCGCATATGATCGCCCGCCAGTCGGGGCATTTCATTGTTATGAGTAGCGTTGCCGGAAAAGTAGGTACGATCATGCGTTCGGGCTACAATGCAGCGAAACATGCTTTGCAAGGCTTTTACGATTCGCTCCGCGCGGAAGGGTACCCGCACAATATCAAAGTCACGACTATTTGTCCCGGCTACATCCGCACGAACATTTCACTGAATGCATTGAATGCTTCGGGTGACAAATTCGGCAAAATGGACAGTAATCAGGCCAAAGGCATTCCCGCCGATGTGTGCGCTGTTAAAATACTCGATGCCGTCAGGAGGGATAAAAAGGAAATTTACATCGGCGGATTTAAAGAGGTAGCCGCCATTTATCTCAAAAGGTTCTTCCCGAACCTGCTGTTTGACCAGGTCAGGAAGAACATTCCGGAGTAGGAATAGCCGGATAGCTACTTGGCTTTCGCTTTTTCGAGGTAGTCGGTGGCGAGGCGGGCGATGGAACGCACGCCCAGCACAAGGCTGCCTTCATCCACATAAAAATCAGGAGTGTGATGCGGAGCGGCTTCCGCAACGCTTTTACCTTTGGGCATACCTCCCAAAAAGAAGAAGAACCCGGGCACTTTCTGCTGGTAAAACGCAAAATCTTCGGCCCCTGTTTTAACAGGAATGACGTTTACATTCTCCTTTCCCGCCACATTTTCAAGCGTTCCGATCATTTTCGCCGTCAGCTTCTCGTCGTTGAAAGTGACGGGGTACATGACATCGATATCGACCTTAGCCGTAGCACCGGCACTTTCCGCGATGTTGGAAGAGATCTCATTCAGGCGTTTATGGACATAGGAATGCATCGCCTCGTCAAAAGTGCGGATCGTACCGATCATCTTGACCGATTCGGGAATAATATTCTGCCGCACCCCGCCGTGTATCGCGCCGATCGTCACGACCGCGGGCGCATGTGTGAGGTCGAGATTGCGGCTCACGATGGTCTGCAATGCGGTGACGATCTGTGAAGAAGTCACAATAGGGTCCACACCGGACCACGGGTAGGCACCGTGGGTTTGTTTTCCTTTTACATCAATACTGAAAAAATCCACCGCAGCCATGGTCGCGCCCGGGCGGTAAGAAATCTTGCCGACTTCGATCTGCGAATCGATATGCAATCCAAAAATGGCATCGACCTTTGGATTTTCGAGCACCCCTTCCTTCACCATCAGTTCTGCCCCTCCCTCCTCGCCTTCCGGCGCACCTTCCTCGGCTGGTTGAAATATGAATTTGACCGTTCCGGGAAGCTCATTCTTCATGGATGCAAGCACTTCGGCCACGCCCATGAGGATCGCGATGTGCGTATCGTGCCCGCATGCGTGCATGACGCCCGTGTTTTGTCCCTTGTACTCGGTCGTAACTTTCGATTTAAAGGGCACATCCACCCGCTCGGTAACCGGTAACCCGTCCATATCGGCCCGCAAGGCCACTACCGGGCCTGGCTTCCCGCCTTTGAGAATCCCCACTACGCCGGTGTGCGCAATGCCGGTGGTCACTTCGATACCCAGCTGTTTCAAATGACTGGCGACCTTCTCGGCGGTTTTAAACTCCCGATTACCCAATTCCGGGTTTTCATGAAAATGGCGGCGCCATTCTACCAGTTTCTTTTCCAGCGCCGGAGCTTTTTGGTCGATGGACTTGGCCAAAGGGCTTTGGGCCCATGCAGAATGCCCGGCAAGAACAGCGACCAGCAACGCGGCGGACATGCGGCTCAAGCGGTTTGCAATCTTGCTTGTAAAAGGAGTTGTCATATTGGATGGTTAAAAGGATCAGGCTTATCAAGATCGTAAAGAAATGTTAGGCTTCCAAAATAAAAAAGGCCTTACCCGTAACGGATAAGGCCTTGAATGTGCAAATGTTTACGATCAATGCTCGTCTTCCAGGAAATGCGGCGGTAGCTTACTGCTAGTTAAATCCTCGGATAAAATAGCATTGATCGTCTGTAAAATCTAGTGACGTTTGGACATCTGTCGGAAAGCTATCTACGATTATTGCCCCAAAGGTTCCCTCAACGCCCCATAGCGGGCTCATTTTCATGTTAAGAGTCAACTGCCGAGACTGTCCTTGCGGAATGAATCCAGTTCGCCATTGAAGTTTGGAATCGGAGTCGAATGTAACTCCTAAACCGTTATTTGCGATTACTGAAGTCGCTCTTACTGCACCCGGCACTCCCCAGTTCCCATGCGCTATGGAACCGCTAGCTATTTCGAACGTCACCCTCATTGAACTGGTCGTAAAATTGGTGACGGTTAGAGTTAGAGGTGTATTCTCTGTTGTTGCATTGTAATAACCATATTTATCAAAGGAATACAACAGCTCCCCGTTCCCTATTACGATTTCTCGCAAATTCGAATTAGGATTTGCCACAGTACTCGGCAAGTTCTTCTCAACTGGGTTAACGGTATCGCTATCCCGGCTACATGAATTAAACAAAATTATCGAGCCCAATAAAAATAAAATCTTCTTCATAATATTTAGAGTTAGTGATGCACTGAATATACGGTCTTACTAAATCATTACAACTAAGCTAAACCCTAAAATTAATAATCGGTGAAAATAATTTATTCCAAGGGTTATAGATCAATTAAATTAGTCTATTGTTTGATAGTCCGGAAATGTCCATTGTTTGAGTTCAAAGTCAGTTTCCCAATATCGAGAGCTATACAAAATAACTGGCCGGCTTAGAATGGGGCAAATAGCTTTAAGTGTGTTAAATATGGCAATGATAAATCTTGTATCGGAAACAAATTTTACGACCGCCAATGTACTCACTGCAACTGTGGTGAATCGCCAATAGCCGGCACGCTTTTCATAAAACGAATGCTTCCAAAAGCTCCTTGTCAATAAAAATTGATTAACAGTTGTTGGCCTAATTCGACAATCTAATAATCCAAAACCTCCATTCGACCATATTAACAGCAAAACAAAAAAAAACTCGGTTTTATGAAATAAAAAAAATCCCAGCTGCTAATACAACTGGGATTATTCTATAATAGAACAATTCGGTTAATAGGCATTAATGCTCGTCTTCGAGGAAACCGGTACGACGGTAGCCCGCATATTCATACTGCTCACCAGGTATAGCTTTGAATTCAAATTTAACATATATTGAATCCACCTTATTCCCCCCAGGAGTAGTTGCGGCATTCTTTATTATTTTGCCCTCCAAAATTGAAACTGCACTTTGTCCGGTGTTTAAGTTAGGCAAATCAGGTGTCGCATTGAATGTAAGCCCCCCAAGGTTCACTTTTGAAACAATCTTCATGGACGGGTATTCGTAAGGCGTTAGCAGACCATGGTCGTCCAAAATGAGATCTGTCTCATTATTATCTGCAGTATTAGCAGTAGTAATCAGGTTATAGCCCAGATCTTGGTCTTCACCACCCGAGTAAACCTGTACCCACCACTCACCGCACATCGCCTGCAGTTTGGTTCCTTCGATAGTCGGTTCGCTGCCAAGATCGCAGGACAACAGTCCGAAAACCAGGGCTATGAGAGCATACTTTGTATATTTCATAAGTGTCGAATATTATTGTTTTTCAAATACGCGAAGCGCTGTACCAAAGCCCGGGTTCAATACAACCCAGCTGTATGATACTCCCTCCTTAATCGATGCATTGGTACATTCAAATGCATTTCCCGCAGTCAGCTGGTAAGGGCATCCGATTTTGCCTTTATCAAAATAGTAGAAATACACTGTTTCACCGGGCGAGGGCACGGCAACGCCACCGACATTATCGGCGGTGTACAGATTACCGCTCACCTTGGTCACCTTCGACACGCCAAAAGCACCTGCATTTCTCTTGTAGCTTCCTGAAATGTCAGCCGTCGCCGTCGCCGAGATTACCCCAACATAGCGGTATTCGACAGATGAGTAGCCATCTTTGTTCACAGCGGTATATTCGATCACATACACGCCTGGCGTCTTCGTATCAACCGTTCCGGTCGCTTTCACTTCGATATCCGTCTCGCCCTCCTTTGCAGTGGCGCCGGGATCTGTAAAAGTACCTCCCACCTTCACCTGGTTCCATTGGTCACCTTTCAAAGTGATAACGGGATAGTAGGTAATCGATGAAATGCCTTCCGTCACCTTATCCTCGCAAGAAAACGCGGCAAACAAGGTCAAGGCTATCATTATTAGTTTTAATCCTTTTTTCATAATATCAGTTATCAATGACCTTTGATTATTTCATCCACCAAACTTTGGAAGTCAGCGGCACCAGCGCAGGTGTATTCACGTTACCATCCCGCGAAGCGGAAGTGTATGGAATACGTTTCGGCAGTGCGCCTTTTTCCAGAACGGATTTAGCCGCGACGGTCCACTGGCCCGGAACATATTTCTGGTCGGTAGTTGGAACGGACGATTTTTCAGGATAGCCCGTACGTGCCTGATCCCAGAAAGATTCGTACCCCTGACGGAACATGGCCACCCATTTCTGATAAATGATGGTTTTCAGCTTCGCTTCCATGCTGCCGGCTGACGGAAACTCGTAAACACCACCTTTTGCAATCTTCTTCGCATCGAATGCGATGTTGAATTTCGCATAGGCAGCAGGCACCGCCATTTCGTAGAATTCTTTTGCCTTGGCATCGTTACCGATGCGCAGGTAAGCTTCCGCCAGCATGAAATAAACTTCGTCGATGCTGAAGAAATAGAATGGATCGGTAGCGGTCATTCTGGCTACGCTGGGAACATTGACGCCTACCCCGCTGAGGAAGTCGCCTTGTTCCAGTCCTGCCTGACCTCCCGAGCCTGGTGTGAAGTATGCCGCAAGGCGCGCATCGTCACCGTTTGCCTGCAAGTAGGTTTGCAGCGTACGGCTCAAACGGAGGTTGGATGATACGTTCAACTGGCGAACGTTGTTCTCGTACAACGGGTTACTGCGGTTAGGTTCGTCCACAAACTTGGTAATCGCCGCGTGATCTTCCAGGAATGGCGTATTGGCATCGAGCATGGTTTTGATAGCCGCGACAGCCTGGGCCGAGTTGGCACTCGCCGTCTGACGCAGATATATTTTCAGTTTCAGCGTATTCACAAAACGTTTCCACAGATCGATCTGATTGGCCGCGCTTGTTCCTCCGAAAATGAGGTCAGAAGCAACTGCCGTCGACTTGCCATTGTTGAAATCCAATGCCAGTGCCGCATCGAGTCTGTTCACCAACTCTGCATAAACAGCCGGCCCATCGTCGTATTTTGGTGCTTTGATAGATTCAACCTGCAATGCCTCGGTCAAAGGAATCTTGTCGAACCAGTCGGCCAGCATCTGGAAACCGTAGGATTGAACCGCTACTGCTTGCAGTACCATGTTATTGTTGCCAGTTTCGGTGGCTTTCCGCTTCACATCTTCGAAGTCGTTCAGGCCGCCGGCATACAATTCCGTCCAGGCGATGTTGTAATCGGAAGGTTGAAGGTCGTAAGAATCGATGCCGCGGTATTGATTGGCAGAGTTGGATTGCGTCCAGTGCTGCGACCACAGGCCACCGATGATCGCAAAATCTCCACCGACAATCCCCGCCACCGACGCTTGCGCTGCGGGCAGTACGAACTCGGGCGCTACGTTAGTCGGGTTGTTGGGGTCTTCGTTTACATCCAGCCAGTCGTTGCAGGAGCCTAGTGAAAGCGCAGCAAGCAGCAGGACACTATTTTTTATGATACCTTTCATTTGAATCCTAATTAGAATGATAGATTTAACTGAACACCGTACGTTGCGGTAGACGGACCTGCAGCGAATTCACCATAAAGGTTTTTCAGGCTGGTTCCAAACGTATTGGCTTCCGGGTCTACTACGTGGTTGGCCTTAGGGGTCCACAACACGAGGTTACGACCGAAAATACCCACAGACGCACCTCTTACCGGCAGTTTTTCCAACGATTTCTTAGGTACCGAGTAGGTGAGCGACACGTTTCTCAGTTTGAAGAATGTCTTCGGCAACACATGGTTGTATTCGTTGGCTGATGTAGCACCGCCGTAATACGTAAACACATCGGCGCGGGATACCGGAACGGTGTTCGGCGCGTATGTATTATCACCTGTTTTGATCACGGAACCAGGTACTACAAACGGCTCACGGTCATTGTATTGCGTCATGTAGGCGTTTCCGTTGAAGTAGTTCAGACGCGCGGTGTAGGAGTAAAACACGCCTCCGTTGCGATAATCGCCATTCGCACTGAATTTGAAGCCTTTGTAATCCAGGTAAGTCGATACACCCAATGTATAGTTCGGGTTAATCGAACCTCTGTATGTTTCTTCCGAGCTCACCAATGGCAAACCGGTTGTTTCGTTTACAATGGTATTTCCGTTCGGATCGCGCTGTACATCCGGCGAGTAGATAGCACCCAAAGGCTTGCCCACCACCGCACGCAATTTTACATTATAGCTGCTGTTAAGCAGGATGTTTCCTGATCCGCCTTCAAGACCGAGTGATTCCACTTCGTTCCAGATCTTGTTGTAGTTCACGGTCACACCCCATTCGAATTTCTCCGTGCGCACAGGAATCAGGTTCAATGCCAATTCAACGCCTTTGTTTCTCACGCTACCCAGGTTGACGGTCTGCGTTGTGGCACCTGTTGCAGGTTCCAGTGCAAGGCTAATGATCTGGTTTTTGGTGAGCTTGTTATAGTAGCTCAAATCCAGACCAACGCGTCTTCCGAAGAAGCCCAATTCAAGACCTCCTTCATACTCGGTTGAAATCTCCGGTTTCAGGTTCTGGTTACCAAGGTTGTTGGACACCTCATAGGCATTCAACCCGCCGAATGGGAAGTTGATGTTACCAAAACCACCCGCGCGAACAGAGCCCGGTACATATACTGAATATACCTGATATGGATCGGCATCGTTACCCGCTGATGCAGCCGCGAAACGCACTTTCACGAAAGGAATTTCTGCCGGCAGTTTGAACACGTCGGACAATACGGCGCTGATGCTTGCGCTTGGGTAGAAGTACGAATTCTTACCCTTCGGCAATGTACTGGTCCAGTCGTTACGGGCACCTACTGTGAGGTACAACCAGTTGTCGAAGCCGAATGTAGCCTGACCGTAGACACCCACAAGGCGACGCTTGGTGGATGTAGCGAAAGTGGTAGGCGTCACAGAGCTGTTGGAAAGGTTGTAGAACCCTGGAAGGTCGAGGTTGGTAACTTTCGCGAAGTTGGTTTGTCCGGTCCGCTCGTTCAGGTTATGTCCCAGGAATGCCTGTACATCGAAGCGAGTTCCGAAATTGTGCTTGAAGTTCAGGAGGAGGTCGCTGTTGAACTGGCGGTTTTGTCTTGCCATCTGCGAAACACCCCCGAATACGTCATTAGCAGTACTGTTTGGAGAACCATCCGTGATTTTTCCGACATTACCCCAGTCTTTCTGGAAGGCATCCGAATAGTCGCCGCCGACGCGGTATTTGATGTCCAGGTTTTTCAGGATCTGATAGCCGAACTCGATGTTACCGAATATACGGTCTTCATCATAGTTGTTGCCCTGGTTGTACAGTGTCCAGTATGGGTTCTGAGCGTATGGCGTAAAATAATTGTCCAGCGTCATGAACTTGTAATAGGGACTGTTAGGATCCAGCAATGCCTTCGAATCCACGATCGAGTGATCGCGCGGGATCTGGATGATCTCCTGCCAAACCACTTTACCACCGCCGGCATCGTCGCCCTGGCCGGTTGCAACTGCTTTCTGGTTTTTATGAACGTAGTTGATGTTGGAGTTCACAGAGAACTTATCCAGTTTCAACCCGCCGTTGAGGCTCAATGTATTACGTTTGTAAGAGTCGGCGTTGGTGGGTACCACCCCGTCGGCGGTGGCATTGGAATAGGCCACGCGATAGTTGGCGGTTTCCGTACCGCCCGACACCGCGATGCTGTTGTTCCATTCGTAACCTTTATCGAAGAAGTCTTTCAGATTGTCCTCCTGTGCCGAGAAAGGTTTCAGCATTTGTGAGTTGTCAACAACATTACCCCAAAGGCGAGTCTTGCCGTCGAGCTTAGGCCCCCATGAACCGTTTTCGATGCGGTCGAACAAGCCGCTCCATCCCTGGCCGTAGGTGTTTTGCAGGTGCGGAACGCGCAATACCTGTGACCTTGCGAATGACGACGAAATGTCCACCTGAGTCTTGCCTGACTTTCCTCTTTTGGTGGTGATCAGGATCGCACCGTTGGCAGCGCGGCTACCGTACAATGCGGATGCCGAAATACCTTTCAGTACGGTAATGCTTTCAATCTCGTTCGGGTTGATATCGTTCATCTGGTTACCAAAGTCCATCGAACGGTTGAAGTCGTCGTTGCTGTTTTGCGCATTGGTTGATGAAGTGTTGCCGCGGTTGTTCATGGGCACACCGTCGATCACGAACAGCGGCTGGTTATTACCGGTCACAGAGTTGAAACCGCGAATGTTCAGGACGGTAGACGCTCCCGGTGCTCCTGATGCGGTGTTGACGGACAGACCCGGCACGCGTGCGTTGAGTGCATCGAGCGGGCTGGTGTTGCGGGCTTCTGTGATGGATGTGTTGGAAATGGTAGCGGTACTATAACCCAGCGATTTGCGCTCACGGGAAATACCCAGTGCGGTTACGACCACCTCGCCGAGCTGCTGCGCGTCGGGTACCAGCGTTACGTTAATGGTCGATTTCGAACCCACCACGATGCTCTGGCTCAGGTAACCCACAAAGGAGAATACCAGCGTTCCGGATGTCGGGGGCAGAAATCGTGTACTTACCGTCGATATCGGTGGTGATACCTCTGGTGGTACCTTTTAGGGTGATGTTCACACCGGGTAGTACGCTGCCGTCGTCGGCGGTAACAACTCCCGATACTTGTTTATCCTGGGCAAATGCCTGCCAGCCAGGAATCAATAAGCACCCTAAGAATAGAAACAGTAGAGTCTTTCTCATACAAAGGATTTAAAGTTTGTTTAAATAGGATATTAATTGCGTCAGGGTTACAAAACTAATCGTTGTTTCAATCAATTACAATGCCCTCCAAATCAATGTCCAGAATATAATTTGGCATATTCCGGGTTTCATTGTCAGTTTGTTAGTACGAACGGTCAAATTGGGTTAATAAACGTATTTGTTAGAACTTCACGCTTTCTGCGTATTAGCAATCAAAATTGCAACGCCTACTTCCTTTCCTTAGAGGATTTTCAAACAATTCAAATATTTACTAAAACATACCCATTGGGCGGGGTGTGATTTTAAGGCCTGAAAAGATCATTTCGGAGGGGTTGAAAATTTATATTAATCTACAAACAATATTAAAAAAATGCAACTATTTATCAAAAATTCATCGCTGGGCAGGTGTATTTAACCACTGCATTTTTCAACTGCTTCTTTATTTAGATTCATTCTTTTGTAATACTGCGTATACGGGTACCGTAAATCAGAAGCCCCTATTTTCACCACCGGTGTGTTTTCGCCCGATCTATGTAAAATCCTCAAAAAAAGGCACCTGTTGTTAACAATTAGTTAAAATCAACCGCATTTTCGAAAAATTCGCATATTTGAAAAAATTGCAAAAAATCACCACTTCTACATAGAAAATTCGCCCAATGTGGCAGTCCAACCAAAGTAAATTTTGAAGTTTCGCAATGAAAAGGTTGTACTGGTTAAACTAATAGTTATTTTTGCAACAGTATGTTTACATAACAAACCTAACTTTAAACTTAATTTATGAGGAAGATTTTATGCTCCTTAATGGGGTGTATGCTGCTATTTCTGACGCAGCTGCATGCCCAGGATCTCGCCGTGACCGGCAAGGTCACCGCAGACGACGGCTCGACACTTCCGGGCGTTAACATTTCTTTGAAAGGTACTACTCGCGGTACCACCACCGACACCCAGGGCCAGTACACAATTACTTCCAGCACCGGGGCTACGCTTGTTTTCAGTTTTATTGGTTTTCAAACACAGGAGGTGATCGTTGGAAATCAGTCCGTCATCAACGTAACGCTAAAAAGTGATGTCAGCCAGCTCCAGGAAGTGGTAGTTACCGCACTCGGACAAGAGCGCAAAAGAAATGAGTTGGTTTATGCCGCCCAGCAAATCAACAATGAGCAGATCGTACAGGCGCGTAACCCGAACGTTATGAATGCGCTCGCTGGTAAAATCGCCGGTCTGGATATCAAAACCAACAACAACATGGGTGGTTCGACCAGCGCGATCATCCGGGGCTACAAATCCATTACAGGCAATAACCAGGCATTGTGGGTAATCGACGGTGTACCCGTTACCAACGCTAACAACAACTCTTCCGACCAGCAGACAGGCCGCGCCGGAACCGACTACGGTAATGCCGCTTCGGATATCAACCCGGACAACATCGCGTCCATCAACGTACTGAAAGGTGCTGCCGCGACTGCACTGTACGGCTCCCGTGCATCCAATGGTGTAATCCTCGTTACCACCAAGCAAGGCCGTAAAAACAGCTTCGACGTAACAGTGAACAGCGGTGTTACCTGGGGTAAGATCGACAAGAGCACTTACGTAAAATACCAGAAAGAATATGGCGCGGGTTACGGCGGCGATGGTGCCAAAGACCAGTTCTACCGCGGCAACCTGGGCTCGGGTGAAGGCGATATCGCCGTATTCGATGCAGATGCCTCTTTCGGTGCTAAATTTGATCCGAGCAGAATGGTGTACCAATGGGATGCACTCGACCCTTCTTCCCCGACTTTCGGCAAAATGACCCCTTGGGTTGCTGCTAAAAACGGCCCGGACGCATTCTTCGAAACAGCGGTAACCTCAAACCAGAGCGTGAGCATCCTGGGTGGCGGTGAAAACACGACATTCAAGGTTGGCTACACCCGCAGCGACGAAAAGGGTGTTCTTCCAAACAGTAAACTCGGCAAGAACCTTTTCAACTTCTCTGCTTCATTTGACCTGACCAAAAAACTGACCATCTCTGCCAATGCGAACTACTCGCAGGTAAAAGGCGTGGGACGCTACGGAACGGGTTACGATGGTAAAAACCCTAACCAGCAGTTCAGACAATGGTTCCAGACCAACGTAGACCTTCTGGAACAAAAAGCGGCATATTTCAGAAACAGGCAGGATGTTACCTGGAACTGGGGAGATCCGACCGCGCCATTCGAAGACAACGGCCCGATCTACTCTGAAAACCCATACTTCTCGCGTTACGAGAACTTCTCGAACGACTCGCGCGACAACTTCTTCGGTTATGCAGCGGCAGTTTACAAAATCGCCCCGTGGATCGATTTCACCACGCGTTTTGCTTACAACGGCACCCAGGATATGCAGGAAGAACGCATTGCATTCGGCAGCTCGGATCCCGCGCAATACAAACGCTACAACAGAGGTTTCAATGAGACTAACCTCGACGTGATCTTCAATTTCCGCAAAGCCATTACCAAAAATATCAACTTCTCCGGTTTGGCAGGTGGAAGCATGCGTCGCTCGACTGAAAACGCGATCCGCGCACAAACTAACGGCGGTATGGTCGTTCCCGGCTTGTACTCGCTTTCGAACTCGGCCAACCCGATCGAAGCGCCTACTGAAACTTACAGAAGAATCGGTGTGGATGGTTTGTATGCGCAGGCTTCATTTGGCTACAAAGACCTCGTGAACCTCGACCTTACCGGAAGACAGGATAAGTCTACCACGCTGAGCAAGGGTAACAACACTTACTTCTACCCTGCGATCGGTGCCAACTTCAACATTTCAAACCTGGAAGGCTTGAAAAGACTGGGCTGGCTGACCATGGCGAAACTGAGCGCCAACTACGCAGAGGTAGGTAACGATGCCCCATGGGGAAGCACAGCGGATGTTTACGACAAGCCAACCGGCCTGGGAAGCATTCCTTACTTCACCCTGAGAAATACCAAAAACAACCCGGACCTGAAACCGGAAAGAACCAAAAACTACGAGTTCGGTCTTGAATCGGCATTCCTGAATGACCGCGTAGGTTTCAACTTCACTTACTACCGTTCGCAAACACTTGACCAGATCCTGCCGGTATCTATCACGGCTGCAACCGGTTATGCATTCCGTTATGTCAACTCGGGTGAAGTACAAAACAAGGGTATCGAGATCTCCGCTTACGTGACCCCGGTGAGGGTTCAGGACTTCTCCTGGACATTGAATGTTAACTTCTCAAGAAACCGCAACAAGGTGATCAGCCTGTACGGTGAAGGCGCCCAAGAGGTTACCAACGTCACGATTGCTTCCTTGCAGGGTGGTGTATCCATCAACGCTGCAAAAGGCCAGCCTTTCGGTGTCATTCGCGGTACAAACTTCGTATATCATGAAGGAACCGGCCAGAAAGTGGTTAGATCGAACGGCTTGTATGCAGCAACTTCGAGCTCGGCTGAAATCATCGGTAACCCTAACCCGGACTGGATTGCAGGTTTGAGCAACACATTGAAATACAAAACACTTTCATTGAGCTTCCTGCTCGATATGCGTCACGGCGGCGATATCTGGTCACTTGACCAGTGGTATGGCGAAGGAACCGGTCTTTACCCGATCACTGCGGGCCTGAACGAACTGGGCAACCCGAAACGCTCTCCTGTTTCACAAGGTGGTGGTGTGTTGTTCCCGGGTGTACAGGCAGACGGAACACCTAACACTGTCCGCGCTGCGAACGTAGACGGAAACGGTGCTACCGCATACGGTTACCCTGGCAACCCGCCGAGAGCGATGTACATCTACGACGCGAGCTACATCAAGCTGAGAGAAGTTGCGCTTACCTACGCACTTCCGCAGGCGATCGTAAGCAAACTCCGTGCTTTCAAAGAAATCGACATTTCATTGATCGGACGTAACCTTTGGATCATTCACAAAAACATGGAATTCCAGGATCCGGAAGAAGGTCTGGGTTCAGGCCTGCTGAATGGTGCTGGTGGTTACCAAAGCGGTGCTTACCCGGCTGTAAGAAACTATGGTTTCAATGTTAAATTCCGTTTCTAAGCAATATGAAAAAATTACTCATTCTGTTCCTCCCGTTCCTGTTGCTGACGGCCTGCGTCGACAGCCTGGACGATTATAATGTGGATACCAAACGCCCGTCGGCGGTACCACCAGTTACCCTGTTTTCCAATGCATTGAAAGGCCTGGCCGATACGCTCACCTCGCCTAACGTGAATGTGAACAACTACCGCTTGTATACCCAGCAGTGGACTACCACCACTTACCTGGATGAGCCGCGCTACAATGTTACAGCCCGTATCATTCCGGAATCGTTCTGGCGTGGATTGTACAAAGGCGTAATCTCCGATTTGAACGAATCGAGAAGATTGATCAACGCGGACGCATTGCTGTCGCAGGCGACCAAAGACGTACAGCTTGCTCAAATCGAAGTGGTGGAAGTGATGACCTGGGCTGCATTGGTAAATACTTTCGGTAATATCCCTTACTCGGAAGCGATGAACCCTGAAAACCCGCTTCCTAAATACGATGATGCCAAAACGGTTTATGACGCAATCCTTACCCGTCTGGACGCTGCGCTTCCTAAACTCGAAGAGAAAGGAACCCCATTCGCCGGCGGCGACCTGCTTTACAAGGGCAATATCGCCCAGTGGGTGAAATTCGGAAACTCGCTCAAACTGAAACTGGCGATGATCATCGCTGACAGCGATACCGAAAAAGCGAAGAAAATGGTAACGGAAGCAGCTCCGAAAGTGTTCACCAGCAATGCGGATAAAGCGGCTTTCCCTTATATTTCTACACCGCCGAACTATAACCCGGTAGCACAAAACCTGAACTCGCTTTACACCAGCCGTCAGGATTTCATTCCGTCAGCAACGATCGTTAACCCGATGAACGAGCTGAACGACCCGAGAAGACCTTTCTTCTTCACAACCATCGGCGGCAAATACGTAGGCGGCCAGTACGGCTTCCTGAATACCTACTCGGCATTCTCGCACATCAGCGACAAGGTCATCGATCCCGCTTTCGAAGGCTTGCTGCTTGATTATTCGGAAGTAGAGTTCCTGCTGGCGGAAGCTGTGGAAAGAGGTTTCATCACCGGATCGGCAGCAGACCACTACAACAAGGCTGTAACCGCATCCATTATCTACTGGGGCGGAACAGCGGCAGAAGCAACTGCCTACCTGGCTCAGCCGAAAGTGGCTTACGCGACTGCGGAAGGAAACTGGAAACAAAAAATCGGGTTCCAGAAATGGATCGCCCTATACAACAGAGGCTGGGAATCATGGGTTGAATGGAGAAGACTTGACTTCCCTAAACTTTCACCTCCATCAGGCGGTAACGTACCGGCTGGTCTGGCGATCCCTGTTCGGATGATCTACCCGATCATCGAGCAAACGCTGAACGGTGCTAACCGCGAAGCTGCGGCAGGCGCGATCGGCGGTGACCTCGCTACGACTAAATTGTGGTGGGATAAATTCTGATATCCAGCTAAAAATCATGCAGAAAGGCGGGCTTCGGCTCGCCTTTCTTTTTTGTCTTTTGATTTTCTTTAACTTTGAGGGTTATCCAACTCTTGAAAAAATGGAATTTCTAAAAAGCGACCGCCTGAATCATCTGAAATACGAGATCCGCGGGGCTACCTACCAAAAAGCGTTAGAGCTTGAAAGTCAGGGCTACAAAATCCATAACCTGAACATCGGCAACCCCGCCCCGTTCGGTTTCGATTCGCCCGACGAGATCGTCCACGACATCATCATGAACATCCGTAATGCGCAAGGCTACTCGGATTCTCGTGGTTTGTTCGCGGCGCGCAAGGCGATCATGCACTACACGCAGACAATTGGTATTCAAGATGTTGAAATCAATGACATTTTCATCGGTAATGGCGTAAGTGAATTGATCCTGCTCTCGATGCAGGCATTGCTCAACCCCGGTGACGAAGTACTGGTCCCCTCCCCCGATTATCCGCTCTGGACAGCGGCGATTTCACTGAGCGGCGGCACTCCGGTGCATTATATCTGTGATGAAGAATCCGATTGGAACCCCGATCTGGAAGACCTGGAAAAGAAAATCACGTCACGCACAAAGGGTATTGTGATCATCAACCCCAACAACCCGACAGGCGCGGTTTACGACAAAGAAGTACTGGCCCGCATTGCCCGCATTGCCGAGGAACATGGCCTGATTATTTTCTCGGATGAGATTTATGACAAAATCCTTTATGATGGCGCGGTACATTATCCGATGGGCTCGTTTGTGAACGACACGCTCTGTGTGTCTTACGGCGGGTTGTCGAAGAACTACCGCTCAGCTGGTTTCCGCGGCGGGTGGATGATCCTCAGCGGCGCGAAGCAAAAGGCAAAATCCTATGCAGAGGGCCTGCTCCTGCTCGCGAGCATGCGCTTGTGTGCAAACGTGCCTACGCAATACGCGATCCAGACCGCACTGGGCGGTTATCAGAGTATCAAGGAGCACGTGGTACCTTCGGGAAGGTTGTACAAGCAAATGAACCTGGTCTACGACAGGCTCACTTCCATTCCGGGCATTACCTGCGTGAAACCGAAGGGTTCATTGTATGTCTTCCCGAAAATCGACCTGAAAAAATTCGGCTTCAAATCGGATGAGCAATTTGTGTATGAATTGCTCGCCGACCAGAAAGTGCTTGTAGTAGCCGGAACGGGTTTCAATTACCATCTCGAACCGCACTTCCGCATTGTGTTCCTCCCTACCATCGACGAGTTGAACCAGGCGATGGATAAGCTGGAATTTTTCCTGACCAACCGCCGTATCATGTCGACGCGTACGGTGGAAGATTTGATTGCCTGACGAAATTTAAACTAAACCTCCACTGAAAGTACCTACCGCCAGATGACCCCACCCGACCGAACCATTCAGGAGGCCAAGCGACAACGATTGTTCCTCCTCCTATGCGGTATCTTTCTGACCAACGCGCTGATCGCGGAAATCATAGGCGGTAAAATATTTTCAGTGGAGACCCTTTTGGGGATCGCACCGGCACAGTTGCCGATCGGAGGCCAGAAGCTGGATTTCAATATGACGGCCGGCGTGATCAGCTGGCCGATCGTATTCATTACTTCCGATATCATCAACGAGTATTTCGGTCGCAAGGGCGTCAAGCGAATCTCCTATGTGACGTCGGCGTTGATCGTCTACACATTCGTGATCATTTACGTGGCCACCCAGCTGCCTCCCGCGCAGTTCTGGCTCGACCTCAACAATACTGACAGCCACGGTAACACATTCAACATCAACGACGCTTTTTCTAAAATTTTCAACCAGGGACTGGGCATTATGATCGGTTCGATCACGGCATTTTTGCTGGGCCAGCTCCTGGACATTCTCGTATTTTCCTGGCTTCGCAGAAAAACGGGCAGCCGCTTCATCTGGCTCCGTGCTACCGGTTCCACCATGTTTTCACAGCTGATCGACAGCTTTGTCGTGATCGGGATCGCTTTCTATGTTTTTGGGAACTGGGATTTGAAGCTGGTATTTTCGGTAGGTACCATCAACTACCTCTACAAAGGCGTGGTAGCGATCCTGCTGACGCCGCTTTTGTACGTAGCCCACTATTTTATCGATAATTACCTCGGCAAGGAGTATGCGGAAGAACTTTCGCATCATGCCGCACACGGGTAGGTTTCAAAGCGGCACCTGTCTCCGCATATTATCCAGCATTACGGCCGTTGCAATGCCGACATTAAGTGATTCGGCTGCCCCGAAACGCGGTATCATAATTTTGTCGGTAACAAACTGGCCAACCTGCCCGCTGATACCACTGGATTCGTTGCCCATTACGATAATCCCTCCGTTTGCAGGATATTGAAATTGGTAGAGGGAATCGCCCCCCAAAAACGCCCCGATAACCTGGCGTTTCCCGTCGTTGATCTTGTCAAAGTATTGGGTCAGGTCGGTATAGTACAGGCTCACCCGGGTAAATGAACCTTTGGCGGCGGCGATCACTTTCGGGTTGTAAACATCGGTCGTGTCGCGTGAGCAAACGATTTTGCTAATGCCGTACCAGTCGGCCACACGGATAATGGTGCCCAGGTTACCGGGGTCGCGGACGTCGTCCAGCACGAGCATATATTCCCCGGTTGAAGGAGACAAGAATGCATTTTCCTTCGTTTTAGTCACAGCCAGGCACGAATCATTGGTCTGAAAAGATCCCAGCCCTTCAAGGTCCGCCGTAGTAACCGTTTCGAGGGCGACGTTATGCCGGGTTAAAATACTTGAGTATTTTTGCTGAAATTCCTGTGTTACCAGTACAAACTCGATCTGAAAATCGGAATCCAGCAATTCCAGTACGCTCTTGGCACCTTCCACCACGAAAGCCTCGTGAAGTTGCCGGTACTTTTTGACTTTCAGCGAGTTAATATACTTAATGCGATTTTTTGACAACATTGAATATTAATTGTAGGACGATATACGGCTGGTTGATTTTCCTGATTCTGACGGGAATGCTCTCCTGCGCACCCAAGCCCACTTCCAAAGGTTACTTACTCGGCAATTCCTCTATCAAGGGCAATCGCGTCATCAGCGATTCGGAACTGGATGCATTAATTCCCCAGAGACCGAACCGGCGGCTGCTGGGCTTTCCCATCTTTCCTTACGTGGGCCTTTACCGCTTCGGTGAGCTGTTTTACAACCGCGAGGAAAGGCAGCGCAAGGTGATCGAGGTTACGCAAAATTACCAGAAAGAATCCCAGGAACACGCAGATAATCCCCGAAAGCTTGAAAGAATCAATTCCAGGTATGCCAAAAAACTGGAAAAAGCGCAGGTACGCGCCACGCAGGGCAATTTCTGGATGCGGGTATTGGGAGAGGCCCCGGTATACTACAACAAGACGGAAGTTGCGCAGAATGCGGAGAAAATGCAGAAGTACCTTTACAACAATGGCTTTTTCGATGCAAAAGTAACTTTTGACCCCGACACGATTTTCAAAAGGATCCGGGTTAACTACCTCGTCACGGAGAACCGGGCGACGATGATCCGCAACATTCAGTACCAGGTGAGCAATGTACTGGCCGATAGCCTCATCAAAGCCGACGCGAAAAACGCTGCATTGCAACAGCGGAAGCGCTACGACGGCGACGCATTCGAGGAAGAACGCATACGCATCGAAACGTTGCTGCGCAATGAAGGCTTCATGGGCTTTTCGAGGCAGAATGTGAGCTACATTGTGAACGATACGATCACCAGCAAGTCTACCGACAGCTTGTTCAAGTCGGTGGATGTCCGGGTACGGGTGGACATGCCCGCGCCGGCCGACAGGCGCTATTCCGTTAATTCGGTCAATTTTGAAGTGCTTCCTCCCACCGGCGTACCGGATTCCATTTTCCGTAAGGATACCAGCCTATTCGCGGGTATCAAATACGTGTTCTCTGACAAAAAATTCTCCCGGAAAGTCCTCGATACCAAAATGCAGGTGCGGCCGCAAACCTGGTACAGCCAGAAAAAAGAACGCGACACCCAGCAGCAATTGTCCCTCACCGATCAGTTCCGCTTTGTCAACTACAACTACACGCTAGACTCTACCGGCCGGGGCATTAACAGCTATTTCAAAGCGATTCCGCTCGACAAGTACCAGATTTCCACCGACCTGGGCCTTAACGTGATCCAGTTGCAGGGTACGCCGGGACCGTTTGCCAACCTGTCGTATAAGATCAGGAATGTGTTCAATGGAATGGAAAACTTTGAGACCAACATCCGCGGCGGGATCGAGCTGGTGCCCAATTTTGTGGGGAACCGGGAGGTATACAGGAGTGAAGAGGTCGGGGTAAGCGCTTCCCTTACATTCCCCCGCCTGCTTACGCCCCAGAATCTGTTCAAAAAACAAACGGCCAACAGCAACCCGCGCACACAGCTTAGCATCGGCTATAACTATGTAAACCGGCCCGAGTACACCCGTACCAATGTAAAAATCAGTACGAACTATTCGTGGCAGCCTACCCGGACGACACTTTTCAACGTGTCGCTGATTGACCTTAACATTTTGAATACCACGAACCTGAGCGGCAAATTCGACACCCTTCTCACCGAATTGGCCGCACAGGGGAACAACCTGATTTACAGCTTCAAACCGTCTTTCGTTTCGGATATCAACGCCAGTTTCATTTACAATACCAACTCGCTCATCGGACCGCAGAAAAAAGCGCATTACTTCCGGATCGCCCTGGAATCCGGCGGTACGTCGCTGAACTTTCTGCCCAGGCAGCAGGAATTGATCAAGGGTGTGTTTGGCGACAGCCTCCAATTTTACAAATACATCCGATGGAACGCCGACTACCGGCGCTACTGGCCGGTCGGAAGAAAATCGGCTTTCGTTGCCCGGGTCAATACAGGGGCCATTTACAGCTATGGCGACTACAAGGTACCTCCCTACGAGAAATATTTCTTCGCGGGTGGGTCCAACAGCGTGCGAGCCTGGCTTCCGCGAAGGCTCGGTCCGGGCTCGGCCGCCCCGGTTACCTATAATAACCTTTCCATCGAGTCGCCGGGAGAGTTCCTGCTGGAAGGAAACCTGGAATGGCGCGGTTACCTCGCAAAATTCTTCGGGGATATCAACTATGCATTGTTTATCGATGCGGGAAACGTGTGGCGGCTGGGTTCCAATGCCACGTCCGACGACCAGAAGCTCAAAGCCGACAAGCTCCTTCGTGAAATTGCCGTCGGCACGGGATTTGGCATAAGGTACGACCTCTCCTTTTTCGTGCTCCGTTTCGATTTCGGCGTGAAGGTGTACGACCCTGCATTGGAACGTTTTGTCCTCGACGAGTTGAAATTCAAACACCTTTTCCGGCGCACGGAAGCCAATTCATTGAATATCAACCTTGGCGTAGGATACCCGTTCTGATCGTCCCACGGCCAATGGTGATGTATGACAGTTTGTCAGTTTTCTTCCAAATTTTCCTATCTTTGCGCTTCGAGCGTTTAAGAATTCCTTCTCATGGAGCATAGAGTTGCAGATTCATTAAAAATATTGACAGAGGCGGACAAGGAAGCCTGTGAAACAGTGCGGGTTTCGGAAAATGAACCGGTTTCAGGAAAAAAAAGACTGTTTATTGAAAGCTATGGCTGTCAGATGAACTTTTCGGACAGTGAAATCGTGGCATCCGTGATGCGCGATGCTGGCTTTGCCACTACTTCTGATGTGAACAATGCCGATCTGATTTTCCTCAACACCTGCGCTATCCGCGACAATGCGGAGCAAAAGGTGCGGAACCGTTTGAAGCAGCTCAATTTTATCAAAAAAAATAAGCCGGGAATGCTGATCGGCGTGCTGGGCTGTATGGCAGAACGCCTGAAAACCAAGTTTCTCGAAGAAGAGAAAATGGTGGATATCGTGACAGGCCCGGATGCATACCGTGATTTGCCGCGATTGGTGGAAGAAGCCGAAACCGGTCAGAAGGGAGTGAATGTGTTCCTTTCTCGTGAAGAGACGTACGCCGACATTTCCCCTATCCGACTGAATTCCAACGGCGTAACCGCATTCATATCCATCATGCGCGGTTGCGACAATATGTGCAGCTTCTGCGTCGTGCCTTTCACACGCGGCCGCGAGCGCAGCCGCGATCCCTACTCCATTGTCAAAGAAGCCGAAGACCTTTTCCGCGACGGCTACCGCGAGGTAACATTGTTGGGACAGAATGTCGACAGCTATAAATGGAAGTCGGAAGGCCATGCCGAAACGTCCGGCGAAACGGTGGTGAATTTCGCCAACCTCCTCGAAATGGTGGCCAAAGTAAATCCCGAACTCCGCATTCGTTTCAGCACATCGCACCCGAAAGACATTACCGACGAGGTGTTGTACACTATGAAAAAGTATGACAACATCTGCAACTATATTCACCTGCCGGCACAAAGCGGTAACACCCGCGTGCTGGAACTGATGAACCGGACCTACACCCGCGAATGGTATATGGGCCGCATTGATGCGATCCGTCGTATTCTGGGAGAAGATTGCGGTATCTCACACGATATGATCGCCGGGTTCTGCTCGGAAACTGAAGAAGAGCACCAGGATTCGCTGTCATTGATGGCCTATTCCGATTTCGATTTCGGTTACATGTTTGCCTACTCGGAACGCCCGGGAACATTGGCTGCCAAGAAGTTTACGGACGATATCCCGGAGGAGGTTAAAAAGAGAAGGCTTGCTGAAATCATCGAATTGCAGCGTGGGATGTCGCTGACGCGTAATCAGCGATTGCTGGGTACCATTCAGAAAGTATTGATCGAAGGACCTTCCAAAAAATCGGACAGTGACCTTTGCGGCCGGAACGACCAGAACAAAATGGTCGTATTCCCCCGTGAAAACTTTGAAAAGGGCCAGTATGTCGACGTGCTGATCACCGAATGCAACGCCGCCACCCTGCTGGGACGCGTAGTACAGCCTGAGCCGGTAGTAGGATAAGGCCCTGCTTATTCTTTAAAGAACCGTTTTGACAATTAACTAAGGCTTTCGGCCTGCCGGAAGCCCTCAGATATTTCATGGATTCATCGGAAATACAAGCAATAAAGAACCGCTTCGGAATCATCGGCAACTCGTCGGGCCTGAACCACGCGATCAACGTCGCGGTACAGGTGGCTGCGACGGACCTGACGGTGCTGATCACCGGTGAAAGTGGTAGTGGTAAAGAATCCTTTTCGAAGATCATCCATAGCCTGAGCTCCCGCAAGCATGGTCCGTTCATTGCGATCAACTGCGGCGCGATCCCGGAAGGTACCATCGATTCGGAACTGTTCGGGCATGAAAAGGGAGCATTTACAGGTGCCCTGGATGCAAGGAAAGGGTATTTTGAAACGACCAACAGCGGGACAATTTTCCTTGACGAAGTGGGCGAAATGCCGCTTGGCACACAAGCAAGATTGCTCCGCGTGTTGGAAAACGGAGAATATATTCGGGTCGGTTCTTCCAAAGTTTTAAAGACAAATGTCCGCGTGGTAGCAGCCACGAATGTCAATTTGCTCGACGCGGTGAATAACGGCAAGTTCCGCGAGGATTTGTATTACCGCCTCAATACCGTACCCATTTACGTGCCTCCGCTGCGCGATCGCGGCGAGGATATCCTGCTGCTTTTCAGGAAGTTTACCAATGATTTCTCGGAGCGGTACCGTACCAAACCGGTAAGGCTCGACGGCGAGGCGCGCGACCTTTTGCTTCAATATTCTTTTCCGGGCAACATCCGTCAGCTGAAAAATATCGCGGAGCAGATTACCATTCTGGAAACAGATAAAGAGCTGCCGATCAGCATCGACAGGCTTAACCACTACCTGAATCCTGTGCAGCCGTCCAGTCGGAAGGCATTGGTACCGCTGCGTTCGGGGGATGATAACGGCACCTCGTTCTCGGAAAGGGAGCTTCTGTATAAAGTACTTTTCGATATGCGGCGGGATATGACCGAACTGAAAAAGCTCGTCAGGAATGTGCTTGAAAATGAGAAGTATGGCGGCGATATCTTGAAAGACCATCAGGAGCTATTCAGTTCGTTGAATTCTTCGGAGCCTATCATCACCACGCCCACCATCGAACCCTCCCGCCTGCTCACGCCGCCGCCATCGCGCACTGTGGACCTCGACCGCTATTCCGACGAGCGTGACGAGATTGAAGATGTGGTGCACGTCACGGCGGAGGAAGAGTCGCTTTCACTGGAAGACAAGGAGAAGGAAATGATCATTAAAGCCCTTCGAAAAAACAATAACAAGCGAAAATATGCCGCCAACGCATTGGGCATTTCCGAGCGTACGTTATACAGGAAGATTAAACAATACGACATTGAAGAATAATAGGAATGCCCGGCGTTTTGCGAAACCCGGCAAGCGGGCGAATTGGAGAGTGTGGATAATGGCCTTGCTGATCCTGCAATGCCCGGTTTTCATGTCGGGTTGCGGGGTGTACTCTTTCACCGGTACGAACCTTTCACCCGATATCAAGACATTCAGCGTGCTCAACTTCACTATGGGCACAGCCGGCGGCCCGGCCGACCTGCCGCAACGCATTACGGAAGACCTGAAAGAATATTTTCAAAGAAATACCAGCCTGGTAAGCCAGCCGGGAGGCGGCGACCTGGTGCTGGAAGGGTCCATTACCGGCTACGACGTAACGCCTGCGGCGCCAACCGCGAACGACCAGGCGGGTTTGAACCGGCTGAACGTGACGGTACAAGTCCGGTACACCAATGCGAAGGATGAGACCAAAAACTTCGATCAGTCGTTTACCTATTACGCAGACTTCCCTCAGGACCAGACGCTTAACCAGAACGAAGCACGCCTGCTGCCGACTATCCGCGAAAACCTGGTGCAGCAGATCTTTAATAAATCCGCCGCCGACTGGTAGGAAAAGCACTGCCCGAACTTTCATTTCAACAACCCCGAATTACTCAATATACCTCTGAATATGGCGCTCATCGATAAGGAAGCATTTGATCAGCTGGTGAAAAACCCAGGCCTGATTACCGCAGATGTGATTCCGCAGCTGGAAGCCACGATCAAGGCATTTCCGTATTGCCAGATTCCGTATTCGATGCTGGCGAAGGCATCGAGCCTGGCTGGTACCGAAAAACTGGAAGAAAACCGGCCGCGGGCCGCGGCCTACGCACTCAGCCGCGTAGCATTGCAGCAACTCGTGGAAAGCGATAATGAACGCTATGACGCCACCGTGGACGTGGACGACATTCTCGAACCGCAGTCAACACCCGAACCGCTCAACAGTGACGATATATTGATCAGCACCGTGGAGCAGCAAGCGTCGGCCGAGCTGCAACGCACCGAAGAGCAGCGGCGGCAGCAGCAGATTATCCAGGGTTTCATGAAAAAGAATCCGCGCATTGCACGCCAGGACAACAACCTTGAACCTGTCAGTATCGATCTCAGCAGCCGCTTGGCAGGTGGCGGCGAAGGCAGCATTGAAACAGAAGCATTTGCCAATATCTTGATCCGGCAAGGCAAAATTGAAAAGGCAATCGACGTCTATCAAAAATTGATTTTGAAAAAACCGGAAAAAAGGAATTACTTTGCGAAAAAATTGAGCGAACTGTACGCTCGCCAATAACTGACACACATTAACTCATTCAATCATTCAGTCATTCAAAATTGTTTAAAGCATGTATTTGGGTTTAATTATTCTGGTTGCCATTGTTGCGGTATTGTTGATTTTGGTCGTTTTGGTCCAAAATTCAAAAGGTGGAGGGCTTTCAAGCGAGTTTAGCGGCGCAGGAACTACCCAGATGTTTGGTGTGAAAAAGACGACCGACCTCCTCGAACAAATCACGTGGGGTCTGGCGAGCGCGGTGATCATCATTTCGCTGGCTTCCTATATCATGGTGGGCGGCTCCAATGCGGGCGCCGGCATCAATAGCGTAAACGTAGAAAGAGCTCAGAATGCAGTAGTACCAGGCGGTAAAATCGCTCCGGCACCTGCTGGACAGGAAGGCGCGGCACCTGCCGGCGCAGCTGCTCCTGCGGGAACAACCACACCGGCTGCTACGCCTGCCGACACTGCCAAGAAGTAATCAGGCATCAGCACACAAAAGAAAATCCTGCGATCATCATCGCAGGATTTTTTTATGCCCGACATGAAACGCTTCAGGCTACATTGATTTCCCGGAGCATCAGCCGCCCGGCCACAGGCAGCAGCGTTTCGTGCAAAGGATAATCGTACCTCGATTCGACCACATAAGTGGCCGGATTCGGCATAGCGCGGTTCCGCTTCGTTAGATCTACTTTCAGCTGCGAGATCGTGTTTCCGACACCAATGCGGACGGTATCGACGTAAATCGTTTTGAGATAGCGCTCCTTCAATGCATTGTAGAGCGCAAGCTGATATTGAAATACACTCACCAATGGCTGAAAGGTGTGCAAAAAAAGCAGGTACCCTTCCTGCAAATGCAATGGGACGATACCCACCGGCGAAACCTTCACATTCTCTTCGACCTCTGAAAATCTTTCGGCCCCCTCGGCAATCGATTTCGAGAAGCGCGGGATCGCAAAGTCGAGAATGTAGTTGAGATCAGACATGTAAGAGTCGTCCTGGTGCGTTTCTTCAAACTGCAACTGCCAGGTTTTGACGTCAATACCTGTCAGATTTTTGGGTAAACTCGTCCTGATCAGGCTTTTATTATTCTGGATGCCGACACAGGCGTCGAGGTGCAGTTTCAACTCGGGCAGGCAAGGGTGCAACCGGTGGTGTGTGAACTGGTCCCGAACGTGCTGGAAGTAAGCCATCAGCACATATTTTTTGTATTCAAAATCAAAAATTCCTTCGGTAAGCCAGTTTTTAGGGAGTTCTGACATAGGGTTTCCAATTTGGTGCCGATAAAATTTAGTGAATTCCATTGCTGAAAGCAAGATTTCCGCATTCCTGACACGCAAATGACATTATAGTACCATAACGCCATGCAGGAATACAAATTTGTCACACTCGCCGGAAAAAATGTCAGAGCAGGAATGCCTGGCACAGATTGTGCTATCGGGATGGGAGTCTAATCATTACTGACAACTAAAATAAACGTTTAATATTTATGTCAACTTTAGCAGAAATACAAGTGAATGTACAACCGCTAGCTGACCGCGTTCTGATCGAACCTGCCCCAGCCGAAGAAAAAACAGCATTTGGTATCATTATCCCTGATACTGCAAAAGAAAAGCCGCAGCGTGGTACCGTACTGGCAGTAGGCCCCGGTAAAAAAGACGAGCCGCTTACAGTAAAAGTTGGAGATACCGTATTGTACGGTAAGTACTCAGGCACTGAATTGGCATATGAAGGAAAAGACGTCCTGATTATGCGTGAGTCGGATATCTACGCTATCGTAGGTTAATTCAAAGCACTCTAATTCAATAGTTTCTCTTAAAGTTTTTCAAATTCAAATCAGTTATGTCTAAGAAAATATTTTTTGACACAGAAGCACGCGATAAGATCAAAAAAGGCGTGGACACCCTGGCGGACGCCGTTAAGGTTACATTGGGCCCACGTGGCCGTAACGTGGTAATCGACAAGAAATTCGGTTCCCCAAGCATCACAAAGGATGGTGTTACTGTTGCCAAAGAAATCGACCTGAAAGATCCTATCGAAAACATGGGAGCTCAGCTGGTGAAAGAAGTAGCTTCCAAAACTGCTGACTCTGCAGGTGATGGTACTACCACTGCTACCGTTCTGGCACAGGCGATCTACTCGATCGGTGTGAAAAACGTAGCGGCCGGCGCCAACCCAATGGACCTGAAACGCGGTATCGACAAAGCGGTTTCAGTGATCACAAAAGATCTGGAAGCTCAGAAAAAAAATATCTCTACTTCCAAAGAAATCGCTCAGGTTGCAACTATCTCTGCCAACCATGACGAGGAGATCGGTAACATGATCGCCGAAGCGATGGAAAAAGTAGGTAAAGAAGGTGTTATCACCGTAGAAGAAGCACGCGGAACTGAAACAGAAGTTAAAACTGTGGAAGGTATGCAGTTCGACCGCGGTTACCTGTCTCCATACTTCGTAACCAACACTGAGAAAATGGAAGCTGAATTGGAGCGTCCATTCATCCTGATCTCTGAGAAGAAAGTTTCTTCTATGAAAGAGCTTCTTCCTGTGTTGGAAGCAGTAGCACAAACCGGCCGTCCTTTGCTGATCCTTGCAGAAGACGTTGACGGAGAAGCACTGGCTACATTGGTAGTAAACAAAATCCGCGGTGCATTGAAAGTAGCGGCTGTTAAAGCTCCTGGTTTCGGTGACCGTCGTAAAGCCATGCTGGAAGATATCGCAATCATCACTGGCGGTACCGTTATCAGCGAAGAGCGTGGTTTCAAACTGGAAAACGCTACGTTGGACTACCTCGGTACTTGCGAGAAAGCGATTATCGACAAGGACAACACAACTTTGGTTAACGGAAGCGGTGCGTCTGAAGACATTCAGGCACGTGTTAACCAAATCAAAGCGCAGATCGAAAACACTACATCTGACTACGATCGCGAAAAACTTCAGGAGCGTCTGGCGAAGCTGTCAGGCGGTGTAGCAATCCTTTACATCGGTGCTGCTACTGAGGTTGAAATGAAAGAGAAAAAAGACCGCGTTGACGATGCACTTCACGCAACCCGCGCTGCGGTTGAAGAAGGTATCGTTGCAGGTGGTGGTGTAGCGTTCATCCGCGCAACTGCTGCTCTGGAAGGTCTTGAAGGCTCAAACGAAGACGAAAAAACCGGTATCAACATCATCCGGGTTGCTTTGGAAGCTCCTTTGAGAACCATTGTTTCCAACTCAGGCCAGGAGCCATCAGTAGTGGTTCAGAAGGTCAAAGAGGGAACCGGCGCTTACGGATACAATGCGAAAGAAAATACCTACGGAGATCTTCTCGAAGCTGGTATCATCGATCCTAAGAAAGTATCTCGTCTGGCACTCGAAAACGCGGCATCTATCGCTGGTCTGTTGTTGACAACAGAATGCGTGATCGCTGACGAACCGGAAGAAGCTCCTGCAGGCGGTGGCCACAGCCACGGCGGCGGAATGGGCGGCATGATGTAATCAGCCTCCGTTTCTTCGGAACACATAAAAAAAACGGCTGTCAGGCAACTGGCAGCCGTTTTTTTTATGTGTTGATAGTTTTTCAAACAGAATGCTGGACCATCAACCCGTCCTGCATGACCAGGCGGCGATCCGCCATTTCGGCCAATTCCTCATTGTGCGTGACGATGATGAATGTCTGTCCGGTCTCTTGCCGCAGCTTGAAAAACAATTGATGCAGATCCAATGCATTATGCGAATCCAGGTTACCGCTTGGCTCATCTGCGAGGACAATGGCCGGCCGGTTCAGTAGCGCCCGGGCTACTGCTACACGCTGCTGCTCGCCTCCCGAAAGCTGCGATGGCAAATGGTCAATCCGGCCGCTCAGGCCCAGCAGGTCCAGCAGCTCCTTTGCGCGCCCCAGGATATCTTTTTCGTTTACATTTCCATTGATATATCCCGGCATACACACATTCTCCAATGCAGTGAATTCGGCCAGCAGGTTATGGAATTGGAAAATGAACCCGATCTTCTCGTTCCGGAAGCGGGCCAGCTCCTTATCCTTCTGCGTAAACACATTAATTCCGTCGATGAAGACCTCTCCCTGCTCGGGCCGGTCGAGCGTTCCGAGGATGTGCAGGAAGGTACTTTTACCCGCCCCGGATGCGCCCACGATGGCTACTACTTCCCCTTTTTTAACTTCGAGATCAATGCCTTTTAAAACCTGCAATGACCCATAAGTACGCCTGATCCCGCTCGCCCGAAGTAGCTCCATATTGAAAAGATAATTGCGCCGAAAACTCGCCCGTTTTGATTAAATGCTTAATTTGCCGTGAAAATACCAATTTACTTTTATACTCATGAATATTCACGAATATCAAGGCAAAAGCGTTCTTAAAAAATACGGTGTGCGTATTCAGGAAGGCCTCGTAGCCGACACTCCGGATAAGGCGGTAGAAGTTGCACGTGAGCTCAGCCAGCAGACAGGCACCAAGTGGTATGTTGTAAAATCCCAGATCCACGCAGGTGGCCGCGGTAAAGGCCGCATCGTCGGCAGCGAACAACGCGGTGTGGCGTTGGCTAAGTCAGTTGAAGATGTCAGGACCATCTCCAACAACATCCTGGGCAAAGTATTGGTAACGCACCAGACCGGTGCAGAAGGCAAACGAGTAAACAAAGTCCTGATCGCAGAAGACGTATACTATCCAGGCCCAAGCGAGCCGAAAGAATATTACCTGTCGATCCTGTTGGATCGCGGCAGAAACTGCAATGTAATCATGGCCAGCACCGAAGGCGGTATGGACATCGAAGAAGTGGCAGAACATACTCCCGAAAAAATCATCAAAGAATGGATCGATCCTAAGGTTGGATTGCAGCCGTTCCAGGCCCGCAAAGTGGCATTCGCCCTCGGTCTGGAAGGTGACGCGTTCAAGGAAATGGTGAAATTCATTTCTGCGCTATACAGAGCTTACGCGGAAAGCGACTCGTCGATGTTCGAAATCAACCCGGTTTTGAAAACATCCGACAACAAAATCCTCGCCGTAGACGCCAAGGTGGATCTGGACGACAATGCATTGTATCGTCACCCCGAACTGGCGGAAATGCGCGACACCAACGAAGAAGATCCTTTGGAAGTAGAAGCGGGTGCCAACAACCTGAACTACGTAAAACTGGACGGAAACGTAGGTTGTATGGTAAACGGAGCCGGTCTGGCGATGGCTACCATGGACTTGATCAAGCTTTCAGGCGGTGAGCCTGCCAACTTCCTCGACGTAGGAGGTGGCGCAAACGCACGTACGGTAGAAGCTGGTTTCCGTATCATCCTCAAAGACCCGAACGTAAAAGCGATCCTGATCAACATCTTCGGTGGTATCGTTCGTTGCGACCGTGTTGCTGCCGGTGTAGTGGAAGCTTACAAAGCAATCGGCGAGATTCCGGTGCCTATCATCGTTCGTCTGCAAGGAACCAATGCGGAAGAAGGTGCACGCATTATCAACGAATCCGGTCTGAAAGTGTATTCAGCGATCGAGTTCAAAGAAGCTGCTGCGAAAGTTTCCGAGGTACTGGCTGAGCTGGGCGTTTAAGAAATAAGAAGCCTCAAAGCTTCATAGTTATGTCACGCTGAGCGTAGTTGAAGCGCGGTACGGTACCGCGCTTCGACTACGCTCAGCGTGACATTCGTTTTTACTGAATAAACAGTACGTCAAATGCTCACAACGCTTGACATTCGTTTTATCCAATAATAAAATACAAAACCATCGTGGCAACAAAACTAGCCACGCCTTGCAAGCCTGTCAATATGGTGTGCGTACGGTAGGTGTCTTTGGCGGAAATGCCGGTGAATTGAGATACAACCCAGAACCAGGCGTCGTTCGTGTGCGAGACGATCATCGCGCCGCTGCCGACAGCCATTACCACCATGGTTATTTGAACGGGCGTTACAAAACCGAGTGATGCCAGTAACGGCGCCAGAATGCTCGTGGTGAGCACCATAGCCGACGTAGTGGAACCCTGGGCAGTCTTAAAAAAAAATGCAATCAGAAAGGCGATCACGAGCAGGTAACCTCCCGACATTTCATTATGCAGCAGCCATTCGCTCACCATTTCTTTCAAAGAGGTTTCCTTCAAAATAGCCCCGAATGCACCTCCCGCTCCAACGAGCACAAGCGTGGTACCGCAATGCTCGATCCCGCTTTTGAAGCAGGCCATCATGCGCTGCGAGGCGTTTTCAGGAAAAAGCGAATAGCTGAAAAAGATCGCTAATAGAAATGATACGAGCGGACTGCCGAGGAAGCTTAGCCAGCGTGTCAGCGCTTCCGGAAAATGCAGGATTTTGGCAGACGACGCCAACGTAATGAGCAGAATGGGCAGTACAATGGGCATGAATGCTTTCCAGGCCGGAGGTAGCAGGCGCTCCTCGATCATTTGCGGGTCTTCTACCGCTGCATCGTCGATCAGCTTTACATCTTTGGCATATTTGCCCGCAAACCAGGTGGACAGGAAAAGGCTGGGAATGGATACGACTAGCCCGATCAGGATGACCAGGCCAATGGAGTCGGGGATGCCGAGGTTACCGGCAGCGGATAACGGGCCGGGCGTGGGCGGGACAAGCGTATGGGTAGCGAAAAGCCCGCCCGACAGTGACAAAGCAATGGTAGCCAACGGCTTGCCAGTCCGCTTGGCGACAATCTGGTTGAGTTTATGCAAAATAATAAATCCCGAATCGCAAAAAACGGGGATACCTACAATGCCTCCGATCACAGACATGGCAAATGCAGGCCGCTTCTCTCCGAACAGCTTCAAAATCACATCAGCCACCTTGATAGCCGCTCCCGACTTGTCCAGAATGGCGCCGATCACGCAGCCCAGGATCACCATCAGCCCGATTTTGGACATTAATTCCCCAAAACCTTTCCCGATCGTTTCCGCCAGCTTATCAATCGGCAATCCCGCAAACACGCCGACACCCAATGCAGCCAGCAGCAACCCTACGAGCGGGTGCATTTTCAAGACCGTGGAACTTAGGACAATAAACGCGATTGCGGCCAGTACGATAAGGAAGATCATGCATTACAAAAGTTTAAGCACAGCCTCATCGCCCATTACCGCATTGGCAGGGCGCGGATGGGTAGCATCAAAAACAGCCAGGTCTTTTTGTTCAAGCACTTTGGCCGGCTCCTCATCGATTTGCCCATCTTTATTGGTAACCGCTTTCAGGTCCAATTTCAGGTGCTTGGCCATGAATGCGTACATGGCTTTCCGCTTCGAGGGCCCGTAATCGTGCTTTTCGTCGGCCAAATGCATGGTTTCGAGGTTATCTTTTTTGTTATAAAGCGAATAAATTTTCTGCATGAACGGGTACTCGACATTCGGCGTATTTTTGGTCCAGTCGCCGCCGTCGGAGATCATGATCATCGGGCGCGGAGCAGTTAATGCGGCGATTTCCACATTATTTGTTTGGTACTCCCCTTTTCTGTGGATCGGCAGGCCGCTCTCACATACGCATCCGCCAAAGAAATAGGCCGATACCATCACCACCGGCACCGAAACCTTCACACGGTTATCCAATGCGGCTAGCAGGAAAGTCTGCGTTCCGCCGCCCGATTCGCCGGTGCAGGCCACGCGGTTCGGGTCCACGCCTGGAATGGATAGCAGGAAATCGAGCGAACGAATGCTGTTGATCGTCTGTAATTTCAATGCTTTCGCCATTTTGTGTTCGCATTGCCTGGCGTCGCCCTGCCCTACCATGTCCCACACGAACACGATCGCGCCCATACGTGCGAGCGTCGCGCAGCGCTTCTGCGTCTGCTCGCGGAAGCGCCCGTGGGGATTTTCGCCGTGCCCGTGGGGGGCGAGAATGGCGGCATAGGATTTCTGTTGCTTCAAGGGCCTGTACAAATTGCCCGTCACATAAATGCCCGGCATGCTCTCGAATGCGACATTTTCGATGGTATAACCATCCATTTCCTTTTTGGAATGAATAATGGGTTTGGAAGCAGGCTTTTCGGGAAGTGATTGCAAGTCCATTCCGTCACGGATCTGCTGGCGGATTTGCGCGGCCCGGGTTTCCCATTCCATTCTCGAAGCAGGGACGTGTTTTTCGAGAAATTCTTTGCCTTGCTCTTCGGTGAAATAGGCCCCCTGGCACAGTTCGGCCTGCTGGGCAAAAGACGTGGAAGCGAGGGCGAGAAGGCCCAAAAGGATGGTATATCGGATTTTCATAGAAACGCGGTTTGGTCAGAAAAGCACTTGAAGCCAGGTGCATACTGTTACAATACGTCCCTAATTGGCCCGGAGGGCTATTCCCCTAAGCGTTCGCCTCCCGCAAGCCTTCCGGAATGGCCACTTTTACATACCCTTTTAATATCTCCGCTTCCAGTTTTTCTACCAGCCCCTTGTACTCGCCGTCAATCTGGAAATGGGCCGCTTTCTGCACACATTCGATCCTGGCTTTTTCCACAGAAATCACTTGCATAATCTCGGGATTGAAATCGGTACTTCCGGCGAGGATTTTAGCGGTTTCGATGAAGTCGAGCTTTTTGGCGATAACGAGCTCAAAGAAGCCGTCGCACATATCGCCGATCGGATTGATGCTCACACCGGTCCCATATTTTTTGGCATTGGCGATGATCACGATCAATGCTTCGGTTTCGAGGATTTCATTTTCAGTGGTGATCTTCACGTCAAAGTTTTCATGTTCGCTCAAAGTCCGTAGCATTTCGCGGGCATATCCGAGCTTGCCGCGGGTGTCGCTGTCTTCATAATTCTTCACCAGCAGCGCATTCAACCCTATGTCCGCCAAATGCAGGCTGATTTCCCCGTTAATGGACACCGCGTCGATCGCCGACACTTCGCCTTCGAAAGCTACCTCCAAAGCCTGGTCAATGGAGCCGGACAGGCCGAAATCGACGGAAAGGCCGTTGGCAGAGCCTGCCGGAATAATGCACAGAATGGCGTCGGTGCCGTGCAATGCCTGTGCTACCATCGATATGGTGCCGTCTCCACCGGCCACCAGCACGCGCTCAGGCCTGATATTTTCAACCATTTCCCTGATGGTCTGCTGATCGTCGTCGCCGGTGGTATTGTAAATGCGCAGGTCGCAACCCTCGGCTTCCGATTTTTCAATAACCCTTTCAAAAATTACATCCTTGTTCACATCCCCTGAAATGGGATTTACTACCAGCAAAACTTTCGGTTGTGAAGACATATTCGATAAATTAGGGACCCGATGTAGTAGAGGATAAAGATAGTTATGAAACGTTGTGACTTAAAACTATACCGTGGCTACGCCAACAAAAAGGAGCTCGTCGTGTTTGGCCATGTGGTGAAAAAATACCCTTCCGGCGACCGGAAATATACACGGCGGGGTTTCCGCTACGCAAAGACGATCATCGAGCTTTTCTCCATTAAAACAATTCCGTTCCTGACGCTGACGCTGCATGTAGGCGACAAGACGTTCGAAACGACCGCCGAAGCCGACGGCTATTTCCGTTTCCAGGTGCCGCTCGGTGGCGAAATACCCGGCGGCTGGCATACCTACCGTGTCACATTAGACGACGAGGTAAACGGAAAACAGTACCACGCGGAGAGCTCGGAGGAGTTTTTCGTACCTTATAAAAGTTCCTATGGCCTCATTTCGGATATAGACGATACCTTCCTGATTTCGCATAGCCGCCGGTCGTTCAGGAAGTTATTTGTTTTACTTTCCAAAAACGTCCAGGCGCGCAAGCCTTTCGACGATGTGGTGAAGCATTACCAGCTGCTTTCATACGCGAACCGCACGCACCCGCACAAGGATAGCAATATCTTCTTCTACGTATCGAGCAGCGAGTGGAATCTGTACGATATGATCGTCTGCTTTGCGGAATTGAACGGGCTGCCGAAGGCGGTTCTGAAGCTGAAAAAAATCAAGTCCGGCCTCGACGATTTTGTGATGACCGGCGGCGGTTCGCACGAACATAAGTTGCGGAAAATCCACAACATCATCAATTTTTATCCCGAATTGCAGTTTATATTGCTCGGTGACGATTCGCAGAAAGATCCGGAAATCTATGAGGAAATTTGCCGGACTTTCCCGCAGAGCATCCGTGCGGTGTACATGCGCCAGACGCGCCGGCGGACCAAGCCTCACACCACGATCATGCTGAAAAAAATCCAGGACCTCGGAATAGACACTTGCTACTTCGCACATAGCAACAAGGCGATTATCCATTCGCTCGACCACGGACTGGTTTTCCAGACACCCGCCGAGCCGGAAGTCAGCGAAATTGTGTCCAAAGCGATTTCCTGACTTATTTTGCCTGAAACGGATTATCCGCCGGTGATTTTGGCAATTTTCCGCACTTTCGTAACTTGATCCCTCCCATTATTTGGAATAACCATGAAAAAAATCCTGATCGTTGAGGATGACCGCAGGATCGCGCAGAACATTTTCCGCGGGCTGGCCGCCGAAAATTTCGAAGCGGAGATCGCCTATGATGGCATTACGGGCAAGCAAATGGCCCTTGAAAAGAAGTTCGACCTCGTGTTGCTCGATGTGAACCTGCCGGGCATGAAGGGCTATGACGTTTGCCAGCAGATCCGGATTTACAAGCCGTCGCTGCCGATTATCATGCTCACCGCATTCGGCGAGATAGAGGATAAAGTAGAAGGGCTGAACAGCGGGGCCGACGACTACATTGTGAAACCGTTCGATTTCCGGGAACTGCTTGCGCGCGTCAATGCGGCGCTGCGCGTTTCCGACCTGCTCAATCCCGAAGCTTCCGATAAAATCCTGCGCATTGCCGACCTCGAAATGAACCTGGGCACCAAGCAGGTGAAACGCGGCGGGAATATGATCGACCTCACGGCCAAGGAGTTTGCATTGCTGGAATACTTCCTGCTGCACCGGGGAAGGGTGGTTTCCAAGATGGATTTGGCCGAGCACGTGTGGCACCTCAATTTTGACCCGGGGACCAATGTGGTGGAAGTGTATATCAATTATTTACGTAAAAAAGTCGACAAGGACTTTCCTACCAAGCTCATCCACACACGGCCGGGCATGGGTTACATCATGAAAGAAGAATAGCCTCCCATGAAGATCAAAGACCGTATCGCCCTCCAATTCACGCTCCTGGTAGCGGGGGTGCTGCTGTTATTTTCCATTGTCATTTACAGCGTGTCCGAGCATTACCGCCAGGAAGAATTTTACGACCGCCTGCGCAGCCGCGCGCGTACCACCTGCCGGCTGCTGGTAAAGGTGAAAGGGATCGACAAAGACCTGCTCAAAGCGATCGACCAGAACACGCTTTCGGAAATGCTGGACGAAAAAGTACTGATTTTCGATGCACGGAACGAGCTCATTTATTCCAGCGTCGACGACAAGCTGCTTACTTACCACACCTCGCTGCTCAACGACGTGCGTGAAAAGCAATATATGGAGTTTCATCAGGGCGAAAACGAAGTCATAGGCCTGCTTTACCAGGAGGGGGACGATCCGCTGGTGGTACTGGCTTCGGCCTATGACACATTTGGGCACAGCAAGTTGCAGAATTTGAAAAGCACGCTGGGCTGGGGGCTGCTGGCGGGGATTGCAGTCACGGTGGGGCTCGGCATTTATTTCGCGAGCAATGCATTAAGGCCCATCAGCCGCATCAATGCCCAGGTATCGCTCATTACCGCCCAGAATTTGTCCCAAAAGCTCGACGAAGGCAACCGAAAGGATGAGATCGCCCAGCTGGCCATCAACTTCAACACCGTACTTTACCGATTAAACAAAGCATTTGAACAGCAGAAGAGCTTCGTCTCGCACGCCTCCCACGAACTCCGCACGCCGCTGGCCGCCTTAAAATCCGAAATCCAGCTCGGACAACGCTTCAATAAGGACAATCCCGAAATCGAAGAGGTATTTGCTAACCTGTTCTCGGATACCGAGCGGCTGATCAGCATTACCAACAACCTCCTTTTCCTGGCACGGTCGTACGAGAATATGGGCAATATGAAAACCTCCCACATTCATATTGAGGACCTTGCTTTTGTTGCCAAGGAAGAGTTGCTTTCCTCCCACCCCGATTACAATGTGGTGATCGATTACGAAACGATCCCGGAGAATGAAAACGAGACGGTGATCGAGGGCAATGAGGAGTTGTTGAAGCGGGTATTTACCAATTTGCTGGACAATGCATGCAAATACTCCTCGGACCATACCGCGCAGATACTGATATCTTCCAATGAACAATCGTGCATTGTAAAAGTGCGCGACCGGGGGATCGGGATCAGCGCGGAAGATCTTCCGCATATTTTCAACCCGTTTTTCCGGTCGTCCAACGCCGCTGAACTTCCCGGGTTCGGGATTGGGCTTTCCATCTGCCAGCGGATCGTGGAGCTGCACCATGGAACGATCTCGGTGACGAGTGAAGTCGGCCAGGGAAGCGAGTTTCAGCTGCAACTGCACCACATTTGAGGCCGCGGAACAGGTGTCCCCGCCTTTCTAATTTTTTTCTAAGGTTATTTTAAGTCTGGTGTAATACCGGTGTCGGAATATCGCACATTCTAACACGGAAAATATGCGAATTTACCTCACCGGGCTTTTAGTACTCCTAACAACCGCCTTGCACGCACAGGACACGCTGCGGCTCTCGATCCGGCAGGCCGACAGCCTGTTTTTACAAAACAACCTCGAAATCCTGGCCGAAAAGTACCAGATCGACATTGCGAAGTCGATCGAGATCCAGGACAAACTTTGGAACAATCCTACTTTCGGGGTTGAAATCAGTGCCTATAACCCCTCCCGCGGCGCGCTGGATGTGGGCAAAAACGGTCAGAAGGCATTCACTATCCAGCAGCTCATTACCCGCGCCGGGAAACGCAACAAACAGGTGGCACTGGATGTGGAATCGACGCGCAAAACGGAATATCAGTTCTATAACCTGATCCGTACCCTGAAATTCGAGCTGCGCCAGATCTTTTTCGAGTCATACTACCTCGAACAGACCGTGGCACTGTACGATAACCAGATCGGGACGCTCACCACGACGGTCAATGCTTTCGACAAAGAGTACAACCGCAAGAATATTTCCCTCAAAGAAGTGGTGCGCCTCAAAGCACTGCTTTTCGAGCTGACCAACGAGCGGGCCAATATCCTGTTTGAATTGCAGGAAAACCAGCGCGACCTGCGTACGCTGCTGAGCACCGGCCGCCCGGTCAAATCCCTCGTCGACAGCACCGAAATCCAGCGCTATCACCTCGACCGCTACAACATTGCGTCATTGAAAGACAAAGCGCTGCAAAGCCGCGCCGACCTGAAAGTGGCGCAATCGGAAACCAAGCAGGCCGAACTCAATTACACCTTGCAAAAGGCATTGGCCAAGCCGGACGTTCAGATCGGCACGGTGTACGACCAGGCGAGCAACTACCAGAACAATTATTTTGGATTAAATGCATCGATCGCATTGCCATTTTTCAACCGTAACCAGGGCAATATCCGGGCCGCGAAGAGCAGCATCAGCTATTACAAGACAGCTGAGAATGCCAAGCAAAATGCCGTGAACAATGAAGTAGACGCCGCCGTGCAAAAGGTAGGCATTGCCGATAAAGCATTTCAAAGTGTGGAAGGCCAGTTTACCGACCAGTTCCAGCTGCTTAGCAATGGCATTTACGACAATTTTCAGAAACGGAACATCAGCCTCCTGGAATTCATCGACTTCATCGAAACCTACAACGAGAGTATCAAGGAATATAACCGACTCCAAGCCGACCGCATTAAGGTGTACGAGGAGCTCAACTACGTCGTCGGCGAAGAGCTGTTTAACTAATCATTAAAGCATTAACCAATGAAAAATTCACTGTATGTTGTCGTGCTGGCCGCTGTGGGCGTGTGGCTCACCTCCTGCGAGCGCAAGAAGGTTGAAAACGACGAATCGAAGGCATTTATGCTTTCCGACACCATGATGAGCCGGATCAAAATCGATACGGTACGCACCGAGCCGGTCCGGAATGAGCTCACATTGGTGGGCAAAGTGGTGCCCGACGAAAATCAGGTTATTAAAGTGTACCCGCTGGTGGGTGGTAATGTAGAGGAAGTGGATGTGGAGCTGGGCGACAATGTACGCAAAGGCCAGAAACTCGCGACGATCCGGTCGGGTGAAGTGGCGGATTTCGAACGCCAGATGATCCAGGCCCAGTCCGATCTGCTGATCGCGCAGAAAAACCTGTCGTCTACCGAGGATTTGTTCGAAAGCAAGCTGGTACCGGAGCGGGATGTGATTTCTGCCCGGCAAATTGTGGACAAAGCACAGGCCGAGCTGAACCGCGTGAAAGAGGTCTTCTCCATTTACGGTTTGGGCAAATCCACTAACTACACCGTAAAATCGCCGATCAATGGCTTTATTATCGACAAAAATGTGAACCGCGGTATGCAGCTGCGCTCGGACAATTCCGAAAGCCTTTTCACTGTAGGGCAGATCGCCGACGTGTGGGTAATGGCAAATGTGAATGAGAGCGACATTCCGCGCATTAAACTCGGAATGCCCGCGGAAGTGCGCACGATCAGCTTTTCGGATGAGGTTTTCAAAGGCAAGGTCGATAAAATATACAACGTCCTCGATCCCGAAACCAAGGCTATGAAGATCCGCATTCAGTTGCAGAATGTAGGTTTCAAACTCAAACCTGAAATGCATGCAACCGTCACCCTCAACTTCGAGGAAGGCGACAAAATGCAGGCTATCCCGTCGCAAGCCGTCATTTTCGACCGGAGCAAGAACTGGGTGATGGTGTACCACAGCCGGACTAAAATCGAAACCCGGCCGGTGGAAGTATACCGCTCCCTCGCGAATACGACGTACGTACGCGAAGGGCTCAAACCCGGCGAGACGATTATCTCCAAAAACCAACTCCTCGTTTACGACGCGTTGAATGATTAATGTCGAATGATTGAATGATCGAGCCAATTTTGAATGATTGAATGATTGAATGATTGAATAAAAGGGCTGTTACCCGTCATTACCATTCGACCCTATATTTCAAAATCCCATTCACTCATTCACTCATTCACTCATTCAATCATTCACTCATTCAATCATTCAATCATTCAGTCATTCAATCATTGACTCATGAACAAATTCATCCGAGGCATCGTGGGCTTTTCGCTCAAGAACCGGTTCTTCATATTCTTTATGACAGGCCTGCTGATCATTTCGGGCATTGTCAGCTACCAAAACACGCCGCTGGAAGCGTTTCCCGACGTGACCAATACGCAGATCATCATCGTCACGCAATGGAACGGCCGCAGTGCGGAAGAAATCGAGCGGTTTGTGACAGTACCGATCGAAGTCGCGATGAACTCGGTGCAGCAGAAAACCAACGTACGGAGCACCACCATGTTCGGTCTGAGCATTGTCAAGATCATTTTCGACGACAATGTCGAAGACTTCTTTGCCCGGCAGCAGGTGAATAACCAGTTGCGCACCGTTTCACTGCCCGACGGCGTAGAGCCCGACGTACAGCCGCCCTACGGCCCTACCGGCGAGATTTTCAGGTTTACATTGCAAAGCAAGGACCGCGACAGCCGCGAGTTGCTGACGCTCCACAAATGGGTGATCGACCGCCAGCTCCGCAGCGTGCCGGGTGTGGCCGACGTGGTGGCGTTCGGCGGCCGCGACAAGATCTACGAGGTGCAGGTGAACCCTACCAAGCTCGTGAAATACAACATCACGCCATTGGAAGTGTACCAGGCCGTCACCAAAAGCAATATCAATGTGGGCGGCGATGTGATCGAGAAGAACGGGCAGGCTTATGTGGTGCGCGGAATCGGGTTGCTCAACTCCATTCCCGACATTCAGAACATTATAGTAGAATATGTGAAAGATAATCCCGTGCTGGTGAAAGACGTGGCGGACGTGAAGGAATCGGATATGCCGCGTGTGGGCCAGGTAGGGCTCGACGGGAATGACGACGTCGTGGAAGGCATTGTCGTGCAGCGAAAAGGCGAAAACCCTAGCGAAGTGCTGGCACGGGTAAAAGACAAGATCGAGGAGCTGAATACGAAAATCCTTCCGCCGGATGTCAAAATGGTCACCTTCTACGACCGCGACAACCTGATCGATTTCTGTGCGCATACCGTGAAACACAACCTCGTGGAAGGTATCGTGCTGGTGACTGTGATCGTGTTCCTGTTCATGGCCGACTGGCGGACGACCGTTATCGTGTCCATTATCATCCCGCTGGCGCTGCTTTTCGCATTTATGTGTTTGAAATTGAAGGGTATGTCGGCCAACCTGCTATCGATGGGCGCTATCGACTTCGGGATCATCATAGACGGTGCCGTGGTCATGGTGGAAGGGATATTTGTAGCGCTCGACCATCTGGCGCACAAAAACGGCATGGACCGGTTTAACAAGCTATCCAAAATGGGCTTGATCAAACGCACCGGCGGCGAGCTGGGCAAAGCCATTTTCTTCTCCAAGCTCATCATTATCACGGCATTGATCCCCATATTCAGCTTTCAGAAAGTGGAGGGTAAGATGTTTACCCCGCTGGCTTACACGCTTGGTTTCGCCTTGCTGGGTGCATTGCTCTACACCCTCACGCTTGTGCCGGTACTGTGTTCCATTCTGCTCAAAAAGAACGTTCGTGAGAAGAGTAACCCGGTTGTCCGCTTCTTCGACAATACGGTAACCAAAGGCTTCGAATGGTGCTATGCGCGCAAAAAACTCAGCGTCATCTTCGCGTTTGCATTCCTGGGCGTCACGCTGTTTTCGGCCAGATTCCTAGGTACCGAATTCCTGCCGACGCTCAACGAGGGCGCATTGTGGGTAGAGGCAAAAATGCCGATGAGCAGCTCGCTGGCCGAAACCACCAAAATGGTGACCACGCTGCGCGCCAAACTGAATGAATTTCCGGAAGTAAATGGGGTATTGTCCCAAACAGGCCGTTCCAACGACGGTACCGACCCGTCGGGCTTCTATTATGTGCAAATGCAGGTAAACCTGAAACCGAAAGAGGAATGGAAACGCAAGATCAGCCAGGACGACCTGATCGAAGAAATGGACACCAAGCTGAAACAATTCCAGGGCATCAACTACAACTACTCGCAGCCGATCATCGACAACGTGGCCGAAGCGGTAGCCGGTATGAATGCGAGTAATGCGGTGAAAATCTACGGAGACGACCTCGAAACGCTGAATAGCAAAGCTAATCAGGTGCTGGAAGCGATCAAGGATGTGCCGGGCATCAAGGACGTGGGTATCCTGCGCAATATCGGGCAACCGGAAGTCAGCGTAATCCTGCACGACCATAAAATGGCCCAATACGGCGTCAGCATCGCCGATGCGCAAGCGGTGATCGAAATGGCGATCGGCGGTAAAACCGCTTCCATTTTGTACGAGGGCGAACGGAAATTCGATATCCGATTGCGGTACGAGCAGCAATATCGCCGCACGGTGGACGATATCCAGCAATTGATGGTGCCTACTCTCACCGGAGGCAAGATTCCCTTGAAGGAAATCTCCACAATTCGCACCGTTACCGGGCCGGCATTCGTGTACCGCGATAACAACAAGCGCTTTATCGGTGTAAAATTCTCTGTCCGCGAGCGCGACCTCGGCAGCACCATTGCCGAAGCGCAGTCAAAAGTGAAACCTTTGCTTTCCTCGCTGCCCAAAGGCTATTCGGTGAATTGGTCGGGCGAATTCGAAAACCAGGTGCGGGCCACGGCGCGGCTCGGGCAGGTGGTACCCATCAGTCTGGTCGGGATATTCATTTTGCTTTTCATCATGTTCAGCAATGCCAAAGATGCAGGGCTGGTGCTGATCAACGTACCGTTTGCATTGATCGGAGGTATCCTTGCGCTGCACGTTACGCACATGAACTTCGGTATCTCTGCCGGTGTAGGTTTTATAGCCCTGTTCGGCCTCTGCGTGCAGAATGGCGTGATATTGATTTCAGTATTTAACAAAAACCTGGCTGGGGGAATGACCCTGGACGAGGCGATCAGGGAAGGCGTAAAATCACGCATCCGGCCGGTGATCATGACGGCGCTCATGGCAGCGATCGGCTTGCTGCCGGCGGCAATTTCCACCGGTATCGGATCTGAAACCCAGAAGCCCCTGGCAATTGTGGTGATCGGAGGGTTGATCACGGCTACCGTGCTCACATTGCTGGTATTCCCGATCATTTACGGGTTCTTCAACCGGAAGAACAAGGTTTCTAAGTATGCTTAAATGTCAGCCTGAGCGGAGTCGAAGAATGTCAGCCTGAGCGGAGTCGAAGAACGTCAGCCTGAGCGGAGTCGAAGAATGTCAGCCTGAGCGGAGTCGAAGAATGTCAGCCTGAGCGGAGTCGAAGAATGTCAGCCTGAGCGGAGTCGAAGGCCGTCGCTGTACTGCACTGCGCTTCGACTCCGCTCAGCGTGACAAAACGCGAGCAGACTAGCTAGTTATTCGATCAATGTTCTATATTTTGCCGTGGTTCAAAGAAGAAAAGTCGTACCCGATATGAAACACATACCGCAGCGAAACACCGAAATTCCAGCCGGAGCCATCGCCCTCAATGCGCGCGTGTTCAGTCGCTACACCATTCACCTTATACACCAGATCAGTCGTGAGTGAGTTACCCATCCCCCATTGCTTCCGGGCAAAAAGGGCCATATCAATCGATTTCGCAACCTTGATCACATATTCGGCTGATGCTTCCACAAGCCCGGTCATGGATTTGGCAATGCGCGTATCGCTCGACATAAACAAAGTATCGACACCCTGGCGGGGTCCCCTGTTCCGGTAGCCGGAGAATTCCATATAGTCTTTTGACCGGCCCGAATTAGGCACCAGCCCGGCACCCGCGCTGATCCAGAATGCCGACTTGCGGACAGAAGGCTTTCCCCAAAGCAGCCGCATTTTCCCTCGCAGGATGAGGCTGTTCTTGTCGTTTTCCATCTGGTATTTCAATGGATTATCACCATAAATCATCAGCACATTATGAATGGCCGAACGGTTATATTCTACCTCCACATTCCACTGCTCCCTGAAAACCCATCCCGCGTTGGCACCCCAGGCCGAGACTGTGGGCGACTCGGTACCGATCAATTCGTCAAAATCGTTGTTAATTGTATTCCTGTCGTTCCGCACGAAACCGCTTATGCCCACGTACCATCGGTCGTGGACTTTCACATCCCCGAATTTTTTAAGCAGTGATTCGGTACTGTATGGCTTCGCGCCAATAGGCTTGGTGTAGATTTTGTGGTAGTAGTCCGCGTCCTGCGCACGGACGTGCATACATGTGATGAGCAAGAGGATTGTAAAAATGGGTTTCATAGAAGTGCGCCGTTTTTTCTTTCCTTACGCACTTCTATACCCGATCGTTGCATGAAAAAAGCCGGCTGATGCAGTTGCCGGCAATTATTTGGCCGTCTGGAAACTGATGGTAAATGTGGTACCCACACCCAGCTCCGACTGCACTTCAATGCGCCCGTGATGGGCGTGGATAATGCTCATGGTCGTGGACAGGCCTATTCCCATTCCATTGTTTTTTCCCGTGAAATAGGGCTCGAATATCTTGTCCATGTGCTCCTCGCTGATCCCCGAACCATTATCGGTGAACATCACCTGAATGTGGTCGCCATGGTTCCTCGTTGAAATCCGCAGCACGCCGCGGTCTTCTTCCATTGCTTCGATGGCATTGGTAATGAGGTTGAGAAAAGCCATTTGCAGCGACACACGGTCCAGCGGCAATGCGAGCTCTTCATCGGCAAACTCGTTCACGATCTGGATCCTTTTCAGCTGTACCCTGTCCAGCGCGGTACTGATCGCCTGGCTCAGTACGGAATGTACCGAGCTTTCCACAAGTTCGATATCCTCGGAGGTCGAAGGTTGCAGCAGCTGCGTGATGAGGTCGTTAATGCGTGTACAGTTGCGCTTGATGATCTGTGTGTAAAACTTCTGGTCTTCGTCGGCAAGCTCCATTTCCAGCTGCTCGGCCGAAAGGTTCACATTCGTGAGCGGGTTACGCACCTCATGTGCAAGCATGCGTACGAGCCGGCCGGTCACTGCCATTTTCTCAGAAAACAGCCTTTCTTTTTCCGACTGCTTGCGCGCCGTCATATCGTGCAACCGTCCCTGAATGTACGGATGGTCGTCGTCCACCTCTACCGAAGCGGAGAAGATACAGTACTTTTTATCAGCATCCTTGGTAAGCAGGCGCACTTCATGATCGTGAATTGGCTGGTCGGCGATGTCGTTCCATCGTGTCGCGAACAAAGGATCTTCCACCAGTTCGGTGATTTTCCTTTCCTTCAACTGTTCACCCGAGTAGCCTGTTAAAATGCTGGCAGCTTCGTTGAAATCGATGATATTGCCTTCGAGATCGCAGATAAACAGGAAGTCGTTCGATTCTTCAAACACGCGGCGGTAGCGGCGCTCGCTGTGGCGCAACGCTTTCAATACCGAGGTCCGCTCCAATGCATACCGGATACTTCTTTCCAGCTTTTCGGCATCCAGCTCACTTTTGATAAGGTAATCCGCAGCTCCGAGGCGCAATGCTTCTACGGCGATCTTGGTATCACCCTTGCCTGTCAGCAGGATGATCGGCTCTTCGCATTCGAAACTGCACGCCAGCTCGATGAGGTCGATACCGGTACTCTCTCCCAGGAGGTAGTCGAACAGGTACAGGTCAAATTTGTTGTTCCTGATCTGCAACTCCGCTTCCTTAAAAGTGGCACACCAGGTGATATCAAACTTCCAGTTGACCAGATCCTGAAAATATTCGCGGGTAAGGAAGTAGTCATCCTCATCGTCGTCCACCAACAATACCCTGATCAGTTTGCTATTCATTCGGCGTTCCTGTTCCCCTGTCAGATGTCAAATTGTTTCATTTTGTTATAAAGCGTCTTGCGATCGATGTTCAGTAAACGTGCCGCCTTGCTCTTGTTGAAATTAACGTCCCGCAATACCTGCATAATCATGTCGTATTCCGCTTCGTTGGCCACGGTTTTCAGGCTCGGTTTCGTTTCCTCGCCATCCGCATTATCCGACAGCAGCGATGCCGCCTGGCTTACAGACGGCGAAGGCTCGTCGTCGAGGTCTTTCAGGCGCTTGTAGTTCACGATTTCAAACGGCAATGCCTTTTCTTCGATCAGCTCGCCATCCGAAAGCAGGGTCGCCCGCTTGATCACGTTTTTGAGCTCGCGAAGGTTACCCGGCCATGAATAGTTAAGGAAATCGTTTTTAACTTCTTCGGAGAATCCTCTGACGTTCTTGCCCAGTTCCGCATTCGTCGTTTCCAGGAATGCTCCTGCAAAAAGCATCATATCGTCTTTCCGGTTACGCAATGCAGGTACTTCGATCGTAAACTCGTTAAAGCGGTAATAAAGGTCCTCACGGAATTTGCCGTTACGGGCCGAATCCAACAAGCGCTCATTACTCGCTACAATAATCCGGACATCGAGATCGATCTCCTTCGACCCGCCGATGCGGCGCATTTTCCGCTCCTGCACCACGCGCAGCAATGCCACCTGGATCTCATAGGAAAGGTTGGAAACTTCGTCCAGGAACAGCGTACCGCCGTTTGCCAGCTCGAAATGGCCTATTTTGGTTTGCAATGCACCTGTAAACGAGCCCTTTTCGTGCCCGAACAGCTCACTGCCCGCCAATTCCTTGGAGATAGCGCCGCAGTCCATCGCCACAAAAGGCATATCCTTGCGCCTCGACCGGTTATGGATCTCCTGTGCGATCGCCTCCTTCCCAGAGCCGCTTTCGCCGTAAATGATCACGCTGAAATTGGTCGGAGCCACAAGGTCGACCTGGCGGAAAAGGTTATCCGACACATCGCTGTTACCCATGATGTAGCCCGCCTTGGTCCGCGACTGGTTTTTGCGCGCAGGCTTGGCGGGTTCCGACTGTCCGTCGGAAGACGACGGGGCCACGTACTGCTGCTGCTCGTTTTCGGAAGCCTCGGCGTCGGCAATGGCTTTTTTCACGGTAACGAGAATTTCGTCCGGGAACAGCGGCTTGGTAATGTAGTCGTAAGCGCCCAGCTTCATCACGTTCACTGCCACTTTAATATCCGAATACCCTGTAATGATCAAAACAGGAACATTGGGTCTTTTGGATTTAATGGTAGTCAGCAGTTCGGTTCCCGTAATGTCGCCCAACCTGAAATCGGTCATCACCAGGTCAGGAGAAATGGACTCTATCAACGCGAGCCCGTCCTTACCATTCTGGGCTGTTTCTACTATAAAATCATTTTTTGACAAAAAACGCTTCAACAGGAAGCAAATATCCGCTTCATCATCAACAACAACTATTTTTTTCATGCCGGGTGTAAGGGCTTAACTTGGTTTTTTAAATAGTAACTCTCAACCTCGCGGTAGGTATATTCAACTGCTCGCGGTACTTGGCCACGGTCCGTCTGGCAACGGAATAGCCTTTTTCAGCGAGCATATCTGTAATTTGTTGGTCGTTATACGGGTGGCGTTTATCCTCCTCTCCCACAATCTCCCGGATCGCCTCCTGGATCTCTCTGTTGGAAACCTCGGTACCATCTTCGTTGGTGACGCCCTCGGTGAAAAGGTCTTTGAGCAACACAATCCCGAACGGTGTCTGCACATACTTGTTGGTGGTAACCCTGGATACGGTAGAAATATCCATATCGATGATTTCCGCTACGTCTTTCAGGATCATCGGGCGCAGTTTCTTGATATCGCCGGTCTGAAAGTAATCATATTGCAGCTTCACGATCGCCTTCAATGTATTCAGCATCGTGTTCTCCCGCTGCTTGATGGCGTCGATGAACCACTTCGCCGAGTTCATCTTGTTTTTGAGGAACTGGTTGGTGGCCTTATCCCGCTTTTCTTCCGCCATTTGGGTAAAAACCTTGTTAAGCTTCAATGCAGGGCTGTTTCCCCAGGTAAGCTGCACTTCGATCTCGCCATCTTCGGTGTACCAGAGCATAAAATCCGGCTTGATGCTCTCGTTCACGATCGAGTCGTTACGGAGGCCCGAGGCCGGTTTCGGGTTCAGCGTCGTGATCAGCTGAATGGCCTTCTTAAGCGACTCCTCATCCAGTCCTGTGATCCGCATGATCTTGTCATAGTTGCGGGACCCCAGCTCATCGAATGCATCGGAAACGATCTTGTAAGACCACTTCCAGGTATCATTCTGATTTTCAATGCGGCTGAGCTGAATGAGCAGACATTCCCGCAAATCGCTTGCTGCAATACCGGGCGGATCGAGCTGTTGGATGATTTTCAGCATTGTGTTCACTTCGTCGGTGTCGATAAACATGCTGTTCGCAAATGAAATATCGTCCGCAATCACATCGCTTTCCCTTCTGAGAAACCCGTCCTCATCCAGCGAATCCAGGATGAAGTCGGCGATCAGTTGCTGACGCTCATCCAGTTGCAGAAAGTGTACCTGCTGTTTGAGGTCATCCCTGAAAGAGATCGCCTCCACCATCGGCCGTGTGTACAGTTCGTTGTCTGCCGACTGGTTATTCGCATAAGTCTTATAGTCCGGAATATCGTCGTCCCGGAACTCGTCCCAGTCGTAATAGTCCTGAACGCTGTTATCGTCACCACCGGGCGAAAGGTCCGGATCATCAAACTCTTCCGGAGTTTCTTCCGACGCACTTTCCTCCTTCCCTTCTTCCAGTATGGGATTTTCTTCCAGTTCTTCCTTAATTCTCTGTTCAAGCTCCATTGTAGTCAGGTGCAGTAAATTCAGCATCTGAATTTGCAAGGGAGAGTATTTTAAAGTCTGTCTCTGCGTCTGCGTCTGTCTTTGCATATAGCAATTAAGGGTAAAATTTACATTCTCTTGGTGCTTTAAATTTACGACTCTTTATCTAATCTTGGCTCAACGGAGAGGTACGTTACCGAAGATTGCGTAGTTATTTCCACATACTGAGTACTATATTTCAGAATGTAGAGCGAATCCCCATTCAAAAACGCCTCCCTGGCCGCCCTGATCAGCTTTTGCGACGTCGATTCGTGTCTTAATATACCGTCGGACACCGAAGGTTCCCTCCGGCAGTTTACGTCCGCCGGTGATCTCATCTAACTGATAATCAAAAGATATCGTATTTCCAACTGGATTGCTTGCACCCTTTTCCAGAGATCCGGTCCTTCCCGGGCGGGGATTCATCCCCGAAAAACAACACTATACGAAATGCAAAATTCTTGCCTACCCTTAAACGACAAAACCCTCCGGCGAGGGAGGGCTCTGTCATTCGTATACACTAAAGTCAGGCTGGCTGCATCGGCTTCTCGTCGGTTGCACGTTTGACCCAGTAGAGCCCTTTCAGCAGTAACTCCCGGCCTTCTTCCACGCCATGCTTCATAATCACTTTTTCAATCAGTAGCGGGGCGATGAAATTCAGCGGAGCAGGAAGCCGCCTCAATGCCGTTCTCCCAAGCAAAGCGCCCAGCCCGATCTCCATGCCCCTGCCCGCAACCCCTTCGGGCCCGGCCGCCATGAGCTCTTTGAAATAGTCGACAGTTTCGGAAACCGTTTCCTTCACCTTTCGTGACTTCGAAGGATCACCTGTTGGTTCCATAACGCTACCGGTTAAATGTTTCCTACACGCTCCCGGGCGGAGTCGATGTACTCCTCAGCCTTGCCGGCTGCCTGGTCGGCGTAAGCTTCCCCTTCCTTTTTAAGCTGACCGGCAGCGTCCGCCGCCTTGGCCTTGCTTTTTTCCAGTGCGGCTATCAGGTCCCCAGCGAGATCGTTGGTTTTCTTTTTCAGTTTTTTGATAGTTTTCTTGCTATCCTCCGGCGCCAGCAGCATGCCGATCACTGCACCGGCAACCGCCGCAGTCACTATCCCTAAAATGATTTTGTTCGTTGACATAACACACTTGTTTTAATGTGGATCATTTTGTTTCACTTAAAAACGCCGCAAATCCTGTACCAACCGGAAACGTGGCCCAATCGCCTCAAATGGCAGGGTTATTGCCACTAGCACCTCAAAGGTTAGCTCATAATCCAAATGCCGATCATGCGGCTCAGGAAAATACCTCCACTACCGATGACTGAAATTATTACTTCTCACACGGCGCTATGAAGATTGTTATTATTGAAGATGAAAGGGATTTGGGAGTGTTGATGCGCAATTTTCTAGTAAGGCAACTGAATATTAAAACACCCGAAGGCAACGTGCGGGTGGTAGGTTCATTGACGGAAGGCCTGGAATGCGTCCGGGAAATGAGTCCCGATTGGATATTCATAGACAACAACTTACCCGACGGCAAAGGCGTTGAGGCCATACGGCAAATACGGGAAGTACACCCGGGTAAAAATGCAAAAGTGGTGATGATGAGCGCCATGACGAATCTAAGAGATGAGGCTTTCAGAAACGGCGCCGACTTCTTCCTCGATAAACCCATCAGCTTTGTAGAAGTCAAGAATATCTTCACAAAACCTGCGAACGACATCTGAGTGCGACGATCATTGGCACAACTTCAAATCGTGGAAATAGTTGCCTCAGTTGGGGATTAGGGCCAGTTCTTCGTGGACATTATTGCTCAAAGCGCGATAGCCGATCGTTTAACCCCTGTTAACTTTTAGAACAACACCGGACACTTCGTACCGGATCTCGCCCTGCTCCCCGGCATTTTTACTTTCTGGCTGCGGTAGCGCGTGTGTTTCTTTTTGACAGTGTCGATCTTCTTTTTCTCGTACGCCACCAGCTTGAAATCATACTCAGGAATAAAATAGTCTTCCCGGTACTCGGCAACCGGCAACGGCATGTAGTGACGGCCCGGAAAAGTGAGGACATCGTACTCGTAATCGTAGAGATAAATGGTCACGAAACCATCGCGGCTATACTTGATACCAATATCGGAAAAAGGACTGTTTTCGTCCGATGACGCTACAAGCCGCATCATTTCCTTTTGCTTACCCTTCACAAGTACCGACATGTTGTATTGGAAAACGCGGTGCAGGGAGTCGATCTGGATCGCAATGCCCAGGTAGTACTTCGCATCTTTGAGCCGCTCCTGGCCTGCATACATGACCGCGGTATTGTTCAATGCGCTCTTGTCCTGGTAGGTCTGGTAGCTCAGCTTCGCATCGTCGTAGCGCTCCATATACCGGTACACATTTCCCTGGTTCACATTATAGAACTTCCGGCCGGGTGCTGCCGCCATCGCCAGTTTGAAATCCTCGAATGCGCCGTCATACCGGGCGTTCGCCTCGTTTACCTGATGCTTCTGGTCGTGCCGGTTACCGATGTACGCCTGCACGATCCCATGGTTATTATGCAAGAACGGCAACTCCGGCTTCTCCCGCACCAGGCTGTCGAAAATCGCCATCGACTTGTCGAGCTGATCGTTTTCCAGCAGGACTATCCCCCACCCATTTTGTGCATTGACATTCGCCCGGTTCAGGGAAATGGCCTTTTTGAAAACCTGGTAACCCTTTTTGTACATGTCAAAATGCAGCAGCAGGTTGCCGTAATTGCTCCACATAAGGTCGTAGCCCTGCTCATGTTGCAACGCTTTCGCCAGGTACTGCCCCGCCTCCGAGTACCTTTTCTGGTCGATCATAATGCCGCTCATTCCTGCAAGTGCTTCATAGCGTACGGGATCGAGCCTGATCGCCTTCTGAAAATCCTCCTGTGCCTGGGTCGTCTTTTTGAGGTAGTATTCCGAAAATGCTTTGGTAACAAAAAGGTCGGCGAAGAACTTGTTGTCCTCATTCAATGCCTTTTCGCCCTTTTTGAAATCTTTGAGGGCGAGGTCATACTTCTTTTGACCATAATTCGCGACGGCGCGGCCAAGGTAGGCGGGCAGATACGTTGAGTCCTTTTTGATCACCCTGTCGAAAAGTGTGAATGCGGTCTGGTACTCGTGCTTGCTGAGGTGGGTATTGGCAATACCGGATTGGAGCGCGGGAGTCTCGCGTTTCAACGTCGATGCCAGTTTGTAGTAGCGTTGTGCTTCGCTCGTCTGATGGAGGCCGTAGCACGAGTGCGCCATTCCCAGATAGGCGTCCCCGCGGAATGTCCGGTCGTCGGTTTCGAGGTATTTTTCAAAAACGGCTTTCGCCATTCCGAATTGGTTGAGCGATAGCAGCGCATTGGCATAGCGTATCTGGGCCTTGGGATGCGTACGCGCCACTTTTTCAAAATCCTTCACCGCCCGTTTCTCATTACCCGTGCGCATCAGAATGTCGCCGCGCTGGAGACGGTAGGCCATTTCATCCTTCTGCCGGATCGCCGACGTCAGCTCATCGACAGCCTCCTCCATCCGGCCGCCGTACTTGTGCACCATTCCGACGTTAAAATTCCATTTCCCGCCCGTGTTTTTTGCCGAATTGTCGGCGGCAAAACGGGTTGCCTCCCCATATTTCTTCTGCTTGCCCATCGCCACCAGTGTATTCAGCGTCGCTTCCGATCCGCCGGGAGAATCGGCGAAGTCGCTGCGCGCCGCATCAAACCTGCCCGAAAGCAATGCAAAAAGGCCTCGATTATAATGCAGGTACGGGTAGAGCTCGCCGAGGTTCAGCGTCTCCATGATGTGCAATGCCTTTTGATAATTGCCGGAAAGCGCGAGGATCACGGCCTCGTTGTTCATCCGCCGTACGGAATCGGAAGGTTGAAAAGCATGCTTGTGGTAGGCGGCATAAGCCGACTGCAAACTGCGGACGCCACGCTGGTATTCTTCGGTCCGCAATAACGCAGGATTATTTTCCTCAAATGACTTGTTAAAAACAGGTAGAAGTTCTTTTACAATTCGCTGGCACTCACTAAAATCCTGCGCTGCAACCTGTCGCGGTGCTAACACCGTCAACATCAGCAACATACCTGTCATCACAAGTAAGTAGATTTTCTGTACCATAGGGGTGCTTAATGGCTCAAAAGCCACTAACCTACAAGTAATCCAGGAAAATTACAATTATTGCTAAGACCGTTTGATAATTTTCGGATATAATATAATATTTTAAATAAATAACATCATTTTAAGTAACCTGCCGCCGATTAAAGTTGTAGGGAAGCCAGTGCACCGATGAACACTTTCTGACCATTAACCAACACATTCAGTGCATTTTCCGAGACGTTATCAATGGAAATCGACTGCTTCGACACCGTCACTTTCAGCAATGCCCCCCGGAACCCGATCCGGAACGAATATCCCTCCCATTGTTCAGGAATGTAGGGTTTGAACGATAACTGGTCGCCCACCACGCGCTGTCCGGCAAAGCCTTTTACAACGCTCATCCAGGTACCGGCCATCGAAGTAATATGCAAGCCGTCTTCGGTGTCGTTGTTGTAATCGTCCAAATCCAGGCGCGCAGTCCGCAGGTACATTTCATAAGCCTTTTCACGCATGCCAAGCCCCGCGGCCAGGATAGAATGCACACAGGGCGACAGCGACGATTCGTGGACGGTCATTGGCTCATAGAAGTCGAAGTTCCGCCGGATAGTGGCCGCATCGAATTCATGCTCGAAGAAGTAGAGGCCCTGCAACACATCCGCCTGTTTGATAAAACACGACCGCAGGATCCGGTCCCAGGACCACCGCTGGTTGATCGGGCGCTGACCGGCAATGTCGGCAACGGTCAAAAGCTCCTTGTCCAGGAAACCCTGCTGCTGCAAATACACCTGCCTGCCCTCATCCAAGGGGTAATGCATATGCTCCACAATGCGTTTCCATTCGGGCAATTCGGCATTCAGTTGAAGGTTGGTTTTGAAAATGATTCCGTTCAGTTTGCGGGAATCTTCTTTCCAAAGCTTGTCGATCACTTCCAGCGTGTACCGGAGCGTCCAGCAGGCGATGTAGTTGGTATACCAGTTGTTGTTTACATTGTTTTCATATTCGTTCGGCCCGGTTACGCCCAGCATCACATACTGTCCCTTTTCTTCTGACCAGTTGACGCGCTGTTTCCAGAACCTCGAAATACCGATGAGCACTTCCAGGCCTTCACCGTTGACGTAGCTTTCGTCGCCGGTATAGCGCGTGTAATCGTAAATGGCATAGGCAATGGCCCCATTCCGGTGAATTTCCTCGAAAGTAATCTCCCATTCATTATGGCATTCCTCCCCGTTCATAGTTACCATCGGGTAGAGGGCTGCGCCATCCTTGAAGCCTAGTTTGCCGGCATTTTCAATGGCTTTTTGCAGATGTTTATAGCGGTAAACCAGCAGGTTGCGCGCCACCTTCTCATCGGCCGTGGAAAGGTAGAACGGAATGCAGTAGGCCTCGGTGTCCCAGTAGGTGCTGCCGCCGTATTTCTCACCGGTAAAGCCTTTGGGACCGATATTCAGGCGCTCGTCCTCCCCAGTATAGGTTTGTCCCAAATGAAAGATATTGAACCGGATGCCCTGCTGAGCAGCTACGTCGCCGGCAATGGTGATATCGTTTTTCTCCCACTTGCCCGCCCACGCCTGCACCTGCTCCGTATACATACGATCGAAACCCTTGGCGGTAATGCGGGCAATGTAGGCCTTTGCTTTGGGAACGAGCTCGTCGTGCGCGTAGTTGGCCGACGAAAGATTGACGGCATATTTGTACACGGTGATCTGCTGCCCCTCGCGCACTTCGGCCTTCACCGTGCCAGCCACATACTTGTCTCTCGAAGCAATGTTGACGGTAGTTGCCAGCGGGGCACCATCCAGCCTGATATCGAACTTCATCCCGGTTGCTACGCGAAACTGCTCTACCTGATACGGGTTACTTTTCGTTTCGAGCACCAGGTAACCTTCCTGCCCCTGCGCCTCATGCGCGATGCCATTCCAGAACGATTCGTCGTAATTGGAATCCCGGTTGCGGATATTCCCGTCCAGGTATGGGGTAATAGTGAAATGGTCGGTAAAATTAAGGGGCAGCATGCTGTAACTGATGGCTCCCGCTTCGTCGTCGGCCATGCTGCAAAAGCGCCTGGAATGAATGCGCAGTTTCCGGCCGCCGGTAAGCGTCACTGTAGCCGTGCGCTCGAGGACACCCTCTTTCATATTCAGTACGCGCCGGAATTCGTCGATCTTACAGGTATTCAGATCGAGCAGCTCGGCACCGATGCGGATTTCAATACCGGTCCAGTTGCACGCATTGAGTACTTTGGCGAAATAGTTGGGATACCCGTTTTTCCACCATCCTACCCTGGTTTTGTCAGGAAAATAAACCCCTGCCACATAGTTACCAAGCAATGTTTTACCTGAATATCCTTCTTCCAGGTTACCCCGCTGGCCCATCCGGCCATTTCCGAGGCTCATGAGGCTCTCCGTGATTTCGTTGTGTTCGGGGTGAAAACCTTCTTCTACAATGCACCATTCGTCGTGCGTGATGTAATTCTTCATATATTTTCCAATTGGAGCAAACCAAAATTTTGAAAGCCGGGGACTACGATGTCGGCCTCCGTGAGCACCGACGCTTCGCCTATCCCGACGGCCAGCATACCGGCCGCCTTCGCCGACTGAATACCTGCCAAGGCATCCTCAAATACCACACAATGTGCCGGATCCGCATTTAAATCGGCGGCGCCCATCAGGAACACCTGCGGATCGGGCTTGCCTTTGGTGATGCGGTTTCCATCCACGATCGTATCGAAGTAATGCAGCATATCGATCCTTTCGAGGATCACCCTGGCATTCTTGCTCGCCGAGCCGAGCCCGCTCCGGATGCCGTTTTGTTTCAGTTCGTCGAGAAAATGGCGCACACCGGGCAATGCATCTTCGGGCGTCATTTGCATGCAAAGTTCGAGGTAACGTGCATTTTTGGCGGCTGCCCTGCGGAGCTTTTCGTCTTCGGACAGTTGAACGCCTCCGATCGAAAGCACGATTTCGAGCGATTCCATACGGCTGATGCCTTTGAGGCGCTCATTTTCTTCACGCGTAAGGTCGAAACCGAGGTCCTGCGCCATTTCACGCCAGGCAATGTAGTGAAACTGGGCGGTGTCGACGATTACGCCGTCGAGATCAAAAAGGCAGGCTTGTATTGAGGGCATAATTTCAAATTTAATATCTTGCAAAATAGTAAAAAATAGCAATTTGCTGCGCCAGGGCTGAAATACAGACTTTTCCATTCGCTCCACATGCAGCAACCGCTTTCCTATTACATTCATAAAACAGAAAGAGATGTCCGTCGTCAACAAGGATAAATTCATTATATACCAGATATTTACACGGCTCTTCGGCAACCAGACCACAACTAACAAGGTGTATGGCACGATCGAGGAAAACGGGTGCGGGAAATTCAACGACATCGATGATACCGCCCTGGCGGCGTTGAAGGATTTCGGCGCGACGCACCTCTGGTATACCGGCGTGCTCGAACATGCCACGCTCACCGATTACTCGCAATTCGGCATTAAAGCCGACCATCCGCTTATCGTAAAAGGCATTGCCGGCTCACCCTATGCGGTGAAGGATTATTACGACGTGGACCCCGACCTGGCCGTGGATGTACCGAACCGGATCCAGGAATTTGAAAGCCTCGTCACCCGCACGCACGCACATGGCCTGAAAGCGATCATCGACTTTATCCCGAACCACGTCGCGCGGCAATACTGTTCCGATATCCGGCCAGAGGGCGTTAAAGATTTTGGCGAGGACGACGACAATACGGTCACTTTCAGCCCTTCGAACAACTTTTACTACATTCCCAATCATGATTTCATCGTACCGGAAGGACATACGCCGCCGATACCGGTGGTGACGCCCTACCACGAGCGGCCGGCCAAGGCAACCGGAAACGACGTTTTCCAGGCCCAGCCCAGCCAGTTCGACTGGTATGAAACCGTGAAACTCAACTACGGCATCGACTATCTCGACGGCCGTTCCCGGCATTTTGACCCGACCCCCTCTACCTGGCTTAAAATGCGCGACATCCTGATCTACTGGACACGCAAGGGCGTGGACGGTTTCCGATGCGACATGGCCGAGATGGTACCGGTGGAGTTCTGGGGCTGGGTGATCCCGGAAGTGAAGCGGGAAAACCCCGGGGTTATTTTTATCGCCGAGATCTACAACCCGTTCGAATACCGCAACTACATTAATATCGGCAAGTTCGACTACCTGTACGATAAAGTGGGCCTCTACAACTCCCTGCGGCGGACCATTGAGGGACACGGTTCAGCCGAGGACATTACGCGTATCTGGCAGCACGAGTCGGGGGATTTCAGCGAACACATGCTCCGTTTCCTCGAAAACCATGATGAGCAACGCATTGCTTCGCGCTACTTTGCGGGAAACCCGTGGACGGCCCTGCCCGCAATGGTGCTGAGCGCCACGTTGCATACAGGCCCGCTGATGCTCTATTTCGGGCAGGAACTCGGCGTAGACCCTACCCAGCAGGAAGGTTTTCAGGGTGAAGACGGCCGCACGACTATCTTTGACTATTGGGGCGTACCCGAATTTCAGCAATGGGTAAATGGCGGCCAATTCAATGAAGATCTGCTTACCACCGAGCAAAAGACCTTGCGTACTTTTTATGCCAACCTGAATGCGTTCGTGCTGAAAAATGAAGCGGTGTACGCCGGCGGGTTTTACGATTTGCAATATGTGAATATCGATGGCCAGTCTTTCAATTACGACAAAACCATCATTTACAGCTATTTGCGACACAGCGAAAATCAAAAATTGCTGTTTGTGTACAATTTTCACACGTCCCGCACCGTAGAAACGCTGGTCAAAGTACCGCAAGACGCATGGACCAACGTACTGAAACTCGGCAATACCGGTTCCTATAAACTGAAACCGGTTTTTCCGCTCGAAGTGCCTCAGATACAGTTACCCGCGGCCGATATTACTTCCACCGGGGTACATATTGAGCTTCCCCCGATTTCGGCATTTGCATTCGAGATCGTTCCGAAGTAGCGTGCTAACCAGCCTGTTTGCGTTGCAAAAGGGGCTTTTGATCATTAATTTTATATAGCTTGCAAATCCGCGCGGTCTGCCCCGGCAAGTTTTTTTGACGTTTGCGTACCCTGGTTTTAAAGAATTCAAGTATGATCAGATTTGTAGTGCTTTCCATTTTGTCGCTTGCTTCTGTTGCCTGTTTCGGGCAAGCCAACCTGCAAAAGACTTTTTCGCAGAAAATGGAACTGCCCGCCAGTCCGGATATCGGCACCCAAGTCCTGCGGATCAGCGAGTCGTTCCTGGGTACGCCCTATGTAGCGGGTACGCTGGAAGGAAACCCTACCGAACGACTGGTTTGCAAGTTCGATGGCCTGGATTGTACTACACTGGTGGAAAGCGTCATAGCATTGGCTGTTGCCAAAGCTGAAAATTCGACTTTTGAAGAATATAAAAACGAACTGACCCGGCTACGCTACCGCGACGGCCTGATCGACGGCTATCCTTCACGGCTGCACTATATCCTCGACTGGATGTACGAAAATCAGAAACGCGGCCGCCTGGAAGACATTACCTCGAAAGTAGGCGGCGTGCCTTTCAATAAGGAAATCAATTTTATGACCACGCATGCCAATCTCTACCCTTCCCTGGCGGCCAGTGACGTGTACGAAAAAGTGAAGGAGCAGGAGGCGGTGATTAACTCGCGCGAGCATAGTTACATTCCCAAAAACAGCATTCAGAAGGCCGAACCGATGCTGCATGACGGCGATATTGTCGCATTTACCTCGTCGGTGGAAGGGCTGGATGTAAACCATATGGGCATTATTTCGAAGGTGGGAAGCCGCGCCTATCTGATCCACGCCTCGCTGACAGGCAAGAAAGTGATCATGACCAGCGTCCCCCTGGCCGAATATGTGGCTTCCGTGCCGAAACACACGGGCATGATCGTGGCTCGACTCAACGATATCTGACCAGTGAATGGATATAACCGACCTGATTAACTTCCGGAATTCTCCGTGGCTGTTGCTGTTGCTGGCCGGCACCATCGGACTGATCATCAGCATTATCATCATCAGCCTGATCAAGATTACGGCTTCCAGGAAAGAATGGAGCGCCGTGCGGGCGATCCGCGAAAACCTAACCAGCGTACTGCATTTCTTCGTGCCGGTGGTACTCATTACCGCGGCCGCCAAAACCTACTCCTACTCCAACCCGCAATATGACTGGGTATTCGGATTGAGCAAAACGGCGCTCATAGGCATTACGACCTGGCTCATGGCCCGGATCGTGATCATCGTGGAAAAGATCCTGATCGATAAGCTCGATTTCAATTCGCCCGATAATAACCAGGCGAGACGGCTTTTCACGAAAATCAAGTTTGTGAAGCGCATTGTAGTGATCATGGTCGTGACGATCGGTGTGTCAATCTTGCTGCTGAGCTTCGACAGCGTGCGCCAATATGGTGTGGGAATCCTTACTTCGGCCGGGATCGCCTCGGTAATCATCGGTTTTGCTGCACAAAAGTCGCTCGCGAACCTGATGGCCGGCATTCAGATCGCATTTACCCAACCCATCAAGATAGACGACGTGGTGATTGTGGAAGGCGAATGGGGCCGTATCGAAGAGATTAACCTGACTTACGTGGTGGTCAATATCTGGGACCTGAGGCGCATTGTACTTCCCATTACTTATTTCATAGAGACGCCCTTCCAGAACTGGACACGTAACGAAAGCGCATTAACCGGCGCCGCCTTCTTTTACCTCAACTACCACACTCCCGTGGATAAGCTTCGTGCGAAATTGAAGGAAATTCTGGACAGCACCCCACTTTGGGACGGTCGCGCGTGGGCATTGCAGGTAACCGATACGCAAGGGCAGCTGATGGTAGTCCGTGCATTGATGTCGGCGCGGAATTCCAGTGAAACCTTCGACCTGCGATGCCTGGTGCGTGAAAAACTGATCGAATTCATCGCAACCGAGCACCCCGAGGCGCTTCCTGCCACCCGCGTGGAGGAGCCGAATCAGACCCGGTTCAAAATATCCGAAACAGGTATATAAAAAAATTGGCCTCCGGAAGATCCGAAGGCCAGTCTTTTCTTACTACTCACCTAACTCAATTTAACTCAATACAGTTTTTCTTTGATATTTTGAACCGCTCGTTCCAGCATCTTCACAGGCGCCGTTTTGTTGTAAAAAAGATGAAAAACGGCCTGCAAAAACGGTGGAAAACCAACGGGTGAAAGCTACTGAAAATGCCTGACGGCCTGGGTAAATCAGAACGTACGATTTACACTACAAAGGAGCTTTTCCGTTGTTAAAGAGGCATTAACGCTGAATTAAAAAGGAATTAAAAAGGTGGGAACTTCAAAATGAAGGTCGTGCCACTACCCAGTGCAGACTCCACTTCGATGGTCGCGCCCTGCATGTTGATGATGCGTTTGGTGAGCGCAAGGCCAATGCCGTAGCCGGCCTTGCTGATGGTCGACTGGCTGCGGTAGAAGGTGTCGAAAATGTAGGGCAGCTCTTCCTGCGCAATGCCGATGCCCATGTCGCGGAAGTAAATTATGATCAGCCTGTTCTTGATTTCGAGAAAGACGTTGCACGTCTTATCGGGCGAATACTTGCAGGCATTGTCCATCAGGTTCAGGAAAGCCGTTCTGAGCAGGCTTTCGTCACCGAAGCGTTTCAGCTGTTCCTCATCCTCGGGGATTTTGTCGTAATGGATGTGTACCTGGTAACCCGGGTTTTTCTGCTGTACCGACCCCTTCGCCTGCCACAACACCTCGTCGATGCGGATCTTCGAAAACGTCACCCGGAATGCATTCTCCTCCGTACGCGCGAGTTCGAGCAGTCGGTTGACAAGCTCGTTCATTTCCTTGGCTTCCGACCAGATGCCTTTCAATGCATCCTGGTAATCGGCCGGCGAACGTTCCTTCATCAGGCTCAGCTCCGCCTCGCTCATGATGAGCGCCAACGGCGTACGCAGCTCGTGCGACGCGTGCGAGACGAAATTTTTCTGCGCCACAAATGCGATTTCAAGCCGGGTGAGCATTTGGTTGAACGTCTCGGCCAGCAGGGCAAGCTCGTCCTTTTCACGGCCCACCCGCACTTTTTCATGCAGGTTACCCGCCGAAATGTTGTTGACCTGGTCGATAATGTCTGCCACGGGCTTAATAGCGTCGTTTGAAAACTGCCAGCCTGCAACTCCTACCAATATCATCGACAGCAGCCAGCCGATCAGCAGGATTTCGCGCAGTCGGTTCAGCTGGTTCATGCCCAGGTAGTCGTTCGCGATCACGGCCACGACCCACGGCTTGCGGTGATCCTGCAAGATATGCCGGATGATGATCACCTCTTTTTTCTGATGTTTGGTATGGATTTCCTTTCCGGCCCGCGCTTCGGTGAGCATCGGTTTGGAAAGCCTGAAATGCTCTTTCCCGCTCACGAATATGACCGAGTCCGAACCGTCGTAAATGGTGATCTCCTCGTCGAGCAGGATGGTTTTATTCTCCTTTTCGATCTTTTCAATGTCGGCCTTACTGATGCCTTGGCTCGCTTCCACGAGCTGCGCGATGGTCTGGCCCCGCTCGTTGAGGAAAGAATAGAACTGCCGTTCGCGGTACTGGTCGTAGAAAAAGTAAATGGCAACGCAAAACAGCGCCATGATGGAGCCTACCAGCATGGTAAAGAGCAACGTCAGGCGCGTTTTGATATTCATTCTTCCTTGAAAATGTAGCCCATCCCTACCACCGTGTGGATCAGCTTGGTAGGATAGTCCTTGTCCACTTTTTTACGAAGGAAATTGATATACACGTCAATCACATTGGTACCGGTATCGAAACGAATGTCCCACACCTGCTCGGCAATGTCCACGCGGGACACTACACGTCCCCGATTGCGCATGAGGTATTCCAGCAATGCAAATTCTTTGGCGGTGAGATCGATGCGGTTACCGCCCCGCCTGGCCACTTTTTCGTCGAGGTTCAATTCGAGGTCGGCGAGCGTGAGCACCTGGCTGGACTGCTCGCGGGCGCTGTTGCGCTGGGAGAGCACTTTGATACGCGCGATGAGTTCACGGAATTCGAATGGCTTGACCAGGTAATCGTCTCCTCCGGCTTCAAAACCGTCGAGCTTATCGTCGATCGTTCCCAACGCGGTCAGAAAAAGAATTGGGGTCGTAAGACCGTCGGCGCGGAGCTGCTTGGCAAGGTCGTAGCCATTGAGCAGCGGCAGGTTTACATCCAGAATGATCACGTCGAACCGGTAGTTGGAAGCCATTTTCTTACCGACTTGTCCGTCGTAAGCCAGTTCTACTTCCCACGATTGTTCTTCGAGGCCTCTTTTCAGGAAGCCCGCCAGTTTCGGTTCGTCTTCTACGATTAGTATTTTCATAGGATGAGCAAGCGGTTTAAAGTGCCAAATGTTGCACAGATTTTTGCTTAAAAAAAGGCTGCCCGAAATATCGGACAGCCTTTTCGTCTATATCCACACCATTGGAACGTTGGCATTTTTCAACATCCGACGCTCCATTATAATGCAAAATATAAAATTTAAATTATAAACAATAGGTAGTAGCCTATTTTTACAAAATTTCATGTAAGTATCAGTAATAATCTGCGGAATTATCATAGTCAGAACGGTCGCCAAAGGCACCGTAGTCATCATCCTCTTCCGTGCGCATGGCCTTTGCTGCTTTTTTAATGAGTCCGATCTGACCGGCGTGGTACACGTCGTGCTGGATCACCCCGTGTATCAATGTATAGTAGGAGTAGTCACGGCCCGGCACGAATTCTTCCAGGAAGCTGTCGTCCTCGATCTTTTCCAGTTCCGAAATCAACTCTTCCTGCGAAAGGCTGAGCTCCATCTGGATCGCCTCCCATTCGAATTCATCCACTACCGGAAATTTCTTCCAGTCCTTATCCTGCGTCTTGATATCAAACTCGGCATCGCCCTGTAACTTGCGCACTGCGAAAATACGCCAGGTGGTCATGTGGTATACGATTTCTGCGATGGAGTGGGTATTGCTGCTCAGGCGCGTTTCCGCGATTTTCGGCGTTACGTCGCGCAATGCCTCCACGACTGACGGTCCATACCATGCCTCTTCGCTTTCATAGGTGTCGTTGAGTACATCTATAATTCTTAAAATCTCTTCTTTTGCTTCCATATGATTAGATTAAACAGCTGCAAATTTACGGGGATTCGGACGAAGATTATCCAAATGTGTTTTCAATATTAAAGAGACATTTTACCGGGTTCCATACTCTCCTGAAACACTGGGGAAAGAGTTGAAATTATCGTTTCTTCCGGAGCGGTGCATCGCTGCCTGCGGAACCACGCATTGCAACCAATCGATAGCCGGAGCAGTCTCCGTTTTACCGGCACGACATTTGAAAAAATGGCGCTGCCGACACAGGAAGATAAAATCTTCAAATTCAATTTTCGTTTATTTAACAAATTTTAAAATACAACTCAAATGTTCAAGAAAGCCTCTTTCCTCTTACTGATCATCGGCTTCGGGTTGATGTCGTGTTCGAAAGACCCGATCAGCGACCTGTCCAATGAGGAGTCGTTGGTATACATTACAAATCACGACCAATCGGCCAACTTCGCCCAGTACAAGACATTCAGCATTGTAGATTCGGTGCTGATCGTCGAAAATAACCGCGCCGGCGCTTCACTGGACGATATCGACCGCGCCATGCTCCAGGGCCTTATCAAAAATATGGAAGCAATGGGATACAAATACGTAGGCCGCAAGGAAAATCCCGACGTCGGCATCAACGTATCGTGGATCACCAATACTTATCTCAACGTGGTTTCGCAACCGCTTTCTTCCTATTACGGCGGGTATTGGGGCGGTTATGGCTACGGTTACCCGAGCTATTACAGTTACTACGAAACCAGCGAAAGCTCCTGGCTGATTTCGATGCTCGACTTCAAAAATCCAAAGACCACGGCGTCGGGCAAAACTTTCAATGTGATCTGGGATGCGCAAATCCGCGGTGCGGCCATCGGCGACCAGAAACTCGTAGACAAAATGGCGGATTCCATTTTCGGCCAATCCGGTTATCTCAAAATCAAGTAAAAAATGAAACGCATCATCCTCATTGCCCTTTTCTTTGGAAGTGTTCTGCCCGCATTGGCGCAGGAAAAACCAAAATTATATACCATCGCCTCCCCGTTTGAACGGTACACTTATTTCCTCGCCACCGCACGTTATACGGTAGGCGTGCCGATGGGCTCTTTCAAGGACAATTACATCGATAAGACCTCTTTCCAGAATGCCTCCATTTCCATCGAATGGGTACTGAGAAACTCCCCGGTTTCGATTGGCGGTGAAATCGGCTCGACGTATTTCGAGAAACGCGTACCGCGGGCATTGTACGAAGGCCAGGAGGGCACTATTTCTGCCGTGCAGACACGCACCGTATCGCAATACCCTGTCGAGCTGTTCGCAAACTACCATTTCCTGCCCCGTAATTCGCAGGTGCAGCCTTACGTGCAGATCAGCGCCGGTGCGAGCATTCTGGATTATACGGTCTACTATGGAACGCTGTCGACCCAGGATCAAAAGATCCGCTTCAAATACGGCATCGGCGCCGGTTCCAAATTTTTGTTCAAAAAGGACGGGACGTTCGGCCTCGATGTGCGTGTCAAATATGATGGCACGGCTTACAAATATGACTACATCGACAAGGGCATATCATCCGTGAACGGTTCGATAGGCCTATTCTATCGTTGGTGGTAAACAACGCATCGTGACACAAAAAAAGAAGGTTTTGACCAAAACATCGCTTCTCTGGGTTAGTGGTATTCTTGCATTCCTGATCGGTTCCGGGCTTTGGGCCTGGAACCGTTTTGGTCCCAGCAGCCACAAATCTTACGACCAGGTAAATGACAACTTTCCCCTGGCGCGCACGCTGGACTCCGCTTCCCACGCCTGTGACCTAACGATCCGGCGGTACCGCCAGATCGGCCGCGAAATGCAGTTCGAGCTGGCAGCCAATGCGGGCGGACTTTCACCCTATGACGTAAAAATCACCCAGAACGGTAAAACGCAAACCTTCCAGTCCGTAGCGCACCGCTACGGTACGTGGCTTACGCTTTCCGATGTTCAACTCAACGGGGGCGAAGCGCAAATCCAGGTTTCCAGCCTTGGCCAGCAAGGCTGCCAGACAACCGCTGCATTCAATTTCGAGTCGGCTATGGCCAGCGAGGTCGTAAATTCCAAGGAATGGATACGGCAGGGAAGTAAGGACAACTGGCTCGATGTGCGGCCCATTCGCAAAGACGGCAAGCTTTTCCTCCGCGACTTTGCCAACTATCATGACAGCCGCACGAAAGTGGTCATGATCGACGGCATTGTGGTGCAGGGACTGGAAAATGGGATCGAGGTGAAACCAGGCTATTTGTACTCCGTTACAGCCCGCTGGATCGACGCTCCATACAACGACTGGTGGAATGCCGGCAAAAACCGCACTGTGCGCCAGCAGAATGTTTACATTGCCGGCAAACCGGAACAAGCTTCGGCCAATGCACTTACCCGCATCGGCATTCCCGAGTGGTTTTCGCCTTCACGCACCATCAATGTCGATTTTGATACCAAATTCCCCGAATTTGAACCGATTAAGGGCAAGCTGGTGATGCAATACCGGCTGAACAACTACGTGCCGTCCGATAATTATTACAAACGGGGGATCGGGTATCTGTCCAACACCGAAAAAGAATATCCTGCTGAAAAACTGCATTACACGGCAACGCCCAATTACTTCGGAGATAAAGACGAAAAATGGTTTGCAAGTCTTTCCAAAGAGCAGGTTGAGGCACTGGCAGGCGTTCCGGGGTTCGGGGTGTATGCCTATGACTTTGAGTTCTGGAGTCAGCATTATTCCAAAGAAGTGCTTCAACGGCTGATCTGGTTTTCGAGGGTGGTAAGAAAGAACCATCCGAATATGCACTTAATGGATTATTGGGGCGGCGGCGCTTACACCAATCCGCATATCAATACCGTCGGCGGAAAAAACCTGAAGGATTTCATCAAAGAATACAGCGAGCCGAAAGCCAACAACCCGAATTTCGATCCGCTGCCGAACGGCGATAGCTTCCGGGACATATTCAATACTGTGCCGATTGATGTGTATCCCAAGCCGATGTTTGCAATTGATAATGCGGGCAACTCGCCCAATAACTTCGTGCTGCTATCAGCCATTCACTCGCTTCGCATTAACAAGCTCCTGCCCTACCAGAAAAATAACAAGTTCATCTTCTACGGCTGGAATCGCTACATGCCTTTGTACAAAGACCCGATCGTGCCGTGGAACTACCAGCTCACCGATCCGAAAGGCGAACTGATCATGAACCAGCTCGAAATGATGCCTGCCAGCCAGGCGCTGAGCTTTTCGCTGTTCTCGCTCATCCTTTTCGATGGCTATTACCTCTGGCACGACGGCGCCCCAAGCGCGAAAAACCCGAATGCCTACAAACTATCGAAAGATATGTGGGGCTGGGGCTATGAATGGTACCCGGCCGACGGCAAAACGCCGGAAAGCGAAGTGGGCCGCAACACCACGGGTGGAACGGCGGCACCATACTGGGATTTCCCGACCGAATATTACGCGCTGGGTAACTGGATGGCCAAGCAGGTGGAGGACGTAATTACGGGTGGTCAGAACCAGGACCTGGCATTCCAGCTGAACGGGCAATGGGTGCAACCTAAAAAAGAGCAGGCACTACTGGCTATCGACGGCAAGCAACCGTTCGTGACTGCGATCGTAAAAGGCAATCAGATTGTGGTGCTGGCGGTCGATTCGTTCCAGCAGCCATCGGCCCAGCGAAAAATGAAGGTACGGCTCCCTGATGGCGTGGAGGCGGAAGTTGAGCTCTACGGCAACTGGCCTTCGCTCTACCGCGGGACTTTGAAGAAGTAGTTTTTCGAATGCATTTAAAAGCAGAAAGCTCGCCGATTAAGCGAGCTTTCTGCTTTTAAATACTCCATATCAGGCGACTCTTACGTAGCTTCCGAGCCATTTCAGGTGCGTTCCGTACTTGTGCATGATCTCCTGCACCTGCGGGTCGTCCATGTGCCCGAGGAACTCCACGAGAAACCACGCCCGGAAAGAAGCTTCGCCGCGCAATGGCCGGCTTTCGATCTTGGTAAGGTTAATGCCGCGATCGTTGAAATCTTTCAAAAATTCATACAACACACCGGGCCGATTGGTATTGGGCAGGTTGGCGATGATGGTCGTCTTGTCGTCGGCGCTCTTCATATTGGTGAAATCTTTGGCCAGGATCAGAAAACGCGTCTGGTTCTGATCGCTGTCTTCGATATTGTCGAAAAGAATGGGTACACCGAAAAGTCTCGCCGAAATCGAGGAGCAAATGGCAGCCGCCTCCGGTTCTTCCGAAGCAAGTTTCGCTGCTTTGGAAGTAGAATCCACCGCAATGAGCTCGATTCCCATACCTTCCAGGTATTCGCTGATAAACTTGCCGCATTGCCGGAATGCAATGTCTTTGGAATAAATCCTTTTGATGGATTTGAGGCTATCCGATTGCGACGCGAAAGTAAAATGCACTTTCAGCAGCACTTCCGCGACGATCGAAAGGTTTTTCTCCCGAAGAAAATCCACTGTTTCTACGACAATGCCTTCTTGATTGTTTTCAATAGGCACCACACCGAACTTGGCACGGCCCGTTTCCACGCTTTCAAATACCGAATGGATCGTCGGCAGCACCAGGTATTCGCTCATTGCCCCAAAACGGCCTTCCGCGGCCTGGTGTGTGAAACTTCCTTCCGGCCCAAGGTAGGACACCCTCTCCGGCAATTCCAGATTGCGGGAAACGGCAAAAATTTCGAAGAAAATGGCATCGATCGCCTGGCGGGTGAGTAACCCGGTATTGTGTCTGGCCAGCCGGTCGAGGATTTGTTTTTCTCTTTCGGGGCGGTAAATGATCGACTGGGATGACCGTTTCAGCTCGCCTACCTTTTTAACAAGCTCCATACGCTCGTTCAAAATGCTCAGCAACTGGTCGTCGAGCCCATCGATCCTGTTTCTTAAATCCTGTAATTCCACAAAGACATTTTAATAGGGTTGATCAAACCGGGAGGTGCGTTTACACTTTAAATTAAAGACCTGCCCGGGCTGATATTACTTGACCACGTTAAAGATAATACGTTGCGGCCTAGCCCGCGAGCGCCAGCTCTTCCACATTCTTCTCTACTTTGAGATTATCGATAATAAAACGCTGTCTTTCAGGCGTGTTCTTACCCATAAAATAGCTTAGCAGTTTCTGGATAGAAGTGTCCTTTTGAAGGATCACCGGCTCCACGCGCATATCCTCGCCGATAAACTTCCCGAATTCCTCGGGTGAGATTTCTCCCAATCCTTTGAAGCGGGTGATTTCAGGCTTATTACCCAGCTTGTCGATCGCGGCCTGCTTTTCTTCCTCGCTGTAACAGTAAATGGTTTCTTTCTTGTTGCGGACACGGAACAACGGCGTTTCAAGTACAAACAAATGCCCGTTCCGTACCAGGTCCGGGAAGAATTGCAGAAAGAAGGTCATCAGCAGCAGCCGGATGTGCATACCGTCCACATCGGCATCGGTAGCGATGATAATGCGGTTGAAACGCAGGTTCTCCACACCGTTTTCCACATCCAATGCGTGTTGAAGCAGGTTGAACTCCTCGTTTTCGTAGACGATCTTCTTGGTAAGCCCGAAAGAATTCAATGGCTTGCCGCGCAAACTGAATACTGCCTGGGTCTGAATATCCCGCGATTTCGTAATAGACCCGCTGGCGGAATCCCCTTCCGTGATGAAAAGGGTGGTCTCGTAACGATGGTCGTTTTTCACGTCGGTGAGGTGCAGACGGCAATCGCGGAGTTTTTTGTTATGCAAATTAGCTTTTTTGGCACGGTCGTTGGCGAGTTTCTTGATACCTGCCAGTTCCTTCCGTTCCCGCTCCGACTGCTCGATCCGCTTTTTCAATGCGTCCCGCGATTCGGGGTTCATGTGCAGGAAATTATCGAGCCTTTCTTTGACGAAATCATTTACGAATGTCCTTACTGTCGTGCTGTTCGGATCCGGCGTGATGGTGTTGGAGCCGAGTTTGGTTTTGGTCTGCGATTCAAATACAGGCTCCTGGACGCGGATCGCGATGGCCCCGATAATGGAGGAACGAATGTCTTCCGGAGCGTAATCTTTTCCGAAATGTTCGCGTACAGCTCTAACAACCGCTTCCCTGAATGCAGCGAGATGGGTACCTCCTTGTGTCGTATACTGACCATTCACAAAAGAGTAGTATTCTTCACCATACTGGTTACCATGAGTCATCGCCAATTCAATGTCGTCGCCCTTCAAATGAATGATCGGATAACGCAGCGATTCAGGATCGGATTTGCTTTTCAGAAGGTCGAGCAGGCCATTCTGGGAGAAGTATTTCTGTCCGTTGAAGTTGATCGTCAACCCGGCATTCAGATAGCAGTAGTTCCAGATCATATTATCCAGGTACTGCGGGATGTAGCGGAAGTTTTTGAAAATAGTACCGTCGGGCTCAAACGCGACATGCGTACCGTTTCGCTGACTGGTAGTTCCTTCCGGAGATTCATTCAAAAGTGCGCCCTGATTAAACTCTGCGCTTTTAGTCTTGCCGTCGCGGAACGATTGCACCTTGAAATGGCTGGAAAGCGCATTCACCGCCTTGGTACCTACACCATTCAACCCCACCGACTTCTGGAACGCGCCCGAATCGTACTTACCGCCGGTGTTGATTTTGGAAACGCAATCCACCACCTTGCCCAACGGAATGCCGCGGCCATAATCGCGCACTTCCACACGGTGCTCGGATATTTTGATTTCTATCGTTTTGCCATTGCCCATCATGTGCTCATCGATCGAATTATCAACCACTTCCTTCACGAGCACGTAGATTCCATCGTCCACCGACGAGCCGTCGCCGAGCTTTCCGATGTACATCCCGGGCCTCAGGCGAATATGTTCTTTCCAGTCAAGCGACCGGATACTGCTCTCGTCGTATTGAACATTTGTACTTTCCATATTTATAACTATTCTTTTAGGAGTATTATCGCTTTTGGAACCGGTATTTTAATAATTTGAATCTTTTGTCGTTACCCTGTTATAACTTTGCGGGGGTCCCCCAGCCAGGAACCCCGATTAATAGAAATTCTTTAAAAATAGGAAAAATCTAATTTACTTTGCCATGATATACACTACCTCATTATTGCGTGTACTCGAATCCCAAATTCAAAAATACTAGTCTTATACGTAGTTTTAATGAATTTTCAGACTTTCAATAGTACAATAATTCTTCTTATGAACAGATCCAGGTTGGCTAAAAGTTATAAATCTATACTTCCCTATTTCCTGAGTTTCATCATTTCGCTACCCGCTTTTTCACAGGTTACAGCCCCAACAGCAGCTTCCGGAACTGCCCCGACGTCTACCGGCGGCCAGGGCACCACGCAACAGGGCCCGAGAGGGAACAGCGCGGGCAATACGGGTTCAGGAAATTCGCAGTCGGGACCTGGCGGCCAGCAAGGAGCAGGTCAGCAGAGCGGAAGCCAGCAGGGAGGCAACCAGCAAAATGGTAACCCGCAGCAGGGAAGTGAAGGCCAGGGTGGTGATAAAGGCAAGAATAGCGCCAACCAGAACGGCCAGAATACCGAAGGCGGCGATCAGAGCAAGGTGAACACAAGCACCAGTTCGACACTCACTCCGGAGGAGCAAGCAAAAGAAGCGCTTCGTCAGAAAATTTACGGCTATTCGATCTTTGCAGACAAAAAGCTCGGACTTATCCCTGATTTACAGATCGTTACACCTACCACTTACGTCGTGGGACCAGGTGACGAGTTAAAGATTTACCTCTACAACTACGCAGAAAGTACCTACGAAACGGTAGTTAACAAGGACGGCTTCATCAGCATTCCCCGCGTCGGAAACGTCATGGTGGCTGGTCGTACCATTGAAGAGATCAAGAAAATCCTGATTGACAAATTTGCCAAGTTCGTGCCGGGAATGATCGGTACCGGGGGCGAAGGAGCCCGTACCAAACTGATGGTTACGCTGGGGGAAGTTCGTTCAGTGAAAGTTTTTGTAACGGGCGAAGTGATCAATCCGGGTACCTATACGGTATCATCGTTGTCGTCTGCGTTTAATGCTCTCTATCAGGCGGGCGGCCCTAATGAAATTGGATCTTTCCGGGAAGTGCGCGTTGTCCGCCAGGGCAAAGTGGTGTCGAAACTTGACATTTACGACTATCTCGTAAATGGTAAGATCGATGGCGATATCCGTGTCCAGGAGAACGACAATGTGGTGGTTGGCTATTATCTCAAACGCGCGGAAATCGCCGGCATGGTGAAACGTCCGGGCATTTACGAGCTGACACCGGAAGAAAAGCTGGGCGATGTGCTCCGTTATGCCGGTGGTTTCAGCGACAAAGCCTACCGCGCCAGATTGAAAATACAACGCATCACTTCCAAGGAACGCAAGATCCTGGACGTACCCGAAGACCAGTATAATACCTTCGAAATGGCTACCGGCGATTCGATCAATGTTGAAACTGTACTTGACCGCTTCGAGAATATCGTGACTGTTGAAGGCGCCGTAATGCGTCCCGGCGAGTACTCGCTCGATAACAGCCCGACGCTGAAAAAGCTCATCGAAAATGCTCAGGGAATGCGTGAAGATGCATTTGTAGGCCGTTTAAATGTGCTGCGGACCCGCGAAGACCTCACCATCCAGACTATTCCTATTAACTACACCGACGTATTGAACGGTGTAACGCCCGACCTTGTACTGACGCGCCTGGACCAGATCATTGTGCCATCCAGATTTGAAATGGCTGAAACTGCATTCGTGAGCGTTGAAGGGGAAGTAAATAACACCAAAATCGGAGAAAACGAGGGTAAATTCCCTTACACGACCGATATGACACTGGAAGACGTGCTGGTGCAGGCAGGCGGTTTGAAAGAATCGGCTTATACGTCCGAAATCGAGGTGGTTAGAAGAAAAAGAAACTCGGTAGCTGGCGCGGCGAATGCGCAGATTTCCGAAGTATATAAGTTTAATGTTAACCGTGACCTTTCACTTAATTCCAAAGCAAGCAACTTCGTACTGTTTCCATTCGACCAGGTGATTGTACGCAAATCGCCTAACTATGTCGAGCAGCAGACTGTTTTTGTGGAAGGTGAAGTATTGGTAACTGGTCCTTACACCATCGTTAATAAAAACGACAAGATCAGCGATATTATCAAACGAGCCGGCGGACTTACCGAACTGGCTTATCCGGAAGGAGCAACGCTTCTGCGCCGCACGGTTGTGAAAAACCTCGATGAAGCCGTAAACTACGAGCAGGTTCAGCAAACCGAGAAGAGCATCAAACAGGGTACGCTTACGGGCGACCTGCCGAATGTAAAAGAAGAAAAAATCGGTATCGTGCTGAAAAACATCCTGAAAAACCCGGGGTCATTTGAAGACCTGGTGGTGCAGGAAGGTGACATTATCCGCATTCCGAAACGTCTGGAAACTGTACAGGTAACCGGATCGGTACTTTACCCTACTACCGTGAAATATGGCAAGGGAATGAACTTCTCGGATTACATTTCACAGTCGGGAGGATTTACAGTACAATCCCTCAGAAAAAGCTCTTACGTTAAATATCCCAACGGCAATATCGACCGCACAAGAAGATTCCTTTTCTTCAACGTGTACCCGAAAGTACAGCCGGGATCGGAGATCTTCGTTCCTACCAGGACTGCCCCGGCACTTAACACGCAGCAAACCATCTCGACAGCCACAACCCTGTTGAGCTCGATCATGGGACTCATCGTAACAGTACTAGCATTCCGTTCACTCAACTAACTATGGCGACAGCGACCACACAACAAATCCCGGAAGACGAGCTATCTCCCAAGGAAGTCGTCGAGAAAATACTGGTAGTTAAAAATGCATTGATCCGTAACTGGAAAATGATGTTGCTCCTGCCGGTGGCCGGTTTCGGTATCGGGTATGCGATGGATACTTACGAGAACAAGCCCCCGATTTACGAGGCCAATGTGGTATTCAACCTCGGTGCGGCGGGTGCCAGCTCCGGTCTCGGCGATGTAGCCGGCCTTTTGGGCTTGGGTGCACAGCCGGATGCCAATATTTTCACCGGAGAGAACTTTTTCTACTTCGTAAAGTCCCGCCCGGTGTTGGAGCGGAACCTGATGAAGGAGATCGAAATCAATGGGAAAAAGCAGATCATGGCAAACTTCTACATTGATTCGAGCGGTATCAAAACCTCCGATTGGAAGGACTTCCCCGAACTTCAGAAATTCCATTTCACGACGAACGATATCAAGAAAATGGATATGAACTCGCGGATCAACCTCAACTCGATCGTGAAGCGAGCGGCCGAGGCGACGGAGATCGCTGCACTCGACCGCAAGTCGTCGTTCACGTCGATTTCCACTAAAATGGAGAACGAGCACCTCGCGGGCTTGTGGGTAACCACGCTGCTGGAAACAGTGGAAGAGATGTACACCGAGAACCAGACGCAAAAAACGCGTAAGACACTTCGCCTGCTCAACCACCGCGCCGATTCACTCGCCGCGGTATTGGGGATTGCGGAACATAAACTGGCGAAACAGCTCGATTACAGCGCGCAGATCCTGATGCCGGAAGCCAAAGTATCGGCCAACAGCATGGAAAGAAAATCTTCCTTCCTGCAACAGCTGTATTACGAAGCAATGGCCAATGCCGAAAAAATGCGTATTTCCCTCGTAAAGGAAGCGCCATTGTTCACCGAGATCGAAGGTATCAAAGTACCGCTGGACGTGAAATATGAAGACAAGCGCAATGCCAAAATCGGGGCATTGATCGGTTTGATGATCGCACTGATCTTTGTTTATTTCAGAACAGTGTTTGCTTCACCCACCACCACTACCGTGCGTAAGGAAGTAGTAACGGCGTAACCATGGCAAATCAACACTCTATTACAATCAAGGCCGGTGGGTCTGAGAAAGACTATTGGAAGGACCTCTGGCTTCACAAGCAATTGCTTTGGATTCTCTCGAAAAGAGACCTTTCCGTAAGGTATAAGCAAACGCTCCTGGGCGTTGCGTGGAGCGTACTGCGCCCGGTCATGACCATGACCGTGATGGTATTTGTTTACAGCTATGTGGCCAAATTAAAAGCCGACCCAGGCATTCCGTACCCATTGATGGTTCTTGGCGGACTTACCATCTGGACATTTTTCGCCAATACATTTACGCAGATCAGCAACAGTATCCTGATCAACCACAATCTCGTTTCGAAGGTATATTTCCCGCGCCTGCTCATGCCATTGAGCTCCGTCGCTGTCGGTTTTGTGGATTTTCTGATCACTTTCGGTATTTATATCGTGGTCACGATATTCTTTCAAACTCCCATCAGCTGGCAGATCGTATTTCTTCCTTGCTTCATTTTGCTTACATTTATTACATCGATGGGGTTCGGTCTGTTTTTTGCAGCGCTGAACGTACGCTTCCGGGACATTGGCCAGCTGATTCCCTTTATGGTTCAGGTAGGCATGTATGTTTGCCCGGTGGCTTATCCAAGCAGTCTCGTGAAGGGCACCTGGTATGAGAAATACTATAATCTAAACCCGCTGGTTGGGATTATAGATGGTTTTCGCTGGTGCCTCCTGGGAAGCAAGTCCTATTTCAATCCGCAGAGTTTGTACTCAACGGTTATTACATCATCGATCATTCTGGTTATTTCGCTGATCTATTTCCGCAAAAAGGAGAAAACTTTCGTTGACCATATTTGAAACAACCACACTTGGGCATGTCTGTAATTGTAGCTGAAAATATCAGCAAAAAATATATCATCGACCACCAACGCAAAAACGGCTCGTCCGGTTTGCGCGACATTGTTTCCGAGACGGTTAACAAATTGTTCCGCAAACAGGAGAAAAACGGGTTCACGGAGAAAGAGGAGTTCTGGGCATTGCAGGACGTCAATTTCTCCATCGACAAGGGCGACCGCATTGGTATCGTTGGCCATAACGGAGCCGGTAAATCCACATTGCTGAAAATTCTCAGCCGCATTACCGAGCCTACCACAGGTCAGATTAAGATAGACGGCCGCATTGCCAGCTTGCTGGAAGTAGGTACGGGGTTTCACCCGGAACTGACCGGACGCGAGAATATCTTCCTCAATGGCGCTATTCTCGGCATGTCGAAAGGAGAAATCCGGGAATCGTTTGATGCAATTGTAGATTTTGCGGGGGTTGAAAAATTCCTGGATACACCTGTTAAAAGATATTCGTCGGGTATGTACGTACGCCTCGGTTTCGCGATCGCGGCACACCTTAACCCGGAAATTTTGATTGTGGACGAGGTTCTCGCAGTGGGTGATACCGAGTTTCAGAAAAAATGTCTCGGTAAAATGCGGGATGTTTCGGAAAGCGGCCGCACGCTGCTTTTTGTAAGCCACAACCTTACGGCCATTCAGGCACTTTGTAACAAGTCTTTTTATTTTGAAAAAGGCCGGTTGATAGACCAGGGCGATACCACGCACATTGTTACCAATTATCTCAGCAAAGTTTCCCACAAATCGCTGGAAAAGCATTGGGATAACATCGAATCGGCACCGGGAAATGACCAGGTGCGCGTGAAGAGTTTCAAACTGTTCCCGGAATACCAGGACGACCTCACCCATATCGATGTCCGTACGCCGATCAACTTCCAGTTCGAGTTCTGGAACATGGTGGAAGGGGCATCGCTGAACCTGAGCATGCACCTGTATACATTCACAGGCGAATGTATTTTCAATGTGGGTACCCAGGCGGAGAACTTCTCCAAGGGCCTTGTAAGCGGGACTTGTGAGATCCCCGGTAATTTCCTGAATGACGGCTCTTATGTAGTGTCGATGATGATCGTGAAAGACACGAGCACCGTGCTCTACAATATGGAGGAAGCCCTTGTCTTTGATATCGAGGATTACCGTGAAAATGTGACCTGGTATGGCAAATGGCCGGGATATATTCGCCCTCAACTCAATTTTTCCATTCGCCAAACTGAACACGTAGTGAATGATTAACGTCACTAAAACCTTTCTACCTGACCAGGAAGAATATCTGCAATATGTCCGTGGAATCTGGGAACGTGGTTATCTGACCAACAACGGCCCGCTTTTACAACAACTCGAAGGACAACTTAAAGAATATCTCAATGTCGATCACCTTTACTTCTGCGGTAATGGAACGATCGTTCTGCAAATAGCGATTAAGGCGCTGGACCTGAAAGGTGAAATTATCACGACGCCTTTCTCCTACGTGGCTACGTCCAATGCGATTTTGTGGGAAAACTGTACACCCGTTTTTGTCGATATCGATGCCGCTACATTCAATATCAATCCTGAATTGATTGAGGCCGCCATTACACCTGAAACATCGGCGATCCTCGCAACGCACGTGTATGGTAACCCATGCGACATAGAAGCGATCGGGGCCATTGCGCAAAAACATAACCTGAAAGTCATTTACGACGCCGCACATGCATTCGGCGTCACTTATAAGGGTAAATCCCTGCTTTCGTATGGCGATCTGAGCACTTGCAGCTTCCATGCTACGAAAGTTTTCCATACCATCGAAGGCGGTGCATTGATATCCAACCACCCCGAACTGGACCGCAAACTGCATTTGCTGCGCGCATTCGGTCACCAGGGCGACGAGCATTATGAATTCGCGGGGATCAATGGGAAAAACTCCGAATTCCATGCCGCAATGGGCCTGGTTAATCTCCCCCAGGTACCGGCGATCATCCAGGCGCGTAAAGAAGTATTTGCCGCTTACGACAGACTGCTCAACTGGGATATTTTGTTTAAACCGACACTGAGTGCCGACATTGAATATAACTACGCTTATTACCCGGTAGTGTTTCCGTCCGAGGCAGTTATGTTTAAAGTAATGGACGCTTTAAAGGTTGAAGAAATCATTCCGAGAAGATATTTCTACCCGTCGCTGAATACACTTTCCTTTATGCCAAGGCAAATTGCGTGTCCTGTTTCTGAGGATATCGCGGCAAGAGTGTTAAGTTTGCCATTATATGTGGGGCTACCTTACGAAGATATCGAAAGGATTTCCCGCATTATCAACGGTCATTTATCACCATAATCGCATGGTCATTTTTTATTGGCTAATTTTTTTCCTGTTTTTATACAGTATCAGCTTTGTTGCAAAAAAGATTGCTCAACCTTCCCTGACGGAGCTGATCATTACCTTCTTCATTCTTTTCGTCGGTAGCATTATTCCCACCGGCTTTATTTTGTCGGCACTGGACCTCACGGCCAATGTCTTTGCGTGGATCGGCGGCACATTCACCGTTCTCGCATTGCAATACCTGCTCTGGACAAAGCTCGTGCCGCAACAGGCGCATTATTCCATTCGCGGGCTCATTGCGAACCGGCTGAGCACCTTCCGGCTTTGGAACCGGGAGTTATCCCTCTACCTGAAAGTCATTTTCGGAGCGATGTTCCTGACACTCGCGGTAATCGGAATCACGAACCTGATACTGGTGCTCTTCACGCCGCCCAATGAATGGGACAGCATGACCGGGCATTTGAACCGGGCTATCCGGTACATCCAGCGCGGTACCATGGAACATTTCGGCGGCGCCAACTGGAACATGGACACCTACCCGAAGAGCCTTACTACGATCCACATTTTTTCCTACCTCATTACCGGGAACACAGAGAATGCGTTTAAACTCATTCATCAGCTGTCGTACTATGTAACGCTGGTCGCGGTATTCGGGATTGCACAAAGAATCGGCAGGAACCTCTCGGCCAGCTTTTTCTGTGCATTGGCATACAGCCTGTTCCTCGATTTCCTCATGCAGGCTGTCACGACGGAAACCGACATCGTCATGACGGCGTACCTGAGTTGTCTGCTGTATTTTCTTTTCAACTATTACACCAACCGCGACAACCGCTATCTCTACCTCACCGGGATCACTTTTGCGATCGTGACCGGCCATAAAGCGACGTTTGCATTGCTCATGCCGTCGGTGTTTGTGGTCATGATTTATACGGTGTTCCTTGCGCCTGATTTCAAGGTGTTTTTTGAAAGGACATTGAGGCTCGGCCTTGCCATCGCGTTTTTTGCGCTGATATACACCATCCCTACCGGCTACATCCGCAATATCCAGGTTTTCGGGCATCCAATCGGACCTCCTACGGCGCGTTACCATCAGTCGTACGAGCGCGCGGGCGGCGCTGCCAATCTTTTCGAGCAGGGCAGCCGGAATGTAATTCGCTATACCTACGATTTCTGCAACCTCGACGGCATCCGCAATGCACAGTGGGGCTATGATTTGAATACTGCCATCCGGAAACCGCTGGTGATATTGGAAGACAAGCTGCGCATGCGCCTCGACGAAGAACATGATTTCACCATTGTTCCATTCTCCTTCCAGCGCGGCTTCTATTATTATAATGCAAACCCCTACTGGGGCATATTCGGCTTCGCTTTGATCCTTCCGCTGATGTTGCTGGTGCTGATCCGTGTTTTCAGGTCGCGTGTCCACTTTTTTCTGGCAATCGCATTCTGTCTCAACCTGGCCACCATCTCCTATTCGGCTGCTTACGATCCATTCAAAGGACGGTACTTCATGGAAGCGGGGCTTTTCGGGGTACTTTTCCTCCTGCTGCTTTTCTCCCACCACCGCTTGTCGATCATCAAGCCACGGAGAAACGTCTGGAAAGGCTATATTATGCTGGTTGTAGGGCTCGCCTGTATTTCGGGCATTATGGCGGTGTACCTCAACATCCGATGCCTCCCGCTTCCGTCGTTCGGAATGGAGTCGGCGCTGACGATGGACCGCATTCCCTACCAGACGTTTGCAAGGCCGGATATCACCAAAGCCTATGTGCGTTTTGATTCCATCGTGCCCGAGGATGCTACTGTGGCGCTTGCTACCGTAAACAGTGATTTTGAATATCCGCTTTACGGGAAAGATCTTACCCGGAAGCTGATCTCCATTAACCCGTTCGAGGAAGGCCTGCGGCCGATCCCCAAAGATGCAGACTACCTTTTCTACGCCCGCAAAGTCGTGAACGACACGAGCAAGATCCGTGCATTGCCTACCGACATCCGGCTCGGCTCCGACACCACCATGACCGGACTGATCGAAAAGGGCGAAGATTATTATCTGAGAAAACTCAAATAGCCCAAGCCATGACTATTGCTATCATGCAGCCGTATATTTTTCCATATATCGGCTATTTCCAGTTGATCAATGCCGTGGACAAGTTCATTATTTACGACGATGTGAACTTCATCAACAAGGGCTGGATCAACCGGAACAACCTGCTTGTAGGTGGAAAGGCGCACCTTTTCACCATCCCGCTGAAAGACGCAAGCCAGAACAAACTGATCTATGAAGTGCCGCTTGCCCGTCATGAGCAATGGCAGAAAAAGTTATTGAAGACCATCCAGCAATCGTATCAGAAAGCTCCCGGTTATCAAAAGGTTTTTGAACTCTTAGAAGAAATCGTAAATTTAGAAGTTGATTCAATCAACGAGCTATGTATATACGCATTGAAAAAAACTTGCGCGTACATGGGCATAGGCACGGAGATTGTTCCCTCTTCAACGATATACAATAACAAACACCTGAAAGGACAGGACCGGATTCTGGATATCTGTAAACAGGAACAAGCAAACCATTACATCAATCCGATTGGCGGGGTGGAATTGTACGACAAAGACAAATTTGAAAAGGAGGGAATAAGACTGGACTTCATAAAAAGTATATCTAGCCCGTACCCCCAATTTAAAAATGCTTTCGTACCTTGGTTATCTGTTATAGATGTTCTGATGTTTAACGATCCCGACGATATCAGGAAACAATTAGAGGCATACGAACTGATTTAGTAATGGCGAAAATTATCGTTTTTGGAGTACTCGACACAGCAGAACTAGCGCACTATTATTTAACCCATGACTCTGATCATGAGGTTGTTGCATTCACCGTCAATCGCCAATACATCGACAAAGACAATTTCCACGGCCTGCCTGTGGTGGCATTTGAGGATGTGGAAACCCTATTCCCGCCGTCGGAATACAAGTTCTTTGCTCCTATGACCGGTCGCAATATGAACCGGAACCGCGAGGCGATCTACAACCACGCGAAAGCGAAAGGCTACCAGTTCATTTCCTATATCAGTTCCCGTGCGACGCTTTTCGGCAACGAAATAGGCGAGAACTGCTTTATCCTTGAAGATAATACGATCCAGCCCTTCACGACCATTGGCAACAATGTGGTACTGTGGAGCGGTAACCATATCGGCCACCATGGCCAGATCAAAGACCACGTCTTCTTTACTTCCCATGTGGTGCTTTCGGGGCATTGTGTGGTAGAATCGTACTCTTTCTTTGGAGTAAATGCCACCATCCGCGATTACACGACGATTGCGCAAGGCACGCTTGTGGGAATGGCTTCTGCGATTATGAAAGAGACGGAGGAGTGGGGCGTCTACGTAGGCAACCCCGCGAAAAAGGTGCCCGGAAAGATGAGCTACGAAGCTTATTGAGTCGGTCCGGGGACGAAAGTTTGAGCTAGCTAATATCGGTAATGGAGCAGAAGAAAATACTTTTTGTAAGTCATGATGCTAACAGGGCAGGAAGTCAGTTGCTGCTGCTGCAGTTGTTACGGCTATTGAAAGAACGGGGTGTTCCCATGCATCTGCTGCTCTGTAACGGAGGTGAACTGGAAGCGGAATTTGAAAAGGTGGTTGGTGTTACGCGCCTTTATCAAAACAAAAAGATCACTACTCCCCCATTTACGGGCAAGCTGCTCCGCAAAACCAATCTCCTGAAATTTTACGAAGAACATTCGCTGCACAAAGGAAATGAAAGGGTCCTGGCGGAGCTTGAACAGCAGAATATCGGACTGGTCTTCATCAATTCCATTGCGAACGCGGAAGTCTACTACGATTTTCTGAAATCGTTTCATGACTTGCCGCTCGTACTTTTTGTACACGAGCTGGCGATGTCTGTCAAGATTTATACACAGGAAACTCAGCTTGCCTTCCTGCTCAAAAGGACGGATCACCTGATCGCCGTATCGAATGCAGTAGCGGATCATTACATCCGCAAATACGACTTTCCTGCGGCACACGTGAGCACCTTTACGCTGATCGACCACGAACACATTGACCAGCGCCTGGCCGACGTACAGCACGATATTCTCGAAAAGACCTATAAAATTCCTGACGACGCCATTGTGATCGGCGGTTGCGGGAATGCCGAATGGCGAAAAGGAAATGACCTTTTCAACTGGATTGCGAGCAGGGTCATCCGTAAAACGCAGCCGCTGCCCGTCTACTTCGTGTGGGTGGGCGCAGGCCAGCAGCATGAGATCTACGAACTGATCGAAAGCGACATCCGGCTGATGGGACTGAGCGACAAGATCATCCTCATCCCGCCGACTCCGCGCGCGCTCGACTATATCAACCGTTACGACGTATTGCTCCTGAGCTCCCGCGAGGACCCCTACCCGCTTGTGGTGATGGAGGCTGCATTGCAGGAAATCCCGGTGGTATGCTTCGAAGGTGCAGGCGGCGCGCCGGAACTCATCGAAGGCGATGCCGGGTTTGTAGTCCCGTATATGGATATCTCGGCGGCTTCGGATGCGATCATCCAGCTCATCCTCGATCCATCGCTGCGAAACACATTGGGGCAGAATGCCCGTAAAAAAGTATTGGAAAGGCACAACACAGACAAAAGCATCGCGAGCGTCGAAGCCATTATTCAGAAGTATTTACCTTTGCAGGTTTCGGAACAGCACAATCAATGACCATTGCCTTTACCATTTGCTCCATCAATTACCTCGCACAAGCCAGGACATTAGGAGACTCGCTCAAAGCGACCAACCCGGACGTCCGCTTCTTCATCGGCCTGGTAGACACACTTCAGGGCGTTGCATTTGAGGATTCCTACGCACCCGACTACCCGATGATCGAGATCGACAAGATCGAAATCCGCGATTTTCAGGAAATGTGCGCACGGTATAATATCACTGAGCTGAACACCGCGGTAAAACCTTTCTATTTTACCTACTTTTTCAAGCATTATCCGGAAGCTAAAAACGTCATCTATTTCGACCCGGATATCATTGTTTTTCAGCCATTAACAGAACTTACCAACGCTCTGGCAAAGCACAATGCAGTACTTACGCCGCATATCAACACGCCGATCAATGACCGGCTGACGCCCAACGAGTTGCACCACCTCAACACCGGCGTTTATAACCTGGGGTTTGTGGCCTTCAGCCGCTCGGAAGAAAACGACAGGTTCATCGCGTGGTGGGAGGAAAAGCTGCGCTACGAATGCCTGATCGACCTTTGCAATGGCCTTTTTGTGGACCAGAACTGGATGAATTTCCTGCCAGTTTTTGTTCCAAACACGCATATCGAGCGAAATCCCGGCTACAATGCAGCCTATTGGAATTTGCACGAGCGTACTTTTGCGCAGCGCGACGGCCAATGGTATGTCAATGGGCACAATCCTTTGATATTCTTCCATTACAGCGGCTATGACCCTGCGAAACCGGATATTTTGTCGAAATACCAGGATCGTTTCGAGCTGAATGCCCGCACGGATCTTACGGAGCTTTTTGCTTTATATAAAAACTGCCTGATCAGCAACGGGAACGCCTATTACCGCAAGTTCCCCTGCGCGTACATCAAGCCGGCACCTGTGCGCCGCTACCTGCGTATCCGGAAATATTTGAAAATGCCTTTCAACTATCTGATCGGCAAGCTGCAAACGATCTGATGAAAGAGCTGGTTACCGTCATTATTCCGATTCTCGAACCTCAGATCGATCCAACGGAGGAAAAACTGCTGCATCACGCGCTGCAAGTCCTTTCGGATTACCCGATCATTTTTGTCGCGGGCGAAGGGGCAGATCTTTCAGTGGTGCGCGAACACGCGGAAAACTTCGACGTCGTGCATTTTCCCAGGCGCTATTTTGAATCGAGGCAGCATCTGGCGCAACTGCTCCTGATGTCCGATTTTTATGATCGTTTCAACTGGTGTGACTTTTTGTTAATTCATGAGTTAAATAGCTGGGTGGTCAAAGACGAGCTGCATTACTGGTGTAAGCAGGGTTACGATTACATCAAGGCCGGGCCGGTATTGACTGGTACTGATAAAGCACCTGGTTTTTTGAAACGTATTTCGGGGCTTTCGGAGCAGGAAAAACGATTATTCGGGGCGGGTTATGCCGACAACGGGCTTTACCTTTGCCGGATAGAGCGGATGACGTCCACTTTAAAAAGTAAGCGAAGCGTTGCCCATCAATATCGCCACAATGCAGGCCTACCCTACTCCGACTCGGTGTTCTGGGAGCTCGAAGCGAACCGCTTCCTGCCGCATTTGAGAAAACCCACCGACATTGTACGCAGCCATTTTGCCCAATTTGGTGTCCGATATCAAAATGGCACATCGTTACCTTTTGCTTTTACAGGCATTTCGCGGGATAATATCCACGAGATACCTTACTTTAAAAATTTGCCTGAAACGGAATAGTCGTTCATGAACATTATATACACAGTTTGTAACCGAACCAACCTGGCGCACGCACTGGCTCTGGCCGATTCTGTGTTACAACACCAGCCGGATGACGTTTTTTACATTGCCCTGGTCGATTCGCTCAGCATTGACAAGCTCCCCGGGCATGTGAAACTGTTATCGGTTTCGGAACTGGCTATCCCGGATTTCGATCGGATGGCTGCCGGGTACTATGATTTTGAGCTGCTGCCTGCGACGCGTCCCTGGTTTGCATTGGAGTTGTTGAAAAAGCATCCCGAATGTGAACGATTGACCTTTCTAAGCCCGACAGTAGTGCTTAAAAGGTCGTTCGATAGCCTGCTGAATGCGGATGCGGAAATGTTCCTGACCCCGAATATTTCAGCTCCCTTAAAAAAATCTCCGATTTTGGACGATAAGCGCATCCTGAATGCCGGGATGTATCATTCCGGAAGCTGGTCGCTGCGGCGATCGGAAAAAACGGTTGCCATGCTGGAATGGTGGGCACACCGCACGATCGACCGGGCGAGCTTCGACCTTTGCAATGGCATGAATACCGATCAGCTCTGGCTCAATTATGTGCCGGTTTGGGTTCCTGCAACGCAGACATTGCATCATCCCGGCTGGCATTACGGCTTAAATGCAGTTTTGAATAAAAACCTTGTTATTAAAAACGATAGCCCTGAAATCGATGGCCAGCCGCTGATTTCGCTTGAATTCGCCGGGCTGGGGCATTTCGATCCGATCTGGTCTGACCATGCAGCGTTGGTTACCACGAATAAGGCATTTCAAGATCTGTTCATGGAGTACCAGCGCATTGTGATCAGAAAGAAACAGGCACTGGAAACCGGCGGCGAGCCGGCATTTGGCAAATATGCCAACATTCTTCCTAACCGGCTTATGCGAAAAGGTATCGCCGCCAGGTTGAAAGAGTTGACCACCTATATCGATCAGTTTTAACCAGCGAAACAGGATTCCATGCATTTTTTAGAACAAACCACACAGGACCTGCGAAGCTTCGTATCGGCATTAAAACCGGCAGCACCTGCGGGCAATACCCAACGGTATCCTAAACTGACGATCATTACTCCGTCCTACAACCAGGCCGCGTTCCTGGAACGGACGATCCTGAGCGTGCTTAACCAGGGCTACCCGAACCTCGAATACATGATCGTTGACGGCGGCTCGAACGACGGCAGTGTGGAGATTATACAAAAATATGAACAGTACCTTTCCTGGTGGGTTTCTGAGAAGGACCGCGGGCAGGTGCATGCCATCAACAAGGCCCTGGAACGGGCCACGGGCGACTACATCAGCTTCCAAAATTCGGACGATGTATATTTCCCCGGCACTTTCACTCGTTTTGGAGAAGCAGCATTGAAATATCCGGTCGATATCCTGTATGGCGACCTCTACATGATCACCACCGACGACGAAGTGACCGAAATACTCAAAACGACTTCCTACGACTTCGATTGCCAGATTTTGGAAGGGATGCAGATCCATAACCAGTCGCTGTTTTTCAAGCGTTCGCTGGTGGAAAAGTACGGTATGTTCGACGAGTCGTTCCGTTTTGCATTCGATTACGACTTCATTACACGGTACACTTCGCACCCAACGACGACCACCAAAAAGATCGATGGCCTAGGAGGCGCATTACGTGTGCACGCCGACGCGAAGTCTTCGACCATCGCCTCGACCATCGGCCGGGAGGAACATGCAAGGGTACAAAAATTGTACATTTCAACGAACACGTCTCCCGTAGTCAACAAAATGAAGTATCTTTGGTGCCGTGTCCGTAAAATCGGCTATTTCATTCTGCGGCTCGATATTCAGTACATCAGATTCAGGCTTTCCAGATGAATTGGAGTTTATTCAATGTAACCAATAATTTTAACTATCTCCGGTATTCGGTGGGCATCGCCATGATGTTCAACGGCTTTCCGCTGATATTTTTTATTCGCGATACACTCCACGTAGGTCCGGCCAGCAGCGTTTTTACCGCTATTTTCTTTTCGTTTGCGCTCTTGCTGATGGTCCCGCCGACGCTGTTCAAACGACTTTACAAGCCGAATGTCATCCTGATCAACCTCGCGGCCTTGTTCCTGCTGCTGACCCTCTTTTACTTCATGTTTTTGAATCATCAGGGGAAATCGGTAGCCGACATAGGTAACTTCGTATTCACTTTCGGATTCCTGGCACTGCTCATGCACGTCCCTAACGACGTGAAAGACACCCTGATACAGGTACTTTTCCTGTTCTCATTTTTCACCAACATTACCCTGGTGTACTCGCTCATTACCGACCCCAACTGGACGCCGGGAATGCGGGCAGCGGTCAACTTTGCCAATGAAGGTGCCCAACCGGGCGGTAACCCGCACATTACGGCGAGGAATGGGGTCATTACCCTGCTTTCCGCCATGGTGTTATTGGGTAATACCAAGCACTTGCTCTCGCGGCTTTTCCTGTTTTTTTCGGTGCTTTTCGGGTTGGGTGTGGTGATATTATCACTCGCAAAATCGAGCTACCTGGGACTGGGCGTCGTTTGCGGTGCATATTTTCTTTTCCATTTCAAGTTTTCGGACATTTCTTCGGTTGTCGGCAATGCGTTCAAGTTCAGGAATATGGTATTTATCATATTGATATTAATGGTGGTTTACTACTTCCTGGCGCGCTATGGCGATATCCTCAACCTGCTTTTAGGTTATTGGGATATTTTCGAGGACCGGATCATGAACGTTATCTTTACCTCCACGGGCGTAAGGCTTTCCGAAGAAGCGGATGTCGATTACTCGGCGATGGGCCGGGTAAGTGGTTTCGGGGAATTTATGGAAACGCTGTATTCGTGGGACGTTTTCCTCGGCAGGGGTTACAAGAATGACTATCTCGACGTTCCGCTACTGGAATCGTGGGTTAACCACGGAGTTTTCGGTTTCTTGTTCTTTACGAGCTTTAACTTCTTCCTGTTTGTGTTCGTGATACGCGAAGTTCGCCGCCATACCAATCCTTTGACGACGTTCCTGGCGTATTTCTTCCTGTCGATGATGGTACTGCTCTTCACCGGTGGCCGGCCCTACGATATCGCATTCTGGTTCCCGTATTCGGTGATGATCCGCTTCCTGGGCATCAAATACCTCGATGCGATCCCCCGTTTCAAAAAGGTGTCCCGGCCAGCACCACAACCGATTAGTACCGTAACCACCTGACACGCTCACCTGAGCCGCGGAACCTTCCGGCAAGGTTTCCAGCATTGCACGCATGAAGAACAGAGTTGAACAACTGGATGGGTTAAGGGGCATATTTGCCGTCCTGGTCATCGCGCACCATCATAATGCATTCAAAGATTCTATTCTTTACAATAACTTTTTCGTCATCAATGCGAGCCTTTTTGTCGATTTCTTCTTCGTGCTGAGCGGCTTCGTAATTGCTTTGAATTATGTCGACCGCATTCACACAACCGGTGATTTCCTGACATTCCTCAAAAAGCGGTTCATAAGGCTCTATCCGCTGCTGTTCTACACCGAAGTCGTTTTTGTGGCGGCGAACCTCCTGGGTGAACACAGCGCATTCAAGAATGTAGGCGGGATGGGCTTGGGATATTATCTGTACACATCGCTCGATGCCCTCACATTCATGGGTTCCAGCACCGTATTCGGTGGGTGGATCAGCAATAACTATCCATCCTGGTCCATTTCGGCAGAAATGATTTCCTACGTCGTATTCGGACTGGTGGTTTTGATGTTGCCCCGGGTTAAATACGCTGCATTTGCGGTCATCGGCTTGCTATCCGCTCTTTTCATTTATTCCCGGGGCGAATACCTGCTCGCCTACGACTATGGGTATGTGCGCGGGCTTTTGTGTTTCTCGCTGGGCATATTCACTCACCGGCTGCTACGGCAAAAAACGTTTCAGCTTTCCGCATTTGAAATCCCATTCCTGCTCTTCATGATTGCGGCTATGTATTTCGTGCATCATTGGGAGCTTAACCTCTGGAAACTTGTTTTCCCTTTCATTTTCTCGATCGGCATTGTCATTTTCGCCAGCTCAACCGGCGTAGTGACGCAAATGCTGAACAGCAGGCCATTTCAATATCTGGGCAAAATCTCCTACTCCATTTATCTGAACCACGCGATCGTGCTGATCTTCGTCAACATCGTTTTGTTCCGGTTCTTGAAGTCGCCGCAAAATGAAGTGATGTTTGCGATTTCACTGCTCAGCGCTATCGCGCTTACGATCCTGTATTCGCATTTCACCTATGAATTTGTGGAAAAAGGTGTGGGTAAATTTCTCAGGGACCGCTGGAAGTAGTGGCATGATCTTTACCCGGGATTTCTGCCGGGCCCGATTAAACCTTTCGTGTCCCGGATGGGTTATCATTTCAGATAAAACAACGCAGTCATGGCAACATTTTCAGAATTGATTAACAGCGATAAACCGGTTTTGGTAGATTTTTCGGCCGAATGGTGCGGCCCTTGTAAAATGATGAAACCGATCCTTGAAAAAGTAAAGGCCGATTTGGGCGATTCCGCGACGATCATCAAAGTAGACGTGGATAAAAACCAGGCAGCAGCGCAGGCATACCGCATTCAGGGCGTTCCTACGCTCATCGTTTTCAAAAACGGCAAGCCGCTCTGGCGACAGTCCGGCGTAGTACAGGCTGACCAGCTCAAATCCGTTATCCAGCAATACATTTAATATCCCTTTGGCTCAATGCGTAATACCCGCAGTTTTGAAATAATAGAAAATAAAGATTTTAGCATTGAGCCACTGCTGGAAAGCAGCTACGAGCAGGTCCGGTTTGTACAATGCAACATGCCCGACCTTGCCGGTATCGATTTCATCGACTGCGTGTTCGAGGAATGCAACCTGAGCAACGCATCGGTGAAAAATTGTAAAATTTCCGATATAGAATTCATCCATTGTAAACTCACCGGCGTCAACTTTTCGGAAAGTAAAGACTTTGCCTTTGCTGCCGTTTTCGAAAACTGTATTCTCGACTACACGATCTTCGAGCGGAAGAAGCTGAACAAGACCGTTTTCAGCAACTGCAAGGTCCACAATGCGGACTTTACGCAAACGGACCTTTCCAAATGCAAGGTGCATAACTGCGACTTCTGGGACGCGGTTTTCGACGGTACCAATCTCGCTGGCGTCGATTTTTCGACCAGCAAGAACTTCACCATCGACCCGACGGCGAACAATGTACGCAAAGCAAAATTCCTCTCCTCTGATCTGGCCGGCCTGCTCACCAAATTTGACATAATTATCAGATAGTCCTTTGAACGGCTCTGCGTTTTTCGTTTCTTGGGCGCTTCTAAACCAAGCCTTTGAATATGTCCACGCAGTTTTTCGCAGAGAAAGTTTTTACAGGGAAAGAGGTCCTCTTTAACCAGATTATTGTCGTTGAAAACGGCCGCATCAGCGGCATAGAGAGCGGCACACCCAAGACCGGCATGCCGCAGGTAACCAACCTTGCCCCCGGGCTTTTTGACAGCCACATCAATGGCGGTGAACAGTTTTACTTCACCGAGCGCGCCGACGAGGAAACGATCGACGACATTTACCTGGCCAGCTTACGGACCGGTACCGCGTATGTGCTGCCCACCCTCATTACATCCCCGCACGACAACATCCTGAAAGGTATCGAGGCTACCCGCAACTACATGTCCAAAAACCCGGATTCGGGTGTGCTGGGTATGCATTTGGAAGGCCCTTTCCTGAATCCGATCAAGCGCGGGGCCCATTTGACGGCATTTGTCCGCAAACCGGCAGATGCAGAACTTGAAGAAATTATCCGATACGGCAAAGATGTCATCCGCCTGATCACCATCGCACCGGAAATGTTCACCGAAGACCAGCTGCAAATGCTGCTCGGATCGGGCATTACCGTCTCTGCCGGGCATTCCAACGCTACTTATGCCGAAGCCATGACGGCATTCGATCAGGGGATTCAACTGGTAACGCATTTGTATAATGCTATGTCGGCATTCGGCCACCGGGCGCCTGGGCTGGTGGGCGCTACTTTCGATACCGAATCCGTTTACGCGCCGATCATTATCGATGGCGTGCATTGCGATTTCGGCGCGGCCAGCGTGGCTTACAAAATCAAGCGAGAAAAGCTGTTCCTGATTTCGGATGCATTGTTTTTGGGACAAAAAGTGACCCAGTTCAAATGGGGAGAATTCGACGCGTATTTGAAGGATGGAAAATACATCAATTCGGACGGCAACCTGGCAGGTGCCACTATTTCGCTTGGTGATGCAGTGCGGAATGCGGTGGAAATAATAGGAATTTCCGTGCAGGAAGCCATTGAAATGGCGACGATACGTCCGGCAACCGCATTGGGGATCGAGGATAAAATCGGCAGCATTGCGCCTGGTTACCCGGCTGTTTTCACCACCTTTGACGACAACCTTCAAACCTTCGAGGTACTCCGGTACTAGGCATTACAGTACCAGCATACCACCATTTTTCAGCTCCTGCCATGTGCGGGAGTTGAGAAATGAGTCAAAAGGGCCTAACCCTCCTGCTTCAAAATCACTTTTAAACTGCTCAAATGCATAAGGCTCGGGGTTGGCGATCAACAGCTTCGGCAAGGTTTCGGTAAGCCACTCTCCTACTGCCACTTCCGCTTCCACGGCCCATTCCTTTTTCTTGTTATAAAAAACGAGCTCGGCTATTTCCCGCACCTTCTTACCTCGCCTCTCTTCAAAAACGGCCATTTCGGGCAGACTACCGGTCCATACGATCACCGCATTCGGGCGTGCCACGAGTTCCGCCGGCTCGTGAATACTTCTTTCGAGGTAGTTAGGGGGAATAGAAGTCGGCGGCGTTTTGAAATCGAACCAACGGGACAATGGAAAATCCAGACACACACCGTGCATATAGTTGAATAGCGACTTGCGCAGCCCCTCCGCAAACCGGTCATGATCGGCACCCAGCGGGTCGTTGTGTTCGAGGTCATTGTTCGCAAATTTGCCTGCATCGGGTCCGAGCCGCATTACGTCGAACTCTTCGGGATGCAGGCCGACCGGGCTGTGGGCGGTCATCGCAAACCGGTGCCAGAAACCCGACTGTACAATGCCCAACTGGAACATTTGCCTCACCATTTCCAGCGAATCGATCGTTTCCTGGGCCGTCTGCGTCGGAAAGCCGTACATCAGGTAGGCATGCACCATGATACCCGCCTGCGTGAACGCATCCGCCACCCGCGCTACCTGCGCAACCGTCACTCCTTTTTTCATGCGATCGAGCAGGCGATCGGATGCCACTTCCAACCCGCCGGATATAGCAATACAGCCCGAAGCTTTCAGGAGCAAGCAGAGGTCGTGTGTAAAGTTTTTTTCGAAACGTATATTCGTCCACCAGGTAACCGTCAATTTCCGGCGGACAATTTCCAGTGCCAGATCCCGCAGCAACGCCGGCGGCGCAGCCTCGTCCACAAAATGGAAACCATTTTGCTGCGTCTGGGCGATAATTTCTTCGATACGGTCGCAAAGCAGCGAAGCGGTCATTGGCTCATAGCGCCGGATATAATCCAGCGAGATGTCGCAAAACGAGCATTTGCCCCAGTAGCAGCCATGTGCGAGGGTCAGTTTATTCCAGCGTCCATCGCTCCACAGGCGATGCATCGGGTTTACTATCTCTATGACCGACAAATAGTCGTGCAAATGCAGGTCGCTATAATCCGGTGTGCCCGTTTCGCGCTGCGGAACATCTTTTTCTTTCGCACCGTTGTGGTATACAACTTTCCCATCCACCCGCGAATACACCCGTTTCAGGCTTGCAAGCTGACGCTCACCATCCAGATATTCCAGAAGCGATTGTAGGGGCGCTTCACCGTCGTCGAGACATACAAAATCAATGTAATTAAAAACCCTCGGCTCTTCCAGCGAACGCAATTCGGTATTGGCAAAGCCGCCGCCCATAACGATTTTGATATGCGGATAATGCGCTTTCAAATACTGCCCGCATTTGAACCCGCCATACAAATTGCCCGGAAAAGGCACCGAAATGCACACAATATCGGGTTGTGAAAGCTTTATGTTCTGTTCCAGCACATCCTTCAAAGTCTGTGAAAGCAGCGTATCGGGTGCTTCGAGCGCAGCCTCCATTTCATCGAAACTCGTCGCCGAACGCCCCAGGCGCTCTGCATACCTGCTGAAACCGAAATGCGGGTCTACCGCTTCCTGGATCAGATCACCGAGGTCTTCGAGATATAATGTGGACAAATGGCGCGCTTTGTCGTGAATGCCCATCGTGCCAAATGCCCAGTCGAGGTCTTCGAGCTGCTGGAAACGGCTTGCTTCCGGCAGATAGGTGCGGTCGCAAATGCTGTGGGCCAGCGTGGGGTTATGGTTTTTGAGAAAACGGATCACCGGATCGATCGTCGCAATGTACTCCTCGCGCAGCGCATAGATCCGGAAACTATTGTCCGTCAGCGCAATATCCGACGCTTCGAGCATCGCGAATAACTTTTTCAGCCCTTTGGACGAAAACAGTTCCAGGATCACGTCGATTCCCAGGTCGGCCTGATACGACTCTCTCCCCAAAGTATTCAGGAATCCTTTGAGGTATGCGGTAGCGGGATAGGGCGTATTGAGCTGGGTAAATGGCGGGGTAACCAGAAGTGTCTTCTTTTTCACGGATGCACGTTTTCTACGATGCAAAGGTAGGGGTTTTGGAATTGAAAGAATACTGGTAACTTGCCCGGCTGCCGGACAAGCGCTGTTTTGACCATGAAGATCCTACCTGAAATCCTGCTGGAAAGTTTCCGTAATCACCGGGGAATCGATATCAAGGCGGCGTTGCAACAGCTCGGCGAAACATTCTTGCGATCCGATTCTTTCAATTTTTACACATCGGTTGCAGTCATTACTTCATCCAGGATCGAGGGTGAGCCGATGGAAGTGGATAGCTATATCAAACACAAAATCCAGCAAATAGAATACCTACCCGAGCTGACCCAGAAGCCCAACGACCTTTTCCGCGCTTACATTTACGCAAAGGAAAACCGGTTGAACAAGCATAATTTCCTGCAAGCGCACCGGATACTGACCGAGCATCTTTTGCCGGAACATTGGCGCGGTGTTTACCGGCAAAATGCCATGGTAGTCATGGAGCACAAAACGGGCCGCATTCAATTTGAGGCGGCACCGGCCGATGCGGTGCAAAGTGAAATGGACAAATTATGGGATGATATTGAGGAGCTCCTTCGGACTGAACTCTCATTGGAAGAAACCTTCTACTACGCGTCGTTCATCCATTTGCTATTCGTCTGCATTCACCCATTTAACGACGGTAACGGCAGAGCGGGTCGGTTACTCGAAAAATGGTTCCTTTCCGATAAACTGGGGCCGGTTGCGTGGTACATTCAATCCGAACAATATTACTACCGGCATGTGGATAGCTATTATCTGAATTTGAACAGACTGGGCATGTTTTATGATCAACTCGATTTTACGAAGGCCGAGCCATTCCTGAGCATGCTGCAAAAAGCGTTGGATAGTTAAGAAGTGTCGTTGGAGAACTTTGCCCTGACGGATCAGTACGGCTTGTTTAGTTTCAATGTGATTTTTAACATTGAAACCTACCACGCACTTTATGCCCCCTCGCTACTATCTAGATACGTCCGTATTTGGCGGAATTTTTGATCGTGAATTTGGTTATGAAACTCGCATTCTTTTCGACAGGATTGAGGCAGGGGAAATAAAATGTGTTTATTCCGGGCTTGTAGAGGCCGAATTGAAAAGGTCCCCTGAACGAGTTAGAAGATTTTTTCAGAACTTAAATGGAAATAATCTGGAAAAAATCGAAGTTAACCAGGCTATTTTTACGTTGGCACGGAAGTACATCGAAGAAAATGTAGTCGGTCCAACAAGCCTGGACGATTGCATCCATATTGCCCTTGCCACCTTTTACGAAGTGGATATGTTAGTAAGTTGGAATTTCAAGCATATCGTGAACCCGATCCGAATCCCAGGTTACAATTCGGTAAATTTGCAATTAGCGTATAAATCCATCGAAATACGGTCACCAAAAGAGGTTATGAACTTATGAAAACGAAAGACCAAAAAGCCAAAAAATTCGATGCAGTGAAGACTTTCCGTAAAATCAAAACCAAGATTTCTCATGAGATCAAGGATATGAATTTGGAGCAATTGCAAAATTATCTGGAGAACAACAGGCTTCGACCGGAGGCATAAAACCTGCCCGAAAACAGGTGCCCATTAAATCAATGCGGCTCCGGATGTTCCAGATAGGCATGGAAGTTAACATGCCGCATACGCTTGCCCCGGCCTGGATCCTTGTATTTTGAGAAAGCCCAGAGCACGTAGGAAGTAATGTCCTGATAGAAATCGGAACGGAGCGGGAACAGGCCGTCGCCATTGCGCAATGCATTGGTAAAAAGTACCACGGTAATGTCGTCCGGACAATGCATCCACACACTTCTGAAACCCTTCGGGTTGGCAATCCCGATGCCCGAATACCACCAGCCGTCGTGGTAGCTGAATTTTCCCTCCGGCATGACGGCACTGTAACTGCCCAAACCATTATTCACGATGTCATCGCGCAGATCCTGTGTGATGACCGCATTGTTGTCCGGAGAAAATAGCGCCGCATAGAGTTTTACGCCCTGATTGGCCGTCAGATAAATGCCGTAGCCTCCCGTAGTCGAGCTGAAATCGCCCGGGTCGAACCCATACTCACCGGAATACGGAAAATCATAGCCGAAAGTGGGCACAGGCGAGCCATTGGAAAGAAAATCGCTGGTCACTACACCGGCTTTTTCAAAAACCTGCTTCTGAACATACTCCTCATAGCCGTTCGCCGCAAGTAATGCATCATTGGCGTCATCTCCGGTAAAATTCAAGCCATTAATGACAGGGATCATCACCCTGAATAACCCGAAGTTGGCATTCTGGTAACAGCTCGATCCATGATTTTCTTTTTTGATGCCGTTTTCTATCAGCAACTTCAATCCATACCACACATTTTCGGTAAATGCGCCGTTCCGGCAACTCTCATTCATTCCCACGATCCCGCTCGTATGCGTAAGCAGGTCCTTGAACGTTATGAGCTCTATATTGGGGCCCTTTACCCAGGTCTTAGGCAGGTAGCCGATGATTTTATCCGAGGTTTTGATCCCCTTCTCTTTGCCCAGTTTGAGAAATGCCGCGGCAGTAATGGTTTTGGTCATGCTCGCAATCTGCATCCTGGTGTCGGCGGTCACAGGTTTATCTTCCTGGATTTCCGTTTTTCGGGCGTAGAAGCCGTCGGCGCCGGTCCCGACCAACCTGTCTTTCCGGTAAACCGCGAAACTATACCCGAAGCCCCGCCCTTTCAGCGAATCGTCAAGGATGGTAACAAACTTCTTCACAGGGTCTTCTTCCGTTTCCGGAGCGGGATCCTTGTCTTTTTTGCAGGCGAAAACAGCCGCCAGGAAGAGGCAAAGGGTGAAAATCAATCGTAAGTGGGTTTTCATGGCATGTAATGTTATCAAAATGTAAAATGAAGATAGCAACTAGTCCGATTGCTTTCCAAAAGGGTATTATTGCGACCACATTTGCCACAACTCTCATGCAGTCTCTCAGCCATTTATATTACAAATTCATTTTTGCGGGAATTCTACTAGGCGCCGGCCTCGCACCCGCGCAGGCGCAGCAGAACAAATCCTACCCGCCGTCGGCTTTCCCGGACAGGGTGATATTGGGCTACAAGGGCGACCCTGCCACCTCGCAAGCTGTGAACTGGCGTACCGACTCGACCGTGACAACCGCCGTCGCCGCCATTCACGAAGCGGACCCTTCGCCTGACTTCCTTTCCAAAGCACTTATCGTACAGGCCGCTACGCATCCGGTGGTGATCGATGGTAAGACGATACATTACCACGAGATCAATTTTGGTAACCTCAAACCCTCTACGCAATACGTCTACCGCGTGGGCGACGGGAAATCGTGGAGTGAGTGGTTCCATTTCAAAACGGCTTCTGACAAACCGGCACCGGTTTCATTCCTCTATTTCGGGGATGCGCAAAACGATATCAGGTCGCTGTGGTCACGGGCGGTGCGCGGTGCATTTGCAAACATGCCCAAAGCAAACCTGATGATACATGCCGGTGATCTGATCAATAACTCCAACGTAGATTACCAATGGGGCGAATGGTTCGAAGCAGGCGGCTGGATCAATGGCATGGTTCCTAACCTGGCGACGCCGGGCAACCATGAATATTACCGCGACGAGAAACGTAACCTCTTTGTGTCAAAACACTGGAAGCCGCAATTTGCCTTGCCCGAAAACGGCCCGGAAGGCCTTTCAGAAACGGCCTATTATGTCGACTACCAGGGCGTCCGCTTCATTTCACTTGACTCACAAGCTGCCATACTCGACTCGACGACATTGAAAAAGCAAGCCGCGTGGTTCGAACAAATTACCACCGCCAACCCCAATCGCTGGACGGTCGTCGTGCATCACCATCCTATTTACTCCACTAAAAACGGCCGCGATAATGATGAATGGCGGGATGCAATGGAGCCTTTGTATAAAAAACACAAAGTCGATATCGTACTGCAAGGCCACGACCACACCTATGGGCGCGGATTGAACATCCCGGTAGGCCAAAGCCGCAAAAAGCCCGACGGCCCTGTCTACGTGGTATCGGTGTCCGGCCCGAAAATGTATGACATCGGCCTTCAAAACTGGATGGACCGCGCGGCTTCCAATACGCAACTATACCAGGCCATTACCATCGATCAGAACAAGCTTTCGTTCAAAGCATTTACGGTTAACGGCGATCTGTACGACGCATTCGATTTAAATAAGGATAAGAATGGCGTGAATACATTGTTAGAGCTTTCGAACACTTTAAAAATGCAAGAGCGGCTCGATTTGCCGGCCAGCTATTTAAAGTCGTTCAAGGAAGAGGAGCTGAAAGAATATAATCAGCGTTATCAGGAATATAAAAAACGCAAAGGCATTAAGTAAAGTGAAGAAACGGCCGGCACCCGACAAATGCCTGCCGTTTTTCACTACAGTTTAACCGCATACAAGCCATTTCGGCTGGTAATGAAAAGCGTACCACCCGATACTGTGACAGTCGATGGCCGCTCCGGCGTTTCGATCATATCCAACTCCTTTCCGGAAGCATCGAATACATACACCTGCCCATCGGCAATATAAACTTTGCCTTGCTCATCGACTGCCGTACTAAACTCCCCTTTTTCAGCGAATAGTTGCGGGTCCGACAAATGCCCCCGCGGCCCGACATCGAACTTCATCGTCCGCTTTAAATATTCGTCGGTACCATACAATACTTTCCCCGGAACACCTTCCACCAATGCATTCGAACGCGCCAGGTCGTAAACTACCGGCACGATCGTTTCGCCGTCGGGTGCAAGCCAGCATTCGCTGAACTGATTGGTGCTCACTTTCAGGAAATCGCCCGAATCGCGGCGGCGGTTGGACGGATTCAGTGTCTTCGCAATGCGGGTAACCTTTTCCAGCGGCACTTTGGGGAGCAAATGCAAGGTCTCTTCGGGCTGGTCGGGGTCCATTGCATACACCAATGTCCCGAAGCCGCTATTACCCCAGCCACTGAACGACGTACCGGCAGCGTCCGGCGGATTCGGAAACGTTTCGGCCTTGCCATTCACCAGGTAGCCCGGTTTGGGGACGTATTTGAATACGACGATCAGGTTATCCCTCGTATCTACACCCAATGAAAGCGGCTCCCAGGGGAAGTCGGCCACGAGACTCAATGTACCTGCTGCTGCCGACCATTTATAAATCCGCCGCGCGCGTGACTCACTGAAATAGACGTTACCTTTACTGTCGTGACAAATACCATCCGCAAATTCAAAGCCTGTGGCCAGTTGCACAGCTTTTCCAAGCTGCAAATCAATCTTACGTGGTTTCGGATAGTCGATGACCAGCTTGTTAAACTCCCATGGCCGCACTTCCAACCCGGAATTGACATCGTACAGTGGTACAGTCGACGGGTATTTCGTCTGGCTGTAATTATGCACATTCAGAAATTCCAGGCTCCGGTTGTTCCACGAACGAATTGAATGCGGGTATGGCGTGCTGACCCGGATCACCCGAAACATATACAAGTTCGCAAAAAGCATATGCTCGCACGATTCGATTTCCAGCGGCTGGCAACCCGAACTTTCTTTACTCTCCTCTTCGAGCTGCAATGCGTAAACCTTCCAGTTGGAAACATTTTTAAAACGCACCTCATTTCTCACATGGTGCTCGACCGACATTGCATATACGCGACCGGGCGTGGATGTGTTCGACACGTAGGCGCCGGCGGAAGCGAATGTATTTGCAGTCCAGATATTCTTAAATGTGCCACCGCCATTATCAGTTACCCAAAGGCTCCAATACTGCGTATCCCAATGCTGCTCGTTGCCCATATGCGACGAATTGCCCAAAGCTTCCTGCCCCGGTCTTTTACGCGGGATATTGCCGTGGCCACCCAGAAACTTCACGTCGTTCACATAAGAGTCCGCTCCCGCCATCCATTTCAATCCAACCGCCCGCGGATTACTTGCCGCAGTGGAGATACCGATGCCGGTGAGGATATTACTTCCTCCCGCCGACGATTCCACCATCGCGACCGGAGGCCCGAAACGGCCGAATGCTTCGGTATTATCATTTAATATAAACTGGGTAGAAACCGGATTAAGGCCGATTAACACGGTCTTTTCTTTCAATTTCAGCGTTTGGGTAATGCGGTACCAGCCTTGCGGGACGTAGATCACATTGTGCTCGTCGATGGCTGCCTGAATAGCCTTCGTATCGTCGGTGATGCCGTCGCCTTTCGCGCCCAGTGTTTTAAGGTTTTTCCAGAGCCCGATTTCAGGGAAAGCGGGAATGTCTGTCCGGCCCGGTGCCGGCACTGTTTTCAGCGTTTCAATGTCGTGGGTAGTAGTATGAATCGGTTTGGCATCGATGGAAGTCATTTGCAGACCATGGTTCAAACTTTTCACCCTGTACATTTCGCCTGCTGCTGGAATTTGCCTTCCGCTGATACGAAAATGAGCCAGTACCGGCACATTCCGGCAATAAACATTCCGCAAACTGATCTGGGTATACGCATTATTTTCATTACTGATCACCAATGCATTACCACTTATGTTTTCAAAATGGCAATCCTCCATTAACAGCTTTTCGTAAAAATTCGGGTTGATTTCTACAACCGTCGGAGCATTCTTCACGGTCATCCGCACGATCGTCAGCCCCGCTTCCTGTGAGCGGATCGCTGCCTTTCGCTGCCCTTCAAAATAAGTATCTACCATCATAAACTGCCATCCGGGCGATGGCTTGAAGGTGTAAATGCCGTACTCGCCGCCAAAGAAGCGCACATCCTCCATCTCATTCCCCACATCCAACATCCCGGCTTTACCGCTACCCGCATGAACATCTACGTGCGAAATGAAGCTGTGCTGCGCAAAGTGCGTGCGCAGCGCCACCGCCGAAGGGTTACCCGCGCCTATGCGTAAGTTTACATTGGACATAGCGCTGTAAAACGTACTCGCACCAGCATCGGGAACGGGCTGACCTTCTTTGGGAATAGACGACGTAAACCAGAACATGTACTTGGCATTGCCCTTGTCCTGCGGATACTCATCCTGAAAGCCGGGCGAATGATCGGCCAGAACAATCTCGGGCCGCTTTTTACCATAACCGATCACCCGGATGGCCGTAGGAATGTAGATCGTCTTGCTAATGCGGTAGGTTCCCTCCGGAATGAACACGATACCAAAATTAAAATTGGTCTTCACCTCATAAATAGCCCTTTGCAACTCGTCGGAAACGTCCGTTTTGCAGTCATTGGTAATCTTGAAATTTTCAGGGGTAAAATAAACGGCGTCCTCATCGCTCAGCCGCCCCTCATAAAACGACTTGCTCTCAGGGAGGCGGGCAACCTTTTTCTGTTGTGCAAAGCTCGCATGCTGCACCGAAATCATCAGTGCAAGCATCAAAAATGTTCTCAGCATATCCGGTTATTTTTGGGCGGCCCAGAGAATGGCGTTCTTGAAAATAGTTTTGTAAGCAGTGCTTTCGAATAGCACCGGAGAATGGCCCATAAAAATGTACACATTCCTGGCCTTCTTTCTGGGGTTCGACCAGACGACCGGGTGATCGCCCATTTTGATCTTCGAATCCGGCTGGTAGGTCGCTTCATCTACGCTCGCGATCACATCCACGTTGGGTCGCGGACTTTTATCGTAGACATACCATTCCTCCTTTTGTACGCGAAATGAGGCTGGAACGCCTTTCATCACCGGATGCTTGCTGTTTTCGACCTTCACAGTGGCTGCTGCAAAATCAGCGATATAATTTCTGTAGCGAATACCGCCCATAAAATCCTGAAACCAGGGCCAGATTTTATAGCCGTCGAATTCTCCCAGCAAAGTAGCATGGTGAAACCCGATCCAGCCACCTTTTCCCTGATCAATGTAACGCTCGAAAGCCGCCGCAGCCTCCGGCTTCCAAGCATAGGGCACATAGTCAAGCTGGATGATCAGCTGGTACTTCGAAAGAAAATCTTCGTTAACCGGATCTGTTTTATCGATATAATCAATACTGAAATGCTCCCGGGCAGCGAGCGAATCCAGCCATGGGCGGGCGGCCCTGGAATAAGCAATGTGATGGCCGCCGGGCTCGGCCATGGCCAGAACACGAAACTTCGGCTTCACCTGCGCCCAGGCACCGGCTGTGCTGGCGGCAAGCCATAGCGCAACGCCAAAAACCGGAATTTTCCGGATTACATTTTTCATTGGATTTGGGATTAAGGGATTTAGGATTAAAAGGGTATTCTGTTGTTATCAATGCATTACCGGTAAGGTAATGCTGCTTGCATTCCTGGAATCATGGTGGATCGTGATCCGGGATTTCTGGAAATCTGACTCGGTCGCTTCAAAAATATTGATGAATTTCTGCGGGTTACGGTCCACCAGCGGAAACCAGCTGCTTTGCACCTGCACCATCAGGCGGTGCCCTTTTTGAAATGTATGCGCCACCTCATTCAGTTTCACGGTCACTTTCTCGATTTTATCTTTGGTGAATGGCTCCGGCTTTGAAAAGCTGTTCCTGAACTTGCCCCGCAGCACCTCCGCCCGCACCATTTGCTGATAGCCGTCCATTGCCATCGGTTTACCATTCTCCTGCGCAGCGGGTACTTTCGATCCGGCGGGCCATACGTCGATCACTTTCACGATGAAATCGGCATCGGAGCCGGTCATGGAAACCATCAGGTCTGCCACTATTTCCCCGGTCAATGTCAGATCTTCCGCCAGTGAATCGGTTTGAAAACTTACCACGTCCGGACGGCGCGATGCGAAGCGCTGGTCTTCGGCCATATACTCATTATTGCGGTGCCCGCTGATCACATGCGTATACGGAACCGGCTTGGCGGGATCGCTTTCGTAGCTTGTTCCTCCGCCTGCACTAGCGGGCTTTTTCAGCGACAAAGTGCCTTTCTCACCCAAATAGAACGTGGTAGGCTCACTATTCTTGGGCGGCCACACGTCGTAGTACCGCCATTGGTTCGAGCCCGTTTCAAAAACAGTCACCTCGGGCTGATCGAACGTTCCTTTTCCTTTGAGGTGATGGTTGAAAAATTTCGTTTCGATCTCTTCCTGGTAATACTTATTCAAATCGGCCCCAAACTGATATTGGGCAAAACGCTTCCATGCCGGCGCAGCCCATCCGCCATGTGTCCACGGCCCCATTACCAGCCGGCTGTTGTTGCCCGGGCTTTGCTTTTCTATCGCCGCATATGTCTTCAATGCGCCATACAGATCTTCGGCATCAAACCAGCCTCCTACCACCAGTACCGCAGGTTTGATATTTTTTAAATGCCTTTTGATGTTCCGCGATTGCCAGAACTCGTCATAAACGGGGTGCGCCGTTGTCTGTCGCCAGATACTGTTCGGATCGGCGAAGTATGGGGCCGCATTGGTTTTCTTTAATGGGCCCAGGTCAAGGAAATACTTATAAGCGTCGCTGTATTCCGCATTAAAATGGCTTTGATAACCCGTGCCGTCTTTTGTTTTCGGGCCGTCGAAACCGCTGTAAAAACCAAAATTATCCATCAGGAAGAATGCACCATTATGGTAGCAATCGTCCCCGATAAATTCGTCCGACATGGGTGCCTGGGGTGAAACCGCAGCCATGGCCGGGTGTGCATCCGGCAGGCCGGCCGACGAATAGTAGCCGGGAAACGAAATGCCCCACTGCCCCACTTTTCCATTGCTTTTGGTGTTTTTCAAAAGCCATTCAACCGTGTCGTAGGTATCGCTCGACTCGTCTACATCTTTATTGCTCTTCTTGTTTTCGATCGCAGGCGTCATTTCGCGGAATGTACCTTCGCTTTTATAGCGGCCACGAGCATCCTGATACACAAAAATGTATTTCTCCCGCATAAGGTACGCATTGGGTCCCAGCGAGCGGCGGTAATTATGCTCCCCATAAGGCCGCACCGAATAGGGCGTGCGCTGCATAATGATCGGGTAAGTCTGCGAATTGTCTTTGGGTGTGTAGATGGCCGTGAAAAGTTTCACGCCGTCGCGCATGGGGATGTAATGCTCTGTTTTGGTGTAGTTGGCCTTGACCCAGCTCGTGTCCGGAGCGGGATTCTGGGCGGCAGCCGCCCACGTTGAAAAGCATAACAAACAGAGCAATACAATTCTTTTCATGACTGGTTGGTTTTGTTTGGATTACTAAATTCAAAAATACGTAAGAAACCGTACATTCGTCCAGTTTAAACTTTCACCACCCCTCCACTCACTATGCGTAAACGGATCATTAAATATTCTTTCATGATATTTTTCATTTTTCTGGCATTGATCGTCCTTGGCGGGTATGTGTTCATGCAGCAGCCGTTGTTCGGAAGACACCCCTCCGGCGCAAGGCTCGAAAGGATCAAAAAATCGCCGCATTACCGCGACGGGCAGTTCCAAAACGAAAGCTTTACCCCGGACCTCGCCGAAGGTAATAGCTACCTAAAGGTTTTCACCAAGTTTTTTTTCGGTAAGAGCAAATACAACGTCCCCGGCGCATTGATCCCTTCTCAAAAAACGGATCTGCTGCATTTAAAGCCGGAAGAAAACGTGCTGGTGTGGTTCGGGCATTCGTCGTACTTCATGCAGATCGACGGCAAAACGATTCTCGTCGACCCGGTTTTCAGCGGCAGTGCTTCACCGATCAAATTCACGACCCCGAGCTTTAAAGGCAGCGATGTTTACGGCGTCGACGACCTGCCCGCTATCGACTACCTCTTTCTCTCCCACGACCATTGGGACCACCTCGATTACGAGACCATTCTGAAACTCAAACCAAAGGTGGGAAAGGTCATTACCGGCCTCGGTACGGGGGAGCATTTCGAATACTGGGGCTACGATGTGGCCAACATTATCGAAAAAGACTGGAACGAAGGCGCCGATCTGGGCGAAGGTTTCCGGGTAGATTTAACCCCCGGCAGGCATTTTTCGGGCCGCGATTTCCACCGTAACCGCGCATTGTGGGTCTCGTTTGTGCTACAAACACCCACCATGAAGATCTTCATCGGCGGAGACTCGGGCTATGACAAGCATTTCAAAAAAATCGGGGCGCAATTCGGGCCGTTCGACTTGGCGCTATTGGAATGCGGCCAGTATAACGAGGCCTGGAAGTATATTCATATGATGCCCGAAGAAACCGTAACAGCCGCCCGCGAGCTCGGTGCCAGGAAACTCATGCCCGTCCATTGGGCCAAATTCGCCCTTTCCATTCATGACTGGAACGAACCCATTCTCCGTGCCAGCGCCGAAGCTGAAAAGCAAGGTATGCCGCTCATAACACCGCTCATCGGCCAGAAGGTGGAATTAAAAGGGGACCAGGTATTTACGCAATGGTGGAAAGACGCACGGTTGCAGCCGGAGGGGTAGCACCGCCCCACGTGTGACGTTACCAATAAGACTAAAATCAAACAGCCGGACGAAAGCCCGGCTGTTTGCATGTTTAGACCTTGGATCTTAACGTTACTCCGCCTTAATAAACCGCAGTTTCGTCGCTTCGCCGCCGTGGTTGATTTTCATGAAGTAGTGTCCGCCGCCGAGCTTTTTCACGTTGATACGGTGGGTATTTTTACCCTCCAGAATACGGATCGACGCGCTGCTTACCGGTTGGCCGGCGATGTTGTAGATCGTTACGTCCGAAGTTCCGGCAGTACGCGAAGAGAACTGAACGTTCACGAATTCCTGGGCAGGGTTCGGCGCGATAACGGTGCCTGAAATAATGCCCGGGTTAACCGCAATGATCTTGCTTTTTGTATAGCTACCGTCGATATCGATCTGCTTCAATTGGTAATAGTTTGTACCCAGCAGCGGATTTTGATCCAGGAAAGTGTATTTGCCAATGCGCTGGTCCGTCAGGGATACTTTACCCAGAACTTCCTCATTCGCCATGCGATCGTCGAAACGCAGCACTTCGAATTCCTTTCCATCTTCTTCTGCAACCACGTTCCAGCTTAGCTCCACGCCTTTCTCAACAGCTTTTCCTTCGAAATTTGAAATGTAAATAGGAAGCGGAACATTCACCCCGAATGCGGTAGTAGAAGGTGCCGACTTACAGTTACCGCCCTGGATTTCGAGGGTATACGCACCGGTAGCCAATGTGTTGTAGTTGATCGTAGGCGTGTTGCTCGTTGGCGCAACGCGGTTCTGACGGATCACAACACCATCCTTTTTCACTTTCCAGTCGATGGCAAATACATTATCTCCATCGAAAAGGAATCTCAGGCTTGTTTCGCCGGAAGTTACGATCGACTGCAAATTGGGGCCGCGCGTACAAGCTGTGCGCGTATCGGCTGACGATACGCTGAAACTCCGCGTAGCCACCGACGCTGCCTTGCAATCCTCTGCCTTCAACTCGAAAGTATACGTACCATTCTGCAGATAGTTGAATGTCAGGTTAGTAGTATTGGAAGTAAGTGTGCCGGTTTTACCGCTTGCCACTGCAAAGCTGCTTCCATCAAGAATTCTCCACGAGAATACATGCAGGTTAGTACCGCCAAAGTTGATTGTTGCGCTGCTGGGCGTAACGGAACCGATGCTCGTCACGGACGGGCCATTCAAGCAGTCAGGAGTAACTACCACAGGTTCGTTGATCGTGAATGCACGGCTGCTCACAGAGGAAGTACAATTGTTTCCTTCAATCTCCAGAGTGTAGTTGCCCGGGGCCAGTGAAGTGAATGACAAATTCGCAGAAGTAGCGCCGCCGAGATCATTTGTAGTGCCCGACCTCACTTCTGTTGCGCCAGACTTGATACGCCATTTCAGGCTCGTTACTCCCGAACCGGAGAAACTAACTGTAAGGGCAGTCTGGCTGATGTTGGTGATATTGCTGGCAGTAGGCCCGGAAGTACAGTTGTTGTCAGGTAGCGGCGTTGCAGGTTTTGGTTCAGCAGGCCAGAAACAGCCATTCGCCATTTCAGTGGTCAACACCCCTCTCCATTGCGGATCAAGGTAGCTGCCATCCTTGCCCTGAATCGTTTCCACGAGCAAGCCCATGTAGTAAAAGTCATTTCGGGTATCGTTCTCTCCCTGCTTGATCATGACGCGCAACCGTCCGTTCACATACTTGATGTATTGGTAGGTATTTCCCGAACCACCCACAAAAACACCAAGCCTGTTACCATCCGGCATGGTCACACCTTTACACGTAATCTGGCTGCCGTTCGTACCCAGAAGATTAACGGGGGCTGTGCTCGGATCCACCGGGTTCACACATCCGTTGATCAACGCGTCGTTGCTGGAATTAATGGGGAAAGTACCTTCTTTCAGGTGGTAAAGAATAAAGACGTTGTCTGCAACCCGGCCGTTCCAGTTGAGGTAAACCCGGTTGTCGGTGATACGTGTGTACACAGGCTGGTCGTCACCGGTCCTTCCGAGGTATTCACCGTGTGTCCAGATACGGCCACCACAAGTAACCCGGGTAGCGAGCGGCGCAGCCATTTTAGCTGCTATTGTGAAAGATTCGTCCGCAGACTCAGCGTAGGGATTTCTGATTTCGTAAGAGCCGTTCAGATCACTCGCAATACTGCTTTCTAAGTTTACGCTGTCAGCTGGCATGGCCAGGCCCTCAGCGTCGTTGTTAGGAGCTGCTGCCACCGAGCTTATCACTCCTCCCGCAAAAACAAGTTTCAGTAAAAATTTCATAGAGCGTAAAAAATTAGTGGGCAAATGCAACTAATCGATTGTAACACAATTTAGAATCGACACGTTTGTTCGTTCCAAATATACTACAAAGACCTAGAAAAGATTTTATACTTGTAGAATAATATTGCTTACAAAATCGTTTATATGCCTCGCTAAAATGCAAGGATATTGACAAAAATAGCGTTGTCGCAATTCCAGACACAATTTTTGTGACAAGTGCATCGAAAAAATAATGAGAAAAAATGCATTTCACCATGCACAAGATCTGCAAGTGACTGATACTAAGAACGAACTAGCTCTAATAGTAAATCAACTAGTTATAAAATACTACCGAGCAAATCGCTTTTATTTTGATGGGCAGGCCGTACAAGTGCGGATCGAATCCGCCAAGGGCAATAAACAAAAAAACCGCTCAGGATCTGAGCGGTTTTTGCAATGATTGAAAGTGCTTACTTTGCACGGTTTTGTGACCCATAGGGGAATCGAACCCCTGTTTCAACCGTGAAAGGGTCGTGTCCTAACCGCTAGACGAATGGGCCGACTGGTCTCCTACTTCGTGCGTTTTTTCAACACTTTCTTTCACTTTTCGTTTCCCTGTTCCGAAAACGTGGTGCAAAGATGCAGGGTTGAATTCTAAAAAGCAACACCCAGGCAAAAATAAAAATCAATTAATTTTTAGTTAACTCATTTTCAATAACATTTAACACAAACTTTTTTTATCACTTCGGCCGTCGCTGTAATTCGGGTAACTTTCTAACTTTGGGTTTAGCTACTTACGCCGTTCGCTTCCTATGACCAGACTGATCCGCTTTTTTTTCTTTCTGCTTTCCTTTCAGACCGCCCTGGCGCAAAATCAGACGCCGGATCAGTTTCTCGGATTTCCACTCGGCTCCCGGTTTGCGTACCACCACCTCATTTTGGATTATTTCAAATCCATCCAGTCGCAGAATACCGACCGGATGAAGCTGCTCCGCTATGGAACTACGAGCGAAGGGCGTCCGCTGATGCTTGCTTTCGTTTCATCGGCCGAGAATATCGCGAAACTCGAAACGATCCGGACGAATCACCTGAAAAGCATCGGCCTGCTGCCCGGAAAAGCAGATGCCGCCGTGCCGCCGATCGTGTGGCTGAGTTACAATGTGCATGGCAACGAGGCGGTGTCGGCAAACACGAGTATGAAGGTGATTTACGAGCTGCTCAACAAGGATAATACGCTTACGCAGGATTTTCTCCAAAACATGGTGATCCTGGTAGATCCATGCATTAACCCGGACGGTTATGAACGTTACACGCAGTGGTATAACCGCGTCCAGAACGCTACGCCGGATGCGACCCCATTTGCACAGGAACATGAAGAGCCATGGCCCGGCGGGCGTTTCAACCACTACCTTTTCGACCTCAACCGTGACTGGGCCTGGCAAACCCAGAAAGAAACGCAGGAGCGCATCGCATTATACAACCAATGGATGCCGCATTTTCACGCCGATTTTCACGAAATGGGCCCTTCGCGGAGTTACTACTTCCCGCCGGCCGCAAAGCCTTACAACAAGGACGTAACGGCCTGGCAAAGGCAGTTCAACGAGTTGGTTGGCGAGTATTGCCGCAAATATTTTGATAAAAACAACTGGGCATACTTCACGCGGAACGATTACGACCTGTTTTACCCCAGCTACGGCGACACCTGGCCCACGGCGAATGGCGCGATTGGCGTTACGTACGAGCAAGGGGGAGGCGGACGTGCCGGCCTCGCGCTGGAACGCGCGAATGAGCACGACACGCTTACGCTCGACAACCGCATTGCCCACCACTACGCCACCAGCCTGGCTACGTTGGAGGCTGTGATGTCGCAAAAAGAAAAGGTGGTCACGGAGTTCATCAGGTTCCATCAGGATGCGGCCAATGCCCCGGCAGGAAACTTTAAAACCTATGTGATCAAAGCAGGCGGCAGCGAAAATGTGCGCTCGTTCACCAATTGGCTCGACAGGCAGGGTTTCAGCTACGGCCCGGCAGGAAAATCGCTCTCGACCAAGGGTACCGAGCTTACAACTTCTGCGGAGCAATCCTTTAAAATCGACCACGACGATCTGCTGATCAGCGCCTATCAGCCCAAATCCAACTTGCTGCGCATTCTGTTTGATCCAAAACCGGTACTGGAAGATTCGGTCACTTATGACGTGACGAGTTGGGGCCTGGCTTATATTTTTGGCTTGAAGGCTTATGGCCTGAAAGAAAAACTGACACCCGTCGCCAGCCGGGCATCCGCCGTTGAAAATACCGTTGCTGCGACACCTCCCTATGCTTACCTCGCAACCTGGTCCAATGCCGGGGATGCCGCTTTCCTGGCCGGACTTTTGAAAAACGGTGTGCTGGTAAAAACTTCCAACACGCCATTTGAAATGGATAAAACGAGTTACCCGGCAGGAACGCTGATTATTACCCGCAAAGGCAATGAAAGCATTTCGTTCGATAAGCAGGTCGTTGCACTGGCTAACAAACATCTGGTGAAGCTGACGCCCGTCAAAACCGGCTTCGTAAGCACAGGACCTGATTTTGGAAATGATAATGTAGTCGCCATCAAAGCGCCCAAAGTGGTGGCACTCGCGGGCGAAGGCATTTCAGCCACCGCATTTGGTGCCGTATGGCATTATTTCGAACAGCAGATCAAATACCCTGTGACGATCGTCAATGCAGCTAAACTGGCTACCCTTCCCTGGAACGAAATTGACGTTTTGATCCTTCCCGATGGCCGATACGGAGATTTGATTTCAGATAAACAGCTGGAAGCAATGCAAAGCTGGATCAAAAACGGCGGAAAGCTCATTGCCATGGAGCACGCCACCGATGCATTTACCAATAAACCGGGTTTTGGACTGACTAAAAAATACTCCGAGAAGAGACGGGACGACGACACTTTCAAAAAGTACGGAGAGCAGCAGCGCGAGGATGCGAGTGACACTTCCCCCGGCAGCATGTTTCAGATCACCATGGATCGCACCCATCCGCTCGCATTCGGCTGCGGCGATGCCTATTTTACCATCGTGCGCGACGCCTACGAGCGGGATTACCTCAAAGACGGCTGGAATGTGGGCTATTTGAAGGAAGATAATTACAAGGCCGGATTTGTGGGAAACAAAATGGCGGGAAAATTGAAAAACACCCTGCTAATCGGCGCACAGGAAATGGGCCGCGGGCAGGTAATCTATCTCATGGACGATCCGGTTTTCCGTGCGATGCTGGAAAAAGGCAAGGTGCTGTTTGGAAATGCGGTGTTTAGGTAATGCGTGAATGATTGAATATGTGAATGATTGAATGGAAATAGTCCGGAATTGTTTGATTAAATATTCTAAACAATACCTGATCACATCTGACAATACTTGACTATTTATTCAGTCATTCAATCATTCGGTCATTCAAAACTAAAGAAAGTACCGCACCGCCAACTCGTATCCCCTCAGCCCCAATCCCGCAATAATGCCCTTGCAGCGCGAAGTAAGATAGCTGTGGTGCCGGAATGACTCCCGGGCATGTATATTGGAGATATGAACCTCCACAGCCGGTGTCGTGACGGACGATAATGCATCGGCCAGCGCCACGGAAGTATGGGTATAACCACCCGCATTGATCACGATACCGTCGAATGAAAAGCCCGTTTCGTGGATTTTGTCGATCAGCGCCCCTTCATGGTTTGACTGGAAGTAATGCAGTTCCACGTCCGGGAAAAGCCCTTTCAGTGTTTCGAAATAATCTTCGAAAGATTGATTTCCGTACACACCGGGTTCTCTTTTGCCCAAAAGATTCAGGTTCGGGCCGTTCAGGATCAATATCTTTTTCATTTGCTTTGTAGCATTCATTAATTCTTCCTTCGCTATGTGGCAAAGCTACATCAAACATTTCAAAAATTACCTTCGCCTCGAACGCTCACTATCCGGTAATTCGGTGGAAGCGTATGTGCGGGATGTGGAGAAACTGGAAGAATTTTTGGAGCTGAGCAAAATAGACCTTGCTCCGGCGCGTGTACAGGAGGAGCACCTCTCGGCATTCCTCAAATACGTGGCGGAACTCGGCCTCGCTGCGCACTCGCAGGCACGGATGCTTTCGGGTATCAAGTCGTTCTTTAAATACTTATTGCTGGAAAACGAAATCTCGGAAGATCCTACGGAACTACTGGAATCCCCTCGCCTACCCCGTAAGCTGCCCGATGTGTTGTCCTACGAAGAGATCGAGACCATGCTGAGCGCCATCGACCACTCCACCCCCGAGGGCACGCGAAACCGCGCGATTATGGAAGTTTTGTACAGCTCCGGGTTGCGCGTTTCGGAACTGACCGACTTGCAGCTCACCAATTGCCATTTCGATATCGGATTCCTGCGCATTATCGGGAAAGGCGATAAAATGCGGCTCGTACCGATCGGCAAAGAAGCCATCAAATACACGCAGATCTACCTCGACCACGTGCGCGGCGACATTGCACCACAAAAAGGAAGTGAAGACATAGTGTTTCTCTCCCGTCGCGGCGGCCAGCTATCGAGGGTCATGATTTTCCTGATGATCAAGGACACGGCCGAAAAAGCGGGTATCCACAAAAACGTCAGCCCCCATACGTTCCGGCATTCATTTGCAACCCACCTCATTGAAGGCGGCGCAAGCCTGCGTGCGGTACAGGAAATGCTGGGGCACGAGTCCATTACTACCACGGAGATTTACACACACCTCGATCGGGACTACCTCCGCCAGATCATCACCGAATTCCACCCGCGGAGCTGACTACTACTCTTCCATTTCTTTCAGCAGCGAATCCAGTTTCAATGAATCCGCGTCGGGCGTAGCGCCCGGCAATGCTCTCTTCAGCTGCTTGGGCTTATTCCACGGCGCGGTGGTACGGCTCGACATATCGTAGGAAATGTAGGCAAACAAGGCTACGAATGCGATAAAAACGAAAATGAATATTTTCCTGTTACGATTTGGCTGTTCCATTTTACTCCTCCTCTTCTCTCACCTGCTTGGGCGTCTTGTAAAGTAACAGGTCGCCTGTTTTTGCAGATATTTCCTCCCATTTCTGGTCTTTAAATTCGATAAATGCCGCACTCCCCTTCTTCATGGACCCGATGCTGGCGCCCGATAGGTATTCGGCAAAATAGGTAATGTCCGGGTTGTGGCCGAACAGCATCAGCGTTGAATATTGCTCCGGCATGCTTGTCACAGCTTGCAGATACGCCCTCGGACCACCGTCGTAGATGCCTGCTTGCGTTCGGATCGCGTCGACCGGCAGTTTATATTGTCCTGCGATAATTTCCGCGGTCTTGAAAGCGCGTGAAGCCGGGCTCGACACGAACACATCGGGCTTCACCCCTTCCTGAACCAGCCATTTTCCCATTGCCAGCGACTCCGACAGCCCCTTACTATTCAGGTTTCTGTCGAAATCCTTGATTCTGAAACTCTGGTCTTCGGCGGTGGCATGCCGTACTAGAATGAGGGTCTTTTTCATGAGCTGATTTTTTTCCAAAAGTAAATAATCTGCTTTTCTAAAACCGACGGTTCCGGTTGAAAAATTGGAACGGTTATTTTCAACCACTTAATGGCGATAAACTACCTTTTGACATTATTTCGTCCACAAAGCGCCACAATTAATACGTAATTTTGTTCCTTGATCAACTTATAGAGAAGAAATCCATTAGCAATAGATTATGTTACAGTTCCTTAAATATGTCCTCGCGACGTTCGTAGGCATCATCCTCTTTCTGTTCCTCTCCTTTTTCATCCTCGCAGGCATCGGTTCACTCTTCTCCTCAGACGAAAAAGTAGTACTCGACGATAAATCGGTGCTGAAACTGGATTTGAATCAGCCTATCCGGGAAGTAGGCGTTGATAATCCCTTCTCAGAATTCGGCTTACCATTTACCGGGGAAGAAACCGTTGTGGGTTTGAAGGACATTCTCGATGCATTAAAAAGCGCGCAAAAAGACGATAAGATCAAAGGCATTTACCTCAAAACGGAAGGCCCGGAAGCAGGATGGGCTACTTTGGAGGAGATCCGGCACCAACTGCTGGAATTTAAGAAATCAAAAAAGTTTATAGTAACCTACGGCGAAAGCTATTCTGAAAAAGGCTACTACATTGCGTCAGTGGCCGACAAAATCTACCTTAACCCCGCTGGCGGCATCGAATGGAACGGGTTATCGGCCGAATACAGCTTCTTCAAGGGTACTTTTGATAAACTTGAAATCAAGCCGCTCGTATTCCGTGTGGGCGAATTCAAAAGTGCTATCGAAATGTTCTCGCGCCAGGACATGAGCGAGGCCAGCAAAAAGCAATCCATCGAACTGATCAGCGCGATCAATGACAACTTCCTGAAAAACATTTCGGCGTCCCGCAGCATTCCGGCAGACGTGCTGAAAAACCTCGCCGATTCACTTGCAGTTGAAAACCCGAAATCTGCATTGAAATACAAATTCATTACCCATCTGGGTTACCAGGACGAGCTGGAAACGGCCTTAAAGAAAGAGTTGAAAGTAGCTACGGATAAATCGATCTCCTTCGTAGGTGTAAAACGGTACCTGGAAGGCGCGAGCTCGGTGGATAAGGGTGATTTTAACAAAAGAGTGGCTGTGCTCGTGGCGGAAGGCGAAATTACCGGCGGCGACGGCGGCGACGACAATATCGGCTCCGAAAAATTTGTAAAAGAACTGAAAGAGATCCGTGAAAACGACAAAATCAAGGCAGTTGTGATCCGCATTAACTCACCGGGCGGCAGCGCGCTGGCGTCGGATGTAATGTGGCGTGAGATCCAGATCACGGCTAAAAAGAAACCTGTGATTGCTTCCATGTCAGACGTAGCGGCCTCTGGCGGCTACTACATGGCCATGGGTTGCGATACCATTGTCGCACAGCCGAATACTATCACCGGTTCCATTGGTATTTTCGGCCTGATTTTCAATGTGACCGATTTCATGAACAACAAGCTGGGCATCACCTTCGACGGTGTAGGAACCAGTCCCCACGCCGATTGGCCGACAGCAACCCGGGAAATGACGGAGTTCGAGAAGGCTATGATCCAGAAAAGTGTAAACGAAGGTTATGAAACATTCACCCGGAAAGCTGCCGAAGGCCGCAAAATGTCCGTCGAAAAACTAAAAAGCCTTGCGCAGGGACGTGTATGGTCGGGTGTGGAAGCGAAAGCAAACGGCCTTGTGGACGTACTGGGCGGTGTAGACGACGCCATTAAAATTGCCGCAAAAGCTGCCAAACTGGGCGAAGGCGATTACCGTGTGCGTTATTATCCCGAAAAGAAGCGACCATTGGACGAAATGGTCGACAAATTACTCGGCGACAATGAGGAAAAAGCTACCAATAAAGCGCTCGGTGACCTGGCCCCTTATGCCAAAATGTACAAGAAATTGATGAATATGGGCGGAATGCAAACGCGCATGCCATTCGAGCTGGTCATTCGCTAGTATTTCCCTACCTGGATATTAAGAGGCCCGTGATCACCGCGGGCTTTTTTTAGTCTGTTATTTCCACTCCCGTCTTTTTGTCGAGCTCCTGCCGCACGATGAGCACGGCGTGTTTATTAGGTGCAATGGCCACACCATCTAGTCGTGCGTAGACTTTGGTGAACTCAGCTCCGAAGTAAAGGATGATCGACGAATAGTAGATCCAGGTAAGCAGGATTACAATCGAGGCGGAGGTACCGTATGCCGCACCGAGATCAGACTGCCCGAGGTAAAAACTGATGACAAATTTCCCGATCAGGAACAAAACAGCCGTGAATGCGGCGCCTACGAGACATTCTTTCCACCGCAGCTCGCCATCGGGCAGCACTTTGAATATCACCGTAAACAATGCGGTAATGATCGATAGCACCAATGCCAGATTGACGATGTAGAATACCACCACCGAAGCTTCGGAAAACAGCGATTCCAGGCGACTGCTCAGCAGATCTACCAAGGCACTCGCACCCAGCGAAACGACCAGGAGGAATCCGAGCGTGAGAATCAGGGAAAAAGATACGAGCCTGTTTCTCAGGTATTGCAGCCAGCCTTTTTTGGGTTTCGATTTAATAGCCCATATAAAATTGATCGAATCCTGCATTTCGGCAAACACCCCGGTTGCACCGATCAGCAATGTACCTATTCCGATCGCCGCAGCCATTCCCGATTTATTGGACAGCTCGGCGTTTTTAAGAATTTCCTGCAACTGAGATGCCGCAGACGCCCCTACCAGCCCGCTGATCTGACCAAACAGCTCTCCCTGAATGGCATCACGGCCGAAAAATATGCTGAAAATCGATATAATGACTAGCAGCATCGGCGCCAGTGAAAATATCGTGTAGTACGACAAAGCCGCAGCCAGTTTCATGCCATTATCGTTGATAAACTCATTGAAACTGTCTTTCAGTAAAGACCAGAGGAGTTTGAGACGTTTCATAGTATAATATGTTGATACGGTTTTTCGATTGTTGACAGCTGTGTCCGTAAAAACATTTATGCCAATCGGGCGAATTACCGGCAAATGAAATCCCTTAAAGACAAAAAGAGCAGCCGATGTGCTCTTTTTGTCTTTACTCTAAAATGTTATGTAGTCCTGTTTTCTACAAGAGCAACCCGGCTAGCGTAGCTGACATATAGGAAGCCAATGTACCGCAAATCAATGCTTTAAACCCTAGTCGGGCCAAATCGGCACGGCGGGAAGGGGCCAATTCTCCGATACCGCCTACCTGAATCGCAATAGAACTGAAATTGGCAAAACCGCACAATGCGAAGCTGGTAATGACAATGGTTTTGTGATCGAGCGTATCCTTCATTTTTACCATGTCGAGATAAGCCACGAACTCGTTGATTACCATTTTAGTACCCATCAATGACCCCGCCGCCTCGATGTCCTTGCCCGGAACGCCCATGGCCCAGGCGAATATGGAGAATATCTTGCCAAGAATAAAGTTGAAGCTTAGCTGCGGAAACGAGAAAATGCCTCCGATATAACCCAGGAGATAATCGAGTAATGCCACGAGGGCAATAAAGCCGATAAGCATCGCGATCACATTGAAACCTACTTTGAGACCTTCGCCCGCTCCTGCGGCAATTGCATCCAGCAAGTTTGCGTGCGTTTTCTGGACCTCCAGCTTCACCATTCCTTTCGTATCCGACTTATCAGTTTCCGGGAAAACGATTTTGGAAATAACCAGTGCGCCCGGCGCAGCCATGAGGCTCGCGGCGATCAGGTAGGGAGCCGGTACGCCCAATGAAATGTACACTGCCATTACGCCTCCGGCAATACAGGCAAAACTACCGGTCATAGAAGCCATGAGCTCGGAGTTGGTCATGTTTTTCAGATAGGGCTTGATCATGATCTGCGCCTCTACCTGTCCTACGAAAGTACTGGCTACATTGGAAAGCGCCTCGGCGCCGCTTACGCCCATGAGCCAATAGACAGCCCGCGCTATCACCGACACCACGCGCTGCATAATGCCCAGGTGGTAGAGCATGTTCACCAGTACGGCGACAAAAATGATCGTTGGAATAACTTTGAAAAAGAAAACAAAGTCGTTGCCCGGCCCGAACGCCCGCTGCATCAGTTCGGGGCGAACCAGTGTGCCGAAAACAAAATCGGCACCTTTATCGGAGAAAGAAAGTAGTTTCTGAACCTTTTCTCCGAGCCATTGAAAGATTCGCTGGCCGACGTCGGTTCGGAGGATAAAGACTGCAAGGCCGAATTGCAGGCCCAGGCCAACTGCAACGGTTCGGTATTTAATGGCCTTTCTATTGTTCGACATCGCGAATGCAATGCCCAGGATCAATACGATACCCAGCAATCCTGTAAATCTCTCCATGCGTAGTTTGTTGTCACTTTTTAACCAAAGGTGCAAAATAACAACAAATTAGTCGCATGGTGGCAACTAACTCAAAATATCAGGAAGAGAGGCAATTATTTAGAAGTTTTGTCTGATTTTGCATCGGCAGCAATAGGATCGGCGTGACGGTGGGCGATTTTCCAGACATTATTTTCTTTCCGGAACAGCAGGGTCACATGCAGGTCGGCCACGCGGCCGTCCGCGAAGCGGTAGTGTTCTTTCTGGATCAGGTAGCCTTGTGCAGCGCCTTCCTGGCTTGCTACCTTTTCATAGGTATACGTTACACCTTTCGAAGGAGCACTCACCGCGTGGTTCAAGCTGGCTTCCACCGCCTTCCAGCCCTGGGAATCCATATTTTCAGCACCGTCAAAAATTGTAACATCATCCTGACGCGACCATAGCGATTTAAAAAGTGCCGGGTTGCCTTTTGCCATTTCAAGATTGGCCTTTTGCAAATCGGCCACAGCAGCGTCCAGAGAGGACACCGCCAGGCCTTTTGGTGCTTGCGTGCTTTTGCTGTCGTAGCCGGCGGTGATGACCGGCTGCGCATTTTGCCTGGTCATACTCCTGTACTTAAAGGACGACGCGAGCAGGATCAGGAGGATAAAAACTGAGATATTTCTTTTCATGGCTAATAAACTATTAAGTTCTCACTTAAGTGTTGCAAATATCCGGCGCTTAACTACAAAATAATAGCGTATAAATACCTGATTACGACACGGCATACCACCTAATTACGCCCTTTTGTAAAAAATAGTATGTTTTGGACACAAAAAAAGGAGAATAGTAGTGAACTATTCCCCTTTTGCACTTTTCCAATAAACTGATACTAATAACCGAGCACCGGCGAAAGCCATTTCTCGATTTCTTCCAAAGGCATATTTTTACGCCGCGCGTAATCTTCGACCTGGTCTTTGTATATCTTCCCTACCGGGAAATAACGACTGTCCGGATGCGAGAAATACCAACCGCTGACACTGCTCGCAGGGTACATCGCAAAGCTTTCTGTCAGGGTGATTCCAAGCTCTTCAGCGCCCAGCAAATCAAATAGATGGCGTTTTTCAGTATGATCCGGGCAGGCCGGGTAACCCGGTGCCGGGCGAATGCCCATGTAATCTTCTTTAATCAGCTCTTCATTCGTAAAGCTCTCCGCTTTGGCATAACCCCACAGTTCCTTCCGCACTTTTTCGTGCATCAGTTCAGCCAGCGCCTCCACCAAACGGTCGGCCAGCGCCTTAATCATAATGCTGTTGTAATCATCGTGGTCTTTTTCATACTTTTCCAGCAGTGCTTCAATGCCCACACCCGCTGTAACCGCGAATCCCCCGATATAGTCGGTATGGCCGGATTCCAGCGGAGCTACGAAATCCGACAAGCAGTAATTAGGCAAATTAGCCGCTTTCTGGCTTTGCTGACGCAAATGGTGCAACACAGCAGCCGTATCCGCCACCAGCTCTCCCGCATTCAGATTTTCCACGCCTTGCTGGCTGATTTTATATTCAATATGCTGGTGCGATCCGTGGCGTTCACATGGCACTTCTTTTGTTTCCTCGTCGAAATGGTGCAGCACGATATCGTCACCGATGGCGTTCGCGGGCCAAAAACCTACCACGGCCCGTGCTTTCAACGTTTTATCACGAATGATTTCGCCTAACAGCACCGCAGCGTCCTCGTATAGCTTCATCGCTTCTTTGCCGACCACGGCATCATCGAAGATTTTGGGATATTTCCCGTGCAACTGCCAGGTTTGGAAGAAAGGCGTCCAGTCGATGTACTTGGAAATGTCGGCCAGATCGTAGTCGTCGTACACGCGTGTACCCAGGAACTGCGGTTTCACGGCCTGGAAGTTGGCCCAATCAATTTTAGCTTTGTTATCCCTTGCTTTTCCAATCGCCACATGCGCCTTTTCGCCACCACGTTTGGCGTGGTCGTCGCGCAGCTTCGCATACTCCGCTTTAATATCTGCCAAAACCTCGGCCTGGCTCTGCTCGCTCTGGATCAGTTTTCCGGCAACAGGTACCGAACGCGACGCGTCGAGCACGTGAATAACCGGGCCCGAATAGTTCGGATCGATCTTTACCGCTGTGTGAATGCGGGAGGTTGTTGCCCCGCCGATCAGCAGCGGCATTTTCATGCTGCGGCGCTCCATTTCTTTGGCCACACCCACCATTTCGTCCAGCGAAGGTGTGATCAGGCCCGAAAGACCGATAATGTCCACATTATGCTCCTGCGCGGCAGCGAGGATCTTGTCCGTCGGCACCATTACGCCAAGATCGATGATCTCGTAGTTGTTGCAACCGAGCACCACACCCACAATGTTTTTACCAATATCGTGCACATCACCCTTTACAGTAGCGAGCAATATCTTCCCAGCCGATGAGCTGCCTTCCTGTTTCTCCGCTTCTATAAATGGCTGCAAATAGGCCACAGCCTTCTTCATTACGCGCGCCGATTTCACCACTTGCGGGAGGAACATTTTTCCCTCACCAAACAAGTCGCCGACGATGCTCATCCCGTCCATCAAAGGCCCTTCGATCACTTCCAGCGGACGGTCGAACAGCAGGCGGCATTCTTCGGTATCTTCATCGACGTAATCGGCAATACCTTTCACCAATGCATGCGCCATACGTTCCTTCACGGGAAGCTGCCTCCACGACAGGTCAGGGCCGGTTTGCGTTTTGCCTTTGTCTTTGACTGTCTCCGCATAGCTTACCATACGCTCAGTCGCATCCGGACGGCGGTTCAGCAGCACGTCTTCCACCAGTTCCAGAACATCTTTCGGAATTTCATCATAAATACCGATCTGGCCGGCATTCACGATACCCATATCCATTCCCGCCTTGATCGCATGGTAAAGGAATGCGGTGTGGATCGCCTCGCGCACCGGCTCATTACCCCGGAAACTGAACGAAACGTTGGAAACGCCACCCGAAACTTTCGCATGCGGGAGATTTTCTTTGATCCATCTCACGCTATTAATGAAATCCACAGCGTAGTTATTATGCTCTTCCATACCCGTCGCGACGGTCAGGATGTTGGGGTCAAAAATGATATCTTCGGCCGGGAAACCTACTTCATCCACGAGAATGCGGTAAGCGCGCTCGCAGATTTCAATACGGCGCTCATAGTTGTCGGCCTGACCTTTCTCATCAAAGGCCATCACCACCGTAGCAGCGCCGTAGCGCAATACCGTCCTTGCCGATTCCTTAAACTTCTCTTCCCCCTCTTTGAGCGAGATCGAGTTCACGATCGATTTTCCCTGCACACATTTCAAACCCGATTCAATCACTTCCCATTTGGATGAGTCGATCATCAAAGGCACCTTTGAAATATCCGGCTCCGAAGCGATCAGGTTGACAAATGTCTTCATCGCTTCCACGCCATCGATCATACCTTCGTCGAGGTTGACATCGATCACCTGGGCGCCGCTTTCCACTTGCTCTCTTGCAATGCTCAGGGCTTCGTCATATTTGCTTTCGCGGATCAGTCGGGCAAATTTCTTCGACCCCGTCACGTTACAGCGCTCGCCGATGTTTACGAAATTGGTCAATGCGTTGATCTTCACTGGTTCCAATCCGGAGAGCTTCATCACCGTTTCCGAAGCCGGTAACGGGCGCGGACTGTGTTTTCCGGCAATATCCGCGATCACACGGATGTGATCGGGCGTAGTACCGCAGCAACCGCCGATAATATTGACCAGGTTATCCCTCAAAAACCCGTCAATGATCTCGCCCATTTGCTCCGGCGTCTGGTCGTACTCGCCCATTTCGTTCGGCAGGCCCGCGTTAGGGTGTGCCGAGGTATAAAAAGGCGATTCTTTGGCCATGATCTGCACGTAAGGACGCATCAAATCCGCTCCCAATGCACAGTTCAAACCCACTGATAATAATGGCAAATGCGATACGGAAGTCAGGAATGCTTCCGTCGTCTGGCCCGAAAGGGTACGTCCCGAAGCGTCGGTGATCGTTCCGGAAATCATGACCGGCAATGCCTGGCCCGGCTCGATTCTCCACGATTCCAAATGCGGCACTTTACCGGCCTTCGCATCCACAAAGAACTGGTCGATCGCGAAAAGCGCGGCCTTCGCATTGAGTGTATCAAAAATCGTTTCTACCAGCAGCAGGTCGCAGCCTCCGTCGGTAAGGCCTTTTACCTGCTCGTAATAAGCTTCTACGAGTTGATCGAAGCTGATCGCACGAAAGCCCGGGTTATTCACGTCCGGAGAAAGCGATGCTGTACGGTTGGTTGGTCCGATGGAACCGGCCACAAAACGCGGCTTATGGGGCTCGCGGGCGGTAAAATCGTCCGCCACTTCGCGCGCCAGCCGCGCCGATTCGTAATTGAGCTCGTACACAATTTCCTCCATGCCGTAATCGGCCATGGCGATGGTCGTGCCTGAAAATGTATTGGTTTCGGCAATGTCTGCCCCTGCTGCAAAATACGCAGCGTGAATTTCTTTGATAATGTCCGGACGTGTGAGCGAAAGCAAGTCGTTGTTGCCTTTCACGTCTTGAGGCCAGTCCGCGAACCGTTCTCCCCGGTAGTCGTGATCCTGCAATTTATACCGCTGGATCATCGTACCCATAGCGCCATCCAGTACCAGAATACGGCTTTTAAGAATTTCGCGGATATCTCCTTTTTGAGTTGCTACCATAAGTGTTTTAAATGTATGATTTTCATTTCGCCGGAAAAGCTTATAGCTTCTGAACCGACAAATTTAAGCCAATAGATGTTTTGTTCAATAAAATCAAAAAATTCAGACTAAAAGTCTGGAAGTTTTATTCAACCTAAATTATTTATCTATATTCGGAGCCATCTCGGAGTGAATAAAGATATTCTATCTATGCATAATCTGGACGATATTGACGCCAAAATCCTGCATTTGCTGCAACAGGACGCCACCTTGAAAACACGTGAGCTATCGGAAAAGTTGAACCTCTCCTATACGCCGGTATATGAGCGGGTACGAAGGCTGGAAAAGGAAGGGATTATTAAAAAATACGTCGCCCTGGTCGATCGCGAGAAGGTGGGAAAGAAGCTAATGGCCTTCTGCAACATTGCTTTGAAAGAGCATTCGAAAGTAATGGGCGAAAAATTCGTGAAAGCGGTTTCGGCCATGCCGGAGGTCATGGAATGCTTCAACATTTCCGGCGACTACGATTTTCTGCTGAAAGTGGTAGTCGACGATATGTCGCAGTACCAGCAGTTTTTAATGCAAAAGCTGGGTTCGCTGGAAAACATCGGCAGCACGCACAGCCTGTTTGTGATGGGGGAGATTAAAAATTCTTCGGCGCTGGAAATGCTGCCATCCAAAAAATAAATACGGCACCGGAAAATCCAGCACCGTATTCCAACTCACCCCTAACAAAATATCTATACGATCGGTAGGATCGGTTAATGTCTCTTGTGACCGCGGCCGAAAGCAGGCTTTTCCAGTTCTTTATTGAAAGACCCGTCGGCATTGAATAGCAGGATTTTAACTTTACTATCCACCAGGATACCCACATAGTATTCGCCGGCATCATTGGTGGCGGCCAGCTTGATCTCCGCTCCTGCGTAATTGGAAGTAATATAGGTACTCACATTCGCCGGCAATGCGCTCACTTCGATTTTGGTCAGCTTCGCTTTCTTCACATGCTGTTTCAGCTCCGCTTTAAACGTTCCGTCCGCATCGAACAGGAGGCCTTTTACCGAGCCGTCGGCGAGCGTGATCGCTACCACGATTTTTCCGGATTGATCGTTGGCAGCATATTTGACTTCTGAGCCTGCATAAGCGCTGTCGATATACGCGGTTACTGCCGCGGGCAGATCTGCCGTCGCCACTTCAGTTAGTTTTCCTTTACATCGGCCCAACGTCACCGAATCCGATACCACGGCAAGCCTTGCGGCCGATTCAACCACACTCTCGAAATCACTCGCCTCAGTCTGAGGGCTCAACGACTCGCTATTCTTCTGACAAGCTGTGAACCAGATGCCTGCCAACACTACCAGTACAAGCGAAACTTTTTTCATGATATACCCACGGGTTTTTGTGAAAGTATCAAACTGTTTTCTGCCTTTACGCCCCCTGTAATGCCCGTGTTGCATGCCTGACGCATTTTTTTGCGATTTTTTTCAAGACCGGCGCATTTCCGAAGCATGAAAACTTTTCGTATTTTTTTGCAACAGAACGCGGGCCGGGGACGTATTCGAACTTGAGTAATTCTATCCCTGACAACTTGATACCCTGACTTTGCTTTTTAAAAGAAAAATATCTTTTAACGAAAACGACTTTGAGTCGGTGGTATCGGCATGCATTGCCGGGGATAACCAGGCACAGAGGCATTTATACAAACAGTTCTTTGGCTATTCAAAAAGCATTTGTCTCCGGTACACAGCGTCGACGGAAGAAGCGGAAGAGGTCCTGAATGAAGGTTTTTTAAAAGTGTTTAACAATCTGGGAAAGTACGATGCCAACCACCCTTTCAAGGCCTGGCTTCGGACGATCATGGTGAACACGGCGATCAGCTACTACCGTAAGCATAAGAAGCACACGGAAGATGTGATCGCCCTGGAAGATGCCCCTTATCCCAAATTCGATGAAGATGTAATAAGCCAGATCACTGCTGATGAAATACTAGAACTGATCCAACAGATCAAACCGGTTTATAAGAATGTATTTTTGTTATACGTGGTGGATGGCTACAATCATCGTGAGATAGCAGACCTGCTGCAAATCAACGAGGCAACGGTAAGATCGCATTATGTGCGTGCCCGGGCTCGCTTGCAGCATTTGATCAAACAATATTACCCACATCTCTTCCCAAGTGATTGGGCTGTTAAGTCATTCAGAGGCAATGAAAACTAATAGATTTGAAAATACTATACGCCGAAAACTAGAGAGTATTGAACCGGACTTTCAAGAGCAGGACTGGGCCCGTATGCAAATTTATATGCAAACGCACACCCCGCCGTCCTTCCTTCAACAATACGGTTCCTGGATCGGGTACGCCGCCGCCGCCTCGGTGACTTCGGTGATGGCATATATGTATGTGAACCAGCGTGCCCAAAACGACCATCTGGTACAGGATGTCAAAAACCTCCAGAGCCAGATCGAGCTGATCCGTAACCAGCCGCCCCAGGTTGCCAAAGCCGACACCGTTTACGTCCTGCAAACTGCGCCGGACGGCCAGAGCCTTCGGGCGAGCCTCCAACCAAGGGACTATCAGAAATTCCCATCCCAAACCGGCCTGAATCAGGATTTCGGGCGGGAAGAACTTGCAAATGCAGGACCTGCCCGCGAAGCCACCGCAGAGGAGCGGGAAGCAGTTGGTACCATCGCCGAACCTTCAAACCGGGCTAATGCAAATAAAACAACGCCTGTTTTTGAAAAATCGGGCGAGGCGCTGGCAGTAGCTCAGCCTGGCCATAAATCACTTGCGGCCGAATCGGGTGCTGCGGACAATGTAAATGCGGTTGATGCGGCGAACAGTCAAATGCCCAACGCACCACAGAACGGAGCCGTCGGCAGGACTTTCGGCAGCGATTTCAGCATTGTCCCAATCAATGCCCCGGTGGAAATGCAGAAAGACATTTCCCGGAAGCGAAAAATGCATTATGAACTGGCCAGCAAACTTTCTGCACGGCAGGTGCAAAAAGCTTTGGTTATCAATAACATCCAGATAGCTAAGGCGCCGGTGGGTACCAAAAAGGCGGAGCAGGTTACTCAGGCGGAAACGGTAATCCCGAGATTGCCCTTGAAAACACCTTACCGATTCGGTGCAGGTTACCAGGTTGAAGGCAATGGACAGGGAAAAACAGTGCTGGGGGAAGTCATTATCAAGAAAAAATTCTCGATCGCGGCAGGCATTACGTGGCTGAAAGTAAAACCGGCTGAATTCTTTACGGAAACTGTTTTCAGGACCAAAGCCCGTGTAGATTTCAAGGAAACGCACCCGGGACAAGTGCCGCTGATTTTCCAATTGTATAATATCAAAATCGATCAGAACCTGGTTCAAATACCGCTCACATTGGCATTCCGCAATACCGTGAAAGACGACTGGGCTTACTATGCGAGCTTGGGTACCAACTTCAGGGTATCGTCCAAAGAGACCATTTCATATGATTGCCGCGGGCCTAAGAATGAGTTTTTCAGCCAGAGCTTCACTAAAAAAGGAGATGTTTCCCCGATCACGTCGGTGAACTTCGGGATCGGGATCGAAAAATCCTGGCACCCGATCGTAGTGCAGGCCGAAGGTTATTGGGTTAATTATTTCAAACCGCTTTCGCCACTCAGTAATAATGCCGGGCCGGGCGTGAAAGTGAAGCTATTGTACCAGATAGGCCGTCAAATGTAGCTTTTACCGATGAAGTTTCGCGGGCAGGATATTGAAACTTGTCCGCGAAATTCTATTTTTGGCCTTTATTAACTTCCCTTTTTGACTAGCTTTTGAAATTCGCAGCCATAGATATCGGTTCCAATGGTGCCCGCATGCAGATCTCATCCGTTTTGCATGACGAAGGCATTTCACGTTTCAAGAAGGTCGAATACGTCCGGTTTCCGCTCCGTCTCGGACATGACGTTTTTACCCAGGGACGCATTACCCCGCAAAGCGAGGACCGCATGATGAAGCTCATGCTCGCTTACCAGCTGCTGATGGAACTTCATGAGGTCGATGACTTTATGGCCTGCTCGACCTCAGCTATGCGCGAGGCGGCCAATGGCCAGGAAGTGCGCGACCATATCGAACAACGTACCGGCATTCATATCCAGATCATCGACGGCCAGAAAGAGGCCGAACTGGTGAATAATGTTGTAGTGCAATCCCTGAGCGACGGCCAATATATCCACATCGATGTGGGCGGCGGCAGCACCGAGCTGAACTTGTATCAGGACAGGCGGAAGATTGTCGCCAAGTCATTTAAACTGGGATCCGTGCGCCTTTTGGAGGGAAAGGAATCTAAAAACGCCTGGTTGAAGATCAAAGAGTGGATCAACCAGAATGTAGATTACAGCCGTCCGATCCAGGCAGTTGGTACGGGTGGTAATATCAACAAGCTTTTCGATTTGTCTTCCAAACTGACCGAAAGCTCGACCAGCCTGGAAGAAATCCAGCGAATGCGCGACTACATCGACCAATTTTCACTGGCCGACCGCATTAACAAGCTGCAACTCAATCCCGACCGCGCGGACGTGATCGTGCCCGCGGGGGACATATATACATCCGCCATGCGCTGGGCAGGCGCGAACGTCATTCACGTGCCCGATGTGGGCTTGAAAGACGGTATGCTGCAGCTGCTCTACGAACGTGCATGCCGCAAAAAAAAGGCCTGAAACCAGGCCTTTTTGCATTATACATTTCATTCCTGCCTACCAGACCTGTTCCAGGTCTTTCGCCGAATACTTGTGGTTTCTTTCGGTAAACACGCTATCCGTATCCTCCTTCTTCAAATTCAGCGGGTTTTTCTTGGTCAGTTTGGCAATCACCGCTACCGGAAACAGTACCACGAAGAAAACAAGCGACAAAAGGATTTTCCCGTTGATCGCCCCAAGTACTTCCGCGATTTTGTACCATCCTTTCACAATCAGGTCTCCAAAGACCGGGATCGCCAGACTGCCTACACCGATCACCGCCGCTGCAATGAGGAAATAGGGGTATTGGGATTTGAAAATAAAATACATCACTACAAGCCCGGTGACGATCACCAGCTGCGCTTTGACTTTTTCTGATTCACTCATGTAGATAATATGGTATAATAGCCGGCAGCTATGCGCATTGCATTGGCACCGGGCGAAGTTTCAGATAGGAACCGATGGATCTGCGTTGAACTGGAAAAGATCAGAACAAAGTGTAGATGAAAGGCGCAACAGCCGAACCGCCACCAATCACGATAAGCACGCCAATCAGAAGCAGGACGATAATCACAGGAGCAAGCCACCACTTTTTGCGCTCCTTCATAAATGCAAATAAATCTGTTAAGAAATCCATCTTATATAGTGTTTAAAAATTCAAATTTAGAACTTAATTATTTCTTTACCCACTTCTGACCCGCTATCCGAGTTACCGTTTGCTCATTGCCTCATAAAGCCGGTCGGCGATCAGCTGGTTGAGGGCAGCACTGCCGTGGCCGTCATTTTTACCCACAACACGCTCTTTTTCAGGAATTCTAACCACGCCATCGTTGATACCCACTACGGTCACATTGTTTGATTTCAGGTAGTCTTCCACCGGTTTGGTGTAACCTGCGCTTTTGTCAACCTGGAACAGGAACGGGATGAAAACCGCGTACATCTGCGCCTGGGTACTGTCGCGATAGGCCAGCATTCCGGAAAGATCTCTCAAATGTGCATTAAGAACGGTGGTATCGGTGTAGGCAGTCTGTACGAACTTCTCAAAAGTACTGAAACCGGTGTGAGGCAGCTGCCAGTAAATGAAATTGGGCAGATAAAAGCGCTTCACGACGGTGGCCATCGGTCCTTTCAAATCGGCATACGGCTCGGCGCCTGTCAGGGTAAGGCCTTTCTCACGACCCACTTTTTCAATATCGTTGGGGAAGTATTCGAGAATGATAATGTCGGGCTTCACGGGGAAGTCCCGCAAGCGCTTTACCTCGTCGCGCGTGTCGGCACCCGACATCCCAAGGTTGTAAATGGTGTACTTATCAGGCCCGAGCTTGGCTTCGAGCATGTTGGAAAAGCGCTCATTGACATCTTTGAGACCATGGCCTGCCGCAAATGAATCCCCGATCACTAGAACTTTCTTTTTAGCCGGCTCATTTTGAACCTCTTTATCATGGTAACCGAGCGCATTCACCGGGTGCCAGTACTTTTCCCACCAGATCTGCGATGCTTTGGAAAGCACGCCTTCATGGCTTTGCGGCACGTACATGAACACGATTTCAAGGAAGATCAAAACAACGATCAGTGGGGTAACGATCGTCACGATGTTTGCCACGATCCCCTTGGCTTTACTTTTAACTACTCCATAATAGAAAATCCGGAGGATCTCGATGATCAACAGAAACCAGAATGCAAATTTGGCAAGCCGAACATGCCAGCTATCGCTTTGCGGATACCCTGGGTAGTCGAATTTAATGTGAAACTTATCCGGATAAAACAGGAACACGAACAGCATTCCCAGGAAGAGAATGCGGATAATGCTGGTAACAATTTTAGATGCCATTACTTTGGGTGCTCGGTGATTAGAGGATTAGTCAAGAACGAATTCTTCCTTCCAGTTATCTTTTTCCAGCCATTCGGGCTGCTGCTTTTTGTCGAAAATGTAGTTGCCTACGACCAGGTAATCCATCTCGGTGCGCATGAAGCAGCGGTAGGCGTCGTTGGGCGTGTTCACGATCGGTTCCCCGCGCACGTTGAAGCTCGTGTTCACGATCACCGC
>MKSR01000013.1 GCA_001898145.1 Dyadobacter sp. 50-39
AAGAACGTTGCTTCGGCTTCCCGAAACTCGTGGCCCTGATCGTTTTCAGTGCCGTTGTTCCCGATTGGGAGTGCAAAAGTGGGAGGTTATTTTTTTAAATGCAAGCAACAGATGCAAATATTTTCAAAATTTTTTGCCCGATTTCACCTAACCAATTGATAGAGAAATAGGTAATCCACTAAAAAATTTCGAGTTTTTTCGCCATCAATTCCAGCCCTGTTTCAAGCGGCGTGAAACCGATTCCAACGCGTCCAACTTTTCCATTTATTAATACAACACAAAGCTGCAATGCATTACAGAAGCGAACTCCCGAAAACGAAAGAGGTGCCCGACCTACGGTCAGACACCTCTTCGCTATTGCGATTTTAACCTTGATTACGATCCACAAGCCTCGCATCCTTCCGGATCGTCGAGGGAGCATTGCATGTCGGAGCGATTATCACGCGGCGCTACCGGCTTAGCGTGCTCCTCCGCGTATTGCACGTAGTTGAGCTCCTTTTCTGCCACCACGGCGGTTGCAGGTTCGAGTTGCGGCTCGGCCTGTTTGCTCACGGTGAATTGTACCGGATCGGAAGCCGCGCGGGTACGGAGATAATACATACCGGTTTTGAGGCCCTTTTTCCATGCATAGAAGTGCATGGATGTCAATTTACCGAAGTTCGCTTCTTCCATGAAGATATTCAGCGATTGCGACTGGCAAATATAAGCTCCTCGATCCGCCGACATATCGAGCAGGCTACGCTGCTTGATCTCCCATGCTGTCTTATAGAGGTCCTTGATGTTTTGCGGAATGTTTGGAATCGCCTGAACAGATCCGCTGGCGCGAACGAGGTTGTTCTTCATTTCCTCACTCCACAATCCTAATCTTACAAGATCTTTGAGGAGATATTTATTCACCACCACAAATTCACCAGACAATACCCTTCTTACATATATATTGGATGTGAACGGCTCGAAACATTCGTTGTTGCCGAGTATCTGGCTGGTAGAGGCGGTCGGCATCGGCGCGAGGAGCAACGAGTTGCGCACACCGTTTTGTACCACTTCTTTTCGCAGCTTCTCCCAGTTCCAGCGCTTGCTTTCCGGTGTTACACCCCACATATCAAACTGGAATATCCCCTGCGAGATCGGGCTGCCTGCCCAGGTTTCGTACGGGCCGTGCTGCATAGCAAGCTCCATAGAAGCTTCCATCGATCCGTAATAGATCGTTTCGAAAATGTCTTTGTTCAGCTGGCGCGCCTCGTCGGAGTCGAATGGCATGCGCATCATACAGAATGCATCGGCCAGGCCTTGCACGCCGATACCGATCGGACGGTGGCGTTTATTGCTCTTCTCGGCTTCGGGTACCGGATAGAAGTTCAGGTCGATGATCTTGTTCAGGTTGCGCGTCACCACTTTCGTGATCTCGTACAACTTCTTGTGATCGAAATGCATGAAGCCATCCGCGCCTTGCTCTACGAATTTCGGCAATGCAATGGAAGCGAGGTTACAAACCGCTACTTCGTCGGGAGCAGTGTATTCAATGATCTCGGTACAAAGGTTGGAAGACTTAATGGTACCCAGGTTTTGCTGGTTGGACTTGCTGTTCGCATGGTCCTTATACAACATGTATGGCGTACCTGTCTCGATCTGCGACTCCATGATCGCGAACCACAGGTCTTGCGCCTTGATCGTCTTGCGCGCTTTGCCTTCGCGCTCGTATTGCTCATACAGTTTTTCGAACTCCTCGCTGTGCGTATCCGCCAGGCCAGGGCATTCGTGCGGGCAGAAGAGCGACCAGGTGTCGTTCGCCTCCACGCGCTTCATGAACAAATCCGGAATCCACAATGCATAGAAAAGGTCGCGTGCACGTTGCTCTTCTTTTCCATGGTTCTTTTTCAAATCCAGGAAGTCGAAGATATCCGAATGCCATGGCTCTATATAGATAGCAAAAGAACCTTTACGTTTGCCGCCTCCCTGATCCACATAACGCGCCGTGTCGTTGAACACGCGGAGCATCGGAACGATACCGTTCGATTGTCCATTAGTTCCTTTAATATAAGTACCTGTCGCGCGGACGTCGTGAATGCTCAAACCGATACCCCCGGCCGACTGCGAAATCAATGCGCAGTTTTTAAGCGTATCATAAATACCATTGATGCTGTCCTCCTTCATCGTAAGCAGGAAGCACGACGACATTTGCGGCTTTGGTGTACCTGCGTTGAACAACGTAGGCGTGGCGTGGGTAAACCATTTTTCCGAAAGCAAATGATACGTTTCGATCGCCGACTGCACGTCTTCCTGGTGGATACCAATCGCTACGCGCATGAGCATATGTTGCGGGCGCTCGACAATTTTCCCTTCAACTTTCAGTAAATACGACTTTTCGAGGGTTTTATAGCCGAAATAATCGTAGGAATAGTCGCGGTCATATATAATAGTAGAGTCAAGCAGCGATGCATTCTGGCGAATTACCTCGTAAACCTCGCGGGAGATCAGCGATGCGCTTTCACCAGTTTTGGAATCTATATATGTGTAAAGACGCTTCATTGTAGCCGAAAACGACTTCAATGTGTTCTTGTGAAGGTTTGAGATAGCGACACGGGCAGCCAGGATTGCATAATCAGGGTGCTTGGTAGTCATGGAGGCTGCGGTTTCGGCAGCGAGGTTGTCCAGCTCGGCGGTGGTAACACCATCGTAAATACCGGAAACAACCTTCTTGGCTACTTCCACGGGCTGAACATATGCGGCGTCCAGGCCGTAGCTCAATTTCTCAATGCGGGCAGTCACCTTGTCGAATTTCACGGATTCGCGGCGACCGTCACGCTTTATGACATACATAGACATAGAATGTGGTGTTTGATAGAACGTTAGTGATGTATATTCTTGGGATTTTACTCGAAGGTGCACTCAAAAATCTCTTGAAATAACATTAAATTAATCACAAACACAATCAGTAATTTAACCTGAAAACCGGCATTACCGACATAATCCAAATTACTAAATTGTTAAGAAACTAGTAGCTAGTTATTTACAGAAATTTGAATCTGAGAAAATTTTTTCACGAAAACAGGATTCAAAAATTTGCAAACATTTTTCAAATTTTTTTTTCGCTATAAATTCTTCAACAATATTCTACGATCTGAAAATCAATCAATTACAACACTACATTTATTTAGAAATAATCTAAACTTGTAAACTTTCCAGGAAGTAGAAATATTGCAATAGCATAAATTTTCAACTAACAGACGCTAAATGATATAATTATGAGCACAATTATCGAACAGGCTGACCGCCGTACCTTCCTCAAAACGACCTCAGGAATGATAGCTGGTCTTGCACTAGGCGGAAGCCTTACCGAGACTATGGCCAGGGCTGCTGAAAACACGGCTTACAGCATTCCGCTAGGTGTGTATGCGGCCTATGACAAAGCCGACTTTTTGCGTAAATCAGGGTGTGCATATATAGAAGAATCTGTGGCAGGCTTCCTCATTCCGGAAGGCGGCGATGCCGGTTATGAGCAAAACCTTCAACAACTCAAAACCGAACATTTCCCCATCAAGTCCTATGTGATCCTGCTACCGGCAAGCCTTAAAACACTTGGCCCTGAGGCAAATCACGAGGCTATCCTTCAAAGGACGGAAACCGTCCTGAAACGTGCCAAGGAATGTGGCTCACAGTTTGTGGTATTTGGTAGTGGTGCTTCAAGAATCATACCCGAAGGTTTCGATCGTGCAAAGGCAAAAGCCCAGCACATTGAATTGACCCAAAAAATGGCACCGATAGCCGAAAAATACGGCGTTACCATCGCAGTAGAGCCGCTGAACCGCGGGGAAACCAACTTCATCAACAGCCTGGCCGAGGGTGTCGAGATCGTAGATGCCGTCAAAAGCCCGCGCGTGAAGCTGCTTTGCGACATATATCATATGCTAAAGGAGGACGAGCCGGCATCCGAGATCGTCAAGTATGGCAAACACATCGTGCATTGCCACATCGCAGAGAAAGAAAAACGCACGCCGCCGGGTGTGAAGGGCGACGACTTCAGGGCTTACCTGGCCGCATTGAAGAAAATCGGCTACAAAGGTGGATTATCGATCGAATGCTTCGTGTATACCGATTTTGAGAAAGAGGCAAAACGAGGCGTAGAAGTGCTCAAACAGCAACTGAGTGAAGTCTAGGACATCAATTTTAGCTGTATTGCATTAATATTAAAAAAGATAGCGTTTCAATGCTTGATTTACAAATCAGGATTTTTTACTTTTGCAATCCTTTTGGAAATCGTATAGAAACAAATAATAGCATATACCAATGAAAAAAGATATTCATCCCAATTACAGAGAAGTAGTTTTCTGGGATCTATCAAGCGACTTTAAATTCATTACTCGCTCTACCATAGACACTAACGAGACTATCACCTGGGAAGACGGCAAAACTTACCCTGTGTACAAAGTCGAGGTTTCGTCTCAGTCTCACCCTTTCTACACTGGTAAAAACGTACTGGTTGACACAGCTGGTCGCGTTGACAAGTTCAGAAAGCGTTACGGAAAATAAGCGACGCATGGACTTTTCCTGCGTGGTCGAACACAGCAAGGAAATGAAAAAATACTGTGGCAGTCTCCCGACAAATATGCTCGGGAGACTGCTTCTTTTTTTGCCGTAACCAATAAAATGCCCGAACTTTGGCAGGCACATACGCTTTGATTTATGCCCAGTACCATTCTGTTCGACGATCCCAAGATTAGAGTCCAGCTATTACCTTTCACATACACAAGACCTGTGGCCGGCATCCGGTGCGGCATTCACACCCTGGCCGAAAAGTGGGCCGACAGGTGCCACACCACGGTCTCGTTCCAGACGGAAGCCTATCTGTCGACCAAATTCCCGCAGCACTCTTCCGATGACAACCTGTATATCAACGGCGCCTTATGCCCGGACGAACATTTAGCAGGTTTAGTGAAGGGATTACCGTACGGCAATGCGCTGGTTTCGCCGCAAGGAGAAATCCTGGCCGTCCGTACCCATGCATCCTGGAATGCTTCGGAAGGTTTGAATGGGCTCTCGGCCGTGACTTACGAAGAGCCGTTTACGATGATCCGCAACGTCTGGGATATTTTCGGCCAGAATGGTGCGCAGATCAAAACCGATTACGAACGCATTGTTTCGGTCCGTAAATCGGCAGCCATTACCGACCCTTTCACGCATTGCTATAAACCCGAGCAAATATTTATTGAAGAAGGCGCGGTGATCAAAGCTTCGGTACTTAATGCGGAGAACGGACCCATTTACATCGGCAAGAATGCATTGATCCAGGAAGGTTCGATGATTCAGGGGCCATTTGCAATTTGCGAAAACGGCGTACTGGCACAGGGAACCAAGATCCGGCCGAACACAACCGTCGGACCATCGTCCAAAGTCGGCGGGGAAGTGAGCAATTGCGTTGTGCTCGGGTACAGCAACAAGGGCCATGACGGCTACCTGGGCAATTCTGTGCTGGGTGAATGGTGCAACCTCGGGGCCAATACCAATAATTCCAACCTCAAAAACGACCATTCCAACGTTAAGCTGCACAGCTATGCCACGCATGCGCTGGCCGACACGGGCTTGATCTTTTGCGGCCTCATGATGGGCGACTATTCCAAGGCAGGAATTTCGACTATGTTCAACACTGGGACGGTCGTCGGCGTAAGTGTGAATGTATTCGGTGCGGGATTCCAGGCCAAACACGTACCTTCGTTCTCCTGGGGCGGCGCGGCCGAGGGCTACTGTGAATATCGTTTCGATAAGGCGGTGGCAGTGGCTAAGGACACAGTGAACCGGCGCGGCATTGCATTTGACGAAACAGAAGAAGGTATCATGCGTGCTGTTTTTGAAAATACCCAGCACCAGCGCGCCGATTAGGCATTTTACCCATTTCATAATTGATTTAAATCGTGCTTTTCAGAGATATTCCGGGACTTGACAATATCAAAGCGACATTGCGGCGCTCGGTCCGGAACAGCCACCTGGCTCATGCCCAGCTTTTCGATTATCCGACGGGTGGCGCGGGCCTGGCGATGGCGATGGCATTCTCTACCTATATTAACTGTGAAAACCGGAGTGAGGAAGATGCTTGCGGCACCTGCGCGTCCTGCGCGAAAATGAGCAAGCTCATCCACCCCGATTTTCACTTTATCTTCCCCATTGCCACTTCCAAAAAAGTCGATGGTAAAAACAGCGAGGCATTCCTGCCGCTGTGGCGATCCTTTCTATTGGAAAACCCCTACCGCATCCTCCCCGACTGGCTCGACCACATCGGAGCAGACAACAAGCAGGGTAACATTTCGGTGGAAGAGGCCCGCGGGATTTTGCGGAAATTATCGGTGAAAGCTTACGAAGGAGAATACAAAATCCTGCTGATCTGGAAGGCCGATATTATGAATGCGGCATCTTCCAACGCGATTTTGAAGATACTCGAAGAACCACCAGAGAAAACTTTGTTCCTCTTGGTAAGTGATCAGTCCGATAAATTACTGACCACAATCATCTCGCGGACACAGCGCATTACCATTCCGGCATTCACCGACGCCGAAATAAAGTCCTTCCTGAAAAAGCAGGACATAACCGACGCCATAGCCAACCAGGTAGCATTCCTGTCCGACGGCAACCTGGCCGAGGCTTTGAAACTCGTTCAGGAAGAGCAGGATGACCGCTCGGCATGGTTTGCCGACTGGATGCGGTCGTCGTACAAATTTGATGTGGCGCATTTGGTAAAACTGGCCGATAACTACGACGTGATGAGCAAGGAAAAGCAGAAAGGCCTGCTCGAATATGCATTGCGGCTGTTCAGGGACATGCTCGTATGGAGCCACGGCGCGGGCGAGCTTTTGCGCGTTCCGCAGGAAGAGCTTACATTCGTGCAGAATTTTTCCAAAACTGTCAATTTTGAGTCGCTGGAAAGGATGATCGGGGAAGTGAATACGGCCTATTACCACATTGAGCGCAATGTAAGGGCCAAAATGGTGTTTCTGGACCTGTCTCTGACGGTCGCCCAGTTTTTCCAGCGCAGATGAAACGTCCACTGGAAATCATCGGCGCGACCGATATAGCGGACCTGCCGGAGCTCGGCTGGCATAATGTGCCGGTCCGTGTGGATTCCGGAGCGGCCACGTCGGCCATCCACTGTTCCCGCGTGAAACTGGTGGACAAAGAAGCGGGCAAGGAGCTCCACGTTTACCTCGACGCCAAGCGCGGGGCACCTCAACATTTCTTTATAGTAACTGATTTCAAGGAAACCATAATCCGGAATTCTTTCGGGAAGGAAGAGAAACGGTTTGTGATCAAGACACCAATCAGGCTTTTCGGCCGGAAAATACGTACCGAATTTTCGCTGGCCAACCGGCAGAAAATGAGTTACCCCATACTACTCGGGCGGAAACTGCTCAAAAACAGGTTTATAGTGGACGTATCCAAAAAAAACCTGTCGGCAGCAAGGCATTCGCCGGCACCAACTCGTTCCCCAAAACTACCTCAGAACTAAACCCACAGGGAGGACTACGCGCCTGCCCAACCTCCACATTTTCTAAAAACATTTTTATGAAAATCGCCGTATTATCCACCAATCCGGACCTGTATTCAACCAGGCGTCTGGTGGAGGCAATCAAACAAAAGGGACACGAAGCGGTTGTGATCGACCACGTCAAATGCTTTGTCATGATCGAGGGCGGCAAGCCGACGGTCGTTTACAAAGGCAAGCCTATTACCGGCATCGATGCCGCCATTCCCCGCATTGGAACATCCGTAAATGCATTCGGCTGCGCGGTAGTACGCCAGCTCGAACTGATGAAGATATTCACGACCGTCAAATCGCAGGCCATTCTGCGCTCGCGCGACAAGCTGCGTAGCATGCAGGTGCTCGCCAAGGCCGGTATCGATATCCCAAAGACCGTTTTTGCTAAAAGCCCTTCGCAAGTCAATGAATTGATCCATATGGTAGGCGGTCCGCCGGTGATCATCAAACTGCTGGAAGGCACACAGGGTGTAGGCGTAGTACTGGCTGAGACAATCAAAGCGGCGAAGTCAACCATCGAGGCATTCTATGGCTTACGGGCCAACTTCTTGATCCAGGAATACGTGGCCGAATCCAAAGGAGCCGATATCCGTGCATTTGTAATAGGTAACAAGGTGATTGCCGCCATGAAACGCCAGGGCGCCGAGGGCGACTTCCGCTCCAACCTCCACCGGGGCGGCTCAGGCTGCATGATCGAACTCACGCCGGAGGAAGAGCATACGGCCATTGCGGCAGCAAAAGCATTGGGCGTAAAAATCGCCGGTGTGGACATGCTGCAATCCGCACGCGGGCCGCTGGTCATGGAAGTCAATTCCTCGCCGGGTTTGAGAGGCATCGAAGAAGTGAGCGGCATAGACATCGCATCGCTGATCGTAGCTTACATTGAAGACAAGATCGTGACCGACGAAGGGGATACGGTTGGGGTTTGACAATATTTTAACTGTAACTCCATACCTTCGTCGTGCAAACAATGCTCAAAACTGCATTCGTCAACGTTCCATCAGAAATAACGTAACCAAAATGGTAACAATCCTTTATCTTTGTTGGAACGATGCGAATCATTGCTATGCAGACACTACGAAGTTACATCAAAGTGTATCCAAAGGCAGAGCAATCACTACTGGCCTGGAACCAGGAGGTGGAATCGGCTTGTTGGGACTCGCCAAATGTTTTGAAGTTACAATATGGAAATGCTTCGGTAATAAGCCAGAAACGGGTGGTGTTCAACCTTCACGGGAACCATTACAGGCTGATCGTTGATATTGAATACAGGCTTAAAATTGTATTCGTGGTATGGTTCGGGTCGCATACTGAATATGATAAGATTGACGCAAGAACCATTCCCTATGATCGGACCAATCAAAAATAACGAACAATACGAGCACTATCTCGCACGCATTTACGAGCTGATGCAAGCTGAAATCTCGCAAGATTCAAAGGAGTCGGACGAGCTGGAAGTGCTTTCTATACTGGTAAAGGACTATGAAAATGTACATTTTCCAATCCCTAAACCAAGTCCGTTGGAAGCGATCCGTTTTCGGTTGGAGCAGATGGGCATATCTGAGAAAGAGCTTTCCGAAATTCTGGGCTATCGGTCCCGAAAATCAGAAATCCTTTCAGGGAAACGGAAATTGAATTTGAGTATGATTCGCCGGTTGAATGAAAAACTCCACATCCCAGCGGAAATTTTAATACAGGCCTACTGATATAACAAGGCCGAACACTGTACTAATTACCATGCATATAAAAATAGGAACCCGGGGGAGCAAGCTGGCGCTTTGGCAGGCATATTATGTTGAAGAACTGTTGCAACAGGGCGGCATTGAAGCGGAAATCGTTATTATTGAGACGAAAGGCGACAAAATCCTCGACCGGTCGCTTTCGAAAATAGGCAGCAAGGGCGTTTTTACCGAGGAACTGGAAGACCAGCTCCGCAGCGGAGAAATCGATATTGCGGTACACAGCGCCAAAGACCTGCAATCGCAGCTCGACGACGCATTTGAAATCATCGCATTCACGCAGCGCGAGCAAGCCAACGACGTGTTGGTAAGCCACGACACGACATTATCGCTCAAAAGCGGCGAGTCATTTACGGTAGGAACGTCGTCGACCCGGCGGGTGGCCGTTTTGAAGCATTACTACCCTCATATCAAAACCGTGGACATGCGGGGCAACTTGCAAACGCGCCTTCGGAAGCTCGAAGAAGGGCAATGCGACGCGCTCCTGCTCGCCTACGCAGGGGTGCATCGCATGGAGTACGACGATAAGATCGCCGAGCATTTGCTTCTCGACGAATTCACACCGGCAGTAGGCCAGGGCAGCGTGGCCATCGAATGTGCCGTTTCCCTGGATTCGGAAAAGAAGGCGAAACTCCGTGAACTGCTCAACCACGAACATACCGAAACTTGCCTGCTGGCCGAAAGAGCATTCCTGAAACGGCTTCAGGGCGGGTGCAGCATTCCGGTCTTCGGGATGGCGACACTACATGACGAAGAAATCCGTATGACCGGCGGCATCATCAGCCTTGACGGCACCGAACTGATCCGCAAGGCAGAGAGCGGCGGGCACGCATTCCCGCAGGAATTGGGTACCGCCCTGGCAGAAGAACTGCTCGCAGCCGGCGCTGATCGCATTCTCGCAAGCATTAAGCAGCAAAACGGCTCATTGTAATATCAATCAAAAACAAAAGAAGCCCGGTTGAAATCAGCCGGGCTTCTCCGTTTATGGTGTTCTGTTAATCTTTCTTCGTTGTATCAGCCGGTGTAGCTGGTTTTACGGGCAATGCAGTCGAGTCCGCAGGCAATGCGGGACGTGCAGTGCTATCCGGGCGCACCGTGCTGCTATCGGGACGAACGCGCGTAGAATCCGGCCTGAATTGTGTTGAGTCACGTTTTGTGGTCGAATCGGGGCGTGCGCCTGGCTGGCCCGGGAAACCTCCCTGACGTACCGGGCGGGCAGTGCTGTCGGCAGCTGCCGGTCTTGCGCCCTGCGGACGACCTGCGCCTTGCGCCCCCGCACCGCGACCGCCTGCGGCAGGTGTCACTGCCGGAGTTTGTCCCCCGCCTTGCACGCCACCGCCGCCACCTGCATCCATTCCCCCGCCGCCGTCAGATTTCTGGTCGTCGTTGTTAACAGACTTTCTTCTGCGTGTTTTTTGCTCTACGAAAGTCATTTTACCAAAACGGTAAGAGAAGTTCACACGGAAACCACGGTTATACAGGTAGTTGGTGTTGTTTTGCGTAAATGTCTTCGATTCCAGGCTTGTCTTCATTTTGAAGGACGGTGCGAGGAAGTTCTCCATCGCGAATCCGATGCTTCCGCGTTTGTTCTTGAAATCTTTGCGTACACCGAAGTCATACATTCGGAAACCAGCCTGCGTACCTTGCAACTGCACGTCACGTCCACGCATGAAACCACCTGCCTGCAAACCCCAGCCGTTTTTAATGGTAAGGCTCGTGCGCATCCGACCACTCACCACGAAGCCGCTGTTGGAATTCTGCAATGCGGGGTCTGGGCTGTTGTTCGACAGATCAGCATAGTAAAAGTCGAAACCGCCGCCGAGCTGCCATCTTTTAAAGAATGTCACATTTCCAAAAACGTTGGCACCATAGTTCTTTTTCGAACCGATATTGCCGTAAGTGGTTGTGATTACCCCTTGCGGGCTGGTGGTGCGAATGCTCTCTATCGAACTGTTGGTGAAGCGTGCGAATGTGGAAACGTTGATATACAATGAATTTTTGAAGAAACTGGTACCCAGTTCCAACTGATCGGTCAATTCCGGTTTCAGGTTCGGGTTACCCACTGTAATGTTCTGCGGGTTGGCCGCATTCACGTTCGGGTTCAGGAATTGAATGCCTGGACGTTGCAGACGACGGTTATAGGCAAGCTTAATGGTTTGTCCTTTTCCGAATACCTGCGAAAGGTTGATACTGGGAACGAGGTTGCCGTAAGCGGGCAATTTCAGGTCTCCCGCCTCACCCTGTTGTGCGTCGATGCTCGTGTATTCGTACCGCGTACCGGCTTTCACCGTAAACCGGCTCTTGGTCGTGTAGGTATAAGAGAAATATCCGGCAGCCACATTCTGGTCATAATTCAGGTTGCTGGCGGGTTGCGCCTGCCCGATTTGGCTGTAATAATCATAGTTACTCACAACCTGGCGGAAAATGCCCTTGCCACCCACTTCCAGCATCTGGTTCTCCTTGATTGGCGTCTGGTAATCGACCTGAACGGTACTTTCCTGGTTATGGCTGCTGTTGTTGTTGCCTTGCGCACCGAGTAGTTCCTTCAACTGCGCATTGCTCAGCGAATACACATCGGCATCGTAGTCATTCGTACGGTTATTCCGGCTGTACTGTGTCGAAATGCTCAGCTCCTGCCCCGCTTTCCCCAGCGTTTTCATATAATCCACGTTCACGTCCCAGGTACCCGAAAGGTCCTTGCTGCTCACATCGCGGAAGCTGGTGCGGGTGGTGTCGTTTACCGTAGTATAGGTATAAAGCTCCTGGTCTATTTTGGCATTGCGCATTCCATAGCGCACACCGGCCGACAAGGATGTTTTGGAATCGATTTCCCAGTCCCAACCAAAGTTATAGGAACCGAATGCCATTTTGTTCTTGGAATCGCTCGTCTGACGGACAATGAAAGGGCTCAGCTTGCCGATCTGGATATTCTCCGATTTACCGGGCATATTATAGTTAAAGCGGCCAAAGCCTCCGAGGCTGAAACCCATTTTACCTACCCGATAATTACCGCGCAAGCCAAGGTTGGAACCGCGGTTACCGATACCCGTATCGAGGTTGAGTGTACCGCCCTGTATCGTACTCTTTTTGGTAATGATGTTGATAATCCCCGCTGAACCTTCCGCATCGTAACGTGCCGATGGCGAAGTAATTACTTCCACCGACTTGATCATATCTGCCGGAATCTGCTTCAATGCGTCGGCCACGCTGGTCGCGATAATGGTCGAGGGCTTATTGTTAATCAAAACACGCACATTGGAACTTCCGCGAAGCGAGACGTTACCATCGAGGTCGACGGTCAGCATCGGCACTTTTTTCATGACGTCGGAAGCGTCGCCGCCTTTGCTGGTAATGTCCTTTTCAGCATTGTAGACAAGCCTGTCGACCTTTTCTTCGACCATCTGCGCCATCCCTACTACCTCTACTTCATTGAGCTGTACCACATCGGGCACGAGCACGACCGTACCCAGATTCAGTTCCGTTTTGCGGTCGATCTTCACATTATTGATCGTCTTGGTTTTATAGCCAATGAAGGAAATCAGGATTTTGAAGCTGCCCGACGCGACTTTGGTGAGTGTAAATTCACCTTTTTCATCGGTAGTAGTTCCATCGATCGGCGTGTTCGTTTTGATATCCACCAAAGAAAGTGCTGCAAATTCTACGGGTTTCTTGGAAGTAGAGTCAACGAGCACGCCCGTGATCTTTCCATTACCTTTAGGAGTGTCTTCTGCCGTTCCCGGAATCACCGTCTGCCGCTGCGGCCTGTTCACGCCGCCGCGCGAATCGCCTCCACCGCCACGGAATCCGCCACCACCGCCTCCTCCGCCCGGAAACTGGGCGAATGCCGTTGATGTGAGCCCTGAGAACACAGCCAGGAATGTAAGTTGTAAAACAAGTTTCATGGTTGGGGTTTTAAAAGTGTACTTTTCGAATTTCAAAATAACAAGGTAGAATCCTGTGAAAAAAAAGGAATAGATGGATAGGGTAGATGTACCGATCAAAGGCTGTTTTCGAACGATATATCCCGGTAAATGACAGACAGTTCCGCACATCCGGCCCGCGAGGGTTATTAATAGATTACGATGGGCTGCCGGTCGGTATTTGGGGGTACTTTGATCGATTGAAATAGGTGATTTCGCAAATTCCGCGTAAGATTGCAGTGATGTGTTGCGTTCAAACCGGATTGAAACTAACTAATTGCTAAATGGATACGCGTGCTGCCCGGAAATACCCCCCGTTATTTCTCCATTTGCTGGGATGGAGCTTTCTGGCCCTGTTCTTGATGTGGCAACCCCTGAGCTGGCAGATCGAGTTCCCCATGAGTTTCTGGGTCAAACAGGCTGTTTTGTTTTCACTGCTCATTACGATATTTTACCTCAACTACTATTTCTGGTTCCCGAAATTCCTTGCCAAAAACAAATACTCCCGGTTCATCCTTTTCAATATCGTGTCGGTTGTAATGCTGGCGGTGATTACGGAGCAGGTGAAGATCGCGATCAACCACGGCGAGCAGATGGACAGGGCTTTTAAACTGGCGCGGGAAGCGAATGGCGACAAGAAGCGCCACGATCGGCTGGATTACTTTGCATTGCTGACGGCCCTAATGATCATCGGGCTGAGCACCAGTGTTGCCGCCGTGCGTACGGCCCAGCTCGACAAGCAGTACCGCCAGAACCTAGAAAAAGAGAAGATCAATTCCGAGCTTTCGTTCCTGAAGGCGCAAATCAACCCGCATTTCTTTTTTAATACCCTCAACAATATCTACGCCCTCACGGTGATCGACGTGGAAGCCGCGCGCGAGGCACTACACAAGCTCTCGCGTATGATGCGCTACGTGTTGTACGAAACCCAGCACGGAACCGTGCTGCTGAGCCAGGAAATCGCATTTGCGCAGGATTACATCCAGCTGATGCAGCTGCGCCTTACCGACAAGGTAACCGTGCACCTCGATCCGCCCAATCCGCTCCACGACGTTTCCATTGCACCAATGCTATTCCTACCCTTTATTGAAAATGCGTTCAAGCACGGCGTCAGCGCCGTTCAGCCGAGCCGGATAGACATTCAGATCCGCCAGGAGGGCCACAAGATTTTTGTGGAAGTGAGGAACACTTTGTTTACAGACAAGAGGGCCATTCTGGATGAAAGCAACGGCATTGGCCTCGCCAATACCCAGCGCCGCCTCGACTTACTTTACCCCGGCAAGTACCAGCTGGAAGTAAACGAGAATAAAGCGGGAAAGGAATTTGAAGTACACCTGGAACTGGAAACGGCATGAGCGTGACATTGGAATGCATTGCCGTCGACGATGAGCCGTTAGCGCTCGGACTGGTGTGCGCATTTATCGAAAAGACGCCATTTCTGAACCTGGCAGGCAGGTATTCCAGTGCAGTCGAGGCATTACAGATGATTAACAGCACGCCTATCGACGTCATTTTTCTGGATATTCAAATGCCGGACCTGACGGGCATCGAACTTGCAAGAGTGCTTGAAAAAGCAGGCAGCAAGGCGCCCAGGATCATTTTTACAACCGCATTCAACCAATACGCGCTCGATGGTTTTCGCGTAGATGCCATTGACTATCTCCTAAAACCCTTTAATTACGAAGAGTTCCTCCGTGCCGCATCTAAGGCGCAGGCATATGTGGAGCTGGTTCAAAAGGCCTCGTCGGCCGGTTCTTCGGAGCCGAAGGACGAGTACCTGTTCCTGAAAGTGGAATACCAGCTGGTACGGATCGCCTACGACGACATTTTGTACACGGAGGGACTCAAAGATTACGTTAAAGTCCATCTCAAATCGGACCCGAAGCCGATTCTGTCGCTTACGAGCCTGAAAGCGCTGGAAGAAAAGCTGCCGCCTTCGAAGTTCATGCGGGTGCACCGCTCGTTCATCGTCAACCTTGACAAGATCAGCGCCGTAACGCGGAATACCATTCAGATAGGCGCCACTTCCATTCCGGTAAGCGACCAGTACAAAGAGGCATTCAACCAGTTTTTGAGCAAATGGATGTAACAAAAAATCCCGCTTACGCATATGTAAGCGGGATTTCTATATTTTCAAATGCGGGTTAAATCCAGCCCTTATTTCAATTCTTCCTTTAAAAAATAGCCGGTAAAGCTGCCCTTCACTTTGGCCACTTTTTCTGGCGTTCCTTCCGCGATAATCCGCCCGCCCTGCGCACCGCCCTCGGGGCCCACGTCGATAATATAGTCGGCCACTTTGATCACATCCAGGTTATGTTCGATAATGAGAACAGTGTTCCCTTTCTCCACCAGTTTGTTCAATACATTGAGCAAATGCCGGATATCCTGGAAATGCAGACCCGTGGTAGGCTCGTCGAGAATGTATAATGTTTTACCCGTGTCCCGTTTCGAAAGCTCCTCCGACAGCTTCACGCGCTGCGCCTCTCCGCCGGAAAGGGTGGTAGCGTGCTGGCCCAGGGTAATGTAACCCAAGCCTACGTCATTCAGTGTCTGCACCCTACGAAGGAGTCTCGGCTGGTTTTCAAAGAATTCCAATGCTGATTCTACCGTCATATCGAGCACGTCGGCGATGGATTTGCCTTTGAAACGTACTTCCAGGGTTTCCCGGTTGAAGCGTTTGCCTTTACAGGTTTCACAATTGACGTGCACATCAGGCAGAAAGTCCATTTCGATCTTCTTCATACCCGCTCCTTCACAATCCTCACAACGGCCGCCTTTTACATTAAACGAGAAACGACCGGGCTTGTAACCACGGATTTTCGCCTCAGGCAGCTCGGCAAAGAGGGTACGGATGTCGGTAAAAAGGTTGGTGTAAGTGGCCGGGTTCGAGCGAGGTGTGCGTCCGATAGGTGACTGATCTACTTCGATCACCTTATCGATATGTTCGAGCCCTTCGATGGATTTGTAAGGAAGCGGCTCCCTTCTCGATTTATAAAAATGTTGGTTCAGTAATGGAAACAGCGTTTCATGGATCAGCGACGACTTTCCGCTACCGCTTACGCCCGTTACGCAGATCATCGTCCCCAGCGGAATCGATACCGATACGTTTTTGAGGTTATGCCCCGTACAGCCTTTCAGTACGATCGATTCGCCCTTGCCTTTCCGGCGCTTTTTAGGAACTTCGATGGCTTCACGGCCGGCCAGGTAATCGGCGGTTAAGGAGCCATTCTGAAGAAATTTCTCCGGCGTACCGGCTCCCACCACGCTTCCGCCGTGGCGCCCGGCGCCAGGCCCGATGTCGAGAATGTAATCCGACGCCAGCATCATGTCCTTATCATGCTCGACGACAAGCACCGTATTGCCCAGGTCGCGCAGGCTTTTGAGCGAATTGATGAGCCGCACATTGTCGCGCTGGTGCAGGCCTATGCTCGGCTCATCCATAATATAAAGCACCCCGGTGAGCTGCGTCCCGATCTGCGTCGCGAGGCGGATGCGCTGTGCCTCTCCTCCCGACAATGTCCTCAACGACCGGTTCAAAGTCAGGTAATCCAACCCTACATCGAGCATAAACCCGACGCGTTTGCGGATTTCTTTCAGTACTTCGTGACCGATGACGCGCTGCTTTTCTTCCAGGCGGTCTTCCAATCCTACCAGCCATTCGGCCAGCTCACGAATGTCGGAGTCGGCGAGCTCGGCAATGTCTTTATTATCTATTTTGAAATGCAGCGACTCCTTCCGCAGGCGCTTGCCTTTGCATTCAGGGCAGGTTTGGGTGACCATGAAATCTTTCAGCCAATCCTGAATTTTCTCATTACCCGACTCCTGCTGCCTTTTCAAAAAGTTGATAATCCCGTCGAATTTGGTCTCCCATTCCGTACCGGGATATTTCTTCGAAGGCACCGGGACCGCCTCTTCGCTGCCGTAAAGCACGAGCTTCAATGCTTCCTCGGGAAATTTTTCGAGCGGAGTAGTGAGGGTAATCTTGTATTTTTTGAGCAGGACTTCCAACTGTTTGAAGATCCACGCCTCCCGGTATTCCCCCATTGGTGCAATACCGCCCCGGCTGATGCTGAGTGATTTGTCAGGAATGATGGAATCTTCCGTAATTTCTTCAATTACCCCCAATCCCTGGCAGGTAGGGCACCAGCCATATGGCGAATTGAACGAGAACGCATTGGGCGCCGGATCATCGTAGCTGATCCCCGACTCGGGGTCCATCAGGTTCTGGGAGAAATAATGCGTATTCCCTTTCGCATCCAGCACCATCAATGCACCTTTGCCCTGCTTAATGGCCGTCGCCACCGACTGGCTCATGCGGTACCGCGACTGCGGGTCTTCTTCCTCCTTTTTCGGGACCACGCGATCGATCACGATCTCGATGTCGTGGACCTTGTAGCGGTCGAGCTGCATTTTAGGCGTAATGTCCTGTACTTCACCGTCCACGCGCACTTTGGTATAGCCTAATCGGGCAATCTGCACGAAAAGCTCCCGGTAATGCCCCTTCCGGCCCTTCACAGCCGGAGCGAGCAATATGATTTTTTGTCCCAGGAACTGGGTCATCAGCTGGTTCACGATCTGGTCCTGCGACTGCTTGATCATCCGCCTGCCCGTCACGTACGAGTACGCCTCACCCGCGCGTGCATACAGCAGGCGCAGGAAGTCATAGATTTCCGTCACCGTGCCGACTGTCGAACGAGGGTTTCGCGAGGTTGTTTTCTGTTCTATGCTGATGACCGGCGAAAGGCCGCTGATCTTGTCGACATCCGGCCGTTCCATTTCGCCGATGAAGCCGCGGGCGTAGGACGAGAAGCTCTCCATATACCTACGCTGTCCTTCGGCATAAATCGTATCAAATGCGAGCGACGACTTGCCGCTGCCGCTGATACCGGTCACTACCACGAGCTTGTTACGCGGGATAGCTACATCGATGTTTTTGAGATTGTGTTCGCGGGCTCCTTGTACCTCGATAAGGTCCTGTTCTGCGACTTCAAGGCCATTTAAATATTCCAAAGTCCTGATGGTGGTTTGTGAGTTAGTCTGAAAATGAAGTTGTAATTCCGATAACCACAAAAATACACTTTGAGTTGCAAATTTTCTCACTCACAGCCCCATACGTATAGCAATCAAAGATTGGTTTTTTCCAAGACGTTCTCCTTCCGTGCAAACGATTGCATAATAAAACTTTTCAAAGAAAAAATGTTTTGTAACCAGTTGTAAATTAATATTAATTATAAAAATATTACCAAATCGAAGGTTCATATTTCTATATTTGACAGTATATTGACATTTAGTAATACATTTTTAACATCATCCCCAACTCAATTTATGAACAAACATTTACTAGTCCCGCTTTTCCGGGGTGTCATGGTTATGCTGTTGGTAATAGCAGCGCATCTATCCTACGCCCAGGATCATCAGGTCAAGGGTAAAGTATCCTCCTCTGCTGATGGAACCGGTATCCCCGGCGTGAACGTGCAACTGAAAGGAACAGCGGCCGGTACGGTTACCGACGCCGATGGTAACTATGCAATCGATGTGAAGGGCTCCGGTGCAGTGCTCGTATTTTCTTCCATCGGTCTGATCAAAAAAGAAGTGACCGTAGGAAGCCAGACGACCATCAATGTGTCGATGGAAGACGATATCAAGAACCTGAGCGAAGTGGTAGTAACCGGTTACGCGGCACAGCGTAAAAAGGATATTACCGGCGCCGTAACGGTCATTAACCCCAAAGAACTTACCTCCGTTCCTACCGCGAGCGTAACGCAAATGCTGCAAGGACGGGCTTCCGGGGTGACTGTCGGAAACGACAACTCGCCGGGTGGCGGCACCATGGTCCGTATCCGGGGTTTCGGTTCGATCAACAACAACAGCCCGCTTTACGTAATCGACGGTGTTCCTACCCAAGGTACATTGAACCAGATCAACCCGAACGACATCGAGTCGATGCAGGTTTTGAAAGACGCATCTGCGGCGTCCATTTACGGGGCACGCGCAGCGAACGGCGTTGTGATCATCACAACTAAAAAGGGTAAAACCGGTGCACCGAACATCACATTCGACTTTTATACCGGTACGCAGCGCCCCGGCAAAATGCTCGACCTGCTGAATACGAAAGAGCTGGGCCAGTACCTTTACGAGGCTGACCTCGGTGCAGGCAAAAACCCGTCGGTAACATCCCCTTCCGCTCAATACAAATTTGACGAGAACGGCAAGCAGACCATCGCCGACTACATTTACCCGAACGTGTACGGCGAATTGCCCGGCAACTACACTTACACGAATGACATTGCCGATCCTGCGCTTGGTAAAACCGCATTCAACATCACCAAAGCGAACAAAGAAGGAACCAACTGGCAGGATGTAATCTTCGACCCCGCTTCGATTTCAAACTATCAGATCGGTGCTTCCGGCGGCTCAGAGGCAGCGAAATATGCGCTTTCGGCCAACTATTTCAAGCAGGACGGTATTTTGAGATACACCAAATACAAAAGATACTCGCTCCGTGCGAACACCGAGTTCAAAAAAGGGCCGGTAACTGTGGGCGAAAACTTTACGTTCTCCTACGACGAAAGACAAGGGATCACCAACAATGACGAAAGTAACCCGATCATGTTCGCGATCCGCGTTCACCCGATCATCCCGGTATTCGACATTACAGGCGGTCCGAAAGCATTGGGAGGAACCAATACTTCCGATTACAACGGATTTGCCGGAAGCCGCGGTAGTAACCTCGGTAACGCACCCAACCCACTGGCGCGTTTGTACCGCGAGAAAGACAACCTCACAAAAGGTACGCACGCATTCGGTAACGTGTTCGCGCAAGTGGATATCCTTCCGGGATTGTCTGCCCGCACCAGCCTGGGTATCGAGTACAACCAATTCAACCGTTCGGAATACTTCCACCGCGACATCGAAGCTGCCGAAGCGAGAAACGCTAACAGCTTGAACGTCATCAATAACGTTGACCGTTCGTTCACCTGGTTCAACACATTGAACTATGCCAAATCATTCGGCGTACACAATTTCAGCATATTGGTGGGTACCGAGGCTGTGAAAACCTATGCCGCGGAATTCCGCGCCAGCCGGAGCGCGTTTGCATTCGACGACCTCGACTACCGCTACCTCGATGCAGGTTCGGCTGCCGGTTTGAGCAATGCAGGCCCCGGTGCAACCGAAAGTGCGCTCTTCTCGCAGTTTGGAAAAATCAACTATGGATACAAAGAACTCATCCTCGCCGACGTAACCCTGCGCCGCGACGGATCATCCCGCTTCTCGGAAGCCAACCGCTACGGTGTTTTCCCCGCATTCTCCCTGGGTTTGCGTATGACCGAGCTGGCGTTCATGAAGCCTGTGAAATTCGTCGACGACCTGAAAGTGCGCTTTGGCTGGGGTAAAACCGGTAACCAACTCATCCCTAACGTTTATAATGCTTACACCCTGTACGCTGCAGATCCGCAAAACAACGCGTACGACATCAACGGTACCGGTACTTCCATCGTCGGTGGCTTTGACCTTGTACAGTTCGGAAACTCTAGTGGTAAATGGGAAACGAACACCTCTACCAACATTGGTCTCGATGCAAGCTTGTTCAACAGCAAACTGGAAGTCGTACTCGACCTTTACAACCGTCTGACCTCCGACATGCTGACGCAGATTGCCATTCCCAGAACGGCAGGCTCCGGTACAATCCCTTATACCAACATCGGTGAAGTACGTAACCGCGGTGTAGACCTCGGTATTACTTTCCGCGATAAGAAAGGGGACTTCAACTACATGGTGGGCGTAAACTTCGGTCACTACAAAAACGAAGTGCTGAAACTGAACAACGACCCTAACGCAACGATTTTCGGTTTCACAACCCGCCTTCCGGCAATGTCCGCAACCAAAGCCGGTCTGCCGATTGCAAGCTATTACGGCTATTTTGTGGATGGCGTGATCAAAGATCAGGCGGAAGCTGATGCCGCTCCGAAATTCGGTTCCTATACAAGAGAGGGTACTTTCAAGTTCCGCGATGTGAATGGCGACGGCGTTATCACCGCTGCCGACCGTACCATCATCGGCAGCCCGCACCCCGATTTCAACTACGGTATCAATGTGGGTGTAGGCTGGAAATGGTTCGATCTGACATTGTTCGGACAAGGTGTACACGGCAACCAGATCTTCAACTATGTGAAATACTGGACGGACTTCAACGTGTTCCAGGGCAACCGTTCCAAAACGATGCTTTACGACTCGTGGAAAAAATCGGGTGACGACGCGAAGCTGCCTCGCCTGAACTCGGGTGACGCTACCAGCCAGCAGGTTTCGTCTTACTTCCTGGAAGACGGCTCTTACTTCCGTTTGAAAAACATCCAGCTGACGTTCAATTTGCCTTCGGCCTGGCTGAAAAAAGTGAAACTGGGATCTGCGCAGATCTACGTTCAGGGACAAAACCTGCTCACTTTCACGAAATACACAGGACTTGATCCGGATATTAACCTGAGAAGATCAGGCGAAAACAACCAGGATACCCATATGGGTGTTGACGAAGGCTCCTACCCGGTGGCCAAGTCGTTCCTCGGTGGCTTGCGTTTCAACTTCTAGTTCATCCATTGATCTTCATTATAGAGAACCATACAATGAAAAAGACATTATTAATATGCATGTTGGTCGGGCTGAGCTTTTCCTGCTCCGACGATTTCTTTGATCTGAAACCACAGGGTCGTGCGTCGAAAGAACAGCTGAGTAACAAGAACGGTGTAAATGCGCTGCTTATTGGTACCTATTCGCTGCTCGATGGTGTCGGAGCCGGCAACACAGGTCGCCAGTCTACAATTTCGAACTACGTTTTCGGCGGGATCAGCAGCGACGATGCCGTAAAAGGTACCGACGCCGGTGACCAGCCCGAGCAATCGTTTATCGAACAATACAACTGGCTTTCCGACAACACCTACTTCCTCGGCAAATGGTGGCATTCATACGATGGCGTAGCCCGTGCCAACGAAACAATCCAGATCGCGGGAAGCCCCGACGTGAAAGATATGACCGACGCGGAAAAAACCCAGGTGGTGGCAGAAGCCCGCTTCCTGCGCGGCCATTATCATTTCGAGGCCAAGAAAATGTGGAACAATGTGCCGTTTATCGATGAAAAGATTTACAATGCAGGTGATCCGAATTCGACCAAAGTGACAAATACCGAAGATATCTGGTCCAAAATCGAGGCCGATTTCCAGTTTGCTGCGGACAACCTTCCTGCAACACAGGCTCAGAAAGGCCGCGCTACCAAATGGGCAGCCAAAGCTTATCTTGCCAAAGCACTTCTTTTCCAGAAAAAATGGGCCAAAGCCAAAGAATTGCTGGATGACGTGGTTAAAAACTCCGGTAAAAAACTGGTAGCAAACTACCACGACAACTACCGTACAACCGGCAATAACAACAGCGAGTCGATTATGGAAGTACAATTCTCCGTGAACGACGGTACCAACGGAAACAACGGTAATGCAGGTGATAACCTTAACTGGCCGTACTCGGCCACCGCTCCGGGACGTGGATGCTGCGGTTTCTACCAGCCATCACACAACCTCGTGAATGCATTCAAAACAGAAAATGGCCTTCCGATGATCGGAGCTGCTGCTGACGGTTCTCTGGACACCTACAACAAGGTAGATTTGCCCAACGATCAGGGAATTGTTGCTTCGGCTGCATTTGCATTGGACAAAACCGTTCCTGTTGACCCCCGCCTCGACTGGACTGTTGGCCGCCGCGGTGTGAACTTCCTCGACTGGGGCCCGATGCCAGGCTCGACCTGGATCCGTGACCAGGCATATGCGGGACCGTTCACTGGTAAAAAATGGATGTATTATCTGGCGGAAGAAAACAGTACCACCCACTCCACCAGCAAACGCAACGTGAATAACAACTACCGCCTCATCAAGCTCTCGCACGTATTGCTATGGCTGGCAGAATGTGAAGTGGAATTGGGGAACCTGGCTGTGGCGCAGGACCTGGTGAACCAGATCCGTGTCCGGGCTAAAACCGGCTCTGTTCAGGATGAGTCCGTTACTTACAAAGTGGAGCCTTATCCTGCCGGAACCTTCGCCGCAAAAGGTGCCGACTATGCAAGAAACGCAGTACGTATGGAGCAGCGCCTCGAATTTGCGATGGAAGGCCACCGTTTCTTCGACCTCGTTCGCTGGGGAATTGCTGAAAAAGTGCTGAACAAATATGCGGCGGAAGAAGCCGTACCAGGCAAAGAACCATCAGGACGTACTTTCAACAAGCGGGGATATATGGCAGGTAAATCATTTACGCAGAAAAACCTGTACTTTCCTCTCCCACAGGATGAAATCCTGAACAGCCAGAAAGACGGCAAGCCGACTCTGACACAAAACCCCGGATATTAATACCGGAACAACCCACTAACGCACCCACAAAAGAGCCGGCCTTCGTGCCGGTTTTTTTGTGCATTGAGCAACAATGAAATACTTTTGATAAAATATTCAAACCACCTGCGATTATGAAAATCACCAACGAAAGCGAATATGAAAAGGCCTCCGAACGGGCCGACGAGATATTCCATGCGAAGAAAGGCTCTGCGGAGGAAAAGGAATTGCAAGAACTCCTGAAAGCGATCAAGGAATACGAGGATGACTTCGTCAGAATGCTTCGGGATAATAATTAATCCGCCAGCGCTACGGCAAGGCCTTCCACTTTTTCGGCGCGCGTCACAAACCGCTCGACGAGTGTAGAGCGCACTTCCACTTCCATAGTGCACTGCATTTCAAATGCCTGCTCCCGTACAGGCAGATCCATTTCCTTTACGATTCGCATGACGTCGTTCATTTGCGGGTATTGGAAAGAAAGCCTGTAAACACTGAAATAATGCCGCGTGACAACCTCCGCCGCGTCCAATGCGGCCTCAGTAGCTGTTTTGTAGGCATTGATCAGCCCCGGTACTCCCAGCAAAGTTCCCCCGAAATACCGCACCACCACCACGAGCACATTCGTGACATTCCTGGAATATAATGTATTGAGGATCGGGCGACCGGCCGTTCCCGACGGTTCGCCGTCATCGCTCATGCGGTAGCTCATCCTGTCGGCGCCCAGCCGATAAGCATAGCAGTGGTGCACAGCCTTGGGGTGAAGTTCGTGCAATTCATTCAGGTAGGACTTGGCTTCCGCATCGTTGGCGACAGGATACGCATAAGCCAGAAACTTACTGCCCTTATCTTTGAAAAAGCCTTCTGCGGGTCCGGCAATGCTTTGGTAGGTGTCGTCAAATAACACGGGCGCGGCGCTTTTTGAATTGATAAATTACTACCGTGTAACAAAGCGCAGCCAATGCGAAGGCGGCCATCGAGAAAAAGACTAACGGGAGGTTTCGCCGCTGGTTTTCGAATAACCCTGCCGATAAAAATGCCCCGAGGCCAATCCCTGCTTCGAGGGATATGAACATCGTCGCAATCGCCCGCCCGCGGTTATGATCGCCACTCAGATCGACCGTCCAGGCGGAAAGTACCGGAGACAGGATGCCCATTGCCACGCCAAAGAATGCGGCGCCGGTGAGGAACATCGCTACCGACTCTGCAAAACCGGTCAGGATCATCGCTATGATCAGGACAATGCACCCGACGATCGTAACAGGCATCCGGCCGTGGCGATCGGAGATCTTACCCGCAAAAAGACGCACCAAAATGGATGAGATGGTGAACATCATGAAATACAATCCGCGGTTTTGCAAGCCGAGGTAGCCACTGAAATCGGGTGTAACCGTGGCCACCGCGCCGAAACCGAAGTAGCACAAAAAGGTGATCAGCGCGGGACTAAACACATCCGGTTCGAAAATGTCCCGTCGCGTGATTTGAAATGACTTCCAGGAAAGCTTCTGCTTTTCCTGCAAAGTTTCTTTCATATTCATCAGGATCGCGATGGAAAGAAATGCCAGAAACGACGACGTGTAAAAAAGCGCGTTGAGGGAGAATTCTTCGCTGATCATACTTCCTATCGCCGGGCCGAATGCCGAGCCGACGCTCATACACATCCCATGAATGCCCATCGCCTCCCCGCGCCGGTTGACGGGCACAATGTCCGCAACATAAGCAGCGGTACCGGTGGGTTTGAAGCCGGTGGAAAAGCCATGTACCAATCTGAGCAGCAGAAACGGCATTACCGTGGTGAAGATCGGGTACAGAAACCCGCATATGAAGCACACCAGCGAGCCGAAAGCCATTACGGGCACCCGGCCGATGCGGTCTGTAAGCCGGCCGCTGAATGGCCTGGAAAGGCCGGCCGTCAGCGTAAACAGGCCAATGATCGCTCCTTTATATTCTGCCCCGCCCATGTTCGAAAGATATGCCGGGAGTTCGGGGATCAGCATGTTAAAGCTGGAAGAGAAGAGGAATGAGCTAAGGCCCAACAACCAGAACTGCGTCGTCAATATTCCGGTAGAAGCTGTATTTTGCATCGCACAAATTTAAGACTAACTTCCGGCAAAAGCAGAAAATTCTCGCGACCGGTTTTCCGCCTCCATGTTTTTCCCCAATTTTAACCCATGGTACGCATATTCTATAAGGAAGGTAAAGTCATTAAGCGCGAAAACGATATCCGCGAGTTGGGCAAGATCCCGAACCTCGTGTGGGTAGATTTACAGTCCCCCAGCGCCGAGGAGGAGGAATGGGTGGAGAATAAATGCAATATCAGTTTTCAGACTCCCCAGGAAATCGTGGAGATCGAAAGCAGTTCACGTTTTTTTGAGCAGAATGAAACGATCAATGCTAACTCGAACTTCCTCAAAATAGAACGTGAAGGGTACGAAACTTATCCGGTATCGTTTATTCTGCATCAAAATGTCCTCTTTACGTACCGCCGCGGCGACTCAAAAACGTTTGCCGACACAGTCAAAAAAATGAAGGTAAGCCCGGAAGGAATTCAGGGCGGGGTCGATTTTATGCTTTTGCTGCTCGAAACCCGCATTGAAGCCGACGCGGATGCGCTTGAAGGTATTTCCAAAGACATTTCGGCGATCAGTAAAGACCTTACGCACGAACAAAAGACGCGTCAGGAAGTCCTGATCCGGATCAGCGGCTTGCAGGAAATCACGATGATGCTCCGCGAAACAAGTATCGACAAGCAACGCGTACTTTCCGGCATTCTCCGCAGCCAATACTTTCCCGAAGACCGGAAAGAACACCTGCGTATCATCCTTAAAGACATCAATTCGCTTCTCGAATACACCACTTTCAACTTCGAGCGGCTCGAATACCTCCAGAACACCTTTATGGGTCTGATTAACCTCGAACAAAGCCAGGTGATCAAGATCTTCACCGTGGTAACCATCATCTTCATGCCGCCGACGCTCATCGCCGGCATTTTTGGCATGAACTACCAGCACATACCCTCTACCGGTGAACCCTGGGGATTCTGGCTTTCCCTTCTGCTAATGGTATTCTCCTCGCTGGTGGTACTTTGGTTTTTCAGGAGAAAAAAATGGATTTAGAAAGGAATTTTTACCCGCACATTATATTTTTTGATGATTATACGTTGTGGGTATAATTTTAATGTAATCTTTATTGTGGCAAGCGAATACAATAAATATATCGCCGTAGTGTTAGTATAGAAGTTATATTTCCGCGTTCCGGTTTAAAGTCCGGCGCGATCAACCCTCTTCCAACCATTTCCCTAACAACAGAGTCATAAATCCAGGCAGCGCGGCTCCCACAAACGCTGGCTTGATATTTGTACAAAAAATATCCGCAAGGATATGGAAATGAGCTATATAATTTCACCAAAGGAGAAGATCATGAACGCCATCCTGTTACAAGGAAGTAGTAAAGAATCGGGTATTAAAAAAACGCTCAACTAACTTGATAACCGATTGTATATGAAAAGTATATCAGTAGTAATTCCCAATTATAACGGAAAACACCTGTTCGAAAAGTATTTTGAGCATAACTATAAAGTCCTTCAAAAACTTGAAACCAGTGTTCAGATTATAGTAATTGACGATGCATCGACGGATGAATCTGTTGCATATTTACGAGAAAATTACGGCGATAAAATCACTCTGATTTGTAAAGAAACCAATTCCGGATTTTCGGAGACTTGCAATATCGGCATTCAAAATGCCACAAACGACCTCATCTTTCTTCTCAATACCGATGTAACCCTCGAACCCGGTTACATGGAAAAACTTTACAAGTATTTTGAATTAGAAGACACCTTTGGTGTAATGGGAAGGGTAATCGGGATGAACGATGATTTGATTCGCGAAGCTGCAAGAGAGCCCAAAATTTCCGGAAGAAAAATTAAGTCTTCCGATTTTTTCCACCTTCAAAACATTAATGCATTTACACCGACATTTTATTTATCTGGTGCAATTGCATTAATGGATACCCAAAAACTGAAAGCGATCAACGGGTTCAATGAAATGTTTAATCCGTATTATGGCGAAGATCAGGAGCTTTCTATCCGCGCCTGGCGACTAGGCTGGAAATGCTATTATGAGCACGACGCCGTTTGCAGGCATGAGGTTTCAGCCAGTACCAAAAACCACAATCATAAGAAAGCAATTAAGAGAATCCATTTCAGGAACCGCTACTATGTTCACTATCTGCACCTGCAAGGCATGGATTTGAAATTATGGCATTTACAAATCCTGTTGTGCGATGTGTTACTCGGCGTGCTGACGCTGCAATTCTTTAAAGTGGAAGCTTATTGGGATTTCGTCAAGAATCTGGGCAATCTGCAAGCCAAGAAAGTGGCATTTAACAGAGAAATGAAAAAACACCAGTCGGAGATCGGCATTATCGATGTCATCAACAATTTCCGAATGATGCTAAAATACCAGCAGGTAATTAAACTCAATTAACCAGGCTTCGATATAACTCAAGGTATTCCGAAGCTGCCCTGTCCCAGGAAAAGAATCTGGCCCTATCCCGGATTTTTTCCCTGGGATTTGTTTTATTATAATGCTCCAGGCTTGCATTCAAGGTGTTACGCATGTGCTCCGGCTCGAAATCATTGAAGTAGTAAGCGCAGTCGCCGCCGATCTCGGGCAGTGAAGTACACCGCGACAGGATGACCGGCTTGCCATAATACATCGCCTCTATCACCGGCAACCCGAAACCTTCTGCAATGGAAGGGAAAACGAAAGCCGTACATTTACTGAGATACCATTTCTTATCATTCTCGGAAACAGGACCGGTAAAAATCAGCCTGTCGAGCACATTCAGCTTTTGTGCTTCCCGGATAATCATCTTTTTATACTCCTGGCTGCTGTCGATTCCCGCAATGACCAGTTTGAAATCGTTACCGACCAGCAATGCAGGCAGTACGTGAAAATTCTTCTTTCCTACAATTGTCCCTATTGTAAACAGGAACGGTCCGTCCACCGATTTTTCCGGGACAATGATGTCACCCGTTTCTTCGATATTACAACCATTATAAATGACCGATGTAGGCTTACTTCCTAAATTCAAATGCTTTCTTAAATCTTCGAGAACATAATTCGAGATGGCGACAATGTGATCCGCACGGTCAATTTTTAACTGTAACCTGGTCAAATACTTGTTGATACGCTTTTCAGATCTGTTGCCGTCGTAAAGAAAATTCAGGTCATGAATTGTCAACACCACTGAAACCTTTTTACCAAACGGGTAGTATCTTGAACCCTGGAAAGTACAGTGCCATATATCAACTGATTTTGTATCGGGGAAAAACAATTTGTGAATAAAATGCTGAGAAACATAATTAGCATTTTCCCCAAAAGCATGCTCCGCTGAATTAGGCAGGTAAAAGGCAACTTTTTCTTTATCTTCTTCTACTTTTCGTAAAATCGAGTTCCCTAATTGAAGGCAATAATGATAAAGCCCGGTATGAGGGTGCCTCATCCTTTCGCAATCAATCAGAATCGTTTTCAACATAAATGACTATTCATTTTTTGCACGCTTCCAGCGCATAACAAAAACCGTTAATGGATGTGTATTTTACATCGTAGCCCAATTCAAAAAGATAATGGCTAAATGAATTTACATTAAACTGATTATCAATATCATGAACCTCTATCAGCATTCTCTGTACCCGGCGAACGAGATCCGGAGGTGTGTTTAAAATAATATCATATTCACTTCCTTCGCAATCCATTTTCAACAAATCGATCTTCGTACCCGGAATTTCTGCCACAATTTTCGAAAATGTGATAGCAGAAATCCAGAGCTCCTTTGTGTTATCCGTATTAAAACCTTCTAACGAAGAAGCGACCACCTGATTATCTTCCGTGTCTTGTGCGTATAGCCGCAACATTTCACATGGCTTGCCGGTTACGGCAAAAGAACTGATGGTCACGCTTTTATCAAATCTGCGGTTGGAGGATGCGATCGAACGCATTCGTTCGACATTGCTGCTTAGCGGCTCATACGCATAAATTTGGGCATTCTTTATTTTAGATAAAAGCAATATATCAAAAAAACCGGCGTTGGCACCGATGTCGATCACCACCGGATTCTCAGGCAATACGCGCGCGAGCGCCCCGATGTTGTATACGTCGGCCATGAATATTTCCTTGAAAACCTGGTAAAGGCTGGGGGGAACGTCAAACCCCAGCTTGTAGGGTTTCGTGACAAAATGTAGCATCCTGCCACGGTGGTGCAACTTGTCGAAAACGTATTCGAGCGGGTTCCTGATATTCCGGAACAAATTGACGTATCTCCTCGGGCCTGTAACGGGCATAGGTAGCGATTTTAGCGATATGCAATATTTTCGGGGTAGACATCCAAAGCATTCCCCAGTTGCATTATACCCACACGCTCATTTACATCACCTTAATAATTACCGACTGGGCAGCGCCGATTTTCTACCGGCCTTATGTCCCTATCTTTGTTTGAATTCTAGCCCAAAGCGTGTAGCTTTGTTATCTTCCGGCCCGAATTTCAGGGCCAACGGCAAGTAATAACGTTATATCATTCTGATTCCCGTAAAATACTCTAATTAACTATGTCACAAGAACTTACCAGACAGGAACCCCTGTTGACCGAAGATCCTTTGCGGTTTGTTTTGTTCCCCATCAAACATTCCGATATATGGGAAATGTACAAACGTCACGAGGCTTCGTTCTGGACGGCAGAAGAAATCGATTTGTCGCAGGATATGAAGGACTGGGAGAACCTGAGTGACGGAGAAAGGCATTTCATTTCTCACGTACTGGCATTTTTTGCAGCATCGGATGGGATCGTCAATGAGAACCTGGCTGTTAATTTTCTTAGCGAAGTGCAATATGCAGAGGCAAAATGCTTCTACGGGTTCCAGATTGCGATGGAGAACATCCATTCTGAAACCTATTCCTTGCTGATTGATACGTACATTAAAGATTCGTCGGAAAAAGACAGACTGCTGCGCGCCATTGAAACAATTCCCTGCGTGCAGAAAAAAGCGGAGTGGGCATTGAAATGGATCGACAGCCCCGTATTTGCGGAACGTATCATCGCGTTCGCAGCGGTAGAAGGAATTTTCTTCTCGGGATCTTTCTGCTCTATATTCTGGCTGAAAAAACGGGGATTAATGCCGGGATTGTCATTCTCGAACGAGCTGATCTCACGTGACGAGGGCCTGCACTGCGAATTTGCGTGCTTACTTTACACCAAGCACATTCTGAACCAGCTGCCGCAGGAGCGCGTGATCGAAATCATGATGGATGCCGTCGAAATTGAAAAAGAGTTTGTAAGTGAAGCGCTTCCCGTTTCGCTGATCGGGATGAATGCGGATTTGATGAAGCAATACATCGAGTATATCGCCGATTTCTGGCTCGAAAGGCTCGGCTGCCCCAAACAGTTCGGCTCTGCCAACCCATTCGATTTCATGGAACTGATATCGCTCCCGGGGAAAACGAACTTCTTCGAAAAACGGGTGGGAGAATACCAGAAAGCAGGCGTAATGAGTGGTGTGAAGGACAAAGAATCCGCACACAAAATCTCTTTCGATTCGGATTTCTAAACGATTTGTCGTGCTGAGCGGACCGGGCCGCTCAGCACGACAATACCATTAAATTACATCATAACTCCCCTATCTCCTTCCATACCAGTTCGCTTTCATACCCCTTCCCCAGCGCGAACCTTGCCAGTTTCTGTTTCAATTTAAAAGGGTCTGTTTCCGTTTTCGAAAGCAAATTTCGCTTTTTGGCAATCAGCTCGCGCAGCCCTGCAACGTAATCTTCGTCGCCGATCTCGTTCATTCCCTTTTCAATGCTATAAGTGCTCAGGCCGCGTCTGTTAAGCTCCTGCCGGATTTTCATGCGGCCCCAGTTTTTGACCCTGAACTTCCCGCCCGCATACGTTTTCGCAAAGCGTTCCTCGCTGAGGTAATTCATGGAAATCAACTCCGCGATGATTTCGTCGGCCTCATCGCCCCACACATTCCATTTTTTCAGCCGCTGCTTCACCTCGTCCTGTGTGCGCTCCTGGTAGGCGCAGTACGAAGCCGCTTTTTGCAGAATAAGCCGGTCCATCTGTTCGGTTTTTTATTAAATGTTCTTAACAACGTGCAAGATTAAGGAAATATCACAGACGAATAACTATTTTTGAGTGTACAAGAAACCCCTATTTCTGTTTATCCAAACCCGCTAACCATGACTTTCCAGAGACGGTCTTTTCTTAAACTTCTACCCGCATTATCCGGAATAACGTATTTGTCGGAACCCGTGAAAGCGCAACCGGCGGCCAACATCTCGCTGCGGTTTATCGTCGCGTCCGACGGGCATTACGGTCAGCCGAATACGGAGTTCAAGGCATTCCATTCCGACTTGGTGAGTTGGGTAAACCGTGAGAAACTTCAAAAAGGGGTGGATTTCCTTTTCATTAACGGCGACCTCATTCACGACGACCCTACCCTGCTATACGATTTCAAAAACACGATCTCGAACCTGAGCGTACCCTACTACGTCAGCCGAGGCAACCACGACAAAGTGGGGCTGGATGTGTGGCAAAGTACGTGGGGATACCCTACCAACCACAGCTTCGCCAAGGGTGAATATGCATTTGTGGTGGGTGATACTTCTAATGAAAAAGGTGAATACGTATGTCCTGACGCGACCTGGCTGCGCAATGAACTCGCCAAATACAAAGACAAGAAAGGCATTTTCGTGTTCCTCCACATTACGCCGGCCAAATGGACCGTGAACGGGATTGAATGTAAAGAGGTGATCGATCTTTTAGAAAACACGCCGAATGTGAAGGCCATTTTCAACGGCCACGACCATGACCAGGACAGCACTAAAATGTACGGCAAAAAGCCTTACTTCTTCGACGGACACTTCGGCGGCAGCTGGGGAACGGCTTACAAAGGCTACCGCATTGTCGAGATATACAATGACCACACATGGCAGTCATATCAATACAATCCCACGGCGGCGCCGGTTTTGAATACGTTTAGCGGGAAAGCGTGAAGTAAATTCCCGGCGGGCTACTTGGGAAAATTATGGTGGGCCTTTACCCGCCTGACTTGATTGGTATGACGCTGCGTATGCGCAATCCAGAGCAATGTATATTGATGTAAATCTCTAACCCGCCAGACTCCCGCATCCTTTGAGCGAAAAACGAAATGCATCCGGAAGTCGGTGTCGGTTTCCCCGATTAGCTTGATCAGTTCGTTGCGATAGCGATTGAAATATCCGAGGACATCTTTCCCATTCGGAAATCGACCCAGTGGCTGGGCGATAAACGGGGCTTTCAACTTGACAGGGTCGTCTGTGTAGGCGATCATGATGGAGTCGAGCCCCTTCACTTTGTCAACCCATTCCGGCATTTCGGGGGAATATTGCTTGTTCAGCAAATCCCAGTAAAGCAGCTCATCGTAAATCGCCAAATGCTCCACCACCTCTGCAACGGACCAACTTGCGCTGTCAGGTTTAAAGCGGATCTGGTTTTGGGTTAAGTCTTGTGCCTCGCGCAAGAGGTCGTTTTGAGAAGATTGTAAGCCTTCGATCAAGGCCTCACGCTCTTGCGGAGTCCAAACCGGCCTTTTGGTTTGACCAAATGCCGCTTCGCTGAGCAACAGGGTCAATGCAATAAAAAAATATTTCATAGCTCGTTTACCGTTTCGAAAGCTTTCAAGATAACCATTCACGCAAGCGCATTCCCAGCAGAATGACGCACCGGTCACTTTCGATTTTTTATCGGTATTGCTTAGTTTGGATTTGGAGACCATTTGTATACTGTTTCATAGTAACATGTATGAAAATCTTACAAATTCAGTTCAAAAAAATTTACTGATTATAAGTCACCAAGACCTTGACATCAAACCCGTAACGCTCCAATATCGATACCATTCTCTTTTGAGAAATCCCCTGTTTGAATGTAAAGCTCCGCCATGCACTCACCAGCTCTCCTTTCTTTTCCTCAGCAGGTAAATGTTTGTAAACGTTTTCTAAAAACCAGGCAAACGCCTCTTCAACAGAACTAAATGACTTTGACATTCAATAATAGTATTTGTAGGAAAATCTTACAAATCAATTGGGATTTATTTCAGATCTAAAAAAGATACTGAAACTCCCATCAAAAAGGAAGGCCCCAAAAAGGAGCCTTCCATGAATACCTGTATCTTGATTAAACCACCTTAATCAAATGATTCTTCTTCCCTTTTGAAATCAACAAAAACTTGCCTTGCAGCAGCGCGAAGTCACTTAACGGCTGCTCGGCGGCGGTTACTTTGGATTTATTCACACTCACCGCATTCTGCTGAATCGCCCGGCGGGCTTCGCCTTTCGACGCGTACACTTCGCCACGGGTTACCGTCGAAACGAGGTCGGTGATGTTCGCACATGCATCCCATTCCGCGCGGGTGATTTCCGTTTGGGGCACGCCGTCGAACACGGTGTCGAATTCGTCGATTTCAATGCTCTGCAAAGTTTCCAGCGTCGCCTTTCCGTACAAAACTTCCGACGCCTTCAATACCAAATCCAGTGCTTTTTGCGAATGAATGCGGATCGTTAGCTCGGATGCCAGCGCCTTTTGCATTACCCTCAAATGCGGCTCTGCGGCATGGCTGGTTTCCAATGCTTCGATCTCCTCGCGACCTTTCAGCGAGAACACCCGCAGGTAACGCGGCATATCGTCGTCGCTCTGGTTGAGCCAGAACTGGTAGAACTGGTATGGCGAAGTCCGCTCCGGATCCAGCCAGATGTTACCGCCTTCGCTTTTTCCGAATTTGGAACCGTCGGCTTTGGTCACGAGCGGCGTGGTCAATGCATAAGCCTTGAAATAGCCCTCGTCATCGCCTTCCTTTCGGCGGATGATCTCCGTACCGGTCGTAATGTTGCCCCATTGGTCCGAACCGCCCATTTGCAGCCGGACATTTTTGGTTTTATATAAATGGTAAAAATCGTAACCCTGCAAAAGCTGGTACGAAAACTCGGTAAATGAAATACCGGTCTCCAAACGCTTCTTCACAGAATCTTTCGACATCATGTAGTTGACACTCAAATACTTGCCTGCATCACGCAGGAATTGCAGAAAACCGATATCCTTGAACCAGTCGTAGTTATTGACCATTTCAGCCGAATTTTCTCCCGAATTGAAGTCCAGGAACGATTCGAGCTGCTTGCGAATGCCCTCCTGATTGATCCGAAGTGTATCCTCATCGAGAAATGACCGCTCGGCCGCCTTAAAAGAAGGGTCGCCGATCATGCCCGTAGCGCCGCCGATCAATGCGACCGGCTTGTGGCCTGCGCGCTGGAAATGCACCAGAAGCATAATCGTCGCCAGGTTGCCGATGTGCAGCGAAGGAGCCGTCGGGTCGAAACCGATATACCCGCAAGTCATCTCCTTTTGAAGTTGCTCATGTGTCCCCGGCATCATGTCGTGCAGCATGCCCCGCCAGCGTAGTTCCTCTATAAAATCAATCGCCATTCTTAAAATGTTGCTTATTTCAAAATCGACCGCAAAGGTAAAGGTTATCGGTTTCAAAACTTCTTAAAGACACGACGGTTTTGCCCGCACAAAAGATTATTAATGTAAAAACAGGTATTTTTGGAGGATTGAAAGAAAAATATGCACCCTATCATTAACAAGATCATGTTACTACGCATTCTTGGAATATGCATCTGCCTGACATCCCTGTCCGGCGCAATGCCTGCTTCTGCGCAGGGCACCTATTGCAATCCGATGGACATCGACTACAAATACAACTTCGAGCAGCTCAACGAAAACATCAGCTACCGCTCCGGCGCAGACCCCGTGATCATCAACCACAAAGGTGAGTACTTCCTGTTCGTCACCATTTCGGGTGGTTACTGGCATTCCAAAGACATGCTCAACTGGAAATACCTGACTGCCAACCGCTGGCCTTTCGAAGATATGTGCGCACCAGCCGCCGTTTCAGTGCGTGACACATTGTTTTTATTCCAATCCACTTTCGAATCAAGACCAATTCTTTATTCAGTAGCTCCCGAAAAAGGCATCTGGGAATTCTACAACCGCTGGACGCCCCGCCTGCCGAAGGATATCGGCCCCTGGGACCCCGCATTGTTTCATGACCCGGATACCGATAAATGGTATATGTATTGGGGTTCTTCCAATGTGTACCCGATTTTCGGCTCAGAGCTGGATTATTCCAAACGGCTTGCATTCAAAGGCCAATACCAGTCGATGTTTTGGCTGAACCAGTATGAGCACGGCTGGGAGCGCTTCGGGCCTAATCACTCCGATCCATTCAAACCCTTTACCGAAGGCGCGTGGATGACGAAGCACAAAGGCAAATACTACCTGCAATACGGCGCACCTGGAACGGAGTATAATGTATATGCCAATGGCACCTATGTCGGCGATCAACCGCTCGGGCCATTCACATATGCCCCATACAATCCCGTTTCCTATAAACCGGGCGGGTTCGCGACCGGCGCAGGGCATGGCAATACATTCCAGGACAACTACGGCAACTACTGGAATACCGGCACCTCGTGGATCGGATTAAACTGGGCGATGGAGCGCCGCATTGTGCGCTACGCGGCCGGTTTCGACAAAGACGGCCAGATGTTCGCCAACACCCGATTCGGGGACTTCCCGCACAGAATGCCGGCCAAAACCTGGACAGGAAAAGGCGACGAACTCTTCACCGGCTGGATGCTGCTTTCGTACAAAAAACCGGCAACTGCATCGTCCACGCTAGATACAATGGCCGTCCGGAAAATTACCGACGAAAACCCCAGGACTTTCTGGGCCGCCAAACAAAACAAACCCGGTGAAACGCTGACGATCGATCTGCAATCCGAACAGGAAGTGAAAGCCGTGCAAGTCAATTACACCGACTACAAATCCGACATTTTCGACAACAAGCCTGAAAAAGTCTATACCCAATTCAAGATCTGGACTTCCCTAGACGGCAAGAAATGGGAGCTGGTGAGTGATCTCACGAAAGAGCCTAAACGCGACCGTCCTTGCGCCTACATCGAGCTTGCATCACCCGTGCGTGCACGTTACGTGCGCTACGAGCATGTATACGTAGCGTCGCCGATATTGGCGATCAGCGAATTCAGGATTTTTGGAAATGGTTTTGGAAAAGTGCCGCAAACACCGGCAAACTTCACGGCCGTCCGTCAAAAAGATGCCCGGAATGCTGATCTGAAATGGGAGAAGGTCCCTGATGCTGTTGGTTACAACGTATTATGGGGCATCGCACCGGACAAGCTTTACCAGACATACCAGTTCTGGAACGATGAGCCCAGTACTTTCGAACTCCGCGCGCTCAACGTGGGCGTGCCCTATTATTTTGCTATTGAAGCTTTCAATGAAAATGGGGTGTCGGTAGCGAGCAGGGTGGTTGGTGTGAAGTAGTAAGCCTTACTAATTGCAGGAAAAGCTCATCAAATAAGACTAGGGAGCAACGCCGTTTAGCCAAAGGAGAGATGAATCGCCGTAGCTCAAAAAGCGGTAGTTATTGGCCAACGCCTCGGAATAGATCGATTTCCAGTCATTTCCCACAAATGCAGCCACCAAAAGAATGAGTGTAGAGCCTGGCTGATGATAATTAGTAATTATCCCGCGGCATAGCCGGAATCGGTAACCCGGGAAAATGAATATTTCCGTTTCGCCTACAATCTCGCGTAATCCCGCTGCATCCATATGATCGGCAATGGCTTGCAAGGATTCTGTCGCGGAGGGCAACTCGGCTTCTTTCCAGGGATAGGGATAGAGCTTTTCGATATTGAAATCCGTAGTCTCCTTTTTGAAAAGTTTTACCCCATACCAATATAAACTCTCCAAAGACCGCAGCGACGTAGTACCGACCGGCACAATATGCTCAACGGATTGGAGAAGATCACTAACAAGGCTCCGGGTAAATACCACTTGCTCCGAATGCATCCGGTGCTCGGTCACTTTTTCGACCTTGATGGGCTGAAAAGTCCCGGCGCCCACGTGCAAAGTGAGGAATGACCTGCGAATACCCTTTTGCTCCAATGCATCAAAGACGCGCGGTGTGAAATGCAGGCCGGCCGTAGGAGCGGCTACGGCCCCGTCGTGGTACGCATAAACGGTCTGGTAGGTTTCTTTATCCGGTTCCTCGGTATTACGGTTGAGATAAGGAGGCAACGGGATTTCGCCCAGTGCTTTTACCAGTTCCAGGAATGTGACGTCAGCGTCCCAGGTGAGCCTCACCAGATTGTGCTCATAGTCATGGTATGAGACCTGCAAATGCACCTCTTCACCATTCACTTGTATCACATTGGATAAAGCGTCGGCTGCTTTCCAGCGTTTTTTATTGCCGATCATACACTCCCAAACGCACGAGTGTTTTACAAGCATTGCATCGTTGATCACCCTGGTGGGAAGCTCCGGATGAAGCAGTAGCAGCTCGATGACCGCGCCCGTCTCCTTTCTGAAATGGGCGCGCGCCGGAATAACCTTGGTATCGTTGAAAACCAGAAGCGTATCGGCAGGTAATTGAGAAGTGATGTCGGCAAAATGCAGGTGGCTGATAGTGCCATTCCGGTACACCATCAGCTTCGACTGGTCACGCACTTCCATCGGATACTTTGCGATCCGGTCGTCGGGCAGGTCGTAGGTATAGCTTTCCAGGTCGATCGCCTCCGCTTCCTTCCGCCACGACGCATGCTCCTCAGCCGCCATTTTACCTTCCATTACAGTTTATCGTCGTGTATCGGCGGCCATAACAGCCGGAGCGGAAGCAGAAAAACAGCCAGAACGAGTGCCAGGCTCACATAGTACAGCCAGGAGAAATCGAACACGTCCATTTTATAGTTAGTGCTATTGATCGTCGCCAAAGCGAGCAAACTGAACCCTGTGATGGTGTTGATCACCGACACCAGGCAGAAAAGCCAGTTGGTAAGATGCTCGTTAAGCTCCGGGCGGTGCTGTGCCCATTCCTTGCGTTTGAGGATGGGAAGGTGCATCGGGTCCACGTTCGGGATGTGGCGGGCAATGCCGGTAATCACTACATTATTGAGCAGAAAAAGGCCCATTACGATGTAAAAAATATGTCCTTTTTCGACATAGCGCTCTGCGAGGCCGCTGTCGGCAAAATCAACCGCAACCATCTCAGGGAAGAGGGAATACGTCCATACCAGCGCCCCGATAACGAATAATAAAGATGCCCAGCGCCAGATCTTTATTGCAAATGTTGTAACTTTCATGAATTAGGTAACCTGAACAGAGGTCTTTTCGCCATAGTAAATCAAGCCGCAAAATTAGGTCGGGAAGCTTCCAAAACCTAATTGGCTTTCAACAAACACACATTATAACTTTCTGCAATGCGCTTTGAGTGGGATGATAACAATCTAAGACACATAATTTTGGATTATCCAGAGAGAGGAAATAAGGTCGAGGAAATAGAAAGCGTCTTCGACGATCCCAACCTGGTTATCCAAGCTGGCAGAAGAAACCAATGGGAACAGCGGTTCGAGGCAGTCGGACGAGGAAACTCGCAAATCTTAAAAGTGGTTATATTTACCGTAAACCATGGAGTAATCAGACCGATCAGCTGTTGGTCCGCCAATAAACAAACTATACGCTACTATTATGAAAACATCCAGGACAAATAAAATTGCCGTTATTAAAAACAGCCATACCGCGAAAGAAATGCGCGAGATCGAGGAAGAGTTTATCAAGAAGAAGCCTTTGAAGTGCACCATCGAAGAACTCGTCAAAATCGAATCCGCAAGGCAAGCGAAGGCTAATTCCCACACATGAAAATCTACACCAAAACCGGCGACAAAGGCACTACCGCGCTCATTGGTGGCACGCGCCTGAGTAAGGCGCACGTACGCATAGACGCGTACGGGACGGTCGATGAACTGAACAGCTACATCGGAATGCTGCGCGACCAGCCGGTGAATGAGGTCCGCAAAGACCTTCTTAAAGAAATCCAGGACCGGCTTTTCACAATCGGCTCACATCTGGCGTCGGAATCAGACCAAAAAAAGAAGATACTACCCGATTTGCTCGAAGAGGATATCACATTGCTCGAAACAGAAATGGACCTGATCGATGCCCAAGTACCTCCGCTTCGGGCGTTCATCCTGCCGGGCGGGCACCCCTCCGTTTCGTTCGGGCACGTTGCCAGGACAGTATGCCGCCGGGCCGAGCGTGCGGTGATCCATTTACAGCAGGGCGAAGAAGTGGAGCCTATCGTGATCCGCTACCTCAACCGCCTATCCGATTACCTCTTTATGCTCTGCCGGGCCATGACGCACGAGCTGGGAATTGAGGAAGTTACCTGGCAGCCGAGGGTTTCGCGGCAAAAATAATTGTTATACTAAATATCAATTATTTATAGATTAAATTCTTTAAATTGCGGGACTTGGAAAGCATGTGCCGGGATATCCAAATCCTGCCTTTTTTCTGGGTATTAGCTTCGGAAAGCGTTTGAAAAATTAAATTTTTGGCATCATGACAGCCGACACAGTACAAATAGAAGTTCAGCAAACCACCCAATCCCGTTTGCAGGAGGTTGACTTCAACAACCTCGTTTTTGGACGGAACATCTCCGACCACATGTTCATCGCCGAATATAAAAACGGACAATGGCAGGACCTGCGCATCGTCCCGTACGGCGACCTCTCGCTAAGCCCTGCTACCGCCGCGCTACATTACGGTCAGGCTATTTTCGAGGGAATGAAAGCTTATAAAAACGACGCGGGTGAAGTACTGCTTTTCCGTGCCATCGATAACTGGAAACGCCTCAACAAATCCGCAGAGCGCCTTTGCATGCCGCAGATCCCGGAGGAGGTTTTCATGAATGGCCTTACCGAGCTGCTCCGCCTCGACGCGGGATGGGTACCTTCCCAGCCAGGCTGCTCGCTTTACATTCGTCCGTACATGTTCGCTACCGATCCATACATTGGTGTTAAAGCGTCGGATTCATATTATTTCATCATTTTCACCAGCCCGGTGGGCACTTACTACGCAAAACCGCCGCGTGTGAAAGTGGAACAACATTTCATCCGCGCCGCGGAAGGCGGTGTGGGAGCTACCAAATGCGCAGGCAACTACGCAGGTTCGCTTTACCCAGCCAAACTGGCGCAGCAGGAAGGTTACGACCAGCTGATCTGGACTGACGCCCGCGACCACGAGTATATCGAAGAATCGGGAACGATGAACATTATGTTTATGCTGGACGGCAAGTTGCTCACCCCGCACGTTTCTGAAACCACGCTCGACGGCATCACCCGCAAGAGCATCGTGGCGATCGCGGAGCACTGGGGTATTCCGGTGGAAGAGCGCCGCATCAGCGTGAAAGAGATCATCGACGCATTGAAGGCTGGCAAACTTGAAGCTGCATTCGGAGCAGGAACAGCGGTGGTAATCTCGCCATTTGCAACCATTGCATACGAAGGCGTGGATTATGCGCTCCCTGAAATCAAGGAAGATTCGTTCGTCAACAGGGTGAAAAATTACCTAACCGACCTTCGCACTGGCAAAGAAGAGGATATCTTCGGGTGGATGCTGAAAGTTTAATGATTGAATGATTGAATGATTGAATGATTGAATAGATCAAGAGTCATTACAACAAAAGAGTTCAAAGTCAGGGATCGCCCGGGCTTTGAACTTTTTTATTCAGTCATTCAGTCATTCAGTCATTCAAAATTCATTCAAACAAACGTCCGCGTCCCGGAATAGTTATCACGAAATTCCTTAGGTGTGCAGCCGTTCCTGCTTTTAAAAATCCGGTTGAAGTACGAAAGATTGTTGAACCCGCATTTGTAGGCAATCTCCGAAATCGTGTTGGTCGTATTGATCAGCGAGCGTGATGCGTGGCCGAGGCGGATCTCATTGAGGCTCTCTACGAAGGTCTTCCCCGTGCGCTTTTTGATAAACCTGCTGAATGAAACTTCCGACATACCCGCCAGCTTGGCTACACCGGCCAGGTTTACGTCCTTGTCGTAATTGTCGCGCATGTAAGCGAACACTTTTTCAATGCGGCGGCTGTTGAAATTGACGTCTTCGTCGGTAAATGTACTGTTGGAGAGCGTCCTCATATCTCTCGAAACCGACAGGTCATGGAGGATGGACATCAGTTCCAGCATCGAGTCGAAGCCGCTTTTTTGTGCCAGGCTGGTCAGTCGTGGTTTGATCCGCTCGATCGTATCCTTAGAAAAAGCGATCCCCTTGGAGGACTTTTCCAGCAGCGAGCGAACGAAAAATAGCTGGTTACGTTTCAGAAATTTGTCGTCAAACAAATCCTTGTGGAATTGCACGGTCACCTCCTTGATCTCCGGCATCCCCTCCTGCCACCGGTACGAATGCGTGAGCCAGCCATGCGGCAGATTGTTGCCCACCAGTACCAGCTCTGCATCGTCGATCACTTCGGTATGATCGCCGACCACCCGCTTCACCCCTTTGCCTGAAAGGATCAGGTTTAGTTCGAACTCCTCGTGGCTATGGAGCGGAAAATCGAAAACGGTCTTTTTGCGGTCAAAAACGGTGAAACAATCGTACTGGGTCAACGGAGTAATTTCTCGGTAGATTTCACTCATAGGCAATTGGTATCGGTTAGTTATGTTATATTGAGGTAACAATTTAAAGATTAATTATCAATAATGCCACCAGCAACCCTCCCCATAATCCTACAAACTGTTGGTATAGGTCTAATCATGGATAAAAAAGTATTATACCCTGCGGCAGTTTTGTCGATAAGTTTGTACCATACGCGGATCGATTGGCACGCTTGGCGATGAAGATCAAGGCAATCGACCTCCTCGTCATCTTACTCTACCTGGTAACAGTCCTGGTGATCGGCATTTACCTGAAACGGCAGGCAGCGAAAAGCAAAAACGACTACCTGCTCGGCGGGAAATCCATGCCGTTCTGGATGCTCGGCATTTCGAATGCGTCAGGCATGTTCGACCTTTCCGGCACGGCCTGGATGGTCGCTATCATGGTGGTGTACGGTGTAAAAAGCATATGGCTGCCGTGGCTGTGGCCGGTATTTAACCAGATATTCATGATGGTCTACCTCTCGATGTGGCTAAGGCGCTCCAATGCAGCAACCGGCGCGGAATGGATGCTGTTCCGTTTCGGCGACCGGCATGGGGCCGGGCTTTCCCACAAGATCATCATCATTTTCGCGCTGCTGAGCTGCCTGAGTTTTATGGCTTACGGCTTTATCGGCCTGGGAAAGTTCCTCGAAATATTCATCCCCCGGGAGGTCGTCAGGACGTTCCTCCCGTTCCATTTGCCGGCCGCTTATACCGCCCGCTTTTACGGTATTCTTTTCACGTTGTTCACGGCTTGTTACGCCCTGCTGGGAGGCATGAAGAGCATCGTCTGGGCCGATATGCTCCATTACCTCATCATGGTGATCGTGTGTGTTTCGGTGGCCGTCATGGCTTGCGTCGCATTGCCCGACGTGAGCAGCCTACCCATTCCCCGCGGCTGGACCGACTTGTTTTTCGGAAAAGAACTGGGCCTTAATTGGTCCGGCCTCCTGCCCGCCGCTGCACGAAAACTGCAAAACGACAGTTTTGCCCCGTTCGGCTATTTCTTCGCGCTAATGGCCGCAAAAGGCATTCTGGCAAGTCTGGCAGGGCCCGCGCCCAATTATGATATGCAAAAAATCCTCTCCACGCGCTCCCCCAGAGAAGCCGCGCTGATGAGCATGATCGTGAATGTGGTGCTGCTACCTACCCGATACCTTTTCATTACCGGCATTGCGGTGTTCGCACTGCTGTATTTCCAGCAGCCGGGCATTGCCGCGGCGGTCAATACGGATTTCGAAAAAGTACTTCCTGCCGTGCTCAACACCTACATTCCCTCGGGGTTGCTCGGGCTGGTGCTGATCGGCCTCATGGGAGCGTTCATGGGCACATTTGCCGGCACATTCAATGCCGCGCAGGCCTATTTTGTGAATGACATTTACCTGCGCTCCGTCAACCCCGGTGCCGGAAACCGCCAGATCAGCAGGGTCAGCTACCTTTCCGGCATTGTGATCGTATGCATCAGTATTCTGCTCGGCCTGCTCGCAAAAGATGTGAACAGCATCCTCCAATGGATTGTCTCGGCCCTGCTGGGCGGATATATCGCCTCCAATGCGCTCAAATGGTACTGGTGGCGGTTCAACAGCACCGGCTTTTTCTGGGGAATGCTAGCCGGAATCGTGTGCGCGCTGGTTTGCCCGCATGTTTTTACAGGCACTTTGCCGCTTTATTACTTCCCGCTCATTCTCTGCATCTCCCTTACAGGTGCAATCGGCGGGTCGCTGGCTACGAAACCTACGGATATGGAGGTGCTCAAAAACTTTTACCGGACGGTCAATCCGTGGGGATTCTGGGGACCTGTGAGGGAAGAAGTCCGCAAAACTGACGCCTCGTTTTCGCCGAATAAAGATTTCAAACGGGACGCATTTAATGTAGTTACCGGCATCGTCGCGCAGACAGCCATTACCGCCGTTCCCGTTTTTGGCGTACTTAAAATGCCCACAGAAACCCTCGCCGCTACTGCTATTTTTCTGATTTCCTCAGCCATTTTATGGAAAACATGGTACAGGAACCTCCCCAACGAGTGAGTTTCAACAATACCTGACAAAATCGGACATGACGATCTTCGAAGAACGATTTCAACGCATCCAAAACGAAAAGGAGCTATTGACCGGAACGCCCAATGAGAAAGTGGGCTCGGGCGACGGATTTTGCGAGCGTTACAAGTTTCCCGTGCTCACCGCCGCCCACGTACCGCTTTTTTGGGAGTACGACCTCGACCCCGACAGCAACCCTTACTTTATGAAGCGCTTCGGGATCAATGCGGTTTTTAACGCGGGGGCGATCAAGCTCGACGGCAAATACCTCCTTGTGGTCCGGGTCGAGGGTTATGACAGGAAATCATTTTTTGCAGTGGCTGAAAGCGCCACCGGCATCGACGGCTTTGAATTCTGGAAATACCCTCTCGACATTCCTGAAACCTCCGAACCGGATGTGAACATCTACGATATGCGCCTCACCGCGCATACAGACGGCTGGATTTACGGCCTGTTTTGCACCGAACGTAAGGATCCAGCCGCGGCTCCCGGCAACGAATCGCAGGCTGTCGCGCAATGCGGGATCGCACGTACGCACGACCTGCGCGCATGGGAGCGGCTTGCCGACTTGAAAACACCGTCGGCGCAGCAGCGCAACGTGGTGTTGCATCCCGAGTTCATCGAAGGCCAATACGCATTCTACACCCGCCCCCAGGATTCGTTCATCGAGGCCGGCAGAGGTGGCGGCATCGCGCTTGGACTGGCACCCAGCATCGAAAATGCACAAGTAGCCCAGGAAAGGATCATCGACGCGAAGAAATATCACACAGTTTACGAATCCAAAAACGGACAAGGCCCGGCTCCCTTGAAAACCCGGCTCGGGTGGCTGCATCTTGCCCATGGCGTACGGCATACGGCCGCCGGGCTGCGCTATGTGCTTTATCTCTTCATGACCGACCTCGCCGATCCGGCAACAGTCATTTACAAGCCGGCAGGCTATTTCCTTGCACCCGAAGGCGCCGAACGTGTGGGCGATGTTTCCAATGTGGTTTTCTCAAACGGATGGATCGCCGATGACGACGGCACCGTGTACATCTATTACGGCTCTTCGGATACGCGGCTGCACGTTGCTACCACATCGGTGGAACGGCTTCTCGACTATGTCATCCACACCCGCCCCGACGGTTTCACATCCCTCGCCGCGAGGAACACACTCACCTCCATGATCGACCGCAACCTTTCCTTTTTACCCGCCGACCGCAGGGAACCGGTAATACACCGCGATCTTTAATCACAACCTGCATAACGTATACACCCTATCGAACGATTGGGCGTTTGCCTGCAAATTAAATTTGACGACCAGATCTTTTTACAGTGTAAGCGCCTTGCAGGCCTTCTTCTATATCAATATAGTTCTGTTAATAAACAGAACTACTTCCATTTCACGATTAAAATGGTGTTAAAAATGTGTTATTTTCAGATAAAAAAGCACTATATACATATGCCTTACACTAAGGTATATTTGACCCAATTTTCAACCCCAGTTTTTATTAATAACCAACCACTTTAACCTATTGAAGTACGGAACCGTATGAAAAAAATTCTACTAGCTAAGTTACTGATACTGTTTACTGTGCTCTCCCTCAGAGGGTATGCGCAGGAACTGACGGTATCCGGGAAAGTAAGCGACGCCGCCGGAGGTGAGATTGCCGGTGTGAACGTAGTGGTAAAGGGCACCACAAGAGGTACCACCACCAATGACAAAGGTGAATATAGTATCACCGTCGACAAGGGCAAGACCCTGACGTTTAGCTATATCGGCTATGTTACCAAAGAAGTAGTCGCGAATGCAACCATCCTGAACCTTTCACTTACGGCCGAAGCCACCGCGTTGAACGAAGTGGTGGTAACCGCGTTAGGTATCAGCCGTGACAAGCGGGCACTGGCCTATTCCATCACGGAAGTAAACGGAAGCAACCTCACACAAGCGCGGGAGGCCAATCTCGGCAACGCGCTCGCCGGACGTGTAGCCGGTGTGAACGTTAGCAAAGTCGCTTCCGGCCCCGCGGGCTCATCGCGGGTGATCATCCGGGGGAACAAGTCGCTGCAAGGCAACAACCAGCCTTTGTATGTGATCGACGGTATCCCGATGGACAACAACAACTTCGGCCAGGCCGGCCTTTGGGGAGGTTCCGATGAGGGCGATGGTTTGTCTAGTATCAACCCGGACGACATCGAGTCGATCACGGTCCTGAAAGGTGCGAATGCGGCGGCCCTTTACGGTTCACGCGCTGCCAACGGCGTTATCAACGTCACTACCAAGCGCGGTTCCAAAAGAAAAGGCATAGGCGTTGAGTTTGGCTCGAACTATGTATTTGAAAAACTCAATGACCTCTCCGACCTCCAACATTCCTATGGAGCAGGCGGATATGTAAATGGCGTTGCCACCAAGCCAGCCAACCAGGCGCAGGCCTACGACTGGGGTGACGATTCATGGGGACCTAAATTCGACAACAGCCAGGTGATCGGCTTTGATGGTAAAATGCACCCGTATTCCTATGCAGGGAACAATTTCTCCCGCTATCTCAAGACAGGTCACGCATTTACCAACAACCTTGCATTCTCTGGCGGGAACGAGACCCAGAATTTCCGTGCATCCGTTACCAACCTGAAAAGCACCACCATCATTCCCAATTCGGGTTTTGACCGGATCAACCTCTCATTGTCGACACAAGCCAAATTCGGCAAAAGACTGAGCCTCGATGCCAAAGTGCTTTATTCCGAAGAAAAAGCCAAAAACAGGCCGAATGTATCCGACTCCCCGGGTAATGCCATTCAAGCCATTTGGAGAATTCCCGGCGACATGAACGTGCTGGATTACTATGGTGACCCAGCCAAACCGGGTGCGATTCCGGCAGGTACCGACGCTACAAGCCTGGGTATTTGGGGAGGAGGCCAGCCCAAGTCAGTTGGAGAAGAAATGCAGCAAGCCAACAACAACTGGGGACAAAACCCGTATTGGGTAGCCTATCAGTTCATCAAGTCTGACCAGAAAAACAGGATCATCACTTCAGGCCAGTTGAAATACCAGCTTACCGACTGGCTTTTCATCCAGGGACGGGTAGGCTTGGATAAATACAGCAGACGTGCGGAAAGCCTTACACCGGAAGGCACCGGCTACCAGCGTGGCGGAGCGAGAAGTCTGGGCAACTGGAACGTTTCCGAGCTGAACGCAGAGTATACGATTGGCGTGAACAAAGAATTCGGAAAATTTGGGGTGACAGCTTTTGCCGGCGGAAACAGAATGCGGAGAAAATATGAATATGTGAACGTATACGGCAACGGATTTAACGTTCAGTTCTTCCCCGCGTTGAATAACGTGAAGGACAAATCTTTCAACTACGAGCCGAAAGAAAGCGGAATCAACTCGCTTCTGGGATCGGCGGAACTGTCCTATGACGGTTTCCTCTTTATCACGGCCACAGCACGGAACGACTGGTTCTCGGTTCTCAACCCCGAAACCAACAGCATCCTTTACCCGTCCATCGGAGGTAGCTTTGTGTTCTCCGACGCGTTCAAAGGACTTCCCTCATGGCTATCCTATGGTAAGGTGAGAGCCTCGTGGGCACAGGTGGGTAATGTTACCATCGACGCCTATCAGAACAACCTAACCTATTCCCTGAACGGAAATCCGCACCTCAACCACCCTATGGCCTCGTTCTCTCAGGCAATGGGTAATGGCGGAAATATTCCCAACCCGGCACTGAAACCATTGACCGTGACTGAAACTGAGCTCGGAATTGATTTCAGGGTGTTCAACAACAAACTGGGTATCGATTTCACCTATTACGACCAGCAAACCACCGACGACATCCTGAATGCGACCATTTCAAGGGCAACAGGCTTTGGTAGTACTTCGGTGAATTTGGGTAAACTTCAAAACCGCGGTATTGAACTCTTGCTCTCCGCTACACCGCTCAAAAACAATAACCTGACCTGGGATGTGACGGTGAACCTGGCGAAAAACAACAGCAAAGTAAAATCGCTGATCGAGGGAACAACCGAACTCGTGATGGATGAACCCAGAACCCGGAATGCCTTCATCAAGAATATCGTAGGGCAGCCTTTTGGCATGATCACCGGACGCGTGCAGAAAATGTCTCCGGACGGACAACCCGTATTCGACAAGAACGGTCGCCCCGTGAGCGCACCAGGTTATCAGCCCATCGGAAATGGCATTGCAAAAATGACCGGTGGTGTCACCAACTCATTCAATTACAAAGGCTTCGACCTATCCTTCCTCGTCGACTTCAAAGTGGGAGGTGACATTCTTTCCGGAACAAATATGAGACTCGATGGATGGGGATTGAGCAAGGCTTCGTTGCAGGGACGTGAAGGCGAGGCTCCGCTGACGGTAACCGGCGTAACGCAGGAGGGAACCGAATACAAGCCATTTACCAAGACACTGACTCCACAGGAAGCATCCAACTATTGGGGATCTGTAAGCGGCGAGGGCGACAACGCGGTAACCACCATGTACCTGTATGATGCGTCATTCATTAAATTGAGACAGCTTACGGTTGGCTACACATTCCCTAAAAAGCTCCTGGGCAAAACCCCTCTGCAAAATCTGACCTTGTCGTTCGTTGGCCGGAACCTGGCGATTCTGTACAAAAACACGCCCAATATCGACCCCGAATCCAACTATGCCAATGGTAACTCGCAGGGCTTCGACTATTTCGGGTTCCCGTCGACACGCAGCTATGGTTTCAATTTGAGAGCATCATTCTAATTTCTGACAAATGAAAAATTTAGGAAAATATATAAAATACGGATTGGCGGTTGTGCTGGTAACCGGCTGTGATACCCAGCAACTACATGACCTGAACATTAACCCGCAGGCCCTGAACCAGGTAAACCTGAACTTCATCTTTACTTCTGCGGAACTCGGCATCGCGTCCAACGGGTCTACCGGTGATAACCGCTACATCGACTGGCGTACAAACATCGGAATGTGTGCCTATGCCATTCAGCATTTGGCCAATGCGGGCGGCGGTATTGCGCCGGGTGATAAGTACACCGTCAATTCGGAAACCAATGCGGCGCCGTTCGAATTCACGTACAATGACCAGCTCAAAAATGTGGCCGAGATCCTGAAACAGTCGGGTCCGGGAGGTTTTGCGGAAGGAAAATACGTCAACATGCGCAATGCGGCGAGGATTATCCGTGCATTCAGCTTCGCACGCCTCACCGACTTTTACGGCAATGTGCCTTACTCGGAAGCCAACAAGGGTATCGAAGGCATTTTCTTTCCAAAATATGATTCGCAGGAGGCTATTTACACCGACCTGCTGAAAGAGCTCGACGAAGCGGCTTCCGCTTTGAGTACTTCCAACCCGGACGAAGGTTTCGCCGCCGCGGATTTCATTTACAAGGGGGATATTGCGAAGTGGAAGAAATGGGGATATTCGTTAATGCTCCGCCTCGCGATGCGTATTTCCAACGTCGATGCCGGCAAAGCAGCGACCTACGTAACCAAAGCTGCCGCCGGTGGTGTTTTCGCAAGCAATGCGGACAACGTTTGGGTTGCGATGGCCGACGGCCCCAGCGAATGGGTTAACCAGAATGGTATCTCCCGCGCCTTTGACCCGGGAGATGGTGGCCAGCCAACCTACCTGAGCGCTACCCTCGTGAATCACCTCAAAGGCACCAACCAGGGCGTTGCTACCGATGACGATCCGCGTCTGATGATCATTAGCGGCGGAATCGGCAGTGAAAATGTCATCACCGACCCCGTCAAACAAAAAGGAATGCCTAACGGCTATGACCAGGCAATGCTGGACAAACTGGAAGGTAAGACTGTGGATGTGTCGAAAACCTATTCGAGGATCAACACGAAGATGTTGCAGGACTCCGATCCTTATATGATCATGAACTACGGAGAAGTGGAACTCCTGCTGGCCGAGGCCATCGAGCGCAAAATAGGAACCGGCATTTCAGGAACTGCGAAATCACACTACGAAGCGGGAGTGAAGGCATCCATGCAGATGTTTACGCCCTACGACGCTTCGCTGACCGTTTCCGATGCAGCTGTTGCTACCTACCTCACAACCTACCCTTACGGCACGGCGAAACCGGCTCTGGAAATGATTGGCGAACAATTGTGGGTGAACAAATTCTTCAACTGGTGGGAGGCATGGAACGACTGGCGCAGGACCGGCTTCCCTAAACTGACGCCAACCAATTACCCTGGCAACGTCACCAATGGGACCATCCCGGTAAGACTCAGATATCCGACCAACGAAGTGGCAGGAAACCCCAACTACCAGACGGGCGCCACTTTGCCGGACGAATTCACCACCAAGGTATGGTGGGACAAATAGTATAAATTAGTAGATATAATTCAAAAGGTGCCCTGAATATTTTGGGGCATCTTTTTGTTTTTTATCCTAATTTTGAGATTCACCTGAATTACTAATTACTCAAGGTTATGATACAATCCTTTTCGGCAGATGCCGATAAAATTGAGGTTTTTGAAAAAGTACAGCAATTTATTGACGAGCAAGGTTTCACAGTGGTGGCGAAAGACCACTCGCGTCCCTGGGGCGGTTTCTTCGTACTCGATGAAAGTCAGGCGCCGAAGTTTATCTCAACCTTTTTCCCGCATTTATCGCTCGCCGACTTCGCCGGTTATGAGAAACTGAGCCCGAAAATTCTGGTTGTAGCTCCCAACAAACGCCTTTCATGGCAATACCACCACCGCCGCGCCGAAATCTGGAAAGTAATCGGAGGAAGCGCCGGCATTGTGATCAGCGACACCGACGAAGAAACGGAGTTGCAGCAACTGCCGATCGGCACCGTTGTGAACCTCAAAAAAGGTGAACGCCACCGCCTGGTAGGCGTGAACGAATGGGGCTTCGTGGCCGAAATCTGGCAGCATACCGACCCTTCCAATCCATCCGACGAAGACGACATCGTTCGCGTGCAGGACGATTTCGGAAGATAATCCATCCCATAGCATTGTCTGGCAAGTCGTTGAGGCTTGCCAGCGTCGTGTTATTCATCCTAACCTTAGCCAGTCATGAAATTTGGAAAAGTTGACGATGCCTACGGCATAGATTTTACGCTGCCGCCCGACAATAGTGCCAATCAGGCGCTGCTCAATACAGCCAAGGGCGGAAAGCCGGAAATCTACATCGGGTGTGCCAAGTGGAACAAAACCGACCTCAAAGGTTTCTATCCGAAGGGCACCAAAGACGAACTGGCCTATTACGCGACGCAATTCAACAGCATCGAGCTGAATGCGACTTTTTACAATAACTTCCCTGTCGACACGATTGCGACCTGGTATGCAAAGACGCCGGCGGGTTTCAAATTTTTCCCGAAACTGCACCAGAGCATCAGCCACTGGAAGCGACTGAAAGATGCCCAGGAGCCTACGGACATTTTCCTGGACAGCATCGTCCATTTGCAGGACAAGCTCGGCATGCTCTTCCTGCAAATGCCCGACAATTTCGGTCCCAAGAACTGGGAAATTTTAAAAGCATACCTGGAAGAATGGCCTTCGGGCTTCCCGCTGGCGCTGGAATTGCGGCATACAGGCTGGTACAACGACTCTTTCAACACCGAAGACCTTTACAGCCTGCTTGAAAAGAAAAATATCACGCACATCGTAACCGACTCGGCCGGGCGCCGCGACTTGCTGCACATGCGCCTGACGACCCCTACGGCATTCATCCGGTACAACGGTGCCAACGTGGATTCGGATTATACCCGCCTGGACGACTGGCTCGAAAGGCTTAAACTGTGGATCGAGGAAGGTATTCAGAAAATATACTTCTTCGTACACCAAAATCACGAGGAGGCGTCGCCGCTCCTGTCGTCCTACCTGATCCAGAAAATAAACAAGGAATTAGGGATGGAATTGCAGGTCCCTTACGATCCAAGGGTAGCAAGCGGGCAGATTAGTTTATTTAAATAGCAGAAAGGCGGGAAGCGAAACCCGCCTTTTTCATTTCAATGTCAATCCCACGCCCTGCCGAGGGAAAATCAGCCGCAGCCCCAGGCTATTGGCTTCATTCAGTTCCTTTTTGATCGTTTCAGCATTATTTCCTACCGGCTTAATGTGCGTCACAACCACATTCAGATTCCGCATTTGTGCCTTTCCGGCCAGCTCTGCCAGTATTTCCAACTCCTTCATAAACCATTTCGGCGTCAGGTGTCCGTATAGATGCCGGTCGGGCTGCGCATTCGGATAGGACACTTCCAGAAAAACCCCTTTCAGCCTCCCCGATTTCACAAGCGGTGCCACGGCCGCCCAGACCCGCTTCATGTGACCCGTCAGTTCCACTTCATCCGGGCCGGTGTCCCCGAAATAGAGCACGTACTCATCGCGGCACCTCACCAGGAACGCCGTGCTGGTATAAGGCTTCGAATGGCTGAGTGGAAATGCTATTACCGACATTTCCGTTTCTTTCACCGCTGTTTCGGCACTTTCTGTAAGCTGCTGATAGCGGTATTTGTTCAATGCGGGCGCATTGCCGTCGCTGGCCAGGTTAGGCCAGCTCTGCCAGTTGAAGTAATGGGCTTTCATTACACCGATACAATGCTCCATCGCATAGACCTGCTTCACCGTATCATCGACGGAATTGATGATCATCCCTGAAATATGATCGAGGTGCGGGTGTGAGATGAGATAGCCTTTGATGTATTTTTTCAGAACCGTCTCGGCATCTACACTGAATGTCTTTTCCCGCACCGCTGCGCTGATGCCGTTGCTCACCGTGCCGGCATCCAGGCACACGTACGCGTCGGAGCCCGCGGGAGCGAGCATGTATGCGGAAAGGTTTCCGTCCGTCTCCCCACCGTTTACGCCCAGTGGCACGACTTTAAAGCCATTCTGCGCATAAGCTGTGAATGACATGATGGCTAAGACGAGAACAGCAACTACATTTCGCATATCAAAAGGTTTAAAACAGCTATGGCAGCCGTTACGCTTATATTTCCACATCAACTTTTCAAGAAACATCCCGCAATGGCCAAGGATCGGCCCGTCGTCATTGTAGAAGAACCATTGCTTTTCAAACAATTCCGTTTCCACAAACAGAAGCTGCTTTTTCACCGCGCGACAATGCAAAACTACAAGGCGTTTCTGGAAGATAGAAACGTGAAAGTCGAATATGTGGAAGCGAATGCGCCACATTCCGATATTCGCAATATGCCTGCTTACCTTGCTCAAAAAGGCATTTCAGAGATTCACTACGCCGATATAACCGACGATTGGCTCACTTCCCGCCTTCAGAAAGCAGCGGAGAAAGCAAAAATTGCCCTCACGGAGTACCCGAGTCCTATGTTTTTGAACACGAAAGAGGATCTGGATGCCTATTTCATCAACAGAAAAAGGTATTTCATGGCAGATTTTTACATGGAACAAAGGCAGACACGGGACATTCTGATCGTCCGCGACGGTGCGCCCGCCGGCGGTAAATGGAGCTTTGATGAAGAAAACCGTTTGAAATACCCCAAAAAACAAGTGCCGCCAGCTGTTCAATTTCCCGCCAGTACCAGGGTCGGCGAAGAGGCCAGGGAATATGTGGAGAAGCACTATGCTCAAAACTACGGCCAAATCTCCGACAGCGTCCGTTACCCGCTCGATTTCCGGCAGGCAGAGCAGTGGCTGGGTCAATTTCTGGAACAGCGATTTTCACATTTTGGCCATTATGAAGACGCCATCGTTTCCAACGAGCATTTTCTGCATCACAGCGTTCTCTCCCCATTGCTCAACACGGGCCTGCTCACGCCGCAGCAGGTGATTACCCAAGCACTCGCCTACGCACACGAGCATCGTATCCCTTTCAATTCGCTGGAAGGTTTTATAAGGCAGATGATCGGCTGGCGCGAATTTGTGCGGGGAGTATATGAAATAAAGGGAGGCAGGCAACGCACCCGCAACTACTGGCACTTCCATCGAAAGCTGCCCGAAAGCTTCTGGAATGCGTCGACCGGCATTGAACCGGTAGATATCGTGATCAGGAAGGTGCTCGACACCGGCTATTGCCACCACATCGAGCGGCTGATGGTGATCGGTAATTTCATGATGCTTTGCGAAATTGATCCCGACGACGTGTACCGCTGGTTTATGGAGCTTTTCATCGACGCTTACGACTGGGTGATGGTGCCTAATGTGTATGGAATGAGCCAGTTTTCGGATGGCGGATTGATGGCTACGAAACCTTACATCAGCGCAAGCAACTATCTGCTAAAAATGAGTGATTTCCCAAAAGGTGATTGGCAGCCAATCTGGGACGGGCTCTTCTGGCGATTTATGGACAAATACCGCAAATTCTTCCTTCGAAACCCACGCCTGGGCATGCTGATCAAAACATTCGACCAAATGCCGGAAGAAAAACGGCAAATGCATATCGAACATGCAAATACCTATCTTCGCACCCTCGACCGATAATCACGCTCCGATGCCCGAATATATCCGCACCACCAGCGACAACCCCGATTTCCAACGCCTCACCGGCGAGCTCGACGACGAACTTTGCCGCATTTACAACACCAACAAGGAAGACTACGAAGAATATAACCGCATTACCGGGCTTCCTACCGTCGTCCTGGCTTATGAGGATGGTGCCGCCATCGCCTGCGGCTGCTTCAAGCCATTCGACGCGCAGCGCATCGAGCTGAAAAGAATGTTTGTCAATCCCGCGTTCCGTGGAAAGGGCATCGCGTCCGCCATGGTCAGGGAGCTGGAAAACTGGGCGAGGGAGCTGGGCTATCCAACCGTCATATTGGAAACCGGAAAAGGCCAGCCGGAAGCCATTGCCCTCTACCGGAAGCTGGGGTACGCTGACATCCCACATTTCGGAGAATTTCCCGAAGAATCCCGGAGTGTTTGTTTGGGGAAGGCGATTTAGCAAATTATGGATACCGGCAGGAATTAACGTCTCGCCTTTATTCATCAAATTCAAAATTTCCGCCATCAATTTTTCATACTGCTCCTCGGTCAGTATCTTTTCGATTATGTCTTTCATCACTTTTGAAATTGGATTTGGGATGCATCAATTTTGTCGTATGCTTTGTGAGTGCCGATGAATTGAATATATAGATAATACTTTCATAATCAGAGTCATAAATTTCCTATCGGTAAAATGAACGCCATTACCCCCCAACCCTTCTACGAAAGACTCTCCCTATCCCTCCTGGCCGTCGGCATTATTATGTTGGCGATATACCTGGGACAGGACATTATTGTGCCGCTCGCGCTGGCCGGGTTGCTGGCAGTGCTGCTCCGACCGCTGGAACAGCGGCTGATAGGAATAGGCATTCCGAAAACAATGGCGATCACGCTGGCACTTCTTCTCGCGGTACTGGTGGTATCGGCGGTGACGGTACTGATTTCGATGCAACTGGCCGATTTCTCCGACGAATGGCCGAAACTGAAAAGAAATATCGATCACGTATACCGCGATGCGCGCAGGTGGATTCGCCGGGAATACAGCGTCAGCTACCGCCAGCAAGCTGAATACCTCAAGAATGCGCAAAGCAAGACACTGGAAACATTTCAGGGGCCGGAAACGCTGGGCGCGGTTACAGGACCGCTCGGCACGTTGATCCTCATCCCCATCTACACGTTTCTGCTGCTTTACTACCGCACCATGCTGATCCACTTTTCAGTGGTGCTTTTCGCAGAAGAACACAAGCACCGCGTGCTGGAAGTTTTGGGAGAAATCAAATCCATCATTCAAAGCTACATGGTGGGCCTGCTGCTCGAAACAACCGCTGTGGCCGTGCTGAATTCCGCCGGGTTGCTGATTTTGAATGTACAATATGCCATCCTGCTCGGCGTAATGGCAGCTATTCTGAACCTGGTACCCTATATCGGCGGGCTGGTCGCGACTGCGCTGGCCGTGATGGTGACGTTCATCAGCCATCCGGAAATTGATGTTGTGCTGGGTGTTGTGGGAATTTTTATCGTAGTTCAAATCATCGACAATAACTTCCTGGTCCCGTTCATCGTCGGCTCCAAAGTGCGGATCAATGCATTGGTGTCGATCGTGGGCGTACTCGTGGGCGGCGCACTCGCGGGCTTGTCGGGTATGTTCCTGTCCATTCCGGCCATAGCGATGATGAAAGTGATTTTCGACCGGGTTCCCGGACTGGAACCGTGGGGCATTTTACTAGGCGACCAGACGCCCGAGCAGGCGAACAACAAGCTGTTCCGTTTCGTAAACCTGAAAAAACAAGCAGGTGGTCGGGCAACCAAAAATCCCAAAGCGGGAGAAGAAAACCAGTCGTGAAAGTTTCACGACCGGTTGTGATTGGTGTCAGCTTACAAATTGCTTGGTATCCACCACCGCTTTGAGGTCATGCAGCAGGCTGAATAGCCCGAAGAATGTGCGGTTGATGTAAATAAAATGCTTGGAACCGCGGTTCATATTCATTTTGCGCAACTCTTTGTCGTTGGCATACTTCTCGCCCAGTGCCGCCAGTTTCAGGAAAAATTCTTCGTCCGAAAAATCAAATGTCTCTACCTGGAACGGCTGGGTAAGCAGTGCCAGAATATCCCGGAATAGGTTGGAGAAATAGATGATTTCCGCTTGCGTATCCTTTTCCGTCAAAATTTCCAGCTCGGCCAGTTTAGCATGAAAAACGGCTGGGTTATTGAGATTTTCCGGCTCGGCGAGCTCGAAATAAGGCGTATAGAATTCTTCGGGTATTTCTTTGATACAACCGAAGTCAATGGCTATGAGGTTGTCGTTTTCATCGATCAGGAAGTTGCCCGGGTGCGGGTCGGCGTGGACTTTACGCAACTGGTGCACCTGGAACATATAAAAATCCCACAATGCCTGCCCGATTTTGTTCGCGGTCTCCTGGTCCGGGTTCGTTTTGCAAAACTCCGACCAATGCACGCCATTCATCCAGTCCATCGTGATCACACGCTCGCTGGAAAACTCGGGGTAATACTGTGGAAAACGCAGATTCGGAATGTGCTCGCAAGCGTCCGCGATCTCGGCGCTTTGTGCTATTTCCAGAATGTAATTCGTTTCCTCCGTCAGCTTCGTCTCCACCTCCTTGAAATACTTGTCCGAATCCTTGGCCTGGATATTGAACATTTTCATCGCAATGGGCTTCACCAGCGCCAGATCCGACGAAATACTTTCCGCCACGCCGGGATACTGGATTTTCACAGCCAGTTCTTTCCCTTTGTAGGTAGCCTTGTGGACCTGCCCAATGCTCGCCGCATTAATCGCATTCGGATTGAAAGTATCGAACAATTCCAGCGGCGACTTCCCGAAATATTTGCGGAATGTCTTCACCACGAGGGGCGCTGAAAGCGGAGGTACCGAAAATTGTGAAAGCGAAAATTTCTCCACGTAAGCTTGCGGCAGGAAGTTTTTCTCCATGCTTAGCATCTGCGCCAGCTTCAACGCACTGCCTTTCAAGCTTTTGAGGCTATCGTAAATATCCTCGGCATTGTTATTATTGAGGTTATCCCGCGCCGTCTCAGGGCTCGTGATCTTCTCACCGTAGTATTTCAGATAATTTCCCCCAATCTTAACCCCTGTGGAAATAAGCCGGGTGGCACGCCGTATTTTGGAAGTAGGGATACTGTCAATTGTTTCCATTCCTTACTTCAATTTTTCCTTAATGAGAAACTTCCCGAAATCGATGACGCTCTCCAACGGTGTCGTGTCGATCAGGTCAAACGTAGCGCGGATCGATTTTTCGATGAACAGATCCGTTTTTTCGAAACCTACGGACTCGTCGTCGATCCAGAATTTCAATGTAAGCAGCAGCTGGATCCACGCACCTTCTTCCAGCGCATCCTGCTGTGCCTTGCGAATGCGTTCGCTCTTCGCTTTCAGGTAACCGTCGCTGATCTCGTGGATATATTCTTTGAAACTGTTGCGGAATTCTTTCAGCTTCAAAATACCGTTCAGCCGGTTCTTGTCGCCTTGCAATGCAAAAACCACATAGCTGCGGTTGGCTGTCAGGATTTCGACCAATGTGAAATAGTAGGCTAAGAGCTTGTCGCGAAAACCAACGCCGTCGATCTCGCCGCTCTCGTTGATCAGGTTCACGGCCATATTGTGGAAACTGACAAACACACGCCTTTCGAGCGAATCGATCGATGTGAAGAATTTGTAAAATTCCCGCTCCGTGAAACCATGGGCTTTGGAAAACAAATACACCGATTCCGGTTTCTTATTGTTTTCCAGGCAGTAATGCATATATAACTCGGTAATCTTTTCGGCGGTAAGCTCCACGCTCGCGGGTGGAAGTGCCTTTTGTTTGGTAGCCATCAGAAGTATTGGTTTACTTATGGAAGATGAGTCACGTTAAAGTAAACGCTTTAAGCGGCTATTTAATTCGGGAAAACATTCAAATTCAGGAAGGCATTGCGGAATTTTCCTTTCGGGTCCATCTGCGCGGCCAGCTCCCTGAACTCCGGCAGCTTTTCGTATCGTTTTTCCAACAATCCTGGTGAAACCATAAACAGTTTCCCCCAATGCGGCCTCGGGTTAAACGGCGCCAACTCCTTCTCGATCACGGGCAACAGCTTGCTTACCGCCGGCCAGTCCTGTTTCCAGGTAAAATGGATCGCCACCGAATCCTGTTTGTAACACGGGCTCAGCCAAAGGTTATCCGCGGCAATGGTCCTCACTTCGGAGGTGAACAAATGCGGGCTGATCTGCTTTCCCATTCTGGAAATAGCGAGGATAGCGTCCACCGCATTCTTGCGCGGTACAAAATATTCCGTTTGCAGCTCCTTGCCGCTGCTTGGTGTAAAACCCATTTTGAAATGCGGCATCCGCTCGTACCACGGCCCCGGTACGCCCATTTGCTCGGTACAGTTTTCGGCCGACAGTTCCGGGATCGGATGGAGATTTTTAGTAGCCAGTTTTCCTCCGAAAAGCTCCTTGTCCGGAAGTGCCTTTAATGGCTTTTCACTGTTCGTTTTATATTTTATCCAAACCTCCGTGATGTCCTCGGTCGACCAGTTTGTAAAAAGGCTTACGCTGTCACCTCTCGACTCGATTTCGTCAAAATGCTGCTTCAATTGACTCAATGGTAAGTTTTCATATACCACCTGAGCCATGAAAAACGTCGGCTGCACATCCAGTGTCACTTTCGTTACCACGCCCAGCGCACCCAAATGCACCACCGCCGCATTGAATTTCTCCCCATCCTTCTCCCGGCTCAGTTTCATCACTTCCCCATCCGCCGTCACCATTTCAAATGCCGACACCGCCGTAGCCAGGTTGCCGTTCTTCTCGCCCGACCCGTGCGTGGCCGTAGCGCATGCGCCCGCGACCGAAATGTGCGGCAGCGAAGCCAGGTTATGCAGCGCAAAACCTTTCTGGTGCAGCAAGGGGGCTAATTGCCCGTATTTCAACCCGCCATTGACGGTTACCGTTTTGTTTTTGGCATCCAAATCAATCACTTCCTCTGCGCCGACGACCGTAATGAACTGGTCTTTCGTATCCGCAATGTCGTTGAAGCAATGCCGCGTGCCGAGCACTTTGAGCTTGGGATATTGCTTGACGATCGTTTGCACCTGCTGCAAATTTTTGCCCAGATCAAGCTTTTCAGTACTGTATTCGAGGTTGCCTGCCCAGTTGCGGAGCTTGTCGGCATTGGCCCAGCCGCTCAGCGGGGAAAGTAAGGGAGCCGTCATTAATGCGGATGAAAGTTTAATGAAAGTACGTTTGTTCATGCGGTAGTCAGGTTGAAATGCACGAATAGGAATTTATCCCAAATTAATTGAATAAATCAGCATTCCAACCGCGGTGGCGTATTAGCTCGTCTTTCCGAGGGCGGTTCTTAAAATGGAAGTAGCTTCACGCAGTTCCTTCTCATCCAGGTTACCGAACCCCAACCGCATCGCGCTGAGGCGTCCCGTCTGGAAGAGCAGCGTCTGCGGCAAATGCAGGTTTTCGCGCAGGCACTCTTTGCTCAGGCGCATCAGGTTAATGTCGCGCCGCCATTCGGTCCAGATCGCCAGGCCGCCGGGCGGGGCTTTAAAGGTCAGATACGGGGCCAAATCGCGTTCCAGCAGTTCCGTAAACAAATCGCGGCGCTGATGGTAAACCTTCTGCGCTTTCTTGATGTGCCGCTGGATCTCCCCTTCATCGAGCAGTTCTGCCAATGCCTGTTCCATCATCAGGTCGCCCTGCCGGTCGATAATCCGCCGCATTTTACCCAATTCCCGGATCAGGTTCTGCGGCGCCACCACATAGCCCGAGCGCAATCCCGGCGCCAGCGCTTTGCAAAACGAACCCACATACACAACCATCCCGGCACCGTCGGCGCTCGCCAGCGGCAGCACCGGGCTGCTATTGTAATGGAAATCGTAGTCGTGATCGTCTTCTAGAATGATAAAGCCGTATTGCACAGACAAATTGAGCAACTCCACACGCCGCTCTGCACTGAGTGTCACGGTCGTTGGGTAATGGTGGTGCGGGGTAATGTACAACATCCGGATCGGGGTACGCTCGCAAAGCTGCCGCACGGCCTCCACCGAAATCCCCTGGTCGTCCACAGCTACCGAAAGGATATTTGCACCAGCCTGTTGAAAAATCATATTGGCGACGTAGTAACTCAGGTCGCCGACCACCACATTGTCGCCCTTTTTCAGCAGCAGCGTGGAAGCTAAGTAAATGCCCATCTGAATGCCGCGCGTGGTGATAATATTCTCGGGACCGATATGTAAGCCACGGGTATTGTTCAGGTAGGTAGCCAGCCGCTCACGAAACCACATATTACCCTCCACGTGCGAGTAGGTCAGGTATTTACGGTTGTTATTTCGCCGCAAAACACTCGAATAGGCCTTGGCCAGCTTGTCCATCGGCGCCAGGCGCACGTCCGGAAGACCGTCGGTAAATTCCAGGTCGACGCGCGAGAGCGAAAGCGGCCGGTCGAGCAGCATGCTTTCCTCGAATGCGAAGCCGGTCTGCTGCGGATATTGTTTCAGGTCGCTCACCCTGGCCGGCAAGGCACTGCCCCGGACTACCGGATCCTTCCGCGTCACGAACGTCCCGCGGTTCGGCAGCATTTCGATCCATCCTTGTGCATCCAGTTCGTTGTAAGCGGCCACCACGGTTTTGCGGTGAATGCCAAGCATCTCCGCAAGCGCCCGTGTACCAGGCAGTTGCACGCCCGTCACAAGCACGCCCCGCTGGATGGCGTTGATCATCTGGTGCGCGATTTGTAAATAAACAGGTGTCCCGGACGCACGGTCCAGCAGGATCACATTCTTAAAAGGTATTTCAACCGGACTACTCATTAGATTCAAACCGGAGCATATAAACGGTCCGGCAAGATAGTAGGTTTGCATGAAAGTACTTCGGCTTTTGGCTGTTGGCCGTCGGAGTTTTTAATTAAATTTTGGAGACCAGTTATTTACGATGAGACTACGTTACTTCTGCACATTATTATCCATTTTGATTCCCGCGCTGGCCATCGCGCAGGAGATATCGCTTGACCCCGTGACCGTCACGTCTTCGCTCGTCGAAAAGCGTGCGTCCCAAACCGGCCGTAACATTGCCGTGATCAAAGGGGAATATTTCCAGCAGCTTCCGGTGCACAGCATCGACGACCTGCTCCGCTACGTGCCGGGCGTAGAGATACAGGCCCGCGGCCCGCAAGGTTCGCAGAGCGACATCGTACTCCGCGGCGGTACCTTCCAGCAAGTACTCGTGATCCTCGACGGTATCCGTCTGAATGATCCCAATACCGGCCATTTTAACAGCTATATTCCGATTTCACCTGCTGAGATAGAACGCATTGAAGTTTTGAAAGGGGCTTCATCGGCCCTGTATGGCTCGGATGCCGTCGGCGGGGTTATTCATGTTATTTCAAAAACATTCGCGGCGCGGCTCAGTGGTGCCGGAGCGGATAGTGCCGTACAAAAAACACAGGTGAACGGCGGCATGAGCGCTGGTGAGTACGGGTTGTTCAATGCCAATGTGGGTGCATTTGTGCAGCGGAACAGGCTTGCTGTTTCCGGAGGCTTTTTGTCAAACAATGCGTCCGGCGTACAGCAGCGGGGTATCAAAGGCTATTTTCACAACAATACGGCTTCACTTTCCCTGAACTACGCCATCTCGCCCAACTGGAACCTGGCCGTCCGCAGCTCCTACGATCACCGCGATTTTGCTGCCCAGAACTTTTATACCGTATTAAAATCCGACACGGCGAGCGAAAAAGTAAAAATGTCGTGGAACCAGGTGAGGCTGAGCTATCAGAGGAACAGGACGGCATTCTCTTTTGATGGCGGCTTCAAATCGGTGCAGGATACTTACCTTTTTAATCCGCATTCCATCGCAAACAACAGCAAATCGCGGCTATGGCAGGGATTGGCTACGTTGCAGCAGGGTCTTGCGGCAAGTACCAACCTCATCGCCGGCGTCAATTTCCAGCAGCGCAATATCACATCCAACGACCGCGGCAACCATACGCTCAACCAGCTGGCGCCATTTGTGTCGGTGGTACAGACGATCGGCGAGCATTTCACGGTCACGCCGTCCGTTCGGATGGACTGGCGGGAAAGCATAGGTACCGAAGTTTCGCCCCAGATCAATTTGTCCTACAAAAAATCATCGTGGCAACTGCGGGCGAGTGCGGGCAAAACGATCCGGGATGCCGATTTTACGGAACGTTTCAACAACTACGCCAAAACCCTCGTCACAGGTGGCAGCGTCGGCAATCCCGACCTGAAAGCGGAACGTTCATTCAGCTACGAGGCCGGCGCCGACTGGTTTCTTACGAGCAGCCCTACCGCGCAGCTGAAAGTATCAGGTACATTTTTCCAGCGCCTGCAGAAGGACCTGATCGACTACGTGACCACCCCCTACGCGCAGATGCCGCGCAAGGATAATCTCTCGCCAACCGGAAATTTCGGCCTAGCGATGAACATCGCGGAGGTTAATACCACAGGTTTCGAACTCGACATACAGTCGGCGAATGCCATTTCCGATAACCAGAAATTGCTTTTCAATGCCGGCCTTACCTGGCTCGACAGCGACAACAAAAGTCAGGTCCAGTCATTCTACCTCTCGTCCCACGCCAAATTCCTCGCCAATTTCTCAGCTATTTACCAGATCGGCGGGTTTTCACTGAGTGCGAATGGTTTGTACAAGAAACGGGCGGAGCGTGAAGCATCGGCGATCGAAGCCTCTGTTTCCAAAAACTATTTTATCCTCAACGCAAGGGCCGAATATGCGTTCCTGAAACGTCAGCTAGGCATATTTGTTCAGGCAGATAATGCATTTGACAAACAGTACAGCGATATTCTCGGCTCCGTAATGCCGGGCCGATGGCTGATGGGCGGCGTGCGCTTCAACTTTACGAAGTAGTACTTTGGCATCATTTTTGCAGGAGTTCGTATATTCATAGTGAAAGCACCCCATCATGTTTTCGAATATCCGTAACTCCTGTTTTCTATTGACTTTACTTTCATTTTCCGGATTCCAGGCACTCAGTGCACCCGACAGCATGGCCGTCGAGGTAGCGCCGAAGAAAATGAATGTGTATTTTATCAGCGGACTCGGCGCCGACGAGCGCGTTTTCACCAAACTGAAACTCGATCCGAGGCTGAATGTGAAGTATATCAAATGGGTGAGACCTTTGAAAAGAGAGTCTTTGCAGCATTATGCCGCCCGGCTAAGCCAGCAAATCGATACTTCGCAGCCATTCCAGCTCGTCGGGCTGTCGTTCGGCGGGGTCGTTGCTTCTGAAATTGCCGATGTTGTGTGCCCACAGCAGGTAACACTTATTTCGAGCATGTCAATCGGCGTCCCGCTTTCGAAGTTTTATCAACAGATGATCCGGTTTTTGCTGATGTCACCGCTTTCGGCACCGCTGCTCAAATCGGCCAACCGCGTTACCTATAATTATTTCGGTGCGGATACTCCAGAGCTAAAAAAGCTGCTCAAAAAGATTCTCCACGATACCGACTCCAGATTCCTCAAATGGGCGCTCGTCAGAATGGGCGGCTGGAACCGTAAAGAACGGGTTGAAAACCTTTTCCACATCCACGGAACGGCCGACAAGCTCATTCCCATCGTCATCGTGAAACCGGATATTGTCATTGAAGGTGGTGGGCATTTGATGGTTTATGCACAGGCTGACCAGATTTCCAAAATCCTCAATCACCGCCTCATGGCCATTGATTCAGTAGAATAATCTTGCCGATATGGTCACTCGTTTCCATCAATGCATGGGCTTTGGCGGCTTCGGCAAGCGGAAATGTGGCGGCGATCACGGTTTGAAACTGGCCGCTTTCCAGCACAGGCCAAACTTTTTGCTGTATCTCAGCAGCTAATGCGGCTTTGAATGCACGATCACGGTTGCGCAGAGTGCTGCCTGTCACCGTGAGGCGCTTGCGCATAATGAGGCTAAAATCGACTTCGTCGGCACCTTTGACTTTGCTGCCTTTCATGGTATTGATAAACACCAAACGACCTTCTTCTCGCAGCAAACGGAGATTTTTAGGAATATAATCGCCTCCGACCATATCCAGAATCACATCTATACCCTGGTCGCACAGCTGTTGTTCAAAATCGGCCGTTTTGTAGTTAATACTATAATCGGCCCCCAACGCATCGCAGGCCGCACATTTTTCATCTGATCCGGCCGTCGTAAACACACGCGCACCTGCGGCCTTGGCGAGCTGAATAGCGGTAATGCCTATCCCGCTCGTGCCTCCGTGAACCAGGAAATGCTCGCCAATTTGCAACCGCCCCCTTTCAAATACGTTATGCCAAACTGTGAAAACTGTTTCAGGCAACGACGCCGCGCGTGCGAAAGCGTCATCGTAATGGTTAAATGTCACAGGGACCGGCAGGCAATGCCCGGCTTCGGTGAGCGCGTATTCCGCATAACCTCCGCCAGCGAGCAATGCACAAACGGCATCTCCGGGTTTCCATTCGGTCACATCTTGCCCTACTTGCTCGATAATGCCTGCCACTTCCAATCCCGGAATGTCCTGCGGGGCACCGGGCGGTGGTGGATAGTTACCTTTTCTTTGAAAAACGTCAGGCCGGTTCACGCCGGCGGCATATACCTTAATGAGTACTTCCGAAGCGGCTGGCTGCGGCTTTTCGCGTTCCTGGATTTGCAGGACTTCCGGCCCGCCGGGTTGGGTGATGACAATGGCTTTCATGCGGGTTGGATTATTTCAACTGCATTTTACGAATAAATTTCCTTGCCAAAGGGTGCGAACGACAGGCTCATCAGCTTGAAATGCTGCTTCGCAAATGGCAGACCGACGATGGTAATCGCGAGTAAAATGCCGAAAACCAAATGCGTAAGCGCGATCCAGATCCCGCCCAGGAATATCCAGATAATGTTAAAGACCGTCGAAAGACAACCTGAATCGCCCGGCACTTCCCGCACGTGCTGTCCAAACGGGAAAAGCGTCATAATACCTATTTTGAAACATTGAATACCGAACGGAATGCCGACGATCGTCAGGCAGAGCGCCAGCCCGGCGGCCATATATTCGAGAAAAACGACAAATCCGCCGAAAATAAGCCAGATAATGTTTCCGATGAGGTTCATCACGTGATCAGTTTAGTGTAAGAATAGCTTAAAACTAATCCTGCCGACAACTAATATGCCGGATTTTCGATAGACGGCTCCATGAGGAAATCGCCGGAAGAAATCGCTGACTTCCAGTTGTCGATTTTCAGCAACCGGAAAAATTCTTCTTCCTCAATCTCCCTCACTCCTCCCGGCGGCAGGTCGCCCAGCTCCAAATCTTCGATACTGGCCCGGATGAGGCGCCGGCAACGGTGATTGGCCTCGCGCACCATCTTCCTTACCTGGTGGTATTTTCCTTCTGTGAGTGTAATGCTGAGCCAGGTGTTGGGCACATCTGGCTGCGTTTCATTTTTATGTTTATCTAAAACGGCGGGCCGGTCGATGATTTCGACTTCACATGGCGCTGTTGTGTAATAACCGCCCCCTCTCACGCGGATGGGTATGCCCGTACGCAGCAACTCCACCGTTTCCGGCGGAACGACGTGGCCCACATTCACCCAATACGTACGCTTGTGTGGTACCTCGCTCAGAAATAACAGGTTAGTTACTTTTTTATTGGTGGTAAGGATCAGCAGGCCTTCCGAAAGGTTGTCGAGCCGCCCGATTGCATGCGTGCCCTCGGGAAACTCAAAATCCAGCGCTCCCAGCAGCCGCACATCATGCGAGCTGACGAACTGCGAAACCATATTTTGCGGCTTGTTGATAATGAAGTAGCGGTGCAGTGCCATACCCAAATTTACGTACGCAGCGGAATATGTTGTCTGATCGCTTCCAGAACTTTGTCTAATTCATTAAAAACCTCAATATTTCTGAACCGAATCACTTTGATATCCAGCTGATTGATCAGGATTGTCCGAAATTCATCGTATTCTGCTTGCTCCGCCGAATCATGAACAGACCCGTCGACTTCTACTACGAGGCGTAATTCATGACAATAGAAATCTACAACAAACCGGTATAGCGGATGTTGTCTTCTGAACTTCACCCCGAGCTGTTTGTTGGATAGTTTTTCCCAAAGGATTTTTTCAGCCTCCGTTTCCCGCTTTCTGAGATCTTTTGCTCTTTGGAAGAGAATCGGTTTTGCGCCTTCGTGCATCATAAGCTAGTGTGTTTTGATCGTTGGTCTTTCAACCCCTGCCCTGAAGGGTGGTGGGCGGTCTCGGGGTCGCATTTACAGTCCCCCTACAAAAGGGGGATTCAGGGGGTCTTTTTATGCCCCGCTTCATAATGCGCCTGCAACAAATCTTCCCCGAAATCACTGGTCAAGTCCCTCACTACCGAGTGAATATGGTTGCCGCCGTTCTGGGTGTTGTCGAATTCGATGAGGAAAGTCGGGCCGTGGATGCGATAGTAATGGCCGTGGCCGGTTCCGATTTCGGGTTGCTGGTCGCCGAGCCAGGCAAAATGAATTTTATCGAGTCCGTTCTTCTCGAGTTCGGCCCATTGCTGATTTTTGAGCGTGACGTGGTAGCGTTGCAGATAAGCCATAATCAGCTTTTTAAATGCCGCTTTTTGAGCAGCATTCAGTTCGCCCATAGCAATGCCTTCCATTTTGGCAAGGGAGGCTTTTCGGGCATTGGATGTAAATATCTCATTCGGAGCCTTGGCGCCGAGGTTCGCTTTCGCCAGTTGGGGTGTGTCGAGGCTGTGAAGCAGGTCGAATGCGAGGTCTTGCTCGGCTTTAAGGATGCGCTTACCTTTTTGCGGCATGTCGGCCATCACTTCGCCCGGGTTACTGCCGAAAAAGCTGGGGGTGTAGGTAACCTGGTTGTCGATCGATGAAAAGTGCAGCGACAAGTGGTGCCCCTCCATCCGCCACCCCCAGGGCTCGTTTCCCGGCGTACCGAATACGAGGAATGCATAGTTTTCAGGGTCACGGTACGTGTCGTTGGCCGGCCGCGATTCCACGACGCGTAACACATTTTCCAGATCGATAATTTGCTCGGCTTTGCTGTAACCCTCCTGGCTGAGCACCACACGTACCATTGACATTGCCACTTTGCGCTGTGCGGGAGTCAGGGTTTTAAAAGTAATGCCTTTGCGGGCGCGGGGTGTGAAGTTCCAGTCGAAGCGGGCCAGATCGGCGTAGGGAAGTTCGGTTTCCTGGCGCTGTTCGGGGCTGAGGACTTTCAGGAATGTGGTTACCGCCTCACGCATCTCGCGGGCAAGCTCTTCATTCTTCTGGGCCGACGCCGGCGAGCTTGTCCATGCCATTGAAACAATACCCCAAAACAAGCATCCTAATAGCTTTTTCATCGTGTTCCGGTTTGAAATAAATCCCTGTTTTTTACTCCTTTAAAAGCGCCCGGACTTCTGTTTTCTACCTTAAACCCGCATTACCACTATTTGCATGCATATTTTCCATCAAAGCCATTAGTTTTGCCCTTTATTTGAAATCAATATGATGAAGTGGGAACAATTGCTTTCGGCAAAGCGCTGGGGCAGCGAAGACAAATACAATTCCGATCCGACTGAGGCCCGTTCGGAGTTCCAGCGTGATTACGACCGCCTGATTTTTTCTTCGCCTTTTCGCCGTTTGCAGAACAAAACCCAGGTTTTCCCGCTTCCGGGCAGCATATTTGTCCATAACCGGCTTACCCACAGCCTCGAAGTCGCCAGCGTAGGGAAGTCGCTCGGGCGGATGTTTTACAACCATCTGAAAATCCACAATCACCAGATCGACGATGAACTGCCGCTGATCAGCGAGATCGGGAATATCGTTTCGGCGGCGTGCCTGGCGCACGACCTGGGCAATCCCGCATTCGGCCACTCGGGCGAGGCAGCCATTTCACATTATTTCACGGATGGTGATGGTTTGAAATACCAAAATGAAGTAAGCCCGGCACAATGGGCCGATCTGACGCATTTCGAGGGTAATGCCAATGCGATCCGAATTCTCACGCACCCATACGCGGGCAAGGGCTACGGCAGTTTTGCATTGACCTATTCCACGCTCGCCGCCATTGCGAAGTACCCCTGCGAATCGATTGCCGGGCATCAGAAAGCTAACATTTACACAAAAAAATACGGCTTCTTCCAGTCGGAGCAGGCGGGGTTTCAGAAAATCGCCACGGAGCTGGGCCTCTCGCAGGTTTCCGGATCACCCGTGGTTTATAAAAGGCATCCGCTGGTTTACCTGGTGGAAGCTGCGGATGACATTTGTTATAATATCATTGACCTGGAAGATGCCCACCGGCTCAAAATACTCTCTTACCAGGAGGTCGAGGCATTGTTGCTCGCACTCTGTAACGATCCGCGCATGCCCGCACGCCTGGCCGATATCGACGACGACGACGCCAAAATAGGATTGCTGCGCGCCAAGTCGATCAGCACGCTTATCGGCGCTTGTTCGAAACTATTTATCGACGAGCAGGAGACTATCCTGGCGGGCAATTTCAATGCGAGCCTGATCGACCGCATCCCTGAACCGCACCGGTCGGCGATGAAGGAGATTGCCCGCATTTCGGTTCAGAAGATCTACAACTATTCGTCGGTGGTGCAGATAGAGGTGGCGGGTTATAAGGTAATGGGTGGCTTGCTGGAAGAATTTGTTCCGGCATATCTCCAGAACAACTCCCATTATACCCGCAAGCTGGTGGACCTGATCCCCAAGCAATTCATCACGAGCAAGACGGACACCTATTCCAGGATTCAGACGGTCCTCGACTTCGTATCTGGCATGACAGACCTGTACGCCGTAGAGTTATTCCGTAAGATAAAAGGGATTTCGTTCCCATCTATTTCGTAGCAAAAGGCGATTTACCCGTACGGTACAGCAGGAGGCGTAAAATTAGTTCGTTCTCAAAAAGTTTATGTAACTTGTTGATCGAATCATAAAGCCGTAAACTCCTGTACTTATGCAAATTGAACAGTTTGTCTATTCGGATGAATCCTCTGAAATCCTGTTCTCATTTTCCCCGCAATTGCTCTTTATTTTCGGCAACAGGGAACTGCTTGAAACAACGGACATTTCGGGCCGTTTGGCTTCGCAATTTCCAAATGCCGTATTTTCCGGATGCTCCACGGCCGGGGAGATCGCCAACGAGTCGGTGAGGGATCACACGATTATCATTACCGGCATTGCTTTCGACGCGGTTTCGGTTCAAACTTCCAAAATCAGTCTTGAAGAAATTGACTTCGACAGCTCGGAGGCTGGCAAACTGCTCGTTTCAAAACTTCCGGCCGAGGGCTTGAAGCACGTTTTCGTCGTGTCCGACGGGCTGAAAGTCAATGGTACCGACCTTGTGAAAGGCATGTCCGAAGGGCTGACGGACGGTGTCACGATCACCGGCGGCCTTGCCGGCGACGGTGCGCATTTCGCCCGCACGATAATTATAGAGCCCGATGGAAAACTGGCGACCGAAAGCGTAGCGGCCATTGGATTTTACGGCGACAAGCTTTCCGTGGGCTATGGCTCGCGCGGCGGCTGGGACAGTTTCGGGCTTGACAGACGGGTGACCCGCTCCAAAGACAATATTCTTTTCGAAATAGACGGCCAGCCGGCGCTGGACCTTTACAAGTCGTTCCTAGGCGAAAAAGCGAAAGATCTGCCGTCGTCCGGCCTGCTGTTCCCGCTGAGCATGCGCGACAGCGAGGACCGCGCACCGGTAGTGCGTACCATCCTGGGTATCAATGAGGATGACAAGAGCCTCACTTTCGCCGGCGATATTCCCGAGGGTTCCTTCGTACGACTGATGAAAGCCAACAACGACCGGCTGATCAACGGTGCCGAGGAGGCGGCCCAGGAGGCCGCACGGGGTCTCGATAATAATGCTCAGTTTGCGATTCTGGTAAGCTGCGTGGGACGTAAGCTGGTATTGAAACAAATGGTGGAAGAAGAGGTAGAGTCCGTCTCAGAAGTGCTCGACGGGCCGATCATGACCGGCTTCTATTCCTATGGGGAACTGGCGCCATTCAACCGCGATTCGTTGTGCGAGCTGCATAACCAAACCATGACCATTACTACTTTCAGTGAATAACCAATGCAAACCCTTGAATTGACGGACACCAATTACCACCGGCTCTTAAAAAGGCAGATCCGGAAATCGTTACCACCCGAACTCGCGGAGCATCCCGGCATGCAGGATTTTTTGTCGGCCGTAAACCAGGCATACACCGAGTACCAGGACGACCTGACGCGGATGGAGCTGATACTGGAACAGAGCTCCGGCGAACTTTTCAAAGCCAACCGCGAACTGAGCCGCATTGCGCAGGAGAAAACCGAAGAAGCCGCCCTGACCAGCAAAAGGCTGGAAGAAGTAGTGGGCAGTATTTCGGAAGTACTTGTGCAGCTCGACCGGGAGGGCAACCTTACCTACCTCAACCAGGCGTGGGAAAGCATTACCGGATACCCGGTAGCGGCCAGCCTTGGCCAGCGGTTTGCAGGTTTCCTGCCTCCGCTCGAATCCCGCGAAAAGCTGGTGGAAATTCTGAACCAAGAATCCCCCGGTAAGGAGGAGACGTTGCGGATATTCACCGCCGACGGCCTTGAAAAATGGCTGGGAGTGTCGCTGAGCCCCTACTACGCCCATGGGCAGCACATAGGGTTCACAGGCACGCTTTCGGACGTAACGGCGCGCGTGACGGCGGAAACGAAGCTGAAATCCTACACGCACGATCTGGAACGCATTAATGCCGAGCTCGATCAGTTTGCCTACGTGGTAAGCCATGACCTCAAAGCGCCGCTTCGGGCAATCAATAACCTTTCTGAGTGGATCGAGGAGGATATCGCCGACATGCTCGAAGGCGAAACGAAAGACCAGTTCCGGCTCCTGCGCGGGCGGGTACACAGGATGGAAAACCTCATCAACGGAATCTTGTCCTACTCACGCGCCGGGCGGATCAAGACCGTGAAGGAGAAATTCCTGATCAAGGGCCTCGTGGATGAACTTTGTGAATCGTTCAGCACCAAAAAGCCGCTTTCCTTCCGGATCGAGGGTGATGCCGGGACAGAGATCGAAGCGGAGAAAATCGCATTGACCCAGATCATTCAAAATCTGATTTCTAACGGTATCAAATACAACGATAAACCTGAAATTCTCATCACCATCGGGTGGAAGGACCTTGGCAGCCAATTTGAGTTTTACGTAGGCGATAACGGCCCCGGCATCAGCCCTGAATTCCACGAGCGGATATTTGTTATTTTTCAAACCCTGCAAGCACGCGACGAAGTGGAAAGTACCGGTGTGGGGCTGGCCATTGTGAAAAAAATCCTGGATGAAAAGCATAGCAAGATCCGGATTGAAACGGTAATGGGTGAAGGCGCGACCTTCATTTTTACCTGGCCGAAACGCGAAGCATAAGACAAAGAAAATGTCTCATAACCCTTTTTAACTATCATTCAAATTCAATACAATGTCCCTTTCGAACCCTGTCCCGATGACCATACTCCTCGTAGAAGACGACGAAGTAGATGTGATGAATGTCAAACGGGCATTCAAGAAAAACAACATCTCCAATCAGCTCATTGTCGCATCCAACGGCATTGAGGCTCTGGCGCTGCTCCGCTCGGAAACGGCGGAACTCCCCAAACCGAAAATCGTGCTGCTGGACCTGAATATGCCCAAAATGGGTGGTATCGAGTTCCTGAAAGAGATCAGGCAGGACCCTTCCCTCAGCTCACTGTCGGTTTTTGTAATGACCACTTCCAATGAGGATAGCGACAAGATCGATGCCTTTAACCTGAACGTCGCCGGTTATATACTCAAACCACTGTCCATGGACCGGTTTATTGCCGCGGTATCCACGCTGAACAGCTACTGGACACTTTGCGAATACCCCCAATAAGCCCTCATTTCACCAGTATCCCCTCCTAAAATATGCCCCCTCTTTCCATTCTGCTTGTTGAAGACGACGATATCGACGCTATGAAACTAAGCCGCGCGATCAGCAAGGCACAGGTGGAGATAGGGGAAATCAGAGTGTGCAAGTATGCAGAAGAGGCGCTTCAGATGCTCAATATCTGGACGCCGGGCTGCATTTTCCTTGATTATCAACTACCCCGGACCAACGGACTGGAATTACTAAAAGCGGTAAAAAAGCGGGTGCCGCACCTGCCCGTGATCGTGCTTACATCCCATGGGGACGAACGCCTGGCCGTGGAAATGATGAAAGCCGGTGCGCTGGATTACTTCCCGAAATCGGAAGTGACGGCCGAAAAGCTGACCAAAGCTTTCCATACCATGGGCCAGATCCTCGAAATGGAGAAGGGCCGTGAAGTGGCGGAACATGAACTGGCTGAAAAGGAAGAATTTATTAATAAGGTAGCACTCCTCTCGCCCAATATCATCTACGTGATCGACATTGAGAAGTGGACCAATATTTTCCATAACAAACAGATATGGAAGATATTGGGCTACACAGAGTTCGAGGTGGAGACCGATACGCGCAAAGGACTTTCCAGGATTATCAACCAGCAGGACCAGCACGCCTTCCGTGCCCATTACAACCACATGCGATACCATGTGAAAGACGCGGAAGTGGTGGAAAAGGAATTCCGGCTCAAACATAAGGATGGCTCCGAGATCTGGATCATCACACGCGAAGTCCCTTTCAAGAGAAATGTAAGGGGGCGCGTGCAGGAAGTGCTGGGCACGGCGATCGACATTACGGCACGCAAAAGAGTTGAACAAGAACTGATCCAGGCCAAAAAAGACGCCGAAGAAGCTACCCGCATTAAATCCGACTTCCTTTCGACGATGAGCCACGAGATCAGGACACCCATGAATGCGATCATCGGGTTTACGGATTTGCTGTTGTCGAGCGGATTTACAGGCGAGGAGCAGCAGCATTTGAACACAATCAAGTATTCGGCCGACAATCTGCTGGTGATCCTGAATGACATTCTGGATTTTTCCAAAATTGAAGCCGGGAAGTTTGGCCTCGAGAACTTTGAATTTGACCTGCGCGAGAAGCTGGGTTATCTGATGAAAACTTTCGAGATCCGTGCCAGGGAAAAAGCCATCAATTTCACTTTCGAATGCAGCCGTGATGTGCCCCAAATCGTGATGGGCGACCCATACCGGCTCAATCAGATCATGGTCAACCTCATCGGCAACGCCATCAAGTTTACCGAAGAAGGCGGTTTTGTAAAAGTTGCAGTGCATGCAGGTCGCGACCATGGCGACAATATCGATCTCAACATAACGGTATCAGATTCAGGTATTGGCATTTCCGAGGATAAGCTGAGCGTCATATTCGAAAGCTTCTCACAAGCGCATAACAACAGTGCCATGCGCAATTTTGGCGGTACGGGGCTCGGTCTGAGCATTACTCGGAAAATCACCGAGCTCATGAACGGGTCTGTTTCTGCCCATAGCAAGCTGGGCGAAGGCAGCACATTTACGGTAATACTCAATTTCGGCAAGGGCAGTACTTCGTACGGAGAAGGGAAAACCGGGGCACCTCCCACATTATCCCTGAAAGGTTACCGCATTCTTGCCGCCGAGGATATCCTGGCCAACCAAATCCTGCTCAAACACCTGCTTAACAAATGGGAGGCGGAGTTTGTGATCTGCAATAATGGAAAGGAAGTCCTGCATACATTGGAAACCAGCGACTTCGATCTGATACTGATGGACATTCAAATGCCGGTGATGGACGGCGTGACGGCCATGAAAAAGATCCAGAGCACCTATCCAAGGCACCGGAATGTGCCCGTCATAGCGCTTACCGCCGATACCTTTGCCGAAAAAACGCCGGAGATTGCAGCCTGCAAATTTGCGGGGTTCGTCACAAAACCTTTCAAGGCCGAGGAACTGATCCGCGTCATCAGCAAACATTTAAAGCTCAAAACGATCCCCCGGCAAGCAGCTCTTAATTAAACTTTCTCCAACCGATTTTTTCCGGCAGCAGCGGAACGTCGTGCAGACGGCTACCGTAGCATGTCTGAGTGGTAGCCTGATGGCTGAGTACTACAAAAAGCTGGCGAACCGTTTGCTAATTCATAAACTGGTATATTTACGCCAGTTATTATGTAATCCTTGCTATTTTGTAGAGTAATCCACAAATTATACATTTGCAAAAATGAATTTCTCTTCCGTCTCAGAAGCTTTCGATTGGTGGTTAAAAAATGAGTATCCCAATCTTCCAGCCGATTTGAAAAAGGGAAAGCCGGTGTCTGCATGGCGGGATTATACACACGGTGGAGGTGTTTCAGAGAAGCGTATGAAGGAAATTTTGATTGAATTTGGCAAGTTTAAAATCCAGACGACAATTACCCGCGAGCCTTAACCGGCTTTTTATTTGCAGAAACTTTGTAGATTACTCTACAAGAATCTTAATCAAACTATACTTACCACTATGAGCACATCGAGCAACGAGCACGAAATCATCAAAGCATTCTTCCAAACCGACAGCCCCGCCGAGATCATCAACTCGCTGACGTTTATGACAGAAAGCCTTTTGTGCGCCGAAAGCATGGAGAATATGAGCATGGAAATGCGGATGCATATCGTGAACCAGAACAGGGTAATTAATTTGATTGCGCAGCTGGGGGAATATTACCGGTAGTATGCTGGCAGCCGGAAGGAGGCTCCAAACTATACACTCCGTTTCAGCAATTCAAACCAATTCAACACGGTAATCCCATTGGAACGCTCTTCAATCTGATTTCCTGCATAGGCGATGTAGCCACTCGTTGCGCCGCTCAGCTTGCTCCAATAGGTGATGTTGCCAAAAAACTCATTGTTAACTGTCTTCCCAGCTTTGATTTCAATCGGTACTAATGACAGTCCGTTATCAATGACGACATCGACCTCGTGCCCCGTTTTGTCACGCCAGTAGTAGAGGTTAACCGGTTTTCCGGCATTAGTGCGCTGCTTTACCAGTTCGGTAACCACCAGTGATTCAAATAGCGCGCCGCGCAGCGGGTGAAGTGCTACCTGTTCTGCATTCGAGATACCTAACAACGAGCAGACTAGTCCCGTGTCGTAAAAATAGACTTTCGGTCTCTTAATGAGGGTTTTATTGAAATTTTTGTAATGCGGGCGCAGCAAGTAAATGATGAAGCTGCTTTCCAAAATTCCTATCCAGGATTGCACGGTTTTCGTATCCACCCCTGTGTCGACCGCGAGGGAAGTCAGGTTCAATTCCTGGCCGTTTCTTCCTGCAAGGAGCCGTATAAACCTTTCGAAGACGATCAAATCGGTAATGTTTTTGATTTGCCTCACGTCGCGATCGATGTAGGTTCGCAGATAGTTGGGAAACCAATCTTCCGGCGGGATTCCCGGCTCGTAAATCGGAGGATATAATCCTTTGAATATGAGTTGATTTTCGTCTAATGAATCTCCTGTTTCAAAAAGCTCTTCGGTACTGAATGGGAGCAGGTTAAGGAATGCGACGCGACCGGCGAGGCTTTGAGAAATGTTTTGTTGCAGCAGAAAATTGTTTGAACCGGTGAGAATGAAGCGGCCCGGCTCAGTAGAATCGTCAAGAATTTCCTGCAAGTACGAAAACAGTTCCGGAACCCTTTGCACTTCGTCAAAAATTGCCCCGGATTGATATCTTGATAAAAAACCTCGCGTATCTTCCAATGCAAATCGTCGAACGTCGGGATTTTCGAGAGATAAGTAAGCCTTTTCGGGAAACAGGGATTTTGATAATGTGGTTTTACCAGATTGACGCGGTCCTGTAACTGCCACAGATTTAAAGTTGGCGGCCAGTTGTTGAATTTTTGATGCGGCGATTCTTTCGATCATACATCGAAAATACACAAAACTGGAAAAATATGGAATCAGATTCCATATTTTTCCAGTTTTAATATAAACAATTCACTATCAGCGCTTAACAAACAGAAAAAACCCGCGTCTCTGTCGTGATATAAATCTTCCGGTCATCGGCCAGGCCCATTTGGTAGCCTCCGGTAAACACGCCGAAGCTCGGCAGAATGGCCTGGTACTTATCGATCACAAAGCAGGGGAGCCGGACGCTCTGGCGGCCTTTGCCGTAGGAGGTAAAAACCGGATGGACATGGCCGGCGAAAATGTATTTATCGGGGTCGAATGCCACTTTGGGATGATGGGTAAAAATAAAGTTATCTTCCTCGTAATCCTCTACATGTACCTGTAAGTCACATTCCAGGAGGAGGCTTACAGGCAGGATATCGTGGTTACCCATGACGATGATCATTTCGATGTAATGGTGCTCGGCGCGCCATTCGCGGAATGTCTCCCACTCCGAGTTGTACTGGGCGTGAAAAAGGTCGCCAAGGAAAATAATACGGGTTGCGCCGGTTTGCTGCACAAGCTCGTTGAGGCGCTGGAAATTGTTGGCGGCGGCGTTGTTGGGAATGGCAATGCCCTCCTTCCTGAAATGCGTTATTTTGCCTAAATGCAGGTCTCCGATCAGTAATGTTTGCGTTTCTTCCCAAAAAACCGCCCGCTGCGTCAATAATATAAAATGGTTGCCTCTGATCTCAATCTGCATTACCGTACTGTTTGATCATTCGCTGGATCCTGTCGTCCAGCTTTTCCGAAGTTAATTGTTCCCGAAGCCGGTCGACCATGATCGGAAATGAGAATGGCGTCGGCCTGTCGGTGTGTTGTATCACTATTTTCTGATGCTCGATCCGCGCAAGCGCCTCCCGCATACGGACTTCTTCCAGCTGGTAGGTCAGCACCTCCTGGTAGGCCTGCTTGATCAGCAGGTTATTGTCCTCGTATTTGCTCATCACCGTAAAAAGCAACGAGCTAGACGCCTGCAATTGCCTCGTTTTGACATACTTGCCCGGATACCCCTGAAACATCAAACCCGCTATGGCGGCGATTTCCCGGAACTTCCGCTTCGCCATTTCCGTCGCATTCACACTCTGGTAAATGTCGTCCACCAGCTGTTTGGTCGAGAAAAGATCGGTCTCGCCGAGGATTTCGCCCAGGTCGACATACTGATCACTTAACAACTCAAATCCGTAATCGTTCATCGCCACCGAAAACGTGATCGGCCGCAGCTGGCTGATCCGGTAGGCGAGCAAAATCGACATGCCTTCATGAACGAGCCGGCCTTCGAACGGGAATATAAAGATATGGTATCCCTCCCGGGTTTCACATTGTTCGATCAGGAGCTCATTGGTTTTCGGGATAATCGAGCGTTTGGCCTGCAATTCGAGCAACGGCTGCATTTTGGCGAGTTCCACCTCCTTGTGCGGGTTTTCGATCGCGTCGGCAAGGCGCTCTCGGATGAATGCGGAAAGCTGGGACGACAGCGGCATTCTTCCCCCCGCCCACCGAACGAGAAAGCCCTTTTTGCCCTCCGCCTTCTTCACCGTCACGGTCATTTCATGGATTCGCACAAACTCCACGCTCATTCCTGCAAAGAAAAAAACGTCGCCCGCCTTCATCCAGGTGACGAACGACTCCTCTACTGCCCCCAGGTATTTGCCGCTTTGCAGCTTCACTTTCAGCGACACTTCCGAAACGATGGTACCCATGCTCAGCAAATGCCGGTGCGCAATGCGCCGGCTCGTCACCATGTAGCGGCCATTCACGCGCTCTACCTTCTTGTATTCGTCATATACCGTAAGCGAAGAGCTGCCTGTGGTAATGTATCCCAAAAGCCACTCCCATTCTTCCCGGTTGAGGTATTGGTAACCATACGCCTGGCGGACTTCCTCGAAAAGCTCCGCTTCGTCAAACCCCTCGCCCACTGCCAGCGTAATCATCCATTGCGCCAGAACATCAAACGCATGAGCAACCGGTGGACGATCCTCGATCATGTTCTTGATCACGCCTTCCCGCAGCGATACAGCTTCAATCAGTTCCAGCGCGTTGGTGGGACAAAAATAGATTTTGCTATCGACACCGGGCTGGTGGCCGCTCCTACCAGCCCGCTGCACAAACCGGGCAATGCTTTTGGGGCTCCCTACCTGTATCACCGTGTCCACAGGTCGAAAATCGACTCCTAAGTCGAGACTGGCTGTGCATATCACCAGTTTCAGCCGCTCGTCGTGCAGTGCATCCTCTACCCAATCGCGGATCTCGCGATCGAGCGAGGCATGGTGCAATGCCATAATGCCTGCGAATTCGGGGTACTTTTCAATGATCGTACGGTACCATATCTCCGTCCCGGACCGGGTATTCGTAAACAGCAGCGTGGTCCGGCTTTTATTCACCACTTCCACTACCTTATCCACCAATCGGATACCCATGTACCCCGACCAAGGCAACGTCTCCACCCGTTCCGGGATGATACTTTCTACGAGGATCTTCTTGTCGGTGTTCGCCCGCACAATGACCGAGTTCTCCTCCGGAAATTGCATGCCCAGCAGCACCTGCTTCGCTTCTTGCAGGTTGCCAATGGTTGCTGAAATGCCCCAGGTTTGCAGATTTGGATTGATGGTCCGCAGGCGTGCCAATGCAAGTTCCGTCTGGGTGCCGCGTTTGCTGCCCATGAGCTCATGCCACTCGTCGACGACTACCGTATGCAGGTTTTTGAAAAATTCGGAAGCATTTTTTTGCGTAAAAAGCATATGCAGACTCTCCGGTGTTATAATCAGCGCGTCGGGCATCTGACGCTTCTGCTCGTTGCGCTCGCGTGTGCCCGTGTCGCCGGTGCGTATACCCACCCGCCACGTGAGGTTCATTTCCAGCGCCGCCATTTCCATATTCCGGAAAAGGTCTTTCGAAAGCGCCCGAAGCGGCGTGATCCAGAGTACTTGCAGCCCTTTCCTGGTTTTCAGCGGCTTTTTAGGAAGGGAATTGATATGCCTGATCAGGATTGGCAGCCACAATGAATAAGTTTTTCCGCTACCCGTAGGCGCATTCACTAAACCGCTTTTTCCCGCCAGATAAGCCGCAGCCGCCTCCTTCTGAAAGGCCGCCCACTTCCACTTTTTGTCTTTAAACCATTGCTCAACAATGCTATGTCCGCGGGATTTGGCCAAGGGAAGTGTTTTGATTGAAATAATTAAACTGTTGAGTAACGCTATTCAACTTCTGTGCCATGTGTTATACAAAGCTTTACAATGCCATTATTTCGTGCATGATATGTGTGAGCGAGATGGCCGTAATCCCGTCACCCATGGGAAACATATCTTTTCCCGAGTAAATGACAAATTTTCTGTCCGGCTGAATATCCTCGCAAGCAATATGAAATCCTTTGGATAAGTGCGGAGCCGAATTTCTTTTGATTTCAACGGCCCATTTCTTCCCGTCGGCGAATTCAAGAACCAGGTCGACCTCCGCACCACCCGCGCTGCGATAGAAATAAGGTTGCATCCTTGCTGGTGCCACACTCATAATGTTTTCTATTACAAAACCTTCCCAACTTCCACCAACCACCGGATGCGCCAACAGGTTATTGTATGTTTCAAGTCCCATCAACGCATGAGTAATTCCGCTGTCCCTCACGTATATCTTCGGACTTCGCACCAATCGTTTACCTGCATTTGACGCCCAAGGCTGTAATCTCCTCACGAGCAGCAGATCGACCATCAGATCCAAATAGCGACTGATTGTGACGCCTGAAACATCAAGGCTTCTTGCCAGATGCGATGCATTGAAAACGCTGCCCTGGTTGTGTGCAAGCATTGTCCAAAATCGCTGCAACGTCGTTGCGGGAATACGCGGCCCAAGTTGCGGAATGTCCCGTTCGAGATAGGTGCGTATAAAATCCTGCCTCCATTCCAGGCTATCGCGATCGGAAGAAGCCAGTATACTTTCCGGAAAACCACCCCGAAGCCACAATGTATTGACTTGCTGAGCACTTTCTAGTGCATATTCCAGAACATCGATGGGGTAAAGTTCCAGGTAGGAAATGCGGCCGGCTAGCGACTCGCTCGATTGTTGGAGCAGGTCAATAGAAGCTGAGCCTAGGAAAAGGAATAAACCTGACCTGTTTCCCTTTCGTCTTTCCTGATCAATTATTCCCCTCAATTCAGTAAAAAGCTCCGGTATTCTTTGAACTTCATCCAGGACAATCAACCTTTCTTGATTGACTTCATAAAATGCCCTGATGTCACGTACTTTTTCCAGGTCCAGGCGACTTTCCAGGTCAAGATAAATTGCAGATGTGGAATCTACGACATCCAGAGCAATCGTAGTCTTACCTATCTGACGGGGTCCCATCAGCGCAACGGAGGCATTTTTTGCCAGGGCGTCCCTAATTTTATTTTCAAGTCGGCGCTTAATCATCTATGTAAATCTAACATCAAATATTAAATTTGCATAGTTAAAACTATAATAATACTATAATATCTTCATTATTTATAATTACCCAAAATTTCTCGCAAGCTTCGTAGGCTATCCGCTTCCTCTGCCTTCTTGTCCTTCCGCCATCTCAGAATCCGCGGAAAGCGTACAGCGATTCCCGACTTGTGGCGCGTGGACTCATTGATCCCCTCAAATCCTATTTCAAACACAAGCTCGGGCTTCACGGTGCGGACAGGGCCGAATTTTTCAAGAACATTGCGCTTGATGAAATAATCTACCTGCCCTATCTCTGCGTCGGTGAGACCGGAATAGGCTTTGGCGAATGGGACGAGTTTACCGTCATCGCCCCAGACAGCAAAGGTGTAATCGGTGAAAAGTTCTGCCCGGCGGCCCGAGCCTTTCTGGGCATAAATGAGCACTGCATCCACACTTAGCGGATCGATTTTCCATTTCCACCAATCGCCTTTTTTACGGCCTACCTGGTAAGTGCTGGCCTTCCGCTTGATCATAAACCCTTCGGCAATGTTCTCGCGCGATTGCGGATGAAGGTCACGCAGGGTTTGCCAGTCTTTAAAATCGATCAATGGCGACAGATTAAAATAATTTTGCGCGGGCACATTTGCGTGCAGCGCTTCGAGCTCTGTGCGCCGCTGTTCCTGTGTAAGCCCGCGGATATCGACGCCGTTTGCTTCCAGCATATCATAGGCCAGAAATGCCACCGGTGCCTCTTCCAGCACTTTCTTCGACAGGTTTTTCCTACCAATACGGGTTTGCAGCACATTGAACGGCATGGGCCGCCCGTCGGTGTAAGTCACAATTTCCCCGTCGAGCACGGTGCCTTCCGGAAGGACGTTGCCCAGGAAATGCAGCTCGGGGAATTTTTCGGTAGAGAGTTCCTCCCCCCGGGTCCAGATAAATAGCTCGTTACCCCGGTAAATAATCTGCGAACGGATCCCATCCCATTTCCATTCTGCGAACCAGTCGCCCGCTTCGCCGAGGTCGGCCACATCGCCTTCAATCGGGTAGGCAAGAAAAAACGGGTATGGGCGGGAAGCATTGTCATTTTCGCCTTTGTCGAGTATGAGTTGCTCAAAAGTGGTCCCAAGCGGGTCCCATTGGCCCATCACCCGGTGAGCGATTACGTTGGAGTCAGTTTCGGTGGCTTCGGCCAATGCGCGTACCACTAAAGTCTGGGAAACACCAATGCGAAAACTGCCCATAAGCAGCTTGTTAAACACGAATGTCTCATGCTGCGAAAGCTGCATCCAAGCCTGCATGATATGGTCGCGCTTCTCTTCGTCGGTCATGCCGGGCAGCATCCCCAGATAATGGAACCACTCCGCGAGCGACTTGTCCGAGCCGCCTAAGCTTGTCCGGGGCAGAAGCAACGAGATCGTTTCTCCCAGATCCCCGACACTGTGATAGCTCTCCTGAAAAAGCCACATGGGAATACCCGCTTCCTCCGCCGCCCACTCCTTTACCTGGGTGCGATTGACTTTAAATGAAGGCCTGCGGCCGGTAAACAGTGTCAAAGCCCACAGCTTATCGTTATCCGGAGCGTTCAGGAAATAATTTTTCAGTAAATCGACCTTCGCATTGGTTTTGTTCGTGCGGTCGAGGTTCATGAAGAGGTCTGCAAACTGTTTCATAGCTCAAAACCTTCTTTGTCCGCATTGATCGCACCGTCGAGCGCCTGTTTGTGCTCCTGGTAAGCATCCTGGCCAGCCGCAGCATCCTGCACGGTTTCCTCCTCTTCGTTCTCATCCTCATTTCCATACATCGTATTCACCTCGGCGGCTTCAATGCCGTTTTCATTCAGCCAGCGGGCATAAATGCTGGTATAACCATGCGTGACGTATACTTTCTCAGCCCCGGTTTCTTTCACTGCGCGGTTCAGGTCGGGCCAGTCGACGTGATCGCTCAATACAAAGCCCTGGTCCACCGCCCGGCGGTTCTTGGCGCCGCGCAATGCCATCCAGCCCGAGCAATATCCGACGGAATAGGGCGCAAACTTCCTGATCCAGGTAGTACCATCCGCGGAAGGCGGCGCCAGTACCAGTGCCCCTTTAAACAATTTTCGGTCGGTTTCGCGGGTAACCAGCGTAAGCTCGGGCAGATCGAATCCTGCCTCGCGCAAGCGTTCATTCACGGTGTAAATGGCCCCATGCGCGTAAATTACCGGGTCTTGCAGCTGGATATTTTTCAAAATACGCTGCATTTTCCCCAGCGAATAGCCCATCAGCACACTAGCCTTGCCGTCTGCGCGGTTCAGCGCCCACCAGTCGTCGATCTCCGACATGACCTGCTGCTGCGGCTGCCATTTATAAATAGGTAATCCAAAGGTGGATTCCGTGATAAACACATTGCATTTCACCGGTTCGAAAGGGGTTGCGAAATGATCGTCTTCCAGCTTATAGTCGCCGCTCGCCACCCACACTTCGCCCTGGTACTCGACCCTCACTTGCGCCGAACCAATGATATGACCGGCAGGATGTAATGAAAATTTCACCCCGTTGATCATGAATTTCTCGCCATACTGAACAGTTTGCAGATCAATATCCTGCCCTAACCGCAGCCGGAGAATGGGCTCGCTGTCCTTGTGAGCAAGGTAATGCCGGCTTCCCCAGCGCGCGTGGTCGCTGTGCGCGTGCGTGATAATCGCTCGTCCGACGGGTATCCACGGATCGATATGGACATCGGCAACGGCGCAGTATATACTTTTTCCGGTAAACTGTAAGAGAGGCTGTTTTGGCATACTCCGGAATTTATCAAAAGTATGCCAAACGCCCTATCGCATTGGCTACAAATGCAGTTGAACGCCCAAAGAAAGGCTCATCGCCCGGGGATACGCGCCATAGTCGTAACCGCGTTGCTGAATGGATTGCCCGTAATGGCTCACTTCCGGGTCCCAGCCTTTGTATTTCGTCAATAAAATCAGGTTTTGTCCGCTCAGGAAAACGCGGGCGTTTTTTTCTTTTAAAACCGGGAAAGTATAGCCGATAGAAAGATTTTGCAATCGCACGAATCCGCCCTTTTGCAAGTACCAATACTTGTTCCCAAGCATAAAGCTGGCTGCCTGGCGTGGGAAATTGTTGTCGGGGCGATCAGGTGCCCATGCGTTTTCGGCGGCATAGTAGGTGGTATTTGACACAATACCTGAGTGCAAAATCTCATCGGCAACATTATATATCTTTTGCCCGTGCTCACCGCGGATCAGCACGGAGATATCGAACCGTTTATATTCAAGCGTCGACGAAAGTCCCCAGAAGACATTGGGAAATGCGCTTCCGATTTGTTTGGAATTCGTCACATCAGCCGTTTCCCTGGACGTTCCCAATAATTCTACCACCCTGCTTTCGGGGTACCCGGCGTCGAGGATTTCCTGTTCCGTGTTCCAGACACCCGCAATCGGCGGCGCAAACCAGCTACCCAACGGCTGGTTCATTTTATCCTCATCTTGCGCTATCCCAAAATAGTCACTCGGCTGCCTGATCCGGTTAGCCATAGCCGTTACATTGCCCGAGACTTTCCAAATCAGGTCCTTCTTCCGAAGCATTTCCCCGGTAGCAGATAGCTCAATACCCCGACTGTACAAAACCTTAACAACCTCATAATTAATCAGCTCGTCGCGCCCCGGGACCATCAGCCGGTGCAGATACGCCTGGTTATTGGTAATCTGATTAAAAATATCGAGCTCCAAATGCAGTTTACCGTGGAGCAATCCTATCTCACTTCCCAGACTCATCATGTTCCGCGTCAATTTGGCTGCGCCGGAAATACTGTTTATAAACACACTGCTAATCGGCGCGACATGCGCATAATCAGCTACCAATCGCAGCGAGCTGATCCCGATTTTCGTCAAGCGGCCGCCCTTATCCGGCACCTGCCAGCCGACGCTCCCGCCGACCGAACCGAAACTTTCCACCGAGCCATCCTTTCTCGCATTGACATGAAAATCCCATCCGCCCGTGGAAAATGAGGTTTGAGCGAAAAACGATTTGGAGTCGGCCCTTCTTCTGATATAGGAGTAGGCAAACGGAATTCCCGATCCTGGGTCAGGAACAGGAATGAGGTTGTGGTCCCTGGCCTCTTCGAGCCATCGGTTTACCAAATCCTGATTCGTTCCATGCGCTTCCCCGCCCGTTTTATCGAATTTTGCTTCCGCATACCCGCCCGAAATCGTCCATGCATTGTTTTTCCATGCATATCGGTAATTGAGCACAGCATCGAGCGTGCGCTGGTCGTGATCCAGGAATGCAAAAGTGCCGTAGGGATAGTTGATTCGGGGATTGATGCGATCCTGCTTGTTGTCCGAGATGCCGTATTGCGCTTTCAGGGTCAGTCCTTTTACAATGCCGACTTCCAGGTATTGTGTTGTAAAAAGTTGCCGGACATCCGTCCGATCAGCAGAGAGGTCGACCAAATCCAACGGATTTTCCCGTGTCCAGGGCCCTATTTTGATATCACCGCGGGAGCCATCCGCATTGTCGGCCGGCCCAAATGGCATCGCATCGTAGGTCGCTTGGATACTCCGCACATCCATCTTCGCTTTGGCATAATAAGTGCTGGTACCAAAACGCAGCCTGTTTTTAAAAAAGTTAAAATCCAGGTTCAAGCGCACGCTTTTCCGGTCGTAGCCGCTGTTTTTCACCACCCCTTTCTGATCTGATATATTGCCTTGCACCGAAAACTTTACAAAATCCAGCCCGCCGCTAATGCCTAGCTGCTGCCGGAAGGCCGTACCCGTTTGTGTAGCTTCATCGATCCAGTTGACATTCTTGTATGAAAAAGATGGGTCTTCAATGTATTGCGTCAGCTGCGCCTGCTTCGGGTACAGCGATTCGAGCCGCTTTTGGTGTGCCTTAAAATCTTCCGTGCTTAAAATCTCCGGCGCGTGCTTCTTCCGCTGAATGGAAGCCGTCGACTCGAAATCGACGTGAAGCCCGTTCGTACGACCTCGTTTCGTGCGGATCAGTACGGCCCCGTTTCCTGCCCGGCTTCCGTACATAGCGATCGCTGAGCCGTTTTTGATGATTTCAATCGATTCAATATCGGATGGATTAATGATCGAAAGTACGTTCGGGGCGCCGGAAGGATAGTTGCGACCGAGCTCCGATATTCCATAATCGGTATTAAAAACGTTCAGCGGAACACCGTCGACAATATACAATGGCTCATTGGACGACGCCAATGCCGCCACACCCCTCACCTGAACCGAAAAAACGCCACCCGGCGCCCCGTTCGTTTCGACTACCCGCACGCCGGCCATTTGACCGGCCATTAATTGCTCCGGCGTAGCAGCAACTAATTTCTGTTCGTTTCGAATGACCCTCCGGCCCGTCCAGGCCGAATTGCCGGAAAGGATCGGAAAGCTGACGTTTTTGGAAGAATCCGCTTTCAGCGAATCTGCCGACTGGGCTTGCAGTGGGTTTTGCGTAAAAATAAACAAGTTAAAAAGAAGACTACCAACAGCCAGTGAAGGGTAAAAATGTTTCATTAACGATAGATGTGATGTAACTTATATATCAACTAGTTCATCAAAAATACAATATCCTGCCCCGCTGTAAAAGCTTCGGAAATTTATTCGCAACTTGAATGTTACTTTACATGGATCATACCGTATTAAGCATAAACTAACCAACACAACACTATGTCACGACCAGAAGACCACGACCCTTCGCTCACTCCCGCGCAGGAAGCCGAGCGCTACCTCGTAAACGCACGCCGCATCCTGACCGAAAAGGCAGGTAAAAAGGATGGGCTGTATGCGGATGTGAAGTACGTTAAAATGGCTGCCGGCACAGCTTATTCGGCTGCATTGCTCATTTTGGATGAATACCTCAGGCAAAAGGAGGGCGTGCATTTCACCAAGCCGAAAAGTATTGAGGATTACACAACTCGTCTTCGGAAATTCGATAAAAAGCTGCTTGCTTTGCTGGTCGACGTCTACGACGAATTGCATATTGCCGGCTATTACCACGGTACCCAATCGGTCAATACAATCCAGACAGGCCTTAGTAACGTCCGGCAAATGCTGACTTACATTTAACCCAATAAATCTTCCCGAATATTGCAGCAAGTGACAAAACGCTTGATAAATGAGTAATTTTGGACGAGTCAACGGCTCCTTTACGCTTACAAACTATGTCCAAACTTCTTTGCCTGCTTATTATTTGTACCGGCCTGATTATCCAGGGCTGCAATTCATCCGGAGATAAGCAAAAAGAACAGGCGGCGGCGGCGGCGGCGGATACAGCTACGCAATTCGTCAAGACCCGCATTCACCATGCCCGGGGATTTGAAATCAGGTATTTCAAAGATTTCAAGCTGGTTAACATTATCAATCCTTTCGGCGGACAGGGCGATACGCTACAATACATTCTTCAAAAAAAGGGCGCCGCCATGCCGGAAGGTTATCCACGTGCCCAGCGTATCGAGATACCGGTGAAAAGCCTCGCAGCCATGTCGTCGATGCACGTCGGGTTGCTCGGATTTCTGGACGCGGAAAATGTACTGACGGCCCTGGGCAGCGTCCAATATGTGTATTCACCAAAAGTCGTTGCCTTGATCAATGCCGGGAAAATAACGGAAGTGGGCCGCGACCAGGGCTTGAACGACGAAAAAGTGATTGAAATGCAGCCGGACCTGGTGATGACCATCGGAAACCCCGGCGGAAAGATGGACCACTACCGGATACTGAAAGAAGCAGGTATACCCGTACTGATCAATTCAGAATGGGTGGAACAGACCCCGCTGGCCCGCGCCGAATGGGTGAAGCTTATGGCTGCATTGCTGGATAAGGAAGCCCTCGTCAACGAGAAATTTGCCAAGGTCGAAGCCGAATACGAACGACTTTCGCTTCTTGCCCAAAAATCTGCACCAAAACCAACGGTACTGTCGGGCCTGAATACCAAGGATGCGTGGTTCATGCCGGCGGGCAATAGCTATATGGCCCGTTTTTTCCGGGATGCGGGCGCAGACTATCATTGGCACGACTCGCCCGCAGCCGGAAGCCTTCCCCTGAGTTTTGAAGCCGTGTATCCGTTTGCGCTATCAGCGGACTACTGGCTCAATGTCGGTTTCGATCCCCGCGACACCCGGAAAAGCATCTTAGCGCAGGACGCGCGCTATGCCGATTTCAAGGCAACCAAAGCAGGGCGGCTTTACAGCTATAACCGCCTCGTGAATGACCGCGGCTCCAATGATTTCTTCGAATCGGGGAGTGTGAACCCGCATACCGTGCTGGCGGATATGATCCGGATCTTCCATCCCGAATTGCTCCCCGGCCATCAGCTTGTTTACTATAAACAGCTTCCCGAATGATGTACCGTATGCACAACAGGAACGGGATATTGCTTTTTTTAGGGATTCTGGCCATCGCCCTGTTTTGCCTGGATATCATGCTGGGCTCGGTGGCAATCCCGTTCAAGGAAGTATTCCGGATCGTCACCACGGGAGAGTCCGAAAACCGCGCCTGGCTTTTTATCATTGAAAAAATACGGTTACCCAAAGCCATTACCGCTATCCTGGCCGGTTGCGGCCTTTCGGTGAGCGGCCTGCAAATGCAGACCCTCTTCCGCAACCCGCTGGCCGGGCCGTCGGAACTGGGAATCACCGCGGGCGCAGGCCTGGGTGTGGCTACTGTGATGCTCGCAGGCGGAAGCAGCGCGAGCATGTACGCGATCAGTCAACTCGGGATTTCGGGCAGCTGGCTGATCATCGGCATGGCATCCCTGGGTTCGGCAGGCGTGCTGGCGCTCATTCTCCTGATTGCAGGCCGTATCCGCGACAATGTGATCCTGCTCATCGTGGGTGTGATGATCGGCACCATCACGCTTTCGATCATCAGCATCTGGCAATATTTCAGCCAGCCAGAGCAATTACAGGAGTACATTATGTGGACCTTCGGCTCGCTGGGCGGTGTCACAGGTTATCATTTATATGTACTGGCAGCTGTGGTTACAGCTGGGTTGCTGCTCGCATTCGCGTCGTCCAAGTCGCTGAATGCACTGCTGCTGGGTGAAAATTATGCGAGAAGTATGGGGCTTACGGTGCGGCGGACGCGCCTGGTGATCATGCTGAGCACCAGCCTGCTTACCGGCAGCGTGACTGCATTCTGCGGACCCATCGGTTTTGTAGGTATCGCCATTCCGCACATTACCCGCGCACTTTTGCGAACCTCCAACCACCGCTTGCTTATTCCGGCTACCTGCCTTACCGGAACCGTGCTCTTGCTGCTCTGCGACATTATCGCGCAGCTTCCGGGCACGCAAACCGTCATCCCGATAAACATCGTGACGTCACTGCTGGGTGCGCCGGTGGTCATCTGGATTATCATCCGCCGCAATAACCTCAGGTCTTCCTTTTCATGAAAAACGAAAATGCCCTAGTCGAAACCCGCTACCTGGCAATCGGTTACCGGTCGCCCGGCAATGAAAGGACGGTAGCGGCCGGCCTCGATTTGCTGCTGCGCCCCGGCAGCCTGGTGTGTCTGCTGGGTTCAAACGGCGCCGGCAAATCGACGTTGATGCGTACGCTGAGCGGCCTGCAACCCGCACTGGCAGGTGACATCCTCATTGAAAATCGCCCGCTCGCTACGCTGAAACCTGCGGAGCTTGCCCAGAAACTAAGTCTCGTGTTAACCGACCGGGTCGACGCCGGCAACCTCACTGCCCGTGAAGTAGTGGCATTGGGGCGTACGCCGTACACCGGCTGGCTAGGTTCACTGACCGGCGCTGACCATTCCAAAATAGCCCAAAGCATTGATCAGACCGGCGTCGCGCCCCTGCTCGACCGCCATATGCACCAGCTTAGCGACGGCGAAAGGCAGAAAGTAATGCTCGCCCGTGCCCTGGCACAGGACACTCCGCTGATCCTGCTCGACGAGCCAACCGCACACCTGGACCTTCCTAACCGGGTCGAAATGATGCGGCTCCTGCATACACTCGCGCGTGCTACCGGCAAGGCGATCCTGCTCAGCACGCATGAACTGGACCTTGCATTGCAAACCGCCGACGAGCTCTGGCTCATGCATCCGAATGGCACCATCCTGGCAGGCCTGCCCGAAGACCTCGTGCTGAATGGCGCATTCGAAGCCACATTTGCCCGGAGCGGTTTTACTTTCGATCGCTCTACGGGCACATTTAGCATCCACCAACCCGTGGATCATGCACAGATTTACCTGGAAGGTGCAGAAAAGCCGCTATTCTGGGTTAAACGCGCACTGCAAAGGGAAGGATTCGGCGTTAGCAGGTACCGCGATGCACCCTGTGTTATCCGGACTTTGGAGCTGGATAAAAATGGTTTCGAGGCTGAAATAATCTTCGAAAATAGCGCATTCAAAGTCGCTTCGGTTCAGGCACTTATTGCACAGGTGCATTTGCTTTTCCCTGCGCACAAGCGCGAAGGGGCAGCAGGATAGTGCGGTTCTTTGCAACGAAATGTTTAGTTTGCAGCTGTTATTTGCCGAACAGGACTGCTTTACTATGATCCTTTTGATCCCAACGGCGATGGTGCTGGCCACAGCAAACTGCTATGTGGCGTTTTACAGCAATGCGGACCAGTCGTTGCGGCGTTCGCTCATTTCCGCCGCCATTCTTGTATTCCTCTTTATGGCCATCAGTACGGAGGTGCTTGGGTTCTTCCATTTCATCAACCAAGGTGCAATTACCGGCAGCTGGGTCATTTTGAATGCGGGGCTGGTGCTGGGTTGGTTCAAACTAAGCGGTATGCATCCCGCCGGCTTTCAGTCGGTTGTAAAACAGTGGCTGGGCAGCACCCGCCGTTTTTGCGAAGAGTTAGGTACCGGAACGGTCGCCATGCTGGCGATCCTGGCTTTTCTCACATGGCTGGTCGCCCTGGTGGCTATCCCCAATAATCAGGATTCGCTCAGTTACCATCTCAGCAGGCTTGGCTATTGGGTGCAGCAGGGAAATGTAGCCCATTATGCATCGCATATCGAGCGTTCGATCTCGTTCAGCCCTTTTTCAGAATATGTTCATTTGCACAGCTTCCTTCTATCGGGCTCGGAGCGTTATTTCCAGCTCCTGCAATGGTGCTGCCTGGCGGGCGTACTGGCGCTTGTGTCGATGATCATACAGCTATTTTCCAAATCCGCCTCCGCACTCCGCATCGGCCTGTGCTTTGCAGCCACCCTGCCGATCGTCGTCCTGGAATCTATGACCACCCAGAATGACCTGGTAGTGGCATTTTTCATCCTGGCCACCGCATTTTTTGTTTTTGATTATACCTTAAAAAACCATCTTGCGAGCCTGTACCTCATTCCGCTATGCTGCGCCTGCGGTATGATGACGAAAGGGACATTTCTATTTTACGTGCTCCCGTTCGGCCTTTTTCTGCTAATCGCCATGCTCAGGCAACCGGCTCCCGGGGTACCGGGAATGCGGAAACATATTGTCCCATTCGTGGCCTTTTCGCTTATCCTGACATTGGCGCTGAATGTGCCCTATTGGTACAGAACGTATGAAGTTTTTGGATCGCCGGTCGGTACCATCAGTGCCGGTAACCAGAATACATTCACCGGCCCAGCCGATTACATTTCCTCGGTCAGCAAGCATGTTTTTCTGCATTTGGGCTTTGTATCGCCAGGGAATCTTTACAACGATTTCCTGCTTAGCGCGCTCAAAAACCTTCATACGGCCATGGGCATTCCGCTCGATGTACCACGCCTGGGAATGCCGTTCAAAATGAACAAGCTAAATTTCAACGAGGATTTTGCCCACAACTTTTTCGGCATCTGGCTGATTATCCTCAGTATCCCGGTACTGCTTTTCGCACGCCTGCCCAAAGCCGCCAAATGGTACGGCTGGCTCAGCTTTCTGAGCTTTCTGGTCTTCTGTTTTTTTATCAGTTACCAAACCTACGGCTCTCGCCTGCATATTCCATTCTTTCTCCTCGCGACACCCGTAGTCGGTCTTGCCTATGATGCTGTTTTACCCAAATGGTCTGCCAGGCTGCTCCCTGTTCTGCTTTGGATTGCGGCACTGCCTTTCGCACTGCTCAGCTCGGCGCATCCGCTGCTGTCCACCAAATGGTTTTTTGAAAAAATATTTCCACCGGTCAATACGGCACTGCATTTAAATATCCGGATAGACGCCGGGAACCTGAATCTCAAACAGGAAAGCGTACTTTACGCCAGTCCCGGAAGGATGTTTTGGGGCGATCATTGGCCCGCTGCCGAAGCACTTTTGCAACAGGTAAATGCACTCAATCCGCGAAAAATCGGTTTCATTTTTACAGAGGCCAGTTTTGACTATGCCTACCAGTATCTGTTGAGAAAACCGGGCCGCGAATTTGCGCATGTGCGCGTTGGTAATGCTTCGGGAGTGCTGGAAGACCCGGCATTTCAGCCTGACGTGGTAATAGCCGAAAGAAACGAAGGGAGCGGATTTAACTACCACGGGAGAAACTACCGGCTCATACTGGAAAGTGATGGCAAGCGGCTTTATGTTCCCTCAAAGTGAAATAATGCAATTGTTATGACATTTTTTAAAAACAAGAAAAATCTGTTGCTCCTGGCTCTGGCCGTAATCATAGGCTACATTGTCTACGATTCAACATCGCAGCCCACCGTGGCCGACCTGAAAGGTGGTTTCCGCGAAGTGGCCTTGTACCGCAACGAGAACAATACCGGGCCCATTCTACGGGTGTATGCGGTGACCGTCCAGGACACGCATACCAAAGACCTGCGCTCATACGGCGATTTGATGCCCTATACCAAATATGGCACCACGACGGTCTATTTCTTTGACGCCTCAAAGCCGTTTCCCAACAAGCTCGCCGCCAATGAGCCGCATTTCGACCGGGAATTTGCCGCCAACTGCATTGCCGTATATCGAAAAGACGCAAATGGGCAGGTTTCAATGGATTCTAACCTCGAATAGCTTTAAATACATACCCAAAATGACTGCATTAGAAATCGTACAACAATACTATGAAGCCTTCAATGCGAAGAACTGGAAAGGCATGCTCGCATTGCTCCACCCGGAAGTAAGGCACGAGGCCAACCAGGGCGATGTCCGCATCGGGCTTGAAAAATTCACTGCGTTTCTCCAAAAAATGGATGAGGCCTACGAAGAAACACTGACCGACATGGTGTTCTTCTCGGAGCCGCAGAATAAGCGCGTCGCGGTGGAATTTGTTGTGAACGGCATTTACAAGCAGGCGGAAGAAGGGCTTCCCGAAGCGCACGGACAATCCTATGTACTGCCGGCCGGGGCATTCCTGGAAGTGACCGACGGCAAGATCAGCCGGGTAACAACTTATTATAATCTGCCGCTCTGGATCGAACTCGTTTCCAAGCCATGAACGCCTCGCTGACGTTCGCACGGAAAACCGGTGCCGGCATTGCCGGTGTTTTTGACGACCTTGCCAAGCTCCGCATCGCCGTTTTCCGTGACTATCCCTATTTGTATGAAGGCAGTGTGGAGTACGAAAAAGGGTACCTGCAAACCTACCTGCAATCGGAAAAATCGTTCCTGTTTGCGGTGTACGATGGTGAAGTGATGGTGGGCGCTACCACCTGCATTCCGCTGAAAGACGAAACGGCTGAAATCCGTAAACCTTTTGAAGACGCTGGTTTCGACATCGGATCTGTATGCTATTTCGGCGAAAGCATTCTTTTGCCAGCCTACCGCGGATTAGGCCTGGGTCACCGCTTTTTCGACGAGCGGGAGAAACACGCCCGCAGCGTGGGTGGCTTTGAGATTTGCTGCTTTTGCTCGGTAGACCGGGGCGATAACCATCCTTTGAAACCGGCAGATTATCGGCCCAACGACGCATTCTGGCTGAAACGGGGTTACCGGAAAGAACCGGCATTACAAAGCACGATGGAATGGCCCGATGTGGGAGAATCCGTTTCCTCGGCCAAAACCATGATTTTCTGGACCAAACCGCTCGACAATTAGCCATACAATGCATCAGGTAACCATCGCTTCGGCTCAATATCCTATTACCGAACATCCGGATTTCACTTCCTGGCAGGACCACACTGAAAAATGGGTGGCCGACGCCGCCATACGAAGTGCCGAACTCCTCCTTTTTCCGGAGTACGGGGCAATGGAGCTCGTGAGCATTTTTGATGCGGGCATCCGCAACGACCTCAGCCGCCAGATACATGCCCTGAATGATCTGAAAGGCGATTTCTGCGACACTTTTGACGCTTTGGCCAGGAAATATCGAGTCACTATTGTCGCGCCCAGCATTCCTGTGGTCGAGGACGGCCGGAAGCTGAACCGCGCATTTGTGTTCTCTCCGGATGGAATGGCCGGTTACCAGGACAAGTTTTTCATGACCCGTTTTGAGAACGAACACTGGGGCATTGAAAGCGCACCTAAACAGTTAACCGTTTTTGAAGCGCCCTGGGGAAAATTCGGCATTCAGATTTGCTACGACGTGGAATTTCCGCTGGGCGCACAGAAACTTTGTGAAGCAGGCGCGAACCTGATCCTCGCACCCAGCTGCACAGAAACCATCCGCGGCGCCACGCGCGTACATGTGGGAGCACGGGCCCGTGCACTCGAAAACCAAGCCTATGCCGTCGTTTCTCAAACCGTTGGCGAAGCCGCATGGTCTCCGGCCGTGGATATCAACTACGGTTTTGCGGCATTTTATACTACCCCGGACAAAGACATGCCCGAGGAAGGTATCATTGCCACCAAAACGCCGCAGGAAGCGGGCTGGCTGATCCAAACCATCGATTTTTCGCTCACCGACGAGGTACGGCGGGACGGTCATGTGTTTAATTTCAAAGATCAGGCGCGGATGATGCTGGGTCTTGCAGACGAATCGGTTTCGATTGTTTTCAAAACCTTATAAATACAAAATAGCGGCATCCAATCTGAATGCCGCTATCTCAACTCATTAAACCTCTATTTTGCAATCGTATTGGAAGTCGTGCCCGACAATTGATCCAGTCGCAATGCCAGCTTCGTCAACTGATCCTGAACCGCCTTACTATCTGCTTTGAAACTGGCATTTTCTGCTTCCAGTCTCGCATTCTGCTTCGCCAACTGCTTGACCGATTCGATCAAATGCGGTATCAGGCCTGTGTAATTAAGCGATTTGAAACCGTTGTCATCCGTTTTTACCAGTTCGGGGAACAGCGCCTCCACCTCCTGCGCAATCAGTCCGGTTTGTAGTGATGGGTCGCCGTTACCTTTCCAGTAATAGTGGTAACCTTGCAGGGCGGTAAGCTTGGAGAGACTCGCTGAAAGCGGTGCGAAATTGCGTTTGAGCCGGCGATCGGAAGATTGCGTGAGCGTGCCGCCCAGCGTGCCGTTTCCGGCGTTGTCAATCCAGAAACGCCACGCGCCATTGAGAAAAAAACCGATCTGGGCGTCTGTCTTCATGCCTACGAAGCCATCGACCACATTTTGGGAGTTATTAAATTGAATGCCGGATGTGGCACCATTGTGTCTGATGCGAATGCGTCCACCGACATCCAGCAGATATTCCGGCGCAACTACATTGTTGCCTATTCCGAAATTTCCGCTTCTTAGTAAAGTCAATGCACTTTTTCTGTCGTTTATCGATGTACCATTCCCTATTTGAAATAGTATATCATTTGGTTTAATGTTGTAAGAATCTCCGGACACATCAGTTGTTGCGTTAAACATGCCGGCGGCAAATTCGCCTCTAAAATGGCTAAACACTCCCTCTCCAATAGCCGTCCCTGCATAACCGGAAGCACTAACATTCAACCCAATAGCAGCAGATGCATTGTTACTTGCTACGGCGCCTTGACCAATTGCCGCAGACGCAGTTCCTGTTGCAGATGTCTCGATACCCATCGCCAAACTAAAATCTCCCTTCGCAATGTTATTGCCACCAAACGCTACGGATTTGTCTCCGATTTCCGAATCTTCCCACTTTCCGTTGAGCGCTTCGCCGGCACGGAAGGCTCCTTTACTAGGATACCAAATCAATCTCATTCCATCGCCAATCGCAGGCAGAGAATACTTGTGAATGTCGGGATCATTGGCTACATCTGGATCATTTAGGTCCACATCTGGTCCGAATTCAAATTTCTGAATAACCGGATACCCATCGTTCCATTTAGCGGCTTCCGCAGCCTGCATGGCATACGGGACACTGAGCATTTGCGTCGTGCCCAAATCCGTATACGTCGATCCGCCCGATGGGTCCATTTCAAGTTGAAGAAAGTACGGGAACGTCTTCCAGGATATGGTGGCAAGCTGGCCGCTTACCACGTTGCCGCCTCCGATCTGAACATTGAAAATACCGAACGTGTTGGTCTGGGCCGTATGCGTTTCCTGGTAAACCACAGTCCCGCCCGTCGTTTCAGCATGGATGGTCAGACGGACTCCGATCATTGCATTGACCACCACTTTCCCGTCGGGCTTACGCGCTACTCCCTGAAAACTGAACCGCTGAGGCGCCTGCGCAAAAATGAGCGTTACTTGAAGAATCAGAGTGGTACAAATTGAAAATGCTTTCATAGTCTGTGTAAAAAGTGTGGAAGAACTGGGTGTTGTGCGTGGCGGTCTGGTAAAAAACAGGTAGAGAAGCGGTCTATCCAAAAAATAATGTACAACGAGCAGCGGTGAATATACGATCGGCAAAATAGTGGCATATCCGTTAAACAGTAGGATTCTGCCAAGAGTCCAGAAATATCAATAATTGTACTTTTCTAGTATGTCCACATCGCTCATGATTTCAAATTCATCGCACATGAAAGCTATTTGGAAAGTGTCTTATTAGAAATAAAACAGGACGTAATAGAGTTTTATTTAAATGTAAATAATTATAAATCAATTAAATAGAAATACATAGCTCCCTCCTCAGCTATGTATTTCTAGCCATATACGCAAGTAAATGTAGCAGCATAAGTATTATTTTTACAGGAACGTATAGTACTATACAGCTTAGTAAAAAATACTTTATCAAATACTCTAAACTTTGATTATTTCAAGATATCCGGGGGTATATTGATGTATCAATATTCAGTCACTAAACGTCCTCTATCATGAAAACTTTTTACCTCTGGGTATGGTTTATCCTTGCCGCAATTTCCTTGCCCTTTAAGTCCCTGGCCCAGTGCGCATTGACCGACCCAGCAATTGAACTAAACAGTGTTTCCCCGAGTGGCGACAATTGCATTGTGAATGTCAACCTGTCTTTCACGATCGACAAAAACAATGGTAACAAGTTCACCTACGTGCACTTATGGGATCCGGCCAACTATCCCGATATCAATTATAAAAAAGCGCCGAAAGCAGACGACCTCGGCAAAGTGCTGGCTACGCTGGCTATCGACACGGACGGTGCGGTATCCCTATTATCTACATATAGTGCCGATGCCACCATAACACCGCTGTTTGCCGGATTGACTATCCTGGAAGAAGACCTGGGCGGCGGACTGGCCCGCGTAACCATCAATAACATCTCCTTTCCGGTGCCAGGCGCCTGCGAAAACCTTCCCACATTAAAAGGCGATGTATGGTCGAGCCAGGCAGCGGCGGAAAACGCGCCTGTCCACTGTTTTGTAGAGGGATTCAGCCTGCGTATCAGCGACCCCGTTATCACTGGTAAAATTAACTGTAACGAGCCCGACGGCCCCCGCACTTACGACCTCAGCATCATTACCACCAATCCTACGGCATTTTCCGTGACCTATAAGTTGTATCTCGACGACGGCGTGCTGGTAAACGGTGAAACAACTTTCAGTGCGGGCGATGAAGAAATATTTTCAAACGGCCCTCTCAACCTGTCGGCCTCTCAACCGGTCCAGAGCAAGGATGAGCCCTACAACTACGATTTCCTCGAAGACAAACGCACCATTTGGGTGGTACTTACAGGCCCGAGCTTGCCGAATGCCATCGTAGCGGAACTGAAAAATGGTTGCACCATTACATTACCCGTTACGCTTGCACGCTTCAAGGGATCGCTGCTCGACAATGCCGTAAGCCTTTCCTGGACAACCAGTGAAGAAGCAGGCAGCAGCCATTTCGACATCGAGCGCAGCGGTGACGCCAAAGAATTTGTTCAGCTTGGCCGCGTTCAGGCAAAAGGAAACTCAACGGCCACGCAGCAATACAAATACCTGGATTCCAAACCATTGGCCGGCAACAACTACTACCGTCTCAGGATGGTCGATGCGGATGGCCAGTTTGAGTACTCGCGCATGATTGCCATTGACAATGGCGCCAGCAGCGTTGCATTCGAGCTTTTGGGCAATCCGGTGGCAGGAAAAGAAATCAAATTCGTGCTAAAAAACGAGAATGCTTCGAATGTGAGCCTGTTCGATTTGTCGGGAAAAGCGGTACGGTTCTCCTTGTCGCAAACCGGCAACGAATTCACATTGAGACCCAAAAGCGGCATTTCTTCCGGCCTCTATATTCTTAAGCTGCAACGGAGCAACGCCGGTGCGATCAGCAAAAAGGTACTGGTTCCATAGTCCACCCCAGTTCGATTCAGAGCCCCGCCGAGCATTTCGGCGGGGCTTTTCTTTAATTACCCAGCGCGCGCTGCACGTCGCTCACGGAAACAGCATCGGCATCATTTCCGAAATTCCTGCGTATGTAGGTAAGCACCTGGGCCATTTCCTCCGGTTTTAGAAAATCGTGTTTCGGCATCAGGTCGTTGTAGGGCTTTCCTGCCACCTGAATGGGTCCTTCGAGCCCCTTGGCCACCACCTCTATCAGCCGCTTTTTATTGCCCGTCACCCATTCGGAGCCGGCGAGCGGAGGAAAGCGGCTGCCGTCGCCCAGTCCGTTGCGCTGATGGCAGGGTGTACAATAGGTATTGTAAATGCGCTGGCCCAGCTCCTTGGTTTTAATATCCAGGTTGTCGGCCGCTTCGTCGGGTGTGCGTATGTGCGCAAGCTGCTTGTGCTTTTCCATCGATGCGAGCTGCTTTGTTCCAAAGCTTTTCCGGTCGCCTTTGAACAAGATCCGCCATACTTTGCCTTTGCGCGAATCGGTAATGTACAGCGAGCCGTCCGGCCCCTCGGCAAGACCCATCGGCCTGAACTTCGCGTCGCTCACGTTGATAATCGGGTCGACGCCCGCGAAGCCGTCGGCAAAAACCTCCCATTCACCGGAGGGTTTCCCATTGCTGAACGGTACAAAACAAACGAAATAGCCCGCCTGAGGGTACGGCGCCCGGTTGGTAGAGCCGTGAAAGGCAATGAATGCGCCGTTTTTATACCGCGCGGGAAACTGGTTACCCTGGTAGAACAGCACATCATTGGGTGCCCAATGCCCCGGAAAGCCTATGAGCGGCTTTTGATATTTTGCCCCTTCTCCCTCCTTTTTACCATCCCCTCCATATTCCGGATTGAGCATTTTCTTGCCTTTCATCTGATCATAATAATAATACGGCCATCCGACGTTGGTACCCTGCGTTACTTTCACAAACTCCTCGGACGGAAGCACCGCACTCTGCCAGGCCGTGAAAAGCTCCGGAAACAGGCGGTGAAGGTTATCGCGGCCGTGAACGACCGCGTAAAGGCTCTTGTCCGCGGGATTCCAGCGCATTCCCACGATACTTCGCAATCCGGTCGCATACAAGGAGCCGTCGGCCTGCGTCTGCCCGGGCTTGTCCGCGCTGAATTTCCAAATCCCTCCGTGCTTTTCGAGGTCCGGACAAGGATTAATGCCGGGACTTCCGGGCTTTCCTCCCGGCGAATTCACCATATCCTGGCAGGCATCCGACGGTGCACCGAACGGCACGTACATATTACCCTGGTCGTCGAAGGCCATCGGTTTGGTGATATGCCAATGTGCGCCATGCTCGTGGTCGTCTTGGAGGATCAATTCTGTTTTTTCCTCCGGTAACAGCTGGCCTGGAACCAGTTTACTGCGATAAACGGCCAGGGAAGAGCTGTAATAAAGGTAGCCGTTCCGGATCGCGATCCCGTTGGCCAGACTGCTGTGGTCCTGATAATTCCCGAAGTTCCGCATGATGTCTGCCCTGCCATCGCCATTGGTATCTCTCAGGGCCACCGTGCCGCCTCCCTGCCCTTTGCCGAAATAGCGGAGCTTAATGTAAATGTCGCCATTACTGTTCACCGCAATGTGTCGCGCGAGGCCAGTGCTATCGGCTACCACGAGCGCCTCGAAACCTTCCGGTGTGGTAAGCCCGCCATTGTCGGCGTCCCCGGAAGGAAGCTGTGGCAAATGCGTGGCACTCGCAAATGCGAGTGCTATGAGTATCAGGCTCAGATATATTCCGGCCTTTTTGAATATGAAATGCATGTTATGTCCGGTTAAAATCCTTTTTTCTTTGCCACCAAACCGTTCAGATCCCACACCACTTTGCCCTGCCGGACCGTCAATTCGACTTCCAGCTTACGGTTGCCGTTGATCCTGGCCCCCGCGGAATCCATAAACCCGAAAACACCCTCCCGCAATCGGAACAGGACGATATCGGCGGGATTACCTTCCGCCAGGTTACCGAGCTCGGTGTGACCAATGGCCCGCGCCGTATTCCAGGTAGCTATTTCCACCACTTGTTCCAGGGAAAGGCCCATCGCCATAAACTTTGACATGACATTGGCCATATCCTTCATAGCCGAGTTCATGCTGAAACGGTGCAGATCGGTACCGAAGGAATTGGGATAAAAACCCTGCTTTACGGCCGGCACAGCCTGATCGAACCAAAAGCCGGCGCCGCCATGCCCCAGATCGAACAACACGCCCCGTTTCCGGGCTTCAAGCACGAACGTGCGCACCTGCCCATTTTCACCAACAATGGGCATGCGCTCCCGGATATGTTCGAAGCTGTGGGTAATGATGTCGCCGGGGCGCATTTTGGCCAGCTGGCTCTCCAAGTTATACTCGGGCAAATGGCATTCTACAAACAGCGGTTTACCGGCCCGCTCCGCCGCACGGAGCGCATTGTCGAAAGGGTCCCATTCTTTGCCGTTGTAATGGCCGATCTTCACCCCTGTGATGATATCAGGATACCGCTTCATCACGGCGACCGCCGAATCGACATTCATATCCTGCAAATCCTGCTCATGCGCCGCGCCGGTCATTCCGCCGCCCGAAATGTTGAGAAAGGCAAGAATACGTGTTTTCGACTGATCGATCACCTGCTGTTTGAATAGCGGAAAACTCCGCCAGCCCGACGTGCCGGCATCTACCACGGTCGTCACACCCGACCGGAATGTGAAGTCGTCCGGCGAAACGCTGTTGACGCCATTGGCAAACAATCCCGCCTGCGTGCCCACGAACACATGCGTATGCGGGTCGATGAAGCCGGGCGTGAGGTAAAGCCCTTCCGCATCGATCACCTGTACAGCGGTCTCATTGATTCCCGCCGCAACTTTCAGGATCTTACCTTCACCGATCGCAATATCCATCCGGCGATGGATCGAATTTGCGGGGTCGATCACGTGCGCGTTCCGTATCAGGAGCTCGTACGGCTGCGCAAGTGCGCCAAGCGACAGCCACAACAACAGCAAGACACCCATCCCATGGGCACCGCGAATGTTGGAGAAAATACTTTTCATACCGCTTACTTGCCCTGCATTTCAGATTCCCACTGCGCCGCGCTGATCCCGTTCAAATCCCATACGACCTTGCCTGCCCGAAGTGTCAGCTCTGCTTCCAGCTTCTTATCGCCTTTCATTTTCATTCTGCGTGCATCGATAAACCCAAAATCGCCGGTACGGACGCTGAAAACCGTAATATCGGCTTCCGAACCCACGCTCAGGCTGCCGAGGTCCGGGCGTTTAATCACCTGTGCCGGGTTCCAGGTCACGCGCAATATGGCGTCCGGCAATGGCACGCCCATATTGAGGAATTTGGAAATGACATTATCGAGCCCCTTCATACCGCCATTCATGCTGTCGGTATGAAGATCGGTACTGATCACATTTGCCAGAAACCCCTGCTTGATGGAGGGAACAGCCTGCCGCCAGGCGAATGCGCCGCCGCCATGACCGACATCGAACACCAGGCCTTTCTTCTGCATTTCGAGCACAAAAGGCTTCACTTTGCCCTGCTCGTCCACCACTGTCTCACGGTCGTTGGGCCCGTGCGCGTAGGTATGCGTGAAAATATCGCCGGGTCTGAGGTATTCCCGAAAAAGCTTTTCAATCGACAGCGGAGGACGGTGCTCGCCAAAATCGACCATAACCGGCACATCAGCCAGCTTTCCCGCCTCGACGGCCCGCTGTACCTGGCTGTAATCGCCCCAGTAATGCGCGGATTTGATGCCCACAATGATGCCGGGATATAGCCTTTTGATCATGTTGGCCACCATCTGCGGGTTCATATCACTCAGGTCCTGCTCTTCATAGCGGCTCGCCATTCCCGTGCCGACGATATTGAGGAAAGCCAGCACGCGGGTCTGCGCGCGATCGATTGTTTGCGCCTTGAAAAGTTTGAAGTTTCGCCAGCCCGAAGATCCGGCGTCCACCACCGTGGTAACTCCGGTACGAAATGTAAAACCGTCCGGCGCGACGCTGGTACCCGCATTGGCAATGTAGGCATCCGGTGTAGTACCGTTGAAAACATGCGCATGCATATCAATGAAGCCCGGTGCAACGTACATTCCACGCGCCTCGACGACCTTTTTGGCATCCGAGGGCGGAATGGCCGTCGCCACCTGAACAATTTTGCCGCCAGTCACGGCCACATCCATGACGGCGTCGATACGATTTTTAGGGTCAATGACATGACCGCCTTTGATCAGCAGGTCGATCGATTGGCTGTAAGAGGTTCCGGAGAACAGCGGGACCAGGAGAAGTGCAACGGAAAACCGGATGCACTCCGTTCGAAAGCGGAGCAATTTGAAAATGTTCATGAGAGGTTCAGGATAATTAATACTATTGAAAGCATCCTCCCGGCATTTTATAGTCTCCCATTTTGGAAAAACTCAAAACAACCAACTATCCTTTCGCACAATGCAATTATCACCAACGAATGCAGACCACCCATGCCGGCTGACGGAACGTCGGCACAAACGCCGCTATATCGCCTATGGTGCGCCGGTATAGCTGCATTTGGTCCAGATCACCTATCACAACCCGACCGGTTGCCCGACAGCGTGACGGGAAACATATAATGACGTCCGTTCGCTGACAACCCGATTACCTGACCAAGGTGAACCAGCTTGAAGCAGCCACGATCGGTACTTGCACGGAAATCGCCCTGCGGAGCTGGCCAAACCAGTTCCACAGGGCGATCGACTACCCGCTAAGCCAATTTTTCCCTGAAAAAGTCGATCGTGCGCTTCCAGGCCAGTTCGGCGGCCGCCTTATCGTAACGGGGAGTCGTGTCGTTGTGAAAACCGTGGTTTGTTTCGGGATAAATGTATGCCGTATACTCCTTGTGGTTTTCCTTCAATGCCTTTTCATACGCGGGCCAGCCTTCGTTCACGCGCGTGTCCAGGGCAGCATAATGCAGCAGCAACGGTGCTTTGATCTTCGGAACGTCCTCCGCAGCCGGCTGCCCGCCGTAAAACGGTACCGACGCCGCCAGGCCGGGGATCCGTACCGCCATCATATTTGCAATGGCACCGCCAAAGCAGAATCCCACTACTCCGATTTTTCCATTGCAATCCTTATGGTTTTTCAGGTATTCATAAGCTGCAATGAAATCCTCCTGCATTTCATTGCGGTCGCGTTTACTCTGCAATTCGCGGCCTGCGTCGTCGTTGCCGGGATACCCACCCAAGGGCGAAAGCGCGTCCGGCGCAATCGAAATAAACCCGGCCAGGGCAGCCCTGCGCGCGACGTCTTCGATATGCGGGTTCAGGCCCCTGTTTTCATGGACAACCACAATGCCGCCCAGCTTCCCTTTGGCCTCCGCAGGCTTCGACAGCAAGGCTTTGATTGTCTTTCCGCCTTTCGGAGAATCGTACCGGACATAATCCGATTGCAGCCGCGGGTCGCCCCCATGAACCTGAATGGCACCCTGGTAATCGGGCATCAGAAAACTCATCAGCGAAGCCACCGTTACGCCTCCCACCGCATAGGCCGACAAGCTTTGCACGAAATTGCGGCGATCGATGCGGTTGTGGGCATAGTCGTCGTAGAGGTCAAAGACCTCCTGTTTGACATCTTCCTTTCTGAGCTGGTCCATTTGTCTGCGTATCAGGTTTGCGGTGAAAAAATCGATTCAATAAAGCTCTTAATTTACATCAAATAGCTGCCTGTACCAAACCCTGAAAAGTCAAATGTTGCCTTACTGACCTACGGGCCATAAGCATAAGGGTATGTGAAGACAAGCGCCAGTTATTTAAAGGCAGTAAATAAGCAATAACCTTAAAATCAATTGGTTAAAAAAACCGATTAATAAAGTACATCTGATCTTACCTTGAAAGAATAGTAGAGCAGCATTATTCTTGAATAAAGCCATCACCGCTTCCTAAGGCTTCGAATAACCGCCAGGGATCGCGCGTGCCAGGTCTTCAATCACCAAATCACTCCGGCGCTCGATCCCTGGCAAAATAAGGTGGGAAGCCGTATCAAAAAACAACGAATCTGGAAGTTCATAGCGCTCGGGTTCCGCGATGACAGGCAAATGGTTCTTTTTAATTGATTGATAGATCTTGTCGATCATGGGCTTTTGATTGACAAACGAAGTCGACTGAAAGACAGGTGGCAGAAGAAGCATCGTTGCTTTTTTACCCTTGACAAAATGCTGAAAATCGATGAGGAGCTTTATAGCTTCGGGATTAACTTGTTGATCTTCGCTCACCTTTTGCCCCGGATTGAATTTCTTGCCCGGCATGGTCCAATGCACATAAGCATCCCCGTAGCTGTTGAATGCTTTACGGTCGTAAACGCCGACCGGTCCGATACGACCTGGCTCTTTGGATAGTTTCAATTTCGTGGCAGCATAAAATGGAATGAAACGCATGAGGTGCAGCCATTGCTTGATATCAATCTCCTTCCTGCTGTCGGGATACACATCGAAGAGAACTGAAACCAATTCTATATTCCCGTAAAAAGTGTCGGTATAATATTGGCTGTACTCCGGAATCACTACAACAATATCCCCTTCACGAATATAAGGTTTGACGTCAGTCAGATAGAACTTCATCCCCAGGCTTGCGTGCAAACCTGCATTGATCACCGGAATATGCAGCGCATCCTGGATCCGCTTACTGTCCAGCCCGTAGGCGACATTCGAACCGCCGATAACAACGATTCTCGGGCTTCCCGCTGCCAGCCCGTCAGTTCTGCGTAGCATTTCGTGTTTGTCCAATAAAGCACCCAGCATGTTATGCTTTGCAATCGGATTAGGCAAAATAAAAAGTGCTACGGCCAACAGCAAAAATGCCAATCCGGCAAAAAATCCAGTGTGTGTGATGTATCGCCTCATAGTCAAAATTGAAAATAAATGAACTCTTGATTCTGTCTGTAATTCGCCAGACAGAGCATCAGAAGTAACAAGTACATTCCCCAGCGAACCACGAAGTACCGTAGACGTAACCTCTCTAAGGCGTGGTTGCTCCTACGCTCTAGCCACTCGATACCGAACATTAAAACGATAAATAGGATCAGCGCCTGATACCCGCTATAAAGCGGCAATGAGAAAAGCGATTTACTGGCAATACCCCCGAAATACTGGCCGGCCTTGGTGATGTTTTCCGCCCGGAAAAGTATCCAACCGATGGTTACAAGCGTGAAGGTGACGATCATTTGAAATGCTTCGCGAATGGTGGGCAACAATCGACCTGCCGCTTCCGGGCCTACATTTTTACGGTTTTTGTCAAATATTAGCAAGGGAAGGAATAACAGCCCGTGATATATACCCCAGACAACAAACGTCCAGTTTGCTCCATGCCAGAAACCGCTCACGGTAAATATGATCATCGTATTGCGGATCGTTTTGAGCTTGCCAAACCGGCTTCCGCCCAACGGGTAATACAGGTAATCCTTGAACCACGATGAAAGCGATATATGCCAGCGCCGCCAGAACTCGGCAATATCCCGTGAGAAGTAAGGGAAGTTAAAGTTTTTCAGCAGCTCAAATCCAAATAGCCGGGCCGTACCAAGCGCGATGTCGGAATAACCAGAGAAGTCGCCGTAAATCTGGAATGCAAAAAATAGTGCACCAACTACCAACGTACTTCCGCTATAATTCCCGGGATCGCTGAAAATCGGTGAGGCGTAAGCCGCGCAGCCATCGGCGATCACCACCTTCTTAAAAAAGCCCCATAACATCTGGCGAAGCCCGTCCACGGCTTTGCAGTACTCAAATGAACGCGGACGTTCGACCTGCGGGAGCAGGTGTGTCGCGCGTTCGATCGGTCCTGCCACTAGAAGCGGGAAAAAGCTCACAAAAAGCGCGTAATCTATGAAATTGGTCGTAGGTTTAATTTTTCTTCGATAGATATCGAACACATATGAAAGGCCGTGGAACGTGTAGAAGGAAATTCCGATCGGCAGGATAATATCGAGCATGTTGGAATAGGCCTGCAAGCCATTGGAAGAAAGCAACTCGGCGAACGATTCAACAAAAAAGCCGAAGTATTTAAAATACGCCAGGAATCCCAAATTAATCGTCACACTGGCAATCAGCCACCGCTTGCGCCCACCTTGTGATTTTGAATTATGGATTTGAAGCCCGCTGTAAAAGTCAAGTAGTGTAGAAAAGACAAGCAATCCGAGAAAACGCCAGTCCCAGCAACCGTAAAAAAAATAGCTGGCAACGAGCAGCAAGATGTTTTGATACTTTACCGTTTTCTTCGGCAAAAGCCAATACAGTATGAAAACGATGGGTAGAAAGAGCGCAAATTCGATCGAATTAAATAACATATTGTATGTCGATTCCAATGTCTCCGGAGGAAACAATAGTGTGGTAAGGTTGTTACAAAGTAACGGCCTCACGACGGATTCGCGCGCCCCGCAGACTAACCCCTATGAGCCGTTAACTCATTGGGGCAGTACTTGCAGTCATATTTTGCAAAGCAACCTTGCGGCTATCAAAAGAACTTGTGTGTTGGTGTGTGGTATTTTGTTTATCATTACAATGATCCCGTTGGCCGGTTTCGGGCAAAATCAACGGCTCCATATCACCACTACGTCTTCCGGAGAGTACCACAAAAATCCCAGGACTTCGATCTATCCCGCATTTGTCGATAATATCTCGTACCAGTCGTGGACAGAAGCCGGGCCGTCCCCCTTTTTCCAGTTGGTAGTAGAAGGGGGCGTGCCTCCCTATTCCTGGGAATTGGCAGGTGGCACACTGCCAAAGGGACTTGAAATGGATAAGAGCGGAAAAATCAGAGGCATGGCAAGTAAGGAAGGCAACTACACTTTCACTGCCAGAGTAACCGATTCAAAAGGTGCGACCACAACCAAGGCCCTCAACTTAGAAGCAGCGCCCTACCGGTCGAAATGGTTCGCCGATGCCAAATTCGGGCTCTTTATCACCTGGGGCGCATACAGCGCGCCGAGTCTCAAAGGCAAGGACGGTATTGCGCAATTTGAAAAGAGAATTACGAAATTCAACGCTGACCAATGGGCTCAGAAGGTCGTCGATTTGGGCGGCAAGGTACTAACGGCCAACGTGAAGGCAGGTGATGGCGTGCGCCTGTGGCCATCCACGTCACCCAGTAAGCTCGAACTCAAAACATCGCGTAACATTGTGAAAGAGCTGATAGATGCCTGTCACAGAAGAGGCGTTCACTTTATTGCTTACATCGCCCCCGACAATGGCTGGAACAAAGACCTCATCGACACTGCTCCTGACGGAACTTACGGAACGCTGAACCTGGGTCTTGTCAAAGAACTAATCGCGCTTGGCGTCGATGGTTTTTGGGTAGATATGACTTCCGCAACTGAACTGTATCAGGGATTTGATTACAACTGGTTTCCCTGGGATAAAATGATTCCTATTATGCGTACCAACAATCCAAAGGTCATATTTGCCAACAATACAGGTCTTGGCTTCGGAGGAACGGTACTGCAATACCCCAATACCGACGTAATCGTCTATGAAGGTGGCATGTCTTCCCAGGAATCGGCATTGGAAGTGGCAAAACCAGCCACGGTGAAAAAGAAGCTGGCGCTCGAGGTCGACAATCTGCTGGACAACACCTGGTCGTGGCGGGAAGATCCGAAACTCAGGTCGCCAAAACCTGTGGATATGATCATTAGAAATATCAAAAAGAACTGGGACGTCGGCGCGACTTACATGCTAAGTTATCCGATTACCGCCGACGGCGACATTTTCCCCGGGCTTTACCAGGAAAAGCTTAATGAGATCGCCCGTTTTGTGAAGAAAAATCAGGGATGGAGTGCAGCACCCCAGGCCTCTCTCCCGGATACAATCGATTATAAGGGCAGTCTAAAACTCGCACTCACCGCCTCTGCACGTTCGAAGATATATTACACCGTCGACGGGAGCCGCCCTAGCAGTGCAAGCAAGGTCTACAAAACGCCTGTGACCCTTACGCAAACCACGAGGGTGCAAGCGATAGCCGCCGAGCCAGGCAAACCTATCAGTAAGCTGTTCGACCAGACATTTACAGTCATTAATACACCAAAAGCCACAGCAGCAAATGCCCGATCGGCCACACCTGCACCGGACACAGGAACACTTGCAGGTAAAACGGAACCCAACGGCTTTTACAGGGGCATGCGCATTACCGTTGGCCCGACTCCTATCAAAATTACGGAAATAGGCCGGAAACACCTGTCCGGGAATAACGGCAGGCATTCAATCATCATCAAGCGCTATGTAGACGATTATCCGATCGTGACAGCATCCCTCAACACAGCCAGTCTGCCGGTCGATGCAGATGGTTATCAATACGCTCAAATACCGCCGACAATACTGGAAGCGGGCAAATCCTATGTGATCGGCATCCAGGAGAACAATACCGACAAATTTCTACCAGAAGATTTCAAGAACATTCCCGGCACCGACGACTACCGGCTCATTAGCTACAACATATTAAGCCCACAGGGTACTAAACATCCGATCGTCGACGACAAGATCGGTCAGCTGCTCAGTATTAAATACGAAAGAGCCGGTTCCAAAGGCATGAAACCTAATATCACACTTGGGAAGCAGGCATTTCTGCGCTCTAACAATGACACCGGCCTTGGCCCGGCGAGCCAAATCTATTTTGCCGAAAACGGCATTGACGGCGACCCTGCCACCATGGCCCAAGCCGGCGGACAATATCCCTGGACGCTGCTGGTGGATTTGATGAAAGTCGAAACTGGCATTACGGAAACGAAAATCACATTCGGCAAAACGGCTTTCTCAACCGACTTTCAGGTAATGGCATCGCCAGATAACAAAAGCTGGACCACATTGGCGCATAAAACGGACAACTCCGATTTGGATATAGACCTGAAATTCAACCCTATTGATGCCCGTTACTTCAAAATCAGGTCACTTAAACCTGAGAAAAGCGGGGACAAAGGGGGATCTATGGGAATACTGGAATTTGAAGTGTACAAGTAAAGCAGGACCTGCGCAACCGGGTTGTAATGATAGTCTTATCCATTGGCGGCTATTCGGTAGGGTTGCAATTATTTAAAGGCCCAAAAATACACAATTAACTCATTGACAGTTAGTTGAAAATACGTTAAATAAATCCCCTACACATTCTACAATTCCCTCAAAATAAAATGGATACGTTTGCCAGCGTTGTAACGCCAGGTATCCTTACAGCTTGCGACCACATCTACTCAGCTTCCGCCCCTAAAATATTCAGATCACCCCGATCCGCTTAAAATCTGATTAAGCCAGGTTGGCCAGCACCCAGCACTTCCGGGCAACAGGACATCTTTTTCCGACATACCTCTCATTCATTTCAATGATCTGAAAAGAACAGCGGACTTGTCATGCCCTGAACACTCAATCATTCACCACTATTTTAACATGGTCATGAACAACCTTTCTACACAAAAGACGCTAAAGACGTTTTTCGCGGCGGCATCAAACAACATCAGCACATTACTTTCCAGTCTGATTCTCTTTGCAAGCTTCAATTCATTTGCACAGAACGTAGTGTACCAAACCTTGTACACCGGCGCGACCTTCGATGGCCGGGCAATTAATCAAAGTTTACCGGTCGGAAGCATTTTGGGGAGCGGCGGCACCGCGTCGGGGGGAGCAACTTACGCAGTCGCTTTGGCCATACCGCCCGGGACAAATGGTATTGCCCCTTCTGTATCGATCAACTACCATTCTATGGCTGGAAACGGTGTCCTGGGGCAAGGCTGGGAGATTGGAGGGTTGTCAAAAATTACCCGCACCGCTCGGAATATGTATTTTGATAATGAGGTAAACCCGGTTATCATGACGAACAGCGACCGGTTGGTGCTGGACGGTTCCAGGCTGATTGCCAAAGCGGGCAATTATGGAGAGCCTAATACAATCTACGGGACCGAAAGCGAGAACTTTGCAACCATCACCTCCAAAAATACGCAGGGGAACGGGCCGGAATGGTTTGAAGTAACTACCAGAGACGGCCTCAAAATGGAATACGGAAACACCCCCGATTCCAGGCTTACAGGTCAGTTCGCAACCGTACTTACCTGGGCGCTCTCGCGCATTCTGTATCCGGATGGGAATTACATCAGTTTCAAATACAAGACCGGCGTCGGATTCGCATTGCTGGTCGACGAGATCAACTATACCGGTAATGCGGCACAGGGGTTGACACCTTATAATCAGGTCAAATTTGACTACAAGATCCGCACCATTGATGAAAATGCAGGCTTTGAAAACGACACAAAGGTCGAAAGCAAGTATTTGCTGGACAAGGTTACCACAAAGGCCGAGGGCGCGACTGTCAGGACTTACCAGTTCGATTACGGGCATGACAATATCAACTCCTATTTAAAAGAGGTCATCGAGGCCGGAACCGACGGCACGCAGCTCAACGCCACTATTTTCAAATATGGCGACCCGCCTGCCGAATTCAGTACAGTAGACACAGATGGGTACGACTATCCTTCGTCGACCACCATTACCGGAGATTTCAATGCCGACGGGTTGACGGATTTCCTGGAAGCCAGCCTTATCCCGAACCCTGCCGTATACAGGATGATCGTTTATGTTAAATACCCGGCCTACATCGGGCAACCGAATAGCTTTTTTGTAGATAATGTCACCGAAGCTCCCGTCACTTACAGCGTCGTCAAAAAGCAAAGTATCCCCAACTCGTTCGACTTTTTGGCTTATGATTTCACAGGTGACGGGGCCGACGATGTTTTAATGACCAATGTTGCCGGTTCAGGCCAAAACCGCACATTAACCAGCCTCCGGATTTACCGCGCCGTCCAGAATTACGACTGGCAAACCAATGCACAGCCAGCTATTCAGTTTGATCCGCTGAATATTTCCCCCTACGCGGGCTATTCCAAAATCCATCCGAGCGGCCACTTCATTTTCCCGGGTGATTATGATGGCGACGGCATACAAGACGTACTGACCATGCTGGGTAGCAATGCCGTCAACTACAATTGCCACCTCTATAATGGCAAAGTTCAGCCGGATTTCGGGTCGATCGTTATTTCAGGTGTATTCGCATTAGCGGTAAGCGACTGGCCCACCGCCGACAAAGTCCACGTCGTGGATTTCAACGGTGACGGCAAAAGCGACATCATGCTGATCAAAGGCTTTGGGAAATCAGATATCTATCATGGCTGGCAAACAGCAGCACCTTCGAATTTCGATGTCTACTATGGAAAGGGCTATTCAAGTACCGGGGCTAACTTTCATCGTATAAACAGCACTTATGCAGTAAATCTGGGAGCACCTCCTCCGATGATTGGCGATTTCAATGGTGACCACCGGGCTGATATTATTAATTTCAAGAATATCTTTAATCCAATGGATGTCTTCTACTTCAAAAAAGAAGGCAGAGAGAACTTTCTGGAAAAAGTAAAAAGCGGCTATAACCATGTTACCGAATGGGTTTACAAGAAGCTGACCGACGAAAACGGCTTCCATATCCGGGGAAATCTCTCCGCTTACCCGCTCAACGCGATCCAGCCACCGCTCTACGCCGTTTCCGATTTCAAATTGCAGAATGGGATTGGGGGTATTAACACCATTCAATACACGTACGAAGCAAGTAAGCTGCACCGGGCAGGCAAGGGTTTCCTGGGGTTTGGCAAGATAACGGCTAACGATCTGGCGACAGGGATCAAAACCATTTCAGAAAATGAATTCAACACCACTTACTACACAGCCATCCCCTACCGGACTTCGGTCCATCTCGCATCCACAAACGCGCTGCTGAGCCAAACCACAAACACTAACACATTTGTCTCCCCAGCAGCGAAACGCTTTTGGGTACAAACGACCAATATCCTCGAAAACAAGACATTGGAGGGTCGGACGACAAACGCGGTAAATGTTTACGATAACTTCGGCAACATTACGCAAAGCACTGTTAATGATGGTGTGGAAACCGCTGTTACCAACACGGTTTACGGTGCTTATCCGGCCGGTGTGCTCAACAAGCCCACGTCTGTCACAATTTCGAATACCAGGTCGGGGCAACCTGCTTATACGGTTTCAACGGGTTTTGGATACAACGGCATTGGCCAGCTTATTTCGAAAACCGATTTTAGCGGATCGCCCAAAAATGTAGTCACGACCTATGAATACTTCCCGCTGGGTAACCTGAAAAGACGACCATCACCCCCAATGGCCCGGGTGCCTCCGCGGCACGAAATACCTCGTCGGTATACGATCCGAAAGGCCGTTATGCTTTGTCCAGTGTCAACGAGCTTGGGCAGACTTCCAGCGCTACCTATGACGCCAGATGGGGCAAGCCGTTGACCTCGGTCGGCGTCGACGGGCTGGTTACAACGTACCAATATGATGTATTCGGAAGGCCTGCGGTTACGCTGCCCCCGGCTCCGGCGGCGTACAGCATTACGCAAAGCTATGGATGGGACCTGGCTGGTGGCGCTGTCTGGTACAGCCTGGTTTCGCATCCCGGTAAGCCCGATGTCAAAATATGGTATGACCTCGTAGGCCGCGAGGTCAGAAGAGAAACCGAGGGTTTTGGCAACCAGGCCGTTACACAAGTTCAGACCTACGACGCGAGAGGCAATGTCGTTTCCTCAACCCAACCCTACAAAGCAGGGGAAACATACATTACGACGACCACGCAATTCGACCAATATAACAGGCCAACTACCATCAACAGCGGCGCATTGGGCACAAAAACGATCAGTTATGCCTATGCAGCAGGCGAACTTACCACTACTATAACCACCCTGGCGGGAACGACCTCACAGAAGACTGATGCGAGCGGGAAGGTAACCAGTTCGACAGACGATGGCGGGACATTGGCCTACACCTATTTCAGCCATGGAGGGATAAAGGAAATCAAAAACGGCGCCGTAACGATTGCCAGTAGCCAATACGACACCTACGGCCGCCAAATCCAGCTGACCGACGCCAATGCGGGCGCCACGAATTATGAATACAATGCGTTGGGTGAGCTGGTAACGCAGACGAATGCTAACGGGGCCGCTTACGCATTGACTTATGATGCAGCGGGCAGAATCCTCACCAGGGCAAAAGCCGGGGAGCCTGCTACCACCTACCAGTACCGCGCTTCGGGGAACGGGATCAACCAGATTGAAAAAGTGACCGGCTTTGCAGGCAACCTCGAAGAATACACTTACGATGGATACGGCCGGATGCTGACGAGCAAGGAAACGGTGGACGGCAATCCCTACATTACCACTTATGCTTATAACAATTATGGAGACATCGCTTCGGTGCTGTACCCTTCCGGATTTGGCACCAATCACGCCTATGATGGAAACGGATACCCTACCACGATCAAGAACACCAACAGCTCGGTAACCCTTTACACCAATACCGGCATGAATGGCCTGGGCCAGAACACGGCTTACGCATTGGGCAATGGCAAAACTTCGGTGATCAATTACGACTATGGCATTCCCAAGCTGTTCAGCACCGCCGGTGTGCAGAACCTGGAACTAACCTGGGACTATACCAAGGGTAACCTGACCAAACGCAAGGATTACATTAAAAACAGGGAAGAAAGCTTCACTTTCGACAACCTCAGCCGGCTGCTTACAGCCACGGTGGCAGGCAAGCCCGCGCAGACGGTCACCTACGAACCTTCGGGCAATATTGCTTCTAAAACTGATGCCGGGCAGCAGTTCAGCTACCATCCTGCCAAGCTCAACGCACTCGCGGGCATCATTGCGCCTACCACCGCGCTGCCCATGCTCACGCAGGACGTTACCTACACCGCCTTCAACCAGCCGGACAAAATCACCGAAAACGGTTCAGGGCAGCCGTACGAGCTTACCTACACCTATGGCGCCGACTACCAGCGCATTAAAGGTGTCATGAAAAAGAACGGCGCATTAATCAATACGCATTACTATTTCGGAAGCTACGAAAAGGACATCACCACCGGCGTACCCGACAAGCACCTGCATTACATTCACACGCCCGCAGGACTCTCCGCCATCGTAATCCGCGAGAGCGGCACAGACCAGTATTACTATACCTACACAGACCACCTAGGCTCGCTACTGACATTAACCGCACCTAACGGCACCGTCATCCTCGACCAAAACTTCGACGCCTGGGGACGGTTGCGCCATCCGGCTAACTGGGATTATGTAAATGTACCCGCTCCCACCAGCTACCTGTACCGTGGCTTCACCGGCCACGAGCATTTGACGAATTTTAATTTGATCAATATGAATGGACGGATGTATGATCCGGTGGTGGGAAGGGTGCTGAGTCCTGACAATTTTGTGCAAAATCCGTATTCTACACAGGGGTACAACAGGTATAGTTATGTGATGAATAATCCATTGAAGTATACGGATCCGAGTGGACAGGTTGTCTTTATCATTCCTCAAATAGGTTTTGGGAAAAACGGATTTAGCCTTGGATTGGAAATCGGCGTTGGCATACCTGGCGTTCTCAGTGCCTCCGCAACTGCCGGATATAATTTTAAAAGTGAAAAAGGCTACTGGTCTGTGCAAGGTTCTGTCTACGGTATTTATGGAGGTTACGGTTCGTCTGGCTGGTTCGCGGGATATGGCTATCGATATGCCGGACTCAGCATAGGTGTCGGCTACGGAGCTAATGAAGGTTGGAATGCTGGATTAAGTTATGGTGGAACTTACAACAACTTCAATGGGTCTGCCGGAATTGGATGGAGTCAAAAAGGTGGCTTTGATTGGAATATTACAGGTGGCTACACCTTCAACATCGAAAAGCCAACCCATACCAAGATTGGCGAATACAACTTGGCGGGTGCGCCGGAAAACGGGTTGAAGCAACGAGGCGGCTTTGACTGTCTGATTTGCGCAAGTGAATATCTAGATCAAATGTCAAATGGCAGAAGCTACGAAGACATATCGGCAGCCGTAGGGGATTTCTACAATCCCAATGCAGGAACAAATACCATGGAAGCCCTTAGAGCCCTGTATGGAGAAAACAATGTGGCGGGCTATGCTCAGATAAGCCCGTTAACCATTGGTCGCCAATTACAAAGTGGAAACCCCGCAATAATGGCCCAAAACAACAATCATGCAATTGTTCCTACAAGAATTGAGCAATGGCAGAAAACCTACAAAAGTCATCTCCCCAAAACCTATTTCAAAATTAAATATATGAATCCAGCAACCGGAGGCTTTGATCATTTTAAAACGAACCGGACAATTACAATTCCTACTTTTATTATAAATTTCAGCAGGTAACTTATCATGAAAACAACACTTGTATCCATTCTATGCTTAGTTCTCGTTCAAAGTTGCATTGCGCAAGACTTTCTAGAAATTCAGAAGAAATTAAACGCTACGGCAAAACGAAGAATACGAAAAGAACTGATAAGGTCACTCACCCATAACAACTGGATGACTAGACCAGAGGCATATGCCTTAAAAACAACAGTAAAGATAATACCTGTCCTCTCATTTACAATTACACCAAAAGCAATTGAATACGACTCTACCAAAAAAATAATTCAATATATACAACCAAATGAAAACTTCCCATTCGAGTTTGCAATATTCTCCAAAAAAAATAAATTCCAGGCCACGCTCAACTGCTTCAATATCATATACTACTCTGATTGCGGCCCATGCAACTACAATGACTTTATCGAAGAAAAAGATCGGGACTACAACTACGAGATACAGGTATTTTTCAACACAATACAGGTAAAAAAGTGTAGCTTGCTGTTCACCGTTCAATTTTTCAGAAACGCCATTTGGTTCATTCAAAGTAACAATATTATGATATATAGCATTGAAAACAGATCCATTTATAGTCCAGACGAATTCATATCCAAGCACTGTTCAATCAAGACCATCAGAGATCTATCCCAAGGAAAGTTAAATTCATTTTGCAATTAAGTTCAGATAGCAACCCCGTTGCATTCAAATCTAAAATTAAATCATAGGTATGCGATGACTCAACATACGATCAAAATTCATTAAATCTATAAAATCAGTAATGGATATTTATATCTTTTCACTAAATTCAGATGCAAACAGATAACAAATCAATAGATAACATTTCAAACATTGCTGTTTCGGTATAGAACATTTCTCCGATAAATCACTATCAGCTCCATTTAATAACCCCTTCTATCTAGTCAAATAATTATTATTTAACTTACAACATATAAAATTTCAAACACCAAAAAGTTTTAGCAAATTATATATACAATTTCGAACAGATCCGAAACCATAGTTTACAGGCTGGCGCAAAAATTTTGGTCTAACTGGTCAATGGTTTACGGCAGGATCTGGTTGTCATTTTATTTGCCTACAATTAAAAGTGTATGTCTTGAATAAAATACATTCATCTTACTCTACACACATGAAAGCATTATCATTCCTGTTCAGCATGTTGATCGCTCACTTAACACAAGCCCAGATCAGCCTTACCCTTGACACCAAATGCGTCGATTTCAATCCTGTATTTAAAGAAGTGGAAGCTATTGACATGCGTGACGGTCAGAAGTTACTGGGCTTCATACACAAAGGCTTTACCAACCGTCCGGAACAAATTACCTTCGATGGCAATATCGCCGACAGCGTCGCCCATTTTTTCAAAGCGTCAGATACACGCTCGTCTAATTCCAAACAACTCGTACTCATCCTGAATGAGCTATTCATGAATGAGAATACAAACAGCGTTCCGGAAATCGGAAGACTAAAATTATCGGCAAGACTATTTATAAAAAATGATTCGGGAGCATATTCCGAGCTATTGACGATAGACAGTATTTATACAGTCAAAGGATTTGATGTCACAAAAAAGTTATTCAGATTGGTAAGTGATGAGTTTTGCAATATATCGAAAATTGCCGCAATTAGCGAACCCAATCCAAATAGTCATACACTAACTCGCCACGACCTAGAACACCTAGATAGTTTAGAAATCAGTAAAATACCTATATTTTCGAATGAGAGGCCTGTGTCGGGCGTTTTCAAAGACTATTCGCATTTCAAGATAAACAGACCGGACATTGAAGCAGAAATTATCGTCGAAAAGTCAAGAAAAGGGAAGTTAACGGCCTACCGAATCTTTGGGGCCAGAAGAAAGAAAGTTCAGCTGACAACTAATGGATTCTATGCTATATCCGATGGTATGAACTTATTCAAAGCTACTCCGGAAGGTCTTTTCAAGATAAATAAAATCGGCCAAAAACTATTCTATGATCGACCTGGATCCTTTACTGATCCCAGCAATGTCGGCATATACTTTGGAATGGCTGGCGCTATGCTTTCCTTTTCGCTTTCTCCGCACAAAATCAATCTATTCAGGTTCAAAATCAACCATCGGAGGGGAAATTCGATCCCGGTAGGTATTGTAGATTAGCTTAGGTGTTAAATAATAATAGCAAATCCAATGAAAGCAAAAGTCACAATCCTGTTTTTCGCTACAATCCTTACACAACTATTCATGGCTTGTTGCGACTGCCCGGATACTAATGAAATTCAATACAAATTTGAATATGCTACGGCTTACAACCTGGATAATTCCGGAGAGTTTCCGGTAGTATCTGAAAGTCCAATTTTAAAAAATGCGTATGGAATCAGGCTACAAATAGGGCTGCGACAAGTTTCCGTCCAAGATCGAAAGCATTTTTCTCTTTTCAACCAGGCCTATGCGGTGTGCTGTATTTGTGGACCTGACACTATCATAAGTCCAAGGGATACAATCACTTCACTAACCGTTACTACCACAGCGCGATTCGATAATGGTCACGCGGAAGGCAGTGACGTTACGGACATGTTCAAGGTATTGAAATATAACAAATATATAGATGTAGATAGCGTAGTGGCGAATCCCGCCTTTTATCATAAACGAACTGAGACCACATTTTTAGAAATGTATCTTCTTACGCCACCTGACCAACCTGGACAACACAGCTTTCAAGTAGACATAGCACTTTCGAACAACACACACCTGTTTGCTACCACCAAACCAATTGAATTAAAATAGTATGAACAAACTATTAATGGTAGTGTCAATGCTATCTGCGGTTTCGTTATCCGCCTGTGGGCAGCCAGACTACAAGCCGATCAAATTCTTTTACCGCCCTCTGGTTGGCGCGATATTTCCAACTCGTTCGTATTCAGCAGAACATATTACCGACAATCTAGTAAATTCCAGACTCCAGAACGTACTTTTTCAACCTCTCGATATTGGCTCTTTTATAAACACTTTGGTTTGGAAGGGCATCTGATATTATCCCCCCCTCAAAATAATCAGGCAGCACAAAATCAACTCAGAAAGGAGATCAGTTTGAAATATGGAAATGAATATTATACAACATTATCTTCGGGCATCATTAACAATTACTCCGCCGACGCTTCCGATCCATTAGTTCGAGGAAGCATAGGGCCAGCCTATAAAATCGAGAAAAAGCGATTGGTTTTTATCGGACGTGTTATGATCGGCGCCGTGACGGTCACCACGAACTGGGCTCGTGCCCGGTTAAAAGGCAAAAACACCAATGAGTTGATAAATATCGATTGGAATACTGATTATGCAAACAATGACTGTTTTTCCATCAATCCATCTTTCACACTCGCTTACAGAATGAACAGAAGGATCTCATTTAACATCGATCTGGACTCGTGGTTCTATAAAGCCGACATCACTTACGATGAAACAATTACAAATGCAGTCCCGGGTACTACTGCCACGAACAAATTTCGGTATCACCATTTTATGAATGATATCAGTATAGGACTAGGCATTATGGTGGTATTCAAGTAAGAACATGAAAAAACAATAATTCAATGATCAAGCAGATGAAAAACACACTTACACTTTTTACAGTCCTGGTCATTTCCAGCGCTTTGACCTGTTCATCCCAGGACCCGGTAAAAGCAACCAGTCAGGAATACGAATCCTGCTGCGGTGCCCAGCCCGTCGAATTCTCTTATGAAAAAAAGCGCATTTATGTACCTAATGTTTTTACACCCAATAAAGATGGAATAAATGATTACTTCTTCCCGGTCGTAAACGACGTCGTTACCGACGTATGGGGCTTTGCGGTATATAGTATTGAGGGAGATACGATGTTATATCAAAAGCCTTATTTCAATTCCAAAATGCCGGTGCGGGATTATGGGTGGGATGGGCTCCGGCCCGACGGCTCGCGGTACAAGGGAGCGTTTCGGTATAAAATGCGGGTGGATGACTTACAGGCGAACAAGCACATTGTCGAGGGCCGCGCGTGCGCCGTGCTTTGCGGGAGCGGGGCGGAAGTATTCCGTACAAAGACCGGTTGCTATTTTCCCGCACAGGCTGGCAAGGAAGGCACGTTAGACAAATCGGCAGTCAACGGCGAAAGAGATTGCTTTTAAATTGATTACAATGACCTCACACTATAAATCCAACCATCACACCTATGAACACACTTACGAGAATCGTGCTTCTGCTCACGATCACGGCTTCTCCGGGCCTCACAAACGCACAGATCAAATTTACCTGTGACATTGCCGGCAATCGAATTAAAAGGGAATTTAATGGCAGCCTCGTTCAGCTCGATGTCAAAGTCCTTTTGCGAGGCGCCTATCGGCCGGGGCAGGCCAATATGGCTACTAATCTTCAAACCTATTTCAGCGCAAATTCTGGCCTGCTGCCTGCAACGGACCCCTACGGTGGGAATACCGTTTACAACAACATTGGCAATCCGGCGGGCGTAGCCGGGCCGGTGGTGGACTGGGTCAGGATTGAAATCCGGGATGCTACCAATCCGGGGGTGAAACTGCAATCGAAAAGTCTTCTGCTAAAACCCAGCGGAAGTGTCGTTGACATTGACGGTACTTTGCCCGAATTCGTGGGGCAAGGTTCGCCGGTACGCATAGCTGTTTCCCATAGAAACCATGTGGCTATATTGAGCAATCCAATTGCTTCCTTCAATGCCGGCACCATTACCTACGACTTCACGACCGCGCTCAACAAGGCCAGCCAGCTTCCGGGTGATCCTGCCCAAATGGGCATCTTCAATGGAAAGTGGTACATGTGGGCGGGCGATGTAAACGCCGATTGGGTCATCGACGCCGCCGATATGTCAATAGCCAACAACGATTTCCTGAACGGCCTTTTTGACCAGTATCTGCTTACCGATGTCAACCTGGACGGTGGTGTGGACGCCACGGACGGAAGCATAATGAATGCCGCCTTTTTAAATGGTTATTATTCGACGATGATGAACTACGTGCCTTAGTTATTCGCACCTTCCTGAACAGAAGATACCCTTTTCCTTCAAGCGGGATTGGTTGAGCTTGCTGCGCCAAGCGCCTTAGCAGAACAAGATGGATACCGAAAATGATATTGGTTGTAATAACTACCCATATGGCAAGATTTTTCGTGGTGATGCGGATCAAGTTTTGGTCTTGATCCGTATTGATCCGATCAAGTTTTGGTCTTGATCTTCCAAAATCAGGCCAGGTATTGCAACAAAAAAAGCACTTAACAATTTCTTGCTAAGTGCCTCATTTTCAAGCTCCCGAAGCTGGGCTCGAACCAGCGACCCTCTGATTAACAGTCACAAAAAATTACCTTTCGTTTCTTTTTTCTCATTTTTCGATAATTTTATAAATTATTCATTTACAGATAATTATAAAATAATTTGCCGCTCATATTTTGTAATATCTTTCGTTGTTTTTTAATTTACTATTGCAAGTTTATTGCAACTTAAACGAAATGACGAAGAATCATGGGGGCAACTACGGTTAATTTATTTCTGGACAAACGCGCTTCAAAGGGTGATGATGGTGTGGTAAAATGGTTGATCTCTCATGAGGGTAAACAAAGGCTTTTTACTACCGGCTTGAAGGTATCTGAGCAGGATTGGGATTTTGTCAAAAAACATAAATCTGGCATCCCAGGACAAGTGAAGAATGACCATCGGAGAAAATTGTGGAACAAACTCTTCGGAAACACCTTTGAAGAAGACTACACAGGCAAGGAAGTTGAAAGCTACTTGGCCAGGGCCAGAACAATCGTCGGCAAACTTGACGATGACTTCAGCTTCGAAAGATTCGCGTATGAGATTAGTATGTTCGGCCGAGAAACGAAGCCTTCGAAAGACGTAAAGGATAAAAACAATGTCATCGAGGCCCTTACTACAAAAGCGGCCGGCATGACGAAGGAGGGCCGGATTGGCAATGCTCTGAGCTACACTTCCACATCCTCGTCCCTCCAACGGTTTCTTGAATCCTTGACCGAGAAGCAACGATTGGAATTATTGAACTTGCCACCGGTGCTAAGAAAAGAATCACCAAAAAAAGACGTTATTCTTCGATTCGAACAGGTTACACCTGAGTTCCTTACTAGCTATGAAAAATGGATGCTCAAACATGGTCGAATCCGTAAAGGAACGGAAGTAAGCACTTCCCCGGCCACCTTGACTACCGTTGGCATCTATTGCAGGCACATTCGATCAGTTTGTAATGATGCGATCGAATCGGGCACCATGGATCGGGCACTATATCCCTTTGGTAAAAGAAGATATATGATTCCAGCTGGCTCGAACACAAAAAAAGCCCTTAGCAAAGACGATGTTCTCAAAATCATGGCCCATAAATGCAGTCCTGGGTTTGAACAACGTAGCAGAGATCTTTGGGTATTCTCCTATTTGTGTAATGGCATGAATATGAACGACATTTGTCGGATCCGCTGGCAGGATATCGAGGGAGACCGCCTAACCTTCATCCGTCAGAAAACTGCCCGGTCTACCAGGGGTAATCAAAATACCATCAAGGTCACCTTGTTCGAAGAAAGTCAAGCCATCATTAAGCGCTGGGCGAGTGAAAACCGAAAGCCGAAGGACTATGTGTTCCCTTTTCTACACGATGAAATGACGCCTGAAAGGCAAAAAACAGTCATCAATCAGGTGGTAAAAATCACAAATCAGTATATGAAGGACGTCGCAGCAGCGAACAAAATTACCGAAGACGTCAACACATACAGTGCGCGGCACTCCTTTGCCACAATCCTTCTTCAGTCCGAGGCCCCGCTGGCCTTCATCAGTCAGGCGCTTGGCCACACATCTATTTCTACGACTGAAAGTTATCTGGGAAGCTTCGATGATGAAAAAACAAAGAAATACCTGAGCGCGTTGTTGTAGTAGAGCTGAGCAATTTGGATAGCCCAAATGCAGGTGCGCCGAAACTTAAATCCCAAGCATGGACCATTTCAAAGAGTATTTCACATTCATACAAAGATTTGATCTGCGTCTTTCTGACATGCGAGACAAGCGTAAATCTTCGAAAGCCGGACCGGTCACTGGCCTGGGATACAGCATCAAACACCAGAACCCATACTTTTCTTTTGAGTTTCGCCAGCGTCTACGGATTTTGAAAGAGCTCGCCTTAATTGACATCTTTGGCGTCGACAGGAAAAACCGAGGCGCATATGTAAGTCAGACGAAAAAGCTCCTGATCCAATTCAATCGGTTCTGGGAAAACTATTTCAACCATAATCCGACAGCGGGTGAGGTATACCAGGATGACTTCCTGCTGGTGATCGAATTCGGAGAAATTTTTTATACCAACATACTGGAACCTGGCAAAGTGGATGTCATCGTCACACCCGAATTTGTTGACGATCTGTGTGATTCGGTCCGGGAAAGAGAAGAAAGCCTCGCCGAGTTTATTGAGGAGATCAATGTGCTTGAAAACTCAGACAAGTATGATATCGGCCAGCCCCAAACAGGCCAAGATGCTCCTGCTGCATTACGTGTCCGCCGCTTCCCTGTATTTATCGAAGGCATAGCGGATCAATTTTTCAAAATTTTCAAGGGATATTTCGACGAGCAGGAGCAGCAACCATTACTATCTCTCCTGACGACCAACGTTTCTCCCAAAAAGAAGCTTCTTTTTAATAGCAATGGCAATCAGCTCGCAGACGCCTTCAAACAGCTGATTGAAGGCAATCTCATTGTTTCCTGCAACAAAGCGGAACTTGAAAGCTGGATAATCGAGCATTTCAGGTATGTCTCAAACGGTCATGCAAAATCCTTCACAGCTGGCTACCTGAACGGAATTGTCTCCTCGGACGCAAAAATTTGCAAGTCCCCTATTTTGACTGTGAACATGAATAGTTCTGGCGTGATACTTGTTCCCACTGCCAGAAGTAAAAAAGGGGGGTGAAAGTTCAAGTGCATTTCAAAAGTGATTTATCAATCAAGCGGCTTCCATTTGCCCTTTTTGAAATAAACATTATTGAATTTCGGTGAGAAGAAAACCAAATAAAAACTACATGTATTTCGGTAAGTTGTCGGGTTGCTTGTCATAATGTGATGTGTTGGTTGCTTCATATTTATTATAAGTCGCTCCGATCGATAAAGATATGGTTGTGTCGTTGTAATCGTCCCTTCATACCTCCTTATTATTTGTTCTTTATTGGTCACGTAGAAATAGATTGAGTCGTTCTCTTTTATTTCGAATCGAAAATTGTTGTATTGCCAGTCCGCTTGTTTGCCTGGGAAGTATTCACGATTTACAATGTATTGTCCATAATAGTCTTTTTTCTCTAATTCTGTCTTTGCTGTCAGCCATTGAATAATCCCAGCAAAAAATGCCAGCCCGAATATTCCAAGCCAAACAATTCCTATCAACTTACCAAAGATTTTCTTTCTCGTCAGCAACCAAGTCACTAAGAGAATCCCTGTTAGCGGAACAATTATAAAAACGAAAAACAAGTTGAACCCAAAACCCATTCTATTGATTTACTGGTTACCTATAATTGTGTCACAGCTGCTAGTTGAATAGTTTTCACATTCCAAGTCCGAAACCTCTTTCTTGCTGTGCCTGCCAGAGTGTGATTTCCGGCTGCTACGCCAACCCTTTCGTTACCTGTTGTCATGCTCGAAAACTTGGCTTTGCCTCTTGCTTGTTTATCCCGGTGGCCCCGTTCGCCACCGTCATGTCTGTCCGGTAAATGGCTCTCCGTTCAGCAAAAAATCAAAAAATATCAGTAGGTAAAAGTAAGGTTACACTACTGCCTACTTGTAACCCTCCAAAACAAGCGCCTAACATTGCGGTATCAACAAAACACCAATTGTTATGGAGCAATACTCATTTGACCAACTCCCGCGTGCGGTTTCAGAGCTTCACCAAAAGCTTGACAATCTCCAAGATCTGTTAATAGAATCCCGGCAACCCCTTCCGCAAGCCGCCGAACTAATGACCATCTCTCAGGCTGCCGAGTTTCTTAATCTATCTGTGCAGACGCTGTATGGAAAAGTCTGTCACAGGGAGATTCCTGTAAGCAAGAAAGGCAAGCGGCTCTACTTCTACAAGTCTGAATTAGAAGACTGGATCAAATCAGGAAAGAAAAAAACTATCGCTGAGCTTCGGGAGCAAATTCCGTCCCTGGGAGGGGCTGCTAAGAGGAAACTTCGATAAGCTAATTCCTGTACCATGACAAGCAGCAATTATCCGTTGAACCTGCCAGGCAGCTATATACGGGTTCAGACCGGCTACTACAAAAAATGTATGCAGCCGACTGTTAGTAAGGAATTTGTCGAGATGTGGATCCCATGGTCGGCTGAGATGCTCAGACAAGACCTCGAACCTAGCCAGATCAAAAAGATCCGAAAATTCGATGGCTTCTGTTGCGTCCCGGACCACTTGGACTACAAAGAGACCGTAGGAAATTTTTACAATCTCTATCACAGGCTGGAAGCAAAACCGGAACCGGGCGACCCGACCATTACCCTCGGGTTTATCAGGCACATATTCGGTGAACAATATGAATTGGGCTTAGATTATCTCAGCCTGCTTTATCAAAGGCCGACACAGAAGCTCCCCGTGCTATGCTTGGTCTCAAAGGAGCGGAAAACTGGAAAAACCACTTTCCTGAATTTTCTGAAACTGATCTTTGGCAAGAACATGACCTTCAATGGCAACAGTGATTTCAGGTCTCAGTTTAATTCCGACTGGATGAACACCCTGATCATTGCTGTGGATGAAGTGCTGCTCGACCGGCGGGAAGATTCAGAGAAAATCAAAAATCTGAGCACTGCAAGAAATTCCAAAGTTGAAGCGAAAGGGAAAGACCGTAAGGAAACCGAGTTCTTTGGAAAGTTTGTGCTGTGTTCTAACAATGAAGAAAACTTCATTGTGATTGACCCTGCCGAAACGCGCTATTGGATACGAAAGGTGCCAGTTCTCCAATCAGAAAATATTCACCTTCTTGATTCAATGGCCGGTGAGCTCCCTGCGTTTCTTCATCATTTGCTCTCTCGCAACCTTTCGGTGCCTATCGCCCAAACCAGAATGTGGTTTTCGGAAAGGCAGATACGCACCGAGGCATTAATGCGCGTCATTCGTAACAACCGCAACCGACTGGAAACCGAAATGCTATTTATCCTGAGAGAAATCTTCGAAAATACAGGCATCGACAAACTTGAATTCACCAATAAGGATATGCTCGAACTGTTGAAGCGAAATATGCCCCGGCTCACCCGTCAGCAGGTTTCCAATGTGTTGCAGAACGACTGGGGATTAAAACCAGCAGCCAACAGCCTGAATTATCAGACCTACCTATATAACAGCTGCAATGATCTTGCCCCAGTCCATTCAACTGGCAGGTATTACAGCATCACTACTGAATGGATCAGAGCAAAGTTTGATGAGAGCTTCTAATCAGAAAGCAAATCGCTAATAATCAATGCATAACATACTCATCAAGATATTTCTATTTATGATGAGGTTAGATGAGTACGATGAGAAAACTCATCAAGGCTGATGTGGATGATGAGGCTATGATGAGTGCTTATCCTATTTGCAATCAAGTTCTTACATCTGCTTCTCATCATCTCATCGAAAAATAGACATCTACCAGCCCACACAAAAATAGGTTTGCTTATCAAATAAATAAAATCATGAATATCAGACAGTTGAATAATCTGCCGATTACTGATTTTCTTAGTAGAATCGGCCTAGAACCAAGTTATACGAAGGGAAAAAATCACTGGTATTTATCCCCCATTCGAGAACCGGAGCGTTCTGCGTCGTTTCGGGTAAATATGTCGATTAACAGATGGTACGATTACGCTCTCATGCAGGGAGGAAAGTTATTTGACTTGGCCGAACGGCTGTTCCCAAACCTCGATGCATCCGGCGTGGTCGAAAAGATCAATTGCCTTTTTCTTTTTGAACGGCAAAATCATCCGGCAACAATTCTGTCGCAACCTATAAGGCAAAGCGTTACGGAAAAACAGCCAAACATTCCTGCTATTATCATTCGTGATACTAAGCCATTGGGAAACAATCCGGCGATTAACGGTTATCTGGCAGCTCGGGCGATTCCTCTTGAAATTGCCCATCCATATTGCAAGGAAGTCTACTACCGGACTGGCGACAACAACTATTTTGCCGCCGGTTTTGAAAATCGGTCCGGCGGCTATGAGTGGAAAATACGGTGCCACAGACCACCCCATTCGGTGGCAGATTGATCATCAGGCCAAATTTACTTTCTTGAATTAACCCACTGATAAAAAGAGAGATAGCATGATCAATCTAGACCGAAATGAGTGGTCAGCCCAAAACAAAATCAGGTGGTCAGTTTTCCCGTAATCTCCAATAAGGCCATTACTCGAATGATATAATGACCTTATACGGTATTCTGTTAAAATACCAATTATTGAGGTATTATTACTTGCCCTGTGTTGGCACCAAATACACTTTTTCGAAAACCATACTCCAGTTGTTTCATGGTAACAGGAACTTCGCCTGGAAAATAGGGAAAATATTGTGGAGAATCTTCGATAACCGTGGGGCTAACAGCATTAATACGAACACCATCTTCAAGCTCAATGGCCGCAGCCTTTACAAATGCTTCAATGGCTCCATTGGCAGCAGCTGCATTAGCAAAATTCAGCTGTGGATCTGTTGTTAAAGCTCCGGCAATTAAAGTAAATGATCCTTTTGGTTGAATGTAGCGCTGTCCGATAAGTACCAGGTTGACCTGCCCCATCAATTTTCCCTCTATACCTTTTCGGAATTCTTTATCTGTCATTTTTTTCCAGGGACCAACATAGGTTGGGCCTGCTGTGGATATCAAAGCATCGAAAGGGCCTATTTGTTTGAATAGATTTTCTATTGATTCCAGCGACGTGATGTCGGCCTGGATATCTCCGCCGCTGGAAGACACTCTAATGATTTCGTGATCTTTTTCAAATGCACTGGCTAAATGTTTTCCCATGGTGCCTGTGGCACCGACAATGATAATTTTCATTTTGAATTAATAAATTAAAAAAAATTAAAAAAAGCGACCCTGAATTAATAAAATAAGAATTGATGGACTTTGAAGAAAGACTAAAACATCATGAAATGAACTGATCTCTTAGGCCGTTTTGGAATCGCATATATATGCAAAAGTAGCGTTGGCTAATGGCGGGTTGGTAGGACAGAAATACAGTAATGTAGGATTTACGCTCAATTATTAGGATGTTATTTTGCTGTGTTTGGGGTTAAATGGTGGTCCAGGGATCTCGCAAAACGGGTTGTGCAATTTAACTGCACGGCACGTTTTGAAACAACTTTAAAACAAACTGATTTTCTTTGCCTTAACCTATTCAAAAGGAGCATGAAAGACCTGATTAAGGATAGGGCTATCCCAATTGTCCTGATAGCAATTACAACAAGAATTATCATTTGTAATCTTGTTGTAAATCAAATTCTTCCATGATCATTTTTTTGCTCACCGCAATGCCTGCCGACGTCCCCATTGCAACCGCGTTTGAGACGGTTCGCATGCGCGTTGCATTATCACCACATGCAAATACTCCTTCTATTGTGGTCTGAAGAGACAGATCTATTTTGATATAACCTTCATCAGTTAGTGCACATCCCAGAGATTCTAGAATTTGGCAGTGCTGTATGAAGGGTGCAGGAGCATAAATGGCACTTAAAGAAGATCGGGTGCCCTCTTTGAAAACAATATCTTGAAGCTTCCCATCTATATGATCCAGTTTTTGAATCTGCTGTTCGACTATTACTATTCCTACTTTACCCAGTTGCTCAGTCTGCCTGGCGGTCAGTGTCGATGGCCCATTCGTAAACAGCGTCAAATTGTTCGTCCAGTTCGATATCAGCCTGGATAAATCGTAAGCGCTTTCTCCGTTACCCAATATCCCCGTTTTCTTATTTCTCACTTCGTATCCATGGCAATAAGGACAGTGAAGAACTGAGATGCCCCAACAGGATGCAAGCCCTTCAATGTCGGTCAAGACATCTTTGATCCCAGTGGCAAAAATCAGTTTCCTAGCAAAAAAAGTTGCGCCCGAGGCCAGTCCAATTTCAAAACCAGTATCAGTTTTTTTTCCACTGATTGCCTGTCCGTCAAGAAACGAAACAGTCTTATACATTTGCACCTGCTTTTTTCCAAGCTTTGCAATTTCCGAGGGTGTTCTGCCGTCATGAGTGAGAAAATTATGCGAATAAGGTGTTTGCCTGTTACAGGGGTACCCGCTATCAATAATTAAAACTTGTATCAAAGCTCTGCCCAATGCCATACCGGCTGCAAGCCCTGAATAACTTCCTCCGATAATGATTACATCAAAATTCTTGATTTTCATTGACATGTATTTTTAGCGTATACGATTTGCTACTGATGCTCTGGCATGCTGGAAATAAGACTGACAAGGCGATTTACTAGGGGAAGCCCAATAAATACGATCCAAGGTACCAGCACCATAGTCAAAATCAGGGTTCGTTGATACAGTGGCAAAATTGCCAGGGGTTCACCCAGGAAATAAAGAAAAAGAGTAATTGATGGATAAATCACTACCCAGATTTTTAGGGATCCGATTAATTTGCCTTTCGTTGTCATTCTGTTTTTTTTTAAATTGCTTTCTGGCTACAAAAGTAATTTCGAGGCAGATTGACGGGTAGGACGAAAATTTAGTTGTATAGGATTTATCTCGAATGAACCTGATAAAAAGGCTCCTAGAAATTTCTTAATTTTAAATGGCATTAAATACCTGTCTTGTGGAAGCGGAACTTTGACCCTTTTAAAGATTACAATTATGAAAACAATCCCGATCAGATATATCGCCGATACACATCAACAGCAAATTACTGACGGCCGGTTTAGTATCAGAAGTATCAGCGACGTACTTAAGGGAAAGGATTTAATCCACGATCTTCACAAGCACGACTTCTACTTTATTCTGGCTGTGGAACAGGGAACAGGCGTTCATGAAATCGATTTTGTTAGTTACGATGTTCAGGATGGAGCTATATTTATCCTGCGTCCTGGTCAGGTTCATCAACTTCGATTGAAAGCAGATTGTACGGGCTATTTATTAGAATTTGATAATTCGTTTTATCAGCCCAAAAACTCCATAACAGAACAACAATGGAGGAAGGCCACTGGCCGTAACTATTGTCAAGTCGAGGAAATCAGATTCAAAAGACTGCATACATATCTCACAAACAGTTTAAATGAGCTCACCTTAAAACAGGAAGGTTATAATGAAGCCATTAAAGCGAACATGGATCTTTTCTTTATCGAGTTTGTAAGGCAAAGCCAAAATCCGAAGCAACCTTCAGCTGGAATTACCACGTATATACAGGAGCGGTATGAGCAACTGCTACGGTTATTAGAGGCAAATATTACCGACGTCAAAAGTGTTTCGGAGTACGCGAAACTGCTCAATCTATCTCTGTACCAGCTAAATGCTATCACAAAGGCATCTGTTGGTAAAACGACAGCTGAATTAATTAATGAACAAATTATCTTGGAAGCAAAAAGGTATTTGCTTGCTACCCCTAACCAAATCAAGGATATTGCCTGGCATTTAGGTTACGAGGACACTTCGTACTTCATACGTTTTTTTAAGAATCATACGGGGCAATCACCGGATGCCTTCCGGAAGAATTTCAAATAGCTCCTACTTGAATTCATTAATCATCCTGTCAGCGCCTTTAAAAGCTATTTCACTCTTGTGAATGGCTGGATATTCTGTTTGGTACACTTATTGGGAATCAGAAAACTTTCAAATTGAAGAAGTGGGTATGCCTTTCCAGCAGATGACCACCATCTGGTATGCTTTAAAGAGCAGGAGTTGCCGAAATGGCAATTGATACAGCATGTAAAACCTTGAAATAGAGCGGTTAAACATAATTAATAATTTGTAATTCGTGCTACTCAACTTGGTAAATGTCCTATCTGGAAGCCACAGGCATATGCTAATTTTGTTTTGTTGATATCAGCAACAGATTCTTACTTAAATATTTCGACTTTTAATTTACAAAAAAATGAAACGAATAAGAGACCCTTCAAAAAAGAGGGTGTGGGATGTATTGCCATTCTGATCGATGGGTCCATGTCCAAAATGAGTCATAGGATCCATTTTACTCCAAGTCAATTTCTAATCAAATTTTTCAGTTCAAAAATCTTAACTAAATCGATCATGTATTTATCATTTTTTACAATAGCGAAATTATTAGCAACAATACTGTTGTTGATGATTATTTCAGTCCCGACATTTCCGCAGCAAAGTCGTTTCGGTATTTCAATCAATTCATTGACGACAAACTTTAATTATGGAAGTTCGAATAAATCATTGCAACCATACAAGAAAGCCTTTAAAGGGTTACAGATTGGGACATCATATCAGGCTGGGATAAGTCGTATGTTTTCAATAGTTCCAGAGATTAATTTCGCGATTAAGGGCGGAGCGTTGAAAGCGAATAATCCGGTTGCATTCAATAAATTAACTTTGCGCATTTATACTGTTGAAACGCCAGTATTCGCTCGTTTACACTTAAAACAATTTTATATAAACGCAGGCCCATATACTGCTTACACGTTAGGCGGGCGCTTGAAAATAAATGGTTCGGAAGATTTGGCAGGATCTTCGACCAAGGTTTCATTTGGCAGCGAGGCAACAGAATTAAACCGCTGGGATTATGGTTTTCAGGCCGGTGCAGGTTACAACTTTAAACTCAAGAAATCCACGCTCACTTTGGATGCTCGTTATGGTTATGGCTTAGCTAGCATCTCGAATGACATCAATCGGTATAACCGAACTCTTAATATTAGTTTGGTCGTTTCAAATCGGCAAAAGAAGAGTAAGGGCCCGGAAAACCGTAATAAATAAAAATTCGATATCAACACATGAGGTTAGCATTTAATGAATTAGTCTTTGAAAGTTCTCTAAATAACTGAATAGAAAGACGGACTGGTTTTTCACTGGCCCGTTTTCTCATAAGTCATCATAAAAAGTAAAACGCAGTGTACTTGCTGCTGTTCAGCACGTGACTGAAGGTAAAAAAACAATCGAGAGCTGCATTTTGAGAAGGATCAGGAAATAGCTATTTCTTAAAGGGTACCTGCTGACTGCATTTTAGCAACATGATCTGAAAGTTCGCTGCTACCGAACGTTGATTTAACTTCTGAGTACGGTTGTTTGTAAAACACGCCTGGGGAGCTTTGTAGAAGTACTGGCAACGAATGTGAAAATCATCTGCACTTGCCCCCATGGATGATGATTATGAAAGCAAAGTACATTAATTGGTACCGTTGAAAGACTAGACCACTAAGCTGATTTTTTAATCGCCTTGAAAAAGAAGATGTTATCAGAATGGTCGAAGAATGTAGTCAATCATCATTGAAAGGCCAGAAGGAATCTCCATCGGATTTCGAAAGGCTGCATACCCAGTGCACTAACTGCACCATAATCTGCAAAAAAATGTTATTTTTTGACAGGTTTGAAAAAAGAAGCAGTGAATTCTGTGACAATTCAAAGCCATTTATATACTAATAGCTAAAATGGTCTTGAACCAATATAGAATATTATGTCTTTTGAAAAGGATTTTATTAAAACCATTCAAGAAAAATCGGGGATCATCAACAGTATTTGTAGCGCCTATTTTCCAAAGCTGGATGATTTCAAAGATGCAAGGCAAGACGTCATTTTACAGCTCTGGCGCTCTTTTCCTACATTCCGTAGTGAGTCAAAAATTAGCACCTGGATCTATAAAGTAGCCCTGAACACCATAATTGCGAAAAGTAAAAAGGTGCAAAAGCACAAGCTAAACGAGCCTATATCACAAGCACACATTGATCAGATATCTTCTAGCACTGATTTATTAGCAGATGGTACTCAGGAATTTACGTGGCTGGTCAGCAAGCTCGATGACTGCGATAAAGGAATTTTTATGCTTTTGGTGGAAGGATATACCAATAAGGAAATTGCCCTAATTTTGAATTTAACTGCTACCAATGTAAGTACAAGGCTGAACCGGCTGAAAAACAAACTTAAAGACCGTTATCTGAATGAATACAAGTGAACTAGAAAATGCCTGGGTGCACCACAAAGAGCATTTTGAGAATCAGCTAATATCCGAGGGCGACATTTTATTCGTCATACACCAAGATATTGACGGGCATGCAAAACTGCGACCGTTCCTTTATAACTGGACGTTATTTCTGTTCTTATTTACCTTTTGCCAGACCTGCTGATGCTATATTATATTATCTGGGATGTTCGGCCAGAAGTGTTTCCTTGGACTGGAGTGCCGCGTTGGTATGGCGTTTTCTGGGCAATTGGTGTGCTTTTGAGTATAACTGCTACGCGCTATATTTTCAATAATGAAAAGCGCCCCAGTGATGAAGTAGATAAACTTACAATCTATTTGATGATTGGGGCGTTGATTGGGGCTCGTTTGGGTCACGTTCTGTTTTATGATCCTGCATATTATTGGCAGCATCCAATCGAAATTTTACCCGTTTCACTTAACCCAGCATTTCATTTTACCGGTCTTGCTGGGCTAGCAAGCCATGGAGGCGGAATGGGGCTGATCACTTCTGCCTTCATTTTCGCAAGGAGAAAAAAGCTAGATTTTATTTGGCTCCTAGACCGAATTGCCATTGTTGTACCACTATGCGGGGCTTTTATCCGTTTGGGTAATTTGATGAATTCGGAGATGATAGGGATTCCATCTAATATGGTCTGGGCATTTGTGTTTACATCCGTTGATAATGTGCCCAGACACCCTGCACAATTGTACGAAGCTATATACTGTGGGATTCTGTTTGCGGTTATGCTTTATCTATGGCGACGCAAACGGGACCATTGGCGGAATGGGACCCTGTTTGGTGTGATGATAACGATTCTTTTCTCACTTCGCTTTCTGGATGAATTTTTCAAAGTGAACCAAGAAAGTTTTGAGAATAGCATGATGCTTAATATGGGCCAGATACTTAGTATACCGTTTATTTTGATTGGATTAATCACAATAGCTTTCAGGCACCATGTTTCCGCGCATGATTCACAACAGAGCTAGTTCAAAAACTTCTTAAAAACAGAATCCGCATTAAAATTTAAAGAGAATGGAATTTATTTATCTTGCCCAGCTGTGAGATTATTCGGTGGCTAAATTGTACTAAATATTTCAAGATCAGACGAGAGGAAAGATCCACTATATAACCGGTCAGGATGTGATTTACCTTTTGTGGAGATTCCTGACTCTTGGTATTGATGAATTAGAAGACATATTCGGCAAAGTCTCACTTTGAATTTCCTGCATTTTATCAATCCTAGGCTGAAATAGCCCAATTTTCATCAAACTTTGAATTGTCCAGCCCTTTACCTCCGGACTGATTACCATAACGATAGTAAATAAGATTAGTACTGCGGAAAATATGTTTGAGGCTGAAAACCAGTTTTTAGTCATTTTCATATGATATACTATATTTCGCCATACCGCCAATAACTCACTCTTATAGCCATTTTTACGGATGTGATCGTTCTAAGCAAAATATCCCCTTTAGTACCGATTCCCACTAAAATCTGAAAGTGGCTTTCGCAAAGTTACTTAGTTGATTTGTTTGTATGCAAACCAAGAATCGAATAAAGAGGACAAAAGCTGATGAAGCTGGTCAGTATAAAAAGACCTGCAACCACAAGCAGCACGATAGCGACTGTACCAGAGATAACGTTAGTATAGTAAAGGATCACAATTGCAATTGCAATCAGCACGCGCAAAACGCGGTCAAGTATTCCCATGTTCGCTTTCATTGTTTTCGGATTAGTTTAGAAACAAATCTAACCTGAATTAAAACCAGATACAGTGACTTATGTCACATAAGGAATACAATCTGGTCATAACAAAATTATAAAACGACTAATTCGGAGCGCTTTACTGTGACCTAATGTGGTAACTGTTCTCTAAACCTACCATATACCCAAGTCCCTGCAATCGCACTAAGCAATGTGACGATAGTAACAGTAGCACCCATCCCGATCTGCGCGAAAAGTGGGCCTGGACAAGCGCCCGTCAAACCCCACCCTAGCCCGAAAAGCAATCCGCCATAGATCTGTCCCTTACTAAACTTTTTATCGGTAAAAGTAATCTTCTCACCTGAAATCGTATTGATATCAAACCGTTTGATTAGCCAGACTGAAATCATTCCAACCACGACCGCGCTTCCGATAATGCCATACATATGAAACGATTGCAGCCGGAACATTTCCTGGATCCGGAACCAGCTAATCACCTCAGCTTTGACGAATAGTATCCCAAAAAACAGGCCGACCGTTAGATATTTCAGGTTGTAATACCATTTGTGCTGTTTTTGACTTTCGTTGATGCACATTGAATCCATTGCACGCATGTCGTGTTCTCTTTCCGCAGTTTGATCTATTAATAAATTGGCCATACTCTTTTTAATTGTTTGTCTTGATAAAATCAGCAAAAAGGAAATTTTGACTGGTTTGAAAAGGTGTCACATGGTCTGCATAAAAATGGCTTTTTGCCTCAAACAAATCTTTGAAGACATTGGCCAGCGCGGTTATATCGTATTGACACACCGGTAATCCGCTGCACTTCTCGGGACCGGACATTGAAAACGTTCCCAGAATCATGTGGCCATTTGCTGCTACAATTTCAACGAGGCTTCTATATTTTTCTTTTTGTTCCACTGTCGTCAGAAAATGAAAGGTGGCCCTATCGTGCCAGATCGTATAATGCCTCTCAGGCTTAAAATCAAGAATGTCACTTATTACCCAGGTAACTTTTTCCGCTTTTTCCCCCAACCTTTTTTTAGCTCTTTCTATCGCTGCTGCCGAAATATCCAATACTGTGACATCCGAATACCCGTCTTCCAACAGATAGTCCACGAGCATGCTGTCGCCTCCCCCAATGTCGATAACAGGGCTATTTCTAGGTGCTTGGGTATTGTGGATTAGTATCAGAGAATGCTCGGGTTTCAGTTCGGTCCAGCTCACCTCATAGGGTGACTTGGTATTATAAATATCTTCCCAATACGTTTTTAATTGATCATTCATTTCTCAAAGCATTAATATAAATGGCAATATCCAGTTGGCCATTACGAATCCGCCAGCCATGAAACTGATGGTCGCTACCAGCGAGGGCCATTGCAACGTTGAAAGCCCCATGATCGCATGTCCACTAGTGCATCCTCCGGCATATCTTGCCCCAAATCCTACCAAAAACCCACCGCCTACCATCATGATGAATCCCGGAAGTGTCAGAAGTTTGTCCCAACGCACCAGATCAACGGGCACCAGCGACGAAAAATCCGTTATGCCATATACGTTCAGCTCTTTAACCAGTGCAGAGTTCAGCTGCATCGGTTTTGGATTGGCCAGAAATGTCAGCGCGGTCACGCCTCCGAAAAAGATGCCCAATACGAAAAACAGGTTCCATAATTCCTTTTTCCAGTCGTATTGAAAAAACGGAATTTTCCCCGGGATACACATAGCGCAAGCATGACGGAGCGAGGATGAAATTCCGAAAGATTTATTGCCCAGTATCAACAAGGCAGGCACTGTAAGCCCGATCAGCGGCCCGGCCACATACCATGGCCAGGGCTGTTTTATTATTTCCAGCATATTTTAAAGAATTTCCCTATTGAATTTTTTGCCTCAGATTATCCCATGCCCCTCCGTTGTAAACTTCTACCCCTGCATTTTTCAAAACCTCTTGTGCCATCCCACTGCGTGCGCCACTCCGGCAGCAGGTGATTACTGGCTTTCCGCTGTTTTTCAAAAACGCGGCTTTGGAGCCTATTGTATCAAGTGGCATATTAATGCTCCCATCAACGTGGCCAGATGCAAATTCCTGCGGGCTCCGCACGTCAACGATAAGTGCCCCGTTATCAACCAGACTTTTGAAGTCTGCTTTGTTATTTCCGAATAATACCGATATAATTCCCATGATCTCGTTTTACAAAAGTGTACTTGGACATACGTAATTGCTTACTTCAAACTTGCCAGACTCCTTGATGGCCTTAAAACCTCCTTTTACATCGATCAAATTGTCAAATCCCCTGGCTTTCAGGATTGAATTAAAGATCATTGAACGGTACCCGCCTGCGCAGTGCACGGCGTAGGTTTTGTTTTTATCGATCTTGGCCAGATGCTCGTTGAGGTAGTCGAGCGGGACATTTTCGGCACCAATGACATGCTCTGAATGAAATTCACTTGCTTTACGAACATCCAGAAGTATGATGGAAGGATCATTTTGCAAAAGCTCACTTATCTGCTCCACATTCACCGATTCGATCCGATCAACCTCCTTACCGGCTTGTATCCAGGAATCGATGCCGCCCTTCAGATAGCCGATCGGATGGTCATAACCCACGCGGGCAAGCCGCGTTACCACTTCCTCTTCCCGGCCCGGATCAGTAATCAGCAATATTCGCTGCCTAATATCCGGTATCAGCGTACCTACCCAGGGTGCAAAACCGCCATTGATTCCGATGTTGATGGAATTAGGTATGAAGCCTTCTGCAAAAAACGCTGCATCCCTGCTGTCAAGCATCACCGCGTCTGTTTCGTTTGCAGCAGCTTCGAAAGCCGCTGGTGCCAGTGCATGGGTTCCGCGCTCGAGTACCGTATCAATGCTTTCGTACCCCCGGATATTCATCATCACATTTTCGGGAAAATAAGCCGGAGGCGGCATAAGGCCACTAGTAACTTCTTTCACAAATTCCACTTTGGTCATATCTGGCCGAAGCGCATAATTGAACATCTTTTGGTTTCCCAAAGTATCGGTCATTTCCTTGCTCATATTTTTGCCGCAGGCACTTCCTGCTCCATGTGCAGGATACACAATAATATCATCAGCCAAGGGCATAATTTTAGCACGCAAAGAATCAAAAAGATGTTCAGCGAGTTTTTGCTGTGTCAATTCCGCTGATACTTTTTGTGCCAGGTCGGGACGGCCCACATCACCAATGAATAGTGTATCGCCAGTAAAAATTCCGACTTCTTTACCCTGCTCATCCTTTAACAGGTAACAGGTGCTTTCCATGGTGTGCCCTGGTGTATGGAGTACTGTAAAAGTGATATCGCCCACTTTCAAAACCTGACCATCCACCGCTACGACCGCGTCAAAGCCTGGCTTGGCGGTTGGTCCGAATACGATCCGCGCACCCGTTTTTTCAGCAAGGTCAATATGGCCTGATACAAAGTCAGCGTGAAAGTGCGTTTCAAGCACATACTTTATTTTGGCTCCATCATTTTCAGCTCGGTTGATATAAGGTTCAACCTCACGAAGCGGATCGATTACTACGGCCTCACCATTACTTTCGATATAATACGCGCCTTGTGAAAGACAACCCGTATAGATTTGCTGGATTTGCATATGCTGTATTTTTAAAATTTAAAGGTTCTATTTGAATTAACTATACAAAGTTCGGGATCTCTGGTCAGGCCGTCAGTGACATTTATCACGCAGTCACAAGACATCGATAATATTTTTTCATTTAGGCAGAAACCTCCCGGTTTGCCAGCTGTATTGTTCATAATTGAGATAAGCGGTGAGAACAAGCCCGCGATTTATTGGAGGTGCAGTAGCTCGGTTGAAATAATATAGATTCCCATTGCCAGCACAAACCAGCCAAAGCCTTTTTTCAAAGAAGCTGCATCTACCCGCTTGGCAATGGATCCACCAATCAGGATTCCTACCATGGCGATCGCTGTAATTTTTAGCAGAAAAATCCAGTCGATTGAAAAATGACCCACATCGCCAGCAAAACCGATCAACGAATTTAAGGCGATTATCAGAAGTGAGGTGCCGACTGCTTCTTTCATGGGCATACCCAGTACCAATACCAATGTCGGTATCAAAAGAAACCCTCCACCAGCTCCCAGGATGCCAGTCGTCAGTCCGATGCCCATGCCACTCAATAACATCCTGATTATGTTTCCTTTCAAATCGCACCGAAGGCATCCAGGTTTTCTTTCCTTACTGCGGATCATGCCAATCGATGCCACTACCATTAACACTGCAAAAAGAATCATGGTAAGTATAGGTTCCGTGATCTGGAATTCGCCAATTTTAAAAAGATCTTTGGGGATCATTGGGATCACAAATTTCCGCGTTAAAAAAACTGTTGTGATGGATGTGCTCCCAAACAGCAATGCCGTTTTGATCTTTACAGCACCTTTGCGGTAATTGCTATATGCCCCGATAAGACTGGTTGACCCTACAATAAAAAGAGAGTAGGATGTTGAGACGAGCGGGCTTATCCCAAACATATACACCAGTACCGGCACAGTCAGTATAGATCCTCCCCCACCTATCAAACCCAGTGAAATACCAATAAACACAGATGCTATGTAAGCTACAATTTCCATGATACTATCAATTATCACACAAAAATCGAAAGCACAGCACGGCCGGAAAGTGATAAAAGTCACATATGGAAAACAATATTATTTTGAACTTTACAAAATTGAAGCATCAGAGTTCCCAATTTAACGACTTGGTGCCTTTTCGATTAACCTCGATTTATGACACTTAGCCTTGCGCAATCATTTAGCTCATTATGACTGAAAATATTTCCTATTATCTCGACAGTGTTTTTCCTGATTTTGAGCCCGAGTTAAAACAACGATTAACAAGGGATTGCATATTAAAGAAAATACCTGCCGGGGAAATAATCATGCGGACTGGACAGTTCATCAAACACACCTTGCTGATCGGAAACGGCAGGGTAAAACTTTACCGTCAGGGTGAGGACGGCGAAGAAGCATTCATTTATGATCTGGAACCGGGCAGCGCCTGCGCATTATCGATGATATGCAATACCAAACAGGAAGCCAGCGAGATCATGGCCAAAACAGTGGAAGATACCGTTGCGATCATGATCCCGATCCAGTTGATGGACGAGCTGATGCAGAAATACAAAACCTGGTACTATTTTGTCATTGCCAACTACCGGGCCCGTTTTGAGGAACTACTGGTCGTATTTGACAATGTCGTCTTCAAAGGCATGGACGAAAGACTCGAATTCTATTTAAAAAACCAGTTTGACAGTCGTAAGACTAACATTCTGACGATTACCCATCAGGAAATCGGAAATGACCTGAATACTTCGCGGGAGGTCGTGTCTAGACTATTAAAAAAAATGGAACAGGACAAAAAGATCAGGTTGCTTAGAAATAGTATCCAGTGGCTTTCGGGAAAATAATCAGAGCCCATATTGCATTACACGCTTTGGATAAGATATACAATCAATACCATACTGATTAGCAAAATCACGCCAGTTAATACGCTGGTCAGAACAGTGGACGGCAGGTAAGTGCCGCATCTGAGCTGTTGGTCTGTCTTTCGGTACTGCCAGAATGAAAACAAAATAGCCAAAACGCCCATTGCCACCAGAACAATCCCGATGATGGCCGAATAGCCGTGCGAGGGAGCATTCACTTTCGTGCCTAGTGCCAGACCTATTTGTTTGACAAACAACGAGAATTTGACAACCACAAAGCCAAATGCCATAATCCCGATCCCGGTCCTTACCCAGGCCAGATAAGTCCTTTCGTTGGCCAGGTGATCATTGGGCTTAAAGGGAGAAATGTCTTTTTCATTTTGATCCATAAAGCAAATATACCTATCTGACAAAATTAATTCAGGAAAGAGATAAAGTAGGTAATAGTATGCAAACCGTTGTACCCTGGCCGGTCGTAGAATCAACAGTAAGCTGTCCCTGGTGCATATCAATAATCTTCTTGGCAATGGTAAGTCCGAAGTCCGGAATGTTGCCCACATTTGCGACTCTCATCATCGGCAAAAATACATCTTCAAGCTGCGAGGCAGGGACTCCAATTCCCTGGTCGATCATTTTCACTTTTTGCCCAATTTTCAAGTATTGATTGTACATAATTTGGAAACCCTCATTACTCCTCATTGATATAATTCTGTGTTCCAATCGTTGGGTTGTCAACTAGCATTGTAAATAAAAAAAACCGGAAGCATCTGCCCCCGGCCTTTCTAAATTCTGACACCAATTATATAAGATTTTAATATTCTGTATTTTGAGGATCGAAGTTCGTCCAACCAGCTGTCCAGTCAGTGGTACCAAATGCTCCAATGTAAGTATTTGCTTCAAACCCAGTTGGTAAGGTAACTCCACCAGTTAACAATGGAGAGCCTGTTTGTGGTAAAAATTTCAATCCTGTTCCCAATGTGTTGTAAGCCGCATCCAACTTCAGGGTTGCGATATCTGCTCCAAACATATTTTTGCGGGTAGCATCTTTCAACATTGTTGTGTCACCCGATACAATTGCCTTTGTCATACCAGACAAAACCAAACCGCTGTAATTAGAACGGCCCAGTTTGAAATTGTTCTGAGTAGAATCGCCCTCTAGTTCTAAGCCACCTTTAGGATATGCACCAGAAACAACAGAGTTATAAATACTCACAGCAGAGTTACGACGGATACGGAATGCGGAACGGAACTTGGCATTAGGAGTACCAGGAGCGATAAAAATGCTCATGTTGCTAAATTTAGCAGATGTTTTTGGGGCAGCGCCAGAACCTGCCGCATCATTGTCAGATTCAAATCCATTAGAATCTGAGCATGAGCACTGGTCAGCAACCGCAGGATCTCTCAAAGCGATACCATATTGTACATTGCCACTGAAGCCCCAGTCTGTATCGAAATCATCGTCCAATGTTCTGTACGAAATCAAGTGCTTAGGGCTAACAGTACCACCAAACCATTCATATGCATCATCACCGCTGTAAGATACCTGAATGTAATCGATTGTTGTTCCTGAACCAACGCCACCCAAAGTCAAGCCGTTAATCTCCTTGTCCGTTTCGAAGCTAATACCAGCGAATTCGATCCTTACATATTTCAAGGTACCGGAGTTGTCAGCAGCATCAGTGCCACCAAAAGTTGATACGTTTTCTCCTTCAATGGTAGCCGGAGTTTTGTTTACTGGTGCTTTTCCAAGCAGGATAATTCCACCCCAGTCGCCGTAGTTACGAGCACCTTTTGCTGCTGATGAAGTGAAAACGATTGGCTTAGCAGCTGTACCTTCCGCCATTATCTTGGACCCTGGCTTAACGATCAGCGAACCCTTTGTCAACTTGTCCCCTTTGATGATTGTACCAGGTTCAATCGTCAATGTTGCATTGTTGTCAACATATACAAAGCCCTCCAAGATATATTTATTAGCAGCCTTCCAAGTGGTTGCGGTTGTGATTGAGCCTTTTACAGTTATTGTTTCGCCAACCGGATCTACTATTACTGGATCATCGCCATCGTCATCTGTTTTACAAGATAAAATTGCTGTTGAAAAGGAGATTACTAGCAATGCAAGTAACCAAGTTGTCAGTTTTTTCATTAATGAAATTGGTTGAATAGAAATTAATTGTTTTGTTTAATTATGGTCAAAGTGTGTAACGAAGTCCGATCATAGAATACGACCCTCTCCGGTATTTTTGGTAGGTGCCGTCTGCGTCTGTAATCTTATTATCCCGGTTGGTGTCCTGGATCAGGCGGAATGGTTGGTTAAGCAAATCCTGGATACTTGCGCGGATTTCAAGGCGCTTCCCAATTGCTTTGATGATATTGAGATCAATCACATGACGGGGCATTTCAAAAATGTTCGCACTGATCACATTGTCCCCAATGATGTAGATGCGCTTTCCGATAACATTGTAAAGTGCGTTCACCTGGAACCCTCTTGCATCATCATTATAGAACAAGCCTGTGTTGATCAGGAACGGCGACTGGCCTTGCAAATAACGGTCTTGGCTACCTGCCGTCACGTTAGTTTTCACATCACTGGTGATCAGGGAAGCATTTAATGTTACCAGCATTTTGCTCAGGAAGGTGGCGTTTTCAGGATTGGATAGCGCCTTTCTTACTTCAAGCTCAACCCCTCTTGCATAAGCCGTCTTAGCATTTTGCACAGTGAATGCAACAGTACTTCCATTATAGAAAATGGCTGCCTCAATTGGGTTTTTGAATGTCTTGTTAAAAAAGGATAGGGTAATCAGCTCACTTTTACTTGGATAAAATTCATACCGGAGATCATAATTCTGAATTGTTGCATTCACCAAATTCGGATTCCCTTTTCTTGAAACGTCGAAATTAAAATCATAATAAGTACTTGGCGACAACTCCCTGAATTCCGGACGGTTCACTGTGGTGCTGTAAGCAGCCCGGATAGCATGCTGTTCATTAAACTTATAGGTTAAGTTAACCGAAGGCAGCGGCGTAAATACAGGCCGGTCAACGTTTACTTTTATACCACCACCTCTTTCAAATCCCTGAAGCTGTTGACGGTTATATTCACCACGAAATCCAATGGTAGCATTTAAATGCTCAGTAACTGGCCAGAAAAAGGAAGCATAGCCTGCTGCCATTAAATTTTGGGCAGTATACTTATCATCAAAGTTGGTCCCTTCGGTATAATATACCTTACTGCTTCCGAGATTAGATGGTTGGAAAAATTGTTCGGGTGCCAACGATAATAGCTCACTTGTTATCCTGTTAGGGTTTACAATCCCAAACCAACGCGCTGAATATTTACGGTCTTTATACTCTACGTAGGTTCCTGCGGTAAGCTTGGCTTGAAGGTCAGGATTTTCCTTTTTACTACCGATCGCATGCTCAACAGAAACAGTTCCGGTTCCGACTATTTCGCCCAAACGGGAGTAAAAGCGTGCTGCCTGCTGTAAGGTAGGGCTTTCAAATTGCTGCAAGTTGATAGTGAACGGTTGCTGAGTACCGCTTTCACGTGTTGAAGTAAATCTGCGAAAGTCAGGTTCATTACGGTAAGTATAGCCAGCACCGCCAATCCATTTAAGCTTGGTTTTTGCACTTAGCTCATGCGTACCGCTTAGCTGACCAGAATAAATACTGCGGGCTTCGTAGCGAAATGCTCCGTTGTTGTAATCCAGATTATTTTCAAGGTTTCCACCACCGCGAAGAACAGTTTCTTTATTCCCCATCTGGTTAAACAGGTTCCGGAACTCGATTTTATTTTTCGGGTTAAGAATAAATGCCCAGTTCGACATTACTCCTAAGCGGGCATTTTCCTGAAATAATTGGTCATTAAGAGTTTCAATCCGCTGCGCTGATGAGTTAAAACGATTCTGCGATACCGTGGTATTAACCCTTGTAAGCGAGTAATTGACATAGGAAGTATTGGTCACTTCAACGTCTTTGATAAAGAACCTGCGGCTGAAATTGACACCCCCACGCCAATCCGGTGTTACAGACACTGATTTTGGTGCATAATAATCAGGTAACTGCTGGAAGCGGCTGATAATATTGTCTGTGCTTGCATTCAACACAACAGCTCTCCTGTTTGGAAAATTGTCAGGCAATGTACGCGTACCGTTCTCGATCCCTAAGAATTCCAGCCCACCACCTTTATGGCTGGTTGCTGAATTAAATGTAGTTCCACTTCGGTAACCTGCCGAGAAATTTACCGAAAAGCTGTTCCCGTCAGGAACTGTCTTTGTGTAGATTTTGATTGCCCCACCACTTACGTCACCAGGTAAATCGGCAGATGCTGATTTAAAAACCAGCATTCGGTCGATTGCTGATGAAGGAATTAAGTCAAAGGAAAAGGATTTAGTGTCAACTTCAGTAGAAGGAGTGATAATATCGTTGAGTAAAACTGTGTTGTAGCGCTCATTCAATCCGCGGACCACAATGAAGCGGTCATCAAAAATTGAAATCCCAGGAACACGGCGAATAACCGCAGAAGCATCCCTGTCTTGTGTCCTTTGTATCTGTTGTGCTGAAATACCAACAGCAACTTGTTGAACTTGTCTTAATTCAGTGATTACTGAAACCTCTGTATTTGTCTGCCGCTGGCCTTTGACAACTACTTCCTGCAAGGTTTTGTTATCTTCTACCAGTGCCGTTGTAATGAGAGTGGCTTTGTCAGCTTCTACACGAACATTTTCGATTTCTTTGGTTGCGTAGGAAACGTAGCTAATTTGAACTTTGTAAGATCCTGCCGGCACTTTTTGAATATCAAAATTGCCTTCAACATCTGTCACTGAACCTAATTGGGAAGCAGCGCCTATAATTTGAACGGTGGCGCCGATGATGGCTTCATTGTTTTTGCCATCTTTAACTGTACCCTTTACAGAGCCTACCTGTGCAAAGCATAGAGAGGAAACGGCAAACAGGAGGGAAATTGTGGTAACTAATTGTTTCATAATCCGGTGTCAATAATTTTGACACAAAACTACTCCCCCCAGATTACTCCCATATTTCTTAAATATTAACTTATTGTTAACTGAGCAGGTTACCTAAGTGACATTTTATACTTGTTGATAAGCAGATAATCAGGGTCATGAGAACCAGTTAAGAATCGGCTCCTGTTCCAAATCGAATTGCACCGCTCTTTAATAAGGTCAAAGTGGCCAAGTCGCTCATCGTATAACGAATAAATTGTCTGAGTAAGCCTACCTATTTGCTTATCATATGTTTCAGCCTCTAAAATCAAGCCTTGGCAGTGCGCTATTGAATAAGGTTGGTCCTCAATCATCGAACCATGTATACTAACCTGCTCGACCAGCTCCTTAAAATTGACTAATAATATATGGTAGGATTGCAAGTAGGCACTTATATCTTTATCAAGTGAGGGTTTAGCGAAATCGTAAGGCGCGGGCAGCGGATTTTGTGCAAGAATCAAGGCGTAAATCGCTTTAACGTCATTTCGATGGGTCCTATCGTTCTTTATATTTGCTGAAACAGACAGTTTTATGGCATACGCTGTTTCCTTGATGCTGTGCTTCCTTCCTTTAAACAAGTTTTTCCGATCAATAGAAGCTTGGATGTATTGGTTAACTACATCAAAATAACGCTGGCTTACTTGCTCATAGTCTTCCAGTTCTTGCTCTAACCCATTTACTGATTCAAGTTCGTGCTTTGAGGAGTACGAACCTGAGGATTTGACTACTTCCAGAATAGCGTAGGCTTTTTCAACCCGCTTCGAGCGCGACCTTTCAAATGGTGTTTGGGTTGCATGCAACGTTTCAACCATTATTAACAAGTGTGTTTAAAAACATAACCTCCGCAAAACTAATATGAACTATAAAGTTAACAATAACTTTACTTGGAAAAGTATTTGGCATGTGCTGGCAGACGTCTGGCGTATTTTTATAGTATGACCACAGCCGAACCAAACTATAAGTTGCTATACTGAAAAACCCTGTTAATTCAGATGCCAAGGGAGTGCTAATACCAACGCAGCATGTAAATCGCTGGAACCAAGCTACAACGCCCTCAGGCGCGAAGTGTTAGCCAATTTGTATTTGCAGGTTGATGAAACAAGTATACAAGTCTTGGAAAACAGCGGCAAAAAAGGTAGCTCTCACGAGGGCTATCTGTGGGCTTCTCACATAATGGGTAACGCCATCTATCTTTATTACAGATAATAATCTTTTCGTTCTGACGGTTGTCATTGGTTTTTGTTAAGGAACATTGATTCCCTTTGAAAACCTCCTTTTATTTATTAACCTTATGCCTCAAAAAAGGGACGCACATGAAGAATTGGACATTATTTTTTCTGTTTTTCGCGGCAACCTTGCAAAGTTGCGAATACAAGGAAAAGGAAGCGCGGTTGACTAAAAGAGAACAGCAGATCGCCGAAAAAGAACAGACATTAATGCAATGGGAGCAGCGTTTGACGCTATTGGAAAAGGACTTGCAGGAAAAAAAGAAAAAGCAACAGCAAGATTCCACTGCCGTTACCGACTCGCTGCAAGCGCAACCCGTCACCGGCAAGTGGATTGTGAAAATGCGCTGCACGGAGACAAACTGCGGCGGGTCAGCCATCGGGGATTCGAAAACAGAAACCTGGGAAATTGCATATCATAACAAAGGGATAGTTGTAAATGCGTTTGCGGGGAACAACCTTTCAAGGATCTACAACGGTTCTTACTCTCAAAACCGTCTTGAAGCTACAAATGGTCAACCTGGCTCCGAATCGGTGATCCGTGTGATGCTTGAACTGAAAGAAGGCAAAATGGAAGGGACTCGGGAAGTGGAGCGCACCGATTGCAAAATACGCTACATCCTGACTGCCGAAAGGCAGAAATAATGCTAACCTTGTGCGTATGATTTCTTTGTTTCTTTTAGATCTCTCATTACCCCTTAAAAACCCGGTTATTATTTTTTCGGTGGTGCTTTTTATTATCCTTTTTGCACCCATCCTTTTCAGCCGGATCAAAGTACCACATATTATCGGACTAATCATTTCAGGAATGATCGTCGGACCGTATGGATTTAACCTTCTCAGCAGGGATAGCAGCATTGTGCTGTTCGGAACGGTAGGCCTGCTTTACATTATGTTTTTGGCGGGTTTGGAAATTGATCTCGCGGAATTCAGGAAAAACCGAAACAAAATCATCGTCTTTGGGCTGACAACATTTTTACTGCCGCTTGTTACCGGCACAGTGGCCAGTTACTATATCCTTGGCTACGGATTTCTGTCCTCGCTCCTGCTGGCTAGCATGTTTTCCACACATACATTGGTATCGTATCCTATTGCAAGCAAGTATGGAGTCACCCGAAACCGGGCGATCAACATGACAGTAGGCGGAACGATGATCACCGACATTCTTGCTCTCCTCATTCTGGCAGGCGTGGCAGGAATGTCAAAGGGCGACGTTTCGCCTGCATTCTGGTTTCAACTTGGATTTTCGTTCATTGTTTTTGTGGCCGTGGTCTTGTTTCTTTTTCCAATAATCTGCCGCTGGTTTTTCAAGCGTTTCGACGACAGCATTTCACAATACATATTTGTGCTGGCAATGGTTTTCCTGGCTTCTTTTTTGGCAGAGATTGCAGGTGTAGAGGCAATTATCGGTGCATTTTTCTCGGGTTTGGTGCTAAATAGATTCGTCCCTCATTCCTCCCCATTAATGAACCGGATTGACTTTGTGGGCAATGCGCTGTTCATTCCGTTTTTTCTGATCAGCGTTGGTATGCTGGTCGATATCAGTGTGTTGGTCAATGGATGGGGCGCATTGAAAGTGGCCGGCGTGATCCTTGTGATAGCCTTGGCAAGCAAATATTTGGCTGCCTGGATCACCCAGAAAGCATTCAGGTTCTCCGCTGATGAGGGGTTGATGATTTTTGGGCTAAGTTCTTCACATGCAGCCGCTACACTGGCAATTATCCTGGTCGGCTATAACATTATCGTCGGAGAAACTGCGCTGGGCCAGCCCATTAGGCTTTTGGACGAAGATGTGCTTAATGGCACGATCGTGCTGATTCTGGTAAGCTGCGCGGTGAGCTCATTTGTTGTGGAACGAGCTTCTGAAAAACTGGCGATATTGCAGGAAGAGCAGACCACGGAAGATTCCGACGCTGTTAGCACCGAGAAAATACTTGTCTCGCTGTCCTATCCAGATATGATTGCCGACCTGGTCGATTTCGGGATAATGTTAAAAGCAAAATATAGCTCCATTCCCCTTTATGGTTTGCACATTGTTACCGACGAAGATCAAAAACACGATTCAGCTTCTCATGGTAAAAAAATCCTGAACAAGGCAGTCGATCATGCCAGCTCGTCTGAAAATGTACTGATCCCCCTTACCCGCTATGACACCAATATCAGTAACGGCATCATTTATTCAATTAAAGAACAGGACATTACCGATGTGGTGATTGGGTTGCACCTGAAAACCGATCACAAAACATTCCTTGGCCCAAAAGTCGAAAACATAGTTAAGCGGATTTTTGAAACCATATACATTTACAAACCGGGCCAGCCCTTTAACACCCTCACCAGGATTGTGGTGGCTGTACCGCCAGCCGGTAGCAATGAACCGGGTTTCCTGCATTGGCTGGGTAAGGTGATTACGCTGGCAAAAGTAAATTCTATGCCCATCCATTTTTACGCCTCAGCACAGACGATCAAGATAACGAAAAGCATCATCGAGCGGAAAGTATCCACTGTTGAGGTGAAATTCAATGTTTTTAATGAATGGGACGATTTTCTTATCTTCTCCCGCGAACTAAAAATAGATGATCTTTTTATCATCGTTTCAGCCAGGAAAAATTCAGTTTCTTACCTGTCACAATTGGAAAAACTACCCGCTTATCTTTCGAATTACTTCCACGAGCAAAGTCTCATCCTGATCTATCCCAAACAACTCGAATCCGGTATAAACATGAGCGACATTGAGCAAGCCGATAGCGCATTGATCGGGACATTGTCAGACAAGTTAGGAGCACTGAGTAAAGCCGCCAATTATATTCGCATGAAATTAGGCGAGAAATGAGGCTAATTAAAGCTGCTAACTTATTAAATCATTGAAATACGAAAAGTCGCGATAGTACCTCCAAATGTTAAGATCGTTACCCTTGAAAATTCCTCAATTGATCTTCTTCCTGTGTAGGTTTTTGATTGAGGAATTGCGCTTTTAGAGAAAATGACTTTTATCTAAAAGCGCAATTCAACTTCTGTTTTAACAGAAAATAATTTCAGATCATTAAACCCTGCCTGAAACTAAATGTCTAAACAGGGGGCTGGCAAGCCAAAACCTGTTTATCGGATAATGTAAACGGCATAATATTATGGAGATACAAAACGTATGTAAGAATTCCATCGTTATCTGTTTATTGGCAATAATACTTTCGTTCGGCCAGACGGATGCCAGTGGACAGTCCCAAATGTCTGCGGAAAGACAGAAGCTCAGCGACATAAAAATCTCTATCATAAGCAACAGGCTAAACCTCTCCCCAGAACAATCCATCAGATTCTGGCCCGTTTACAATGAATATTCTGCAAAAAGGAGGGGGATACATAAAGAAATTCGGCAGATTATTAATTATAAAAAGTCCCCAGAGGTATCTGATGTAAAGTCCTCGGAAGATATAATCAGGGTTCATCAGCTAAAACAGAACGAACTGGATCTGGACAAAAAGTATCAGCAGCGCTTTCTGGATATAATTTCTGCAAACCAGCTCGGGGAGCTATACATGGCAGAAACAGAATATAGTAAGATGCTGCTGGAAAGATTAAAAAAATAGTCCGCTTTACACCCTGAGCGCAGGCTGTAAAGCGGGTATTAGAAATCTGAATAAGCTATCTTGACCTGTTGCCCCTGGGGAATTTCATCGTTTGCCGTTTTCAACACTGTGTCGCCATCTTTGACCGGCCCAAAAATTTCGGTTTTTCCCCCACTCTCCATGCCCTTCTTGACATCTATCCAGTTTGCCCTTCCGTTATCTATCCGTATGACAAAACATTTCTCCATTGTTGTTGACACTGCCGAGCTTGGCACGATCAATGAACTATGGGACCTGCCTACTGGAAGGACTACCTGAGCGTACATTCCCGGGGCCAGCCTCTGCCCTGGATTCATGACCTGTATTTCGACCAGCTCAGACCTGGTCTGGCGATCAATATTATGGGTAACCCTATTGATCTTCCCCTTAAACATCTGCCCGGGTAGACTTACCACCGAAAAACTGATGGGTTGTTTTTCACGGATCGCATCAGTGTACCGCTCAGGAATGGCTACCTGTAGGCGAAGCATGGACTCTTGCTTAATCCTGTACATAGGTACAGCGCTTTTATCCGCAGGTCCAACGAATGCCCCAGGTGCCAGCTTCCGGTCGGTAATGATGCCATCAAATGGTGCTTTGATTCTCAAATAGCTAATCATTTCCTGATGCGCTTGATAAACTGCATTGGCCCCAAGCAGAGAGAGACTGTCTGCCACAATTTTGGAACGGGCCACATCCATATCATTGGGTGAAACCGCGCCTTTGGTATTGGCAGCTACCAGTAGACGTCGATATACCGCTTTACTGGCTATCATCTGAGCCTCAAAGGAACGAACTTTGGCATAAGCTTCTGCAAGTTGCGCGGTTAGCTCGGGCGCTTCAAGTTCTGCCAGTACCTGGCCTAAATGGACCTTATCGCCTATATCTACGTTCATTTTTCTGATGTAGCTATTGACCTTTGGATAAACATCTGTTTCGTAATAGCTCATTAACTCACCAGGTATCTGTAAATTTTCGCCGGGGTTGGACCGGATTACTTTCACTGCCGGAAAGACCACTTCATCATCCTGCTTTTCATTGCGCTTTGATTCTTCTTCTGCACCCCTGGTGCTGCATCCATTGGTCGCAGCGGCTATGATCAGCACACTGCAAAAAATAACTATTCTGGTTCTCATCTTTATTTTTTAAGCTTTTTCTGTGAATACTTCATCCATGTCATAGACTTCGCTATCAGAATCTTCCGGATTCAACGATACCGATTTAACAGAAGACTTCTTCTGTATAGCGTTAAATACTAAGGGCAGGATCAACAGGGCTGCCACTGTTGAGGCAACAAGCCCTCCGATCACAGCCCTGCCAAGTGGAGCAGTCTGTTCCCCGGATTCGCTCATACCGCTGGCCATTGGGATCATCCCTACTATCATAGCAATGGATGTCATCAAAATGGGACGTAACCGGACTGCCCCGGCCACCCGGGCGGCTTTTGCAGAATCTTTGTATTTGATCCTTAATGTTTCAGCGTTTGTTACCAGCAATAGCGCGTTGGCCACCGATACCCCCACCGACATGATAATCCCCATATATGACTGCAAGTTGAGTGTGCTGCCAGTGAGAAGCAGAATCGTTATAGAGCCGGCCAAAACGGCGGGAATGGTGACAAGCACCACAAATGACACTTTGAATGATTGGTAATTGGCTGCCAACAGCAGAAATATAACAACGACAGCGAGTGCCAGTCCAGAACTTAAACTGCTCAGTGTGTCCTGCAAAAGCCGCGCCATGCCCTTTAGCTCGACAATCGTTCCAGGAGCTGGCGCCCCGGCTTGTTGAATAGCGCTGCTTACATCATCAGCCGCAGTACCCAAGTCTTTTTTGTAAATATTGGCAGAAACGGTTACGATCCGTCTTGGGCCTATCCGGTCAAATTCCCCTGGCACTGTCACTTTTTTTATTGAAGCCACGTCTCCCAGCGTTGGCCGAAGCTGACCAGGGACTAGTGGTATGTTATCAATATCCTGTGGTGAGGACATCAGGTACTCCGGCAGTTGCACCTGCACCTGATAGGCAAACCCTTTCTTCTGATCGAGCCAGAAATTTTTTGCCGTAAAACGGCTCGATGAAGTAGCGGCGACCAACGACTTGGAAACCTCATCGGCTGAGAGGCCGAATTGGGCTGCGCGGACACGGTCAATCTGAATGTCAAAAGTCGGATAATTCAGTGGCTGGTTGATGCGCACATCACGCAAGTAGGGTATCTTGCTCAGCGCGGCAGTTAATCTATCTGCGTGCTTCTTTGCATCCGGGAGATCCTTGCTCCCTACCATGATCTCGATCGGTGTCAGCGCGCCCTGGCTCATTATCTTATCCGTCAGTTCGATCGGTTCAAAGGAAACGCGGGTTTCGGGTAGATTTTGCCGGACCTTTTTTCTGATTTTTTCTTTTAGTTCGTCCAGGGAGCTGACTTTATATCCTTCGGCCAGGTTAACCTGCAGAACTGCCTCGTGTGGTCCTGAATTAAAAACATACAATGCGCTGGTCCCATAACTTGACGGCGTCATACCAACAAATGCCGAGGTGATCTCAACGTTTCTTTCACCTACAATACCCTTGATCAGATTGATGATCTGTATGACTTGCTGCTCTGTCCTTTCAATTCGTAATCCCTGTGGGGCAATTAGTCTGAGCTGGAATTGTCGTGAATGATCCAGTTTGGGCATCATATCTTTACCGATGACCAGATACCCATAAACCAGAATCCCAAAGCTTATCAGCAAATATGTGGGAATGACCAGCGCACTTCTTTTCATGAGAATATCCAGGATACTGAGATACCTCAGCTTGAACTTTTCGAATCCGCTTATTTTCTCCAAGTGCTTTTCCTCATAAACTTCCATTTTCGTTTCTGCACCTGAGGAAAGATCGTTGAGAATTTTCTTTTGATGGGGCATTTTATGTTCATGATTTTTAAGCCACCAGTTAGAGAGAACCGGCACCAACGTTTGCGAGAACAGGTAGGATGCGACAATCGAAAATCCGACCGCAAGTGACAGCGGCATGAACATCCCCTTTGGTACCCCATTCATCAAAAGGGCGGGGGCAAATACCGCCAGGATACAAAGTGTGATCAGTAGCAGCGGAAAGGACACCTCGCGTGTCGCGTCAAGTATAGCCCGCGCCTTGGGTTTGCCCATTTCCAGATGTTGGTGAATATTCTCAATCACCACAGTCGATTGGTCGACCAGGATACCGATCGCCAATGCGAGGCCGGAAAGGGTCATGATGTTGACGGTCTGCCCCGACAGGTTCATGGCCAAAACAGCAGCCAACAGCGAAATCGGTATGGTCACAATGACAACCAGCGAGCTTCTTAGATCACCCAGAAACAGAAACACTACTAATCCGGTCAGCAAGGCCCCAATAAGCCCCTCAGAAGCGAGGCTTTCCACGGCATTGATCACATAAACGGACTGGTCAAATTCATATTTCAGTTGAATGTAATCAGGAAGTAATGACTGCATTTCCGGCAGTTTGGCCTTAAGAGCATTGACCACATCCATCGTAGATGCATCTGATGTCTTGGTCAAGGGGATGTATACCGAGCGTTTTCCGTTCACAAGCGCATAACCCACGGTAACATCCGAAGCGTCTTCGACGCTGGCGATATCCCGGAGAAAAACGGTTGGCCCGGCCCCTTTGTGCAGCGGGATATTTAAGAAATCCTCTACATTGCCCAGCACAGAATTCATTGGGGTCATAAAGGTAAAGTCCCCAACACGTACGTTGCCAGCTGGGGCAATTTGATTGTTTTTTACAACAGCTTGTACCACCTCTTCTGGTGAGAATTGGTAGCTGCGCATAGCCTCCGGGTTAACCCTTACAACCACAGTTCTTTCATTCCCTCCGAATGGGGGTGGCGATGATGCCCCGGGTATCTGAGAAAACAATGGCCGGATACGTGTGGAGGCATAGTCCTGCATTTCATTGAGGGTAGCCTTTTTACTGGTGAAGACGAGCTGGCCCACCGGCAAGTTGGTCGCGTCAAAACGGACAACCGTGGGTGGTACCGTACCTGGTGGCATATAGCTCATTACCCTACTTACCTGGTTGGCGACCTCGCCAGCTACCTGGGCCATATCAACAGTTTCGTAAAACGTCAGTTTTACCAGGCAAAGCCCCTGGACGTTTTTAACCTCAATGTCCTTGATCCCCGACACATATAGCATTTGGTTCTGGTACCGGGTGGCAATGAACCCCTCCATTTGCGATGGCGTCATCCCACCGTAGGGCTGGGCAATGTAAATGGTGGGAAGGTTCAACTTAGGGAAAATGTCAACCGGAATTTTAAAAAGGGCCATGAGCGAAAAGATTGCCAGCCCAAGCACGAGCACTACCACCATCACTGGTTTGGAAAGGGCACCTGTCAGTAATTTGTCCATAATTCAGTGTTTAAATCCTATTTGGCTTGATTTAAGAAATCTGTGATATCACCGACTGCCGCCAGTTTCTGCAATAATGCGCGCCATACATTATTATGGGCAACTATCTGATCGATCTCCGCCCGGTTCAATAGTGCGATGGACTGCGTCAGCTCAACAACGGTGGACAGGCCCGCCTGATACCGGGCGTCGGCTTGCGCATACGCCGCCTGAGCGGCAGAAAGCTGTACCGGCGCCTGCTCAACGACCTTTAAAGCACTAGCGTATTGCAGGTCAGCAGTCTGCATTTGTCCATCCACCCGCAGCCGAACCTCGTTAAATTGCTGCTGGTAACTTTCCGTAAGATATTGTTGGGACCTGGCTTGTTGTTTTGTCCGGAACACGTCGGAAATATTCCAAAGCGTTGTCAGTCCTGTCATGTAATCATATGCCCTGAACTTAAGACCGGAAAGGGAAGAACTGTAATTGAAATTGCCCGCCTCGTCAGTCCGGTCAGAGATCCCGGAGCCTCTCGACCATAGTGCTCCCCTGGCCATAATCGATGGAAGATATGATTTTCTGATGGCCTGGGTTTTTGCCATACTGAAACCGATCCGCTTTTCGTAAAACTTCAGAAGGGGGTTTCCCTCCCGGATATTGTGTACATTATAGACGGGGAGTGTTGCATTGAATTTGTCTGAAACCAGCTCGTAATTTGGGCTTCCCCCGCCCAAAAGCTCGGCCAATCTTATTTTCTGTTGGTCGGCTACTTTCTGGCTTTCCAGAAGCATTACGCTTGCTTTGGACACTTCTGCTGCCGCCATTGAGCTGTCTACGCCAGGCCTTAAACCGGCAGCAGCCGTAGCATGTATTACGTTGTAGAATGCTTGTATTCGATCAAAGTTTTTTTGCTGTACTTTAAAGGCATCCTGAAAAACAAGCGTGAGCAGATAGGCATCAGCCACTTCCACTTTGTGTTCAAACAATTCGCGTTCATAGTCCGCGTTGGCCTGCTCGATCCGAGCCTTTGACACCGTTTCGTCTGCTTTCTTTTTTCCGAAATTCACCAATTTGTAACTCCCCAGGAGTGTACTGAAGCTGCTCCACACGGCATCGGAGGTATAACCATTTACTTTGATTCCACCAGAAGTAGGAATAGCTGTACCCTCATTTGGAAAAAAAGTACCCCTGACCTGATTGGACGTGGCATAAAGGGCCTGTGCCTGAAAACTTATTGCAGGCAGACTGTAACCTACCCGGCTGGCTACTGCTTCTGATTCACTGGCCTGGATTTCCGCCAGCTTGGCCCGAATTGAGGGGTAAGTTTCAACCGATCGGTTGATTGCCTCATCCAGGGAAAGCACTTTTGGCATTTGCTGGCTGACGGCTTGTTGGGAGCATAGCACTGCTGCCAGCATAATTTTTACAATGTATTTGTGCATTTGACATCTCTTTTTTTATGATGCCAAATTTCAATCCTTAGCCTTAGAACGGTCTGAGAACTGCGTTAAAATGCAATGAGAATCCCCAATGGCTTGTCGATGACTTTTGTTTTATAAACAATCGGCTCCACTAACCTGAATAGGAATATAAAATACTTATAATAAGTCAGTTGGCTATTTGTACATCAAAATTGAAATATCTTTTGCTGACAGGAGGTCATTAAAAAGCTTTAATCTAAAACTGGGATTCCCGCAGCTGATCCCAGGTAAAGAATCACACGGACTACAATTAGAATGTAATTTTAGGAAGATGGATTCTGACAGTTGTTCCTTTGTAAACCTGGGATTCTATCGCCAGAAAGCCACCGTGAAATTCAACGATTTTCTTGACCAGCGTTAGCCCAATACCAAATCCGGTTATCTGCCCGGTGTTCCCTCCCCGCATCATGGGTAAGAAAATGTCCTCTAAATCTTCAGGGAGGATACCAATACCCTGATCCCGGACCACTATTACAACAAATTCCTGCTGTTCGGTGATCAGAATCGTAATGGGTTGAAAAGCGGAATATTTACAGGCATTGTCAATTACATTGCCGATCGCCGATTTCAAAAGATGTGGGATTCCTTCGGCGACCGCTTGCTGCTGGACAACGGCACTGTTTTCAATGAACTGAAAATGGATGACTTGGGAGCTATATTTTTGGTTGATATCACCAATACAATCCATGACCAGATCTACTATACTGATATTCTTCTTATTGATGAAAAATTGGAGGCTCTCTATTTCTGCGAGCAGAAGCAGATTGTTGGCAAGCTCGATCGCATGATTTACTCCCCCTAATGCTTCGCCTACCGAAGTTTCATAGTCCTTAGGGTGCTTGTCATACGCAAGTGATGTTTGCAAAACACCCTTGATAACCGTTAATGGTGTTCTGATTTCATGGGATGCATAAGAAATGAAACTCCTCTGATTGTCTGCAAGTTGCTGGATCTTTTTAAGAAGTTGGTTAAATGACTTTGCTAAAACCGTAGCTTCATTAACGTCGGCATTATGGTTAATACGAAAACTGAAATCTGAAATCGCAGCTCGATCGATCTGCCGGATCAGGTCGTCGAAAGGAGACATCGCCTTTCTGGAAAAGAAATATCCTGTGACTCCGATCACCAAGAGCGCTAGTAAGTTTCCAAAGAAAAGCGCCAATCGAAGCGTCCTGCTCATATTATAGCCGTGCAGGTCATATCCTGTCACCAGGGCCAAATAAGGTTTGCCCTTGACCAGGTAAGTGATGGCTACGCCTTCTTTATCAAAATCATGTAGCGGGGAAACATACGTAAACGCAAATCGCTTTCTCGACCGTACACTTTTAAAGAATGCTTGATCTGGAATAAAGTCACTACTTTCCCGGGTGTAAGCCAGCAGCATGTTTTCTTCATCATAAACGGCTTCATACTGCTCTGTGAGTGGGAAAAACACATTGGTTTTAAAAGCCCTTGGCGTGGCAAGTAGTTTCTTTGTAGCTTCTGCCCGTCCAAAAAGCCTTTCCTTCATCAGTTCAGCACGATAGTCTTCGTAAGAGTAGTAAACGAATAAGGAAAAAAGTACCAATATAGCAGCAACAATCAATGTAAAAGCAATGATGATTTTTTGCTTTATTGCCATGGCTCACGAATTGTATATCCCCTGCCAACCACGGTGTGAATAAGCTTTTGCTCAAAATCCTTGTCAATCTTTCTTCTCAGGTAAGTAATATAGACATCAATTACATTCGTGCTTGTGTCAAAGTGAAGGCCCCAGACCTTTTCCAAAATATCGACTCTGCTCACTATTTTTCTTTTGTTCAGAAGAAGGTATTCCAATAGATCAAACTCCCTTTTTGACAGATCGATGACTTTATCTGCTCTTTTAACAATCTGACCATCCAGTTCCATCAACAGGTCGCTGATCTGCAATATCTTTGCCTGAGAATATGATCCTGCTCTGCGGGCAAGCGCTTTTGTTCTCATCAACAGTTCCTGGAAATCGAACGGTTTGGAAAGATAATCGTCTGCACCTGCTTGAAATCCGGAAATTTTATCCTGCAGCATACCCAGCGCGGTCAACATCATAACGGGCGTCTCAGGCCAGCTTGCTTTGACAAACCCACAGAGTTGAAAGCCATTCAGACCAGGTAGGTTGACGTCCAAGATAACGACATCAAATTTATGCTGCTCTAAAATTCGCTTGCCAATATATCCGTCATAGGCGATTTCCAGATTGATGTTTTCACTAAAAAAACCTTTCTGAATAAATGCCGCTAATTTAGGATCATCTTCTACTAGTAATACTTGCATTAGATTCGGTTCTATTTGGTTGCCAAGCTATCAACCCAGCTTAAGGCTCAGGTTAGAATGAAATTAAATGTTAATTAAAATTTGAATTTGACACTCCGTAAAGCAAAAGAGATCGTAATATCGTGAACCTCAATAGTCCCTTTAACGAACCGCTTAACTATCAAGCCTACCTGCCGAAAAGAAACATCCAACCGTGTTTACCTGCAAGTCGCTAACTTTACTGATGCCTTAGAATTAAAGGCCTCTCAAACCTAAATGCTTGATCACTTGCCTACCATCCAGACCTCTCTTGAAAGGATACTTTCAAAGAGAATTGAAAAAGCCCATTCTATTCTAGCCATAATCAAAACATCCTCTATTTATTCGACGAGTGGTGAGCTTGACTCTGTCAATGGGTTAGAAAAAGACCTAACATCGTATGGGCAGGCCAGCAGCCAGTATTTTGATATACTTTGTCGGTATTTACAAATGGCCTCAGATAGAAAAAACCTGCTCAAAGACGGAAAACACAGTATTAAAAAAACTGCATATGCTGTCATGCGTTCATTTACACAAAATCTTGATATCGACAAGGTTGATCGCAGAAAAATTAGTTCTCATTATAGCCTGATCTACGCACAGAACCGCCTAGCAGCACCTTATGATTTTGCTAAGCCATCATATGGTACGAAAATGAGTGAATACTTAAGGGCAAACAGTGTGTTGCTACTCAACTTCAAAGAGATGGTAGAAATGGTGGGTAAATATGTGCCCCCAATCCCAATTGCGCCGTATTCGACAGCGCATTGCCATCTGCTGATCTTAGAAGCCGAGAGATTAGATAAAGAAATAAATCAGCTGATTGAGAAAAGCTATTCACTATATGTTATAAGGATTGGACTCTTCGATCTGATTAAGCAGCGGTGCGCCTCGATCTGTAACCAGAGCCGGTTTATATTTGGAGCAAACTCGTCGCAATACAAACAGATAAAACGCTTTAAACTATCAATTGTATAATTTTATTCGCTGGTAATCATGATTGTATACCAAAACAATAACGACGGCCTAGTACACCGTAAAACCTCCCTCGATGTCTGCATGATGGATCGAATTCAAGTCTGGTAGTTGGAAGCTGTTTGCAAACGAAACCTTAAATGTGCCGTGCACTTTGCCTTCGGAAATTTCATCTATGCAAACTGTTCCAGCACTGACACTGTCAGGCAGAAATGCCAGGCCATCCGAAAAATAGATCTGTCCTGTCTGTGGCTGTATGCACCCTAACCGGGAAACAACCAGTGATAGACCAAATTGCTCGCGATTATATCCCCTTGCTGTAATAAACATCTTTCCCGTCTTGCTATCCCATTTACCATCATAACTCTGAAAATTAATGCTTTTCCCCGAGAATATAACGGATACAAGCGATCTCTGAGCTGTCAATAGCGTTCGATCGCAGCTCAGAAGCAAAACACAGAAGCTGCCAATCACCCAATGCATTTTTATTATACCCTGGCGCTGCGGCTCACCAGAACAAAAAAGAAATAGAGCGATGATTTTGATTACAGTCATTGTTCATACACTTTGCAGCAGATACGCAATTAACAGGATACTAATCAGCAAAATGACAGCGGTGAGCATGCTCACTGACATTGTTGAAGGCACGTAGGTATAGGTCTTTAATTGTTTGTTGGTTTTTTTGTATTGCAGAAAGGCAAAAAAGATAGAGAGGGCACCCATAGAGACCAATATAATACCGATGATAGCAGAATACCCATGTGAATGGGCATTTGCCTTGGTTTGAAGCGCCAATCCAATCTGTTTTACAAACAAGGAAAACTTTACGACTACAAAGCCAAAGGCCATGATGCCTATCCCGGTCCTGACCCAGGCCAGGTAAGTCCGTTCATTAGCCAGATGATCGTTGGGTTTATAGGGTTCGTTCCTTTCTTGCTCTGCCATAGTGTAAGTTTCACAAATAGTCTACCCTCCCTAATTTTTTTCTAACAATGCTAACGCTCGTCTATCACATTCATGTCGGCCCTGAATTTAAATCAGCAAGCTTGTCAATTAACGGGTTAGCCTCATCTAAATATTGCTGTTCGCTTAAATCCCCATTGTTATAATGAACCAACAATTCATCCAATTCTTTTTTTATATGCAATTCACTCCCTTTTTTTATGATATTTTCCCGGCGGATACGTGAGCGGCGACGTTTTCCAGAAGTCCATACCGCGGCAACATAGTTTACCATTTGACACACCACACCTAGGATAAATACACATAAAAGGTCCAGTAGTAATCCCATAGTTGTGACCGGTTCAAAGCAATTCCGGAATTTTACCCCCTGTTAATTCATAGCAATCTGTGTTCCTTCCCTTAGATCATCACGAGGGTTGACAACGACCTTGTCCCCCACCCTGAGGTTTCCAAATACTTCACTCATCGTGGAAGACTGCTGCCCTTGCCTTACTTCGACAAATTCAGCTGCACCCGATGCATTGACACGGATAACATACTGCCTTTCCGTAGAAGAGATCACCGCAGTCCGAGGTACAGTAAGGGCTCCGCGTGTCCCTTCCGGAGACAGCATGATCTCAGCAAACATGCCGGGCCTGATGTTTCCGGAGGAATTATTTACATCAATTTCTACCGTTTCAGATCGAAATTTCTGGCTCATATTTCCAGATCTACGGCTAATGGCCCCGTTGAAAAGCTTACCAGGCATGGCGTTGACCTGAAATGTTACCTGTTTTCCTTGCCTAAGTCCAAGGCTGTAACTTTCTGGAATGTCCACTACCAACCTTAGCCGGTTCTGCTGTTGTAACATCAACATCGGACCGCTCATGCTCACCCCCGAACCTACTAACGCGCCTGGGTGTACATTGCGCTCGGTAATGACCCCATCAAATGGTGCGCGCACGGTCAGGTAGGATTTAATTTGTGTAAGCGCTTCAAAATTCGCTGCTTCCCCCATGGCTGCCGCACTATCGGCCATCATGCGCGCCTGCGCACTTTCCAGATCAAGGGCAGATACAGAGCCGGTTATTTTACTGCTAGCCTTTAATCTTCTGTAATGTTCTTTGCTGGCCACAAGCATTGCCTGGGCTTTCAGATAGTTCGAACGTGCCGCTACAAGCTGCTGCTCAGTTTCAGGCGCTTCAAGAACCATCAACACCTGGCCCCGGTGGACAAAAGAGCCCCGGTCAACGAGCACTTTTTGTACAAAGCCATCTGCCTTAGGATAAATGCTTACCTGCTGAAAAGCAAGAAATTCACCTGGAAGCTGGATTTCTTGCCCGACCTTACTTGCTGATACCTGAACAAACTTAAAGTTGGCCGCGTGTTTTTGCCCAGTCATTTTCTTGGATTTTGTATCCGCTGACTCAGAAGAAGAGCAGCCGCTGAAAATGCATAGCGACAGCAGTAATAAGAGGTAGTTATAATGGATGGTTTTCATATGTCTGGGATGTACTTTGATTCGTTGAGCCATTTGAATGCATGATTATGGTAGACGGGATATTTTCTGGTAAAAGGCAAGGATCATCAAAACCCGCTTTTTTCTGCAAAAGCACATACACCTGAGGGACGATATAAAGCGCCGCTAGCGTGGATGCAATCAGCCCGCCGATCACGGCGCGTCCTAGCGGGGCAACCTGTTCCCCGGCCTCGCCGGTGCCAAGGGCCATGGGTATCATACCGGCAACCATGGCAAAGCTAGTCATGAGTACAGGGCGCAGTCGAAGGCCCGCGCTATCAAGGGCTGCCCGGTTGACATCGCGGTATTCCCAGCGCAATCGCTCGGCATTGGTAACGATCAAAATTGCATTGGCCACCGAGATGCCTGTCGACATGATAATGCCCATGTAAGACTGCAGGTTCAATGTGCTGCCCGTCAGCAGCAGCAAAGCAATTGAGCCAACAATAACCGCTGGAACTGTCGAGAGAATGACCACTGACAGATTGAATGACTGATAATTGGCTGCCAACAGCAGGAAAATGACCAGGATCGCAATACCTAATCCCAACTGCAGGCTGTCCAGCGTCTCGGTAAGCAGCGAAGACATCCCTTTAATCTGGGTAACCAGTCCCTTGGGCGGCTGACCAAGCCCGGCAATTACCTTCTCAACTGAGCTAGTTGCGTTGCCCAGATCCTGATGATGGATGTTAGCAGACACTGTTACAAACCTTCTGGGCCCTGTCCGCGAATATTCGCCTGGCAGCGTATCAACAGAAAAAGTAGCCACATCGCCCAGCACGGGACGCACTTGTCCGGCCACAAGGGGGATTTCTTGCAATTGGGCCAAGTTTCGCATTGCATATTCAGGAATTTGGACCTGCACTTGATAGGTGTAAGCCGCTTTTTGATCGAGCCACTGGTTTTTCTCTGTATACCGGCTTGACGAAGTAGATGCGGTGATCGAGCGCGCTGTCTGCTGCAGGTTTAGTCCCATCACAGCCAGTTTCTGCCGGTCAAGCTTGATATTAATCACCGGAAATTTCAAGGGCTGTACAATGCGGACGTCACGTAGGTGCCGATCTTCTGATAGCCCGGCAACCAGCTTACTGGCGTAACCTTCGATCTCTTTCATGTCCCGGCCGGCCACCTGCACCTCTATGGGCGTAAAAGCCCCACCACTCATAAGTTTTTCTGTCAGGTCAGCAGGCTCAAACGAAAGGGTAATGTCTGGCATCTGCTGCTGGACAGCATCGCGGATGCGCTGCTTTAAATCCTGCATATTGGTTTTATATTCTTTTTCCAGACCAACCTTGATCACCGCATCGTTGGGCCCGCTGGTACTTACATACAGGTTTGAGGTTGCATAGTTGGTGGGCACCACGCCGACATAGGCTGACGAGATGGCAAGATTACCCCCGCTTGCTTCATCGACCAGCGTTATTAGTTTCCCCACTTCTTCCTCAGTGCGCTCCAACCGAGTCCCGTCAGGTGTTTTCATGCGGATCACCATCTGCCCCGAGTTCAACTGTGGGAGCATATCTTTTCCGATCAACGTAAACCCGGCCGCTGCCAGAGCGAAGATTACCACCACATAAACGCCTACAATAAGGCGGTTACTGCGAAGCAACCTCCGGTTCTGGCCGATGAAACTTTCACGCACGCGGTCGAATAGAGCGGGTTTAGAAGGTTTTTTCAGTTCTCTGCCAGGGCTGTGCACATGCTCTTTAAGCATCCAGTTGGCCAGGATAGGCACCAGGCTCTGCGCTAAGAAGTAAGACACAGTCATCGCAAAACCAATGGAAAGCGAAAGTGGTAAAAACATGGCCCTGGGAACGCCTGACATAATAAAGGAAGGCGCGAATACTGCCAGGATACAAAGCAGGATCAATAAAAGCGGCAGTGCTACTTCCTTGCATGCATCATAAATCGCCTGCTGCCTGGGCTTACCCATTTCCAGGTGTTGGTGGATATTTTCAATGGTCACAGTGGCCTGATCGACCAGGACACCAATCGCCAACGCGAGCCCCGAAAGCGTCATGATATTGATCGTTTGCCCAGCAAGGCTCAGAAACAGCACCGCCGCAATAATGGATATTGGAATGGTAATGATCACAATCACCGACGAGCGCCAGTCGCCAAGGAATAAAAGCACCATAAGCCCCGTCAAAATCGCACCCAAACCGCCTTCGAAAAGTAGACTTTTAACTGAATTGATTACAAAGATGGACTGGTCAAATTCGTAGGCAACTTCGATGTCCTCAGGCAGTAGGCTACGCATCTCAGGGAGCTTTGCCTTCAGGGCGGTAACGACCTCCCAGGTTGAAGCATCTGCGGTTTTTACTACGGGAATATAGGAGGACCGGCTACCGTTGACCAACGCATAGCCTGCTGTCACATCCGAGCCGTCTGTAACGGTTGCTATATCACGTAAAAAAGCAGTCCTTCTCCCTTCAGTCCTGACTGGGATCTGCCCAAAGTCTGCCACCTGGTCTTCCAGCGAGTTAAGGGTTGTGATATAGGTTGTATTGTCGACCCGGATATTACCCGAAGGTGTCATGGCGTTATTGGCTGCCAGGGCTTCCACGACTTCATCGGGCGAAATGTTCAGGCTCCTCGTTTTCTGGGGGTCCAGGTTAATAACCACTGTCCTGGCGTTGGTCCCGATTGGCGGTGGCGCGGTAAGCCCTGGAACAGTGGAAAACAGTGGGCGAATACGGGTAACGGCAAGCTCATGGATCTCCTTCAATGATCTGGTTTTACTACTGAAAACCAGATCCCCGATCGGGACGGAAGATGCGTCATAGCGGACAACCTGTGGCGGCAATGCACCCGGTGGGAAAAACTTCATGGCACGGTTGACCTGAATGGCCACTTCCGCGGCCGCCTGCGCCATGTCACTTCCCTCGTAAAAAGCCAGTTTCACGATCGTAAGCCCTTGCACACTTCGGCTGGTAATCTCCCTGATCCCTGCAATGTACAGAAATTGGTCTTGCATACGTGTGGCAAAGAAACCTTCCATTTGGGCAGGTGACATTCCACCATAGGGTTCGATCACGTAAATGACCGGGGAATTTAGACGGGGAAAAATATCAATAGGAATGCGGGTAGCCGACATGATCGAAAAGACCACCAAACCGGCGACCAATACCAAGACCGAAATGGGGCGTTTTAATGAATTGGATAACATTGAGTATCTGAGCTAAAGGATTTATTAACGCCTGAAAAAAGAAAAGAAGTCGTCGAAGTTGCTGCTCGCATAGGCGCGCTGCAGGCGTGTTTCAACGGTACGACGCTGTATATCCACTGCCTGTTTTTCAACCCTGGTTAAGAGTTGAAGCGCATCGGTCAGCCCCAAAATATTTTCAATTCCATTGTTGTAAAGTGAAAGCCGCTGCTGATAGGCGCTTTCCGCTGACCTGATGGCCGTTGGCAATTCAAGCAATGCGAGCCGCAATGTAGCCAGCACAGAATCAGATGTTGCCAGCGTATTCTCCAGTTTAAGCTGCTCAAAGTCCAAGCGGCTACCCGCTTCGCGGACTTTCCATTGCTGTACCGTCGTCCGGCTTTTAGATCTTCGGAAATCAGTGAGATTGACCGTTGCAGCTAGCCCTACCAGAAAATTGGTACGGCTATATCCAAACCCTGAGCCGATCGGGCCAAAGTTGTTATTGATATCAAGGCTCGTACCCCTGGCCCAGGCAGCAGTCAAAAGCGACACCCGCGGCAAGGCTGCCTTTCGTATTACCTCCAGTTCCGCCATTTGCCGCGCCAGGAAGTTATTTTGATAATGCAGCAACGGATGGCTAAGCGTAACCTTGATATCGTTAGGCTCAATGAGCAGCGCCTGTGCCCGAAATGTGGTATCTATTTCCAACTGGGATGCATTTGTTCCTGTCAGCATGCCCAACCGGAGAAAAGCGCGTCGGAAACCCTCGTCTATTTCGTAATAGTTCAGTTTTGCCCTTGAAAGCTCAACGCTTGCTAGTGAAGAGTCAAGCCCGGGTCTGATACCATTTCTGACCAAGTTGTTGATGATCCTGCTAACTGTGTCCACCCGCGCCAGGTTCCGCCCCTCTATTTGAAGGATCTGCCCTTGCCACAAAAGGTCCAGGTAAGTGCCGATCACAGCCTGTCGGAGCATAAATTCTTCGCGTTCGACCCCTGCCTGTCCTATGTCAACGTCCGCTCTTGCAAGCCGGTCTTCTGAGCGGTAGCGGCCAAAATTGAAAAATTCCCAGTCGGCCGTTGCCAGCGCAACGTTACCCGATGCCAGGTCCATCCGGTTTTCATCGCGCCTGCCGCCAGAAGTCGGAACGATCAGGCCCAATGAAAAGTAAGAGCCTGAAAGACCGTTGGCTGTGCCAATATCAACCTGGTCATGCAAACGAACATTGGGCAACCTATTGTCTTTCAAAACCTGGGTGCTGGCGCGAAGGCCTGCAAGGGCTGCACGCTGGGCCGTTACCGAAGGGTATTTGCTAAGCGAGGCCTCAATGGCCTGTTCCATGTTCATGATCTGCGCATTAGCAGGCGACTGACAAACAAATATTAAGAAAAGGAAAAAGGGATTGAATAGTAATCGGGTCATCTTTTTAGATATTCTTTGCGAAACGAATTGCGTGGCTTAGGACTTGCACCCACTCATCATGGGATGCAGGTTTGAATAAATAACAGTCTACCTGGTGTTGATATGCTAGTGAGATCATTTTCGGATCTTGGGACCCCGTAAACATAAAAATCATGATGGAGGACAGCCTGCCGATTTGCCGAATTTGCACCAATAAGTCCATTCCGCTTACCGGGCGCGTGGTAAGGTCAAGAAAGATGATGCTGGTTGTCAAACGGGTTTGATCAAACGCGTTGCTTAATGTAGCCAAATTCGTAAACCGCCTAACGACGCAATTAGGGTGCGTCATTTTAACGGCCATTTCAAAAAGAAACGCATCGTCTTCGTCGTCATCCGCAAAAAACACATTCCATTCAACGTCAGCTGCCATAAGTCCTTTGAAATAGATCTTCAAAGTAAGCAAGCATCCCATTAGAGGACAGTTAGAAGGTTATTAAAATCTGATTAGATTGCTGTTGATATAGGTCCATTTTGAAGCCTATAGTTAATTTTACTTTCGAAAATGTTAATAAATTGGCCTGGCATATGAATGTTTTAGTCGTTGAGGATGACATAGAGTTGACACAATTCATTCAAAAAGGGCTCGTCTCTGAGGGTGTAGCGGTATCTGTGGCTTTTGATGGGACGATTGGCCGGAGCCTTGTCAATGAGCACCGTTTCGATGTAGTCATGTTAGACGTTAACCTGCCTGGTATGAACGGCTTTGACCTATGCAAGTTTATCAAACAAAACTGGCCCGCAGTTCCTGTAATCATGTTGACTGCACTGGGAAGCCTGGACAACAAAGTATTGGGCTTTGAAGCAGGTGCCGACGATTATCTTTCAAAGCCCTTTGCATTCAAGGAACTGCTTTTTCGACTGAAAGCCCTGGCAAGACGCCATCCCTCCAGGGCTCCGAGTCCCAAAAGCCTCCAACTACTTGATCTGAAAATCGATACGGATTCTCATAGGGTTTGGCGAGCTGGCCAGCGGATCGACTTGACCGCCCGGGAGTATGCTTTGCTCGAATACCTGATGCTAAACCAGGGAAAGGTGATCAACCGTGTAGACCTGCTGGAAAATGTGTGGGACGTTCATTTCAATACAAACACCAATGTGGTTGACGTTTATGTTAATTATCTCCGACGTAAAATTGACCAGGTAGAACCAAAACTGCTTCACACCGTATTTGGCGTCGGTTATCTGCTAGGGGCTGAGCCATGAGCATCAAGCAACGCATCACCATTGGCTTTGGATTGCTGGTAGCCTTGTTGCTGCTAGTATTTTCTATTTTCATCTATCAAACCTATGAGTCGTACCGCCGCTCGTTGATGCGCAACAGGTTACAGCGCAGGGCACTCGCAGGACAGCTCTATTTTCAAGACCGTGTTGAATTTCATCGATCGAGCTACCTTACCCTGCCCGACCAGCATGAGACCTTGGTGGGTCCGGCAAATGAAATCGTATATAAGTCCTCAGGACCTGACGACTACCGCCTCACACCTAAATTGCTCGGTGAAGCCCGCGAAGATGAAGTCTTCTTTACCTATGAAGGCAAACCTTGGAATTTACCAAAAGAAGGTATTGCCTTGTCTTTCCAGATCGCAGGAACGCGCTACATTTCTGTCGTTACCGCTTATGATTTACCCGGCAGGCAGGCTAGTAAAAGTCTGTTACTAATACTATTAAGCGGCAACATCATCCTGCTCATCATTGTCGCTTTTGTAGGGTTCTTTTTTGCCCGCCGCGCCATGCGTCCATTCGACGGCTTGATTGCGCAAATGGACCCGGCATCGGTCAGCGACTTTTCATTCCGCCTTAATAGCCATACAGCCTCAGATGAAGCCTCCTATCTGGCTAACTCTTTTAATCAGTTGCTTGAGCGTTTGCAGACACTGGCTATTAGCCAAGAGCATTTTGTCTCCTATGCATCCCATGAGATCCGCACACCCCTCACCGTGGTTAAAGGTATACTGGAAACTTCTCTGGCCTATGATCAAGAGCTGACAGATGCCAAGCAGGGCATGGAGAAGGCCTTGGTACGCCTTGAAGGGGCCATTGCGCTTGCAAATTCTTTACTGCATTTGGCCGAAGTCGAAGGTTTGCAGTCGGCCCGGATCCATGCAGATATCAATATCGTAGACACCGTTCTGGATACAATCACCTACTTTGGGGAAAAGCGTCCGGATCAGCAAATCAACTTTCAACTCACTGACAGTTTTACCCAGCAAAGTCCCAACTTACGCATATTTGGAAATGCTACGCTGCTTCGCACTGTTATGACCAATATTTTAGACAACGCAAGCAAATATTCCAGCGGGCAACCCATTGGTTTGCGCGTCGACATTGACCAAAATTGGATTGTAATATCATTCACAGATAAGGGTATGGGAATTCCCGAAGCTCAACTTGATGATGTTTTCTTGCCTATGATGAGGGCTTCAAATGTCGGTAACACACCTGGTTTTGGACTTGGGCTTACAATCGCTAAAAAGATTGTTGACATTCACCAGGGGAAATTGACTGTTGACTCTATTATCGGGGAAGGGACGTGTGTATTGATCTACTTACCCACATTACCTGTCACCGGCTATCCCCAATAGAAACCAATGACTTCAAGTGGCTTCTTCATGTAAAAGGTTTGCCAATTGGTCAATCAAGGCATCACTTTAATCTCGGTACTGCTTCTCGCTTAAAAATCCTTGATTATAGCGAGACAATACACCGTCCAACGCGCTTTCGACGCTATGGCGGCTTCTATAAAAATGGGCTGGGCGATGGTGCGAAGCATTTTGTTTAACCGTTTCCAAATGACTTGCAAATAGAAAGAGAATGACGCCAATAAAAAGGATAACCAACAGGTCGACGAGTATCATGACATTTCAATTCAATATCGGTGGTAAATGCTATAACTCATTAAGCAAACTATCTAAATCATGAGCTGTACGGAATCCAAGGCTATACTACTTCAAAATCTTTTAAGATGATCCTACACATGCGTTTCAAAGTACTTCCTTATGCCTTGCAAAACACCGAAAGCAACACAGAGAGCAAAGATGAACGGTAAAAAGATTAACCACCTTAAAGCCATCGCGAAATTGAACTTTCTCATCATCCCACCTATTTATATAAAATTAACAATATTAAATAGGACTTAAAACGAAAAATGGTACCAGCACAGCGTCTAACCTATCAATACATATTGCAGACCGAATACTTGATCAACAGGTAATATTTAACATATCGGAATTCAAAGACATAGTGACACGAAATGCAGACTATCGATTTAAAGCTACTGACTACTATAAATCAGATCGTAGATGATCTCTCAAAGCCTTCTGTTCACTTCCTTGTGCACGGCGCGTACTCGCTTGATGATGAAACCAATTGGATTTGTGGCCCTATCTTATTAAAACACGGCTTAGTGGATTTTTACGAATTTTATCCTTCAGGCATTCATTGTCTGGTCCATGTGAGCAAATTTGAAAGTGATGAAAATCTATTGTTAAGGATACCTTACGAAAAGATTTGGAAGATATCGCGCTTTTATTCGTTAGACTTCACTGATGAACAGGTCTTATATATGAAAGCCCCTAATTTACCATAATTCAAACTTGCTTGTTGGGTGGGGATCAACTTCAATGCCTATGAATTTGTACAGTAATCTTTTCCGGCTGCACTTGGCAAGTTGCCGAACACATCTGCTAGGTTTTTCCAAGATTTGTAGAAACTTAACCATCCGAACTCAAATTTAGTTAATGAGAATTTCCTGTAAATGTTGGCCACTCCTCAATGTTGGATGTTGTTTTAGTCTGGAGATGTGATCGGTTTACTATTCGTTATCAAACAATGAAAACACTCGCAGTTTCATTTTCATATTGGGCCTCGGCCTCTTCTTTGCGGTCTTTGAAACGGACAGCAGTCCGTCCAAAGCAACAAATTATGGCGAAGTTTATCCCGGATTTGCCGTCGTAGAATTGTTCACCTCCATCACCTGCTTTGGGGAAAAACGTCCGGATCGGCAAATCGACTTTCAACTCACTGACAGTTTTACCCAGCAAAGTTCCAACTTACGCATATTTGGAAATGCTAGGCTACTTCGCGCCGTTATGACTAATATCTTAGATAACGCAAGCAAATATTCCAGCGGGCAACCCATTGGCTTGCGCGTAGACCTTGACCAAAATTGGATTGTGATATCATTCGCAGATAGGGGTATGGGAATTCCCGAAGCTCAACTTGAGGATGTTTTCTTGCCTATAATGAGGGCTTCAAATGTCGGTAACACACCTGGTTTTGACTTGGGCTTACAATCGCTAAAAAGATCGTTGACATTCATCAGGGGAAATTGATCGTTAATTCTTTTATCGGGGAAGGGAGGTGTGTATTGATCTACTTACCTACGTTATCTGTCACCGGCTATCCACAATAGAAACCAATGACTTCAAGTGGCTTCTTCATGTAAAATGTCCGCCAGCTGGTCAATCAAGGCATCACTTTGATCTCCGTATTGCTTCTCACTCAAAAGCCCTTGATTGTAAAGAATTAACAAACCATCCAACTCACTTTCAACCTTATTACGGCTTCGATGATGAAGGTGCTCTTGCCCTCCACTAACAACGTTTTGTCTGCCTATTTCCACGTGATTGGCGACTACAGAAAAGACAACCCCAATGGAAAGCATGATCAATAAGTCGATGAGTATCATAACATTCACATTTCAATAAATGTCTGATTGCACCTGTTGCGTCTGAGAGATGCCAAATAGCGACAACCGTCCGTATACGCCGATGCAAGCTGGTCAAATCCATAACATGTATCTGAATATTGGCTATTCTATTTCCATATCTTCCAACATGATCCAGCACATGCGTTTTACACTACTAACTACACCTTGAAAGGCACCAAAAGCGACACAAATACCTAAGATGAACGGCAAAAAGATTAACCACCTTAGTGCCATGCTAAAATTGATTTTCCTCATTCTACTGACGGGTTCGGAGTATATAAAGGTACCAATAATAAATATTATATATAAAAGAAGCCCCCTATTTATAGCAAACATTTGCAGAATTTAGAAAGGAAGGCAAATTGTCACTGGACGATGACATTTGCAAGTAATTACCTCAGCTGCCAGATTTTCAGAAACGAATTATTTAGTCGCCTCATTCACCATACCAGCGGCCTGAGGATAAATGTCCTTATTGCCATTGGCTGTCTGGCGACCGGGCGATGTGCTTAGCCAAGTGGATATTATAATGGTCGTAGAGAAGCAGAACTAGCTCAACTTGAAACCAGAGGCCGAATTCTTATACACCGTCTCAAACTACACTTTCCTGGAAGAAATATTCGACCTACGGAGCACACCGATCTAAGAAAAATCCTTGATTATAATACATTTAACTCAGACAGCCTTTTCAAATCAACTGGCAATTAGTTCGAGATCTGTTGGGTTCCCGGTGAATATGCGCGTACTGCCTCAAGGTATTTTGCAACTGCCTCTGCCAATCTTCATCATACAGACGCCACGACCTCTTCATTTTTTTGACTTTCATTCCTGTTTATCGACTTGTTAATTAAACTATTTGGGACTTGGGCGCTATATGTTGAAAATCTCCATATATGGCATAATATTTTGATTGTGAGGTATGCCCACATCCATTTTCGCTGCCAATAATCAATTGCATATCATGAAAAAACGAATACTCATCATCGATGACGATCATGACATATTGGAACTGCTCAGAATTGCCTTTCGTGATTCAGGACATGAGGTAATATTTTCCCGGACCGCCCCGGACGTTAACTACATTAGTGTCCTACACCCCGACCTTATTTTGCTGGACGTCAGAATTAACGGGTTTCCAAGAAAGGGGGCAGAAATATGCAAGGAATTAAAAGCTGATTCTAAAACTGAAAAACTTCCCGTAATTTTATGCTCAGGAGAATACAACTTACGGAAGATTGCCGCTGAATGCAATGCTGACATGTACCTGGCAAAACCATATGATATGATAAGCCTGCTGTCCCAAGTAAATACATATCTCTCTTAGCAGTAACGCCTATGCTAGAAAATAATCAGATCAACCTCGACAAGGATGACCTTGAAGTGTTCTTTATCAATCATTTGGATAAAATCTATGCTGCAAAATCTTTGCTGGTATCTGAACTGCCCCAAATACTGGACAATACTTATTTCTCTGATCTAAGGGAAGCTATATCTGAGACAGTGGAAGATGTCAGGAAACAGCTAAAGAGAATGGATGAAATTTATCAGATTATGGGTGCTGCTGTTTCTGATGACAGTTCTAATGGACTCAAAGGTTTGATCGCCGATTCATTTAAGGATATCCGCCTTCATGGTAACAATCCAGAGTTAAGAGACATGTCTATCCTGTTTTACCTTCACAACATTGAAAGTATCGAAATGGCTTCCTTCCAAATCCTTGAAATGCTTGCTGTGAAATTAAAGAACGGCAGGATCAAACAGCTTATCAAGCAAAATTATGAAGAAGCCAGAGCTGATAGAATCCTATTGTTGCTTATTAACGCCAAATATATTTCAACTGTATGATCCAGAATGGCCTTTCTTGGATATCCACAATTCTTCAAACAAGTACGACTTAGCAAACTTTTTTTCTACCGGATTGACCATTTATATTGGCAATTGAATATTATTTAACGAAACTTAAATCAAATTCAGCGACTTGACAATACTGCAATAAACGACTGTGCAATATGTTACCGGGATTTCAAAAATTTCAATCCCTTTTACGTTCGAAAGCCTCAGTCTTCCATTTAATATTCCAGAGGATATGGATGTAGAATCAAAAATGAAACACATCCTAATCGACAGGTTTCAGGTCGCTAAGGATATAGTGACCAATGACGCAGAATTCGCAAAAGATCTCGGGCTGGATTCTCTGGACATTATGGAACTAGTGATAGAGTTAGAGAATGCATTCAGCATTCAAATCACCGATGAAGATGCAGCAAGTCTGTTGACATTTGGAGAGGCCGTTACTTGTGTGGAGGCGAGTATCCACCGCCCGAAGATCTAAATTCCGGCTGAACCTTCCGATCATATTTGGCAATTTACCGAAAGGCTTCCCTTCAAGCTTACAAAAGTTTAATTTAATCGGATAGGCTACCATATTTTCGGTTGAAATCCTTGTTCAGAAAGACAACTTAAAAGCCACCGCTGACAGGCAGATACTTTTCGAATGGGTCCAGAAATCTGCAAGACATTCTAAGGAAGACTATCAAACCTGACCAGGAATTAACTACTTCACTTGATTTCTCAGAGAACGCTGAATTCGTCAACAACAGATTTTGCGATTGAACTCGAACCTTTTCTCTGCCTGTGCACTCTCCGTTAATAATCGAGGTGGTTGTCAGAGAAAGAGTGCACCTGCCGGATGCTACGTATTCCTTCGAGCCACCTTTGCCTCAGCCACCTGTGAGTGTTTATTTTGAAAGCCATTATGAATTACGCTGACTGCATTTTGAATACCAAATAAGGCTACCTAAAAAATGTTGAAGATTTTCTCACAATGTATTTTCCTCCCTCAACATACTCAATTAGTTCGTCTCGCTTAAAATAAAGCCTGCCATTACGCTTGTAGTGAGGAATCTTTGCGATGTTCCTATAAACTGCCTGCTTACTTAACACTAGAAATGCAGCTGCTTGTGAAACACTTAATAATTCCGACTGCACTGCTGTCGGGGAATTGCGGTTCAACTCTACAACTTCAATAACAACTTCAAGCATTTCTTCAATCCTGACCAAATGCTTTGACAGGATCTGAAACGGATTTATGTTTTCCAATTCATTCATGATTTAAACTTCGAATACTCCTGGTAATTTTTCCTGCTCATACCTCGATCACAGAACGCTCTGTATTCAAAATCAGTGAGAAGTAGATTCTGCTTCTCACATTCCGGTTAAAAGACCGTTCGTACCGGATGTAGCCATACTCGCTAAGCTCCCGGATGTACTTAAAATAAGTATCCCGGCTCGATAACTTCGCCAATTTGATCAACTCATGCGAGAAAATCTGTAACGGACTTGGACATCCCTTTCTCTTCCAATATTCCAAAAGGGCCGCATAAATACCGATATGGGTGCTGTTAATCCGCGGATCTTTCGCAATCGCATCAAAAAAATCCGATAGAGGCCCCAGCGTTGACATATCACTGGCTGATAATTTGTCCTTTCCGCTTTCCCGTTTTTGGAGAAGTTTTGTCATCCTCGTCCATTCCGGTCTTTACTTCCTGCTTTTTCTGTTGCGGCTGAGATTGGCTTTGCGTATTCTCCTTTGCCAGATCCTGACGGATCCTTTTTGCATGCTCATCATATACCGTAACGGACTTAAACTGCGGGTTCGCTTCGATATATCTTCTCTGCTCCGAGCCGTTTTCTGAGAAAGTAACCGATTGCCGGTTCCCCTTTTGCAGCGATTCGATCAGGCGTGTTTTATCCTGCTCATTGCCCAATTCTTTAATCGGAAGCTTGGCTAACGCCTTTTCTAGCTCAAAACCGTAATTCTGGTGAAACTGTTTGAGCTTGTAGTTCCCGTTGCTGTCTGCATTCTTAAAGTCCAGCTGCACCCAGGCATTATAAAGCTGACCTTCCTTGTTAGTCAGGTCCTTGTTTACTGCCCGCCCATGCATGAGGTTAAAAGCTTCCTTCAACGTGATATTATTATTCTTCTCAATGTAAAAGGACTGGTTTAACTTTTCGGTCTGCTCATCTTTTTTAAGCGACACTTGATAATTGTTAAAGAAATACATATCGCTGGTAGGCGACTTTTTGAAATGCAGCACACTGGTGGTTTCATCCTTGCCGAAGCTGCCCTGGTGTTTCAAAGTAAATTCGGGCACCTGTTTTTGCATATTTTCTTTCAGCTGGGTTTCCAGTCCTTCCCCGAACCCAGTGTATTTCACCTGGTCACGCAGATATTCAAAGTTCTTTTGGTTCATGATCTTCTAATTTAAAGTTTGAAATACTTACTCTGATATAGGTTTCGCCCTGACAATGGTGCGGTTGAATACATCCAGCTCTAAATGACGGCCACCATTTTTTTCCATCACCTGAATGGCCAGGTACTTTTTATCTTCCAGTGTAAACTTGGGAAGCGCGAAGACGAAGGTATGCTTTGACTCACCAGCGATGGCAGTGGTATCACCATGCACATAAAGGGGCTTTATTTCAGTCTCTTGCACGGCCGATCGCCTGGCCCGCTTTCTGTCACGAATAAAAAACCGCATGCTTTGCACATCATAGCTGACCTGCGAACGGTTCTGCATTTCAAGCTGATAAAAAATAATCTCATCATGTATATAAAGACCGTTCAGATGGATCTCAGCCTGGTAACTCTGGTCTTTGACCCCTTTCACCATTCTGCTTTCCGGACTGATCCTTTCAGCCAGTTTCCGGACTTTAGCCTGGTTCTTGCCGTCTTCAAAAAAAGCATCCGGATTTTGCTCATTATCTGAGAATTCAATATTGAGCTGCAAAGGCTCTGCGGCGTAATTCACTGTAAAAGAATACAGTTTACCTTCCGCCGTTACCACGGTCAGGTTTGTAGTAGGAAAATCAGCCCTGGCCGCTTTAAGCTGAAGGATATTTCCGACACCTTTCGCTTTCTGCGCCAGAATATCCCGGCTGCCTTTATCGACACTTTTGACCTGGTACGGAAAGATCAGGTTGGTCGTCTTATGCAAAGTGATTTCCAGAGGTAACGGCTCGATCACAAACATCTGCACGTTCTGGGAAAATGCCCGGCCGCTTACGATCAGCAGCATCACCGATAGTATTCTTCTTAATTTGTTCATCATTTATTCGTTTTAATGGCCTGCCGGCCGATGGGAAATGATTTTGCTGTGTAGATTTAGCTGTTTGAATTCCCATCTTTGAGAAGCACCTGATAGCCCGCCTTAACGGTGACCCTGATGAGTCTTGCCTTTTTACCGGCAAGATTTTTTGCCGTTTGTATGCCTGCATCTGCCAGTTGCGCCCCCAGAGATGGCTGGAAGGTGTCAATGTTAAGCCCCTGAACGTTCTGGCTCAGAGATTGTTTAGACACATCCCGGCTAATAGCGCCGGGGATATAGATGCCAGACATCCCATCCAGATCATAAACGGAGAGCTTTACTGGGAAAATAGAGTTTTCGTGCCTTACTGACTCGATCTGTACGATCAGACGCTCCTCATTTAATGAAGCGGTTCCGTAAATAAAGCTCTCTTTCGGGATCAACGCGCCCGAAATGTATACATCGTTAATCAGTCTGAACTTCACCGTTGAGCCGGTTACCAGCGTCTGTGTTTCTGCCACAACGGCCTGGATCGCATTCTGAGAACTGGCTCGTGCCGACTCGTCCAGTGAGAAAAAACCGTTCTGTTCAAATGCAATGGCTGATACCGGAGTTTCACTGATCGAATCGGTGGCAGCAAGGGTGTCCAAGACCGAGATAGGATCTTCGTTTTGATTGATGGTTACCGGGTAGACCTGATCGGTGTTCTGCTCGGACTGCTGTCTGATCTTTTCCGCCAGCCGCTCAGGGTGCTGTATGTCCAGGATTTTTTCAAGCATCATGTTAAGCTCTTTCATTTCTGCATCTTCCTGCCCGGCCTCTGGCTCAGCTTGTAACCCGGACATGAGCGCTTCGAGCCTTTTCATTTCTGTGGCAGGTATTTCGGCAGTTTCCTTATCTTCGGAAGTCTCTTCCGGTATCTCAAATTCGGGCTTTGAAGCCTTTGCAAGTACCGCATTTAGCTCGCCAATCTTTTGATGCACACGCGCCTCGTGCGGATCCGGGTTAGTCTTTTCTTTCCGGATGTCCGTTTGTTTCTTCCGGCCCTTCCCAGGTCCGTCCAGCCCCTGGATCCCTGACACCGGCATGCCATCTTTACCTGCCGAAAGCGTGTCCTGATAATATGGGTCTTTTGCAATCAGCTCCCTGAGCCTGGCCGAATCAGCATCCGCTTTCTGGTAATAGCTTAGCTTATTGAGGGCTTTGTCCTCTTTAAAGAATGCATCCGGAAGACTTGTCATCAGCCCTGAATGCTGTGGATTCTGTTGGCTACTGCCCTTTGCCTTTCTGGCCACCAGTGCCCAGAACATCAGGGTTATAAAAGGGAGTGCTAAGAGTGGCAAATAAGTGTAGAACTTTCTTTGCCGCAGGAACTGCTGGGAATAGTTAGTTGTCTTCATGATCTTACTTTTTATGGTTGGATTGAATAATACTGTCACGGATAATAGCTTTTTCAAGGCTGTCCAGGTAAACTTCAAATGCCTGCTGTTTTCTTTGGCGTGATGCTGCTGCCTGGTCGGGAGCCAGTATCAGCATTTTAGCCCTCGGCAATACACTTTCCGGTGGTCTACCCCAAAAACCGCTTACGATCAGAAAAAGGCTGTATGAGCCCGCCGCAATAGAGATGGTGATCAGTATGGCTTTAAGACTTTTCGCTGGTAACGTCCTTATTTTCGCATTGAGAAAATCTGCGCACCTTCTTTGCAGCCTCAGCGATTCGTTGACGATCCTGCCAGCCAGCTGATCCGTGACCGGATCACTGTTGACTGGCCTGGGCCGTCTGCCTGGTTTAAATGGATAGAACATAACTTAACGGTTTTGAATGTTTACATCTTTGTTTTCAAGTGTTGTCCACCGCTCGATCAGAAATCCGTGAGGATTGTTGTCGCTGCGTGCTACACTACGCAGGTACCCTTCGGTCACCAGTCTTCTGGTGACAATGCTGGTTGCGCGGATAATGCGCTGGCTTGCCGTGCATTTGAAATAATAGGGATACCCGTCGGTACTGATCTGCACGCTGTCGATCTGGATCTGCTGGCTGATGTTGCCTGAAATGATGCTGATGTAAAAACCGGATTCTTTCAGGTTTTCGTACTGTGCTTTCGCGGAGGCATCGGCCAGGTAGAGTGCTCTTACCACATTGGATTGGATCACTTTATCATCAGGGTCCAGGCTGAAAAAAAAGCGGTGGAACGTGGACACGTGGTCCCTTGCTTCAACGGGAATGTTCTCCTTCCGCTCAGATGCATACGCATCGAGCACTTTGCCGTTGGCAAGGATGTAAACCTTGCTGTGCGCCGTTTGAACCAACTCATAGCTTTTAAAGAGTGCAAAACAGCAGAAGGTTATACTTGCAATGATCATCACCAGCGTAAAGCTTCTGATATGGCGGAAAGCGGCGTCTATATTTTTTGCCTTTGTGAACATGATTTGCTAAGGTTATGTGCGACTGATCAGGACCTATTCTGCTGGTTTCTGGGATATGAACCAAAACCACCGCCAGCCGGAAAAGCTTTGTTACCTACCGCCGTAGCCGTGCTGGCAAACAAACTTGTTACTTTGTAGAGCAGCGCATTGCCGCCACCGGCATGGATGATGTAATTGGCCACCGAGGGCACTGAGAAATAGCCTACAATGCCAATGATGAGAAATATCAGATACGCCATATCGGTCGCGCTGAAAAAAGTATCACCCATGTCCTGAACCTGTTTAATATCCAAGGCGATCATCTTTTGCTGTATCCTTCCGATGATCGCTCCGAATATATTGGCCACCGGCAGCCAGAGGTATATATTAATGTAGCGCGCGATCCATCCGGTTAGTGTATGCTGAAATCCGTCAAAAACAGCTATCCCAAATGCAATAGGTCCGATGATGGCCAGCACAACCAAATGAAAAGTCCGGATCGTGTTGATGCAGAGTGCGGCGGCTTCAAAGAGTACGCGAAGCACCTCGCTCATCCATTCCTTGATCGAATTGCGGAAATTGTAGGAGGCTTTGGCCATCGAAAATTTGATGTCATTACCGATGCTGCCAAAAATCCCTTCGCCGGAGGCATCTTCGTTGCCATGCGTGTACTTATACCATTTGTCACGGTCACCAGCCCCGGCCACTCCAACATACATTTGCCAGGCATTTGTTTTTTTAATCGCTTCTTCTTTTTTCTTCAAAAGCAGCGTGATCGCATCATTGGAGCCTTTGACCATCGAAGAAGTAGCCCGGACGGCTGGTGACATGATCCCATTGATCAAGGCTAAAACAGAAGGGAAGATCAGGATTGCAAACCCTAAAACGAACGGGCGCAGCAGCGGATAAAAATCAATGGGTTCAGCGCTGGCCAGATGACGCCAGATGCGTGATGCGATATACCAGATCGCTGCAAAACCCGCAATCCCGCGGCCCACACTGATCAGTTTACTGCATAAAGGGATCATCTCCGTATAAAGCTGATCCAATACACCATGCAAACCGCTGATCTGCTCTGGGAAACCCTGCGCTGATGCCAGCTGCGGGAGCAGCATAGCCTCAAGCATGATTATAATAAACTTTCTCATAGCTGGTCCATTAAGGCTGCACATCATATAGCTGCTCGATCATTTCTGTGTCGCTGTACTCTTTGGCGCGTTGCAGTGCCAGCACCGAAGCGGTAGCATTGAAGTGTCTTAGAAACTGCAATTTCTGCTGCATATCCTCATAGATCTCATCAATAGCCGAGAGCCTTTCATCATCTGACATCCGAAGTTTCTTATTGGTGAGCACCGTTGTGAGCGCATCCAGATTTTTCAGGCTCTGATTAATTAACCGGCTGTAAACACCGGACATATAGCCGAGCTCATCCTGATTGAAGTAATCCGTAGAGCGAAGCTGGCCGAAAGCGGCCTGATATTCCCCCAATAGCTGTTGCTGAAAACGGATGATATCTGCTACACGTTTGTAGTTTTTTACTGCCGGGCTTACTTCTAACAGCCCGTCCAGAAACGCTTCGTGCAGCTTGAAGTTGCCCCTCGAAAGATCGCGGATCGTGTCATAGCCCTTAACCAGGATATCGTACCCGTTTTTAAGCTCTTTAAGGATTTTTCTGAGCTGGTTGAGCTTTTCGATATTCAAGATCAGCTGGGTTACTTCCGCTGTTTGCGCCGATGCCCGGTTAAAAGGGGCCAGCACCGACAGTGCCAATATGAGCGATAAAAGTATCTTTTTCATGTTGAAATTTTTGTTGTTACTGGGCATCATTGATTGCCCGCCTTATTTTAATGTCATCCGCTTCCCTGAGCCTGGATGCTGCCAGCACCATGGCTTCACTGCTGAACGCTTTGGCAAAACTGTAATTGGACTGCATCTGCGCGTAGAAAAGGTCAATGCGTTTAAAGCGCTCGTCATCGCTCATTGAGAGCGGCCCGTCCCGTGTCACATCTTTCAAAGCATCTGTTATCCGCTCGCAATCTTGCAATAACCTGCCGTAAACGCCCTTGACGTAGACAAGCTCCTCATTGTTTAAATACGCGCTTTTCCCGAGCCTGTTTTCGGAGCTGGCAGTGATCGCTTTTATTTTGGAATACAGCGATTCTATAAACTGGATCTTCTTGTAGCTGCCGACCTGGGTGCTAACGATGCGCAGCGAATCCATGTAGTTTTTATGGAGCTTGAACTCGCCGCTCTTTATATCATGTATCGTTGTCAGCCCCTCTTTGGCGATCTTGTACCCTTTTTCAAGCAGTTCGAGATAAATCTTATACTGCGCGATCTGCTCGATCAGGTACTCTTTCTGTGTTTTCTTCTGCCGGAACCACTCCTTGAATCTTTGCGCTTGGCAAAAATCTGAAAGAAGCAGAAAGGCTATCAACAATGCTGTTCTCATCCCTTTTCATTTACTGGATCCCGTAAAGCTCTCTGACAACCCGCGCTTCATGGGCCGTTTTGGTGCGGCTGACGCTTAGTAGCACGTTTTCCCTGTTGAAAGTGGTCAGATCACTCAGGTTCTCATCCACCTGCCTGCCCGCCTTTTCGATGATCTCAAGCCGCTTCGCATCGCTCATCTGCGTAGTAAAAGATTTTACGATTACAGCCAATAGATCCAGGTTCTTTGCCGAAGTTTCCAGGATCCCTACATAGACCTGATGGATGTATGCCAGCTCCTGGGCAGTAAAATTCTCGTCATTTTGAAGCAATCCCCAAACCCTTCGGTATTCATCAACGAGCCTTGAATTCTTTTCAGCAATTTCCTTGACCCGGAAGTAGTAGGCGATCACCGCCTTGACTTTTTTCAGCTCCTCGTAATACTGCCTATAGAGGTCCCTCTGCTTTTTAACCCAGTCTGCAATCTGCTCTAATTTGAGCTTAGCCATCGTATTTTCCAAAGCCTTCTGCGCATTCTGAAGTTTAATCACCCGGTTCTGCCGCCGCTGGATCATCAGGTCAACTGCTTTGACCACCTTTTTGATGGCGGCTTTGATGATCGCTGCCCAGGGATTAGCAGCTTCTGCGTTTTGAACAGGCGCTAATGTACCTGATAGAATCAAGATAAAAATGACATATTTTTTCACTTACGCTCATGTTTATACGTTCTGTGATCTGATCTCTTCTGCAAGTATCTTTATACCCCGTTGGATGCTCCCAAACTTTCTGGCATACTCGGTGACTTTTAGCTTTTCGGTCTCTTCGGTCGTGTATGCATAATACTCTTCCAGGCTGACCTCCGTCCGGTAGACCCTGGACAAACTCCCTCCCAGACTGATGAAGACTTCCTTGTACTTTCGGGTTGGATCATTCGCCTTGTTCACCGAAAGCACCAGTGCTTTTTCTTTATCTGTCAGCCCAAGCAGCTCCTGGATCTGGTCAAACTTGTTCTGATATTTGGACTGGTCCAAAAGGATCTTGCAGTCACTGTTGTTGATGATCGCCTGTTTAACCACCGGTGATGAGATGATGTCCTCGACTTCCTGAGTCACCACGATGGCCTCACCAAAGTATTTGCGGACTGTTTTAAACAAATACTTTATATAGTCCCCCATACCTTCCTTGGCGATTGCTTTGTCGGGTAGGTCAGCAGGATTACTCCCGCTTTCCCCCCTAAGAACCGTACGTGAGAGTTTCCCCTCATACGGCTCAGGTAACTTAAAATTCCTAAGTAGGAACCAGCTCA
>MKSR01000014.1 GCA_001898145.1 Dyadobacter sp. 50-39
TCTCCCGCTTTTTCCGCACCTTTAAGCATAATCTTAATCGTCTAATGTTTTCAATGTGCGATATTAAGACTTTTGATAGCCGCAGGGAAGATGCACTTACTCAGGTGGATACAACCATCCCGCATGTACCAGGTACTGCGCTGGCTGTTATTGTTATTGACGGTGGTAGAGAAACGAGGCCAGACTGCATAAATATCTTGATTATCCTCCGACCAGTGACTGTTGGCAAAAGCCTTCAGCAATGCATTTTCGCCGATAAGGTTGGTAGGATAAAGTGCTGTGGACCCATTATTGTCGTATGGATAATTTATAAAAGGTGCCGTCGCTACGGGATTGATGAAAAACGATTCTCTCCCCAATCCCTGAAAAAATAGGGAAAAATCGAATTGATTGCGACCGGTCGACAGACCGAAACCATATGTTATTTCAGGCGTTTCGGGATGTCCTATGGGCACAAAGTCCGCATTGGTGATTTGCCCGTCCCGGTTGATATCTCTGTATTTTAGGTCCCCCGCGCCATAGATCCCGAAATTCTGGCGGGGTGAATTTTTCACGTCATTTTCATCTATGAAAAGCCGCTCGGCGATCAGCCCCCTTGGTTGGGTTATTGACTGCCCGACATTAGACAGGTAACGATCCTGATAATCGGGTTCTTCGTATACGGAGTAGATACCCCTGGCCATGGTCAGGTTTCCCCTGGCCACCAGCCAAGCTCCATTGCTGAAGTTTTGATTAAAATCCACCGCAAGATCAACACCCTTGGATTTAGCCTCGCCTACGTTGGCCTGTGGTATAACGGAAAGCCCGGTTGTGGTGGGAATGGATGCCCGGGTCATCAGGATGTTGGAACGTCTTTGCTTGTAAATCTCGGCAATGACGTTCAGCTTTTGCAGAATGGAGAATTCCAGCCCAAGGTTTGTCTGATGAGATGTTTCCCAGGTAATGTTCTTGTTTTCGTATCGGGAGATGGAAACGCCGTCCCGGTAAACGTTGGAATTAAATCCGAAGCTGGCACCTCTCGACGCGTCATTGAGGTTAACTTCTGAAAGGAAGAAGAACCGATCTGAGGCGCTGCCAATCGCATCGTTGCCCACAAGTCCGAAGGATCCCCTTACTTTCAGTTTATTTACAATGTGTTCGACTGGTTTCCAGAACTTTTCATTGGAAATCACCCATGCCCCGCCAATGGTCGGGAAAAACCCGAATTGTTTGGTCTTGTAAAACCGCTCAGAGCCATTGTAGCCGAAGTTAAACTCGGCAAAATAGCGGTTATCGAATGAGTATGAAAGTCGTCCGGAAACCCCTGTATTGCGACTGGGAAGCGAAAGTTGAAGCGTTGGTTGGCTGTTGGCAGTCGAATTGTTTTTTAGACTCTGCTGCAAAGTTGTCACAATGGTGGCGTTCAAGGAATGAACTTCGTTAAAAACCCGGGTATAATCTGCCGTCCCCTGCAAATAGAGAAATGTTTCCAGATCTTTGCTGCCAGGTTTGTAGTTAAGGTACTCTGTTGCCGGCTCAGAAAAGAACTGCCCGGTTTGTTGATTGAGCCAATTCAATTTGTAGGTGTCCGTTTGTTTGTCGTAAGAACCCGCTCTATAAAAATACGGGTTGTAAGCGCGGGTAACGTCAAAGTACGAGTACCTATTAATATTGGCTAGCCCCCTAACGCTGAGCCCTTTTGTCCAGAAGTCAAGTTTTTGGGTCAGTTCAAGTTGGGTCAGCATTTTTGAACGCGAATATTGTTTGTAGCCCTTTACCATGTCGGCATAAGGATTCAAGTATTGTCCCTGGTCAAAATTTCCGAATAGAATGTGATCGGTCGTTTCGTTGTCTTTGTCGGGCGCGTAAAAGGCTGGATACGAAGTCGGACTTGTCTTCAGTGCTTTTTGGTACAACCCCGAGCCGCCATCAATAGGGCCGTTGTAATCATCAAAATTGCCATATAACCGCACAATCAACTGCGTGGAGTTGCTAAGATTGATATTGACATTCGAACGTACTGAATAATTGTTCAGTTTAACGTTATTGTTAAAGTTGTTCATTTTATCCACTTTCAGAATACCGTTGTCGTTGCTGAAAGAAGTTGCCACGTAATACTGGGCCACTTCCCCACCGCCCGATACACTCAGGTTACCGCGTCTGTTCTGCGTATATCTTTTAAACAATGCCTTTCGCCAGTCGGTCGCAGGATAGATATAAGGATTCCCCCCATTGAGCGTGTTATCGATCTGGTTTTGTGAATACTTAATGGGTGCCAGCGGGTCCCGTGTGAGCTGTGCTTCATTGTACAGCTTCATGTACGTAATCGGGTCGGCAAGCTCAACGTTTTGAGTAGGCATCGAGACCGAATTTTCAATCCGAAAATTAATTTTTGCCTTTCCTGCTTTACCCTGTTTGGTAGTTACATAAACAACGCCATTCGCGCCCCGCGCTCCATACAAAGCAGTTGCGCTGGCGTCTTTAAGAATGGAAAAACTTTCAATGTCGTCGGGTTGCAAACGGGCAAGGTCAGTGACGGTAAGTTCCACATTGTCGACCAGGATCAGAGGGGAATTATTGGTTCCAAATGTGGTTATTCCACGAATAAAGAATGTGGCATTGTCGACCCCGGGCTCTCCGCTGCGCTGGTAGCCAATTACGCCCGATAGCCGACCCGCAATGGCGGTTGTGAGGTTGCTTGCAGGTATTTTCAGATCGGAAGGTCGAATTGTGGTCACGGCTCCAACTACGGCTTCTTTATGCTGTTTCTGACCGAAAGCGGTAACGACCACCTCATCCAATGCCTTGTTGTCCACCCTGAGAACTACATTCAACACCAATTGATCGGTCACAATCTTTTCTTCGGACATATAGCCAACGAAGGAAAAAATTAATACCGATCGCCCTTCCGGAATAGCAAGGCGATAAGTTCCGTCGCCATCGGTAGTAGTACCCTTTTGCGACCCCTTGATCACAATACTCACCCCAGGTAGTCCCTCCCCTTTTTCATCAGTGACTTTACCGGCTATCTGCTTTTCAAGCACGTTGGATGCATTTTGCGGTTGCACAACTCCGGTCGGGTCTTTGGCGTTGATCGCCATCTTTGTCAGGACAACCTGATTAGCTTTGACCAGTTGATAGGTGATATTCCTCGGAGTGAGTACGCGGCTCAGCAAGCTTTCCAGCGTTTCGTTTTTTACTTCTACCGAAATTTTCTCATCCGACGCTATGACATTTTTCTGATAGGAAAAAGACACGTCAACCTGCTTTTCAATGTCCTTTAAAATGTATTTCAAGGTTACATCCCTAACGGAAATAGATATACGTTCTTTAAGCAACTCTTGCGATAAGGTAGGAGAAGCGTAACTCAGGCCCGTCAACAATACAGCCAGGACTAACTGTGTCGCCGTACATGTTTTACTTTTCAGCATTTTCGTCATAGTAAAAATAACCATAATCCTATTGTTTTGATTTGACTATAATGGGCGACGCAGATTGCCAGGAATAACTGCATCAGGTGATGCATTGTTAAGGCATCATAAAACTTAAATTAAGAGTTATAGTATATAGGTATGGGCTCTGCGAAAAACTAACCCAGCATTTACATTTTTTTTTGTTTTTTTTTCATTAATCCACTTTGAGGGTAAGAGGCGGACCACCTCCCACCGTTCCGAACTGCTGTTGGGCTATTATCAATGTTACCTGATGCGTGGCCGTCTTTCAGTGACATGAGTGCCAGCTGCGGAGATATGCTTATATGGAGATGTCAACGTGCCCATCTCGAATGTGGTAATAGTGGAAATGCGTTAGTAGCAGCCCTGAGACTCGATGACAATTTGGGCATCTACTACCTTGTACTTTCCTTCGATTGTTTTACAAAGCACATCAAGGTTATCATACAGCGACTCGTTTTGCAGCGTGATCGAAACAATGCATTTGGACATAAGGTCCTGATCGTAAATGATGTTAATACCGTAACGCCTTTCGAGTTCTGCGAAAACTTTCGAGATATTCTCCTCCTCGAATTTTTTGATCTCACTGACAGGCTCATTAACTATCGGCATTGGAATTTCCGTGAGGTTTTTGACAAGGCTTTCGTTTTCACGATCGAAAGTAACTTTTTGGTTGGGTAGCAAAACCATTCCCTTGGTCTCGGGATCCGAAGTCTGTATCCTGCTTTGTTTGAAAACTGACACGCGGCCTGTCCGGACATTGACTGTGACTTTTTTATCATTGTCAAACGCTGTTATCCGAAAACTAGTCCCGAGCACCTTAGTAACTGTTTCGTTAGCATACACATAAAATGGCCTGAAAGGATCCTTCGTTACTTCAAAAAAAGCGTCCCCGCTCATAAAAACCACCCGCTTTTCCTTTTCAAACTGTTTCGGATAGCTCAGTTTGCTATTTCTACCCAAAGTGACGGTGCTGCCGTCAGGGAGTTTGACCTTAAGGGAAGCGGCGTCTTTGCTGCTAACCTCTTCCAACTGATCTGTACTCTCCGCATGTGCGACAAGGTCCTTGTATGTGATTTGTCGATCTAAAAGATATAAATGCCGGACCACAAAAATCGCTAGGACGAATAATGCCAATGCGGCAAGGTACCGATACTTTTTTCCCTTTTCAGATGCTGAGGTAACAGCATTTACGCTTTGCGTATCTTCTTTCAACGTTGTTGCAATACGGGCCCATACGTGCTTTTCATCCACCGAAAACGAGGCTTCCGCTTCCGCTTGATGTAGATCTTTAATGACTTGTGATGCTCTGATCACATCATGCTTGCGCTCCGGGTGCAGCAGCATAAACTTGTCCCAAACGACCGCATTTTCACCGTACAAAACCCAGCGAATAAATGAATCGTTGTTGAGTAGATTTTCATCATTAAAATTGTCGTCTTTCATTTTTTGCACAGCTAACCCTTGATCCTACCTGATAGGTATAGAATTTTCAAAAACTAACCTAATTTTGACATTTTTTTTAACTTTAATAGATGCACGATTGGCTAAATAAAGTAGCGACCAAAACAGACAACACAGGAAAGTCTCTGAGCTTGGTCCTTAGTACTGCGTAAGATTTATATAATAGATTGCTGACACATTGTTTTGAAAGTCCCATAATAGAAGAAATTTCATCCAGATTCAGGGCGTGGTAAAAGCGAAGGTTAATCACTTCTCTCTGACGTTCCGATAATTTTGCCACAGCATTTTGGATGAGTAAGACATTACTATGCGCGCGCTCGGAGTCAATCGTCTCATCTTCGCAGGAAAGTGTAACGAGGTAATCCAAAAATTTATCAATGTCTTCCTTATTTTCTAAACTATTTCTGGCATTACGAATAAATTGATTACGGAGTGCCCGAAAAAGATAAAACCGGATGTTTTCAACATCACAAAGGTGCTCCCTCCGCCTCCAAAGATCTACAAACACGTCATGAATCGCATCTTCCAGCAGCTCCCTATCTGACGTAAGACGCCAGCCGTAGTTGCACATGACTTTGAAATAACCCTGGTACAAGGCTTCAAAGGCTTGGTAGTCGCCTTGTTTGAATGAATGCCAAAGCTTCCATTCAGACACCGGTCCCGGATCGTCGATTTGCGTAGACTTTTTCAATGGACTCAACAATTAGATTGAATAAAGTAATATTTCTGACAAATATGTACGAGCAACCAAATCAGGCGACTATCACCCGTTCCAAATTTACTGTGTAACTACGTCTAGCTCGGCATAGCCGACAACGTCGCTGTTTTCTGCATTTTTGATTGCTTTCAATCGAATATAACGTGCTTTAACAGGTGCAAACTTCTTAATCTGCCAGAGCGGGTTGTTTTTGATATTTGAGAATTCACCCCGGTCAACTACCATCCATTGCTGGTTATCGTTGGAAACCGAGCATTCATATTGTGTAATAATTCCATTATTGCCGTGCTGGCTCGGTAAGTATCGAAAGCCACTAAGATTTTGTATTGCCGCCAAATCTATGACAATTTCTAAGGGCAGCTTGCAGCTCTTGGGGTGAAACCATTGCGTTCCTGGATCGCCGTCGATCACCGCACCCGCTTTAGGGTCGTCAGTACTTAGAATCCGCCAGTTCTTCCTTGAAATGTCGAAAGCCTCCCGACCAACCGGACTACTCTTTCCTGACAGCGGATCAAGGGCGATGGCCTGTACCAAGACTTTCCCTTGTGTTGGAAATGCAACCGAATATTTCAGCGAATTGCGGGTAGGCAAAGAGCCATCGGTCGTGTAATAAATTTCCGATTCATTATCAACAGCCCTAATTTTAATCTCACCTGACTGATTTCTGGTAATTTCAGGGGCATTCAATATCTGCGGAGCATTATAGACTGCTATGTTGGAGATTAGGGGAGCGCCTTTGGCATCGGCCACCGTGAAACGAAGCTGACTGGACGTCACAGTGGGTAATACTAGTATGCGCTTATAACCGATCGTGCTTTGTTTGTCTAGCTCTTTCCATTCGGAATTAATCAATGCTTCCACTTTGAAAGACTTTACTCGTTGGCCGAGCCTAATATATTCCTGCACTAAAAACCGGTTAAAAGTGGTCGGCTTGCCGAAATCGATCGTCAGAGAGACTGATTTCTGGTCGTCGTCAGAGGCCCAATAGGTTTCTGTATTATTATCCAGCGCCTTGTCGGCACCATATACTTTGATCTTCCCACGGACGTTGGAAGCTGTTGCCGCCTTTCGTTCTGCGAGGTTAATCAAAAATGCCTCTTTGACTGCTTTTGCCAATTCCTGTGAAGCCCTCTGGTCTGTTTCATGGATAAGGCCCCTTCTATCAATCGGAAAGTTCAGCAGCAATGTCCCATTGCGACCAAACGAGCTATAATACGTTTCCATCAATTGCGGAAGCGTTTTGACCCGACTATCCTCATACTCATGGTAAAACCACCCCGGCCGGATTGAGGTATTGACTTCCCCTGGCACCCAAACATCACCATTCTCAACACCGTGGTGAAGCATTTCATAGGGCACATCTCCCGTCGCATTGAGTAGACTCCAATTGGTCTCACCCACATAGCCTGCTTCGGTCCCAACCCAACGCAGGTCTGCACGGTCGCCGTTGTCATTCCAAATGACGATTTTGGGTTGCAGCTTACGAATAAGCTTGTAGGTATTTTTCCAGTCATAGTAGGTCGTTCTGTCTATCTTCCGGGTGGTTCTGGCCCCTCCATAATACCCATCCCCCCCATTGGCCCCGTCAAACCATATTTCGAATATATCGCCATACTTGGTCAGGCATTCTTCGATTTGCTTGCGAAAAACCTGCTTAACGTACGGTGAACTTCCGTCGGGATCGAGGGTTCCATACGACGGATTGTTGCGATCCCAAGGCGAAATGTATATCCCTAGCTTGAGTCCGTATTTTTTACACGCTTTTGAGAGATCGCCGATGATGTCGCCCTTTCCGTCTTTCCATGGGCTGTTCTTCACAGAATAGTTAGTGGTTTCGGTAGGCCACAGGCAAAACCCCGAATGGTGCTTGGCCGTAATGATAATTCCTTTCATACCGGCATCCCTGCAAACCCTTGCCCATTGGTCGCAATCTAATTCGCTGGGATTGAAAAGTTTGGCGTCAGTAGGCTCGCCATATCCCCATTCCTGGTCGGTAAAGGTATTGGTGGAAAAGTGTATAAAGGCGTAGTACTCCATTTGTTGCCACCGAATCTGGTTTTCGGTAGGCACCGGGCCTACGGGCTTTGGAACCGTAGGCTGGGCATTGGCCACTATACATAAGCTCAATGAGAGAACAGCGGAGAAGAAAAAGGATTTAATCATAACTGCAATGGAAAAGTTAATACAAATTTATCAATCACAAACAAGCAAAAATTTACCAAAACAGACTTTTATATGCCTTCATCAGATCTTTCATATATTTAAATCAATTTCATATTGGAAAATGAATAAAAGATTTTTAAAACATACGTTCTCACTTCTGCATGTGGACCATGTACATCTAGATCGACAGTGGAACTACAAAAATGTCATCAGTCCTTACCATCGCATCTATTATATAGATCAGGGCGAGGGACAGATTTCGGATTCGTGGGAGACATTCCGGCTTGAACCAGGCTACCTTTACTTCATACCGAGCTATACTTTATGCAACTTGGTGTGCGAAAGTTCCCTGAGCCAGTATTTTGTGCAGTTTTTTGAAGAATCAGCAGATGGGAGTGCCTTGTTCTCCAACGTCGGCCGGGTTCGGCAAACGGTAGCTACCGAGAGCGATATCAGCAACTTTCACCGGCTGATAGAAACCAATCCGGGCAGGGGGATAATCAGGTCCAACAATCCAAAAGTGTACGAGAAGGAGTTTTACTACAAAGCTTATCAGGAACTCAACAACCAGCAGAACTTAGCCGGATTCATCGAGACCCAGGGCATTCTGCTGCAATTGTTGTCTCGTTTTGCATCTACCGAAACTCCCGAAACCCGCAAATCCGGTACCATTCCCACCAAGATTCTGGACGCCATGCACTTCATTGTAGTGAACCTGCATTTGCCAATCACCGTCGGGATGCTCGCCGACCGTGCCCATCTGAACTCCGAATATTTTTCCCGCCTATTTGAAAAACACACAGGCGTACGCCCGATGTCATTCATTATTGAAAAACGCATCGAACGTGTAGTCCATGTAATGGCAACCAGCAAGGCATCTAATAAGGAAATTGCTACGCTGGCTGGTTTTGAGAGCCTTTCACACTTTATAAGGACATTTAAAAAAGCGAAAGGAGTAGCGCCCGGCATGTACAGGAGACGCCTTCTAACGTCCTGAACCTGAATTATCGCACAGAAACGTCGGATTTTATTGCGTTTTGGAGTGAATGCCATTACAGAGCGATCATTCCGCATTGGGGAAACATTTGTTAAGCACTGCGATTTGTTTTTCAGCCAAAACTTTAAAATTACGGCTAGCTTTTAAATCGAGAGGAAGTTAGTCAAATCGCATTGTGGCGTGACCAGGTGTATTTTCTGCTGATAGAATCCATTTCCGAATTCCACCGTTTGCTTTCGCTCCCGGCCCCGCTACACCCGCTGGTGAGTGTGATCAATGTCAAGGATGTAACACCGCTCGATAGCAACGTCTGGGCCAAATTTGCAGCCCATTTCTATTCTGTTTCCATCAAACATGATGTGAAGGTCAAAGTGAAATATGGGCAACTCGACGATTTGAATTCGATGATCCGGGATTGTGGGAGCAGCTGGATGCTTTTGTTTCATGCCGATTCTTTATACGGACATCCACTGGGCACCACCATCAAAAACTATGGGTACTTTTCATACGAATTCAATGAAGCCCTGCATCTTTCAGAAAAAGGAAGAACAAACCCTCGCCGAGATCTTTACCAAAATCGAGCAAGAGGACCAATTCATCGAGGCCATACTCAAAACATCATTTTGACGCAGATCGAGTTGTTGTTGCAATACTGTGACCGCTTTTATCAAAGACAATTCATTACCCGGAAAAAGGCGATTGATGCATTATTAGTCCAATTGGAAAAGTTTGTAAACCAATATTTCGACTCTCAGACAGCCATCGATCGCGGCCTGCCGTCCCTTGAAGATATTGCGTCCCAGCTCAACATTTCGCCCAGATACATGAGTGATATGCTGCGTATATTAACCGGCCAGCGTGCCCAGCAGCACACATTCAGGAAGTGATCATCGAAAAGGCAAAGGGAAAACTTTCGACTACCACGCTCTCCGTTGCCGAGATAGCCTATGAACTGGGTTTCGAGCGGCCTCAGTCTTTCAATAAGTTATTTAAAAATAAAACCAACCGGACACCCCTGGAATTCCGGGCAAGTTCAAGTTTGGGAGCCAATTATGGCAAGCTTGATCTGGGCGATCTCATGAGCGAGCATAAAAAATACAAAACATACGGTGCTTACAGCCAAGCAAAGCTGGCCAACCTGGTTTGCTTTGGAACTAGCCCGAAAGTTGGAGGCTTCCCGGTCTGAAACCATTTCTATCGCAGTGCATCCCGGCGGATCTCCCACTAATTTGCAGCGTACGAGCGGTTTTTTGATGGCCAGGATCATTACGCCACTGCTTTCACAATCTGCCGCAAAAGCCTCATTGCCTTCTCTTCTCGCAGCGACAGATCCTTTCGCTAAGAACGGCACCTACTGGGGACCGGCAGGATTTATGAAGCTTAAAGGTTTTCCTGTACCAGCCGAAATCCCCAAACAGGCAAAAGATCTAAAGGTAGCCAGCAAGTTATGGCAGCTGGGGGAACAGTTGACCGGGGTTAGATACGCGTGGATGTGCGCGATGTCGCAGACATCCATATCAAAGTAATGGCGCTGACCCAGGCAAACGGGCAGCGCTATCTAGCTACATCGGATGGAGCTGTGAGTTTTTATGACGTCGCTGAATTAATCAAAAAAGAACGTCCGGAAGATGCTTCTCTAATTGCCGACCAGCAACTAACAGCCGTAGAAGCTTACACTAGAATGTCGAACAAAAAAGCAGTTGAAACCTTCAACTGGCACCCACGCAGTAAGGAAGAAGCGATCCTTGTAGGTATACGTAAAAGGTCAACGGGCAGGTTTGCAGACATATATAGGGCCAAACGTTTCAAGAATCATTGGGCCACTTTCCCTGTGCAATAATTATAGTTCTAATGACGCTGTCCGGCGTCATTAATCAGTTGCCTGATAGCAGACAAGATGAGCTGATTTTGCTCATAAATCTTCCCCAACACTTCTTCGATCGGCCCACTATTAAGGCAATCTGCACATCTCACGTCAAGCATTAATTCATCTTTTACAATGTGCAAGGATGATAGCGAAGAAGCTTTTGAGTCATTCAAGAATTCGAAAACATCGACACCGTAAAATTTAGCGATCTTCTCCAGTCGATCCAGACGAATCGATGAAGTACCCCGCTCTAACAAACTGTAAGTATTGGGTGCTATGCCGATAGCATCAGCCACATATTCCTGTGTGAAATTGTTCGCCTCCCTTAGGCGCTTGATTTTAGATGCAATTTTAGTATTCACAAATATCAAAACATAAATTTAACTTTCGCCTGGCCTCCGGTTACGGTCTCACGATTACGATCAATCCAAAGAGATATCATGTAAATACCGACGTATGTACTCTATAACTGCTTCAATCCTTGAAATACTTTCGTAATATGGAAAACCAAACCTAATGATATTGATGAGGGAACCGTTATACGTATAATCTTTGATATACTTAATAGAAACACCCAAACATATCAGGTATTTATACAAAGGATATGCATCTAATCTCCGCAGCGACACACTGAACATCGGCGAAAATTCATCGCTGATTATATCGAAATGAATTCCATACTCCTCAAATAGCCCGATCATTCTCTTTCTCGCGTATTTGCATAGCAGACAGGAGCGGTTAAAAATTGCAAGGGGGCCGGTAGATTGATACAAATCCAATGAAACACTAATCTCCTTATAAAGCGAGAATGACTGCCCGCCCGGCATATCAAAATACCCATGCACATTGTTGTTAAACAAACCGTTACCTGTCCAGAATATCCCCTCGATCCATTGACAAAAATTCAACTTGAACCAGGCGAGTCCACCTCCATGAGGCCCAAAAAGCCATTTATGTGTGCTTCCAAAAATTACGTCAACCAAGCCAAAGGGGAGAGAATGAATACCCAAAGACTGCGCGGCATCCAAAATAAAAATAGCATTTGGCACAACATCCTTTACCGTATGGGCTATGCTTTCTATATTGGGCATAATTCCATCTGCATAGCGCACATGGGATATGAATATAATGTCAGGCTTTTCTTTACCTAATAGATGTCTAAGCAAGCGATCCTCATTCAAAATCTGATCGGGCACTATTTCGACGGCAAATTCAGGAAGATGCAGGAATGGCCCGATACCACCTTCATGCTCAAAGGCACTTGTAAATACTTTAAAAGGTGCATGGTTCCCTTTTCTCAATCTTCGCATCACATTGAGGCAAATGATATTGATCATTTGTGACGCGCTGGGAAGTACCGCCTGGATATAGCCCTCACTACTCCATATTTCCCGGCTTACATTCACAATGTGATTATAACTTACCCGCGCCAATTCATAAAGTCTAATTGGATTGGCATACACCTCCTCTGATTCCAACTCAACCCTTACATTTCTAACGACGCTCGATGTAGTTCCCACCGAGCCTGGATTTAGATTGATAGATCTGGAATCGAAATAGTGTCTGCGAATATCATCCCAATACTGATCCCCTGCTATTATACTCACTTAAATCTCGAATTTCTTACTAGACGAAGGAGCAAAATACTCCTGCTTGATTAGTCTTCCAGCCTGGTTGACATGGCTCCAAAAATCCCTAACCTCATCACAGAATTTCCTTTTTGGCATCAAATCCAGATATTCTGTATTAACAGTTGATTGATCATCGGGATGGTTTATTTCAGCCCTGGGATCATGGCTGTAATCTACTTCAATGTTCACATTCGCATCGACAAACTCTTGCTGGATAAACCTCGCCAGACCACCCACTGTATATCCACTTTCAGTGGAATGGTTGATCACCTTATGCTCCCCGATCTTGGGACTCTTGCCTACCAAACTTGCCAGTGAGCTGACCGAACTGCTAAGTGACATAAGACCAGTACGCTGCTTTCCATTTCCATAGACAGTCAGTGGAAAACCGCTAATGCTTTGCGTGATAAAACGGTTTAGAACCGTACCGAAAACATGATCATAGTCGAACCTGGTGTACAAGGCTGGCTTACCGATCGTCTCATCGGTGTGCAGTCCAAAAATGGTCGATTGCATGATCTCGGTGATGCGGAGTCCCCAGTGTCGGCTGGCCATCATTAAGAAATTTGAAGAATTTATTTTGGACACATGGTAGATGTCGTCGGCCCTTCTTGGGTACGGCATTGGAGTATCTGCGGCAACACCCAAATAATCCGGAACAAAATAACCCTCGGCAATTTCAATTCCACCCCGAGCATATTCTCCAAATGAGCCCATTTGGATCAAATGAGCATTTGGAGCAAATTCCCTCATCGCATACAGTAGTTTTAATCCGCCTTCCACATTGTTTTGCACCGTAAAAATAGCGTGTTCTAAATCGAGCATGGAAAAGGGCGTTGAACACTGATGAGCAAGATGAAAGATCGTATGTGGCCGGTACCGCTTAAGAATGCCAGGTAAAAAATCTTTTTCATTAATGTCTCCCAGTATGAAATCCACATTTCGGATACCATAAATATCTGACAGCGCCTTGACACGACCGGGCAGCGCCTCAACAGGGTAAAGTGGCGCAAATCCAGAGTAGCGCACCATTTTTCGCCGGAATTCACTATCAATTATCACAATTTTAGCTTGCGGGATCCTTCTGGCGAGTCTGATGACCAACGGCCAACCCAGATAGCCATCCCCACCGAGTACTAGAATTCGATTCGTCATTTTCAATTAAAGAATGAGGGCCTTAAAATTTTCTGAATATCGCGAGCGATATATCATACTGATTACGAAAAGATTCAGGGGCAATTTTCTGATTCGTCCAATAGCCGGAAACATTTACGATCGTTCTATGGTTAAAACTCCTTTGGTAAGAAGTCCCCAATGTCTTACCCAGTACCCCGGACAGGCTCGGATATAAGAGTAGCCTGCTCCGATCGTCAGGAGATGAGCCTAATGACATGGAGATTTGCACATACTCCTTTTCATTTAGGTCGTACCGACCACTAGCATTTGCAGCTGCATAGAAATTCCCGTTTTCCAAAATCGCATAAATCTTCCCGGAAAGGGATATATCCTTGATTTGCCGCGTGGCACCCCAGAACAGGGAAAATGAGTTAATGGAGTCGATGGAGATGTACCTGACACCAACGTCCGCACTCAGCTTGTTGTTCAGGATCTTAGAAAGCGAGTATGCCACACGCAAACGAGGCAATACGACATTATTCGAAAATCCGATTGTCGCAGTGGAATGGTAATTGTTGCCATGCTTTCGGTCAGCTTCTGCTTCCAACATAATTCCGGTGCCGTTGTCTCTTCCGGAAAAGACTAACCTTCCCGCGAAAGAGCCATTTGACAGATACTTACGATAGCTCATAGTCGCAATCATGTATTTGCTTTGTACCCCCTCTCCATTAGCGAATGAAGTATGTTGAACGGCCACGCCGACTTGATTGTGACTTACTTTACTTCGAAGTAAATTGTAAACCTCCTTGTTCCGCTCAATTGGATAGCGTTTGTACAGCGTGTCGGCGTGTGCCAAAGCCGCTTCCTTCAAACCGAGTTGATCCAGCAGCTCCACTTTTGTAGCCAGCAGTTTCTCGGAATCGTCGTAGTAGCGCTCCACAGCCTCTACTGCCTCGAGAGCCTGAGAAAAATAAGAAAGCTCATTCAGCACTCTTATCTTTCCAAAATGCGAAAGGGAATCCGAGGGTTTTACCGCCAGGACCAGGTCATAACAATATAAAGCACTATCGAGCAGTCCTGATTTAGAGAATTTGCCAGCCGCCGCCAAGAATCCGTCGACGTAAGCGGATTTATATTTAGGATTAAAAGGAAATTTCTGCAATAGATCCTTCGCAACCAACGCCGATTCATGATACTGCCCCATATTGAATAGAATGGAACTCTGTTTAAGGCGCATTTCTCTATCATCTGGAAACATAGATAATGCATATTTTACATAATAGGCTGCCTTTTTATAGCGCTGCGTATAGTCGAGCAGGTTGGTCAGGTAATTCAAGGCCAATTTATTACCCTTGTCCAAATTCAGCACCTCTAAAAAATATCGCTCTGCCCGATCATATTCCTCTGCTGTCATGCTCGACTGCCCGGCTAGAAGCAGATACTCAATATGCATCGTTGAAATTCTAACATCGGATGGATAGCGGCCATATAGTACTTCGCTAGCTTCGCAAGCCTCATTCACTTTTCCCTTTTCCGCAAGAAGAGAGGCCCTTTTAATGGCGAGCTCAACGTGGTCTGGAAAAATAGACAGTGCCTGAGAAATCGCGTCGATGGCAGGTTCCGATTGATTGGCCGCCATCAGGGCTCCAACCCTGCCGTTTAGTGCGGTAAAATCTTTGGGATTTAAAGCGAGAGAAAACCCGAACCAACTCAGGGCGCTGTCAGGGAGCTGTTCCCTAAGATACCAACTGCCACAAGTATTCGATACTTCCACGATCTCAGTTTTCAGCTTTGGAGTAATATTCTCCTTCGACAGGCTTTTGCCTGCCAACGCAGCACGAAAGTAATCCTTCTGCTGACTATGCAGGCTCATCTTTTTAGTTAGAAAATCTACATCATGGGGAAGCTTCACCAGCGCCATATCCACGTAATGCAAAGCAGAAGCAACGTCCCCTTGTGAAATCGCAAGTCCGTAGACTTTTTGTAACGCATCCCGGTTGGTGGCATCTTTCTCGAGAACAGAAGTATAAAGGTTGTATGGATCGGTATGTTGATAAAAGCTTCCCGCCTCCATCCAAATTTCCCGATTGATCGCGATTGCTTTCGGGTCATTGGGGTAAATACGCAACATCTGTTTAAGAATTTCAATGGCTTCTGCGTAACGTCGTTCGTCTTGCATAACCCCGAGCTTACGCATTAGATCATCGTATGACGCCGGGTTAGCGGCCAAATTTTGATTAATCCTGGCAAGTTTCACCGGGCTTCCCTCCTCGTCTGACATAAGCTTAAGCAACTTATCGCGCGTATCCGTATTATCAGGCACCAACTCTATTGACGATTCGTAACTTTTCCGGGCCATTATGGGAATCTTCTTCTTCCGGTACCAGTCGCCCTTTGCCTCGTAATGTCCAGCCATAGCGATCCGAACTTGTTTATCCCCTTTAAATTTTCTCAAAAGCTCAGATCCAAATTGATCACCGATAGCAAACTGATTCAACATATCTAACATTCCAAGCTTCTTAATCAGGAATATTTTATTCTTCGGATAATACTTTAATGCTTTATCAACATAACCCAGCGCATCGTAATATAACTTGTTCTGAAGTGCCGCACTGATCAGGTAATAGTACACATCCTCATACTGCGGCGACTGCTTTAAAACGATTAGTCCGGCTTTAATCGCAGAAGAAAATTTCCGGTCCTCTATATAAAGCTTTGTCAATAGAACTCTCGCGTCTATGTGTTTATCATTAAGAACAAGTGCCTGTTCAAGATCTTTAACTGAGGATTTGATTTGCCCAGAACTATATTCTAACTTTCCCTTTTGGTACAGCCTCTCGGCTCTTACCGTATTCCATGTCTGACAGAATGCATCTTTTGACAGAAATAAAAAGAAAAGGATCAATATCGATTTTAAAAAAATACTCATGCTTTAATCGTTTTTTCGAAATCCCCTCCTTTGCATATTCCCCCATATCATCTCGCGACCTAAAATTGATTTTAGATAACCACGAATACCGAAATACACAATAAGCGGGTGATATACGAATGGTTCAGCAAATCCGGTCAGGCATAATGCTATAACTTCCCAAGTACTTTTATAATGGTTTTTGACAATCTGGTCCCATAACACTGATATCGTGCTGATAGCAACGGAAAATGTGTATAGGAAAGCCATTAAAATAAAAGTGCTTTGCCAATTAATCGCCTGGATCAAAATCAAATAGATATAAAACAAAAGACCGACCGCCTCAAATATTGGGGCAAAAAACTCAAATATCAGATTATAGGGAAAAACGATTAACCCTAGTCTTTTGTACTTAGGATTTAATAATACATGTCGATGCAACACGATAATCTGCATTAAGCCGCGGGCCCATCTGATCCTTTGCCGGGCGAAGACGGCCAATGTCTGCGGCCCCTCTGTCCAGCAAAGCGATATCGGAATATAGCGAATCGCATATTCCAGCCCATTCCGGATCATGTATACCGACATTCGCGTGACGATATCAATATCTTCGGCAAATGACCTGGAATCATATCCGCCGACTTTAATAGCAACAGATTTATTGAATAGTCCAAGCCCGCCCGATACATTTGGTACGCAATTAAATCCACTCCATGCCATCTTGGACAACAGATAGGCCCTGATATACTCCAACTCCTGGAATCGTGGAAGAATTTGTAAAGGCGGCCGGAATCTTGTGATCACGCCGTCATCAACCTCCGAAGAATTGATCATCCTCAACGGCGCGCCCACGGCAATAACCTGCCTTTCATTTTTACTGTCCTTCCATGGGTCGCATTGCACAACCGACCGCCGAAGCGGCTTTCTTCCATGCTCATCGAGAACTGGTCGTATTAACCTCAGCAACACATCCTGATCAAGAATACAATCGACATCAGTACAGAGAAAGTAATCAAACTGAGACGCATTGATTCCCACATTGGAAGCATCGGCCTTACCCTGTCCATTTACCTTATCGACAACCAACAATCGATCATACGATTTGTTTGCAGACTTAAAAAATCTCGTAACCTCTCTCGTTTTGATACGTTCCTCGTAGGGGAAGTCCACTTCCCGAAGTTTAAACTTATCAATTAAAAGTTCAAGCGTATTATCCGTACTTCCGTCGTTCACAATAATCACCTCGTAGTGAGGGTAATTCAATCTCAGCAGTGCCGATACATTGTCAAGAATGGTGAGTGATTCGTTGTATGCAGGCGCTATGACGGAGATCCCTGGTGCAAGAGGACTTGCTAGAATGTACCTGATATTGTGGTCCTGACTCTTCCTTTTATAAGAAAGTATCAGCCGAAGTGACACTATGGCAAAAATTATGTATACAGCGACAGTAACTAAACTGTACGAAAAAATAAATATCTGGTAATAGTCAACTATACTTTGGAACATTCGTTAAACATTTTCGATGTAGTACTTTAAAATTCGTCTTTTGTCACTAGGAACAGCCAACAATGATTGCCTGGTAAACTCGGGTGCATTACATATTGTCGTTTGGGTGTCTTAACTTAGGGATTTTCCAGCACATATCCATCAGCCATGACCAAAGAGGAATATATAGCGTTAGCAATCCAAAAATATGA
>MKSR01000015.1 GCA_001898145.1 Dyadobacter sp. 50-39
AACGGCCCCGGTATCTCAGACGGCCAGCTCCGGGCCTTGTACCAACAGGATGCAGTGATTAATGGCAAAACCGGCCTTGGATTACACCTTGTGCGCGATCTTGCAAGGTCCATTGCGTGCACGGTCAGCGTAAGCTCACAAATTGAACAAGGTACCGAATTCCAATTGAGTTTTCAGTAATATGACCTTGCCCAATCAGGCCACTAGCAATCGACAGAAAAGCATTTTTGTTCACTGGCTCTCACCAGGCAGCCGAGATGACAGCCGCGATGTACTCCTTTATGGCTACGTGCAAGAAAAATGGTATAGATGAGCGCGAGAGGCTCAAAGATGTCTTCGAAAGGATCCAGTCACACAAGCAAAAATACCTTTACCAACTGCTTCCAAATAACTGGTTATATTTGCGGAATCAGAACACTTAACCTACCTGTCAGAAAGCCCAACTACACAATACGGATTCGTCGGATGCATACGATCTTCTCGTTTAATGGAGTTATATCGATCAGGCGAAAGTATCCTCAGATATTGAACCCTTTCTTTTTTCAAGGCTCTCAAACACCCCCTGCCTTTTGTTAGGTATTAGCCAGACGTATCGAGGCAACCACATGGTCAAGTATATGCATTAGCTCCTCTATTTTGAATGGTTTTGAGAGAAATTCATCCATCCCCGCCTCAAAGCAAGCTTTCCGGTCATCTTCGAGCACATTGGCCGTTAGAGCCACAATTTTAGGTTGTTTTATAAAGTCCCTGCGGATCCTTCGCGTTGCTTCCAAGCCGTCCATCTCCGGCATCAATACATCCATAAGGATCAGATCATATTCTTTTTTGCCCATGCATTCCAGCACCTGATACCCATTTGTAGCAAGATCTGCTTTGTAGCCAATCTTCTCCAGAACCCGCATTGAAAGCACCTGATTAATCTTATTGTCTTCTGCAAGCAGAATTGATAACGGACAACTAGGCCGCGGCCCGCAGTCAAGCTCTTGTTGCGTAAGTGCCGGCTCATCGCTCACTCCAACCCAGTCACCAAACAATTTTTGTAGTGCTTCGGCTAGATGCCTGCGTTTTACCGGCTTTCGAACTACACAAAGGTGATCCAGTTCCTGGCTGCTCAGAGCGCTTACCTCTCCGATGTTGCATAAAACAATTCGGGGTGCTGCCACCGACTTGAGCCCGATCATCCCAGATAGCCGGGCATCGTACATGGAATTGTCGATGACAAAAAGGTCAAACCCTTTATTGTTTAATTTCTCTTGAAGATCATAGAAGTTATGAACGGCTTCAACAGTCAATCCCATTCCAGATAACATCGACGATATTACCCTGGCGGCAGTCGGGCTTGCCTCAATAAGCATCACGTTTTTACCCGTAAAGTCAGGCATCTTTTCCGGGGCTAATGCCCGCCCAGATTCCAGAACCGGTAACCTAAACGCAAATACGGAACCCTGATTGATCACACTGTCTACCGACATGGTACCACCCATCATATTCACAAGCTTTTGGGAGATCACCAGGCCCAGTCCCGTACCTCCATATTTCCTTGTTGTAGAGGAGTCGACCTGTGTAAATGCCGTGAATAGCTGCCCGATCTTCTCCTTCGGAATGCCGATACCGGTATCCCGAACCTGAAATTCGAGCTCCGACTGCCCGTCTATAGCCAAAACGTGCCGGACACAAACAACAACTTTGCCTTTGCTGGTAAACTTCAATGCATTATTCACAAGATTGATGAGCACTTGTCTAATCCTCAGGCTGTCACCACAGAAAACATCAGGAACATGTTCGTCCATATCCAATAGTAGTTCAATTCCCTGATCAACGGCTTTGTAGGAAAACAAGTCCATCACATCTTCCAGACAAATCCTCAGATCAAAATTCGACTGCTCAAGGGTCATATTGTCCGATTCTATCTTTGACAAATCTAAAATATCGTTAATTACCGCTAGCAACGCATCTCCACTGGTGCTGATGATCCCGATATACTCGGATTGTTCCGGCGTAAGGTTTGTTTGACGCAGCAAGGCCACCATCCCCAGGACCCCATTCATCGGTGTCCTGATCTCATGGCTCATTACAGCCAGAAAATTGCTTGTAACACGGCTCGCGCGTTCGGCATCCGTCTTGGCTTTTTCAGCTTCCTGCCGCGCCGCCTGTTCAAGTTCCTTCTGGTGCCGCAGCTCTTCATTGAGCGAGTGCAAATAGTCTGCCTGTAAATGAAGCTCGTCGGCCTGCCCCTTTAACTCCTCCGTTTGGACCTGGAGCTCTTCTTTCTGGTCCTGAGACTCGATCAAAAGCGCATACACCTGCTGCCTGCTCAGTGTGCTATTTATTGCAATACCTATCGCAGAACTTGATCGGTCTATAATCGTTTTATGCTTTTGAGAAAATCCATTCAAAGATGCAAATTCCATTACCGCAATGACCTTCCCCTCATATATGACCGGGCTGAGCAGTAAATGCGCCGCCGCAACGGTGCTTACCCCGTCTTCAATCCTCAAAAGGTCCGAGCTGACATTTTCAATGCTGATTTGTCTACCTTTCTGCGCACACGCTCCTACAAGTCCGTGCCCGATCTCGAAACGAACGACAGGGTTGCTAACGCCTGACACACTGAAAATTTTGAAGGAATCCGCTTCCCTAATATAAAAAGCGGATGCATGGCTGTCAATCCGATCAGACAGGAATAACATGACTGAATCAACCAGATTCTCTAAGCTAGGCTCACCTTCCATAACGCCGCTCAAATCCAACAAGCTTGCTTGAAGCGATTCGTTTTCTACGAGCTGCTCAAACGAGCGCTGTAACTGTTCAGCCAAATTATTAAGTGAAACAGCGAGCTGGTTTAAATCTCCATCCCCCTCGGGCGCGATCCGAATGGCATAGTTGCCAGCCGCAATTTGTTTGGTCAGACTGTTGATCTGCTTGATACGAGCCGCGGTCTCGATTTCCTGTTGCTCGAGCCGGGATTGCAGTCCCAGGTTCTGTTTAATCTGTCCGTACATCCTGGAAAACAAATAGATGGATACAGCGACAGCCAGACCAAACGCCAACATTACGATCAGGGGCGTAAAGAAAGCAAACCACCTTTTCTCACGTGTCGTCTTTGTAAGCGACCCTGCTTCATGCTCCTGGGCAGCGGCCACAACTTGACGAATACGGTCCATGGTTGCCTTATCCTCTCGCAAGGCTGCTTCGTTTAACGCTTCACCAACCGTTTTTCTCGCTATTGCAGCCTGTAAGCCTGCTTGGTGTATATCGACCAATTCACGAAGTTGTTGGCAATATCTGACCTTGACTGAATCACCGCTAGCAATGCGGTCAAGCTCGTCCAGCAAGGCTGTTGTCTGTATGCGGCCCGCCCGGTAAGGCTCCAAATAGTACGCCTGCCCTGTCAAAAGAAAACCTCTCTGCCCGGTCTCGGCATCTTTAATCTCGGAAAGGAGCTTGTCGAATGCCCGAACCCTTTCACTACTTTGGTCCAGTTCACGCCACTTGAAAATTAGCTCCCTGATGCTGACCAGCGATCCCGCCGAGGTCAGCAGCAGTAATGCAACAGTAAATCCAAAATTGAGGCGTAGATTAATTAGAATCGGGTTATTCATAGATAAAATTCGTTGAGCATCGCTGGGGCAAAATCGGTCGAATATAGTGAGATAGAAATAGTAAACCCTCAACGCGGTCTATATAGGAAGCTTCTAAATAGCAGTCATTGACACAGAAATTTCAACATCACCTTGACCGACCGCCAAAAGCGAGCAATAGTGCGGAACTAGAAAGGGTTATCTGAAAGCAACGAGTGATATATTAAAAATAAATCCACCACGCCTGGCGAAACGAATCCTGAAAAGGTCTGCGGCGCCGCCCTATTGGAAGTGATCGAAGACCTATCCCACTTTTCCTACGTTTTTAAAAAACAGTTTGGGAAAGCACCTTCCCAACTAGCTTCGTAGCCCCTTGCGTGCCTCTGTATGATTTGCCAGTTCAATTTAACGTCACAGGCTTAGGCTAAATTGAGCTTTTATGCTCATCCATCGGCGTTAAATGCAGATTTCTTGATTCCTCGTAATTCCACTTTAACGATCGTATTTTCGTACAGACTTAGTTCTATCATTTAAACTTTTGTCTCATTTTCAGATATTTAACTTAAATGCCAATTCTGGATCAACAAGAAAATAGTCCGACATTTATTCCGTGGTGGTTACGGTAGCCATTATCTGGATGCAGAACGGCTTGTTTGGAGTTTGAGATCTTTCTGCGTTAGGAATGTTTTCTATAGTAAATCCAAGTCCTTGCCAACCGCTCCCAGTTTTTAAGAGCCTGACATCGAGACGACATCCACGTCTTTTCGCTAAACGACAGAAAAACAACTCAGCGTCAGTTTGGCTCGATCTCTTCTGCACAAAATAACCCCTTATGTGTCATTCGTCAGAGGGACACCGGTTCCCATAGCCACACGTTCGAGCCTGCTTCATCAGTCAGTTGTTTTTGGCAACCGATTATTCTGCGGATAAGAATAAGAAAATCTATCAAAATGGTATTCAGCCGGATTTTAAGCTTCACAAAGCGCTAGGGGAACCAGAAATCATAGCGCTCGTCAAAAGGCAGCTACTCAACCAACACAGGTGACCGAATCACACGTTTGATTGAGGCGATTTTGATTTAAGGCTCATATCTCCCTTGGAACACGCCGCGCCAATACAATTGCTGCTAAAAATATGTTCTTCGTCATTTGTTTAAAGATGTTATTCGCAGTAGGCTATTCTTGGATTGTATAACACGCTGCCGCACTTGAATTGATATTTTCCCTGGCTGTATTGAGCGGCAGGATTGCCGATGACTTCCAGCGGAGCCATTAACTGTCCCTCACATCGCGGCATGGTCACCTGTTCAGATGAACCATTCCCCAACGCCACATTTTTCTGCCGCACTATTATTGAAACTGTAATCGATCAGAGCATCCAGCAAACGGTAAAACCCGTAGTAGTCGTAGGCATCGTAGGCGGTACGGGTGTTGGGCAGCGTATGTCCGGTAGCATATTTACAACCGGCCACTGTCGAGGGTTTCAGGTAATAGTAGTCCTACTCCGCATCGGAAATATTGGTATTTTTAAGACATAAATGGCCATTCTGTGATCATTTAGAACGTCTTGACTATATATCTGCGTGATCATTCTCGCAATGGTCAGAAAGCTGGCTGGCTGAGCGGGCGTGATCTGATAACTGTAAGCTGGCGCCATTGTAAACAGGAAGCGCCCGTGCTGTCCCCAGCTTCTTCCGTAAAAGGCTTATAAGCCAGGCCGATTGAAGTGCCCCCGCCGAAAGAATGTCCCATGAAGCCCATTTTCCTAATATCGATGATATTGGGTAGTCGGCTGCCGCCTTGGTGAAGCCGACCCGCAAAGTGGTGTAACGGTGGTTTATACTGGTATCATTGTCTGCGTATGGAACAGATACCACCGCATAGCCCTTTTTGGCAATGAACTCTAACAGTCCCTTTTGTTATTCTTTGCTCTCGCCACCGTAGGGATGGGAATATTCCCGCATCAACCAGAAAAACGAATGACAAGCTGTCAATGTCGATAGCCTTCTGGGTAAATAATCGGTTTGATCCTTTTCCAGCTTGGGGACCGTCGCAGCTGGAGCATTAACAGGCTTCAATTATGCTTGGTGCAACGAACAGTACCACTGCTGCGTCCTTAGGGCGACACGGATTTCGGTCAGCAACAATATTACTCAGGGACAATGATAGCCAAACTAAGGGTCATTTTAATTGCCTTCTTCATCTCGCTGGAATTGGTACCAGGAAACGCACAAACCACAAATCAGCGACTCGACCAGTTCGTCACCAAGCTGATCCAAAACCAGCAATTTAGTGGTGCTATCCTGGTGGCCGAAAGGGGAAAAGTAGTTTATCGAAAGTCCGCTGGGTACGCTATCTTCTCAAAGAAAGCACCAAATACAGAAACCATCTCCTTTCCCATTGCTTCCCTTTCCAAAACCCTGACCGCAATTGGTGTGCTGCAACTCATGGATCAGGACAAGTTAAACATCGACACTCCCGTAGCGAACTATTTGCCCAATTTTCCCTACCCACAAATCACGGTTCGGCATCTGCTTTCGCATACGTCAGGCTTGCCCCCTTATAATGCATACCTCAACCCGATCCGGGCAAAAGATTCTACCAAAGTATTTACCAATGTCGATTTTCTGCCAGCCGTAGTCTCAGGCAAGAACCCGTTGATCTATGCGCCCGGCAAAAAAGGCAATTACGACAACGTTAACTACATTGTTTTAGCCTTACTCCTCGAACGCCTTTCAGGACTTCCCTATGCTGACTACATCCATCGACATCTGCTGGAACCTGCCGGTATGAAGCAAACGCGGTTTATGCCATTAGCTCAACAATTTAACACCGACACCATAGCTAACTTTGCCTACCCACATATTTATCTGCGGGCCTACGATGACATGCCGACGCGTTCTAATACAGTTCCCTATATCAGAAACTATTGGAAAACATTTGCCCTGAACGGATTCGGCGATTACATCAGCACGATTGAGGACATTCTCTTATATGACAAAGCCCTATATAAAAATCAGTTGGTCAAGGCGAATACCTTACGGGAAGCCCACCAGTCGGTACTTTTGACCGACGGGAAGCCCCATCCAGACCTATTTGGCCTTGGTTGGGAAGTAGAATCTGATACCAGCATGGGGCAGGTCGTCTATCATAGCGGAGCTGCTATCAGCTTAAGCTGTGTGATGATGCGTAATCTAACGAGGCGTCAAACGATCATTCTCTTCGACAACACACATTTCAATGCCCACGAAGTTGGCACCAAATTATTGAAGATATTGAATGGTCAGCATGTTGAATTACCTAAAAAGAGCCTTGCGCACCAATATGGGCAAACTCTTTTGAAACAAGGCTCGACCAAAGCCCGAAATAAACTCAACAGGCTGAAAAAAGACACCTTAAATTATTATCTGAGCGAACAGGAGCTGAATGAGCTAGGATATGCATTTTTAGGAAATAGCAATCCCTATCATTTACCTGAATCACATAAATTCACTGAGGCTTTGGCAACATTTAAACTCAATATTGACTTGTTTCCAACAAGTTGGAACGCTTACGACAGCTACGGCGAAGCACTCCTGGCGACAGGAAACAAGCGAGAAGCAGCTATGATGTACGAAAAGTCCATCAAGCTCAATCCCGATAACAAAGGTGGGATAAAAGCACTTGAAACCATTCGAAGCATGGACTGATTATTAACAACATCCAGACAATTAACGATCCGTATCTCCGAACACTCGTTTCATGCAACCAGTTTGCTGCTCAACCTACTGGGCTCCCCCACGATGCCGAAGGGTAGCATTAAAATGAACACGCAAACGAATATGAGGCTAAAAGTGGCATAGTTTGGCGGAAAGGGCGATTGTTTGATCCGCTTCATTCTCTCCCTGGCTTTCGTTGACACTTTGGATGTTGCTTCGAAACTCCATCTGCTGCACCATGTTGATCGACTTACTTTCGAAGAGCTGCTGAATAACCCGCACTTGTGCAGTTAGAAGTTGCAGGGCTTTATTTTATATTCTTCCAACATCAGGCATTCCTCGGCCGACAGGTATTGCTCCATCGCTATGCTGTCGAGTTCCTGCTGACAACGCTTGTTGAGTCTGTCGCGCCGGTGGCCCGTGTAGCCTTTTTCCCAAAAACCTTCCAAGCTGAAGTGGGCCGGTTGCTTTTACTCAATATTGCTGCCATTTCGGGTGCAGGACCGCACTGGTTTGGTAGTCATAAAACATGTCCAGCTGGATCTGCCCGTTTTCTCCCCATTCCAAATGCCGCAGATGCACTTCTCATTTGTCCGGGCTTACCACGACAGGGCAGGCACATAGAGAACATCTGACTTATTTCACAAAGATCCTGTCTTAAATAATTCGCAGATAAATATTAAGTAAGGTGTTGATTGTAAGCAAAAAAAAACTGAAAAGTAGTCTGTAATAGACTACTACAACTGGCTTGGCTGGCAGAAAGTCAGCCTTAATTCGAGACGACAAGTTCTGTCGCATTTTTTGTCACTCAACGTTTTTCAAAATATGTCGTGCCTCAAATCCCCTCGAACGGCGGTCGCCAAAAAAATCAAACTTGTGATTGCAGAAGACAATGCTTTACAACGGCTCATACTGAGAAGATGTGTGCAGCAAAACGGCTTGTTTGACTTGATTTTTGAAGCAGAGAATGGCTTACAGCTAATAGATAAAATAGAAGTTATTCCCGAATTGCCCGAAGTCTGCATTACCGATATGGAAATGCCGGTGATGGATGGCATTGACCTCTCCAAATTATTGACCACTCGCTTTCCTTCTATTCAGGTCTATTGCTTCACCGCAAGCGAAGATCCAGCTATTTTTTCGCAACTGTTTCAAAATGGAGTTCGAATTATTTTCGGAAAAAAAGACCCCCAAGCTATGCTGACGGAGATACACCGCCTTGCTGTGGGTAATCTATTGTAAGGCAGATAAGAATGGCTTTCGTGACAGGTTGTCAACGCCTCATTCTGGGCTGAGTGTAAGGCTTACTCTTGATCATATACGTTTTAATGGACCCTACATGCTTCGCCACGGTTGCATGGCTGAAATCGTCAGCACTAGCGGAGCGACTTGTCATCTTTTGAACTTCGGGTCTTACGCTTCGCAAAACGTCGAGCGTTCCTTCCACCCTAAACAGTTTAGAAAGAACATCGTCCATGCAGACCCCAAAGCAGCGTCGCTCTATCGATGTCAAGCACGTAAATTGCCAAAGCAACAATCTGAAGATAAAGACGGGCAAGCACACTAAAAAAGCGTTAAAAGTAGCTAAGATGGACACAAATTCACTGGCCTACCGCACACTGGTTTTCAAACACGCATCCGCAAACGGATACTTCTCGCTGTCGGTGCCAAATGACCAGGTCAAGCAGATTTACCCAACTTGTCAGCCCGATACCCTCATAACCAGCTATTCAATAAATGAGCATTCCCTCTCAACATTCTTGGAGGATGAACCGACACACAATATCGATGTCACACCGCAACTCGAATTTATGCGAAAGCTACAAATCTCTACTTAAGCACGTTATGGTAAGCAGCATGGCCTTTTTAATCGAGCAGATCCATGAAATCGGCCAAACCATTGGCTGCGACCGGGTCCCTTATCTGAATCAATACTCGCATACGCTGTTCATTGACCAGCAGAAGGTATTCTTATCGTCGGTAGCAATGTGGCTGAAATGATCGCTCCACGTGACGAACAAGATTAATCCGATTTCAAAGATCGCGCTGGGTTCACTCGCGCCGCTTTGATCGCCTGAAGGCTAACGGTTGCCAGGGCGATTGCCAACGTCGTCACAAAGGTTGCCGGTAGTAGCCACCAGGCAATTGCAATTCTGTACTCGTAGTTTTGCAGCCATTGATTCATACCCCAAAATGCAACGGGAGCAGCCAGAATGCAGGCGGTTCCCACAAGCCAGATAAATTCGCTGGAGGGCAGCAGCCACAGGCTCGCCACGGTTGCACCGAGCACTTTACGGATCGTAATCTCTTTGGTGCGTCGCTCCGACATAAACATGGCCAGGGCGACAAGTCCCATACAGGAAATAAAAATGCTCAATGATGCAAAAATCCCGGCGAGACTCGCCATCTGGTTTGCCCGGGTGAACTTTTCCTCAAATTCCTGGTCGGCAAAATGATATTCAAAGGGCGCCGACGGGTTGTAGCGATCGACCACCGGCTGGATAGCGGTCAGGGCTTTGGCAACGTCCGCATGACTTTTAAGTCGTATAATCAACGCATTCACATTGGTGCCACTGAATAATATCACACCCGGTTTAACCGAAGCAAACGGATTCTGCATCAGCACGTTTTTTGTCACCCCAATAATGGTCAGTGTCTGGTCCCCGAGTTTGATGGTTTTACCAATCGGGTTTTGATAGTTGATCAGCGTTAATGCGGCTTGGTTTAAAATTACGGCATTGCTGTCGGTGCTGTACCGCTTGTCGAAATACTGGCCGGCAATAAATTCGAGCCCGGCTGCCTGATCATAGTCCCAGTCGGTCATCACCACATTGATACTCAAATTGTTTCCCGGATCCTTCCCTTCCCAGCTAAAATGTGTAAAGTCATTATTCACCCACGTCATCGAGCTCGACGCTTTGGCAACTGCTTCGACTTGCCCAGTTTTGAGCAGGTCCTCTTTGAGCGCATTGTAATTGTTGACCAGATCGCTACTCGCATCCAGCGTGATCAGCTTATCCGGATTATAGCCGATTGAACGGCTTTTCGCGAAGGTCACCTGCTGATACACAATGACAGCCGCAATGATCAAGGCGATGGAAATAAAGAACTGAGAAACTACGAGCACTTTCCGCAGGGTTACCGGCGCATTGCCTAGTTGCAATTTTCCTTTCAATACTTTAACGGGAACAAGTGAAGAAAGGTAGGCCGCAGGATAACTCCCCGCCAAAAGGCCCGTAACAACACAAACGCACAGAACGGTTGCCCAAAGCGATATGTCGGTGAAGTCAAGCCGGATGTATTTAAAGCCTATTTCGTCCAATAACGGAAGGAATAACCATATGATCAGCAAAGAGAGCATGAAGGCCAGAAAAGTAGTGAGCAGTGACTCTGTTAAAAACTGGGCTACGAGCTGCGTCCTAAACGAGCCGACGGCCTTGCGGACACCTACTTCCTTGGCGCGCTTTTCGAATCTTGCCGTGCTCAGGTTCATGAAATTAATGCAGGCGATCAACAACACAAACACACCGATGATCCCGAACAGTCTCACGTATACGATATGCCCACCCGTGTTGGCCCATTCGTGAAATTCGTCATATAAATGCCACCGTTTCATCGGATACAGCGATAGCAATTGTGTTTTGACAAAGGGATCTTTGTTGGTCAGCATAGGGCCTATCCGGCTGGAAAGTGCGTCCAGACTGACGCCTTCCCTTACCTGTAAGACAACGCCTATAAGACTGTTATTCCAGCGCGTTCTGGAGTCCCGCACCTCGGAAATATTGGCTACCTTGAATTCAAACGGTGCCAAAAACTCAAATTGTAGAGACGAATTTGCGGGCACGTCATCGATGACCGCTGTTACTTGAATGTCGAACCTGTTGTCGATGCGGATTATTTTCCCAATGAGCTCGGCGTTACCAAACATGGCATTAGCCAGTGATTTTGTCAGGACAATGCTATTAGGGTCGGTCAGCGCCGTTGCAGAATTCCCTTTCACGACCGGGTAAGTAAACATTTTAAGGAAGGCGGGATCGACGTAGTAGCCTTGCTTTTTAAACTTTCGGTCACCTGTTACGAGGTTATGCTCGGTGCCCCAATCTAGACGCGAAATCAGCTCAATCTCCGGGTAGTTGTATTTGAGTTCATCAAATACGGGCATCATCACACTGCCGGAAGTATTTTTCTCATTGTTCATCAGTGAATGCTTCATCACCAGCGCAATACGGTCTGCATGCTGATTGAAGGTATCGAAACTGATCTCAAAGCGGACCCACAGACCAATGAGCAGCGCAAACGCCATTCCCAGAGAAAGTCCGAGAATGTTAATGAATGAAAGCGACTTGTGCGTAAGTAACTGCCGCCCGGCCACTTTGAAGTGATTTTTAAACATAGACAGACTAATTATTGGGTTGTGCGCATGGAAATCGCGCCTTCTTTTGATATACTTCCACTTAAAAAACCCTAATACTTCCATCCAGTATCGATTTCTGGCTTTGCGAGCGCCCAATGTTTCAAGCTGGAAACGGAATTCTTCCTCCCAGATCACCTTCGATCACTTCCAACAGTTGCGGTGCTACAAAGCATTTCAGAAACTGTTTCGCCAGGCGCGGTGGATGTTCCATGTTAGATCGATGTTTGAGCATTGATGGAAAGGCTAGGGACTCCGGGCAGTCTGTCCCAGAAGCTTGCACGGACCTGCTGGATTTCTTCCAGCGTACGCTGGCCCAGCGCCGTGATCGTGAAAAGCCTTTTTCGTTTCCCGCCCCGCTCCGAAGTAGGCTCACCGAATGCGGATTTGACCATGCCCTTCTCTTCCAGGCGTTGCAAAGCCGAATGCACCTGATTCAGCCTGACCTGTCTTCCGGTCTTCTCTGTGACTTCGTGCAGTAACGAACCGCCGTAAGCCTGCCCATCCAGCACCGCCACAGCCAAAAGAATCAGTTCCTCGAACTCTCCCAGATAATTCCTGCCCATAGATATCGTAATTTCTACTTTTGCTGATTAAATAGCCTGCCAGGACAAAGCTCGCCTATAAAATATTGATAAACAGATTATTATAAATACCTAAAAGACAATAGCTGTTCACATTCGGACGTTCTTTGTCCGGTTTCAAAAGATCCTATACAAGGACCGCCAGCGCACCGAAGCCTTGCCTACCAGATCAGTACATCATTTTTATCCAGGTACAACCGTTGATGATCAAATTAGATCAGCATTTATTGGTGCTTTGTACCGCTTATGGTACTGGATGTGCAGCCAGATAGGGTTGCCATCCGATCCGAACAACGATTGGGGATGGAGAACCAAATTATCCGCGCGCTAACGGCGCGAGCAACTGATCGCAGAATTGGCGGTAGTGCAAATCATTGATCCATTACTCGAACACAGTCACTAATGGGGCAATGCTCCTCACACCTCCCCGAGACTAAATCGAACCGTTGTACAATTGATCTTTATATCCGATCAAGTTAGCAGGACTATTCTGAATGACTGTAAATTTTTAAGGGCGGCACACTTTACCATCCTGCTTGTCGACAAGATATTTACCAATCACCGACTACCGATACCATACAGTTCAGAAGCTGGCATTTTGCCCATAAAGTTGATAAAATCCGGAGGCTTGCACTACAAAACTTGTCCGAAGATGGAAGTAGAACGGCTCTGGCCAGGCACTATCATACGGTTCAAAAGCTTTCAGCATCAAGCACGGCCATCTCGGTTAGAAAAAGAACGTTTAGTATGCTGCGGTAAAACGCTGCTGATGATGCCTGGGATGCTCCACTTCATCGGCAATCACCACGGCCAGATCTTCCCCTGACAGCACATTATTTCCCTCCTCATCCATTACCGGATGGTCTTTTCCCAAACGGTATTTTCCTGTCCTTCCGGTGGTAATTCCCTGGTGCATATCCATGGCCGGGCTAAAAAAAACCCAGTCAAGATCTTTTTCATCTTTGAGAATATTGAAATAATCCCTTGCCGCTTTCGCGCCAGGCACGAAAGGATTGTCCTGTGGGAAGGTATCCACCAGTTGCCTACCATCTGGCAAATACAGGCTTCCAGCTCCGCCGATAGAGATAAAACGTTTAACGCCTGACTGCCTGACTGCCTGCTGAATAGCTTTGGAGCCTGAGATAAAATCATCGTAAATATCCGGGTTTGTCCACCCCGGGCTGAACGCGCTTACCACCACATCCATGCCTTCCAGTGCTGCGGCCAAAGCCTGGACATCGGTAGCATCAACTGCAAGGTATTTCAAATTGGCTTGCTGAGATACTTTTTCTTTGCGAGAGATGCCGATAACATCTATGTCCCTGCTCACCAATTCGTTGGTAATGTGCTGGCCAACAAATCCTGTGGCACCTATGATTGCTGCTTTCATAATTTGAATTTTTTCGTCGATCAAAGATACCGGCACGCTGCTATACTTTAATAATTAGTATACTTTTGTATATCAGTATATAAAAGTATATCTATCACAATGTCAGATGGTTGCAACATTTAAAAATATAGACTTGGTAGAGCTTCAAAAATGCCCGGATTCGTTTATGCTGGCCGTAAACGACACACTGAACGTATTGGCCGGTAAATGGAAGTTACCTATCATGGCTTCACTGGTTTTTGGCACGAAACGCTTTAAGGAGCTCGAACGCGAAATACCTAAAATTACCCCGCGAATGCTTTCAAAGGAATTGCGGGACCTTGAGATGAATGGGATTGTCCTCAGAACCGTACGCAACACCATCCCGGTTACGGTAGAATACCAGTTGACCACTTCGGGCAAATCGTTCAAGAAAGTAATGGATACGATGGTTGAATGGGGTTTGGAGCATAGAGCGAAAATGATGGCACCTTAAAATATAAAATTTATACCAGGAATTGATGTATTTCATAACCTTGCTCAATATCTTGAGTCACCTGATAAAGTGAGGGGAGATCCGGTTAGCATACCGATCGATTGCAATCAAATTCCTAGTCTACTCAGCTCCCTGCAATTCTAAAAATGCCTAGCGAAAATTTTCACCGGACGTTACGTGCAGGTCCGGGCAAATACCCGCTTTCGATCATTGATCCGGCGAGAATGGACTTTTTTAACTTCTGTTAAGTCCCATACCCCCACTAATATCGCTAGCCTGAACTTGGCTATCACCAAAGTTAGCCCCACCGGGGGCATTGAAATAATTGCGTATATGGACCACTTTCCATAACTACTTGAATTTCGGTAATGCTTCGTATGACCGGGAGGTTTCAAGAATAATCCGCGTATGTTTAAGCAGATGCTGGTGATCATCAATGAAGCGTTTTAATTGTTCGGGCAGGCCTACGAGCTCTAAGCATACTGGCAACCGAATTGGTGGAACCTCCGATTGATCGAAAACCAGCACTGAGCCTTGTAGAAAACCTGCTTTTACAGGATAAAGAATCGCCTGGCCAATCCCGGCGCGCACGGCCGCTTTCAAGATAGCTGTCGAAACATTTTGGGGGAAAAGTTTCTGCCAAAATGTTTCCGCAGGTATGGTTTGGTTTTGCTGCAAATAAATCCGCATCGTCCCCAGGTTCATCAGGATAAAATCAGTGTCTTTCATGAATGATCTTTTTTGGATTCGCGCGAAGGTCAGTCAGTTTTTTCCCTTCGTCTTGACCATAAACCATGTGCTTGGAGGTGCCGATGATCTGTGAGCCATATATCCCTCGATGTCCGGAGAGATAATACGCTATTATGCAGGCAATGACGACGTATACCCCGCATTCAGCACCAAACAGCTCAACGGCCATTAACGTACAGGCAAGTGGTGTATTAGCAGCGCCAGCAAATACCGCCACAAAACCCATCCCGGCTAACAAGCCTATGGGCAAAGGGATAAACAGCGAAAGCGCGTTTCCCAGCGTAGCTCCAATGAAAAATAACGGCGTTACCTCCCCACCCTTAAACGCGGCCCCCAGGGTCAGGGAAGTAAACAGGATTTTTAGTGCAAAATCATATGGAGGAAGTTGCAATGAAAAAGCTTCAACAATAGTCGGGACGCCTAATCCAATATATTTAGTGGTGCCGATGGCAAGTACCGCAGCCGCGACCATGCCCCCTCCGATCATTGGTCTAAATGGAGGATATGCGATTCGTTTTTTGAAAGCGTAGCTGATGGAATGGGTTAAGCTGCTGAACACCACCGAGGCTACGCCGAATGCTATTCCCGCCACAATAGCCCAAAGGACATTCATTATGGATAGTTCGGGAATAAAAGGGATGTGATAATGGGTATGGCCGACATGCCATGCTCGTGTGGTCAAATCGGCAAAAACAGACGATGCGAATGCGGGGAAAAGGCCATTGTATTGAAGCCTGCCTATCAAAAACACCTCCAAGCCGAAAACTGCTCCAGCCAGGGGCGTCCCAAATACTGAGCCAAAGCCTGCTGCAAGCCCTGCTATCAATATCAGTTTCCGATCCCTTGGTCGCAACCCGAGCAGGTCGGTAAATTGGTCCGCTATAGAGCCACCCATTTGTAATGCTGTTCCCTCGCGACCTGCCGATCCACCAAAAAAGTGCGTGGCTATCGTGCCGATCAACACAAAAGGGGCCATTTTTAACGGGATTGCCTTCGAAGGACGATGAATATTTTCGAGCAGCAAGTTATTGCCTGCCTCGACGTCCTTGCCCCAATAATGGTACATGCATCCTACCAGCAGGCCGCCAAGTGGCAATAGCCCGATAATCCAACGGTGCTCTTCACGAAATCGTGTCGCCCAATCGAGCGATACAAGGAAGCAAGCAGAAGCTGAACCAACAAAAAAGCCGATTAAAGCTGAAAGGAGCAGCCATTTGGCCAAAAAGAAAAAAATGGCATTCTGCCAAAAATAAGCAGCAACAAAGCGCCGAATACGGAACCTGATCAATGACATAAATAACCTATTAGTATGCTGCCTAAGGTAACATGTAGTTCTAATAGGCGCCATCATCCCAATACGGGCAGTTGGGTCAGGAAGACACCATTTCCTGTTTAGTACCACAAACCTAATAAATGCCCCAAGAAGTTGCAACTAGCTGGACTCAATTTTCCATACAAGAAATAGTACCTGGATCAGGCGGGGCTCACTCGGTAGGTACAGATGCTTGCCATTTATCCGGGATAAGAACTAGTCCCTGATTCGTCTAAAATCCAAAATGAAACGGCTGCGGACTGAAATTAAAGCAAGATGATTATACGACAGCAAAAGGATCTTTTTGCTGTTGAATACACTAACAGAAGTTAAAATCTGTCGAGAAGTATCGCACAATCCAATCGCGAACCACCAACATGCGATTGATGCTTATCGGGCGTCGGCGATAAGATTCTTTTTTAAGCTAGACAGTTATAAGGTACTTAGAGACCTAATCGAGATGATCATCCGGTAATGAGCTACCTCCACCGGCCTGGCCTTTCCGAAGTAATCAAGAACCCCTCCCCCTACTGTAACCAAGATTCAAAAACGTTGTGGAAAGTATGGACTGATTTTTAGCCGGTTAAATGATGGTGTTGACACGTTCAGATTTGGAAAGAGGTAATCATTTGGGGCCCGGAGGCAAGCGAATATTACGCGCCGAAGAGATACCCTACAAAGGCGGAAACCAACATCGCCAATGTTCCCCAAACTGTGATGCGTATGACTGCCTTAAAGATTTCGGAACCACCCGTTTTTGCTGCGGTGGCTCCGAGCAAGAACAGAAAAAAAATGGTAAATCCATAAATCCAATACTCTATCGAGTTCAAGGGACTAAAAAGCACCACCAGCATCGGTAGCATGCCTCCCACTGTAAAAGATGCACCGGAAGCCAGCGCAGCCTGTATTGGATTCGCCTGGCTTATTTCATTGATGCCAAGCTCGTCCCGCACATGCGCCCCCAAGGCATCTCGTGCAGTCAGCTCTCTGGCAACCTGCATGGCCGTCTCTTTTTGAAGTCCGCGCCTTTCATAGATTTGGGCGAGCATATATAGCTCCTCTTCTGGCATTTCGGCAAGCTCTGCCTTCTCACGTTCGATATCAGCGTGTTCGATATCTGTTTGGGAACTTACCGAGACATACTCCCCGGCTGCCATTGATAAAGCCCCGGCGACTAAGCCGGCGACTGCTGCCAATACGATTGGCTGCCTGCTCGCGCTGGCTGCTGCGACGCCTATCGCCAGGCTGGATATCGAAATAATTCCATCATTGGCACCCAATACTGCGGCTCGCAGCCAATTGCTGCGATTAATATAGTGACTGTCAAGATAATTATCTATTGCACGTTTTGCCATACCCTATGATTTTTTGGCCGAATCGTTTTCAAATTTTATCAGCTGGCTGGAATAAATACCTATTTTACGCAAACTTCAGTGGTTTCCTGGGCATTGTAGCGATATACTTTTCCCCGCACAGCTCGAACATTCCTGGGGTGTCCCTGTTCGGATCTCCTTTCATAGGCCTCTAACTCGCCACACTTCGGGGCAGTTAGAAATTGCGCCTCTGTACTTGTCGATATCCCGCAATAGCATCATGGTACGGCGACTAGCTCTATCGACGTATACGTCAGTTATCTGCGATAAGAAAATTGAAAAGGACTTTACCTCTAAATTGATCGATGCCAAAGCCTGAATGGGTTTCACCCTCAGGACCTGATGAATATTGAACCCGAAATGACATGGATCTTCACGCTGCTGACGGCATTGATACTAGACGGATCAGCAGCACCGATTTCCTTCTCGGCCTATAAAAGCGGCTAATCCGCGTTTTATACCAGTCCGCGTAATACCGTTGCACAAAAGCGAACCTATTTTTACCGCAAAAGTATACCCGTCCGATTCGAAGGCCCGTCGGCATTTTAAGCAGCATACGCGCTTACTCCGATTTGAGATTAGTCAAAGCCTGCTTTGCGAAATGATTGTCCGGAAAGATTTCCAACGACTTTCGAAACATGATGGCAGCCTCCTTCACTTTGCCATTGGACAATAGCAGTTCGCCGTAACTATTGTAGGTCTGCCACGCGCCGGGATCGATGAATGTAAGCAGTTTGGACGTTTCCAGTGCCTGAATTTTGTAACCTGCGGCATTTAGCTCTCTGGCACAATAGTCCATTTCTCCGGCTGAGAAGCGGTAATTGGACGTGTCCGGTCTAATCTGCTGTAAATGCGCGGCAGCGTAATCGGTTCCCAAAAACAGCAAATCGTTTGCGTACAGTTTTGTAACTGACCTTTTTGGTGTACGTACCGAAGCACCAACCAGCATGGCCGTGATAGCTTCACCGGTCTGATGTATTCCGTCACTTTCTGCATTGTCCAGGATGACGACGGCTTGCCTTTTTGCAATATTTCTCAATAAAATGGTCGACCCACCCGGTATAAAACCCGAGTGCGACACGATCCGACCTCGTGTACTATCTGTGGAAATGAACCATCCCAATCCAAACGTCAGCTTTCCCGGCTCCACGACAGCAGCTTCACCGGACTTCAATTTTTGTGGTTCATAAGCTTCTTTTAATGTGGACGCTTTGAGCAGTATACCTGCATCAAGTGCTCTGTCGAAGCTTAAAAGATCGGCTGTTGTGCTTGCAATGAAGCCCAACCCTTCGAGTCCTCCGAAATTGATCAGGACCGATTTGTATCGGTTCATTGTATCGACCTTTTGGAGCTGAAAGGAAAAAATAGGCATCCTGTAACTTTCAGCTCTCAATGGATCCGGCTTTATCAACGCAGCTGAGTACGGATAGGTATTATTCATGGAAGCTGGCTTCCAGATGTGCTCTGTAAGATAATCAGCGAATTTTTGCCTAGTCACTTTTTCGACAATCAATGCAAGCACACAATAGCCAGGATTAGAATAGCGCCATTTTTCTCCCGGTTCAAATTCAAGCTTGCCATGCCGCTTCAATGCATCGATCACTAACGAGTTATCGACAACACGATTGGGCTGTTCTCTTGCCAAAGGTTCTAAGATTTGCAGGTCCGGCAATCCTGATGTGTGGGAAAGCAACTGACGGATCGTAACGATTGGAAAGGGGAAAGCCGGTAAAAATTTGCACACCGCGTCGTCGAGCCTGAGTAACTTCTTTTCTTTAAGCTGCAGGATCGCAGTAGCGGTAAATAGTTTCCCAATAGATGCAATCTGAAATCTCGTGTCTGCCTGGTTTGGTATATTTCTCTGAGCGTCTGCGATGCCAAACGACTTTTGGTAAACTACTTGTCCTCGATCGGAGATCGCTACATTTCCGTTTAGCATGTGATCCTCAAACAGATTTGTTACGAGCGTATCGATTTGCTGGATCTGAGCGAACGCAGTCCAAGGCAGAAAAATGAGAAGTGAAAAAACGAGTACTCTTCGATGATGCATGATGATATTGGCAATGATTCAATCTAAGTGCTCAACTATCATACCAACTATTTAATACTTTTAAAATCAATAAGTTGATTAATTAAAATCGTCCATATTCGGACATAAGTGGACACTACAGAAGATCATTTGGTTATCGAAATTAAAAACTATTTGGTAAGTTTCTTTGCAACTTTGGAATACAAAGATGATCCGACCGGGCCGCCACCGGAAGATGCTTGCATGGTAAAAAAGTCACGTCCTTTCGAACATCCAGAATTCAAGCTCACGCGGTCTTGACCCGCTCCGCACCAAACGAACGATCATGGATGATCGCTTTCGGTTTCGATTGCGGGATGCTTGAAGAAAATCTCAGGCAGTCACGTAGCACTCCGGATGCTCACCGGCTCAATGATCAATCAATAGATTAAAACCGCAGGAACCAATCACCACAGCATAGATCGTGCTGGCATGGCAAAACTAAGCCAACCGTGCCTACGAACAACAGATCATTACCCGTAAGTAGTCCATAATGACATCCTTAGTGGTTTAGAGGCATTGGCCAGTGACGGCGTTAGCGAAGACAAAGCCCACATAGCAGGTCTGACTATCGTCAGCCAACTTGCCTTTGTACTGAACCTGACGCCGGGCCACCTGAATGAATAGCTATGCAGCATAACCGGGCATGACACCCAACCGTTTATCCACGAACATATCATCAAGAAAGAAAAAATGGATCCTGGAAAGTGACACTTGTTGAATGTGAACCCTATACTGAAAGCCTACCTAAAATTTGATCAGAAAAAAATGCCTCAGGCATTTTTCACACTGATAAAAGCGAGATGGAAAGAAAAACGTCCTGGTGAGAAGCGGTCTTTGGCGACGTGATACATCTCTTGATCTGCAGTAAGGGCAGGTCTTGCTGAATGAAAACATGACTTCGTTGAGTATGGAGGATATTTGGTGCGAATGTAACAGCCGCTCATCTCAGATGCAAATAGGAAAAAACCAATCAAACTCATACTTGTGCGACTTGCCTCAGACAGCGCTATCCGCGTATTTGCCTGCTAAAAGATGGGAAGGATGATTCCAAAGCCCCCAAGAGTCCTGCCGGGCTGCGTTCTTCACTTTGAAGCATGACACTGATCAGCGACTATCCAAATCATTGAGCCACACACCAAGAATCGGCACAGGCGACAGATATTTAATTGAAGATCCTACAGGCCATAAAACACTCATTGCTTGACCACTAAAAGATCTATAATCGTAGCTGAAAAATTTCTTTTTCGGGGCTTTGATTACTAGGCACTTTAAACTATTATCAGGTCAAGATTAAAAAATAAAGACAATCCCTGAGAGTTAAGCATATGAACAGTTTTGAGTCGATAAGGATTGAGACGGTAAGCCAATACATGCAGGTCGATTTTAATCGATCTGAATTTCAAGATATCGTTGACTTGGCGGCTAGATTGTGCGAGAAGCCCGTGGCGCTGATTACACTTCTTGACGGTGAATCAAATTGGCTTAAGGTGAGATTTGGAACTGATATCGAAAAAATGCCAAGACAAACGTCTTTCTGCCAGTATAGCATCGTACAAGATGACTTGCTGATTATACCTGACGCAACAAAGGATGCTCGTTTTCAGTACAATCCGCTGGTGCAGTCAGATCCGTGCCTAAGGTTCTATGCTGGTGCCCCTCTTGCCTTAGATAATGGATTGAAGATCGGAACCCTATGTTTGTTTGACCAGAAGCCCAACAACCTAACTGATACCCAAAAAACAGCACTATCCATCCTTGCAAGGCAGGCCACCTTCATTTTGCAGGTGCAACTTAGCAAGATCAAGCTGGAGGAACAGATACGGGAAACGGACGCCAAGAATGCTGCCCTGAGTAAAATCGCACAGTTGCAGTCTCATCAGATCAGACAGCCCTTGACCACTATTATGGGACTTGTTAACCTTGTCAGAGATGGTCACCAGCCTTTAGATGCGGAATGGCTGTCGATGTTGGCTACCGCAACCAAAAATTTTGACAAGATCATTGTAGATGTCGTATCCCATACTATGGGCAGCAAGGATCTGAGCGCTATTAGATACAACAAGATGGTAGAGGAGATAGATGATTATGCCATCTTGCTGGTGGACAAGGAAGGAAACATAGAGAACTGGAACAAGGGAGCAGAGAAAATAAAGGGATATAGCGCCTCAGAAATCATCGGAAAGCATTTCAGTATATTCTACACCGAGCAGGGCAGGAGGGGCAATAGACCAGCCGCACTTATCAAAGAGTCTGCCCGGGCTGGGGTGGCCCGTGACCAAGGATGGCGCGTGCGAAAAGACGGAAGCAAATTCTTTGCGTCGGTGGTAATTACCGCCATCCATGACGATAAAGGAAATGTGATTGGATTTACCAAAGTTACCAAGGATCTCACAGACATTAGGGAGGCACAAGATGAATTAAGGGTGTCAGCCGATATGTACGAACTGCTTAGCGAACAGGCCGGCGAGCAGCTGGGAATCGGCGGCTGGCAGCTGGACCTTGATAACCAGTCTCTCACCTGGACAACCCAGACCCGTCAGATTCATGGGGTATCCGATGATTATATCCCGCGACTGTCCAGCGCGATCAATTTTTACAAGGAGGGTCCCAGCAGAGCAAAAATTGAAAATGCAATTAAGTCAGCCATCAATTGCGGTCAGCCATGGGATTTGAAGCTGCAGTTCATCAACATAGATGGAAAGGAGTCATGGGTGAGAACGATTGGAAAATCTAACTACGACGGCTCGGTCTGCACAAAGGTGTATGGCACCATCCAACTTGCTAAACCCGTCCAAGAATAATTGATTTTCGAACAGTTAAATTGGCAGCATCGCACATCGCTGGACAGAGACGCCAGCAAATGGCCCTGATTGTCGGCATAGGTCTTTTGTTGGTCATCGGGGCCCTTATTTATATGCAAAGCCGTATCAGGCAACGAAGCAACGTCACTTTGCTTCGTCTGAATCAGGAGCTGGGTGAGGCTAACCAGGTGAAGTCCCGCTTTTTTGCTATCCTGAGCCACGACTTGCACAGCCCCATCGCCAACCTGATCAGTTTTCTGAACCTGCGGCGCGATAACCCCGACCTGCTATCGCCCGACAAGGCGGTCGCCCAGTATCCGGCCTATCAACTACATATCGGTTTCGGGATTTGCGTTTGGGCGAGTTTCGGAGCACGAAGTTTTAATTTATTACTAACGCTTATCAGAAGCACAAAGCTCCAAGTTTACACGTCAGCCCGCCTGACGCAAAACTGTGTTAGTGGCTGAGCATCTGTCCGTCATCGTTGTTTCTTGATTTTTTCTTGATAAACTGTCAGCACAAAATTGTCTTGTAATTCTTTTTCAAGTCTGTCTGCTTCTGCTATTTCTTCGGGTGTTTCAACTGTTTCAAGCTCGTCCCACAGAATTACTTGGTCGTGATATTTTGATTTCAAATACTGGTCAACTATTTCTTCTGGTCTGTCTGTGTATTTTAGTTTGCAGCCAAATGGGAGTCTGTCGTGATTTGAGTTTATGAAGTTGAAACATAGTTCTCCAGGTTCTTCAAACCACAAATAAAAAGTCAGGTCAATGTCAAGCTGACAATTGGCGAGTTGAGTTTTATAGTTGTCCTTTACTCTTTGTATAAACTCTAAGAAGTCAGCCGTTGTCGTTTGAGCAACAATGTCTGATGGAGCTGTCAAAACCCAATGATTATATTTAATTTCTTCATTTACTTCGTCGGTCTTGTCGGTCAGATAAATTGGTTCTGAAATATGACTTAAAAGGTCGTTAAAAAAGTCTGTTTTATTTGCTGTCATTTTCTGCTGTGTTGTCTGTTTTAGCTTTGCCACTAACTGTTAATTGGTGGACTTTGTTAAAGTGTTGCGGATACAGGTCAGTGATGTTTTTATGATTGATTGTGGAGATGTTTATTAGAGTGTTTTTTAGCCAATTGTAGGGATTGACGTTGTGTTTTTTGCTGATGGCAAAGAAGGAGTAGATCATGGCAGCTCGCTGTGCTGCTTCGTGTGATCCGGCAAAAAGGTAATTTTTCCTGCCCAGGGCCAATGGGCGTATGGAATTTTCAATTTGATTATTATCAATCAGCAGATTTCCGTCGTACAAGTAGGCACTGAGTGCGTCCCAACGGCTGTAACTGTATTGCATAGCCTTTCCAATCTGGCTTTTTGGGAGCGTACTTTTAATTTGTTCAAAGATCCATTTGCCCAGCTCGTTGATAATCGGAAGGGATTCTTTCAGTCGCAGCTCCTTGATTTTAGCAGCATCCAGCATCAGCTGGCGGGCCTTCCGCTCCACAGCGTACAGTTGCTGGATCATCGATAGTGCTATTTGCGCCCTGGTTTTGTCATTATCCAGGGCCCGTTCAAATTCTCGGCGAGCATGCGCCCAACAAGCAAGATGAATAACATCTTTCCGTTTTCCGTGCTTTTCGTAAACTGCATAGCCATCCGTCTGTAGATAACCCTTAAAGCTTTCCAACATCGTTTTCGCTCCTGCTGATCCTCTTGTCGGTTGGTAATCAAAGAGAATCACGCCATCCAGTGGACTATGATAAACCCAATAGTATCCTTGATGACAAGCGCCTTTCTTGTCACTTTCCAGTACTTTAATCGGGCTTTCGTCCACCTGGAGGTACCCCTTCGATTTGATATCAAAGACCAGTTGCTCGTAAAGTGGTTCGAGCTTGAGTAGGGCTTCTTTGGCCCAGCCTTCAAGGGTTGAAGATGCGATCTGGATATCTTCCCTGGCAAAACGCTGTTTCTGCCGGTAAAGCGGGAGATGATCTGCATATTTATCGGTTAAAATGCTGGCTAGCAGTCCGGCGGAAGGTATCCCCTTCTCGATGACCCGCTCGGGAAGTTGGCCGATTCTGACCCCTTCACCATTTTTAGGTGCATATTTATAGCGTATATATCTTTTGATCAAAAAGCGTGCGGGTTCGTAATCCAACTCTTCAGTAACTTCCTTGCCGATACATATCATTTCAGAAAGATCACCGGCAGGATAAATCTCGATCTCTTCGACAGGTAAATGCGAGGGTAGTGCCGCACGGCCCTTATGGTTAGGCCTTTTACGGACATAGCTGATTTTTTCCTGCAAGACTTCTTCTTGCGCAGCGGCCTGTTCGGGAGCCGCTTCAAAGGGAAGCGCAATCTGGGCAGGATCGCCTTCGAAGCGTTCCCGCTTCTGGCCAAACTGCATCCGTTTGTACATCTCTACTTGGGATTCCAGGTATGCGTTCTGCTGGGTTAAACCAGATATCTGCTGATCCCGTTCTTCTAAAAGAGCGAGCAGTTGGTCTTTATCCAGCGTTTCCAGCGGGGCCGTTTGCATACCTAAATGTACAAAAAAAACCGCCTTTTGAGCTAATAAAGCGCACTTATTACTGTAAAACAAAACGCTTTCTACGACTGCTTTTCAGTACCTGGATTCCTTCGATCATCAGCACCAGCTCGCTCCAAGAGATACTTCCGGTTACGTGTTTTTTCGGGGAGGGAAAGGTGCCACTTTCCAGTCTTTTATGGTAAAGTACAAAGCCTCCCGGCTCCCAATGTAGCATTTTAAGATGGGTCCGTCTTCGGTTAAGAAAGATAAAAACTTCACCACTGGTAGCCACTCTTCCTAACTCAGAATCCACCAGGCCACACAATCCGTCAAAACCTTTACGCATATCGCAATCACCTCGGTACAGATAATATTGGTGGGATGAACCCAAGCTAAACATCAGTAAAGCCGGATCAGCTGGCAGAGCACCGTCAGATCACCGCCCTGATAATTTACCTTCACGCCATTTGGGTAAATGACTTCATAAGCATTGTCCATGGCTGAACGCTGGGCAGATATACGAACGAATCCTGTCACTTTTTCAACCAACTTTTCCTTTCCGATCCAATAGCCGAATTTAGCTACAGTGATGCCGTGCGACTTGCAGAATTCACTTTGGCTCAGGCCACTTTTCCGCCATTGCCTAACTAATTTGAACATTTCCTCTGACTGGTCCATAATGCGTTATGTTTCTGTCAAAAGTAATCAAGCGGTCGCTGATACAAAATATGCACTTGATAGGTTGGATACGTCGCCCATCAGTAAAAAATCACCGATGCCGCGCAGGATTTGCTCGATAATATGGAGTCGATCCTGCTTTGGAGTAAAAGCCAGATGGAGCAATTCGAGCCCGTGATCCGGCAGGTTCATGTAGAAACG
>MKSR01000016.1 GCA_001898145.1 Dyadobacter sp. 50-39
TGATTTCAACGATGAAATCAGGTTACAAGAGAACGGGCTACGAGCTTTGCGGCCGCCTGTCGATAAGCGTTAATTAGCAAACCGCTATTTTCCGTCCATTTGTAATGAAAACCTCCAATCCTATTATCACCTTTGTCGATGGTTACAAGTTTCGGTTAATTAGAATGCCATTTTGGGACAATATATACAACGCCCACTTGCAGAAGCGCGGAACATACATTCCAAAAAATCAAGAGGACTGGGAAGAGTTTATTGACAAAATAGAGGGCAGAAAACCCATTGAACCCCCAATGAGCGAACATTTTATGGATCGGGCAGACGGGGACTTGGTCAAAATAGATGGAAGTCAACAAATGAGACTTACTTAAATCGTGGCTTATTAAATAGCCATTCAAAAAAATCGACCGGCGTGCCGATTGATTGAGGCTCTTTTTCCTGGCTTAATAGCTCAGCTCTTTCGTTCATAAAAGTTTTGATCAGTGGATCAGTCCCATTACTGATTTGAGGGTTTGGATGGCTTTCCACAGCTACATACAAAGCTTCAACCTGTTGATCTTCTAAGCAGTCCTTCAACATTTGGCTGTATTGTAACCTAACGTTTGGTTTCAAGTTAAGGTCATCGGTTTTTGCCAGAAGCATTTGAAGGTGCTGTTCACGAAACGTTTCGCGTTCCTGCTCAGACTGAAAACGGAACATTGGTAACCTCCTGACAGTTACCCTGATTATACAATAAGAACGTTAAAAATATCATCTGGAGATTTATTGCTAATCTCCAGATATGTGCGACCAGGGTGGATTTATTCAGTATCAGTAATAGGGCCAAAAACTCTAAAAGTTTCTAGCCTATGTTGTGCCGAAAGATGTTCATAGCGCTGCTTTGCTTCTCCCAATGTGAGCCTTTCATTTGAATCCATTAGGAATAGGCCGGTTCTCCGATCCCAGGATTTAATAGGAACCCAATCATTATCATGTGGGTAATACCATTGAACTTGGTAATATTCAGACATACACCTTTAAAATTCTGGTTTGTTAAATCTATCATCCCGCTGTTTATCTTGGAAGCGCCGGTGCTCTGCGGTCGCTGATGTATCGTAAAATTTTGGACGTGCTTGGACAATTCCCGTTAGCTCTGATTTCAGTTTACTAATCCTGTCGGCCGGCGCATCTGTCCAACATTTATTCAAATCCTTGAAACCATCCCATAGAGGATTAAGGGTATAGACTTCATAGCCCTCTCCTAATTCATCACAAAAGGCCTGTGTCGAGCGCATTCCGGAATCATCATTGTCCTGATGTACATGCCAAACCTTGATCTCCTTCAAATCCGGGTTGCGTTTAATAGCTTTGGCTGCTTCAACGACTAAACTGTCTGAATTGGTAACAATTGATGGGTGAAAGGGCTGGTTTTCACCTACAATCTCCAACCGAGTTAGATAATCAAATTGCCCGTTAAAAAGGTGGCCTATTGTGGCCATCGGATGTCCAGGGTAGGTCGTAATACCCTTGGCTAGGAGGGACATTTTAAAATCACTATTTTGGCTAGCTGCTCGAATTTCCCATCCGCCATTGTCATTTTTGCTGCCTATTCCATAGCGGAAGCCGTTCATTTTATCCTCAAACTCGGCGTCTGTATCCCGGTAAGTTACAACATGCAGGTAGCGACTAGCCACTCGCAAACTGATTTTCCGGGTTCCTGAAATATAATCCAGATTAGCAGGGTGCGTCTTGGAAGATACCGGCGTCGCTTTCACAAAAACAAACCGTTCCCCATTAGATGTCCTCACACGCCCCGCAGCGCGTCTCTGAGCTGGCTGTATTGCCCTAGGTGCCACCGACGTACCAGAAAAACGCTCAAGCCACTCCACAGCCTTAAAAAAGGGCATAGCGTTCTTGTCCCCTTTTCCAAAAATGAGGCGGGTTAATTCGAGCACATCGCCAGACAATTCATCCTTGTTGCTATAATCAACAAAAACCTGTTCTAACGTATTGATTTTCAAGCTCGCTTTATCATCCCGCCTGTATGGCGCATGATACAGATACTCGCCTTTTGAAGCATTTCCGGATACAGCCCGAGCACCGGTTGATTCAATAACGTCTTTGATATCAACGCTTTGCTTAACCTTGTCGACCTTTTGCCGGAAATTTTCGCGAGAAAGTGCCATTTTTTCCAAAAAAATTTTGCCGCTGCGCGGCCAACAGTGAGAAAAGAAAATGAACCGCTCGTTTAACAAGCGTTACGATTTTAGCAGATACAGCTCAAATAACAATCAACTAAAAACTTAGTTGCCGGACAGCATTATTTCTTTTCTCATTGTGAGCCCCGCGCAGCGGTTAAAGAATGCTGTGAGCGTAGCGAACTCCGCTATGTGTTTTCAACAGAAAGCTTGAGCCTTAATTGTTATTATTAATTGTTATTAATTGTTTCGCCACCAAAGTGCACGTGATTTAAGACCTATTTTCCACCAAAGTGCACGTGATTGCTCCACCAAAGTGCACGTGGATAACACGCTAAAAATCATACTTTGTTAACATTCCACCAAAGTGCACGTGGGTAAATTTTTATTACTGATATTCAATTAGTTATATAGCAAACTCCACCAAAGTGCACGTGACTTTTATTTATCTTTTGGCGGCTTCTTTTTGACGTTTTTGTATCGGGCATTGCTAATGCCGTCCCATTGCCCGGTGGCTTCCCGAACGATCTGATTTGCCTTGCGATCCGACATGCTGTGTGGATCATGCTTCAAGTACAATTTATCAAATCCTTGGGAGTCGTGACTAAGAACGAGAGGCGGCCTCTCCTCCCCTTCCAATCCTGGAATTTTCGGTACAACAATTGAGGTTTTGGGCGGTACTGGTGCCGGGCTGTTTTTCAAAACAAACCCTCTGTTTTCGGTTTCTTCGATTTTTGCATCATGATACACAGCTTTAACCATTTGCAACGTATGCCGGAATACGGCTTTGAACTTATCCATACGAGCATATGACGGTCCAAATTGATCTTTGATCGCTTTCCATGAGATCAGAAGCGGCTTACTACTCGGAATATGGTGCAAGCGGTGGGCTAAAAATGCGTAGATATCGAGAGCCAGCGCATTGCCTGATAAGGCACTCAAAGCCCGCTTATCGACTGGAACCCCATGTTCCATGATATCATTGAAGTAGTCATCGCTGAACCGAATATAATTTCCCCAGAGATGTCGTTGATTTGTGTCCTTTGTCCACCACACATCAAACCCACGTATCAGATTTAAGCTGTCCTGGTACGTATGTCCTGGTTCTAGCTCGTATGTTCCGCTAATCAGCGATGTTGAGAGCCGTGCGAGTTGGTTTTTCACTTCATTGATTGTCCGGCCACCAGTATTCAGTCCCAAGTGATGGCCAACAAAAGCGGTAAGACTATCCCCGAGTTTAAGCTCAGGAGATTTTTGATTGAAAATAACTGTGTTTAGCAGGGCAAGCATAAAGCGCGGCTTCGGACCATACGGTAAACCGAAGCGTTCCGGTTTTCCCGTTCGAGGGTTAAATACCTGGGTCGCTTGAACGCTTAAATGAAAATTCCCATGCGACCGATACCAAAAATCAACATCATCACCGGGATTGGAATACGGCAAAAACACATGACACAATGGCGCGGATATATAGGCCACGTCACTACTGCTCAGGTCTTCAGTAGCCATGTCATAAGCCGTTTTAACAAGACGATCTGTAATAATCGTGTTCTTCTTGGCTTTGCCTTCTTTTTTTGTCATTGGTGCCATTATTTAATTAAATACTTAAATAAGTATATAAGTATTTAATTACTCCTGCAAGTAATGTGTTTTTACAAGTTCACGGACAACATCCTGTCCCTCTCTCGGGCGACCTTCTTTGAGTAGCTTCATTTTAAACTTCATGAACTCATCCGCCGGAAAATCAACAGACATCCGTATCCATTTACCTTCTTTTTTAATGGTTTTCCGTTTATCTGTCACTGCATGTAAGTTTTTGACAGCTTCATCGGTCTTTTCAATATCAATAGTGCTTTTCTTTATTGGCACTTTCTGTCCAAGGGAAAGCGTTGATTTTAAGCCTGTATCCTTCTTTGCCATGACTATTTTTTCTTGTTGAGTTTACGAATAATAGATTGTATCTCTTTGAATAAATCAGCCATTTCCTGTTTAGCCTTTTCATCCTTATACTCAAATACCCCTAGTCCCTTTATAACGGCCTCGCGATAGGCAATGCGACTTCGGATCGATGATTTAAAGACCGGGATATCTGTTTGCTCCAAGATTTCATGAACCTCTTTTGAAAGGTTCGTTGATTGGTTTTGATTAATCAGAAATTGAGCCGGGATCGTTGCTTCTTTTTGCTCGACAGCGTTATTGTAGCGCTCTAAAAATTTTTCAGTCGCCCATACATCGAGTCCGCTCGGCTGTATGGGTATTATCAGCAAATCGGCTAAAAGAATGATTTTGCTAGTGACCTGCGATAAAGATGGTGTACCATCAATAATCACAATTTCGTGATCTTCATTCAAATGCTTAACATTCTTCGCTAACCCAACATCATCATTAAGCGCAACGACTGGCACCGCTGGCAAACTTTCATCTCTTAACCCTGACCACCTCAATGCGCTTTGGTTAGTATCCACATCAACAATACAGATTTTGTAGCCCGCATGAGCAAAACAAACTGCAAGATTTTGAGCAATGGTTGACTTACCAACGCCCCCTTTAAGGCTTGTAACAGACAATATCATACTAAATTCCCTTATTTTCTGGCAATATACTTATTTAAGTATGTAAGTCAATACTTAAATAATCAAATAAGTATTTAAGTAAATGAGTATATAAGTATATACTCATTTAAGTATTTAATTGGTATAGTCGTCAGTAAGCGCCACATCAGAAATATTCACTTCAGCTGTTATTTTGTCAAATCATAACCCGCTCGACTTCATCAAGCGTAATTGCATCGTCGCGCCGGTCATATAGCTGGGTTGTGCGTGTGCTGCTGTGGTTGGCCATGGTCTTGGCTTTTTCCAGTGTGCCGCCGCCTTTCAAGTAAGCGGTGATCCCGGTCGCGCGCCAGCTGTGATTGCCGAGCTTTGTTTTAACGCCTGCATTCTGTGCCCGTCTGTTGACCATTGCCCAGGCGTTCGCTTGCGGCAATGCATTTCCAGATAGCTGGCCTGTGCCACGTTTGATTGTCCGGAACAAAGGGCTTCGCGGATCACCAGCAATGCCGGTGCCCTCCATATATTCATGAAGGTAGGTTTCTAAATTATGGTGACAGGGCATTTCATGCACTTTGCCGCCTTTCTCATTCAGCCGGAGCCATAGCCGCCGGTTTTGTGTAAACACATCTTCTACATTCATGCCGACAGCCGCGCCGATCCGCGCGAAGCTGTACACCATCAGGCCGATTAGCGCCCGGTCGCGCAGACCAATCGGCGTTGAGATATCAATTGCGTCCAGGATCTGCCGCGCTTCGGCTGGATCAAGAATAGGGGTCTTGCCCCGCTGGACCGAATGGCGCGGCCCCTTGACCGATGCAGCCGGGTTATGGGGGATCACCTGGCCGGTGACCAGCCAATCCAAAAGGTGCCGCACCGCGGCCAGACGTAGCTTAACAGTAGGGGAGGACATCGAACGGCAAAGCGTCTCAACCCAGGCGGCCACATGCAGCGGCATCACCTGGTCTATTGAGGTAATCCCGAGTTGCTCGCAGTAAGCCAGGAAATCCGCAGCCGCCCGGGCATAGGAACGCCGGGTATTCGGGTTCCGGATTGTGGCCGCAAAGAATTCCAGGAAGCGCATCGATGCGCGGTCTCCGGCACTAGCCACCAGAGCCGGGACGGGCAGGGAGGACACTTTAACAATCAGTTCGGTCATAATGATTACTCACGTTTAACGTGTGATAAAGGACGTTATCATATATAACAAATCCAACCAACAGGCACAATCTTAAAAAATTTACTTACACCGATAATTCACCCTCCGAAATTACCTACGGGCGGTAAGGCTGCAACTTTCCTTTTTTCTCGAGGCAATCTGCATAACCTTTGATGCATCAATGCTCGCACTGTCGAATGTATTTCGCTGTACCTGTGACACTTTCGCTTACCCATGTCGATAAGGACACCCTCACACTTGTCCCATCGACCTGGATATGCCTGCTTTAATTTAACACACATTATTTCTGACCTTTAACTAATGACAGCCATGGCCACGCAGGTATCAAACAATTCCGATCATATAAAAAAAGGAAAAATGGAATTTTTCGGCACTTCCATAGAAGGAGAGCATATTCCCAACAATGCATACCAAGGCTTCTTAGATCAATCAAAGCTGATCATAATTGCCGGGTCTGCAATTATGATCACACTGATAATCGTTTCTCCGACAGTGGGTGTATCGGTTCTAACAGCAGGCGTAAGTGCATTGCTGACCAGGTGGAGAATGTCCAAAAAATCGCAAAAACACCATACAAGCACAACTGACACTTGATGAAACGACGAACCCGATACTGAGGAAACGATGATATTTTACATGAAAAAATATGACTATATTGTCATCAACTATCTTCTATCATAAATGTTCGGGACTAAATCAAAACAGACTGAATGGAGCAACTCATTACAAGTATCTATCACCAATTGCAGGATTACCGCGCGGATGAGAAAAATCCCAATGTTCATATCACGCCAGACAGTATTATAACCTGGATTAAGCAGTTCGATAAAGCTCATCAAGCCCCAATTCTTCTCGAGGTGGATAAAATCATGAAGGCTAGATATCTATCAAAATCCAGGGTCACAGATTTCTTATCAAGCTTAGTTGATGTTTTTATAAACGACTTTAAGATTAAAGATCCTGTTGATTTTTTAAAAAATGCAAATTTTATAGATATTCAAGAGCCCGGTAAAAGCCAAAAGCTTATGCTTTCGTTATTTGACAGCATAATTCAAAACAAATACGGGATATCTCTCAATGAATGCGGCAGTATTTCAAAAAAATATTCCATTTATATAGATGACGTATTATGCACTGGCTCAAAAATGCTGAATGATACAACCAAATGGCTGGGACAAGATTTTGTTAAAGGGAAATTAAATAAAGAAGCGATAAATGATGGTTCAACTATTTTAATATATGCTTATGTATTTATTCACAATAGAAACTATTATAAGAAGGTGAAGCAAATGCGCCATAGCTCAAATGAGGTAGCTAATAAACATAAAATGTATCGCTTAGTAGAGATTGAAAACGAAATAAATACAAATTCAAAAATTGATATTATACATCCTATTGAAAATGGACAACCACAAATTGTTATTGACTATAAAAATGAAATAACGCACTTAGTTGATAAACATGCAAATGAGAAAAAATATAGAATTAACCCAGAAGAATTTTATAGACCATCAAATTTACCTTTAAAGGAGGAACTATTTACAAGCCCTCAAAATAGGATAATTGTCGAGAATGCATTCCTTCAAAAAGGAATTGAAATAATAAAAAATACAGGTACACCAACACCAAATATACGAGCACTGGGATATTCTCTGCCTTCACTTAAAGATTTTGGGTTCGGCGCCCTATGCTTCACCTGGCGAAATATCCCCAATAATACCCCTTTAGTTTTTTGGGGGATTGGTGGTGGTTTTAATCCACTTTTTAAGGTAAAAAGAGGTCTGAGCGCAGAAGCCATGTTTGCACAGTTCTTTAATAAATAATGGAAAAGCGAAAAGTAGAAAATAAAATATACAACGCCACTGATTGCTGTGTATTTAGAAAGACGAAAGAATTGTATGGAGGCCTTTCAAATATGGCATCTGGTTTTCCATTGGTAGTAAATAATATTCAAATTCCATCGTCTGAGGCTTTATATCAAGCTTGTAGATTTCCACATCTTCCTGATGTCCAAAAGAAAATAATTGGTGAAAGAAGTCCGATGACTGCAAAAATGGTCGGAAAACCTCATAGAAATAATTCAAGAGTTGACTGGCCTGATACTCGCATAAAAATTATGCGGTGGTGCCTGAGAGTTAAACTTGCCCAAAATTTTGTACAATTCGGGAAACTATTGGAAAGTACTTTTGATCGATCAATAGTTGAAGATAGTACCAAAGATGATTTCTGGGGAGCAATTAGAAGTAAACAAGATAAAAATATATTGACAGGCACAAATGCACTTGGTCGGTTATTAATGGAACTACGACAATTTTACAATGAAAAAAGATATAGCTATGAAAATTTTGTAGTTGAGCCACTCAATATACCTGATTTTAATCTGTACGGATATCCAATTCTGTATATAGACGAAAGAGAAAACTTTGTTTCATATATAAAAAATGAAATAAAATACTATGAGATAGAGGTAGCAAAAACGATACCAATAAAGGAGGAAACATCTTTCGATCCAGATATTAAGAAAATGAAAGTTAAGCCTAAAATTAGTTTAGAAATACCATCTTCCAAGGACGAAATAAATGATATAAAAAAAGGTAAATCAAAAGTATCTAAAACAAAAAAAGATGAAAGTCAAACAAAGTTATCTTTTTAAATTTGTTTATCTGGATACTTATAAACAGAAATGCCGAACGGTACAACGTGTTCAACCATAATTGAGGTGTAGTATTGAACGCCTCCAATAACCTCAAAGCGGTGTCCGAACTAATGGACTGATGCCTATTGATCAATGGTGAGAGCGTCTTACGTGTAACCCTCAATCTCTTTGCCGCATCGTGACGGTTAGTTCAAATAGGTCAAGATCATCCCATCCTCAAATGGAATATGATGTGGTAAAGTGTTATCAACAACTGGCTACTTCTTTGCTGCCAGTCTAATAATCACCGTTTGACCAAATCCGGCACTTCCGCTTAGTGTCAAGATGTTTGGCGCATCTAAGTAATATGCTGGATCGGCCGTATCTATTACTCGTTCTGAAAACTGATCCATTACCTTGGCAAATGCAGCCAGACTTTCGGTTGTAGCTAATCCATCTTTATTAAATCGAAGGGGGAAGGTACCATTCTCTTTGACGAATTGCCCTAATAGCAGTTTCCATTCCGTTTTTGTTAGCGACATAAAATGCCGTTCATGAAGAAATTTCGCCAGCATGGTCATTTTCTTTGGGCTGGTGTCTGATTCTCGTATGGGGTATAGGTTTATCAGCATAATGAGTGATCAACTTGCTTGTAATTTAGTATCGTCGATGAACTAGCTGGTAATCAAGTCTTTCGCTTATCATATACGTTTGAGGCAAAATCCCCACATTTTACAGTTTTGGGAGTTAGTTACCTTGGATACCCACAATATCGAAGGTTTGCTACAAATAGTACGAATTCGTTTTAAAAAATGCCTCTAATGGATCTAAGCACAGAATTAAAGAAACAATTATGAATTGGCTTTTTAAGGTTTTCAAAAAAAATCTTAAAATTTTCTAAAAGAAGTACCCTTGGGAAAATCCAATTTATTATTGCAAACAAATTAACCTTTTTGCAACGAACGTCGAGTTAACTTGGAGTTAACTTGGAGTTATAAGTTAACCCCAACTACGTTGTTATAATTTGACAAAAAAGTGATTTCTGCGACAAAAACAAATATTTAAGCGATATTTTTGAAATACTTTTAAAATATTTGCACAACCCAGAATAGCTCATTTTTTGCCCGCTGGCGCGTCCTGGTAAAATTATAATACCTAAGATCAAAAGAGCAGAGAAGTCTTCCCAGATCCAAAATTTCGCCGTAAGAATTAGGTTTTTTGACTATCTTTGAGATGATGATACACACGTCGGCTTAATCGCTGCTTAATATCATCTATGGAGATAACATGATCTCTATTCGAATGTGAAGCAAGGCTCCGTGATGGAGCAAGTGATAAGGATGAATATCACATCCGAAGATATAAAATTGATCCATGCTTAAAACGCAAAAAGCTCCATAGGTTAGCGCCCTACGAAGCCTTTACGTCTTAAAAATGGTTGGTATCAGATTGGACTTGGACCTCCAACTGGTACTCTGATGAATGCTGTTGTTTATAAACAAAGGTAAGAACGAGATTTTCTACTGCAAATTTCAACACCTTGTTTTTCAACTTCGTCACTGCCTCTATCAATTTTACGCTGAGCAGAGCATAGGTTTTATTGTACAACAAAAACGCATTTTAAGGCTAATTTAATTCATTGATAATCTATCAGTTACGTACTGATCTCCGGCCAGATCCTCACGATTGCGGACCTGGCTATGAATTAAATTTTTGTTTAACAGTAAACAACTTGTGTCATGCGCCTCAAACAAACGCGTATACATGACGTGAATATCTTTCTTCACGCACTTCCAGATGGAAGTAAATTCCAGATTTCTCTGACAGACATAGAACGCCACCATAAGGTGCTTTCAGCCCTTGGCTTCAGTTCACAGTTAAATCCGGGCGAAAGATTATTGCCCAGGCCAAGAGGTCCCGTATCACTTTTTAACTCCGAGGGCCGACAGGATCCGCAAAAGGATCAAAAAATGATACGATGCTACCGAGATGGCATGATCAAGGATTGGCATGGGCATTGGCACCATGTTGAAATCCCGTATAAACGCTATCCGCGTGTTACAATTCCTGCTCCTGGTGAAGAATTGACGGTAGATGTTAAGGATGGAAAAACAGTTGTCGTATCGCGAACATTGGAATATCGTCCGAATGATGCCAGGCAAAATGAAGCCATCAAGCATACGATCAACTTATTTCTAGAATTGTTTGGGGAATGTGACATTCTTTCAGACGAGCTACTACAAATTCACAAGTTCAAGATCGAGCGCAGGAACTGGCGTGTATTGCCAACCGGTGAGTATCCTTGGGAGAGAGCGAAAGATATTCTAAAAGATATCACCAAATCACTTTCCAATGCACAGCGTAGGCTAGTTGATTATCGTTTCAGGCATATTTCGGGGTTCAACCCAAGTAAGCTTATTATTGGTGAAGCTGGCTTTGATGGATACGTTATCTTCTGTTTCGAAGATCTCAACCTCTATCTCCTCGAAAGTAGGTTCACAGACAATGCGACATATGTATTTGGCGAAGATTGGGAATCCTTGTGTCAGCTGACAAAGGCTGAGATCTTGGATGAACATCTTCAAAAATACCGACTTGTGCATAGGGGCGGTTGGCCACAAAAAGTAGCTGGTTTGCTAAATCGTCGGCAAAAAGCAGCATAACATTTCAGCAGTTACGGGCTATCCCGTAACTGCTTTCATCCATCTTCAAATGTCAAATTATGGCTAAGAAAATAATATATCGGAGATCAGACAACGGGCAATTGACTACACGAGAATACGCAGAAAGTCACCCTAAGACCACAGAACGGGAACGGGTAAATGTGCCTAATAAGAATACAAAAAAGAGCTGATTAAATAGTATTGATTTGATTTAAAGCATGTTAGCATTGAAGCGCTAACATGCTTTTTTTATTCATCGTCTACTTCTTGATCATCCTTCATCTGACACGCACAATCCCCACAAATCAAATTCAGCCCAGGCTTTCCCCAAGCGGCCGCGTCACAGTCTGGACAGACATATTTTGTCTTGCTGGCCGCCTTCTTTTTGCGCAGTTTGGCCGTGGCTTCATCGTCGCCGGCACGATCATGATAAAGAATGCCGGCATTCACTTTCAGCCATTCCGCGCAAGCCAGCTCAAAGGCTCCGCTAGGTGCGATGTAGTGCGACATTTTTTGTCCGGTCTCTTTGCCACCAGGTGCGCCGGTGTCGCTCGGAATTAAACCGATCTCACGCATTTTTGCCGCCCATTGCTTGTCATGGTATGCTTTGCGCGGACGCTTGCCAAAACGGTGCTGCCATAGATGTGCCATTTCATGAACAAGGGTGGAAAGCGTTTCTTCCATCGAACGACCATTAAAGTGCGCCGGGTTCATGGCGATCTCGTCGGTGGTCTCGGTTGGGCTACCCACCTTGCCAAACCGGTCTCCGGAAAAATATCCGTAAGCACCCTTGTGACGCTGTACAGTGATCAAACAGTCCGAAAGCTGGCCGCCAAACAATGCAGCGTTGAAATGCGCATAGGCTCCTTCCAGGGTGCCGTAATTTTGACTGGTAGGACTGGTGTTCATAATAACTACTTAAATTGTATCGTACGATACAATTTACAATATTTCACAAACAATTGCAAGCAAAAAACAACAATAAAAAGCGTTAATCAGGGCAAGGGGTCACCGCAGGGGAAGGGGAATTAATTGAATTTTCCCCTGGAATGTGGTATTTTTGAGAAAAGGATCAGCGCCATGCAACAAACATTTCAGATAAACACCGGCAAGCTCAATGCTAATTTTATTGAATCTGTCCGCGCTATGTTCGGAGACAGGGAGATAAAAATTGTCATTGAGGACGTGGAAAAGACAGGCCCTGTCAGCCAAAAAGAGCTTTATAGAAAGTCTCTGCAGGTGATTGAACGCTTCAAAAACGTAAAAGTTGATCCGAAACTGGATTTGTCTGCTTTGGCCAATGAAGTGAATCTATGATTTACTTCGACACGGATGTTCTGATCAATATCTTGATCCCACAAGACCCAGAAAAACACCTACAAGCCAAAGCCTTATATCACACTGCTACCGATAACGAACAGTTTTTTATTTCATTTCTGTGCCTGCAGGAGACCGCTTTTGTCTTGCAAAGATTAGGGCAAACTCCAGATGACATTGATGCAATGCTCACTAGCTTTCTAAGCTATGAGCCTGCTTCGTATGGCATTGCTGAAATGAAACGCGGCATTGAACTGGCTAAGCGTATCGGCTTCCAAAGTATTAATGACTGTATTCACCTGGCCATCGCCGAAACGCATTGTACTGAGCTTGTGACTTATAACAAATCTGATTTTAAACGCCTCCAAAAACATACAAGATTGAAAATCAAAGTTTTGTAATTACCGATCATATCCCCCACGCTCACGGGATAATTCGCGCTGACGCGTTTTTTCAAGCTGTTCTTCATCCCATTCTCGCATTTTGCGATCAAGGCGTTCTTCTCTAGTTTCTTCTTTTAAGCCGTCAATCTTAACATTGACCAATTTATCATAGGCCGTATCCATATCCTTCGATTTGACACTTTCCTTTTCACGCTCCGGCTCATTCAAAAAGTCCTTCTGCTCTTGCCGATGACGCTTATCTAATGCGTCTCGGTCGCGTAGGTAGGCTTGTTCCAATCGTTCAAACTCTGGGGCATATTTGTTATCGCCATCAAAGTGTTCTTTTTGCATCCGTTTGAGCTGGTCACGGCTTTCCCTGTATTCAAAATTCAACTTGCTGGCCTCTCTGTCCTGCTGGGCTAACAATTCAGAATATAACATTTGATTTTGGGTTTATAGCTTGATACACTGTCACTTATGCAATATACGAACGATAACGACAAAGAGCGCGACGGGCTTTGCTATTATCCAACTCCCGTCGTTCTTGTTGCGGCGCAACTGGTCGAAAAATACGCACCCGTAGCCGCGCGACCACAGGGTTCTTCCGGTTGGTGGGTCTATACTAATGCGGTCGCATTTGCACTCGGTAATACCGAATTTCAGACAAAAAAAGAGAAAATAGAACGGGCGGCAAAATTCCTGAAAATCTCGCCCATGACCCTATATAATGACCCTATTCTAACGACTTAAATCAAGCCCTCTATTACGGTTTCGCTCTCGTTGGCGGATTTGCTCCTGTTCGTCCCACTCTTTCAAGCGTTGCGCAATCCGTTGCTGTTTCTCCCGTTCGGCCTGTTCCTCGCGCTGCTGTTCACTCAATCGGTGGGCGACTTGGGCTGCTTTGAAGGCCTCTGTATTAAAGGTGACTGCCACTTCCTGACGGTACGCTGTGGCCGTTCCAGTATCATCCTGACGAGTTGCTGCTGCTTTGGCTGTGGTGGGCTCTTCTGTGATTTTGTACGACCCTGACCGCACCTGATCAATTGTTGGCAAGTACTCGATCTGTTGCCCCAACAATTTTCTGACTTCAGCGGCCTTTAAACCAAGCTCCCGGCCGAACCCGAACACTTCGCCTTGCGTATCGATCAGCACGACACCCGCGCGATCGCCTTTTGCGATAGTGTAACCCTTTGCTGTCAACCGCTCCATAAATATCCCCAAATTTCCTGATTGATCTAGGTCAGCACGTAGTTGCTGCCGCCGTTCCGGAATTTTTTCCCCGAGCCTTTTAGCCTGTTGCTGCTCATCACGTGTATAGCTGTCACGACTAGGCTCTTGCGGGGTCTGTTCATGGCCAAATTCCAGCTCGAGACTACGGCCTATTTTCTGGCACCGGCGTTTATCAAACCGAAGATCAATCAACGTGCCCGTTTCCGTATTGGTCAGCTGATAAACTACATGCACATGCGACCGGTTATTTTTTCGGTGGCGTACTACTGCGCGTGGTTGACCTGAGAGTTCTTTAAATTCTTCCTCTAAGGCATCTAAAGAACGCTCCCATTGTTCCGGCGTCATGCTATCTGCTTCATGATCCCGTGGATTGATCGCGACACTAAACAACCCTGTTTTGCCACGCGTCAAATCTGTGGCACGTTGCATACTTCGCAAGCTGGCCGCTAGATCATCCGGCCTGGCTGTTCCCCGGATCTCCAACACGTCGACAATCTCGTTTTCATCCGCGCGTAAAAGGTGCCTGGCCAACATCCCGGCATGGCGTACACTTTTTACTTTAGTCGCTTTGTAGATCATCGTTTACAGGAAAAAAGCGCTCCACCTGCTTATGGGCTTCGGCAATCAGTTGTTTTAATTCGGCCATTTCAGTGCGAGTGATAAAGCCACTGCTGTTCACTTTGGCCGCAATCTGATTGACGTTGCCGCCGATGCGGTTGAGAGCTGTTTCGACCTGAACTAGTAAACGCCGGTCGGGTGTCCGTTCCTTCACCTTCCGTAGGGGCTTCGATCCCAGGCAGGTGACCCGGAAGTAATCCGGACCGGACAACCCAGCACGAGATGCGCGGGCATCGAACGCCTCCCGCTCCTGATCATTCAAACGGACCTGGAAGGGTGGCGCAATTCGCTGTCGCTTCTCGCTTTTTTTTCGCGCGGGCTTGGGTGCTTGCATAAAGGCTAGTCGAATTTGAAAGGGGGTTCCACAGGGGGAAAATGGGCCGAGCGGAGCCGGATTGTTTTCCCCCTTGGCAAGGTGACGGTCATACCGTCCACACCTTGCACCCTGTTATTACAGGGTCTCACCTGCTACCGCAAGATTAAATAAATTTTGATGAAGCGCAAGGCTTACACAGTGAGAAAATAAAATGGGTATATTGTATTTCCTCATTCTATCTCCCCCATGCTATCACTACTACGGATTATTGGATTATTTGTTGCTAGCTACCTTCCTACACTGTTATTGATAGGATTGTATCAGCATTTTAGTGGTTTATATGCATTAAATGAGACATATTTATTAGCAACAAGAACCCTTCCGCCTATTGCTGGTTTTATAGCTACGCTCTTATTTTTCCCAAAAGTTACTCCTAAAAAAATATCATCCAGAGCAGAAGGTGTACCCAAACATGTTAAGCCTACACGTCTAATTGCCTTAACTGCTTTTGTTACTAGCATAGCTTGGTATCAATGGGACAGTTTTAATCTAGCCATGTCTGTGGGCAGCATTCTTGGCTCTTTTTTAGAATTGTCTTTCATGATTTTCGATGATAAAGACGAATATATCTATGAGCCGGAGCCGGAACCTGTTGCACCGGAGCCTGCATACAAATATCCCCCAATGCCAAATTTTGACAAATTGGCGGTTACAACTCATGGATCAGCTCAATGGAACAACCCCCGATTATTAATTGATAGATTTTCTGATGGTGATGATCATATCGATAATGAAGGCTTTTATGTTGGTGCGTTCTTCAAAGTCAAAGCGCAAATGCATGGGATTTGTATTGCTGGATCAGGGCAAGGCAAAGGGGTCTGTATTATCTTGCCCAATCTATTATGCCGCCCAACAAATTCGTGGTTCGTCCTTGATCCGAAAGGTGAAAACGCCTTAATCACGGCGCGATGGCAAAAAGAAGCCGGACAGAAAGTGATTTTGCTTGATCCTTGGGGTGAACAAAAACGCTTAGGCGCAACACATAGAATTGAGCCCTCTGGTTTCAATCCTCTGTCTTTTATCAAAGGAAATCCGGATGAAATGCCCGAAAGCTGCAGTGTTATTGCTCAAATGCTAATTCCGGATTCCGCGAATTCCAAGGATCAGTATTGGAACAGTCGCGCACGGTCGTTGATAAAAACCTATCTCCTCCATTTAATAACAGACCGCCCTGTATCAGAACACCACCTGGGGACGCTGTATCGTTGGCTGCGCTTACCTGTTCGTGATCGGCAAAAGCTTTGGTTTGAGATGGAGGAAAACTTAGCCTGTGATGAATTGGTAAAATCCGGCATTGGTGAATTTGTAGGTTTAAGCACAGATACTGGTCCGCTGCCATCAATTATTTCAACCGCACAAGACAACACAACATTTTTGGAAAGCATAGCGCTACGGGCTTCACTTGAAAAAAATGACTTTGACCCCTATGAACTTACAAACGGGAGAACGACGGTCTATTTGTGCCTCCCTGAACGCTTTATAGATACCCATGCAAGGTGGTTACGCTTAGTCGTTGGCGTTTGCCTGAAAGCTTGTAATTACCGTCCTAATCGACGGGTTAATTTTCTATTAGATGAATTCGCAATTCTCGGCAAAATGCCTGACATACAACGAGCTTATGCATTTGCACGCGGTCAAAAAATAAATATTTATACATTTTTTCAGTCCTTAACTCAACTTATTGAAATATATGGAGAGAACGGCGCTAACACTTTTTTAGCAAATTCGCGGCTACGGCAATTTTTTGGCATTTATGATCTGCCTACACAAAAGTATCTATCTGAATATCTGGGTGATACAACAGTGCGATCACTTTCATATAGCATGTCATCATCTGGTAATAGTTCAAGCGCTTGGGCTGCTGGCAGTAATTCCACTAGCCATGGAACGGGCTACTCCGACGGCGTTAATATCTCATATATTGGGCGCAGACTATTAACGGCAGAAGAAGTCGGCAAGAGCAATCGAGGTTCTCGTTACAAATGGACGAAAAATAGCGGTTTGAAATTATTCATTGCTCTTAGCCAAATAATTATGCAAAGCATTGTTCATAAATAAGTCCAGATCGGATGCATTCTGGGATAACAACGTTTTGCGCAGGTACTGAATTTGCTTTTACTTGGTTCTATGTAGTTTGGGTCAAGACGGACGTTAGTTAGACACGAAAGAATTTAAGCTTATAATCAATCCTTAATTAAGAGTTCTCGATAGAAGTCTACAATCTGCTCAATAACTAAACCAGGCTTATCATCAGGAATGTTGGCTGCCCCCCAGAAACCGGCCTACCAAACGAAAATGGGGCACATTTCCCGGTTAACTTGTAAAAGTTGTCTCTAATAATTTTCTAGCGGGTTAATTATGGATATCCATAATAATACGTTCTATCACTTTTTCGATGCGCTTCCAACCTTCGTCGGAATGGAGGTCAATATCGATCATCTTTTCCCGGTAATCGGTGGAAATAGTCATGAAATAAATGCTAGCAGAAAGAAATGAAACAAGCGCACTGGTGTCGTTGTAATTAGGCAGATTGCCAATTTTGTCCAAAATACGCGTTGCAATCTGGTTGCGCGCATCTGATAGCATGGATTTGCCGGTTCCGATCTCCCAGCGCAAAAGGTCACGGGTAGCTTTCCGCTCCAGTAGATCATTCATAAATGTATGCATCAAACTTGTGAGCGCTTTGCTGCGTTCTTCCGGGGCCAGCGGTGGGATGTTCTCAATGTAATCGGTGCTTGTTGTAGAGGTGTACTCGCCTGACTTTACATATTGTTCCATTAATCCATCGACACTCTCAAAATATCGGTAGATCAAAACCTTGTTTACCCCTGCCGTTCGGGCAATTAAATTGACACCTACTTTTCCTGTTCCGTGTTGTTCAATTACATTGCCTACTGCTTTGAGGATCTTACTTTTTGTCCGCTCTCGGTCGCGCATTTTGACTTTCTCAATTTTCATATTGGTGTCGTTTAGATTAAAGCATAATAAATAATATTAATCGTCAAATAAGCAGTTTCAAGCCTGCCCGCAGCTGCAACTGAGGTTTTTCTTACAAATGGGCGGAAACATATGCTAAGGAACCGCAGCGCGGCCGCTACGTTTTTAGTTTACCGACATAATTATACACGGTTCCGTAAGCAATTCCGAGCTGCTTGGAAATCTTGTTCATCGAAAGCCCTTGTTTTTGTAGTTTAAAAATTTCCTGTTGCTGTTGGATAGGCAATGGAGGCCGTGAAATACGTTTCCCTTGTGCTTTTGCCCTGGCCATACCTGCTTTTACTCTTTGGCTGATCAGCGAGCTTTCAAATTGAGCCAGGGAAGCCATCACATGAAATATCAGCTCACCAGTCGGCGTGGTAGTATCGATATTCTCCTGATAGGATATAAAATCAATACCCATACTCTGAAATTCCTTCATAGCATTGACCAGTGCCTGGGTCGAGCGGGCAAAGCGGTCGTACCGCCAAACAAGTACTACATCCAGTTTTCTCTTTTTGGCTGCTGCCATCATTAATTTGTACTGGATCCTGTCTTGGGTTGTTCCAGAAGCATAATCAATAAATTCTCCAATGACTTCAAAGTTACGTCTCAGTGCATATTCTCTTAACTGGGTTAATTGGGTTTCCGGATCCTGCCCTTTATCCAGGGTGGATACCCTTGCATATAGTGCTACCCGTTTGGCCTGGTTTACCTGGTTTTTCATTTAATTGCCTATCAAAAAGGAAATCCTTTGCAAATATAGAATTCGGATTTATAAATTGCTGATTCATAGGGCTAATTTATCTGAATTTTACCATACCCTTTTTGATAACCTATGCCGGCTACTTTTTTAACAACTTCGGAGCGTGATCAATATATTCAAATTCCTGACCTGGACGAAACGGACTTACAACAAGGGTTTTATTTAACACAGCCCGATCTCATATTTATCCAGTCGTTCCATGGTTCAACCAACCGCCTGGCAATCGGGATCCAGCTTTGTCTGATAAGATATTTTGGCTTTTTAGATGATGGATGGAAAACCCAAATTCCGGATAACATAGTTTCCTTCGTTTCTCGTCAACTCGCAAGTAGAAACGATGCGCCCGTTACTGCTGATCTAATAAGCTACGGAAACAGGGCAATGACACGCTCGTTTCATTTTCAACAGATGCTCCGGTATCTAAACTTTCGAAAATGGCAGCCAATGGATGAACCTCTGTATGAAAAATGGTTGATCCATCAGGGCATGGAGCATGACAATGAGCGGTACCTTTTGAACAAACTTTGCCAGAAACTGCACCAGGATAAAATTTTAAGACCATCCATAGGTACCCTGGAAAGGGTTATTGAAGGCATTGACGAGCATCTTCACGCGGAGACCTATCAACGATTATCATTTTTATGGCAGCCTGAGTTATTTAATCTACTGGACAATCTTCTTCAAACCTATGAAACCGGAAAACTAACCGATCATCGCTGGCTGTGTATGGTGCCAACGGCCAATACGCCTAAAAGCCTCAGACAAACACTTGATAAAATCACCTTTTTGAAAAACATCAAAGTGGACACCTGGGATTTATCTGTCATTCCTTCCAACAGAAAAAAGCGTTTAGCTAACATCGTTCGCAATAATTCAAATCATTATTTACAGCGTATCAAACCACAAAAGCGTTATCCGTTGCTGGTGTGTTTCCTTCGGGAAACGCTGCTTGATACAACCGACAGCATTTTGGTGATGTACCATGATTTCTGGACCCAAGCCCTGAGCGATGCAAAAAAATCTTTGGAGGCATATCAGCTGGGGGTTATCAAATCCCAAAATCAGGCTGTGAAAACGCTCACAAAGACTGTTGAAATGGTTGTTGATGATACCATTGAAAATCAGTACCTGAGAAGCAAAATATTTGAAAATTTATCAAAAGAAACTATACAAGAGGCTTTACAGGTAGTCTTGAAAATAACCAAACCGGCCTATCAGACTCCTGTATTCTATTTACTTAAGACTTATGCCCGGTTCAAACAATTTACTCCCTACCTGCTCAGAGTCCTGGATTTTAAAGTAGCTTTTTCAAAAGATAATTTTGGTGCCGGCCTGGATCTGGCTACCCAGCTTCAAAATGGGACAAAACGAAAATTGCCGGAATCTGCTCCAACCCATTTTATTACCCAGGCCTGGCAAAAAGTAGTCATCATTGACAAGATGCTGCAAGCGCCCGCCTACGAGCTTTGTGTATTGTCGGTGCTCAACGACAGACTCCAGTCCGGCGATGTTTTTGTCGAGTTATCCAGGAAATATGCGGATTTTAATAGCTTTCTGATCCCTAAAACACGGTGGCAGGTAGCTTCATCAGAGATATGCCTCCCTTTTGGAGGGTTGGATATGGTTAAACGGATTGATGGAAAGGTTTTTGAATTAACAGACCTGCTTGGACCTTTGGCCGATCTGTTATCAGACGGCACTCAGATAAGGTTAGAAGATGGAATATTGGTTGTTCCGCCGCTGGAAGCAGAAAATCTTCCTGCATCTGTCAAAGATCTACAGGAGCAGATCAACAAACGGTTGCCCCGCGTTGGACTGGTAGAAATGATCCGTGAAGTAGATACCTGGGTTGGCTATGCAAAGGAATTACAGGAAGAGCTCCTGCCCCGTAATCCGGAACATGATGCATTGAGGTTTGCTGCTTTGTTGGGTAATGCATGCAACCTGACACTTGCTGATCTGGCACGATCTTCTGAACTGGATTACCATTCGCTGTGGTGGGTTGCCAATAATTACTTTTCTGACCAGAACCTTAAACGGGCCAATGACCTTTTGGTAAATTTTCATCACAGGCAATGGATATCATCCTATTGGGGTGATGGGACACTATCATCTTCTGATGGCCAAAGATTTGCAACAAGTGGCAAAATCCGGAATGCCCAGGCATTGCCAAAGTATTTTGGGTATGGAAAAGGAGTGACTTTTTACACCCACACCTCTGATCAGTATTCCCAATACGGAACAAAAGTGATCAGCAGCACTGAACGGGATGCTCCACACGTATTAGATGAAATCCTGACTAATGAAACGGATTTAACCATTGTTGAACATACCACCGATACACATGGGTATTCAGATTTACTATTCGCATTCTTTGACCTGGCCAACAAACGTTTTGCCCCGCGGCTTCGCGACATAAAAAATCAACGTCTATGCAAAATAAAAACTGAGAAAGAAAACCTGGTCGAAATACAGTACCCGCAGTTGAAGTTCACTGGCAGTGTCAATATCGACTACTTGAAAAAACATGCCGATGAGCTTAAAAGAGTGGCTGCTTCGGTTTTGACAGGAACAGTAACAGCCTCACTACTAATTAATAAACTTCAATCCTACCCAAGACAAAATAACCTCATGTATGTTTTGCAGTCATACGGACAACTGGTAAAAACGATTTTTATATGTAAATACTTACTACAATTGCCGCTCAGGCACCGTATCAATACCCAGCTTAATAAAGGGGAGCAACTCCATAACCTGCGGGTTTATCTTTGGTTCGGAGGTGATGGGATCATTCGCAAGAAGCAAGAAAAACAGCAACAAGTTACAGCCAGATGCCTTAATCTGCTGACAAATATCGTAATGGTCTGGAATACTGTTTACATCCAGGAAATTCTTAAACAGCTTCAAAAGGAAGGTTATCAAGTCGATGAAAAAGATCTGGAACATATCTCTCCGGCCCCTTTTGAGCATATAAACCGGTTAGGAAAATATGATTTCAACGATGAAATCAGGTTACAAGAGAACGGGCTACGAGCTTTGCGGCCGCCTGTCGATAAGCGTTAATTAGCAAACCGCTATTTTCCGTCCATTTGTAATGAAA
>MKSR01000017.1:0-166429 GCA_001898145.1 Dyadobacter sp. 50-39
TTTCCTCCGAAACAGGTGGTCAACTTGCTCCGAAATAGGGTGGTCAATTTCAACCGGAACAGGTGGTCAGTTTAAACCGTATTGAGGTGGTCAATTTCACCGAATTCTCCACCGTGAAAGAAGTTTATGGCATCACCCCCTAAAAGACACCCAGATGAAAACTTTTAAACCAGCCGTCATTGTACTGTTGACCACAATGTTATCTGTCAGCAAAGGATATGGGCAAGGGTATGAAGCACAGATCCGCGGGCTGAATGGCGTACTTGACGAGCTATATTCCGAAATGCTTCCGCTCTGTGAAAAGCTCATTAGCGTTGGACGTGGAATTGCAGCATTTGCCGCGATTTTCTACATCGGCCACCGTATCTGGCGACATTTGGCCAATGCAGAGCCGGTTGATTTCTACCCGCTGCTACGCCCTTTTGTACTTGGTTTCGCGATCCTGATCTTTCCGTCCGTGATCAGCTTGATCAACGGGGTCCTCTCCCCTGCCGTCCGCGGCACTTCAGGCATGGTCAAAGACTCGGATGCAGCGATCACGCTGCTACTGAAAAAGAAGGAAGATGCCATTAAAAGTTCTCAATTCTGGGAAATGTACGTGGGCGATGATAGCAAAGGAAACCGGGAAAAGTGGTTAAAATACATGTATGGGGACAGCTATTCGGAAGGATTTACAGATGGAATAGCCAACGACATCAAATTCTACATGGCTAAGCAGTCCTACAATTTCCGCAATTCCATCAAAGCAGCGTTCAGCGAAATATTGAGAGTCGTCTTTGAAGCTGCGGCGCTGTGTATCAACACCATCCGCACGTTTCATTTGATCGTACTGGCAATTATTGGTCCACTGGCATTCGGAATTTCCGTCTTCGATGGATTTCAGCACACCTTGACAGCGTGGATAGCCAGGTACATTAATATCTATTTGTGGTTACCGGTCGCAAACATCTTTGGGGCAATTATCGGCAAGATCCAGGAAAAGATGATCGCCATGGACATTCGGCAGATCGAAGGCTCCGGAGATACGTTTTTTAACGCTCACGACATGGCGTATTTGATTTTTTTAATCATCGGAATAGTTGGATACTTCGCCGTTCCCTCCGTCGCAGGCTACATCATTCACGCGGGCGGGCCGAACGGGCTACTACACAAAACAACCAGCATTTTCGGCAGCACGGTCAGCTCGGTTGGTCGGATGGCAACACCTTCCTACCCAGTCTTTGGTGGACGGGCGTCCACTAGCTCAAAATCATAATCACTATGTTCACAAAAACGAAAGACATCGACCGTGCCTTCAGGCACATCAGGGCATTTTCGATCGCAGTCATTATTTCGAGTGCTCTTGTCGCTGCGACCGCGATTTACCTGGGACTTAGTGCTGCCAGCGACTCCCAACAAAAAGTCTACATTTTGGCGAGCGGCAAAGTCCTGGAAGCTTACTCCTCAGAACGCAAAGACAATATTTCAGTCGAAGCGAAGGATCATGTTGCCACCTTCCATAGGCTATTTTTTACATTGGCACCCGACGACAAGGTTATAACCGCCAACATTTCCAAGGCACTTTACCTGGCTGATGCTTCTGCAAAAAAACAGTATGAAGATCTGAGAGAATCCGGATTTTTCACCGGCGTCATTTCCGGTAACATATCTCAGGATGTTCAGATCGACAGCATTCAGATTGAGCTAGCCGCTCACCCCTACCACTTCCAGTGCAAAGCCGTTCAACGTATTGTCCGGCCAACCTCGGTTGTCTCGCGAAGTCTGGTAACGGAAGGATATCTGCGCTCAGTCGCACGAAGTGATAACAATCCACACGGATTTCTAATAGAGCGTTGGCAAACGGTTGAAAATAAGGATGTCCAAATTCAAACCAGATAACAGTTATGTTTTATCAGTTCAAACCAGCAAAAACAGGTGACAGGACACGGACAAGTTCCAACCCAGTGACCGCAAAATCCCGACTTCTGGCCGCTACGCTGACCCGGAACGTTCGCGCATTCACCTCTCGACACCCTGGCATTGGTAAGTTAATCACGGTCGTGGCACTTGCCGTGATAGGTGCTGTCATCGCCGGTGTATTGTTCTATCAGGGAATTTTCCTGGCGCAGCCAACAGTCTTCAAAATTGACCTCAGCAACACATTGTTGGGTGAAAGGATCACAGCCCCTCGGGGCGTTGCCAGGCAGCGCGCATTAGAGCTCTACCTGGATAGCCTTGACAGGGCGATTACAGCAGACAGCATTAGAAATTTAGAAACACAAAAAAATAAGGACCATGCAGACGCTCAATTACACTGAAGAATATCTCAGGAGAAGGAAATTCTATCTTTTCCTTCCCCTGCTTGCCTTGCCATTCCTGACTTTTATATACTGGGTCTTGATCGTGAAGAACCTAAAATCGGAGCAAGTTGCAACGGGCGGCTCGGGCTTACAACTGAGCCTTCCCGGTGCTTCACTGAAAGACGAACAGGCGATGGACAAATGGCAATACTACCGGAAAGCAGATCAGGATTCGGCGCTTAGAATGCAGCAGATCAAGCGCGATCCTTATCGCAATAGCGATGTTCTGATGGGTACTAATGATACGCTGTACTCTCAATTGAGGGGTCTGGATGCCCCTGGTCAACCAAAGAAGGGGCGCCTGTCGGCTTCTAAAATTGCGCGAGAAAATTCGAGCCACGAAGTCCAGGTAGAGCAAAAGCTTAGAAATCTGGAAAAAGCATTGACTTCCACGCATTCACCTAAGTTTGAAGAGACCAGCCAAAATCTTGCCCCTGCCAGTGGTCCAGCCGAGGAGAATGATATGGCAAAACTCGAAGCGCTGTTAAAATCAAGCGAATCGCCAACCCATGTTGGAGAGGTGGATCCAGAGTTAGCGCAACTTAACGGCATGTTAGACAAGATTCTGGCAATTCAAAACCCAAACCAACATACACAAATACCTTCCCCTAAGCAAGGAAGCACTTCAAGCCCGTCGCTTCCAGTGACTGCATTAGGCATGGACAATGTTATTTCGATTTTGTCCGGACAGCATCCCAAAGATTCGGCAAACGTTATAAATACTGTATCTGCTGTCGGCTTCTTTGGTTTGGATGACGAGCGAGAAGAACCTGTAAGTGAAGGCATAATGGCGGTTATCGAAAAAACACAACAACTTGTCTCTGGCGCCACGGTCCAATTGAGGTTGACACAGCCAATCAATGTTAGCGGCCAGACCATACCACAGAACACTTTCATCTACGGGATAGCATCCCTGTCGGGTGAACGGCTCAAAATCAAGATCAGCACGATCAGTTTAAATGAAAAGATTCTGTCTGTCAATCTGGGGGTATATGATCTTGATGGCATGGAAGGCGTCTATATACCTGGCACTATCTCGCGAACTGTCACCAAGCAGGCTCTGGGCGGTCAGGTGCAGGGTGCAGATTTCGATGTAGACGGATTCTCGCTGGGTGCGCAAGCAGCTAATGCAGGCATGCAAATCGGCAGAACACTCCTGGGAAGAAAGACCCGCCTGACGCAGGTTACACTTCAGGAAGGGTATAAGGTAATCCTGCGCGACGGCACCAATACGCAAACTCAAATTCCATCCAGCCATGAAAATTAACAAGAGGTATTGTCCCATCATTTGCTCAATGCTCACAGCGCTGACATTTATACAAGTCACCATCGCTCAGCCAACTCAAATTTTCGCAATTGAAAGCCATCCTGTTGAAATCAGCGCTGAAAGGACTGTGGCTGTTAGTTTCCCTTGCGCTATCACGTCGGTGGATCGCGGCAGCACTCAACTTCTAGCCCAGAAAGCAAAGGGGACGCAAAACGTGCTGCTTCTGAAAGCCGCGCAAAAGGACATAACACCAACCAGCTTGATCGTCATCACTTCTGACGGTGCGATTCACAACTTTGAGGTCAGCTATCGGGATCAACCAAGCTCGCTAACTGTGCTGTCAAATCCGACATCAAGACGGGATGCAAAAAGCGCCGATGGCTCGGACGAACATCAGATTAGCCAGGCAATGGATCTGGTGATTCAACATCCCTCCAATCTCAGAAAACGATCGAGCAACGGAGGCGTCTCAGCGGTGCTAGAAGGGCTTTTTATTAAGGAGCAATTGATGCTGCTTAGGGTGTCACTGGGTAACCAGTCTGCAATCGACTACGATGTGGAAAGTGTAAGAATGTTTGTCGGAGACCGAAGGCAAGTAAAACGAACCGCATCCCAGCACGACGAAATCGTGGCACTGAGGACATCCTTCGAGCTTAATCAAGTCAAGGGATCTGAGCAAAAATCGCTCGTTATCGCGATTCCCAAGATGACACTGCCAAAAGCGAAACACTTCACGATCGAAGTTACTGAGAAAGGTGGGGCCAGGCATCTACAGCTCAGGCTAAACGCCAAGCAATTAAGACACGTTTCAGCGCTCTAATCTCCAAACATTTAAACAAAAACGGTCATGAACGAGAAAAACCACGATTACTTGAAAGATCAATTGAAATACACCGGCTTTGGCGAAGAGGCGCAAGCCCAGTTGCGCGACAACCTGATGAAAGCTCAAAATGAGTTCACCATCAAACAGACGACCTCCTATGGCAAAGACGAACTTTCCGTATCGCTGAACTTCAAAAAGTCGACCAATTCGGATATGTTCTTTTTTAACAACTACCGGGCCGAGCTTCAAAAACCAGGATCGGATGCAAAAATCAGCCAGACGTTCTACGTCAACAACGAAGGCCGTAACATCACACAAAAAGAAGCTTACAACCTGCTTGATGGTCGATCGGTTAATAAAGACTTGGGAAACAAAGACGGTCAAATTCACAATGCATGGATCAAGCTCGATTTCAAGGAAACGACTGCGTCGGGCAACTATAAAATGCGTCAGTTCAGCCCTCAATATGGTTTTGAGCTAGAAAAATCGTTGGAAAAGTTTCCGGTGAAAGAGCTACTCGACCCAAATGAACGTGTCAAGCTTCTTGAATCGCTGGAACGAGGTAACAGGCAGGCGGTCACATTCAAAGGTGAAGAGGGCGAGCAAAAGCGATTTATCGAGGCCAATCCGCAGTTTAAATCGGTCACGATTTATGATCAGGATCAAAAACGTCTGCGTCAGTCTTTTGAAACCAGCCAAAAAGCTGGGGAAAGTCAAGACAAACGTCAGGAAAATAGTGCTAAAAACACGCTTTCGCCGAATGACGAGATCGGAGATAAGCAAGGAAAAAGAAAGGGCATAAAATGATCAACCCAGTTGACAACTCTCACCTTTCCCAACTAATTGCCCAATTCCTGGATCGAGCCGGCAAAGATCCTTACCTCGGCACTTCACACATCGCAGTGTACATTGTCATTTTAACTAGCTGGATTACGCAAGGAACAGCAACTCCACTAAATGCTTACAACCGACAGATCATGAAAAGTGCGAAAATTGCAAGTTCTTCTACGTACACCAAACTAATAAAAGATTTGTGCGACGGTGGTTACTTGCGGTTCGTTCCATCCTTTTATAGTAGCCTGCCAAGTCAGGTATTTGTGTTGTTAGACGCCGATACCTGCTACAATGCTAATAGGCTGCTGGACTAAAAAGCTGGGAATGCCGAACTTGACAAGCTAATTTCGTGGAGACCAGTGAACGACTATATAAGATTTGCATTGTCTGGAACTTTCATTATTTGTATTATTTGAAATATTTCTTGATGATAGTCCTTTCCTTTTTGTATGAGTTAATTTCCAATAATCTAAGTAATTCTTCACGGGCATATGATATTTCCATCTTCGAAGACTTAAGCTTGCTCCTACTCAATTTTTCCAATGCAACGAGGCTATCATCCCAGAAATTTCCTGAGGTTATGAATACCGCTTTGATCGGGATACCCTTTTTTAAATCGTCCTTATAGTAGACCTTGGCGAGAGAAACCACTCCTCTGAAAAAATACATCAAGGTGTCCTTCGTCTCGCTGTCCCCAACTGGAATATGGCTTTTCGCGGAAACGCCTTTCAACTCAACGAGCACAATTTCCGATGGGTTGCTCGACTGAATTATATAGTCAACTTCATGCTTTTTTTCCTTGCCTTCAATTTCCGCTTTCAGCGTTACACCTTGAAAAATTTGCGCATTAGGAAAAATGGTTTTTAAAAGCGGATAAAGGATTGCTTCAAAAAGCAATCCCCTGAGTGTCCTGAGTGATTCTTCCTGTCCCGACTCACTAATAATCTTCAGAAGTGATGAAATCACATTTTCAACCCCTCGTGAGTAGTCAACATTAGACAAATGCCCCAGCTTTGCCAAAGCCCTGTAGATTCTGGTTCCAAAGATGGCCCCTATATCATAAGCGATAAATCCCAGCTTCGTTATTTTTCCAAGTACTTCGTCAGAGCAATCCCGGTACACAATGATTGGCAGCAGCTTCCGCTTATCCTTCACACCAGAATTAATTGAGATTTGGACACGACTTAAAAATCCATCAAGATGAATTTGAGAATACTCCGAAGAGACAACTACGTCGATGACCACAAAAGTTTGTTTCTCATTACTAACCGCTTTCGCACCTACTAAAGGATTGATGCCTGTCGCTTTGGTGTAAGCACACGCATCCCAAACTAAATTGTTGGCTCTTGCACCGATCGATGGAGTCTTTCGATATCGGTAAGGCATTACCGGGTTTGAGATTAGATTACTTTTCTTCAACCATCTAATTATATCCGGTACAATGGCAGAATCAACGAACATCTTGGAATAATGCTTACGCATCATCGGAAGAATTCTGTCGTCCCGGAGTTCATATCCGTTTTCTCGTAGGACGATATAGGTCACGTTATTGGGATCATTCCTTGTATATAAAATATTTAGCTTTTTTAGAAGTCCAAGGATTTCGTTGAGAGAAGATACTTTAGTTGTGCTCGGCTCGATTGGAGAGGATGTGACCTTTAACGCTTCATAATAGGATGTTACTCCCTGATTTTCATCAAGCAGCTTAATCAACCGATAAATTGGAGGTCGTCTGGTCTCGCAAAGACGCCCAATATCATGGGCGTCCAGCTCTTTGTCTGACACCCAATACGCAAATTGCCCACGACCAAATGTAAATGGTTCGGAAGATCTAATTTTACCGGAACTTGCGGCTCGCCTGATCACTTGGCGAGCGTTGTCTTCGCTCATGCCAAATCTTTCGATGAGCAGGTCTTTTAAGACACTTCCAACCTCGTAGAAGCTAGATTCCAGCTGTGATTGAATAAAAGCCAAATATTGCTTCGAAAGATTTGTTGTCACAGTGCCCTTATTATAATTATTTCTGTTTACAGCAAGAAAACGAAAAAAAATTGATTTCGAAAAACACATTTAACTACCTCAAAGTCAGACAATTGAATGTCAATCAAGATACAAAAAGTGCTTTGAGGACTGTCACGCGACCAATGATACTGTTTTTTAGTAAGCCTACAATTGAGCTTCATTAAATCAAAAACGTCTACGTTGTCAAACATGAAGACTGTGAGGGCTACAAGACTTTTCTGAAAACGCAAAACATGAAATCCGGCGAATTTAACCGCCATGCCAATTTTTCAATGGCGTTGTCGGCGGAAATCTATCAACCGACAGGCTAAATGTGCATTGCTTTTTTCTAGATTTACGTGACAATGTAAAGCACATTAATCATTGGACAACGCGTAGGTTTGACAAAAGCTGATCAAGGTCTGACCTCATTCAACGCTCGAAAACGGCATTACAAGAACTAAATTGGCATCTTCTTCATGCGCCGACGCATCTCTTACAACCCCTGCTCTATTTAAAGCAGATAACTCCAGTCGTATTTCGGACCCATTGAATGACTCTAAGGAATGCTGAAGACGGCTTAAAGAGAAACTTATGCTTAACTTATTTCCGATATAATTTGCCGCAATCTGCTCTCGCGCTTGCTTACTGTTATCTAAGTCCTCAGCAAATATCACACATCCTTCTGATGCCAATTGCAGGCGTACTCTTCTGGTTCCGGTGTTTGCAAAAGGCTCGATCCTATTCAAAGCAAGGAGAAAAGCACTCCTGTTTACAGTCAAGCGGTAGGGATTCTGAGTTGGGATCGAGTTTAAAAACGCCGGGTATCGTCCATCTATCAATTGACTAAGAATAGAAATTCCGTTGGGCAAACCGGTAAAGTAGATGAAGGAAGAATTGAACGAAAGCGAGACTGCTTTATCTGCGTTATCCTTATGGATACCGGCCAAAGCTTTGGCAACCTTTGCAGAAATTATCAACTGATGCTTTGCATTCTTGGAAGATCCTGCCATCCCGTTGAAAAAACTAATCTTACGCAAACCAAGAGCCTGAGTATCCGATGCGCAAATAAGCAATTCGGAGGATTCAAATTCAAGGAAGATCCCTCCGAGTACGGGCCTGATGTCGTCGATGGAGACAAAGGTTAATACCTCCCCCAAAGCCCGGCAAAGGATATCCGCCCTTAGTTCAACGCTCGTGTAGTGATCCATCGGCGAAGGAGTTGGCCAGTCGGCCGGGTCATGTCCCGGACATTCATATACCCCTGACTCTGCTTCGATAAACAATTTGCGCGTCTGCGGATCGATCAAAAAAGTCAGCATTTGATCGGGTAGCGTTGTCAAAAGTTTGAAAATTAAATCAAACTGAACACATGTGCTAATACTCCCATTGCTTTCTGCAACAAGCTCTGTGGTAGCAGTATTGAAAAGATCAGATGTAGTGACGGTAACACAATCAATAGTCACATCTATCTTAATACATTGCAAGATTGGAGAATTACGGTCTCTCCCTACACAGAATGAAACTGCTTTCAGCCGTTCCAGCAGCAGGCGAGAAGAAATGACAATTTTAATTGGATCAACTAGATGCTCAGTGAGCACATCGACTGTTTTTTCCACAAGCTTTGGTTATATTTTACTTTGAAAATCGACGGGGATCGAACCTTTATTGCTCCGCAACGGGAATTCCATAGCCTCTTGACACATTTAAGTCCCTGATCGCACAGTAAATCTCAAAGACTCCCCGGCTATTCACTACGGAGTCAATAACTACGTTCAGAATAATTTCGGCGTCCTCAATGTGTCCCATCCTACTGTCAGCGCCACGGATTCCCTTTTCATTCTTTCGGTGTCCTCGTGTTAGAAAACAATTCTTTTCCTCATATATGAGGTCTCGGGACTTCTGAAAATCAGGACCTTTGGGAAGATGTCCACGCAGCAATTTGTCTATTCCCTTATAATACACGTCATACATCATTGATGGATCATGAACATTCTCCAAGACAAAGCTGCGAATTTCATCCCGGGTAAACAGCTGTCCTTCGTTATCAATCGCCAACTGCTGCCCTCTGACACTATCAGCACGCATTAAGATCTCCAAACGTTCCTGCTCGTGATCTGGATTTACTTTTTTATCAAACTCCTCATCGAATTTCGAAGGCAGCTTTTTTTTCCCGCTCCCTGCTAGACTATCATCTTCCATAGAACTTCTTTAAGCATTTAGTTACACATTAAAAACTACTCTTTTTAGGTATTCTATACTTTCCCTCAAAGTGTCCTTTTCAAACGCCCGGGTATTGAGAAGAGAAAGGCTAGCTTGGCAAACAGGAATTTTCTTGGCAAGCTTATTCCCCCAAGCATTCGTATAGCCCATGCGCGTTAGATCGGATAGATAATACGCGTAGGCAAAGGAGGCATGAACCTGCGCGGAGTCAGTAAATCTTTTAACCACAACCTCATCGTTAATGAAGGGAAGAATTTGCTTTGACCTCTCTATGCTAAAGAGATATTGTCTGGCAAATTCATCAGCCCTGTTCTCATTGACCAAAAACAGGTCTGGCTGGCCTGAAAGATGGACCTCCCGTTTCTGTATTTCTTCCAGATCATACAATACATGGTGAAGTTCATGAATTAACGTGTGCCACAAAGTAGTATATCTGTTGAGGTAATCAGTTAAGACGATACACGGTTTACCATTAATAACCATTGTAGCACCCCGGACCTGGATCGCCTTCAAGTATGGCTGATAAATAACCGTAACACCTATACGATACAATGCTTTAATGACAGTTAACAAACCGGTCTCAACATCCTGAGTATAGGGCCTGATCTTTGGCAAGAGATCAATCAACTCCTGCCGCTCATACACATAAGGATTCGAAACATTTCTGAACTGCATAGATGCTGACTTCACCCAAAACTCTCGCATTAAAGCGTTCGAGTCCCTTTTTGAACGACTAAATGCTGATTTGACTCCGATATCAGAATAATCGTATATGCTATCTAACCCAAAGAATGTATTAACTCGTTCTTCAATACTTTCGACAGAATTGATATTTTTTACAAAATTCTCCGACTTCAACCCTTTCAGATCCAGGCTTGTGGACAAATAACTTCCTTTTCTGGCTCGTTCTATTTGACCGATTACCGAAGCCTCTAACTGACCAGTGTATAGAACGGCGAAATCTTCAATGGTTAAGCCAAGAAAATGAGACAACTTGATAGCATTGACCAGATCAACGCGTTTTGCTGTACCATCCAATATCGGGATCAAAGACTTATGCTCTATACCAATTAGCTCAACCGCATTGTTGATCGTTATCCCCAAATCTTTAATGCGTTCATCGAATATTTTTTTTATTGTATTATCATCTTCCGGTTGTATCGTTTCGTTGGCTGGCTGGACCAGTCGCCTGAAAAGATCGGAAAAATCAGAATCCTTTGAATCACCCATGGTAGAAATTTTTCCATAAAGGTATCAATACGACTCAAAAAACAAAATAAAAGTTTGGTAAAATTACCAAACTTTTATTTTTACAGAGAACTTACTACCTTCAATCATGTGGTGTCAAGGTGAAATTTCCTTGCTAGGTTTACAGAATGGTATCAAAGATCTAATCATCCCTGAACAGGTGCTGGAAATCTGCGCGACCCGGAACGCGGTTCCCGGTCTGCGCGACCCGGTCTTTTCTTTTGTTTCTTTTCTTTGTGACCGTGGGCAAAGAAAAGAAACCCGCGCACTCGGCGCGGGTTTAACGATCCTGCTTCCTATTTCTAATTATACACCTGATCAGATCTATCGGCAGCTGGTAGCTGCTCCTTACGCTGCTGTAATTCTAAAAGTCGCAGCCTTACTTTTTCGCCTCTGCTGTGAGCCACTTTTTGCTGTGTCTGCTCAATGGTCTCCACGTCAAGGCCACCCTCTGCGGCTACTGCGCGAAGGCTCCAGCCGTTGATGCTCTGTGGCCTTTTACTTTCGGAGTTTCCGGCCACGGCCATTCTTAACATGTAGGCAAATTGCATCTGGGAAAGCCCTGCGAGGGTTTCAAAATAGCGCTCAGCCGAGAGTGCTTCTGCATTTAACCCTAACGCCTCCGATACCTGATAACGGAGCTGGTAATCCAGCGACTGAAAAACAATCAGGCGAATCGCAACCTCGTCTGCTTTGGTGAGCGAGTCATTTGCTTCAGGGACGCCAAAGCGCTCAATGAAAGCGGTATGCATGGCAAGCTGCACTTTCTCGCGGTCGAGCTGGATACTTCGATCCTGTTTTGCCTGTACACGTTTGATCTCAGCCTCGACGTTTTCAGCGGTCAGCGTCCCGTCGCGCACCGCCTCCTGAAACTGCCGTGCGGTAGGCAGCTGCGTCGCTACAGTTGAATGTCTGTTATCCGGCAGAAAGTCTATCACGCGAACGTCCTTTTCGGAAATTAGTAGCCCACGCATACATTCGGCAGATGCCAAAGCATTTTGATAGTCGGATAGCTGCTGCTCATAATCTTCTATTTCGCTCAGGCGGGCTGCCTCTGCTTCTTGCTGGCTCATAAAGTCATTTGCGCTTACATCGTTAGATTCGGGTACCACCGGGCACACCAACTCTCTAATCCCCCACCGGCTGTAACGGGGCAGGTCTTTAAGGGTTTCGGCCTGATCGAGTACGGGCGAAAGTTCTTCGAGTTTACCCGCGTGCGTGTACACAAGAGCATCCGGGTTAAAATCGCGGGTTACCAAGTGAATCTGCTGCGCAAAGTGTGCGCGGACTTTGCTCTGATAACAGTCAAGACCACTGCAAACTGCTTCGGTTGCAAGTTCGGGGAATAATGATTTGAGGGTTGCCGAATTGAGCGGACAGCCGGTGCATGCGGGCGTTGCGGGCACGAGGTTATCGATGGTAATATCAAATGGTGCGCGTGTAAGATCACAGCGAAAGCGGCTGATTACGTGCGCCGATGGCATTTGGAAATGCTCCTGCTGCCAATCGGAACAGTACTGCTCGAACATCTGGTGCTGTGATGCTGCTGAAAGCCGCGCGATCTCGTAGGCCTGTTGCACGCCCATTTTGGCAGCGAAAAGGATTTGCTGAAAAGGTTCGATTAACTCTGATAGTTTGATTCGACTGTAGACGAACTTTCTAGATTTGCCCAGTCGCGCGGCAATTTCATCAATGGTCTTACCGGCCTTTTGCATGCGGGCGATGGCCTGTGATTCGTGCAACGGATGCGGGTTTTCCCGTTGCAGGTTTTCAGCTAGCTGCACCTCACAAACCATTTCATCGTCGAGCTGCGCGACCAGCACTGGGACAGACGAAAGGCCTGCCATCAGCGCGGCCCTAAGCCTGCGCTCTCCGGCCAAAAGCTCAAAGCCTGCATCGGAGGTTGTTCTTACCAAAAGGGGTGACAGGATTCCATGCACAAGGATTTCAGCGGCAAACTCTTCTAATGCGGTTTGATCCATGTGCTGCCGGTAATTAAAAGGACTAAAACGGATCTGTGAAGGGGACACATGCTGTAAGTCCGCCGCAGCGATCATGGCCTCTGTCGAGATGATGGGCTGTGACCGGGACTGTTGTATTTTTTGAGCGTTGGTTTTGCTAGCCATAGCATTATATGGATTAGTGGAGTGAAAAGACGTTTGGAAAAAAATGGCGGCAGCTGTCCGCCGCCCTGGAAGTGATATAAGGCGAAGGCGGGATCAGAACGGAAGGTCATCGTCCTCTTCTTTGGTAGCCGTCTGCTCCTGCTGCGATTTGGCATGCTCGTTTTTCTTTGCCGTCCCTGCAATGACTTTGAATGCGGAGGTATGGAACCGCAACCCTGCCTTGGCCTCACCATCGGAGTCATGCCACGCATTGGCTGAAATCCGGCCATACAGTTGCACTATTGTTCCTTTGGTTAGTAGCTTAGCCGCACCGGAATTAAGCCAGTAAGCGCACCGGACGAATTCGGTCCGATCTATCCAAGCACCGTTCTTGTCCTTGTAGCCGCCCGGAACAGCCAAATTAAAGTTGATCACCGTACGCTCGTCTTTCAAAGCTGTCAGCACCGCGTCCCTTGTAATTCTTCCTGTGATTTCCATTTCAAATAAGTTTTAAGAATTGATAATTGTTTTTCCCCCGGCCTGCCCTACCACCGGCTTTTGCTTGTCTTGGGTTTGGGTCGATAAATGATGGGCGTTTTCATATCCTCTTTGATTTTTTTGCAGAAAGTGCACTACCGGCCGTCGCCAGACGGCAAGGGACCGTGGAAGGCAGCGGACCGAGGCTGGCCTGGAAGGCGCAGCAAAGGGAGCATCAGCCGCGAAAGCCCTTGCCGGCTGCCAGCAGCGGCCGGTAACTTTCGGAGAAATAAATCAAAGGATAAACGCCGCCTTTTCGGCAAACCCAGGCCTGCCAGGTGGTTTGCAGGAACGTAGGATGATGGCAAACACCCTTCGTCTATTATTCAAAGCTGGGCTTAGCGCGGCAAACCATGTCCAGGCCGAGAAGGTGGACGTCAGACATACAAAAAGCCCTGCCTGAGAATAACTCTGAAAGCAGGGCTCAACCTAAATGATTTTTGAACGGGTCATAGACCACGGATCAGCAGTTCGCATTCCTTCACATAGCGAAAGCGCGGCTGACTTGAAGAGCAGTTAAAAGTCTGTTGTTGTTCTGCCTGAAAGATTTTTTCGAATGATTTCTGCGTCAGCCCGTGATCAAGCCAGGTGTTAAAAAGGCTTGCAATCAATGGGGCCGCGAGTCGCTGCTCAATGTGCCCGCGCATATTGAGCGTGTAATAAAGCGCCGCGATCTGCAGCCTGGACCCTTTTCCGCGGTTTCGGAACCTGTACCGGCCATCCTGGGTTTGCCCGGCAAGCCAACCTTCTTTTTGTAGTATTTCAACCAGAGATTCGAATTTGCGTTTCTTTTCTGCCTCGTCCCTACCTGTCAAAACCTGATAAAAGTCTGTAAAATCATACCTGGAAGCCGTTTTAGGAGTTGCTTCAAACAAGTAACGGTACTGCGCGTTCAAGCTCTCCCGCCAGGCGACAAGTTCCGGTTTGGATGCCGCTGCCCCGGACTGCTGGGTGAGCCAATCCCGAATCCGCCTGATCGTTTCGATTTTCCGTGGAAGACTTAGAAAGTCAGGCTTTGCCAACAGATCTTTAAAAATATCCCGCCGAAGACTCAACACAAGAAGCATCCTGCGCCGTAGTGAATTAATGCGGCGGAGCTGGCTGGCGGGGATCCACCAGTATGTGACGGGCTCTGACAGATGTTGCTGATATTCATCAAGATAATACTTTTCACTTCCATCGATGGCGAAACAGGCCCTGTTGTAATAAAGGATCAACATTCTGTTCAAACATGAAAGCTCACTGTCATAGAAGCGGCCTGTGAGCTCTTCGGCCAAAAACTTTGTAAGCGGGTAGCGTAAATTTTGTTGTAGGTTCATCTTCTCTGCTGTTTCGTTTCCACTAAACCTTGCGCACCTGCGCACTCATTGTTTCAGAGCAATTTAGAGAATCAACACAGGTACCGCAAGCACTTCCAATGCCTGCGCGCGCAGCAGTGGCCCAAACCCCCAATTTCAGGGGACGTTTCACCGACAAAAAGTCACGGTCCGGGAAAGAAAACGACGCGCAACACCTTTGCGCTACCTCAATTATAACCACGGATCACACCGGATGCCAAATGGCTTTTTCACAGTGCCCATAAACGCTTATCTTAGTACCCTAAAACCATCCCTAAGCCCTCGACTTAAACATGAACGAAGCGCCAAACGCTCATAATTCAGCCGACGGAGCCCAGTGCCGTGCAGATCGCCTAAAACTGGAAAGCCCGATCGAAAGCTTATTCATCGACGCCTTTGAGAAATACGTATCATCCAGGGTCGAAATCTATCCCCAACACGAGGTTCATACGCCCTGGGGCATGTTCCGACTGGACTTCCTGATACAGCTTGGCGAAAAGAAAATTGCCATCGAATGTGACGGGAAAGATTTTCATGATGCCTACCGTGACGAGTGGCGGGACGCGCTCATCCTGGGCAGCAAACAGGTTGATAGCATCTACCGGTTCAGGGGGAAAGACCTGTTCTGGAACGTCAATGACTGTGTCCATCTTATTTTTTACTATCACAAGGATCTGTTCAATTTTCGCTACCAACACAATTATTGCAGGCTGATCACCGAAGATTTACAAGAACGACTTGAAAACGATCCTTTTTTCAGTCAAGAAACCCACTGGATAGACTATGCCATCCGCGATGATGACGACCGTATGACCGGCATGGCAAACCTTGTCATCCATCGCCGGTGTCAGGCCGATAAAAAGGGCTTCTGGAATTCGTTGTTTTCGATCGCAGAAAAAAATCACGGTGCCAGCCTTGACGTGCTCACTTCCCTTAAAAAGGAAAAGTCATAGCGATTCGAGCACCCTCAGCAAAGAGCCAGTTCCATCACCAGCATCTACAACATTTTGAAATATATTCTTGACAGGCCCACTCTTGAATTCTTGTGGACAGCTTTAAACAGCTGGACACGCCCCGCCCGGCCATTTCAAGCAAGAACTACTTTTGACAAGATCGCTGCGTTGGGATGGATAACCGCATGCGATTTTGAGAGCCTTTTCCGCTGGCTGGAACCCAGACTTACCACAATGGAATTTGACGCATACCAAGTGTCACGGATGCTCGGTATCCAATGGGAACATTTTACCTACCGCTCCCGGGTTGGTCAAAAGGATTTTTTTTGGCATCAGGGAATGCGCGCAAATGACGTTGCGCTGTTTTTGATGTTGCTCGAGCAAATCGGCTTTGAGTGCGACGCATCCTATTTGATAAATTTATTAAGACCCGAGATCTTAACGAAGGGGAAAAAGGCACTTACCCGAAGCGAGCTGGCAATTACCACGTTTGAAAAAAAGAGACACAGGCACGGTGAACTTTATCTTTTGGCGGATCGGGAAAAGAATTTGCCGCTGGAATCAAAAATCATGGGGCGCATAACAACCCGTTTGGGTTACGGTTTGACCATGAAACAAAATCCCGATGGTCAGATTGTAAGCATATGCATCCGCTCGCCGAAACAACCAAGAGAGAGGCCAGGAACAAAAATGGAGCGATGCCCGGACTGCGGCGTAAGTTGGGAAAAAGGGGACCCGGACTCGAGTTACGCGCACAGACAACAACATCAAAAACTGATGAGGTATTTGCACCCTCAACCTCATAAACAGTATTTACGGGCCATGCAAACAGAGCAAATGCCGGGGCTTGTCTCCTGGCGCTCTGCTGGGTGGAAACACAGGGAAATGCATAATAGGGCTCTGGCATTCAAACGCGAAATGCAATACGAGTCATGTCAATGGGCTGCTCCGGGGCAACCACGGGACAGGGACGCTGTGGGGTACCTGGTGGCAAATGAGGAAGGCGCAATTATTGGTGCTTATTGTTTCAGGGAAAGAACCCGGCTCAACCAAAGCAAACAGTGGACGCTGGATTGGATCTGGATATGTCCCAAGCACCGACGAATGGGACACTTGGCACGACGGTGGAAAGGTTTAAGAGAGGCTTTTGGTGATTTTGCCATCGAGCATCCGGTCTCCGATGAGATGAAACTATTTCTGAGCAAGCAGGGGGATTCTGCTCTGCTAAGCCTATGACAGATTTCCACTTATCAAACGGTTTTAACCAAAGAGGATTCCTCGCCAAAAGCCTCAAAGCACTTCTAACGGCATGAGCTCCCAAAAACCAACCCTTGGAAATCCCTGAAAGAATATCCGGCGAATAGCCAGTCATCAAGTTTTTCCTGGTCACAAAGTTGGTAGAAAGCAAGCTGGTTCAATACTTGGAGAATTTGCCATAGACTCGATTGGTCGAAAAGCCGTACCAGACGCTCTAATTTGAAATTTACAATACAGGAAAGGGATCGTTAAATGCCAATCCCTTCTCCATCTGCACAAGTTCCGCATCAGTACACAGGCAGGCTTGGAGTTCGGATACGATCAATTCCCTGTTCAGGTCTTGCCCGATAATGACCAGTTCATTTTGCCTGTCACCAAAGCGGCCCCAACGCGATTCAATCTGCGCGCGGTTATCAAGATATGCCTGATACCTCAGACGCTGACTCAGCGGCATGCTCGCCCACCAAACGCCTGCCGACTCCGCCCGAACGGATCCACCCGCCTGGCTCCAATTTAGTGCATCATTCTGCCGGGATGCGATCCAAAACAGCCCTTTGCTCCTGATCACCCCCGATGGCCAGTTTTGCGATAGATAATCCCAAAAGCGCTTAGGATGGAATGGTCGCTGATCCCGGAACACAAAAGAGCTGATGCCATATTCCTGGGTCTCGGGAACATGGCCGCCTTGTTCGACTTTAATAAGCTCCTGGATCCAGCCGGCGGACTGCTCAGCTTTCTCATAGTCAAACAAGCCTGTATTAAGGATGCTTTTCGGTGAAACTTTTGAAAACAAACTCTCTATTACTTTTGCTGCGGGGTTTAAAGCCCGAATGACCGCATGAAGTTCACAAAGAGTTTCTGGCAACACAAGGTCGGTTTTGTTTAAAATGATCACGTCTGCAAATTCGATCTGGTCGGTTAGAAGATTAACGATCGTACGGGTATCGGTCTGGTCATCGTTCATCTTTCTGCTTAGAACCGTATCCAGCGATCCGAAATCCTTACCAAAATTCAATGCGTCGACCACGGTGACCATACAGTCAATCGTTGCCCATCTGGACAGGTCAATACCATTTACTTCGTCGACAAAACTGAACGTCTGCGCAATAGGCACCGGCTCGGAAATCCCGGTGCTTTCTATCAGCAAGTAGTCAAAACGGTTTTCCTCTGCTAGTTTCCGTACTTCCACCATTAAATCTTCACGCAGCGTACAGCAAATACAGCCATTGGACATTTCTACCAGACGCTCCTCGGTGCGGCTTAATGTATTCTCATTTCTGACGAGCTGCGCATCGATATTGATCTCGCTCATATCATTGACGATCACGGCCACTCTGAGGCCGTCTTTGTTGTGAAGGATGTGATTAAGCAGCGTGGTCTTTCCCGCGCCAAGGAACCCGCTCAAAACGGTTACCGGAAGTTTCTTATTTTTCATGTTGTTATATATTTGCAACGTTGTTGCAAATATATAACACAGAAAGACAAATGCAACTATGATGCATATTTGTCGTTAATAGCTGTCGGGCCGTGCCCGGCGATGTAACTACGATTTCAAGTTGCTAGTTACGATCACTTTGAAAGTGACCGCTTCATGCGATTTATAAGTTTTTGGGCATTGAAAATCCTGTACGCAACGGGTGCTGGTATTTGGATCGCGCTGGACGATCTCATAACTTTCGCAATCCTCGGACTGCCAACTTTTTATTAGCCATCAGTATGGAAGTAGAATCGGATATGAAGCAAATCCTAATTAGCAGGTTCCAAATCGCGAAGGATGTCATAACCAGCGAAGCAGAGTTCAAAAAAGATCTTGGCCTGGATTCTCTGGACGTTATGGAACTAGTGATCGAATTAGAGAATGTATTTAATATTCACATAGCTGATGAAGATGCAGCAAGTATATTGACGTTTGGAGATGCTGTTACCTGCGTCCAAGCAGGTATCCGTCCCTAAAACGTCTTCATTCTGTTATACTGCAAATGGTTTCGCTTCAGATACGAGAATGCACTAACGGAAACCTTTCCAACTCGTACTCACTAAAATTTCGTTCTCATAACATCAACGCACTAGCCCGCTATTGACTTTCCCGTCGTTTTTCCAGTCGGCATTGCCGCAGGTGCCGAACGTCATTAATTCTGGAAGCAATTGCCAAGTTACCGCGCGTGTAGCAATACAGCCATCCACGTATTATGCATTACAAGGTACTGTGTATTATATTAAATTCACCCCACTTACTTAAGCTAATAGCCATGAACGCATATCTAAAGCCTCAAAAACCATTGGAGTGGACCTTGCTCACCTTCCGATTCATCAAAAACAACTTCTGGGTGATTTTTTCCTTAGGGTTCATCGCTGCCGTGGGCCGAACAATTCAACTTCGCGCATTTGGCCCGATTACCCCTGCGACTCATATACTGTTGGAGATTTTGGTCGAAAGTGCCCGACTAGCCATCATTCTATATGCATTGGGATTGGCTAATATCAAAAGTGGGCTTTCAAAAATCGTAAGGTTAATCATGAATAGGTCCGCCCGTCGGCAAAACTGGCTGGTGGCTTCCAGAAAATTGTCTCAACAGTGGTTAGCAATCCTGATTAATTTAGGCGCGTTTCTATTGATTGCCTATCTGAATAATTTATTGATCGATCATATTGCCTACGAAACTTGCCTTTACATTGCTTTGACAACCCGTCAGCTCATTTCGGAGGAAAGCTCTGTATGGGCCTTGATTTTGTTCTTTAAGAACATTTCAGTAATTCCTTTCACCTTAGTTTTCCAGACCTTATTCATTCTCTGGATCACCAACCGTCTACCAACCCAAAACGCAGTGTGAAACTCCATGCCGCAAAAAGCTTTTTGTCTGGATCAGGCGTCCGGATATCGGTCTGTACCCTTTCTCCGGAAATATCGTGATCTAAAAGCCCCGGAACACGGCTATCATTGCCTCTTACCTGGTTTTGTCCCATATACAGTTATGAAAGCCTAATGAAAATAAAATTGAAAAGATTGTGCCTTGTCCTTTTCCTGGTTCTAGCCAACGCAGTTGTAGCGACGTTGCATGCTCAACACGCAGAAGTTATACAAAAAATAGATACTTATTTGAGGGCTAAACTGGCCGCAAGCGCTGTTCCAGGCTTTGCAATCGGTATTGTCCGGCGCGATTCCGTTCTATTTTAAAAGGCTATGGGAGTACTTCGGATGGCTTACCAGTTACAACTACAACACCTTTTGCTGTCGCCTCTTTAAGTAAAGCGTTTACGGCAGCAGCTGTTTTACAACTGACTGAAAACGGGCTATTAGATTTAGACCGGCCAGTACACAGCTACCTTCCTTTATTTGCCATAAATGACCCTGGCGGTAATGCAATCACCGTTCGGCAACTTTTGAACCAGACCAGTGGTTTAGCTGACACCGGATTTCCAGAGATGTCATTTTACCACCAACCTCAAACAACTCAGCAGGCCATCGATCGGCTCAGGAGTGCCACCACTGTTACCAAACCAGGTGATCAGTTTCACTATCACAATCCGAATTATCAAATTTTAGCGGCAATCGTTGAAACGGTCGCCCGTGAAAGGTTTGACATGTACTTACAAAAGCATTTGTTTGAACCCATGGCAATGCGCCATACCAGGGAGCATATTCTGACGCAGCATTTTCAAACAACCACCGGCCCAAATGCCAGCGGACACCTTTACTTCTTGGGACGTCCGGTATCGAGCGTAGAACCGGATTGGTTTGTCGGGGGCGCGGCCGGTGTAATATCGAATGTTACTGACATGTCGCACTGGCTTCGTTTACAGATGAATGAACAGATGCCGGAAGATTCGCATATCATTAACCGGCAGTCTATGAAATTGATGCAAACCCCGCCGCCGACCGGCGCCAGTCGTTATGGGATGGGTTGGTTTTGCCAGCCGAATGGAGATTTGTACCACAGCGGTATCCTTTGGACTTACTGTGCGGAACAAATGATCCTGAAAAAGCAAGGTTACGGGGTCGTCATTCTTTTTAACGGGGGACTGAACCCTTTTGTCGATTATCATTCCTTTCTGGAGGGTGTCGTAAGCATCCTTGCGGATGAAACGCCGGTCAATCCAACTTTCCCCGATTGGGCCGTGCCTATTGGTGTCAGTTTAATTTTAATAATTTTGACTGCCTTGTCTCTCTGGCAGCTTACTAATAAAAATTTGACAAACTTCTCAACCGGCCCTCCGAAATGGCGCGTGGCAATCAACATTTGCACGAGATTAATCCCAATTGGTTTGTTGTTAGTGCTACCTTATCTTTTGACGCTGCTAAGCGGCCGTGTCTTGAACTGGGAGCGCATCTTTTTGATGATGCCCGACATCTTGTTTTTCTTTTGCCTGTTCGCTTTGGCCAATATTGCCGTGGCAGCAGCACGGTTAAAACGACTGAATAATTTGAAAGTGAAATGAAAGCAAAATATCACTGAGCCAGGTAGATCTTTGTCCCGAGGGCGCAACTAAGTTTCGGCAGGCTTCTTTGTCAACTTGCTGTCAGCATTTCCTTTATTGATATTAACCTGTTGAGCAAGCCAAAAACAATGATAGCGCCCGCCAGTTTGATATAGAGGGGATGGAAATGTATGCTAAGTATCGAAACTATGTTTGAATGTGCTACCAAAAGGATCAGTATCAAGACACAACAACCGCACCCCATCTTAAATGCCCTGGTAAAATCACGTCTCAATGCTTGCTTGACCTCTATTCTGCGCATTAACTCCCGCGTGAAATCGTCCGAAGCATATTTTATACCCGCTTTGACAAGGTCTCTTGTCGCGTCTTCGTTCATATCAGATTTTGAGATCATTACCAGTTAATTTTACCAGAATTCCGTACATATTCTTCCTTGCCCTGTGCAATATCACTTTGACATTTGACTCACTGTAACCGGTCACCTGCTGTATTTCCGCAATACTTAGATCACAAAGGTAAAAAAGCCTTAAAAGCAGTGCCTCTTCTGATTTCATCATTTTGAAAGTCAGAGCAATGTAAGCACTTCGCTCATTTTGTTCCAGCATCTCAATGGCCGAGGCGCTCTGAAAATCTATCGATTCAATGACAGATAGTTCCTCAAAAAGGTCTGCTTTATTTGTTTCTTTCTGCCTGAGGCAAGTGTTGACGATAATTCGATAAAGCCATGTAGAGAATAAGGATTCAAGGCGAAATTTATGAATATTATCAAAGGCTTTGATAAATGCGTCCTGCAGGACATCCTCTGCTTGCTGATCATTTTTGATATACGAGCTAATCAATGACAGTGACTTATCCTTATACTTATCAACAATGTCGCGAAATGCGGACGCCTCGCCCGCCTGGATCCTTTCGACCGTCCGCAGGTCAGGATCAACCTCATTTCGTTCCTTCACCCTTTTTCCGGATAAAATGTGCGCTCAATAACCCGAAGCCTCCGCCTACGAGGATAGTTGCATAGATTAACATATCCATGGTGTCCTCAGGAAGGTCCATGACTGTAAAAACCGAAGAAGCAGCCAGGCCCAGCGCGATACCAATCACAATGCATGCCATTTCTGAGTATGACATTTTACTTCCATTGCCTGGCATCCCCTTTTCTGCAAAGACCTTTTTGGTGAGGTAACTATATTTGGCGATAATGAAAATCACCAGCACACCCGAGCCGAATATGGCTATACTTAAAAAAATGGTTTCCAAACTTTGCATGTGTTGGCTGGTTTGTAGTTAAATCAAAATTCGTCGTCCAGGTATTTGCCGATGAGGGCGTATAGTTCGAATGCTTTCTCGCAATTTGTAAAAAGCACCAAACCGTATTTCGTCTCCCTGTTGAAGCAACAATAGGATTGGAACCCGGAATTACTGCCCGTATGGAGATACCTCATTCCGTATGGCATGGGCTTCATCGCAAAGCCAAGGCACCAGCCTGTTTGTCCCGTGGAAGACAATTCGCTATCGTCTGCGAAATGGATCTGCTCTTTCAGCATTTCATCAAATGTCTCTTTTTTCAATCCTTCACCATTGATCATTGCAATGAGGAATCTGGCGTAATCCGTTGCTTCTGTGTGGAGCGAGTGCGCACCGCCAAAGGATATCGAGCCATCAACCCAGGAATCTTTTGCCCTCCCATTTTTAAAATAGCCTGTCGCTTTGTTGCTGGTCGTATAAGCATTCCGGACATAAAATGATCGTTTCATTCCCAGTGGCCTGGCAACGTCTATCTGGAAAATTGAATCGAGCCCGGATTGCCAATTTGTATGTTGGATTACAGCAAGCAATGCCGTAAGGTATTGATGCGCTTCACCAGAGTACGAAAAGCTGGTGCCCGGCGTGAACTTCATCTCGATCGGCTTGTTAACTGACCAGTTAGGGAAGCCCGTGGTATGGGACAAAACCATCCGTGGCGTGATGAGCTCATACCTTTTATCGTTGTCTTTGATAGCGGGATGAGGCATTAGCTTGTAAAGAGGATCATCCAGTGCAATTACCCCTTTTTCAATTTGTTTCATTACAAAGTAAGAAAACAATGGCTTTGACAGGGAGGCGGCCTCGAAGATCGTATTACTATCTATAGCGATTTCGGTGTCAAAATTTTTGACACCGAAAGTTTGGTGGTACACCATGTCTGCGTCATTGATGATAGCAATTGACAGTCCCGGTATTGCAAGGCTATCCATGCATTTTTGGACGAATCTATCCAATGAATCGACTTCGATCCTGCGACCTGTCACTGTTCTTATGTACTCAGCCTGGCCAAATGACCTGAGTCCCGCTGTCGCAATTACCAGCACGATGGCTGCTTGGAAAATTTTGTTCATGGCCTTCTGTATTACAGTTTTAAACACTTTTTTTACATTCAGGTCATTTGATCCGGCAGCATGAAAAAAGGTTACAAACTGCCTGTCAAATCAGATGACTGTTCCCAAATATGATAGAGAAACAAATGATAGAAGTCATACAAGGTGATATTACCAAAGTCCAGGTTGATGCGATCGTCAATGCGGCAAACACTTCACTGCTGGGCGGGGGCGGAGTCGACGGCGCGATCCATCGAGCAGGTGGCAGCCAGATACTGGAAGAATGCCAAAGGATCCGAGATAAGCAAGGGGGCTGTAAAGTGGGAGAAGCTGTGATTACGACGGCGGGGAAACTGCCAGCAAAATTCGTTATCCATACGGTTGGACCTGTTTGGGATGGCGGAAACAACAATGAGCAGTTGTTATTAGCCTCAGCCTATCGGCATAGTTTGGAATTGGCAGCAGAAAACCAGGTCCATACGATTGCTTTTCCCAATATTAGCACGGGTATTTACAGATTTCCCAAACACGAGGCGGCACAAATAGCCATTTCGACTGTGTCTGAATTTCTTGCGACTGCCGGCGTAGTTGAAAAAGTTATCTTCGTATGTTTTGATTCTGAGAACTACGATATCTACCATACTTTGCTTTCAAGTTAAAATTCAGGAAGCGCACAGAGACCGAAATGCTGCTCATGCCTGTTGCCACTGATTGCTGAACATCATCATTGTTTTAGCGACCATTGCCCGACAGCAATAATCCCTGTTTGCAACGATCTGCCTTTTTGTGAGACTATACCGCGAATTGGCGAGACCGTAGCATAAGCCTGCCGAAAAACACCCCTTTTGACTCGGGGAGTTTGCACTGGACTTGTTTCCGTGTGAATTTGACTTCTTTTGTAAAAGGCTATGGTTTGCTACGCCCGACTAGATGAAATTTAAAAACCTGAACGCAAAGCGGCCTAAAAGACTGTAAAAACCATTTATGCGAGACAGTTTAGGAACGAGTAAAGTGGCCGACTGGGATCAGCTTTCCTCTCCGTCAAAATTTCTCCAAAATTGTCCCCTACTTTGTCAAAAAAATCTAAATGAAACTGCTGGTTGTAGAAGACGAGGTGAGTCTGCTCCAAAGTATTATCGAGTACTTTACACACGAAGACTTTTTGTGTGAAGGGGCGATGTCTTATCAGCAAGGGATTGACAAGATGGAAGGTTTTCAATACGATTGCATCATCCTGGATATTAATTTACCGGGCGGCAGCGGGTTGCAGCTATTAAAACATCTCCGCCAACACAAAAAGAGCGAAGGCGTGATTATCATATCTGCCCGCAGCTCATTGGATGACAAAATCGCCGGACTTGACCTTGGGGCGGACGATTACCTGACTAAGCCTTTTCATTTGTCAGAACTTTTTGCCAGGGTCAAAGCGCTGATCCGCAGGAAATACGCGTCGGGCTCAGACGTGCTTGAAATTGCCGACCTAAGGATAAATTTACTTTTAAAGACAGTCCACTGGGCCGATCAGCAGGTTTTTCTGACTAAAAACGAATACGATTTGCTCGTATTTATGCTGACAAATAAAAACCGGGTGGTAAGCAGACAGGCCATTGCGGAACATATTTACGGGGAAGAAACCGACAACCTGGCCTCCTTTGATTTCGTGTATTCCCATGTCAAGAACCTTAAAAAGAAATTGAAGGAAAAAGGTTGCGGCGAGTTGCTGCAGACTGTTTACGGATTAGGCTACAAGCTATCGATATGACTAAAACACTAGAGCAAAAAAACACCGGACATCTCTTGATTTGGCTACCCATAATCTTGCTCTTGGGTTCGGTGCTGTTCTATGTCATGCTTACCTACCAAGCCCACCATATGCAGGAAAAACAGCTTGAGTTAAAGCTAAAAAACGTATGGGAAGCTTTCAGATCGCAAACCGGGTCTATGCCTATGCACATCAAAGGCGAATATGATATTGTTCAGGTGAGCGCGGATGCCGGAGCGCCGTCAGAAGAACCCGGAGACACCAGTTTGTATTATAAAGAAACCGGACAGCAGGTGAATTTTCAAATGCTGACCAGGCGATTAGAATGGAACGGAAAATATTACCTGGTTACCACCTATGTCTCTTCAAAGGAAATCTCCCATCTTATTATAAAAGTATTCATTGCCGAGATCGTCATTTTCCTGTTTTTACTGCTGGGTATTGTCATTATCAACCGACGAAGCTCCCGGTTGCTTTGGCAGCCATTTTATGACACTTTGAAAAGGGCCGGGGCCTATGACGTGGTGCGGAATCCTGAATTGCAGTTAGAAAAGCAGACGGATATCAGCGAATTCAATCGGTTAAACAGTGAGCTGACTGACCTCGTTGAAAAAGTGAACCGCGTGTACAGCAACCAAAAGCAATTCGTGGAAAATGCTTCACACGAGATGCAAACACCTCTTGCCATCATCCGCTCGAAGATGGAACTGCTCATCAACGACCCCGCTTTAACGGAAAGGACTGCTTCTTTGCTCGCCGATATAACATCAGCCAACGAGCGATTGAGCCAGTTAAATAAAAGTCTTTTGCTGCTTGCTAAAATTGACAATAACCAGTTCCCAGAGCAGGACCGCGTCAACGTTACCGATGTACTTGAAAAAATCCTTCACAACTATCAGCAGCATTATGAAGATTTCCCGGCACTGAGCAAATCTATTCAGCCGGATGTATTCATCGTTGCCAACCTTTCCCTGGTCGAAATCCTTTTAAGCAATCTGGTCGGCAATGCGGTGGTACATAATATCCCGGAAGGATATATAAAAGTTGCACTGGACGCCAGTAAGCTTGTCATTGAGAATTCAGGAAATCCAATCTCAGGTGATCCGGAAGCGTTATTTGAAAGGTTTAAAAAAGGGGACGATGCTTCGAAGACCACCGGATTAGGCCTTGCCCTTGTTAAGCAAATCACCAGGTTATACCAGCTAAGGCTTCAATATCATTATCAAAATAAGCTGCACCGTATGACAGTGTTTCTTACATAGTGCTGATCCTACAAAGTTTCTCCAAAATCAGTCCATAGTTTTGGCCACGTCCCACAGAAAGCCAACTCTTTATGCCAAATCTAAAAATCGCCATTACTGTATTTTTAGTGATATTCTCCTATCTAGCCCATGGGCAAAATCAAGACAGTACAGTTTCCTTAACTAACGCACTGTTGCTGGCAGAAAGGAATTACCCCCTTCTAAAATCCAAACAACATGAAATTGAGGCGACCAAGAAGAATATTGCACTCAGCAAAAACACGTTGATCCCTTCCCTGGACCTAAGCTATCAGGCCAACCTGGCCACCTATAACAACATCACCGGGATGCTCAGCCCTTCTGGCATATTTCCCATCAGCGGACCTCCTTCCACAGAGAATAAATATCAACCCATATTTGGCAGTGCAGCCGGATTTTTGATGAATTGGCAGGCAATTACTTTTGGGCAACGCGACGCTCAAATTGCCAGCGCCTCTGCCGATGTTAACCAAAAGGAGGCTGACCGTCAGATGGACGTGTTCAAACATCTTGTCAATGTGGCCAATACCTATCTGGACGTAGCACTTGCAAAACAGCTGATTGCTGTCACAGAGAAAAATATTACCCGGGTCGAATTTTCTTTAAAGCAGTCGCGTACCCTCACCAACAAGGGCTTGAGACCCGGAGTCGATACCGCTTTGTTTCAGTCCGAGCTCTCCAAAAGTCGGATCGATCTGCTCAATGCCCGCCAGACATTCGACAAGCAAAAGATTATCCTCTCTCAACTTTTAGCGGCGGCTGATCCTGTTGACACCAGGGACAGCGTCTTCTTCAACCGATTTCCGACGACATTGATAGGCAATTCTGGGGATTACAGCAGCCATCCACTGATCCGCTACCCACAAAGTCTGGCTGAATATAGCCAGGCAAAAGAAAAATTAATAAAACGGTCTTATTTACCCAAATTAAATGTCTGGAGCACTGCCTATGCCAGGGGCTCCGGGATCAAATACGATGGCACAGTAAATTCAATAGACGGATTGGGGTTCAGCAGGTTCAATTATGGAATCGGCTTTCAGATTGCCTATCCCCTATTAAAGTTTGCCGACAAAAACCTGCAGATCCAACAGCAAAGCCTGATCACCCTGTCCATTCAGGAAAGACTGAAAGAAAGCCTGCTGGTTTTGGATAAACAAACCCAAATCAGTCAGGTGACGTATGCCAATGCCCTCAAAATTGCCGCTGAGACTTCCACGCAACTCGCGGCTGCCCAGTATGCGTTCAAAGCCATGCAAATCCGGTACAATACAGGTCTTGCCAATTTTAGTGATCTGATCCAGGCCCAGTATAACCTGCTGAAAGCAGAAACCGATTCAAAGCAGTCTTACTGGTATGTGTGGAAAGCATCTCTGAATAAGGCCGCGGCACAGGGAGATATCAATATATTCTTAAACGAACTGAAATAAAAAGCAATGCTTCAACTCATACGTTTTGCATTAAGAAAACCGGTCCTGATTATCGTTGCCATTGTTGGAATACTGTTCTTTTCCGTTCTGGCAATCAGAAAGCTGCCCGTTGATATATTTCCTAAAATGGGAACACCCACCATTTATGTGGCCCAAACCTACGGAGGATTATCACCACAGCAGATGGAAGGTTTTCTTGCATCTTATTATGAATACCATTTTTTATATATCACCGGAATCAAATTTGTTGAAAGCAAGTCCGTTCAGGGCGTTTCGCTCATCAAATTACAATTCCACGAGGGTACTGATATGGCGGGCGCCATGGCCGAAACGATTTCCTATGTAAACAGGGCGCGCTCATTTATGCCGCCCGGTACCTTCCCGCCATTTGTGATGCGTTACGACGCCGGCTCTATACCGGTTGGACAACTGGTATTCAGCAGTGCTACACGTTCGCTCAATGAAATCCAGGACCTGGCATTGTTCAAGGTGCGTCCCATGTTTGCCTCCCTGCCGGGGGTATCTGCGCCTCCCCCTCTGGGTGGTAACCAGCGTACCATTCTGATCAAAGCAAACCCGGAACGTCTCAGAAGTTACAATATCTCCCCGGACGAACTGGTAGCGACCATCGCGAAAAACAATGTATTGCTCCCGGCAGGTAATGTGCGTATAGGGGACCAGACATTGATCACACCGTCCAACAGCGTGGTAGATAATTTCAAGGAGTTGGAACAGATCGTCGTCAAAGAGGTAGGTGGAACGTCGGTTTTCGTCCGGGATGTGGCCAGCGTCGACAATGGTGCCGATATCACTTCCGGATATGCCCTGATCAACGGAAAACGGTCGGTTTACATTCCCGTTACCAAAAGGGCCGATGCTTCCACATGGGACGTTGTCCAGCGCATAAAAAAGGGATTGCCGGAGATGCAGGCCGCGATTCCAGACGATATCAAGGTATCCTACGAATTTGATCAGTCCGGTTATGTGATTAATTCCTTAAAAAGCTTGCTCTTCGAGGCAGGTTTGGGAGCCATATTAACGGGCCTGGTCGTGCTGCTTTTTCTGCGGGATTCCAGAAGCGCCCTTATTGTGGTACTAACTATACCGTTAGCGTTGCTGGCGGCTGTTGTCTGTCTTTATCTGGCTGGGCAGACGATTAACATCATGACATTGGGCGGATTGGCACTTGCGGTCGGAATCCTGGTAGATGAAGCGACGGTAACCATCGAGAATATCCACCGGCATCAGCAAATGGACAAATCCAGGTCACGGGCTATCCTGGATGCCTGCCTCGAAATAGCTACACCCAAGCTTCTGATCCTGTTGAGCGTTCTTGTCGTATTTCTTCCAGCCTTGTTTATGACCGGGGTACCCAGGGCCATGTTTATTCCTTTATCCTTATCGGTAGGATTTGCCATGATTGCCTCGTTTTTGTTATCGCAAACCTTTGTTCCGATACTATCCAACTGGCTCCTTAAAGATGCGGTTGAAACAGAACGGGTATCGTCCTTTGACAGATTCAGGGAAAGGTATAGCAAAACCGTTACCAGTTTCGGCGCAATCAAATTTGCCGCTCCACTGCTTACAATCATTTTCATCGGGGCTGCCATTCTTCTTTACAGCGGCTCGGGGACAGATATATTCCCTAAAATTGACGGCGGTCAGTTTCAGGTGCGGTTGAGAATGCCAACGGGGACCCGGATAGAAAGAACTGAGGATGCCACTAAAAAAATGCTGGGACTGATTAATGGACTGGCTGGAAAGGAGAATATTGCGATCACTTCCTGTTTTGTCGGCTTGCAGCCATCCACTTACGCGATCAATTCGATTTTCGTCTGGACAAGTGGGCCTCATGAAGCCATTATAAAGGCAAACCTGGTAAAAAATTCCGGAATAAGCATAGAAACGTTAAAGGAACAAATCAGGGATAAAGCATTAAAAGAGCTCCCTAATGCCACTATCTCTTTTGAGCCGGCAGACCTGGTTGATCAGGTGATCAGCCAAGGCTCTAATACGCCCATTGAAATCCTTGTTCAGGGTAAGGACCTGGCACAAGGCAGAGCATATGCCGAGCAGTTAAAAGCCGAAATCGGGAAAATCGGTTTTCTAAGGGATGTGCAGATTGGGATCCCGCTGGATTACCCCAGCATCCAAATCAACTATGACCGTGTGAGAATGGGACAAATGGGCCTTTCTATTGAGCAGGCTGGTAAGTCTGTAACAGCGGCTTTATCTTCCAGCCGTAACACACAGCCCGTCTACTGGCTTGATAAAGCAGGGGGAAATTCGTACCAGGTACAGGTTGAATATCCCCAATACCTAATGAACAGCCCCGAACATATCGAGCAAATCCCGATCAGTCAGGCCAATGGTAATAATCTATACTTGCGCGATATTGCAGACTGGAAGAAAACCAATACGGCCGGTGAATACGACCGGATGAACCAGCAGCGGTTTATTACCGTAACGGCCAACATTTACAATCAGGATTTGAGTACCGGCGTAAAGCAGGTGAACCAAGCGATTGCCAAACTGGGAGAACTGCCGCACGGGATGAAAGTTTATCTGCGTGGGCAATCCGAACTACTCGATGAAACACTAAATGAGCTTTCGCTGGGTTTGCTTCTTGCCATCGCTGTCATATTTTTAATGCTATCAGCCTATTTTCAATCACTGAGGATACCGTTGATTGTAATATCCGTGATCCCGGCTGTAGTAACGGGTTCTTTGCTTTTTCTCTTACTGACAGGTCATAGTTTAAACATACAATCATTCATGGGTTGTATTATGGCTATTGGGGTGTCTGTGGCTAATGTCATTTTGTTGGTAACAAACGGAGAATCTATTCGGATGCAAAATAATCAATCGCAAAATATCGGTGTGGAAGCAGCCGGAACACGGCTTCGACCCATACTAATGACTGCCCTTGCCATGATTGCCGGAATGATCCCCATGGCGATAGGTATCGGTGAAGGTGGCCAGCAAACTGCGCCTTTAGGTGTAGCTGTAATAGGCGGTCTGGTCTTTTCAACAATAACCACTTTACTTATCACGCCGCTCATTTATAACTCCTGGATAGGAGGTAAAAATTATGTTGGTGTTTCCCTTGACCCTGACGACAATGAAAGCAAAAATTTTGGCCAGTAAAAAAATCGGTACCATGTTAAGAATTTTCGCCAGCGCCTGCTGCATCCTTCTACTTTACGCATGCAATAGTAAAGAGGAGAAGCGCGATGCTAAGACAGCAGACGCCAAACAGGACAAAGTGGACTCTGTTGCAATCTATATTGCTAAAAGCGACTCCGTTGAAAAAACGATCACGCTACCCAGTGAGCTGCTTCCCTACGAACGGGTGGAAATCCGCTCGAAGGTCCAGGGATATCTTAAAAAGATAAATGTCGATATCGGGACCCGCGTCCGGAAAGGCCAGTTACTCGCATTGATCGATGCGCCTGAAATAACCTCCAGGGTAAGTGAGTTCACCGAAAAAGTCCAGTCTGCCAAAGCAAAATACCTGGCCAGCAAGGACAATTATGATCGTATCCATTCAGCATCAGAAACCGATGGCGTAATAGCACTCAGCGAACTGGAAAAGGTCAAAAATACCTTCCTCGCAGACAGCGCGGAATATAAAGCAGCAATCTACAATGCGGCAACATATAAACAGATAGGTAACTATCTCGCTATCACATCTCCATTTAATGGTGTAGTGATCAAACGAAATGCCCACGAAGGCACTTTTGTAGGTAACCCCAGCGAGTTGCCACTACTGGTAATTGAGGATATTTCCCGCCTAAGGCTGCAAGTGGCCGTTCCCGAAGTTTATGCAGGGACAACACTAAAAAAACAAAGCATCAAATTCACGACCAAGGCGATGCCGGAGAAAGTGTTTGACGCTAAGCTGGTCCGCAAATCTGAAAACATTGACAATGCAACCAGGAGTGAAATATGGGAGTTTGAGGTACCCAATCCGGAAAAATTATTGAAAGCGGGCATGTACGCGGACGCTAAATTATCCCTGCAACGGACAAAGCCCGGCATTACCCTTCCTTCCTCTGCGATTGTAACGACCCTGGAAAAGAAATTTGCTATAAAGGTCAAGCAGGGAAAAACCGAGTGGGTGGATATAAACCAGGGCCTGAACTTAGGGGACAAAATTGAAGTGTTTGGCAGCATCTCTGCCGGGGACACCTTGGTATTAAAGGCAAATGAAGAGTTAAAGCCCGATGTTCCGGTACATGTAAAGCCTGTTAAAAATTAATAGTAGTTTGCTTTGCTTTATACTATCCATTGATATCAGCGAACCCTGATTAAACTATGATACTGATCAAGACCATTTGTGCCTTTTTGCTTTCTCTGCTCTTGACTTTCCAGCCTGGTGTTACCCTTCAAGTAAAGACCGTAGAAGAATATAATATTGGAGCCGGAAAACAACCTGACATAGCGATGGACCCAACCGGGGCCCTCCGGATTGTTTATGGCCTTGAAAACGGAAAATCAAAGGATCTGTACTATGTTACGTCGACCGACCAGGGAAAAACATTTTCCGCGCCATATTTAATGGGAAGTTTTCCAAAAATGGGGCTTGGCATGGGAAGAGGCCCACAAATTGCCAGTACAGTGGACTATACAACGGTTACAATTGGCGATCTAGGTGGAAACCTGTTCGCTTACAGACTTGACCACGAAAAGAACAGTTGGTCCGGGCGAATCAGGGTTAATGACGGCGATAGCACCGCCCTTGAGGCGTTGTCATCGTTGGATGCGGGCAAGGGAAATAACGTGGTTGCTGTTTGGCTGGACACGCGCCTGGAAAAAACAAATAATCTATATGGTGCACTTTCCAGAGATGGCGGGTTAACCTGGGATAAAAATATACTGGTCTACAAGGGCGCACAAAAAGGAATATGTGAGTGTTGCAAGCCGTCTGTTTTTATCGGTGCGGGCGGGCAGATCTATGCAATGTTTCGTAACAAGCTCGACGGTGCCCGTAACTTGTATCTGACTACTTCAAAAGACAATGGTCGGTACTTCGAACCTGCTCAAAAGCTCGGAACAGCAGACTACGTGGTCAATGCCTGTCCAATGGATGGAGGTGCTCTTACAGCGGATACGAAAGGCAAGGTCACAACAGTCTGGCGACGGCAAACAGACGTGTATCTTTCAGTCCCGGGAGAGGCAGAAATAAAATTAGGGGAGGGACGCACTCCCGTAGTGCAGCAAACTGACAAAGGAGCTGCTATTGCGTGGGAGCAAAATGGTGTAATTCAATTTCGCAGTCCTGATGGTGCAGAAACCATTAGCTTGGGTAATGGGCAATATCCAAAGCTAGCTTTGATGCCCAATCAGGAAAAGATCATTTGTACCTTCGAGCGCGAGGGCCGTATCATCATTAAAGTGCTCTCGCTATAGCCCACTCCCCGATCTTCTAATTGTTGCTCATACCTTTCTATTGAACGCGGATCAGGATGAAGTACGATGGTTGGTAACTCCACTGTTGTACCAAGCCTGTTAAAATCTCCGCCAGAGGCAATCTGTCGATTATCTCTGTTTAAAAAGCTTCTCTAAAATTTCTCCAAAATTGATTTTTAGGTTTACCTCAGTTAAAAGGTAAAGAATATACAAATCGTCATTTTCATTCTATCATAAGATAATGCAATTGGATAGTATTGCCATATCGTTGAAAGGCGCAGTCAATATGCACCGATTGACACGCGGCAATTGAAAAATGAAAGTTCATACTATTCAATCCAGCTGCGAAACCAACTCAGTGAGAACTATGAAAAATAAATGTACCTGGCTTATGCTCCTTTCGGGCATTGCGTTGCTGGCAACCACCCAGGCTAGCCTTGCAATCAATAACGTTACGCTTTCCCGACAAGACAGCACTCAAAAATCCGATTCCATTTCAGTAGCGGACCTAAAATCATTGATAAAGGCTTCTCCCCACCTTCAAATCATTGACGCGCGCCTGTTGAAGGACTTTGACAGAACGCAGGTGATCCCAGGCGCCAAATGGAGGGATCCCACACAGGTTACCCAATGGGCGGAATCCCTGGACAAAACCAAGCCGGTGGTTATTTACTGTGTGCATGGACATAAGGTCAGTCAGCAGGTTGTTGACCACCTTCGTCAGTCGGGGTTTACTGCGCTGAGATTGACGGGCGGCATTGAGGAGTGGAAAGAGCAGAAAGGTGCCACGGTTAAATTAAAATAGTGATTAAGGTAAAATGCCGTAAATATTCAGTTAAGAAAATAATCAACCTACATATGAAGACCAACACATTTTTTTCCCGTAGAGACTGGCTGAAAACAGGCGCTTATTTCACTGCGGCCGGATTGACAGGCGCACATATTTCAAAAGGGAATAATGCTCCGGCTAAGACGCCTGCCCTTACGAAAGAGGAAATTGCGGCCATTGAAGCTGCTATGGGTAAAAAAGGCACTTATAACGAAGCTCAGGCAGTCCATACCACGCCGCTTCCGCGAAATGATTTGAAAGTGACTATTAAAGGAGAGCCCGTTCCAATCCCCTTTGGTTTTGGCGGATGGGCTTCTATCAAAAAAACCGTGGACGGAAAATCCGCCGTTTTAATGAGCGATACTGTTCTGCTTGAAGAAGAAGTAAACCCTTTGATTTCCGCAGCTCATGCCAATGGCCTTGAAATCGGGGCAATCCATAACCACTTTTTCTATGAGCAGCCTCGCATATTCTATATGCACCTGCACGGTATGGGAACGCCGGAAGAACTGGCCAAAAAGTTTGCGGCAACCATTAAAGATGCAAAGATTTCACCAGCCAACCAGCCTGCACCATCTGCCCCGCCGACCACTACCGGCAAAGAATTGTTTGACCTGCCTGCATTGGATGGCATCGTCAAATACACCGGAACAGTGAACGGCCCGACCTACAAGTACACGGTAGGAAGGGACGATATCACCGTAATGGCCATGGGCGCAGAAATGACTGCCGCTATCGGGTTAAACTCCTGGGCAAGTTTTGCAGGCAACAAGGACAGCGCCCACGTGGCCGGGGATATTGCCATGCTGGAAGATGAGGTAAACGCTGTCATTAAAGTACTGCGCTCTAATAACCTGGAAGTGGTAGCGCTTCACAACCATATGTTCGGGGAAAATCCAAGGATCATTTTCCTGCATTACTATGGCCGCGGACCGGCTACCACGCTCGCCAAAGGTTTCAGGGCGGCGCTCGATGTACTTGGAAAGCCCGTGAAAGCGACCCACTCGACGCATTAGAGCGATGAACTGGATTACCCGCGAACGCCCCAAGATCGATAGGATCGCCTGCCCGTGGCTGATCAAGAACTTTGTGGACAGCGAAGCCATTTTTTATTACGTGCCAAAGGAGCAGGTCTTTGAAAGGGCCAGGGAGATGAGCGCGATCCCTTATGATATCGACGGCGCGGAGTACTCCCATTATGGCGACCAGTGCAGCTTTGACTACATCGTGGCCAAACACCACATTGATGATCCTGCCATCAAAGAGCTTGCGATCATTGTCAGGGCTGCCGACACAGACCGTTTTGAAATGGCACCGCAGGCGGCTGGCCTGTGGGCCATTTCAGCCGGGCTTTCCCATACTATCCGCGACGACCATCAAATGCTTGAGGTCGGTCTGAAAATATACGATGCGCTTTACGCCTGGGCAAAATACTTACAAAATGAAAGACATACATGGAAACCGTAACCCAAACACAAACAACGAAGTACAGTCTGGCCGAGCTGACCAGGTACTTTCTTAAACTCGGAACAGTTGGCTTCGGCGGCCCCGTTGCCCTGATTGGCTATATGCACCGCGATCTGGTGGAGGACAAAAAGTGGATCTCAGAGGATGAATACCGCGAAGGCCTAGCGCTTGCGCAGCTTGCCCCGGGCCCTCTGGCCGCCCAGCTCGGTGTTTATCTGGGCTACGTGCATTATGGTGTCTGGGGCGCTACGGTGACCGGGCTGGCCTTTGTACTGCCGTCCTTTTTGATGGTTGTGTTGCTGGGTATGGCTTACAAATTATACGGCGGGCTTCCCTGGATGCAGTCTGTATTCTATGGTGTGGGTGCTGCCGTGATTGGCATTATTACATTGAGCTGTTATAAGCTAACGCTCAAATCAATCAGCAAGATCGAGCCGCAGGCATTTAAAAGCAGGTGGCTATTATGGCTGTTCTTTTTGACGATGGCGGTTGTTACCGCCATCACCCAAAGGGAGGAAGTCTGGCTTTTTATCCTGCTTGGATTTATTTATATGGTCGTCAAAGCACCGCCGAAATGGCTACAGAGAAAGGATACTTCTTTATCTGTTGTTCTTTTAGCAGGTACGGGGTTCTGGCAATACGAGCCCGGCGAGCTTATCAAATTAGGTCTCTTTTTCACCGAGGCCGGTGCATTCGTGTTTGGCAGTGGCCTTGCGATCATCCCGTTTTTGCAGGCGGGTGTTGTAGGTGAAATGGGCTGGCTCAACGAGCAGCAGTTCCTTGATTCTGTCGCTGTAGCTATGATCACGCCTGGGCCCGTTGTGATCACAGTAGGTTTCATCGGCTTTCTGGTCTCCGGATTTGCAGGTGCAGGCGTGGCGGCGTTGGGCGTTTTTCTTCCTTGCTTTGTTTTCACGGTTTTGCCTGCACCTTACTTTAAAAAGATCTCCAAAAATACGAGTATCAAGGCGTTTGTCGATGGGATCACAGCAGCTGTAGTCGGCGCGCTGGTCGGATCGGTATTCGTCATTGCCACCCGCTCGATCATCGATGTGGCGTCTGCCGTTATCGCCTTGGCAACGATCCTTTCACTGATTTATATCAAGAAATTGCAAGAGCCTTACATCATCCTGGCTGCCGCCATCATTGGCTTTTGTCTTAAAACATATTTATAACTCACATTATAAGAATTCATGAAAAGATAATTTCCTCCTATTCGTAAGCCAGCGCCTCACGTGTGGTAATCATGCCAGCTCTTCTTGCCGGTAACATCGCAGCAAAATAGGAACCCAGCAGGATAATGACTGTCCATATTCCAAGAGCGAGTCCTGAAATGGATAAAGACAAGGGTGTCCGGAATGCCATGTTGCCGATAAATCGACCCATGTAGGCAGAGAGTACAACAGATAGCACGAATGCAATAAAAAGACTCAGTGCGCCAATTAAAAACCCTTCCCATACGATCAGGTTCCGGATCTTTTCAGGGGTTGCACCAATGGCACGCATAATTCCAATTTCACGGGTTCGTTCCAGGACGCTCATGCTCATCGCGGACATCAGACCAATGCTTCCAACAATGGCCATTAATATGGCCATTGCCATCAGCGAATTCACCAACACTTTCATGTGCGCGGCAATAGCGTTGTGTAATAACCATACAGGGACGATTGAATTAACGGAAACATTTTCGCTTTCCAGCAATGTTTCCACTTCGAGATTTTTGTCTGTGGCATTTTTTCGGGAGCGATCTGCATAGGCAACCCTTAACAACCTGGCCTGACCAGGCGTGTTGAGTAGCCTGGAAAAAACTTCGAGCGATACATAAGCCGTTGCCCCTGACCCGACATCTTCCGTAAATCCAATCACATTCCATTCCGAAGGTTTTCCGTCAACGGATAGCGATATACGGTCACCTACCTTAGTTAATCCCCTTGCCGATTGGTTCAACACCACGTCGTTTGCCTTGCTGCTGGTTAACCAATTCCCTTCCACTACGGTCGGCTTTAACAATTGAGTAGGCACTGGAAGTGCCAGCATGGTAAAGCCTCCGTGCCCTTTGTCGGGGTATGTTTGCGTTACTTCAAATAAGCTGCCTTTAATCAATGAAGTAGATGCAGAACTCCACCCCTCTGCCTGGACAACACCGGGAAGGGTTTTTATTTTATTTAGAACCCTGCCCACATCGATGGAATTGCTCAACTGCACTTCAAGATCATAAAGTCGCTGGGTATATATTCTGTCGAGATTAGCTTCCCACGCTTCGGACACATTAACGGCCATCATGAACGTTGAGCCACCGGCTGCCAGTAACCCCAGTGTCAAGGTAAGCCGTGACCGCTGACGAAATACATTCCTGATGGAAAGACGGAACGTTTCACTAAAATACCTTAGTTGAGAGAGCTGGACAACCCACGAGTTGCTACCCTGGCCCTTTTGTGCCACCCCGTAATTATCCAGTGCTTTCCGCACGGAAATGCGGCTTCCACGAATGACCGGAAAAGCTGTGGCAATGAGCGGAATGATGATCCCAGAGCCCACCTGCAACAGGGTAACCCAATAAGGGATTGAGTCGTTTTGGATTTCAAGATTTAAGAGAAGCGCTATCTGATTATAAAATCCGGACGCGGCCAACCTGCTTAAAGGTATGGCGATGGCCAATGCTATAATGCAAAGCAGCAAGATCATGACCAGGTATAAGCTGGCAATCTGGACGGGGTTTGCACCAATCGTTTTCATTACCCCGATCTGACGGACTTGCTTAGCCATCAGGGTAGCGATAGACGTTGCCACAAGTACAGACCCAAGGATTAAGATGAGAAAACTAAATACCACGAAGATCGACATCACAGCGCTCATCTGGCTCTGATGGGGATGTTTGCCCGGAGGGGGTACCTGAATTTCATGCACATCGTGACCCGCCTGCGTAAGCTGCTGTGCCACTTCTTCTGCTTTTTTGGTAATATGCTCCCTTGAATACGGCTGCTGAGCGACCAGGATCCGGAGTTGATCGAAGCCTTGTGCCGCTCCCAGTTGGTGAAGGGTCGATAGCGTGATATATCCATACCCGCATTGCTCCTGCCATGCAGGCGCCAGTCCCGGATCATGTACCGTTCCCGACAACTTGACTTTATGAGGCTGGCCATTTGGCGTTGTGACCATTATTTCATCTCCTTCTTTGCCTTGCATCACCATAAACGCAGTCCGTTCAACCAGCATCGAGCCGGTCGCAGGTTCTGTTTCACCGGTGATGTGCCTGATTTTGTTTGTCCTTTTGTCTTTGAAGTCGTCGATAATAAAGAGCAGTAACGGGTACCACTTCCCGCCCACCTTCATTCTGGCTACCAATGTGGCGTGCCTTTCTGCTTCTTTTATCCCGGGCATTTTTTTTACGGAGTCTACTAACTCCTTTGAAATAGCTCCGTCTATTTCAATCGTGGCCGATGCGGGAACGGTCTCTATATAGTTACCGGTCATCTCCCGTCTGATCACACCGTAGCCTCCCAGGATGGAACCGACGCCAAAAACCCCTAGGGCTATGGTGATTACCAGCATCAGGTTTTTGACATAATCCGATTTAAGGTCACCAATGACCTTTATGTATCTTGTTTTCATAAATGGGCTTATTATACAGATGCTACCTTGTTTACAATGACGCCATCCGCTATATCAATGACATTTTCGAAATACGACGAGAAATCCTTTTCATGGGTGACGATAACAACGGTTTTCCCTGACCGCGTCAGCCCGGCGAATAATTCAAAAATAGATGTTGCTGTTTGCGAGTCCAGGTTTCCGGTAGGTTCATCTGCGATGATAAGGGGAGGGTCGTTGGCCAATGCCCTTGCAACAGCGACACGTTGCTGCTGACCCCCCGATAAGGCGGACGGAAGTTTGTCGGCTTGCTCTTTGATGTCTACTTGTCCGAGCAGGGAGAGCGCACGTTCCCTTCTTTCCTTTTTTGGATAGCTGTTACAGAAGTCCATCGGAAGCATTACGTTTTCAAGGACCGTCAATGTTGGAAGCAACTGAAAGAACTGAAATACCACGCCAACGTTCTTTCCGCGCCACGAAGCAAGTTCACTTTCAGAAAGTTTATCTACGTGTATACCATTGATAGAAACGCTGCCTTCCGAAGGTTTATCAATACCGGCAATGATGTTGAGCAAAGTTGATTTGCCACTGCCCGATTTACCGGTAACGGCAACGAGCTGTCCTTTTCGAATAGTGAGGCATACATTCTTTAATGCCTGAAATGTTCCTGATGCCAGCGGGAATGATTTGGTGACATGGCCCAGTTCAATGAGATTTTGGTTCTGCTGCTGTTGCATATCGTTTTTAGGACAACATTAGCGGACCAGCAATGCAGTATCGCCCGCCAGAATCCTCTTGGACGTCTTACTGCCCAAGATTTTTACGGTATTCGGTCGGGGTCAGCCCGGTGAACCTTTTGAATATAAGGTTAAATGTAGACTTGGATTTGAATCCGGCTTCGAGGGCAATCCCCAGCATGCTGAAATGCTTTACCCTCGGATCGGTCATTAGTTTCTTGACTTGTTCTACGCGGTATTTGTTGATAAAATCATAGAAGTTGTCGCCAATGCCATCATTGATTAGCTGGGATAACTGGCTGCGGCCAATGTTCAGGTCTTTTGCAAGCTGGCTTAGCGTTAGCTCCGGATCAAGGTAAGATTTCCTTTCCTGCATATGATCCAGTAACCTCTTGATTAGTTCCTGGTCGGGTTTGCTGGTCACCGTTTGAGATGGCGCCTCGTTCACAGCATCGGGTATCAGTTCCGCATCATTTTTAAAGATTTCTTTCTGCAATATCCCTTTGTATCCAAGCGCAAAAACAGTCAGGGAAAAAATCAATGCAGTTGTTTTAGCAAGCCACGCGTTATTTTCAAAATGAATAGCCACAAAGAGATTAAAGAGGAAGAATAGGTTGATCAACAGGAAAACGATCATGATAAAACTGATCCAGGAGATATCGACATGCTCTTTGTTGGAAACCTCTTGTCTGATCAGTTGGCGATAAATAATCCATTTCCGGCGGATCGCAGAAAGATAAAAGGAGAATTGAGCCACCAGCACAATCCAGAAGACTATGTTGATCAGCTTGTTGTGGTGGTCAAGAAATTGAATAAAAGCGTGCTGGGCATTGATGGACTGCAACGATAGTGATAAAATGATAATCAGCAGAAAGGGCAAAAAATGTAAAATCATCTTCCATCTCACCTGGACCCTCCCCCCTGTCAGCTCCTTAGTGTAAAACCAAAGCAAAGGCGCAATCAGAAAAAATGTAGGGTCCCCCAGGGTATACACTTTTGCCGAGATGTGATTGATAATATCCCCGGCAAACAGAATATGAGCAATACTGAAAGACAATGCGATCAGCAAAATGGACAAAAACAGGTTCGCCCTGCTTCTTGTGACACTCTTATTATTGAGGAGTAGTACAACGAAAATACCCTGGGCAATACCAGCAAAGGTTAAAATCAAGAAAAATTGCTCAAAGAATCTTTTCAATCCGATGCCGTTCTAAAGTAAAAAGTAATTGTGGCGCAAAAATACGTTTTTCGGTATGATCTGCGTCCATAGGGATTCCATTGGACAGATTGGTTGGTCCAAAAGTATGCAAAAGTCAATTCATGGTCGGGCAGCAAAGCCAGTCAGCAAATTTTGTTTGACAGGGTCTGAGTTAGAAATATTTTATTAATTTTACCCTGATGAAAGCAATGGCCCTTATTTTATGCTTGAGACTGCTTTTGGTAAATTTTTTACCAAACCAGGACATGCATGAACTTTCCGGTGCCGCTGAGCTGATCAAACACTATCATGAGCACGAACATTCTCACGATGACGATCATGAAGACATAGGTTTTCTCGAATTTGTAAGTATGCATTATGCCGATGAACATCACAAAAACTCGGCAGGACATGAAGACCTTCCATTTCATCACAACCATTCCAACACGGTTGTCACTTACTTTTTTACACCTCTTGATAGCCTTGTCTTCCAGCCAGCTCATTACGCTGCTGCTGACAAACCAAAATTTAGCTTCGTATCCAGGCTGATTTCCAGCTTTTCTTATTGCATCTGGCAACCGCCAAAATTCTGATAATTTAATTTTCTGGTATAACAATTCTTTTCATGGCGCGCAGTGGCGTTGTGATTGGATTGATTTATTCTATCTATTAATTTATTCAGAATGCTTGACCGAATCATTCACTTTTCGATCTATAATAAACTTATAGTCGGCATTTTTACCTTGGCGCTGATTGCCTGGGGAAGCTACTCGCTGACCAGGCTCCCTATTGACGCAGTGCCCGATATTACTGATAACCAGGTCATGGTTATCACCGTAAGCCCAACCTTGGCAGCCCAGGAAGTGGAGAGGCTCATCACATTCCCTGTGGAGCAGACGATGGCCAGTATTCCAAAAATCAGCCAAATCCGTTCATTCTCTCGCTTTGGCCTCTCCATTGTGACGATTGTCTTTGAGGAAAGTGCGGATATTTACTGGGCACGGCAGCAGATCAGCGAGCGGCTTGCCGATGCTGCCAAACAAATCCCTGTCGGCGTAGGTACCCCGGCCATGGCACCGGTTACAACCGGGTTAGGTGAAATATATCAATATGTCATCCACCCTGAAAAAGGTTACGAAGACAAATACAATGCCATGCAGCTGCGTGAAATCCAGGATTGGGTCGTCAAACGGCAGCTACTGGGCACGCCGGGAGTGGCCGAAGTCAGTGGTTTTGGCGGTTATGTCAAAGAATATGAGATTGCTGTAAACCCCGAGAAGCTCCAAAGCATGGGTGTTACCGTCTCGGACATTTTCACCGCCCTGGAAAAAAACAATCAGAATACCGGAGGCGCATACATTAACAAAAACCCAACGGCGTATTTTATCCGAAGTGAAGGTCTGGTAAAAAACCTGGCCGATTTAGGGAAGATCGTTGTCAAAAACAACGGCAACGTTCCAATTTATATCCGCGACGTGGCTACGGCCCGTTTTGGCAACAGCGTCCGGTACGGGGCGGCTACCCGCAATGCGCAGGGTGAAACCGTAACAGGTATTGTGATGATGCTCAAAGGCGCAAACTCCTCAGAGGTTATCGACAATGTCAAAGCGCGCATTGAACAGATAAAAACAACGCTGCCGGAAGGGGTCACGATCGAGCCGTTCCTGGACCGCCAGAAATTGGTCGATGGGGCGATCCATACAGTATCCAAAAACCTGATCGAAGGGGCATTGATCGTCATCTTCATCCTGATCCTGTTCTTGGGCAATCTCAGGGCAGGGCTGGTAGTGGCTTCGGTGATCCCGCTGGCCATGCTTTTTGCCATTTCAATGATGAACATTTTTGGCGTATCGGGTAACCTGATGAGCCTGGGCGCGATTGACTTTGGTCTGATTGTTGATGGCGCTGTTATCATCGTGGAAGCCACCCTGCACCACATTGTCGGTAAACGATATGACCACCGGCTTAGCCAGCAGCAAATGGATGAGGAAGTTTATCAAGCCACGGTCAACATCAGAAGCTCTGCTGCATTTGGGGAAATCATTATCCTGATGGTGTACCTGCCACTTTGGGCATTAGTGGGTATCGAAGGAAAAATGTTCAAACCTATGGCGCAAACTGTATCGTTTGCAATCCTGGGGGCCTTCATCCTTTCACTGACTTATGTGCCCATGATGGCCGCATTGGGCCTGAGTAAACAATCCAGCCATAAGCCCAACATTTCAGATAAGATGATGGGCTTCTTTCACCGTATATACATCCCCGTGATAAAAACCGCCATGCGGGCAAAAGCGCTGGTGGTGTTAGTTGCTGTCGCCCTTTTCGCGGTGAGCCTTTTTATTTTCTCCCGGTTGGGAGGGGAATTCATCCCGCAACTCGATGAAGGGGACTTTGCCGTCGAAACACGGGTGCTTACCGGAAGCTCAATCGATCAGATGCTGGCTGTCTCTAAAAAGGCGCAGCGTATCATCATGAAATTCCCCGAAGTCAAGCAGGTCGTCAACAAAATCGGATCCGGAGAAATCCCTACGGACCCAATGCCGATTGAGGCCGGCGATATGATGATCATTTTAAAAGATAAATCGGAGTGGAAAACAGCCTCTTCCAGGGAAGAACTGGCTGAAAAAATGCAGGAGGCGCTCTCTGTCATTCCCAATGCCACTTTCGGCTTCCAGCAGCCTATCCAGATGCGTTTTAATGAGCTGATTACGGGAGCGAAACAGGATGTTGTTTTAAAAATATATGGGGAAGATCTGGATGTGTTGGCACAGCTCGGTGGGCGTGTGGGATCGCTGATCCGGAATGTCGATGGTGTTGAAGATTTGTATGTAGAAGAAGTCACAGGCCAGCCGCAGATCCAGGTCGATTTTGACCGCGACAAGATCGCCATGTACGGTCTGAATATTGAAGACGTCAACCAGGTTATCCGTACAGGTTTTGCCGGACAGGAGGCTGGCCTGGTCTTTGAAGGGGAAAGGCGTTTTTCCATGGTGGTAAGGCTCGATACGCTCAGCCGCAGGGACATCAATGACGTAAGAAACCTGTATGTCGGCACGCCATCCGGGCGACAAATCCCTTTGCAGGAAGTAGCCAATATCGACTACAAAGAGGGGCCAAACCAGATCCAGCGGGATGATGCCAAACGCAGAATTACGCTGGGCTTTAATGTCCGATCGCGCGATGTGCAAAGTATCGTTTCGGATATACAACAAATCATCAGGGCCAAAATGAAGTTACCTGTCGGGTATTATGTCACCTACGGCGGCCAGTTTGAAAACCTGCGCGCAGCAAAAGAGCGTTTGTCAATCGCTGTGCCGGTAGCGCTTTTTCTGATTTTGCTGCTGCTTTATTTCACCTTCGACTCGGTCAAACAAAGTCTTTTGATTTTTAGCGCCATCCCGCTTTCTGCGATCGGTGGCATATTTGCCTTGTTCTTTTTGGGGATGCCTTTCAGTATTTCGGCCGGTGTCGGGTTTATCGCGCTCTTCGGGGTGGCCGTTCTTAACGGGATCGTGCTGATCGGCGAATTTAACCGGTTGGAGAAAGATGGGGTTGAGGATATATATGAACGTGTAATCCAAGGCACGCAGACCCGGCTTCGACCTGTGCTGATGACCGCCGCTGTGGCCTCGCTCGGATTTTTGCCGATGGCCCTTTCCCAAGGCTCGGGTGCGGAAGTACAGCGCCCATTGGCAACCGTCGTCATCGGCGGGCTTGTTTCTGCTACACTTTTGACGCTGATCGTACTGCCGGTATTATACCTGTATTTCGGCTCCGCCAAACCAAAAGGCCCCTCGACTGCGCTGGTAAAAGTAGCCAGCTTGATCCTTGTCCTGCTGGTGGCGCTGCCATCGCTGGGACAAGCGCCTACGCAAACAGCCAATAGCCCTCAGGTTCTTACGCTGCCGCAAGCCATTGAGCAAGCCCTTCGAAACAACGGCGGGCAAAAAATAGCGGCTTTGGAAACCGACCAGCAGAAGGCACTGGTAAAAGGCTCGTTAAACCTTCCCAAAACCGACTTTCAGTTTTCTCAGGGTAATATCAACAGTCAGGAACGTGATAACGCTTTCAACGTTACCCAACGCCTTGCATTTCCTTCACTTTACGGCAGCCAGAAAAAACTGGCTTTGGCCCGGGTTGAAAGCGGGCAGCTAAGGCAGGCAATACGCAGCAACGACCTTGTGCGGGATGTGAAGCTGGCGTACGGAAAGCTGGTATATTTCAAAGCCAGGGCGGTCCTGCTCTCAGAACAGGACAGCATTTTCAGCGGTTTGATGAAGGCGAGTGCCCTGCGCTATCAGGCGGGCGAAACCAACCAGCTCGAAAGCGCCACTTCGGCTGCCCAGGCTATGGAGGTCAAAAATCAAATCCAGCAAAACAATGCTGACATTGGCATCGCTACCTCAGAGCTACAAACGCTGCTCAATACGCAGCAGCCTGTCACGGCGGCCGAAGATGGCCTTGTCAAAAAGACCCTGAATCTCGCACTGGCCGATAGCAGTACTCTGGCAAAAAATCCAATGCTACGCTACCTGGGCCAACAGATCGCCCTCAACCAACAGCAGTTGACGGTCGAGCGACAAAAGAAGCTTCCGGATCTGCTGCTAGGCTACACCAACCAGTCTTTCAGGGGCGTCAACCTTGCAAGCGGCGCACAGGAAGTTTTCAGCTTATCTGACCGCTTTCATGTGTTGCATGCAGGTATTTCGATCCCATTGTTACCTGGCGGCTACAAGTCGTCAGTCAATGCTGCCAGGATTTCCGGGCAGATCGCAGCCGCCCAGCTCGAATATGAAAAGATCAATCTTTCCGGGGAGCTTAACGCCCTTATCCAGGAATTTGGCAAGAACAGGGCGGCACTGGATTATTATGAACAGACCGCCCTGCCGCAGGCAGCCCTGATCACCACCCAGGCGCGTCAGGGATTTTCCAGCGGCGAGACATCCTACACGCAGCTATTGCAAAGCATTTCGGTGGCCATCAAAATCAGGACAGATTACCTGGATAAGCTGTACCTGTACAATTTGACTGTGCACCAGATCGAAGCGCTGCTCGGAATCCAATAATCATAAAGACCTTAAATGAATTCGAAATGAATAAGATCCATAAAACTCTGCTCATGCTATCCCTCACCGTTGGGCTGCTTTCAGCATGCAGTAGCAGCTCACAGGAAAATAAAGAGCAGGCTGCCGCCAAAGACACAGCGCAGCAAACCCAGCCGGATGAAATCGTCTTTACCAAAGACCAGTATTTACTGGCTGAGGTGCAAACCGGAAAAGTAGAATCCCGCAACATCGGAAGCACAATCAAAGCCAGTGGGATGATCGATGTCGAGCCGGCCAGTGTGGTTGTCATCTCCGCGCCCTTGGGCGGGTATGTCAAAACCGCTGGGCTGCTGCCCGGGCAAGCTGTTAAAAAAGGGCAATTGATTGCTACTTTGGAGAATCCTGAGTTTATCGATATGCAGCAGCAGTACCTGGAAAGCAAAAGCCGGGCAGGGCTTCTTCAGCAGGAATACGAACGTCAGCAGCTGCTCAGAAAGCAAGATGTGAATGCAGCAAAGACCTTGCAGCAAGTAGCCTCCGATTTACAGGTGATGCAATCCAAAGTAAGCGCTTTGGAAGCCAAGATTAACATGGCAGGCATTAACAAAGCCGCGCTGAACGAGGGGAAAATACTGCCATCGGGCAATTTGTATTCTCCAATTACCGGTTACGTCAGAACCAGCAATGTCAACATCGGCCGTTATGTCAATCCGACCGATGTGCTTTTTGCGCTGGCTAAGAACGGAGAGCTCCATTTGGCCCTGAATGTTTTCGAAAAAGACATTGACCAGGTCCGTGTTGGGCAAGCGATCCGCTTTGGCCTTGGTAATGAGCCGCAAATGAACCGAAGTGCTACCGTGTTTTTGATAGGGCAAGCAACCGAACAAAACCGGATGATACCAGTGCATTGCCATCTGGCCAAATCTGCGGCCAAAGGCCTCTTGCCAGGAATGTATGTAAAGGCATCCATTGAAAAAGCCGGAGAAATGTCGCCTGTTTTACCATCGGATGCGATCGTACAGTCGGAGGGCAAGGATTACATTTTCATCCAGACAGCGCAGGCTGACAATCAGTATACTTTCAAGATGATACCTGTTAGAAAGGGCTTGCAAGAGGATAACCTAACTCAGGTCATTCTTCCATCAACTTTTCCAAATGATGCCGTGGTGGTCACCAAGGGTGCCTACGAAGTTTTGTCCGCATTGATCAACGCCGGGGAAGAAGAGTGATTCTAACCTGAATTGTCGGTTTTGGTCATGACTATCTAAAAATAAGCCAATACCCAGTTTGTATTTTCAATCAATTTGTAACCATAAATTCAAGTACCAATGAAAACCATCAAAACAACTTTTCTAGCCCTTGTACTCGTAATCTCAATGGCAACCGTTTCATTTTCCCAAAGCCATTCCCACAAACCACCACACGGCGGTACGCTTCGTGAGTCGGGTGGCTATCATATTGAAATGGTTTCTGATGCAAGCACAATCAGCTTTTATGTGATGGACGCATCAAACAAAGTGCTGGATGACAAAACACTTTCTGGCGAAGTCGTTTTCGAAAATGCCAACAAAACCAGCAGTAAAGCTGCCCTAAAAAAAGTCGACAGCGGGGCGCTACAAGCTGATCTGCCAAAAAAAGACATTTTTGCCACCTGCACAGCGAATTTGACGGTAAGGGGCAAAGCGGTTTCAGTCGATTTCAAGAATAAAAGCGCTTCCGAGAAAGACATCGAGCACGGCCACAAACACTGACCAATCCTAATTCATGTAAATCCATCCGCGGAACCTGCGGGTGGATTTCTAAAACCAGATGAAACAAAACCGGGTATCCCAGACATTGCTAGAACCATTCCAGGCATTGCGTAATGGCGTATTTGCCAGGTTATATTTTGCCCAGACGATCAGTCTTTTGGGTGATGCTTTTACCTGGATCGGGCTTGCCTTGATTTCATATCAGTTTGGTAAAGCGCAATCGGCGGTCATATTATCCACAGCGCTGACATTGCGGGTTGTCGCCTTCATAGTATTCTCTCCATTTGCGGGAGTGCTTTCCAACCGGGTTGACCGTAAAAAAATCCTTTATATCACCCATTTCGCGCGGATGGTAATTGTCGTCTGCATGGTTTTCATCACGCAGATCTGGCAAATCTATGCGCTGGTGTTTCTGCTGAATGTATTTAATGCCTTTTTTACACCTACCTACAAATCGATCATTCCGCATATTGTCGACCGTGGAGAGTACCGTCAGGCAATCGGGCTATCTACCGCAACTTTCCAGCTTTTGGGGGTGCTCGGTCCGGGACTGGCAGGGATCATGGCCGTATGGTTCGGCGCGCGAAATATCTTTTTGGTTGATGCGGCTTCGTTTGTGTTAGCCGGAATATTGATCCTGACCTTACCTGCGGGCAAGCTGCAAAAAGAAAATACTGCCGACGCTGGTCAAAAGCCATTATCTGCCTGGCAAGATGTGGTAAGCGGGGCACGCCTGCTTTTTTCCAACCCTTTGATCCGCTTTGCGCTGATGATCGAATTTATCTCAGCGGTTGCAGGTGCGCAGATTTTAGTCAACACCATCGGCCACATCAAACAGGGGCTGCATTTAACCGACAGGTATTACGGGTGGGTCATGGCCGCTTTTGGTGTTGGGGCCTCGGTCGCCGCTTTCTTTTCGGGCAGCCTGGACAAAAGCAAAAGCCGACGCACTTCCCTGATCGCGGGCGCTTTGGTACTTGGGCTAGCCATCATCACGGCCAACTATGTTGGCTTTTCGGTGCTGATGGTTTTGTGGCTACTTGCAGGTCTGGGCCAAAGCCTCGCAGAAATCCCTTCTGAGACTTTGATCGGCGAAAACATCCAGGATAGCCAGCAGGGGAAAGTTTATGGATCACATTTCGCGTTTTCGCATTTGTGGTGGGCAATTGCTTATCCTATTGCCGGTTTTTCCGGCAGCAAATTCCCAGGACAGGATTTCCTGCTTGGCGGCGGGCTGACAATCGCACTTCTGCTTATCGCCCTTTTGGCTCGCAAGTTCGACCATCGTAATGGCCAGAAAACACTTCCATGATGTAATATGAACGGGAAAAACATTTACCTATGAAAATATATAGAGCGCTTCATACCGGCAACTGGGACACGCTTATCCGTCGACCAGAGATTGATTCACAGGATATCCGGCCGCAGGTAACCAAGCTTTTGCAACAGGTGAAAGACAATGGGGATCAGGCTATCTATGAGCTCACCCGGCAATTTGACGGCGTCTTGCTGGATTCCATGCTGGTAGGCCCGCAAGAAATGCAGGCGGTCGATGCAGTTGATGAGCCCTTGAAAGCTGCCATTATACAGGCCAAGGACAATATCACGGCATTTCACCAGGAGCAAGCAGAGCAGACGGCCATCATTGAGACCATGCCTGGTGTGCAATGCTGGCGTAGGTCGGTAGCCATTCAGCGCGTGGGGCTATATGTGCCTGGCGGGAGCGCGCCGCTTTTTTCGACTGTGTTGATGTTAGGCGTTCCGGCGATGCTGGCAGGGTGCGAGCAAATCCAGCTGTGTACTCCCCCACGGAAAGACGGCACTATTCACCCAGCCATCCTTTTCGCTGCTAAACTGGTTGGCATCACCCAGATTTACAAAATTGGCGGAATCCAGGCGATCGGCGCCTTAGCCTATGGAACAAAAACAGTGGCGAAAGTAGACAAGATTTTCGGGCCCGGAAACCGTTTTGTCACCATGGCCAAACAGATAGTAAGCCAGCAAGGTGTCGCTATTGACATCCCGGCCGGTCCGTCCGAAGTCCTGATCCTGGCTGACTCGGCTGCGAACCCGCAATTTATTGCAGCAGATCTGCTGGCGCAGGCTGAACACGGGCCCGACAGCCAGTGCATCTTGATCACCGACAGTGCATTGCTTCTGGACCAGGTCTACCAGGCGGTAGAAGGCCAGGCGAAGAAGGCTACCCGGACCGAGCAAATCGAAAAGGCCCTGCAAAACTGCCGCCTGATACTGGCTGGTGACCATCAGCAGGCCATTGATTTTTCTAACGCCTATGCACCAGAGCATCTGATTATTATGAGCCGGGACCCGCACGCGGACAGTCTGAAAATTTATAACGCCGGTTCGGTTTTCCTGGGCGACTATACGCCGGTTGCCGCCGGCGATTATGCTTCGGGGACCAACCACACCCTGCCCACAAACGGTTGGGCCACTACTCATAGCGGCGTTTCCCTGGACAGCTTTGTTAAAAAAATTACGTTTCAGAGCATTACGCCGGGCGGTCTTGCGCTGATCGGCCCGGTGATTCAAAAAATGGCACAAGCCGAACAACTCGATGCACACAGCGATGCTGTATCCATCCGCCTCGACCACATTCAGTAACCCAATTTTCCCTTAATCCAATGCATATGAAAAGATTGCCGTTTATTCTTTTGGCCCTGACAGCCTGGCTGGCCGGTCATGCAGCCCTCGCCCATGGCGTGGATGCCAAAACCAAGTCGTTTTTAATTGGCAACCAAGGCGCGGCATTTGTGCCATTCCTCTATATTGGTGCCAAGCATATGATTACAGGTTATGACCATATCCTGTTTCTGATTGGTGTGATATTCTTTCTATACCGGACGAAAGATATCCTGGTTTATGTAAGTTTTTTCACGATCGGGCACAGCACAACGTTATTGCTTGGCGTGCTCGGCGATATGGCGATCAATTCCTATCTGATTGATGCAATCATAGCCTTTTCGATAGTTTACAAAGGGTTTGATAATCTGGGCGGCTTCAAGAAAGTTTTTGGTTTTCAACCCAATACCAAAGCGGCCGTGCTGATTTTTGGTTTGTTCCATGGATTTGGCCTTGCCAGTAAACTCCAGGACTTCAATTTCGGCAAAGAAGGCCTGTTAACAAATTTGATCGGCTTTAATATTGGCGTTGAAATTGGCCAGTTTCTCGCCCTTGCCATCGTGCTGCTTGCAATCAGTGCCTGGCGTTTCAGTGACAGCTTCAAGCGGTTTTCCACGCTAGCCAATACCCTTTTGATGGCCGCAGGTTTTGTATTGATCGGTTACCAGCTAACCGGCTATTTTACCCAATAAAATATAATCGAAAATGACCGATATTAATCCCCCTGTTTTAGAATCCAAACAAATTATCAAGGCGAGTTTATCGGCACTGGTAATTGGAACTGCCTTATTTGTTATCGCTGTACTTCCGGCCGAATACGGCATTGACCCGACTGGTGCCGGCCATCTGTTGGGTTTCAGCAAACTATATCAACCCGAAGAGCCGCAAACCGCCGTGGTTTCTGTCGACGGCGCGCAGACTGCAAAAGCGCTAAGGTTGGAAGAATTAGGCTCGGGGCCTAACGTGCCCTTGCCAAAAGAAGCTAACAATCCTGCCCCCTCCCAGCAGCTCGCCCAGCGCCAGGATAGTGTAACCATTAAGGTGCCTGCTGGAGAAGGCTTAGAATATAAATTGAACATGCTCAAATACGGGCAAGTCAAATACGAGTGGACTACCGACCAGGGAGTTTTATTCTTTGATTTTCATGGGGAAGTAAAAGAGGAAAATCCAGCTGATGAAACATTCTTTGAAAGCTACACAGTTGCTAATTCTGCCAATATGATCGGCACATTTCTAGCGCCGTTTGAAGGTCGTCACGGGTGGTATTTTAAAAACAACACCAACAAAGACATTGTTGTGAGCCTGCGGGTGAAAGGGCAGTATTTATTGGACTGAGATTTTAGGCCGTTGCCGGGAATCTAACCTGTTTTTCGGCAACGGTTTTGCAATACAAGGGATGAACGGAAGGTAATGAGAACCCATGGCATCCGCCCGTTCACGTTAAATTGGGATTAAATTTTCAGCAAAGATTCCGGGCCAGGAGTTTCTCTAAAAATTCTCCAAAATTGGTTTCTACATTTGCTACGACATCGACGTACCTCATGAAGATTCTTATTTCTTCTGCGCTCCTCTTACTTTTTGTCTGGATCAATGCTTCCGGTCAAAGCAAATCAAATACCAAAATAACCGGCAAAATCTTTGATGCTGTCACCGGCAAACCTGTTGAATATGCCTCGGTAGGTGTTGCCGACCAACTGACCAATCGGGTCGTCAACGGCGCGGTCAGCGATTCGTCGGGCTATTTTGAGATCAATGGCCTGGCTGCCGGCACATTTACAGTCAGCATTGATTTTATAGGCTATGAAAAAAAGTCGGTTCTAAATGTGGTAGTAGCGGGTAAAGTGGGGAACCTGAATTCCATCGCATTGACCCCTTCCGTGAAAACACTGGCTGAAGTTACTGTGACCGGGCAGGCCGCCATTGTCGAAAATCAGATTGATAAAATCGTTTACAATGCCGCCAACGACATCACCTCGCAAGCAGGCGTGGCGCTGGATGTGCTGAAAAAAGTCCCGCAGGTGTCAGTCGATATCGATGGCAATGTGGAGTTGCAGGGTAATCCCAACGTCCGTTTTTTAATCAACGGAAAGCCGTCGAGTGTTTTCGGCAACAGCCTCACCGACGCCCTGGCCTCTATCCCGGCCAGCCAGATCAAAAGCATTGAAGCAATCACCAGTCCGGGCGCTAAATACGATGCTCAGGGTACGGGCGGAATCATCAATATCATACTGAAAGACAACCGGTTGCAAGGGATCAACGGAAGTGTAAATCTTACAGTCGGTACAAGGCTCGAAAATGGCTCGGTTAACCTGAATTTCAGGAAAAACAATTTTGGATTGAATGCATTTTTCAGTGGTAACAAACAGTTGAGCTCCCGCACGCCCAGCACGCAGGACCGCATTTCCACGGACCCTTCCGGCAACCAGACGCACCTGCTGCAGGACGGTTACCAGGACTTTCAGAGAAGTGGCTACCGGTCCGGCATCGGCTTCGATTGGAGCCCGTCGAAAAAGGATAACCTGATCGGCGCTATCGGCTATAACAGTTTCAGCAATGCCAGCGGTGGCATTACGAATATCACCCAATCGGCTTTGGACGAAAATGGCATGCCGGTTTCAACCTTGGATATCTTGCGGAATTCCAGCAGCCACGGCGGTATCAATGCCGTGGACTGGAGTTTGAATTATATTAAAAAACTCAAAAAGGATGGTCAGGAGCTGAGTGTGCTATACAGTTCCAGCTTTGGAAAACCCCGCAATAGCTACAACCAGATCCAGAGCCTCGCATCGGAACAGATCCCTTACGCTGGAACATCCGGCAATACACCCGGCAACGACAAGCAAACCAATATTTCCATCGACTACTCCCACCCTATTAAAAAAGATTTTGTGATCGAGACCGGTGTTAAAACGGTGTTGCAGGACATTAGCAGCGTGGCCGATATTCAGGTTTTCCGTCCGTCGCAAAATGCCTATATCCGCGACCCTACTCAGTCCTATGAGCTGGGTTACAATATGAAAATTTACGCCGGCTACTTGTCGGCGACATTCCCTCTTTTTCATTTCCTGAATGTCAAAGCCGGCGCACGCTTTGAGCATACCGATGTAAAAGTCGACTATCCGGATGCGTCCATTCCTTCGTATAACAACCTGGTGCCGTCGCTGATCTTTTCGCGCAACTTCAAGGATGAGCAGTCGCTCAAACTGGCATTCACGCGCCGTATCGAACGGGCCGAATACCGCGATATTAACCCGTTCATGAACCTGAGCGACCCATATAATATCACGACAGGCAACCCGTTTTTGAAACCCGAGATTGGCAATAATTTTGAATTAGGATATAATAAAACATTCAAAAACGGTGGGAATGTCTACATCGCATTGATCGAGCGGATTAATACCGACGATGTCAAACCCTACACGGTCCTTTATCCGACCTATGTGATCGGCGATTCGACCTACGTGAATGTCTCGGTCACTAACCGGCAGAATATCGGTATTGAATACAACTCCGGTGTGAGCGTTTCGGGATCGATACCAATTACCAGCCAATTCAACCTGCGCGGGAACCTGATGGTTACCCAGAAACGCGTGGTCAACGACCTGCTCGGTGGCAGTGTTACCAATGGCACCAACTGGCGTTTCAACCTGAATGCCACTTACCAGCTTCCTAAGGACCTAATCCTGGAAGGTTTTGGCAACTACTCGTCGGCTGTTAACACCATTCAGGGCAAGCGGCCACAGCAACTGACCTATAACTTCGCTTTCCGCAAGCAGTTTTATCATAAAAATGCCAGCATAGGCCTGACGGCAACCAATCCGTTTACCAAATACATAAGCCAGGTAACCACTATCCGGACCGCCAATTACATCTCTGCCAATACCGTCCTGGTCCCCTACCGGTCGTTCGGCATCAGCATGAGCTACAAATTCGGTAAGCTCGAATTCAAAAAAGGCAAAGAACAAGACATTGACTTCCTGCACAACGCCCCCAGCAGCGATAATTGATGGACTGTCTTGCTTTTACCTGCAATAATCTTGAAGGCAGCGGTATGAAACTATCCGGCACCCGGGATAGCCAAGTTGAAATTGATGACTGTTCGTTCGTTTTAAGGGAATGTAGGACTGCATCTTTTGAAATTCTACCTATGATTTCATGGTACGATTTGTTAAAAAATTAAAATTATTTTTCCCTTGGCCCGTCCGACCATTGGTTTTGTTTATGTTTTGACTGGCTGTATCAGGGACGTTATTTTCATTTCGATTTTTTTGCAGAAACACTGCAACTGCCAGCCGCCGCAGGACAAGGGATCGTGGAAGGCAGCGGACTGCTGCGCAGCAAGGGAGTAGAGCGTCAGCGCGAAAGTCCTTGTCAACAGGTGGATAACGCTGCCTACAATTGCAGCCGAAAGACTTTAAAAAAATCGGACAATCACATGATGTGAATTAACCAGTCCAGTTCTTTTACCAATAAACATAAGGGGACCCGCGGTGTGGCCGCAAATCCTATTTTCATCACGCTTTTTGATGAGTGTGTGACCAACAAAGCTGTTCAACTTACCCATGCAAGAAGACCATTACGAGCATAACCCGCCGGAAAAAGGCAGACTATTTAAGTATCTGCATTCAGACCGGACTGACATTTTGCGCAATCAGCAAATAAGGTTCACACCGGCAAAGTACCTCAATGACGTTTTCGAATTATCTCCCGAGATTTCCAGCCCGAAAAACCTTGGCTCGTTTTTCAAAGAGTCGGTATTCCCTCAGCTGTTGGCCGAACCACTTAGCGATGTTGCCCAAACCACGATTGCCCAGCTTGCTGAGCTGATCCCAGGATTCAACGCCGAATGCCTGCACAAAATTTTTGAACAGGTAGAATTGGACCAGGTGTGTGCATCGCTCGAAGTATTACTCGATCACCCTTCCTGGAACGATCAGGGCAAAAAAGTGCTCCGACAAAAGCTTGACCGCCAAATCGGGGTATTAAGCCTGACTCGTTCAAACGATAGTGGGAGTATGTGGTCCCGCTACGCCGAGGAGCACAAGGGCTTTGTTATCGAATTTGACACCCACAATCCCTTCCTTTACAATTTCGACTCCTCTTATGCCAAATTCGTCTACCCGACCCCGATTCAATACTGCGAAGAACGGCCAAGCTTCGCGGCGATGGATTTCGCATACTTGATCAACCCTGCAGGTCTTGCGTCCTATTTCGATGAAATGATACAGAAAACCGTGTTTGTAAAGGGCCTGGAATGGCAACATGAAGACGAAACCAGGGTGATCCGGGCGCTGCGGCAGGCGAAAAAAAAGATATCAATAGGTGATCAGAGGATTCATTTATTTGGCTTTGAGAGCTCATTGATTAAAAATATCTATCTCGGCTACCAATGCACGCCCAAGACAAAATCAGATGTTTTGGCCATTTGCAGGGAAGATCGTTACAAACACGTGACAGTCTTCAAACAACAACTGCCCAGTCTAGGGTATAGCTTCGACTTCAAACAAATCAGAAAAGGGATGGGACGTCCGCCACTACCCCTACCATTAGGCGATACTGCGCACATTGACCCGTTGACACCTATTTGGATTGATCTGAGCCAGGGAGGATTGCTTATTGGCCGGGCAGGCGCAAAAAGAGATGTGCCTATATACCAGCGTGAGCAGCACGGAAATCCGGTTTACCGGGGAGAGATGGAAAGCTATCAGTTCGTATTGAACGCTCAGGCCAGCATCAGGAATCGTGAAAAGCTCGAGCAGATGAATAAAGACATGTTCAGGATCCGAAAACGATTTTCATTAGCGTTCTTAATCCAAAGACTGTCGAAATCCAATGACTCAACTCCGGTTTTTTACGCCGTCGATGAGCGCTATGAGGGTGCCAGGCCTGCGGTCAGATGCATCCTAGAAGACAACCAGTTTTATATGAACAAGTACTCATCGCTATACTATTTCCATGAATTGATAGCGTTAAATGCCACTGAGAACGCTGAAATAAAAGAAGTGTAAAAGCCCCATCACATTTTAGTCAAAGATGATCATCTGTATATCGAAATGATGAAAAAGATGAACATCACCACTCCTGGAGATTCCCACCTAACCGGTGGGAATGCTTTAATCCGAAGATCTTCGCTGGCAGCGGCTCGTCTGCAACTACCGAGCGCAATATCTTTTTGATGTGCGACTGCTATCAGCCTTACCCCAAAGTAGAAAGTCTATGGCGGAAACTTTAATTTGATCGGCCGTCGTACACTTTACTTAGGACCAAATCAGACTGTGCTTCACAGAAATAAACAGGGTATTGAAGATCGGAGGCCAATTTTTATTTTCCTATCACGAAGGACATGAAACGGTTCATTTTGATAAGGCCCATTATAAAGATGTGGATATTGACTTATACTTCTTCAAGACAAATGACATCATCAGATTACTAAAAGAAACGGGCTTCAAAGTAATTGAGGCGATAGAAAGGCGTCCGCATGAAGATGCCAAATTTCAAAGCAGGCGGGCCTATATTTGGGCAAAAAAATAAACTGGGAGACAAACTTAGTGAAGCCGGCACATAAACAGTGAGAGCCTGCGTTTTGGAAACATGACAAATAACCCCTTGGGCTGGGAGGTATTCATTTCGGCAGTTGGTTGAGATTTGACTGCACAGCGTTCACACTATCCCGATCATGCACCTGCCGCATTGGGATTGGCCACTCCCCTGGTGAAATTAACCAACCGGCATGTTGAAATTGCAATCTGGCTGACTGCTTGATGGGCCGCATGACAAACGAGCTTTGTATTTTGGTGATGTGAGGAATGGAGGAAAATTTGCGGTAATAAAATCATTGTAAGCTTCGGGATCCTTGACGATGCTACCTGGTGTCATCAGATCTCAGATTTGTCCAAATCTTGTTACTTTTAGTAATGTAAAAATGATCTGCAAATCTGGGTGTCCTGCCGAGATAAACCCTTCTAAATTATGAGCGAATCAGAGAAAAAGGAGCGATATTATTTCATCTTGCAACGACTTTTAAATAGTACCCCTGGTAACCCAGGCCTTGAAGAGATCAAAAAGCATGCGAAAAGACTGAGTGAGCTAAGTTCGCGCCATCATTTTATCCCCCAGTACTTTGTTGAAGGTTTCTGCGGCAGCGACGGGTTGCTTTCCGTTTATAACAAGGCCGAAGACCGGATTTCAACTAGGCGTATCCCACCTAAGAGTATATTTTTCGAAGACGGTCGTCATACAATCGATTTGGACGGTCTGAAATTGTCGATGATTGAAGATTTCCTGTTTAAGGATATTGACAGTCGTCTCGCCCCTTACCTGAGACAAATGCGGCAGAAGCCCATCGATGACAGCTTGCTTACTACCGATAATCAAGTAAATCTATCTGTGTTTATGATCGACCTGTTCTGGAGAAACCCTCGCACCGACACCGTAGCTCAGGATTTGTTTCAACGCGCCCAATTACATTGGACCGACGAAATTAACGGGCTACCTCTCCAAGATATCGAGCGTGAGGCAGCTTACAAGAGTGATCCCATCTACCAAAAACTTGCAAGGTTTGGCATTCAAGCCCAGTCGATGAAGCATATGACTGATGATCAAGAGAAAGGTCACACGCATTCGAAATTTTGGGAGTTCAAAAAGGCAATGTTCGTTCTGGGCGACTTCCCGATCGTTTTTTCAAAATTTCCTGAAACCCACGCCGAGCTAGCAACCTTGGATCGCTTTTTACCAGTTTGCTCGACACGTATCTACGCAGAGCAAGAACTTATTGGAACATCCTTTTTAAAGAAGGATGCACTGATCATGAACATCTTGCAAATTATGCAGGCAAAAAAGTTCGTCGTGGCGGCTGACGAAAACCTATTGAGACAATCGGTCAGCACCTACAAAGCCATGAAAGAAGATGAAAGCCTTTTTGCTGCCAAGAAATATCTTTTCTCACGAATTCGATAGTCAGCAAGCACGCCAAATTTGCCGTTTTTTTTTGCTGGAATGCGCCCCACGCAGTTCAGATGCCCGTATCTAAGTCCGGAAGGTGTTTTTTAGCTTAGAGGCAAATTAATCTCAGCCAGATTCCATCAGCGTCTATCGTAGCTCAGCCAACATCCAGGCCAGTTAGTTTATTAGTTCGCGCAACTAAAAAGTCCTCCCGCTTGCCATTTGCAGCACCTGAGCAATTTTTTTGCGGTAAAGCTCATCGTCGGCGGACAATAATTTGGTCCTTTTCAGATTAGGCTCGCTTAAGACCTTCGAGGTGTAATGCCCAAACAACTCATCTAGTAACGCCAATGATTTGCCCAATTTAAAATCTAGCTGTTTGTTGATGCTCACCGCCTTGGTCTGCGCTACTTTCCCTTCGGATTTGGAAATCGTTTCATAGTCCAGCACGCCGAGTTTGTCATAGATTTCGGGCGAGCCATATACAATCCTGCCATTAACGATAGTTGCCAAAACAGCCCGGTCATCAAGATTGATCAACGCGTCCATGGGCGACTGGTTAGTAACATCTCTTCTCAATATGAAAAAATCCGCAAAAAATCCTTTCTGGATCTGTCCACATTTTAATCCTCCCAATGCGCTGGTAGCGTTCATGCTGGCCATTTTATAAAGTTCAACAGTTGGAATCGGACGGCCAATGTTCTGAGATAGTTGATAAGCAAACTTCAATTCGTCCCAGACATGCTTGCTTCCGCTTGGCGCCCAATCAGACCCCAGACATACATTAACTCCAGCCGCTACCAATTTTTCCGCAGAAACTGTATCGCCGTAAAGCAAAAGGTTCGAAACTGGCGACCAAATAAGGCTGATATGATTATCTTGAAGAAAGTGCAGATGCTGGTCATCCTCGGTATTAATTCCATTTACATGGGTCAGCGATAGGTTTGCGTGCCTTAGGCATGCGCCAATAGTGTTCTTGGAACAAGCGTCGACAAATGCCACAAACTCATTCCGGCTATATTCATCCGGCCCGGGAAGCAAATTACCCGACCTTCCCTCAGCAAGGTGTGCAATTGTTGCCAGCCGGGTTTGATTGCCGCCCTTCACTTCCTGGATAAATTGACTTAGCCCACCACGTTGCTCGGTCGCGAAATTAGCAGTATTACCATTGGCCGCTGCTGGATCACCAGACATACCAGGGGTAGGCCGAAAAAAATCGACAACCGACTCAATTGTTTTGTTTCCAATTAAATCCAGATCTGTCAAATTCCCTGTGTTTCTGATAATAAATGATTTTTCTTCGTTGGATTCTTTACTCAAATCCATCGTCTGCTGAATTAGCGTTGTGCCACCGGCGACCGCCTGTAGTTCGGTTACAATACCATGCATCTTCCTTACCTCCGAGAGAAATTCGGCAAGAATCGATTGTGTTGCCACCAGATCTTTTTTAAAGAGCAGCTGGTGGTCGTGATGAATGTAGCTGGCGGCGCGCGAAATCAAATCCTGATGGTCCGTCCAGCTGTTTTCAATGAAAGCTTTAAACTCTTTGATATGCGTCCGATACTCATTGTTTGCTCGCCACTGATGCCGGCTTTTCCAGAGAACCGGGCTGGTCCACAATGGGAATATATTATAGTCGGTGTGCGTGTGTAAATTGATGAATCCAGGAAAGATCAGATCAGCCTCGCTAAGATCAATAATTTCCCATTGGCCAGTATCAAGATCAACCCTTCCCGACTGGATGTCTTCGATTTTCCCGCCTCGGATAAATATCGATTTAAATGCATCCCTCCCGTACTCGTCAACAGCATTACCAATCAGACAAATGGATCGTCCAGACGTAATCAACATGAAAAAATTGATTAATGTAACAAATTGATGTAAATAGTATTAAGTCTTGTGACTGAGCACATCATATTGACAAGGTATCAAAAATATATATGTTATTTCTTATCGGAAAGGCTGCTTTTTTAACTAACAGAATTATATTAATACGATGAATATTTCAATCAATATGCTTGATGTCAACGATGGCGATGCCATTATTGTACACCTTGAACGTTCTGCGGCAGAGCAGTTAGTTATTATTATTGATAGCGGTCATAAAGGTGATTGGCAAAGGGTTACCACAGTCACAGATCCAATTCTCAAAAAGGCAAATAAATCCGGACCCGACCTCATTATCTGCACCCATTACGATGCCGATCATATTGGCGGGTTAATGAAAGTTGTTCAACATTACAATGGCGAGATCCAACAAGTGTGGATTCATCATCCAGGCCTTTTGTTGGAAGCCTTTAAATTAGCCAGCTCGGTTCTCCAATCAGAGAAGGCTGGTCAACAACTACTACTGTCGGAAGCACGGGCATTCAAGTCGACACTGTTAGCCTATGATTTATCGTATGAAGCCAAACAGATGGTCCTTGAAAGCTACGAGGATATGCTTGAATTTGTCAAGTTCCTGCAAAGTTCCGGTATCCAAACACAAGAACCATTTCCTGACATCTCTTTTCCGGGGTGGCCTGAACTGAAAGTGCTCGGACCAACACGGACATTTTACGGCTCGCTTTTGGATCGGCTCGGCAGTCCGGCCAACATTCTTATTGCCGAGATGCTGGAGATCAGCCAGATCGAAAAGAAACGTAGCCGACAAATTCAAACCGACCCATGCCATTTCCTGGACAGCCAAAACAAATCGGGGGTCACCGCAGTCAATCAGGCAAGTGTTATTTTGGAAATCACAGCGGATGAAAAAAAATATTTGTTCACAGGTGACGCAAGTTTGGAGTCATTCAACAACATCCCAAACTACCCTGAATCATTGCGAGATATTTTTTGGCTGAAAGTAGCGCACCATGGCAGTCAAAAGAACTCGACTTCCGAATTATTCAAGATCATGTCCTGCAAACACGCATTTATTTCCGGGCGGCGTCACCTGGACGAAGAAGTAGCCGAATGCCTCACCAAAAAAGGGGCAGTGGTACGCACAACAAAGACGGACGGAGATTTAGTGTTTCCTTGACTAACTTAAAAACACAGTGATTCAATAAAATCTGATTTTATGCACCACTAAACTGTACTGCCAGCATGCTGATTTTGCCGTGAGAGCGATCTTCTTGCTGACTGTCAGTCTAATACATAAAAACCACCGTGGCCGTTGCGGAACTATCCTGACAAATGAATTTGAGGAATTCTAAAATCTGACTTGTGAGATTCTCAAAATTTCAAGGTAAAAACAATCGAGGACTTCAAAAATGCGCTGATTAAGTGCGCAACGGTCTCCATTGCTGCACTATTTGTCAATTTCCTTTTAAATGTTTTGAGATACTTTCTAAGATTGAAGCAGGTCGCAGCCATTAGCATTACCTTATGTGCCGAGGCTTTACCAAGAACATTGATTTTACTTAATCCGTAATGGTGAACCAAGCTTCCAAAGACCGGCTCTACCGTACTTTGCCGGACTTGTTTCATCCGTTTCCCGCGCCTGCTTACTTGTCTTTCATAGGCTCGGTGATAATAATCTTCAAAAGCTGTCGTAAATATTCTTTTAAATAGTGACTTAGGCGTGCAGGATTCTTTTAGAACACAGGGAATGCAATCCTTTTTTGAAGCCCGGTAATTTTTGATAAGCTTCCCGTCAGATGTTAGATCGAAGCCTTTAAAAGGAATTGTCTTCCCCATGGTACACGTAAAAACATCTTCTTTCCGGTCATAGGTAACCCATTCCCTTTCTGGTTTGTACTTTCCAAAAACAGGGATCCATGGTGTGATATTTCTCAGTTCCAGGAACTCATAGTTAAACCCATTTGAGTACCCTGCATCCGCTAAGAGCTCTGTCATCCGAAGCTCGTTCGCTTTCAGTCGGCTTTGAACGTGTAGAGTCATTGCTGGTAGATACTGACTGTCTCTTCCATCTGCAAAGTCAGCCTGTATATGGCTGATTACACCCTGAGCAGTATCTACTGCCATACTGCAGTGATAGTTAAGTTTTCTTGCCTTGCCAGGCTTTACCGAAATACGAGCATCCGGATCATGCGGGTTATAATGCGTTTTATTACTGAATAACTGTGCTTTTTCGTGAGAAGCGCCGCTGGCTCCGACCGGATTTTTGCGCAGTTTATCATGAATATGTTTAACACGCTTCAAATGATGCTGCGGAGCAGTGATCAACCCCACCGTAGATGTTACCGCAGAGCTTGTTTGATTTTGGTTTTCGGTGTCTACGGCTTCAAAGTGCCTTTCAACAGACTGGAAAGGTCTTTTCAGTTCAAGGCTTTCCATTGAAGCATTCGCCTTAATGGGAGCCGAATCCATGGCCTGGGTATGTCCACTGACCATACCCTTATCAACACATAAAGAAAATATTTTATTGAACAGAGACTCAAAAACGGTAGCTGGATATAATTGTCTGGTCCGACTGATGGTCGAATGCCAGGGTAATTGCTCATCAATATCATATCCCAAAAAGTAAAGAATGTCCATCCGCATCGAGCAGTGATCTACCAATTTGCGGTCAGACGTTATATTTTCCAGGTAACCGACAAGCATAAGCTTGAAGAATACGACCGGGTCTATGGATGGATTTCCAGTGCGACCATACAGGTCTCGGGTATCGCTGTAAATGGATTGTAGATCCAGAGTTTCTTTGAGCCTCCTATAAAAATTATCCTTCGGAATTCGCTCGGATAACTGGAAGTTCATGAACAGTTTTTCGGAGTAATTTTTTCTTCCTTGCATTCCTGAAGTTACAAAAATCCAAGCAGTTATGGAAGTGATTAAGTCTGCTATTCACTGAGTTGTGCAACGGCCACCACCGATTTTATTAATCCAGAAACCGTATTGATAACATCTATATATAGGCAAACTATGTCCGTCTCCCTACCTAGTTATGTGAGTTGACAAGCTTTTGATCCTTTTTGATACGCACCGACGTTTTTTTCCTGGCAGAATTGATAAGGCATAAGCGTACATTAGCGAAAGTGGATTTCTACAATCATGCCAGTGTTTATTCACTGAAGCATCAAGGAAGAATTTGTTAGTTTTGCTCAATGACCGGCATAATAAAGACATACGATTTCAAATCAGGTCTGCCTAACGAGATTGAAGTGGTTCCAATCTCTTCTATTTTCCTTGCTCATCAGGCAGGAATCATTCAGCCCCATCGAGCCGATTTTTATCATATCTTCTGGTTTACAAGAGGAAACCCAGTACATACCGTCGATTTTGAACCGATCCCTATCCGGCCCGATACACTCCTTTTTATCAATAAAAATCGAGTTCACTTTTTTGATAAATCCGGAGACTATGATGGCTGGATGTTACTTTTTACAGATGCCTTTTTTGTACAGTCGCCGCAAGACATGGAGTTTCTGCACAGTACAATTCTATTTCACGACCTGCTTGATGTTCCGACTATCGATCTGAATGAAACCAGGGCAAACCTGATTTTGGTTATCGAACAAATACAAGCGGAGCTTGCTAGCCAGCAAGATGCAGTGCATGCCCCGTTACTTCGGAATATGTTACAGAACCTGCTTATGCTTGCCGATAGGGAGCGGAGATTACAAGGCTTTTCGGAAATAAAAAAGGGACTGGATCTGGATCACACGTTGACTTTTACAGAGCTGCTTGAAAAGCAATTCACGCACCAGAAAGCAGTAAATTCTTATGCAGCTCAAATGGGTATCACTGAAAGGCGGTTGCAACAAGCTACTGCTGCCGCCGTTGGAAAGACCCCGAAACAGATGGTGGAAGAGCGAATTGTCCTTGAAGCTAAACGGCTATTGGCGCACTCAAATCAATCTGTAAAAGAGATCGGGTTTAGCCTCGGATTTGATGAACCGACAAATTTTGTCCGTTTTTTCCGGAGAGAGAACGGGCAAACCCCGATGGCTTTCAAACAGCACTACACAAAGGAGTAATTTCGCATTTTGATCATAATTATACCTGTTTTCATCTTTTCATCCTTGTGGCCTTTTCGGAATTTTGTGTCATCAAAAAACACGAACAAAGATGAAAATGACAATTGGAATTCTCGCTATAACTGCTGCTACTTCATTGGTAGCATGTATTGCTGATCACACTCCTTCGGTTTCTGATCAGCGTAAAAAAGAAGTGACGGCCTTGCTTAAAAGCATTGAGACAGGCGATCCTGCACCAATCGGTTATATTAACCCAGACAAGTACATTCAGCACAATCTCGGTGCCGCTGATGGCTTGGCAGGCTTTGGAGCTTTATTACAACAACTCCCGGCAAATTCTGCAAAAGTGAACACAGTTCGGGTATTCCAGGACGGGGACTACGTTTTTACGCACACAGATTACAATTTCTTCGGGCCGAAATTTGGCTTTGACGTTTTCCGCTATGAAAACGGTAAGATTGTCGAACACTGGGATAACTTACAAGAAAAGTCGACAACGCCCAATCCGAGCGGTCAGACAATGATTGACGGCCCCACCCAAGTGTCTGACCTGGCAAAAACAGAAGCAAATAAATCCCTTGTATCAGGCTTTGTAACAGATATTTTAGTTAATGGAGATATGACCAAGCTTCAGGGATATTTCAACGGCGACTCCTACATTCAGCATAATCCGCAGATAGGTGATGGGCTCTCTGGCCTGGGCGCTGCATTGGAAGCAATGGCCAAGCAAGGCATTACCATGAAGTATGATAAGGTTCACAAAGTGCTTGGTGAAGGCAACTTTGTTCTGGTGCTGAGTGAAGGGACTTTTGGAGGAAAGCACACATCATTTTATGACCTGTTCCGTGTTGAAAACGAGAAAATTGCCGAGCACTGGGACACAATCGAAACCATTCCTGCACAGTCAGAATGGAAGAACAACAACGGTAAATTTTAATAAACACGAGGCAGGGTCGTAAAACCCTGCCTCCATATTTTTTTCAATATGAAAAAGGTCATTGTTTCTTTTTTTGTGCTGGCATCACTGTTCATTCACGAGTCTGCCCGTAGCCAGCAGCTCACTCACGAAAAAGCAATCGACAGATTACTTGATCATTACACAAAATCGATAAACACAGCAGACACTTCGCTAGCTAGATCACTATTTTCGTCAAAAGAGGCTCTTTCCTTTATTCATCCCAGAGGCCATGAGAAAGGGTGGTTACAGATCAGGGACCAATTTTATATCGGTACTATGGGTAATTTGCTTAGTGGCCGTCAGTTGGTAATCACGGAAAGTGCCGTTCACCAATTAGATAAAAAGCATGCATGGGTTGAGTTTTATTGGGACTTTCACGCGACATTTAAAGAAGGCAATCAACCCCTTCACACCAAGGGTAGGGAATCCCAACTACTAATCAAAGAAAACGGAGATTGGAAAATTGTTCACATCCATTATTCTGGCCTACCAGTATCAGGTAACGGGCAAGGATTTTAAGATTGTTTCGAACACTCCGGGATATTGGTGGTCATTTGACAGGATACTTTTCTTTGAGGTTCAAATGAGCAAATTGTAGCCGTACAACCGTTTCTATACCTAGATCAAAAACATGAATAATATTGAACAAAACAAGCAAGCCGCTGTTGCATTCTATGAGCTAATGTTCAATGATTGCCGACCGGAGGAAGCAATTGCCCTTTATGTGGGTGATACCTACATACAGCACAACCCGCATGTGGCCGATGGTAAAGACGGATTTATCTCCTACTTCAATCATATGGCGTCTGATTATCCCGGCAAACATGTCACTGTCAAGCGGATTATTGCCGAAGGAGATTTAGTCGTCTTGCATTGTTTTCAGCATTGGCCTGGCGATCATGACTATGCTGGTATTGATATTTTTCGATTTGATACTGCTGGGAAGATTGTCGAGCACTGGGATGTTTTGCAAATAATCCCAGTGCAATCGAAGAATGAAAACGGGCTGTTTTAGGCTAGGTTAGAATATGGAAACTGATTTTTCATTTTCTATGCTCACTATGTATAGATACATACGACCCTTTGCATATTGATGGTTGGAGGAAAGATAAATTACTGTATAAGGTATGCCATCTCACTATTAATGAACCCAAACGTTCTTCCAAACGATAGAAGGCTAGCTTTTAACAAAACCTCCAAATTTCATTTTAACCACCGAATTATCCAGAAAGAATATATCCTAAACAATATCTATCATAGCGCTTTACGCAGGGAATACGTTGGACTGTCGATGATATTTCCAGGTGAAGAATATTAGCAATACAACAACGGTCGCATACATTAAGTGTAGATGATCATCGGCCAGCAAAAACCCACCTGCCAACGCACCAAAGGCCGAACCCGCATCCCTGAAAGTAGCATTATCAGAAACCGCGTGTGTAACATCGGCTTTGCCTGTTGATGCTGCGCCGGCCGCAAGAGAGGCATTAACGTTATAAAATGTAAAGACAACGACCAACCCGGTAATTGCCCAGCCATTTGTTGCCAACAGTAGTCCCGAGCAGATCAACAAAATAGAGCCTGAATAGATGTTGCGGAGTCCGTACCGATCGGCTGCCCAACCGGCAAACGGGGAAATCAAAAGGGAACAAATCCGCCGAAAGCTCAGAAATCCCGCAGCTGCGGCAGTAATTTCAACCGCTGACTAATCGGGCCGAGCATCCATCAACAGGGCACCAATCAAAACCACAAGCATGCCTTCGACCGCAAAAGCTCCCAGGAAGGCCAGCCGGTTAAAAATTGAGGGAAAAGACACTTTGAAGCTGAACTGGCGGTCTGGCACGCGGTCCCTTTCTTGAAGTTTGACTGCGAAATAAATTCCGGGCGTTGAAAGGAGCGCGATCACCAAAAATATTAGGCTAGGGCTAATCGCATCAAAAAGCAGTGGGCCGATTAAAAGCGACAACAGCGGCCCAGATTCAACAATACTTTGGCTCACTCCCAGGGCGAGACCTTTTTGAGGATAATCCATCGCATAGGTGATTGCCCCAACGCGAAGAACAGAATACGATATGCCCCAGAGGATCCTGAGCAACAATAAAATTGTAATGCCCAAGCCGGCACCATAACCCGCAGTGGCAAATACGGCGGTAATTGCCGCAATGATCATTGGCAGTCGAAAACCCAGGCGGCTGAAAACGCGCAAAATTAACGGGTTAAGCACAATCCTGGTGAAGCGGTTAATAGACAAAATAGCCCCGATCCAAATGATTGGCACATGGATACTGGGCGCGTTCACAGGTAAAAATGAATACAAAAACGCATCACCCATCAGCGCAAACGTCAAACTGAACGATGCATACATCGGCAATTTTAATTCGTCAATATGCTTTTGCATGCTTAGCTTATGGATTTATCTAACCTTCACAAACCTTTAATTAGCGGTAAAGCCTTTATTTCCCTAAGGCTAATATGCTTTTCTAAGACTATCGGCAAACGCGTTGGGAAGCAGGCTCAGCTCAACAGCTTGCGCTGCTTTTTCGACATCGTATTTAACCCTGACAAACTCCACATGAACGGAGTCCTTTGACGTCAAGCCTGCTGACTGGTCGATTGTGAGAAGCACATAGCATGCACGCGCATCGCCATCCTTCGGCTTACCCACAGAACCTGTATTAATCAGGTGGTGGAAATGGTCAATACCGTCTTTACCTGAATTGATGATACGATGATAAGGCTTGTGCGAGTGGCCAAAGCAAAGGATATCGGCCTTAAATTCCTTTACCAGTTCCACCATATAATCCTCTGGTAGCTCCTGCAACAAATACTCGTTGATGCTGCGCGGACTACCGTGAACAAGTAGCATGCTCAGCTGTTGATCATTGATCTGGAACTCTAATCTGAGGTGTCTGGGAAGTGTTAAGAGATAATCCCTTTCCTTGTTTCCAATCAGCTTATAGGCGTATTCGCTGTTTTCTGCTTTGCTGCAATCGCCTTCGGAAGGAAGTACCTTTGAAACTTTCAGGTCGTGGTTCCCGGCTATGGTAGCGATTTCATGCTTACGGACTAGGCCGATTACCTGATTGGGCCACACATTATAGCCCACCAGGTCACCCAGGCAGTAGACTGCGTCAGGATTTTGTGTATTCAGGTCTTCCAGCACCGCCTCAAAAGCTGGGAGGTTTGCATGGATATCAGATAGTAACGCTATTTTCATTTTCCCTGACGTAATGATTCCGCATAGGCATCCGGAAGGATGCTCTCTTCTACAGCCTTCGCCGCTTTTTCAACATCGTACTTAAAACGTATAAATTCAACGGTGATACTTTCCTTGCTGGAAGTGGTTGCATCTGCATTAATATGAAGGATTACATAACCGCCCCGTGGATCTCCGTCTTTTGGTTTACCTACCGAGCCAATGTTGATCGCATGACGGAAATAATCTGTTCCATCTTGCTGGACTGAGTCCAGAATTCTATGATAAGGTTTGTGCGTATGACCAAAAAGCATCACATCGGCACTGGCCTGCTCCATGATCCGTAGCATACTTTTTTCATCGCGATCTTCAAACAAGTACTCGTTGATCCGGCGGGGGCTGCCGTGTACCAGAAGCACTGACAGCGGCTTATCGTTAAGTTGAAAGTCCAGGCGGATATGTGCCGGCAGGGTTCTCAGATAAGCCCGCTGCTCGTCTTTGATGATTTCATTTGTATAGGCAATCGATACTTTACCATTTTCTTTTTCGTCGTCTGTTTTGTAGGCGCAGCCGCAGTCATCGCTGCTTCTTCCGATTCCGAAGTCGTAATTGCCGGCAATAGTAGGGATTCCCCGCTTTCTGATCTGGTCTACAACTTCATTAGGCCAGATGTTATAACCGACCAGATCACCCAAACAATAAATAGCGTCGGTATCTCTGGATTCAACATCTTTGAAAAACGCCTCCAATGCCGGAAGGTTGGCGTGAATATCTGAAAAAAGGGCAATTCTCATTAATCATTATTTAAGTATTCAATAATTTCATTGACAGTCTGGCGTGCCGAGCGGCCTACGCCGATTAATGTTGCAGATGCAAAACCGGTGAAACTGCCATAACCCACCAGCCAGAGCCCGCTGAACTTCAAGGCCTTCGTTCCTTCACAGTCAACTTTGCCGTCTTGATTTAAGATGCCTAAGCCTTTCAGGTGCCTCGTTGCAAAGCCAAAACCGGTACACCAAATCACCACATCGAATGCTTGGCTTCTACCATCATGCCAGATGACGCCGTCTTCATAAAATTGCTTGAAGGTTCCGCGTGCTTGGAGCACACCGCGGTCGCGGGCCTGCTTTACAGGCGGTACCATCACGATATTGCCTATATTGTACTGGGCCGCATTAAACTCCCTCCCTTCTTTCATTGCATGGTATTTGGCCGATGCCACATCAAAAAGCACCCTGCCATCCACATCATCAGGTAAGAATTGCGGCTCTTTGGCTGTTGTCCAAACCGTGGTTGCCAGCTTGGAAACTTCTGCCAGGATTTGCGCCCCGGAATTCCCTCCGCCGACTATTAACACGGATTTATCTTTGAATGGGAGCGGGTTTTTATACTGGGATGAATGCAGCTGCTGACCCGTAAACAAGTTCTTTCCTGGGATATCGGGAACAAACGGATTTCGAAAAGTGCCTGTAGCCGAGATAATCGCCCTGCTCTGATAATTTCCCTGGTCAGACTCTACCGTAAAAATGTCGCCCAACTTTTTGACACTGATTACCTTTGTATCGTGCTGTATTTGGATTTGGTACCTTCCCTGATAGGCGTTCAGATAATCAAGTACATGTTGTTTTGACGGAAACCCGCTTCCAGATTTAGGCATCATCCAACCTGGCAGGGAGCTTTGCTCAGCGGGAGAAAACAGCGTAAGTGAATCCCAGCCGTGTTGCCATGCGCCGCCACCCTGGTGTTGGTCATCCAGGATGATATATTTCAGGTTTGTCCTGCGCAGAAAGTAGCCGCACGACAAGGCGCTTTGCCCGCCACCGATAATGATTAGGTCAAATACCTCCATAAGTCATCTGGCAGCAGTTCAATTTCTTGCAAGCCCGCTCATAAAGGGAGACCGGCTTCTTAAAGATCAGAGCAGCGTGGAAAATCCCCATCAATATTCCCCCGGGGATTAACTGCGTGACCAACCCGGTAAAAAAGCCGTATATGGGAAGGTTTGAAAAGGTGTCAATCAACACCAGGCCCTTAGGCGTTACGCGAAGCTTGATCACCAGGAAAACCGCAATGGAAGCAAAATGAAAGCCATTTACCATTAAATGGATAATGTATTCCCAACGGGGCAGCCCGCCCATAAATGCTCTACTGTCTTTTTCCATGTAGGCGTCAAAACCCAGTACGATAATGTCGACCGCGACCAAGAAAATGCCCACATAGAAAGCGAGAGCTGAGCTGCCCAGATAGAGAAAGAATAGGATCAGGGGAAATAGCAATGCTCTAATGGTATGGGTGATGTGCTCGTTTCTGCTCTCTGGGTGCAGGTAAAGTTTATACCGGACCAGGTGCAAATAAAAGCCGTCAAACATGGCAAGCAATGCAAAACTGATCAAAAGAATAATCGTTATTAAAAATGCAGTTTCCATGCGTTAAGGATTGGGGTTGCAATAGTTAAACAGAAAACTTCTTTTGCTGTTTGAGCGCGAAATTGACCATCAGGATCAATACCGGCACTTCTATCAGCGGGCCAATCACAGCGGCGAAGGCTGCGCCCGAATCAATACCGAATACCGCTATTGCGACCGCAATACCAAGCTCAAAATTGTTCCCTGCCGCAGTGAAGGCCAGCGATGTTGATTTGGCATAATCCGCGCCCGCACGTTTTGAAAGGTAAAAGGCAGAGAAAAACATGACTGCGAAATAGATTGTCAGTGGCAGCGCGATGCGCAACACGTCAAATGGTATGCTTACAATCAACTGCCCTTTCAAACTAAACATGACCACGATTGTGAACAGCAAAGCAACTAAGGTGATTGGGCTGATGGCCGGAAGGAATTTTTTCTCGTACCATTCTTTGCTAAACAGCCTGGTCAGTACGACCCTGGAAATAATACCCGCCAGAAATGGGATGCCCAGATAGATGAATACGCTTTGGGCGACCTGCCCGATGGTAATGTTAACTTCAAAACCTTTCAGTCCGAAGAGAGGCGGCAAAATCGTCACAAACACGTAGGCATATACCGAGTAAAATAAGACCTGAAAAATGCTGTTGAAAGCTACCAGCCCTGCTGCGTACAAGCGGTCGCCATTAGCCAGGTCATTCCAGACAATGACCATTGCGATGCATCGAGCAATGCCGATCATAATTAGCCCGGTCATGTATTCTGGCTTATCTGGCAAAAAGATTACGGCCAGGCCAAACATCAGCAATGGGCCTATAATCCAGTTTTGAAACAGTGAGAGCCCCAAAATCTTGGTGTTGTTAAACACCTTCGGCAGCTCTGCATAGCGCACCTTTGCCAGGGGTGGGTACATCATCAGCACCAGGCCAATGGCTAGCGGCACGTTTGTCTGCCCTGAATTAAACTGATTGATGAAATCGGGTGTACCTGGCAAGAAATAGCCGATTGACACACCGGTAAGCATGGCTAAAAAGATCCATAAAGTCAGATAACGGTCTAAAAAAGAAAGCCGTGGGGTGTTCATGCGTTTTGGTGCTTTAAATTACGTTTCATGACGACAGATGATGAAGGACAAAGACCGCTAAATTGCCTGGTTTGTTGAATTGCTTCTGGCACTTGCGCACGGTTTACAGCTATGAAACCATACCGGTCAAAGTAATGGTCAGCTGTGGTCGTGATCAAATAAACCTCTTGCAACCCCTGTTTGTCTGCACCCGCCAGAAGCCGCTCGACCATCTGGCCAGCAATACCTTTACCCTGGTGGACAGGCTTGACAGCAACTGAGCGCAGCAGCCCAACGAGCCCGAAGAGTTCAAGGCCTGCGACTCCAACAAGCGTCCCGTCTTGTTTTGCCAAAAGAAAATTGTGCAGGCTACCGGGTAAATCTTCGGTAAGTAGGTCAGCTTCTTCTAGTAAGCTGACCACCAATTCTTTTTCTTCCGGCCTGGCATTATCGATTTGAATGCTCATAATTTTTTAATTTGATTAACAACATCCTGAACCAGGCTCACAGCACGCCGCCTCAGAAACGGCTAATTCCAGCTCCTCTTTAGCTGGGGCAGGCCCGCAGCATGAGGCTTCTGCGGATGTTGAGCCACAGCTTTGGTTGCGGGTGAGCGCCTTGCATTGGGTAAAGTCCGGAACAAGATTAACTGTGAATGTTTCGCTATCGCTAACAAACTCACCCGGATACATCTGGCGCGTATCAAACTTTGAATTTCCGAATTCGATCTTAACAGTTGCTCCCGCATCCAAAGGAAGCGTTTTTTCAACCAGGTTGACAATTTTAAGTGCTTTGCCGACCTTCATGGAACGGTCCGCCTCCTTCACCGAAGGCTCCCAAAGCTGCACGATAATCTCTGTCCAGTTGTTCATTACCCCGCCGCAGTCCACCGAAACAATAGGTGCTTGCTTGATCTCGGTAATGTGGTAAGAACTGTCCACAAACTTGCCTTCTTCATACTGGAATTGCAGATGTAAATCTGGGTTTTGTTCTAGAGTGCTTTTGAATTCACCCCAGGTCATCGGGCCGCGGGCGGCAGGATTTAATTGGCTCATGATTTCCATTGGTTAAATGTAATATTACGATTGATATTTTCAAAAAAATACCCTGCTTAATTACAGCAGGATGTAGCAAGGGCAAACGTGTCGAGCAACGAGCCAAACGTTTTTTGTGCTTCCTCCCATACGACTGGGTTAATGCAATAGCATACCCGTGGTGGGTTAATTTCACCCTGGATAATTCCGATCCGTTTCAGCTCTTTCAAATGCTGGGATACTGTTGCTTGGGCAAGTTCGAGCTCATCGACCAGGTCACCACAAACACAGGCTTTCCTTGCAATCAGCAGTTGCAGAATCGCAACCCTGGCCGGATGCGAGAACGCTTTGGCCAGATCCGCAATCCGGTTCTGCTGCTCGGTGAATATTTCAGTTTTGGTTACTCCCATGCTGCAAATATAAGTCTCATTTTTTCAATTGCAATATTACGATAGTAATTTTTTTGTCTGACAAAATCTATCGTATCTTTACGATTGATTTAACAACAACCTACTACAATACGATATGAATCTGATCAATTTACTCATTATGACCATTTTGACCACTGCTGTAACTATGCCATCTCACAAACCTGATGATGAGAAAAACGTTAACCCAAAGCTGTCTACCTACATTAACACTATTAAAGAGGATTTCTCTAAAATACCCGACGACCGAAGACAAGAACTTGACAAGATTGCGCTATTCATCCAAAAGCAAATAACTGCTCGCCAGCCGGTGCAGCTGACCTACATCTGCACCCACAATTCTAGACGCAGCCATTTTGGACAGATTTGGGCTGCTGCTGCGGCTGCTTACTATAATATCCCCAATGTGAAAACATATTCTGGCGGCACTGAGACCAGCGCGTTCAATGAACGGGCGGTTGCTGCCTGTGAACGGGCCGGTTTTGAAATTACGAAAACCTCAGAAGGTAAAAACCCTGTCTATAATGTAGGCTATACTGCCGATAAAGAGCCTCTTAAAGCTTTCTCAAAGAAATATGATGACAATAGCAATCCCCAAAGCAATTTCTGCGCGATAATGACCTGTTCGCAAGCCGACAAAGCTTGCCCAGCTGTAAAGGGTGCTATTGCCAGGGTTGCTGTCCCTTATGATGACCCGAAAGAATTTGATGGTACACCGCAGGAAACAGCTAAATACGACGAGCGTTGCAGACAGATCGCAACAGAAACGTTGTATGTTTTTTCAAAAGTTAAAATCTGAATTCACGCATGACCATTGTTTAGGCTATTCCGTATCGGGATTGCCGCGCAACAATTCATCGCAATATTGCAATTATCATCAGGTATTTAGCCATGAATAATTTAAAACAGGTAATTTCAAACTGGCACGAGTATCAACTAGCGATTTTAAGTTATTTAAAAAAACACAGCAAAGACGAAACGCTTTCTGAGGACTTGGTTCATGATATATTCCTTAAAATATACCACCTGAGTTTGAAACCCGAATATCAAATTCATAACCTACGCTCCTGGTTGTTCCAACTGGCCCACAATACCTTAGCCGACCATTACCGTAGGCCCATTGAAAAATGCCTGTGCACAGAAAATGCAAGTGGCGTTTTGTTTCATCCCGAGCGAAACCCATACCTGGATTTGGCGGACTATGTCAGGCCCTTATTAGCTTGTATGCCAGAAACATATGCGAAGCCATTGGCATTGGAATTAGATGGGATACCACAAAGGGATATCGCCGCACATTTACAGTTGGACCTTTCCACCACAAAGTCCCGGATCCAAAGATCCCGCAAGAAAATGCACGGACTTTTTTATGAATGTTTTCATCTGGAGCTCGATTCCTCGGGCCGGGTACAAAGCTTTGAAGTGCGGCCTGATTGTCAAACTTTGCAGCAGTTTTTAGCAGAAGTGGGACAAAATTTTTCTTCCAGGATGCATCTTTTTGAAGCTTAGCCCGTCATGGTGCAGTTAAACAAAAACTGTATCCGACATGAAAACCTATTTTCTCTTTGTTTTGGCGTTAATGATCTCTCCATGGATCCTCGCGCAAACTCCGCACGCACCAGAGCCGGTATCTGATCATTATAAAAGTTAAGCGAAATAAGCACCCATGTAAACCCACAGCGATCCTGGATGGATACGATTCATTATCCTCCCAAGGAATATGGTAGCTCGTCGATTTACTTACTGGTAAAGCCGTATTACCTGAGTGCCCAACAAGTTCAGGTACTCACAACCAGCGTTAAGCCGCCAGCCAACTCATCCGACCAAACCAGAAATGAATTAGATCATTTGCTTGCCTTGCAGATGGACCGAACGCCGCAGCAAGTAAAACGCGTCGAATTTTTGGGCGCAATCGGCTATTGGCCATCAACCGAGCTTTTGCCTAACCATCCTGAATACGCTCAGAACTTAAAAGATTTATTCTTCGAGGGAAGTGAGATCTTGGGCAATACCTGCACTGCTGACCAATACCCACGAACGGCAACATTACTTAAAGGAATCATGCGGGACATGAGGATCATGGAATTTACTATCAAGTATCATTACAATAGGCCACGCCCCTATCATCTTGAACCAACCCTAAAACCATTAACCCGCATTGGTTCCCCATCATTCGCAAGCGGGCATACACTCTGGGCTTTCCTGCAAGCCTATACATGGAGTGAGCTGCTACCACAGCGCAGGAATGAGTTCATTAAACTTGCCGAAGAGATAAGACGCTCACGTGAGATCCTGGGGATCCACTATCCAAGTGATAATGAAGCTGCACGCCAGATTTCACACAAGATGCTGACCTACTATTTTGCCAATAAAGAGTTTCTGAAAGATTTCGAGGCCGCTAGTGTAGAATGGAAAACTTACAAATAATGTTTAAGTTCTCAAATAGAAAAGCCCACGGTAGGGCTTTTCTATTTTGGCATCCGCGAAGTTTTCTTAAAAGCTTCAGACTGTTTGATTTTCTGAATGAGTATTTTATCCTAGAATCAAATCATCCTAACTCCTTCGCCGATTTTGCTCCCTTGCTACGCAACCATTCAACCAGGTCGTTTGCACATTCTCGCAGTGCAGCGTCCAGCGGTGATAAATTTTCCCAATCTGGTATCCAATTTATATTGGCCCCCCTTCCAAGTAAGAAAGCAGCTGTTATTTTTTGTCCACCATGGCAGGAAGCCCAAAAAGCCCGGTCAATCTCCTGCGCCTCCGGTTGTGAATTTTCATTGAAATAACCTTCCAGCCGATCCATTAGGCCAAGGGTAGCAGCATCCGTTAAATTAGTGCGTGCTCCTAGTTGTACAAGACGGTGTGCCGCATTCCATTGCCCGAAAGCTCTTGCATCAGTAAGTGGAGTTCCCCCGGCGATGACCGCGCCTTCGGCTTCTATATTTGCTCCGGCATTGATTAGAGCATCAAGCGCTTCAATATCATCGCTACTTGCAGCCCAATGTAATGGCGTCTCAATATGCGGCCCAGTAAATTGGGCATTTACATCTGCGCCGGCTTCAACAAGCTTTTTGATTGTTAGTGCGATATTAGGATAGTGACCTGGCCAGTCTGTGGCTACATGTAGTAAAGTACGCGACATTCCACAAGGGTCATTATCGCCAAGCCTTGCTTTGGATAAGCCGGGATTTTCGGCCAGTAATTTTGTAAGTTTTGGTATATCTCCTGTCTGAATAGCTTTGACTACTGCAACCGCAATAGGATCACGGGTATCAATGTAGTTCATTATAATAGGCTTAATTGCAACAGCTTCTTTGCTCCTGAATCGGCGGGCATTTTGTAGACCCATAAGAACAGAAAACACAGCAATCGCCGGTTAATGGTTTCAATACAAGCTTGCAAGAAGTACATTCATAAAAATACATACAAGCGTCCGTGGGCATAGTTTCTGCTTCATTATGTCCACAATTCGGGCATGTAATTACAGATTCAAGTATGGCGACCATCTTAAAGAGTTTTTGTGCTTGTTACTTTATAACCGGTCGCGTCGACAGCTTTTTTAATATCAGCAATCGAAGTTTTCTTACTATCAAATTTCACGGTGGCCGCCCCTTTTTGGTAGGAGACATCAACCTGTGAAACTCCCTTCAGTTTGGCAACCTCCTTTTTGATGTGATGCTCACAGCTTTCACAAGACATTCCTTTTATGGTCACATAGGCCACTTTTTGCGGCCCATCCTGCGCTGGTTGTAAAACTTCCTGTGCCTTCTCTTGGTATAGTAGGTTTGAATAAGACGGGAAGGTTAATAATAGTAATGCCAGTCCAGTTATTATGCCTAAAAACGCCTTTGTTTGCCAGAAGGATGTTTTGTTAGTATCGCACATGCAATCTTTCATTTTGTTACTTTTTAATTGATTATACCATGCCCAACCCAGTGCCCCAATCGTCAAGGCGATGCTATATGGACGAAATGATTCAAGCCAAACAAGCCCACTGGCTGAACCAGAAATACCAAATATTACCGCCAACAGCGGAACTGTGCAGCAGAGCGAAGAAGCAAAGGCAGTGAGGAGTCCAATCAATCCTGTCGTTTTCATAGTTCAATTTTTCTAATTTAGGCTAACCGATAACTCTGACGACGTCTGTAAAGTTGTGAGATATCCTAAAATCAAATTCAAAATATCAGTGGATTCGTCCCGGAGGGAATAAAACACCGTTTGGCCAACTTTTCTCGCCTCAATAAGTTGCGCATCTTTAAGCTTACGTAAGTGCTGGGAAACGGCTGGAATGGTCATTCCCAAAATGTCGGACAAATCGCAGACGCATAGGTCATTTTCTTCCCGCAGGAGATAGATGATTTTTAAACGGTTTTCGTTTCCTGCTAAGTCTAAAACCTGAGACAATCGCCCAAAAGACGGCTGAAACTCATTTATCCTTTTCGTGTATTGCTGAATTTTGTCCTGATCTTCGTAAATCCGGACACAACCTTGTTGGTCGCTCATAATCATCTATGTATTAGGGTGTAAATTTAACCAATTTAAGTATTTAAGCAAATAATTAAATACACGACGTTGGTTTTTCCGCTTGCGGACTTCGAAAATGAGGCCAGAAGCCTTGCTCATCCAAATCGTAGATACCTCAGATTCTGACAAAAACATTAACAACTAGTGAAACGCCTACATTTTTTCAGAAATAAGGTCTGTTGTGAGCATGGGGCAATTTTCGCGGTCATCATCCGGTGTACAGCAGCTCAGGCAATTTTCGACACCTGACTGCATCAAAGTCCTGAGCTCGATGAGCTGCATTATTTTCTGATCAATCAAGGTTACTTTTTCGGAGATCTTCACAGAGACATTTCCACAGGATGCTTGCTTGTTTTCGATCATCGTCAAGAAATCTGCGGTTTCATTTAACGTGAAACCAAAGCTCTTTATACGCTTGATCTGAAGAAGCCTTTCGCGGGTTCTCTCTGAATATTCTTTGTAGTTGTTAAATCGCCTCTCTTTGCGGCCAACTGCAATGAGACCCTGTTTTTCGTAGAACCGTATCGTGTCACGGGACAGTCCGGTTTGTTTTGATAATTCGCCGATCAGCATGTGAAAATTTTTGATTTGATTTCTTGACAGTGGACTATACTCCGTGGTTTACATTTACAATTTAAAAACATATCATGAAAAGTAGAAAAAGCCTTTGGATGGCCATAATAGGTATCTTTGCCTGCGCGGCCTGCTGCGCATTTCCTGTCTTTGCTTCATTGGCCAGTATCTCGATGATGGCCCTTGCGGCAGGTTGGGTGAAAATTGCTGTTGTGTTACTGGCGGTCACAGCCTTGATCTGGATCCTTTTCCTCCGAAAAAAGAAGATAAACCGGGCAGTATGCGGCACAGATTGCAATTGTAAACCTAAACAATGCGGGGCACATGCTGCCGCCGATTAATTTTATGGTCGTAATAAAATCTTTACTGGTCTTCATTTTGGCCGGGCTTTGTGAAATTGGGGGAGGGTACCTGATCTGGTTATGGCTCAAAGAAGACAAGCCACTTTGGTTTGGGATCCTTGGTGGTATTATCCTGGCTTTATATGGCGTCGTAGCAACCCTGCAACCGGCAGGGTTTGGCCGCGTCTATGCCACCTATGGCGGTATTTTCATTGTGATGGCCCTGATCTGGGCCTGGCAGGTGGATGGGTTCAGGCCCGACAAATACGACCTGATCGGATCCGTGGTCGCGCTCATTGGTGTCTGTATCATATATTATGCACCGCGCCCGTAGCAAAAAGTTAAAGCGCCCCAGAATCGGGGCGCTTTCGTTTTAGGCCTTCTTCCACTTAATGCCACAACCAATCGCTTTTGCAGTCGGAACAGCCACGGGCTGGTCGGTCAACAATGCACTGACAGCATTTCGAACATACTTCTGACTTGCCTGCTCTCCATCCTGGGCATTGTTATCGATCGCGCCGATGTATTTGACAATAAAGTCGCTTCCTTGGCGCTGGACTACAAAAACCGTCGGTGTGTGCATGGCCCCAAATGCCTTGGCTACTTGTTGGGTTTCATCTGTCAAATACGGAAATGCATATTTCTTTTCAGATGCGCGCTTCTTCATTTCTTCGTAGCTGTCACCCGGCGAAAGCTGACCGTCATTGGCATTGATAGCAATGACTGGATAACCTTTCTGTTCAAACTGCTTATTGAGGTCGATCACCCGCTGTTCATACGCCTGGGCAACCGGGCAGGTGTTACAGGTAAAGACGACAATGTAGCCCTTGACGTTTTTGTCGGAAGCCAGTGAAACGCTTTTGCCATCAATATTTTTCAAGGAAAAGTCTGTGGCTTTGTCCCCAACCTGGTAGCCAGGCATTGAAATCGAAAATGCGCTGATCGCTAAAAATGCAACCCCTGCGGCAATTGAAAAAATGGATGTTTTCATGTCTTATTTATTTTATTGAATAAATGGTTTTAGCTCAGCGGTCAGCTCAGCTTCGGTGAAGGGTTTTTCAAAACCCCTTTTCATCTTGTTTTTTGTATTGATAATCAACGTGAACGGCAGTGCGCCAGACCATTCGGGAGACACTTTGTCAATCCATGCATTATAATCCGTCTCGTCCAGTAAAAGGACTTCGGCCGATTTGATCCCCTTCCTTACAATAAAGGGCTCCACCTTTTTTTTAAGCTGAGAAGCAGCATCCAGGCTTACCAAAATGACCTTCACTTGGCCGGAACCATACTGAGCGGCAATTTTTTCAAAATGAGGTATCTCTGCTACGCAAGGCGCGCACCATGTTGCCCAGAAATTGACAATCAGAACTGAGTCTCCGGCCTGGTCAAGGATCTTTTGTAGCTCGGGATATTTGATGATCCGTATTTGCTGGGAATAGCTGACCTCTCCTATCAAAATGAATAATAGGATAAACAGCCATTTAGGATATAAAACCATAAACGGGATTTAGAGTTTGTAGAATTATGTCATACTTTAAGCAGGTACAATCATCCGTGGCGGGTGCCAAAACTCAAAGAGGGGCGAATAGTAAAGTTTATGAACCTTGGCAGAATGCCGCACAAACCCGGCAGGTTGCCGATCAACCTGAAAAGAAAATTCTGAAATCAATACAGCAGCGCAAGTGGAACACCCATAGAAAGGGTTAGTTAACTCCTTGTCAGCAGCTTTTTTCGAAGGTGCTAAAGGGGCTGCCTTTTTGCAGCATTGCATGCAGCCCTTTTTTGCGGACGCAGCGTCATTGCTTGTCCCTACCGCAGGTAAGAGCGATAACAGCAAGACGCAGCAGGCCAACATCAGGGCTAATAACTTCATATTATTAATTTTCAACACTAAAGGTATGCATTTATACCCTTTTTGAAAACCCTCATCGTGATTTTGGAAGCTTGTCAAGCTCCATGACCAAATAGACCATTTGCTTTGTTTCCTGGGAATCTCCCATTCTCAGGGAAATGGGTCCTTCTTCCGGTTGAAAGGTTAGATGAAAAATAAGCCAGGGGCAGCATAGCCGTTCAAACTTGATGAACTCTGACAAGTCACTAATCATCACATTGTCTGCCTGGTCAAATACCAGTTCATAGCTGTCGGTATGCTCGACATGCCGGGACACTTTTTTAAATAAGGTCTGATGTAGCTCGTTCATTCGCTTGATCTGGTTTTTATCCGTCAACTTGCAAGCCAATGTGATCTTCTTTTTTAATTCCGTTTCCATGGTTTTTGACATTGGCGCTTGCGCGCTGCCTGAAAGCCAGGCAAGGCAAGCAAATACCGTTATAACCAGTGCTTTCATGTTTTTATGACAAAGATAAACCGTGGAGTATAGTCCATTGTCAAGCGTTTTTTTTGGCGGTATGCAAACCACTGTTATGCCTAACCACGGAATTACAATTTAACCAGTCACATTTTAAATTTAATGTCCCGGAAACATCACCGGATAAGTCATCGGCGGATAAAAACCGCTTTGCATCAAAATTTTCAAATTGCACTTAAACGACCTTTTTAGCATGCTCTAATCTCTTTTTATCTCATTTCAAATGCCTCATTTTCAATTAGTTAATCGTGATATCAATTTCAAATCATCAAGGAACTGGTTCGACATTTGTTCCGTTGCGGGTACGGAAGCCCTTCAACGAAAGTTGAGGGGCTATTTTTTTGGCCTATCACATATACGGCCCGCCCGGTACGCCCCAGCCCCATTTCGGCATCGGCTCATCGGGGTTCATTGGCAGTTCGTCGGTGTTGGAGTTGATGACCGCGATGCGTGTGCCCCATTCGATATAGGCCATGAAGGCTGACCGGAATTCCGGATCGTCGGGGAGGCCGATTTCGTCGGCTGTTTCCAGCAATAGTGAAACCCAGCACTTGCGGTGTTCTTCGGTGAGATGTTTACTCAAATGTTTTTGGATCATTTTAAAATGGCTTCCCTCCGTCGTGCTATACCACTCCGGGCCACCCATTACTTCGGCCACAAAGTGTGCCACATGCAATTGATGCTCCGGGGACATATGTTTAAAAACCGGCTCCAAAAGTGCGTCTTTCAATACCTTTTGGTAAAACAGCTCGGTCAGCTTTTCGAAAACGGGCATTCCTCCTGCCCATTGATAAAGTGTAGGAATTTCGGTGTTTTGTAGCATGTCAGTGGACATCAAAGCATCCCGGCTTCGTGGATGACCAGTTCAACGGCGTCGCTTTTGCGTTCGGTTACGGTAATATCGGGGACAGAAGTCCATAGCCTGGACAAATAACGTTTGTAAACCAGGTATCTGATTACATTTGCTTTTAGAAATGTATCGATTAACCGCTTTCTTATCAGGCGTTTATACATTGCTTTGTAGCGCACATCAAAACGCTCTTTGAGGGTAGAATCGCAGAAAAAATCAGATAAATTTACGTCGCTTGTTTTACTATAAACACCGTTTGGCGTAATCATAAAATCGCCCGTTACTCTGTTCAGAATATCGATATCCCGCTTTTGAAGATGGATATACATAAATTCATCGCGGTGAATATGTCCATTGCTCAAAAAATAACGGTAAAGCACCCCATTTTCCCAAGCGAATATCTGTGAAGTATAATTATTGCTGCCCAATTTGTCCATGCGGTATTGGAAAGTATGGGGTGCGACATCAGCGATCCAGGTTTGATTAAAATAGCACTTTAACCCCGATTTCTGTCCGATATAAGGCATAATGCGTTCATCCGTACCTTGGTTCATATCCCAATTGAGCACGTTCTCAACCGACGAATATTCAAAACATTTTTCGTAGAGCCTGTTACAGACCTGGTTATTGCGGACGATCGTGAGGTGCCCCCAGCGCTGAATGATATCATATTCACGCAGAATGTCGGGGGTCAGGAAATTGGAAAGGTTTCCGAAAAAAACGTCCATATCGCAGAATCCCCAAAAATCGTATCCATCCAGGTAATCTTCAAAAATAGCGCCATACAATGGCCGGAAGTCGCAAAATTTGTAGGCACTATTAATTTTTACTTCAAGATTCAGCCTGGCAAATATGAACTTGCTTAATGTAGCTATATCCTCAAAATAAAAACAGCTCACATTGTCTGCGAGGTTGACAGGAAGGTCCTGATCGCTTATAATCAACCAATTAAATTCGGGATTGGCCTGACAAGTTTTCAGCCAAAGATCGAAGTTAGATGGCAGCTTACCGAAGTAAGGTACTATAAATACGACTTTCACAATGATAGAGGTTATAATGGGAATCAAGAACAACAAATTACCTGTAAGATGTCATTTGTTGAACTGGCTGCTATTCCAACATAACCTCAGTGCAAAAATCAATAACTATGGTTATAACTATATGGAAAATAGCCCGTTGAAAGTAGGCATTTTTTCCTAGAACAAAGTATATCTATTCAAGAAATATTTTTACAATTTCATGCTTGAATGATACAAATGCCTAAAAGCTTTACAAAGGCTATATAATTTCTGTTTTGGAATTGATTCTTAATTCATTAGCCGTTTTTTCAGTTGCATTTCATAACTCCCGTTAACATTATCCGAACGACAATCCGTATGAATTCAAAATAGATTTCAGGAATAACTCAATGCAAAGCAACATCCTAATAGTTCTCACGGACGGAAATTTATTTGGGTTAACCCGTCAAAATCCCGGATGATATCCTGCATCCGATGAAAGGGCAAGGAGCTGCCGCACTGCGCCAGAGACCTCGACCGGTTGCGGAAAAGGTACTTCCTCCATATAAAGCCGCTCTGCAACGTGGCGGATAACCGGGCTTTTGCTACGAAGATCGCTCGGCACCGAATAAGGAAGCAATGTAAAAGGCGATTTCCAGGGCGTGTGCTGGGGGTTCGTCCGGGCATATAATACCACGGCAGGCGTCTGCATGGCAGCCGCAATGTGGATTGTACCCGTATTGACCGACACCGCACAAACCGTTCTGCCCACCAGCTGAATGAATTCGCCGAGGTTCAGCGTGCCTGCCAGGGACACGGCACATGTGCCGATGCCGGAAACAATTCTGTCGGCGAGTGCTTTTTCAGTGCTGGAACCGGTAACGAGCAACGGCATTCCGAATTCCTCGCCCAGCAATTTTCCCGCTTCCATCCAGTATTGCTCCGGATATTCGCGTTTGGTTTCCGACACACCCGGATGCAAGATGATAAATGGCTCGCCGATACCGAGCTTTTCCAGTTTCCCGGACAATGTCAGCGCTGCCCGGGCATCACTTTCCAGCAGCAGCCGGTCGTCTTCGATATCGGCTCCCAGTGATTTTACTAATCCTAAATCACGCTCCACCTGGTGCGCTATACGTTCGTATGGCTCCGTGTCGGGCACCCAGTGCGTGAGCAGGTCGTACGCATTCTCCCGCGCGTACGCCGCACGTACGGGAATGCCGGCCATATAGGATAGCATGGCGGCGGGCAATGCGCTCTGGCTGTAAACGGTAAAAATCACCACCGCATCGAATGAGCGCCCCCGCAGTGTTTCGGCTAATGCGAGCAATGCACCCCCATCCATACCATCGCTTTTTACCCATGGCAGCGATGCCACGATCACGTCATCGATACAGCTCAGGTACGGAGTTACAATGCTCCCCGCAGGTGAGGTAAGCAATGTAATACGGCTCCCGAACGACTGTTTCAACGCGCGCATCGCCGGCGAAGACATCATAACGTCGCCCATATTATCAGCCCGGATGCAAAGCACATTACGGTAGCTGGGTGGTGTCATCCGAGGAAATGGTTTGTGCAGTAATGTAGTCGGTGGCGTCGAGGAAATAGCGGGTGGTATAATCCGGCTCGCGGTAGGGACCGGTCTCCCACTCGGTTTCGTTGCCGTTATCAATCAGTACCGTGCGGCACCCCGCCCGGTTTCCCGCTTCGACATCGTTCAGAATATCCCCCACCATCCACGAACGGCTCAGGTCGATGTGCAGCTCTGCGGCCGCCCGCAATAATAGCCCCGGTTCCGGTTTGCGGCAATCGCATGCCGCGCCGGGTGTAGCCGGGAGGTGCGGGCAGTAATAAAAACCAGCCAGCATTACCCCGTTTTCCGCGAAGCGGTCCTCGAAATAGCGGACGAGCGCATCGAGTTCGGTCTGGGAGAATAATCCCATGGCAAGGCCCGGCTGGTTTGATACAATCACCAGCCGGTAGCCATCGCCCTGCAATGTTCGCAACCCTTCGAAGACATGGTCTTCAAACACCACCTTCTCCGGGTCGACATTATAGGGTTCGTCGCGGACGAGCGTTCCATCCTTGTCCAGAAATACCGCTTTAACTAACTCATGAAGCATAAGTGATCGCATTTACCTGGTAGCCACCCAGCGGTTTTGTCTGGGCTCTCTTCAGATCCAGCAGGAAGGCTGTTCTCGCCTTGCGCTCTGCCACAACCCGCGTATACAGCCGGTGGGCTTTCTGCGCCACAAACGACCACGTGAAGTTCTTGTTGACGCGTTTCAATGCATTCCGGCAAAGCTCGCCGTACTTTTCGGGGCATGATATGCCCATCTTCACCGCCTCTGCCAGCGCAGCCGGGTTATGCGGTGGCACAAGGAAACCCGTTTCGCCATGCCGTACGGTGTACTTAATCCCGCCTACGTCGGAACCTATGACCGGCGTGCCGCACGCCATCGCTTCGAGCGGTGTAATGCCGAACGGCTCGTACCAGGGCGTTGAAATAAAGAAATCTGCCGCCTGATAATAGTATTTCAATTGCTTGCGGTTCCGGCGGCCAGTGAAGATCACTTGTTTTTCAACACCTTCCTCTCTCGCCAGCGCTCTTAGCCGCTTGAATTCGGGATCCCTGTCGAAATCGGGCTTTTCCTCCGAACCACCTACGACGAGCAGTTTGATATGGGGTATTTCTTTGAGATAATGCATGGCACGGATCACGTTGTCGACGCCCTTCCGGGGCACGATCCTGCCAAGTTGCAGCAGTACCACGTCATTTTTATTCAAACCCAGCCGCCGCCGAGCGCCTGCTTTGGATGCTGGACCGAATTCTTCCGAACTAAACCCGCAAGGGATAATGGTAATGCGCGTCGGATCGGCATGGTAATGTTCGATCAGGTCCTGCCTGTCCTGCGGGCATTCGGCAATAATGTAATCGGCATCCTCCACGATCATCTGCTCGATATCGAGCCTCGAAGCCGGGAAGGCATCGTTTTCCTTTTGGTGGATCATCCGGATTTTGCCCAGAGCATGGAAGGTAATCACATAGGGAATGCCGAGCAGCTGCTTGATTTTGGACGCTACCAACCCCGACATAAAGAAATTGGCATGCACCAGCTCGTATTCCAGGTGCAGCCGGCGGATCAGTTTCGCCATGCTGAGCGTAAACTCGTCCATGAAGCCCAGCAACTGCTCTTTGGCCACCTCACGCGCAGGTCCCGCTTGCACGTGCACAACCCGGATACCCGGCAGCCATTCGACAATCTCGGGCAAGTCCTGATCATCTTTTCTCGTAAAAATGTCGATGTCGTACCCCAGCCTGGCGAGCGATTTGCAGATTTCGGCCACATACACATTCTGGCCGCCGCTGTCGACGCCGCCCAGCACGGCTAGCGGCGACGCGTGCTCACTGATAAATGCTATTTTCCGTTTCATGTCGATGAAGTTGAATGGTTTCTGAAAAAGTTTGCTCCCAGTCGGAGGTAAATCTGCCAATGGCGAAACGGTCAAGCGCAATGCGGCGGGCATTTTCGCCCATGCGGCGGGCGAGTTGCGGGTCGTCGATCAGCCGGCGCATGCCTGCGATAAGCTTATCGGTGTTGGTATCGATCCAGCCCGATTCGCCGTCTTTGATCACCGTCACATACTCGGTCGTCGCCAGGGCCACGATCGGCATACCGGTCATCATGGCTTCGCAAACAGCCAGTCCGAAGCTGGTCGAGCGGATCGGGTTGAAAAAGAAGCGGTAGTGGCTGATGAATTCCGGCAATTGCGGGTTAAGCACCTCCCCCAGCCCGCCGGATTGTCCGGTACCCATGCCGATGAGGTCTATGGGGACGTGTTTCCGGATCTCGTCGAAAACGTCCCAGCCTGTAATGCGGCCCCGCTGCTGGATGTGGTTGATCACCACAATGCCCTTTGGAATGTCCCCTTTCCATTGCACGTCGGGGATGCACACGCCATGCTCGATCACGCGGACATTCGGCAGGCCTCCATTATCCCACATCAGCTTGTTGAAATGCGTCACATGCACGAGCGTCACGGTCGGGTCGGTCATCACGTGCCGGGTATTGGTCGGGTGGCGTTCGGGGGTATTGTGCTCCACATACACCCTCGGCGAACGTTTCTGGTCGTCCGACAGGATATCATGCTGGTCGATCAGGAAGTTGCGATCGGACTGGAACAGGATGCAGTCGAACGCCATGTTGCGCACGTCGGCGGCAGGGACCTCGATCACATTCGGCCCGAAAGGAAAGGTTTTGCCGCGTCCGTAGTATCCCTCCGACCGCGCTTCATTTACAGGAATGTAGATGTCATAATCGCCTTTTGAAAGGTAGTACAGGTAGCTTCCATGAATGTGCCATGTAAAGATTTTAAGCCGCGTTTTGGTATCGCTCGTGCCGCTCATGTTGGTTGAGTTTGAATGAAAACAGACGGCGCGCTGTAAAAAACAGTGCCATTCCCCAGGAAGCGCTCTCCTGATCGCGAGGCATTTGGGAGGCCGGGGACGAAAGTATGAGAGAAGCGCTTCTAAACGCAACGTATAGCGCATTGGGCGACCGGGTGCGGCTCAGGGAAGAACTTCCACAGGCATACACACCCCAATCCGGCCGATTCCGGCGTGAACTTGCGCATGCGGGCGGGAGGCATTATCACTGGCATGGTACTTGTGTACCGCACGCCGCATTTCAAACTATACCATCGATTATGTACATACTGGGAATCAATGCAGCGTTCCACGACAGCGCTGCGGCACTCGTCCAAGACGGCCGGCTGATCGCTGCGGCCGAAGAAGAGCGGTTTACACATATCAAGCACGGCAAACGCCCGATTCCCTTCACAACCTGGGAAATGCCCTTCCATGCCATCGACTTTTGCCTGAAAACGGCCGGGATCACATTGAAAGATGTCGACCGCATTGCCTACTCATTCGATCCCGAGGGTGTTAGCGACGCGTCGGTATATGAAGAAGAAGCCTATGACGATCTTCTGGCACCTTCGAAAGTGTACAACGGCTGGGATACCATTTTCCTCAATTACATCCGGAAAGCGCCCGAACAGCTGCGCGACGGGTATCCGCACCACCTGCAGAAACGCCTGGCCGGCGCAGGCGACCTTGCTCAGAAATGGGCCTTCGTCAACCACCATGTTTCCCACGCCGCCAGCGCATTCTTTCCTTCGCCCTTTACAGAGGCGGCCGTACTCACCATTGACGGACGCGGCGAAAAAGCAACTACCGGCTACTTCATGGGGAAAGGAAACACGTTGCGGCAGCTCGCGACGGTGGATATGCCGCATTCGCTGGGCATATTATATGAGAAAATCACCACCTATCTGGGCTTCCTGCATTCATCGGATGAATACAAAGTAATGGCCCTGGCTTCCTACGGCAGGCCTGTTTATCTCGAAGATTTCCGCTCCGTGATCCATATTGGTGAAGATGGACAATACACCATCGACGACTTCGATCCTGAACAATGGTGGGGACCGGGCCGCAAGAAAGACGATCGTTTCGAGCAGCTGCACCACGATATCGCGCATTCGCTGCAAAAAGCATTGGAAGAAACGGTCCTGAAACTGGTTCAATGGCTGTACGACCAAACCGGCGCCGAAAACCTCTGTATGGCGGGAGGTGTGGCATTAAACTGCGTGATGAATGCGGTGATCCGCGACCAGGGACCTTTCAAAAATGTGTGGGTACAGCCTGCTGCGGGCGACGCGGGAACCGCATTGGGTGCCGCGCAATGGCTGGATGCAAAGCTTCACGCGGATGAAAACGGCCCCCGTTATACCGAACCGATGGAGCACGTGTACTGGGGTCCCGAGTACAGCGATGAGGAGATCGAGCAGTTCATGATCTGGGCCAAAACCCCTTACAAAAGGCTTTACAATGTGGCAAAAGAAACAGCCGCGATCCTGGCACAGGACAAAATCATCGCCTGGTACCAGGGCCGGATGGAGTTCGGGCCACGTTCGCTGGGGGCACGCTCCATTCTCGCCTCTCCGATCAACCCTGCAATGCAGGCACGGCTCAATGACATCAAAGATCGCGAGGATTTCCGCCCGGTTGCGCCGGTCGTACTGGAAGAAGATGCCCCCGGATGGTTTGAAAATGCCCGTGTTTCGCCTTTCATGCTATTTGTATATCCTGTCCAGAACGACAAAGCCGACCGCATCCCCGCCGTGCGGCACACCGACGGCACCGCGCGCGTGCAGACGGTCAATGCGCAGCAGCATCCGCTTTACCATGAGCTGATCAGCGAATTCAAGGCACTTACCGGCGTGCCGGTCCTGGTTAATACCTCGTTCAACACCCGTGGCGAACCGATCGTGTGCTCGCCGCGCGACGCGATCGAATGCTTCTGGACGTCGCCTTTTGATGCACTAATTATCAACTCATTCATTTTAGAAAAATGATAATACCAGTCAATATCAGCGTTGTTGTTCCCACTTATAAGCGTCCGGCATTGCTCAAAAAGTGCCTGGACGCCCTTCGGGAGCAAACTTACTGGCGTACATTCTACGAGGTTATCGTGGTGGCCGACGGTCCCGATCCTGAAACCGAGGCCGTCGTCAACCGCTTCCTGCACGAGAAGCCCGACTGCGCCGTTTCCTTCCACCATTTACCTGCTAAAAAAGGCCCGGCGGCGGCGCGTAATTACGGTTGGGAACAAAGCAGTGGCGAGTTGATCGTCTTTACCGACGACGACTGCATTCCCGACCCTTGCTGGCTCGAAGCGTTTGCTGCGCGCTATCAGGCATTGGCCCGGGGCCTGGTTGCCTTCACGGGGAAAGTGGTGGTACCCATTTCAGAGAGACCGACCGACTATGAAAAGAACGTTGCCCACCTTGCCACCGCGGCTTTTATTACCGCCAACTGTGCATGTTCACGCGCTGCGCTGAAAATGACCGGCGGCTTCGACGAAGAATTTCCCATCGCCTGGCGGGAAGATTCTGACCTGGAATTCAAATTACTGGAAGGGAACATTCCGATCATCCACGTGCCGGAAGCTGCCATATGTCACCCCGTTCGCGAGGCCGGCTGGGGAGTAAGCCTGGCCGAGCAGCGCAAGAGCATGTTCAATGCATTGTTATTTAAAAAACACCCGCTGTTCTACCGGTCGAAAATTGCTGCCGGTCCCGTCTGGACGTACTATATCATCATTTTGGCGTCCATAGCAGTCGTTTTTGGATTAATAGCAAATATGCCCCTTATCACTGCCTCAGCATTGGCTGTGTGGGCCATTGCGATCGCGTCCTTTATCGTCAAGCGGCTGAAAGGAACGTCGGACTCCCTGTCGCACCGCATGGAAATGATTTTCACGTCTCTGATTATCCCGTACATTTCTGTTTACTGGACGCTTCGCGGAGCGCTCCGCTATAAAGTATTTTTCTTATGAAATTTCCAGCCGAAACTACCCGCAAAATAGCCGTATTCCGGGCATTGCAGCTAGGCGATATGCTTTGCGCCGTCCCTGCCTTCCGTGCGTTGCGGAATGCCTATCCGAACGCCGAAATCGTATTATGGGGCCTGCCCTGGGCCAAATCCTTTACCGAACGGTTCGGCGATTATTTCAATGGCTTCATTCATTTTCCAGGTTACCCCGCCTTGCCGGAGCAGCCTTTCGACCAGCTGGCGTGGCAAAAGTTTGTGAACCAGGTGCGGCAAGAAGAATTCGACCTGATCCTCCAAATGCAGGGAAACGGAAGTGTGGTAAACGAAATGCTGCGCGATCTGGACGCAGGCGACGTGGCTGGATTTCATACCAAAGGAAATGAAGGCAACCCACAACACTTCCTCGAATACCCGGAAGGCATTTCGGAGATTCACCGACACCTCCGGCTCATGGAGCATCTGAGCATCCCCGCCTACAACGACAAGCTCGAACTCCCCGTACATGACGAAGAAAGAAGGCATTTTCAAGAAAAATTCCCGCTGCTCACGCACGATCGCTACGTATGCATACACCCCGGCTCGCGCGGGGCATGGCGACAATGGCCGCCTTCGCATTTTGCATGCCTCGCCGATCATTGTGCGGGACTGGGTTACCAGGTAGTGGTGACAGGTACCGCAGCGGAGGCTCCGATCGCCCGCGAGGTGATCGACCGGATGGACTATCCGGCATTAGACCTCACCGGCCAAACGGGCCTGGGAGAAATAACCCAGCTTATCAGGGAGGCTGACCTGCTCATCAGCAATTGTACAGGGGTTTCGCACATTGCTGCGGCCACAGAAACACCCAGCGTCGTCATCAGCATGGATGGCGAGCCGGAACGCTGGGGGCCGTTGAATACACAACTTCATAAAACGATCGACTGGACCCGCAGTAACAACTATGACGATGTCGTGGCCGGGATGGAAGCCCTTCTATCAGAACGACACCAATTCGCCGGGCCGTAATCTCTGAATCACTTCAGGAGGCCGTCGACCAGGGCCTGCCATTGTATTTTGGAAAAAACTTTTTCACCTACCAGCCCTGTAATGGCATTTCTGATTTTATCGATCAGCGAGTCCGCCTCGGTGTTGGGATTGATATTGCGGTCGTAAATGGCCGCCGTAACACGATCATGCTCTCTTGTCACGGTAAACGTGCTGGTCGATCCCTCATCGTAAAAATGGGTGGGCTCCTCTTTGCCCGACCCGGGTGCAGCCACCGGGCGGACCCTCAAAGCGGTGCTTTGCATTTCATTGGAATCAACCCTTTTTATCTCCTCAATCGTTACCCAGTCGTATCCTCTGCCCGATTCCGAGCCAGGCCCGGGAATGTCGATCTTGATGAGTAACCCCTGTGACGCCGTACCTTCAACAGGATTTCCGGCCTGGTCGGTCAAAATAAAACGAGCCAACGCCTCACCTGCCAGGCCATGCCACTGGCTGACATCCAGCAGTCGGCTCTCTGCCTGATGAAAGAAGGCCTTGGCAGCGATTACATTTTCTAATGTACGGCTTGCTTCTGCCGTAACTGAGTCGCCGCGCTCCTGTCCGGGCACGGCGCCCGTGTAATTTTTATCTTTCATAATGCTACGATAATTTAAAATTCGGGAAGACCGCCAAACTCTTCCAAATGTAATGCCACACGCTCGCCCGACTTCGCCGCGGCATAAATCGCCTCGGCGATCTTCATATCGCGGATACCCATTTCGATCGGTACGCGCGTTTCACCATCGGTCATAATACAATGCGCAAAATCATCCATCTGCAACGCCTGTTGATTGACGGGTTTTAGATCCATACTCCCGCTGGACGTGCGGCCAGTCAGCCCTCCGTATTCGTAGCCGGGGTTTAGTTCAAACCATCCCTCGGTACCCTCGGCACGCATCAGGTTCTGGTTTTTGGAATAACTCGTTTCGCACTGAGCCGTAGCGCCGTCCTCAAAAAACATGGTCCAGATCAGCCCCTCCTCCACTTCCTTGAAAAGCCCGGGGTTGGTAACCGGAGCAAAGCGCGCCTCCACCGCTACCGGCAGCTTGCCTTTGATATAAAGCGCCGCCTGAATGCAGTAAATGCCGTTGTTGAGCAAGGGTCCGCCGCCAGCCCTTTCCCGGTCGATGCGCCAGGGGCTTTCGGTACCGATATCCATGCTGTCGAGCAGTTCCATTTTCCTCACCGGACCAAAGACTTCGTCTTGTCCGAGCCGCATCATCTCCCGGTTGAACGGGTCGAAATGCAGCCTGTACCCCATCGAGAACCGCACCTGCGCTTCTGAAACGGCTTCCCGGATGCGATAGCATTCCTCCACATTCATCGCCAGCGGCTTTTCGCAGATAATGTGCTTCCCGGCCCGCGCAGCGCGGATGCAGTATTCGGCATGCATGGCATTGGGAAGAACGATGTACACAATGTCGATGTCGGGATTGTCGGCTATCCGGTCGAAATCGTCATATCCGTAGAGACTGTCTTCTTTCAACCCGCATTCCTGCTTCCATTTTTGTTTCTTTTCGTCATCACTGCTCACCAGTCCTGCCAGCTGGCAGTGCTTCGTGAGCCGCAAGGCCGGGATCAGCTGCTCTGTAGCATACTTGCCGAGTCCTGCCAGGGCTATGCCCAACTTTGTTTTAGTCTCCATTTCGGGTCCTGTTTGATGATGATACGAATGTTGAGTATTTCCAAAAAACGCCGATCCGGAAAAAGAAACATGCCACAGGGCACCGTACCCCATACCGGCCGTTTCTTGTAGAAAAATCTCAACTAGGGCCTGTAAATGCCGCTGGTGCGGTTTTTTCGTGCGCACAGCTCAATCAATCTTCATCCAAACCACCAATAATCTATGAAACCGGAAATCAGAAACATACTGGGCGGAATAACCGGGGCAGTTGTGCTCAACCTGGTCCACGAAGTTGCCAAACGTGTGTCGCACAAAGCACCGCGGGTGGACTTGCTCGGCGAAGAGGCTGTTACCAAAACGGTCGAAGCACTGGGCGTTGAAGCTCCAACCGGCGATGCCCTCACCGCCTCAACATTCGTAGCCGACCTGGCCAGCAATGCGGGTTACTATGCCATGATCGGGAAAGGCGACAACGACACCATCCTGCTGCGCGGTGCAGGCTACGGGCTGATGGCCGGCCTCGGCGCCATCGGGCTGGCAAAGCCGCTCGGCCTCAATGAAAGCACCGTAGCCCGGACCGGCGAAACCAAGCTGCTTACCGTCACCTGGTATTTGCTAGGCGGACTGGCAGCGGCCATGGCGATCAGGAGTCTCCGGTAGAGTGCCCAGGCACAGTTTTTACCGGGGTTGACGCCTTTCAAAAAACTAAAAACCATTCACATGGAAAATAGCGGAAAATATGCCCTCATTACCGGGGCTACAAGCGGCATTGGCCTCGAACTGGCCAAACTGTTCGCCAAAGACGGCTTCAACCTGATCATCACCGCACGGGATGTGGCCGAACTGGACGCAACCAGCACGCTATTGCGTGCGGAAGGTGTGGAAGTGTGGCCCATTGCCAAGGACTTGTTCGACCGCGAGCAGGCTTTCGGCCTTTATGCGGATATCAAGCAAAAAGGAATTGAAGTAGAGATACTGGTAAACAATGCAGGCCAGGGTGTGTACGGGCAATTCGATCAGACGGACATCGACCGAGAGCTGAGGATTATCGACCTCAATATTGCGTCGCTGGTCGTCCTTACTAAATGCTTCCTGACCGATATGGTGAGCCGAGGCTCGGGGCGCATTCTCAACCTGGCATCGATTGCCAGCAAGTTGCCCGGTCCGTGGCAGGCGGTTTATCATGGTACGAAGGCATTCGTGCTTTCGTTCAGCGAAGCCGTACGGGAGGAAACCAAAGACACCGGCGTCACCATCACCGCATTGATGCCGGGCGTCACCGATACGGATTTCTTCAACAAAGCTGATATGCAGGATAGCAAAGCGGTACAGGACGAGGACGACATGGCCGATCCGGCGGAAGTTGCACGCGACGGATACGATGCCCTGATGTCGGGAAAAGACAAGGTAGTCTCCGGCCTGAAAAACAAAGTACAGGTGGCCATGAGTGCCATCATCCCTGATAGCGCAGTAGCCCATCAGATGAACGAGCAGCAAAAGCCGGTTCACGATAATTCTTAACCAAGACTAAGTCCGATAATGTTGCCAAAACCGGGGCGCTGGCCCCGGTTTTCTTATGATAGCTCATTGTTCCGAGCGGCAGCCGCGTCGGTGCGGGAACCGATAATGCCTGTGGTGGCTTCGGATTCGCTTTCGTGGCCTTTCTTCACCGCGCGATTGTCGCTTCGCGGAAGGAAATGGTCGGTCCATTGCATGAGCGTTGTCAATGCGCCCGGCGCGACGGCGTTCAGTACGGATGCTGCCCGGGCGATGGGCGTGAGCGTCACCTCGGCGGCACCGGCGGCGATGCCTTCCACAATGTCCGCCGCAGCCTTCCGCGCTTCCTGGGACAGCACAGGCAGCGAATCGGCGATTTTGAACCAGGCATATTCTCCTTCGTGGGACCCTTTCACAGAGACATTGCGCGGACTGCCCGTGCGCATCAGGCCCGGAATGACGGTCGTTACGTGGACATTATCCTTCTTCAACTCGGCCGCGAGGCCTTCCGAGAAACCCGTCAACGCAAACTTACTGACACTGTAAGGAAGCATATGCGGCACAGCTATTTTTCCGCCGATGGATGAGATGTTGGCAATATGTCCGCCGCCCTGTGCCCGGAAATGCGGCAGTGCCGCTTTAACCAAATACAATGCAGACCAGAAATTGGCGTCCATGACTTGCTGATAATCTTCGATATCCATCACATTTTCAGGGCCGAGCATCATAATACCGGCATTGTTGATGAGCACATCCAACCGGCCATACCGGTCGATGACTTTCCCGACTACCTGCGGTGCGGCCTTCGGGTCCGAAAGGTCTGCTTCAACCGTGATCACCTCCGCGCCATTACCCCTCAGTTCTCTTGCGGCATTGTCGAGCTGCTCGCCGGACCGCGCACAAAGCGCAATCTTCGCGCCTTTGTGCACTAGTATCCGGGCTATTTCGAGGCCGAGCCCTCGCGAGCCTCCGGTGATCAGCACGACCTTATCCTTAAAATCCATGCTCGTGACGTGCCGGTACACCGCCCGGGCTACCGCCAGTACACCCAGCCCCGCCAGGGCTATTCCCCAGGCCTGCCATTTGCCATCCTGCCAGATACTTTTTGAAGTTTTCATCATATTTAACAAATAAATAGCCGGTGACCTTAGCGGGTAGCTCGTTCATCGGCTGGTTAATGAATGTAATACGGATTTAGTGGTTGCAAAATGTATCCATAGCATGCCACACGCGTTAAAGTATCAGGCCACGTATGAAAAATCTTCCTCTCGCCCGTCGGGCAGGCTGTTCACCTCTTTCATAAGTGAACTTTCCAGAAACGAGAGCTTGTCGATATGCTCGCTGCAAGCGCGCGCGGCGTCGCTGTCGTGATCCAGGTGGGGTAACAGCGCCTGGTACTCGCGGAGGATCACCTGCTGGTGAGAGGCGATTTCCGACAAGAGTTCGTACCGGTCCGCCAGCTGATCTTCAAAATCATCGACGCTCCTGGTAATGCTTGCAAGCTCCCCGTCATCGAGCACGCTCTTCACGGATTCGTACATACTGCCCACGTCTTTTTTGAACAGCAATGACATCATATATCCGTTGCTGCAAATACGCCTTAACCTGCTTGGTACATCGAGCCCCATCGCCGACCGGAAGAGCGATTCCTGCCTCTTGTACATCCGCCAGATTCTGGCCATACACTTCACCATATTCCTAACATCACTCATGATCCTGCATTTTATAACACTGGTTGCACGTGTCGTGCTTTTATACCGTTGAAATGTGCCCGACTGCGTAAAAACTATACCACTAAACAGGCCTTTTCATCCAAAGAACTACCATAACAAGCAACCTGGCGACTACTTACGAACCGCATGCTAATAACCAGCCACTTAAGCGCTAAAAATCGTGCAAAAAATGGTGGTTCGGATCAGGAAAAACTGGGGAGTGAAAGTTGCTCTCTGCGTGACCGTTGCAGCGAAAAATACACACATCCCAAGGCGATCACAGCCACACTACTCAACAGTGCCCAGGCAGCATCCGGCGAAGAAGGCACATTAGGTAGTGAAACAACGCCATCACGGTTAGTAACGGCAGGGTTGGCTACGTAACGACCGTGGCGCGGCAAGGCCCTATCGGCAAAGTTCAGCGCAAGGTCCATCAGCTGCTGGCGCATCTCCCGGCCTTCCATGGGCTTGCCGTGACCTGTCGCCACCACCTCGGGAGAGAGGTCGGCAAGCGCATTCACAGATTTATCGGCCTGGTACCAGTCGCAGGTGAAGTATTTGGGTGGTCCTGAAATCACCTTTCGCTGGGTAAGCACGCTGAACACCGATTCCTGGCGGGTGGTGACAAATGCATCTCCTGCGACGAGCACGCGGTCGGTTTCACGCCACAGGCTGATATGCCCCGGCGAGTGGCCGGGCGTGTGTATATAGGCCCATTCGGGCATAAATGGAATGTGGCCGTCAAGCGGCAGCGATTTGACCGCGTCGATCAGATCGATCGAGTCGTTGGGATACAGTCCTGAGACCAGCGACAGCAAACCACCCCCGGCGTTCGGGTCAGCAGGCGGATAGTCCGACTTTCCAGTCAGATACGGCGTTTCGAGAAAATGCGCATATACGGGCACTCCCCATTCGCGGATAATTGCTTCCAGGGAGCCGACGTGGTCAAAATGTCCATGGGTGAGCACCACTGCAACGGGCGGTACACCTTCCCCGAAGAGCTCCGCGGCGGCGGTTTTGATCTTTTCGAATGCACTTTTCAGGCCCGTGTCGATCAATACCCAGGATTTATCCGGATTGGCAATTAGGTAAACATTGACCATTACGTCCTTTACTCCCCAAACTCCCTCCGCTACACGGAAGAAAGATCCTGATTCATTGTTTTCCGTTTTCATCCCTCGTTCGTTTTTAATTTTTGCCCACCTGGCGGTAAAAACTGTGCCATCGGCGTCGCTGGCATGATTTGTTTGCCTTTGAAAAACAGGAAAGCCTATTAGCCACTAGTTATGATCGCAATTCATGAAGACGATTTATCTTGCCGATGATGACGAAGACGACCGCATGCTGATCCGCGTCGCGGTGGAGCAGGTCATCAGCCCCGTCCGGATCATCGAGCTTGACTCCGGTGACGACCTTATCAGGTACATTACGAACCAGGGCATTTCAGTTGACCCCGCGATGATCATCATGGACATGAATATGCCGCGGCTCAGCGGCCTGGAAACGTTGGAGATACTGAAAATGAACGACGTATCACAGCACATTCCGGTATTGATGCTCTCAACAACTTCCAATCGTGCCCTCATACGCGACGCCTATGAGCGGGGCGTTAATGCCTTTCTTGAAAAACCCGTGCATGAGGCGGACTTTGTGAAGCTGGCCAAGGCCGTGGATGCCTGTTTCCTGAACAGCAGCCACGTAAGTGATGAAACCACCGTGACCGCGGGCCGGGAACAGGGCAGCGTAATCGTGATCGAAGATAATGAGGACCACCTATTCTTTATCCGGAATGCGCTGAACGACTGCATGCCCGAAGTCCAGATCACCGAGTTTACCAATGCGGCAGCTGTGAATGAACAGCTGGGACCGGCGTGGGACAGCATTCATCCGGCACCGCACCTGATCCTGATGGACCTTTACCTACCCGACAGGCAAGACGGCCTGGATCTGCTGGTGAATATCCACCAGCTTCTGATCAACAAAAACTGTCGCGCGGTGCCCGTCATCGTCTTCTCATACTCCGACAAACCGGAGGATATGCACGCCAGCTATCAGCGTAACGCCAATGCATTTATGACCAAAAGCAAAAACGCTTCGCTCTGGAAAAATGATTTCAACAACCTGCGTAATTTCTGGTGGAATACCGTTTCTACTCCCGACCGACGATGAACGACCTGTTCCCGGAAGCCCCGGACATGACTGAAAGCCCGCTGGCGGCACCCCCTGCGTATCTGTCACTGATGCAATCGGTGAGCCATGAGCTACGCAGCACGTTCGGTGTGATCTCGGGACTGCATTCGCTGCTACCGCTGGCTTCCGGAGAAGCCGAACGGGAAGATATGTTCAACCGCCTGCACAACAACACTGAATACGCGGTGCAGTTGTTTACCGATCTGGAAGATTACTGCGCCATGGAAACCGGCCCGATGCGCGTAGAACCTACCTCGTTCAGACTGGCTGGCGCGTTCGAAAACGTCCGCAAAAAGATGCGTACCATGCTTCAAAGGCGGAACACGACCGTGCTCCTGAGCGGCGACAGCGAACTGCTGGTAACCTGCGACGAAGAAAAAATCCGGCGAGTCCTGAAAAACATCATTTTCCACCTTGCCTGCATGGTACGCACACAGGCAATTGAGATAGGCTGGGAGAAGCACGCTACGACATGGACTATCACCATCGCATACAGTGGAGATGCCTTGCCGGGATGGCTATTTATGCCGGGCGAAGAGCCGGGTGAGCAGAATATGGGGCGAAACATCAGCCTGCTGATGGTGCACCGGCTGATGTCCTTGCTGAATGGGGAGATTTACGGGGGTACCGACGATGGACGGCAGTGGATTTCGCTGCAATTTCCACAATGAGAGCCCCTGGAACGCATTTTAACATGATTCACACCACAATTTTTCGATAACTATCCATGAGTAAAAGAGAAATTTACCTCGTTGAGGATTCCAGTGATTTTCGGCAGCTCGTGAGGGGCATCTTCACCAAATTCCTGCCCGACTACCACGTCCGGTTTTTCCAGGGCGCACAAGAACTTTACCAATATATGGTGCTGCAATCGGCCGAACAATTTAAGGGAAGGCGGCCGGGATTGATTATCCTTGACTTGCAGCTACCGGCCATCAATGGTTTTGAGCTATTGAAATTGGTACGTCAGACACCCGCCAATACCGAAACCGACTGGAAAACGATCCCTATCGTAATCCTCAGCGGTGCAGGCCGGCAGGAAGATGTCAACCGCTGCTATCAGGCGGGAGCGAATTCCTTTTTTGTCAAGCCTGTCGAGTTTGAAGAGCTGCATACCCTCCTGGAAACGATGTGCCGCTACTGGATCGACTACAACCGCCAGGCGACAACAGATACCTTCAACCAAATTCCCGCACAATGACCCGCCGTATTGGCTAGTATGCCGATAGTGAACGGAGCCGCCTTAGCGTGCCAGCACTTGTGATTTATTCCGGCAATTCCTCCGTTGCCGGCGGCTGGTCCGCGAAATCCGGCAGAATCACTTCGCGGTCGTTAAGGTCCCGCATTGTCTCTTCAACCACAAAACTTATTTTCTTGCCAAACATCGTTTCACCGGTATAAAAGCGGCTGTCCTGGTAAATGTTCTTGTCGGAAGGCAGGTAGCCGTATTCGCGGTTATACCGATCGATAAACGTGACCAATGCATGGAACATCCGTTGCCACCAGGCAACGTCTTCATCGGGTGTTCCCATTCCGGGGACATGTGTACCCGTGTATTTCTGCTTGGTAATGTGGACCCGGTAAACATAGAGCTGGCCGGATTCGAGGTGCAGCATTTTAAAGCGTCCTGAAAATCCCGCAGGGACGCCGTCCAGTACAACTTTCGTTGAAAAGACCAAGGTTTTCATTGCTTATGAAATTGCATCTATTGTGGTGGTGTAACCGGGGCCGGCATAAACGCCGACCTCCTAAAACCGGTGCGTCAGCAACTTGCATACCAGGCCAAAATGAGCTGGAACATATTTTGCAGAGGTTCTCCCTTTTTTAAAACACGCGAATATGAAAAAGGAGACAAACTCAGAACCAAAATTCAAGACCAAATCATCGACCACCGCCGAACCGGCGCTGTACGAATTTTTTCTCGATTGCCTGCGGGACATTTACTGGGCCGAAAACCACCTGGTAAAGACATTACCCAAAATGAGCCAGGCTTCCAGCTCCAAACAACTCGTGACGGCGATCGAACAACACCTTGCCCAAACCGTGGAACAGGTGTCACGGCTCGAACAGATCTTCGGAATGCTGGAGCAAAAAAACATCGCCAAGAAGTGTGACGCCATGGAAGGCATTACCAAAGAAGGCGAAGGGGTGATCGAGAGTACCGATGCCGGCACCGCTACCCGAGACGTGGGCATTATCCTTTCTTCCCAGAAGGTCGAACACTATGAAATCGCGTCCTACCTCGGGCTCATCCAGCTCGCCACTACCCTCGGGCTGGAAGAAGTAGCCAACATTCTCAACGAATCACTTGCCGAAGAGCAGGCAAGCGATGAACTGCTGGCTTCCATTGCCGAAAATGACATTGTGTACCAGGCTTCGCAGGAGGCTTAATTTAAATATCAATCACTATGGCGAAAAGAAAAGCGCAACAGAACCCGGAGGTCGACCAACCGGAAAACGACAAGATCAGGAGCCTGGCGCAGCATATGGAAGATTCCACCGGCGAGCTGATGAATACCAATACGGGCGTCCGTGTCAACGACGACCAGAATTCCCTTAAAGCAGGCGACAGGGGTGCTTCCCTGCTGGAAGATTTTATTCTCCGCGAAAAAATAACGCATTTCGACCACGAGCGCATACCCGAGCGCGTGGTGCATGCCCGCGGCTCGGGTGCACACGGGGTTTTCAAACTCTACGAGCCGCTTGCGCAATACACGAGAGCACAATTTCTCAACGATACCTCCATTGAAACGCCGGTATTCGTCCGGTTTTCTACCGTTGCGGGATCGAGGGGCTCAACCGACCTCGCCCGCGACGTGCGGGGGTTCGCCGTCAAGTTCTATACCCAGGAAGGCAATTTCGACCTCGTCGGGAATAATATGCCGGTATTCTTCATCCAGGATGCCATCAAGTTCCCCGACCTGGTACATGCCGTGAAGCCGGAGCCCGACAATGAGATCCCCCAGGCAGCTTCCGCCCACGATACGTTCTGGGACTTCATATCGGTCATGCCCGAATCGGCACATATGATCATGTGGGTTATGAGCGACCGTGCCATTCCGCGCAGTTACCGGATGATGGAGGGTTTCGGCGTGCACACTTTCCGACTGATCAATGCAGAAGGTGTGAGTCATTTTGTAAAATTCCACTGGAAACCGCTGCTGGGCGTTCATTCCGTAGCGTGGGACGAGGCGCAGAATATTTCAGGCAAAGACCCCGATTTCCATCGTCGCGACCTTTGGGATGCGATCGAAAGCGGTAATTTCCCCGAATATGAGCTGGGCTTGCAGATCGTACCAGAGGAGGATGAATTTAAATACGAGTTCGACCTGCTCGACCCGACTAAAATCATCCCGGAGGAGCTGGTACCGGTTATCAAGGTAGGTAAAATGACCCTCAACCGCAATCCGGAAAACTTCTTCGCTGAAACGGAGCAGTCGGCATTCCATATAGGCCATGTGGTACCGGGCATCGATTTCACGAACGACCCGCTGCTGCAAGGCAGGCTGTTTTCCTACACCGATACGCAGCTTATCCGCCTGGGCGGCCCCAATTTCCAGGAAATACCAATCAACAGGCCGATCGTGCCCGTGCACAACAACCAGCGGGACGGCTATATGCGGCAGACGATCAACCGTGGAAAAGTGAGCTATGGCCCCAATTCGCTGGGCGATAACTACCCGTTGCAGGCCAAAGTGTCGGAGGGCGGCTTCGCCTCCTATCCCGAGCGCATTGATGCGCGCAAGGTGCGCGCGAGGAGCAAAAGTTTTCTGGATCATTTCAGCCAGGCGAAGCTGTTCTTCAACAGCCAGTCCGACCCGGAAAAAAACCACATTATCGAGGCATTCAGCTTTGAATTGGGGAAAGTGCAGTCCAATGACGTGCGGACCCGGATGCTGGGCATTCTTTCCATGATCGACAAGGGGCTCGCGGCAGAGGTAGCTTTTGCGCTGCGCCTTTCGGTGCCGGAAGATCCGGAGTTGCCCGTGAACCGCAGCATTCCCGCCGATGCCGATCCCGCAGATTACGATCCCGTCATCAAAGAAGGTTCGCTCACTGCGTCTCCGGCGTTAAGTATGGCTAATAACCCGAAAGACAGCATTAAGACAAGGAAAATAGCCTTCCTGGCAGCTGACGGCGTGGATAGCAATTCCCTGAACACGGTCAAAACAGCATTGGAAGCCGAAGGCGCCATCGTGGAGGTGATTGCCCCAAGGCTGAACTACATCCTGTCGACCACTGATGAGGAAATCCGCGTACATCACAGCTTTCTCACAGCTGCATCCGTATTGTACGACGCCGTGTATGTGCCTGCCGGAACGAATAGTGTAGCCACAGTAGAAGCTGAGGCCGACGCGGTTCATTTCCTCAATGAGGCGTTCAAGCATTGCAAAGCCATTGCAGCCGATGCCGGGGCGATGCAGGTGATCGAAGCGACCTATTTCGCCAGAAAGATACCTGCGGACTTCTCGGACGAATCTGTGTTGCTGGATGGGATCGTGATCAGCGACGATCCGGCCAAACTGGCAAAGCAGTTCATCACCGCCATTGCTCAGCACAGGTTCTGGGAGCGGGAAAAGCCAAGAAAAATCCCGGCTTGATGTATGGATTGTTAGCATAATGTTGAGAGCCTGAGCGGACCTGCCTGCTCAGGCTCTCAACATTATACACTCAAATCAGGCGAGCAGCGATATGGCTTCCTCGTTTCCCTGCTGAATCGCAAGATCGAATGCGGACTGGCCCCTGACGTCCAGGATAGTCGTGGATGCCCCGCTTTCCAGCAACAACTTCACCATTTCATTCCGGCCAAACATCGTTGCGAACATCAACGCCGTGCCGCCATTGCCATGCTGGCTGTCGAGGTTGGCGCCGTGTCGGATCAGGAGTGACGCCACCTCCGGAAGTCCTTTGAATGCGGCGCCCATTAAGGCCGTATTGCCGCCGTTGTCGCCGGCATTCACATCAGCACCCGATTCGAGCAGAAGTTCCGCAGCCTCGGGGCGATTGTTATAGCAAGCGATGAGCAATGGCGTGTAGCCTTTTTCGTCCCTCACATTTACATCGACACCCCGGCCAAGCAGTTCGCGGATGACGTCCAGGTTCCCTACCCGTGCGGCATGTATGAGCACATTCGAATAATCTTCCATTTTTTGCTGGGTTGGTTTAATGAAGCTTGTTACAAGCTTAAAATCCATACCAGCCGGCGTTAATCCTCCTGGTTTTTTGGGGGAAACAGTTGACTCAAAAGCTCGCTGAGCTCAGTGAGGTCTATCGGCTTCACCAGATGACCGTCGAAGCCCGACTGCCGGGTCCGCTTTTTATCGTCGGACTGCCCGTACCCGGTAAGTGCTATCACGGCGATCTTGCGGCCATCGGGGCGGTTCCTGATTTGTTTGGCGGTTTCGAATCCATCCATTCCGGGCATCGAGATATCCAGCAACACAACCTCGGCAGGCTGGCGTTCAAGCAATGCCAGCGCCTCGGGGCCGTCGTAGCTTACCGTGGCGTGGTGCCCCTGATGCGTGAGGATCATCGCCAGGGTATCGGCCGCATCGCGGTTATCATCTACCACCAGTATCTCCCGCGGCCTGGCTCTGACTGTTTTTTCGATGGCCGGGGGCACAAATTCCACAGGCACTTCGAGATAAGGTAAATGAACCAGGAACTCGCTCCCTTGTCCCAGGCCGCTGCTTTTAGCCTCCACCCTGCCCCCATGCATTTCCACCAGCTGTTTCACCAATGTCAAGCCCAGGCCCAGGCCCCCGTCCGCCCGCTTCGGCGACGAGTTAACTTGTGCGAAGAGCTCGAAAATGGCCTCGAACTGGTCCGAAGTGAGCCCTATACCGTCGTCTTTTACGCTCAGCAAAAGCTCGTTCCCCGTCTGTTCGAGCGCGACCCACACATGGCCGTTCTCCTGCGTGAACCGGACTCCGTTGGTAAGGAGGTTGGTTATCACCTGCGTCAGCCTGGTAACATCGCCGTTCAGATACAATGGTGTATTGGGCAATGTCAATGTCAAATGCCTGTTTCCGGATTCATACAATGCGGTAGTTGCCTCCACGGCATCTGCCACCAGCTTGCAAAGTTCCACCTGCTCGCGCCTCAGTTCTATTTTTCCACGGCTGATACGGCTCACATCGAGCAGATCGTCTACCAGCCTCACCAGGTGATCCACCTGCCGGTTCATCATCGCCACCGACGCGCTCACGCGCTCGTCATCCCCCGAAGTCATTTTCATGATCTGCAGCGTGTTGCGCACGGGTGCAAGCGGGTTACGGAGCTCGTGGGCGAGCATGGCCAGAAACTCGTCCTTCCGCCTGTCGGCCTCCCGCAAGGCTTCCTCGGCCGCCTTGGGGCCGGTAATGTCAACAAATGTGAGTACGACGCCGTTAATGCGGTCTTCGGCAGTGCGGTACGGTAATATCCGCATTATGAACACCCGTCCATCCGTGCTTCTAACTTCCCGCTCGACGGTTTGTAATTTACTCAGCACTAGCTCGGCATCCTCTTGTAAATGTGCGTAGTCAAGGCGGTTGGTAATGTCCGACAGCGGGCGGCCGAAGTCCGCCGGGATCAGGTTGAATATTTCACGCGTCGATGGGGTGAACAAGTTTACGCGAAAGCTGCGATCGAGGAACAGCGTGGCCATGTTCGTGGAATTGATCAGGTTCTGAAGATTGTTGCTGGTCAGCGAAATCTCATCCACCTTCACTTTCAACTCCTGGTTAATGGTCGTCAGCTCTTCATTGATCGATTGCAGTTCCTCCTTGCTCGTTTCCAGTTCTTCTGCCGCAGAGCGAAGCTCTTCGTTAATCGCCTGCAATTCCTCATTCGAAGCTTTCAGTTCCTCGGCCTGCACCTCGTGCTGTTCGTTGGAAGTACGCAGCTGGGCTTTCACACGGATCAGTTCCTCTTCCAGGTGCCGCGCCATCGGTTCTACGGACGTCAGCACCCCTTCATGATCACTCGCCTCGCCCACTTGCTGAAATAACACCAGAATAAATCCCCTCGCCGGGTCACGCTCACGCAAGACCGGGCGCACATGGATGGTGATGGTTTCCGTACGGTCCTCCATCCTGATTTTCAGGGTGCGGGCTTCGACATTGGTCTGCTGCTGGACCGCCTGGTAAAAGGCCGTCCGGAGTTCCAGCCGGAGTTCGGGACGGATCAGTTTCAGGAGATTCTTGCTGGGCTCCCCGCCTGCGATCTGCAGGTAGCGGCCTGCCCGCTCCGTGAGATGCAATATTTCGTATTCCTCATTGACAATGATTGAGGGGGGCGCATATTGTTCCAAAAGCTGCTGATGCAGGTCCCCGAAGCTCATCCGCACGCCCGAACGCGCCTCCATTTCAGCCACCGGCTGCGCGACGCTTCTCTTTTCAGGAATGAATTGCGGGATCGTCTCAGGCACCGGGTACGAACGGCTCGACACCTGCCTGCTTTGGTACAAATGGTTTTCGCGGCTCACATTGACATACAAATCACTCGATCCGTCGACCGTTTCCGACATACCGAGCCACAGGTACGCACCCGGCTTCAATGCAAAATGAAAGGTTTCCATAGCCCTCTCCTGCGCCGTCTGGTTCAGGTAAATGAGCATGTTGCGGCAGGTAACCAGGTCGAGCTGGGAAAATGGCGGGTCTTTAAGCACATTATGGCGGGCAAAAAGTACCATTTCCCGTATTTCGCGGCGTACGCGGTACTCGTCCCCATCACGGGTAAAAAACCGCCGCAGCCGTTCGGGCGACACATCGACGGCGTCGTTGAGGTTGTATTTTCCCTCCCGTGCAATCGAAATGGCTGCCTCGTCGATATCAGTCGCAAAAATCTGGACCTTGGGTGCGTCCAGAATCCCGGAAGTCTTCTCGGCACAAAGCATTGCCAGCGAATAGGCTTCCTCCCCCGTAGCACACCCGGCGACCCAGATCCGCAGGGTATGTTCCTGGCTTTTCCCTTTCATCAAAAGCGGCAGTATTTCCTGCTCGATGGCCAAAAAGGCGCGGCTGTCCCGGAAAAAATTGGTTACCGAGATCAGCAGGTTTTTGAGCAGTGCCTGCGTTTCGTCCGGATGCTCACGCATGTAGGCCACGTAGGCGGGGAGGTTGGGCAGGTTCAGGACATTGATCCGCCGCTCGATCCGCCGCATGAGGGTCGGCCTCTTGTAGTTTGAAAAATCATGTCCGGTGCGCATCCGAAGTTGCGTGAACACCTCCCGGAGCGCCTGCTGCTGGTCGGGCGGGCGTGTTTCCGGCTCCACCGTGATAGCAACTGTCCCCAGTCCGCGACGATAGGATAACAGGTTGGCGGGAATCTGCGCCACAGGCAGGATATTGTCGACGAGCTCGGTAGCAATGGCATTGCGCGGCATTTCATTAAAAGCCGCTTCTCTCGGATTCTGCACAAATGTAGCGCCGCCATATTCCTTGATCCTTTTGAGGCCCATGGACCCGTTGGCCCCGGTACCCGACAGGATTACCGCCACGCTTCGTTCCTTGTACGACTCAGCCAGCATCCGGAAAAATACGTCCACCGGTGCGCGCCGGTCCTCGCTGGCGACGTGCGCAAAGGCCGAAACACGGCCTTTCTCTATCTCTACGTGCCCTGCGGCCGGAAGGATATAGATATGATCCGGAGCGATGGTTTGCGATCCCGCCACCAGGGTTACCGGTAGTTTTGCAACTTTCCCGAGCACATCGGCAAGGCTGATATCCAGGTCGGGGCTCAGATGCAGCATAATAAGATACGCCAGGCCGGTGTGGGCCGGTACATGCTCAAAAAATTCCGTCAGTGCCTCCATGCCTCCCGCCGAGGCTCCGATTCCGGCGACGAGCATCTGATGCTTGGAAACCTTGTCAGGGGAATCCGGGGTAGGGTCTATCATATCTCAATAACTATATCTCAATCCAAATGTCAAAGCCGCTCTTCCGACGCCCTTACCAGCTCACGGTCCTCACTGGCGCGGATGGCGTCTCTGATCGAGGCCACACGCTGCCTGGCTTCACGGGCTTTTCTGAAATAGCGGGCTGCTTCCTTCCGGTGGTTGGCTTCTGCAAAATGATCACCCATGTGGTTGAGCAGGATCACCTGTTCATCCACTCCCCTGAGTGCCGCAAACAGGTAATTTTCGATTTTCTCGGAAATGGCTTCCATGAGCGCTTCCGGCGAAAATGCGTGCCCGGTATGGCAGCGGAAGCGCGAGAGCGCACCATCTTTTAGTAACGTAAGAACACCCTGACATTCAGGACAAGAGAGCTTGCTCATTTCCCCGTATTGAGGAATATCGACATCGAACGTCGGCTCATCCGACGCTACGCGCACTTCCGCACCCATCTTATCGAGTTCTCCGGCGTCTACCTCCGGGCCGCTGCCAATGCTTTCATTGCAGAGCTTCACCAGCAATGCGGCCATTTCCGAAACCGGCACAATATAGTCAATCGCTACTTCACGAATGGCATTTTTCGGCATGGATGGCACGTCGGCGTCTGCGGGGTCCTGTGCGATCGCGATCCCCCCGCAGCGCTTGATGCTCCACAGGCCAGCCGTGCCATCGTCCAGCGCCCCGGTGAGCACAACGCCGATCACGCGGTTGCCGAATGCATAGGCCGCCGACCGGAACAGCGGGTCTATTGCAGGCCGGAACCGGTTCTCGCGCGGCCCGCGCGTAACGTGCACATGCGTGCGATCGACCAGCAAATGGTGGTCGGGCCGTGCCACGTAAATGCGGTTCGGCAATATCGGCTCGCCATGCTCGGCCTGGGCAACGGGAAGGTGTGCTATATCATCCAATACCTTCGCCAATATGCCTTCTGCGTGCGGCGACATATGCCATACCAGGAAAATGGAAGCTCCTATGTCTGCCGGCAATTCGGCGACCAGTTTCTTGAATGCCTCGAAGCCCCCGAGCGAGGCTCCTACTACGATGATGTTTCGAGTAGCCATAAATCTCTGCGGATGGTGAACAGCATTTCCTGAAAATAGCGTGCCCCGCAGTCCGTCAATGCTCCGAAACCATTTTGAGCCCGGCGATGGAGAGAATGAGCGTGGTAATGAAAAATAGCCGCCAAAAACTGACGGGATCTTTAAATACCAATATCCCCACCAGCACCGTGCCCACTGCACCAATGCCCGTCCAGACCGCGTAGGCCGTTCCTATCGGCAGCGTTTGGGTTGCTTTCAGCAGCAAGGCCATGCTGATGGTCATAGAAATGATGAACCCGGTAAACCACAGGTACATTTCCGTTCCGCTTGTCTCACGGACTTTTCCTAAACAGGAAGCGAACCCGACTTCGAACAAGCCGGCGATGATCAAAATAATCCAGTTCATAACACGCTGTTTTTCTGACAAAGGTCCAGCGCCGGATCGGGAAAAAATTTTACAAATGATAAAAAGGAAACACTACCTGATTTCCGCACGAATGCGGCTCAGGCTCACTTGTGTGATCCCGAGGAAAGAAGCGATATGTGACAGCGGCACACGGTGGAGCAGATCCGGCGTTGTGCTCATTAAATCCAGGTACCTTTGCTGTGCGGTTTTGAACTGCATGGAAATGAGCCGTTCTTCGGTTTTGATCATTTCCTGCCCGATGAGTTTGCGGCCCCAGTTGGCAATGTGAATGTCGCTGGCGAAAAGTGCTTCCAGATCCTGGGACCTCATCTGATACAAGTCGCAGGCTTCCAGGGTTTCGATATGCTCGTAACCCGGCTGGCCGGCCACATAGCTTTTCATCGAAAGCACTACGTCGCCTTCTTTTCCAAACCAGAACGTCACATCCCCGCGGTCGACATCGGAGTAGGCGCGAACGATGCCGCTGCGGACAAAATAGAGCATTTTCTCTACCCTACCGGCGCGGATGAGCGTGTGTCCTTTCGGAAACTTTACCGGGTTTATCCGCGCTTTCAATGCCTCCCTGGATTGCGCCGGCAGCGGGTAAAAATGTTCCAGGATTTCATCTATTTCCATAACTAGCTAGCTCGACAACCTGCCAATAGCCTCTTCCACCGTAGGTACGAAGCTGATCTGCCTCCCCTTATTGCTTTCAAAGATAAAATCCCGCAGGCTTTTGCTGTCGTATTGCGCAAAGTCGCCCACGATAGCCAGCCTGACGCGGTAGGTCGCGAACTTTTGCAGAATTTCCCCGGCGATACCCGTTTTTAAATCAAAAAAAGAGGGCGTAATATTTCGTTCGTGCAGGATCATTTCCCCGTAACCCTGGTAGTACAGGTCAACCATCAGTTGCAGCCCGTCGTCGGGTGTGCGGATGAGCATTTCGTCGGATACAATTTCCGCGATTGCGGTGTCGTGCGGTTGATGTCTTTGAATTTTCATGGCAAAAAGCAGCTACCCGGTTTGTTTCCGGCAGTGTGCGAAGTTAGTTAAAAACAGCTCCTGCCGGCATGCACATCGTTTGAACTTTTTCTACATTTTAAAATATTTATTCTAATCCTTTAACCGGATTGAAAGATAAAAAGTACAAATAAGGAGCGAGTTTACCGACGCGCCGGTTCGGGTACAGCTACCACCCAATCCTAACATTGGCAGCTAGGGACCTGTAAATTCAGGTCTCAGCCAGCGATCTGCCCTCCCGTTCTGAATTGCCCGTTTACCGGGTACTTCCTGACTCAAAACTATTTTTACAAGCCGGATAGAATAGTATTTTTACGGCAACGCCCGGGTTAATTTTCTAAACGGAATGGCAGTTGTTTGGTAGCGGATTTATCCCTAATATTCGCGTTACGCCTCCCGAAAATTAACCTTTCATGACACCGGAAACCGTTCCTCTCCGCACGATAGATCACGACCATATTCCGCTGTGCCGCCCGGCCGCGGTGCCTTCCGGGGTAGCCCAGGCAAGCCCCCCGGAACAGGTGACGGATTTTTTCGGAGGGATTTTCAGCACTGCCGACTGGCCCGCGCGCTGGTACTGCGGGTCGTGGTCCGATTTCCATGGGTGGCTGTACATCATTTCCGACGTACTTATCTGGGCTGCTTACTTTCTGATACCCATTTTTCTCATACGGTTCATCCTCAGCAGAAAGGATTTCCCCTTCCCTAACACGATCTGGCTTTTCGTTGCATTCATCCTCTTCTGCGGCGCCACGCATTTGATCGACGCATTGATCTTCTGGGTGCCGGTGTACCGTTTCAGTGCGCTGGTCAGGTTTTGTACCGCCATCATCTCGCTTACCACGGTTTATTACCTGTTCAGGATTTTCCCAATGTGCTTTTGCTCCGGTCGGTTTCGGATTTACAGCGTGAAATCGACGATCGGATTTCCGTGGAAGAAAAGCTCGCAGAAAGTGAGTTCCTCCTCACTGCGGCCGGCAATGTGGGCAAGCTGGGCGGCTGGGAATACGACCCTGCCACGGGACAATTCAGCTGGACAGCTACCTGCCGCAATATCCTGCAAACGGACGAAGAAAGTGTCCGGAACGAGAGCGATCTGCTGCGCTTTTTCGCCGAGCCCTATCAGCTGATCATCCGCGCCGCCCTGCATGAATCGACCGCGCTCGGGCATTCGTGGGACCATGAATTACAGCTTACCACGCGCGACGGCATCCGAAAATGGGTCCGTTTTTCCGCTACACCCCTGCTCAATGCCGAAGGACAGGTCAGCAAAATCAGGGGCATTATCATGGATATCGACCGCTACAAAACGCTGGAACTGAAACTGGTGAAGTCGATCGACCAGATGGCACAGAAAAACAGCCAGTTGCAGAGCTTTACGCACATTCTTTCCCATAACCTGCGGAATCATTCAAGCAATATTGCCTTGCTGGCCGACTTCGTGGACGAGTCGACGCTCACCAAAGACAATGAGGAGCTTTTTCAGAAAATCAAAACGGTATCAAAGCATTTGAACGGCACGCTGGACGACCTTTCGCAGGTGATCAAGATCCGTGACAACCAGCTCGAAGGAGAGCAGTTGAATATCCGGGAGGTCACCAGGCAGGTGCTCAGCGTGCTGGACGAAAGCCTGCATACGAGCCAGGCGGAAATCGCAATGGATTTTCAGGAAGAGGAAATCTTTTTTCCACGCATTTACCTGGAAAGCATCCTGATGAACCTGCTCTCCAATGGTATCAAGTACAAAAAGGACCATGAACACCCGCTGATGCGGCTGCGGTTTTATCGCAGCAAAACAGGTCTCAAAGTACTGGAATATAGCGATCAGGGGAAGGGAATCGACCTGTCGCTCCATGCCGACAAGATATTCGGATTGTATAAAACTTTCCATAAACACGAAGATGCTCATGGAGTTGGGTTATTTTTGATAAAAAATCAGATCGAAGCCCAGGGCGGGAACATTCAGGTATTCAGTAAAGTCGACGCGGGTATTACCTTTAAAATTACATTTAACGAAAATGCTTGAAATACTCTGTGTAGTTGACGACGACAAGATCTTCACCTACCTGCTGAAACGTCTTATTGAAAAAGCCAAAGTTGCCCGTGAGATTATTTTTTTTGAAAACGGGCGGGAGGCCCTTGATTACCTGACCAGCCATAAGGAGGATGCGCTCAAACTCCCGCAACTGATCCTGCTCGATATTAATATGCCCATCCTGGACGGCTGGCAGTTTTTGAACGAATACGGTAAGTTAAAACCGGATGTCCACCAGTCCATTTCGATTTGTATGATGAGCTCTTCTTCCGAAATGGAAGACTACAACCGGGCGATGGGATCCGGATTTGTGATGGATTACCTGCAAAAACCTGTTCAGATACCCTCTCTGAAAGAAGTTACCGACCGGGTGCTGTCGTTCCTTGGTCCAAAATAGCCTGCGACTCGCTATTTTTGCCTTTTAACCAAAATGAATCTGCCCTGCCATTCCGTATCCTGATAACGCCCTTGGACTGGGGACTGGGACATGCCACGCGCTGTATCCCCGTCATCCGCTACTTTATGGAGCAGGGGTGCATGGTTACAATTGCCGCCTCGGGTGCGACTGCATTGCTTTTAAAAGAGAACTTTCCCGGCATCCCTCAATTGCAGCTTCCGGGTTACGGCATTACATACAGCCGCAGCGGCCGCAGTTTTGCCCCGAAAATCATCGCCCAGATCCCCAAAATCCTCCGCGCGATCCGGCGCGAGCGGCAGTGGCTCCGCGAAATGCAGGCTGTGCACCGGTTCGACCTCGTCGTTTCCGACAACCGCTACGGATTGAAGATCGACGGGCTACCCTCGGTGATTATGACGCATCAGCTGCAAATTATGACCGGCTTCGGCCCGACAGCCGACTATCTGATGCGAAAGATGCATTATAGCCTGCTTGAAAAATTCGATGCATGCTGGGTGGTAGATGAGCCGGAAAACAGCGGACTGGCCGGGGCCTTGTCGCACCCTCGCAAATTACCTGCAAATCCACAATACATGGGACTGCTTTCGCAGCTCGTGCCCGACGGGAAGCTCCCTCTCCAAACCGGCCCGCTCCTGGTACTGCTATCCGGCCCGGAGCCGATGCGCGGCATTCTGGAAAACAAGATACTCGGACAGATTCGTGGACTTGAAGACCATCGGTTCCATATCGTGGCAGGAAACCCTTCGGGCGCCGTGCCCGCTCATTTGCCCTCACACGTTACATATGCCACCCATGCGAACGCACGCGAACTGGCGACGGCGCTTGCCACTACGCCGCTGGTGATCTGCCGGAGCGGCTACTCTACGCTGATGGACCTGGCGATGCTCGGTAAAAAGGCTTTGCTGATCCCCACACCCGGCCAGTCGGAACAGGAGTACCTGGCCCGGCATTTAAAAGCGCAGGGCACGGCATTCAGCATTCGGCAGGCGGAAATGGATTTGAAAAAAGACATTGCCGAAGCATTGAATTACAAAGGGTTCGAAATGCTGGCGTACTCCGCCAGGCATTCGCTCATGCAGCAGGTCATCGATCGCGCGCTCGGCCAGCTCCAAAACTAGCGGTTGTTTTTTCTATCTTTACGGTTACAAATCACCACCCCTATACGTTGTGTATGCCTAAACCTCTGCTTTACCTGCTGGTAACAGCGTCTGTTGCACGGTAGGCCACCAGCATGTTTACGTTAAACATTGTACGATATTTTCATTTTTTTGACTTTATTCTACCTTTGTATCAGGAAAACCGGAAAGGAATTTGGGCCGACTTTTATCACTCCTGCTTTTTGGACTATTACTCTATAACATGATGGGCTACTCTGTGCTCTATCTGTGGGAAGAGCATGACGTTCCTATGGCGGTCGGCACAGGGCATATCGAGCGCAACGGGTTTTCACGTGACATTGTCATGAAAGTGCCGGTGTCCCTGCCCTACCAGACCGACTGGTCCACTCCCGAGCCCTCGGAAGGGGGTATCAGGCATGAGGGCGAGTACTACCAGATCCGGACGAAACAGCTTTTGAACGACACGCTCTACGTTTACTGCGAATACGACCAGAATGCCCGGGACCGGTTCATGGAGCTTGCCGACCATATCCGGTACGACACCGAGAGTCCTGCACCCAGAAGCCACGCCAAGCTGCTTAAATTCTTTCTGAAAGAGTATATGTCTTCCCCGCGGGAGCATGTCTTTTTCGTCACGGAATGGATCGAATCAACGCCATCCGCAATCGATCAATATGATCGTACAGTTTCCGAAACCTGCCGCATTGCCCCAACACCGCCGCCTGACGGACTGCCTACCCGGACAATTGTTTTTTACGCTTCGTAATCCTGCCTTTTTCGCGGGAGTGTGAAAGCGCTTACTCAACCTCAGGTACATTCACCAAATCCGTAATGAAAACATTATTACAATCGGCCGCCGCATTGCTGTTATCGCTTTGCGCCGCCCAAAATACATTTTCACAAGGCTGCGTTGCGATCCGCGGCACCGGCAATGCATGTATGATCGCACACGCCGACAGCAACAACCACAGCCAGTGGGTGGCCAGCATTAGCGGCCGCTATTTCAAATCCTTCCGCCACTTCTCCGGCCCGAATGAGAACAAGGAGCGCCTTGTCCAGCACACGGAGGTAATCAACCATACGGCGTCGGTGGATATCAACATTATGCGCATTCTGAACGATCGCTGGTCGCTGATGGTCGATCTGCCGATCATTTCAAATGCGCGTTCCTCGCTGTACGAGCACGGGCTGGTGAATGGCGCCAACAAATTCAACGAGCGCCACAGCATGCATTCCTTCGGTATCGGCGACCTGCGCATTGCCGCCTACCACTGGCTTTTCGATCCAAAAAAGAGCTACCGCGGTAATATCCAGGTGGGTTTGGGCATCAAGCTGCCGACGGGAGATTATGACTACCAGGATTACTGGTACAATGTGGGCCCTAATGGCGCCAAGGAGCTTCGGACAGTCGACCAGTCCATTCAGCTCGGCGACGGGGGAACCGGTGTTTCCGTGGAGCTGAACACGTATTACAACATTTTCCACAACTTTGGCATGTACGGCAACTTCTACTACCTCGTAAACCCACGCGAGCAGAACGGTGTACGCACCTATCGCGAGACGCTCTCACCACGCCTTGCCAACGAAGCCATTATGAGCGTGCCCGACCAGTATATGGCGCGCGGCGGTTTCAGCTACTCGCTGAACCCATTTGTAAAAGGCTGGGCCGTATCGGCTGGCGCGCGCCTCGAAGGCATTCCCGTTCACGACCTCGTAGGCGGCAGCGGCGATTTCCGCCGGCCGGGCTACGTGTGGAGCGTGGAGCCGGGCATCACCTATTCGGGGCAGAAATTCAGCTTCTTCGCAACGGTACCGGTCGCATTCGTCAGAAACCGCACGCAAAGTGTGACAGACAAGGAATATTCCGACAAGACCGGCGTATTTACGCGCGGAGATGCCGCATTTGCCGACTATTCAATCAATGCCGGTGTTTCCTTCAAGTTCTGATTCATTGTAATACCCATACAAAAGGCCGGACTTGCGACGCAAGTCCGGCCTTTCTGCTTAAAAACTTCCTTAAATACCGCTGATCTGAACGCCCAGCAATTTATAGAACTCTTTCAGAATCGCGGGATGGCCGGGCCATGCGGGCGACGTTACCAGGTTACCGTCCACCACTGCCTGATCTGCGGGAATATTCTTCCAGGTTCCGCCCGCAAGTTCAATATCCGGGCCCACAGCCACATACGCCGTCAGCGTACGGCCTTGCAAAACTTTTGCAGCAGTGAGGATCTGAATACCGTGACAAATGGCAGCTACGGGCTTGTTAGTCTCGAAAAAGTGGCGGGTAATTTCCAGCACACGCTTGTTGAGCCGTGTGTATTCGGGCGCGCGACCTCCCGCAATGTAAAGTCCGTCGTAGTCGGCAGGATTAATGCTGTCGAAATCGGCTGTGATCGCGAAACGGTGCCCCTGGGTTTCCTTGTAGGTCTGATCACCTACGAAATCATGAACAGCGGTTGGGACCGTGTCACCTTTGTGACGATCGGGAGCGAGCGTATCCACTTCAAATCCAACAGACAACAGCGCCTGGTAAGGCACCATAGCCTCGTAATCTTCCACATAATCGCCTGCAAGCAACAGAATTTTCTTCGACATAATGGTTTAAGGTTAGTGATTAAAGAAGTTGTATTACACTTAAAACTACGCTAAAAAAGGCCTTGTTGTTCCTGAAATGCCCGATTCTTTACTTTTCATACTCTTTCAGCAAAGTCCGGATGTCGCGGATGAGCTCGTAGGTGCCCTCGTCGGTAGTTCCGTCATACATCCCCCGTATGTGGCGTTCCTTGTCGAGCAGCACAAAGTGCCCGCTGTGCAGGAAACCGCCCGGCGATTTGGCGTCTTCGGTGGCAGTAATAAGGTAATGCCGCTGCCCTATTTCGTAAATCTTCCCGCGGTCGCCCGTGACAAACTGCCAGGTATCGTTGCTGACGCCCAGGTCGTTGGAGTAAGTTTTCAGCACCGAAGGCGAATCATGTTCCGGATCAATGGTGTGGGAGAGAATCCGAACGGTGGGATTGTCCTTCACCTCGTCGTACACTTTGAGCATATTCTTTTTCATCACCGGACAAATGGTGGGGCAGGTTGTAAAAAAGAAATCCGCGACATAGATTTTATCTTTGAAATCCTGCTCAGAAACGACCTTATTATCCTGATTGACAAATGAAAAGGCCGGTATGGACGGGTAATGCGTTTCCTCGGCGGGTTTGCCGTCTACGGTTTTGATAACGGTTTCGGGTTCGCCCAGGTAGGGCAGTTTACGGTCGTCGCAGGCAGCCAGCAAAGCCGCTGCCAGCAAACCGACGAAGATTGTTCGGGTATGCACGCGCATGGTAGGTTTTGAAGTATAAGGAATAGAAAATGACCGACGCCGCCTCAGGCCGCGTCCTTGAATGGCGCTCCCGTGACCGATGCCGGGAAGCCGAAAAGTAACTGTTTAAACCAGCGGGGGATGAAAAATATCCGTTACGACCGTACCGGGAAATGATGGGGAAATGTCAACGAATGTTACTGCCAACCGCTCTTCCCAGCAGTCCGGCGCGTGGAAGGTAAACGGCTTACCAGTATCCATTACCTGAAACAGCAGGTTGGCCATGTAAGTCTGTTCGGCACGGCGTTCCTCCTGCTTTTTGGCCTCGACGATTTTTTCAGCCAGGTAGCATTTGCCCTCGCATACGACGATCGGGTTATCACGGTTCACACATAGGTTGGCCATGATGTACTCCTTTCGCAACTCGTAGTCCAGATAAACCAACGGAACGACCCATGCCTTCACCAGCATCAGCAGCGTAAAGCCCAGGGTAATCCATTTTTTTCCGTAAGTTTTCAAAAGCAAATACTTATATCCGTAAACACCACCGCAAAACTAAGCCCCCACGCCTGAGATACCAAATCGCCCCCTCCTGCACTCCTCCAAGCCACAAAAATATTTTCGAATATATTTTGTACTAATTGGTAAAGTATTATATCTTTGTAACATCAAACACGAAAACAATGGCAGGCAGACCTAAAATATATGACGAATCAGCGATCCTGGACAAGGCGGTGGAAGTCTTTTGGGAAAAAGGATATGCCAACGCGACTGCCGACGACCTGCTCCAAGCCATGGGAATCGGAAAAGGCAGTTTCTATTTTGCATTCAAAGGCGGCAAGGAGGAATTGTTCCGGAAATCCATGGAACGGGTCGTCGAGCTGAACTTTAATGCCATCCGCGACGCACTTGCCACTTGCGCGGACCCGGTGCAATTCATCAAAGATTTCTTCCTTTCACTTACGGGGAATGAGTCGCCGGTGGGTAATAAGGGCTGCTATTTTGGAAACGCCCTGATACAAGTTTCCTCCGATGATTCAGGCTTGAAGATCATCGCCGCGAAATACCTGCATTTGCTGGAAGAAATATTTACCGAGGCCGTCCAAAGAGGCAAGGACCTGGGACTGCTTCAAACCAAAGAACCGGCAGGCGCGCTGGGTGCTTACCTGGTCAACCTCTGGAATGGCATCAACGTAACCCGCAGAATGGAAACAGACCAACGCAAGCTGGCAGACCTGGTGCGGATGAACCTGAGCATATTGAACTGAATTTTTTTTACCCAATTTTGTACCATGTAGTACAGTTTATTTTTAAAACCATTTTTCAATTTTAAATCCAAAAAGATCATGAAACGCAAAGCAACAGCCGTATGGAATGGTGATATCAAAACAGGCGCCGGACACATCACCACGGGCAGCACCGTCCTCAACAAAACGCAATACTCGTTCAACAGCCGCTTCGCAGATGGCATCGGCACCAACCCGGAAGAGCTCCTCGCCGCAGCGCATGCAGGGTGTTTCACTATGAAGCTTGATCTGGACCTAACCCAGGCCGGTTACACAGTCGAGTCTTTGGAGACACAATCCGTGGTGACGCTGGATAACGGCAAAATCACGCAATCGGAACTGACGCTTCAAGCAAAAGTGCCGGGTATTTCCGAAGAAGAATTTCAGGCCATCGCCAAGGGTGCAGAGCAAACCTGTCCGGTAAGTCAGGCTTTCAGTTTCGAAATCGTTTTGAATGCCAAATTGGTATAATACCCGTATCCTCCTGCCGCCGCTGCATGGATCATTACCCGTGCAGCGGCGGCTTTTTTACCGATGGATAATTGCTGATAGGATTGCTAACTATAAGTACTACAAAAGGTTACTAAAATTGAGGTGTGTTGGGATACACAACCTTCTGTTGAGATTACATACCTTTGTGGGAGAGCTAAAAATTTACCTTAAACCACACTACCTTATGCAGTCCTCCATCACCACAACCAAAAAACAATGCAGCGGAGATCAATGGAGCTCCGTCATTCCTTCTCTTATTTCCACTTCTATGGGCGGCGCGGTCATTGGCGGCACCATAGCCCACATCTCCGGCGCGCTCGCCGGTGGGGCATTCGGGATCGTGATCGCGCTCTGCTCCGAATACAGAACCCGCAAAGCTTCCATCACCAGGAACTGATCCTGCCTTGGTTGACGTGCTGAATTCGATTGTCAGGGATGTTCTTGCTCCCAGGATCATCTTTGTACTGGCCGGCCTGGGAAGCATTGCGTATCTGTTCACCTTCTGGTTTCAGAATCGTTTCATTCAAACCAATCTCCCCGATCTGATCAGCACGGGGTTTCAGATTGTGTCGATCAGCAGCGGCTTCAAGTTGGTGCTGCACGTATTTATAGAATTGTGCAGGCCAGAAGCTGTTATGGAAATGGATAAATTCTATACCGGCTACGGCGGTGCAGCGGTTTTTTGGATTTCAATCACCACTCTGAAAAAACGTTTCAAAAATCCGGATTGCTAACTGAATCACCGTTTTGCAAAGTCAATTCCCTGTTATCCGAACCAATGAAATACCCGTTGTTGTTGCCAGAGGATAAACACGACAAAAATGGGTAACCGCTTCAAAACAATCGCTTCTCCGACGGGCACGCTTACGCTCATTGCCAGCGAAAAAGGGTTGAGGGCAGTGCTTTGGGACTACGATCCTGAAAAATCAGGCATCGAATGCGGTGTTGAAGCCCCAAATGACCCGTTACTGCTGGAAACTGAGAAACAGCTGAACGAATATTTTACCAAAAAACGAAAAACCTTCGAGCTTGACCTTGACTTCGTAGGGAGCGATTTCCAGATACAGGTCTGGGAGGCCATGCTTACGATCCCATTCGGCGAAACCAGGACCTATGGCGACATTGCCCGGCAGATCGGCAACCCCGATTCGGTGCGTGCCGTGGGCGGAGCCGCCAACAAAAACCCTATTCCGATCATCGCGCCCTGCCACCGTGTGGTGGGAGCAAACGGCAAACTGGTCGGTTTCGGCGGCGGGCTTCCCAATAAAGCGCTGCTCCTTGAACTGGAAGCGCCTTATCGGCAAACCACTTTATTTGATTAAGATATGCTTAGTAAATGGTAACCGATAGTTAATCTATTACGCTTTCGGGATTTATTTTTACCTTTGCTGCATTATTCACCAACCATAAACACCAGGTGTAAGAGACCATTTCTTTCAGGAAAATAAATGCATGCGGCCGTGATGGCGGCTGCTATTATTCATTCTCAAAAGAAGTTTCTTATGCTTTTTCTTCAAGGTGTTACCTATGCACACCCTAACCGGGATGTGCTGTTTTCTGATATTCATCTTACTGTAAATAAACAGGATAAGATCGCGCTGATCGGCAACAACGGCTCGGGTAAGTCGACTTTGCTGGGTATTCTGGCGGGCAGGCTGCAACCCTCTTCCGGAACAGCCGGCGCTGATTCAAAGCCCTATTTCGTACCCCAGCTGTTCGGACAATACAATGCGCTCACAGTCGCCGAAGCATTAGGCATTCACGAGAAGCTGCTGGCGCTTAAAGAAATCCTGGAAGGGCATTTGACGGACATCAACCTCGAATTGCTCGACGACGACTGGGGAATCGAAGAACGGTGCCAGGAGGCATTTGCACATTGGCAACTGCCCGAAATTGCGCTTTCGTCACCCATGTCGGCGTTGAGCGGCGGCCAAAAGACCAAGGTTTTCCTGGCTGGTATCATGATCCACGAGCCGGAGATTGTGTTACTCGACGAGCCCAGTAACCACCTCGATGCGCCGGGCAGGGCGCTGCTGTACGACTATATCCGTTCCACGGGTCATACGCTCGTGGTGGTAAGTCATGACAGGTCGCTGCTGAACCTGCTCCCAACGGTGTGCGAGCTTGGCAGACGCGGCATTACGGTCTATGGCGGGAATTACGATTTTTACAAAGCACAAAAATCAGCCGAAAATGGAGCATTGAGCCTTGAAATGAAAGCCAAGGAAAAGGCGTTTCGGAAGGCCAGGGAGGTGGAACGGGAGTCGATCGAGCGGCAACAAAAGCTCGATGCCCGCGGCAAGAAGAAGCAGGAAAAGGCCGGGCTACCCACGATCGTCCAGAATGCATTCCGTAATAATGCGGAGCGAAGTACAGCCCGCATGAAGGGTATTCATGCCGAAAAGGTGGGCGGGATCTCACAGGAACTGAGCCAATTGCGCAGTGAAATGCCGGGTATCGATAAAATGAAGGTCGATTTTGACAATTCCGCACTGCATAAAGGCAAAATACTCGTCACCGCCGACCATGTCAATTTTGCCTACGGAGAGCGGCCGCTTTGGCAAGAGAACCTGGATTTCCGGATCACCAGTGGCGAGCGAATAGCCATCAAAGGCGCTAACGGATCCGGGAAAACGACGTTGATACGCATGATTCTCGGTGAATTGTCCCCTGCTACGGGGGCTGTCGAGCGGGCAGATTTTAAAGCAGTTTACATAGACCAGGATTATTCACTGATCGACAATGCATTGAGCGTCTACGAGCAAGCGCAAAAATTCAATTCGGGCATTTTGCAGGAACACGATATCAAGATCCGGCTGAACCGGTTTCTCTTTACGCGGGAATACTGGGATAAACCGTGCGCTGGCCTTAGCGGCGGCGAAAAGATGCGGTTAATGCTTTGCTCGCTGGCTGTGGCCACACAAGCGCCCGATATGATCATCCTCGACGAGCCGACCAACAATCTCGACATCCAGAACATCGGCATTCTCACGGCGGCGATCAACGAATACCGGGGAACGCTGCTGGTCGTTTCCCATGATGTTCATTTTCTGGGAGAAATCGGCATAGAGCGTGAGATGGAGCCAGGCTCATTCTCCACTTAGCCTGCATTCCTTTATATTTAACCCAAAAACCAATACAATGCTGGATATAGTAATCGAAGCGCGGAAAGCGGCTATCAGCGAGTCGGTGATGGTGAAACGGATACTCCCTTTTCGTCTCCGGCGGATGGTCGGGCCTTTTATTTTTATGGATCATGCAGGGCCGCTGGGCACTGTTCCGGCCGACCCGTCGGCGATGGATGTACTGCCGCACCCGCATATCGGGCTTTCGACGGTCAGCTATCTCTTCGACGGGCAGGTCACGCACCGCGATAGCACCGGGGCGCAGCAGATCATCAAGCCCGGAGAAGTGAACTGGATGACTGCCGGAAGCGGTATCGCGCATTCGGAGCGTTTCGAAGATCCTGCGGCGCTGGCCGGCGGCCTGGAAATGATCCAGACATGGGTGGGATTGCCCGAAAAAGATGAAGAATCGGCGCCCGCATTCCGGAATTATGCTCAAAACGAGCTGCCCGTTTTCACGGATAAGGGCGTGTGGATGCGGCTCATTGCGGGCGATGCATTTGGGTTACAGAATGGCGTCGAAACGCATTCTCCGCTTTTTTACCTCCACGTAGTGCTGGAAGCCGGGGCGACATTCCGTATGCCGGATGGCTATGCCGAGCGGGCGATTTATGTGGTGAAAGGATCGGTGGAGACCGGAGGGCATTTTTACCAACCGGGAAAAATGCTGGTCTTTAACAAGCATGCAGAGCCGGCCATTAAGGCGCGTGAAAATACGACACTGATGCTCCTCGGCGGCGAACCGCTCGGGGAGCGCTTCATCTGGTGGAACTTCGTTTCGTCCCGGAAAGAGCGCATCGAACAAGCCAAGGAAGATTGGAAACAAGGCCGCATTCAGCTCCCGCCCGCCGACGACCACGAATTTATACCACTGCCCGAGGACTATTCACGACCGGCAGGCGCCCCTCCCCGGCCAGAACCGCTTTCCTGATACTGGCTATCGCTTTGCGTGCTTCCGGGTTCTGTGAATGTCAGGAAATTGATCTTATTCGGCACGAAGGCCCTGCAATCCACGGATTACAGGGCCTTCGTATCAGCCGGCGAGCCTGGACGGCGGTACGCCAAATGCCTTTTTGAATGCGAATGAGAAATGCGAGAGATCTTCAAAACCGATTTCCAGATAGACGTCGGAAGCGGCGCGGCCTTTTTCCTTGATCAGATAGTGTGCCTCCTGCAACCTTCGCTGCTGCAACCACCGGCTGGGTGAAGTGTGGAAAATATGTTCGAAATCACGCTTGAATGTAGCCAGACTGCGCCCCGTCAGGTAAGCGAAACGATTCATCTGCACATTGAAATGGAAGTTCTTGTTCATGAACGCTTCCAGGTCGATCTTACCGGGCTCGCTGAAATCAAACAATATATCTCGCATCACCGGCGATGTACGAAGCAATATCATAATGGCCTCCCGGACTTTCAGGGCTTGCAGGCCTGCGTCGATCAGCTGGTCGTCCTCGCTATACGGCATCAGCGAATCCATAAACCCCTTTAAGAGACTGCCGCCATTCAATGCGAAGATCGGCCCCGCATCCTGGCCTCGCTGATGATCGGCCCTGTAACCATGCTCCATCGCGAAACTTCGCAGCGTTTCCTGGTCGAGGTATACGGAAATGGATTTAAACACACCGTTTTCGGGAGGCTGCTTGATGAACTTCATGAGCTGGTTGCGCCGGATAAACCGGAAATCACCCTCCTTGAACACATACTCCTTTTCCCCGTTGTTGATCGTGAGCGTCCCGGAAATCTGGTAGCTGAACACGTGCTCGGGTGCAAACTGCTCCCCCTCGCGGTTCCTGGTAAAATAACAAGAATACGCGATGGGAGATGATTGTTTATTAGACTTCGGATCGGCCATGAACAAAGTTAGAAATTATGCGTCCTTTTTGCTTCCGGTATACCACTTACCCATCGTCGTTTCGAGAAAGTTCTCCGACTCATGATGGTCGGTCGAAAGGCTCACATGCTCCCATTCTTCCATTTCCGCCTTCCGGGCTTCGTCGGCGCTTTTCAGTATGCCGATCGCCTCGCTTCCCAGTATGAGGTGCACCGGCGGCGCGGGGTGTGCGGCCAATGCCACCATGACCTCCGCTGCCCGGTCGGGATCTCCCACGGGTACGAATCGGCCTGATTTGAAAAAGTCCGTACGCTGGTTCACCATTTCGTAGCCCTCGATTTCACGGGCATATGTCATGGACGCCCCGGCCCAATCCGTGCGAAAGCCGCCTGGCTCGACACTGGTAACGTGGATACCCAGCGGCCGCACCTCTTTGGCCAGCGCCTCCGTAAAACCGCTTAACCCGAACTTGGCTGCCTGATACATGGTAAGGCCCGGATTGCCGACACGCCCTCCGATCGAACTGATTTGCAGAATACGGCCACTCCCCTGCCCGCGCATGTACGGCAGCACGGCCCGGGTGATCTCGATCGGCGCGTAAAGATTGGTTTCCAGCTGGCTGCGCACCTGCTCTTCGGTATATGCCTCCGCGGCGCCGATAATGCCGAAGCCCGCGTTATTGACCAGCACATCTATGCGCCCGAAATGAGCCACGGCCTCGGCCACCACATGGTAAACCTGCTCATAATCGGTTACGTCCAGCGCTACCGGGTAAACCTGGTCGCCGTATTGCGCCGCCAGTTCATCCAGCTGCGCGGTGTTGCGGGCAGTGGCTACCAGTTTATCACCGCTTTTCAGAACTGCTTCTGCAAGGCTGCGTCCCAATCCGCGGGAGCTGCCTGTAATGAACCATACTTTTGTCATTGTCATCGTGTTTTAAGTACAATGCAAAAGTACCCTACACCGCGGCTGCCAACTTTGCTGAAAAGCTCAGAGTTACTTTGTTCAAAAGCTCACTGCTTCAATACATAGAAGAAGATTTCCGTCCGGATCTGGAAACCGAGCGACTCGTATACGCCTATTGCCCGGGCATTGTCCGTTCGCACGTGCAGAAATGGCTGTTCCCCGGCTTGCTGGATGCGGTTTACCTGGCGTAGCAGCAAATGCCGCGCATAACCTTTTCCCAAATGATCGGGGTGGGTGCAAACCGCGCTGAATTCCGCATAACCTTCGGGATGCATCCGCTGGCCGGCCATGGCTACCAGCCTGGCGTTTTCGAATATGCCTTCATAATGTCCGAAGCGGATCGTCTCTGTCGAGAATGGACCGGGAACGGTAAGGCCTGTCAACGCGAGCATTTCCGGAACGTGTTCTGTGGTGAGCGGAACCGTCACCGGGCCATCGGATACGGGCATGGGTTTGCCCTGGTAAAGCATCTGATAGCCGGGCACAGCCGCCACCTTCCGCCACGGACGCGGGATTCCCACATTTTCATTACTGACGAATATGACATTATTGTCAAAAGGAATGGCTTCATGCAGCGCCGGCAGGCCATCCAATGCCGGCCCTTCTACGGCCACAAACGGAGACACTTCCGGCAAAAAATAGGCAGATCCTTCCTGTATGGAGCCGAGCGCACGATTGTGAGTGCGCAGCGCATGCCACGCGGGGTTGTCGAGGATTTGTTTCATTTCAAACAGTCAAGTGGCAGGCTGGTCAATCACAGTTGCCTGCATGTGTCATCACCAACAACCGACGCATTTCCTTGGTTGCACGTTTTGGAATAAAACAAAAAAAGTGGCCGCCATGAACGGGCAGCCACTTTTGCCAAAACACACGAAAACACTATTCGAAACAGAAGGCCGCAAAGCCATGTCATACAAATCAAAACAGGTCATCACCCCTGTATTTGCATATGCAAAAAATCTTATTACAAATTTCAGGAAAACAGAACGGAATGGTTCGCACGATCTGTCCGAAGGTTAGGACAATCTGAACATCCTGTAAAAGTACCTTAACTACTACCGGGCGCCGGCGCGGAATTCTTCGGGCGTCAGGCCGGTCTGCTTTTTGAAGAAACGGGCAAAATACGACTGGTCGCTAAACCCTAAGCCATAGGCGATTTCCTTTACCGAATGCTGGCGGTGAAACAATTCCCGCTTGGCTTCGATGAGCATCAGGCGATAGAGCAGCTTGCTCACCGTCGTCCCCATTTTCTCGCGGAGCAGCTCATTCACCCGTTTGGGCGTAAGGCCGATTTCACGAGCATAGAATGCGGCCGATTTTTCCTGCCGGTAGTGCTTTTGCATCAATTGAAAGAGCCTTACCAGCCGATGATCTTCCGCCCCCGACATCCTGTGGTTATGCATGCCGAAGCGGTGCAGATGGGTAAGAAAGGCCGTTGTGTATTTCAAAAGCAAGGCTGTATCGGCAGCGCCGGCACATTCCAGGAGAATGAGGTCGAACAGCCGGGACAGCGGTTCCTGCATGGCATCGGGTATGGCGAAGGCTACGTTTTCAAAAGGTAAAAAAAGCTGGCGAAAATGCGGCTCTTCGATCCGGTCGAAAATGTCGTGTGCGAATACGATCGTCCGTGCGCGCGGAAGCGTGGGGGAAGGAATGGAATGAACCTGGTTAGGCGCGAGGAGAAATACCTCGTTGGCTTTCACCGGGAACGACTCGAAGTCAATATGGTGCGTACCGCCGGTTTCCGAGAACCACACGATGGCAAAAAAACTGATGCGGTGGCTAGGCGCATGATCGCCCAATGCAAGGCCCTTATCCGACGCCATAAAGCGGGAACGCGGCAATTCATGCAGCGGGAAATCGGTATGTTGCGCCATGTTGGCCGGGTTATGAGCATGCAGGCGCACCGGGAGCATCCGGGCGCGTCGTGCAATTTACAAAGCCCGGATTAGCATGGCACGGTTTTCGCATTAGTATTTGGCGATTTTTAAACGCACACAGCCATGTCGAAAAACAAATCGGATCGCTTTCTCTACCGCAACGGTCTTTCGATCGTCTTCACATCGTTGTTCTGTATAGCGATGGTCGCCCAGGCCGTTTTTGGCTGGAAACAGCACAATCAGGAAGTGGAAGAACTGGGAGGCCAGGCGCTCGGAATGAGCGAGTACCTCACCAGCGGCCACTTTTTTTCGGCCACATTTGAAAACTTCCAAAGCGAGTTTCTGCAAATGTCCATGTACGTCTTACTAACGATTTCATTGCGGCAGATCGGTTCGGCGGAATCCAAAGATCTGGAAAAACCGGAAGAGGTGGACCGGAAACCCGACCCGGCCAGAACGGCCGCGCCCGGACCGGTGAAGCGCGGCGGGTGGCAGCTGCGGGTATATCAGCATTCGCTTTCCATCGCATTTGTAATCTTGTTCCTGATCAGCTGGGCAGGGCACCTTTACGGCAGCTTCACAGATTTCAATGATCAGCAGGTGCTTCGCGGGAAACCCCGTGAGGATCTGGCCACATTTCTGACCGAGCCGGAATTCTGGTTCGAAACATTTCAGAACTGGCAGAGCGAATTTTTGTCCGTGGCCTCCATCGTGATCCTGTCCATATTCCTGAGGCAGAAAGGCTCCCCCGAATCCAAACCCGTGGACGCGCCGAATATGGAAACCGGCAAATAGGAAATTCCCGCGGATAAAGCAGATCGGACAATCAACTTATGACACAGCAGCGACTCTACATGGGGACCAGCGGACTGGTGCTTCCGTACAAAAACAGCCAGGCCTACCCACCGGCATTTGAGGGTTGGAGCAGGCTGCGTGTGTACGGTACGCTTTTCAACTCCATTGAAGTCAATTCTATTTTTTACAAACTTCCCAGGACATCCACGGTAGCCCAATGGAACGCGTCCGTGGGCGACGATTTCCGGTTTACATTCAAGCTCTGGAAACAGGTCACCCACAATAAGTCGCTGCACTTTGAGCAGCCCGACATCGATAAGTTCTTCGAAGTGATCGATGGAGCGGGTGATAAACAAGGATGCATTCTGATCCAGTTTCCTGCCTCTGTCAGGTTGCCATTGTATAAAAAAGTAGAAACCCTGCTGGAATGCATTCAGCAATCAAACCACAGGAACTGGCCGGTAGCCGTAGAATTCAGGCACGTTTCCTGCTACGATGATTCGGTATACGAGCTGCTGAATGCGTACAATGCGGCGATGGTCTTTCACGACAAGGCTGGAAGTGTGTCACCCCAACCCGACCTGGATGCGGCGCATGTATACCTGCGCTTTCACGGGCCCGACGGGAATTACAAAGGCAGCTACGACCAGGGCCTGCTGTTCGAGTACGCAGGCTACATTGCCGAATGGATGCGGGCCGGGAAGTCGGTGTATGTTTACTTCAATAACACGATGGGCGCTGCGGTGGAAAATCTGAGGACTCTTGAAAGGTTTCTCTCCGACTTTTCGAATTGATACTTGCCGGGCTAGTAAATTCCCAGCCGCCTTGTCCGTGCACCATCGGCTTACGTTTTTCTATGCATGTTCGCTTACTTCCGCAGCCGTCAATTTGAAATAAAAAGTACTTCCTGCGCCCACTTCGCTTTCAACGCCTATTTCACCGCCCTGTGCTTCAATGAATTCCTTGCTGATAGCCAGCCCCAGGCCGGTTCCGGATTTCGGACTGCCCGGCACCTGAAAATACCGGTTGAATATCTTTTCCCGGTACTTTTTGTCGATCCCCTGCCCGTGATCTGTTACCGAAAAGCGTACCTGCTGGCCATGGGAGGCAATGGCAATGGTAATTTCTGTCCCCTCTCCCGAGTAGCGAATGGCATTGGTCAGAAAGTTAATGAGTACCCAGGCTGTTTTTTCAAGATCGGCCCTCACTGCCGGTAACCCGGGCTCTATTTGGGCAGCGAGGGCAACCTTTTTCTGATCGGCCTGGAACCGGACCGCGTCATGCGCATAATGCCAGATTTCCTCAGGCCGGGCCGTCTGGATGTTAAGTTGAATGTTGCCGGTTTCCACCTGCGACATATTCAAAAGCTCACCCGTTATTTTAAGCAGCCGCTCACTGTCTTCCCGGATCGACTCGATCAGCTGCGATTGCTCATGGTTCACCGCTCCGATGCGCGGAGATTGGAGGAGGTCGAGGCTCATTTTAATAGACGATATCGGCGTTTTGAGCTCGTGGGAAACCGTAGCGATGAAGTTGGTCTTGGCGGAGTCAAGCTCTTTAAATGGGGTAATGTTTTTCAAAAGAATAACCTTGCCAATGCGGACGCGCTCCTTTTCTCCGGTTGGCAGGATGGTGATGTCGATGACTTCCTTTTCAAAATAGCTTTCCTTATCATCCGCGTATATTTTAAGCAGATTGGCCTCTTTTTGCAATGCGGCCTCCCCGCTTCCGTTCGGGCCGGTCAGCGTCCGGATCAGGTCGTTTCTTTCCGAAAGCTCCTGAACCGACCGTCCTATCATTTCGCTCATAGACAAGCCGGTAATCTTGATCGCCTCCTGATTGGCAAACAGCACAATGCCCTTCTGATCGAGACTTATCACCGGCTCATGCATATTGTTGATCAGCGCTTCCGTTCTCTTTTTCTCGATTAACAGCCGTGCCAGATTGCTGTCGTCGTATTCTTCCAGTTTTTCGGCCATAGCATTGAACGACTGCCCGAGCTGGCCGAATTCGTCCCGGCGGTCGAAACGTACCCGGCGCGAGTAGTTCTTTGCGGCTATCTGCCGGATACTTTCGCTCAGCTCGGCAATAGGGTTGGCGATATTGCCGGGCAAGTTGACAAAAAGCGTGAGGGAAATGATCGTGCAGGCCGTAGCGGTGAGCACAATCCAGAGAATGGCCGTAGCAACCGTGCCATTCGCCACATCGTTTTTTGCCCTGATTGCCTCCATATTGATTTTGACCAAACCGAGAATGTCCTTCCGAAGCAATGCCGGAAGCGTGTCGGGCCGCGCGCTGGTACCAAGCAGGTGGAAATGCTTCCTGATCTGCTCCGTCGCCTGCCCCTCACCGGGCTCGGTGAGATTGCCGAACTGCCTTTGCAGATTCTGCTCAAAGGACGCTCTCGCCGAAGGCCGTCCGATTTCATCCAGGGCCAGCATCATGTTTCTGGAACATTCCAGCGTATTGTAGTTATCGGCCAGGATGTTCGCTGTGTCGTCTTTGAGCTTGTACACATTTCGCGAGGCCACGAGCGATTGCAGCAGGATCAGCACAAACAGCAGCCCCAGGCTCAACCTCAATTTTGGTTTAATACTCATTATTTGAAAGGGAAATGGCTCACGACAAAATGACCAGGTCGATGTCTGAGCTGGTTAACTTCTTCAAAAGATTGTTGAACAGGTTGGTCGCCATGATCACCCTGATCAGCGTGATATGCGGCTTGCCGATGCAAATGGTGGTCACCTGCTTTTCTTCGGCCGTTTCGATGATCGCCCGGGATATGTTGGGGCTTGACACGCGCACGATCTCCGCCCCCATTTCGGTAGCCAGCTTGAAATTATTGATCAGGTGCCGCTGCTTGTCGAGCGGTATCCGGTCGCGGCTCTCCCGAGGCGTTTGGACATAGAGCAGCAGCCATTTACTGTTGTAATAGCTTGCCAGGCGGGCCGTCTTCCGGATCACGTGCTTGGCCGTCACCTCGTTGGAACTGATGCAGGCCAGAAATTTCTCCCGGCGCTGCGCGACCATTTTCGGCACTTCCGTATCCACCTTCCGCTCCACCTGGCTCGCCACCTCTTTCAATGCCAGCTCGCGCAGTTGCAGGATATGGTCGGACCTGAAGAAGTTCGTCAATGCGGTCTGGATCTTGTCGGACCGGTATATTTTCCCTTCTTTCAGGCGTGTGATCAGTTCGTCGGCCGTAAGGTCTATATTCACCACCTCGTCGGCGGCCGCCAGCACGCTGTCGGGAATGCGCTCCCGCACCTCCACGCCGGTAATTTGCTTTATTTCTTCATTGAGGCTTTCGATATGCTGAATATTCACCGCACTGATCACATTAATGCCTGCATCGAGGATTTCCATCACATCCTGCCAGCGCTTTTCATTTTTGCTGCCTTCGATATTGGTGTGGGCCAGTTCGTCGATGACCACAATCTCCGGCCTGAGACCGATCACCGCCGGCATATCGAGCTCTTCCAGCTCCTTACCTTTGTAAAATAGCCGGCGCCTCGGGATCAGCGGCAACCCTTCCAGTAACTCGTGCGTTTCCTTCCGGTGATGGGTTTCGATGAAGCCGATCTTGACGTCTATCCCGTTTCGGAGCAAGGTATGCGCCTCCTGAAGCATGCGGTAAGTCTTGCCCACGCCTGCGCTCATCCCGATGTATATTTTAAACTTCCCCCTTCGGGATTTTTTGATCAATTCCAGGAAGTGTTGGGCATTGGGGCTGGTCTCTGACATAGCGGATCCGGGTGGTGGGTGGGAAACCAACAGCCTTTCGGGCATTTACCCGAAAGGATTTGGCATGATAGCTGCTGCTGGCAGTATGATGTATTAATTTACTAAAATGAAACGGCGAGTGAGGTGGTCAGGAAAGTATTGCTCTTGCCGAATGCGCCATCCCGTTCTGCGAAGACCGCATCCTTGCTTGAAAGCGTCCGGGCTTCAACCCGCCAGAGCACATTCGCCATCACCGCATAGTCCACATTGGCCGAGAAACCCCAGGTCTTAAAGCCTTCGGGCGTGCCGGTCGCAATGATTACGCCTTTCTCATCCTGAAAGTATTCCCCTCTCACCGCCACATTTACTTTTGAAGCCGGCGAATAACGGACAATCATCACCGGCACCAGCCAGCGGTTATAGCTGCTGCTACCCTTCTGCTTTTGCTCAGTACCATAGTCGAACCCTGCGGTAATGCCCCATTGGTCACTGACCTGAAAAACACCGTATACATTATGGTAATAACGCATTTGCCGCACGCTGTCAGGCTTATCGCTTCCGACGAAAGTGCTGTAATTGAGGGTCAATGCCGCCGAAGGTTTATAGGTAATTTGCGTACCAAATGCCGGGGTCGTGTTCCCGTCTACCCGCTGAATACGCTGCCATCCGTTCAAATACAGCGCTGCCAGGTACAATTTGCCGTCGTCCGTCGTATAGTTCAGCTTCGCGCCCGCTTCGAAATAGGGCGAGTTTTCTGCGACCAGGCTGCGGGTCAGCGTCCAGTTATCCTTGCCGATGGCGCTCTCAAATCCGATATGGGAAGGCATAATGCCCGCATCAAGCCAGAGATTGGCCTTTTTGGCCAGCTTGATCCCGGCATTGGCCTCGTAGATATTGCGCAGCACGCCCGGTTCGGCAGCATAATTGGCATTCATATAGGTACCCACAGCCAGCGCAAGATTCGCCCGCACGCGCTCGCTGGTATATGCGCCGCGGATGAATCCGAGGTTCAGGTTCACTTCGCCGGCACGGTTGAAATTGTACAGGAACGACGGGGTCGTGTTTTGCACAGGACGGTTAAAATCATGGTTATAGTAAGCTTCCAGGTACCCGCCGACCGAAAACGACGGCGTGGTACTGGTAGAATCCTGGGCCTGGGCGGTTTGGAAAAAGGCCAGCGCCGAGGCCATCAAGAGTAGTTTTTTCATTGTATCAAAAATTATAAAAGAACTGAAAGCTGCCAGCAACAGCACTTATCTGAGCTGGTCGAGGGCCAGGTTCAACTTCAATACATTCACATGAGATGGACCGAAAAGCCCCAGCAAAGGTCCCTGTGTATGTTGTTCGACAAGACTGGCGACCGTTTTTTCCGAAATACCCCGTACTCTGGCAATACGTGCCGATTGCACCCGTGCGCCCGCCGGGGAAATATCGGGGTCGAGCCCACTGCCGCTGGCGGTCACCAGCTCCACAGGCACATCAGCTTCCTTCACTCCGGGATTATGCACCAAAAAAGTATCCAGTCGCGCCTTCACCGTTTGCAGGTACTCGGGATTGGACGCGCCTTTATTGCTGCCTGCACTACCCGCCGCATTGTAATCCACCGCCGAAGGACGCGAATTGAAGTATTTGTCTTCGGTAAACTGCTGCCCCACGTTGGCATAGTATCGCTTGCCATTCGAGGCTATTACTTCTCCTTTTCCCTGGTTAGGTGCAAGCTGGGCGATGGCCCAGACGATTGCCGGGTATACCACGCAAAAGAGCACCAGCGTGGCTGCGGTGAGCCTGATAGCAGGCAATAGGTTCGTTTTCATTGTTTTAATGTCTGATGTTGTGAAATGCGACCGCTGTTCCGGCCGGCTGTTAAATCCAGTTGCTGACCACCATGTCGATGAGCTTGATACCGATGAAAGGGATCAAAACCCCGCCCAGTCCGTAGATCAGCAGGTTCCTGCGCAACAATGCACTTGCACCGATGGGTGTGTATTTCACCCCTTTGAGCGCCAGCGGGATCAGGATCGGGATGATCACCGCATTGAAGATGATCGCCGACAGGATCGCGCTCTCAGGACTGCTCAGGCGCATGATATTCAATCCCTGCAATGCCGGAATGCTGGCGATGAAGAGTGCGGGGATAATCGCGAAATACTTGGCCACGTCATTGGCGATCGAAAAGGTAGTCAGTGTACCACGGGTCATCAGCAGCTGCTTCCCGATTTCAACGATTTCGATCAGTTTGGTAGGGTCGTTGTCCAGGTCCACCATGTTACCGGCTTCCTTGGCGGCCTGTGTACCGCTGTTCATCGCCACACCCACATCGGCCTGCGCCAATGCCGGTGCATCATTGGTACCGTCGCCCATCATCGCTACGAGCCGCCCTCCCTCCTGCTCTTTTTTGATATAATTCATTTTATCCTCAGGTTTGGCTTCGGCGATAAAATCATCTACCCCGGCTTTCTCGGCGATGAACCGGGCAGTAAGCGGGTTGTCGCCGGTAACCATCACCGTTTTGACGCCCATCTTGCGCAGGCGCCCGAAACGTTCGCTGATCCCCGTTTTGATAATATCCTGCAACTCGATCACCCCTATCACCCGCTCGTTTTCGGAAACCACCAGCGGCGTTCCGCCATTGCCGGATATTTCCTTCACCTTCGATTCAATTTCCTCAGGGAACCTGTTACCAGCTCCTTCGGTCAATTTGCGGATCGAATCAAATGCGCCTTTACGGATACGGGTTTCGCCGAAGTCGACGCCCGAGCTGCGCGTTTCTGCGGTAAACTCGATAAACCTCGGGTTGCTGAGCTGATAGCTCGAAGGCGTGGCATGGGCCAGTTCGAGGATGGATTTACCCTCAGGCGTCTCGTCGGCCATGGAACTCAGCGCAGCGGATTTGATAAAATGCGCATCGGTGATGCCTTTGGCCGGGTAAAAATGGGTCGCTTTACGGTTACCGATCGTGATCGTACCGGTTTTATCCAGCAGCAGCACATCCACGTCCCCTGCCGTTTCCACCGCCTTACCCGACTTGGTGATCACATTCGCCCGCAGCGCGCGGTCCATTCCCGCAATCCCGATTGCCGACAGCAAACCACCGATCGTGGTGGGGATCAGGCACACGAAGAGCGAAATGAATGCCGCGATCGTGATCGGCGTGTTGGCGTAGGCGGCAAATGGCTGCAGGGTGGTACACACGATGATGAACACGAGTGTGAAGCCGGCCAGCAGGATGGTCAATGCGATCTCGTTAGGCGTTTTCTGGCGCGTGGCACCTTCCACGAGCGCGATCATTTTGTCTAGAAAACTCTCGCCCGGAGCGGTGGTCACGCGCACTTTAATGCGGTCGGAAAGCACTTTGGTCCCGCCCGTGACGCTGCTTTTATCACCGCCTGCTTCACGGATCACGGGAGCGGACTCACCCGTGATCGCACTTTCGTCGATCGTAGCGAGGCCCTCGATGATCTCACCGTCCATCGGGATGTTGTCGCCTGCCTCACAGATGAACACATCGCCCTTTTTCATTTGTGCGGACATGACTTCCCGCGTGGGCACGTCGAATCCCTGCACGTGCGTAGTCACCAGCCTGGCGCGGGTTTCCTCGCGCGTTTTGCGAAGGCTATCCGCCTGCGCCTTACCTCTTGCCTCGGCAATAGCTTCGGCGAAATTGGCGAAAAGCAACGTGGCGAAAAGGATCAGGAAAACGGTGAAGTTGTAGCCAAAAGAACCCTGGGACTTTTCGCCAGCCAGTATCCAGAGGCTGACAAAGAGCATAACAACCGTTCCGATCTCGACCGTAAACATGACCGGGTTGCGGAACAGCAGGCGGGGGTTGAGTTTCACGAACGATTGTTTGATCGCTTCGTTCACAAGCTCCTTTTGAAATAAGGATGCAGTTTGATTTTTCATTTCAATGGGATATTACAGCATGGAGAAATATTCGGCGATGGGGCCGAGTGTGAGCACCGGGAAGAAAGAAAGGGCTGCAATGATGACAATCACGGCAAGGACCATCACCCCGAAGGTGGCAGAGTCGGTAGGCAGCGTTCCAGCACTTTCCGGAACGAATTTCTTCTTTGCCAACAGGCCCGCAATCGCTACCGGGCCGATAATGGGCAGGTAACGCGATAGGATCAGCACAATGCCGGTGGTAATGTTCCACCACGGGTTATTGTCGCCCAACCCTTCGAAACCACTGCCGTTATTGGCGGCCGAGGAAGTGTATTCGTACAACATTTCGCTGAAACCGTGGAAGCCGGGATTGTTCAGGCTTCCCGAGGTAATTTCCGGAAATGCAGCTGCGAGAGCGGTGCCTGCCAGGATCAGCAGCGGGTGCAACAGCGCTACGATCATGGCAATCTTCATTTCACGCGCCTCGATTTTCTTACCAAACAGCTCCGGCGTGCGTCCGACCATCAGCCCGCTGATAAACACCGCCAGGATAATGAATATGAAGAAGTTGAGAATACCCACGCCGCAGCCGCCGTAGAACGCATTGGTCATCATAGCGAGCAGCTGCGTCATGCCGGAGAGCGGCATTCCGCTGTCGTGCATCGAGTTCACCGACCCTGTGGAAATGACGGTGGTGGCTATACTCCAGAACGCGGAGGCCGCACTACCGAAGCGCACTTCCTTGCCTTCCATAGCCCCGGAAGAAATGTCAACGCCCATTTTACCGAGCGCCGGGTTGCCATTGATTTCCCATACCATCGTCGGAATCACCAGCAGCAGAAAACCTGCCGTCATGACGCCGAACACCATCCAGCCGAATTTCTTTCGTTTCAGGAAATACCCGAACGAGAAGATCATCGCCAGCGGAATAATCAGCTGAGAGAACATTTCCAGCATGTTGGTAAAATAGTTCGGGTTTTCGAGCGGATGGGCCGAGTTGGTCCCATAAAAGCCTCCGCCATTGGTACCGAGGTGCTTGATGGCCACAAAACTTGCAACAGGCCCGGTCGAAACCTGTACGGTATCACCCTGCATACTGATCATCGTATCCTTTCCATTGAAGGTCATCGGCGTACCATTGAATGCCAGAACCGAGCCTACGACAATTGACAATGGTAACAATATCCTGGTGCACGATTTCACCAGCAGCGCCCAGAAGTTGTCTAGTTTTTCGGTAGTACGGTTCTTCAATGCAATAAAAATGATCGCCGCCGCTGCCATTCCCGTACCGGCGCTCACGAATTGAAGGAACATCAAAAACAACTGCGAAAGATAACTCACGCCGCTTTCGCCGGAGTAATGCTGCAGGTTGCAGTTGACCATGAATGAAATGCCGGTATTGAATGCAAGATCCGCCGTCTGGTCGGGGTTCGCGTCGGGGTTGAGCGGCAACCAGCTTTGGTTCATCAAAACAAAGATGGCCAGCAGGTACCATACTACATTAACCGTCAGCAATGCATACATATGCTGCTTCCAGTTCATTTCGCGTTTTTCGTCGATGCCGCTTACCTTGTAGAGCAGCTTGTCGAGCCGATTCAAAACCGGGTCGGGCAGCGTCTTTTCCCCTGCATAAACTTTGGCGATGTAGGATCCGAATGGGATTGCCAACACGATCGTGATAGCAAACATGGCAATGACGCCTATTAATTCAGTATTCATTTATTTCAGATTTAGTCCGGCTGCGGCCGTATATGCCACCGCCGGTCAGGTTAAAATTTTTCAGGTTTGACCAGTACATAGCACATGTACACAAACACGAGAATCGCAACTATGAATAGCGCCGCCATAATCAGATTTTCTCAAAGTAGTTGACCGAATAGTAAAAAACCGCAAAGCATAGAAGCCCCGCAGAAATCAAGAGGATTGCTAACATGATCAGAATGGATTGAGTGAGTATTAAAAGCATTTCAGATTTCCATTAAATGGATTGCTGTATGCTTTTACCAAGCCTGTGCCCGGCGGAGGTACAAGCGATCAACCTATTGATTTTTAAGAACATAGCTATCAATCAATAAACCCGGCATGTTTTAAACCCTATCAAAATGATAGGGTCCGGTATCAAATTGATATAATGCCAATTGCGTGGGGCTGGAAAGTGAACGGGCGCTGGTTGCGTGCGCCACTGAACCTTCCACAAGCGCCGCATCCGGCATGCTCATCCGACTGGCACGGCTTTTAGAAGCATTGCTTTCTGAATCAAAATCATCTTACGGATTGTATGAGAATACTTTATAGGATTATCCTGGCTTTTGTTTTGCACCTTTCGTTTTACGGATTTGCAGCGGCACAGCTGACGGTGTTCAACGTGCCGTCCTCGGAAATCACCGATCGCGGGCGGATCAGCTTTCAGCAGCAATTTGAAATCGGTGACCAGGTAGAGTCTTCGACGACCGCTACCTATGGTTTGGGCAAGAACTGGGAAATAGGCCTGAATCTTCTGAACCTGGATTACGGGCTGTCGAGCCATCGCTTTGAATTCAACGACCTAGCCGACTCCATTCCTTATGCGCCCCTGCTCATGGCCAATGCACAAAAAGTATTCGATCTGACCAACCACCTCTCGATAGGCCTGGGCGCCATAGCCGGGACAAATCTTTCGGGACACAACCACCCGGGGTTTAGCTACTATACCTATTCCAATTTGCTCTTCGAGGCCGGTGCGGCCGATCAGTACAAATTTGCGGCCGGCGCCTACGCGGGAAACCATCATTTTCTGGGCAAGGGACCCGTAGCGGGGTTTCAGGGCGGCCTGGATGCTGGGATATGGTATGAAAAACTGCACTTTCTGGCCGACTGGATATCCGGTAACCATCCCAAGGGCCGCCTCAGCCTCGGCGTGAGCATTTACATTACCAAACAACTCCCCTTATCGCTGGGCTGGCAACGCAGCAATGAAGACGGGTCCCAGGCCGGCGTCATCCAGTTGACGGTACTGCCGAAGTGAGTTTAACCGCGGCATAATTACTTTCCTGTGAAGGGATTGCCGGTCGGGAATAAATGGGTACTTTCGCTATGACGGGTTCAGCAAGGCCAAGAGCGGACTAATATAATAAGTAAGTCCTTAACTTTCAGCCGGATCGGGCCTCACGACGCACCCATACTTAGAACTCAACCGCCCAACACAATGCTCGACGAAAATGCCGAAGGATCGGTCCCTCCTTTCTCCCACGATACACACAGCCCATTGATGGGCAGGCAAGCCATCGACTTTGTTGACCTCGTACAGAACATACCCTTTCCCGTAGCAATGTTCGATGAAAACCTGAGAATGATGTCGGCCAGCGACCGGTGGATCAGGGCGGGAAAGTTGGAAGACCAGAAATGGGTGGGGATGCACCTCCGGGAAATCTGTGATGAGGGGGAGCTTTGGGAAGAAAGACACCGGGCAGCCCAGCAAGGAGTGGGTGTGGAGGGACAGGAGGAAGAAATCTGGATCCCGGCTTTTGAGACTTACCAGTTTGTCAACTGGCAGATCCGGCCGTGGCGCAGGACAGACGGAACCGTTGGCGGAACGGTCATTAGCGTCCAGAATGTCTCGGAAGGTGTTATGACCCGCAAAAAACTGGAAAGAGCATTGGCCGAGGAGGAAAAGGCCAAGAGAATTAAGGACGAATTTCTCTCCAACATAAGCCACGAGTTGAGGACTCCGCTGAATGGTATCCTGGGTTTTACCAGGCTGGCAATGGACACGCAGGCTCATGGCCTTCGGGCAGAATACCTCAAAATTGTCAACAATTCCGCCTCCAAACTGCTGACCATCATCAACGATCTGCTGGACTTTTCGGAAACAGAGGCCGATTCCATCATCCTGGAACTCCGCAAAATTCCGCTTTGCGAACTTGTCCGGCAAACGGTCGACCTGACTTCCCTTGCAATTCATGGCAAAGGATTGGAAATGCTGGTCCGCTTTCATGATCAGCACCCGCTCTGGATTTTCGCAGATGCAGAGCGGGTGAAGCAAGTACTCGTGATCCTGCTGGAAAACGCGGCCAAATTCACCCATCAAGGCGAAATAGAGCTCGGTATAAAACATCTATTTCCGTTTGAAAAGGCTGGTAAAGGGAAATTCAGGTTCAGTGTCAGAGATACGGGGATCGGCATTAATCCTGCAAAAATGGAGGAGATTTTGCAGCCGTTCATGCAGGCGGAAGCCCCGGCGACAAAGCGCTATGAGGGCACCGGCCTCGGTCTCGCCATTGCCGGCAATCTGCTGCGCATGATGAACAGCAAACTTGAAATCGCGAGCTCACCCGACACGGGCAGCATATTTACTTTCGAGTTGGAACTGGATTTCCAGGCTACCGAGGTCGAGGCACCTATCGACCTTGGCTTTATTAAAAGGATTATGATCGTCGATGACAACCATTCGGCCAGTAGTTATATTCAAGAAATCCTGCATTTCCACGACATTACCTGTGACCTGGTGCAAAGTGCAGCCGAAGCGATGGACCTGTTGGAAACCGGGAAAGTTTACGACGCCATGCTCATTGATCATGACTTATCGGAAGCGAACGGCGTTCCGCTTACCGCTAGATTGAAGGAGGCGGCCCTACTTTCTCATCCCGAAGTGGTGCTCATGCATACTTCGCTCGCGCATCTATTACCCGCTGTGCAGAGCGAAACGGTTGCCAGATCGCTCATTCAAAAGCCTGTCAGGTACCAGGATCTGATCATTGCATTATCTAACCTGTATGGTAAAATACATGAGGAAAGACACGAAAAGCAGTGGGCGACGAAATTGATCCGCCCGCGTAATGCTGCTCTTTCCATATTGATGGTGGAAGACAACCTGGTAAATATGCTGCTGTTAAAGACTATTTTACGGAAACTATTTCCTGACGCAAATTTAGTGGAAGTCGGAAATGGCCTTGCGGCCGTTAACATCTGCCGGCAAGAGCTACCCGACATTGTGTTCATGGACGTTCAGATGCCCGTCATGAACGGCCTGGATGCCACCAAAGCCATCCGAGACATCGAGTATGCCAAAGCGCTGCCCATAATCGCCCTCACGGCCGGGAATGAAAAGGGCGCGCGGGAAAAGTGCCTGGAAGCCGGCATGAATGAGTTCCTGACGAAACCCTACACCAAAAAAGACTTAATAAAGGTATTCGAGCAATTTGAGCTGGTTTAGACGCATCGGTAAGCACGATGTGCATTATTGGGCGACGGTTGCAGAATGTGAGAGCAACGTCGTTTTCTTTTTGGAGTTGAAAGACTTTAAACTGGTAGAATCTGAATGACGGGCCCGGCACTAGTCGGGCTTTTTTCGTTTTACCGTTCAATCAATTCTTCCGGGAGAATACATTGTATTCACCCTTTGACCGGAATAGTTACCCATCAGCCGATTGGTATCAACATTTAACCCTCAATTAAGATGAAGCATTTATTCTACCCTCTCATTGCTATTCTATTATTATCAGGTTGTTCAGGAAAAGACGGCGAGCCGGGGCCGAAAGGCGATACCGGGGCGCAGGGAGCACAAGGACCGAAAGGCGACGCGGGTTCGCCTGGCAAGAATGGAACCAACGGTTCACAGGCCTATACCTATGATTTTAATCTCGACGTAACAAAAACATTAGGCGGATACCAGTTTGAGACGCCGATCGAGCCGGATGAATTCGTTCTGGTCTTCCTGAAAAAATCTGAATTCTTCTATACCGCGGTTCCATACGCAGGATATGCTTTTGATGTCAACAAGGCTTTTTTAAAAGTTGATATGACCTACGAATATGGCCCGCACACTCTATATGTGGACAGTAATACCATCCTTCCAACAGGTACCACTTTCGTATTTCGGGCAGTCGTGATCAGGGGAGTTCCAGGCGGTAAGCTCAATTTGGAACGGTACAAGGATTACGCCAATGTAAAGGCCGACTTCGGCCTAAAAGACTGATCAAAATGAGAAACAGGCTAGTTCAAGCATTACAGGCGCTGGGACCACATATATCGGAAAAAGGACTTTCGGGTATACCTGACAGCATTCTCGCGCTGGTCGGCCGCATCAGTCCGGAGGACTTCCATATCATGTATGTTTTGCTTATGAAGTACCCGAATATCTCGGCCGAATGGGTAATCCGGGGCAATGGTGAGATGCTGATTGACGAAGACCCGATTGAGGCACTGAGAGCAGAAAACGAAGAGCTGCGCAGAGAACTCGAACGGGAGCGGCAGAAAGTCCGGTATCTCGAAATGAAAAATCTCTGATAAATGCCGGCTCGGGCTGGAAGATTGAGATTTGATACGAATAGTGATAAGGATTTGGAATCCGGACGTATAAACTGTGCATTAAAAACAAAGTTTAGTATAAAACTAACTACACATAAAATACAGCAAGTCAATATGGATCGAATAGGACTTTTCTCGCAGCCATTAATCAGCTCATATCTGGCCGACAAAGCCAGGGGTTTTAAAGATGAAATAAAGCAAATATTGGAGTCAAAAAATATTGACGACCTCGAAGACAGGATCGCCGCCACCAAGAAAAAATTCACAATTTCGCCTCTTGTGCTAGATTTTGACAATGTATCGACAGAAAAAATAGATATGCATGGTCAGCCAGTTGCGGACGATGCGGACGCAAATGCGGTTCTATTTTATATACCAATTCGAGGGGATTTGAAACTTTTGTCAGTAAGGCCAATGGAATTAGTTAATCCCACTTTCGGTGCGGCTTTATCGAAAGATAATCAAGAACTCGTGTTTACTCTAAATGTGAACGATAACGACGGCAAGCGAATGAGACAGCATTTCGGCTCTTTTGAAAAATCCGTAAAGGCGAATGTGCGCAATCAGAGAAAAGATATTGATGAATTCAATTTTTCGCTTGCAGGGATCGTCGAAGAACAGCGCCAAATTATTGCCCAACGTAAAGAAATTCAGAAAAATCTAATTTCGGATATCGGGTTCCCTTCAAGGAAAAAACAATAAGTGATTAAGTCTTTTGTTCTTCACTGTTAAACTAGGTGAAGCGGGGTATGAATCTAATGCCCATTAAAGTAGAGCACATTGACTGGCGAAGGGTGTTTTTTATGATGAACTTCGTAACGCTTTACACCTTGGCCTTCCACTGCCGGTATCATCGGAAGTGCAGCACGGTGTAAATAGCATCCCTGACATCATAATTCCCTCGCGCAATTCCAGATCCCCAAATACTCGTATGATCAATAAGATAGCCCAGTACATAAACCCCAGAAATCCACTATTCTGGATTTTCGTAATTGCCGGGTGGTCGTTGATTTACCGAATTTTCACTAAGCAACCCGCCCTAGATGCCTACAAGGGCAGATATGCTGATGAAGAAATTTCAGACAGCGCCAGAGCCGCTAAAAGGAAAGCCGACTCGACGCGAATTGCAGAAGAAACCGAAGCGGCCATGAAGGCAGAAGCCGAGTTGAACCGCAAATTTTACGCTAGCAAAGCAGGGAAAATTTACAAGAAACATCCAGAGTGGTCGCGCGAGGCCTGCCAGCGCCTTGCGAGAAAAGAAGTTTGGATAGGCATGCATCTTGACATGCTCAAATACCTGCGAGGGCTCCCTGACGCTGCAAACGAATCGAACTATGGAAACGGATCGCAATGGCAATGGTGTTGGCACGATCTGTCACCCTCGTGCTTTTACGATCGTGATAACGACATGGTAATTGATGCCTACAACTAGTAATATGTAATACTCCACTCCTGCGCCTTCAACTTGCCCTGAAATGACACACTTCCAGAGCCCGGAACCCCTCCGGGCTTTGTTGTTTTCACGGTGAATCTTTCGCTTACACCCTGATATTCACCGTGATACAAGAAAAAAGCACTCACGAATATCTCGTAAGTGCTTGATTTTCAAGTGATCCCGTTGTGATTCGAACACAAGACCTACTGCTTAGAAGGCAGTTGCTCTATCCAGCTGAGCTACGGGACCGGTCATAAAAAAAGGCAGTCAGCAGTGCAGGTTTACTGCATACGGCTTACTGCCTTTTTGCTTGTTGTCGGGGAGACAGGATTCGAACCTGCGACCCTCTGGTCCCAAACCAGATGCGCTACCGGACTGCGCCACTCCCCGATAATTTTCCCTTTCTACTTTAAGAAAGAGCACTCTTTCGAACGTTCGGAAACCGCTGTGGAGGAAGCGGGATTCGAACCCGCGGTACCCTTGCGAGTACGGCAGTTTAGCAAACTACTGGTTTCAGCCACTCACCCATCCCTCCGTTCTTCCGTCGTTCGGGAGTGCAAATATAGCTGGTCTTTTTTCAGAAAAGCAAACATTTGAATAAAAAAAACTTCACCAGAAGCCTGAAATGCCTATTTTTGCCCAAGACTAAATTACACAACGCGTTCATTATGAACTGGAATTACCCCTTTGAAAGCACTGAATATTTTTTTATATTTTTTTTCATTTTCGCTTATACAGCCTACATCATACGTACCGTGCGGATCGCGCGGCAGCTTCAAACGACCGCAAGAACCCTTATCATCAAACTCTTTTTACGCAGCATTACCTTCTCTCTTTTGATAATTAGCCTCCTGGGCCCGTCGTTCGGCGAGGCGGAGCGCGACATTCAGGCGAAGGGTAAAGATATATTCATGGTGGTGGACCTTTCGAAGTCGATGGACGCCGCGGACGTGACGCCCTCGCGGCTGGAAAAGGTGAAGTTCGAACTGAACCGGTTTATCGAAAACGAGCGCGCGAACCGCATCGGAATCATCATCTTCTCCAACGACGCGTACATACACGTACCGCTCACGTACGACGCGGCCGCACTCGAACTGTTCATACAGTCGCTGCAAACGGACCTCCTTCCTACCAATGGCACCAATGTGTGCGGCGCCATTGAAATGGCTTACAACAAACTCATGAATGCCGCCGACCCCACGAGCCGTGCGAAAATGATGGTACTTTTTACCGACGGCGAGAACAGCACCAGTTGCAGCAATGCATTGTTCAACAACCTCCGCAGGTTCGGGATCGGGGTGTATTCGGTGGCGGTGGGTACCAAAGTGGGCATAAGCATTCAGCAGAACGGAAAGCCGTTGATGGACAAAAACGGCAAGCTCGTAATCAGCAAGCTCGACGAAAATTTCCTGCGCGGCATTGCCGCCTCATCGCGGGGAATGTATTATGAGCTCAACAATTCGAAGAACGATATTCAGAAGCTGATCAGCGATATCAATCAGGCCGAGGGCGCATTGGTGGATTCGCGGACAATTACAGTGGTTTCCAACAAATACTACTATTTCCTCGGCGCAGCGCTGGTACTGATCCTGCTGGATGTACTAATTACCATCGGAACCTTTCGACTGTAAGCAGCAATTCCCTATTTTTGCACGCAAATGTGAACCGATATGACGTCCCTGATCCTTTATGTCCTGCTTTGGCTCTGGGATAACCGCACGTTCGATTCGATTACCAAGGCGAACCGGAGAAAGCTGGATGCCGAGCAGGCCTTCCGGAAAAAGGAGTTTACGAAATCGGCGGAGCTGTACAGTCAAATAACTTATGGCTCAATCTTTTCGGACCCCGCCGCAAGGTTGAACCTCGCCCACTCCCTATATAAAGCGGGCGACTACAAGCAGGCTTTGAAACATTACCAGCTACTTGGCGATATTGATAACAACAGCATCGCATCCGTAGCCAATGCGCAGATCGCGCTGATCCTCGTCAACAAAAAAGATACCGCCAGCGCGCTGACCCACCTGCGGACATCGTTGCGGCTTGAACCGGGCAATGCGCTCGCGAGGGCCAACTATATTATACTGAAAAAGAGTTTTTCGGGCGTGGACCAGCCATCGGACCTGACCACCCGGAAACGGCGATCGAACCAGCAGCAAACGGCCCAGAGCCAGGCGGCCAAGCCACCCGAACCGCCTCAGGAGTCGAGGGAGGTAACGCAGGATTTCAAAAAGGAGGAGCTGCTTAAAAGCCTGAAAGCAATGAACATGTCGGAAGAGCAGGCCCACGCCATCCTCGATGCCATGAAATCGAACGAATCGCAATATATTTACCAGCTCCGCCGGAAGCAATACAACCAGAAGCCGGCGCAAAAGAGCGAAATCGAATGGTGATTTTATCCATAATCTAATGAACAGCATACCAGCAACCAACTTCCAGTTCCCCGGCCAGACAGGCTTTTACAAAGGGAAAGTCCGCGACGTTTATTCATTTGAAAAACGTCTGGTGATGATCGCCACCGACCGCATTTCGGCATTCGACGTGATCCTGCCGCGTGCTATCCCTTACAAAGGCCAGGTTTTGAACCAGATCGCCGCCCACTTCCTGAGCGCTACTTCGGATATCGTGCCCAACTGGCTCGAAGAAGTGCCCGATCCGAATGTGAGCATCGGTATCAAATGCCAGGCTTACCCGGTGGAGATGGTGGTACGCGGTTACCTGGCCGGCCACGCCTGGCGCGAGTACAAATCCGGCAAACGCGAAGTATGCGGCGTGGCATTACCCGAGGGTTTGAAAGAAAACGACAAGCTCCCCCAGCCTATTATTACGCCTACGACCAAGGCACATGAAGGTCATGACGAGGATATTTCCAGAGAACAAATCCTCGCGCAGGGGCTCGTGAGCGAGGATGAATATGAGCACCTGGAACGCTACACGCTCGCGCTGTTCGCGAAGGGAACTGAAATGGCGGCAGACCAGGGGTTGATTCTGGTAGACACCAAATATGAGTTCGGTCAATTGGATGGCACGATTTATTTGATCGACGAAATCCACACGCCTGATTCCTCAAGATACTTCTATAAAGACACTTATGAGGAAAATCAGCGCGCCGGCATTGCCCAAAAGCAGCTTAGCAAGGAATTTGTAAGGGAATGGCTCATTGAGAACGGCTTCCAGGGCAAAGATGGCCAGACGGTACCTGAAATGACCGACGAAAAAGTAAACTCGATCTCGGAACGCTACATCGAGCTGTTCGAGCAAGTAACGGGCATGAAGTTCCAGAAGAATAACCTGGACCACCCGCTGGAAAGAATCGAGAAGGCCATTTTGCGCGCCATTGCCTGAGCCCCGCTACTCACCCAGCCCAATATTTGTTTGACAAAACGACAACCGAAATGGATTTTAAACTGGAAAAAAAAGAACAATACGCCTATATCGAAACGGATGCACCCGCGTTCGCCGGCGATGTGCCCGCAGCGTTTGAAGAAACGGCGCGCGGCCTCTTCCGCGAAGGATATCACAGCCTGATCGTCAATATGCAGACGGTCAAGTCGCTGGATGCGACCGGCATTGCTACCTTAAAAAAGGTCAACTGGCTTTGCCAGAACGACCTGGGCATGCTGGCGATCGTGACGCGCGACGACGATTTTATGGATACGCTGGAAGATCTGCGCATTCCCGATCTCACGGTTCTACCGACCAAAGAAGAAGCCATTGATGCGATTTTCATGCATAGCCTTGAAAACGAATTCGGTGCGGGCGACGACGATTACGACGACGAAGATTACGAAGGTGTGAGCGAATCGAAAGAGCCTTAATATTTGAATAGTATAATTTTCAGCCTTTTACGACCACGTCCTGCCGAAGCCCGGCAGGACGTTTTTGTGATGTCATTCCAACACTTTTTATATTTTCCTTAGACGCTTTTTGTAATCCTCCAAGGAGCGAAAATGGCGTTTGCAGCTTTCCAAAATGGTAAGTAATCGAGCCATTCTTTACATCTTTATCAATATTCTGATAATAATTGTAATAATTCGGCCAAATGCATAATAGGGATAGAAAATTTTGCCATTCCCATAATAAGCCAAATATTTTTTATGGGTATATTGCGTGGCTTTACCCAAAACATCACACACTGGCGTTTTCGCTTTCCTTTTAAAGTGCTTATTTAAACAGATTCTAATTACGAATTTGTTAATTACCTACAATTCGATAAATGTCGCAAATGTCTGAACAAATGGTAGAAAATCAGGGACTGTACCGCCCGGAATTTGAGCATGATGCATGTGGAATCGGTTTCCGGGCTAACATCAAGGGTCGTAAGTCGCACCAGATCGTGGCTGATGCCATTCATATGCTCGAAAGGATGGAGCATAGGGGTGCAACTGGTTTTGACCCTAACACCGGTGACGGTGCTGGTATTTTAATTCAGATCCCTCACGAGTTCTTTGTAGAAGAATCTACCAAATTGGGCTTCCACCTGCCGGCAGCGGGTGAGTATGGTGTAGGGATGATCTTTTTCCCGGGCGATGAGCTTGCCCGCGAAGAAAGCAGGGATATCCTGAACCGAAAGATCAAGAAGCTTGGCCTGCAACTGCTCGGCTACCGCAAGGTCCCTACATTAAACAATACTTTGGGTGAAGGCTCACTTTCCGTTGAACCGGCGGTAGAGCAGGTTTTCATCAAACGTCCGGACGACATTACGGACGATATGGCATTTGAACGCAAGCTGTTCATCCTACGCCAGGTTGCTGCAAGATTGATTAAAGACACGGTGAAAGGCGCGAAAAACTTCTATTTCTCGTCGCTTTCATGCCGTACCATCTCATATAAGGGACAGCTTACGACTGCCCAATTGAAATATTACTTCCCGGACCTGGAAAACGAGTCGGTCGTGTCTGCATTGGCAGTCGTACACTCGCGTTTCTCGACCAACACCTTCCCTTCGTGGGAGCTGGCCCAGCCATTCCGCTACATCGCGCACAATGGCGAGATCAACACCGTGAAAGGCAACGTGAACTGGATCCGCGCAGGGGAAAAATCATTCGAGTCTAAATTCTTCTCGAAAGAGGAAATGGATATGCTTCTGCCGATTTGCGACAGGAACCAGTCCGACTCCGCCAACCTCGACAATGCGATCGAATTGCTGCACCTTTCGGGCCGCTCATTACCACACGTGATGATGATGCTGATCCCCGAAGCATGGGACGGCAACGAACAAATGGATCCCGAGCGCAAGGCATTCTACGAATACCACGCCGCCATTATGGAGCCATGGGACGGTCCCGCATCGATCTCATTTACCGACGGCAAAATGGTAGGTGCAACGCTTGACCGTAACGGTCTGCGCCCTTCACGCTACTGGGTACTCGACGACGATACCATCATCATGGGCTCGGAAGCGGGTGTACTGGAAGTGGATCAGGCGAGAGTTGTGACCAAAGGCCGCCTGCAACCCGGACGTATGTTCGTGGTGGATATGGAGCAGGGCCGCATTGTTCCCGACGAAGAAATCAAAAAACAAATCTGCACCGCGCAGCCTTACCAGCAATGGCTGGATGAAAACAAGCTGCACGTGGACGCACTGGATCACCCGATCCGTACCTACCGCGCTTACGACGAGAATGCATTGCTGAAACGTCAGGTAGCATTCGGTTATACTTCGGAAGATCTGCGCATGATCCTCGGACCCATGGCGCAGACGGGCATGGAAGCGATCGGCTCCATGGGTACCGACTCTCCATTGGCTGTTCTTTCGGATCAGTCGCAGCATTTGTCTACCTATTTCAAACAGCTGTTCGCACAGGTGACCAACCCGCCGATCGACTCGATCCGCGAGCGTGCGATCATGTCTTTGATCTCTTTCGTAGGCAGCACAGAGAACATTCTCACAGAATCGCCGAAACATTGCCGCCAGATCGCATTGCCGCACCCGATCCTTTCGGTGCAGGAGTTCGACAAGCTGCGTTTTGTGGATAAAGACGGCTTCCAGGCCAAAACCATCAATACCTACTTCCGCGCCGATGAAGGCGGAAAAGCACTGGAAAGAGCATTGGATAGAATCTGCCGTTACGCGGTAGACGCCATTGAAGACGGATTTGAAATCCTGATCCTCTCCGACCGCGCCATCGACTCCGACCACGCGCCGATCCCTTCATTGCTCGCCACAGCGACCATCCATCACCATTTGATCCGCGAAGGATTGAGAGGAAAAGTAGGTCTGTTGGTTGAAGCGGGAGATGTTTGGGAAACGCACCATGTAGCGACATTGATCGGCTATGGTGCTGCGGGTATCTGCCCTTACATGGCATTCGAAACGCTTGCATACATGAACCGCAAGGGCATGATCGAAGGCGAATTCACCGACGAAAAACTGCATTACAACTATATCAAGGCTGTTAACAAGGAGCTTTTGAAGATATTCTCGAAAATGGGAATCTCTACCCTGCAATCGTACCAGGGTGCGCAGATCTTCGAATGCGTGGGCTTGAACAAGGATGTAATCGACAAATATTTCACAGGAACCATCTCGCGTATCAGCGGTATGGGCATTCCTGAGATTGCACGTGAAATCCTCGTACGCCACAAAGTGGCTTACCATGAAAGCGCGGAGCAAAAGCCAAGACTCGAAGTAGGTGGCGTTTACCAATGGAAACAACGCGGTGAAGCACACATCTTCAACCCGCAGTCGGTGCATTTGCTGCAACAATCAACCCGCAATGCGAGCTACGAGCAATTTAAGAAATACTCTAAACTGATCGACGACCAGAGCCACAAGGCGCTGACATTGCGTGGTCTTTTAAGATTCAAAAAAGGCAATGCCATTCCTTTGAGCGAGGTAGAGCCGGTTGAAAATATCTTCAAACGCTTCGCAACCGGTGCGATGTCCTTCGGATCGATTTCGTGGGAAGCGCACACTACCCTGGCGATTGCGATGAACCGCATCGGCGGCAAATCCAACTCCGGTGAAGGTGGCGAAGACGAACTGCGCTACAATAAGTTGCCGAACGGCGACAGCATGAATTCGCAGATCAAACAAGTTGCTTCCGGGCGTTTTGGTGTAACAAGCCACTACCTGAGCAATGCGGGTGAGCTGCAAATCAAAACTGCCCAAGGTGCGAAACCGGGCGAAGGCGGTCAGCTGCCGGGCTTCAAGGTGGACGACTGGATAGGCCGTACCCGTCACTCGACGCCGGGCGTAGGCTTGATCTCCCCTCCTCCGCACCACGATATTTACTCGATCGAGGATTTGGCGCAGCTGATTTTCGACCTTAAAAATGCGAACCGCGCCGCACGTATCAGCGTGAAGCTGGTATCCGAAGCCGGTGTAGGAACCGTGGCATCCGGTGTAGCGAAAGCACATGCCGACCACATCCTGATCTCGGGTTACGACGGTGGTACCGGTGCTTCTCCATTGAGCTCGATCCGCCACGCCGGTCTGCCATGGGAACTTGGACTAGCCGAAACGCACCAGACTTTGGTACGCAACAAATTGCGCGGACGGGTAACCGTTCAGGCCGACGGACAGCTCCGTACCGGCCGCGACCTCGCGATCGCCGCATTGCTTGGCGCCGAAGAATGGGGTGTGGCAACCGCTGCATTGGTAGCAGCAGGCTGTATCATGATGCGTAAATGCCACCTGAACACCTGCCCTGTGGGTGTGGCTACGCAGCGCAAGGAACTCCGCGCATTGTTCTCGGGCAAGCCTGAGCACGTGGTGAACATGTTTACCTACATGGCGGAAGAACTACGCGAGATCATGGCACAACTTGGTTTCAGAACCGTGAATGAAATGGTTGGTCAGGCCCAGTACCTCGAACTGCGCAATGATATCAAACATTGGAAATACAAAAACCTGAACTTCGACGCGATCCTGTACAAAGAAGGCGACCTTTCGGTAGCCCAATTCAAGCAGGAAGAACAGGATCACGGTATCGACGCCATTCTCGACCTCGACCTGATCCGTTCGGCACAGCCGGCTCTCGAAAGCAAAGAAGAGATTTACGCAGAATTCCCGATCAACAACCTTAACCGGTCGGTGGGAACCATGCTCTCAAACGAAATCTCGAAGAAATACGGCGGTGTGGGCTTGCCAACCGGTAATATTCACTTCAAATTCCGCGGTACGGCGGGCCAGAGCTTCGGTGCATTCAACACCACCGGTGTACGACTGGAACTGGAAGGTGACGCGAACGACTACTTCGGAAAAGGCCTTTGCGGCGCCGAACTGATCGTGTACCCCGACCGCGACGCGAAGTTCAAACCAGAAGAGAACATCATCATCGGTAACGTGGCATTCTACGGTGCTACTTCGGGTGACGCCTACATCCGCGGAACCGCGGGCGAGCGCTTCTGCGTACGTAACTCCGGCGCTAAAGTAGTAGTAGAAGGTGTCGGCGACCACGGTCTGGAATACATGACGGGCGGGTTGGCGATCATCCTCGGCGAAACAGGCCGCAACTTCGCGGCGGGTATGTCCGGCGGTGTGGCTTACGTCCTTGACAAAGCAGGCAATTTCGAGGAGAAAGTGAATAAAGAAATGGTGACGCTGGAAGCATTGAATGAGGAAGACAAAGGCATTCTCCGCGAATACCTGGATAAGCACTTCCAGTACACGACCAGTAACATCGCATTCCAATTGATCCAGAACTGGGAACAATCTGTGAAGCAGTTTGTGAAAGTAATGCCATCCGACTTCCGCAAAGCGCTGGAAGGACGCGGTATCACGCTCGCGCAGCAGATTGCCGACAAGAACGTGGTGTATAAAGACATCGTCGTAGACGTAGTACACCAGTAATTTTCAGTTTCAAGATCAACTATCAGAATTTTTTAAATCAGTAATAAGAATGGGAAAACCAACCGGATTTTTAGAGTTTGAAAGGGAGTTGCCGAAAAAAAGAAGCGTAGAAGAGCGCTTGAAGGACTACCGTGAGATTGAAACCGCACCGACCGACTCTAATTCCAAACAGCAGGCAGCCCGTTGCATGGACTGCGGAATTCCTTTTTGCCATAATGGTTGTCCGCTGGGCAACATCATCCCTGAGTTCAACGACGCGGTGTATGATGAAAACTGGGGACTGGCCTACGAAATATTAGCGTCTACCAACAACTTCCCTGAATTCACAGGCCGCATTTGCCCCGCTCCTTGCGAAGCATCCTGCGTGTTGGGCATTAACAAGCCGCCGGTTGCGATCGAGTACATCGAGAAATCGATCATCGAAAAAGCATTCGAGTTAGGTTTGGTTAAACCACGCATTCCGAAAACCCGCACCGGCAAAAAAGTAGCTGTGGTAGGTTCAGGACCTGCGGGAATGGCTGCCGCTTATCAGCTCAACCAGGCCGGCCACTCGGTGGTATTGCTCGAAAGAGCAGACAAAATCGGTGGTCTGGTACGCTACGGTATCCCCGATTTCAAGCTCGACAAAGGCATTATCGACCGTCGCATGGCGGTGATGGAAGCCGAAGGCGTTGAATTCCGTACCGGCGTGAATGTGGGTGTGGATATCAAAGCAGAAGAGCTGCAAAACGACTTCGACGCGGTGTTGCTCACCATGGGATCGACCGTGCCGCGTGATGTAAAAATCGCAGGCCGCCAGTTCAAAGGCGTGCATTTCGCGATGGAATTCCTGAGCCAGCAGAACAAGCGCGTAGCCGGTATCGACCGTGTGGTAGATCACCGCGGCGTTGCCTACGGCAATGGCGAAATCCTCGCGACGGACAAGCACGTGGTGGTAATCGGTGGTGGTGATACAGGTTCCGACTGCGTAGGTACTTCGGGCCGTCATGGCGCGAAATCCATTACGCAGATCGAGCTGATGCCTATTCCTCCAAAAGAACGCGACGCAAGCACGCCTTGGCCGAACTGGCCGATGATGCTCCGCACATCGACTTCGCACGAGGAAGGCTGCGACAGACATTGGTCTATCAACACCAAAGAATTCGTAGGTGACGAAAACGGCAACCTGACTGCATTGAAAATCGTAGACCTCGACTGGCAGAAAGACCCTGAAACGGGCCGTATGCAAATGAAAGAGGTGGAAGGCAGCGAGCGTTCCATTCCATGCGACCTGGCGTTTCTGGCAGCCGGCTTCCTGCACCCGCAGCAAGAAGGCCTCCTGAACGACCTCGACCTGGAATTCGACGAGCGCGGCAATATCAAAACCAACGGATACCAATCCACTTCCAATGAGAAGATTTTCGCAGCAGGCGACTGCCGTCGCGGACAATCCCTCGTGGTATGGGCGATCTCCGAAGGCCGTGAAGCCGCACGTTCGGTGGACGAGTACCTGATGGGCGAGTCATTCCTGGAAGCTAAGTCTGTATCGATGCTGAATCCTGTGTTTGCGCACGCGTAAGAGACAGGCGTCCATATAATTTTATTGCAAGAAAGCTGCCCCTCCCGGCAGCTTTCTTGTTGAATGATTCCTATATAATCCTCTATAAAATCGCGAAGCTGTCTGATAAGGCAGCTTTTTTTATTTTCTTTGAATGATTATATATGAATCATATCGTCCGTTTACGGCATGTTCCTGCATCACTCCCCATTCTGGCTGAAAGCATTTTTCCCCGGTTTTACCTGGCACATTCCCGTCAGGGAAAAGACCATCTTCCTTACATTCGATGATGGCCCAATCCCCGATATTACCGAGCAAGTACTTGCATTATTAGCCAAATTCGACGCCAAAGCCACTTTTTTCAGCATTGGCGCCAATGTGATGAAACATCCGGATATCTACGAAATGGTCAGGGCAGGCGGACATTCCATTGGTAACCACACATTCAACCATATGAACGGATGGAAAACAGACGATACCGTTTATCTGGACAACATTCAGCAATGTACCCGGCAACTGAACCTTGGAACAAAACTCTTCCGCCCGCCATACGGACGCATTAAAAAGAGCCAGTCGCGAGTGGTTTTGCAGGATAAGCAGATCATCATGTGGGACGTCCTCAGCGGCGATTTTTCCGTCGAAATCACCCCTGAAATTTGCCTAAAAAAATCCATCCAACACACCCGCCCGGGCTCCATCGTGCTATTTCACGACAGCATTAAGGCGTCAAAGAACATGCTCTATGCATTACCAAGATACCTCGAAACCTTTACGGAACGCGGTTACAGGTTTGAAGCGATGGAGATGTGAGGCTGTAAGCTGTAAGCTATAAGCAATAAGCCGTAGGCGAAAAGCCGAAAGCCGACTGCCGAAGTCCAACAAACCTCTTCCGTTAGAACCAACCACAAAAAAGCTTAAAGCTTATAGCCTAAGGCTTACAGCATAAAAAATGATCGAAACCCACGCCCACATATACAGCACCGATTACGCCGAAGACCGTACCGAAATGCTCGACCGCGCCTGGAATGCCGGTATCGAACAGATATGGATGCCCAACTGCGATCACGAGACCATCGATGGCATGCTCGAACTCGCCGAAAAATACCCCGGCAAATGTCTCCCGATGATCGGCCTGCACCCGACTTATGTGAAGGAGAATTTCGAAACGGAATTGCAAGTCATGGAAGAATGGCTCGGCAAATACGAGTTCATCGCCGTCGGGGAGATCGGTATGGACCTTTTCTGGGATGTTACCTTTAAAGAGCAGCAGGAAAAGGCATTTTTATACCAATGCGGCCTTGCGCGCAAACATAACCTCTGGATCGACATTCACAGCCGGAGCGCATTCTGGGAAACTGTGAAACTCATCGAAGATTTCGCCGACCCCGCACTAACCGGAATTTTCCATTGCTTCACCGGCAAGTTAGAAGAGGCGCAGAAGGCCATTGAACTCGGTTTCAAGCTCGGCATCGGCGGTGTGGCTACATTTAAGAATGGGGGGTTGGACAAAGTGATCCCGCACGTCGGCATCGAGCATCTCGTACTGGAAACCGATGCCCCCTATCTCGCGCCCGTCCCCTACCGCGGCAAACGCAACGAAGTCGCTTATATCGATCTCGTAGCCCAGCGCGTGGCCGACCTCAAAGAAATGACCAAAGCCGACGTGATTGCTGCCACCACCACGAATGCGAAAAGCATGCTCAAAAAAGTGACACAATGAGTTATACCAAAATACACATCAACCCCATTTCCCCCGAACCGACCAGCGGCTCGGTACTCGTGATCTACACTGGAGGCACGCTGGGCATGGTGTACGAAACCAAGGGCAAGCAGCTGGTACCATTCGATTTCCAGCAGATTATCGAAAAAGTCCCCGAAATCAGCCGGCTGGATTTCGACATTACTTTCCTGTCGTTGCCCGAACCCATCGATTCCTCGAACATGAGTCCGTCGATCTGGACCGAGCTCGCGACGATTATCGAGGCGCATTACGAGCAGTTCGACAGCTTTGTGATCCTGCACGGCACGGATACGATGGCCTACACTGCCTCCGCATTGAGCTATTTGCTTGAAAACCTCAACAAGCCCGTCATCCTCACGGGCGCGCAGCTGCCCATAGGCGTCGCGCGCTCGGACGCGCGTGAGAATGTGATTACCGCATTGGAGCTCGCCGCTGCCAAGAATACGGAAGGCCATCCCATCATCACCGAGGTTTGCATTTATTTTAATTCCAACCTTTTGCGCGGTAACCGTTCCAAAAAGCAGGAAAGCTCTGATTTCAACGCATTCCATTCCGAAAACTACCCTGCACTGGCCAATGCAGGTGTGAACATCGAGTACAACTTTCCGTACATCAAACCTTACCAGCCTGGTTTGAAACTAAAAGTCCACAAAAGCTTCGACAGTAATGTGGCATTTCTGAAAATGTTCCCCGGCATCAGCCGGCAAGTCGTGGAATCGATATTAAATATTGAGGGACTGAGGGGCATTGTGCTCGAAACCTACGGCGCAGGCAACGCCACTACCGAGCCCTGGTTCCTGAATGCGATCAGCAACGCCATCGAACGTGACATCGTGATTTTCAACGTCTCCCAATGCGACGGCGGCCGCGTGTCGCAAGGCCAGTACCAGACCAGCAAATTCCTGCAACAGATCGGCGTCATCAGCGGCTCCGACATTACCGCGGAAGCCGCCATCACCAAAATGATGTATGTTTTCGCCTGTGAAAGCCGCAGCGGCACATGCGTCGACATGCTCGGCAAACCGCTGCGCGGAGAAATGAGTGTTTGATTTTGGCGGTGAGATTTGGAAACAAAAATCTCTTCCTTATCTTTGCAGCCCAATAGAGAGGTGCCCGAGTGGTTGAAGGGGCTACCCTGGAAAGGTAGTATGTGGGTAACTGCATCGTGAGTTCGAATCTCATCCTCTCTGCTGATAAGAGCAACAAAAAGCAACAAAAGCCTGTAAATGAGTCATTTACAGGCTTTTTCTTTTTTAAGCCTCTGCCAGAATATTCAATTTTACCCAATATTCTGGTGAGCATTTGGTGAGCATGGCCAAGGCAAAAAATCTGCTCACCAGAACCGATATAACACACTGAATTACAACCTGTTTACGAAGGAAACATCTTGATTTTTTGACGGCATTGATAGTAGATTTAATTCACTTAAAACTATCATTATGTTATCTAGAAACCTCACAACGCTCTTTTACCTGAAAAAAAGAAGCGGCTATGTTAAAGGCCCGTTACCGATATATCTTCGGATAACAACCAATGGCGAACGATTTGAGATTTCCACAAAGAGAGAATGCGAGCCGGAAAAATGGAATTCGGTTACAGGTCGCAAAAACGGGACACGGGAAGATGCACGAGTTTTGAATAGCTATCTCGACACCATGCAACTCAAAGTGTATGACATTCAAAAGCAGATGCTGGAAGCGAACGTCGAACTGAGTGCTGAAAAGCTTCGGAACAGAATTAATGGTGTGTCGGACAAATCGAAAGATATCCTTGAAGTTTTTCGGGATCACAACGAGAAATTGGCGCGGATGGTAGGCAGTGACTATGCCTTGGGAACGCTTGGACGGTACAAAACCTCGTTCGACCACACAAAGGCATTTATTGAGTGGAAATATAAAGCGACTGAATTTGATATCACAAAGCTTGACTACGATTTCATATCAGAATATGCGTTCTGGTTGAAGACGGAAAAGCAGCTAGGCCACAACACGGCGATGAAATACCTGACGAATTTCAAAAAAATCGTCATCATTTGTGTCAAGAAGGGTTGGCTAGTGCGAGATCCATTCGCAAACTACCAAATAACGTTGAAAGAAGTCAATAGGGAGGTGCTCACTCCGGCTGAGCTTCAGACGATTTCAAACAGGGATTTCGATAATCAGCGACTTGAGCACGTCCGAGACATCTTCATTTTCTGCTGCTACACTGGATTGGCGTATGCCGATGTCTACAAGCTCAAACGTTCCGAGATTGTTGACGGCGTAGACGGCGAAAAGTGGCTTTCAATAAAAAGGCAGAAAACAGATACTCCGTCGCGTATTCCAATTTTGCCGATGGCTCAAATTGTGCTCGACAAATACGCCGGCTTCGCTGAGTGCATTGCAAAAGACAGGTTACTCCCCGTTCTGTCAAACCAGAAAATGAATTCTTATCTGAAAGAGATTGGAGATGTTTGCCGGATAAAGAAAGTCATCACATTCCATTTGGCGCGACATACTTTTGCCACTACTGTTACTCTTACCAATGGAGTTCCGATAGAAAGCGTTTCTAAAATGCTTGGGCATCGAAACATCAAAACGACTCAGCAATATGCCAAAGTTGTCGACAAGAAGATTGCTGACGACATGGCTAAATTAAAAGGTATACTAGTCAAGCAATGCCAGCCTTCTTGACTTGCATTCTAGGAATGCCCGAGCTCCGTGCCAGGAGCTCAGGCATTCCTAGAATCGTCAATCCGTCACGGAATAAGGCGGTCTGTGAGACCATATTTTCCACCCACGCGCTGACTGCGGCATACAGGGTTCTCACGACCTGCTGTTGAAATTTAGCCTAACCGCTAGGCATGAATTCGCAGGACTACTATATTTACAGCCAGATAATCACAACTGTTATGGGGTTCGCTGACGAGATCATGCGGGAGTTTCTCGACGCACACCCCGATGCGGCCGGGGGACGTTGGTCACAAGAGGAGCTCAACCAAAAGTTGAGCGCATTTATGCAAAATCGCAACCGAAAACCGGTTGCCGGATTTGATGGGCTGTCCGCCGAGCAGATGCATCTGCTCCTTAACGCCCCCTTCGGCCACGGCTCCATTATCCGTCGGCATCCAACACCTGCTGATACGACCATAGACCAGGTCCCTTTCTTTGTTCTAATAGAAATTCTTTACGGGATGCTTTCAAATGGGCCAATTAAGCTGACCCCCAAAGGAAATTTACCCGTGTCGGTTTGTCGTGAACTGTATGAGCGCAAGCTTTTAATACAAGACGATATACAAAAAGGTTATACGAAAAAGATCTCCGAGGATAATGTGGCTTTCATACAGGCTTTGAAAGCCTGCATCCTAATAAGCCCCGATGTCAAAAAGCGAGGCAATGCATTATCGCTTACTCAATCAGGCCAAAAATCGTTGTCCAAAGAGCGCAATATTCTATTTTGGCAGGTATTTGACACGTATACCACGCAATTTAATTGGGCTTACTTGGATCAAGCCGATGCCCAGATCGGCCAGTTCGGCTGGGCGTATTCGATTTATCTGCTGCACCGGTATGGAGCCCAAGAAAAAGAGGCAGGCTTCTACGCTTCCAAAGTCATTCAGGCATTTCCCCATTTGCAGGAACCAGTTCCCTCAACACGGTTTGAAGGTTTTAACCTGGAACCAGCACTGATCTACAGATGGCGCTTTGTTGAGCATTTTGCTGGGTGGTTCGGACTTATAGAAATTCGCAAAGGTACCAATGATGTTTTTGACCGGCAGGCAATTATACAAAAAGCGGCCATCTTTAGTGAGCTTTTCCAAGTTGGTGCCCAGAAAGGTTCAGTTAAATAAATTGGAATCATACTAACAGTTACTTTTGCGAGTGTGAGAAAATTTAAACCTCAAAAGAGGTAATGAAGTGTTAAACAAATCACTTCAGTTGCTAAAAAAATATGACATACAATACTCATTACCAGCAACATATAACTCAGTTTATATTAAATGAGATAACATAGATCAATGGGGAATATGTAAATTGGGGCACATTCTTTGAGAAATACAAACCGGAACGTATATGGGAAATAGCAAGCCTGGTATGCCCTACTAACAGTTACTTACTGTTGTTTAGCATTGACCTATGTTTGGCCGTACCTGATGCAGGTCAAGGGCGCATTTCAGAATGGAGTGCCAATCCGGCAGGTACCCAGGCCGGCCACCAACAAGCTGATCGCCGGCGCGCTGGCATTGATAGGCGGGGTGATGTGGACTTGGCTGTATTTCAAGCAATAAAATGTACAGAGCATGGATCAGGCCCAAAAGGAAGAGCTATCACGGGACGCGTCGCGGTTTATGATTATCGGATACTTTTTGTATTCGATGTTTTACTCATCATTGGAGAGAATTATTTCAACCGATAGGCTGCCCTTCCGGTATTTTTTGCTGGCAGGTGCAGCAGGTTTCGCCGTGGAAGTAGCGCTTTATTTTTCGATCCGGCACTGGCCTGGGCGGTGGAAGACCGCTATGGTGTCGGTGATCGGAGTTCTATGGGTCGGAGTTTGTTTATTTGTTAGTCGCTAAATTAACAGGTATGAACTGGATATTGGCATCGGTAGGTATTTTGGCGATTTTGTTGGGTATCGCTATCTGGCGTTTCAGACAAGTCGGTTGGCTGAGCAATGTCCCCAAAGGAGGTGAAATCATTGATAAAGAGAAAGCAGCCAGACTTGGCGGGAGTTATTTAGGCTTGTTAGGGCTGTGCTTTATCGCTTTTGGATATGCGGTCGAAAATTTGCCGGATCAGACCATAACGCTGATTGTAGCTTGCTATATTCCAGTCAACATGGTCGTATTGGTTTCGTACCTGGTAGCCCAAAGCAAGAATATGCGTAGATAAGGATAATCAGATTAAAATTGGACGAGCATGGATAAGGAAATTAGGGTTAAATCTGTTTGGTTTCAGGATGAGTGCATCTTTATCCAAACGACATCTGGAGAAGAGCGGAGTCAGCCGCTAAAATGGTTTCCTAAACTCTTCAATGGCTCTCTGGCAGAGCGTCAGAAATTTGAGCTATCCCCCTTTGGTATCCATTGGCCGGATCTGGATGAAGATTTGAGTTTTGAAGGTTTTTACACCTACTCGAAGCTCTGAGGCGATACGGTATCGGGGTAGACTGGTTGTATGTTCAACCGTGGTGGGTTATTACAAGCCGAGCTTACCCCTTGTTTAAGTTCTATTGTTTTTTGAATCGGCAGTGATGATTTATGAGCGCAGAACCAGCGGCAGATTATAAAAAGTACAGGTTGTTTTGGCTAGTTCTGTCGCTGGGATTATCTTTATTATTAATTTTCTTGACGTTTGGGATGTACCGGAATGCCGCCCGAAAGGATAGAATAGGAAGCAGGGGGAAATTGGTGTACATGAAAATTACACGTCGAGAAAGAGGTGCGGGTACATTGAAATTTCCAAATCACATATATGCTGAATATCAAGGAGTAGAACATGATTTCACCTGTGGGAGTAAGTTTTTTCGCGGCACAATGAAAGCCGATAGTATAGAGGTGAGGCTGGATTTAACGAGTGGGGCGGCTGCTCTTCCTGGGTCGGGTCGTGTCCGCCACGAGGCATTTTTGTATGTGATGATCATGGGGATATCACTAATAATGATTTGGAAGAGCATCCAGGAGTTCATTAAGTTTAGTTGATGCAGGACAAAATCAGAAATGGTTCTGGTCGCAATAAACGCCCGTTTGGTGCGACCCTGGACGCCGGGCCTCTTGGTCGGCCAAATCGTCGGGCCGCTGCCGACGTATGCTACGGAATAGCGTTGACAGCTAGCCAGTTTGCTGAAAATGAGCGCCGTATTGGATATTTCCGAACCGAACTTTTTTATACGGGTACCATTTTAGTGGGAGCGGGCCTGGCCGTCGATGCGCCTGGTTGGGCGTCAGATAGCCGATTGAGGCGTGGGGCCGGAGATTGTTGTAAGCATGAATGGCGCGTTCGATGGAAGTGCTTGCTGCTGAAAAAGAAAGAAAACCTCTCAGCCTAAAATCATCTTTTAGGGTCCGGAACACGCGTTCGGCCATCGCGTTTTCGTTTGGGTCACCACTTTCGGTCATACTGATCGCCACATTCTCGTTTCTCAAACGGTTGACGTATTTCCACGAGCAGTACTGGACTCCGCGATCAGAATGATGAACGAGCGGTTGTGAAGGATTAGTTCTAGACAACAAGGCCATGTCCAAGGCTTGTACTGATCCCTGTGCCTGCATGGTTTTGTCCAGGTGCCAGCCGACAATTTTGCGTGAGTAGGCATCCAGGATCACCGATAGATAGACGAAGTTGGAACCCAATGGGATGTAAGTCATATCAGCCACCCAAAGTGTGTTGGAACCTTTGGGGATCAGGTTCTTAGCACGGTTTGGGTACTTGTAATAGCAGTGCTCAGAGTTGGTCGTCCTGACGCGTCTGTCTTTTCGTTGGGACAATAAATTATTGTCTTTCAGTAGCTTATGGAGCTTGTCGCGACCAAGCTTAATCTGGTGGCCACGCACAAAATCCTTCATTAAATCGTGCAATTTCGCAGTCCCAATTCCAGGAATCTGCCGCCTGATCCGGCGGACTTCGCCCAGTATAAGGTCTTGCTCGAAGCATTTCTTCTCCCGACGCCTGGCAGCCGCATACCAGGCTTGTCTTGATAAGCCAAACAACTTAGTTAACTGTTCCATACCCGTGAGCGGGTAGCGACGGGTCAGCCTTTCGGTTGTTTGGTACCAGACTTTTTTAGGATCGGAATGTTAAATTGTTCTTCGGCAATCTGTATGGCAGTTTCAAATGCTTCGGCTTTAAGCCGAAGGAAACGGTTTTCCTTTTCGGTTTCCAAAAGCCTTTGTTCCAGGGCTTTCAGATACGACGCATCAGTTTTCTTTTTCATAGTCTGAATAAATGATTCAAGAAATAAATATGGCTTTAAGCGGTGCTTGAAGTACCACCGGTTAAGACGGCGGAGCTCGATCTGCGAAATGTGCAGCGTCTGTTGGATCTGGTCTGCGGTGGCAATCTCCGCCCGGAATGTCTCGACAACCTTTCGTTTGAAAAGCAGCGATTTTCTACTTTTTTTATTTCGACTTAATACGCTAATATACATGATGTTACCAAGTTATTGTACACAATAATCAGTAGCATATGCGAATTTCTATAAGTTATCTTATGTTAAATAGAATATGTAAGCTCAGGAAGCCGATTCCTAAGTTACACGCTGGCCTGCCCTATCCATCTCAAAAAATAGCCGACGGGAAAAGAAGACTGCCAACTTCCGGCAGCAGCCTCTTTTCATATTTTAATATTCACTCGGAAGCAAAATCACATTGTCTGAAACGTAGATTTTGATTTCAGCGAGTGGGAAGTCTGTGAACAGAATTTGCTTTTTGCATAATACCTGGCCGTTACCGTCTTCACATTGAAGACTGCCCGTCGATTGGTCGAGATCAACGCTAAGAACCCAGACCTGGAATTCTTCCATTTTGACACGCGGATGGTATTGCTGGAATGCGATTTCGTCGATAAGCTAGTATGCGCCGCCTTTGGCCATCATGTATCTAATGCCATCTGTGTAAAGCATTCTGCGGACGACCCGATGGCGGTACCAATTTTCAGTGCCGGTGAATTTTGAGAGTTCTGTCGATGTCAATTGCTGAGCTTCCATTTTCTGCTATCAGAATGCCTCCAACGTTGGAGAACAATGCCCATCAGCATGAAGCAGAGACTGGAAAGGCAACACCAACACGGGAGCGAAGCGAAGGAGCGGGCAGCGTGATTGACATCCAGGCTGCTTTATGCATCTTGCGTTGTTTCTCTCAGATGGTAGGCTCTCTAAGACTGGAAAGCTATGCGCCTGTCGAAAGATAAATTCGAGGCGGACGTAAAACCACCTATAACTTCTTGCGCACGCCAAAAACATCTGAATGACCTAAGTAAATTATTTCGCGTACCGACATAATTACGTGATTATAAATACTTTGAATAACCTCTCGGGCTCGTATCTAATTTTACCAAGTCGATAAGGCCCAACAAAAAATCAGTGAGACATGCCGCTGTTACCAAGTTCTGTATCTCTGTCTCTGCTGTTTTGCCGCGCGTTCAGCATCTTCAAATGTTTTATACTCTCCGGGTAAGGCTTCGGGAAGAAAAGGAGCATACCAAGGACTTCTCACAACTCGATAAATGCCGTCCTTCTCGGTGATATCAAACTCGCTGTTACCACCGGATTTGAAAAACATAACAACGATGTATGTTAAAATAATTGCGACTACTACACTCATATTGTAATCTTAATTTTTAAAAATGTCGTGGTGGCATCCATCGTACAAGCTATTATCGAGAGCTAACTGACATGTAATTATAGATAGCACTAGTTTCGAATGTAGATCAGTCATAGCAATTGTTAAATCCCAGTTCTTCAGGCTAGAACCAAAAAAGTCACCGTATCGCCCGTATCCGCTCAAAGTCCAATACAAGCCGTTGAACCTCATATTGATTAGAAGTGTAAAGCTCCCCTAGAGTTGTTGAGATAAATGCTTGCATATAAGCCCCTTCCTGTGCGATATTTCGAAAAAAAGGCATTATATCGGGGCCAATATCATAAACCAAAGAAACAACCTCTCCGTACTCCATCCTGATAGGAAAGTTTTTTTGCTCTGCTTCAAACATTATAAAAGCGTCGCCATTGTCTGCTCCAGGCATTTCTAATCTAGGATCAGTCTTAAAATATGGCTGAGAAAAATACCTAATCTCCTTTGTCAAATTGGTTATTGAAAGGCCAAACTTGGCCTCAGCATGATGTGGCGGAGCCAACCGAGCTTTAAGTATCATCGTCAAATAGAGGTTTGCCCCCACCACTGGCGCGTTTTCTAAATTTTGATGGTCTTTGATAGCAGTCAAAATATCTGTTGGCAATGCCCTAATCTCGTTCTTAAAATTAATCAAAAAGGTTCTTACTTCCAGATCATCATTAAGATTGATCGTGATGGTGGAGCCGTGAACATCTTGAATTAACAAATTTCCGTCTCCTGTTATTCGCGCGTCATTATTGGTCCCAAACATAATTACTTGAAAAAATTTACAATTTTCTCCCAATCAACAATTACAGCAACAACAAAGGCCAGTACGGCGATAAAAACACCTACAATCGCCCAAATATCAGTTCCTTTCTTGTTCAATTCGCCACCATTGCCGATTCTGACGTCGGATCCACTTACCCCCGAAACTATTATGTTGTCATTGCCATGCGAACTTATATTGTTTCCAACGGATATATGTCCCCGGTCTGAGGATACATTGTCTATCTTGTTAATATTTCCCATGATAATTTCATTGTGTATATTAATTGAGTCGTTTGGCCTGACAGGCTGTTCCGCAGGAAACAGCGACGAGTCAGGCATTGAAAAAGACATGCTTTTCCCATTCATCAATGCATGTTCTATCGCCTCCTTAATAGTAGATACCTGAACGGGCTTAATTTCAAAATGATCAAATTCATCATGACTTGTGTCACTGAAAAAATTAAACAAGACTTTCAAAATCCTGTCTAGTGCATTGAAAAGGGAAAATAACAATACAAAGTCACTTCGCGTTTCGTTTCTGAAATCGAAATACATTTTTTTGTATTTCCTTACCAGCGCAACATCTTCATCCGCAAAGCCGTCTTTAAATCTAATAATAGCGCCATAATGGTCGTTCCAGAGACTGGTACTGATATCATTAGACCAAATATTCAGTTCAACTAGCTTGCTTTTGATGGGCTGTTCGATATTTCTTGATATAATGTCAATTTTTTGACAAATTTCACTTTGTACAGCATCCAGCCGAGCCTTTTGTCGATAATTGGCTTGCGGGTCCAAGTTAAGCCTTTCGACGTTAAGGTCTGCAATTTCAATACAAAGTGGAATATATGGCAGGTAGTTTGCTTTCTGCTCGTCCAAATAGTCAATAAATTCGAACAATTTTTGTATTTCAGGAGGTATCATAGGTTTCCGACTTATACTTGTCTCAACCAATTCCGTTGTTGCGTATAAGTAGGTAAATATAACTAATTTTGATGGTGCATAGTGCGAATGTTGATCTAATGAAGTTCATGCCCTAAGAAGCAATTTCAGGGCTGCCATCCATTTTCTGGTAAATTTCTTTCAGCTGCTTTAAAATCGTGTCCATTGTCTGCGAAATATGCTGTACGTCCGACACCCTCTCGGGCACGTCCTTGGAAAAGTAGCTGTGAAATTTCCAGATTTCAAGCACATCACCGGCGCTGATCTCATAGGGCTCATACGCCCGATTTAGTGATTCCAGGAGGATCTTCTTCTCTTCTGGCAAAACCGTGACTTTCTTGAATACAAAATCCTGCTCACCATCCAGGATCACTATGCATAGCGTTCCCGACTTCAATGCAGTCCAGTCCTCGACATACCGGCAGATCACATCCGCGCCCTCGGGCACCGGCAGCATTGAGTCGCCCGTCGTGGGAAACATTCGGAACGTTCCCGTCTGCGGAAGGCCTGGCACTGAGAGCATCGCGCGATTCAGGGATGGGCAAAGAAAGTCCCCTACTACATATGGCCAAAAGACCGTAAGATGCAGTTTCTGCCTGGGCTTTTTCAGGTCGTTGAGTCGATCGGACCAGCTGGTGAAAAAAGACAGAGTTTCAGCTTTGGGATGCTGACTCGGACGGCTAATGAGCTGATGGCTAACATTCATAACGATGGCGAGTTCCGGCACCGGATGCCGCTATTTCTAACGCCTGAGCTGGAAGAGTACGGCCACGAGATCGATGACTGGTCAGCGCTTTTTTTGACCGAAACCCACGAGCATTTCCAAAGCCTGGAATCAAGGGTGGGCAAATCCATTGAAGCCATTGACCGAGCCGCATCTAAGCTGAATAGCAGCAAACAGCCCCTGCAGTTTCAGGACCGATACCACGCATTGTTCTACGGCTTAGGTGTGAGTGGTCCCTACGCGATTGCAGCCGTTTTCATCTCAGCCTTGTTCTACCTTTTAATATCCCAGGGGCAGCAGCATGTTGATATGCAAAGGATGGTATACCAGTCCCCCAACGCGCCGGCCTACAGGCAAATCATGCAGCAAGGGAAAATCTTTGAACGCGATGGTATGCTGTATTTGCAGCTTGTCCCAGTGCCCAAAAAGGGTGAAGTACAGATTGGCAGGCACTACCTGTATGACTCACAGGCTAAGCGTGTATTGGTTCCGCTCGGCAGCCAGTAAAAAACGGGTCCCATATATCAATTTTCGAATCGAAGCGAACAACTTCTGCTACTTTCGAACGGGTTCAAACACTTTCAAATTATCCCGGTTTTATTTAAACGTTTGCAAACGACTACAAACGGTTACGAACATGTCAGGTGGTTTTGGCCACAGCCAGCTATCGCCGGTACGTCGCAAAAGCGACTCCCCGGCGGGCTGGCCATGGGGAAACCCCCTGGACCCCTGCTATTCGCCTGTCGGCTCATAGCTCAAACCACTAAGACTATATGAAAGATCAAACCAG
>MKSR01000017.1:166467-166624 GCA_001898145.1 Dyadobacter sp. 50-39
CTCTCAGCCAGTCAGTATTTTCTTTCGCTGGCCCTGGACGTTCCATTCAAAAAGCCCCAGAAAAGAACGCTGCCAAAACCGGCAGCTGACTCCGTCCGGATTCTAGAGCAGCTGGCAGGAATATTATCGCTGGCTATTTTGAAAACCAAAGATCATC
>MKSR01000018.1 GCA_001898145.1 Dyadobacter sp. 50-39
GCATAAGTCATTATTGTTAAGGTGGTTAATTGTTGTAAAATCTAAAAAACAATACTGCTTATGCTGTAAATTCCGATCTATCCAAAACAAACATAGCGACTCCGGAGCCCATTCGTGCTGGTTATAGAAAAACATCCCGGTATACTTCCCCAACTTCTGCCAGAGTTCCATGCAAAAGAGGGTGTTCATCGCCTGCCCGGGATTCAGGTCGAATGCCCCGAAGTAAATGCCTTCCATAATCGTGTTGGTACGCGATAAGGTGCCGCCGGGGTGAAACCACGTCTTCATTTGCCATTGCGAAGGGTCCTGCGTGTACATGACCTCCCAGTCCGACTGGTTTTTCGATGTATTTCCGAGGTAGTAAGGCCCAGTCGCGAAGTAATTATGGCAAAGGAAAAACGGCTTCTGGTCCTGCGCCTTTTTAGCTTCGTAAAGTCCCGCCAGCTCGTCGTAAAACGAATACCACATTGGCTTGTCGGCCGGCATAAACGGGAAATTTTCCATTGTTTCCCCGATCCAGAGATTGGACGCATTACCGCTGTTCCAGATTTCATGCGCCTTCGCACGGGCTTCCGCGTCCGTAAAAGGGCCGTTGGGCCAGCATTTCTTGTTGTAGCCGTCAACCCACTGTTCCGGTCCCGAGCATGGTAACCCGAAAATCGTTGGAATAGTCGGTACGCCATTGTATTCTTTATCGGGATAACTGCTTCTGAATGTAGCCAGAGAGCCTTCGCTACCGAGCTCATTCCGGTTGTAATGCGTACCGCCCTTCGCAAATGTCTGCGCCCACGTGTACGAGAGTTTGGTAGGCGGCTTTACCAGCACATGGCCCGCAGGCATAGCGCTATTCGGACTAACTTCCATAAAACCGGGTATCTGCGAGGTAGGGTCGTAACCGGCAGGGATGGTGTTTTTGAACGTGACGGGTACCGTTTGGGCATGGAGGGTCAGGGCGCCCAGGAGCACCCATATCAGCATGAGCTTTTTCATAGTCAGTTAAATATAAAAGTGGTGAGACCTCCCCGCGCACCCGGCGCGAGCTGTGCGACAGCGTCGTTTTGATAGTAGTAATTGCAGCCTTCCGGCGGACAAGGCCAGCGGTTGAGCGTATCTAGCCCGACCTTCGTCGCCATTTTCACCACCCTGCCCGGGTTGCTCGATTGCCAGGGTTCATTGGTAAGATTGGTTCCGGTCCTGAGCCATTTACTGCCGATGAAGTACGACCATTCATAACCGGCGGGTAAGGCCACCGTTCCGACGTCGCTTAGCAGCCAGCTTCCGGGGTTACCCGGATCGGGAACGATGGATAATGTCAGGATTTCCGGGAAGCCGCTGGAAGAAATCCTGGGATTTAATGCCGCAGGCGCACAATTCGCTGCCTGTGCCACGGCAAACGTATTGGATTGCGTGCTTGTACAGCTGCCAGTGGCGCTGAAAGCGGTATAGTTACCCGCCGCGGAAGTGGTGATGGATGTCCCCGTCCCTGCCGATGCGCCATTGAGCAGCCAGCTGACATTGCCCGTATAACCTGAGGCAGTCAATGTAACCTGCTGGCCTGTTGCCGCGCACACATTTGTTCCGGCCGTTTGCACAATAGTAGGCTTAATGCAGGTAGTCGCGCAGCCGGCAATAGATAGCCCGACGAAGTTGCTTGGCCCGGCATGTGCGCCCACGCCCTGGTATTGCCCGTGCCATGATGCATTTACCACACCATCGACGGCATACTGCCAGCCCATGGCCGCTACATTCGGATCCGAGCCAAAGGCGTCGCCCGAAAGCTTGGTAGTCCCGCTGTAAAACTCGATTTCCCGCAACTCCCCATACCCCACCAGACTGGACACATAGCGCACGTGCTGGTAAGGCGTGGCATTCGGAAAGGTAAACTCCTGCCACGTGCCGGTTGCATTTACACCGATCATGTACATGTCGGACCAGCTGGCGCCGTCGTTCGAACCCTGTATTTTCGCGCCATTGAGCCGGCTGAAATCGGACGTGCGCCAATGCAGCCTCACTTTATTCACCACCGTACAGGCCTGTGCGTCGCCCGTGACACAGATTTTGTCCTGACGGCAGCTGCCGCCACCGGTACCGGCTATTTTCAGGGTCGAGGCACCTGCATTCAAATTGACCGGGAAAGTATATTCCGTGTAAACAATGTTCCACGAGCCCGAATTCGGCAGGGAAATGCTTTGGGCATTTGCACCGTTGACCGTCACATTCACGACTGCCGCTGCGGATGAGTAATACCGCAATGTGACCTGATACAACCCTGCCGACGGCACATTCAGCGTATAATCCACAAAGTGGTTGTACTGGTTTTCCGCGCCGCGCGTCTGGCCATTTGATGCATTAGGGTCTGTCGTCACCGGTCCGTTGGCACCCGACATCGACTCGGCTTCCAGACATTGGCTGAATGCATTGGCCACCGTGTGCCGGAACGCCCGTTCCGTATTTTCCGGATCCTCGACCGCGATTGTCAGCTCCCCGCGGTAAATGAACCGATCCGCTTCGGCGGACCGCTTTGTCCCCCGCAGCAGCAGAAACTTTCCGGAAGGCGGCCTGGATAAAAACTTGCCCGTGAGGCGGTATACCACCTTCTCACCCGGTCGCAGCAGTTCGGCGGAAACCTCGTGGTAATAATTGCCACCCGTTTGCACAAAGCCTTCGGGCAGCACCACTTTCAAAACAAACCCTCCATCCAGCGACGCCGGCAACAACCGAAGGCCGGAAAAGTCGCGTAACGTACACTGAATGTCGATCGAAAAGACCTCACCCACTTTGACCGCGTATCTCTCCGCAACCATTGAAAACAATACCGGATCCGGATCCGCATCATCATCCGTTGCAAACCCATTTGCAGATAAATGGTTTGCATTTAACAAAAGCAACCACGCCAGAACATATCCGGCCCATTTAATATTAGTGTGCATAACGAAATAGGTAAAGTAGTTTCCGTAAAACTATATCTACTATTTAACTTCACCTATTTCTTTTACCCATCAAAAACTTACTCTTAACACCTCAATTTTTGATGGGTTTTTATTTTTAATAAAACAAATAACTTTGCCCTTCATCCGGAATAGTTCTTCTTCTTTCCGGGTATGATACCCTTTTCGAATCAACACGATCATCACACTATTTATGACCCCCGTATCAGAACATGCCACCCTGTTACTGGCTGATGATTACCAGTCCATTAACCAGAGATTATTGCAACTCACCGACCGGGAATGGGATGTGGTGTCCTTCGTAGCGGATGGGCTCACCACCGCGGAAATAGCCGCATGCCTGGTTATTGAGCGTAAAAGCATTGAAAATTACAAGCGCAGGATCAGTAAAAAGCTGGCGATCAGCGGTCGCAGTAACCTTGTCAGGTTCTGTATTGTAAACCGGGAATACCTTCGAAAACTTTATATCCTGGTTCAAAAATAAACGGGGATACTGCATTCAATGATGCAGCAATCTGTTCGTATTTGCCGATTGATAATTCATATCAGTTATACACACATTATTTTAATTAAATGAGAAACAAGACACTCTACCGGTTAACCATTGCATACCTGATTATTCCAAATATCATTTACTATTTATTTTGGGTTAATCATGTTCTTTCAATCATCTGTATTTCCTTATCCGCACACCTTTTTTTAAAGACTGCATTGCAGGAAATGGAGCCCTGCAAAACTTTTATCCATCTTAAAGATCTATTCATTGCATGCATCTTCGCCGGTATGCTTACACTCGCTTCCGGCATTACCGGCTTTGCTTTTCAAACGATGGATCATTGGGGCCATAACGGAAAATTTCAAGCCCTTTTCCAAAATGAGTGGCCGCTTCGCTTTCCTGCCAACGGCCCGGTTATGGCTTACTATTTCGGCTACTACCTGGTGCCGGCAGCATTCTCCAAGCTGGCCGGGCATATCTCGTCGGCTGCCATCCTCATCTGGACCAGCATAGGTATCACTTTGGGGCTATTGTGGATTTGTATTTCCCTGCATCAGAAATGGTGGGCTGTGTTGCTGGCGCTCTGTGTCGGCGACTTCCCGAGGTTCTTGAAAGGTATTGCGGCACATTGGTCCATCCGGTTATACAGGTTTGAGGATATCGGCGTAGAACATTGGTCTAACCTCGAAAATCTGTTCTGGGCACCCAATCAGTTCATTCCCTCCCTGATACTGGGCGGAATGCTCTTTTACGTAATCCGCCACAGGCTGAACTACGCCTTACTTTGCTTTCCCACGGCACTGGCGCTCTGGTGGGCCGCTTTTCCCGCATTGGCTACGGGTTTGATCGTGGCATTGCTGCTGGTTTTTCAATGGACCAGGCAGGGTGTTTCCTTCTGTGAATTTTGGGAACATGCGCTGCTTCCGTTTATTACCGTAATTCCGTTGCTGCTCCTGTTTCAGGCACACCCGCAACCTCCGCAGAACGGGCCGATCTGGGAATTCCGGCTGGATACGGGGAATCTCGTTCGCGAATACCTGGTCAATACGGTGGCGGATGTGGCGGTATTTGTGCTTGCTTTTATGACGTTCAGGCGGGTCGGGCTGCCAGGGGTTTCCGCTTTGCCGTTTTGCCTGCTTGTTTGCATTACCCTGCTATTTCCGCTGGCACGCGTCGGGAAGGTGAATGACATGCTGCTGCGCGGAATGATGCCGGTCCTGGTCCTGATCGGCTGCTGCCTGTTATATCCGCTCACGAGCCAGCCGCTCCCGAAAGTACTCACAGAGATTTGGGGTAATGCGTTTTACGTGGTGATCGTGCTGGTGCTATTGGTCCCGTCGGGGGTCGGAATCGCCAGGCTTTATCGCGCGACGAGGTTTAACCGCATTACAGCCTTGTGGGGTCCGCACGAATTGAAATTTGCCCCTATACCCTATCATGCCTATCCGAGCTTGTATGAAACGTTACGACAGCGCTGGTCGCAGCAGGAGGCGGAGCAGTACCTCGGAAAACCTGATTCGTTTTACGAAGAATACATTGCTCCGCCTCCCAAAGAGTCCTTGAAATAATCAGCGTTTGATAAACTGCTGCGCCGTACGCACGCCATCCTGGTTTTCGAAATTCAGCAGGTACGTGCCGGTCGGCCAGTCTGCTACATTGATCTCCTCACTTCGGGACGCTTTCAGCGCTTTCCGATGCAGTACCTGTCCTTTGGTGTTGAATACCGCCATGGTACCGGTCGCCGCATTTTTGAACTCAACACGCAGCAGGCGGTCGGTCGGGTTAGGGAACATTTGCCAGAGCATATTTTTCGCTCCGATCTCGTTGCCGAGGATCGGGCTGAGATCTACGGATACGGTGGAGTAACCCGACTGCGAAATGTCGTTGAATGCCTGAATGCGGTAAGTGTAAGTTTCATTGAGCTCAATATCTCGGTCTTCGAAGGACAGCGACTGGCCGGTGATCGTTTTCAAGACCTCGTAAGGTGCTGAATCGGATTTTTTGCGTTGCAGCACATAGCTGGTGGCGGTTTCCACGGCCGGCCACGTCAGTATCACCGAGTTGTAAGTACGGTTCGCCGAGAGGGCCACATTGGGCAACAGCACACCTATTCCTACCTTATCAAAAGAAAATGCCCCCAGACCGCGCTTGTTCCGCAGGTAAGGGCCCGTGAAAATGGCAATATTGAACGAAAAGGGCTCGATCAATGGCAGGTTATCCGGGTAGAACGACGGCAGATAGCTGATTTTGGTCGCAGCCGAAGATTCTTTCAAGGTCAAAGTCACCTGATTTCCTTCTGCTTTACCAGCCGAAAATGCGGCTTTCTTTTCGTCGCCGTCAAGGAAAAAGAAATTTTTGAGACTGAGAACGAGCGGTTTACCATCCTGCCCCTTGACAGTCGTGTCGGCGGGCCATTTCAGCTGCTGTCCTTCCTCGAATATGAGCGTGATCTCCTTTTTCTCGGCATTGGTATAAAAAGCCTTTTTAATATCCGGGCTCCTCACATTGTCTGAATCCTTCGATCCGTAGATGCCGGGAGCAAAAAAGCGGTACATCCGACGGCCAAATTCTTCATACCCCGACCTGTGGTAATGCACTCCGTCATAATCCGGTGTTCCAATGGCCGCAAAGTGGTCGGTTTTGGGATAGAGGTATTTGGTTCTCCGCAAAAAGTCGCGCACCGAACCTCCTACCGGATTGGGTGTGTCGTTTCTTAAAATGATAAGGTTGGACTGGACTACCACATATTGCTCCACCTCGGGGAAATCGTGGGTCCAGAACTTGTACAGCTGGTCATATTCCTCGGCATAATTGCCGATATTTTCAAATACCTCCTGCTCACCGTGCATCCAGATAAACGCCCTGATACGCGCCGGTCTTGCCACACGCACCCTTTTCACCAAGCCGCCGTACAGAGAAAAGCTGGTGGAATCTCTCGGATCCCTGGCCAGGAACTGGCTTATTTTCGCCCCCGGAAGCGATGCATTGATCACACAGGTAGGAATGCTGTCGCGCTCCAAAATCTCCTTCTGCATTTCCAGGCCCCATGCGCCTACGTACGTCCACGACCATGCCGCCACGGTCCAGTTGGTGTCCCGCGGAGTGATGGAAGGATCGTTGTCAGGCGTGCGGGCGATCGTGCGCGCATACTTGCTCGACCAGGCACCGAAAACCGTGGCAGCCGCATTGGACTGACCGCTGATCACATAAAAATCACCCGCAACCACCTCGTTGCGGCGCACCATCAGCACGGAATCTGCTTTGTGGCAGGCATATACTTCAAAAGAGTAATCCGCCATTTCCGCCTTGATTCTGGGCTTCATGCTGAATTTACCGATCGTATCGGTGTAAGTGATCGCCGATTTCTCGTAAGCGATGCGCACATTGTTGCGGAACGTGACCACCGACATATGGTCCCAGCCTGGCAGTTCGATGATCCCGGAAATGGGCACATCGGCCAGGTTATCATCTGCACGGGCGTACAGCTGCATGTCTTTCGGCAGCTTATCGAAAACAACCGAATAAATGCGCTGGGCATTAGCGCTGCCTATTGTCCAGCAAAACAGGAAGGAAAGGAGGAAAAACTTGGAGTGTGTAAATTTCATTTCATTAAGTCGCTATTTCTGATGGCTATTGAATATGCCCCGGGAGGGGATCAAAAGGTTATAAATATGCATTTAATATTTCACATTTATAGCCTCCGGTTCATTTTCGACCCGGGTTGCAGCAGGCAGCCAATGCTCGTCGTACATCGCCAGGAACCATAGTACCATAATCATCGGAAGGGAATATTTGTCCCACGACAATTGTGCCTTACCCAGCAGCAGGATATTCAGCAGGAAAACCCAGGTCGCCAGCGTGAACCGGGTCGACACGAACCGAACGAGAGTGACGAGCATCAGCGCTCCAAAAACCAGCTGTTTCGGCAGCCCGCTGATACCGATTTTCATCAGCAGCTCGTCCACATAGCCCAGGTAGGGCCAGGTGAAATAAGGGTTGTAAGCCTGTTTAGCTGGAAAAAAGGCAATAATGGCGGCAATCACGACCAAAAACCCGGCGAACATGACAGGGTACTTTTTGGGATAGGCTAAAAAGTGCGAAAAACGGCGTGTTACCAGCGTTTCCGGGACGATATAATACACCGCTACAACCGCCGAGGCGTACATTAAATAACCGAAATTGTAGTTGACCAGCTTGTCGGAATCGTAATGCTGGTCGGCCATGACGGAGGCAGGTGCAGGTCCCTGCCAGATAACCACCCAGGGCACGATGGCCAGCACCGCAAGCGCGTACCACATCCAGGCGGGATCGGAGAAGATGCTTTTGACCACAACTAGCGGATTAGCACTCCATTTAACATTTTTAAACACCTCATAAGCCAGGATCGCTGCGGGGAACGCCAGCATATACTGCCGGCAGCAAACGGCCGCCGCCAGCGAAAGGAAGCCCACCCAATGCCATTTCCGCAAGTATGCGATCACCCCGCCGAGGGTAAATACCATGGCGAAAATGTCGGTGTAGTAGTAAACACTGACCAGGTAATAGTTAGGAAAAATCAGCAGCCCGCCCAGGCAGAGCCAAAAGCGCTTCGTGCGATCGGGGCTGTACCAGACGAAAAGCATGAGCAACGCAAAGCTCGTCAATGCAGTCAGCAGGCGAAGGTTTTGAATATCATGCCCGAAAACATTCAGCACCCAGCCGCCGAGTATAAAAGGGATCGGCGTGTTAAGCTCATTGTAGGTTTGGAGCAAATGCAATGAGGGAACGGGCTCGGTACTGAACAACTCCGCCGTGGGCAGATAATGGTGTTCATCCTGGTACAAATCCACCGTAAACCGCTCTTTCAGGAAGAAAACAATGACAAATAAGGCGAGCAGGGCAAATGAGGTGTATAACTTTTTGCGGTGCATAGGATACTATATAAAATTGACTTCTGCGTGGAGGCGGATCCCAAACTGTCCGGCCACCGACTCCTGAATTTTTTCCGACAATGCCTTGATCTGCGCCCCGGTGCCGCCCCCGTAATTGACCAACACCAGCGCCTGGCGCGCATGAACGCCGATTTGGCCTTCACGATAACCCTTCCACCCGGCCCGTTCGATGAGCCATCCGGCAGGTACCTTCACCGTTTCGGCATCCACAGGATAACCGGGTACCTCCGGAAAGGTTTCCCGCAGCTGCGCAAACTGAGCAACCGGTATCTCAGGGTTTTTGAAAAAACTTCCTGCATTACCGATCTCGGCCGGATCGGGCAACTTGCTGCGGCGGATCTGCATAATGGCCTCACTGATGTCGCGGATCGTCGGGTTTTCAACGCCCATTTCCTGCAAGGTCTTTTGCACATCGCCGTAAGCGGCATTCAGAACAGGCTTTTTGCTTAGCTTGAAGGTCGCTCCCGTGATCACGAATTGGTGCTTCAATGCTTTCTTGAAAATACTTTCGCGATAACCGAATGCACAATCTGCATTGCTGAATATGCGTTTTTGACCGTTTTCAATGTCGACCGCCTCCACCGATTCGATCACACTTTTGATCTCCACGCCGTAAGCGCCGATGTTCTGCATCGGTGCTGCGCCCACGGTTCCCGGGATCAGCGAGAGGTTTTCCACACCTCCATAGCCTTTACCCACACAATACATGACGAAATCGTGCCAGACCTCTCCCGCACCCACTGCCAGCACGACCGTTTCCTCATTTTCCTCCACAACGGAAATGCCGGTAATATCGGGGTGGATCACCAGGGCGTCGATGTTTTGGGTAAGCAAAATATTGCTGCCTCCGCCGAGGATGAACTTCGGAGTGTTCTTCCACGCAGGATCACGCAAAAGGGCCGTCAGCTCATCGGCGGACCGCACATTTACATAATACCTGGCATCCGCATCGAGCCCGAATGTATTGAGATTGCGCAATGAAACGTTGGATTGTACTAGCATTGAAATCGGGAATAAACCGGGTAAAGTTAGGTATTACATTCAAAATTAAGTGGTATGGTGATTCATCCAATTTTGATTAAGTTTGCGGGCTCAGCTACAATGGTTCAGGATATGACGCTAAAAAAGAAATCTTTATGGGCTCTGCATCTTGGCATCATTCTGATTTCAGGTTGTGCCAAAAAGTCGGTGGTGAGCTCAGGATCCGAGTATAAGGAAGACCTTTCCGCAGTACGGCCGCGCTACGAATATGTGGAACCCGCCGTTGTAACCCGTGCAGAAACTGCAACACCCGCAAAGAGCAGCAACACGCCCAAAGCCGATGTAGACAAGGCCCTGTATGTCAACAAAAAACTGGAAACAGTGCTTGACACGCTGGCCAAGCAAAACAAGTCCATCCGCTACATCAATGGTTTCAGGATACAGATTTACGTAGGCAATGTGCGGCAGGAAGCCGACGGTGCGAAATCCTACATTTACCAGGCTTTCCCGGATTTGAACCCCTATGTTTCGTACACCCAGCCGACCTACCGCGTGAAGGTGGGCGATTTTATGTACCGGAGCGACGCAGAGCAATACCTTGACCTGATCCGCGAACAATACGCTTCCGCCGTGATCCTTGCCGACAGGGTGGATATCAAACGAAGCCTGATGGTGAATCCGGCCTCGGACCATAACTAATGTAATTACTTGTTAACCGGATAGCATTATCCACATATACATACTACAAAATAATGAAGAAAGCGCTAATCACAGGGATCACCGGCCAGGATGGTTCCTATTTGGCCGAGCTCCTTTTGAGCAAAGGATATGAAGTGCATGGTATCAAACGCCGCAGTTCATTGTTCAACACGCAGCGGATCGACCATATTTACGAAGACCCGCATGAAAAAAATGTGCGCTTTCACCTTCATTACGGTGACCTGAGCGACTCTACGAACATTATCCGGATCATCCAGGAAGTTCAGCCGGATGAGATATACAACCTGGGAGCGATGTCGCACGTTCAGGTCAGCTTCGAAGAACCTGAATATACCGCCAATGTCGACGGCATCGGAACGCTTCGCATCCTGGAAGCGGTGCGTTTGCTGGGGCTGACGGAAAAAACCAAAATTTATCAGGCATCGACTTCCGAACTGTACGGTCTGGTGCAGGAAGTACCGCAGTCGGAGCGCACGCCCTTCTACCCTCGCTCGCCGTACGCGGTGGCGAAGCTTTACGGTTACTGGATCACGGTCAACTATCGCGAGGCATACAATATGTTTGCGGTAAATGGTATCCTGTTCAACCACGAGTCGCCCTTGCGCGGTGAAACGTTCGTAACCCGCAAAATCACCCGTGCCGTGGCGCGCATTGCATTGGGCTTGCAGGACAAAGTATACCTCGGTAACCTCGACGCTCAGCGCGACTGGGGCCATGCCAAGGATTTCGTGGAAGCGATGTGGCTCATCCTCCAACAGGAAACAGCCGAGGATTTCGTGATCGCAACCGGCGTTACCACCCGTATCCGTGATTTTGTGAGAATGGCGTTCGCAGAAGTGGGTGTTGAAGTTGAATTCTCAGGAGCAGGCGTGGACGAAATCGCGAAAGTGGTTAAATGCAACAAGCCTGAATTCCAGATCGAGGTTGGCAAAGAGGTAGTGGCGGTTGATCCACGCTATTTCCGTCCTACCGAAGTGGAACTGCTCATCGGCGATCCGACGAAATCGATGGAAAAACTGGGCTGGAAACCGAAATACGACCTGAAAGCGCTGGTGAACGACATGGTTCATGCCGACGTTCAGCTCTTCCGGAAGGATCGTTTGCTGGAAAGCAGCGGCCACCGCGTTCCCAACTACTACGAATAGGATTTGTGCAAAACATAAAAAACCCCCGCAGAGCTATTTCTGCGGGGGTTTCTTTTTCTATTACTAACAATTTAGATAGCAGGCCCTTTTTGTACGGATTTGGCTGCCTTGATCAGGTCCTGAGGTTGCTGATAGCCCAGAAGCTGCTTCACCACCTTGCCTTTGCCATTGATAAAGAACAATGTCGGGTAACCTTCAATGGGGTACCGTTTTGCCAGTGAAGGGCCTTCTCCGCTCTCCATATCTATTTTCACATTGATGAAGTTCCCATTGAAGGTCGAAGCCACGTCCTCACGCGTGAACACGTTCTTTTGCAGCAGCTTGCACGGCCCGCACCAGGTAGTGTAGGCATCCAGGAAGATCAGCTTGTTCTCTTTTTTAGCCTGTTTCAAAAGGTCAGCCCACTTACCTTCGGTGAACTGGATGCCTTTTTCTGCATTTTTCGCAGCCTTTTTATCGCCTTCCCCCGCCATCGCTACCGACATGGCCATCATCAGCGCCACTACCGCAAGCCCGAGATTCTTCAATTTTTTCATTTTCAAGACATTTTATGATTTCAACATTGCATTAACGAAAATACGCCTTTGTTTTATTTTACACAATCATGGGCCGGACCGCTATCTCGCGCCACTTTGCTGATATGCCGCCCAAAAAGGGTAACTTCGCAACTTCATTAACGCCAGAAAAACATGAAAGTTCAGGAAGCCAAATATGTCATGAGCAATACGGACTACGAAAAATGTCCCGAGCCCATCCTTCCCGAATATGCATTTATCGGACGTTCCAATGTGGGTAAATCGTCGCTTATCAACATGCTGACGAGCAAAAAAGCATTGGCCAAAACATCGCAGCAGCCGGGAAAAACCCAGATGATCAACCATTTTATCATCGATGACGCATGGTACCTGGTCGATTTGCCCGGTTATGGCTATGCCAAAGTGAGCAAGGTGGAGCGCGACAAGTGGGAGAAGATGATCCACGATTACCTGCATTACCGCGAAAACCTGATCTGCACGTTTGTACTGGTAGACGTTCGGCACAGCGCAATGGCCGTCGACCTGGAATTTATGGCGGCATTGGGCGAGGCAGGTATTCCGTTTGAAATCATATTCACCAAGGCGGATAAACTCAAACCCGGCCAGGTAGCTGCCCAGGTAGATGCTTACAAGCGAAAAATGGGCGAAATGTGGGAAGAAGTGCCTGAAATGTACGTGACCTCGGCAGAAAAAAATGAGGGCCGCGAACCTATACTGGCGGCAATAGAAACTTATAATCAGTCGTTTGTGAAGACAAAATAGGATATCGGTTGTTTCCCGGGCAATCTTTCCGTTATTTTGCGCAAAAATTGAATTGCCGCATCCAACATTAACATCAAGATATAACCATAGTAAGAAAGGATGAGTGAAAAAGTAGAGTCAACAGGAATGGATTTGTTAAAAGAAGTAGCCAATGTCTCCGGCAAACCAGGGTTGTTCCGCATTCTGAAACCCAGCCGTGCGGGCGTCATCGTGGAAAGCCTGGACGAGAAACGTGAAAAAACGCTGATCGGCCCCACTGCGCGCGTCTCGGTGCTGAAAGACGTTTCGATCTTCACGGACGGTGCAGAAGAGTCTGTTGCCCTGTCGGACGTGTTCCTGAAAATCCGCGAGATCCACGGCGAAGAGGTTACATTGTCTGTCAAAACTTCATCAGACAAAGAACTCATCGAGTTTCTTGCTGAGGTACTTCCGGAGTTCGATCGCTCAAAAGTGTATGTATCGGACATCAAAAAGCTCGTTACCTGGTACAATCTGCTTTCGAAATACATTCCCGAGGCGTTTGTAGCAGGCGAAGCCGAAACCGCTGCCGAACCGGTTGCAGAAGCTGATGCAGCAGTAGCCGCATCGGAAGAAGCAAAAGAAGCGCCAGCTAAAAAGGCACCCAAAAAAGAAAAAAGCAAAGCTTAACAGCGACTGATAGCATGTAAAACCCTGCCTTTCCGGCGGGGTTTTTCCATTTTATGGACAATCTCTCTTCCTACATCGATCACACGCTGCTCACAGCCACAGCCAGCGAAACCCACATCCGCAAGTTGTGCGAGGAAGCGTGGATACACCAGTTTAGAGCGGTATGCATAGCACCTGTTTACGTGCCATATGTCGTAGAAATGCTGGAATTTTGTCCGACAAAAATTGACATTGTGACCGTAGTTGGATTTCCGATGGGCTATTCTACCACCGCCACCAAGCTTGCCGAAGCGCGTGAGGCATTGCAGCAGGGTGCTACCGAACTGGATGTGGTCATGAATCTGTCGCAATTCAAATCGATGGCTTACCTGAGTATCCGGGAGGAATTGAAGCAGCTCGCCGACCTGACGCACGGACAGGGCGCATTGCTCAAAGTGATCATCGAAACAGCTTCCCTGGATTCGTTCGATCTCTACACGGCTTGCGAAATCTGCGCGGAGGCCAAGGCCGATTTCGTCAAAACGTCCACGGGGTTTGGTCCCGGCGGTGCCGACGTGGAAACGGTCCGCAAAATGCGTTCGATCCTGCCTGCTGAGGTGAAAATCAAGGCTTCCGGCGGTATTAAGACTTACGAACAGGCGATGGCGATGATCGAGGCCGGTGCTGAACGGATCGGTACTTCGTCGGGCGTGGCGATCGTCACCCTCGCATGAAAAGCGTGCTGTTGCTCAGCACAGTGCATCCGTCGACGGACTCGCGCATCGTGTACAAGATCGCCCCCGCGCTGCGAAGCCATTATGAAGTGTTCTGTGCATTGCCGGGCGTGATGGAAGGGTTGCGGGAAAGGCTGCATTTCATTCGCCTGCCTCAATTCGTGCGGTTACTGCCCAGGATCTTGTTTGCACACCCGGTGGCGTTGCTCAAATGCTTATGGATACGGCCGCACCTTGTCCATGTCTTTGTCCCGGAACTGATCCCGCTCGCACTGGTTTTTCAATGGGCCGGCGCGAAAGTGATATATGAGGTGCAGGAAAACCTGTTCAAAAAGTTTGCCATCAAGCGATACAATAACCATCTGGTTTTCAGGACACTGTTCCGGATTTTTGACAAGCTGGCCCGCCGGAGGTTCCATTGTATTTTTACGGACGATGCTTACCTGGAAGAATACACCGACCTAGCTAAACCTTCGGCTGTTATCCATAATTATGTATCGCTGCCGGTAATGGACGCCCTCGTGAACGGGGAAACGCCTGTACAGCATCCCGGTTTATTCTATCTGGGTGTGGTTTCAATGGAACGCTGCCTGGATACGATGATCCATGCGATGGCCATCCTGAAAAACACGCATCCGGATTGCCATTTGCACCTTTTCGGCCCGGTGCGGGTAGGCAAAAAGAACCTGGAAAACATCCCGGGATATGACCTGGTCAGGAACAATGTCACATTTCATGGCTACACCGACCAGAAAGTGGCGCTACCCTACGCCCGGCACGCAGCGGCGGGCATTGCCCTATTGAAATCCGTAGCTGATTATCCGGAATCGTTCCCGACGAAGCTGTTCGAGTACATGGCATTGAAATTGCCTGTGATAACCTCCGATTTCCCGGCATACAGGCAAATCGTGGAGCGTTCGGAATGTGGGTTCTGCATTTCACCTGAGGATGCAGAGGCGCTAAGCCGGACTTTGGAAAGTTGTATTACGGATGGCGCTTTGCGGGAACGAATGGGCGCTAATGGCAGAAATGCAGCGGAGACATGTTATAACTGGAAGCTGGAAGAGGCGAAACTGCTGTCATTTTATCAAGCTATTTTTTAATGCCTAACAGCCTAATTTTCAGCCTCAGGCATTATAATTTTATAAATTTATTATTGAATTGTTCAAATATGGAGTGCTACGATTTCTACGAAATATTTAACTTTCGGAATCGAAAAGAATTGTAGCTTGCGAAGTCAACTTCTCAATCATGTATATTAATACGGTTAGTCATTATCTGCCAAGCGAAGTTATTGGTAATGAATATTTTACAAATCTCAACAACTTATCCAACGAGTGGATCGTAGAAAGAACAGGAATCTCGGAAAGACGTAAAGCATCAACAGACGAAAATACCTCGACCATGGCCATCAAGGCGGTCGAAACACTGCTCGAAAATATTCCATACAGTAAAAACGAGATAGATTTGATCGTAGGGGCTACTTACACGCCCTATGATACCATCGTGACGCTGGCCCATGCGGTGCAGCATCAGCTCCAAATCCCCGACATCCCGGTTGTAAGTATTTCGTCCGCCTGCTCATCGTTGCTCAATGCCATCGAAATCGTCGAAGGCTACTTCGCCATGGGTAAGGCTTCAAAAGCGTTGGTGGTCGTTTCTGACCACAATACGGCCTATTATAACGAAATGGATACCGTTTCGGGGCATTTATGGGGTGATGGCGCTTCGGCGTTGCTCATTTCCAAGGAGCGACAGACCGAAGACGATATGCAGATCAAAAAGCTCATTACCGGCGGTGCGGCTACCAGCGGGAAGGCCGTGGAAGCGGTGGTACTCCGGCCCAACGACCGGGGCGTTGTGATGCCGTTTGGCCGGGATGTGTTCCAGAATGCGTGTGTGTACATGCCCAAGGTAAGCCAGCAGGTGTTGCAGGAATGCGGCCTGACGATCAACGATCTCGACTACCTGATCCCCCACCAGGCCAATCACCGGATCAGCCTGAATGTGATCAATACGCTGGGCATTCCAGCCGAAAAACTGGTCTCCAATATCCAATACCTCGGTAATACAGGTTGCGCCGGTTGTGCGATTGCCTTGTCAGAGAATAAGGACAAATTCAAAAAAGGTGAAAACATTGTGATCACGGTCTTCGGAGGCGGCTACTCGTATGGCGCCATGCTGCTCACTATCTGATCCGACTGTTAATTCATAAAAAAGCCTTCCAAACATCACGCTTGGAAGGCTTTTCTGTTTGGCAGGATGCCTAGTTCACATCCGGCTCAGTATTGTATGACGCTGGTTTCCAGACATTGTTTTCAGGATTAATGTCGGGAAGGCTGTGGTCAGGATCGATGGTTACCGAGCGGATAGGCCCCTGGGTAGCCGCTTTGAAGGTCCAAGAACCGCCGCGCTGCCAGATTTCCACCGGCAATTCCACCCGTGTTTTCTTACCGCTCACTTCCTCGATATCGACTTTCACGGGCATAGCCAGCTGATCGAGGTTTTCGATGGTGATGTAAGAACCTTTCTGCGGGTTTTGCTCCACGTAGGCCACCTCTTTCACCGACTGATCCAGCTTGTAATTCTCGAAGAACCAGCCTTTCCAGAACCAGCCGAGGTCTTCACCAGCCGCGTCTTCGATCGTACGGAAGAAATCATAAGGGGTCGGATGCTTGAATGCCCAGCGCTGTACGTACATTTTGAATGCGTAGTCAAAACGCTCTTTGCCGAGGATTTGCTCGCGGAGCATTTTCAGGCCTAATGCAGGTTTGTAATAGGCTTCCCATCCGAGGTTCACCGCCTGGACCACATCGGGAATAGTCATGATCGGGTCTGCCTTCGGGCGGAAAATCATCGGTGCCAGCCGGTGCATATCGTTCATCTGCGTGGTTTTGTACTCGCCGTTGTTGAAGTTATCCCCCGACAGGAAGTTGATGAACGTGTTGAAGCCTTCATCCATCCACGCATATTTACGTTCGTTGTTACCTACGATCATCGGGAACCAGTTATGGCCGAATTCGTGGTCCGTTACGCCCCAAAGGTCATCTTTGCGACTCTTGCTGCTGCAAAAAACGATTCCCGGGTACTCCATTCCACCTACGATACCGGCCACATTCGTTGCAACGGGGTAGGTGTATTCATGCACATAATTGGAATAGAACTCGATACAGCCCTTCACATATTCGGTCGAGCGGCCCCAGCCATCCAGCCCGCCGTCCTCTGCCGGGTATACCGACTGCGCCAATGCCGTTTTGCCTTTGGGCAGGTTCATGCGCGCCGCGTCCCATACAAATGCTTTGGAACTCGCCCAGGCTATGTCGCGCGCCTGCACGCAGCGGAAGCGCCACGTAAGCGTACCCGATTGTTTTGGCCTGGTATTCGGGTTGGTAACCTCTTCCACGCTGCGGATTACCACCGTCTGATCACTTTTAGCGGCGTCGGCGAGCCTTTTGCGCTGCTCGACCGTCAGTACCTCGTTCGGGTTGAGCAATTCACCCGACCCTACCACGATATGGTCCCAGGGCACGGTCACATTGTATTCAAAGTCGCCATATTCGAGGTAAAACTCGCCCGCACCCAGGTACGGAAGCAGGTTCCATCCCTCGATATCGTCGAAAACCGCTACCCGCGGGTACCATTGCGCCATTTCATACACAATACCGTTCTTGGTTTCCAGCGTTCCCATACGGTCGGAGCCGTATTCGGGGATTTTGAAAGAATAGGCCAGCTTGATTTTGATCACATCGCCATTGGCTTTCACAGGCGTTTTGAGACGGATCTGCATCCGGGTATCGGTGATTTTGTATTCGGCATCCACAAATCCGCCCTTCCCTTGCTGCACACTGACGGCCCGGATAGAATCACCGCCGTCGAAACCCATGTTACCGAAGCGGCCGCCGGTCACCGGTGTAGTCTGCGCACCCCTTGAATGGCTGCCGAATGCATTCTGGTCGAGTTGGAGCCAGATGAATTCCAGGTTTTCGGGGCTATTGTTTTTATAGATAAGCTCCACTTCCCCACTCACGGTACCCTTCTCCTCTTCGAGCGCTACGTTGATCTTATAATCGGCACGGTTCTGCCAGTACTTCGGCCCGGGAGCGCCGCTTCCTGTCCGGTATTCATTGCCGGGCTGGAAGTTGAAGAGCGGGTGAAAAAGGACATGCGCATCATATTTCACCTTCTCCGCCTCCTGTGCGATAGTGTTGTTGAAGAAGCCCAGACTGCTCATCGCGATGAGGCCCAGACGAAATATTGAAATTTTCATTATAATGGTTAAAAATTGAAAATATTGGGTTGTAAACGAGCAATATACACCTTTTCACCTGTTTTAGGAGAAAAAGTTTCATTTTAGCGACGGACAACGAGCTTTTGTCTGCCAATGTAAAAATCCACTTTCCAATGCGCCAGCGACTGTCTGTTGAAACCTATATAGAAGGAGTTTTGAAGGGCGACCGGGTAACGCTCAGCCGCGCCATTACGGTGATGGAAAGTACACACCCTGCCGACCGCGAGATGGCAGGCCGGATTCTCCAAACAATCCTGCCCTTCTCCGGTAACTCGATCCGGATCGGCATTACCGGTGTGCCGGGTGTGGGAAAAAGCACATTCATAGAGGCATTCGGTGGTTACCTTACTTCCCTGGGCAAGCGCGTGGCCGTGCTGGCGGTCGATCCGAGCAGCAAGCAATCGGGCGGAAGTATTCTGGGCGACAAAACGCGCATGGAAAAACTGTCGCGCGACCCGAACGCCTATATCCGTCCGTCGGCCACGAACCTCTCGCTCGGAGGCGTAACCCGGCATACCCGCGAGGCAATCCTGCTGTGCGAAGCGGCCGGGTACGATATGATCCTCGTGGAAACGGTGGGTGTAGGCCAGTCCGAAACGCTGGTGAAAGGCATGACCGATTTTTTCCTGCTGCTCATGCTGGCCGGCGCGGGCGACGAGTTGCAGGGCATTAAAAAGGGCATTATGGAAATGGTGGACGCCGTGGCTGTGAACAAGGCCGACCACGGTAATGAAACGGCGGTTGCCAAAGCCGTTTCGGAATACCGGCAAGCGCTGCACCTTTTCCCGGAAACGGCTTCGAAAGTACCTGTACAGGTGCTGGCATGCTCGGCATTGGAAGGCACCGGTATGGAGCAGATCTGGAAAATCATAGAAGACTACCATGCTCAGACCTCCACCAGCGGCTACCTGCAGGGAAACAGACGGTTGCAAAGGGTAGATTGGCTACGGGAACAGGTCCGGCAGTCGCTGGAAGAACGGTTTTACGAAAACGACCTGGTAAAGAAACACCTCGGCTCAATGGACGAGGCGGTGCGCAGCGGGGAAAAGCTGCCTGTCGAAGCGGCCGCGGATCTGATCGCCCTGTTCCTCGGGGCTTCCCGCCCGGCCTGAAATTTTCCGCTAAGTCATAAAACTTCACGGGAAAAGGCATTTTTCATTAAGTTTGAACGTTGAAACTCACGTGAGTCAACTCTATTGATCTTAACTTTTTACGCTCTCAACTATGAAAAATGCCTACGCCCTAAGCAAGACCACCTTGCTAGCCATGTTCATGATCCTCTCCGTAGTATTTGCCTGTAAGGATGATGACGATGAGCCAACACCGCCCGCAAGCACCGATCCGATCGTAGCCACCTGGCAACTAACTGCCGTGACGGCCGCCCCGGGATCTACCCTGCCCATTGACCCGGCTGCACTCGTGCCATGTATTTACAGCTTAAAACTGACATTCAAAGCGGATAATTCTATCGGAACAGCCGATTGCGCGAATGCTGTAACGCTTATTAACTCAGTAATTCCCATCAACGGAGCGAAATGGGAGGTAAAAGATGGTAATCTGATACTCAAAGACAGTGCTAACAATAGCAAGTCTTTCAAATACACGCTGAACGGCTCGGATCTGCAAGTTGCGGTGGACGATGCTGCCGTCATTCCGGGATCTGCGGCCATCGACGTTATCTTGAAATTCAAGAAGGTTTAGTAAACCTTACACCAATCAACAAAAGCCGGACTGAGAAGCCCGGCTTTTGTTTTATCCGCTCGTGTGATCGCAAACGATCAGCCATTTGCCTTTTATTTTCTTGAACAAGAGCGTATAATGCCCTTCGAGATCCCCTTTTTCGGGTCTTGTTAGATGAAATTTCCCGACTACAAAAGCCACATCACGGCCTGGAAATGAAAAATTGAGAAAGCTGAATTTCAATGTACCCATCGTCGCCCGATCGGGGTAACGTTTGAGATAACCCTCGTACGTAGGCTTGTAGCCATAGGTAATGCCCGTCTTCCCGACGAACATCAACGAGTCGGATTCCCAGTAGCCGTTCATAAACGATTTGACATCCCCTTTGTTCCAATCGGCCTCCTGCCGTTTCAGGATACCCAGGATCTCTTCCTTGTCACCCGTCGATTGCGCCGCGGCTACGAAGCCGGCGCCGATCAGCATGAGGGTAAAAAGCCAGTTTCTCATATTTTTTATGGATTTTTGTAATGCAATTGACGATTCTAAATATAACGGAAAGATCGGCGCCGCAGAAAGGCGCATTGCGGGAAATATCAATGATTTAGCAGGTATGGCCAAGTTCAACAGCATTTTCAAGAAAATCGACCGTCAGAAATATCCGTTCGTGGATGGTCTGTATTACCTGTTCATCATCGTTTTCCTCCTTATTCTGTTCCTATTTTTTGGCTGACCAGTGACCCATCCCTATCTATTTATACTCAATCCCAATTCGGGTACTTCCATCGGCAAAAACAGTTCGGGGGTAAAGGCGCGAATTCAGTCGGTTGCGAAAAGCAATGGCAGCTCCGCCAAAATCCTCTTCACGGAAGAGCGCGCGCATGCGACCGAGCTCGTACGCGAGCACATGCACTCGGAAAAATGGAAGGCCATCGTGGCCGTAGGGGGTGATGGTACGGTGAATGAAATCGCTAAGCCGCTGGTAGGATCAGACATTCCCATCGGTATCCTGCCGCTGGGTTCCGGAAATGGCCTCGCGCGGCACCTCGGCCTTCCCCTCACTTTGGACACGGCCCTGAAACGGCTCTTCGAAGGCAAACCCTCGACGATCGACAGTGCCGAGCTGAATGGCGTCCCTTTCTTTTGCACAGCCGGAATGGGGTTTGACGCTTACGTAGGGCATTTGTTCAGCCAGCAAAAAGCACGCGGACTGGCCACCTACGTCAATGTTTCGTTCAAAGCATATTGGTCGTACAAGCCGCAGTCGTTCCGGCTCGACGGCGTCGAGAAACAGGCCTTTTCGCTCTCATTTGCCAATGCGGGACAATTCGGCAATAATGCCTGGGTAGCACCGCAAGCCAGCTTGCAGGACGGCTTGCTCGACATATGCACCATCCGGCCGTTTCCGCAATGGTATGGCACAGCGCTGGCCTACGGGTTGTTTACCAAGCAGCTGAAGCAATCGGCCTACATCGATTACCGGCGCGCCACAGGGGCCGTGGTGGAAACCGACACGCCGCCGATGATCCACTACGACGGCGAGCCGCTCCAACTGGAAACGACCCGCCTGGAAGTGAAAATAAAGCCGGCAAGCCTGAATGTGATCATCTGATTTCCCTTAACATACGAAGATATGTCCAAGAAAAACCGCTCCGGCATTGTGTATTCCACCAATCCGGAATTTGAATACAACGATCAGGAAGAAGAGCCCGGAACCCTCGCCCCGCAGCAGCAGGACCTGCGCATCTGGCTCGACCGCAAAGGCGGCGGCAAGGTAATTACCGTGGTAAAAGGGTTTATCGGGACAAATGCAGACCTCGAAACGCTGGGCAAGCAACTGAAAGGCCTTTGCGGGAGCGGCGGTACCGTGAAAGACGGCGAAGTCCAGATCCAGGGCGACCACCGCGACAAGGTAATTGCCTGGCTGACCGGCAAAAGCTATAAAGCCAAAAAAGCCGGAGGGTAGCTCCGGCTCTGTTTATAAAGTTTTAGTCGTATCGATTTCCGTCGGTGCGGGCACCGAGGATGGCGGAGGCAACTTTTGCTGCGATGGTCCGAGCACTTCCACATTCGTGACAAAAAATTTGGTGTCACCATTCCAGGGCAACTTGAAGAACTTCTCTTCGTAAGTCAGCGAAACCCGGTGACCGTTTTTGATCGCCTCTTCGAGTTTCGAAATAGCATCCTTGTTCTTGCCGCTCACCGAAAACACCCATTGCGAGGAGTTCATCGTGCCGTCGCCTTCGAACAAGCCGCCCATTCTCAGCTCGCCTTCATAGGTTTTGAATAAATAGCCCCGGTTACTCAGCCTCGTCACATATCCGCCCCGCTTTCCCTCACTGTAATATCCAAAAGTGATGTAATATAAAATTCCGAACACGATAGCCAGAAAGACGGCGAAAATGACCCATTTACGCATAGTAGTGATCAGTGTGATGGTGATAGAAGCGAACTTCGCAAAACGGTTTGATTTTTCCTAGTTATTATTTGGCCCTGATCGCGATCACCGGGTCCATGCGTGCGGCAAGCATGGCGGGGACAATTCCCGACAACACACCGATAATACTCGACACGCCCAGCCCCAGCAACACATTGCCCGGCAGGAGCAAGATTTCCAGCGAACCCAATTTCAGGAACGATAACAGGTATACTAAAAATATGCCAACAAGCCCTCCCACCAGGCTCAGCATCACCGCTTCAAAGAGGAATTGGAACAATATGGAATAGTTTTTCGCCCCCAGCGATTTCTGAATGCCGATCAGGTTGGTCCTTTCTTTAACCGATACGAACATGATATTGGCAATGCCGAATCCCCCCACGAGGATCGAAAAGCTGCCGATTACCCAGCCTGCGACCGTCAATACGGCGAACAATCCGGAAATGGCCACTGCCGCCGCTTCGGGCCTGTTCAGCGAAAAGTTGTTGCCATCGCGGGGTTTGATTCCCCGCTTGGTACGCATCAATCCTACTATTTCAGCTTCCACTTCCTTCATTCCCACATCGTCAGGATAGCCTTTCACAACGATATCCGCACTCCGCCGGCCCGACTGAAACAGTTTGGTAAAGGAGGAGAACGGGATCAGGCAGATTTTATCGGGGCTGCCGCCGAAGTCGACCAGGCTTTCACCCTTTTTTTCCCGTACACCAATGATCGTAAACTTATGGCCTGCCAGCTTGAACGGCTTCCCGACAGGGTCCTGGCCGGGAAAGAGCGATTCGGCAATATCGGCGCCGACGATCGCCACATTGCGGGCGTTGTTGGTTTCCAGCGGAATGAAATAGCGGCCATTCTGTACGGGAATGTCGGAGATGAGGTTGTATTCGTATGAAACGCCCTGGATCAATGCACTAATGCTGTTGGAGCCGTTTTTGAGCGTGGTACCGTTTCTGAAATCCATCACCGCCACGGCGCTGGCGCTTTCCAGGTTATCATAGAGGTATTTGTATTCGGAATATGTCGGTTCAGGCCATTGGAAGTATTTCCACCATTGGTATTCGCCGCCGAAGCCCCAGGGCCATTTCTGAACATAAATCACCTTGTCACCGATGAAGCTCAGGCTGTCGCGGATACTCTTTTCCAGGGAATCGACGATCGTAAATACGGCCACGATGGCGAAGATACCCACCGTGACGCCCAGAAGCGATAGGATAGTACGGGTGACGTTGGTTTTGAGCGCTCCCCAGGCGAAGCGGAAACTTTCCCAGACCTGTCGTAAAAACTTCATCATGATGTTACGGACAATTTGAATTCAAAAGTTAGCGCATCACCCCAATCCACTGAAATAAATTGGTATAAAAGGTAAGAAAAAGGGTCTGATTTAATAAATTACAACACTAACCTGACACTCCTATATGAAATTGCGCTATACCCTGTTGCTGCTGGCCGGCTCGCTCTCCGGCATGTCCTTCGCCCAGAATCCCGTCCGGGAATCCACCGGCTTTTACCAGTTCCTCTCCGACGATCCTAATCAGAAACCATTTTTCAGTGATCGCAAAGGCGTCATCGGCCAAAACGGGATGGTCGCTACGGCGCACCCGGTAGCATCTCAGGTTGGGGTGGATATTCTGAAAGCGGGAGGAAATGCGGTAGATGCCGCCGTAGCCGTGCAATTTGCATTGGCAGTAGTGCATCCGTCGGCAGGCAATATTGGTGGAGGGGGATTTCTGGTTTTCCGGGATAAGGAAGGCAGAAGTTACAGCATCGATTTCCGCGAAAAGGCCCCTGGAAAAGGTCATGCCGATATGTACCTCGATAAGGACGGCAATATCGTTCCCCAAGCGAGCACGCTGGGCCGCCTGGCGTCGGGCGTTCCGGGGTCCGTCGACGGTATGGCTCAGGCGCATGCGAAATATGGCAAAATGAGCTGGAAACAGGTATTGCAGCCTGCCATTGACATCGCGAAAAATGGCGTGGTCCTGACCGAACGCGAAGCACGCAGCCTCAACTCCATTAAAAACGACCTGCTAGCCGTCAATCCGGGCTCAACGTATTTCCTGAATCCCGGCGGCAAGGCATGGGTAGCCGGCGACCTGCTTGTGCAGAAAGATTTATCCAAAGTTTTGAAACGCATTCAGAAAAAAGGCCGGGAAGGATTTTATGCGGGTAAAGTCGCCAAAATGCTCGTGAAGGATATTAACAGGAACAACGAAGGTATTATCAGCAAGCAGGACCTTGCCGACTACCATGGACAATGGCGCGAAACCATTACGGAAGGCTACAAGGGATATAAGGTCATTACCATGGCACCACCGTCGAGCGGGGGCGTGGCACTGCTGCAACTTATGCGCCTCACCGAGCAGCACCCGCTGCGCAAATGGGGCTGGCACAGTGATTCCACCATCCAGGTGATGATCGAGGCCGAACGCCGCGTGTATGCCGACCGTGCCAAATTCCTCGGCGACCCCGACTTCGTGAAAGTTCCGGTGAACGAGCTGATTAGTAAGGATTATTTGCAAAAACGTTGGAGCGATTTTGCCTGGGATAGGGCTACCGACAGCAAAAATATCCACGGCGGCGTGCTGCCCGGCTACGAAAGCCTGGAAACAACGCATTTTTCAGTGGTGGACAAGGAAGGTAATGCCGTTGCGGTAACTACTACATTAAACGGCGGCTACGGCAGCCGTGTGGTCGTGAAAGGCGGGGGCTTTTTTATGAATAATGAAATGGATGATTTCAGTATCAAAGCCGGCGCACCGAATATGTACGGACTGATTGGCAACAAAGCCAATGCGATAGCCCCTGGGAAAAGGATGCTGTCGTCGATGACGCCAACGATCATCGAAAAGGACGGAAAACTGCTGATGGTGGTAGGTACACCCGGCGGATCTACCATCATTACTTCCGTTTATCAAACCATCCTGAATGTGCTGGAACACGGTATGACCATGCAGCAGGCCGTGAATGCTTTGAAATTCCACCACCAGTGGCTCCCCGACAAAACCACATTCGAAGCCAACGCATTCTCGGCCGAGGCCATTAAAAAATTGCAGGAAAAAGGCTACATCTTCGAACAACAGCGCAACTCCATCGGCCGGATGGACTGTATTCTCGTATTGCCCGACGGTTCTCTCGAAGGCGGCTCCGATCCGCGCGGGGACGATACGAGCATAGGTTATTAATAGCCCGAAAATCGTCAATGTACTTGCATCGGGTGCCAAACGGGCTGGTTAGCAATAGGTGAGTTCGGCAATCAGTGCCGCGTGCTGCGGGTAGCGCTGCGATAGCGGCTCGCGCTGGGCCATTTCAAAGTCGGCGAAATCAAACCCCGGCGCTACCGTGCAGCCTACCAGCGCATAGGTACTTCCGCTGGCGGGACGTGAGCCAAACCATGCCCCGGCGCGTACCACCGCCTGAAATGTCTCCCCATTATCCGGATCATTCCCCAGCCTGATCACATTCAACGCGCCGCTTTGCGGATCGATCACAAAAACCTCCAACGGATCACCGGCATAAAAATGCCACATTTCATCGGCCTGAATGCGGTGAAACGCAGAGAAATGGTGCGACTCGAGCAGGAAATAAATGCCCGTGGAAAATGCTCTGTCCCCACCGAAGCGGGTCGGCAATGCATAATGTGCAATGGTTTCACGTGCCCGGTAGGTTTCGGCATAATAGCCTCCTTCCGGGTGCGGAAGCAGATTGTATTTTTCGATCCAGTAGGATGCAGGTTTCATAGTAGCTTGATTGAATGCAACCGCAAAATAATTCGCATTGCCAAATATTCGTCACCGGCTCACTCATTTTTGGCAATTGGAAAGTTTTGGTTAATTTTGATCATTATTAATCATAAATAATCATTATTAATCAAATGGTCAATCCACGTGTCCGCATTGCCTCGGAAGAAGTGCTTTCTAATAACTGGTATACGCTCCGCAAGTACACATTCGATTATCAGCGTGCCGATGGCGCATGGGAGCGGCAGGCGCGCGAGGCGTACGACCGCGGAAACGGCGCAGTGATTTTGCTGTATAACCAGGAGAAGCAAACTGTTGTGCTGACACGACAATTCCGCCTTCCTACCTATACCAACGGCAATGAAACCGGTATGATGATCGAGGCATGCGCGGGCTTGCTCGATAAAGACAATCCCGAAGAATGCATTGAGCGGGAGACGGAGGAAGAAACGGGGTATAAAGTGAGCTCGGTGAAGAAAATATTCCAAGCCTATATGTCTCCCGGCTCGGTTACCGAAATCCTTTATTTCTTCGTGGCAGAATATTCGGATGCCATGAAAGTAAGCGATGGGGGCGGATGCTCGACCGAGCAGGAGAATATCGAGGTGCTGGAAATCCCTTTCAAAGAAGCCGTACAAATGGTAGCTGACGGCGCCATTAACGATGCCAAAACCATCATGCTCATCCAGTATGCGCAGATTAATGGCCTGGTAGGGTAAACAAAAACCGGAGAACGTGCACAAGCGCATTCTCCGGCTTCGGTCTTACTGTCATATCAGGAAATAGGGTCCGGCGTGGGCGTAATATCCGTTTCAGCGGTCGCTGTACCTTTGGTACCCTTGAACTTTTCAAACAAATCCTTAAAAAAGGATTCTGCATCAGGAAAATTTCCTTTCAGCGTTTCAGCGCCTTTGGTTTTAAGTTCTTCGAAATACTCAGGAGCTTTATCGATGGCCCCTTCCGCTTCGGCTTTCAGGTTGTTAGCCTTTGTTTTGAGGTCTTCCAGAAGCTTCTCTCCCTCCTCGGTCTGAAGGTATTTGTGTGCAGCCACTCCCGCGGCGGCGCCCAAAATGAATGTGGCCAGGTGTTTTGCGTTAATGCTCATGATTTCCAGTTACTTAGTTTGAGATTGATGATTCAATTTAAATAAACTAATACGCTTAACAAAGAACGGAGTGACAAATCCGAATGCATCCCTTTTAAAAAATTGTGCCCGGCAAACGAGCTGCCGGGCACCTGAGAGAGAAGTTGATACGCAAAATGGCCTATTTAATTTCAAATGCGGCCTGCATACGGTAGCTGATCTTAATTTTCTGGTATTGCACGTCGCTGTCCTGTACCGTATCGGCAGCTTCCGCTGAGAACGCACGCACATTGGCTTTCGCGAATACCGGTTGAGGGAAATAAAGGTTTTCATCCAACTCCTTGATTTCGATTACCTTACCCAGCTTCTGATCCAGAGCAGCGACCAGGTATTCTGCTTTCACTTTGGCAGCCTTCAATGCATCGATCTTCACCTGCTTCTTGTACTCTTCGCGTTTCGAATGGTCGACGCGTGCGACGTTAGCGTATTGCACGCCGCGGCTTTCAACCTTTGACAAAATGCCGTCCAGCTTTTCCGGGCTCGATACTTTCAGTTCGTATTGTTTGGCTTCCAGGAATGTAGCGGGTTTCTTCTTTTTGTCCACATAGTTCTGGTAACCTCCTACCCCACTGATCGACAATGCCTCCTTCGGCAAACCGGCATCTGTCACGGCCTTGATCAATTGCTTTTCAAGCGTGCTGATATTCACCTTGTCCTTCTGGTTTTTCTCATCCTGGAAAAACTCACGGAGTGAAATATTAAAATAAATTTCATCGGGCACGATCTCCATTTCGGCGAAACCCGCCACCTCTATATTCGGAACAGGTACTTGCTGCTCATATCTGACTTGCGAAAATGCTGGGGTAACGAGTGATGAAGTGATCAGAGCGCCGAGCAAAAAGAACTTTTTCATGGCATTAAACTGGATAAAATGAAACTGATATTAACCGGAACGGCCGTTTCCAATCTGCTGGTTTCGGAACCATTCTATGGTTTAGATACAAAAACGAGGTGAAAGGTTTAATGAGCCTCCGGTGAATAATACTTCTCCGCCGGGCATCTGCAACAACAAAAAAGTGGAAGAACGATCTAAAAAGCTGTCATTCTTCCACTTAATGGCGAGGTAAAATTTTGTCAAATCAGGTAAAATTCTGGTAAATGGAATCCATAATCCGCACGAAATGCTGGTAATCGGAATCGCTCAGGCTTCCCCATCCTTTGCGGCGGATATCGGCCACGATCGGGAACGCCTGGTTATAGATCGCCTCGCCACTTTTGGTCAGGAACAAATTGAACTTGCGACGGTCACCCGCGGCGGGTCCGCGCTCTACCAAGCCCTTTTTTTCCAGCAAATCGATAATCCTCGTTACCGTCGGAGGATCCTTGAAAGTCATTTCCGCCAGTTCGTTCTGGCTGATACCCTGCTTTCTGAAAATATGGTCGATAAGCACCCATTGGTCTACCGTAAGGTCAAATCCCGCCTCCGTCAGCTGCTTTTGCAAGGCGTTACGAATCTTTTTGATAGTCGTATCTATCTTAAAAAAATAGGCACGATGATCCGACTGATGTGTCATGATGTGGAAGTAAAATAGGATTGGAAAGAGTATTATCAAATATAAGCCAGTGCAACAATTCGTCTACTAATAGTTGCGAGAAAAAAGTTCACGAATCTCCCGACGCTGATAACTGATTTCGGCGGGTGGTACTGAGCAGGCTACCGGAGGATGGTTCGCGGCCAAAACACTTTTTCGGACGCAGAAATAACGCAAGATTTCCGTCGAAATATTACATCGACAAGCATTGTCTAAACTAATTCTGCTATGCGAAAATTACTTTACAATTTCATCCAGACAGCGCTATTCACGGTCATCTCGTCCCTCGGTCTCTCCCTCCAAGCGCAGGACACGCCATTCATTCAATCCCTGTCTGCGGACCAAATTCCGGATTCGCCGGAAATGGCCACCTACCGCGAACGTTTACGCAGGAATCCTACTATCACAGGCTATCATTTCATCAAACTCAACGCATTAGCCACTTCACAAAAAGACGGCATGCTGTTGCTTCAAATTCCCGACGGCCCAACTATTACCGTCACCGCCAGTCATGTGGAATACGAATCAGCCAGTGAATACGAATGGATCGGCAAAACCGATGACGACCGGGGTACCGTGATCGTCATATCGAAGGCCGGCCGTGTGAGCGCACACATATCTACGCCCGAGGGTGTATACGAGATCTTTTCCGCACCGTCCGGGCTATATTGCTTGCAAGAGATAGATTCGGAGAAGGCTTGGGACGTTGGCTGCGCTACAACCTCCACGGTTGTCAAGCCGGACAATGGACGGGCAGCTGTCGTCGAACCGGCGACGAAGCAGGAAGATAATGCCAATGCTAAAATGCAGCCTTGCCAGGCATTGACCTATCCGAGAGTGCTGGTACTTTACACGCCAAAGGCGTTGACACTGGCGGGCAATCTTACAAATCTGACAGATTATGTTAACCTGTCCATCTCACAGTTCAACAGTTGTATTTACAATAGTGGGATAACGAGCGCGGCGGCTTTGGTATTGGCGGGGATAGCACCGCTGAATAATTTAACAGAAACAGCGTCAATCACCAACGATCTCAACAGCCTAATAGGTAACGCAACAGCACAAAATCTAAGAAATCAATACCAGGCCGATCTTGTGGTATTGATGACCGACTCCTACTACCAAGATGGTGATACCAGAGGCAAGTCTAAAACTGTAACATTGGAAAATGCGAACTCCTATTCAATCGTTGAACTCTGGTGCGCAACTTCTCATAAAACTTTCGCTCACGAAGTGGGACATTTATACGGATGTCGCCACGACGACGACAACTCGGCTTTGCCATCTTATGCCAAAGGTTATAAGATCAAGTTTCTGGGTTTTACCGTTGATAGAACGATGATGGTCGGCAACGGGATAACTGGTGACCAAGCCAAGAATAGACTGTTAAACTTTTCAAATCCCAATATTCAGGTCAGCGGGCGAGCTACTGGCACGAACGACGAAAATAATGCTCTAAGAATTACCGAATCTCACCCGATTATTGGCGCATTCAGGCCAGACCCTGCAAATCCATTGAATGCTTTTGTGGATGGGCCCACATGGGTAAGTACTCCTGGCGGAAAGAACTATGAACTGTATTATAACTGCGGATCTGCACCATATACTTTTAGCTGGCAATACAGTTATGACGGCGTCAATTACACCCTCTCAAATATCACGTCAGACGTGTTCACATGGTATTTCTCTCAAAATCAAAAGATTTACCTTAAAGGTACGGTTACTTCCAACGGCCAGTCTGCAACAGCCTACCTTACGGTAACCGCCCAGCTGCCCGCTAGTCCATACAAGGTTTCAGCGGCGGGAAATGGAAATGACACAATTACACTGCAACGCGAGCTACCCAGTTTATTTGCAACCCCCAATCCGGCAGATGATAGGATTAACATTTCCTACAATCTTCAATCTGATATGCGGGTCAAATTAGATATGCTGGATCAATCTGGAAAGGTCATTGAAATACTAAAAGACGACAAGACAATAAGCCATAGAGGTCGTTATTCAGCTAGCGTTAAAAGTAAGAGTCTGCCAGGTGGTACATATTTCATTCGTCTTCTTACTAGCCAGGGGATCGAAACGTGCCGAATAATCATCACAAAATAGCCTTCAAATGATACGCTCACAGACTGTTTGTTTATATCTCGGAATCGTCATACTGCTAGCTGGTTGTAAAATCGTCGACGCAATAATTGATACCACCGGGCCTCTCCCACGCTTACCAAATTGGGGCTACCTTACAGCTGAAATGAATGACTTAGATTGGAGTACAACCTATAAAAATGCCTATCAGGTTACACATGGATCCACTACTTATGCGGATAATCCCAAAGGTGTTTTCTACACACTAACCTCGATACTTTATTCACCGGAAGGCTGTGATCGTCAACAGTTGCTGTTTCAAAACATCCCATTTTCTCCACAAACAGGCCGGCATAAACTTGTATCCTGCAACCCCTACGCGGGGTGTGAATCCAGCGACAAACCAAGGGTAGTATTGTTTGAATCACTCAGCGACGGCGATGTTGCAGGAGACGTCTTCTATACCGTCGACTCCGAGGATAATTATATCCAAATCGACAGTTACAATGCCAAAACGCGAGAAATAAGAGGGAGCTTTCAGCTAACATTAGCCAACGCCCGGATACCCCGGTCATCCAACGCTTTACCCGACACCCTGCGGTTCCGAAACGGCCGGTTTCACACTAAAATTATCAGATACAAAGGAAGAGGCGAATAAATAATGATAGCCGAAAAACACAAGAGCCGGGCAAAACCCGGCTCTTGAAAAATAAAACTTCATCTAAGACCTACGCCGAATTCCGCGCTGCGTTGATAATCCCGAACATTGCCCGGATAATCAGCTGGTTGTAGGTCTCTACATCTACCGGCAAGTCCTTGGGATCGCCGGCGAGCATTTGCAATGCATATTGCTGAATGGTGATCAGCGGTAGTACGATGCGCTCACGGGTTTTGATGGAAACTTTGGTGACGTTGTTACTGTCGAGCAATTCCCTTTGACCCGATACTTCGAGCAATAACTCGCGCGTGAGCAGGAATTCTTCGTACATTTTATCCCAGAATTCGCGGTATTCTTCTTCTTCACGGAGATATTTGGTGGCCGGGAAAAATGCCTTCGAAAGCGATTGCATCGAGTTTTCAATCAGCGTCCGGAAGAACAGCGATTTCTGGTAAAGTTTCTTGATCTCCTCTACCTTGTTCTCCTTCGCCAGCGCCTGGATAGCCGTACCAAAGCCGTAAAAGCCCGGCACATTTTGCTTCATCTGCGCCCACGAACCTACAAACGGGATCGCGCGCAAATCCTCGAATTTCAATCCGCCATCGTCATTTCCGCGTTTCGTAGGGCGGCTTCCGATATTGGTTTGGCCGTAAAAACGCAACGGCGTCTTCTTATCGAGGTATTTGACAAACATCGGATGGTTTTTCAGATCCAGATAGGAATTGTAGGCAATTTCAGCCATTTCCTCGATCAGCTCCTTGTCGGCGTCGGTCAGTTCGTCTTCGCGGTGGCCTTTGAAAAGGTGGTTTTCTAGACCGGCGGTAAACAGTCTTTCCAGGTTATACATGGCCGTGGTAACGGTACCATAATTAGAGCTGATGGTCTGGCCCTGAACTGTAAGCTGTATCTCCTTGTCTTCGATGTCTTTGCCGAGCGACGAGTAGAAGTTATGGTTGTTGCCACCGCCACGCGCAGGAGGTCCCCCGCGGCCGTCGAAGAAGGTGACCTTAATGCCAAACTCGCGTGAAACCTTGGTTAGTTCTTCCTTAGCGCGGTAGATCGACCAGTTAGCACGGAGATAGCCGCCATCTTTGGTACCATCCGAGAATCCTACCATAATGGTCTGGTGGTTCTCACGGTTGGTGAGGTGGTTGCGATAATAAGGATTCTCGTATAACGTACGCATGATGCCCGGCGCGTTCGCGAGGTCATCCACCGTTTCGAAAAGTGGTACGACGTCCAACGCCAGCTTGCCTTCTTCGTCCGCAATCAGGTTTTTGGCCAGCGCCACTACCTGCATGACGTTCAATGCAGAGGTATTATTACTGATTACATAGCGATGTGCGCCTTTTTCACCATTTCTTTCCTGAATGGTCTTGATGGCCCTGATCGACCCGAGAATGTCCTTGGTCAGTTCGTCCTCGTAGTCTTCGTCACGAAGGGGTATATTCAGCGACAGCAGCAAATCGATCTTTTTCGCCTCGTCCCAGCTTTCGTAATCGCTGTATTTCAGGAGCGGAACCTTCTTTTCCAGCCTTTTCAAAACATCCTCCCACGCTTTGCCGTGCTTGCGGCTATCCTGGCGAACGTCGAGGCTTGCGAAGAAGAAACCGAACAGGTTCAGTTTCAATATAAAATTATCCAGCAGCTCCACGAACAACCCCTGGTGCTTGTTTACCAGTACTTCACGTGCTTTCAGCAGCTCGTCGACCAGTTCCTGGGCATTTTCGTAACCTTCTTCGAAAGGTCCGAAAATGGTACTGTTCATCTTTTTCTCAGCCAGCGAAACCGCGTCGTCGACCCCTTTAAATGTGAGGCGGCGTTTCAGCTGGCGAATATCACGGTAGTAACCGCGGAGCAGCGTCTCACGCAGGCGTGCCGCCACTTTCAATGTAATATCCGGGTTCACAAACGGGTTGCCGTCGCGGTCACCGCCCGGCCAGAAGCCCAGACGGAAGACATTCGGATAAGGCCAGTCGTGAACGCTCATGCCCAGACCATTGATCAGTTTTTCCAGAATGGACGGAATGGCATCATAATATACGTTCTCAAGGAACCAGCAAAGGCTTACGGCCTCGTCGAACGGCGTCGGCTTTTCGTGGTTAATGAAGGCCGTTTTACCCAGCTGCAACAGCAACTGATTTACTTCCGTAAAATCGTTGGCTTTGATCGCATCTTCCAGATCGTTGATGATCCCCAACACTTTGCCCGAATAAAACTGGGTTGGGTGGGCGGTAAGTACGATACGCACGCTGAAATCTTCCAGCTTGGCGAGCAATTTCTTTTTAAGTTCGTCATTTTCCAGGCGCTCGGTCAGGTAGGTTACCGAACCTTTGCCCGTCAGGTCGTGCGTTTCATCGAATGCAGCGTCTTCCACCGAGTCGAAAAGTACGACCTGGCGCTCGATGTATTGGATAAATGCAAAAAGCAGGTCCGCACGTTCTTTGGGGGTAGCCGTTTCCAGGAGCTCTGAAAAAAAATGCTCGATGATTTCTTTGGGAGATTTCCCTTCCTGAAAACCCATTTCGCTTTGCTGGGTCAGTATCGGAAGCAGAGAGCCCGTTTGGAAAATACCGCGGTAGGGTAAGCTCAGAAACAGGCTATTAAAAATATTATACTTCGTTACAACTGCGTCCTGGAAAGTATTATTCATAATGGAGTGACGAAATTATATTTTGAAATTTGCACTGAAGGCAAATATAACTTTAAAAAATGGGTTTCAGGCTTTGGGGTGCGCCTGTTGATGCGTTTTTTTAAGCTTTTCGATGGAGTTATGGGTGTAAATCTGCGTGGCGGCCAGGTTGGCGTGGCCCAGTAACTCCTTGATCGCATTGAGGTCGGCGCCGCGGTTGAGCAAGTGCGTGGCATACGTATGCCTGAGCACGTGCGGGCTCTTCTGCGCAAGCGTCGTAACGGCGGAGAGGTATTGCTTCACCTTTCTCTGCACGAAAACCGGGTAAATGGCCTTGTTTGAATCGGTTAGCAGCAAAATGTCGGTATCCTCTTCCGGCGCACGCTGCGCTATATATTGTTGTAGTACCTCCACCAGAGACTTAGAAACGGGCACGATCCGCTCCTTCGATCGCTTTCCGAAGACACGGATGGTCCTGGCGGGTAAATTAAGATCTTTCAATTCCAGCCCGACGAGTTCCGAAAGCCGGATCCCGCTGCCGTACAGCAGCTCCATGATCACCCTGTCGCGAAGCCCTTCGAAATCGTCGGTGAATGTGCCTTCCCCGAAAAGCATTTCCATGGATTTCTCCTCCACAAAGGCAGGCAGCTTTTTGCGCGTTTTCAAAGCCGACAGGATTTTCGTCGGATCACTGTCAATGTGCTTTTTCTTTCTGAGATAACCGTAAAACGTCCGCAATGCAGCAATTTTCCGGTTTATGGACGACGGATTGAGCCCTTCCTCCATTAAACTGACCACCCACGACCGTAGCATAGGCGCCTTCGCGGTTTCGGGCTCGGCGCATTCGTATTGAAAAAGGAGGTATTTCTGAAACTGTTCGAGATCAGTCTGATACGATTTGACGGTGTGCGCACTGGCACGCTTTTCGAATTGGAGAAATTCCAGAAATGGCGCTATCATAATCCGAACATACAAAAAGGAGCCATCTTATTCAAGATAGCTCCTCTCGTATGATATGGATACAATAATCCTATAGAAGTCTTTCAGAGAACCATTCCGCCAGGAACTAGTCTTCTAAGTGACCGTAAGTTTTCTCTTTGTAAACGGCACGCAAAACTTCGAAACGACGCTTAACAGATGGTTTTTCGAAAGCTGTACGGGCACGAAGCTCACGCATTGTACCAGTTCTTTCAAATTTCTTCTTGTAACGCTTAAGAGCGCGATCAATCGATTCGTTGTCTTTAATGTTAATAATAAGCATGCTTATAATTTCTAATGTTCTTTGAATTGGTTTCTGAAATCGGACTGCAAAGAAAAACTATATCCAACAGAAAATCAAGAAATAAGTCGTTAAAATTCGTTTATTTTTGTGTCCATTGCATTGAAACACTAGTCATTAACAGATTAAATAGCCCGATATGAGTTCCAGACTGGGAATAATTGATTTAGGCACCAACACATTTCACCTGCTGATCGCGGAGCCGAATGGCGCTCATTTCAAGACTGTTTTCCATGAAAGCAGGCCTGCCAGGATCGGTCTGGGTGGTATCAACAAACGCATTATCACGCCCGAAGCGCAGGACCGCGCGCTGGCGGTACTCACCTATTTCCGCGAAAAGCTCGACGCTTTTGAAGTAATGCCCGAAAAAACCTTTGCATTCGGAACCAGCGCAGTGCGAAATGCCGACAACCGGCACGCCTTCTGCTCCGAAATTTTTGAAAAAACGAATATTGAAGTCACGGTCATCGACGGTAACCGGGAGGCGGAGTACATTTACAAGGGCGTCTGCCACGGCGCCGATATTGGCGATGGCCCTTCGCTGATCATGGACATCGGCGGCGGCAGCGTGGAATTTATCATCGGCAACCGCTCCCAGATTTACTGGAAACAAAGCTTCGAAATCGGCGGACAACGGCTGATGGAAAAATTCATGCGGAACGACCCGCTTTCACAGGCCGACCGCCGCGCCCTCTACAATCATTTCGACGAAAACCTGATCCCGCTGGCCAATGCGGTGCATCAATATGCACCTGAAAAGCTGGTAGGGTCCTCGGGAACGTTCGACACACTCGTCGATATCGACTTCCATCACCGCACCGGCAGCTGGCCACCGGCAGCCCAAACAGATTTTGACATATCACAGGAAGAATTTTACCGTGCCTATGCGCTAATCCTGTCGGGCAACCACGACGAACGCATGGCCATTCCGGGCATGATCGAGCTGCGTGTGGATATGATCGTGGTGGCCGTTTGCCTGATCGACTATGTACTCAAAACGCATGGTATCCGGCAGATCCAGGTTTCCAAATATGCCCTTAAAGAAGGCGTCCTGGCCGAACTAATGTCCAGGTAGCCCCCTAACCTCTCATTTATTTACACCTTTTATACTTTATCCAAAAACCAACTCTATGAGATTAATGCGTTACCTTCTCCTCGCGGCGCTGGCATTCGTGTACATGCACGACGCGCACGCGCAACGAAAGAAAAAGAAAGAAAAACAGGAAGACGTCAAGATTGAAAAGGCCGTCGACGCGGTGGCTTCCGCAGTGAAAGACAAGCTGAAAGACGACAAAAAGAAAGGGCCGAAAGCATTCAAAGACCTCATCGACAGCACCAATGCGATTAGCCAGAAAGGTATGATTTCGGTACATAAGGTGGATGATAAATGGTATTTCGAAATCGCCGATTCCCTCCTGAACCGGGACATTATGGCGGTAACCCGCTATTCGAAAACCGCAGCCGGCGGCGGAATTTTCGGGGGCGAGGAAGTGAACCGCCAGATGATCCGCTGGGAAAGGGGAATGGACAACAACCTGCTGCTGCGCTCCGTAACGATGGTAATGACCAGCGCCGATAGTACCAAACCGATTTTCCAGGCTGTAAAAAACTCTAATTCCGACCCTATTATCGGCGTTTTTGATATTAAAGCAGTGAAAAAAGAGCCTGCGAAAACTTCGGTGATCGACGTTACGGAGTTCTTCAACTCGGATAATCAGGTGTTTTCGCTGAGCTCGGTAAGCAAGCAATTGCTGAAACTTGCTACATTCAAAAAAGAGGCGTCATTTATCTCCAAAATCAGCACTTACCCGATCAATACCGAAATCCGGACGATCAAAACATTCAATGTGACGCCCCAGATGCTGACCCCGACGCCGGTGCCTTCGATAGGGCAGTACCTGCCGTCCGGTCTGGACGCGGGCGTCGTAACGTTCGAAATGAACTCTTCGCTGATCCTGCTTCCAAAATCGCCCATGAAAAAGCGGATTTTCGACAGCCGGGTAGGTTATTTTGCTAACCAATATGCCACATTCGGTGAAGAATCGCAGCGCTCCGACACAGAGGTGTTTGCCGTAAGATGGCGCCTCGAACCGAAGAATGCCGAGGACGCGAAGAAGCAGAAAAACGGCGAGCTGATCGAGCCCAAAAAGCCGATCGTTTACTACATTGACCCGGCAACACCGGAGAAATGGCGCAAATACCTCAAAGCCGGCGTAGACGACTGGCAGGTGGCATTTGAAAAAGCCGGCTGGAAAAACGCCATCCGCGGCGAGTACTGGCCGGAAGGCGACACCACCATGAGCCTGGAAGACGCTCGGTACTCGGTGATCCGTTATTTCGCGGCAGATATCCAGAATGCTTACGGGCCTAACGTGCACGACCCGCGCAGCGGAGAGATCCTTGAAAGCCACATCGGCTGGTACCACAACGTAATGCGCCTGCTTCGCAACTGGTACATTATCCAGGCGGCGGCCGTGGACCCGAAGGCACGCACCAAAAAGTTTGATGATGAATTGATGGGCCAGCTGGTTCGTTTCGTGTCGTCGCACGAAATCGGCCACACGCTCGGTTTGCGGCACAACATGGGCGCCAGCTCGGCCACACCGGTTGAAAAGCTGCGCGACAAAACCTGGATTGCTGAACACGGACATACCTCGTCTATTATGGATTACGCGCGTTTCAACTACGTGGCGCAACCCGAAGACGGCATTACCGACCTTTTCCCGCGCATTGGCGACTACGATAAATGGGCTATTCAATGGGGTTACAGCTATCTCCCTGACGCCCAGGACGCCCAGGCCGAAAAGCTTGCGCTGAATAGCCTTACCAAAGAGGCTTACAAGGACAACCGCCTGCATTTCGGAACGGAGATCAGCCCGTACGACCCGCGTTACCAGACCGAGGATTTGAGCGACAATGCCATGAAAGCTTCGGAATATGGTATTAAAAACCTGAAACGCATTCTTCCCAACCTGATAGAATGGAGCAAGGAAGACGGCGAAAGCTACAAGGAGCTGGATGAAATTTATGGTAATGTGGTCACGCAATACCGCCGCTATCTCGGTCACGTCATTAAAAACGTGGGTGGTATTTACGATACGCCTACTACTTACGACATGGAAGGCCCGACTTTCACCACGGTTCCTAAGGCTACCCAAAAGGAAGCTATCGATTTCCTGAATGCCCAGCTTTTCAAAACACCCATCTGGCTTTTGGACCAGAATATCCTGAACAAAGTGAAGCCCGAAACCGGTATGGAGGCCGTTAAGGCATTGCAGGATTATGCGTTGACGGCCCTTTTCGCCGGGGACCGGGCAGTGAGGCTGATGGAAACCGGCATTTCAGCCAAAAACTATACGCTCGACGATCTGTTTACCGATCTGGAAGCAGGAATCTGGTCGGAAATCAAAACCGGAAAGTCGATTGACCTGTACCGCCGGAATCTTCAAAAAGTGTATGCAGAAAAACTGATTTCGCTGTTGAAACCCGGCCGCGCCAATGTACAGTCTATCCCGGTTGGCATTACTTATGGCTTCTCGACACGCTCGGTGGAGCTTGAAAAAACCGATCTGCCGTCAATTGCCCGTGCGCATCTGGAAAGCCTGAAAACAGCGGTAAATGCTGCCGCGGTAAAAAGCACGGACAAGAATACGAAGTACCATTTGCAGGACGTGTCGCAAAGGATCAAGCAGGCACTTGATCCGAAATAACGTATATTGAATCAGGCAGGTCGGAAACGGCTTGCCTGATTTACTTTTTAACCTTTTGGAAAATGTCGGACCTCACCGAACTGCTCCGCCGCCATCCCGGATTCCATGCTATCGTGCAGAATGGCAAACCCTACCGCAAGCTCGACTTTTCAGCGGGCAACACCGATTTGCTGACGCGGGACCTGGGGGAAACACGTCATTTTTCCGAGTACGTTTTCGGTGAACTGCTTTCTGAGAATACATTCAATGGAATTGGCGGCTATGGCGAGGACAGGGTTATTTACAGGCAACGGAAGCATTTTTCCGCCGATACCGAAAAGCCGCGCAGTATTCATTTGGGAGTGGATATCTGGGCCGGGGCCGGAACGCCGCTTTACGCCCCGCTCGAAGCGACCGTGCATAGTTTCGCATTCAACGACCATTACGGAGACTACGGCCCGACCATTATTCTTGCACACGAAATAAGCGGGATGACTTTCTTCACGCTGTACGGGCATTTATCGTTAAGTTCTCTCGAAGATTTGCACGAAGGCGAAACCATCAAAGCCGGCGAAACTTTCGCCACCATCGGCCCTTACCCAGAAAACGGCGACTGGCCGCCACATCTCCATTTCCAGGTTATACGTGATATGGGAAGTTATAAGGGAGATTTTCCAGGTGTATGCAATGCTGCGGATCAGGATTATTATTTGAATTTGTGCCCTGATCCGCAGTTGATTTTGAGGATTAACACTTAATGCTTCTTCTCCAAATTCGGAAGAAAACCTGTCAACAATCCGATCAACGGTAAAAACGAGCAGATCCAGAAGACGTACTCGATGCTCGTCTTATCTGCCAACGTTCCGAGAATGGCCGAGCCGATACCTGCGATACCGAATGCGAAACCGAAGAACAGGCCGGCGATCATTCCTACTTTTCCGGGAATCAGTTCCTGCGCGTAGACGAGGATTGCAGAGAATGCAGAAGACAAAATCAAACCGATAATGCAGCTCAATACGCCTGTCCAGAATAAATCCACATAGGGCAACAGCAATGCAAATGGAGCCGCACCAAGGATCGAGATCCAGATCACATATTTACGCCCGATGCGGTCGCCTACCGGCCCGCCGATGAATGTCCCCGCCGCTACTGCAAAAAGGAATGCAAACAGGTAAATCTGCGAGCTTTGAATCGAAACACCGAATTTATCGATCAGGTAAAAAGTGAAATAGCTCGAAATGCTCGCCATGTAAATGTACTTCGAGAAGATCAGCAGGAGCAGAATACCAATCGAAACCACCACTTTGGATTTTGGCAAAGATGTTTCCTGCTTCACCGCGCTGGCCACTTTGGGAACGACCGTCGTCAGGCTTTGTTTATACCATCCTCCTACCCAGGAAAGAATAATGATCGCCAGCAATGCTACAAGCGAGAACCATATCACCTGAAAGCGTCCGTAAGGCAGCAATATCAATGCCGCCAGCAATGGCCCGAGCGAACTGCCTGCGTTGCCACCAACCTGGAACAGCGATTGCGCCATTCCGTGCTTGCCGCCGGACGCCATGCGCGCCACGCGTGAAGCCTCGGGGTGGAATACCGCCGAACCAATGCCGATCAGACCGACGGAAAGCAGTACGATATGAAAACTGTTTGCGATGGAAAGTGAAATGAGTCCCAGCAATGTAAAACACATGCCAACCGCCAATGCATAAGGCTGCGGCCTCTTGTCGGTAAAAGAACCCACAAGCGGCTGGAATACCGAAGCACTCACCTGGAATGTAAATGTAATGAGTCCGATCTGCGAAAAGCTGAGATGGAACGAGTCCTTCACCATCGGATAGATCGACGGGATGAGGGACTGCATCGTATCATTCAGCAAGTGGGAAAAACTCAGCGCCAGAAGGATGGGAAATACGGTCTGGGAGGCGGAAACCGGGGCCACCGTGTCCACGGCAGCAGCATTCGCGGCGGAAGGATTCTGGTCGAAACTTTTCATAGCATTCAAAAGTGCCCCTGACTTCCTTTTTATAGAAGTCAGGGCCTAAAAAAGAATGGCAAAGGTATCGATTTCCCGCCGCAATATGGCCAGGAACCAAATAAAATTCTATTTGCGATGAATAACCGTCGCGGCCGACTGGGCTCCGGCCAGAATGGTGATGTCCGCAATCGTAACGCGGTCGGGCGCATTGACGGCATACAGGATCGCATCGGCGATGTCGCCGGCCTGCAAAGGGTCGAAGCCCTGGTACACCTTCTCTGCACGACTTTCGTCGCCCTTAAAACGTACGAGAGAGAATTCCGTTTCCACAGCACCCGGGGCCACATTCGTTGTTTTGATGCCGTGCTGCGTCAGTTCGAGGCGCATTCCCTCGCTGATAACCTCTACCGCAGCTTTGGAAGCACAGTAAACGGCGCCATTGGCATAAGTCTGCTTGCCGGCAATGGAACTGATGTTGACGATATGGCCTTTGCCGCGTTCGAGAAGCAGAGGAATAATTGCTTTGGATACGTACAGCAACCCTTTCACATTCCCATCGATCATCGCATCCCAGTCTTCGGTATCACCCTCGTCGAGCGTGCCCAGGCCATGCGCGTTGCCGGCATTATTGACCAGAATATCAATGTTTTTCCACTCGTCGGACAGCGAACCAACCGCGGCGAAAACAGCACCTTTGTCGCGGACATCGAATACGAGCGTGGTAACTTTTACTTGGGAGGCCAATTCTGCAGCAACCTCGTCGAGGCGCTCCTGGCGGCGGCCGCACAAAATAAGGTCTATTCCGACGCTGGCGAACGCTTCCGCCGTGGCCTTACCGATACCGGATGTAGCTCCGGTAATAAATGCAATACGGGACATTGAGTGAATGGTGTGGAGTGAGATTTTACTTTTTGTTTTTCGGGATATTCATGCTGCTGAACTCGCCTTTTTCCAGCTGCGCCGCCTGGGTGAAAAGCTGCACGGCCTGCTGATAAACATTATCGCTAGGGTTCAGAACCTGGAACACCTCATTGTTCAGGCCATTTTTCTGCTTCCTACCCCACACATAGCGACCGATGATCGCCTTCGTCTGCGAGGTAATGAGGGGTTTGGAAAGGCTCAGTTCCTTCTCGTTAGGTTTGATACCCGCCTTGGAAGCGTCTTTCACCAGTTCGGCCAGCATGGCGTCGGACACCTGGAATGATTTCAGATATTCTCGGAACGGCTGCTTTTCAAGCCTCTTTTGATTTTCATTCGCGTAGCGCAGCGCATATTCACGGATAATGTTTTTGGAATACAACTCAAATAGGTATCTGCTATTCATCAGGGTGTCTTTCGGAACGAAAATGTCCGGCGTGATGCCGCCTCCGCCATACACCACACGCCCGCCGTCGGTTTTGTATATTTTACTTTTATCAAACTTGATGCTATCGACATTGAAAAGTTCGCCGCTTTCGTAGCGATGCGCAAGGTCCTGGCTGTAATCTTCGCCTTTGCCGAGTTCGTAAGGCTTCTGAATGCTGCGGCCGCTCGGCGTGTAGTACCGTGAGATCGTCAGGCGTAGTTCCGAGCCGTCCGATAGTTTGATCGGCATTTGCACCAATCCTTTGCCATAAGACCTTCTGCCGACCACCAATGCGCGGTCGTGGTCCTGCAATGCACCCGCGAGGATTTCGGAAGCCGAAGCACTGCCTTCGTCCACCAGCACGATCAAGGGTCCCTGCTCAAAGAGGCCATCCACATGCGAACGCGTCTTGCGATCGAAACGGCTATCCTTACCTTCGGTGTATACCAGTAACTTATCTCCGGCTATAAACTCATCGGCCATGCTCGTAGCGCGCTCCATATAGCCGCCCGGGTTCCCGCGCAGGTCGAGGATAAGGTTTTTCAACCCCTCTGCCTTCAAAGTTTTCAATGCGGATTTAAACTCGTCGAAAGTGGTTTCCGAGAACCGGCTCACTTTGATATACCCAATCTCCCCATCCACCATGTAGGACGCATCCACCGAATAGGTAGGAATGCGGTCGCGGACGACGGCAAAATTCATTTTGTCTTTCAAACCCACCCGCTCGATCGCCAGGTCCACTTTGGTACCGCGTTTTCCGCGCAGCATTTTGTACACCTGCGCATTAGTCACCCCAGGACCCGAGAGATTTTCCTTGTTCACCGAAATGATGCGGTCGCCGCTCTGGATGCCAGCCGCTTCCGAAGGTCCGCCGCTCAATGGCGTTACCACGTAAACCGTGTCATTATAAATATTGAATTCAACACCGATGCCGTCAAAGCCGGATTCGAGCTGCGACCGTGCCGCAGTGGCTTCCACCGCATTGAAATATGCCGTGTGGGGGTCGAGTTTTTCAAGCATTTTGGAGATCGAGAAATCGACCAGCTCGTCGGTATTCACCGAATCCACATAATTGTTCTCCACCAACATAAGCACTTCCCTGAACTTGCCATAGCCCTTGGCCACGTCCGACAGCTTCTTCCCGCCACTGAAAAACGTACTTCCCAGCAGCACTCCCGCCGCCAACGTGATCGCGATGATAATAGGCAAACGAACTACGGATTTCGAGTTCTGGATAGGGGGTTGGGGGCTATGTGAGTTCATACCGTTAAAAATTTGGAGTATGCGTGCAGGAAAAGGCTATTTTCCCCAACGTGAATTAAACGATTTTGGTTGCCTAATGCAAATGAATGCAGGCCGTTAACAGACCAACTGCCCGTATTTCTAGATGAATGCCTTTAACGATTCGGGATTGCGCATCGTATCGATATTAATGCACTTGGCCGGGTCCTGCCCCATGAGTATCCGCTTCATGGGTGCTTCCATCTTCTTGCCGTTGATGGTGTACGGAATATCGCCCACCTGCTCGATCGTGTCGGGTACATGGCGCGGGCTGTATTGCGTGCGCAAAGTATCTTTGATCTGCTTTTTCAAATCGTCGGTAAGCTCCTTATCCTTAGCCAGTACGACAAACAAAGAAATAGTCCCTTCGCCATTGGATTTTTCGAGATAAACGGCCAGGCTGTCCTTCACTTCCGGAATGCTTTCAACGGCCCTGTAAATCTCCGCCGTACCAATGCGCACGCCGCCCCGGTTCAGGGTAGCATCGGAGCGGCCGTAGATCACCACCGATTTGCGTTCCGTGATCCTGATCCAGTCGCCATGCCGCCATACGTGCGGATACATTTCAAAATAGCTCGAAATATACTTTTCGTCGTGCTCATCGTCCCAGAAATAGATCGGCATCGAGGGCATGGGCTGTGTGATCACCATTTCACCCAATTCATTCAATACCGGCCTACCATTCTCATCGAATGCTTCGATCCTCGCGCCCAGCATCCGGCATTGTATCTCGCCCGCGTATACGGGCAGCAGCGGACACCCGCCCACGAACGCGCTGCACACATCCGTGCCCCCGCTCAGCGAGATTAGCCACACATCTTTCTTGACGTGCTTATAAATCCATTCAAATGCTTCCGGAGGCAACGGCGAGCCCGTAGAACCGATCGTTTCCAAATGATTCAGCCGTTCGGAAGTAATGCTGACACCGCTTTTCATGGAGGCTATAAAGAATGCCGCCCCGCTCCCGAAGTGGGTAATGCGGGCCCGCTCTGCCAAAGTCCAGAGCGTTTGCGACGACGGGTATGCCGGGGCGCCGTCGTATAGCACCAGCGTGCCTCCGCAGAGCAGCGAGCCCAATGCATAATTCCACATCATCCAGCCGGTGGTGGAGTACCAGAAGTAGCGGTCGCCCGGTTTTACATTCTGGTGCAGTGCCAGCGCCTTCATGTGCTCGATGAGGCAGCCGCCCACGCTGTGGGTGATCGCCTTCGGCCTGGCTGTCGTTCCCGACGAATAGAGCACCCAGATCGGATGATCAAATGGCACCGGTTCAAAATCGATCCCGAAATGCTCGAAATGCAGAATATCGTCCCAGGCCGTAAATCGGTCGGGGCGGGTTTCGGAAAATATATTGTTGATCAGCACCGTATCGGCCACAGTCGGCAGTGCAGCGGAAAGTTCTCCGGCAAACGATGTAATATCATATGTCTTACCATTGTACATATAGCCATCGACCGTAAATAACACCTTCGGCCCGATTTGAGCGAACCGCTCGGTAATGGCAGGTTTTCCAAAATCAGGGGAGCAGGACGACCATGCGGCGCCCACGGCATTCGCCGCAAGAAAAGCCACAACGGCTTCGGGGATGTTGGGCAGTACTGCTGCTACACGGTCGCCGGGTTTTACCCCACGCTGTTTGAGCCAGGTCGAAACCGCTGCTACCTGCGCTTCCAGCGTTTCCCACGAGATTTCCGCGAGGTACGATCTTTCGGACTGGAAAATGATCGCCGGGCGTTCTTTTGTCTTATTTCTGAAAATGTGCTCGGCGTAGTTCAACTTGGAGCGGGTAAACCAGCGGGTGCCGATGAATCCGCTCAATGGCCTTTGCAGCACTTCGAGATATAGATCGTGGGATTTGATATTGAAGTAATTCCAGAGACTTTCCCAGAAATCTTCCAGGTCGGTCACCGACCATTCCCACAAATCATGGTAGGAGCGGAAATAGAGGCCCTTCTTGACAAACAGCCAGTCCATATACTTTTTCAGATTGGACTGCTCCAACAGACTCCTTCCCGGTTTCCACAAAGGTTGCGCCTCAGCTGACATAATTCACTTGTTAATGAAGGTTTAGTTAGGTAAAAAATGGCCCCTTTCGGCAGCATTTCCCGATAGTACTTATAAACGTTTCCATATCATTTTTGACATAAACGCGTCCAAAAATTTTTACCCGAAAAAAATCACGTATCTTTGCAGGCTAATTTTTTATAACACTAGTACTCTGACCATCAGATACGTTGGCTAACCAGTTTTAGTGGCAATTCAAACCATTTTGTGCGAATTAAAGCACTAATCGGTTACAAGGTAAATTTGTAAGAGGAAATAAATCCAGTAGTGATACTGCATTCCTGATGAGAAACAGAAACAATCCCAAAGGCTCCCAGGGCGGAGGCGGATCCTTCAAACGTGCGAAACCAGCGGTAGAGAGCCGGTTTAGCAAGCCCAGCATTAAAAAATCCAGTCTGAAATTTTCCGGTTCTGCCGACAACAAAGGCCAGAAATCACGCCCAAGCTTCGATCACGAGAAGCCACGGGAGGATCGTGGAGGATTTGACAAGACGGGCTTTGGTAAGCCGCGTTTTGACAAGCCTGATTTCAAGAAATACGGCGCTGGTAGTGACCGCCCTTTCCGCCGCGAAGGTGACTCGGCCGGTTTTAAAAAGGATTTTGGTAAAAAAGACTTCCGTCCCAACGACCGCGGCAGCGACCTGCGCGGAAGCGACCTGCGCGGCGGCGACCTGCGCGGCGGCGACAGAAAGCCGTTCGGTGACCGTCCTGAAAGATCGGGATCCGGCAGCGGAGACCGTAACCGCGAGTTCAAGCCCCGTTTTGACCGCGACAACGACGAGCGCGAGTTCCGCCCGCGCCCGGACCGCGATTCCCGCGATTTTAAATCACGTCCTGAAAGAGGTAATGGTGATCGTGAATTCAAACCACGATTCGACCGCGATAATGGTGGCGATCGTGAATCCAAGCCAAGATTCGACCGTGATAACGGCGGCGAACGCGAGTTCAAACCACGATTCGACCGCGATAATGGCGGTGATCGAGAATTTAAACCGAGATTCGACCGTGACAATGGTGGTGACCGTGAGTTCAAACCACGATCCGACCGAAATAATGGCGGTGAGCGTGAATTCAAGCCGCGTTCCGACAGGGACAATGGCGATTTTAAACCGCGTGGCGAACGTAGCGAACGCTCAGGTCAGTCAAGATCCGAAAGGCCGGCGCGCTCATTCGACCGTAACGAAGGCTCTTTTAAAAAAAAAGACGATAGAGAGGACAAACCCTACCGTTCCCGGTTCCAGGACGACCAAGAACAGGACCGCAGCGGGTTGGAGAGACGAGTAGGACGGTACGAAACCGCACCGCGCTATAATCTCGACAGCTACGAGCACAAGAAAAAGCCCTCAGCAAGACATAAGGATAAGGAAGAAACGGACGAGATCCGTCTCAACCGCTACATCGCGAATGCGGGCATTTGCTCACGCCGCGAGGCCGACGACCTGATTTCTTCCGGCCAGATTTCGGTAAATGGCAAGACCATCACCGAAATGGGCTACAAAGTGCGCGCTACCGACGTGGTGAAATACGGCAAGAAGGCATTGAACCCGGAAAAGATGGTGTATATCCTGATCAACAAGCCGAAGGATTACATTACCACCACCGACGATCCCGAAGAGCGCAAGACCGTGCTCGACCTCATCGCCGGCGCCTGCTCCGAGCGCGTGTACCCCGTAGGCCGCCTCGACCGTAATACGACCGGTTTGCTGCTGCTGACCAACGATGGTGAACTGGCTGAAAAGCTAACGCATCCATCGAGCGGTATCAAGAAGATTTACCAGGCTGAGTTGGATAAACCGATTGCAACCGAGGATTTCGAGCAATTGCGAGCGGGTGTTGAGTTGGAAGATGGTTTTATTCGCCCGGACGAGGTAGGATTGGTTACGCCGGATGCGCAGGTGGTAGGCCTGGAAATCCACAGCGGCCGCAACCGCATTGTTCGCAGGATGTTCGAGCATTTGGGCTATGAAGTTCAGAAACTCGATCGCACCGTCTTCGCTGGTTTGAACAAGAAGGATCTGCCCCGAGGCAAATGGCGCTTCCTGACAGAGAAAGAAGTGATTAAATTGAAATTCCTGCTTTAATTACGAAGCATTTAAAACAAGAAGGGCTGCGATGACGATCATCGCAGCCCTTTCTTTTATACTTTCAACTATTACAATCTGAATCCGAAAGAGTACACATCGTAAGGCGCATCGGGGTAAAGCCCTTCAAACTGCACCATCGACTCCTCTTTGCCGGCGATTGCCGCTTCAAACTCTTTCACCGTCTTAACTGCCTTACCATTCACCTTGGTAATGATGAAACCTTCTTCCACCTGCGAACGGGCAAATTTGCCGCCGTCGATAGAGAGGACCTTCACACCGCCGTCTATTTTGTAGCGCGACAGTCTCTGTTTTTCCTGATCGCTCAGGTTACCAAACTGCGCACCCAAAGAACTCATTACCGCAGCCGACTCGTCGCGTTTGATAATTTCGGAACCACCTGTGCGGTTGCGCAATGTAATGCTCAGGTCCTTTTCTCTACCATCGCGGTTTACGGTCACATTCACTTTGTCGCCAGGCTTGTGCAGACCGATTGATTGCTGCAGTTCAGGAATAGAGTGAATATTCATACCGTCTACCTTCACGATCACGTCGCCCTTGTTCACACCACCTGCTTTTGCGGCGCTGTTTTCAGTGAAGTCACGTACGTAAACACCGTCGCTCACTTTCACACCATATTCTTCCGCCTTGCGGCTGTCAAGGTCATCCAGGGAAATACCCAGGTAACCGCGCTGTACATTACCGAACTTGATCAGGTCGCTCGATACTTTTTTCACGATGCTGGAAGGTACGGCAAATGCGTAACCCGCGAAGCTGCCCGTCGGGCTGGCGATGGCGGTGTTAATACCGATCAGCTCACCTTTCAGGTTCACCAGTGCACCACCGCTATTACCTGGGTTTACCACGGCGTCCGTCTGGATGAATGATTCCAATGGAGAATCACCGGCTGTCGCTGCGGTTGGCTGCATCTGGTTACGGCGTGACTGGCCGATTATGCCCAGCCCGCGTCCTTTCGCACTTACAATACCCGCTGTTACGGTAGATTCCAGGTTGAACGGGTTACCTACGGCCACTACCCACTCTCCTACTTTCACGGCGTCGGAATTACCCAGCGTTACCGCGGGCAGGTCCTTACCTTCAATCTTGATCACCGCAATATCCGTAGAAGGGTCGGTACCGATCACTTTCGCCCGGAACTTGCTCTTGTTATGCAAAGTCACTTCCAGCTCCTGTGCACCTTCCACCACGTGGTTGTTGGTAACAATGTATCCATCATTTGAAATGATTACGCCCGAACCGGTGGCTTCCGATTGCTGCGGGCCGCGCTGACTGCCTCCGAAATCATCGCCGAAGAAGTCCCGGAAAATATCGGGGATCTGCTGCCCGCGATAGGCCTGACGGGTCACGGTCGACTTAATGTGCACGACGGTCGGAGTAGTTGCCTCTGCCGCGTAAACGAAATCACCGGGGGCGCCTGCGGGAGCCCCTGCCGATGTAAAACGTGCAATATTCTCGGAGGCCGCTTCTTTAAAAATTACATCTCTATCACTATCAGGACCAAGTAGTTTGAGGCCAGCTATGGTTGACGCACTTGAAATCAACCCAACCAACACCAAACCTTTCCAATTTGTTTTCATAGACATATGTTGGGGTTATATTTTTATGGACAAATAACGCAAATCGATCAACAAATTATTCCCGTCGTAGATTCGTTTAACATCTTTTAACAAAGATATTTCATTTGGGAATTTACTAAAATATCCTGCCAGGGGATTATCCGTCGGCTGTCATAAAAAAGGCGTTATCCTTTCGAATAACGCCCATTATGTGAGTCCGGCCGATTAAGCAATCTCGATCAGGCGGGCTGGTTTTTCTTTCGCTTCCTCGCGTTTCGGCAATGCGATGCTCAGGATGCCGTCGGCATAATTCGCTTCAATCCTGTCGCCATCTACGGTGTTAGGCAAAGTGAACGTCCTCTGGAAAGAAGAGTATTTGAATTCTTTCCTGGTATACTTCTCTGTTTTATTCTCTTCCTTCTGCTCTTTCTCCGCTGAAATCGTCAGTTGATTTTTTTCGAGGTTCAGTTTGAAGTCTGATTTCTGAAGGCCGGGGGCCGCTACTTCGATGCGAAAGCCTTCTTCGTTTTCAACCACGTTCACAGCTGGTACGGTGCCCGCAAATGCAGGGGTGTTGTACTCGTTAAAAAGATCCTTACCAAAAAATCCGTTCAAATAAGATGGACCTGCGAAATGTTTGACTAATGTGCTCATTGCTATAAAGATTTAACGTTTTTAGTTTTTCAGTTTCTTCCAACCTTGGGGTTATGCCCTCTATTCATCAACTTCCGTTCCGGGCTTGAAAAAGTGAAAAAATCACGACAAAATGGCCGAATTCCGCAAAAAGCCCTTTTTGATAGCAGACAAAATGGCTGACTCTCTTTTGTAAAATGACAAAAACGCCAGTAGCCCATTGGAAATCCAATGAGCGAGCATTTGATAATAAGCCGGTTTATTTCAATTCAAGGATCGCGCAGGCTTGTTCCGATGCGGATTGCTCAGCCTTCTTTTTGGTAAAGCCGTTGCCTGTTGCGAAAGGTTCGTCGTTGACGAGGATCTGGGAAATGAATTCGCGGTGGTGACGGGTACCCCGCTCTTCGAGTATTTCAAAACGGATTTCCTTGCCCTCCCGCTGCGCCCATTCGATGATGAGGCTCTTGAAGTTCACATTGTTCTGGATAATGTTGTCCAGATCGTAATGCGTAATCAGCTTGCTGATAATAAAGGTCCGTGTGAAGCGGAAACCCTTATCGAGGTAAATGGCACCTACAAATGCTTCGAGCGCGTCGCCATACATGGATGAGCGGGGCGACATACCGCGGCGGTTGCCGTCATACTCGATCAGCCGGTCGAGGCCGAGCTTACGAGAAATCTGGTTCAGCGACTCGCGGTTCACGATCCGGGAACGGATTTCGGTGAGGAAGCCTTCGTCTTTGTAGGGATATTTGGTAAAAAGAAATTCTGCTACCACCATGCCCAGCACGGCATCGCCCAGGTACTCCAAACGCTCGTTCGATTCCCTGAAACCCTTGATAGCAGTTTCGCGGGAGGCGGAGGTATGCCGGAAAGCCAGCTGATAAACGCCGAGATTGGAAGGCTTGTCGCCTATAACATGCGCAATCGACTCCTTAAATTTTTTGTCCTCGGCACTTCCAGTCCGGAAAAGGGAAAGTATCGGTATAAGAATTCGCTTTGCCAATGGTAGAGAAATTAATCAGTCTTCGTATTTCTTGAAAACGACTGACGCATTATGACCACCGAAACCGAATGTATTGCTCAAAGCGATATTTACGCGACGTTTTTCAGCTTGGTTGAATGTGAGTTTCAACCGCGGATTGATTTCCGGATCGTCGGTAAAGTGGTTAATGGTAGGCGGCACGACCTGGTCTTTGATCGCCATGATACAGGCGGCAGCTTCAATCGCTCCTGCTCCTCCCAATAAATGCCCTGTCATCGATTTCGTAGAGCTGATATTCAGATCATATGCATGCTCGCCGAAGAATTTTTCTATGGCTTTGATCTCCTGCGGATCACCGATCGGGGTAGATGTACCGTGCGTGTTGATATAGTCGATTTCCTCAGGTTTGATACCTGCATTTTCGACCGCATTTTTCATTACAATGTAAGCGCCGAGCCCTTCCGGGTGCGGAGCAGTGATGTGATAGGCGTCGGATGACATACCGGCACCGATCATTTCGGCGTAAATTTTGGCCCCGCGTGCTTTCGCATGTTCGAGTTCTTCCAAAATAATCGCCGCTCCACCTTCTCCAAGCACAAAACCGTCACGGTCCTTATCATAAGGGCGCGAAGCAGTTTCAGGCGAATCATTTCTTTCGGACAATGCCTTTAATGCATTGAAACCGCCCACACCGGCAATTGTAACTGCCGCTTCCGAACCGCCGGAGATACACACATTCATCAAACCGAGTTTGATATAGTTGAATGCGTCGATCAATGCGTTGGTTGCCGAAGCACAAGCTGACACCGTGATGAAATTGGGTCCCCGGAAACCATACCGGATCGACAGTACGCCCGAAGCGCTGTCGACGATCATTTTCGGGATAAAGAAAGGATTGAAGCGGGGGGTTCTGCCGTTCTCGGAATAGTTCATCACTTCTTCCTCGAAAGTTTTGAGGCCACCGATACCGGAGCCCCAAATTACACCGGCTTTGTCGAGATCAAGCGTATCTGCGTCAAAGCCGGCGTCCTTCATCGCTTCATCAGCCGCGATGACGGCGTATTGTGTAAAGGGGTCCATTTTACGGGCTTCTTGCCGGGGGATGTAATTGGTAACGTCCAGGCCTTTTACCTCACACGCAAAACGGGTACGAAACTTTTCAGCATCGAACCGCGTGATGGGGGCTGCACCGCTTACGCCTGCAACCAGATTTGACCAAAAGGTAGGAACATCATTGCCAACGGGCGTCAAAGCGCCCATTCCTGTAATTACAACTCGCTTAAAACTCATAAAATTGGGACAGAATAGAAGATTGTACTGGCAAAAACCGAGATTACTTCACGTTTTCTTCCAGATATGCAACAGCCTGACCAACTGTACCGATGTTCTCTGCCTGATCGTCAGGGATAGAAAGATTGAATTCTTTTTCGAATTCCATAATCAACTCAACGGTGTCTAGAGAGTCCGCTCCCAAGTCGTTCTGGAAGTTTGCTTCCGGTGTAACCTCCGACTCTTCTACGCCGAGTTTTTCGACGATAATTTGCTTAACTCTTTCTGCAATTGCTGACATTTTATAATCACTTTTTGGTTAAAATCGCCACAAAGAAAGATATTTCAGTTCACTTTTTCAAAAATTTTTTAAACTGGACGTTTTATTGCTCGATCCTTGTTTAAAATAAAAAAAAGCAGGAAATCAGCCGATTATAGGGGTTCTGTTCCAACAAATCGGTTAACTGCAAAGAGAACATTGCGGATAGCCGTACATTCGCGAAACATTTATCAATACCTATACCAACACCAGTATGATCTCGATACCGAAGCTGAAAAACACCGATTCGACCTCCTTTTTCCTGATGGCCGGGCCCTGTGCCATCGAGGGACGGGACATGGCCCTCCGAATCGCTGAACATATTGTAACCGTTACCGATCGCCTCCGCATTCCATATATATTCAAAGGCTCCTACCGCAAGGCCAACCGCACCAAAATCGATTCTTTTACGGGGATTGGCGATGAAAAAGCGCTGAAAATCTTGCAGGAAGTAAGTCAGACATTCGGCATTCCTACTGTAACCGACATCCACGAATCCCACGAGGCCGCATTCGCCGCCGAGTATGTGGATGTGTTGCAAATCCCGGCATTCCTCTGCCGCCAAACCGAGCTCCTCGCGGCCGCAGCGCGCACGGGCAAAGCCGTGAATGTGAAAAAAGGTCAGTTCCTTTCCGGCGCCTCCATGAAGTTTGCCGCCGAGAAAATCAATGAAGTGAATCCCGACGCACAGGTGATCCTCACCGACCGCGGCAATAGCTTCGGCTACGGCGACCTCGTGGTAGATTATCGTAACCTGCCCGAAATGGCCGCATTCGGTGTGCCCGTCGTCATGGACTGCACGCATTCATTGCAGCAGCCCAACCAGAGCTCCGGCGTTACGGGAGGCAAACCGAAACTGATCGAAACGATCGCCAAAGCCGCCATTGCGGTGGGGGCCGACGGTCTTTTCATCGAAACCCATTTCAACCCCTCCGAAGCCAAATCCGACGGCGCCAATATGCTCCCGCTCGATCAGCTGGAAGGGCTACTGGAAAGACTCGTACGCGTGAGAGAAGCTATTTTATGATTCCAAAAACTATGAAGGCATATCTGATATGCCTTTTTCTTTTGATTCAAATTCTTCCGCAAGCCGCATTTGCGCAGGAAGATTCTACCAAAATCTGGAAAGTCACTGCGGGCGACGTCATTCCGCCCGTTACGCTTGGTCTTGCCGGCCTGATTGTGCAGGGTAAAATCAGCCGGCATCTGCAGGAGCGTGTGGTTTCGGGTTATCCCAATTACAACACAAAATGGGACGAGTACCTGCCCTATGCGCCAGGCGTCGTAAGCCTGGGACTTGCGTCGGCGGGCGTGAAAGGAAAACATAAGCTAGGCGACCAGGTGATCCTTGCTTTGCTCTCCAATATCATTGCGCAAGGCGTTACGCAAAGTTTGAAACGCATTGTGCGCTACCCGCGACCGAACGGCGAGGATTATCATTCTTTTCCGTCGGGCCACACCACCACCGCATTTGCCAATGCCACGCTCCTGCATGAAGAATACGGACAGCGGAGCATATTATATAGTATAGGCGGCTACGGGGCGGCTACGGCGGTGGGCACCATGCGGGTGCTGGGCAACCACCACTGGCTTGCGGACGTGCTCATGGGTGCGGGGATAGGCATAGGCGCGACGAAAGTAATGTACATCAGCTATCCGTGGATGCAGCAGCAGGTCCGGAGAATGAAGGCACGACGCCATGCTGAAAAAAAATAAATGCTGCTGACATAGGGCTGTCACTTGCACGGTTGTCTTTTGCATAAACATCTGTTAGCCATGCAAACGAAAACCATTCAGCCCATTCACGTTCTTTGCTTCGAAACCCAGACTTCTTTTAAGGAAATTTTTCAGTATGTCCGTGTGGAGGCCCGGAACCTGTATCAGGATGCGGTTCACAACGACCTGGAAATCACCGGTCCTGTTTACTGGGTTTACCAGGGAGCCGATGGCCAGCCCGATACCGTTTTTACATTGACCATTGCATTGCCCGTTACGCCGCCTGCGCACGCAACCGATTCGCGGTACCGACTGAAACAGCTGGAAGCATTTGAATGCATAAGCGAAGATCTTTACGGAAATTGGGACGGGCTGGTGAATACCTACGGTTCCCTGTTCGGTGAAATCATGTCCAGAAAACTGGTTATGACAGGCCAAAACCGGGAAATTTATCTGAACATGGATTTTGAGAATCCCGAGCGCAACATTACCGAAGTTCAGATCGGTATTTTAAAATAAGCATTATTAAAGGACAAAGTTTCTACACCCAACGCGATGTCATATTGCACTTACGTCAACAACAATCCCTCGGAGCAGGCCGATTACCTGCTCCACAAGCATTACCATGACCATCAGTACGGCTTCCCGATCGAGGATGACGACGAGCTTTTCGGGCGACTTTTGCTGGAAATTAATCAGGCCGGCCTCAGCTGGACGCTTATGCTCCGCAAGCAGGACAGCTTTCGGGCCGCTTATGATAACTTTTCCATCCAAAAAGTAGCTGCCTATGACGAGGCCGACCGGGAACGGCTGCTGGCGGACCCGGGCATTGTGCGGAACCGATTGAAAGTGAATGCGGCGATCGTCAACGCGCAGAAAATCCTCGAATTGAAACAGGAATATGGTTCATTCAAAGGCTGGATCGACGCGCATCACCCGCTGACCAAAGAACAATGGATCAAGCTTTTTAAGAAGACATTTAAGTTTACCGGCGGGGAGATTGTGAATGAATTTTTGATGAGTACGGGGTACTTGCCCGGCGCGCATGATGCCGATTGCCCGGTGTTTCAAACTATTCATTCGATCTGATAATGACCTGGTCATCGCATAACGGGCTTGCTATAATACTATTGAGCGCTTTTCACTATGTATGACACCATTTCCGCCGGCTTGTCCGTTTGCAAACCCTGAACGCCCTTATGCAATGCCTCATTCCACGAGGCCGGGCCTTCGGTAGGGCTCTGAACATCCAGCCAGACTGAAATGCCGTGCTCTTTCGCGGCTTTCAAGAGTTCAGGGTTAGCAACATTATCCACAACTTGGATGTGCATTTGATGGAGGAATGCCGCCAGCTGCTCTTTATTGGTAATTTCGTCGGGCAGGCTGGTCATGAGCGGCATTTCCGGCGCTACCTGTTTCCATTGGCTATATTGCTCTTCCCTATTTAAATACACCACGATCTGGTGCTCCATGCCGGCGGCTTTGATCTGCTTCCAGGTCTCGGCCACATCCGCTTCTTTGAAATCCAGATAAATGTTAATCTTACCTTTGCAAAGAGCCAGTATTTCCTTGAATTCAGGAATGCGGTGGGTCTTTTTGTTGCGGTTGAAAACCTGCAATTCTTCTACTTCCGGCCAGGTCATGTCTGTTATTTTGCCCATACCATTGGTTGTGCGGTCGACTTTGGCGTCATGCAGGGCCACGAGATGTCCGTCTTTGGTTGTCCTTAAATCCACTTCCACATAGTCGGCACCGCAACTAATGGCTTCGCGGGTGGATGCGAGCGTATTTTCGGGCGCACTCACGTGGTTACCCCTGTGCGCGATCACAACCGTTTTGTGTTTGGAATGCGGCAGTGCCGGGTGTGCCGAATGTTGCGCCAATGCGGGTAATGCGAATGATGCACACGCAACAAGCGCAGAAATTTTTTGAACAAACAATTTCATCTTGAATTTCAGGTTATCAGCGGGGTTACCGTTTTTTCAATCAAACAGGCTAGCAGGCCTGCAAAAAAATGAGTCTACAAGTAGAAACGCATTTCCGCTCATAGACTCATTTAATACAAACATTAAAAATTTATTGTATTTCGAAGCTCGCCAGTTTCACAAATTCTTGAACGCGGGCATTGATTTCTTCTTTCGAAAGGTTCACCAGGCGCTCGGTACCGAATTTTTCCACACAGAAAGAGGCCATTGCAGATCCGTAAATGATCGCGCGTTTCATGTTTTCGAAGGAAATGTCGTTGGTAGAAGCCAGGTAGCCGATAAAACCACCGGCGAATGAGTCGCCCGCGCCGGTTGGGTCAAATACTTCTTCCAAAGGCAAAGCAGGCGCGAAGAAAATGCGGTCTTCCTGGAACAACAATGCGCCGTGCTCGCCTTTCTTGATGATCAGCGTTTTGGGGCCCATCGCCATGATTTTCTTGGCAGCTTTACGCAAAGAATATTCGCCGGAAAGCTGGCGCGCCTCTTCATCATTGATCGTCAGGAGGTCAACCAGTTTCAAAACCGCTTTAAGGTCATCCAAAGCGATATTCATCCACAGGTTCATGGTATCGAGCATGATCAACTTCGGGCGTTTCGACAAGCGCTCGATCACCAGTTTCTGGGTTGCAGGAACCGTGTTACCGAGCATCAGGAATTCTGTTCCCTGGTAGGAATCCGGAATAATGGGATCGAAATGCTCCATCACGTTCAGCTCCGTGATCAGCGTGTCACGGGTGTTCATATCCTCATGGTACTTACCCGACCAGAAGAATGTCTTGCCATCCTGCACGATCTCCAAACCTTTGGTATCCACGCCGTGTTCTTCAAGCAGGCCGATCATTTGCTGGGGAAAATCTCCGCCGACAACCGCAACGAGATTATTTTGCTTCGTGAAATAGGAAGCGGCTAGTGTGATGTAAGTGGCTGCACCACCGATAATTTTGTCTGTTTTTCCAAACGGGGTTTCGAGCGCATCGAATGCAACAGATCCTACGGTAAGTAAACTCATAAGTGATTACTGTGTTGATTTTAAGTTAGTTTCAAACTGGATTTTAAATGCAAAAACGCTGCGAAGATAAACAAAACGACCGAATAGCATTCTCCCGCCCGCTCATTCTCAGCTATACCTACAAATCAATGTTGGGTTATTTGCTATTTTTGTCTGAGGTAAATTTCTCTATCAGTTAAATCACATACTATTATGGAAGCAATCTCAGAAGCAAGACGCCACATTGACAATGCAAAGGATTTTCTCAGCAACAATGCCAGAAAGCAGGACGGACTTTATCAGGACAGAAAGTATGTCAAAATCGCAGGTCACGCAGCATATACAGGTGTGTTGTTGGCGCTGAATGAGTTCTTAGGAGAAAAAAGTAAAAAGACGCCCAAAAGCGTCGAATGGTATCAACACGCATTAAGCCGGATCGACAAATCTCTTCTTTCTAATTTTAACGAAGCTTATGAAATCCTCCACATTCACATGGGATACCAAGGTATCAAAAGCTCCGAAACTGCCTCGGTAGGCCTGAAAAAAGCAGAAAAAATCATCGACTGGGTAGAAACCCGGCTTGACAAGAAAAATAAGTAATCAAGAAAGTACAACATATAAATGACCGCACAAACTTTCCAGCCACTTAAAATATTCAATACGCTTACCCGTAAAAAGGATGTTTTCGTTCCTATTGCCCCTCCCTATGTCGGCATGTATGTGTGCGGGCCGACGGTCTATAACAATGTGCATTTAGGCAACATCCGTACATTCCTTTCTTTCGATATCCTGTTCCGATACCTGACGCACATCGGCTACAAAGTCCGTTACGTTCGTAACATCACCGACGTAGGCCACCTGGTAGGCGACGGCGATGCAGGGGAGGACAAGATCGGAAAAATGGCAAAGCTGCAAAAGCTGGAACCGATGGAGATCGTACAGCGGTATACCAATGATTTTCATGAAGTTACTGCCATTTTCAACCTGCTTTCCCCCAGTATCGAGCCTACCGCTACCGGCCATTTGATCGAGCAGATCGAAGCCGTACAGACGCTGATCGACAAAGGTGTAGCGTACGAATCCAATGGTTCGGTTTACTTTGATATCAATAAGTATCAGGCAGGCGGCAATGAATACGGCAAGCTGTCAGGCCGCATTATCGAGGATTTGCTGAACGAAACCCGCGACCTCGACGGACAGGCAGAAAAACGCAACCCGCTTGATTTTGCATTATGGAAAAAGGCTAATCCCGAGCACATCATGCAGTGGGAATCGCCGTGGGGCAAAGGCTTCCCGGGATGGCATTTGGAATGTACCTGCATGAGTGCCAAATATTTAGGCAAGCAATTCGATATTCACGGCGGCGGAATGGACTTGAAATTTCCCCACCATGAATGTGAAATCGCGCAGGGGAAATCACTGACGGACGAAGAACCCGTCCGCTACTGGATGCATACCAATATGCTGACCGTCAATGGCCAGAAAATGTCGAAGTCGCTGGGTAACTCGTTCCTGCCTTCCGAACTGTTTTCGGGTAATCACGAACTGCTCGACCAGGCTTACAGCCCGATGACCGTGCGGTTTTTCATGCTGCAAAGCCAGTACCGCAGCACCCTCGATTTTTCGAACGACGCATTGAAAGCCGCCCAAAAAGGCTACAAAAAGCTCGCAAACGGCCTCCGCATTGCTAAACTGCTCACATATACCCACGAGGACGACGTGAATGCAGACGAAACAAAGAAGGCCGATATCGAAAAATCGATCGAAGGCTTCTACCATGCGATGAACGACGATCTGAACACGGCCGTAGCATTCGCCAACCTTTTCAACATGCTGAAATACATCAATATGCTGAATATGGGGCAATTGAAGTCCGCGGCGTTGGGTGAAGCGGTGTTTACTTCCCTGAAAGAACAATTTGTCATATTCTTTGAAGATGTGCTGGGCTTGAAAGAAGAGCTTGCGGAAGGCCATGCCATCCTCGACGGCATGCTGAAACTATACCGGGAATTTAAGCTCTCGCAGAACTACGAAAAAGTGGACGAAATCCGTTCTTATTTCAAAAATCAGGGCCTGGTAATCCGCGATACCAAGACGCGCATCGACTGGGCCTACGAAGAATAAGCGCAAAACATGTCATTGACTTCTAAAAAATTCTATTTGAAACGGTTATCCATTTTCATATTCGCAGTAGCCGGCCTGTTCAGCTGCGGCGGCGAAAAAACCAGTTCCGAGCAAACCGCTGAACAAGCGCCTGCCGCGCTCGTAAAAAGTGCGGATTTCAACGCCGACAGCGCTTTGCATTTCGTACAAAAGCAGGTCGATTTCGGCCCGCGCGTGCCGAATACCGCACAGCATAAGGCCTGCGGGGATTACCTGGTGGCTACTTTGAAAAAATACGGCTGGCAGGTAGTAGAGCAGCCTTTCATTGCCACCACCTACGACGGCAAGAAGCTGAATGCGCGGAATATTATCGGAAGCTTCAATCCCCAGGCAAGCAAACGGATCCTGCTGGCTTCGCATTGGGATTCCCGGCCGTTTTCGGACCAGGATTCGCTAATCAAAGACAAACCGGTGCTCGCAGCCAACGATGGCGCGAGCGGCGTGGGTGTATTGCTCGAAATTGCCCGTGTGCTTTCCAAAGAAGCCGCCAAACCGGATATCGGCGTCGACGTTATCTTTTTCGATGCGGAGGACTGGGGTTCGTCCGGTTCGGAAGATACGGGAATGGAATACGGCGGTTTCTGTCTCGGCTCGCAGCACTGGGCTACCAACAAGCATAATCCGAATTACACGGCTTACTTCGGCGTGTTGCTGGATATGGTGGGCGCGAAAAACGCGACATTCTTTAAAGAAGGCCACTCCATGCAGTTGGCAAACGATACCGTGCGGCAGGTTTGGGTTACCGCCAGCCGCCTGGGGTATAGCAACTATTTCATCGATGAAGCCGGCTCAGCCATTGTCGACGACCACGTTCCAGTGAACAAGGTTGCCCGCATTCCGATGATCGACATTATCCATACCCGGCCGAACAACCTGAGCAAGACCTTCTTCGACCAATGGCACACGGCGCACGACACGATGGAAAACATCGATCCGAAAACGCTTAAAGCGGTCGGACAGACGCTCGTGCAGGTGCTATACCAGGAAGCGCAGGATCAGCCGCTGTAAAACTGTCAAGTATGGTCAGGTTTGGCCAGGTATAGCCAAGAATTGTTGATCAAAGAAGAAAGCCTGACAAACCTTACTAAACCTGACTACACTCGCCAGCTTCACATCCGTTTTACGACAATCCAGATATCGACATTACGCCCCTTATCGTCGCTGCAGGACACTTTCACGCGCCCGAGTGGCGGGCTTAGGAAAATGCTCTCCTGCGGCGGCGATTTTTGGTATAACTTATCATTGACATACCAGTAAACTTCCTCCACATCATTCGCTGCCTGACAAGCCAGCTGGATTTGCTGCGGTTCGTCCTTGCGGATGTAATACTCGCTGCCATCATTAGGGCTTACGATCAGCGGTGCACCTTCGTGAAATACCCGTTCGCAAAGCGGATTATGCGGAGGGATTTTTTGGTAAGGCAATTTTTGCAATTCATAAAACGCAATCAGTTCCGGCGCAAGATTGGGATATGCTTTTTTCTCAAATCCCTTTTCAGGAAGGCAATAGGTGCAATACGACATTTTCCCTGCGGCGTCGGTAAACACCCAGCGCATATGCTGGCATTTGCGATAAGCGGAAACACCAACGATATATTGATCCGGTACCTGGTGATCGCAAAACTCGGAAGGAATATCGCCGCTCACGGGGCACACATTGCGGAGCGAGACATTGGCGGGCGATTTATACCAGCCTTTCGGTGAATTATAGTCCAGCGCATTGAAAATTGAAAACAGCAGCGGCGTGGCCGTATTGGCGCCGCTGAGCTCCGCTACCCCCTCCCCCGAAAAGTTACCCACCCACACGCCTACCGTGTACCGCCGGTTGTACCCAATGCTCCACGCGTCCCGCTTTCCATAAGAGGTGCCCGTTTTCCAGGCAATGCGCGGCAAATGATAGGTATTGTCAAAATTCGTAGGCAAATCCGGGCGGGTGATTTGCGTGAGAATGCCGGTAGTGAGAAATGTTGCTTCTTCCGACAAGATGGGAGTCCCTTTTTTGTCGAAAACATCCCCGCTGCTCAGCCGCAGGTTACGCAGTTTTCCTTCATTGGCAAAAGCGGCAAAAAGCCTCGTCATTTCTTCCAGCGTCACACCGCAGCCGCCCAATATCATGGAAAGCCCGAGGTCTTTGGCCTGCTTATCAACGGTCTTGAACCCCGCTTTCCGCAATTTGGTAATCAATGCGGGTGTGCCAATGTCTTTTAAAACCTTCACCGCCGGGATATTCAGCGAGTTGGCCAATGCAAACTCGGTGGTGACCGCGCCATTGAAATGCTTATCGAAGTTTTCAGGTTCATACCCGCTGAAATTCCCCGGAACGTCGTTTAAAACCGATTTCGGTGTGATAATGCCCGCATCGAATGCCGTGGCATACAATAATGGCTTCAAAGTACTTCCCGGTGAACGCACGGCACGGACCCCGTCCACTTGTCCGCCATCGAATGGGTTATTGAAATCGGCAGAGCCAATATAGGCCTCCACTTCCATCGTCTCGTTATTCACCACCAGCACGGCCGCATTATGGATATTCATCAGCTGCCGCCGGTTGATGTAGTTGCGCACCTGTTCCTCGATCTGGCTTTGTGCCTGCAAATTCAGGTTTGTGCGGATCACCGGCTCGTCGGGGTATTGCTGTTTCAAACGGATCGAAAGGTGGGGAGCCAGGCGCGGCATTTGCAGGCGGCGGATAGTAAGAGGCTCGTTCAAAGCATCCAGGATCACCGTTTTTTCAAATAAACCATCGTCCTGAAACCGTTTCAACCAGCTATTCCTGGCCTCGCGCAATGCGTCGTTGCGCGTACCCGGCCGCAGGCCCGAGGGGCGATTAGGCACAATGGTCAATGCGGTGATTTCGGCAAGGCTTAAAAGTTGGGGCGCTTTGCCGAAATAGAGCAATGATGCGGCTTTGATGCCTTCTATATTGCCTCCATACGGAACCAGGTTTACATATAGTTGAAGGATTTCTTCTTTGGAATAATGCAGTTCCAGTTGAAAAGCATGCCACATTTCCACTGCCTTATTCCAATAAGTCCGCGGACGCGGCTCGATCAGCCGCACAACCTGCATGGTGATCGTCGACGCACCGGAAGTCCTTCTTCCCGAAAACACGTTCTTCACAGCCGCCCGCACCACGGCAAACGGGTTCACACCGGGGTGATAGTAAAAATATTGGTCTTCCTTGTAAATGAGCGTCTTCCGAAGCAGCGGCGTGATTTCGTTCACATTCGAATAGAGCCGCCATTTATCCTCTCTACTCAAAAATGCATGGATCACGCGGCCTTTCTGATCGGTAATTTGGGTCGCATACCGGATTTCCGGACGAAATGGGAAGGCAAGGTCCACCACAAAGACCAGGAGCACGAAGACAATCAATGCCAATATCCCGGTTCTGATCTTGCTGTTTTTCATGGAGGATGTGCTATAACCCGATTAGGCCGCAATATAATACAGCCAACGCCGCCGGACGGTTTTACCATGCCCCGCTCAATAAAATTGCCTGCGTATTTGTCCTGATCGGTTAATTTTCCCTATTTACTTGCTTTACTACAAATAAAATCAATCATAATACCATTATGTCCAAATACATTGCCGCCATTGACCAGGGTACCACCAGCACACGCTGCATACTTTTCAACCAACAGGGAAATATCGTTTCGGTAGGACAAAAAGAACACGAACAGATTTACCCGCGTCCGGGATGGGTAGAGCATAACCCCACCGAAATCTGGAAAAATACCCTGGAAGTGATCGCATTGGCACGCATTCACGTGTCGGCACACGCTTCGGACATCGCGGCCGTAGGCATTACCAACCAGCGCGAAACGACTGTCGTCTGGAACAAGCGTACCGGCAAGCCCTATTACAATGCGTTGGTCTGGCAAGATACCCGCACCACCGACCTCGTCACCAAATACGAAAAAGAAGGCGGGCTAAATCAGTTCCGCGACATCACCGGTCTGCCCGTTTCGACCTATTTCAGCGGCTTGAAACTGAAATGGCTGCTGGAAAATGTGGAAGGCATCCGGCAAGACGCAGAAAAAGGCGAGGCGATTTTCGGAAATATGGACACTTTCCTGATCTGGCACCTCACCGGCGGTACACAAGGCGGCATCCATGTGACCGACGTGACTAATGCGAGCCGGACCCAGCTGATGAACCTGCGTACCTTACAGTGGGATAAATCCATGCTGGAAGCCTACAACATCCCGGAAGTAATGCTGCCAGCCATCAAAAGCAGCAGCGAAATATATGGTTATGCCACACACGAAGTACTCCCGGGTGTGCCCGTAGCGGGCGATCTGGGCGACCAGCACGCGGCATTGGTAGGACAAACCTGTTTCGAGCCCGGTATGGCCAAAAACACCTATGGAACCGGCTGCTTCCTCGTCATGAACACCGGCACCGAGCTGAAAACCTCTGAAAACGGACTGCTTACCACGATTTCTTACAAGTTCGGCGACCAGCCGGTGCAGTATGCATTGGAAGGAAGTGTAGCCGTAACCGGTGCCCTCGTACAATGGCTCCGCGACAACCTAGGCCTGATCCAGCACAGCAGCGACATCGAGCCGTTGGCTGCAACGGTCGAAGACAATGGCGGGGCGTATTTCGTACCTGCATTCTCGGGCTTGTACGCACCTTACTGGCGCAACGACGCGCGCGGCGTGATCGCTGGCCTCACGCGTTACGTGAACAAAGGCCACATCGCCCGCGCCGTGCTGGAAGCAACTGCTTATCAGACGGTGGATGTGGTGAAAGCAATGGAGCAGGATTCCGGCATAGAACTCGCCAGCTTGCGGGTGGATGGCGGCATGGTACACAACCAGCTGCTCATGCAATTCCAATCCGATATCCTGGACACGCAGGTTGTATCTCCGGCCGTCGCCGAAACGACCGCATTGGGCGCTGCGTATGCCGCGGGACTGGCTGTAGGGTACTGGAAAAGCACCGAAGACCTGAAAAAGAACTGGGCGATCGCCCACTCCTGGAACCCCAATATGGATGAGGAAAAGCGGAATACGTACTATAAAGGCTGGAAGAAGGCAGTTACCAAGTCGTATGACTGGATTGATTGACGCCAGATGTGGTCAAGGGTAGTCAGAAATGGTCAGAGGTGGTGAAGGAAACTTTCTCCTCTCATGACCATCCCTGACTACAAATGACAACACCTGACCACCAATGACCTTTTTTATAATCTTTATAAACAAGCCCATTCCTTGTGCCGTCAAGCGGTTCACCTTAACTTCGCGGTGCCAAATCAATCCCAGTAACCCATGCATACCCTCCATCTCAAAAAGCCCCTTGCTTTTTTTGATCTTGAGACAACAGGTGTAAATATTGTCCGTGACCGCATTGTAGAGATTTCCGTTGTAAAAGCATTGGTGAATGGCGAAACCGAAATACGTACCCGCCGTATTAATCCCGAAATGCCTATCCCGCTGGAAAGCAGCCTCATACACGGCATTTACGACGAGGATGTAAAGGATGCCCCCACATTTAAAAGCGTTGCCAAAAACCTCGCCTCATTTCTGGAAGGCTGTGATCTGGCAGGCTTCAACAGCAACCGTTTCGATATTCCGATGCTCGTGGAGGAATTTCTGCGCGTAGGTGTGGATTTTGATGTTAAAAACCGACGCATGGTGGATGTACAGCGCATCTATCACATGATGGAGCCCCGCAATCTGGGCGCTGCCTACAAGTTCTACTGCGGCAAAACCCTCGACAACGCACACAGCGCCGAGGCCGATACCATCGCTACATTCGAAGTACTGCAAGGACAAATCGAACGCTATCAGGGAGTTACCGTGGTAGATTCGCATGGCAAGGAAACCACGCCCATCCAAAATGACGTGGCCGCACTCCATGAACTCACCGCGTCGAGAATCGTAGATTTTGCCGGCCGGATGGTTTTCAACGACAAGGGTGAAGAGGTTTTCAACTTCGGAAAGCACAACGGCAAACGCGTCGCCGATATATTGAAAAACGAACCGTCGTTTTTCGACTGGATGATGAAAGGCGAGTTCCCGCTTGACACCAAACGCAAATTGACAGAGATTAAATTGAGGGGATTAACCCAACGTTGACATAATCTTACCTCAGGTTTGAGTAAGTAGTAATTATGTCTATTTTTGCCTGAAATCTATTTTTGACTATTTTAACCGGATATCCCATTAGGTAAACCTGCTATGATCCCAAACCCTACTATGCCAGAGGTCAACATACCAGCGGTTATTCAGCATATCCCCCTTCAAAGCTATCTAATCCTCGCTACCCTGCTATTTGCGATCGGCATCATCGGCGTGCTTACACGCAGGAACGCGATCATTATTTTTATGTCAATCGAGTTAATGCTGAATGCCGCTAACCTGCTGCTGATTGCATTCTCTTCCTACCGGTCCGATCCTTCGGCCCAGGTTTTCGTGTTCTTCATCATGGCCGTAGCCGCCGCCGAAGTAGCCGTGGGCCTGGCCATTATCGTAATGATTTACCGCAACACCAGAAATACGGACATCGGGTTCCTGAACAAGCTGAAATGGTAAGCATCCGCGCGTAACCGGTACACAATCAAGAGATTAAAGATTAAAAAATAGACATGTCTGCATCATTACTCATCCTGATTCCGCTGCTGCCGCTCGTCGGCTTCCTGATCAACGGAATAGGGTTTCCCAATATTCCCAAAGGCGCAGTCGGCATTATCGGTACGCTGGCGGTCGTTGCCAGTTTTGTATTGTCGGTGATGACCTTCAATGCGTTTGTAGCATCCGGCAGCCAGCCTTTCATCGTCCCGCTTTTCGACTGGATCACCGTAGGCGATCTCAACATCCCGTTCTCGTTCCAGATCGACCAGTTGTCGCTGCTCATGCTGATGATCATCACCGGCGTAGGTTCACTGATCCACATTTATTCGATCGGCTACATGCACTACGATTCGGGTTTCGGTAAATTCTTCGCTTACCTGAATCTGTTTTTATTTTTCATGCTCCTGCTGGTGCTCGGCTCGAACTACGTGATTATGTTCATCGGCTGGGAGGGTGTTGGACTTTGCTCTTACCTGCTCATCGGATTCTGGAACAAGAATACCAACTACAACAATGCGGCCCGCAAGGCATTCATTATGAACCGTGTGGGTGACCTCGGCTTCCTGCTGGGTATCTTCACGATCATCGCCACATTCGGATCGGTAGAATATTCGGAAGTGTTTGCCAAAGCGGCGCAAGGCTTCCAGGTCGGTGATCCGGTGATCATTACCATTACCTTGTTCCTTTTTGTGGGAGCAATGGGTAAATCGGCACAGATTCCGTTATATACCTGGCTCCCCGACGCAATGGCAGGCCCTACCCCGGTATCCGCACTCATTCACGCCGCTACAATGGTTACCGCGGGCATTTATATGGTCATCCGTTCCAACGTACTCTACTCGCTTGCCCCTTCCACGCTCGAAATCGTGGGGATCATCGGTGGTGCTACCGCATTGTTTGCCGCGTCGATCGGCCTTTTGCAAAACGATATCAAGAAAGTACTCGCTTACTCTACCGTGAGTCAGCTCGGCTATATGTTCATGGGCCTGGGCGCGATGGCCTATTCGGCGTCGATGTTCCACGTCATTACCCACGCATTCTTCAAGGCATTGCTCTTCCTCGGTGCCGGTAGCGTGATCCACGCCATGTCCGACGAGCAGGACATCCGCTCGATGGGTGGTTTGAGAAAAAAATTACCTGTTACCTTCCTGACGTTCCTGATCGCCACGATCGCGATTTCAGGTATCCCGCCATTTGCAGGTTTCTTCTCCAAGGACGAAATTCTTGCACACGTTTTTGAACACAATAAAGCATTGTGGGTAATCGGTGTATTGGGTTCGGTCATGACATCCTTCTACATGTTCCGACTGCTGTTCCTGACATTCTTCGGGACCTTCCGCGGTACGCATGAGCAGGAGCACCATCTGCATGAATCACCGGCTTCCATGACCGTACCACTGATCATCCTCGCCATTCTTTCGGCCGTGGGTGGTTTTATCGGCGTTCCCGAAGCATTGCACGGGTCGCACCAGCTGGCGCAGTTCATGAGCCCATTGTATGACCTGGCTAAAACCGCTAACCCTGCCGCATTCGAGCACACTTCCCTGTCGCATTCGGAAGAGTACATGCTGATGGCCGTTTCGGTAGCAGCAGCATTGATCTCCGCCATCGCCGCCTATGTAATGTATGTGCAGAAAGGCGCGGTGCCTGCTCCGGATTCGGAAGAAAAATCGGGCTTGCAGCGGGCGATTTACAATAAGTACTATGTCGACGAGCTGTACGATGCGGTATTTGTAAAACCGATCAAGACACTTTCCAATGTGCTGTACAGCTTCGGTGAGATCTTTATCGACCTGATCATCGACGCATTTGTCAAACTGGTGAGCCTGGGCGCCAGATTGTTGAGAAAAACACAAACCGGTTCAACCGGCGAATATGTCTTCGCAATGGTGATCGGCATTGTGGTCATACTATTCTGGAAGCTGTTACTCTGATCCGATTATTCGACTTGAAAATATGCTTACTCTTCTTTTAATACTATTACCGATAGCGGCAGGCGTCATTACCCTCCTGGCCGGCGAACGCATGGCGAAGCAGCTCGCGCTGGTAGGCGGTCTGGCCGGATTAGGCGTCGCTATTTTCACCTGGCTGCAATTCGATCCGTCGGCTGGTTCCCAGTTCGGGTTCAAATACGCCTGGCTGGCGTCGGGAGGTATCTCGTTCGCTGCGGGTATCGATGGCATCAGCATGCTTCTGGTATTGCTCACCACATTTCTGACGCCGCTGATCATTCTCTCGGCATTTAAAAACGAGTACAAAAATCCGGCGGCATTCTATTCGCTGATCCTGTTCATGGAAGCGGCGCTGATCGGCGTTTTTACCGCTACCGACGCATTCCTGTTCTACCTGTTCTTCGAAGCCGCGCTGATCCCCGTTTATTTCCTGGCGGCAATCTGGGGCGGAGAGAACCGCATTAAGGTGACATTCAAGTTTTTCATTTATACCATCTTCGGTAGCTTATTCATGTTCGTGGCGCTGGTTTACCTCTATTACCAGACACCGGGCACGCATACTTCCGAAATCGCCGCTTTCTACCAACTGCAACTGAGCCCGGCTGCCCAAGGCTATCTGTTCTGGGCGTTCTTCATTGCATTTGCCATCAAAATGCCGCTTTTCCCATTCCATACCTGGCAGCCTGATACCTACACCGAATCGCCCACCGCGGCTACGATGCTGTTATCCGGCATTATGCTGAAAATGGGGGTTTATGGGTTGATCCGCCTGCTGCTGCCGATTGTACCGCTCGGCATGGAGCAATGGGGCTTCCTGGCGATGATCCTGTCGGTCATCGGTATCATTTACGGTTCCATCATCGCGATCCAGCAAAGCGATATGAAAACGCTCATCGCGTATTCGTCATTCGCACACGTAGGGCTAATGGCAGCCGGCGTATTCTCGTCGTCGCTCAATGGCTTGCAGGGTGCATTGATCCAGATGCTTGCCCACGGTATCAATGTGATCGGGCTGTTCTTCATTGTCGATATTATTTATTCGAGGACCAAGACCCGCTACCTCGACCAGCTTGGCGGTATTACCCAAAGCACGCCGCATTTGAGCGTGTACTTCATGGTATTGCTGCTTGGTAGTGTTGCATTGCCGCTTACCAACGGTTTTGTGGGTGAATTCCTGCTGCTGTCGAGTGTATTCCAATACAAAGGCTGGCTGGGCGCCGTAGCCGGCCTGACGATCATTCTCGGTTCGGTGTATATGCTCCGTCTTTTCCAGAAATCCATGTTCGGACCCAAATCCAAATGGGTGGAAGGCTTCCAGGACCTTACTGCCAGTGAGCGTGCCGTATTGCTGCCGCTTGTGGTAATGGTATTCTGGATCGGTATTTACCCAAGCACATTCCTGAAAATAACAGAGCCCGCTGTAAACCAACTGTTGCAACTGGTCAATAACTAAGTTAAGTATATGTATCCCATTGTATTGTTGTCGGTTTTTGGAGTGTTAACGCTTTTTCTGGGCTTTTCGAAATCCAAGAACATCCTCCTGCCATCTACCCTGCTTTTCCTCGCCCTGGCGCTGGGAAGCAACTTCATCGAATGGGGTAAAGGGCCGTTCCTGTACTTCTACGACATGCTCCGCGTCGATAACCTCACGCTCGCATTCAACGGGATCGTGCTGATTTCGGCGTTCATGATCGCGGCGATCTCGGGCGGTTTCCAGGATAATGCGGATTCCGAGCCGGCTGAATATTACGGACTGATGCTTTTCTCGCTGGTAGGCGCCATTATGATGATCGGTTTCGATCACCTGATCATGCTCTTCATCGGCGTCGAAATCCTTTCCGTGGCCATGTACGTGCTCACGGGCAGCAACAAGCGTAACCTGCGCTCGAACGAAGCTGCATTGAAATACTTCCTGATGGGCGCCTTCGCAACGGGCTTCATGCTTTTCGGGATGACATTGCTTTACGGCGCAACCGGCTCGTTCAAGCTGGTCGCTATCCAGGGCTTCGCATCCAACATGAATGCGGCGTCACAATCCTACATTTTCTATGCTGGTCTGCTGTTGCTGCTGATCGGTATGCTTTTCAAAGTATCGGCTGCACCTTTCCATTTCTGGACGCCGGATGTGTACGAAGGCGCACCGACCATTTTCACGACTTTCATGTCGACGATCGTGAAAACGGCCGGGTTTGCGGCACTTTTCCGTTTGTTGAACCACACATTCGCTATCTACAACTTCTGGTGGATCGTGATCGCAGTCATTGCGGTGCTGACGCTCCTCGTGGGCAACATCGGTGCTACCAGCCAGAACAGCTTTAAAAGGATGCTTGCTTACTCGGGTATCTCTCATGCAGGTTACCTGCTGATCGCACTGACAGCCCTGAGCAAACCGACTCAAAACGCCATTATCTTTTACTCGCTTGCTTACTCTTTATCGACCATCGCCGCATTTGGTGTACTGATGCTCGTTTCGAAGGAGAAAACGATCGAAGGACAGCCCAACGAGCGCTATGAGGCATTCAATGGCCTCGCGAAACAGAATCCGTTACTGGCATTCGTTCTGGCGGTATCTATGCTTTCTCTGGCTGGTATTCCGCTTACAGCCGGGTTCTGGGGTAAATTCTTCATCTTTACTAGTGCCGCGGAGCGCGGTATTATCTGGATCACCGTGATCGCCGTTCTGATGTCGACCGTGGGTATTTACTACTACTTCCGGGTGATCATTTCCTCTTATTTCAAAGAAGGAGATATGGTCAGGATTCGCGTAGCGCCGTTTTACCAGATTATCCTGGTACTGGCTACCTTCCTCACGATCCTGTTCGGGCTAGCACCTGGTATTTTCGAGAAATTGATCTGAAAATTTTGTAAATAATACCTTTCGAAAATAGCTGTACGACGTACGGCTATTTTTTTGTTACCAATCTTCCAAACACCCGTATCAAGGATATCTGTTACTCCAAAATGATATCCGGATGCAAACATCACTACACACATTTCCGCATTGCCCATTCAAGCCGGAAGACCTGCTAGGCCGTGCGCCCGTCGTCCTCGACCTCCAAAACGCCGCAGAGGAAATCCGCGACCGCCATATTCTGATCACCGGTGCAGCTGGCACCATTGGGACCGGCCTCGCCGCGCATGTATGCGCCTACGCTCCCGCAAAGGTGATATTGGTCGACCAGGCAGAAACTGCATTGTTCGAGCTCGACCACCGGCTCAGAGAGCAATTTCCCCTAACCGACATTTGCAGCCAGGTCGCGAGCATTACCGACGCACTGAGGATGGCGCGACTGTTTTCGCAGACCCGCATTCACATTGTTTTCCACGCCGCGGCCTACAAGCATGTACCCTTCATGGAGCTGCATCCCTACGAGGCAATCAAAACCAACATCCTGGGCACCGAAATCCTGGCCGACCTGGCCGTTTCCTACCGCGTGAGCAAGTTCATTTACATCTCCACCGACAAGGCCGTCCGCCCCGCCAGCGTGATGGGCGCAACCAAACGCTTCGCCGAGCTTTACCTTCAATACCTGAGCCATGAATATCCAGGGAAGACGCAATTCATTATCACACGATTCGGAAACGTGCTTGGTTCCAATGGCTCGTTCCTGATCCGCTTCGCCGAGCAAATCCGCGAAGGAGGGCCGTTGACAGTGACGCATCCGCTTGCAGAACGTTACCTGATGACAGTGACCGAAGCATGCCAGCTGGTACTACAAGCGGCTGCTGGCAGCGGTGGCGCCGAAATATGGTCGGTGGATATGGGCGAACCGGTACGGATCGCCGACATTGCGCGGAAAATGATCCGGCTTGCGGGATTCGAGCCAGGAAAGGATATTCAGGTTCGCTTCACCGGACTGCGGCCAGGTGAAAAACTGACGGAAGAAATCAATGGAGAGGCCACGCCAGCCGCGTTCGGCCAGTTAAGAAAAGTCCGCTTTCCGAGCCATGCAGATTCATGCATGCGCTATGGAATGTCGGCATTGCAAAAGGCGCTCGATTCCGGCAGCGCTGAGCAAATGGTCTCCGTACTAAAAATGGCAATCCCGGAATACCACAGCGCCCATTCACCTTACGAGAAGCTCGATCAGGCACACATGCGGCGCGAGCATTGGCAGCCCGTTGAATTTCGCACGGATACGTAATCAATTAGCCGGCAAGATGCCGATCGTACGCATCCAATGCAGGCACCTGCCAAACCACTCGTCGAAAGAAGGCGTTTTCGGGTAGCCATGCTGACCTTGCGAATAAATATGCATATCGGCGGCGACGCCTTTTGCATTCAATGCCTCGTAGAAACGAATGCTGTTGGAAACCGGCACCACTGTATCGTCGCCCGCGTGCGTGAGGTATGCGGGCGGCGTGGACGCGGTTACCTGTAAATCATTAGAGAAATAGTTTATCCGCTGCGGCGAGGGCGAAGCACCCAGCAGGTTAGCGGAGGAACCCTTATGCCCTATTTTGCCCTCAAAACTGATGACAGGATAGACCAGCACCATGAAATCGGGGCGCAGACTCGTTTTACGGGGATTATCAATAAACGTGCTATCGTAATGCGTACCGGCCGTCGAAGCGAGGTGCCCGCCGGCAGAAAAGCCCATAATGCCGATTTTTGCGGGATCGATCTTCCACTCCTTGGCTTTCTCGCGGACGGTTTTAATGGCCTGCTGAGCGTCCTGTAACGGGCCGACCGCCTTGTCCTTCATAATGCGGTCGCTTGGCAACCGGTATTTCAGCACAAATGCGGCAATCCCGGCCTTGTTAAGCTCTTTCGCCACACGATAACCTTCGCGGTCGATGACCAGCCCGCCATATCCTCCACCCGGACACACGATCACGGCGGCACCGTTTTCTGTTCCTGGTGCAGGAAGGAATACCGTCAATGTCGGTTTAGACACGTTTTTCACATAACCTTTTTCACCGGTTTCCTGATCCTCGGCTTCGACCGCATTTGGTATACGGTCCGGATAAAGTGCCATTTCGGTCTGTGCCAGAAGCGGCATCGCCAATAGGGAAATAAGGCCGGCAGCGGCCAGGAGGCTGGATATTTTTATCATTTAATTTTTTTCTAATTCCTATTAAATATATTTTCTACCTAAATTTCGGTTACACTGTTTAACCGCACGGCCACACAGAACCCTCCGTTGTGGCTAATGCCCGGCAAACAATGGGTTAAGACATACTTTGACAAAATTTACCTGCGCAGCGCGCACGGGAAACCTCCGATGCGGAGCGAACAGAATTGCACCATTCTGTGTTATTCGACTAATTCTTTTAATATTAATATAATATTTACAAGAAATTCGAAACGCGTTTGTTACTTTGTCCCATTGAACAATCAAAAAATTAGCTAGTTTTGTAGAGTATCCTAATCATGCACTAGTTTCTTTGATAAGTTATAAATCGTCTTAAATCCACAAAAGAATGAAATATACAGTACATGCAGAAGGCAGGTTTCAGTTTATCGACGAGGGAAAGGGCGAAACATTACTGCTTTTGCATGGCCTTTTCGGTGCATTGAGTAACTGGGATGGTATTATCGACCATTTTTCAAACCGGTACCGGGTTATTATTCCATTGCTTCCCATCTATTCGCTTCCCCCGCGTGAAGCTGGTCTGGAAGCATTGCTTACCTTTTTGGAAGACTTTGTTTCGTTTAAAAACCTTACCAATGTTACGGCGATCGGTAATTCACTGGGTGGCCATATCGGCTTGCTTTACACGCTGAAAAACCAGGAGAATGTGCAGCGGCTTGTACTTACAGGCAGCTCCGGCCTGTTCGAGAACTCGATGGGCGGTTCATTCCCGAAACGTGGAAGTTATGACTATATTAAGGAGCGGGTAGCCTATACCTTCTACGATCCGGAAGTGGCTACCAAGGATCTGGTGGATGAAGTTTTTGAAACTACGTCGAGCATTCCGAAATGCATGAGCATTGTAGGCATTGCAAAATCGGCCCAGCGGCATAATCTTGCCAAGGATTTGAACCAGATTACCGTTCCGACCCTGCTGGTCTGGGGCCTAAATGATACCATTACCCCGCCGCACGTAGGTTATGAGTTCAACCGCTTGATTGCCAATTCGGAATTGTATTTTATCGACAAGTGCTGCCATGCACCGATGATGGAGCATCCGCACGAGTTCAATGTGATCCTGGAAAGCTTCCTGGAAAAAGACGTGTCGGTACCGATGGCGTAAAACCCGGGAATTCTGTAAAAATTTCTTTTGTTACGATAGTTGATCTATATACAGTTTTTTTTATAGCTTCGAAAAATGACGTTCTGACCCATGCTCGCCGCCACGCTGATAAATCCAATGATCCCTGTATTGAAACCGAATGATTCGGTGGGTACAGCATTGGACTGGATGGACGAGTTCGGGGTGAAGCAGCTGGTCATCGCCGACTCCGGCGTTTACCAGGGCATTGTTTCGGAAGACATTCTCTTCGACATCACCGACATTTCCGAGCACCTTTCGAAGGTGATCATCCAGCACAAGGACATTTTCGCAACGGAAGACCAGCATACATATGAGCTGCTGCGCCTGGTGAACCAGTTCGGACTGCTGATCATCCCCGTTCTCCACGACGACCGTACCTTTGCGGGAAGCATCCTGGTGAACGACCTCGTCGAGCATTTTGTCAACGAGCTCGGCGTACAGGAAAAAGGCGCGGTGATTGTCCTGAAAGTTGCCGAGAGGAGCTATTCGCTTTCAGAAATAAGCCGGTTGATAGAGTCGAACGGCGTCAAGATCCTGAGCAGCTACTACTCTTCCGGGGAAGTATACAACCCCACCAACGAAGCCCGGCTTACCCTGAAACTGAACCGGACCCACATTACCCCCATCATCGCCACACTCGAACGCTTTGGCTACGAAATCGAGGAGGCGCACGCCAACGACCCCATCGAAAGCCTCGACCAGGAACGCCTCGATATGCTTTTGCGCTACCTGGCTACCTAGCAGCTCCCCGCAGGCAAATCGGCAGCTTCAAATGTGCTTCTGGCTTTTGAATCGCCCCATTTGTCGTGTATCTTTCGGCTGAAACCACACGTTTTATTTTTCCTTCATGAAAATCGCCATTCACGGACGCAACTTTAATGAGTCCGCAAGGCCGTTCATTGAAAATATGTTCGATGAACTGGCGCGCAGAGAAGTTGAAGTCCAGCTTTCGAAATCTTTCAGGACATTTCTGGACCAGGCCGGCATTTCCCACTATTCCGAACTGGTGTATGAGAAGCCGGAAGAGCTTTTCGACGCGCGCCTGATTGTGAGCATGGGTGGCGACGGCACATTGCTTGAAACGATTTCGCACGTCGGGAAACGGCAAACCCCGGCGATCGGTATCAATGTCGGCCGCCTTGGCTTCCTGGCCACGGTGTCGCCCGAGCGCATAACCGACATGATCGCCGCCCTCGAAAGCAGCCAGTTCCGCATCGACGAGCGCACACTCGTGGAGGTTGAATCGAATATCGACCTGTTCGACGGCCTGAACTTCGGTTTGAACGATTTCACAATCACTAAAACCGATACCTCGTCGATGATCACCGTGCATACCTACCTGAACGACGAGTTCCTGAACTCCTATTGGGCCGACGGCCTCATCGTTTCCACACCCACCGGCTCCACCGGCTATTCGTTAAGCTGCGGCGGGCCGGTACTCGTGCCGCATTCGCAGAACTTTATCGTCACGCCCATCAGCCCGCATAACCTCAACGTCCGCCCGCTGGTGGTGGAAGATACAGCCGTGATCCGCCTCGAAGTAAAAAGCCGCAGCAGCAACTTCCTCGTCTCGCTCGACGCGCGCTCGCGTATCGTGGACGAGAACACGCAGTTGCTCGTGCGCAAGGCTGGCTTTGTGGCCCGACTCATCAAAATGAAAGACGACAGCTTTTTGAATACATTGAGAAGCAAACTCTCATGGGGACTCGACATGCGAAACTAGCTCCTCCCAATCTCACTTCTGACACCATGCGCCTTACTTACCACACTTTCGACCTTCAACTCAAACATACCTTCACCATTGCCCACGACTCACGCGATGTGCAGCAAACGCTGATCGTCCAACTGAACGATGGTGTGTATTCCGGTTTCGGAGAGGCTACCTCCAATCCCTACTACGGCATTACGCTGCGAAATATGATCGGGACGCTGGATATGGTCAAAGACATCGTAGAAAAGGGCAAATATAGCTCTGCGGAAGAGCTGTGGACGATGGTACACCCGCTGCTAAGAGACAACTCGTTTGCACAATGCGCGCTGGACGAGGCGGCACAAGACTATTTTGCCAAAAAGAAGGGCCAAAAACTGTACGAAAGCTGGGGGTTATCACCGGATCCTATTCCGATGACCAATTTCACGATCGGTATCGATACGGTAGAAAAGATGGTTGAGAAAATGAGGGAACTGCCGTGGCCTATTTACAAGATCAAACTGGGTACCAGCGAAGATCTCCGCATTGTGCAGGAACTGAGAAAAAACACCGATGCATTGTTCCGCGTAGATGCCAATTGCGGCTGGACGGCGGAAAAAACGATTGAAATAGCCCCTCAACTGGCTGCATTAGGCGTAGAATTCATAGAACAGCCGCTGCCTGCGGACGATATCGAGGGAATGAAGCGGGTATTTGCTGCGAGTGCATTACCGGTGATCGCCGATGAAAGTTGCATTGTGGAAGACGATGTCGAGCAATGTCATGGCCTTTTTCATGGTATAAATGTAAAACTGACTAAATGCGGCGGACCTACGGCTGCGTTGCGGATGATCGCACAGGCCCGGTCGCTGGGTATGAAAACGATGGTCGGCTGCATGACCGAAACGAGTGTAGGCATATCCGCGATCGCGCATTTGCTTCCGCTGCTGGATTATGTCGATATGGACGGCTCGCTGCTCATCCGCAACGATCCCGCCACGGGCGTTACTTTCGATTTCGGGAGGGTGATTTACGCCGGAGGAAACGGAACAGGCGCTGCATTGAAACCCGAATTCCTATAAGTTCCGCCGTGAACATCTTCCATACTTCCAAGCTTCCCGGCCGCACCGTAGAAACTACCGACGGACGCACATTTCTGTGGTTTAGCGGCACCGACTACCTCGGAATGGGCCACAACGAAGCCCTTCGTAGATATGTGCATTTTGCTACGGAAACTTTCGGAAATCACTACGGCAGTTCAAGAAATAATAGTTTGCGGCTCGACATTTATGATGAAGCCGAATCACAACTCGCTCTTTTTCTGAAAAATGAATCTTCGCTGATCGTTTCTTCGGGTATGTGGGCAGGTCAGCTGGTGATGAAGGAGGTTGAAAATTTAGCGGTACAAGCCCCCGCTATCCGCAAAATCGCCTACCACTACGCGCCCGGCGTGCACCCCGCCTTGTGGGGCCAGGCATTCCAGCGAAACGAGGGTGAATGGAACAAATGGGCATTACAAACAGTCCGGAAAATCAATGCGACAGAACCGGACGTCGCGCACATTGTATGCACGGATGCCGTCGGTTCGCCCATGGTGAAAGCATTTGATTTCACGCTTTTTCATGCTATTCAAAATCCCGCGAATGCATGGCTGATTATCGATGAGTCGCATTCGCTGGGTGTAATGGGAACCAGCGGAAATGGTGTGACGGAACAAATAGGGTCGACGCTTTTGAAGCAAACCATATTTGTTTCGTCCCTTAACAAATCACCGGGTATTCCGGCAGGTGCAATCTGGGGTCCCAAAAGTGTGGTTGAAACGGTGCGAAAATCGCCCTGGTTCGCGGGCGCGTCACCGCCTGCGCCGGCCTATGCCTACGCCCTTAAAATGCTTTTGAAACAAAACGAATATGCCGTAGCGCGCGCTTCGCTGCTCGATAACATTGCGTGGTTCAATGCAAAAATGAACGGTACCGCGCTATTTGAATGCATAAAAGACTACCCGGTGTTCTGTTCTTCCAACCCCGCATTGTTCGACCATTTGCTTCAAAACGGCATTATGGCGTCCTGCTTCCCGTATCCGTCGCCCGCAGATGCGCCGGTCACGCGCATTGCGATCAGCAGTTTACACCAAAAAGAAGACCTCGACCGGTTGGCCGAGGTCTGTAAGCAGTTTAATGCTTAAAATATCTATTGAAATCAGTCTTCGGTTGTCGTTCCGCCCAGCTTAGCGAGACGTTGTTCCTCAGCCAGCTTCTCGCGTTCCACTTTCGCGGAAACCATGATACTCAATTCATACAGCAAGAAGAGCGGGATCGCAACCAGTACCTGGCTGTAAATATCCGGCGAAGGCGTAATCACCGCCGCCACGATCAGGATCACGATCATTGAATGCTTCCGGTATTCTCGCATGAATGCAGGCGTCAATACGCCAATTCGAGATAAAACGTATACCACGATGGGTAGCTGGAATGCCACACCGCAGGCCAGTGTGAGCGTAGACACGAGTGAAATATAGGACGCCAGGCTGAATTCGTTGATAATCGTCGGATCGAGCGTATAATTCGCCAGAAAGTTGATAGCCAGCGGCGATACTACGTAATAACCGAACAGCACGCCGGAAAAGAACAGGAATGTCACATAAAACACAGCACCCCGCGCCGACCGCTTTTCAGACGGTTTCAGGCCCGGCTCGATAAACCGCCAGATTTCCCAGAATGCATAAGGAAATGCAAACACCAGACCGGCGATGACCGACGACGTCATACTCATCGTAAAGGCATCGCCCATTCCGATCACCTGCAATTTGAAGTTCAGGCTCTTCACGCACAAATCCTCGTAACCGGTAACTTCCGACAGCTTGCAAAGCATCCGGTAAGTCCAGAAATCAGGCTGTGACGGCGCGATGATCACATAATGGTATATTTCTTGAATATAAATGAAGGCAAGAATCGCAAATACGAGAATCGAAGCACCGGCGCGGATAACATGCCATCTTAGTTCTTCGAGATGCGAAAGGAACGACATCTCCTTGCCATCGCCGTCTTCATCATCCTGCTCTCTGTCAAAATCCTGATCCAGGGACATATTTTAAATTATTACTAGAACTCAATCTACGTGGAAACTGAAAAACAGGATCACTACCTGTTCACTAAAAGCTGAAATTACTTAAAAAACCCGTCGAAGTGATCCGACGGGTTTTATATTCATGCGTTCTGGATCAAATTAATCCATTACAAAAGGATAGTCGCTCTCAACGTACACGTCCGTGTAAGCTTCCTTCGGATCCGGCCACTCCGATTCTTCGGCGAATTGCACAGATGCGGCGACGATTTCTTTTACTTTTTTATCGATGTTTTCGAGGTCTTCCTCGGTAGCAATCTTGTTTTCAAGAATCACCGCCCGGATCTGCTCGATCGGGTCGCGGTGTTTGTATTCTTCTACCTCCTCCTTCGAACGGTATTTCTGAGGATCGGACATAGAGTGTCCGCGGTAGCGGTAGGTACGGAATTCCAGGAAAGTAGGTCCTTCGCCTTTGCGGGCACGCTCGGCAGCGCGGGAAACAGCTTCGTGGATCGCCTCCACGCTCATACCGTCGACCGGCTCGGAAGGAATGTCGTAAGCCTCGCCCAAAGTGTAAAGTTCGGTAACATTGGAAGTACGCGCCACGGAAGTACCCATTGCGTAACCATTGTTTTCCACGACGAAAATCACAGGCAGTTTCCAGCTCATCGCCATGTTCAGCGTTTCGTGGAAAGATCCCTGGCGGATCGCGCCGTCACCGAAGTAGCAGATACACAGGTTATCGGTTTTGTTGTATTTCTCAGCGAATGCAATACCGGCGCCAAGGGGGATCTGCCCGCCTACGATACCATGACCTCCGATGAAGCCTACTTCTTTATCAAAAATGTGCATGGAACCACCCTTTCCTTTGGTAGTACCGGTCTTTTTACCGAAAAGCTCTGCCATGATCGCGTTCGGGCTGGTGCCCAATGCGAGGGGAATACCGTGGTCGCGGTACGCGGTAATGTACTTGTCGCCTTTTTTAAGGGCACTCACCGCACCGGAAGAACAGGCTTCCTGGCCGATGTAGAGGTGACAAAAACCACGAATCTTCTGCTGACCGTACAACTGGCCCGATTTTTCTTCAAAACGGCGTTGTAAAAGCATATTCTCGAACCAGAACATGTATTGCTCCTTCGGATGCTGTAACTTTTTGGGGGATGATGCTTTCTTTTTCTCAGTAACGGTGGCCATGTATTTGGTTCTCGTTTATAAAGACAGAACTTTGTCTTATAGTTATGGTATGAACAGAGTCTGTTTTGCCGTACTCACGCAATGATGTGCGAAAATAAGCATAAACTAAATAACAAAGAAGTTCATGTGGCTAGAAAAGCTCCGTCTTACCTACTTTAAAAGCTATGAGGAGAAGGCCTTCACTTTTGGAAAACATGTGAACTGTATTGTGGGCGAGAATGGCAGCGGTAAAACCAACCTGCTCGATGCGATCTATTTTCTGACCCTTACCAAGAGCGCATTTCATAACCAGGACGCCCTAGGCATACGCCATACCGCCGACTTCTTCCTCATCGACGGGGTGTTCAACGAAAACGACAAGCATATCCAGATCACTTGCAGCCTGCAACGCGGCCAGCGGAAGGTATTCATGGCCGATAAGAAGCATTACGAGCGCCTGAGCGACCATATCGGCCTGTTTCCGGTAGTGCTTATCGCCCCGGACGACACCGACCTTATCCGCGACGGCAGCGAAGAGCGCCGCCGCTTTTTCGATGGCGTCCTCGGCCAGGCCGTGCCGGGCTACCTCGGCGATTTCCTGCAATACAACAAGATACTCAACCAGCGAAACGGCCTGTTGAAGCTGTTCGCCGAGCGCAACTACCTCGATGAAGACTTGCTCGAAACCTACAACGAACCGCTGATCGTCCTTTCCCAACGCATCCATGAACGCCGGGCCACATTCATGCAGAAATTCATCCCGCTGTTCTCCAAATACTACGAATTCCTCAGCAGCGGGCACGAAAAAGTGGATGTGGTCTACGAAAGCGAAGTCGCCAGCCCGGACTTCCCCAACGAGTTCCGCCGTAACCGCAGCCGCGACCTGCACGCCCAACGCACGGGCAAGGGCGTGCACAAGGATGAATATGTGTTCGAAATAGATGGCGTTACGCTGAAAAAGTTCGGCTCGCAAGGCCAGCAAAAGTCTTTCCTGATTGCCCTTAAACTCGCGCAGTTCGAGCTGCTAAAAGAAGAAAAAGGCAAAACACCTATTCTGCTGCTGGACGACATTTTTGACAAACTCGACGACCGCCGCATTCACAAGCTGATCGAACTGATCGATACGGGCTTTTTAGCGCAGGTTTTCATCACCGATGCAAGACCGGAACGCTCGCAAAGGATTTTGGAGCATGTGAAAGCGGATGTACGGTTTTTTGAGATTGAAAAGGTGTTGAAGGAGTAGCTGCTAGCGACGCTTCGATGAATGCGTGATATTCATAATCAGCACGATATTTTCAAACACCGTGTAAGCCAAACGGTACTGCTTGGTAAGTAGCAGTTTCCTCATCGAAGGGATGATTTCGTCTGCCGTGCCAATGTAGGGGTAATGCTCCAACCTTTGCAAACTGGCTTGAAGATTGTCTGTAAACTTTTCGGCACTCTGATCACCGCCGACGTCATAAAGATAACTTATAATATCAGTGTAGTCTTTCTTTGCGAGCGGACTCCATTTTATCTCGTATACCACGCCTGATTTCGTTAAACACCTCTTCATTCGAGTAAAGAGGACCTGTTTCGGCTGAGCGTAGAGATTCGTTGAGTTTTTCTAAAAATTCAGGAGAGTGGGTGTCGACCCCTGCATATGCTTCCTGCTCGGCAAATGCACGGATAGTAAGCAGCAAGTCATGCAAGCGATCGTCACTGACCTCGTTCACAAGCTGCATTAATTCCGTTTTGATTTCTCGACGACTAGACATGAGCTGTTCGATTGACATGTAACCTTTCTGTGAATATACAAATTTCAAAACAAAAAATCCAGGCCAAAATGGCCTGGATTTTCAAGCGGCAGTGGTAAACCATCAACCGCATCAAACATATTTTGGATCCAGTTCTTTGGCTTGTGCCACAAATTCCTTCACCTTTTGTTCGTCGTCTTTTTTGCAGATTAACAATACCCCGTCGAATTCGGCGACGATGTAGCCGTCGAGGCCATTGATCACAACCAGCTTGTCCTTCGGTGTTTTGATGATCGAGTTAGTCGTATTGTGCAGGATCAGGTTGCCATCCGTTACGTTCAGGTTGGCGTCTTTTTCGGATACCTCGTACATCGACTTCCACGTTCCCAAGTCCGACCAGCCGAAGCTGGCTAGTACCACATGGACGTTCTCCGCCTTTTCCATAATACCGTTGTCGATGGAAATACTGCCGCAATGCTGGTAGGCACGCTGCACAAACGTACCCTCGGTTTCCAGGTAATAATGGTCGTTGCCTCCCTGGAAAATTTCAGCTATATCGGGCTGGAAACGGATCAGAGCTTTTTTGAATGCATTGATATTCCAAACGAAAATACCCGCATTCCACACGAAATCACCGCTGTCGAGGAACTGTAATGCCAGTTCCAGATGCGGTTTTTCGGTGAACGACTTTACCTTTTTGACCGTCAGTTTGTCGGGGATGTACTGAATGTAACCGTAGCCGGTATCCGGCCGGGTGGGCTGGATGCCGAGGGTAATCAGAATGTCCTCGTTGCGGGTAGCACCAAGCGCCACCTTAATGGTATCCCTGAAAACCTCTTCCTTCAGGATAATATGGTCGGCAGGCGCCACCACCACGTTTGCATTCGGGTTGCGGGCGGCAATTTTGTAGCACGCATAAGCGATACAGGGCGCCGTGTTCCGCCGGTGCGGTTCCAGGAGAATCTGATCGTCCGTCAGTTGAGGAATCTGCTCGCTGACCAGCTCCTTGTATTCCTGGCTGGTCACTATATAAATGTTCTCGATCGGGCAAACGCCGTCAAACCTGTCGACAGTTTGCTGCAACAGCGTCCTGCCGGTGCCAAGCACATCATGGAATTGCTTCGGAAAATCCGTCCGGCTAAACGGCCAGAAACGGGTACCTACGCCTCCTGCCATGATTATCACATAAGTGTCCTGCATCTGTGTTGTGTAAGGTAAGTTTATTACAACGTCAAAATAAAAGCTCTCAAAACTAACGATTAAAGATTCAGTATACTTAACCCGGGCGCGTTAAAAGTCCCGAAAAATTAGTTCAGGACATTTACAGCAATCCCTGTCCGATACATTAAATTCAAGTCTGGCCGTAGAAGTAGTTATTTTTCAGGCCGCCGTTTTATTTTTATAAATACTCGAAGAAAAAATAGGATATTATGTTAACAAAATTGAATTCTTAGTAACTTGTTATAGTCATCAACCCATTAACAACTATGAACCGAACTTCTGCACCCCCGGGAAATTTGCTACTTTTACTCCTTGCATTGTTGTTGTGCCAACATTCTTTCGCACAGATTAGTTTAACGGGCAAGGTGACCGAATCAGTCACAAAGGAGCCCCTCGCAGGCGTAAGTATCCGCATACAAGGCAAAGTCGCCGGCACCATATCCGATACAAAGGGAGCATTCTCCCTCACCACCACTTCTACTCCGCCGTTTTCCATTATCGTCAGCTCGGTAGGTTTCCAAACCCAGGAAATCGCCGTGACCGAGAGCATGTCGAACCTCGACATTCAAATGGTGGAACAGCCGGTGCTGGGAAAAGAGATTGTGGTTTCGGCTTCGCGTGTGGAGGAGAGCGTTATGAAATCCCCGGTAGCGGTGGAGAAGCTCGACATACGGGGCATACGCGACACGCCTTCCACCAACTTCTATGATGCCCTGGCGAATTTGAAGGGTATCGACATGACCACGCAGGGCGTGTTGTTCAAATCGGTGAATATGCGTGGCTTCGGTGCGACCGGGAACCCGCGTACCGTACAAATGATCGACGGCATGGACAATCAGGCCCCAGGCCTCAATTTTCCCCTCGATAACATTATCGGTATGTCGGAGCTCGACGTCGAGAGTGTGGAAGTGTTGCCCGGAGCGGCATCGGCATTATACGGCCCCAATGCCGTAAACGGGCTGATTTTGATGAACAGCAAGAGCCCTTTCCTTTACCAGGGACTGAGTGCAAACCTTAAAGGCGGCGTAATGCACGAAAAGAACCGCTCGAAAGCTACCACGCCATTCGCCGACGCGACGATCCGTTATGCCAAAGCATTCAACAATAAATTCGCTTTCAAAGTCAACCTTTCCTACATCCAGGCGAAGGACTGGGAAGCTACCAATTATACCAACCTCAATGTGGGCGGCAACGCGGATCCCAGTCGCGGCAAAGGCACCGACCTCGATTACGACGGAACGAATGTATACGGCGATGAAATTCAGACGAATATCAATGCGGTAGCAAAGGCACTCGCCGCCGCGGGCCAGATTCCGCAGGATAAGATAGGTCTGGTCCCCAATACTTTTGTGAGCCGCACGGGCTTCCGTGAAAAAGACCTGGTGGATTACGACAGCAAAAGTTTCAAGGCCAATGCGGCATTGCATTACCGCTTAAATGAACGGGTGGAAGCCATTGCCCAGATCAACTATGGCTATGGTACCACGGTTTACACCGGCACCGGCCGCTACTCGCTGCGTGATTTCAACCTTACCCAGGCCAAGCTTGAATTGCGGGGCGACAATTTTACCATCAGGGCGTACACGACACAGGAGCGCTCGGGCAAGTCGTACCTTTCCGGCCTGGCTGCGGTGTCCATGCTCGGTGAAATCAAACCTAATAATGCCTGGTTCGGGCAGTATGTGGGTGCATTTGTGCAGGCGCGCGGCGCAGGCGCTGCGGAAGCGGATGCGCACGTGCTCGCAAGGCAGTTTGCGGACCAGGGTATGCCGCAGCCGGGCAGCGCCGCATTCAATCAGCTGCTGGATAAATACCGGAATATGCCCATTGTGGACGGCGGCGGCGGTTTTGCCGATAAAACCAATATGTACCATGCCGAAGGTTTCTATAATTTCAAAAACCAGGTTCGCTTCCTGGAACTGATTGCCGGAGCTAACTACCGGCAGTATTCACTTCGTTCCGCCGGAACGTTGTTTGCCGATACCAAGGAAGGCCGCAACGGAACGATCCCCATCAATGAATGGGGCGCATTTGTGCAGGCCGGTAAAACGCTTTTATCCGACCATTTGAAGCTGACCGGCTCACTCCGGTACGATAAAAATGAGAACTTCGACGGACAATTCACCCCCCGGGTTTCGGCCGTCACTACTTTCGGGGAACACAATATCCGCCTCTCCTACCAAACGGGTTTTCGTATCCCGACAACCCAAAACCAGTATATCGACCTCCGGACGCCATCCGGAACGCTCGTAGGAGGCTTGCCTGAATTCGATTCACGCTACAACCTTTCCAGCGGGATTCTGCGGCAAAACTTGTCTGAGGCAGCAGTGATGGCCGTTGTTCAAAGCGATCCATCTATTGTTCAAAGCGCCCAGCAGTATGCCACGGTGGTGGTGACGCAACAAGCTACAACTGCCATTACACAGCAGGTTACCACCGCCGTGACCGCACAGGTAAACCAGGGCGTAGCGGCCGGAACCGTCCCGAATGACCCGGCAGCCATTCAGGCGGCCATCACCGCTGGTGTGAACCAGACGCTGCCCGGCGTACTGGCCGCACAGCTTCCCGGCATTCTCGCGGCCCAGGTGCCGGCTTTGGTTCCCGACCTGGCAAAGGCTTATGCATTGGGAAAACTGCCGAAATACCAGCCGGTCAAGCTGAAACCCGAGCGCATTGCTTCCTATGAAATCGGTTATAAGGGTATTATTGCAAAGCGGCTGTTCATCGACGCGTACTATTATATCAGCAAATACAAAAACCTCATAGGCGGAACGGTGATCGTGGTTCCGACCGCTGCGGCTGCGCCGGGCCTGCCCATTGAATCGGGTATCGGCGTGGGAAGCTACCAGGGATTCGCCCGGACCGTGAATACGACGGAAACCATCACCACGCGGGGTTTCGCAATTGGCTTGAATTACGCATTGCCGAAAGGATTTAATATAGGAGGTAATGTGGCGAACAATGAGTTGAAGGATTTTACGCCATCGCCGGAAGTGCAGTACTCGCAATTCAATACGCCTAAATACCGGTACAATGTGAGTCTCGGCCGGCGCATTACCAGCTCGAATACGTGGGGATTCAATGTGATATACCGCTACCAGCAGGCATTTCTGTGGGAATCGAGCTTTGTGGTGCCGACTACCACGGATGTTCCGGTATTCTCGAATACCCGCGTTCCGGCCATCAATAATATAGATGCACAGGTGAGCTGGAAAGTATCGGCCATTAAATCGATTATCAAACTCGGCGGCACGAACCTGTTCGGGAAATCATATTTCCAGTCCTACGCCAGCCCGAACGTGGGCAGCACCTACTACGTATCGATTATGTTCGATCAATTGCTGAACTGAAGCCCGGGAAGCATGCGCTATTTCTCGCCAAAAGCCAGGTCTCCGGCATCGCCGAGGCCTGGTACTATATAATATTGCTCATTCAGCTTCTGATCTACCGCACCCAGCCAGAGGCGGCATTGGGGGATCCGGCTTTGCAGATACTGAACTCCCTCGGGACTGGCGATCACCGACGCGATGTGTGTTTGGGAAGGAATGCCGAAGCGGAGCAATGCATGGTAAACCTTCTCCATGGACCTCCCGGTGGCTAACATCGGGTCGATCATAACCAGGATTTTGCCCGTCAGGTCGGGGCTGGTAATGTAATCCATTTCAACCGTAAACTCTTCCTCGGTATTGATGTGATGCCCGCGATAGGCCCCGATGAATGCATTATCGGCTTTGTCGAAAATATTCAGGAAGCCCTGGTGGAATGGCAGCCCTGCGCGGAGAATGGTGGCCAGTACCACCGGCTGCAGCATCGACCGGCACGGTGCGGTACCAAGCGGTGTTTCTACTTTTTCTGTTTTGAAGGTGAGCGTCTTGGACATTTCATAGGCCAGCAACTCACCTACCCGCTCCATGTTCCTTCGAAACCGCATCCGGTCTTTCTGACAATTTACATCACGCAATTCGGCGAGGTAATGATCTGCAATGGAAGGTTTCTGGGACAGTAAAAACATAGGAGCGACAGTTTTTTAGACTACTCCATGCAAGATAATACAAATTCATTGACGTAATTTGGAACACCATTTCTAAAAATTACGTGCAAAAGCTCACCTTGCCGTGTCAGAAGATTTTTGTTGCCTATGTATCAGGGAATTATCCGGCATTTTAAATTACTGTTTCTAACACTGGTATCCTCGGCTTACGTACACGCGCAAAGTTCATTCATTCCGCTTAACGACGACTACTATCATCTCATTGATCGTCTGGAAATCAAAAGAGGCAAATTTTCGGAAGGTTTTCACTACAATGCCAAGCCCTTTGAACGCAAAGCGGTGGTTGCACTGACCGACTCGATATTAAAAGAAGGGACCGTAGACCTCACCGAACGCGACTGGGAAACGATCGATTACCTGCGGGAAGACAGCTGGGAATGGACGAAAGGCATGGTCTCGACGGATTCTGCCAAATACAATAAGCTGGCACGGCTCGGATGGTTCAAATCACCGTCACCGGGGCAGAAACGCAAGTTTTTCCACCACGCCCCCGATTTGTACAGCATTCACAACAAGGATTTCGACCTGCATTTCAATTTTACTACCACCAACTTCCTCGGAAAAGACAACAGCTACGACACCACGTCGCACCAGACGCTCTGGTTTACCGGTCGTGGCGTGGAGATCAGGGGGATGATCAACGAGAAACTGGGTTTTTATACATTCGTCTCCGACAACCAGGGCCGTTTTCCGCGCTATGTGAATGAATTTGCCCCCAAATACAGCTTCCCGGGCGAGGGCCTGGCGAAAGTGACGCGTAACCATGGTACCGATTTCCTTTCGGCCCGCGGATATATCACATTCCGGCCGCTGAAAGCCATCAATGTCAAATTCGGCCACGACTATAATACATTCGGCAGCGGGTACCGGTCGCTGATCCTCTCGGACAACAGCAGCCCGTATCTCTTTTTGCGGCTCGACACCCAGCTCGGACGGTTCCATTATACTAACCTTTGGACGAGCATGATCGAGAGCGGTGAAGACGCGTTTTCGGAGTTGCTGAGAAAAAAGAAATTTGCCGCTATCCACCATTTGAGTGTAAACCTGACGGACAAAATCAATTTCGGGGTATTTGAGGCGGAAATCTTCAACCGCGATTCCCTCGGCGGTGGTTACGATCTCAACTATTTGAACCCCATTATCTTCTACCGTTACGTAGAATCCTACATCGGCAGCCAGGACAATGCATTGCTCGGCTTCGATTTTCGCTGGCTGGTAGGTAAAACGGCCTCCATTTACAGCCAGTTTGTGCTCGACGAGTTTCTGACCAGATACCTGTTCAACGGCAGCGGTTCCTGGACCAACAAATACAGCTTCCAGCTCGGCGCGAAATATGTGGATGCATTTGGCATACCAAACCTGGATCTGCAGGCGGAATACAACCTCGTGCGCCCCTACACCTACTCGCACAAGGATGGAGGGCGAAACTATATGCATTACGGGCAGGCGCTCGCACACCCGTTGGGCGCAAACTTCCGCGAGTACCTAGGCATTGTACGCTACAAGGCTAGCTCGCGGCTCTCCATTTACGGCACCGTAATGTCGGCCATGCAGGGTAAAGATCCCAGCACCGGCCCTTATATTAACTATGGAGGTGATATTTCGAAGAGCTACGAAACGCGGCGCCCCGGGGACGAGGGTAACCTGAACCAAAAAATCGGTCAGGGCATTAAAGCGACGACCTTATTTACGGATTTGCGCTTGTCTTACTCGCTGGCACACAATTTGTTCCTCGACGGCCGCTACCTGATGCGGAAGGTGACTTCACAGGACGCGAAAGTAGCCACCAACTCCAACATTTTTTCGATTGCCATCCGCTACAATATGGCGTACCGGCAGCAAACCTACTGATTTTAATTTCAATCCAAATGGAAACTGACCCCCACGAACTCCGGAATCTTCTCAGGCTTGCTTTGCTGGAAGATATTGGTGACGGAGACCATTCATCCCTGTCCAGTGTTCCCGAGCACGCCACGAAGCGCGCGAAGTTGCTGGTGAAGCAAAATGGCGTGCTTGCGGGGGTGGAAGTGGCGCAGATTATCTTCGATGAAACCGCAAAATATTACGGTTACCCCCTTCCGAAAATTGATGTGTTACTTTTTGACGGTTCCGTCGTATCAACAGGAGACATTGTTTTTACGGTAGAAGGAAACGCACGTCTGATCCTGAAAGCCGAGCGGCTGGTGCTGAATACGATGCAGCGGATGAGCGGCATTGCCACCTACGCACGGCAAATGTCGGACCTGATCAAGGATTTGCCCGTAAAACTGCTCGATACCCGCAAAACGACACCGAATTTCAGGCTGTTTGAGAAAATGGCGGTGAAAATCGGCGGTGCGGTAAACCACCGGATGGGCCTTTACGACATGATCATGTTGAAAGACAACCATGTGGACTACGCCGGGGGCATTGAAGCGGCTATTACCGGGGCTAACAAATATTTAAAAGAGACCGGCCGCAAGCTGAAAATCGAGATCGAAACGCGGAACCTGGCCGAGGTGGACGAAGTGCTGCGCGTCGGCAACGTGGATATCATCATGCTGGATAACTTCCCGCTGGATGACCTTCGCGAGGCGGTGAAGCGGATCGGCGGGCGGTACGAGACCGAAGCTTCGGGGAATATTACTGAAAAAACATTACGCGCAGTAGCGGAGACCGGAGTGGATGGGATATCCAGCGGTGCACTCACGCACCAGGCGCGAAGTCTGGATTTAAGTCTGAAAGCCTTCTAACCTTTTCATTCATATCAAAAGCGTATGCTGAGATCGATGGAAACCACATACGCTTTTGATCTTCAAGGATTTCCTGTCGGATATATCCTGCGGGTAACCCTGTTACTCTGCATAGGCACAGCTCCGCTCACTTCCGCCCAGGTACTCTCCGGGATAGAACCTCCCCGACCGGAAATCGACATCAGCCAATACATTGCGGCGCTTTTCCCTATCCCGCCCGACGATTCCGAAGAACTCTACGAGACACTTTTGCAGCTCTACGCCAGTCCGCTGGACCTCAATACCGCCACCCCTGACGACCTTGCCGCTACCTTCATTTTAAGCGGGCAGCAACTTCGCGCATTCTTTGAATACCGCGCGAAGGCGGGTGCATTGCTTTCCCTTTATGAATTGCAGGCTATTCCGGAGCTGGATATTTACACCATCAGGAGGCTGCTGCCTTTTGTAACCGTCGGCACTCAAATAGCTTCCATCCGGGATGCATTGAAAAACCCCGGACAGCATTTCCTGATGGTGCGCTCGGGAAAACTGCTGGAACGGCAAAAAGGTTTTGCAGCGCCGGATTCGAATTCTTCTTCCACTACCCGTTACCAGGGAGCGCCGCTCAACGCCTACCTCCGTTACCGCAATGCCCGGAGCGGTGCATATAGTTTTGGCATTACATTGGAAAAAGACGCAGGCGAAGCAATTTGGCAATGGAATGCACGCAGGCAGATTTTCGGCATTGACTACTCCTCCTTTCATGCGCAGATCCTGCACCGGGGCAGGCTTAAAAACCTAATCCTGGGCGATTTTCAAATGCAGGCCGGACAAGGGATGGTCACCGGCGCAGGATTTTCGCTGGGCAAAGGCTCCGAAGTGATTCGAACCGTTTACCGAAGCACGACCGGCCTGAAACCCTACACATCCGCCACGGAAGCTAACTTTTTCCGTGGCATTGCTGCTACGTGGGGCGTTAGTAGCAGCACCGACCTGACCCTTTTCATATCCAAAACGAGACGCGATGCCACGCAGGAGCCGGACAGCCTTCATTCGACGGTTACCACCTCCCTTCCCATTATCGGCTACCACCGTACGCCTTCGGAAATAGAAAAACATCATATACTTCGCGAGGAGAATGCGGGCCTGCATTTCATACACCGATTACCTTCGCAAAAGGGCCAGATCGGGCTGACGGCGCTGTACACAGGATATGGGTCATTTATCCGTAAGCGCGATCTGCCTTACAACCGGTATGAATTTTCAGGTAAACAAAACCTGGTAGCAGGCCTGCACGGCGACTACCATTGGCAAAACACGCATTTTTTTGCAGAAACCGCCATATCCAAAAGCGGTGGGACCGGTGCCATCGGCGGCCTGATCGCCGGCATCGGCAAGAACCTTGACGTTTCGCTCATGGTCCGGCATTATGCCCGCCACTTTCACACATTCTATGGCAATTCCATCAGCGAAGCCACGCGGCCAATCAATGAACGCGGTGCATATGCCGGCATTCGCTGGTCGCCCGCACGCAAATGGCAATGCAGCGCCTATTTCGACTATTTCCGATTCCCGTGGCTGAAATATCAGGTAAATAAGCCATCCAGTGGCTTCGACTATTTCCTGCATTTGCTCTGGAAACCTTCGAGGCGGCTGAATGCCTATCTCCTATACCACGAAAAGCATAAGCAGGCCAATGACCCATCGGCTGAGAACGGCGATCCTGCGTTGATCCGATCCGTTAAGCGTACCACCATGCTCAACATCGACTTGGAGATCCCGCTCAAATGCGCATTCCGAACGCGGCTTCAATATGGCGGATTGAAAAACGCGCATTCCAAAGGTTCGAATGGCTTCACAGTCGTGCAGGACGTGACCTGCCATTTATCCAGACTGGAAATCAGCGGGCGTATGGCTTTTTTTAAAACGGATGACTACGACAGCCGGCAATACGTCTACGAGAAGGATATGCTGTATGCATTCTCGATCCCGGCCTATTATAACACCGGCACCAGACATTATCTGATGCTGCGCTATGCCATTACCAAACAGCTTAAAATATGGCTGCGATGGTCGCAAACGCGGTATTCCGATTTGGAAAAGATCAGCTCGGGACTCAACGAAATCAATGGAAACAAGAGGAGCGAGGCAAAGTTCCAGGTGATGTATCAGTTTTGAAAGCCTATTTTTGCACATTAATCAGTAAACCATGCCCATTAACAAGCTTGAAGCATTAAAGAAATATTTCGGGTACGATTCCTTTCGCCCGCAGCAATCCGAAATCATAGACACCGTCATGGCCAACCGCGATTGCATGGTGCTTATGCCCACCGGCGGCGGTAAATCAGTATGTTTCCAGATCCCGGCCGTGCTGCGCGATGGACTCACCGTCGTGATCTCCCCGCTGATCGCCCTCATGAAAGACCAGGTGGAAGCGTTGCGAGGCAACGGCATTACGGCAGCCTTCCTCAACTCCACCATTTCCGGCGCAGAGCAGGATCAGATTATGTGGCAAATCAAGCTGGGCGAGTTGAAGTTGCTATATATAGCGCCTGAGCGACTGTTTGCCGGAAACACGTTCGATTTACTGCGTGAATGGAATGTTAGCCTGTTCGCCATCGACGAATCACACTGTATTTCATCCTGGGGCCACGATTTCCGGCCGGAATACCGCCAGCTGAACCTGCTGAAACTCCGCTTCCCAGATGTGCCAATCGTAGCGCTCACCGCTACCGCCGATCGCGTGACGCGCCGTGATATTTTGAAGCAGCTCAATATCGAACATGCTGAAACATTCATTTCCAGCTTCGACAGGCCAAATCTGAGCCTCAATGTCCTTCCCGGGCGGAAGCGCATCGAGCAAATCCAGCGTTTCATCCATCGCCACGAAGGCCAGCCGGGCATTATCTACTGCCTCAGCCGGAAAGGCACCGAAACCGTAGCAGCCAGCCTGCAAAAAGCCGGGTTCCGCGTCGCATACTACCACGCGGGCATGACGGGCGACAAGCGCTCGCAGGCGCAGGAGAATTTTTTGAGGGACGACATTCAAATCATCGTCGCTACGATCGCATTCGGTATGGGGATCGACAAATCGAACGTCCGATGGGTGATCCATTATAATCTCCCCTCGAATGTGGAGAGTTTCTACCAGGAAATCGGGCGGGCCGGTCGCGATGGCGCCAGTGCGGATACCGTGCTTTTTTACAGCTACCTCGACATTATCACCCGGCAGGATATGATCAACAACTCCGACCAGTCGGCCGAGCAGAAAGAGTTGCTGCATGCCAAACTGAACCGGATGAAGCAATATGCCGAGGCCGACATTTGCCGGAGGCGAATTCTGCTGAGCTATTTCAACGAGCCTGTCGACCACGATTGCGGCAACTGCGATGTATGCCGCAATCCGCGCACCCGCTTCGATGCTACCATCATCGCTCAAAAAGCACTCTCCGGCATTGCGCGTACCGAGCAAAAGGTGGCTATGGGTATGCTGATCGACATTCTCCGCGGCAGTCGTAACCGTAATATCCTGCAACACGGCTACGAAAGGCTTCCTACTTTTGGCGTCGGGCATGAGCTGAGGGGTGACGAATGGTCGGAATACCTGAGCCAGATGCTGAATTCCGGGGTCATGGATATTGCTTACGATGAGGCCCATTCGTTCAAGCTGAACCCGGTAAGCTGGCAGGTTTTGAAAGGGGAACGGCAAATTGAGCTGGTCAAATTCATCCCGCTCAGCGAACGCAAAGCGAAAGAGGAAGAGCTGGCACCCAAAGAAAAGCCCAAACAGGAAATCATCCGCGATGCCCTGTTCGAGCGCCTCCGTCAGCTGCGGAAACAACTGGCCGACACCCTGGGTGTACCGCCGTACGTGGTTTTCAGCGACGCCAGCCTTTCTGAAATGGCCCAGAAAAAGCCGATTTCCGAGGCACAAATGAAGGCCGTGTCGGGTGTCGGGGCCGAAAAATTCCGCCGCTACGGAGAAGCATTCATTAACGAAATCCTCGATTTTGCACGCGAAAACAACGCGCCGGGCACGCGTATCGTGAAAGGAATGACATTCGTAGAAACCTTCGACCTGTACAAGGAAGGTTATTCGGTCAAAGTCATTGCCGAAAAGCGGAATCTAAACCCTGTAACTATCATTTCGCATTTGGTGAAACTAAAAGAAGACGGCCACCCGGTGGACCTGAAATCACTCATCGAATCAGCGGCATATAAAACCATCATCGACGCCGCCCAGGAAATCCGCGTCGGAAAAAACGACCCGTTAAAGCCCCTCTTCGAGCTGCTGAACGAGCGATTCGACTACGGCCAAATACGGCTTGCCCTGGCGATTTGGGAAGAGGAACGGCAAAACTAGCCCTACCTGCTTATATTTACGTTTTCAAATACTTAACCAATAATATGTCAAGACAAAATATACTCTCAGGTTCCCCTTGGGAAGACAAGATGGGATATTGCCGGGCGGTTCGGATCGGAAATATCGTGGAGGTGGCCGGGACGGTTGCCATTGTGGACGGCGAAAAAGTGAAGGCGGATGACGCCTACGCGCAAACGAATAACATCATCGAGCGCATCGAGAAAGTGTTGCAGGATGCCGGCGCAAGCCTCAGCGATGTGGTACGCACAAGGATATTCACGACCGACATTACGCTCTTTGAGGACATCGCCCGTGCCCACGGCGCATATTTTGGGGAGATTAAGCCCACCACAGGCATTTATGAGATCAGTAAACTGGTATCGGCCGACTACCTCGTGGAGATTGAATTCACCGCAATTGTACAATAAAGTACTGAAATATTTAAAAAAGCCTGTTTCTCGTCAGAAACAGGCTTTTTTTGTCACCATTTGCAACTGTGATTCCAACCTTCTGGCGCGAAATTTGCTCTTTGTCCAAGTGTTGTCTGATTTAGAACCCTAAACAATAGGCATCTCTTGACATGAAAAATAGAACTACACTTTTAATCGCCTCTGTTTTACTTGTGTTGTGCATTGCTCAGAAAGAAGCGAGATATGGAATGGCAAAGCACGACAATGCAGAAAAATTGTACAAATCTGAACCAGTCGCTACAAAAGACGGTGGCATTTCAGCATTGCGGTACGCCGACCAACGGTTGACCGACTCGCAAACATTTGAATTCGCTTCTGCGGATTCACTCAAAACCAATGCTACCGCGCGAATGGCTAATCAGAGACTGCTGCATATTTCGGCAAGCAACAAACTGCTAAATTACTGAACCGACGTTCCGATTCAGTAATTTAGTTTTTACCGTAAATCAGCTGAAAAGCCCCATAATATCTTCCTGGCTCAGTTTCTTGATAAAGCCAGACTCCCCTCCTACCAGATCTTCCGCCAGATCCTGCTTACGCTGCTGCAAAAGCAGAATTTTCTCTTCAATCGTATCCTTACAAATCATTTTATAGGCAAATACCTTGCGCGTCTGCCCGATGCGGTGTGTACGGTCGATCGCCTGACGTTCTACGGCAGGGTTCCACCATGGGTCAACGAGGTAAACGTAATCCGCTTCGGTAAGGTTAAGCCCTACTCCCCCCGCTTTGAGGCTCATGAGAAACACGCGGCAAGTAGAGTCGTTCTGGAAACGGTTTACACGCCCTGCACGATCCACAGTCTGGCCATCAAGGTACTCGTAAGGGATATTCATTTTTTCCAAATGCTTACGGATCAGGTCCAGCATGCCCAGGAATTGGCTGAATATCAATATTTTGTGATTGGAAGCATTTTCCTCGATCTCGCGGGTGATTTCTTCCAGCTTCGCCGATTCATTTCCAAAATCTTCATCGCCCGACAGAATGGACGGCGAGTCGCAGATCTGGCGAAGCTTCAACAGCGCTTCCAAAATGAGGAAACTGCTTTTGTTCAAGCCTTCCGTCGCCAGCTTTTCCGCAATTTCCTGCCGGTAGCGTTCGCGGAATGTATCATAGACCTTCCGCTGCTTGTTGCCCATTTCGCAGAACAGGATCGTCTCGGTTTTGTCCGGTAAATCGGTCGCGACTTCCTCTTTCGTGCGTTTCAGCATGAATGGATAAACCAGCTTACGCAGCTCGGCGGCTTTTTCCTTATCCTGGTATTTATCGATCGGAGTCGCATATTCTGTCCGGAAGAAGTCGGCGTGGCCAAGCATTCCAGGGTTCAGAAATTCGAATTGCGAGTATAAGTCGAAAGTGTTATTCTCCACAGGCGTACCAGTCATCGTCAGACGGTTCTTTGCGCGCAGCAGGCGCGAGGCCTTGGACGTGAGCGAATCCGGGTTTTTAATGGCCTGGGCTTCGTCGAGGATAATGTAATTGAAATCGAACTGGCGGAGCAGCTCCACATCGCTGCGCATAGTGCCGTACGTGGTGAGGATAATGTCATATTCCCGGAAAAACTCGATGTCTTTCCTCCGCGCCATGCCTCTGTGTACGTACAATTTCAGTTCAGGGGTGAATTTCGCCGCCTCTGCCTGCCAGTTGAAAATCAGGGTGGTAGGAACTACGACAAGATTCGTATGTTCCGGGTTAAGGTTCTTCTGGTTTTGCAGGAAGGTGAGCATCTGCAGCGTTTTACCCAACCCCATATCATCGGCCAGACAGCCGCCCCATTGGAATTCATCCAGAAAATGGAGCCATTTATAGCCTTCCTCCTGGTACTGGCGCAAAGTGGCCTCGATATTCTGCGGAAGCGGTACGGAAGGGATCTGCTTGAAATTGAGCAACTTCTGCTTTTTCTCCCAAAGCTCGCGGAATACGTCCTCATTATCGATCTCGGAAACGAGCTCGTCGATCAGCGAGAAATGGATCTTGGACAAATGGATCTGGTCGTCGTGCACTCGGCCGAACTGCATCAGCGGTTCCAGCTTCGCGATCCACTCGTCGGGCAACACGCCCAGCGAGCCGTCCTGCAACTGAATGTAGTTCTGCTTTTTGAGCAATGCCTTTTTCGCGTCGGCGAGCGACACCGTCTGGTCCCCGAAGCTTATCTCGATCTTCATATCGAACCAGTCGATACCCGACGACGTATGCACTTTCACCGTACCCCGGTTGGGGTTGAACTTCATTTTTTTCAGGTCTTTAAACCCGAATATCTCATAATGCTTTTTCTTTGCCGCATCCACGAAACTGAACAGCCAGCCATCCTTCATAACCTGGTCGAAAGGCACGAAGAAAAACGGCTGGCCTGTTTGATGCTCGAAGCCGGGGTGCAACGCCTTAGCCCAATCCCAAACCGCATTTTCAGCCTGAACATCCCGTTCCAGCATCGTAATCTGGTTGTTATCGAAACTGGTCCGTGTGCGGCGCTGGTCGTGTAGCACTTCCAATTCCTCCCCGGGCTCTTCCCCGTTTTCTCCCAGGTACACGTAGGACGGTACGATAAGGAGGTTTGCCTCGTCTTCTTTCAGGTAGAACTTCGGTTTCTGGAAAGCCAGCGGGGAAGTCTGAATGTTGTGACGCGTCTGGAAAATCACATCGAATTTCTCCGAAACCGGAATGATCCAGTTTTTGAGAAAATCGTCGCCAAAATCTTTCTTAACCCTTATTTTAAATCCGTTCTGGCCCAGGTAAGCGACCATCTCGGCCTCACTGATACCCGCCCATCGGAATAATGTCTTTTCATTATACAGGCCCAGCCAAAAACTGTCAAGCGAGACCACTTTCTGTAATTCCACCGGCGTGCCAGGCTTGATTTCAACATAAGGATTGAGTGTAATGAACTCCTTGTCCTCTGTCAAAACGAAGAACAGTTTCACCGGTTCGCGGTGCAGTTCCAATTGCGTGAGCTGGTGGTTGCTCGTCACGTAATCGCCGTCGGCAAGGAACAGACGGTCGCCGTCGAGGTCGTTAAAAACGCGGGTAAGCTGCTTGCCCACGTAGTTTCGCGCCTCATAACGCTGGTCGGCTTCCACGTCGTCGAAATGCAGGTAAGCATTATAGGCCCAGCCTTGCTTGCGGATGAACTTCTGCAAACCTTCCTCCCAATGCTTAGCCATACGCACGAGCCGCGCATCGGATTCGGTGAGTACCGGTATTTCATCGGCATTATAATAGTGGCTCGAACCGCCGGCGATGTTCCGGATGTTGGTAACTTTCTCGGATTTGGAACTGAATTTGACCGAGAAAACACCAAAACCGATATCCAGAAGGTGATTTTTCCCTTTTGGCCAAAACACAAAAATGGAAACGCGGTCCTCGTCGTCCTGCCCATTGTCCGTGAGGGTCACGGCAAATGACGATTCCTGCACAGGCAGTATGCGCTCGCGCAGCGACTGCCAATCCTGGTAAGCGCCTACTTTCTGGATCGCCGGATCGAGCTTGATCAAATGCAGCCCGCCGTCCTCATCCAGCCGGAATTCGAATTTGTCTTTGTATTGATCTTCAAGGGAATAACCGTATTCGGCCAACAAGTTGCTCTTTTCGACCGTCAGATCGCGCATTACCTCAAATGCTTTTTCACCCAGCTCCTCGCGGAGTTTTAGCAATGCGGCGAGCTTGTGCTCGCAAAGCGGCACCCACAGTTTCTGGTTGCAAGTGCAGGATGTCTGGACCTGTCGGGTGCCTTTGACACGCCGGAAAGTAGTCAGGTATTCCTGGCCTTTGTCCGTCACCTGGCATTCGGCTTCGCCTTCCTTGGCCGATACGATCTCCACCGGCCCTACATTTTCGCGGTTTTGCCAGGTTTCATCGAGTACCATGCCACGCAACTGCATCTCGCGGATTTCCTGAAGTTCAATGGTCGTATTGGCCATTTCATGCATCACCTGCTTGATCGTCGGCATTTTGTCGAGAATGTACAAAATACTAGCTACGCGGTGTTTGCACAGTCCGGCTTTGTCCGGACAGGAACATTCGGTTGTGATCTGCGGTGTGAGGAAATCGCGGATGAAAATCTGGTAGTACTGGATCGAATAGTCGCTTTTGACCTTGAACTCAGCATTACCGGGGCCATTATAATCTAGTTTGGAAACTTTTAAGCCGCCACTGCTATAAATGGAACGCCCTCTTGATAATACATCCCGCTCCGCCCGTCTTAGTAAGAAGTTGGATAGTTTCTCCTTCTTTTCGTTTTCCATTTACCCTGCTGCCTATTAAAAACGCAAAAGTACGGTATGTTTCTGTCTTATAGAAACGAACGGAGAAGTATTGGGCGCAACTAACCGGTTTATGAGCGGACATAGGGCTGATCGATCACCCCGATATGCCCGGAATGCAGCGCTTCATCGCAGAATGCCGTGATTTGCGCCCCCACATTAGGATATAAATGCCTGGAAGCAAGCGATGCAACCGGCAGCCAAACGATATCCAGTGCCGTAGTATGGGCCGGGTCGAGTGCAGGGCTTCCTTTTGTTATTTTTGCATTAAATACCATGTGCAGCGTTTCTTTCTGCACCTCCTGCCAGATCACCTCGCCGCAGGAAACCATTTTCCCTATTTCGACTTCCACGCCCAGTTCTTCCATCAGCTCCCGCGCCAGCGCGTCGGTAAGCGACTCGCCCGCATCGGGGTTGCCTCCGGGTAATGCAAATACTTCCCTTTCGCCATATTGGTAGCGGAGCGTAAGGATCTTATCGTTGTCGAGAATGATAGCGGATGGACGGACGTTCATATGTGTGCTTAAATAGTGGTTATACTATTTCCCAATAAACAAACTTCCGTCCATAACTCTTAGTCCCGCAGCACCATTTTTTCGATCAGCAGCATGAAAATGTGGATGACTTTGATGTGGATTTCCTGAATACGGTCGGCATAACCGAAATGCGGCACGCGAATCTCCACGTCGGCAACACCCGCAAGCTTGCCGCCGTCCTTGCCCGACAGGATAATGATCTTCATCCCTTTTGCCTTCGCAGCTTCGGAGGCGCGGATGATGTTGGCCGAATTTCCGCTCGTGCTGAGGCCAAGCAGCACGTCGCCAGGCTGGCCCAACGCCTCGATGTATCTTGAAAACACATATTCATACCCGAAATCGTTACTTACGCAGCTCAAATGGCTTACGTCGGAGATCGCGATGGCGGGCAATGCGCGGCGGTTGTCGCGGTAGCGGCCGGTAAGTTCTTCGGCGAAATGCATGGCGTCGCAATGCGAGCCGCCATTGCCGCAGGAAAGGATTTTGCCGTTGTGAATAATCGCTTCGGCCATCAGTCCGGCTGCCTTTTCAATCTTTTCTATTTGAATGGGGTCGCTCAGGAAGCTGTCCAGAACGGCCTGTGCTTCTTTCAGTTCCTGGCTAATAATGCTTTGGTAATTCATGTTTTTATCAATGCTAATGAATGTCATAGTTTAATGGCTTTGAGCACATGTGCTTTGCGGCCGGGGCCTTTGTGCCGCTCCACTGCAAATCCGGCAGCGGTTAATGCCCTTTTAACGATGCCTTTCGAAGAATATGTCACTAATACGCCTCCCGGCCGGGTTTGGGCCGCTATTTTGGCAAAAATTTCTTCCGTCCAGAGCTCGGGCTGAGCCTGCGGGTCGAATGCATCATAGAAAACCACGTCAAAAAACCGGTCCGTCGTGAAGTCCTGCAAAGTGGTAACTTCCTTTCGCAGGTTAAAATAAGGAGAGATTGCTGCTTCTTTACTCCAGGGCGCATTGTGCAGCTGCATAAAGCCCTTTTCGCCCGTCGCCTCTTCATAATTAAGGTGCGAAGCTTCCAGCAATGAAACGGGATATGCTTCGACGGAAGTGTAGACAACCTGTTTTTGAAACTGATCGGCCAATTTCCAGGCGAGAAATGCATTCAGGCCGGTTCCAAAGCCCATTTCAAAAACAGAAACCGGCCCGTTTTCAAGGGCCGGCCTCAAACCAAGGTTGATATAGATGTGCTCCGATTCATTCAAAGCACCTTGCAGGGAATGATATTGCTGCTTGAACTGCGCGCTGAATAACGAATGCGAGCCGTCTTCCGTGATGATGAAGCGTTCCAAATGGCCGGGTTTTAGTTTGGCCAAAAGTACTAAATCATTCTGCGCAGTGTGATCTGGGTAAAGAAAATATCGCCCTTGCGTTTCACGAGCAGGTCGATGTTCTTGCCGTCCCCGCGCTGCATCAGCTTGTAGATTTCACTTACATTAAGCTCCGATGCGGAATGATCATCGATAAACAGCAGTTGGTCGCCTTCCATGAGTCCGGCGCGCGCCGCCGGGGAGTCGGTAACAATGTGGTTGACGATGTAGCTGCGCAGGTCCCGGCCCTCGGCGCGGATTTCCATCCCGCTCATGTCATGTTCGAATTTCTCGCGCAGGCGGCTTTTGATGGGTTTGAGTACCATGTACCGCTCGCCGTAGTTGAATGTCACTTTGAAACGGCGAAGCAATTCGCAGCCGATATTGCCTTGCCGCTCTGCCCCTGCCCGTATTTTCGACCCGAATGCAATGCTGTCCGGAAACGAGGCCACTACATTGTTAAGCTCGAAACGGCCCAGTCGCATTTTATCTACCCGACCGAGGTTCCCGTTGATTACACCATTCAAACCACGGCCCAGCTGTGCGCGGATCACTTTTTCGGGCAAACGGAAAGTTTCCTTGGGTGTATTATTGAGTAGCAATGCATGCCCGGCACCCGTATCGATCAGCACGCGGATCGGATGTTCGCGGCCGTCGGCAAAAAGTGTCACTGCGTCGGTAAATGGCTTGGTATCCTCGATAATGAGCGGGTGTTTGTCGCCCTTGCTGGTTTTGTATTTGTACCGGTCGGGCCGCATGAGCAGGATTTCCTTTTTAGCGAAATCAATGGTGACCACGAAATTGTTGAAGATCTCGTAGCCGAAAATGCCATGCACTGGCACACCAACGTACTCGGACAACCGCAGGAAGTCCTGTTCGAGGATAACGATATTCTGGTGGTTGGCCCTGAGCCGCCCCATTGAAAAGCGGTTGTCGATCGCCACGTGCGCCGAAATGGACGCGCCTTCGCCAGCGCCCGTGAGGTTCACCTTACGGGTCATACGCAGCTTGTCGGCTTTAAGAATGTCGGGATCTGTGATGATGATCGAACTGACGCCCGTGTCGAGGATAAAACGCAGCGAGTCGTTATCGTTGATCTTCGCGTACAGCAATATGAGGTTGGAATGCAGCTCGAACGGGATACGGGCTGTTTTATGGTTTTTATCTAAAAAGTAACCATACTTCTCCTCTGATACGGGGGGTACGTCGCTGGAATGGCCGAATGTCAGGGTGTGAGTAAAAAGTATGATCGCTGCTATGAACCACTTAGACGTTTTCATCGTGGCCTCCTTTCTTTAAATGGCTAAGTCTCTGATTCCGCTGTTAACATTACAAAAACACGTTGATTATAAACGATTTGTGCTCCTATTTATATTCTTCGGTGTACGTTAGTGTCAAATTCATCCCAAACGGTGAATTCAAGTAAAATTAGTTGATTTTGCATTAATAAAACACAAAAAAATCCCGGTATGTGCAAATTTTCCGACATTTTTTTGATCACATATATATAATCACGTAAATGAGGAAAATATGGTACTTTTGTTGCGTAAAATGACTTTTTCCCATAATAAAAATTTTCTCATGCGAAAAAAAATTGTTGCCGGTAACTGGAAGATGAACAAGGTTCTGGATGAAGCAGTTGCGCTTACTTCCGAGCTCGTTAACATGGCCAAAGATGAGGTCCGGAATGACGCGAAAATCATCCTTTGCCCTCCTGCGATTTATCTTACTACGATTCAAAAATATACCGAGGACGCGCCCAACTTCGCATTGGCCGCTCAAAACTGCTCCGATAAGGTTTCGGGTGCATTTACCGGTGAGATTTCGGCGCAGATGCTGCAATCGATCGGTGTGGAATATGTGCTGATCGGCCACAGCGAGCGCCGCCAGTATTTCAACGAAACCAACGCATTGCTTGCCGAAAAAGTAAATACGGCACTTTCTTTCGGCGTTTCCCCTATTTTCTGCTGCGGCGAGTCGCTCGAACAGCGCCAGAATGAAGACTATATCGGTTTTGTGAAAAACCAGATCACCGAAAGCCTTTTCCACCTTTCGGAAGAGCAATTGAAATCGGTGGTGATCGCATACGAGCCGATCTGGGCTATCGGAACGGGCCTTACGGCTTCGGCTGAGCAGGCACAGGAAATGCACGCGGCGCTGCGCGCACACCTCGCATCCAAATATGGTGCGGAAGTAGCCGATGAAATTTCAATCCTGTACGGCGGAAGCGTGACGGCTGCGAGCGCACCCGAACTGTTTGCTGCTCCGGATATCGACGGCGGCCTGGTAGGTGGTGCGTCGTTGAAATCACGTGAGTTTACGAATATTATCAAGGCGCGGTAACGGTACTGTCATCCTGAGCGCAGTCGAAGGACGGATGCGTGACGCATTTGCACTTCGACTGCGCTCAGTGTGACAATAAACCGACTGCGCTCACTGTGACAATAAACCGAATGCGCTCAGCGTGACAATAAACCGACTTCGCTCAGCGTGACGTCGGGCTTACATTTCTGTAATCACAAACTCCACCCTGCGGTTTTTCTTCCGCTCTTCTTCACTGCCTTTGGTAATCGGCCGCGTGCCGCCATAGCCTTTCGCTTCAATGCGGCTGCTTTCAATGCCTTTTTCCATGAGGTAATTTTTGACCGACTCGGCGCGCTGGCGGGAGAGTTCGAGGTTTTTATCAAAATCCCCTACATTATCGGTGTGGCCTTCCACGCGGATCTTAACAGTCGGGCTGTCGCGCATGACGTCGACCAGCCGGTTCAGCTCTTCGAACGACTCGGGCAGCAGGGTGTATTTGGAGGTTTCAAAATAGATATTGGGAAGCAAAATCGTCTCTCCCACGATCAGCGGCGTCAGATATACGTCCTGATCGAACGACTTGTCCGATGAATCGCCCGGCGCGAGGCTGAACGATGATCCGTAATACCCGCGGGCCGTCACCCGGAACTTGTATTTCTCGCCGGGATCCACACCCACACGGTATTTTCCCGACGACGAGCGGATTTGCAGCGTATCGCCGCTTTCGATATACGAGACTTGCGCCGCAATCGGCTCTTTGGTTTTCGCATTGAAAATCGTGCCTTTCAGAACCGCCATTTCAGCCTCTTTCTTTGCCGCGGGAGCTGGTGTTTGCGGCGCTTTCGCCGCCGGTTTCGCAGCTGGGTTCTTAACAGGCGGTGCCGCCGCTTTCGCTACCGGTTTGGTGGATTTCGCAGCATCCTTTTTCAACGGATTCCGGATGTGAATACCATAAAAATTCCACGACTGGTTACCTCCGGAGCTACGTCCTTCATAAAAATCGAACTCTTCGATTCCGGGCGTCAGTCTTTCAAAATAGGCTACAAAGTTGACCGTATCCCCATTTGCGACGCTCGTCTTGGTGGTGGTAGTGATGTTTTGTGCCTTGATAAATTTGAATTTCTTATCTATCTCGCCGGGCTTATACAACCGGGTTTCCGGATCCAGCCAGATTTGGCTCTGGCTTGCGCCTTGCTGGGGAAACTGCGGAACGCGGGAGTCGGGGAAGGGCGACATCCGGGGTTGCGAACGGAACTGCGGCCGTTGCTGCGCCTTAGGCTCGACGAATTGCAGATAAATAACTGTGTGGGCGTCTGTCAGTTCCACCTTTTTGATTTTCACATAAGGGACCGACGATTCTTCTACTTTGGGGTTTTCAGTAACTTGCCCGAAGCTGGTATGGATAGATAATAAAATGGCTCCAAAACTGGCCGAAAGCAATTTGAAATTCATAGCGATAACAGCGTTTTAACTAAATATCAGCAAGAACGCCCGAAAACCGATGATAGTTTGTTAAAAATTGTTAAACCCGGAAAGTCACTCCTTTACAGCGATAAAAGGCGCCCAGAAAGCCGGATCGTAGCGTTCCCAGGCGTGGCAGGCGAAGGGCAAACGGTGTGCAGTGAGCTCATAGCTTGCTGCCGGACTTTTTTCAAACGAGAAAAGCATTGCTTCCCGCCAATGCGGTACACGAAGGAGAAACTTCATCGGTTTTAGCCGTGTCGCCTCCTGGCAGAACAACATATCTTCATTGCCTTTCCAGGAAGGATAAAAGAGGTTGTAGACCTTTAAGTAGCGTATAAAAGCGGAAATTCTCCGCAAAGAAAGGCCCCCATTCAGCACGACCCGCTGTGTCGACAACGCTGTAGCAAAGTCCTGGGCGGACTCCGCAGGAATGGTATCGTATTGAGGCTGGTGCAGCGACGGCGCGCCGATGTAATCATATCCTTTGGCACACCAGGTTTTCAGCTCGTCCCGGAACACGAATGCGTCGAGCTGATAGATGAGCATGTATTCGTAGGCCGTGAAAGTTTTGTAAAAATCGATAGACACCATGAGCCGGTTATAGGCATCGACTCCGGTGAAAAAACTGTTGTCGAAAGACTGAAATTTAAGCGATGGATATTGCTTTTGGAATGCGGAAAGGTCCAGGCCCGCCGGTTTCACAATGATGGCCGGATAATCGCCCAATACCTTCATGCATTGCTGCAACGACATCCGCTCTGCATCCGTGAGATTTTCCTGATACACCGGTATTACCACCGCCACCAGCGACTTTTTTTCAGCCATTGTCAATAATCATCCAGTTCTTTATTCCAATAAATCCCCTATTGCCGGCAGCCACCAGTCTTTGCTGCTAAACCGGTAGTAGCCGCGCAGCAGCTGGCTCAACACCGGGGTAAACCTTTTCCACCGGTTTTCGGGAAGGGCGGCGCGGGTATAAAAATGTTTTTGCGAAAGATACAGTTTGATCAGCTTCTCACGCGGCACAAACGGAAGTGCGCGAAGGAGCAGATACAGCTCATGCAGCTTGTCGGCCTTCTCCTCCAAAGGCATGAGTTTCTGCTTCCGGTCACGTTTGAAACGGTCGGAAAGCTGCACTTTTTCAACTTTATTACCGAATCCAACCTGCTGGCTGGAATGAATGCGATAGGAAATGAGCGTGTCGGGGATGAAATCGATCTTGGCTTCCAGGCTCAGTACCATAGCTATCCAGGCGTCGTGGATGAGATCCTGCACATGGGTGGGGAAAGGCATCAGCCGTTTAAGGCATGATTTGCGAATGGCCAGTGTGGCGCCGGTAACTACAAACCCGTTGAACAGGATTTCATGCGACCTGCCGCTTCTCCACAGCTGCTGCCGCGCCTCGTTAAACTCTATTTCCTGCCAGATAGTACCTCCGGTGGGTTTCGAATAGTCGTCGATTTTCTCCGCGTCGCTGAAAACGGCGTCCAGCTCGGGATGTGCATCCAGGTATGCCAGCTGTTTATCAACCTTGTCATTCCGCCAGCGATCGTCCTGGTCGCACAGGAAAATGATGTCCCCCTCACACAGGGAAAGGCATTTTTCAAAATTTCTGGTCGAGCCAAGGTTCTCCTCATTCACATGGATGCGTACGGGAAATTTGCTCGTAGCAGCAAAAGATTTTATGATTTCAATAGTGTCGTCCTTCGATCTATCGTCGCAAACAACTAATTCGTCCACCGAAACCCTCTGATCAGCAATGCTCTTCAACTGTTCGGGCAGATACTTTGCCCCGTTGTAAGTACACATAGCCACTGAAATCATAATGTGTATCTGTATTTTATATTTTTGTAAAAGCTTCCCGGTGCGATTTTGAGCCACAAAGTTACGTGGTTGTGCCGGTAATTAAACGAAAAGTTATTTAAAAGCACCCGAATGGCATTACCAGAACAGCTCAAAAAGGCGATTATCCAAATGCCTGCCAAAGAAAAGGATAAACTGCTCCTGAGACTGATCACCAAAGACAAAACCCTGAGCGACCGGCTCCATTTCGAGCTTATTGAGGACAGTTCTACCATTCCCGAACGGCGGGAGGAACTGATGGGGCGGATCGTGCGGACATCCAGGTTCAACCAGAACACGCCCGGCTGGGTGCTGGTCGACATGCGCAGCCTTAGCGCGGATATTGCTTACCATGTGAAGGTTACCAAAGACAAGACAGGCGGTATCGAACTCAATCTTTTCCTGCTCAATACTTTTCTGGAAAGCTACTCGGATATTCTGCGGACCTATTCTTCCCGCGCCGATACCTGTGCATTGTACATTGCCAAAAAAGCACAGGTAATCCTCAACGGGCTGAACAAACTCGACGAGGACTACCGGACCGATTATATCAAAGACGCGAACCGGATGCTGCAACTTGTTTTCAGTCTCTGTTCCAAAATGTACGCCCGGCAAATGGAACTGCCGCACGAAGTCGAATTTTAAACACTCCATTCACAATGAAAAAAACCGCATTGCTGATCATCGACGCGCAGTACGATTTCTGTAATCCCGACGGGACTTTATATGTGCCCGGCGCCGAAAAAGATGTAGAGCGCATCGCCAATCTCATCGCATTGGAGGGGGATCGCATCGATACGATATTTCTCACGCTCGACACCCACAAGGTGCTCGATATCGCGCACCCGCTCTTCTGGGAGGATCAGAACGGTAATACGGTGGCGCCATTTACCCGCATTTCCAGTAAGTCGGTAGAGGCAGGCAGATGGATACCGCGGTACCACAAAGAATATGTTTTGAAATACTTGCAAACCCTGGAAGCGGAAGGTGAATTCCAGCATTTTATTTGGCCGGAGCACTGTCTTGCCGGCTCCAAAGGCGCTTCGGTTGACGATACCCTTATGCGTGCAGTGCTGGCGTGGACGCACCGCACACGCCGCGATTACAGAACGGTTTCCAAAGGAATTAATCCGCTTACCGAGCATTTCGGGGTGTTCAAAGCACAGGTACCAGTGGCCGATGCCCCCGAAACCGAGCTGGATGAACGCTTTCTGGCAGAATTGAGCGCTTTCGACCAGGTACTCATTGCCGGAGAAGCCCGCTCGCATTGCGTGGCTACCAGCATCCGTCAAATCGTGAAGTATGCCCCGGCATTAGCCGCGAAGGCCATTGCATTGACAGACTGTATGTCCGACGTCCCCAACTTCGGACATTTTGCAGATCCGATATTCGAAGAGGCTGCAAAAAGCGGCATGAAGTTTTTGAAAGCCGGCCAGGTATTTAAAGAAAACTAAATGCCGGTGCTTTTGGTTACAATAGTATCACATCATCATTCAAACTAATATCATAATTCCTCCAATAACCCCGCTATGATGCAATTAGCTGTGCCCCGGATCGAGGCCGATCAGTTCGATGAACTGGATCCGAGACAATACATTCTGATCAAAGGTGCCCGTGTCAACAACCTGAAAAACGTAGATGTGGCGATCCCCCGCAACAAGCTGGTCGTCATTACGGGCCTTTCGGGATCGGGAAAATCGTCGCTGGCCTTCGATACTTTGTTCGCGGAGGGTCAGCGTATGTACGTGGAGAGCCTTAGCAGCTACGCACGCCAGTTCCTCGGCCGGATGGAGAAGCCGGAAGTAGAGTATATCAAAGGCATTTCACCGGCGATTGCGATCGAGCAGAAAGTAAATACCCGCAATCCGCGGTCGACCGTAGGTACTTCCACCGAGATTTACGATTATCTCAAACTGCTTTTCGCACGCATCGGGCATACCTATTCGCCGGTTTCTGGCGAAATCGTGCGGAAAGATTCTGTAACCGACGTTGTCAACTACATGCTCGCGCACGACGAGGGTACGCGTGTGATGATACTCGCGCCCCTGCTCATCCGCGACGGACGTTCGCAGATCGAGGAGCTCACCATATTGCTTTCCAAAGGTTATAACCGCATTATACTCAACGAGGAAGTCGTTTCTATCGAGGATATTCTCGAAAAGCCTGACCATTTCTCCCAGGCAGGGAACCAGGTGTTTATCCTCATCGACCGTGCTGCGATACGCCACAACGACGAGGATACGCAATACCGCCTCTCCGATTCCGTGCAAACCGCCTTTTTCGAAGGGGAAGGTACCTGTACCGTACATGTGGTAGGGGGTGAAAAGAGAGTATTTTCGGACAAGTTCGAACTCGACGGCATCACATTCGAAGAGCCGACCGTCAATCTTTTCAGCTTTAATAACCCTTTCGGCGCCTGTAAAAGGTGTGAGGGTTTCGGCAAAATATTGGGTATCGATCCTGATCTGGTCATTCCCGATAAAAATCTCTCGGTGTACGACGGTGCCATCGCACCCTGGCGTACCGAGAAGATGGGCGAATGGCTTGTCCCGCTCGTGCGCAACGGCGTAAAATTCGATTTCCCTATCCACAGACCTTACAAAGACCTCACTCCGGCCCAAAAGGAGCTGCTCTGGACCGGTAACCAATATTTCGACGGGATCAACGATTTCATTGCGGAACTCGAATCCCAAACGCATAAGATCCAGTACCGCGTTATGCTCTCGCGGTTCCGCGGCCGCACCACCTGCCCCGACTGCCGCGGTTCACGGTTGCGGAAAGATGCTTCCTATGTCAAAATAGGCGGCAAATCCATTACCGATCTGGTGCTCATGCCGATCCAGGATGTTTCTGAGTTTTTCAAACAGCTTGAAACGGGCGACCACGACCGCCAGATTGCACGCCGCGTGCTGACAGAAATTGAATCCCGACTCGACTACATGAACCGGGTAGGACTTGGTTACCTGACGCTGAACCGGCTGACCAGTACTTTGTCAGGGGGAGAATTTCAGCGCATTAAACTCGCTACCTCGCTGGGAAGTGCCCTGGTGGGCTCCATGTACATTCTCGACGAACCCAGCATTGGCCTCCATCCACGTGACACGCAAAGGCTCGTAGGCGTATTGGAATCGCTCCGCGACCTGGGAAATACCGTCATTGTGGTAGAACACGAAGAAGAGGTCATGCACGCAGCAGACCAGATCATCGACATTGGCCCCGAAGCCGGAACCGGCGGCGGTCATGTGGTTTTTCAGGGTAATCAAAGCGATATCGAGGCGTTGAAAGCCGATGGAGACGGTCAGGAAGTTGAGGGGGCGGTTCAGTCCCATACCCTCGATTTTTTACTTGGGCACGATTCTATCCCGGTGCCTGCCGTTCGGAGAAAATCATTGCATTTCCTTGAAATCAAAGGGGCGCGGGAGAATAACCTGAAAGAACTGGATGTTAAAATCCCTTTGAATAACCTCACAGTCGTCACCGGCGTCAGCGGTTCAGGGAAATCCACCCTGATCCGGAAAATTCTATATCCTGCATTGATGCGGCTCAAAGGCGAGTTCAGTGAAGATGTGGGACGGTTCGACGAACTGACCGGCAGTATCGACCGCATTGAGGCCGTTGAAATGATCGACCAGAACCCCATCGGGAAATCGTCGCGCTCGAACCCGGTCACTTATATTAAAGCTTACGATTACATCCGGCAAATGATGTCGGAACAGCCGCTTTCGAAGGCGCGCGGTTATAAGCCTTCGCATTTCTCCTTCAATGTCGACGGCGGACGCTGCGAGATCTGCCAGGGCGAAGGCCAGGTGAAGATCGAAATGCAGTTTATGGCCGATATTTATCTCACCTGCGAGGGCTGTAATGGCAAGCGTTTCAAGCAGGAAGTACAGGAAGTTAAGTATCAGGACAAGGACGTGGCTGAAATCCTGGATATGACCGTAGACGAGGCGATCGGTTTCTTCAGGGAATCGGAACCCAAGCTGGCCGATAAGTTGCTGCCATTGCAGGAAGTAGGACTTGGTTACGTGGGATTGGGACAGTCGTCGAACACATTGTCCGGCGGGGAAGCACAGCGCGTGAAGCTCGCCTCATTCCTCGGCAAAGGTTCGTCCAACAAAGGCAAAACGCTCTTCATTTTCGACGAGCCAACCACCGGTCTGCATTTCCACGACATCAAGAAGCTTCTTAAAGCCATTAATGCATTGGTGGAGCAAGGCGATAGTGTGATCATCATCGAGCACAATATGGAAGTCATCAAAAGTGCCGACTGGATCATCGACCTAGGCCCCGAAGGCGGCGAAAACGGCGGCCAGCTCACCTTCACCGGCACCCCAGAAGAAATGGTTAAGCTCGAAGGGAATTACACGGCGGAATTTTTGAGGGAGAAAATTTGAAATTGCGAAGTATGTCACTTAACTTAGTGACATACTTCACCACGAAACACTATGTCCACACCCGTCCGGCTTTTTGAGGAAGAATTTGTTCCCTACGGCAAGCAGCCTGCATCCGAATACGCGGTGGTGAAGACATCACGCGAGGGCATTTTACGCTCCGTTGCCGATGATGTTTCGGATCTCGTAGGACTGACCGACAATGAAATCGCTTACATATTGGGCATGACGCCCCGTAACCTCCACCGCATTCAAGGCGAAAAGCGGCTTGCTACCGATGCTTCCGAGCGGCTTTTGTTACTAAGGAATATACTTATCCATGCGCTGGATACTTTTGAGGGTAAGGAAAATGTGGTAAGGCATTGGCTGCGGACGCCGATAGCCGAGCTTAACGACCAGACACCCCTGCAAATGATGGACACCGTTACGGGTTTTGGGCTGGTCGACAATGTGCTGGGCCGCCTGGATTATGGTTTACCCGCCTGATCGCGTTCGCCTATGCCATTGGTATACAGGATCACACGTGAAAAGTACCGGAATGAGGCGCTTTCAACCGAAGGGGCCAGGTTATTCGGGGCGCGGTGGAACCCAAAAGGCGTTGGCGTACTTTATACGACATCCACTCCCGAGCTTGGGTTGGTAGAAACCCTTGGACACGCACCCGGCGTACGCTACGAGGATCTCCCCGAATACTGGCTTTCGTCTATCAAAATGCCCGACGACATCAGGCATTACGCACGAGAAGATCTGCCCGCTTTTTGGCAGGACAAGACCTATGGCAGGACGCAATTCTGGCTCAAAGACTGGCTAATCAAACCCGACGTACTAGCAATCGGCATTCCGTCGGTGATTGTACCTTTTTCTTCCAATATTATCCTACATCCGGAGCACCCGTTGTTTTCGGATATCAAGCTGATGGTTCAAGAGCCCATTCCAATTGACCGGCGCTTGTGGCGCAGCTAGCCCTTCCTGCGCTTCATTTTCTCGCAAATTTCAGTGGCCTGAAACACTTTCCTGCCCGTATTCAACAGTAAAGACGCCCCAGAGGGGACTTATTCAGGCTAAACCAAAATTTGGATTTCATGAAGTTATATAAGACCGAAAATGGCATCCTCCTTGAAAACGAGGACGTTTTCTATCGCCTCCACGAAACAGACTGGGACGTTGTCGTGAACAGGAACAACCTGTACGAATGGCTGGAAACGCAGGCGAAAAGCCTTATTGCACTGACATTCACCGACGATATACCCATGCCGGAAGTGCTCGCGCCCATTGGTACCCAGGAAGTATGGGCTTCGGGTGTGACCTATTTCAAAAGCCGCACCGCACGGATGGAGGAGTCCGAAAAAGCAGGCGGCGGCAGTTTCTACGACCGCGTATATGAAGCTGAACGCCCCGAGTTATTCTTTAAATCGACCGCCTCGCGCGTGGTGGGCAACCACGGCACAGTGCGAATCCGCAAAGATTCAACCTGGGATGTTCCCGAGCCGGAACTGACGCTTTTTGCGACTTCCGAAGGCGCATTGGTAGGCTATACGATCGGGAACGATATGAGTTCCAGAAGCATCGAAGGCGAAAACCCGCTGTATTTGCCGCAAGCCAAATCTTACACCGGTAGTGCTGCGTTAGGACCTTGCCTTTATGTATTCAAAGAGCAACTCGGCGCGGATACCGTGATCGACCTTTCGATCGTGCGAGGAGGCGAGGAGGTTTTCAATGGAGAAGTCGCATTGTCGCAAATGAAGCGCAAGCCTGAGGAGCTGCTGCATTTCCTCTACCGCGAAATGGATTTCCCGCAGGGCGCATACCTCATGACAGGCACGGGTATCGTACCATCGTCCGATTTTACCCTGCAAGCGGGGGACATAGTGCACATTACCATAGAGCCGATTGGTACGCTGACCAACACAGTAGGCTAAAAAATCAAAAAGCTGCGGGATCGACTCCCGCAGCTTTTTGATTTCAAATGATAATATCTCTTATGAATGGCCCAGTTTGGGAATAAAGGTAAAGATTACACATCTCACCGCACTTACCAACTTGGTCACCATCGATTCACCCTCGCTTTCTTCGGGCTCGGTTTCAAAGAATGCGGCCGGTCCTTCTTCCAGAATGCGGGCATTCAATGTCATAACCTGAGAATTTACGCTTGCGTTTTTGATAAGGCCTGCGTGCTTCACCTGCACCGGCGCTTTCGCTTTCAAAACGGGCCGGGCCTTTCTCACCACTGCCTTTTCGGTTACACATTCCTTGCCGGACTGCAATTTTCTGTGTGCAACAAACATGTTGTGTACATAGCCCGTTGCGCTGGCTTGCAGACTGATGATTGTGAGCAATATGACGATTCTGAGTGTTTTCATGGCTTGTATTCAATCGTTAAGAATCCCGGATGGATCGTATGGAATTATGTGTAACTAATTGACCTTACAAATATATATGTTTCATTAGGTATCTTGCAATACATAGTACCTTGTTTTTAACATTTTTTTCGAATTTTTTTTCGGAACTTCTTTAAAGTACAATGGCTGGCCGGATAACAGATGTAAAAGTACTATAAAAGGTTGCTCAAGATATTCTAAAAAAGACGAAACGTAGAAATTTCCAGCTGAACAGTAGCAGGTTACGGATAAATTGAAAAGCGCCGGCAGGAAATTCCTGCCGGCGCTTTCGTCATGAGCTGATCCTCCTTCCTACTTTTCGCGGAAGAATATGGTGATCGGTACGCCCGAAAAGTCGAAGTTTTCACGCAAGCGGTTTTCGAGGTAGCGCAAATACGGCTCCTTAACATGCTTCGGATGGCTGCTGAAAAAGACGAATGTCGGTGACGGCGTCGGCAGCTGGATCATGTATTTGATATTGATATACTTCCCGCGGTGCGCCGGTGGCGGATATTTCTCGATTTCGGCCTGCATTACCTCGTTCAGTTTGGAAGTCGAAATTTTCTTGGTCTTGTTCTGATAAACCTCCATCGCCTTCTCCATAACCTGGTGAATACGCTGTTTTTCAACTACCGACGCGAAAATGATCGGCATGTAGTTCATCGGGGCCAATCTTTCCAGCAGTGCTTTTTTGTACTGATCGGCCGTTTTGGAATCCTTTTCAACCAAATCCCACTTGTTGACCATGATCACAATGCCTTTCTTCGCCTTGTCGGCCTGTCCGATAATGTTCAGATCCTGGCCTTCGAGGCCCAGTGTGGCATCGAGCAGAACGATACAAACGTCAGACTCCTCCATGGCTTTCACGGAACGAAGCGTCGAATAGAACTCGATATCTTCCTTTACACGCGATTTGCGGCGGATACCTGCGGTGTCGGTGAGGATGAAATTCATCCCGAACGCATTGTAATGCGTGTGGATCGCGTCGCGGGTAGTCCCTGCAATGTCCGTCACGATGCTGCGGTCGGTGCCGGTGAGGACGTTCAGGAATGAGGATTTACCTACATTCGGGCGTCCCATGATCGCTATGCGCGGGATACCTTCTTCCGGATTCTCGATGCCTGCGGTTTCGAAATGCGTCACTACCTTATCGAGCAATTCCCCGGTACCAAAGCCAGTTTGAGCGGAAATCGCGAAAATTTCGTCACCCAGCCCCAATTCATAAAATTCACCTGCGGACTGGTAACGTTCGGTCGTTTCGGCCTTGTTCGCAACCAGATATACCGGCTTGTTGAAGCGGCGGAGCACATTGGCGAAGTCTTTGTCCAGGTCGGTAAGGCCGGTCATCGTATCGACCATAAACAATACCACAGTCGATTCCTCGATGGCGAGTTCGACCTGGTCGCGGATAGCGCCTTCAAAAATATCTTCGGAGCCTACTACATAGCCTCCCGTGTCGATTACTGTGAAATATTGGTCGGTCCATTCGCCGTAGCCGTAATGCCTGTCACGGGTTACGCCGCTCTGGTTGTCCATAATGGCCTTCCGGCTTTCGGTAAGGCGGTTGAACAAAGTGGATTTGCCCACATTCGGACGACCAACAATCGATATTACATTTGCCATTTTTCTTACTATTAATATGATCCGAGCCGGTCTGGCGCCTGCTCTTCATTCGTTTTATTTAAAATTTATTCCTGGTACCCCAGCTGGCGAAGCTTGTTTTCCTTGCTTCTCCAATCGGGTTCAACTTTTACGTGCTGTTCGAGGAAGATTTTTTTGCCAAAGAAATCTTCGAGGTCCTGGCGGGCCTGCGTACCTACTTTCTTCAACATTTCTCCCTTTTCACCAATAATGATCCCCTTCTGGCTTTTACGTTCAACCAGAATTTCTGCACGGATCACAATGATGTCGTCCTTGTCCTTAAATTCAGTGATTACTACTTCGGAGCTGTATGGAATTTCCTGGCGGTAATTCAAGAAGATTTTTTCGCGGATAATTTCCGAAGCAAAGAAACGCTCTGGCTTGTCGGTTAGTTCATCCTCATCGAAATAAGGCGGGTGGAATGGAAGGCGCGTCACCACGGCGTCGAACAACGTGCCGATATTCGCTTTTTCCAATGCAGAAATCGGTATAATGGCAGCCGGATGGATCTCATTTTCCCATTCAGCCATTTTCTGCTTTACTTCCTCGTCGTTCGAGAGGTCGATTTTATTCAGTACCAGCACCACGGGCGATTCTGTCCGTTTCAGCAGCGGCAACACTTCATGCTCCGATGCCTTCTCTCCTATTTCCACCACGAAAAGCACCACGTCGGCATCTTCCAGCGACCCTTTCACGAAGGTCATCATCGAATCGTGGAGCTTATACGACGGCTTGATCACCCCCGGTGTATCGGAATACACCAGTTGAAACGGGACGTCCTCGTGTTTTCCATTGAGGATCCCGATAATGCGGTGACGGGTCGTCTGTGCTTTGGAGGTGATGATCGACATTCTCTCGCCTACGAGCACGTTCATCAGGGTTGATTTCCCGACATTGGGTTTTCCGATAATGCTCACAAAACCAGCCCTGTGGTTGCGTAACTCGGTATGATTATTTTCGGCTTTTTCTTCCATAAAAATTACTTCTTCACTTTTTTTCAGCTTCCCAAAACATGCTGCCTAGGGTGTTACCGTCAGCCGGTCGTCCAGCATCCGGTTCGAATATTGCTGGATAAATGCCTTAACCTGCAATTCCATAGGCCCTTGAACATCCGGAATACGGCCCGCAAGGTTATTTTTCAAAAGCTTGTCTTCCTGATATTTATACAAACCTACGGTTTTCCTGCCATCAAATTGCAAAACGTATGGCCCGTTGAACCATTGATAGACGCCATCATAGTTGACAGCGAAGTTGACCGGAGGGTTCCCGAACACGTTTTTTCCAAAGCCAAAATAGGGTTTGTCGTAATGCAGATACCCCAGGATGGAAGGCATAATGTCGATTTGCTGAACAAGCCGGGTGCTATCCGTGCCGGTCATTGCGGGTTCGGAGGAATAGGATTTGCCCGCCAGACCGGTTTGTAAATTAGCTTCGCCCGGCGAAGCGTCGCCCGGCGAAGCGTCGCCCGGCGAAGCGTCGCCCGGCGAAGCGTCGCCCGGCGAAGCGTCGCCCGGAGCGTAGAACAGGATGGGTATTGAGAAATTTCCGACCGATGTCTGATACTTTGAATAATGGGCGAATGTGGCTGAGTGGTCGGCTGTGATCACGAACAATGTATTCTTGAACCAGGGTTTGTCCTTCACGGAATCGAAGAATTTCCGCAAAGCATTGTCGGTATACCCCATGCATTCGTAAATCGGCAGCGGCCCTTTCGGGAATTTGCCCTGGTAGCGGGCAGGCACCTTGTATGGGTCATGCGAAGAAACCGTAAACAGCGTGCTCATGAACGGCTGCTGAAAACTATCCAGCTTCTTGCCCCAGAATTGCAGGAATTCTTCATCCCAAATGCCCCAGATACCGTCGTAATCGGCATCGTTGTTGTATTCGGTCTTGCCGTAGTAATCTTTAATGCCGATCAGATTGGTGAATGCCTTGAAACCCATCGAGCCATTCGGTGCTCCGTGGAAAAAAGAGGTATGATACCCTTTCGCTTGCAGCATTTCAGGCAGGCTCGGCAGCTTGTTATCGGTATAGCGTGTCAGGATAAATGGCTCCATAATGCCCGGAATACTCGTCAGCACCGACGGAATGGCTTCTATCGATTTGGCCCCATTGGCAAATGAATACCAGAATACCTTGCTATGCGGCATCAGCGAATCGATGAATGGCGTGTAACCTTTGTAAGTACCATTTTCCAGGTCCCTGTTATAGGTGCCCACCATTTCCTTTCCAAAACTTTCCCAAATCAAAATCACCACATTCTTCGGCCGGAAAGCCGGCGCCTTGGGATCGGGATAATGGATCGGCGAATACACCGCATTCATTTCCTGCTCCGATCGGAAGAAATGCGCCCGCTGATAGTCGGAACGTTTCAGGGTTTTGAAAATGCAGAATGGCGTGTTCAGGACGATGAACATTTCTTTCGGCTTGTCGACGTACTCACCTGCATTACTCAGCGTGATCGGCCTCGTGCTGTGCCGGAAACCGCCTTTGACGCCTCCGATGAAGAGGAAAACCGAAACGGTCATCAATACACTGTGAATAACGAATACCTGCCAGGCCGGGCGCGCTGGCTTCGCACCCACTTTCCAGCGGCGCGTGATATACACCACCAGCAGCACCAACAGCACCCATACCAGCGCCACATACCAGTAGTTGACCAGGAAACCGCCAAACACCTTGTGCATATTGTTTTCATGCGAAAACTCCTGCAATACCGACCACGTACTTCTTTTGATCGTGAAGCGGTAATAAATGAAATCGGCGCAGTTGGCCAGCAGGGCAATGCTGTTGGTGATGATAAAAAGGTAGTCCAGGAATTTCTGAAAAGCAGGCCGGTACTTGAATGTGACGGGGATGAGCATGAGGAAAACGTACAGGATATTCGTGTACAGGACAGCCACAAGATCAAAACGCAGACCTCCGAGCAACAAACGCGGTGCCAACGCGAAGGTAACCTCCGGAAAAAACGATTGATTGAACAAATAAAAGAGAACGCGGCAGATTGTAAACAGGAGCATGATCCCGAGCAGCCTGATCAGCAGTACCTGATGAATGCGCCACCCGAAACCATAAGCAGCTGAATATGAACTCATAAAATTGGTGTCAGAATGTTAGAGGCAAACTTTTTTTAAAAGTTTTCACAAAAATAGTTGTTTTCTGTAAAAGAATAGTTGTATGTTTGCACTCCAATTCAACAACACCGCGGGATGGAGCAGTTGGTAGCTCGTTGGGCTCATAACCCAAAGGTCGCTGGTTCGAGTCCAGCTCCCGCTACTAGGCCAAAGCCACTTTCGAAAGAAGGTGGCTTTTTTGCATCTACAAGGCCCAATTCCCGGGCGAGTTTACACTCGCCGCCTCCGCCCCAACTCCCCTATCCTGATCATCCTCAGCACGTTCACCCCTCCAACCGGGACGAATACTAAATTTATATTCGGAAACGGTGACATATTGTTTTACAGACTTTGCCGCATATTTGAAAAAGTTTAGAACTGATATTAAATTTATTCTACAATTTAGTACAACTAAACCTACGCTTTTGTATCTTGCCGTTGATTTCCTCATGATGCCATGCAAATATGCTTATGACAAACCCTTATTTCTCCGGCTTCGAACATAGTGCTGCGCAAATCCGCCGCTTTCTGCAAACGCATAAAACATTCACGCTTTTACTTTCGGGAGGATCCATCGTCCATCATGAGACCGACGATGCCGTTCGTTTCCGGACCTGGCTTCTGACACACCAGATCGAGGATGTCCGCGAGTCATTTACCAAGAATTACTCGGCTTATAACCTGATGTCCGCTTAGGCATCGAGGCCTTCGGCTTACCGCCAACTTGCCCGGCCGCATTCTCACAGATGGGCATTTCTACGCGTCCGTTTAAAATAAATGTCTTATGTTTGAATACTTCTTTCACAAGGGTAACAACATATGACACATTACTTCTCCTGGCTCAAAAATCCCGACAACAAGTTAAAACTGCTCATTCTGGCGTTTTTTGTCATCCTGTTTCCATTTGTAGCGGTCTCCTTTTTCGTATTCCCCACCACCGACGACTACTGCCATACGTTGGCCGTTAAAGAACTGGGTTACTGGGGTTACCAGGTGCATTACTGGAAAACATGGTCGGGCCGCTACATCGGCACGCTCATTTCCGCCACCCAGCCTCTTGCCTATAATTCCTACCTCGGCTACAAACTGGCGCCGATTGTGCTCATTCTCTTATATGTACACGCATCCCTGAAATTCGCCGGTGCCATTACGGCCGGCAAATTGCCCAAATGGCAAACAGTACTCCTTGCATTCCTGCTCGTGTTCGTGCTGATCGCCGAGCTGCCTGTCGTTTCCGGCTATTTTTACTGGTACACCGGCTACTACTACACCATCGCGGACATCGGGACGCTCTACCTGCTTGCTTACCTGTTCCGAAACTACGCGCGCCTTTCCATGCAGCACACGGTCATTCTGGCACTTGGCGTCATCCTGCTCGTGGGTATGAACGAGTACACGCTCGTGTGGCTGGTGATACTATCGGGCGCATGGTTCTTCTTCGGCAGCGTGATCGCCCGCAAATTGCAGGTTAAATACATGATCCTGAGCGTGGTGGCGCTGGTTTTCGGCGTGCTTTCTGTAACAGCCCCCGGCAATGGGGCCCGCGCCGAATCGGGGCTTTACCCGACGCCTTTGAAATACAATTTGCTGTTTTCCATTAAAAACAGCCTGGCCTGGGACATTCATAATTTCTCGAAAATGGCTCCCGCATTGTGTGTGCTCACATTGGTACTCATTCCTATGGCCTGCCAGCTTTTCAAAAGCAAGGGCGAAGAGGATTTCAAGTTTTTCAATGTGCATCCCGGGCTGTCGATTCCGATATTTTTGGGATGCCTTTTCATCACCTATTTTCCTTCGTACTGGTCCATTGCGGAGCCGCCTAACCTGCGCGGGCAATGCGTGATCACATTCTGGACACTGATCGGCTGGACGTACAATGTGTTTGTACTTACTTTCTGGGTGCTGAAAAAAGGATATATGCAGCCGGTAGAACAGGGAAAGGCCGTTGCGTGGGTGGCCGGGTTGTACTTCTTCTTCCTGTATGCAGGAAACTTCAACTACCGCTCAGCGTGGTCTGACCTACTTACCGGACGGGCCGCTCGTTTCAACAAGGAAATGCATGAGCGTACCGCCCTCGTTCTGAATACGAAAGAGCCGCAAGTGTATGTCCCAAAACTAAAAAATGTACCATACACCATCCTGATCGTCAACGACGAAACCGACCCTGCCTGGGCTTCGGTGGAGGTCAATAATGGCTGTGCGGAATGGTATTTCAAGAAAAAGTTTTTCTACAAATAGGCCTGGCAACGGACTATTTCTGAAAAAAATCCAGAAATTTTGACTTGGTTAATTTTTTTGTCTACCTTTGCAAGCCAAAATTACGGGTAGACAGAGATTTATATCGCAATAATTTGATACTGAGATGAAACGTACCTTTCAACCATCGAATCGTAAGAGGAGAAACAAGCACGGTTTCCGTGAGAGAATGTCCACGGCAAACGGACGCAAAGTAGTGGCTGGCCGTCGTAAAAAAGGCCGTTGGAAATTAACTGTTTCTGACGAAAAACGTCACAAGCAATAATTTTCGCTTGAAGGTTTGAGTAGGGGACGCCTGGTCGAGGACGTACAGTCGGAGACTCCTGGTCTTTTCATAGTCTGATAAGTTTGAAACATTCGAGCTTATCAGACATTTTTTTCTACAAGAACTTGAAACAAACATTTGGTAAGAACGAGCGGTTGTGTAACCTCCGCACCATTGGCAGGCTTTTCAAAAAAGGCAGCCCGGAGGTTCAGACGTTCTACCTTTATCCATTCAGGCTGCTGTATATCTACGACCGGCAATCGCCTCCTGCCCTCCCGCAAGTACTCTTCTCCATTTCCAAAAGGCATTTCAAGAAAGCGGTAGACCGCAATCTGATCCGCCGCCGCTGCCGCGAAGCCTACCGGCTGCACAAATCCGCGCTCACCGCATTACACGACGAAACGCGCCCTTCCTACATTGCTTTTTTGTATCTTGCAAAAGAAATAACCTCATACGACGTTATTGAAACGGCCATGAAGCAGTCGCTCAAAAAGCTTGAAAAACTGCCGCCTGCCTTTCTCAAAGAACAATCCAATTCCTGAACATAGATGAAAAAGTATCTTCGTTCCATTTTGATGGCTGCTCCGGTTGTGGGCGGGCTCGCATTCGTTTCGTTCCGCCAGGACGACCGCCTTTTCGAAATCGCGCGGAATCTGGACATCTATGCCACGCTTTTCAAGGAATTGAATGCTTATTATGTGGATGAGATCAATCCTAACCAGCTGATCAAGACCAGCATCGATAACATGCTCCGCTCCCTTGATCCGTACACGGTGTACTATGCCGAGGACGACATCGAGGATTACATGACCATGACCACCGGCAAATACAATGGCATCGGGGCGATGGTCAATTCTGCCGATGGCAAGCATACCGTAATGATGGTTTACGAAGATACCCCGGCGCAAAAGGCAGGATTGCAGCTCGGCGACGAGATTACCAAGATCAACGACATCGACCTTTCGACCCGCGAAGATTTCGATACCGGGAAATTGCTCAAAGGCCAGACCCAAACAGCCGTCAAACTGACCGTGAAACGCTACGGCAACACCAAGCCCCTGGAAATCACATTGAACCGCGACATCGTGAAGGTGACCAATGTGCCCTACTATGGGATGCTCAACGAGGAAGTGGGTTATATTGATTTGAAGGACTTTACGGCAAGCGCGTCACGTGAGGTGCGCAATGCATTCCAGGAGCTGAAAGGCAAAGGCATGAAATCCGTGGTGCTCGACCTCCGCGATAATCCCGGCGGTTTGCTGAATATGGCGATCGAGATCTCCAACATATTCATTCCAAAAGGCGAAGAAGTGGTTTCGACCAAAGGAAAAGTGAGTGAATGGAACAAAACGTACACCGCCTACAACCCCGCTCTCGATACCGAAATACCGGTAGTAGTTTTGACCAATAACCGCAGTGCTTCGGCAGCGGAAATCGTTTCGGGTGTGATCCAGGACTATGACCGCGGCGTGCTGATAGGCCAGCGGACTTACGGAAAAGGGCTTGTACAAACCACGCGCGACCTTTCATTCAATACCAAAATGAAGATCACCACCGCCAAATATTACATTCCCAGCGGCCGGTGTATCCAGGCGATCGATTACAGCCACCGCAACGACGACGGCAGCGTAGGCAAGATCCCCGATTCGCTCATGACCGAATTCAAGACCAAAAACGGACGTGTGGTATTCGACGGCGGCGGCATTCTGCCCGATATCATCACCGAAAAGGAAAACTTCTCGCCGCTGGCAGTTTCCCTGGGCCGCAACCGGCTGTTCTTCGACTATGCGGTGAAATACCATTTCGAACATCCGACGATCAAGCCTGCGAAAGAATTCCACCTGAGCGACGCCGACTATGCGGCATTCACCAAATGGCTGGGCGATAAAGAGTACGACTACACCACGCAGGTGGAGCGCGACCTGAACGACCTGGAAGCTTCGGCGAAAAAGGAGAAGTCGCTGGAAGTGATTGAAGACCAATTGAAAGCTTTGAAATCCAAGCTTTCACACAGCAAGGACAACGACCTGCAAATCTTCAAACCGGAGATCAAGCAGATCCTTGAAGAGGAGATCATCAAACATTACTATTTGGAAAAAGGCATGCGGGAAGCCTCATTCAACCAGGACCCCGAAGTTAAAGCGGCGCTGGCGCTCTTCAAAGACCCGGCCCGTTACAGCCAGCTTTTGAAAAAGAAATAATACCATCCGGCCCGTCGCTCGCGGCGGGCTTTTTGTTTTTATATGCTCTTACTCAGTATCGACACCTCGATCCGCGGATGCTCAGTGGCCGTGCATAACGACACCGGACTGCTGGCTGCCTACGATCTTTTTACCGACAAATCGTCATCCGCTATGCTGACGACGCTCATGCGCGACAGCGTGGCGCACGCCGGGTTTCAACTGACCGACGTCGACGCGATCGTAGTCGCCAAAGGCCCAGGCTCGTATACAGGCCTGCGCGTGGGCGTATCCACGGCCAAGGGACTGTGCTATGCGCTCGACAAGCCGCTGATCGCCATCAATACTTTACAGGCGATGGCTTTGCAGCTCGTGCCATTCTTTCCGGGACATTTGTTCTGTCCCATGATCGACGCGCGGCGCATGGAAGTTTATGCAGCGGTTTTGGACGACAGCAATGCATTTGTACAGGAAACGCAGGCAGTGATTTTGACCGAAAACTCTTTTGAAGCGCCGTTGGCCAACAACAGGGTGGTATTCTTCGGTGACGGCGCCGCCAAATGCAAGCCGTTGTTCGGGCAGCATGCCAATGCAGTTTTTCCTGAAACGGATATTAAACCATCGGCCAGAACGGTAGGCCAGCTGGGTACGATCGCATTCCGGAACAGCCAGTTTGAGGACGTGGCGTCGTTTGAGCCATATTACCTGAAAGACTTCATGTCGCCGGCTCCCCGCAAGGCCAGCACACTCGTGCAGTAAACGGGGATTTTGACATTTCGCCAAACAATCACCGGAGTTTTGTTGTTAGCCTTTTTGTAACAGGATTTTTAGCATGGAAACTGACGAAATAGTAAACCGGGTAGCCACCAGCGGCATCATTTCACTGGACCTGGAAGAGCTTTACCACCCCGGCGAACGCATAGTTTACGATATCAAAGACAATCTCTGGCAGGGAATGATCCTGCGTGAAAAAGATTTTCGCGACTTTCTCAAAAGCCACGACTGGGCGCAGTACCAGGATAAAAATGTTGCGATCATCTGTTCGGAAGACGCCATTGTGCCCACCTGGGCCTACATGCTTCTTGCCGTGCAGCTCGAACCGTATGCGAACGCATTTGTTTTTGGGGACCTGAATGCGTTGGAAGACAAACTCTTCGCTGATGCCATTGCGAAATTGAACGCGGAAGAATTTGCAGGAAAACGTGTGGTAGTAAAGGGTTGCAGCAAGGTAAATGTGCCTGTATCAGCTTATGTGGCGGTTAGCAAACTGCTGAAACCTGTTGTACAAAGCCTCATGTTCGGCGAACCTTGCAGTACTGTACCGCTTTATAAAAAGCCCAAATCTTCCGTTTCCTCCACTTCCGTCTGACCGCCGTCTTCCTTAATCAGTTTGAACGACATTCTGTGATAGGAACACGGGCCGTGCAGCACGATCGCCTTGCGATGGTGGATCGTGGGATAACCCACATTTTGCTCCCAACCATAATGCGGGAATTGCCGGGACAGGTTGCTCATGAGCTCATCCCGGTAATTTTTTGCCAAAACCGACGCAGCCGCAATAGAAAGATAATGCGCATCACCCTTGATAATGCAGGTATGCGGGATCATCGGGTAAGGCGTGAAGCGGTTCCCATCCACGAGCAAATGCTCGGGACGAATCCGCAGCTTGTCTACCGCCCTGTGCATGGCCAGAAAACTTGCTTTCAGGATATTAATGCGGTCAATTTCATAGTTATCGACTTCTGCCACCGCCCAGCAAACAGATTCGCGGATAATTTCCTTTTCCAGCAGTAGCCGCTGCGCCCTGGTAAGCTGTTTGGAATCATTGAGGAATGAATGCTTATAATCGCGCGGCAGGATCACTGCCGCGGCAACCACCGGGCCGGCCAGGCAGCCCCTTCCTACTTCGTCCAGCCCTGCCTCAACGGCATCGATATTGTAATAAGCTTTCAGCATCAGTCTTCCAGAATATTGGCCATAAATGTACTCTTCGTCCCAATCGCCACAAGCAGCAGCGTAACCGCCCAAAAGAGGTAAACGCGGTAGTAATCTTTCACATCGCGCGACAGCACATCGCGGGATTTCACTTTTTCGAGCTGGTCGATTTGTTTAAAAACCGTTTCCAGCGCCGTGTTATCGGTAGCACGAAAATACTTTCCATTCCCGATTCCCGCAATATTTTGCAGCTCACCTTCATCCATCAATGCACCTGTACTGGCCGTAGTATCGGCTTTCGACATCTTTTTGGGCCTTCCGACCGAAATGGCGTAAACCTTCACGCCAAATGCATTCGCCAGCTGCGCGGAAGTGGTAGGACCCAGGTTACCAGACGTATTGTCGCCATCGCTGATCAGGATTGCTACTTTGCTCTCGCCCGCGGTGTCGCGCATCCGGTTCACAGCCACAGCTAATGCACTGCCGATCGCCGTGCCGGGCGTGGGAATGAGACTTGGGTTGACTTCGTCGAGAAAGCCGTATAGTAATTCGTAATCCGTCGTGAGCGGGCAGAGTGATACCGCTTCACCAGCAAAGACGATCAGCCCGATGCGGTCCTGCAAGCGGCCTTTGATAAATTGCCGCGCCATCCGCTTGGCGGCTTCCAGGCGGTTGGGGCTAAGGTCCTTTTCAATCATCGAATCGGAAATATCCAACAGCAGCATAATGTCGATCCCCTCCGAATACTGGTCTTTTCGCTCGGAAACTACCTGCGGACGTGCCAGTGCAACCAGGATTAGGCAAATGGCGAGGCCTACGCAAACCGGCTGCACAAACCGCAGCAATGTAAGCCAGCTCCGGAAGCCGGTTACCGAAGTGTAGGTGATGGTCAGCCGCTGCTTGTGCTTACGGTGCAATGCATTCCGAAGCCAGAAAAGAAACGGCACCAGCGGCAGTAAGTAAAGGAAATAAGGATAAACCCATTCATACGACCGCAGCGTGTTATACCCAAACCATTCCAGTGAAAACCAGTTTTCCATTCAATGAGCAGGTTAAACGACGGGGCTGTCCAGTACAAACTTTCTTTTGGCCCTGTACAAACGTGTGGCGCCGGTTTTGAGCACTTCCAGGTATTGATCCATGTTTCCCGAACGGCTTTGGCCGTATACGATACTGTCCATGTTCTTCAATGCATCGGCCAGTTCGTCGTCGGGCATATTGTCGATAATTTCTCTTGTTGTATAAGTCGCGAAAGGTTTTTTCTCCAACCTTTCAAGGTAGTTTTTCCAAATGATGATGGCCTTTTCGGCATCCTTGATATTGCTCTTCTCCCGCGCGCTGCGCATCAGGCGATTGAACGAGCGCACGTACTCGAGGTGGCGGCGCTGCAATTTGAGCAGCTGCCATTGCTTGTAAATATCCCGGCCAAAAACCCAGTAAATGCTACCCGCTACCCCGATAATCAACGCAAATGAGCCGATCAGCATGGAAAAATTGAATTCGCTGCTGAGTGGGACGAGGCGCGTTTCTTCCTTCAACGCCGGTTTTTTGCGTAGGTCGATGTTGTTGCTTTTGATGAGTAAAACCGAGTCGGGCGCGGTATAGACGGCCGTACAATCCTTTTTTTGAAATACAAAAACCGGCAGCCGGAGCTTCTGGACCTTGGAAACATCGAATGAAACGAGGTGGTAAACAGCGCTATCGAGCGTCCCGCGTGCATCGGTACTGGACACGAATGTCCTCTGCCCTATCAGTTCGAAGGGTGAGAAATCGAATGTACTGTCGGGAAAGAAAATCTCGGATTCCGGATTATGCCTTACGCTCAGGGAGAAATAAACCGGCTTGCCTACCTCGATGCTGTCGGTCAGGAAAATGCCCTTCGGTTTCATCCGCTGCTTGCGTGCGTCTCTCGCCATGCCCGAAAAACACAGCGAAAAGCCCATTAACACCGAAAAGAATACCTGAAAAACCCTAGCCATTGGATGGTGCCGTACTTTTGGTATAACGTCTCACCTTAAACAAATGGATCAGCGCCGGCACATAATCTTCCTGGGTGTTGATGGAAATGTAATCGGCGCGGTTCTGATGGCATAGCCGTTGCAGCTCGGCACTGCGCTTACCGAACCGGCTGGCCATTTCCTCGCGGTACTGGCGTGAAGAGGTATTCACCCAAACGGTAGTCTTCTTCTCCGCGTCGTAAAGAGGGATAATGCCGAGTCCGGGCAGGTTCACCTCGCGCGAATCGTACAGATGGATCACGATCAGGTCGTGCTTGCGGGCCAGGGCTTTGAGGTTGTGCTGGTAGTTGTTATCAATAAAATCGGAGATCAGGAATATAAAGCTGCGGCGACGGAGCACATTTAACGCGACCAGGATAGCCTCGGCAATATTCGTCTTCGTCGACTCCGGAACGAGTTTGTAAAGTTCCGAAATGAGGCCATAACCGTGTTTCATGCCGTCGGAAGGGCGGATATACCTTTCGTTCCGGTCCGAAAAGCAAAGTAGCCCCACCCGGCTGGCCTCCTGAATGGCCGAGAGCGTAAGCACCCCGCATATTTCCTTCGCAATATCGATTTTCAGTTTCTTGATCTCCCCTACCTGTTGCGACGCGCTCACGTCGAGCATGAAGAAGGCCGTTTGCTCCTTGTCCTCTTTGAAAATCTTGACAAATGTACCGTGACCTTTTGCAGAAGTGTTCCAGTCGATCGCCCGGACATCGTCTCCGTACTGGTACAAGCGCAGGTCGTCGAATTCCAGGCCGGACCCTTTGAAGACCGAATGAAAATTGCCGTGACGCTCGCTGGTCACCGCTTTCCGCATCCGGATTTCATACTTCCTTAACTTTCCCAGAAACTGCTCAAACATAAGTTTTGCAAAAAAATTACCACCTTTGTCGTCTGGTATACCTAAAACAAAGATAGGTATTTTGATAGTAAGCTACGCCCTGCGATGAAATTCACGACCGGTATAAGCCTTCTGGCACTTTCCATGCTGCTGTTTTCGGCCTGTTCGGAGGAGGAAAAGCCGCCGAAAGGCACATTGTCCGAAGAAAAAATGGCTACCATCCTGACCGACATCCACCTGGCCGAGTCCCGCGTGAACCGGCTGCAGCTGAAATCGCTCGATTCGTCGCTCATGATTTTCAACCGTTTGAAAAGTGATATCTGGAAAAAACACAAAGTGGATACGACGGCATATCGCGAAAGCTATTCTTACTACATGAGCCATCCCGAACGCATGACGACCATTTACGAAAAAGTGAACAAGAAAATTGAGGATCGGGAGAAAAAGAACAATATTAAGCTCTGAAAATTTCGTACTGCGCTCTATACTACGCATTTAACTTCTAAACTGAACAATTTCTGTGAACGATTGCATTGTAGTGATCCCTACCTACAACGAACTTGAAAATGTTGAAGCCATCATTCGGAAGGTTTTTAGCCTGAACCATCCGTTTGACCTGTTGATCATTGACGACGGATCGCCGGATGGCACCGCAGGGATTGTGAAGGAGTTAATGAAGGAGTTTTCAGGCCTTCACCTGGTAGAAAGAAAAGGAAAACTGGGCCTGGGTACGGCCTATATCCACGGCTTCAAATGGGCGCTTGAAAGGGGATACAACTACATTTTTGAAATGGATGCCGACTTCTCGCATCCGCCCGAGGACCTGGTCCGCTTGTACAATGCATGTGCCAACGAAGGCCACGATGTAGCGGTAGGTTCAAGGTATATTACAGGGGTAAATGTGGTGAATTGGCCGATTAACCGCGTACTGATGTCCTATTTCGCGGGTTATTATGTGCGGATGATCACCGGAATGCCGATCATGGACCCTACGGCTGGTTTTATTTGCTACACGGCCAAAGTACTGAACACGATCAACCTCGATAATATCCGTTTTATCGGCTATGCATTCCAGATCGAAATGAAGTTCAATTCCTGGAAATACGGTTTCAGCATTACCGAGGTGCCCATCATCTTCACCGACCGCACCAAAGGCGCCTCAAAAATGTCGAAAGGCATTTTCAAGGAAGCCATCTTTGGTGTGATCACATTGAAAATCAACAGTTATTTCAAAAGGTATATCCCTAAGCATTCAGCTCAGAAATTGCCAGCCAACTCATAAGGCCGGTCGAAATTTCGAGTGCGCTTTCGTCGATATCGAATGTAGGGGTATGCACGCCCGAGATAATGCCGCGTGCCTCATTGCGCGTTCCGAGGCGATAGAAGCAGGAATCGACAACCTGTGAGTAGAATGCGAAATCCTCGCCGGCCATCCAGAGGTCGAGGTCGATGACATTCTCGGCGCCCATGTAGCCTACCGCGGCTGTTCTTACCCTTCTGGTGAGTTCCGGATGATTTTTCAGGAAAGGGTAGCCTTTCACGATCTCGAATTCACAGCTTCCGCCCATTCCTTCCGCGATACTTTCAGCCATTTTCTTCATGCGGCGCAGGCCGTCCTCGCGCCATTCCTCGTCCATACAGCGCCATGTTCCCTGAATGGTCACTTCATTGGGGATTACATTGGTAACCCCATCGGCAATGAACCGGCCGAATGAGAGTACCGACGGGTTCGCCGGATTGCGATTGCGGCTGATAATCTGCTGCAATGCCACGATAATGTGGGAAGCCATCAACACAGGGTCTACCAGCTGATGCGGTGCTGCCGCGTGGCCGCCTTTGCCTTTGACAGTCAGGTAAAGCTCGTCGGTGCTGGCCATATACATACCCTCGCGAAAGCCGATTTTGCCTACGGGAATATTCGGTGCAACGTGCTGGCCTACCATACTCGCCGGACGTGGATTTTCCAAAACACCTTCCTTAATCATCAGCGAAGCACCGCCCGGCGCTTTTTCCTCAGCAGGCTGAAATACCAATTTTACCGTCCCTTCAAACTCCTCGCGCAATGCGTGCAGGATCCGTGCCGTACCCAGGAGCGACGATGTGTGCACATCGTGCCCGCATGCGTGCATCACACCGGGGACCTTTGATTTGTAGGGAACATCGTTCGCTTCGAGGATCGGCAATGCGTCCATATCGGCCCGCAGGCCTACGATTCTCTTGCCTGGATTGCGCCCTTCGATAATCGCTACCACGCCGGTTCCGGCAACACCCTCTTCGGGTTGCAGGCCAATTGCCGTGAGCTCCGATGCAACGTATTTCGCCGTTTTGAACTCTTCGAATGATAACTCGGGGTTACTATGCAAATGATGGCGGTGGGCAACAATGTCTTCCGACTGATCCTTGGCAAGTGCTTTGATTTTTTCCTGAAGCTGGGACATGATATTGAAGTACTACGGGTTGTCTTTACAAAACATTCAAAGGTAATAATAAAAAAATGGCGTGGTATCGTTACCATGCGACAGAAAAACACGTGGCCCATTTGCTAAGAAGCCGCCGCGCATTGGCTGGTGTTCCGAAGAAAAAGGGTAATTTTGACCAGATATGAATCAATCAGACACGCAAAAATGAATCAACAGGAGTTTTTAGAATCATTGGTTTGCCCACGCACAGGAACCCCTTTAACCATAGCCGAAGACGGCAAGTCACTCAAAAGCGAAGACGGCACTGTCTATGAAGTTGGTGACACAGGCATTGTCAACATGCTGTATCCCAAAGAATTGCTTCCCGAAGATGCGCGCGAACAATATCTGTACGACCAGGCATTCCTCCGCTACGACAAAGGCGTTTCCTGGGTTTTCGAAACCCTGAACCATTCCGACGAAGCTGCTACCCGCCGCTTTTTCATCGATCTGATGGAGCTGAAACCCGGTATGAAAGCGCTCGAAGTAGGCGCCGGAACCGGTAAGGATTCTGCATTGATTCTCGACAAAGTAAGACCGGGCGGAACTGCCGTGCTGTCGGACCTTTCGCCCAATATGCTGAAACTGGCGCAGGAAAAACTCGTTACCGACGATTTGAATGTGCATTATTTCCTCGGCAACGGCTCTTACCTGCCTTTCCCGGATGATACTTTCGACGCCGTGTTCCATTTCGGCGGCATTAACACCTTCTCGGAGCGCAAGCGCGCATTCGACGAGCTGACCCGCGTGGTGAAACCCGGCGGAAAAGTGGTGGTAGGTGATGAAAGCGTGGCCCCGTGGCTTCGGAATACCCCTACTTACGCTACTTTGCTGAAAGCGAACCCGCTGTTCCGCGCCGAGGTGCCACTGGAAGATGTTCCGGCCAATATCGAGAACTTCAAGCTGCATTATGTGTTTGGCAATGCGTTTTATGTAATGGAATACCGCGTTACCGCCAAAGCTCCGGAAGTAGATATCGATCTGCCGATCCCGGGCAAAGATTTCGTTGATAACTGGCGCATTCGTGCTGAAAAAGCGGTCGACTAAGCATTACGCCATTACTCAATAACAAAATTCAACGTTCCGATGTGGGTTAAAAAAGGAGTTATTTATAAACCTGACGGCAGTCTGGCGCACAGTCAGAGCCATGCGCAGGTGCCATTTGCCTATAAACACAAGGATTTTCTGAGGATTTACTTCTCGACAAGGGATAACAGCACGCAATCACGCCCTACGTTCATCGACGTCGATTACGACGATCCCAAAAAGATCCTCTATATACACGACAAGCCCGTGCTCGAACTCGGCGGCCCGGGCGAATACGACGAAACCGGCGCTATGCCAGCTTGGTTTGTAGATCGTCCGAACGGCGACATCTGGCTCTATTACACCGGCTGGAACCGCACCTGGAACTCCTACCGCTTGTCAATGGGGTTATCTGTAAGCCAGGACGGCGGTCTCACATTTAAAAAGATGTTCCGCGGGCCCATTATGGACCGCAGCATTCAGAACCCGCTCTGGGCCGCGCAGCCTTCGGTACTGATCGACGACGACGGTACCTGGCGCATGTGGTACATTTCGGGCCACAAATGCGAGATGATCCACGACTATCCCGAGCCTTACTACCGCGCACAATCCGCAACTTCGAAAGACGGCATCCACTGGGAGATCAGCGACATTCCTACCCTGGATTTCGACGATTTCCTGCACGCAGTAGGCCGCCCGAGCGTGTTTAAGGAAGATGGTATTTACAAAATGTACTACTCCTACCGCCACTCCCGCGATTACCGCACCGACCGCAATCAGAGCTACCGCCTAGGCTATGCTGAGTCGGCCGACGGGACCAACTGGGAGCGTAAGGATCATTTGGTAGGCATCGCGAAATCCGACAATCCGGACGATTTCGACTACGAAATGATCGATTATGCCAATTTCTACCAGCACAATGGCAAGCGTTACCTGCTTTATAATGGTAATGGCTTCGGTGCGGCGGGATTTGGTTACGCGGTTTGGGAAGATTAATATTCTGAATCAAACTGAGGCTCATCATGGTCTCAGTAACAATGGCGAGATATTTTTGAAGAAATCACCATTAAATGTCACAAACGTGATCGCACAATGAGTACACTTCAGGAGCAGTTCAACCGCGATGGTTTTGTCCTTTTGAGAAATTACCTCGACAAGGACGTCATTAATGAAATATACACCGAAGCCCGCCAGATTTTTGCGACGCAGATCAAGCGTGTAACCGGCAGAACCGTCGACATCGACGACCGCGACACCTTCGAAAATGCGATGTTCGAGTTCTTTGAAAAGGATTTCGATGCATTTGTAAGCACGGGCAAGACGGTCCAGCATTCATTTTCGCTGCACCGGCTGGGCGTTGACCCGGTTATTGAAAACTTGTTGAAAGACGTAGGCCTTTCGGCTCCGATTATCGGTGCACGTGCTGCAATGCAGTTCAACAGCCGCTTTTTATCCAAAGACGGCAGCAAACACTGGAAACTCGACGCGCACCAGGACTGGCGCACGGGCCAGGGATCGCTCGACAGCGCGGTGATCTGGTTTCCGATGGTGGATGCCGGCGCGGATATCGGCGCATTGCAGGTGATCCCGGGCAGCCATAAGGTCGGCTTGCAGGCCTCATCCACATCCGGCTATCAGGGCGGCATCACGGTCGAATTGAAAGATGAAGATTTTATCCAGACTGAATTCCAGGTTGGCGACATCCTCATTTTCTCTGCGTTCCTGATTCACCAGTCGGGTAACAACGTTACCAACAACATTCGCTGGTCGGTACAGCTGCGATACAACAACCTCGACGAACCGACATTCATCGAGCGCGGCTACCCTATGGCCTACATTTACAAACCCGAAACAGAGCTTGTCACGCCAAATTTCCCGACGGTAGAGCAGCTGAAAGAGGTTTTTAGCTAAAATTCGAATGAAACTTTCCGTTTGCGTACCGACGTACAACCACGCGCAATACATAGGTCAGATGCTGGAAGGCGCGCTGATGCAGCAGACCAGCTTTGATTTTGAAATAGTGATCGGGGATGATGCTTCGACCGACGCGACGCCGGACATTATCCGTAAATATGATGCAAAAAGGCCTGGTGTGATCCGGGCCTTTCTGCATTCCGAAAACCAGGGCCCGCAAGAGCCGCGCGAGTTTGCCGGAAGAAATAATGTACTGCAACTCCTGAAAGCCTGCCGGGGTGAATATGTAGCGATGTGCGAAGGCGACGATTACTGGACCGACCCGTTAAAATTGCAAAAGCAGGTCGATTTTCTGGATCAGAACCCCGATTTCGCCGTTTGCCATCACAATATGGAAGTCATTTATGAAGACGGCTCGCCATCGCATTATTTCAATGCAGCTGATCAGAAAGCGGTTTCAACGGTCGAGGATTTGCTGGAAGACAAATGGTTTATGGCTACTGCCAGCTGGGTGTACCGGAACCAATTTTTAACCGAAGATTTTGCAGAATGGCATGCCAAAGCGGCAGCCGGCGATTGGGCGATCATGTTCCAGCTGGCTGCGAAGGGCAAAATCGGCTATTTGAGCGACGTCATGGGCGTATACCGCAAGCATAGCGCGGGCCTGAGCAATGTACACGCACACACGAATTTGAAATTTTTACAAAATAGAAAAGAGATGTTCGAGAATGTAGGTAAATGGCTTGGCGGGCGCTATGATGCCACCATCGCCAGGACCCTCAAACGCTACGACGAGCTCCTTGTCAGCCTTGAAAAAATTGGCGGTTCGAATTAATAATCTTTAATTTGTACTGTTTAACACATAACACATTTATGAAGCTAAGCGTCGTAATACCAGCATATAACGAAGAAGAATCGATCACCCACACGCTCGTATCTTTACACAATACATTAAATAAGTACAATATCCCCCACGAAATCTGCGTCACCAACGACAATTCGAAGGACGGGACATTGCGCGTGCTCGACGAACTTTCCCTTCAGATTCCTACGCTGGTTTATTACACCAATCCGGGCCCGAATGGCTTCGGTTATGCGGTACGTTATGGTTTGGAACGCTTTAAAGGCGACTGTGTGGCCGTTTTCATGGCCGATATGTCCGACGATCCCGAGGATCTCGTGAAATTTTACTACAAAATGCTGGAAGGCGATTACGACTGCGTTTTCGGCTCACGCTGGGAAAAAGGTGGCAAGGTGATCGATTACCCGGCATTGAAAAAGGTGATCAACCGCGTGGCGAATGCCATTGTGCGCTTTGTAATGGGCATTAAATACAATGACACTACCAACGCATTCAAGCTCTACAAGCGTGAAACGATCGAGGGTATTAAACCCTTCCTGGCGCCTCACTTCAATTTGACGATCGAACTTCCACTAAAAGCGATGGTGCGCGGGTATAATTACGCCGTGGTACCCAACAGCTGGACCAACCGGAAATATGGTGAGTCAAAGCTGAAAATCAAGGAAATGGGTAGCAGGTACTTCTTCATATTGATGTACTGCCTCATCGAAAAATACTTCTCGCAAGGTGACTTCATGAAGAAAACGGTAGCGCCCAAGAAGGAAGTCAGCCGGTAATGCACCTGGCCGGTCGCACCTGGCCGGCGGCACCGGACCAGCCATTCTATTTAATCCATTCCTGGATAAACGTCATTTTGTGGGCGATGTAGGAAATCGCGAGGCCCCATACAAGCGCGCTGGCGGACATCCACAGGAATATAGAACCCTTCGGCACACGGAACGCAACGGCCAGAATAGGCCCGAAAAGCGGTGTGAATAACGGCGGCGTCAGGAATGCAATGCCTACAATGCCAAATTTGCGCCAGATGTTGACGGCAATGCGGTTGGTCCTGGTGAATTTTTTGGGCGGCGATTTGCGGTGTTTCTGAATGAGGTTTCGGATGGCTCCCCCGACGTATGTAAGCACGAAAACGGAGAACATCATGCCCACAGCCGAGCAAAGCGCAGTTTCAATCCAGGTCAGTTTAAGCACCACCCCGGCAATCGGCCCTCCGAAGAATTTCAATGTACTGGCAAGCGCAACGGACAAGTATTTCAAGAAGGTGGTTTTCATTTACACTTTTACCTGTATCATTTCAGAAGCAAAACGCCTTGTCGCCTCGTTCGTCTGAACGTAATCCTCTATGGAAGGATTCCCTATGAATGCGATTTTGGCAAGGCTCTCGACAATAACGTCCGAAATATCCAGAAAACCAATCTTATCGTGCAGGAATGCGTCAACGGCGATTTCGTTGGCCGCATTCACGATACAAGCTGCATTTCCGCCCTTTTCCAACGCCTCGTAAGCAATGGCCAGGTTACGGAAAGTTTCCAGATCGGGCTGCTCGAAAGTGAGCGACGGATAATCCATGAAGTTAAACCGCGGAAAGTCGGATTTCAGTCGCTGAGGATAATACAATGCGTATTGAATGGGCAATTTCATATCGGGGAGGCCCATCTGCGCTTTAATACTCCCATCCTCGAACTGTACCAGTGAATGAACAATGCTTTGCGGATGAACGATCACGTCTATTTGCGAGGCATTCAGATCAAAAAGCCATTTAGCTTCAATCACTTCCAGGCCCTTGTTCATCAGCGTGGCGGAATCGATCGTGATCTTCGCGCCCATGCTCCAGTTCGGGTGTTTGAGCGCCTGCGCTTTGGTAACATGTGCGAGAAATTCACGATCCTTGCCCCGGAATGGGCCACCTGACGCGGTTAAGATAATCTTCTCGATGGCATTACCCTGCTCTCCGGCGAGGCATTGGAAAATGGCCGAATGCTCGGAGTCAACGGGATAAATGCTGACATGATGCTGTTTCGCGAGGGTGGTAATGAGCCCACCAGCCACCACAAGTGTCTCTTTGTTGGCTAATGCAATGTCTTTTCCGGCCTTAATAGCATGGATCGTCGGCAGAAGCCCCGCATAGCCCACCATGGCTGTCAGTACCACATCCACGTGGTCCGATTCCACAACCGACACCAATGCGGATGCGCTGCTGTAAACTTTGATATTGAACGGAAAAAGTGCCGCTCTTACCCTTTCGTAATGGGCTTCATTGCAAATCACTACTTCTTCCGGCTTGAATTTCACCGCTTGTTCGATGAGCAAATCCGCATTGCCGCCGGCAGTAAGTACTGAAACGGAAAAAATATCAGGATGTGCCGCGATCACTTCGAGGGCCTGGGTACCGATGGAACCGGTCGAACCTAAAATAGCTACTCTTTTTTTCATTGCATTCTCACTGTTAGGTTCGGTCAATTTTGGTTCAGGCGTGTCAGCTCATCAGCTATCTTGCGGTCGTTGGACAGGCGCGGCACCTTGTTCTGGCCGCCGAGCTTTCCGTTGGCGCGCATATAATCGATGAAGGAATTCTTGCGCAGCGGTACCAGTTCCAGGCGGCGCAGGATACTCCCGGTGATCAGGTCTTTGTAATAGATATTCAATTCTGTCAGGCGACGGTCGAGGTCGTTGGCAAATTGCTCCATGTCATTCGGCCGCGTAGCGAATTCAACCAGCCATTCATGATAGGGAAGTCCGCCATCCGTCGAATTTACCATCGGTGCCACAGTCAGTTCAACCACTTCCGTTTCCGGATGCCTTTCCAATGCATATTTCAATGCCTTTTCAATCTCCTCGCCGATCACATGCTCCCCAAATGCGGAAATGAAGTGCTTGATGCGCCCTGTTACAAGTACTTTATAGGGATCCGTCGAGACAAATTTAACGGTATCACCCAGCGAATAACCCCACAATCCCGCATTGTTATTGACAATCACCGCATAATTTTTGCCCACCTCCACCTCACCAATGGATAATCGCCCCGGGTTCTCGTCGAAGTAGTTGTCAACGGGAATAAATTCAAAGAAAATTCCGGTGTCCAGCAAAAGCAGCAGGCCCTCGTCATTTTGCTTGTCCTGATAAGCCAGGAAACCCTCCGAAGCAGGGTACAATTCAATGGAATCGATGCGCTTGCCGATGGATTCGAACAATTTGGCGCGGTAGGGCTCAAAATTCACCCCGCCATAAATGAACAGCGAGAAATCAGGGAACACGTCTTTGATTTTCTTGCCGGTCCGTTCGGTAATGCGGTCGAAGTACATTTGAACCCAGGGCGGAATGCCGGAAATGAGCGACATCCGCTGATCGAGCGTCTCGTCAATGATCTTGTCGAGCTTGGTTTCCCAATCCTCAATGCAGTTTGTCTCGTAACTCGGCAGCTGGTTCGAGCGGAGATAGCCCGGCACGTGATGATTGGAAATGCCTGACAGGCGGCCTGTCAGTACCCCGCCGGTGTCTGTCAGTATCGGGCTCCCGGACAGGAAAATCAGCTTATTGTCCAGAAAGTCAGACTTCTGCGTCTCTTCAATATACGTCAAAATGGCATTGCGGGCAGAATCGATATGGTTGGAGATGGAATCGCCCGAAATAGGGATGTATTTGGTTCCGGATGTGGTTCCCGAAGTCTTGGCAAAATACAGCGGTTTACCGGGCCACAAAATATCACTTTCGCCGGATTTTATTCTCTCTACGTAAGGTTTGAGGTCTTCATAATCGTTCACCGGAACGGCTTCCCGGAAATCGGAATAGCTATGAATGTCTTTGAAGAAATGGTCCTTTCCAAACTGCGTGCCGGCTGCCTTTCTGACGAGCTCCGACCTCCACTTTTCCTGGACCTCCACACTTCTTGCGATCCATTCCTGCTGCTGTTTGACAATGTAGCGGGCCAGTGGCCTGCTCAAAATTGATCTGATTCCCATAGTGAAAACAAATGTACACAGGAATTATAAATTCCATGATTTCAACGGCCTTGTAATGACCACAGGAACGCTCGATTAGGGCCGCTTGAAAGGCCGTTTGTAACTAGTTTTACACCCTCAGGATAGCCTGTACCGAAATTTTTTAAATGCCTTTGTTTGTGGTTAATAATCTGTAATTTTGCCATCCTGAAATCAAAGTGGGCTAAAAGTATTTAACATTATATATGGGATTGTTTGATTTTTTGACGAGCGATATAGCGATCGATTTGGGTACTGCAAATACTTTGATCATCCATAAAGATACAGTTGTTGTTGATGAGCCGTCGATCATTGCCATGGATAAAACCACCGGCAAAGTGCTGGCGATCGGCCACACGGCAATGCAAATGCACGAGAAGACGAATGAGAATATAAAAACGATCCGTCCGCTGAAAGACGGGGTGATTGCAGACTTTACGGCGGCCGAAATGATGATCCGCGGGATGATCAAAATGATCGACACCGGCAGCCGTTTCTTCACGCCGTCGCATCGCATGGTGGTTTGTATTCCTTCGGGAATTACCGAAGTTGAAAAGCGTGCGGTGAAGGATTCCTGCGAGCATGCAGGCGCAAAGGAAGTGTACATGGTACATGAGCCAATCGCAGCCGCCATCGGGATCGGGATCGATATTACGCAGCCCAACGGGGTCATGATCGTCGATATCGGCGGCGGTACTACGGAAATCGCGGTTATCGCATTGTCCGGTATCGTCTGCGAACAGTCGGTACGCATCGCGGGCGACGTTTTCACACGGGATATCGTTGACTACATGCGCCGCGAACACAACCTGCTCATCGGTGAGCGTTCCGCGGAGCTGATCAAAATGGCGATCGGCTCGGCATCTCCGGAGCTCGAAGTACCGCTCGATGATTACCAGATCCGCGGCCGCGATTTGATGACAGGTATTCCTAAGGAAATCCGCGTTACTTACAGCGAAATCGCCTATTCACTCGACAAATCGATTTCCAAGATCGAAGAGGGTGTGATGAAAGCACTCGAAATTTCTCCACCAGAGCTTTCTGCGGATATTTTCAAGAACGGTATTTACCTGACAGGCGGCGGCGCATTGATCCACGGCCTCGACAGACGTATCGCTCAGAAAACCAAGCTGCCGGTCCACATCGCCGACGATCCGTTGAAGGCGGTTGTAAAAGGTACCGGGGAAGTCCTCAAAAACCTCGAACTATACAAGCCCGTACTGATTTCGTAGGATCGGAGCGTGCAGTTCGTCAACCCGTGCGACGGAGCGTGAAAATTTTCTATTTTTGCGCATCCTGTACCGTGCACCGGCTCATGAACTGCGCGTGAACATTAAACCCCATGCTCCAACTCGTTGATTTCGTAGTCCGGAATCGTTTCTTTTTGGTTTTTGTGTTGCTGGAAGTGCTCAGTGTCTGGATGATCGTGCGCAACAACACCTACTGGGGGGCTACCTATTTCAATACTTCCAATTATTACGTTGCCAAAACGCTCGCATTTTCCAATTCGGTGCGTGATTACACCAAGCTCAACGAGATCAATGCCGACCTCGCGAGCGAGAATGCGCACCTGCACGCGCTCGTAGCGAAGCTGAGCCAGACCAACCCGAGCCAGTTGCCGGCGGGTTACGTGCCGGATTCCGCATTTGCGGCGCGATTCAGCTACACGGTGGCCAAAGTGGTAGACAATGAAACCAACAAGGCAAACAATGTGATCACCATCGATAAGGGAACCGCACATGGTATCAAACCCGGTATGGGGGTGATTTCCGCGACGGGCGTAGTCGGTAAGGTGAGATTCTGCTCCGAACATTATTCGGTAATCACCTCGATCCTGCATTCGAACTTCATGGTTTCGTCCAAGCTCGTGCGGAGTAAAGAAATCGGTTATGCCAAATGGGATGGAAAAGACCCCAATCTCATCGACATGATCGATGTTTCGAAATATACCAAAGTCTACAAGGGAGACTCGGCCGTAACCTCCGACCAGAACTCGGTTTTCCCCCCGAACATCATGGTCGGAAAAGTGGAAAGCGTAGCCGTGAATCCCAACCAGACGTTTTACAACATCGTGCTGAAACTGGCGACCGACTTCCGGAACCTGTCATACGTGTATGTGGTACAAAATCACCAACTTGTAGAACAGGAAAACCTTAAAGCAAGAACCATAGAACTCAAAAAATGAGCTTACGCGAGGCAATACAATATTCCCTGATGATCCTGCTTTACTTGTTTTTGCAGATTTTCTTCATGCGGAATATCGTGCTGTTCAACTACGCTTTCTGCTTCATTTACATTGCGCCCATCCTGCTGCTGCCCGCAGACATGGACCGGATGTACACGTTGCTGATAGCCTTCGCGGTGGGCTTTCTAGTGGATGTTTTTTCGAACACATTCGGGATGCACGCTTCCGCCACCGTGCTGATCGCTTACCTCAGGCCATTCCTGATCCACTACCAGATGAAGTCGCGGGGGGCCGAGCGTGCGGAGGTAGGCATACGTGCCCAGGGGCTCGGGGCTTTTGTTTCGTACATTTTCCCGCTGATCCTGATACACCATTCCATGTTGTTCCTGATGGAGATGAACAACTTTGGAATGATCCTTTACACGCTGATCCGCATCGGTGCCAGCACACTCTTCACGACTATCCTCATTATACTGCTGGAACTCTTTTCCAAACGCTAGCATGACATTTTGGCGGAGACGCCTTTTTGGCTCGGAATTTGATGTATTGACATTAAATTAACGATAGGAGGCGACACCGTTTGGGAGGCAGGTTTTCCATCCCGGCTCTTTTTAATTTTATCGTGAAATAAGGGCAGTTAAGACGCTCCATACACCCGTTTATCAAATTTTAATTTGTACGAATTGGAGCTGTTATTAATCTTTGTAAATTCAGCATTCCTATGTTAGTTGCCATGTCAGAAACGCTCACGACTAATGAATACACGGATGATCTTCGTTATGAAGTATTTAACCGCGAGTTCATGCCACACATTGACTCCATGTACAACTTCGCCTTCCGCCTCACCATGGACGAAGACGATGCTAACGACCTGGTTCAAGACACCTATCTGAAAGCGTTCCGTTTTATATCTTCTTTTGAGCAGGGTACCAATGCGAAAGCGTGGCTTTTCAGGATCCTCAAAAACAGCTTCATCAACGACTACCGTAAAAAAAGTAAAGAACCTTCCAAGGTTGATTATCAGGAAGTTGAAACGACCTATAATTCCGAGGAAGCATCTGATACCACTTATACCGTAGACCTCCGTGCCGATGCTGTACAGGAACTGATCGGCGATGAAGTTGCGAACGCACTCAACGCCCTGCCTGTCGACTTCAGAACGGTCATTATTCTCTGCGACATCGAGGGTTTCACCTACGAAGAGATGGCCAAAATCCTGGACATCCCCATCGGAACGGTAAGGTCCAGATTGCACCGCGCACGCAACCTCCTGAAAGAAAAACTCAGAAGCTACGCGAGCTCAATGGGATATGATTCATAGGTTGTGAAACTTTTTTTGCAACCTCTTCGGTTATAGGGTACAACTGTACAATATTCCATTATTCTTTTTTCATTTTAACTAATGAATGCATCTTCCACGACGCCTTCTGTAACAGAAGTTGCGCAAAAACAAATGAAGCATACCTGCGAGCACCATGCTGAGTGTATGAAAATCATTCAGGCCATTCTGGATGACGAGGCGAGCGAAGCAGAGAAGGACCACTTCCGCGAAAACATGGATAAATGCATCCCTTGTATCGAATCATACCGACTCGAAAAGTGCATCAAGGATTCCCTCAATAACAAAATTGTCAAGAAGCCTTGCCCGGAGAGCATTCTCAATACGATTATTTCAAAAATTAACAGTTAATCTGTTCGAGTGAAAGGTAAGCTTATCATATTTTCTGCCCCTTCCGGATCCGGAAAGACCACCATTGTAAGGCATCTTTTAAATAAATACACACAGCAACTGGCATTTTCTGTCTCTGCATGTACGCGCCCGCGCCGCGACCACGAGATAGATGGCAAAGATTACTACTTCCTGACCTTACAGGACTTTCGCCTGAAAATAGCGGATCAGCAGTTTGCGGAATGGGAGGAAGTTTACGCCGGCAATTACTACGGCACGCTCAAATCAGAAATACAGCGCCTTTGGGATGAAGGCAAGCATGTCCTCTTTGATGTGGATGTGAAAGGAGGATTGAAGCTGAAAGAAGCATATGGCGACGCAGCACTCGCCGTTTTCGTGAAGGTCACCTCCGACGAAGAAATCAAACGCCGCCTGTCGGGCCGCGGTACCGAAACGCCCGAAACACTGGCCACCCGCCTGGCAAAAGTACGTTACGAGCAGAGTTTCGAGCACGAATTCGACGTGGTACTGGTCAATGATGAACTGGATGAGACGCTTACCAAAGCGGAAGACCTCGTTCAGGCTTTCATTCAATCTTAAAATTTACTATCCGCAATGGAATTGTTGCAATGAAGATCGGCCTGTTTTTCGGATCGTTCAATCCCATTCATGTCGGTCACTTGATCATTGCCAACACCATGGCCACCACAACCGACCTTGAACAGGTCTGGTTTATCGTGAGCCCGCAGAATCCCTTCAAAAAAAATAGCAGCCTCCTGCACGAATTCGATCGTTTCGACCTCGTGCAGCGTGCTATTTCCGACAATACGCTGCTTCGGGCCAACGACATCGAATTCCACATGCCCAAGCCAAGCTACACGATCGATACGCTCGTGCGCTTGCAGGAGAAATTCCCGCAGCATCAGTTCAAACTGATTATGGGTGAAGACAACCTGGCGCAGTTCCCGAACTGGAAGAATTACGAGAAGATACTCGAATACACCGGCCTGTACGTTTATCCCAGGCCCAATTCGAAGCCGCACGCATTCGGTAACCATCCCGATGTGAAATTCGTGGAAGCGCCGTTGCTGGATATTTCTGCCACCTTCCTCCGTGCATGCATTAAAAAAGGCCAATCAATCCGCTACATGGTGCCCGAGCCGGTGGAACAACTGATTAAGATCAAGAAGTTTTACCAGTAATTAAAGCGGCCTGTCCTGGTAGGTGATCTCCGACAGCAAACCCACCGCATTGAATTTCAGCAGAACTTTCCGCGCCTCCGATTTGGCCTGCATATTTTCACATTGCGGACCTTTTTCGAGAAAATAGACGTAAAATTTGGTATTTCGCTCGCCCAGCTGGTGAATGTCGGGTCTGCCTAGAAGTTCTCCGATCGTATCCGCAAACTTACCCTTCAACTCCTTTTCGACGCTCCTGAAATCGCCTTCCAGGCTTTTACGGACATCGTTGCAGCCGCCTCGGTCGCCACGCCATTTTTTGAGGTCCAGATTGCCTAATTGATCGGGCGCGCTTGAACAGCCGGCCACAAAGCCTATCAGCGTGGTAAGAAGGATTTTTATAGATAATTTCATTGTCATGATTCGTTCATTCAAAACTGAGGCGAATCTAGCCATACAATGCGAGAATTTTGTAATCTATCCGACCACATGAAACAACTACTGACCATTTTCTTCCTGGGCCTCGCCGCGCTGACGGCATCCGCACAAACCAGCTCGCCCGAGCCCGTAGAAGGTACCGACTGCTCCAACCTGTTTTTCAAAGCATTGCTCGATGAAGATGCCAATGCGGTCGGCGGCCTTGTTTCAAGTGATTTTACCGTGACCAGCTTCAACGGCAGGACAATAGACGGGCGCGCATTGCAGCAGGCGATCGGTCAAAACTACATTATCGTCGATTCGGGCATGCTCACCGGCACGCGCACGCGCACATACGGAGATGTGGCGGTGGTGCAAGGGCTGTGGAATGTAAGCGCAAGAATCCAGAATAACGGCTTCAATGGAGACGTTGCCTACACGAGCGTATGCGTTCGCTCAGGCGGAAGATGGAAGGTTACAACCGTGCAGCTAACGCCGGCACAGTAACATTTGGGCGCATAAAGGTCAGAAAACTTGGATATAGACATAAAAAAAGAGAACCGGAACCAATTCTCTTTTTCAATTATAGTCTAACATTACATTCTAAACATTCATCAGCGATTCGCGACGACGCATTTTTCCGGCCGGAATACCGAACATCATCTTGAAGCGGCGGCAGAAATAAGCGGTGTCTTTGTAACCCACGTCGGAACCGATCGCGCGGATGCTTTTCTTCGAGGTACGAAGCAGATCCACAGCCTTTTCCATGCGCTGGTACTCGATATAATCCTGCGGGTTGATGCCGGTCAGCATTTTGAAATATTGACCTACATAATCCTCCGAAACGTTCGCCACGTTCGCAAGCACTTTGTTCGACAGGTCGCCGCCGAGGTTGTCCTTGATGTAAGCGAAAATGTCGATCAGACGAGGGTCTTTGAAATATGTACTGTTGGTAACGAGCTGCTCAACGAACAGTTTGTTTTTCAGGATGTAGCGGATGATCTCGATCACCACCTCTTCGGTTTTGATCTTGATGATACGGCCTTTTCCGGGTGTATCTAGCATATCTTCCGTCAGGATCTGGTTGATCGTCGCAGCGATCTGGTCGTCGCGTTTGATCAGGAACGGAGGTACATCCAGCGAAGTGAAGAAGTTAACGGTATCAAAAACTTTCGCTTCGAAGGAGATCAAACCGAAAGAGTTGGGCAGTTTGCCGATCAACGCCGGATCGTGGCCTGCTTCGATATAGTTGTCGCGGTTGGTCATGAATTCCTCGTTCGATACGGTTTTGGCTGATGCGCCGTTTCCGTATGTCACCGTGGCGTGTTTCCCCCCGGGAATGAACAGCATGTCCCCTTCTTCAACGCGCTGAGGTTCATCGGCTCCGAAAGAAACTTCGCCGTCGTACAGAATGGTCAGGGAGTTCTGTACGTCATAGAAATTCTTGATTGTGATGGGCTGCAAAATCCGGATATGGCGCGCCTTCACAAACTTCACTCCCAACGACTCAATAATCTTATTATAGTCTTCCATACTTGATATATTTAAGGGCCGTTTTGACCGATTTTTCAAATTTTGTACAAATCTAATAAATTGTACAAAACTAATACAAGTATAGTTTCACAAAAATTTGAAAAAAAGTGATATTTTAATATTATTTAAATCCAAGATTCAGAATAAAATCGACTTTTAGGGCATTCGCTGATTATTTCAGGAGTTCCCGGGCGATAACGAGTTTTTGGATTTCGGAGGTACCTTCATAAATCTGTGTGATTTTTGCATCGCGCATGAAGCGCTCTACATGGTATTCTTTTACATAACCATAGCCCCCGTGCACCTGGACGGCTTCCGTTGTCACCCACATGGCCACCTCGGACGCATACAATTTTGCCATGGCCGCAGCCTGAATGTAATCCTTGCCTTCATCTTTCAACCGGGCTGCCTTGTAAACAAGTAACCGCGCGGCCTCAATTTTCATCGCCATTTCCGACAATTTGAACTGGATCGCCTGGTGATCCGCAATCGGTTTCCCGAACGTCTTTCGTTCCTTGGAATATTTCAAGGAAAGTTCAAATGCGCCGGCAGCTATTCCCAACGCCTGCGCTGCAATGCCGATGCGGCCGCCATTGAGCACGCTCATCGCAAACTTAAAACCAAAGCCGTCTTCCCCGATCCTGTTTTCCGCCGGTACCTTCACATCCGAAAACATCAAAGTATGTGTATCAGAGGCCCTTATACCCATCTTATCTTCCTTTTTTCCCACCAAAAACCCTTCCCAGCCTTTTTCGACGATGAACGCATTAATCCCCTTGTGTTTCAGCTCTACATCAGTCTGTGCCATTACCACACACACCGATGAAGTGTTGCCATTTGTGATCCAGTTTTTTGTGCCGTTCAATAAATAGTGGTCACCGGTAAGCCTGGCAGTGGTATGCTGCGAGGTAGCATCCGAGCCGGCTTCGGGCTCCGACAGGCAGAATGCACCAATGATCTCGCCGGAAGCCAGCGGGGTCAGGTACTGGTGTTTCTGCGCTTCCGTACCATATTTTTCCAGCCCCCAGCACACCAGTGAATTATTCACCGACATGATCACCCCCGCCGAGGCATCTACCTTCGAAATCTCCTCCATCGCGAGCACATAGGCGAGGGTATCCATGCCTCCGCCGCCGTATTCAGGCGCCACCATCATGCCTAGAAACCCCATTTCTGCCATTTTGCGCAATAACACCGGGTCAAAATGCTGGGCATTGTCTCTGTCGATCACACCGGGCAGCAACTCTGTTTGTGCAAAATCCCGGGCAGCGGCCCGCACTGCGAGGTGCTCCTCACTGAGGTTGAAATCCATTCCGGTTAGTGGTTGGGAAGCTGACATAGAAGACGTTGATTTTTGAAGATGAAGATTTTCAAAAATAGGATTTACCAAAAAGGTATGCAAGCATACATTTATCTAACCGATTAAAACTTTGGGTTTTGAAGGCCGTTTTCAACAAAAGTTGTCTTAAGTTTGCGCCCTGATCACGACAGACTACACATGCCCGTTCTTACCGTTTTTTACATTAAGCTGCTCATCAACCTTGCATTGACAATCGGAATTATCTGGACCATCAGCCGTTCGGATCTTTTTTCAAAATGGCAGCAGGAAAACGATAAACTGATTTTCACTTTGGGTTTTGTGCTGTTCCGGCTCATTCCCTGGATCGGCATTTTCCTCATCATCAACGAGGAGCCGCGGGGCGATATCCCTTTCTTTTTCTATAAAGCCGAGGGCGCTAAGGCCGGCGGCTTCGTTTACCGTGATTTCTGGTCGTACCACGCCCCGCTGTATGCTTACATTATCAGCATTCCCGTGTGGGTCTGGCACAATGCCCGGGCGATCGTGCTCTTCATGGTGCTGATGGAAACCGCCATTCTCTGGCTGACTTACGATACTTATAAAAGTAAAAGCCCGAAGGCATTGCAGCTGGCTACTATTTATTATATGCTTCCGGCGGCATTTATGTACATTCTGGTGGATGGCCAGGAAGAAGTCTGGTTCTGGGGCGCAGCGCTGCTCATCTGGCGTTACACCATTAAAAACAGGAGCAACTACGAGGTCGGCATCGGACTTTTGTATGCGATGACGTTGCTCACGATCAAGGTTACATTCATATTCCTGCTTCCTGCATTGCTCGTGATGGTCAAAAAACCGGTCAAAATGCTGCTGGTCATGGCGGCGATCGGCTTACCGGCCGTGGGTTTTCTGTACTGGCAAATCGGTGACCTATTCCTGATGCCCATCCGGCATACCGAGCAGCTGATGACGCCCAATCTCTTCTCGGTTCTCCGGCCATTTGTGGAAATAGTTTTTCATGTAGATGCGAAGAAATCGACGTTGGTCAACTGGTTCGGGCTGTTGTTTACGGTGTTCATTCCGGTCTATATGGCAGTCAAAGCACGGCACCGGCACATCAGCGAAGTGTTACCGGGCATTTTCATTGCTTGCTTCGTGTGTATGATGCTCTTCCAGGCCAGCGCGATGGGCGCATATGTGATCGCCTACCTGATGGCCGTTTTGTTTGAAATCATCGATATCCGCAAAACTGCTCATGTAGCGGTGCTGCTCGCATTGAACTGGCTCACGGTGGTGCAGCCGTTTGTTTGGGTGTATATCAAACAACCTGCGTACACCTCGCTGAGCATGTTTGCCAATGCGTCCTACCTCTTTGAATACGTGCTCCAAATCCTGAATGTGCTGTGCTTCCTTTGGATTTTGCGCGAAACCTATCGTAAGGTCGTCTACTCCCAAACCCCGGCAATGGCATGAGTATAGTACTTGCCAAAACCGCCATCAGCATTGCCGCATTGTTGGTTACCGCAGCATTGCTATTCAAAAGGGAAGCATTAACCGCCTGGCTTGAAAAGAAATCCGCTAATGCAGTGCTGTCAGTGGCCTGGGTATTGCTGCGGTTGCTTCCGTTTGTCGCCGTGTACCTGGTCGCCAATATGGAACCCACTTCGGATGTGAATGGCTTCTGGGATGAAGGAAGCAAGGCTTCGATGGGCCAGGTGGTGTACCGCGACTTCTGGTCGCCCTACTCGCCGCTTTACGCCTATTTCCTCGGCATCTGGCTCAAACTGTGGTACAGCCCGAAAATGATCGTACTCACCATGGCGGCAATGGACGGCGTTGCATTGCTTGTTTCCTATCACTTTTTCAGGCCATTCCAATCACGCGGTACCTTTCTGTTCCGTGCGCTCATTTACCTGCTCTTGCCCGGCTCACTCGTACTGTGCGTGATCGGCGCGCAGGAAGACGTCTGGATGTGGCTTTTCGTTATCCTTGCTTACCTCGTACGCGAGCGCACCTTGCGCGTGGAATGGTACGCGATCATTCTGGCGATTGGCCTGTTGATGACCAAAGCTATTTTCGTGCTGATCCTGGTGCCGCTGTTTTTATTGGAAAAACAAAAAGTACGCTTCGTCATTCCCATTGCCGTCATCGGCATCATATCCCTTGCCATTCTTTACCCGCTCGTCGGACTGGAATTCATGCAGCCGCTGGACGAAGCCCAAACCCTGCGCGCACCCAACATTCCTTCCATACTTAATCCCTGGTTCTACAATTCCATTGGCGTCGGAGAGAAGTTCTGGAACTGGATCGGCCTGGTGGCATCGGTAGGATTGGCGTGCATTTCAGCGTGGCGCCTGCGGAATGCCGATTTCCGGGTAATGCTTTCAAAAGTTTGGGTCGTTCTGTATGCTACGATGATGATCGTACAGCAGAGCGCTTACAGCAACTACATCTTCCTTTTCCTGCTCCCGCTGGTATTCTATGTGATTGACTGGAAGAGCAGAACACAGGTTACGATCCTTTTCGTATTCAATCTGCTTTGTGTGGTACATCCGTCTTACTGGTGGCGGCTCGGGATGCCCTGCTATATGACGCCTTCGGATACGGCTGCATCTTCCGAACTGTTGATCGACTACGCCATGCAGACGGCCATCGTAGTGCTTACCGGCTATTTTATCTGGCTTGCATTTCCCAAAAAGCGCGAAGTTTAACTTTCTTTAACGGCGCACATTCCATAGCGGATTTTACATTTGGGAACAACAAAACAGCCCGAATGCAACCCGTAGACCGGCATACCCTGCACGAACTCCAACTCCTGCCCGAAAACAACCGCGCTGCCAGTATCCTCGCATTCTACGACCGTACCCAAACTTTGGGCGGTGCCGATTACCTCAAAGGCATTATTACAAAACCGAAAACGACGCTCGACGAGGTCCTGCGTTTTCAGACATTACTCCAAGCGATGGCAGTCGAGCCGGCAGCCTGGCAGGTCGACATCGCCAGGGCGTACGCGCTGGCAGCGGAAACATATTATGCATTGAGTGTGGCACACTCGATGTCGCAGGATGTGGTCATCCATTGGCTCGATACGTGGTGGTATTCGGTTCGTAACAAAGCAGAATATTACCGTGTGCAAAGCGGTGTGCTGGCCACATTACGACTGGTAAGGGCCATACAAAAAACTCTGAACAACCTGTCGGAAACAGCTATACCCGCCGAAATAGAAGAAGACCTCACCAGGATCCGCAAATTCATCTCCTCCCCTCTGTTATCGATATTTTTAAAGAAAAAGGACGACCAACTGTCCAATGCCTCCATATTCTATCTCGACTACCATTTACGGGTCAGCCACAAAGAAGCATTCCGGCACACGTTGGATACGCTGTACAAGCTCGATGCCTGCCTCGCGATCGTCAAAGCCGCCCATCATCACCAGCTCGCATTTCCGGTATTCGATTCACACAACTTCCACGCCGAGGCAGCCTGGCATCCGCTGATCACCAATGCGGTTGCCAATGATTTAGAACTCGACAACCCGGTATGTATCCTCACGGGCGCCAATACGAGCGGTAAGACGACATTTCTGAAAACCTGCGGCATTATGGTCTACCTCGCACATCTGGGCTGGCCTGTGCCCGCGAAATCGCTGCAACTACCGTTTATCGACCGGCTCTTTACTTCCATCCATCTTTCTGATGATCTCGACCATGGTTTCAGCCATTTTTATAATGAAATGATGCGTATCAAACAGATTTCAGAGGCATTGAGCAGAGGCGAAAAGTGCCTTGTGGTCGTGGACGAGTTGTTCCGCGGTACCAATCAGGAAGATGCGCTGCATTGTTCCAAAACGGTACTCGATGGCTTTTCGAACTTCGATGGTTCGTTCTTTCTTGTATCCACGCACATTCACGAGCTCATCACCCATTACGCGGGACATTCCAGGATCAGCTTCCGGTGTTTCCGAACCCATATCATCGAAAATCAATTTCACAATACATTCAAAATTGAACCAGGGGCCGCGTTCGAGAAGGTAGGCAGGCTTATTATGGACCAAACAGGCGTGACCGAATTGCTCCAAAATGCAAAAAGGCCCCCATCGGAATGAGAGCCCTTCGCTAATTAGTATTTCAAATACATTATTCGATTACATCAAAGCCGCAGAAAGGCACCAGAACGGCCGGTATCTTCACGGTTCCATCCGGCTGCTGGTTGTTTTCCAGCAATGCGGCCAGGATGCGCGGCAATGCTAACGCGGAGCCGTTCAATGTATGGAGCAACTGTGTTTTCTTGTCGGCGTTCTTGTAACGAAGTTTCAGGCGGTTGGCCTGGTAGGTTTCAAAATTTGAAACTGAACTGCATTCCAGCCAGCGCTGCTGACCGGCCGACCATACTTCGAAATCGTAGGTCAATGCTGACGTGAATCCCATGTCACCGCCACACAAGCGCAGAATGCGGTAAGGCAATTCCAGCTTTTCAAGCAGGCTTTTTACGTGCTCCACCATCTCGTCGAGCGCTTTGTACGATTCTTCCGGCTTGTTGATCTGCACGATTTCAACTTTGTCGAACTGGTGCAAACGGTTCAGTCCGCGTACGTGCGCGCCCCAGCTACCCGCCTCCCTGCGGAAACACGGCGTGAATGCGGCATTTTTAACCGGTAATTCGCTTTCCTGCACGATTACATCGCGATACAGGTTGGTAACCGGCACTTCGGCAGTGGGGATCAGGTACAGATCATCCACAGTGGCGTGGTACATCTGGCCTTCCTTATCCGGCAACTGCCCTGTGGCAAAACCTGAATCTGCATTCACGACAATCGGCGGTTGTATTTCGGTATAACCTGCATTGCCCGCCTCGCTGAGGAAGAACGCGATCATAGCCCGTTGCAATCTTGCGGCCTTGCCTTTGTAGACAGGAAAACCTGCGCCGGTAATCTTGTTACCCAATTCAAAATCGATGATCGGGGCCTGGCTGCCGCCCAGCTTCCTGATCAAATCCCAGTGAGGCAATGCGCCTTCATGCAATTCCGGTTTGACACCGGCTTCCAGGACGGTCACATTGTCTTCGGCTGTCCGGCCTTCGGGAACACTTTCGTGCGGGAGGTTCGGCAGCTTCACGAGCTCTTGCAGCAGCGTGTCTTCAAACGCCTTGTGCTCCTCTTCCAATGCCTTGGAGCGCTCCTTCAATGCGGCCGTGTCGGCTTTGGCAGCTTCTGCCTCGGCCTTCTGCCCGGCCTTCATCAAGGCACCGATTTCCTTCGCCTTATTGTTGGAAGCTGCCAGCACATCATCCAGGTCCTGTTGGATCTGCCGGCGCTTTCCATCGAGCTCTATAATGCGGTCTACCGCCTGCTCGGCGTCTTTGAAATGCTTTTTAGTTAATCCCGCGATGGTTAGTTCGCGGTTTTCACGGATAAAATTGGTTTGTAACATGGGCTGTCGGCTGTCGGCCCTCGGCGATCAGCTTTTATGTTTAATAAGTTTTGATCAGGGAGCCGTGAAAATGTCCTTCATCGCGTCCTCGTAAAAGAACAGGCGCTCGTTCAGGACATTCAATGCTTCCGCTTTGTATTTTGAATGGATCAGCAGTGAGAGGTTATGCTCCGACGCACCGTACGAAATCATTCGTATAGGGATGTTTTTCATTGCATCCAGCACTTTCAGGGCGATACCTTCCTTGTCGGCGCTGAAATTACCCACGATACAAATGATGTTCTGGTCGCGGTCATGCTCTTCCAAATCAGCAAATTCACGCAATTCGGCACTGATCTGTTCCAGGTTTTCGGAGTTATCGATCGTTACCGACACCGACACTTCGGAGGTCGTGATCATATCCACTGGTGTTTTATATTTTTCGAAGATCTCAAACACCCTGCGCAGGAAGCCATATGCATTCAGCATACGGGTCGAGTGAATGTAGATCGCCGTGATATTGTCCTTAGCGGCAATAGCTTTGATATCCCGGTCCGAAGTCTGGGTCGCGATAAGGGTTCCCGGAGCTTCCGGCTGCATGGTGTTTTTCAAACGAACCGGTACACCGCGCAATTTGGCTGGGGTAATGGTGCTCGGATGCAAAATTTTCGCACCGAAATAAGCCAGCTCGGCCGCCTCTTCGAACGTCAGCTCGCGGATCGGGAAGGTGCGTTTCACAATGCGCGGGTCATTGTTGTGCATACCATCGATGTCGGTCCAGATCTGGATTTCGTCGGCACGAATGGCGCCGCCGATCAATGAGGCCGTATAATCGGAACCACCTCTTTTCAGGTTATCGACTTCCTCGCGTGGGTTGCGGCAAATGAAGCCCTGGGTAACGATGGTCTGCTTGTCGGTATATTGGTTCAAAATCGTCACCAGTTTCTCCTCGATCGTCGCCAGTTCAGGCTCTCCGTCGGCGTCAATGCGCATAAAATCCAGTGCAGGCAGCAATACCGAGCTTTCGCCTTTTTCTTCCAGGTAAGCCTGGAACATTTTGGTACTCAATATCTCACCTTCCGCAACGAGTTCTTTCTCCTGCTTGATGGTAAAAGGCTTTACGCTTACCACTGATTTAATGAATCCGAATTCCGAATCCACAATCTGCTGACCTGCCGCCAAACCCTCGGAAGTAGCATATAATTCCTTGATAAACAAGTCGTAGTGATTTTTCAATTCTTCAATCAAAGCCGTAGCCTTGGCATCGTCGTACGACTTGGCTGCTTCTCCGATAGCGATCAGCGCGTTGGTAGAGCCCGACAAAGCCGACAATACCACAATTTTACGATTAGGATCATTGTTGAGGAGTTCGCGGATTGAGTGCATACGCTCAGGCTTCCCTACCGAAGTGCCGCCAAATTTCCAGACTTGCATAGTTAATTATGAATGATTGAATGATTGAATGGGTAATGACCGAATGACCGAATGATTGAATGATTGAATGACTAAATATTTCAGCAATAAATTAAGTCATGAATTCTGTCGCTGAACAGTGACACGCCCCACTCAATCATTCAATCATTCAGTCATTCAAAATTAGATTTTTAAGCCCGATCATCTTAACTGCCGTGATCGCTGCCTCATCGCCTTTGTTACCATGTACGCCGCCCGCACGATCCAGTGCTTGTTCCATATTATTAGGAGTCAATACACCGAAAATCACCGGCTTGTCGAATTTCAGGCTCACGTTGGTAATGCCTTGTGCTACTGCGTGATTAATGTAATCGTTGTGCTTGGTTTCGCCCTGTATTACCACGCCCAATGCGATTACCGCATCGATGTCGGCGCGTTGGGCAAACCATTGCGAGGCCATCGTAAGCTCGAAACTTCCCGGAACATTACCTCTGACGATATTCGCCGGGTCCGCCCCGTAGGTAATGAGGGTTTGATAGGCTCCTTCGAAAAGTTTCCCGGTTACTTCGCTGTTCCATTCGGCTACAACGATCGCGAATTTTTTGTTGCTGATATCCGGAAGTCCTTCCGTGGTGAATACGCTCAGATTTTTATCGGCACTGGACATTGATTTTCAAGGGGTTTATGAAAAACAGGTATGATTCAATTTTTGGGATTCAATGAATAAAAAAAGGATAAAACCGAGGTCGGCTTTATCCTTTTTCAGAAACAGAATGGTTAACCATTATTTGCCGACCTGTCCCTCTAATAATCCCATATATTTCTTGGCGTTCACCACTTCCGATGAAAGCGGGAACTCATCCACAACACGTTTATAGGTAGCAATTGCATCAGCAGGCTGGTTAGCCTTCTCCTGAGCGAGCGCCAATTTCATCAGATAAACCGGTGTAAAATATTCATTCTTCTCATAATCAGCAGCTTTCTGATAGTAAGAAATCGCGTCAGCAGGCTGATTTTTTTCGAGGTAAGCGTCACCGATGAGTGATTGCGCACGAGCGTGGATCAGCAGATCGGAAGAGCTGAATGATTGCAAACGGCTGATAGCGTCATCGTATTTGCCTTGTTTCAGCAAAGCCACACCAGCATAGAAGCTCGCGAGGTTGCTTGCATCGGTTCCTTTGTAATTATCAGCGATTGAAATAAGCCCTTCGTTACCTCCCGCTCCATTTAACGCCTTCTGCAATGAATCTGCTTCAAAATCGTAAACGACACTTGCAAGAGCATTCTGCGCTGTTCCTTCCTGCGTGCTAATGTAAGCGCGGTAACCAGCGAATGCTGCGATAGCGACTACAATAGCTCCTCCGATACCCAAAACAACCTTGCGGTTCTTTAAGAAAAAAACCTCAGCTTTATTGATCTGACCCGCTAATGCCTCCGGAGATTCGATGATTTCAATCCCGGGTTCGCCCGGATTTTTCTTGCTCATATCAATTAATTCGATTTTGGAGTGCAAAGTTATGAAAAATTGATTAAGTCAAAACAAGTTAGGAGACAATTCTTTAAGTTATATATTTCCCGCCAACCATTAGTTAACGAATGGCTTATGGTGACAAATACGTTTCGAGCCGTTTGATTTGTCAGTCAATACATTAACGCTTTCCCCCGAAAAACAAAAACTGCGCGGCAACCGAAGTCACCGCGCAGCATGCTATTATTACGCTTATATATTAGTACAATGGATATTGTTTCATCCATTCGTTCACCTCTGTTTTCACCGCAGCGATTTTCGCATCGTTGTCGTTGTTGACCAAAACGGTATCTACCAGGTCAACGATGCGCTCCATATCCGCCTCAACCAAACCACGGGTTGTCATTGCGGCTGTGCCTACACGCATCCCTGACGTTACCATCGGCGATTTGTCGTCGAAAGGCACCATGTTCTTATTAATGGTAATGTCCGCTTTGATCAATGTATTTTCAGCGAGTTTACCAGTCAAACCTGATTCTACACCATTCTTCGTACGCAGGTCGATCAGCATCAGGTGGTTGTCGGTACCGCCTGAGATAATGCGGTAACCTTTGTCAACGAATGCCTTGGCCATGGCTTGTGCATTTTTGGCAACCTGGGTAGCGTAGTTATAATATCCTTCGCTCAATGCTTCACCGAATGCAACGGCTTTGGCAGCTATAATGTGCTCCAAAGGCCCGCCTTGTGTACCCGGGAAAACGCCCGAATCCAACAATGACGACATGGTACGCAGCTGGCCTTTCGGAGTTTTGATACCGAACGGGTTTTCGAAGTCGTTGCGCATCATGATCACACCGCCGCGTGGTCCGCGAAGGGTCTTGTGCGTAGTAGTAGTAACAATGTGGCAGTGATCGAACGGATCTTTCAAAAGGCCTTTGGCGATCAAGCCGGCAGGGTGGGAAATATCTGCCATCAGCAATGCACCGATTTTGTCGGCCACGGCACGTAGACGCTCGTAGTCCCAGTCACGGCTATACGCAGACGCGCCGCAGATCAATAGTTTCGGACGCTCTTTCAATGCAGTTTCCTCCACTTTATCCCAGTCGATCAGACCAGTTTCTGCTTCTACGCCATAGAATACAGGCTGAAAATATTTACCTGAAATGTTAACAGGAGAACCATGCGTAAGGTGACCGCCGTGCGCGAGGTTGAAACCCATGATCTTGTCGCCGGGGTTCAAACAAGCAAGAAAAACGGCCGTATTGGCTTGTGCTCCCGAATGTGGCTGTACGTTGGCCCACGTAGCACCGAAAAGTTCTTTCAAACGGTCGATCGCGATCTGCTCGATTTCGTCAACAACCTCGCAACCGCCATAGTAACGCTTGCCAGGAAGGCCTTCCGCATATTTATTGGTCAACACACTGCCTGACGCCTCCATCACCTGGCGTGACGTAAAGTTTTCAGATGCGATCAGTTCGATACCAGACTCCTGGCGATGTTTTTCTCTGTTGATCAGATCAAAAATGGCGGTGTCGCGTTCAACGCTGGTGAGTGTAGACATGGGATTTGTCAGAAAAAATGGTGTGATACTCTTGGAATAAGCCGCAAAAATACAAGCAATTATTTTGGAATAAAATATTAACACTTACTTTATATTTAAAGTGCGAACCGGCAGGTTGGCCCAATGCAGCCAGATAGCCCATAGCGATGCGGCAGGCGTAATTTTAACTGTAAGTTATTTCTTAAATTATTTTAAGAATATTTGTTTTCCGTTGTACTTTTGTGGTTAAATCGTTCGTGCGTGATCGAACACATGAGTAACTTGCGGTTTAATTCTATTCACGAAACTCTTACATATTCAACATTTAGTTATGAGCCAACAAACGGTAAGTCCACAAACAATCCTGATGCAAGCTTCCAGCAATGGAAAAGGCACTACCGGCACCATAGGTCAACCCATTACCTATGAAAAAATCCCGACGCAGATTTTTGCCGATTCCAAAGAAGCGTCCTATGCAGTTGCAAAAGAGATCTCGGACCTGATCCGTCAGAAACAAAAGGAAGGTAAGCCTTGTGTTTTAGGACTTGCAACCGGTTCTTCGCCCAAGACCGTTTACGCGATCCTTGTGCGTATGCACCGTGAAGAAGGTTTGAGCTTCAAGAATGTGATTTCATTCAACCTGGATGAGTACTACCAAATGGAGCCTGATTCCATTTACAGCTACCACCGGTTCATGAAAGAGCAGCTGTTCGATCATGTCGACATTCCGAAAGAAAACTATTTCCTCCCCGACGGCACGGTACCGCCAGCGATGCTCCGCGACTACTGCACGTCTTACGAAAATAAAATCAATGCAGTAGGCGGGCTGGATTTCCAGCTGCTCGGGATTGGTGGTAACGGCCACATCGGTTTTAACGAACCGGGCTCGCTCATCAACTCGCATACACGCCTCATCACGCTCGACCACTCTACCCGCGCCGCTGCGAGCATGGAATTCGGCGGGCTGCACAATGTGCCGCGCAAAGCCATCACACTGGGTGTTGCGCCCATTCTGAATGCACGCCGCGTGGTATTGCTGGCATGGGGTGAAAGAAAAGCGCAGGTTATTAAAGGTGCTGTGGAAGGTCCGGTAACGGAATTGAACCCGGCTTCTTACCTGCAGGCACACGCCGACGTATCATTCGTCGTGGATGAAAGCGCGGCTTCCGAGCTGACCCGCATCAAGACTCCCTGGGCGGTGGATTCAGTGGTTTGGGATAATAAAATGATCAAGAAAGCGGTAACCCATTTATCGCAAAGCTTGAAAAAACCCATCCTGAAACTGACTGATAAGGATTACAACGACAACGGTATGAGCGACTTGCTGGCGCAATATGGTGCTTGCTACGAGATCAATATCAGTGTCTTCAACCAATTGCAGCATACCATTACCGGCTGGCCGGGCGGTAAGCCGAATGCGGATGATACGCACCGCCCGGAACGCGCTCAGCCTGCGAAAAAACGCGTGCTGATTTTCAGCCCGCACCCTGATGACGACATTATCTCGATGGGTGGTACTTTCCAGCGCCTCGTAGACCAGGGCCATGAAGTGCACGTTGCTTACCAGACTTCCGGTAACATCGCCGTAGCCGACGACGAAGCATTGCGTTTCATCGATTTTGTAGTCGACTTCAACAAAGGTTTCGATATCGACAGCCCGAATGCGAGCAAACTGTTCCTGGATGCAAAGGAATTTTTGAGACATACCAAAAACAGCGAAATAGACAGCCCCGAGGTCCGCAAGGTGAAAGGCCTCATCCGCCGCGGCGAGGCGAAAGCTACCTGCCGCTTCGTGGGTATTCCTACCAGCCAGGCGCATTTCCTTGACATGCCTTTCTACGAAACAGGTACTGTTCAGAAAAAGCCGATCGGCGAGGAAGATATCAAGATCATCGAGAACCTGATCGAAGAGATCAAACCGCACCAAATCTACGCTGCCGGCGACTTCGCCGATCCCCACGGAACGCACAAAGTGTGCTGGGATGCGATCGAAGCCGCATTGCAGCGCTCGAAGCATAAGAATTTCATGAAAGACTGCTGGGTATGGTTGTACCGCGGTGCATGGGCCGAGTGGGATATTTATGAAATCGAAATGGCCGTTCCGATGAGCCCTGACCAGGTATTGAAAAAACGCCAGGGTATCTTCAAACACCAGTCTCAAAAAGATGGTGTGGTATTCCAGGGCGACGATTCCCGTGAGTTCTGGCAACGTGCCGAAGAGCGGAACAGCGGAACAGCACAGCTCTACGATTCCCTTGGCCTGGCCGAATACCAGGCAATGGAGGCATTCGTACGCTGGAAGTTCTAAGTAATAACCGTAAATGAAAAGAGCCCGGAAAATTCCGGGCTCTTTTCATTTTATATCTACCTGATACGCTCAATAAATGCGTCGGTGCTGGTGTTACAATTCCATGTCAACCCACATCCTGTGCGCCATTTTTTCAACCATGTTCATCACGCCTTGTAAGGCGCCGAAAATGATACAAAGAGGCAGAATGACCGGTAAAAAGATCAGCCATTGCAATGCCATAGTAAAGTTAAATCTCTTAGTGACGGGCGTTTTCATAACAGGATCAGGTGCTAAATAACATGGGTTTGTATCCCAAGTTATACAATTAATTAATAGTCAACAACTTTTTACGTAACAAACGTTCCTCGTTTCTGTAAAATTTGAATTATTAATGTAATTATTTCAATTGAGATTCCTGGAAAAGCAGATTCGCCGGATTTGTTACCCACCGATATTCGCCGGGCAGTAAAAAAAATTTTTGTTTATTTGTTATAGTAAAGTTAACTGCCACTTCCGACATGCCTTCATCCGACATCATCCAACTATTACCCGATTCCATAGCCAACCAAATCGCCGCGGGAGAGGTCGTTCAGCGCCCCGCTTCGGTGGTAAAGGAGCTCATGGAAAATGCGATCGATGCCAAGGCTACGCAGGTGCAGGTCATCCTTCGCGAGGCCGGCCGGACGTTGATCCAGGTGATCGATAATGGCACCGGAATGTCGGAAACCGATGCCCGAATGAGCTTCGAAAGGCATGCTACTTCCAAGATCCGGCAGTCGGAAGATTTGTTCAGGATCAGGACGATGGGCTTCCGGGGCGAGGCGCTGGCGTCGATAGCAGCGGTGGCGCAAGTGGAAATGCGGACGCGCCAGGAGTCGGATGAACTGGGCACGCTGATCCGCATCGACGGCTCTGAAATCAAAACGCAGGAGTCGGTGGCTTGCCCGAAAGGCACCAATTTTTCAATCCGGAACCTGTTTTTCAATGTACCGGCCCGCCGGAACTTCCTTAAATCCAATTCCGTGGAAATGCGTCATGTGCTCGACGAATTTCAGCGTGTGGCATTGGCGCATCCCGAAGTTGGCTTCACCCTGCATCATAATGATACGGAGGTCTTTAACCTGCAACCTGTGAAGCTGGTGCGGAGGATTATCGATATTTACGGTAAAAGCTACCGCGAGCAGCTGGCTTATTGCCAGGAAGATACTTCGTACATTAACGTCCGCGGCTACATCGGCAAGCCCGAATTTGCACGCAAGACACGCGGAGAGCAGTTCTTCTTCGTCAACGACCGCTTCATCAAGCATAATTACATGCACCATGCGGTGATCAGCGCTTTCGACGGTACCATTCCCGAGGGCAGTCATCCGTTCTATGTTTTGTTTATTGACATTGACCCGTCGCACATCGATATCAATATCCATCCCACTAAAACAGAGATCAAATTCGATGACGAGCGCTCGGTATATGCGATCATTATGGCGGCGGTGAAGAAGGCTGTCGGCGTATATAACCTGTCGCAATCTATCGATTTTGAAGAAAATATCAATTTCCTCAATCCCACATCCACCGAACCCAACAACAACCTGATCCCGCGCACAGTAATGCCCGATTGGGCCGCCCAGCCGCGCAAAAGCGAAGCCGGTGCATCCAAATCGAATCTGACGAATTGGAGCAAGCTGTTCGAAGGATTGCAGAATACCGAAGACCGGCACCGCGAACTGGCAGCATTTGAAATGGGTGCTACAACTGCATCGCGACCGGTTTATCAGGAGCAGGCCAAAACGATAGCCAGCAAGGTGAACCGGATGGCTTCGGAGGTTATTGCGGCACCCGAAGCCGATGCACTGCTTTTCCAGCTCCATAACCGGTACATTTTGTCTCAGGTAAAGGACGGCATTATGCTCATCGACCAGAAAGCGGCCTACGAGCGCATTCTTTACGAGCGGTACCGCAAAATGCTCATTAACAGGAACGGAGCGTGCCAGCAGTTGCTTTTTCCCAAAACCATACGGCTTACGCATTCGGACATGCAGCTTGTGCACGAGACGAAAAAAGAGATCCGAAGCCTCGGGTTCGAGTTTGACGAATTTGGTGCTAACGAACTGATCATACGCGGCATCCCGGCCGATTTGCCGGAGGAAAGTGAACAGGATCTGTTCGAGGAGCTGATCGAGCAACTTAAACAGAGTTATTCCGACCTTAAACTGAACAAGCCTGAAAGTTTGTCAAGATCACTCGCAAAGCGTTTTTCAGTGCGGTACGCGGTCAAGCTTTCGTACGTTGAAATACACACATTGCTCAACCAGCTATTCTCATCTTCCGACCCCAACCGGACGCCGGGCGGTGAGCCGATCATCGTTTTGCTGACGATGGACAAGCTGGCCAACATATTCCGGGGTTGAGAAACAAAAACCGGATTTGTAAAGTTAATGAAGGTAAATCTTTGAATTTGAATCAAATATGTTATCCATAACCCCCACGGTAAGGAATTTATTAATACTGAATGTTCTATTCTATTTTATAGATTCTTCTTTTGTTAGCCTTAAAAGTGAGTTTGCGCTCATGCCGGTGATGTCGCCGGATTTCCATATTTTCCAATTTGTCTCCTACATGTTCCTGCACGGCGGCATCGGCCACTTGTTCAGCAATATGTTTGGTTTGATCATGTTCGGTCCGCTGCTGGAAAGGATTTGGGGCCCGAAACGTTTCCTGATTTTCTATTTCGTAACAGGGATCGGCGCAGGGCTTTTATTCTCGGGGATAGGCTTTTATGAGAATTGGCAGGTCGCAAATGCTGTTGAGTTATTTACCCAGAATCCTACACCCGACGGACTGGCCGACTTCCTGAGCAAGCACGCCGAACCCCTTTACGAACCGAACCTCGATTTTTTGAATTCTTTCGAAGGAAATCCAACCAATTCCGTGTATATTCAACAGAGTATAAAGCTGGTACAAGGTTATTATGCCTGGTCTCTCAGCATACCGATGGTCGGCGCTTCGGGGGCAATTTTCGGCATCCTGATGGCGTTTGGTTTGTTATTTCCAAACACGGAGCTTTTCCTCCTGTTTGTACCGTTCCCTATAAAGGCAAAATATTTCGTTGCTTTTTACGGGCTTTTTGAGTTGTATTCAGGAATACAAAATGCTCAATCTGATAATGTTGCCCACTTCGCGCATATTGGAGGAATGCTATTTGCATATATATTGTTGCGTTACTGGGGTACGCAGAAATCAAATTTCTATTAAGAGGAGAAGATGAGCAATATTGTTGACGACGTTAAACGGGAATTCGCGAAATCCGAGAATGCGCTGGTAAAGATTATATTGATAAACACGGCAGTTTTTCTGATCCTGCTGCTTATGAAGATTGTACTTACCCTATCCCAGTCTTCGAACGTATATGCATTGGTTATTAATATGTTGCAGCTTCCGGCAGCGACGGACGAATTCATATACAAGCCCTGGACGCTCATCACGTACTTCTTCACCCACGACGATATCTTTCACATTCTCTTCAATATGCTCTTTCTATACTGGTTTGGAAAGCTGGTGGATGAGTATCTCGGCGCCAAAAGGGTTGTGGCGCTGTACATGCTGGGCGGGGTCGCAGGCGGGCTGATCTATATTGTTCTGTATAATTTGCTGCCTTATTTTCAGGCACATATCGAAGGATCCCGAATGCTGGGTGCTTCGGCAGCAGCGTTTTCGGTCGCGGTAGGAGCATCTACATTGCTGCCCAACTATACGTTTAACCTGATCTTTTTAGGTCCTGTTCGCATTAAGTTCATTGCGTTGTTTTACATCATTCTGTCACTTGCGCAGACAGTGGGCCCCAATGCAGGCGGTAACCTGGCGCATTTGGGCGGTGCATTGACGGGTTATATATTCATCAAACTGCTGCAAAACGGGACAGATTTGGGTAAGCCGATCTACGGGTTGCTGTCGGTTTGGTCGCGCATTTTCCGGAAACGTCCCTCTATGCAAGTGACCTACCGCGAACGGCAGGTGTACCGTAGTACCAGTGTGTACTCGTCTTCATCGTCAGGCACCATCGAGATGCCCGATCAGATGGAAATAGATACGATCCTGGACAAGATCTCCAAATCGGGCTATGAAAGCCTTACACGTGAAGAGAAGCAAAAGTTGTTCAAGGCGAGCCAGCAAAAATAATAGGCAGACTTTATGCGTATTTGCTTAATTTTGTGACTATTTAATAAAGCGCACAGCCAGTAAATTTGATTCAATAGCCCTACGGTATGCTTATAACGCCAGGAAAATTATTAGCAACAATTAATTCTCCCGAAGATCTCCGAAAACTGGACAGTTCTCAGCTTCCGCAGGTTTGCAACGAGTTAAGGCAATTTATTATAGACAATGTGTCGGTCTATGGCGGACACTTCGGCGCAAGCCTTGGTGTGGTCGAGCTGAGCGTCGCATTGCATTATGTGTTCAATACACCCGACGATCAGCTCGTTTGGGATGTGGGTCACCAGGCGTACGGGCATAAGATTCTCACAGGTCGCCGCGATAATTTCCATTCCAATCGCGTTTATGGCGGCCTCTCCGGTTTCCCGAAAAGAAAGGAAAGCATTTATGATGCATTTGGGGTAGGACATTCGTCTACATCCATTTCTTCTGCGCTGGGCATGGCGGTGGCATCCGCATTGGAAAAGAACTTTGAGCGGCAGCACATCGCCATTATTGGTGACGGTGCCATGACTGCCGGTCTTGCCTTCGAAGGCATGAACCACGCCGGCGCTACGGACTCCAACCTGCTGATCATCCTCAATGATAACTGCATGGCCATCGATCCGAATGTCGGTGCGCTGAAAGAATACCTGACGGACATTACCACTTCCCAGACCTACAACAAGTTCAAGGACGAGGTCTGGAATCTGCTCGGTAAGATGAGCAACTTCGGTAAAAGTGCACAGGAAATTGTCTCGAAAGTCGAGACGGCCATGAAAACGGCCATCTTGCGGCAGAGTAACCTGTTCGAATCACTTGGGCTACGCTACTTCGGTCCGATTGATGGCAACGATATCAGCCACCTTACCGAAGTGCTGAAAGACCTCAAAAATATTCCTGGTCCGAAACTCCTGCATTGCCTTACTGTAAAGGGTAAAGGTTATGGCCCGGCGGAAAAAGACCAGACTAAATGGCACGCTCCCGGCGTGTTCGACAAGATTACCGGGGAGATCCAAAAGAAAGTCTACAATACGCCTCAGGCACCCAAATACCAGGATGTATTCGGCCATACCATTGTGGAACTCGCTAAGCAAAATCCCAAGATTGTCGGTATTACGCCGGCAATGCCTTCCGGATCATCTTTGAACATCATGATGGAAGCGATTCCGGAGAGAGCGTTCGATGTCGGCATTGCCGAGCAACACGCCGTCACTTTCTCGGCGGGTATGGCGACGCGTGGTGATGTTGTTTATTGCAATATCTACTCCACGTTCATGCAACGCGCCTACGATCAGGTGGTGCATGATGTCTGCATCCAAGAGCTGCCGGTTATTTTCTGCCTTGACAGAGCAGGGCTGGTAGGAGCGGATGGCCCTACACACCATGGTGTTTACGACATTGCTTTTATGCGTTGTATTCCAAACATGGTGGTTGCTTCACCAATGAACGAGCAGGAACTCCGGAATATGATGTATACAGCCCAGCTGGGATCCTTCCAATCGGGTAAGAATGCATTTACGATCCGCTACCCGCGGGGCAATGGTGTGATGCCAGACTGGAAAACGCCGTTTGAAGAAATAACCATTGGTAAAGGAAGAAAAGTAAGAGGCGGGTCAGACCTGGCCATTCTTTCTTTTGGTCCGCTGGGTAATTTTGCACTGCAAGCTTGCGACCAGCTGGAAAATAGCGGTATTCATGCCGGCCTTTTCGATATGCGCTTTGCCAAGCCATTAGATGAGGCTCTGTTGCACGAAATCTTCTCGTCTTATGATAGAGTCATCACATTGGAAGATGGCTGCTTACAGGGCGGATTTGGCAGCGCGGTGCTGGAATTCATGATCGACAACGGTTACAGCAGTCAGGTAAAACGCCTCGGAATACCGGATTCAATTATTGAGCACGGCGAGCCGTCTGAACTTTACAAGGAATGTGGCATTGATACAGCCGGTATCGTTTCAGCATCTATCGAATTCTTGACGCGTCAATTCAAAACTTTCTCCGTAGCTCATTAAGATCTCAACTTCTATTTTCCCGAGCCGATCAATAGATCGGCTTTTTTGTTGACATCGGTGCTAGGCGATCATTTTTCCACTTGTGGGCCATTTTCCCGATCGAAATAGGTCCAAGGTCGGCAGGGATAAAAAATCGTTCAGAAGGGAAGATTCGAATAAGCCAAATTGTGGGACTTACGCTGAGCGAAAGTATGTAAGGTTACGTTGCCAAAGACCGCGAATGTCTTACAATCTGCGGTAACACCAAATTTCGGATCAAGCAGAATTCTTAGGGGGGGAAGTTAAGCATAAAGTTTAGAGAGCCTGAATAGTAAGAACGGAATATCCCTCACACCTCTGGATGACGACCTAAAAGCCTTTATTTTTGCATTGAATGACTCAGCCGAAGCATTGGTGCTTCTATTATTGAAGAAGTTGAGGATGTCCAGATAATGCGTTTGAATAGACCTGGCGACTGTTTTGAAGGAATCCAGGCCGCAATCTTCCACTGCGTTGTACCACAGCGCAAGCCTTTTAAACGCCTGTTCTTTTGATTTACAAACCCGAAAAACGGTCCCTAACCCTGTCGCAAGCTTGTAAACCTGCTCGATAAGCGGGTATCGCTCGAAAAGCAGCCTGGAACGATGAATTTGAGAAGTAGTCCATTTATCATGATGCTTGAAGAGCAAGTACCTGCTTCTGACCAGCAGTTGTTTAAGCGTATCACCAATAGCAAGAATCTCAGGTTGGTAAACTGAACTGGATCGTCTGGCAATTTCAATAGTCTCATTTTCTTGATCCAAAGCTCGCCAACGATGTTGAATCCTGATTTCTTGGACGGCATCAAAAGCCAGTTTTTGGACGTAGAAGCGGTCGATAACCTTCGATGCCTTTGGAAAACACCGGCTTACGATAAGTCCCATGCTAGCGGCCATATCCAGCGTAACTTCTCGAACCTTACCGCGAATACGCTTGGGAATCTTTTTTAAAACCTCAATGACCGAGCTGGTTTGTGTGCCTTTCACCATTGTTATCAGTGAGCCTTTACGACCCTTGGCTGCTTTGTTGGTCACAATTGTATAGAGCTCGCCATTAGATAGTGAAGTTTCATCAATGCTTAAACATGGACCGGAGTTTTCGGGATACAACAGCCACTCAGCAGCGTGCTCTCGTTGATCCCAATCTTTGTAGTCGCTTATATGCTCTTTATACTGCTGTTGAAGTTGCTTGCCGTCAAGTTGGAAGTATTTGCCTAACTGGGAACAACTAACAGGGTTATTATCAATACATTGTTTTTAAAAAGTCAGCGAACTCTTTGGTCATCCGAGTCCCCTGTCGCACTAGATTCCAGTCCCTGCTAATGATCTCGCCAGTGTCTTTGACTTCCCACCTGCGGCGCTTGATGCAGAGCGTAACCTTCTGATTGCGAATAGGGAAGTCCTGAATGTATATCTCAGGCAGAAAGCCTTTGGACTCTAACTTTTGATCTTTGTATTCGGATGGAGATTCTTTTCTTCCAGATAGATGTGCAGATCAGTAAGGCCTTCAACGGTTTCAAAAAGTTCGAAGTAATCGGGGGCGCCCAGCCGAGGATACCGTCGGGTAACAGGAAGCGGACCAGGGCTAAATAGGACTCTTGCAATGCGTTCAATATTGATTCATTGCAAAACAACTACTTTTTCCAACGCCCCCCAACTTTTCGGACTGATCCCAAATTTCTCTTAAACGCACAAAGCCCATCCATTCTGGGCGGGCTTTGTGTATTATAAATTGTTACGGCTAGACTGCGAAGAGAGAAAGTCTACCGCGACCCAGTAAAATTCACCGTAAACACAAACAAAGCCTCGCATCTCTGCGAGGCTTTGTTGCTTTAATAATTGTGGCGGCTACCTACTTTACCAGGTTTGAACCAAGTATCATCGGCGGATCCGGGCTTAACTTCTCTGTTCGGGATGGGAAGAGGTGAACACCAG
>MKSR01000019.1 GCA_001898145.1 Dyadobacter sp. 50-39
CGCTTCTTTTCCACCTCAGTAAGTCGTTCCCAAGGTTTTCGATTTTTGATCGTGACTTCCTTCCTTTTTGCTTTCATCCGTTTTTGCTTCTGTGTAAAGCTATTCCAGGACTATACAGCACTAGCTTTTCAATTAATAGAACGGATACTTCTATCAGCCGCTCCAAACAGCTGGATTCCGCCATACCACCTTCCAAGATTTCGTCTCTTAGCTCCGGTGAATTCGTCGGAATGGTTGCCGATAATCCTGATGAGAAAATTGAGCTGAAAGCTTTTCAGTGTGAGATTTTGAATGATCATGATGCTTTGAAAAAGGAAGAGGGTTGTTATCGGGATATTCCCGTCATTCGTCAACTCGACAATACAATCGTTCAACGAAATTATGAACAGATCAGACAGGATGTGCAGGACATTGTTCAGTCCGAGATGGAAAGGTTATTGAATGATCCAGAGTTGATGCATCTAGTTTTACGGAAATGACTGCCAGGCCTAAGCAAGCTTTCCATTATTAATAATACGTTTCACCCACTTCTAAAAAGTACTTTATTCAATTAGCTAACTCCTTAATATCTTCTCCATCAATCGTCAACTGTAAAGCCTACAATATGAAAAGCTCAACTGCATCCATTTCTTAAACGCATAATATTATAGAAATCTGGCGCTCAGTAAAGTTGAATTCCTCTTTGTGGATATTTGATGTTACCATGATTAGTTTTAATTTTCTCAATCATAAGCTTCTCAATAATTCTAATCAGGCTGCGAACTAATGGGATGATAGGAAGGAAGTCATCGTAAAAAGAAATAGTGAGATGATACTCACTTTCTTTGTTATGTACTATTGAACATCTAACACTATATATTAGCTGAGCAATCCTATTTATATCTCCTGCTGCAAATGCAGAAACCAAGCCATGGTCGTTCAGAAAGGTGACAATAAGGGGATTTACATCGCCGGAAATTGCATTATTTATATCACCAGCGTCTCCCCCAAAAATTTTCACAAAGTTTTTAATGAAGGTTTCTTTCTCACCCTTCTTCATCGACTCCGAGCTGGTAATAAATTCTCGTACAAAGAATTTGTTACGACCAACCCTTCCGACCAAATCAACAAGATACACCCGATACATTAAATACTCTAAAACATGATATAACTTCAAAAACCTCGTCAGCAAATCAGGAGCCTGATTAAGCTCATTGATCACGTCATAAATATCAAAATATTGCTCGTACTCTATATTCTGGGTATAATTAAGAACAGGATTTAAGACATTGTTCGAATAGTTGAGTAGAGCTGGCAAGGTAACAGACCTCGAACTATTAAGAAAACTCAGATAGATATAAGAGTAATGCCTTTCTTCCTCAAAGTCATCTCCTATATATTTTACAACAAATCCTTTTGAAACATCATTGTTCCTCAGGCAATCAAAAAATATATTTATTGTATTGCCGCCGAAATTCTGTGACCTTTCAAAATAAGTCTGCATTTGCTTCCAAAGTAAAGCATATTTGACATCTGAAAAATCCACGAGCGTTACACCATCTATAAGTATCTTCATTGAAAAAAACGAAAATTCTTGATCAGAGTAGGAAAAAGCTCTGTTTTTTTTATTTAGGTCAGCTGCATTAAAATCGATAAGATGAACGGTGCCTACTGTAGCATAAGTGCCGTTAAGAAAGTCATCCGGATTGTTAGCTATAAGTGTTGACAAAAATCTCAGGAAATCATCAAATACTGGTAAAAGGCCGTGCCCTCGCAATAGTGCAATGGCACCATCAAGATCTTCGTCAATAATAAGCCTATCTTCAAAATCCTCGTCTACAATACCCAAATAAGCTCCTAGCGAGATCATCAATTCTGTTAACATTACCTCGCCTGTCATTTCTCTTTCTGGGTTTTAATGAATAGCTCATGCCAATCCGGGTCTCCCGAATCCATAAGAGAAGTGGTATACTCCATAATGGCCTTTCTGATGAATGTTCCAAAATTTACTGTCATGCTAGAAATATTAGAAAACTCTGTGCGGAAGGTTCCTATTTTAAAACCTTTTTCCTCAATAATTTCTTTCAGATTCAAAAAGACTTTCTCTGTCGCACTAATAAGATCCTTTTGATTAGATATATCCTTGAAATTTATTTTACTACCGATTGCAGCCAATATTCCTGACAATGTTGTCTCCTTGACAAACCATTCCAACCCAAGAGGCCCCTCTGTCGAAAATACTGTCTTATCCAAGTCCACCAGCAGATTAATGAAAACGGTCAGATAGTCAATGTTAAAAACCAGATTGTATAAAAATTGATCATTTTCACTTTCTGTCTCAATTCCTATTACTGGATCTTCCGTTGAGACTCGCAAAGGTCTTTGTTCGACAAAAGATTGTAATCCAACTATGAAAGGTGAAAACATAAACTGCCCAGTCGCCCGTCTACCATTTTTAATGTCAACTGCTTTGTCATCCTTCTCCCGAAAAAGCTCGATTTCACGGTTATGCTTTTTAATGTCGTTAAAAAAATGCAAAAAAAGTAGTTCAAACTGATGAGTGGTCGAAACCGCTTTCTGTCCTGCATTCAACACTAACATCTTACGAACCAGCTCCTTTTCAGTAAGGCCCGCCCATACAATAAAGTAAATATCAAAAGAAATAAATGCCTGTTTGATTCGGGTTATCTCATCATCCGAGATCATTTTTTTTATCAAAGACGTGTTTATCACACCCGATTCGAAAAGTAAAGAATTCATTTCCTTCAATTTCTTAGCAAATGTGATAACCTCCTTATCCTTTTCTCCCGAATATTCTTCAGCCAACACTTTATAAGCCCAAAGTCGGAACGTTCTCTGTAAACCATCAAGAATCTCAATGCGTGACATATCCATTTCCGTAATGCCTAAATGGTCTGACAGCTCCTTATCAGAATAGGTTAGAGTCAGCACAGGAATAGGGTCGCCAGACTTTATAGTGCTATACAGGGAATCAAGATATTGGTTCTTAACTATTCGTCTCTGAATCGCAAATTCATAAAAGTCACTTTTAAGGTTAGAAAGATAATCCATAAGGTTCCCCTTACACAAATACCAGTTCCGACTTTCGATATTTTTATGTGCAAGTATCTCAATACTAATGTTCATGTTGCTGTATTGAATGGTAAAATTAGCTTCGACCCTTTAACTATTTTAAATCGCTAGTACATCTTAAGATCATCACAGTAAATATACTAACTACCCACACTAGAAATTTGTCTAATAGAGGGAGGTCTTCCCTGCGATAGACCCTTAGATATATCGTCAAATACAGAATACCTTGTTAAACCTCTCGCCTTTGAGATTTCTCTGCGTTTCTCAAATTCAGATGTTATGTTTAACCCATTCTCAATGCATGAATTGTATAATTTCACAACACTATCCGCAGATTTCAAATAAACCTCATTTTCCGTAAACTGAATACTGTCGAAAAGGTCAGGATTTTCAACCCGGATTCTATGAATCAGCTCTTTCTCAAAATCACAATGTTCCTCGTCAATATCAGTCTTTTGGTTAATGCAATAGATCAACCGGTCAACCTTATTTTTTTGTGATGCTGACAACCGGTCAAACAGTAGCATCAGGAGCTTCTTATAGTAATCCGCTCCCCTGGAAAAAATTTTGACGTTATCATACAAATTGCCAAAATCTATCTCTTTGGCCTTCCCATTCTTTGAAAGGCGCTTTTTAAGTTCTTCCTGTGAGATTGAATAGGCCTTTGTAATCTCAAGAAATTGTGACGAAGTTGTAAACTCCTTGATCTCCTGAGATAATGCAATGCTGTCCCACAACTCCTTTCTTTTCGAATATTCGCCATAATCTTCGCTCAGAGAATATTTTTTGATTAGCTCATTGACAAGCTGCATCAGCGCAGTCATCAACAATTTCAGCTTATCGTCGAGCTTCTCAGCCTGCCAAATTTTAAACAAGTCGAAATCGTTCACTGATTTAGACCCGGTTGTAGCTATATACAGAACGGAAATTGCGTAGGGAACAACGGCTGATCTTAGTTGCCCCATTGAATTCTTCCCAGCCCCATAGATTTTCTCAAGCTCCTTAAACAGAATAAGGCGTGCTATGACATGTTCATAAAAATCCCTGTTAACATTTGGCTCCTTTGCTTTTTCCGGTGAAAGCTCCTCGATAAAAGTCCTGAAAATTTTGTCTCCTCCCTTTTTTACCAGGTAAGGGCTTTGTCCCCAGGACATATAATATTTCGCTAGTTCTTCCTTCGTAAACCGGCGTTCCTTTGGGTACAAATTATTGATTTTCGTTTTCCCCTTTGGATCCTTTCTGAGTAATGTGTTGAACTCACCTTTAAATCGTTCAAAGAACCACTTCTTGCCCGAAGGCGTCAGCGTCGATTCCGAAATAGATTTTAATCTGATCAACTGCTGATTGCGGGACCTTAAATCAGCATTGCTGACTTTTGACTGAGCATTTGAGTATCTACTGATATTACTGATTAGTTCGTTCAGATCCTCCTCATTTGCATTTTTAGCAACATTGATTTTGGCCATGACCTTCACCTTACTAATGTCCAGACCATCCTTCTGAGAAAAGTATATAGTAGCCGTTGTCTGCCCGCCATTAACAATCTGAAAGTCTTTAAGAGATTTGATAACCGTCCGTTCGTGAAGTTCCTCAATCTCCGCGCCAATCGCAGTAATGGTTAAGCCGTTATTATATGCAATGAAATGTTCTGGATTTCTGCGAATAGTATCCCTGATTCCCTGATTTACACCTTTAAACTGAAGAAATGACCTTACATTTTTTTCCAGCATCCGGGTGCTGTAACGCTTGTACAGTTCAGCCAGGACACTGGCTGGTAATACACACAGGTAAGACTCAAAGTTCTCTTCATCAGCTGCCTTGATTGTATGAATACCCTTATGAAAAAGTCTTTCAAAATCAACCTCAAGTACTTCCCTGTTCCCCTGAGATATAAGTACGTTGTAAAGAAAATTTAAATCAATTAACCTTTTGAAAACGTGAATGTTTTTCTTGCTACTATTTTTTTCCCGGTCATAGAAGACCACAGGTATTTCCTCGTCTTCGAAATCTAACATTTTAGGTGTGGGCTCCTCACCTCTCTTTTCAACAGTCGCGGTAGCTGAAACAAGAAACAGTTCAATAACATCAATTTGCGCCAACCCTAAAGTTGGCGACGCAATAAAATTGATTAGTGGCTTTATTGGGTGGGCATCCTGGATTTCATTATCCAATTGCCGTTTAATAGCTTTCCGGACAAACTTTAACACCTTCCCGAAAATAGCATCGTAAGAACTCTTTTGCGATACAAGTATATCTTCATTTTTATTACCGAGATCAATAGATTCTTCATTTACTATGAAAATCTGAAGTCGTTCTTCTGACTCATTAATCTTATATCCGTTAATTTTTATATTATCCTGCTTCAAATACAGATAACAATCTGTATAATCTTCTGAATCAATAAGTTTGGCATCACTAAGAGAGGGCAATACTAGGTCTAAAAACCTTGATTCGCTGACAAAGCCATCTTCATCTTGTGTATCAACAAGTAAATCCTCTCTGTATTTCAGGTATTCATTTATTTCCATTAAAAAGTCTTTCTGATAAGATAAAGGGTTTAAGCTCTTCTACATTTAATTTATATGACACAGAACTTACCGCCGCGGCGATATTACTTCTTACTATTTTGGGGAATTCATTTTGACAACAGTCATAGCCAGTAATTTTGACAGGTATAAACCTCAAATTGTTATAGGCTTGCAAAGAATTGACATTCAACCCCTTTTGCGAAAGGCCATTTAAGACAATCGTGTAGTCACCTAGTTTTGAAATTACAACGTCTCTGATTGTTATGACCAGATCGAGTAAAGAAACCCCATTAATCGTATCTGATACAAGAGTTACAATAATCAATTCAAGGTTCTTGCCGACATCTGCCTGAAGTTGATGCTCGCTTGCTATTCTGATATTCAAAATAGATTCAAGTCTTGTTTTAACCTCTTTGTCACAGGTTTCGTTAACAAAGTCATGGTTAGTATCATAGGGCCCTTTCCAGGAATTAAGAACATCATTAATATCAGTAGATGCGGATTCTAGTAACATTTCATTGAGAACAATCAACTCACCAAATAGCCCCCTGATTGTCTCGTCTGCTAAGCTTTGGTTATGCGTATCCCTAAAAAACTCACTCCATTTGTAGTACGTTTTGAGTAATTCGGTTACATATAACCCAGCAGATGACATTGAATGGATTTTGATATATATCGAGAAAATCAAATCGTCAAACAGGTCATAAAAATCATCGTCAAGCAGCGTTAAAACAACCCATCCAGTTTCAGTGTAAAGACTTAACGATAAGTTTTGCTTCACAGACGACTGAAAATCAGCAGGATACCCCTTGGGCAACTTTAAGATAAGACACCTTTTACTCTCACTATCCATGCCAAGGAAAATATCTGGTAAGGATGTACTGTCGATGCGTACAGATGCATATGCATTGCCGCTCCGAGGGCTCACTAAAAGCCATTTTCCTCTTATATCCTGTATTTCCATAGGATGCTATTCGTCAGTGCTTTCCAAAGATTCATCCCACTCGTCGCTGCCTTCTTCATCCATCTCATAATCTCCATGCACATATTCACCGCCCGGATCAGGACTGATTTTAGGAAAACCAATCGCATATCCGATTAATGGAACAGTCGTATCAATACCGTAATCCAGGATCATTTTTCCAAAATCTACGTCTGGCTCTGGATCACCTTGCAGAAATACGCTTTTTAAGTCTATCAGATACACTACGATCAGAGCTGTTTCATCTGACATTTCTTCGCGGTACACTCTTTCCGGAACGGTAACTTTATCAGGATCTTTATCGGAATTTTTTTCTCTAAACTTCTCTTTCGTCTCAGTGCGGAACTTTGCTTCAGCCGCCTTAATTTGTTCCCTGGATAACAAAATATTAAAGTCTGAACCTGCCGCAACAATGTTTGCTGATTTACCCGAGGACGAGAAAATACCGTCGGTTAAGAAAAGACCTTTCAAGTAGGATGAATTTTCACTCTCTTTTTTCACCTTTCCCGGACCGGATCTAAGGGACATGACAATATCAGCTGGAAAGCCGGTATCACTCCTTTCCAACAACTCTCCCCGACCTTTCAACTTGATAACAACCGTCCACTTCTTTAATTTACCCTTGGCGGCACACAACTCAATAAACCGAATTATCGATTGCATCTCAAAGTCTTCGAACGTATTTGGCAAACGTAAAAATTCAATTACCTGATCAACGTCCAGATCAACCCGAATAAAGTTTTGGTCTTCTGTCAGAGTTGGATTACCACTTACAATAAAATCTCTAAAACCTTCCCAGGATTTATCCAGTCGTTTCGCATCATTGATCTTAAAACGTGTCGTTTGTACAAGCTGGTCCTGATATGACCAGTTAACTACCTTGGTGTCTTTTAGAATCGCGGGACGGGTGATTTTCAAAGTACCCGGATGTTTTCTTACTCTGAGAACAAACTCCGTAGGGCTCAGATGATCCCTGTTCATTTTTCCAAATTCTGCCTCTAATTCTTCAATCGCCCTGGTTGTCGAGTCAAATTTCTGAACTGCGTCCGGCGTGGTAAAGACCTTACAGCAATCCAAATATCCTGGTCTGTAACCAAACCATCTTCCCATCTGGAGCAAGGTGTCAGAATAATTTGTATTTCTAATAAAATAGTTAATTGTCAAGCCCTCGAGGGTAAAGCCACGGGATAACCGGTTACCTCCAACAGCAATGTACTTTTTTCCATTTCCTGAACTATCCTTAATATACTGCAGCTTATCTCCGGTTTCACTGTTAATCGCCTTGACTTCAATCCCTTTTGCAGCTTCAATAAGATAACTTTTTATATCCTCAAACTTCTTTGGCACCAGGAATTCATCTGAATAACCCTCGGGAAGATATGTTCTGATATTATGGACGATGGCCGCGAAATACTTATTCCAGGTTTTTTCCAGGGTTCCATAAATTAGTCTGCGATTATTAGGAAGGTCATTATTTATATCCTCTTCCAACTTTTTCACCAACTCTTCAATTAATATCTTAGTTTTATTCTGCCACGGTATGAAGCGAGAAATATGAACGAGCATCGTGTGGTGTGGGTTTAAAAGCCCTGAGTCAGCCATATCAGCAGTTCGGCTAAGCCGCAGGGCAATTCCCAACAAAAAGCAGTGAGTTGCCTCCTCAAGCGAAGGTGGCAGACTGCTTGGATAACTGTCATTTCTATTTGCGGCTCTTTCTGTACCGTCTTCTCTTAAAACCCTGGCTGGGAAAGAAAAATTGGTATCTCTCACCACTTCAACCATTGGAATTTTAACCGATTCGTCTAAAACAGTCTCAAAAATCTGTTTGGCGCCAATGTAGTTACTTGGCGGGTTAAGAAGCTCAATGAAATTTTCAGGAAAAATAGTTGGAACCATATCAAAGTCCCTTTTAGAGCTAACACCATTTACTTTATACGCTATTGTCAGTTTTGTATCACTGGCCTTATGCCTGTCCTGCAATACATTCGCAAAAGGCGTAGCGGTATAGCCGAGATAAGACTTCTTTGTAAACATTTCCAGTAAAGCTCTGATTTGCCCATTGATCGCACTGGCGTATTCTGCACCTTTTTTACCTAAATTATTTAATGATGCATTATCTGCCTCATCATCAACTATTAGTAATGGTATGTCATGTTTTTCTTTCTCATTCAAACTATCACTAAGCCATATCAGTAAATTCTTGAGTACCCCGGTATTTTTCTTACATACAAGAATATTCTTTTTATTTAATGAGAAATCAATATCCTTAACTGTTCTTTTGAAATCCGATTTATACGACGTGATAGAAAACACCTGCGCAACACCCTGATCTCCACGCTCGCCAAACTTCCGTATCTGGGCAACACCAATATCACCGATATTACCTTTGGAAATATCGGTCCCCTCACCTATGACTTCTTCATTAATCCTCAACTGGGTTTGGCTACGCAAATCCTCCATTATGCCCGATAATATAACGATCAGACTATAACCTGCATCAATCGAGCGGTTTATGACTGCATTGAAGTTCCCTGTTTTACCAGATTGAACGCTTCCCACAACTAATCCTTTGGTATAAAAGGGATTATTAGACTTTGGGTCGCCTAACTTAGCCAGAATTTTTTCACTTGATAACGCAAGTTCGTTTACAACTTTCTCTGAACGACCCTTTTTTAAGGAAAGAAATCTTAAGTATCTGTCAATATAATCAGTTGCAAGCTCCTCTTTCCTTTTTTCCGTTAACCATGTCACAAAACCTTTCTTGACCAGAGAAATCGATGGATCAATTTCAATCGGAAATATGGACTGATATTCTTTAACAGAAACGTCATAGAGATGAGCAAACGTCGCTTCATCAAAAGATGATAATCCAGGAAAAATATTTTTGACCGATATTAATTCATGCCTTGTCTTATCAAAGAATTGCTCGTTGACGCGTCCGCTCTCAATCGCCTTCTGTTTGATAAATGATTTGATAAATTCGATACATTCAGCGTTAGTCATTTTTTAAATTTAGTAACTGATTTATATGAGGGGGTATATTGTCAAGTCTGTATCCAAGGGCCGGAAGAATTGCCTGTCTGATAACTTCCTTACTGGTTCCGCTGCTAAGTAGCTTCTGAATCGTATTATATAAATCTGATTCATCTGCCGACTCAGGGCTGTTATTCAATCTATTATCATCTTCATTAACTCTTCCAAGCTTATTTACCAGACTACTTACCATTTTCAATAGTAGTCCAAACATCTTTTGTTGTTCATGATCCATTGAATTTCTGATATGCTGGACCAAAGGGAATTCATTATTTATTTCAATCTGTGTGCCCCTGTTTGTTGCATAACGTTCAAACAAGTGCGGTACACTATCCGATTTGGCAGAAGAAATCTTCCTTATTCCCCGGTTGTAATATTCCTTTTCAGCCTGCTCCTTTAGTTCAGCAATGTATTTAAGGAACCCCATTCTCAAATCGTACGGAATTGATATTTGAGACTTTGCCACATTTAAATGGAGTAAATCATCAATTTTATTTCCAACTTCTACCTTTAAACGTGCAAGCTGTAGCCTTGGAGACTTTCGGATTATTCCATTCCAGCCTCCAAATAAAATTATCCGGTCCGATCTGTAAATGTACAGACCTTCCATGTCCATCAGTCCCCTGCTTTTTGTTGTCCAGATATTGTGAATCTCTTTGCTCTCTTGGATACTTCTTACCGGAAGCACGTATCCTTCAAGGCTTATTATATCAGATTTAAAATTTTTCTGTTTTGACTCGATAAGCCTTAAATCCGTTTGACTGATAGGGAATGGGTTAAAGGGTTCAATAAACTTGTTGTTTACCCGAATCTTTAACGGACATATTTTCCTTTCCATGAACCTGTGGAAAACCAGAGCAAGATACTCTGTTGTAATTTCTGTTATCTGCTTTTTCAGCGAATCCGTCCTGTCTTTACCATCAAGATAGTCTTCAAACTTGTACAATTTTTGCCACACAACAATTGTATTTGGCTCGAAATCGTCGAACTTATTGAAATACCCGGCACTTAAGGCACGGTATTTATCAAGGTATTCCAATATCTCTTCCCGAGTATTTACTAAGATCCGCCAGCTGCCTTTTTTTTTGAGATAATCTACATCCCACGTCCGTGCAGAATACTCATCAGCCCCCTTTTCCTTAGATATCACAGTAAACCTGCGGGTTTGAGCAAAAGAAGCAGTTTTCATTCCCAAGCCAAATCTGCCCAAATCTGCCTTTTCCCTGCTATTCTCCGGAGATGTGCTTGGAAATTGCATACATCTTTTCAAGACACTTTCACTCATCCCACCTCCGTTGTCAACAAGAAACAGAGTAAAAGGATAACTATCAGGATCTATTAGAATTTCGATTTTGTCTGCATTTGCAGAAATGGAATTGTCTATCAGATCACTGATTGATGTCTCTAGTGAATAGCCCTGTTCTGCGATCGACTTAATCAAAAATTCAGGCGTCGGGACAGCATCTTCGTATTTTCTATCCATCAAAATAAAATATTTCTATCTGTTTCCCTTTGATTTTCAAACACTTGGTATTGGGCGAAATACTTATTTTTTTTTCGTCGTCCTCCTCGTTAAAAACTTTGCTTACTATATCGGCAATCTGAAATGCAAGATATGGCGGCACTGCATTACCAACCTGATGATACTGATCCGTTCGGTTTCCACAAAAAATATAGTTGTCTGGGAAAGTTTGAATTCTCGCCGCTTCTCTAACTGTCAGACTTCTACACTGGATCGGATCAAAATGTATGAAGTAGTGCCCATCTTTACTGATATGGCTTGTTACGGTAGTTGCCGGCGAATTAGGCAATTGAACGCGAAACCTGTCCGTAAATTTTCCGGATTCCACATTGCCATGATCAGGGAGTAACTCCTCATCAAATGCCTTATAGTCATAGAGTTTAGGGAACCTTTTATTCTTTTCAGTATATAAGGCTGCGAAAAGGTACCGTTTTAAGTCCTGAAGAAGATGACTTCTAGAAACGTGATGAGTTATACCTGTCAGATTTTGATCAGTGTACCATTCAGCTAAGCTATGACGCCTATCAATGTGAGGCTTACTTGTTTTGAAAAATTCAGAGCCCATCGTTTCCGGATGTTGCTCCGAAAAACCCGCTAAATCCAGTTTTGTAAGCAACTCTTTACTAAAACCCGCAATTTGTTCCCGCCAGGCTTCAAAGGAATTTTCAAATCGGGAATAGTATCGTTTTTTACTTTGCAGGCCGTTGCCCTTTATTATGATTTCACTGTGAGAGAATGATCTGCTGATACCACTCCTGATTTTAGGCAACAAGCCAATAACTGATTTCAGATCGACCTTTTCAGACCGGGATAGGATACCGGGGCGCTTTAAAATATCATCTCGAATACCTATAAGTATTACACGGTGCCTGTTTTGAGGAATCCCGAAATCTTCCGCTCTTATCAGATAGTCAGAATCTTTCGAAACCTTATTCTTGACAAGAGAGTAAATGCGGTATCCCGGAGAATTGTGCTCTCCAAAAACTGAAGACGGATCGCTAAGGTCTCTAAGAATCCATCCAAAAATCTTCTCATCATTTAATTTTGCTGATAAAAGCCCCTCTACATTTTCCATTACAAAAACTGCAGGGTGGTGTCTGGCAATTATTCTTAGATACTCCTTATAAAGATAGACCCGGTGATCTTCCTCAGATATTCCGCCCACCCTTGAGCGTCCGGCGTTTGAGTAGGCCTGGCATGGAGGACCGCCAATCAGCACCCAGTCAGTCTCATTGTTAAGTGCTGTTGATATCCTTTGGTCGACTTCCTCTGGAGATGTCTCACCTAAAGTTGCCTGCCAGGCTTCATCAGCAGCATGGAGATATTGATCAGGAAATAACCGGTATAATTCAGATAACGAAATCTCACCTTCTACAAACCTATAATACTCTTCAGGTAATTGTCTAAATGGGAACTGTCGAACAAATGAGCGCAAAGTCAATGTTTCGTGAGCTGCGGAATCCTTTTCAATCGAAAGCTTAATTTTAAAAATGCGATCTCCCACATTATTAGTCAGAGAACTAAACCCTTCTGCCAATCCTCCTGGCCCCGCAAATAAATCAATAATAGGAATAGGCATTTATCAAGATAGAATTATTATTACAATATATAGATTTTATATAATATCAAGGCTAATATCTCTAAACATTCGCCCTTATCGATGAAACCAGCCGTTCCATAGTCATCTCCAATTGGTTTTTTCTAAGCTCACACTCCCAAATTGTGATAACCTGCCAACCTTTCAGCCTTATTTGCTCACTTACCTTTAAATCATTTATGCTAGTTGACGAAATTTTAGAAGTCCACCATTCTGTCCTGGTCTTTGGAATGATAAAATATTTGCATCCGTGATGACCATGCCAAAAACAACCGTTTATGAAAATCACAGTTCTGTATCGGGGAAGAATGATGTCAGGTTTACCAGGAAATAATTTATCATGAATCCGATATCGAAAACCCATTGAAAATAAACGTTTTCTAACAACTATTTCAGGCTTGGTATCCTTGCTCCGGATCCTAGACATATTAAAGCTTCTCACGTCTTTCGAGTGGACATCAGCCATTGTTTTCAAAAATTTTGGTAGATATCAAAAGCTCCCTGACATCAACGTCTAAAACGTTAGCGATGTCTCTTAACACATTTATGCTGGGCTGGGATTTATTGTTACAATAGTTTGTCACAACCACATAACTTTTTCCTATCTGTCCCGCAAGCCATGTTTGCTTCCTGCCTTGGGTCTCTAAAATCTCCTTTATTCTGTTCATATTGACGAATATCTGAAAACCATATAAAGGTAATCAAATTACCGTATGAAAAAATATCATTACACAGTATGAAAATATATTAAATTATAGTATATTTATTTCAATACTCTCTAACTATGAAAACAACTCAATACTTCTCACTAGGTCTCGACTACTATGAAATTATGGATCTAAGCCCAGCCGATCTTTATCAATTTCTGACACTCTCATGCAGAGACGAAATAATAAACTGGTTACAATGGAACGACCCCAACGGTGTTTATACAGACTCTTTATCTGTAGCAGAATTTGGGATAGCCCTTTCTAAGGAGGAAGGGATTGAGATTATAAAAAAACAGCTTTTGAGTTAATGAACTTAAAAGTCCCTTGCATTCTCTCTAATCTAGTCCATGCGCGAGAAACAATTGTTTCAAAGTCAATATTTCATAAGATCATGTACCTCAAGCTAACATTTTACTATCCATCTGCAAGTCTGAGTTTGAATTACACTTCCAAACAGGCAGATTTTGAATTTCTACAATTGAGGCGAATAACAAATAGTCACAATCCAAATAATGCTAATAAATCATAGCTCCATTTCGAATCAAATATTGCTAATTGGCAAGTATAAAATTTGCCTCAGGCTATTGCAGCAAAGCAGAAAAATCAACTACTATATTTTACTCATAATTAAAAATTCGGTACTCACCAAACTTCAAATCAACATTTAATCGAATCGGAAGTTCTTCTCTTTCTATTCTTAATTCCGGGCTGTACATTTTCAGTTTAACAAACATTTCCTTTATCGGATCATCAAAGTTAGCTTTCACCATTGCCTGCGATTCAATAATCTGATACCAAGATCCCCAGGCTACGGTTTCATTTGTCTTAACTCCTGTAAAGTGAATGTGATTTCGCGCAATGACAAAAACATATATGTTATCAACAGCCCTAGCATTGGGAGCATATTTGGTTATTTGTAACGCATTCAAAATAGTCTTTACATCAAAACTTTGTGTCCAAATTCTCATTTTATCTATCCACTCATTAGCTTTTGGAAAAAGATTTGAGATTCTACTTCTTCGTTCTTGCATTGACTGTGCAAAGGGATCCTGCCACTTCAATTGGAACAAACCAAGAGATCTGGTTGTAGTGTCGTAAACAACAGCATCTATGTCCGTTTTAATTCCGTCGAAAGAAATATTAATTTCGCGAGGTATTTTCACAATTCTTTGATCCGGAAAAAACATAAATAATTCCCGACGAAATCGATCCTCTCTTCTATTTACTGCTTCGTCATAATCTTTTGTAAACTTTCTTTTTAGCTCACTATTTAACAATCGTATTGGATTACCCATGCAACCGGCTACCGAACGAATAAGTTGATTATTTGATGTCTGAAAATATATTGGAGGAGGAACCGACGGATAATCCATATAATACTCATAGTTCTGACTTGATAAAGTAAGACAAGATATAATTTGTTCAATCTCCTCCACTGGAACATCCAAATAATCAGAATATGTCTTTACAGTTTTATCTTTAAACCAGTTATAAGATAGGACGTTATGCATATCTACATTACGATTCCTTCGAACTAGTTCAATGCAAGCATCTCTATGCATATGAGCAACACCAATTATCAGCTCTATCAAATCAACATATTTCCAGTATGCAATTGATCCAAACGTATCCTTCGTATTAAAGTTATCATAGCCCTGTAAAAGAAGCATGTGATAATGCCCTTTTTGATTATAATATTCATCAATATCATTAGTTGTATTATAGCTTATATATTTGCCATAGGGGTTTCTAATGATTGATTTTAGCTGCTTGTGAATGCTTTTTTCGTCATACTTGGTTTTTGCTTTCTTTTCTTCTATTATTTTCTTTACAATATTTTCACGAAAAAAATCTGCGCTTGCCCTTTCGAAATATTCAATACCGACACTTGGATTTAAGTACCGAAATCCAAACTCCGAGGTGGTAGGACTGACAATCTCTAAAAATCCTGCTTTTTCGTATTCAATTATCTGTTTACAAAATGCTAATTTCCCTGCGAATAAAATTGCAGAGTCTGCCCAAGCTATATCCTGCTGCGTAATCTCAACAAAGGGATGGGATGTCTGCAAATTCAATTCAGCAAAAAAAGGCCTAATAGCATTTGACCACCCAAAGTTAAACAGTTCACCTACCTCACGAGTTACTTTCTTTCCACCCGAAAAACTACTAAAAACATCAAGCCTCCTCACAATATTCTGAACGGCAAAGTAATTATCCCCCTTGAAGGATTCTTTGATTTTCCTTGCTTCATTCTCAATAATAGACTGCAATATATCTGCTGAATTTTTCAAAGCTCATCTTGACCAAAGGTTTCGAAAATAAATTTGCTAGAATTTGCACTTAATGGAAAGGATTCTAATTATACGAATATGGTTACCACTTTCAAGATCACGGATTTATCATCATTCATGATCTTAGATCAATACTTCAGTTTGATCTAAGACTTGATTTCATCCAGTTACACCACTACTGTGTGTTGCACAAAAGAAAAAAGCCCCTAGTGAATTAACTATAAGTGCTTGATTTCCAGCTTCCATAAGTTGTACTAGAACCAACGACAGCAACGGTTTTAAAAACTGCATAAGGGGTCTTTATAGAAGTTTGCCCCGAATGGCTACTCATAGAATAAAGGGTTAGGAGCCAAGCATTGGAACAAGGAACTGACAAGGTCAAAATCAAATTTTAGCCATCTTAATGGTCTTGGCCTTGATTTTTGAAGATATCCGGGTTAAGGCAAAGGAAACATGCTCGAACATGATTTGAAACAATTGATTTTAGAAGTAAGACGTCAATAGCGTGATTGTGGTGGTAGCCCAATGTTCACTTGTTGTCTCATTGGCATTGAACGGACTAGATTACACAAAGTCCAAATTGAATACCTCAAGTTCCTCGTAAATCTTCTCCTCGCCCCGTTTTGCGGAATCATCCACAGGGCGATACTTGAAATCTGTTAATGGTGTTTTCCAATCCGAATCGCAGACCGTCATGTTGTCTACGATCACGTGCTTTCCGTTTTTATACACCATGCATTCCCCAGCCACAATCAAATCAAGTTTCTCAGTTGCCTCCGGCAGTATGGCAATGTTTGTCCCATCTCCATCGACCCGACAACTTGGATAAAGAATACCATCGAAAGTGCCTGGATTATGACCGAGCATAATTTTAGTAAAAATGGCTGTGACCAAATAGTTTATATCGGCGCTGTCGCTATGCATTTCCGCAAATTCCGAAGCAACGAATTCATAGAATAATAAAATATCAGCGGCAAATTCGGGATTAGCTCTCTTAATGAAATCGATAGTCTCCGCCAGTTTTCCGGACACATGATGATTACCCGCATATTGCGGATTGAAAATGACAGGCAAAAGAGCCAAATCTTCTTTTACAATCCATTTGGTATAAGTGACTTTTTGCTTACCTACACTTAAAGGATCTCTCAACCAGGGAAGCCCCTCTAACGTCGACGTCATCCGATTTGGCAAAACATCAGTCCGGTGGTCTGATAATGAGCCATAAAACATAGTTTGATCAGGCGTGCTTGCTCGCTGGTAAGTTTTATTAGACTCCTGTGGTTTAAACGATAGGCTTGCCCGTGTGGTGAAGATCTCTGAAAGACTGCTGTTTGGCCGGACTCGCATTACTTCATGAGCTGGAATTCCTTCTGTCTCATTACCAGGGTGCAATGTATACTTCCCTAAAATCATCTCCTTACCAATTACACCGAGCATATCTCGTAGTATTCTTTCTACTGTTTCTGCCGGTTGATGAAGCAAGCTCGGGTTTTCCAATGCAGAAATAAATTGCTGAATCCTTGATGACATTTTAACACTAACGTTAGTTATAGTACTTAAAACGAATTGTTAATATAACTAATATTTCTCCGTCCGTAACAACGACTCTATCATATTGTGCAATAAGCTTCAACTCGAAATTGATTCCCCTTCCCTGCGCGTTAATCAGCTGCAAAACGCTCAACGCGGCGTAGAAGTAACAAAGCAAAGGAGGCTTAAGAGTGCTTACAATCTATGAAAACGGCAAGGGTTTGATGAAAGATGTTTAATGTAAACCAGATTTGTTCTGCATCCAGAACAATAATTACTTAGTTCCTACAACTTTTCGAACTATCCGGAATGGACAGATTGTAGGCGAGTTTGTAGGCGAGTTAAGAAAAAAGCACCTAGCAAATTAATGCTAAGTGCTTCATTTTCAGGCTCCCGAAGTTGGGCTCGAACCAACGACCCTCTGATTAACAGTCAGAAAAAATTAGTAAACGTCAGTAAATCACAACAATCGCTAATATGCATATTGCTGTATTTCAACACATTGTATTTTGCAAGTTACCGGTGTTTACTTATATTTACTGAAAATGTTTGCAAATTGTTTGCAAATTTTCAGCTACGGAATCGCACGTTATGGCCACTGCAACACCGAAATTGTCGCTCATCCTGGATAAAAGGTATGCAAAAAAAGATGACGTATATCCTATCAAGCTAAGGATTACGTTCAAGCGTGAATCAAAGTACTATCCCACTGGCCATGACATGACTGAACAGGAATTTGTCCGCCAGCGGGATTGTGAGCTGCTTCGCGCCAACAAGTACATCGGCACCAAGGAATATGCCCAGCTTTCCCAGGTCAACAAGAAGCTCGAGGCGTATCTGGTCAATGCCCAGCAGGTCATTGGCCAGATGAAGTTTTTTAACTTTGACCTTTACGAGGAGAAACGATCCGGTGGGCAGGTCAGCGCGGATGACATTTACTCAGCCTTTCTGGCCAAAATAGCATCCCTTGAAGCAGAGGAACGGATCGGCACTGCGATAACTTACCAATGCGCCCTGAAGAGCCTTCAAAACTTCTACCCCAAAAATAAGCTTCCCCTGGAAAGCATCACTGTAAAATTCCTGCAATCCTACGAAAGGTGGATGCTTGAAAACGGAAATTCGCTAACTACCGTCGGTTTCTACCTGAGAAACCTGCGTGCGGTTATGAACTCGATACTGGATGACAACAAGCAGAAAATGGATGAATACCCGTTTGGACCCAGAAAATACATTATCCCTACCAAGAAAAACTCCAAACGCGCCCTCTCAAACGAAGACCTTAAAAAACTGATCAGCTACAATCCGGACGAACAGGAAGAAAAATATCTTTCATTTTGGCTCTTTATGTATTTGGCCAATGGAATGAACCCTACGGATATGGTTAGGCTCAAGTACAAAGACCTCAGATCAGACCGGATTGTGTTTCTCCGTGAAAAGACCAAAAGAACCAATCGGGAAAGCATCCTGATTGAAGTTCACCTCAATCCTGTGCTCAAGGAAATCATTGAAAAATGGGGCAATTATCCCGATCCTGACAACTATATCTTCCCTGTGTTAAATGATGTGACGAGCGCCGCCAGGGCTAAAAAAATAATTACCCAATTCGTCAAGCAAATCAACAAGTACATGCGCCGAATCGGCGAGAAGCTGGAAATCGACAAGCAAATCACCACCTACGTCGCGCGTCACAGCTTTGTGACCAAGCTTATTTCGGAAGGGGGCACCTTGATGGAAGTCAAGTCGATGACCGGCCACAAAAGTATTACTACCACCGAGGGATATGTGGGCAGCATCGAGGACGAGCGCCTAAAGAAAATTACCAGTCGTCTTTTAAACTTCTAGCAATGAACACTATTAATCCCAAGCGGCTGGCATTGCTAGAAAAATACGGTTTCTTTCGGTTCTTCGACCGCGATAATCTTAGCATTGCCGAATTTGCAAACAGCGAATGCACGACCCTGGAATGGTGGGGGCTAGACATCGAGCTGGTGATCAAAGAACTTGGCCTGCTATTAGCCGAGTGGTCAGCGATCGTAAACTTCCGCTCGCAGTTACTAGCCGAGCATAGTGATTCTCCACAAACAGCGTTAACGGTATTTTCCGAACGGATATCCGGCATCACCTTCTTTGGTAAGTACGATCCGGATTTTGATCGTACAGAGCTTCGGGAAGTTTTATACTATGTCATTTACGGCAAGCCGTGGCTGCATTCAAATGTTTGCCTGTTCGATTACTGGATTGAATCCTGCCAACGGGCTTTTATCAAGCTCGAAGACGAGCAAGCCCGCCATTATCTTGTTCAGCTACGCATGCTGGAAAGTAAGTTTCGCCCCATAGACGGATACAGTAAATATCCCAGAATGGGACTTCAATTCTGGCAGAGGGCGATTGATCTTGCCTCCCATAATTCAGCGGAGTTCCAGGATCAGCCGGCGACCGTTGGACACCTGGTGCCCCGAGCTCCTCGCAAAAAGCCTCTTGGAGATATTTACGACTACCTAAGGGGGCTTAACCTGGAAAAATTCAAAGAGCAACTTTACCAGCGTGGGATCCTGAGTAGCTCATATCATTTCATTCCAAGGAAAAACACGTTCCACAAGCTTACGCACATCCTCGCCTTCCCCTATATCCTGCAACACCACAAGGTAATCGACAGCAGCTTTTTTGAATGTACCCAGCTCGAAAGGGTCGATATTTATGCGGCCAGCTTCTCTGTCGAATTTGGCAGGAACCAGCTTTCTGACCTGGCCATCACAGACTTTATGGTCCAGCTGGAAAAGAAAAACCGGAACGACATCGCCTGGGATTTTTATAATGAGGTGACCGCATCAATTGAAGCATCACGGATTAATATGTAGCGCGCGAACTCTTGGTCATTTACATCTGCTTACCAAAGTCTGTTTTCTGGTCATGTCAGATGACAAAATCTGGCTGTTCCCCGGTTTTTATTTGCCATTGTTTTTCAACCGTTACCAACAACTGGCATTATGAAAACTTCACATCCAGGCATTGGCCCAAGGCCATACAACACGGAAGAGGCCACCTTTGATGGCCTTGTCCAAAGACTAGTCGAAAAGGCATTGCTTAACGTTTCTGAGCCGCTGATCGAAACAGTGGTCGAGCGGGTCATCACCCGAAAAATCACCGACAATACTGATCATCCCATGGAGATCGAGGAAGCGGCCTTGCTGGTGAAAAAATCAAAGCAAACCCTGTACAATTACTGCTCGCAGGGCAAGATCCCTTTTCACAAAAGCGGCAGCCGTAATATTTTCTTTCGCAAGGAGCTGATCGAATGGCTCCGTTCCAACAGTTAAACCACGATCAAGATGAAAGCCAAGAACGAGCAGGATATTGCGGCAGCGATATCCAGGACCGGATATGTCCGGATCGCGACCAGCTATTACAAACTGGTGGACCGTCCGAACCTGGACGGTTCATTCGAAAGCAAACTGGCTCTCTGGTCGGTTGAGTGTATTAAAGCAGATTATGGGAGGGATTTTGTTTCCGGGGTCCCGAAGCTTCATGGTTTTTGCCTGTTCCCTGACCATTTCGGTTTCAAACAGGTGATCGGCAGGTTCTATAACCTGTACCACCCGTTTGAGCACCAGGCAAATGCCGGAAGCTGCGAAACCTGCCTGGAATTCGTCCACCACATATTTGGCGATCAATACGAGCTGGGCCTGGACTATCTGACGCTGCTGCTGAAAAAGCCGCTTCAAAAATTACCGATCCTTTGCCTGGTCAGCAGGGAACGCAGTACGGGAAAGACAACCTTTCTGAATTTTCTCAAAGCGATCTTTGGCCGGAACATGACTGTCAACACCAACGAGGAATTCGGTTCCAACTTCAACGATGACTGGGTATCGGCGCTGATCATCGCGATCGACGAAACATTCCTGGAACGAAAACAGGACAGCGAAAGGATCAAAAACCTGAGCACGGCCCTTAAATATAAATCCGAGGCGAAAGGCAAGGACCGCAACGAGGTTGAGTTCTTCGGAAAGTTCATCCTGTGTTCCAATAATGAGGACGGCTTCGTTTTCATCGAGCCGGGCGAAACCCGGTACTGGGTCAGGAAAATCGAGCCTTTTGCAAAGGAGAACATCGGCCTGCTGGCGGAATTGAAATCACAGATCCCGGCGTTTCTGGATTTTCTGATCCACCGCCCCCTTTCCACCGCCAACCAATCCAGGATGTGGTTTGACGCCCGGCAAATCCAAACCCCTGCACTGCTCAGGCTGATCAAGCGGAACCGCAGCAGGGTCGAGCTGGAACTGATGGAGTCCATTCAGCATGTGATGGATGCCAAAGAGCTTTCCCAGCTCTGCTTCTGCACCGGCGATGCCTTGAACTGGCTTGCTGTGCGCGGCTTGCGCGGGATAGATTCCGCGCAGGTCAAACGCGTGCTGCAAACAGAATGGGGGCTTAAGCCCAGTCCTAATTCCAATGCCTACACCCGGTACACACTGCTTTCGGATAGCAGTGTTTTTGAAAGCCAGCATCGCGGCCGTTACTACCAAATCAGCCAGCAGCAGCTCGAAAAAATGATGATTTGATGAAAATAGGATATAAAATATTGATTATTAAGCAAATATACTTCATCAAACTTTCATCAAAGCTTCATCAAAATAAAAAAATGATGAAGGTGTGCAGTTGAAAGAGCAAAAATTTGATGAAACTGATGAAGTTTTGATGAAATACAACTAATTAATAGTCAGAACATTGCCTCTTATTTTCATCATTTCATCAAAAATCAGGGGTACTTCACTCCGTAAAAAATCAAGCGCCGGAATTCCCGATTTTCATTCACCAAAAAACCATTGATCATGACTTGCCAGCAAGCCAGAGAGATCCCTATTGTGGATCTCCTAAGAAACTGCCATATCTATCCCCAGTATGTGAGGGGACAAGAGCATTGGTATCTCTCCCCATTCCGGGAGGAAAAGACTCCTTCCTTCAAGGTCAACGCCGAGCTAAACCTGTATTACGACCATGGAAGCGGCCATGGGGGAGATGTTATCGATTTGGGTAAAGCGCTTTTCTGTTGCGATACCAAAGAGCTCCTGGAAAAACTGGGCTCCGATTTTTTTTCTTTTCAACCGCAGTATGTCAAAGAGACCGGTTTGCATATACACCGGAGCGTTACACAAGCACCTGACCAATCCCCTATACAGATCACCGGCACGAAGGATTTAGATAACAACCCAGCGATTACCCGCTACCTGGAATCGCGTGGCATCGATCTGGATATTGCGAGGCCCTATTGCCGGGAGGTTTACTATCAAGTGGGTGATAGAAACTATTTCGCCGCCGGTTTTGAAAACCGGTCAGGCGGCTATGAGCTTAGAAGCGAATACTTCAAAGGCAGCACTTCCCCCAAGGACATCACCCGTATCGAGCGCGGGCATAAATCGGTCTGCGTGCTTGAAGGCTTCACCGATTTCCTATCCCTTCTCACGCTGCGGAAACCGGAGCCCGTCCGAAGCGACTTTGTCGTTTTGAACTCGGTGAGCATGGCAGAGCGTAGCCTGGATATCCTCAGAAGTTACCGCACGGTTTTCGTCTATCCAGACCACGATGCTGCCGGCAGCGTGCTGCTTGAAAAGTTCGAACATGCCCAGATCAACTGTGTCGACGCATCTGGGATTTATCAGAATTACAAGGATTTGAACCAGATGCTGGTCGCAGGCAAACAGCTCGAAGAGCAAGTCAAACGGCAAGCGCTCAAAAAGTCTCAGGGTCTGCGCATGTAGTTCTATTTCCAACAGTTTTCCCAAACCGTTCGCAGATCACCTGGAAGCGATAGCAGCCAACCATGTCCTTTTCTTGCCAAAGAAAAGGAGCAAGCGGAAGTTGGGCAGAGCCCTACTTTGCTTGCCATTTGCGCTGCAAATGGGGTTTTGCGTATCCTCCGGGGATACGCCGATCTGTTTCTGCTGGTGAAAGAAAAGAAAACGGGATACCAGAGGGTATTCCTCTTACACAAATTCAGGCGTTTGGGCCTGTCCGGCCTTTTGCCATCAAACAAAACGAGCAATGGAAGATATCAATGTAAAATCGGTCAGGTACCCTGCCTCCGTCGACGAGAAGTTTGAGAAGATCGCCCTTAAACTGGGGCGGACAAAGCGGCAAGTCTTCATGCAGATGGTGGACTATTTTTATAAAAGCAAGAAGGACCCCTCGGATTTGAATGACGAGCTTTTGAAGAATGCCTTGATGAAAAGCCACAAGGATTACATTGGTTTTATCCGCAAGCAGGAAGAGATACTGCTTATCCCGATCAAGACCGAAATGGAGCGGGTAGCTGAATCGCAGGACGAGATTGTCCAGCGCTTTAATACCCAAGTGGTCAAAGCCAACTCGGATCTTCTCAACAATCAAAACGAACTGGCGCGTAGGTCCAGGGAAACCGATGCGCTGATGGAAACGATCAGGAAAAGCCAACGGAGCAAGGAGCTCTTGAAAGCACAGTTTCTCTTTATCCTGGACAGCTATATCAAATCCAGGGATTCGTTCGGTATGATGACACCGGCCCGGGAAAAGGAAGAGCTGATCGCTGCCACCAAAATGCAAGTCAATTTATTGTAAGCAAAGCACATAACAAATTAACAGGCCATGTTTATCAATATCACCGACAGCAAGGAAGCCAACAATAAAGGCAGTAGTGGCGGGCTCGTTCATTACCTAGAAAAAGAGAACCGGCTAGCCCCTAAGCAAAAAGTAGAGCACTGGTTTAACGGGCAGCGGTCCGAAATCCGGCCCTATGAGGTCGTCATCAAGATCGATAACAATATCGCCAAGCTGGGCAGGAGTGATGCCAAATTCTTTTTGGTCAATATCAGTCCGAGTCAGAAAGAGATTGCGTTCCTGAAAAAGCAGTATGGCGAGCATGGTGCGAAAGAGCAAATGAAAGAATTTGCTGCCAGTGTGATGGACGCCTATGCCCGAAATTTTAACCGCGATGGTATCTGCAGGCACCAAGACCTGGTCTGGTTCGCCAAACTGGAAAACTACCGTTATTATGGCTATAATGATCCCGAAGTCAAGCAAGGGATTAGAATCCGAGGGGAACGCAAGGAGGGCGAGCAGATGCACGTGCAGGTCATTGTCAGCAGGAAAGATGCCACAAACAAGATCAAGCTTAGCCCTATGAATACATCTCGGGGAAAGAATGCCGAGCACTCCAAAAAGATGGGCCAATTTGACAGGGTCGCTTTCAAGCAAAGCGGAGAGAGCCTTTTTGATCGCAAGTTCGGGTTTAACAGGCAGCTTAAAGAGACGCTTGCTTTCGCTAACGTTCAGAAAAACGGTAAACTGATGCAGCGACAGCAGCTCGATGTGCTCGCCAAAGCAGCTTCGCGGAATTACCAGAGCAGATCGGTGGCCAAGGAGTTGGCACAGGGCGTTTCCCAACGCTTGTTTGTTAACACGGCCGATATGCTGGCCGATACAGGCAAGTCAGCAGCAGATTTTCTAAAAATAATGCTGGAACCGTCTTATACAGCCGGTACTGATCTGGTCCCAGAGCATCTGAGAAAAAAAGCAAAGAAAAAATCGAAAGGGCAGCAGATTACGCGCTGAAATCCAGCGTTGGCCACCCTGACAGTAGCATGGGCCTCGCCCTTTGGGTCATTGCTGGCAATGGCAAAGCCAACGCCTGTTTCTACAAAAGTTCACGAATGGGAACCTTTGGCAACGAAAGTTCAAAAGGTTCATTTGCAGGTTGACTTTTCCGCCACTGGCGTAGACGTCTTCTTTCGGGTCATTGTTGGCCATTGGATACATCAGCAGTTTCCGCCAATGCTTTCAGGTACTGCTCGTTGTCTTCTTGCAAAACATGAAGCCCCTCAAGGATATGGGCCTGTTGCCCGGCAGAAGCCTCTCTGAGCATTTCCAGCAGGGCCTGCATTTTTGAATTCCGTTCACGCTGTTTTGCAATGTAATGCAGGATTAATAGTTTCCATTGATCGCTTTCACCGCACACAACAGTCATATTGCCAATGGAGACATTGCAGTTTTTGTGGAAGTTGTTAACGTTATAGATCATGTACGATAATTTAGGAATGGGTATTATTTTTAATTTTCAAGTCAGTTTATGTAACAAGACAGCATCAGCCGCCTGCCCGGCGAGAAACCGCCGTCACACTTTCCTTGAATACCAGTTCTGCCAATTTCACCAAACGAGCCACCCGGGCAAAAACCGTATCCAGATTGGAACTTTCGATTTTGGTATGAAGAAGCATACCTGCCGGTCAGGTACGCATCGCCCAACAGGCGCTCAACAGTTTTTCCTCCTGGGGAGTATTATCCGGGAACACGTCATTGAGCTACGGCGCAAGCCTACGGTTGAACGTTTTTAGCGATCTGATTGAATGGGTCCGTTTCTGCTGGCCATATAGCGAAATAGCTATTGCTCGGAAAGCTAGTTCGGCGGCTTGCTGCAACATAAACATGGATAGCGCCCAATCATAGGTCTGCTTACAATATTTGGCCCCATTATAAAAGCCTTTTGCCTTCCCTATCCCCGAGTAAAACTCCCGTTTCGATTCATAAATAACCCATGAGAGCTTTTCGGGTGGCGCAATCAGCTCAACACACATATGATCCAGATCGGTGGCATAAAAAATCCTCAATCAACATGTTGGCATCCGCCAATTTCTGCGAACTGGCGGGCAGAGCCTCGCCTGATGTGGAGATCATTCTTCCCATACCCGGTCTTTTTTAAAGCAAAGAAGGGGCAAGGCCGGGCCGTGCCGAACCAGAATCGGTTGTTTCTTACCAAATCAGCCGGTAAAACACTTTATGCCAATTGTTGACGTTGGCAGGGATATTTCTTTTATTTGTAAACATGAGCACAGCAACAAAATCCAATCATATCGGTCACAAAATAGGTCGCCTCCGCGAATTGCGCGGGCTGAAGCAGGAAGCCCTCGCGCACGAGTTGAGGGTTAGCCAGCAAACGGTATCCAAAATCGAACAGAGCGAGACGGTTGATGAAGAGTTGCTCGAACAAATCAGTAAGATCCTCGGCGTTCCTGCTGAGGGTATCAAAAATTTCAGCGAAGAGGCTGTCTTCAATATTATCGCCAACACCTTCCACAATGAATCGGTGGCCTACGTTGAAAACTACAAATGCACTTTTAATCCACTGGATAAACTCATTGAAGCTTATGAAGAAAATAGGAAACTCTATGAGCGTTTGCTTCAAAGTGAACGAGAGAAGGTTGAGCTTCTAAGCAAAAAGTAACAAAAAGAAAGCCGCGTCGACGCGGCTTTCTTGCTTATCAGGAAAACTAGCGCGCCCCGATAACTAACTATTCTGCCTGCTCACGAGGCTTTCTGCCACGTGGCTTACCTGTTATTCAGGTTTCGCAGCCTCAGTTTCAATCGCCAGCTCAAACCCCTTCGTGGTCTGATCAAAATCAAATGTCGAAATTTTGGAAATCAGCTTTTCACTTTCGAAGTTGACGTTACCTTTTTTCAAAATTATGGCCAATGGAATTACATGACCTCGGCCGCTTTTTTCGAAAGTTTGACCGGAACTTGTAGATGGAACCAAATATATGGATTTGATTTTTCGCTTCCCCTCCTGAGTGCCGATTTTGAATTTGGTGGACTCTGGATCAATTCCTAGATCACGTAGTGCAGTTGCCGGAAAATCAAGTTTGCCTGAATTAGAAATGTAACCCGTTGGAAGCGGTGCTTCTTGGCTTTTGATACGTTTTCCTCTGGGGAAAATAGTTTGATTGCGTTCAGTTTCATGGTGTTATGATAATCTCTGTCCGCTCTGTGCCGGTCATACGCAGGGCCAATAGCCCTTTACTGGTCACCTGAACGTCCAGCTGGGCGCTGGCGTCATTGCGAGATAGTCCCGATGCCGGCCTACGCGTTGGCCGTCAATGCGGACAAGGCTAGAAGCCCGGCTATCAATCCCACAGTCAGGCCGAATGCGACCGAAACTTCCCTGGTCCGGTTAGAGGTTTTTCCCATAGACCGCTATTTCATGGATTTGAAAATACGGACCGGCAAATTATTGCGAGCTACTACCCACAATGACTGCTTCGCCCCCTTCACCTGCCTGATGCCTCTGATTTCTCCTTCAAGCAGGAACCCCGAGTCTACAGCAGAGCGCGGTTGAAAATGGCCGCGTCCGTCATTCACAAGCAGCAGCCCGTCGCTGGCATCATATCGGCCCTGGTACATACTCACACCGAGGAAATTACCGCCGCCCAGGACATCCAGCTTGCCATCGTCATTAATATCCGTAACCGCCAAAGCAAAAAGCTTAGAGACTTGTGCCGCGCTCGGAAGATCGTGCACCACGAATGTCCCGCTTTTATTTTCGAGATAAACAGATTCGAACTTGTCCACTTCGAGCAGCTTCGCGCCTTTCAGCTCATCGTCCTTGAAAATCTCTCCGATGGTCTTGCCTGCAAATGATTTATAGTCGGTAAACCGCTTGTTAATAATCGATGGGATACGTTTGCCAAGCTCATCTTTGAATGCCACGGGGTACCATTGCTCACCCACGTTATAGGCCAATATCTGTTCCAGTCCTTTATTATTATCAAAATCCTTTACCCACATTCTTAAATGCGTATCGGGTGTTTTCTTGAATTTGTTGTTGGAACCCAGGTTTCCCGCAACGAGGTCAATATCCCCGTCACCATCAAAATCCGCGGCACGGACACACTGCCAGAAGCCGGAAGGCACCGCGTACCGACTGCCCAATGCTTTTTCAAGACGCCCTTTTTTATTGAAAAAAACAGTCACCGGCATCCAGTCACCAGCTATCACCAGATCGTTCTGTTTGTCGCCATCGATATCCGCCCAAACGGCATCTGTAACCATACCTGCTTTCTTCAATTCGGGTGCCAGCGCGTCGGTTCTATCATTGAAATGCCCTCTACCGTCATTGATCAGCAAATAAGAACTGGGGCTCTCGCCATATTGAAAACCAACAACCCTCCCTCCCACAAACAAATCAAGATCGCCATCGCCGTCCAAGTCAAATGGTCTGACGCACGATTTGTTATCATACATCGGCGGCAATGCATCGGCACTTTTTTTAAAATTGCCTTTACCGTCGTTCAGATAAAGCCGGTCAAACTGGGATGTCATCTTGTCGTAAAACTCATTACCGCCAGAAACCACATATAGATCCGGAAAGCCATCCCGGTTAGCATCGAAGAATGCGGCATCCACATCCTCAAAGGTCGAATCGGTCTGAAAATTGGGCTGGGGACTGAGGCGAAACTCGCCGTCCGGCTTTTGAAAATACAATGATCCAATCTGCCATTTGGCTCCACCGAGGTACATATCGTCGAGGCCGTCGCCATTCACGTCGGCGACCGCCATCGCGGGGCCTTCCGTTGATACCATAAAGGGCATCAGGCTTTCCCGGTAAAAATCGAAGTACTGGTTTTCCTCGTGTTTGTAAGGGATCTTGAATTGAGAAGTAATGTCTTCGAACAATTGCGCGTCTGGTTTGCGAACAAATGCAGCAAGCGATTGCAGCGGCTGCCCATTTGCCACATATTTCACATTCAGCACCTGGTTTGCCTTCACATGTGTGAGGACCTGTTCCTGCTGAGTGGGCCAAACGATCACAAGCGTGTCCACTTCCGCGGCCTTGCCCAGACCGAAATGGATCACAGGCTCGCTGGAAGATTCAAACCCCCGGGTCATTGAAAGCTGCTGCATTTGCATCCCTTCCCTGGTTTTGATGATTACTTTCGCACCAAGGGCAAATCTGTTAAACGCCGAGAATCCTTCGAGTTTTACCCGCAGATAGCCATTCTCTTTTCCCGATTGATTTTGGTAGAATGCCGAAGGCTCATTGAGATTGTTGGTGACCAGGTCGAGGTCGCCATCATTATCCAAATCGGCGTAGGCAGCACCATTGGACAAGCCAGGCTTTTCAAAGCCCCACTCGAGTGATTTGTCTTGGAACCGGAGATCGGCTGTTCCCTTAAAAAGGTAATTGTGGACTTTTCCTTCGGGCATCATCTCGAGCGCCCGGTGATCTAGTTCTACGGACGTCTCGGGCGCGTACCGCAACGAATCGTCAGCCGCATATTTGGCATAATCCAGGTTGTTTGGCCTGTGCGCAATACCATTGCTAACAAACAGGTCTTTGATCCCGTCATTATCGAAGTCTGCCATCAGCGGCGACCAGCTCCAATCCGTAGCCGCCACACCCGCCATTGCACCAATTTCCATGAATCGCTTACCCGACTGATTGATCTGCAAACAGTTGCGGCTAAGCTGCGGCATGTAGCCAAACGAAAGCTTGTACAAGTAAATATCCAGCGGATCTTCCCCTATCGACGATTTCTCCACATATTCGTCCTGCGGATACATATCGAGGGTTACGACATCGGGATAGCCATCGTTATTGACATCCGCAATATCATTCCCCATAGAGTACCGGCTTGTGTACCGGAACATCTCCCGGGCGCGGTTGGTAAATGTGCCGTCGTGGTTGTTGATATAACAGTAGTCATCCTCGTGGAAGTCGTTGGATACATAAATATCGTCCCAACCATCATTATTCAGGTCGGCTACTCCGACGCCCAGCCCATATCCCATCGCCGCGCCAAAAATGCCCGCTTTTTCGCTCACATCATGGAATTTGACCGGTCGGTTGCCATCCGTTTTCACATTGGCCAGCATGTTTTCGAAAAGGTAATCGCCCGACTCATTGTTACGCAGGTGCCGGGTCGTTACGCGATCATAGCTGCGTGATGTGTGCACCGCGTGGTTGAGCAGGTAACAATCCAGATCGCCATCTTTATCGTAGTCGAAGAAAACTGCCTGGGTCGAGAAGCCTGTAAAATCTAGGCCGTAGTCGGCTGCTTTCTCCGTAAATGTCAGGTCACCGTTATTGATATACAATTCATTGGCTCCTTCCAGGCCCCTGAAATTCCCTACCGCGCAGACATATATATCGAGCAGGCCATCGCCATTGACGTCGGCCATCGTCACGCCGGTTTGCCAGTCAGAAAAGCCTGCAACTCCTGCTTTCGCTGTAATGTCCTCAAATTTGAAATTACCTTTGTTGAGATACAACTTGTTCTCGCCCTGGTTGGAAACAAAATACACATCCGGCAAGCCGTCGTTGTTAATATCCCCCGTAGCCACTCCTCCTCCGTTGTAGAAATAGAGGTAATCCATCAGATTAACCTTCTCGTCTCCTACTACCCGGTTTACGAAGCCCACGCCCGTCGTGGTAGAATCTCTCACCTCGAACAATGCTCTTTCCTTCCTTTTGTCGCCGGGTTTGCATGCATTCAAAAACAGCACACCTGCCCAAAGCAGTGCCACTAAAAAATTCCTCATTCCTAATAGTTTGTTGGACAATCACTATATAGTGGTTGTCACTTCATAATCACTGTTTAACTGGCTTGTATACCTGTACTTTATCATTATTCTTTCCGATAATAAGCTGTCCCTGCCGGAGTTGCCTCATTACCCGCACTTGATCCTCGGCCCAGAAACCCGTTTCGGAAGGTATTCTAACAACGAAATTTCCATTAACATTTTGCAGCAAAAGGCCTTTCATCGCATCGTAACGGCCGATCTCCGGTAATACATCATAAAAGTTACCGGCTACGATCAGGTCAACTTTGCCATCGTGATTGTAGTCTGTCGGGATAATGCTATAGATCGGCGAAAGCTGCGCTTCCGTTGGCAGCGGGAGAAACGTGAATGCAGCGCCCTTCTGATCATTGCGAAGAATAGCGGACTCCGCGGTGTAAACTTCCTTTTTGACAGCTTTTGATAAATCCGCCGGATCTAGCACCTCCTCGATCGTCTTACCGGCATATTGCTCATACTTCACAAATTTCTTTTTGAGCGACGGCATTGCTCGCAGCAAATCGGGCCTAACCACCATCGGATATGATACGCCGGTCTCATCCGGGCATGTGATAATCTGTTTCACGACACCATTGTTGTCGAAATCTCTGACGTACATGTCCACAGGCTTCTGCTGGGTTGCTTTCAGCCTTGTGTTCAAGCCCAGGTTGCCGGCAACAATATCCATATCCCCGTCACCGTCGAAATCGGCGGTTTCAACGGTATTCCACCAGCCATTTGTCTTCACCGGTTCTCCGCCCAAATTCTTCACGGTAACCTGCTGCATTTCCAATGAATTTTTCCTGTTTCGGAACACCACTACCGGCGCCCAGTCGCCCACCACAACCAGTTCGGGATAGCCATCGCCATCCAGGTCCGACCAGGTGGCGTCAGTTACCATGCCCAATTGGTTAATTTTCGGTATGTAACGTTTGGTATAATTCTTAAAAATGCCCGTTCCATCATTCGTAAGCAGGTAACTGGGTGGATCGATCCCGTACTGCCCCGATCGCAGCCTCGATCCGATGAAAAGATCAACATCGCCATCCTTATCAAAATCCGCCGCAGCAATACAGGCTGCATTAATTTTCAGATTCGGCAGTCCCGTTCCGACCGTAAATGCTCCTTTCCCATCATTCAAATACAGCCTGGGCTGTAATGTATTGTCGTCGTCTTTGAACTCGTTGCTTCCGGACACGACGATCAGGTCCAGGTCGCCGTCCCGGTCGACGTCCTGAAAAGTGGCGTCCGAAGCCTCCATTTCTGCTTCATTGGCGAAAATTGCAGCTGTTTTGGCATTAAAACCGCCTCGGGCTTTCTGAATAAACAGTTGGCCGCCCTGCCCGCTTGCCCCTCCGATATACACATCGTCGAGTCCATCGCCGTTTACATCGCCCGCAGCAATGGCAGGTCCGAGGCGCGAATACATTTGTTTCACCAGAGGGTTCTGATTGTAATCCACATATTCAAGCTCCTTATGTGTAAAATCTATTCCACTTGCTGGATCTTGCTTGAAAACCGGTTTGGCGGCATCAAGTGCTGGCTTCCAATCGATGGTAGCATCGGACTGAGCCAAGTTGTAAACAGAATCAGCTTTGATTCTTTTGATAACCTGTTGCTTGTCATTAGGCCAGACGACGCTCACCGAATCGATATCCGCATCCTTTCCCAGCCCGAAAACAAGTTGCAAATCCACCGATGACTCGAAACCCCGGTTGGGCATCTGCTGTAACATCTGGGTTCGGCCTCTCTGGTGGACGTAAACCGTCGTACCAATCGCATTGCGGTTTTTAGCCTCGCCTGTCAGCCTGAATTTGATGTAGTGAAAATCCGGCTTCTCGTTTGACCTGTTTTTATAAACAAACAGCTGACTGTTCACATTGTTCACGACAAGGTCAAGATCACCGTCGTTGTCCAGATCTCCATAAGCTGCCCCGTTGGAAAAGGAGGGAGTATCGAGCCCCCATTCCGCGGATTGATTAGCGAATGACAACTTCCCGTTGTTTTTGAAAGCATAGTTGGCCAGCGGCTCCGACGGCATTTTGTCGAGAAACATCTTGTAGTCGAATTTCCTCGTGCGGCTTACCTCGGCAATATTGGATGGGTCGGCCAGGAACGCCACAAAATCTTGGTTAGTGAGGTCTTTATTGATCCCGTTGGCTACAAAAATGTCCTTTTCTCCATCGGAATCCATGTCGAATATCAATGCTCCCCAACTCCAATCTGTCGAATGCGTACCCGTGAAGCGAGCAATCTCACTAAACCACGTCTTGCTATCCGGCCCTCCCGACTGGTTGAGTTGCAAGGTATTCTGCATGTATTGGTAGTGGAAATCGCGTGAAACCTTCAATGCGAGCAGATCGTACCCCTCATAAGTCGATGTGAGTTTCAACCGGCGGTCGGAGCCCGGGAGCATATCCGTTACATATACATCCAGCTTACCGTCATTGTTAATATCCGCAATATCCGCGCCCATTGACGAAAGGCTCGTATGCGTCATCGCCGATTGCAACGACTCCTTAAAGGTGCCGTCCTGATTGTTGATGTACAGATAATCGTGCTCGTAAAAGTCGTTTGAAATGTACATGTCGAGCCAGTTATCATTATTGACGTCACCAATGGTAATGCCCAACCCGAAACCGATCAGGCTGCCGTAAATACCGGCCTGTTCGCTGATATCTACAAAATGTCCGTTGTAATTGCGGAAAAATTTATGGCCACCTTCTTTGTCGCGCTGATTACGGATATTCGCATAGGCAAGGCGTCCAACGGGTGTGAAGCTGTTATTGAGCAGGAACATATCGAGGTCCCCGTCACGGTCGAAATCGAAAAATGCGGCGTGTGTGGAGTATCCGTGATCGTCGAGGCCGTATTCCTTAGCTTTTTCGGTAAAAGTACCATTGCCATTGTTGATAAACAGCTCATTGGCCCGCTCCTCCGACCTGCCTGCATTGCAGACGTACAAATCCAGGTTCCCGTCCCCGTTCACATCTGCAAACGTCGCCCCGGTGCTCCACGACCGTGTACCTGCCACTCCGGCTTTCTCCGTCACATCTTCAAATTTGAAACCTCCCTTATTCAGAAAGAGCTTATTATCGCCTTGGTTGGCAATCAGGTAAATATCCGGCAGCTGATCGTTGTTCACATCGCCGATCGCTACGCCACCGCCATTGTAGAAATTACGGTAGTTAAAAATATTAAACTCCTCGCTGTTGGTAATGGTATTTTCAAATGATACACCCGTCTCAGACGCCGTCATTTCCTGAAACAGCGTGTCCTGGTTCTTCTTTTCAGAGCAACCCAAGAAAACAAAAGTGGTAAATAAAATCCAGCAACAGGAAAGCCTGGTTACGCGAATGGCCATTGTAGGGTTACTTTATTTGTATAAGCGTTTGGTGCAAATGTAAAATTAAAACAGGAGCATACCGTTCGGTGGCAGCCCCTGTTTCAACTCCTTTTTAATTACCTAGTTTAATCAATAACCCGGGTTCTGTTTCAGGTTCGGGTTAAGCGCCAGCTGCGTGGCAGGGATCGGGAAAATGTTACGGAAGGCAGGGGACGCCTCTTTAAATTTCCACGCCTTAGTGAACTGTCCGAAACGGATCAGATCTTGGCGGCGAACGTATTCCCAAGCCATTTCCCAGCCTCTTTCCGCCAGCATATCGTCGAGCGTCAGCTTCGTTACAGGCGTCGCACCCGCACGGGCACGGATCACATTCACGTCCTTGATTGCGTCAGCGGTCTTACCCAGGCGCAGGCTTGCTTCCGCACGCATCAGGTAAGCATCTCCCAGACGGAAAATTACGAAGTCGTTGTCCTGGTCATTACTGGAACCGTTGCGCTGGATTTCGTATTTCTGACTTCTCGCGCCTGCCAAACGTGCCACAGGACCCGCAGGCATTTCAAATGCCGGAATTTCGGGAGTAAACGCCATTGGTACGCCGTCGTCTTTCAAAGCCACGCCGGCCGCTGAATATTGCTGTCCTACGATCCACATTTTCTTACGGTCGTCATTCTCCGCGAATGAATTGTAGAACTCGGTCGCGGTACAATAGCCGTTCCATGGAGCCTGAGGCGTATTGTAAGTCAACTGGCTCAGGTAGTGCAGCGTACGCATGTTCATATTGAAACCTCCTCTTTTGGACGCATCGTAAGGAACGGCTAGAATGTTTTCTTTCGAGTTCTGGTTTTGTGTAGAGAAGTTGCTGAAAAAGTCTGCAGACAACTGGTATTTGTTAGAACCAATAACTTTGTCACATTCTGCTTTTGCTTCGGCCCACTTCGCAGTTCCTGTCCAAACCTCTGCATTCAGGTACAGCTTGGCCAGCAGCATATCGGCTACATATTTATTGAAGCGGCCGTAATATGCGCCACCAACTGTTTCGCTCAGGTCGGGATATACTTCTTTGAGCTCCTTCTCGATCCATGCGAATGATTCGGCGCCTGTTTTCTGTACAGGGCTTTCTCCACCGATCTTGTCCGCGATAATAATGTTGCGGAAATGGTCGAGCGCTACATAATGATAGAATGCGCGCAAAGCCCGGAGTTCCGCCAGCGTCCCCTTGTCGGTGATCTTACCCAGCTGCTGGTTGATGGAAGTGATACTGTTATAACACCACGACCACATTCCGTTAAACTTGTCGTCGTCGCCCGCAGGCGTCCACGAATGTTGTTTCAACCGCTTCCAGGCATCGCCGTCTTTCCAGTCACCACCACGGGTCGGGATTACTTGCTCGTCGGTGGTGGTATTCAACTCGGCATAACGACCGAAATAGTCGCCCAGTGAACTATACAATGGCCCCAAAAGCGCCGCTTGCTGTTCCGGAGTGTTACCAAACTGATTGGTCGGGATAACATCGTATGGGGTTTCCGTCAAATCGGTACATGCCTGACCGGAAAGCATGAAAGCGGAGCCTAAAACGATATTTCTAATTATGATTTTCATCTCTTTAAGTCATTAAAATGATGGCGGATCTGCAATTCAGAATGCCTGTTTCAGTTTGTTATCAGAATGTCAGGTTAACGCCCAACTGGAAGGTACGTGTTTTAGGATAAATACCCGACGCGTCCAGACCGAGGCTGTTCGGAGTCTGTGAATTGGTAGGCAAATCTCCCTTCACTTCCAGCTCCGGATCTACTCCACGATATTTGGTGATGATAAACAAGTTGTTTCCTCCGAGATAAATTCGGGCATTGGTGATGTATTTACTTTCGAATGCCAGATTATATCCAATCTGCCAATTATCCAGACGAACGTAAGTAGCTTTTTCGAGCCAATAGTCAGACAATGCATTTGTACTGAAATTCGCAGGTACCTCACGCACACTTTCCAGCATATTCGTTTCCAGGATCGAACCAGGAATAGAAAGGTTCGAGCGCAGGTTGTTCAGAATGCTGTTTCCGAAAACACCTCTCAACTGGAAATTCAGGTCAAATTTCTTATAAGTAAATGTATTGATCAATGCCCCTGTCAAGAACGGTTGCGGGTTGTCTTTGAAGCCCAACTGCGCTTTGGCAGGGTCCGTTACAGGTGCCCCGCCGTCAGCAGCTTGCAACTGCATTTGCCCTTTATCGTCAAATCCTACAAAATGGCCTACGTTGTTAAAAGTACCCAATGGCAGCCCTGGTTCCAGGATCGAGGCAAACACGTTGGACAAGCCCCGTCCGCCGAATGCATTGAAACGGATAATACCCGAATCGAATTCATTACTTTTCAAATTGATAATCTCGTTACGGATCAGAGAACCCACCAAACGGCTGGTCCATGTAAAGCTCTCTTTTTCGATAATGGCACCACCGAACGACAACTCAATACCTCTGTTACGCATCGACCCCACGTTCGCATAGATCGAGTTCGTGAAATACTTCACACCATCGGCAGGTACTGAATATTTGTAAAGCATGTCGCTGGTCTTCTTGTTGAAAAGGTCAATCGAACCAGAGAAGCGGCCATTCACAAACTGAAAGTCCAAACCGATATTTGTCTGGTTCACCACTTCCCACCGGAGGTTCGGGTTGGTGTTCTGCGTAATGGCATAGCCGGGAAGGAAGTTGCCGATTGAGCCGTCATAGTAAGAGGTGGTCGGGCCGTACAACTGCAACGACTGATAAGGTATCAAGCCCTCCGAGTTACCCGTTTTACCCCAGCTCGCTCGGATTTTCAAATAGTTGAATGCGGCGGATTTCGGGAAGAACGATTCGTCCGACAAAGTCCATCCACCGGCTACCGAAGGAAATAGACCCCATTTGTTGTTCGCACCGAATTTCGAGCTTCCGTCGTAACGCAATGTCGCAGTCAGATTGTATTTCTCATTGAAATTCAATGTTCCGCGACCGAAAAAAGAAGCTAACGACGTTTTATTTTTGTAAGAACTTGTATAGCCGCTTGAAGGCAAAATCAACGTTCCGGATCCAAGACCTAGGTTGTTGTACCCCAAACCGGTAGCAACGAAGTTCTTATTATTAGCACCAAAACCGTCGTTCACAATATCCTGATAAGAATAGCCCCCCAACAATGAGAAATTGCTTCCCTTATCTCCGAACCCTTTCATATAAGATGCCGTGAGTTCGAGCAACTTATCATTAGTCTGTCCCAAAGTACGTGACGCTTCGCCCTGGCTGATCTGGAAGGCCTTTACAGATTTGTCGCGTGCGCGGCTGGTTACTTCCTGGTCGCTCTTCAAAGCACCATTCACACCGACTGTGAAACCATCGAACAATTCGTATTTCAGGTTAACAGCTCCTACCAATGTGTTTTTCTGGCGCTCCCAAACTTCGTTTTCGAGCATAGCCACTGGGTTGTTCAAGTCGAACGCGCCGGGGATTTCGTAGAATGACCCATTTGCGTTTCTCACCGGAAGTGTTGGCAGGAAGAGCGTGGCATTCGCCAAGATACCACCATCGGTCAAATCCGAGTTGGTATTGGTATAAGAAAGGCTATACTGAATGTTCAGGCGGTTGTCCAATGCCTTTTGGTCGAGGTTTATACGGCCTGTCAAACGATCGAAACCGGTATTTTTGATGATACCGTTTCTTTTCAGGTAGTTGAGCGAACCTCTGTATGAGAACGTGGGCGAACCGCCGGATACCGAAAGATCGTGGCTGTTGGTGTAACCTACACGCGAAATTTCGTCCCACCAGTCGGTGTTATAGTTTTTGCCGCTCGCGTCTTTCGGGAAGCGCTGTGAATCCATCAGGGATGAATCGCCTTTGATCCGGCGTACTTCATTGATATAACCCGGGCCATCGAGCAATTTGAGGTTATTCGAGATCACGTCCATGCCAATATAGTTATTGAACGTCACCGTCGCCCTGCCCGATTTACCGCGTTTCGTGGTGATAATGATTACACCATTTGCGGCCCTCGAACCATAAATGGCCGACGCGGAGGCATCTTTCAGGACATCCATTGTTTCAATGTCCGTAGGGGAAATAGTAGTTATAGGTACACCGATAATCCCGTCAACTACATAAAGCGGGTCACTACCACCCGCGAGGGAGGTATAACCACGCAAACGTACTGTCGGGCTGGTATTAGGGTCCCCGTTCGGCTGGGTGATCACCAAACCGGCCACACGGCCCTGAATGGCCTGCAACGGGTTGGGGTTCACACCGGCGTTGAAGTCCTTTGAGCTTACCGATGTCACCGTTCCGGTCACGTCTTTTCGCTTGGCGGTTCCGTAGCCCACTACCACAACTTCTTCAAGGGCTTTGATATCGTCGCTCAGCGTCACGTCGATTTTGGACCGGTTACCGATTACAATTTCCTGTGAAGCAAAACCGATAAAGCTGAAAACCAGGGTCGCATTGGCAGGTGCAGAAATCGTGTAATTTCCGTCCATGTCCGAGTTAGCCCCCTTAGTAGTTCCTTTTACAGCAATCGACACACCCGGTAGTCCGTTTCCTTTTCCATCCGTCACCTTACCGCTCACGTTCACATCCTGGGCCTGGGAAGCAAAACTCAGCGCGATGAGCAGCCAGGCTAAGAGGGTTGTTTTTTGAAAGATTGGTTTTTTGGTCGTGCGGATGAATGCATCGAGAAGTTCGTGCCAGAAAATGGCACGGTTGTAGAAATTCATCATAGGTTATTTAATTAGGTCTGTTAAGCACTGCAATTGTAGCATTTCAACATTCCCGCCTCAGTACTCACACAAATGCCTTAAAAATCGGTTCAAAGGCATTTTTATGACATAGCTGCGAAAAAAGTTTAAATATTACCTTACAACTCCTGCGAAATAATATAAAATACCCGGATAATGCAATACAAAACAAGAGATACTCTACGTGGAAAATGGCTTGTTTTAGAACAACAGTAACATATCTACTTTAAGTCCAAATTGGTAATTCGAGAAGTACAAATACAGGCACACGCAGCTATTTTTAATCCCGATTTAATCGTGTCGCCGCGCTTAGCCAACATTCTTCAAGCCTTCACGGTCGCGCCTAACTTTGAATCTGCTATTTTCCAGTTAATTACATTTACGACATACCTGTCTCCTATTTATGCAACAGTTTAATGGGCATTTCGAAAACTTTCAATAAAATCCCTGAAATAGCACAGCAGAAACGCGCAGCCGCGCCTCGTACGCAACGAACGGAAAAGTCCTTGAATTATTCGGATTATACTTGGAGCCTGAGACTTCTACCCCTAACCTGTGATGGTCGATAGCAACTCGTGTGGCTCCAACTCGATAATATCTATTCCCGCGACGGCACGCGCTGGCCTGTCTGGTCAGATTCTGGCAATTGCTGGTCAGACCTGCGTGTTTTTTCACTGTGGAGCTCCTCCGCCACGGACCAAGATCGTCCATTGCACATTTTCTACATCAACATTTGTTGAATCAGGCGTTTTTGCACCAGAGGGGCATTTCCACAATAAGATCAAAATGCGCTTCACCCGCTTGACCGTAGCTTATCTAGCATTGTCAAATTCCATTTGGATTCGAGTTATGCGTAATTCAATCTCGGCCACATAGTCAATCGAGTAGGCAAAGGGAATTACACCCTAAACCTCTCACAGAACCGTGCGTGAACATCTCTGCTCACACGGCTCTTCTTATTCAGTCAGGCCGCCAATTTCTTCCGATTTCTCGGACTGGCAGTGGACCGTACTCCCCATTTCCAGTGCGCAAATAGATCCAGGTTCGCCAGTGCGATGTCCCCAAGCCTGTGAATGGTCCTGGTCTTGTGTTTTCTGAACCCTACCGAAGACTGAGCCTTCCTAAGTAAACCTCATCTAAACTAACGCACCTCGTTAGTTTAGATTTTAACACAAAACCTAAACTAACCAAAAATTAAGTTTAGATTTATACCCAATTTCTAAACTTAATCATTCCTTAGTTTAACATACCCAATTTTCTATGAAGCGTTTCAAGGCCGGTCATTATGTGAATCAAGGATACTACAAAAGTTTCCAGCCGGAGTTTATAAATCGTGACTGGCAAATCGATGATATGCAGTTGCTTAATTTATTGAGCAAGGCTGACAGGTATCTGGGAAGGCTGGACATGTATTCTGAGTACGTCCACATTGACCTTTATATCCGCATGCACATCGCTAAGGAAGCAACCCAATCGTCCAAGATAGAAGGCACTCAAACTAATATGGAAGAGGCCTTTCTCGACAAAGAGGAAATTTCTATGGAAAAACGTGACGACTGGGAGGAAGTCCAAAATTACATCAGCGCAATGAACGACGCTGTTAAACAACTACATACGCTTCCTTTCTCTTCCCGTCTTATACGCCAAACACACAAGATATTGTTGAAAGGCGTGAGAGGACGACATAAACAGCCGGGAGAATACCGCACGAGCCAAAACTGGATCGGAGGAGCAAGTCTTAACGACGCCGTGTTCATCCCGCCAGTGCATACATCAATTGCAGATTTGATGTCTGACATTGAAAAATTTGCCAATGACGAGCTGAATCCTCTACCCGACTTGATTAAAGTAGGCTTGATTCACTATCAATTCGAAACGATACACCCGTTTTTGGATGGCAACGGAAGAGTAGGCAGATTGCTCATCACCTTGTATCTGGTAAACAAGGGAATACTCAAACAGCCAATACTCTATCTATCAGACTATTTTGAGCGAAACAGGGTGTTATATTACGACAACTTAATGAGAGCGCGGACTCATAATGACATTAATCAGTGGTTAAAATTCTTTCTGGTCGGAATAATTGAAATATCTAAAATCGGCGTCAAAACATTTGATGGGATACTACAATTGCAACGAAATCTCGAAACAAAGCTGCAATCTTTCGGTAGTAGAGCCAGCGAAGCAAAAAAGGTGGTTGACTATCTCTATAAGCAACCTGTCATAGACGCATCTAGAATTGAAGCTATCACGGGAAAATCGAAGGCTACCAACTATAAACTGCTAGCCGATCTGGAGAAATTGGAAATTTTGAAAGAGGTTTCCGGCGGACAGCGAAACAAATTGTACGCGTTCGAGGAGTACTTGGATTTATACCGATGAAACTGCGGAAATCCTCAAAATGTTTGCAAATTGTTTGCAAATAAAAAAAGCACTTACAAGTTTCATCTCGTAAGTGCTTGATTTTCAGGCTCCCGAAGCTGGGCTCGAACCAGCGACCCTCTGATTAACAGTCAGATGCTCTAACCGGCTGAGCTATTCGGGAATCATTATCCGGTTGTTGTACTCGAATTGTGGTGCAAATCTAGTAATTCAAGTTATACAGCGCAAGTCCTGAACTTAAAATTTTCTTAACCCTGCACCTTCTCGAGAATTAACTCCTTGACTTTCTTGGCATCTCCCTTCGTAAAATTATTGATAATTATTTCCGGACGCATGCGTGGGATTATCCGGATCGTCGAGAAAAAGACGCCGCTCTCGATTTCCACACCCGAGATGTCGGAGTAGAAAACGAAGTTATCGTTGCTCTTGAAAAGTTTCCTGACTTTGAAGGTTACGCCTTTTTCTCCGAAACTCACTTCGTCGGGGAAAAACGGGTTCATAAGCCCACTGGCGCTGAATCGCTCGTTCATGTTTTGGATAGGTTATAAAATGAATGCTTACAAAGGTACGTATACGACTTTCTTAGTTTCAAAGAATTCTTCCGTGAAAAAGTCGGAAAGCGCATAAATCTGCGCCTTTTCGCGGATCTCGGAGAGCTCTTCGGCAAGGTCGCCACCTTTGAGATATAAAATTCCGTTCCTGCGGTCGTGAAAGGAGTTGCGGCTGACATTTTTCTTGACCCAGCCCACAAACGGTGCCATGCGGGTAACGGCGCGGCTCACGACGAACTCGTAGCTATCATCAAGCTTTTCGGCGCGAACCTGCTCGGCGCGGACATTGTCCAGCTTCAATGCACTTACCACTTCCTGCACTACACGGATTTTCTTGCCAATGCTGTCGACAAGGTGGAACTGCGCTTCGGGGAACATAATGGCGAGCGGCACACCCGGGAAACCGCCACCGGTACCCACATCGAGAATGGCAGTACCCGGCCGGAATTCCTGCACTTTGGCAATGCCGAGCGAATGCAGCACGTGGCGCTCATACAATGTCTCAATATCCTGCCGCGAAATCACGTTCACGCGGGCATTCCAGTACGCGTACAACTCTCCCATCTGTCCGAATTTGTCGCGCTGGTCGGCAGTAAGGTCCGGGAAATATTTATCAATCAATTCCATGATTTACGGGGTTTTCTACTCGTCATGGTCAAAAACCCGAAAACGAGGTAATAAACAAAAAGCGCGAAGTCCATCAGCAGAAAGCTGAACCACTCGACGGTTTTATCCAACTTCACATTAATAATGATAAGCAGGAACCATTGAATGGCCCATCGCACTCCAAAAACAATGCCGAGGTATTGCAGCAACAGAATGTCTTTCGTAACCAATCCCCAGGCCAGTGTGAGCAATCCGAGCAGCCAAGTGGCAATATGAGCGCCGGAAAGCATTCCGAGCAGTACCTTGTTGCGCGGCTTGTAATACCGGCTCACGGAAATATGCCGGCGTTTCTGACGGAACCAGTCTTTCCAGCTGTTTTTGGGAACAGAGTATACAAAGGAATCTTCCTCGATCGAAATGGTAGTATTGGAACTGGTCGCCACTTCGTTCAGGAAAATATCATCGTCGCCTCCGAATACGTGTTTATGTGTGTAAAAGCCCTTGTTGGCAAAAAATACGGATCGCTTATATAATATGTTACGACCGACCCCCATATAGGTCATCCCCGCCAATGTGAACGACAGGTATTGAACGGCGGCATAGAAAGTTTCGCAGCGGATAAACCAGTTGAGCAAACCCTTCTGCTTGAAATAAGGGGAAAAACCCAGCACGATGTCCTTGCTTTCCGTTACCCGGGAGGTCATGGCGGTTATCCAATGGCTTGAAGCAGGACGGCAGTCTGCGTCGGTCATGAGCGCAATGGGGTACTTTGCCTGCTTCATACCGACCGTCAATGCATATTTCTTGGGGGTAACATGGTCGAACTGGTCGTTAATGCGGATGTACCGGATGTTTTTCCAGCCGTTGATGTGTTCACGGATATACTCTTCACTTCCATCGTCGGACCGGTCGTCGAGCAGGATCACCTCGTACTCGGGGTATTCCTGCGCATCCAGCAGCGGAATGAGCTCGGTCAGGTTTTCTCTTTCATTCCAGGCGCACACCAGCACGGTTACGCCGGGCATGGCATTCCCATAGTTTGCCCCTTTCCCGTAAAATGCCAGTCGCGTAAAAAAGAAGAGATAATAGAATAACTGAACAACTGCGAACGCTCCTAGCGCATAGAGTAAAGAATCGGCCACAATAGAAGAGAGATGTAAAATTTTTCCATATTGGTGCAAATATACTGTCATCGGCAGGAATGTTCGAGACGTTCCCCCTATTTTTGCACACCAGCAATTTAAAACCTTTTAATGAAGTTTACATTACAAGTTGAGGATCCCCATTCGAAAGCGAGGGCCGGATTGATCGAGACGGATCATGGGGTAATCCAGACGCCCATCTTCATGCCTGTGGGTACTGCGGGAACCGTAAAAGCGGTCCATCAGCGCGAATTGAAGGAGGATGTGAAGGCACAGATCATATTAGGGAACACCTATCATTTATACCTTCGTCCCGGGCTCGACATTCTTGAAAAGGCCGGCGGATTGCACGGATTCAACGGCTGGGACAGGCCTATACTGACTGACAGCGGCGGTTACCAGGTATATTCCCTTGCCGGCACCGGCCGGAAAATAAACGAAGAAGGTGTGGTATTTAAGTCACACATTGACGGTGGCGTACACACCTTTACGCCCGAGAATGTAATGGATATCCAGCGGACGATCGGCGCGGACATCATCATGGCGTTCGACGAATGCACGCCTTACCCCTGCGATTTCACATATGCACGGAAGTCGATGGAGATGACGCACCGCTGGCTGACGCGCTGCTGCAACCGCTTCGACAGCACCGGGCCGCGGTACGGACATAGCCAGACGTTATTCCCTATCGTTCAGGGAAGTGTTTACAAAGACCTGCGGAAGCAATCTGCGGAATTTATCGCCTCGGCCGGCCGCGAGGGCAACGCCATAGGCGGCCTTTCGGTAGGCGAGCCGGCGGAAATCATGTACGAGCTCACGGAAGTCGTCTGCGATATTTTACCCAGGGACAAGCCAAGGTACCTGATGGGCGTGGGCACCCCTGCAAACATCCTGGAATGCATTTCGCTGGGCGTAGATATGTTCGACTGCGTAATGCCGACCCGTAATGCACGCAATGGCATGATTTTTACAACAGAGGGAATAATTAACATCCGCAACGAAAAGTGGAAGGATGACTTGTCACCGATAGACGCCGGCCTGGGAGGGCACATTAGTACATTTTATAGTAAGGCGTATCTGAGGCACCTGGTGAAATCGGGCGAAATGCTCGGAGCACAGATCGCAAGCATCCACAACCTGACGTTCTATTTGTGGCTGGTTAACAGTGCGAGAGAGAAAATTATCGACGGAAGTTTCGCTTCATGGAAGCGCGAAATGGAAAAAAAATTGAATCAACGACTTTGAAAGTTCAGAAAAGGAGGTTTCTTTCGGGTAAAATTTAGGTTAAATATCAGGAAACTTTTCCATTTGTATCAACTTGCGGTTGATTAAGTGATATCGATAACCTATTTTTGTGCGCACTAGGCATTTGGTTAATGTTGCGATTAGCCGTGAAAACAATATATAACTTTACTCATAAATTGGATATAGATCAATCCTAGTTAATCTTAATAACGCTAACTTGAATAGTATGAAAAAAGTATCCCAGTTGATTGGTTCGTTTGCCTTGGGAGCAATGATGGCGCTGCCTTCATTCGCACAGCCGCTGGTGCAACCGAATTCTCCGGATTACAATCCAAAAGCGACGTACGATGGCCCCTACAAATTGAACACCTGGTCAATTTCCGCACACTTTGGCCCGACGCTCTTTTTTGGCGATTTAAGAGAATATGACTTCTGGCCTGTTACCAAAACATCTTCTGACAGCCATAAGGAATCCGGGACTTTTCAAGGAGGCCTCACACTGAACAAACAACTTTCGTACCTGTTCGGCGCTCGCCTGGACGCATCTTTGGGTAACCTTAGAGGTATGAAACGTCGTAATTATAACCGCTATTTTGAAGGCAACTACTTCGATGTTTCACTTTCAGGAACTGTAAACCTGAAAGGACTCCTGATGGGCCCCAACAAAATGAAGCGCTGGAAAATCGATGCGTATGCAGGTATCGGTCAGGTGTTTTACGATGCTACGGCATATGACCTGACAGGTGGTGTGAAGCTTCGTGAAACCGGTAAGATGAACGACTGGATCGTTCCGACAGGTTTGAATGTAAACTATGAAGTATCTCCAAGAATCGACATCGGAGTTGACTTCCGTCTGACGCACACCAACTCCGACTATCTGGACGCTACTTACGGCGGTGACTACGACAGAACGCCAAACAGCTTCAACATCAAAGATCAGAAAACTTCCCACAAAGGAAACTCTGAGCTTGACAGCTACGGATACGGTGCAATCCAGGTAACTTACAAATTGGGCAAAAAACCTTTGAAAGTTCAGAAAGTGGATGGCAAATGGGATTACAAACCAGACGAAGGCGGATACTACCACCTGCGTTACACAGATCCACGTGTGTTGGTTAAGCCTCCGAAAATCCTTACACTCGAAGAAATGGACTCCGTTGCAAAAGCAAACCGTCCGAAAGATATCGACCCACGTTTGCTGCTTGATACCGATGGTGACGGTGTATCCGACTTCTTCGATAAAGAGCCAAACTCACCGGCAGGAAGCATTGTTGACGGTGCTGGTCGCGTACTCGACTTCGATTCTTACGTGAAAAATGCATTGGCAACTGGTGCTGCTTGCTCCGAGATCTTTGCTAACGTAACATTCGACACAGACAAAAACGTATTGAAACCTGAGTTCCAGGAATTGCTGAAAAACGTAGCAGCATTGATGAACAAAAACGGATGCCGCTTGCAGCTGGCTGGTCACACCGACCGTCGCGCATCTGACCGTTACAACATCGCGCTTTCAAAACGCCGCGTAGAAGCAGTGAAAAACTTCCTGATCAACGAAGCTGGTCTGCAAGACCCAAGCAAAGTGATCGTAGACTACTTCGGATCATTCAAACCTATCGCCGACAGCGCAACCCGCCCAGGTTTGCAGAGAAACCGTCGCGTAGAATTGAAACTTCTTCCCTAATAGTTGAAGAAACGACTTAAAGAGAAAGGCTCCCGTCGGGAGCCTTTCTCTTTTTAATATATTCACACGCCAAATCAGTTAGCCACATCATAATAACGCAACAGGGAATTAATGAAACAATATGATTATCTGGTAGTAGGTGCAGGTTTGTGGGGATCGGTATTTGCCCATGAGGCAACCAAACGCGGAAAGAAATGTCTGGTTATCGATCGCCGCGACCATATCGGCGGCAATGTCTATTGCGAGAATGTCGAAGGCATCAATGTCCATAAATACGGAGCACACATCTTTCACACGAATGACAAGGATATCTGGGACTATGTCAATTCGTTCGTAGAGTTTAACAGGTATACCAACTCACCCGTAGCGAACTACAACGGCGAGCTCTATAACCTGCCTTTCAATATGAACACCTTCTATCAGCTGTGGAAGGTACGCACACCGGAGGAAGCCAAGGAAAAGATCCGCCAGCAGGTGGAGGAGGCCGGCATTAAAGACCCCCAAAACCTCGAAGAACAAGCGATCTCACTCGTAGGAACGGACATTTACGAAAAGCTGATTAAAGCTTACACCGAGAAGCAATGGGGACGAAAAGCCACAGAGCTGCCAGCTTTCATTATCAAAAGGCTGCCCGTAAGGTTCACATTTGACAATAACTATTTCAACGACCGCTACCAGGGTATCCCGATCGGCGGCTACAATAAACTGACCGAAGGGCTTCTGAAAGATGTGGACGTACGCCTGGGCGTCGATTTTTTCAAGGAGCGGGAAGAACTGGCGGCCCTCGCCGAAACCATCGTATACACCGGCCCTATCGACGAGTATTTCGACTTCCGTTTCGGGCAGCTCGAATACCGGAGCCTTCGTTTCGACAACCAACTACTCGATCAGGAGAACTATCAGGGAAATGCAGTGGTAAACTATACCGACGGCGAAACGCCATTTACACGCATAATCGAGCACAAGCATTTCGAATTTGGCACGCAGCCTAAAACCGTGATCACGCACGAGTATCCGCAGGAGTGGGTGAAGGGCGCAGAACCCTACTACCCGGTGAATGATGATAAAAACACGGCGGTGTTCAATGAGTATAAAGCACTTGCAGCAGAGGAGCCGAACGTAATTTTCGGTGGTCGGCTTGCCGAATACCGGTATTACGACATGCACCAGGTAGTAGCATCGGCACTCAAAAAAGTGAAGGTGCATTTCGATTCCTGAAAAAATAATTACTAGTAAAAACCCTGTTTCAAGCAATTGGAGCAGGGTTTTCTGGTTTTTAAGAAAATTTCGAAAAAAAGTTGTAGAAGTCGCGTTACCAAAACTACAAGCCAGCGTCTAAATGCTATCACCTAAACCGTGCAAGCAATGCTGGCGACCAAAATTCCGAGCACCGATTTAGCATTATCCCGAGATTGGACGGCAAACCCGCTCTGGAAAACCGTCCGCTACCATTGGTATTGGTTTGCTATATCGCCGTTGCTGTCGCTGCTGCTCGCCTGGGCATTCTTGCGCTATCAAACGCCTCATTACACTATAAAGGCTTCGTTGCTGGTGCGCGACGATTCGAGAGGGAGTGATTTTAATGAAAGTGCCTTGCTCGAAGAACTTGGGCTGCCTAATGCCACCAGCAGTGTTGAAAATGAAATTGAAATACTCAGGAGCCGCACGCTGCTAAGCCAGGTGGTTGCCGATTTGCATCTAACCACGCAATACTTCGCTTCGGGTCACCTTAAGACCACTGAACTCTACGAGAAAACACCTTACAAGATCACGCTCCTTAAACCGCGTACTGCTAAACCGACAACTTATCACATCGAAAGAAGGACCGGCAACACATTTACAGTCCGAACTCCCAGCAACATTTACAAAGGCACATTTGGCATTCCAATGGCACTGCCGCACGGCCTTTCAATCATCGACACAACCCGCTTCAAGCCGGCCTCGCACTATCTGTATTCCTTCAAAATCTCAACCGAAGAGTCGGTGCTCGATCTTTATACGCGCGTTCTTAATATTTATGCACCGAACAAAACGGCCAGCCTCGTAAATCTTTCCTGGCAAGACGTCCTGCCGCGCAAGGGCGAAGCTATTTTGAGCCAGTTGATCGCCCGGTACATGAAGGCAAGCATTGCAGAAAAGAATAAAGTAGCGGACAATACCATTGCATTCATCAACCAAAACCTCCAACGCATATCGTCCGAGCTGGCCGAAGTGGAGACTAGCATAGAACACTTTCGTAAGCATCACAGGGTGATCGATGCAACGGAAGACGGCCGGCAAATACTCGAAAGGTTCCATGCAAACGCTTCGGAGGAAAAGGAACTAGCGGTGCGGATGAAAATCGTGGAGCTCCTGGCTGCGCACTTACGTGCCAAGCCCACAATGGCCATTCCGTCAGCATTGTATCCCCGGGAGGACAACTTTGCAGATTTGGTCACCAAATACAATGACATGCTGCTGTCGAGAGTGAAGGCACTCAGCCAGCTTTCGCCGGGCCATCCCGATTTCATTTTATTGGAAGAGCAGATCAGTGTATTGAGAAACAGTTTGTTCGATGCAATTCAATACCAAAAACAGGAACTTGCCCTGAGCATAGCGGCAATCCGCACATATGGAAAAGAATTCGATACCCAAATCGCGCGGGTACCGGAGCATCAGCGCGCGTTTTTGGCTCAGTCGCGGGAGCAGGGTATACAACAGGAATTGTATTTGTTTTTACTTAAAAAACGCATGGAAACGGCAATTTCCCGTTCGGCCAACATCGCCAATGCAAGGATAGTAGACCCACCGAAAGCCAGCACTGTGCCCGTGTATCCCAACCGCCAGCTCACCATGCTGGTAGCGTTGCTCGCCGGAATATTGGCACCCGCCGCCGTGCTATACCTGGGCGAGATTTTCAATAACAAAATCAGCTCGAAAGAGGATATTCTCCGGCTATGTGATGTGCCGGTTATCGGTGAAATCAGCCAGCACAGCCCGTCCGCATGGTTTCAGCGGGACGATGGCCGGAGTCTGGTAAAAGAACAATTCCGCTCTTTGCGAACGAATATCCAGTTTATTACGGGTATGCGACATCACAATGTACTGCTACTCACCTCCGCAATGGCCAATGAAGGTAAGTCATTCATTGCCATGCACCTCGCACAGTCACTGGCGCTCGCGTGCAAAAAAGTGCTGTTGATCGACTTCGATCTTCGAAAGCCGTCTCTGGCAACCCTGCTGAATCTCAAACCCGAAGGAGTGACGGAATACATCGCATTGGAGCGGGGGCCGCTCATTCAGCAATGCGGAAACGGACCTCCTTTCGATTTTCTCGCTGCCGGAGCACAGTATGCGGAGACAGGCGAAGTAATGCTGTCACCCAAAGTGGCCAGCCTTATTTCAACGCTGAAAACCCGGTACGATTTCGTGCTGCTTGACAGCCCGCCAGTCGGACTGGTAGCAGATGCGCGTCTGCTGGGCAAGCATGCAGACATCACACTGTACGTCGTGCGCCAGCATTTCACTTTCCTGCATCAACTTGCCGATTTGCAGGAACTCCGTAAGCAGTCGCAGCTCCCCGATCTATATGTCGTGCTCAACGGCATGCGCGATCTGCGGCGCTATCAATACCATTACTACTAACATTCATTTGAAAAACAAAAACACACCTATGAAACAACACATTTATATCATCGGGGAAATCGGTCAGGCGCATGAAGGCAGCATAGGCCTCGCACATGCGTACATTGATGCGTTGGCGCATGCAGGAGCCAATGCAGCCAAGTTCCAGGTACACATTGCCGAGGCTGAAAGCAGCATCTACGAGGATTTCCGCGTAACGATTCCCTACGAGAACGGCTCACGGCTCGACTATTGGAAACGCATGGAGTTCAGCCGGGATGAATGGGATGGACTTAAAAAACATTGTGAAAAAGCAGGCCTGCACTTCCTTGCAAGCCCGTTTTCGTTGGCAGCGGTAGAATTACTGGATGGGATTGGCGTAATCGGCTACAAAATAGGCTCGGGGGAAGTCGACAACCTGCCAATGCTGGACAGGATAGCCGCCACTGGAAAACCGGTGGTACTATCGTCCGGAATGAGCTCCTGGGCCGAACTGGACCAGGCAGTAGCATTCCTTAAATCGAAAGGAACGGCTGTATCCTTACTCCAATGTACCACCGCCTACCCCGCCAAGCCGCACCAATGGGGACTGAATGTCATGCATGAAATGCGTGAGCGCTACCAGGTCGCGGTAGGCTTCTCGGATCATTCGGGGGACATTTTTGCCTGTCTTGCCGCCGCTGCACTGGGAGCACGCCTGCTCGAATTCCATGTTACCTTCGACAAGCGAATGAGCAATCCCGATGCCTCCTCTTCACTTACGTTACGGCAGGCAACCACGCTGATTGCGGGGGTCCGCAGAATAGAAACGGCGTTAAATTTTCCGGTGAACAAGGACGCGAATGCGGCCTTCTCGAGAATGAAAAGCATGTTTGGGAAGTCACTGGCTGTCAATCGCGACCTACGGAAGGGCGAACAGATCCAAAGCTCCGATCTCGAAACCAAAAAACCAGCCGGATTTGGTCTTGCCGCGGCCCGTTATCAGGAGGTTTTAGGTAAAACCCTCAGCAGGGATATCGCACAATGGGAGTTTCTCACCGAAAACCACTTCACCCATGCGTAAGATCTGCGTTGTCATCACCGCCCGGGCCAGTTACAGCCGGATCAAAACCGCACTGACGGCCATTCATGCCCACCCCAGGCTCGCTTTGCAAATCGTGGTGACCGGCAGTGCCTTGGCAGACCGGTACGGCAACATCATACCCTATCTGCAAGCTGAAAATCTGCCCATATCAGCCATCATTCCAAATCTGCTCGATATGGAAAGCGATACCGCGTCGGCCAAAACGACCGGATTGGCGGTAATCGAGCTTTCCACTTTTTTCGCAAACCATCGCCCGGATGTGGTGGTAACCGTCGCAGACAGGTTCGAAACCATGGCTACGGCCATCGCGGCTGTCAATATGAACATTCCGCTGGTCCATATACAGGGAGGTGAAATTACCGGCAACATCGACGACCGGATCAGGGACAGCATCTCCCAACTCGCCGACCTGCATTTTGTGGCTACCGAAAACGCCCGGGCAAGGCTTATTCGCATGGGACTTTCGACGCAAAAGGTCCATTACACCGGTTGCCCGTCGATCGATCTGGTCCACCGGAGTCAGGAGTGCAATTTCAACCCCTATGAAACTTATGGGGGCGTAGGATTCCGGCCGGATTTGAATACCCCTTACCTGCTCGTGCTGCAACATCCCGTAACTACCGAAACCATGCACTCTAAATGGCAGATCGATCATTTGCTGCAAGCCATAGCAGCCCTGAATATGCCCGGCATTTGGTTCTGGCCCAATGCAGATCCCGGCACCATGGGCACTGTGCACGGTATTCGCGCATTTCGCGAACTCAATCCCGCCCTTCCCTTCCATTTCTTCAAAAATATGGAATCCGGCCATTTCATTCAGTTGCTCAGCAATTGTGTATGTTTTGTCGGCAATTCGAGCGTCGGGATTCGTGAATGCAGCGCATTAGGAGTACCCGCCGTAAATATCGGAAGCAGGCAACGCGGCCGCGAGCGCGGACCGAACGTAGTAGATTGCCTTCCCGACACGGAAGCCATCGTTTCAGCAGTCCAGCGTCAACTTGCGCACGGACATTATCCCGGCGTAACGCTCTACGGGAAAGGCGATGCCGGGGAGCGAATCGCCGGGCTGCTGGCGACGATCCCATTCATTCTCAAAAAACACCTGCTCCCGGTATGACAGCATCGTTTCCCAAAATCCTGGGTCTTATCCCTGCACGGAAGGGGTCCAAGGGAGTTCCTGGCAAGAATATGAAGCTCCTTGGCGGAAAACCGTTGATACAATACACCTTTGAAGCCGCAGCCCAGTCGGCGTTGCTGGATAGCATCATCGTTTCTACGGATTGTCCTGAAACCGCATTTTTCGCCCATTGCTTTGACAGAATAACCGCACCGTTTTTGCGGCCGGACAGGTTGGCTACTGACCAGACGCCGATGATTGATGTGGTAAATCACGCCCTCGCATTTTCCACGAACGGCGGCAGTTACTTTGAATATGTCGTACTCCTTCAACCCACTACTCCGTTCCGGGTAGCGGGCCTCATTGACGCAACCATCCGCCATTCCATCCGGGAAAATGCCGACAGCCTGATCACCGTGCGAAAAATACCGGATGCATTCAGCCCTTTCTGGGCATATATCCCAAGTGAAAACGGACTGGAAAAAGTAATGAAGGGGCATCCGACCATTCCACGGCGACAGGCACTGCCGCCCGCATACTACCGTGACGGCGAAATTTACATTGCACGCACATCTCTTGTACGCGAAGGGATGATCACCGGCTGCAAAGTAGCGGCATGGCAGAATAACAATGATTTCGGGATCAATATTGACACGCCTGCCGATTGGAAGCAGGCTGAAAACCTTCTTCAACTATGGAAAGAGCACACCAAAAGCATGTACTCGTATTGATTACCAATCCGTTCGCGGTTATCAATGTCATCCATTCCGGCCTGATGGCGGAGCTGGGTAAACATTACAGGATTACGGTCATGTCGGATTTGCTGACGACTGCCGAAATCGAGCGATTCAACAGGCATTTTAAGTTGGATATGCATTGGCTGCACACACCTTTCCCGCCAATTTCCAAATTTGCGAAGTGGCTCCGGGCGATCCAAATGCTTTTTTTCGGCCACTTCTTCGGGCTGGAAACCATCCGGATCAAGGTTATGGAGCGGGGAGCTGTCCTTCATTGGCTTTTCTGCATTTCCCGAAAGAACCTCGCACTAACGTATTTGACTGGTTCGCTGGTGGTCATCATCAGAAACTCGCTGATCCGCCGCACCATGCTTCACGGGTTTCACACCTCAGTGGCCGGGGCTAATTTTCACGCGGTAATTTCAACTTCGCCGCTGGACCTGCGCGAGAATGCAATCACCAATTCGCTCAAAGTGCGGGGAGCATTGTGCGTATCGATGATTATCAGTTGGGATAATCTGACTTCAAAGGGCGTCATCAATGCAAAGTCCGACCTGGTGCTGGTGTGGAATAACAAGATGGCCGTCGAATACCAGCAGCTTTATTCCATGTTCAGTGAAAATGCGGCAGTGCGGATTAGCGGTATACCGAGGTTTGATGCATATTCCCGGAAATTAGCGGATCAAGACGTGCATTTGCACAAGCTATCCGGCGTCGATTCCAGCAAGCGAGTTATCCTTTTCACCACGGGAGCCGTCAAACATCATTCGTGCCAAAAGTACATTATTGAAGACCTGCTCCGGTATGCGAAAATCCGGCCCGATATTGCAATTCTGGTACGATGCCACCCGGGAGATAATCTGCGAAGGTATGACTGCTTCAAAAGCGTCCGGAACCTTCATATCTGCCAGCCGTTTGGTCAAGGCGGCAGCATAATTCCGCCTGTTGATTTTCTGGAAAAACTACATTGCCAACTGGCTCGCTGCCAGGTATGTGTTCAAATCGCATCGACCATGCTGCTCGATGCTTCCGCCATGGGTAAACCGTGCATAAGTATCGCCTACGACGCGCATCCAGGATTACATTATATCTCTTCGGTAAAGCGGTTTTATGACTATTCCCACCAGCTCATGCTTCCCGATTGTTTGAAGGCAAATAGGGTTCACAGCCGTGGGGAGTTATTTGCGACACTCGACCAGGCTTTGGCAGGAACTTGCCAAACGACCGGTATAGAAAATGCAGCAACCTCCTTCATCCACCATGGTGCGCCCAACGCTGTCGGCCTCACCGCACATTGTGTAAGGGAATGGTTAGGCTGATTGTCCCTGCCGGCATTAGGGCCATGGTTTCGATCGGCATTGCCTGGGCTCTCACTATGCTATTCGACTCCTTACTCATCTTTGGAGAAAATACGCTTCAAACCGTGGTGGTTTTCGGCTGTTACATCTATTGTGCAGCCACATTGTTGATGCCGTCCGGCAACAAGTTTTTCTATGTGATCAGCATTCCGGTTCTCACACAATTCCTGCACCTTTTTCAGAAGTACGACTTTCCCGCCGGGGCCAACTCGCTCTGGCGGCTACTTCCGTTCCTGTTCGTTGATTTGTATATGCTGTCCGTACTGATCCGATTTGGGACAGGCCTTTCACGTGTCGAGAAGGTGGTCGTGGCGTCGTGGGTAATATCGGGTTTCGTTTCCATCACCATATCCCCCAACCTGGCAGGAATCGTCACCGGCGCATGCACATTGATCCTTTTCACCATTCCCTTGTACTTCGCCTATCTAAGTGTCATGTCGAAACACCCTGCATTTCCGGGCGAGTTGGAGCGGGCGCTGTGTCTTACTTTTATCATCCTGGCGCTCGGAACATTTGGACTGGTATTCTATGGCGCTCAGTATAAGGGTGCCAGCAACCTGTTGGTAACCCGGAATATTTCGGACACCAATGTTACCATGGCCTATTTCATACTCCTTTGGCCGTTTGCATTGCATTATGCGGGCCGTGAAGGACGATCGCCATTGCTGACGCCCCTGCTGGCATTGCTTTTCGCACTTGTGGTAATATTGTCGTTTTCTCGCGGTGCGGTATTCATCGTGCTGCCTTACCTGGTGTTTTCGCTGTTCGTCGCCGGTAACTGGCAACGAGGGGTATGGCTTGCGGCAGTCGGCGTAGTAACCGGCATTTATTCCGGAGATCTGATCGGCCTGATGAATGCGGAGCTCGCCTATTCCTGGGAATTGCGTTTCGGTGATTTCAACGCGGCAGGCCCGGTTTTACAGAAAATTCAGGAGGTAAGCGGCAGGGCAGAAATCAGGCGGATCGCCTACCAGCTTTTTCTGGAACGTCCGCTTTTCGGCCACGGCACAGGAAGTTTTGAGGTGCTCGGCCCCGGCTACCGCGAAGCGCATTCCCTGTTCTTCACCGTACTCGCCGAGCAGGGATTGCTCGGCATGGTATATCTATACGGGCTGTTTGCCACACTTGGACTTCATTTATGTAAAAGGGCAACTGACTACCTGCATCGTTTGTTGCTCGCTGCATTGGCGGCCTATTTGTTATTCGTACATTCTGTCGGCTCCGTCTTTATCATTATTCCTACCAAAAGCCTGACGATCAATTGCATTGCACCGTTGCTGCTGATCTGCATGTATTTTTATTCCAAAAGCATGGATAACAGGCCACCTTCCGGAGCGGCAGCCCCAGGAGCGAAAATCTCCGGTTATGACTAAGCTGTTGATTATAGGCAAAATGCCGCCGCCCGTCGGCGGTGTAGCGGAGCATGTGAGGCGGCTTACGCAAAGTCTGCGCCGGGCAGGATTTGATTTCACATTTTGTGATATGGGCAATACTCCGCTGTTCACAATGCTCGCCGGGATAATCACGCACCCGGTTATCCACATCCATTTCTCCAACCCACTGGTGCAGGTAACATTCGCTATTTTTTGCCGTCTTACGGGCAAAAAGCTGCTCATCACTTACCATGGATGCTGGGGAAGGTACCGGGCCCTGGGCAATCGGGCGGTAGAATTATCGGCCCGTCTCGCATACATACCTATTGTGCAGGAACGTGCAAGCCTGCTCCGGGCATTGCAATGCAACCCGCGCTCCCGCGAAATTTCGACCTATATCCCCGATCCCGTCCTACTGCCGCTTCCGGAAGCATTGCATTCAGCATTGGTAGCTCGCCGACCGCAGTACCAGGCTACATTCTGTACCAATGCCTGGAATGTTACATTCGATAAACACCGGAAAGAAGTGTACGGGATATCGGAACTGATCACACGATTCGGCGAGTATCCGGAGTTTCAGCTTTTGATATCGGACCCATCGGGCAACTACCGAAGGTACATTCATGAATACTGCCCGCACATTCCCGCTAACATATTTTTTATCAGCCGTTTACACGATTTCAAAAGTGTTTTGCGCTTGTCCGACGCATTCATTCGAAATACCACTACCGACGGCGTGTCGCTATCGGTCTACGAATCGCGTGAGCTCGGTATACCTGTGCTGGCATCCGCCGCGGTGGAGCGACCTGCATTTTGCAGCGTCTTTGATAATTTTTTAAAAACGGATCTGAGGGAAAAATTGGGAGAAGCGCGGCAGCTGATTACCCTTCCGGCACCGGCGCACGATACGGCAGACAAACTGATTGAACTGTACCGCAAAATAGCGCCGAATCAAAACTAATAAATTGATAAACAGCCTATAAAAAACAAAGGCATAGAAAAATTTCCATGCCCTGTTTCACACTATACACACACTATATTTTTAATACCTATATATCGCCCGGATAAATTTCAAGTTGAACTTCAATACCGCAAAATAACAAACTAAAGTAATCAGAAAAAAACTTTAGAATGTGAATTTCTAAATTCTAATGAGAAAATAATGGACATTTCCCCAAAAAATTCTTGGCAATTAATGCTATACCCCAAAATTACGGAATTTTGCCGTAATTATTGCTCAAACTACTCTGCCTGATTACTTTCGTGCAATTAACACTCACCAACTCATCCATGGAATCACTTTTTACCACAGACGCGCTGATTAGTCTGCTTACCCTGACATTATTAGAAGTCGTCCTGGGGATTGATAACGTAATCTTCATCACAATCGTTTCGGGCAAACTGCCGGTCGATCAACGAAAAAAAGCACAGAACAACGGGCTGCTGATCGCCCTGGTACTACGCATCGCGCTCCTCTTCGCCATTTCGTGGGTCATTGGTCTTAAAGAAGATGTCCTGACGCTTTTCGGCCATGGTTTCAGCGGCCGCGATCTGATCCTGCTCGGCGGCGGATTGTTCCTGCTATACAGCACGACCAAGGAAATTCACCACAAACTGGAAGGCGATCCTGAAAACCTGCCATCCGGGGATATTTCATCCAAAAAATCGATGACTTTCGGTAGCGCACTGGTACAGATCGCATTGCTGAACATCATTTTCTCCTTCGACTCGGTGCTTACCGCGGTAGGTCTGGTTAAGGAAGTGCCTATTATGATTGTAGCGGTGATCGCATCGACCTTCATTATGATCGCTTTTGCGGCTAAAATCGGGGATTTTGTAAATAATCACCCTTCCATTAAAATTTTAGCGCTCTCATTTTTGTTGATGATTGGCACGCTGCTCGTGGCAGAGGCATTCCACTACGAAATCCCGAAAGGCTACGCGTATTTCGCGATGGCGTTCTCGTTCTTCGTGGAATTGCTGAATATGCAGCTGGATAAGAAGAAAAATCCGGTGAAACTGCGTGACCGCGTGAATTAACCCTGATTGCATATGCGCATTAATCCCGAAACGGTAGAGAGGATCAAGCACGCCGCTGACATAGTGGAGGTGGTGGGGGATTTTGTGTCTTTAAAGAAAAAAGGGGCGAACTATTCGGCATGCTGCCCTTTTCACAACGAGAAAACGCCGTCCTTCAACGTTAATCCCGTCAGGCAGATCTATAAGTGCTTCGGATGCGGTGCGGCCGGCGATTCCATCAAGTTTGTGATGGATATCGATGGCATCGGCTACGGCGAAGCGCTGCGGTATCTGGCAGGGAAATACAATATAGAGATTGAGGAAGAGGAGCTTACCGACGAAGAAACCATTCGCCAGAATGTGCGGGAGAGCTTGTACATTATCCTCAATTATGCCAAAAATTATTACCAGCATCAGCTGCAACATAGCGAGGAAGGTCAGGCGATCGGCCTGAGCTACTTCCGCGAGCGTGGTTTTACAAACGAAATCCGCAAAAAGTTTGAGCTCGGTTATAGCCTCGACAATTGGGACTCATTTTCGAAAGAAGCATTAGAAAAGGGCTATTCGGCGGAAATACTCGAAAAAGCAGGTCTGCTTATCCATAAGGAGGGCAGCCACACTGCCGGTTACGACCGCTTCCGCGGCCGGGTGATTTTCCCAATCCATAATATTGCGGGCAAGACGATCGCATTCGGTGCACGGATACTTAAAACCGATAAGAATCAGCCGAAGTACCTCAATTCGCCGGAAACGGAAGTTTACCATAAAAGTGAAGTCCTTTACGGCATTTACCAGGCGAAAAATGCGATCCGAAGTCTCGAACATTGCTACCTGGTAGAGGGTTACACGGACGTAATTTCATTGCACCAGGCAGGGATAGAGAATGTCGTCGCCTCCTCGGGAACGTCGCTCACCGTCGAACAGATCCGGCTGATAGGTCGCTTTACGCCTAATATTACCATTTTGTACGATGGCGATATGGCCGGTATCAAGGCCGCATTACGCGGTCTGGACCTGGTTTTGGAAGAGGGGTTGAATGTGAATGTCGTTCTCTTTCCCGACAACGAGGATCCCGACAGTTATGTAAGGAGGGTGGGCGCCGAAGCTTTCAAAGCACATTTGAAAAAGGCTTCAAAGGACTTTATCACTTTCAAAACGGAAATCCTGCTGCAAGATGCCGGAAATGACCCTTTCCGGCTGGCGGCGGTGATCCAGGAAGTAGTTAACAGTATTGTCAAAATTCCTGATGCCATAAAAAGGCAGGTGTTTTTCCACCGTACGTCCGAAATGATGCGCGTGGACGAGCAAATGCTGATCACCGAGGGAAATAAGCTGCTTCGGAAACAGCAGACAGCCAAGCCGGCGGAACGTGCCACTCGACAGCCTGACAAGGGTTTTTCGGGGCCAAAAGGTCCGGAAACCGACGGGCCTCCCGATCTCGACGCATTGTTCAGCGACGGCTTCGGGCCGTTTGCGGGGGAGCCGGATTCGGATCCTTTCGTACCGGCGGAGGTTGCGCCGGAAACATTCCAGCGATCCAAACTGCATTACCAGGAAGAAGCATTTGTGCGGCTGCTCGTCGTACACGGTGCACGCGAGCTCGAACCGAGCATCACTGTTTGCCAGTATGTCTTGGGACAAATTGAAGGAATTGAGCTCAAAGATCCGGTATTCGGCCATTTGCTGACATTGTTCCGTGAAAATTATAACCGCAACAATGTCCTGACGACCGATTATTTTCTCCAACATCACGAGGTGGAGATCCGGAACCTTACCATTGAATGGCTCACCCAGAAACACGAGCTCAGCGAACTCTGGAAGGAAAAATACGAGATATACGTGCCTTTCGAGACGGACGTGCTGGACAAAACTGCATTCAACAACATTCTCAGGCTCAAAAAAGCATTTATAGAAGAGAAAATGAAGGTTTGCCTGCAACAGGCGGTTCATGCGAAAACAGAGGAAGAGCAACATGCCGTCATGACCGAATACATGTTCTACAAGGGCATCAGCATGGCGGCCGCAAAAGAGCTGGGAAGTGTCATCGGATAGTTAACTTAAATATTCGCCGCTATGAAAAAAACTCTGCCCCTTTTGTGCTTCGTCTCTTTGATTACCGCGTGCAATCCGTCCTATAAATTACTGAAAGTCAAGAAAGAAAACACTTTCCGGCTCGCCGACTACCCTACCTACGGCTTTTACGACATAGAGGCAAAAGGCGACACCGTTTCCAGGAATTTTGAGAAAAATGTGGGCATCATCAAGGACGCCATCGCCAAAAATCTCCAAACACGCGGCCTGGACGAAGCGCGCGACCCAAGCCTGAAAATCAATATCGCATTGAATGTGCAGGAGCAACTGCAAACCCGGCAGACTGATTTCCAAACCGACGGCCTGCCCCGCTACATGGGACAGCGGCGCTACTCCTGGAAAAGCGAAGAAGTGGTGACGGGCAAATACCGCGAGGGAACAATTGTGATAGATCTCGTGGATGCCGCCAACAACCGGATGGTGTGGCAGGGCGGCGCGAGCGGCATTATTCCGGAGAAAACCAAGAGCTTCACCGAAGACATCAACCAGGTAATCAGTGAAATCGTGGCCAGAATGCCATGATTCAGGCAGCAAAAAGGGCTGCTTCTTTCGGAAACAACCCTTTCAATGTCGTGAATATCGGAGTTACTAAACATTATTATTGACCACGCTGCGCGCTTTGTCGCTAACGTTTTCGGCTACGCCGTTCGCCTTATCTTTGGCAGTGTTTACATTTTTAAGGAACCCGTCTTTGAGTTTGTCAGCAAGGTGCGACAGCTCTTCCAGGCTTTTCTCATATTTATCCTTTGCATTTCCGCCAAGGTCGTTAGCCCTATTCTTAATCAATTTGCGGGTTTCTTTTCCGTTTTTGGGAGCTACCAAAAGGCCAATCGCGATGCCTGTCAACAGTGCTCCGATTGAGCCAATCAAAAATTTTTGGTTCTTGTTCATACGAATTCCCTATTTTGTGTTGATAAAACATTAGAACTGAAAATAACAAAATACTGTGCCACTTCGCAAGCTCACGCGCCGATTTTCCTCGAACGGCCTTTTCCCTGTCATACTTTCATGCCTGTTCCTGATCACGGCGGTCGAAAGCAAGGCGCAGTGGAAGGTCATTGATATCAAAACGAAGATCCATATGCGTGCAGTACACGCGGTATCGCCCACAATCTGCTGGATTGGCGGCACCCGGGGAACTGTTTTGAAAACCACCAACGGCGGTCACACCTGGACCACCTACAAAGTTTCCGGGGCCGACTCGCTCGACTTCCGCGATATTCACGCTTTTGACAAACAGGTTGCAATTGCGATGAGCGCCGGAGAATCCGAGAAAGACAAAGCCAAAATCTACAAGACGGAAGACGGCGGAGAGAGCTGGAAGCTTGTGTACCAAACTACACAAAATGGGGTTTTTCTGGATGGAATCGACTTTTGGGACAAAAACAAAGGCATTTGTCTCGGAGATCCCACCCAGGGCAAACTGTTCATTTTGACAACTGACGACGGAGGCAATAGCTGGCAGGAATTACCCCTCGAAAAGCGCCCTGCAGCGGAGCCGGGAGAAGCGTGCTTTGCAGCAAGCGGGACCTCCATTATCACCAATGGCAAAGGGGTTGCGTTCATCGGCACAGGTGGCAGCAAAATGGCCCGGGTATTCCGTACCGAAGATTACGGTCAAAGCTGGCAGGTATCTGCTACTCCATTACCTGCCGGACCCACTGCGGGTATTTTCGGGCTTAAATTCTGGTCCAAAAAGAATGGTATAGCGGTGGGCGGAGATTACAAAAAGACTACGGATTCGACGCAAAACGTGCTTTTGACCGAAGACGGAGGCATTACCTGGAAATTGTCCGGCATGACCAAGCCGGCCGGATTGAAAGAATCAGTAGCTATCTATCACAAAACCAACGCTACCTGGAACGGCGATACACAGATCCGCTCGGATAACTATGCATTGGTTGCTTCCGGTCCCTCCGGCAGCAGCGTTTCCCTCGACCGCGGCAAAAGCTGGATTTCACTCGGTAGCGAAGGTTTCCATTCCCTCAGCTTCGCCGGAAATGTGGGCTACGGCATCGGAGCGAATGGTTTAATCGGTAAAATCGATAAAATTTCCTCTAAAAAGAAGAAACGGAAACTGGTGCTGGTGGAGCAGTAATCTTCGTGCATATTCGTGCCTTCACGGTCGGCCACTGCCGAGACATCAAATCCGATCAATCAGCTCTTTCACCTTCCGAACTTCTCGCCCTGTCAAATGGTCAGCGATCGCAGCCGCATGATCACGGCCATTTTCAATAAAGACCTTTTCTGTAAACACCCCCGCCATCACGGTGCCGCACAGATATAACCCGGAGACATTCGTTTCAAAAGTCTGCGCATCATACTGCGGCACCTTCGTTACCGGGTCGAGCGTCACGCCGCAGCGTGCGAGCAGGTGCTCATCAGGCAGGTAACCTACCAGCAGGAATACGAAATCCGCCGGTAACCATTCCTGTTCGCCTGTTTCGAGGTTTTCGATCAGCAACCTTCCCGGTTCTATCGCACGCGTCACCGAGTTGAAACGCGTATGGATCTTTCCTTCTTTCACCCGGTTTTTCACGTCGGGAACCAGCCAGTACTTCACTTTTGTGCGAAAATCAGCTTCCTTGTGCACAATCGTAACCTTTGCATCATGGCGGTAAAGTTCCAGAGCAGCTTCCACCGAGGAGTTAGAGCCGCCTACAAGCACTACGTGCGTATAGGAGTATCTGAATGGCTCATCATAGTAATGCGAAACGTGCGGCAAGCCCTCTCCCGGCACATTCAGCATCCGCGGAACATCAAAATAGCCTGTTGCCAGGATGACGTTTTTGGAATGAAACACCTGACCGTCATTCGAATAGGTCAGAAAAGTGCCGTCTTCCTGCTTCTCCGTACGATCGACATCGACAAACAACCTGAAATTCAAATGGTAATACCCCGCAACCTTGCGGTAGTACTGCAAAGCCTCGTTCCGATTAGCCTTTACGTCGGAAATCGCGAACGGAATGCCGCCGATTTCGATATTTTCCGCCGTGGAGAAGAATTTCATCCTGCGCGGGTACCGGCGAATGGACTCGGTGAGGTTGCCTTTTTCAAGGATCAGGTAATCGAGACCGCTTTTCGCCAGCTCGATACCCATTGCGAGGCCACAAGGGCCGCCGCCGATAATGATTGCGTCGTAAATGTGCATTGTATAGGCTGACGGCCCATTTGCTCGCGGCCGCCACTGGTCTTTTAACCCCCTAATTTAGCTATTGGTTTCTGAACTTTGTAAATTAGCTCAATGTTCAAAAGGTCTGGTAATACTACATTTTAGCTTGGAAAACGCGGCCGGGGACTTTACGGTGAAACTGAATGAATGGGGCAAAGCGAAAACCCCGTTCTTTTTTTTGGTGGACTACCAATTCCAAAAACCACTGGCCTGGAAGCTTGAAGACGTCGATCCGGCAGAGATCCTGTTCAACCTGAACGGTTTCACCAATGACCATGGGGCTTTATCCAGTGATCTGCCGGAGCATATTCAGTTCGACAAACACCCGCTCCCGTTCGAGGCCTATCATCCCAAGTTCAAGTGTGTATTGAACCATCTGAATGCAGGTAACTCATTCCTGGTGAATCTTTCGGTGCCTACGCCGATCAATACCAATCTGACATTGGACCAGATATTCCGTCACAGCGAAGCGCCTTACCGCTTGCTGTTTCAAAACCGGTTCGTGTGTTTTTCACCCGAAATTTTCGTGCGCATTCAGGGAAACCGTATCGCCTCATTCCCAATGAAAGGGACCATCGATGCCTCGGTACCCAATGCGGAACAGGTGATATTGTCGGACTATAAGGAGGCCGCCGAGCATGCTACCATTGTGGATTTGATCAGAAACGACATTAGTATGGTGGCAGAAAAAGTTTGGGTAGAGCGTTACCGCTATATCGACCGCATTCAGGCTTCGGACAAAACCTTATTGCAGGTAAGCTCCGAAATAGCAGGTATACTTCCCGCGGGTTTCGATGGTCAATATGGTGATCTCTTGAAAAAACTGTTACCCGCAGGTTCCATAAGCGGTGCGCCGAAACCACGTACGCTGGAAATCATTGAAGAGGCCGAGGAATATAATCGTGGTTATTACACCGGCGTCATGGGTTATTTCGATGGAGTGAACTTTGAAAGCGCCGTGATGATCCGGTTTATCGAGCAGCAGGACAATGAATTGGTATTCAAAAGCGGTGGCGGTATTACGGCATTAAGCAATGCAAAAAGTGAATATCAGGAAGTAATCGATAAAGTTTATCTCCCATTTAGCCACACCCCGCATGCTGTGCTTTGAAACGATCTGCGTCGAGAACCGGCAGTTTAAAAATCTCTCTTACCACGAAGCCCGGCTGAACAAAACGCGCCGCGAATTATGGGGCTACGATGATAACTGGGATTTAGCCAGGCTACTCGAAATTCCCGACACCGTGGACGACCGCATCCATAAATGCCGTGTGGCTTACAATTTGAATATTGATAACATCAGATGGGAACCTTACGCGCATCGTGACATCCGTAAAATCCGGAGGGTTTACCATGACGAGATCGACTACCGCTATAAATACGACAATCGCGAAGGCCTGAATGCGCTTTTCGCACAGCGCGGGGATGCCGACGAGATACTGATCATCAAAAATGGGTTGGTCACCGATTCCAATTTTTGCAATGTAGCGTTCTTCAATGGCGACCGCTGGCTCACGCCGGCGAACCCGTTGCTTCCTGGGACTCAGCGTGCTTTCCTGCTCGACGAAGGCATGGTCGAACCCGCCGAGATCCGCGAAAGCGATATGACAAAGTTCAGCCGGATACGGCTTTTCAATGCCATGGTCGACTGGGCGCATGCCCCCGAGCTCGATGTTTCGTTGATTGCTTGACCACAAATTGCGAACTTGCCGCCGAATTAAAGAATTGAACCAATGACCTCCTTATTCGAGGAAGAAATCACCCTTTTTGCCGATCTGATCCTTCCGGTGCCCATCCCAAACCTGTTTACATACCGGGTACCAAGGGAAATGGCGTCGCAGATCAAGGTAGGAGCGCGGGTAATCGTGCAGTTTGGTCAGAAAAGGGTCATAACAGCCGTAGTAGCGCAGCTGCATTCCAATCCGCCTGTGAAATACCAGGCCAAATACATTCTGGAATTGCTCGACGAGCAGCCGATCGTCACCCAAAAGCAGCTCGAACTTTTTGCCTGGGTGGCCGAGTATTACCTCTGCAACATCGGCGAGGTCATGAATGTGGCCTTGCCGGCTGGATTGAAGATTACAAGCCAGTCACGCATTCAGCTCAATCCGGAATTTGAACACGAAGATCTGCTCACGGACCAGGAGCACCTTGTTGTTGAAGAAATCAGGAAGCACCAGACGCTCTCTTACGAAGAAGTTGAACGGCTCCTGCAAAAATCGAATATAACTTCCATTATCAAGTCGCTGGTTGGGAAACGGGCGGTGATTCTGTATGAGGAGGTGAAGGAGCGCTATAAGCCGAAAGTCGCGAAAAAAATCAGGCTGACGGCCGCTTACACAACCAGCGAGGCACTTTCCAAACTGGCCGCCGACCTCGACAAAACGCCGAAACAGCAGGAAATCCTTTTGAGATACCTCAGTTTCATTCCCGTTTACAACAACCCGGATTTGAATTACAAAGGCCTGGATAAATCCATATTCAGCCAGGACGATACCATTTCGGATGCTTCGTTGAACACGCTTATCAAGAAAGGCATTTTCGAGCAGTTCGAAATATTTGTGTCCCGCTTTGATGACATCCCCACCGGCAATATGGGCACTATTACGCTCACCGAAACCCAGAAGGAAGCTTCGCGGCAAATCCACGAGCTTTTTGCGGAAAAGGAAGTAGTGTTGCTGCACGGTATCACAGGCTCCGGTAAAACCGAGGTTTATATTGAACTCATCAAACAGGCGCTGGAAAGCGGCACCCAGGTCCTGTTCCTGCTGCCTGAAATTGCATTGACCACGCAAATAGTCGTGCGGCTCCGCAAAGTGTTCGGCGATGTGATGGGCATTTACCATTCCAAATTTTCCGACAATGAGCGCGTCGAGGTTTGGAAAGGCATTCTGGACGGCAAATTTCAGTTTGTAGTCGGTGTCCGATCGGCCATTTTCCTGCCGTTCGATAACCTGGGTCTAATCATTGTCGACGAGGAACATGAAACTTCCTACAAGCAGCACGACCCGGCCCCGCGCTACAATGCACGGGATGTGGCCGTGATTATGTCGTACATGCACAAGGGCAAAACGCTGCTCGGTTCGGCGACGCCATCGCTGGAAAGCTATTTCCATGCGCAAAGCGGCCGGTATGGGTTTGTGCAAATGAAACAGCGGTACGGCAATGCCGCATTGCCTCGTTTCGAGCTGATCGACACCAAGAAGGAAAAGCGTCAGAAGCAGATGAAGAACGAGTTTTCTTCGGTACTGCTTAGTCATTTGGAATACAATCTCAAAAACAAAGAGCAAACCATTCTCTTCCAGAACCGCCGGGGCTACTCGCCCTACCTGCAATGCGAGGAATGCAACTGGATTTCGGAATGCGCCAATTGCGACGTGAGCCTTACCTATCACATGAAAGCCCGCGAGCTGCGCTGCCACTACTGCGGGCACAAGGAAGAAGTGCCGCGTACCTGCCCGCACTGCGGTTCACCCAAAGTGAAAACAATGGGGTATGGAACGGAGAAGATCGAAGAGGAAATTAATGTGATGTACCCCGAAGCACGCGTGCAGCGCATGGACCTCGACACGACGCGCGCCAAAAATGCCTACCAGCAGATTATTTCGGATTTCGAAGAAGGCGGTATCGATATACTGGTAGGCACCCAGATGGTCAGCAAAGGCCTGGATTTCGATAATGTGAGCGTCGTGGGTATTTTCGATGCCGACCGCATTATCCATTTCCCCGAATTCCGTGCTTCGGAACGCGCATTTCAGATGCTTACGCAGGTGAGCGGGCGAGCAGGGAGGCGGGCGGAAAAGCCCGGAAAGGTGCTCATCCAGACCGCCAATCCGTCGCAGCCCTTGCTGGAAAAGATCATCAATAACGACTATGAGGGCATGTATGAGGCCGAAATCGCGGAGCGTGAGAAGTTTAGCTATCCACCGTTTACCAGGCTCATTAAGGTAACCGTAAAGCATACTGATGAGGCAACCGCCCATCGCGCCGCGAAAGTATTGGCCGAAAAACTCACCGCACATTTGGGCGCCAGCAGGGTTCTGGGCCCGCAGCCGCCGCTGGTCGAAAGAGTAAGAAATCAGTTTTTGTTCGATATTCTCATCAAACTTGAACGAGAAAAGATTAATTTTAAGGCGGCAAAGTCATTTATACAGGAAAAAGTAATTGACACTCTGACTGACAAGACGCTAAAAAGCATCCAGGTTGTGATCGACGTGGACTGTTTATAAAAACATCATTTACTGCACATTAACTTTATGTCTTCCAAAAAAACCAGAATTGTTGCAACCGTAGGCCCCGCTTCGGAATCGAAAGAAACATTATATGCATTGGCCAAAGCAGGAGTGAACGTGTTTCGTCTCAACTTCTCCCACGGCACCCACGCCGACCACCTGCAAAGACTTACCAACATCCGTGAGATCAACGAAGAGCATGGCCTTAACCTGGCTATTCTTCAGGATTTGCAGGGACCTAAAATCCGTATCGGCCTTGTGGCTGAGAAAGATGGCGTTCTGATCGAATCCGGTAAGAAACTGATCCTCTCCAACACCGAAGTGCTGGGTACTGCCGAGAAAGTGAGCACGCCTTACGATGGAATGTACAATGATGTGAAAATCGGCGACCGCGTGTTGATGGATGATGGCAAACTGGAAGTACTGGTTACCGGTATCGATGGTACGGACGTAATCACGGAAGTGATTTATGGCGGTTACCTGAAATCCAAAAAAGGCGTTAACCTGCCCAACACCAAGGTGTCGATGCCTTCGGTGACACAAAAAGACTGGGAAGATCTGGATTTCGGTCTCGAAAACAATGTGGAATGGATCGCTCTGTCGTTCGTACGCACGGCCGAAGAAATCCTGAAAGTGAAAGAATATATAACCAACAAAGGCAAACTTGCCCGCGTGGTAGCGAAAATCGAGAAACCTGAGGCAATCCTCAACATCGACGAGATCATTGAAGCGACCGACGCGATCATGGTAGCGCGTGGCGACCTCGGGGTAGAACTTCCTGCGGAAGAAGTTCCGATGATTCAGAAAATGATCGTTGAAAAATGTAACCGTGCAGGCAAGCCCGTTATTGTGGCTACACAAATGCTGGAATCCATGATCGAAAGTCCACGCGCTACCCGCGCCGAGCTGAACGACGTGGCGAACTCGGTACTGGACGGCGCCGACGCGGTAATGCTTTCGGCTGAAACTGCATCCGGTAAATACCCGATCCTGGCCGTAGAAAGCATGACCAACACGATTCTGAAGGTGGAAGCGAACAGCAAGACCATCTATTTCAAACACCACGCGGCCGTCAACGACAGCCCGGGTGCCTATAAACTGAACGACAACGTGGTGATGAGCGCCTGCCGTCTCGCACGCGATACGCAGGCTGCTGCGATCATCGGCATCACACGTTCGGGCTACACCTCTTTCCGCTTGTCGCACCACCGTCCAAAGGCGAACCTGCTGATCTTCACATCGAATAAAATGCTGATGAACCAGCTCGCGTTGTTCTGGGGTACCAAGGTATTCTATTACGATCGCGACCAGGGCGTTTCTACCGACGACCTCATCGAGGACATCAAAAGCTTCCTCGTTGAAAAAGGAGAGTTGCAGAAGGGCGACGTGTTCATCAACACACTGAGCATGCCGGTTTCAAGACAGCGCAAGACGAACACGGTAAAATTGAGCGTGGTGGAGTAGTCCATTGTAATACTCGATAAAAAAGCGGCGGAAGCACATTCCGTCGCTTTTTTTGTTGATTTTTTGCAATAACTAATAAAATAGTTTTGAAACTAATATAATAGTCATATCTTTGAATCACCCATTACTTATAACCTATTTTAAAGAAGTAACATTATGGAAATCCGTAACCTTACGCGGGCTGAGGAGGAAGTCATGAGAATTCTCTGGCAACTGAAAAAAGCATTTGTAAAAGATATCCTGGCCGAAATGCCGGAACCTAAACCGGCTTATAACACAGTGTCGACGATCATCCGCATTCTCGAAAAGAAAGAGGTGGTAGGCTACAATGCCTACGGAAAGACGCACGAATATTATCCCCTGATCTCGGAAGAAGAATATAAGCGCCACGAGATGAAGCAGCTGATGGTCAACTATTTCGACAATTCGCTGCCGAACCTGGTTTCCTTTTTTGTAAAGGATAATGATCTGAACACCAAAGACCTGGACGAGATCATGAAGCTGATCAATCAACATAAAAACGAACAGTAAACGTCTGTTAGCCATGGAAACTTTAATCTACATCGGCAAGGTTAGCCTCTACTGGGTGTTGCTGTACGGCTGTTACTGGCTGATGCTCCGGAAAAACACGTTCTTCCAATGGAACCGCTGGTACCTGATCGGCTCGCTGCTCGTCGCATTTGTATTGCCCGAGATCATCTACCCCGCTTCCGCGCCTGAACTGCCGGTGATATACGAAGTAAATGCTTCTACTTTCGCGGTGATCAAGGCGAAGCCGGAAGAACCGCAAGCCTGGACGTGGCTGCAAATCCTGACCTGCGCCTACCTGGTGGGACTGGCCGTAGCCGCCACCCAGTTGGCCCGGAACATCGCCCAGCTGGTGAAATACCTGCGGTCTGGCGAGCTTGTGGAACTGGACGATTGCAATGTAATACTGATCGATTCCAATCAGGTAGGTTCTTTTTCATTCCTGAAATGGATCGTCATCAACCGCAACGACTATGAAAACCACTTCGACGCCATCCTACGGCACGAAATGGTGCATACCCAGCAACGGCACAGCCTCGACATTCTTCTTATTGAAATCATACGGACCGTTTTCTGGTTCAATCCGGTGTTGCTGCTGTACAAGCGGTCGCTGCAGGAAATTCACGAGTACCTGGCCGATGCGCAAGCCCCGAACCGTGAGTATTATGCCCAATTCCTCGTCGCGTATGCGCTGAATGCGCCCGTCGCGTCGCTGACCAATCACTTTTTCAAACCATCTCAGTTAAAAAACCGTATTCAGATGATTTATAAGAATCGCACATCCAAATGGATGCTGGGCACCTACGTGGTAGCCGCAACGCTGATCGGAACCAGCGCATTGTTTGTCGCCGGCTGCGAGAGTCAGGTTTCAAAGGAAAATGATGCCCCGAAAACGGACGTCCGTACCGAAGGCTCTACGCCAATTTTCACGGTAGTGGAAGAGCAACCAGAGTTTCCCGGCGGTAATGAAGAAATGTTCAAGTTTCTGGGCCGAAAAATCAAGTACCCAACAGCCGCCTTCAAGGCTGATGTCCAGGGAAAAGTGTTCGTCAGTTTCGTGGTGAGCTCGGAGGGTGACATCAAGGATGTAACAGTTCTGAAAGGTATTGGCCACGGTTGTGACGAAGAAGCCGCCCGCGTGGTGTCAAGCTTCCCGAAATGGACTCCCGGGAAGCAGAATGGGAAAGCTGTGAACGTGAGATATACGATTCCTATCAACTTTGAGCTAGCAGAGGAAGGGGATGAGGCCACTACCCGGAAAGAGCCCACAGTTGCCGGTTTCAAAAAATCAGTCGCCCAGACATTCAAAGCGCAGCCAGTTGCGCAACAGAGCAATAACGAGGTACCACTGCTTGCCGAAACTTTTGAGGGAAGAACCGACCTTACAGTAGGCGACCGGTCCGACAGCAAAATAGTTTTTCGCGACGCACCTGATCCAATTGCACTTGAAAATCAGCCGCTCTACATATTAGATGGCGAAATAATGGAGAGCGGCTTTGCACCAAATACCATCAAACCCAATACCATTAAGAGTGTAAGTGTGTTGAAAGGCCCGGATGCCTCGAAAATCTATGGCTCAAAAGGTGTGAATGGTGTCGTTTCCATAGAAACCAAAAGGTAGATAACATTATATAACCTGTCCCGCATGGAAACGCTCCTCTATCTGGCAAAAGTCAATGCATACTGGCTCCTTTTCTACGGTTGCTACTGGCTTTTGCTTCGAAAGCATACCTTCTTTCACTGGAACCGCATTTACCTGCTGGGGACATTGCTGATTGCGTTTGCATTGCCTGCGATCCATTTTGCCGAACCGATCAAGACTTTTTACGTGCCGGAAACGGTATACCAGAAAGCCACCATTTCGGTAGCCGTCATCGCCGGCGAGGCACCGGAAACAGGTATGAACCCCTGGATTTGGATCGCTTGCATTTACATCCCGGTGGTACTGGCATTGAGCTGGAATTTCATTTCCGGACTCGTCAGGCTCTTCGCGATCGTTCGCCGGAGCGAAACGATAGGTATGGGCAACTACACGTTGGTGATGATGCCTCAAAATGGCCCTGGCAAAAGTGGAAGCTCGTTTTCTTTCTTCCGCTGGCTGTTTCTAAGCCCGCAGGATTACCGCCATAATCCCGACGCAATCATCCGGCACGAATATGAGCACATCCGGCAACGGCACACGGTGGATATTCTTGTGATAGAACTTTTGAAAATCTGCTTTTGGTTTAACCCCATCCTCTGGCTGTACAAGCGCTCCATTGAAACCGTTCACGAGTACCTGGCCGACCAACCGGTTCCTAATCGGAATGACTATGCTTCGTTTTTGGTCGCGTATGCTTTGCGCAGTCCTGATATTGCCGTTGCCAATCACTTTTTCAATGCATCATTATTAAAAAACCGGATAGAAATGATTTACAGAAAACGCAGTTCACGGTGGCTACTGACACGCTATGCGCTGGTCCTGCCGGTTTTGGCATGCTCCATGGCCATTTCGGCCTCGCGGTCGCCATTGCCTTCCATCAGCGGAATTGCCTCTGCACGGGATATCCTAGTGCGTGGCAATGTAACGGACGAGAACAAAGAGCCGGTTGCGGATGCGATCGTGATCATCGCCGGGACCACTCGGGGCACAACCACCGACCGGAACGGCTGGTTTGAGTTGGACAATGTTCCTGCAAATTCCAAACTGGTGGTCACGCACATTGCCTATCAGCCATTCGAAATAACCGTCGAGAGGGCCCAGACAGAGATCCTGATCGTTATGAAAAAGGCAGTAAACCAGATCACAGGACCAGTAGTGGTCGGTAAGCCGGTAAGCGCCGGAACCGTTGCGCCCATTACTTCTCCCCCAACCGGCGAAAACAGCGGAATGAAGGTCGTCGAGCAGCTGCCTGAATTTCCGGGCGGCAGGGAGGCCCTGATGCAATACCTGATGCAAAACCTGCAATACCCGGAAACCGCTCGCAAAATCAACGTGGAAGCCATCGCGCTGGTCTCTTTTACCGTGGATAAGGACGGAAAGATCCGCAATGCGAAAAGCCTGAAAAACATTGGCTACGGAATAGACAACGAAGCGCTGCGGGTGGTGAACGAAATGCCGAAATGGAACCCGGCCGTGCAAAACGGCAAACCGGTTGAAACGGAATATACTTTGGAAGTGAATTTTAAAATTGATAAAAACGAACAGGACAAGCGGCAGGGGTTTCTGAATTTTGGCACCAAAAACCTCCTTCCTACTCCTACCATGGAGGAAATCGGTTCATTCCTCAACGGAACGCTCAACTTGTCCAAGTCCGGAAGGATCCCGGACATTGCCTATGGTGCGTCATGGAATCTGCTTCCGAGAATACCGTCGATGAATACGACCGACGAAGAGCAGGGCAGCGAACACCGATACCTCAATTACAGCGATTCAAACCTGAAAATTAAAAAGGAGGCATGGAAGTATCAAAAACCAATTGAGCCCTGACTTGCCTGTTTTCTTGTCCTAAATCCTGATCTTTGGAAGCATTATTAACCTATTCTTCCATTCATGTCAGTACTGAGAGCCGCTATCATCGGCGGGGGGCATATCGCCGACCAGAACCATCTTCCGGCACTAGCCAGCTTACCCGATCGCGTGAAAGCCATTTCGATATGCAGCCGCGATATTCACAAGGCCCAGGCGCTGGCCGACAAGCACGGCGTTCCATTCGCCTACGACAGCCCCGATGACATGTATCGGAGCGAAGGCAGGCCGGACATTGTTATCAACTGCACGGCCAACAATCTGCATTACCCCTTCACCATGCAGGCACTCGAAAACGGGTGTCATGTTTTCTGCGAAAAGCCGCCGGCGATGAATGCCCGCGAAGCGCGCGAAATGGCCGATCTGGCGAAAAAGAAAGGTCTCGTACTGGCCTATAACTTTCAGCGCCGGCATGCAACGGAGTACACGACGCTGAGCAACTACCACGCGCTCGGAAACCTGGGCGATATTTACCACATTAAGGCCAATTACCTGCGCCGCCGCGGCATTCCGGGCTGGGGTACTTTCACGAACAAGACCATCCAGGGCGGTGGTGCGTTGATCGACCTCGGCGTGCACATCCTGGATCTTGCATTAGGGCTGACGGGCTATCAGCAACCTACCCGTATTGTGGCCAACATTTACGACTTCATCGGCAAAACAGGCGGAAAGGGATTGAAAGGTGTCTGGAACCCGGCGACATTCGAAGTGGAAGATGCCTGCTTTGCCCATCTTTCATTGCCCGGCAACGTCAGCATTGCACTGTCTACCTCGTTTGCATTGAATATGGAACAGGAAGAGACGATCAACCTGGAAGTGTTCGGTACCAAAGGCGGCGCGAAGCTGTTCCCGCTGTCGATCCACACGGAAATCGCGGGTGAGCTCGCCGATGTCCGTTTCCCGCACCTCGACGAAGTTAACTTCCAGCTGCAAAACACCACTGCATTCCTCGACCTCTGCGATGGTAAGCCCGCTAATATATGCGATGGAGAACAGGGAGCAATCCTGCAATCCATTGTTGAACAAATCTATCAAAGCGCAGCAAACCAGTAGAAATAGAAAAAGGGTTTGAAGATCAAAAACCTTCAAACCCTTTACCCTCTTCTTTTCTCCTGAAAATCTATTTAGCCGTAGCCATTACCATCTTGATATCGTTCTTAGCGCCAATTTCGAGCACGTCTACAAGGTCCTGCACGGCAAGGTTCTTATCTACGCGTAAAACAACCGTGCGCTCTTCGACACCTGCGAAAATGCTTTGCAGCTGCGTTTCCAGGTTGTCAAAAGGAATAGGCTCCTTATCAATGAAATAGGCCTTATTCTCGTCCACTGACAATGTGATCTGCTTTTTGTACATCTGCTGGGTCGCCGAGGCTTTGGGCAGCATCAGTTTGATCACGTTCGGATTCGACATCGTCGAGATGATCAAAAAGAACAACAGCAGGAAGAACATGATATCGTTGAGCGAGTGCGTGAACACCTCCGGGGCAAACCGGCTCTTCCGACGTATTTTCATATTTATAATGAGGTTTTAAACCGGGCAACTTCGAAAACCCGCCAGGTTATCGATAGCTATTTTGCGGCAACAGGCTTTTGAAGTACATCCAGAAAATCGGACGCCGCCATTTGCAGGCGCAGCGCGAAACGGTCGATTTTCATGTTCAGCAAGTGGTAACCCGCATAGGCGATCAGACCGATGATCAGACCGGAACCGGAAGTGATCATTTTTTCATACATACCACCTGCGATTGTACTGATATTGAAGTCGTTGGAAATTGAAATGTCGTAGAAAATACGGATGATACCGGAAATCGTACCTACGAACCCGAGCATCGGCGCGATACCCGCAATTACCCCCAGATAGGGCAGGTTACCTTCCATCCGCTGGATCTCGATCTGGCTGGCGTTTTCAATTGTTGTTTCAATGTCTTTGATCGGATAACCGATGCGGCCGATCGCTCTCTCCAAAATGCGCCCTGCGGCGTTACGCTGGTTTCTGCATAGCGACTCGGCAGATTTCAAATTTCCCTGCTGAATAAAATCTTTTACATTATCCACAAATTGCGGTTCAATCTTACCATTAGCGCCGATACCGAGGAAACGCTCGATGATCAGGAACAATGTGGCGAGGAACAACAATCCGAGTGGCAACATTACCCACCCCCCTTTGGCGAGCAGATCAATTACAGAAAGGCCCTGCTCAGCGACGGGTGCAGCCGCAGTAGAGTCAGTAAGTGCTTGCAGAAGCATCATATCAGAAATAAAAAGTGAATGGTTAAGCGAATGAAACAGAGGTCGATTCTATTCAAAAACAATTTTGATCTTAAACGGAGTAGAAAGCCCCTTATTGTTTAAAGGGCAAATATAGAAAAATTACTCTTTGGGTGCGGGGAAGAGGCTGCTTACATTCTCGGTGCCGTCGTAAAGATCGGTCATTTGCAGCGTAGCGCCGATAGTCTGGATGGTAATTGCTTCGCTGAGAGCGAACGCATCGTCGGCCAGGAGCCACTGATTGTCTGCCGTTCTACGAAAAACCTCTGCCGCAATGCTCATCGAGCTGATTAAAACATATTCCTTCAAACTTTCTATATCCCGATATAATCTGAATTTATTGATCCGGTCGTACTCCATCGTAGAAGGTGACGAAACCTCCACAATCACGGAAGGGTTGAGGATCGTGTTTCGGTCGAGCTCTGCGTACTTGTTAGGACCGCATACCACCACAAGGTCAGGATAGGTGTAAAGCGAGTTGTGAGGAATGTGAATACGCTGATCGCTCGAGTAGCTTCTGCACGATTTGTTCTTCTTTAAGACAATTCCGATTTCCACAGACGTATTTTCTTTGACGCGGTTATGATTCGGGGTCGCGCCGGCCATCATCACGATCTTTCCCTGATAGAATTCGCTCCTCTCAAAGGCTTCGTTTTCCAGCCGTAGATATTCTTCTTCCGAGTACATAACAGGACGTGAGCGTGCGATCGCGAGTGTGGCCATAGTGTGTTGTTTTTTCAAATATACTTTTAATGGTTGAAATCAGGTGCTTCTTTAAATAGCGATTATCCTGCGGCTGATGACCTGTTTTATCACAGTTCATGATTACCTTTGCCGTCAGAACATCATTACCTCCCGTTTGTTCGTTGCTGCTATTGTGAGAAATTCTGTGAAACAATGGATATCCGTCAGCCTGCTTGGCCTTATACTGGTCAAAGTATGGGTGATTCCTTTGTTGTACCTGGATTTCGAGATCAGGCGCGAATACATTGTCGCGAATCTTTGCGAAAACAAAAACCGGCCGCAGATGCATTGCGACGGGAAATGCTACCTCGCCAAACGCATTGCTTCGCTAGACGAACAGGAAAAACGCCAGGCCGAAAAAACATACATCTCGCGGCTGATCGACCAGGTCATGGACCAGCGTGCCGATTTCTCCTTTACACGGCAGGCCATCGTGGTGCAACTCCCGCCCAGGGTGGTTTTCTCGCTTACTTCCTGCTTCACACCCCGTATCCCGGTGGACGATATTTTTCATCCTCCGCTCGTTTGATTTAGCATAAAATCACCCCATTTGCAGTTCTTGCATTAGTCAGGACAAATTCTGTTTGCAATTTTTGTCGGCTCTGAGGCCCTGTCACGGGGCGTGGACTCATATTTTATCCAATACACATGATGAAAAGAACATTTTCATGGCTGTCGGCGTGGGCGCTTGCCTCGGGGTTGCTGATGGTTTCATGCTCTTTCCCGGACGAAAAAGACGATACCGATCCGATTGAAACCGGTACCATTGAGCTGCAATTCGATAATATCGTGGGCAGCCAGGATTTGCAGCTCGACAACGCCCGGTATAGCAATGCGGCCGGCGAAGATTTTACCGTCAGCAAGCTGAACTACTACATCTCGAATATCAAACTCCTAAAAATGGACGGCAGTGCATTTACCGTCCCGCAGGATTCGAGCTATTTCATGATACGTGAGGCGCATCCCGAATCCCAAAAGCTCACGCTCCGCAATGTGCTGACGGGCGACTACACGGGCGTGGAGTTCATGGTAGGTGTGGATAGTGTGCGCAGTGTGATGGAACCCGACCGGCGGAAGGGTATTCTCGACCAGTACAGCGGCCCTACCAACGAAGAAGGTATGTACTGGGATTGGAACCCGGGCTACATTTTTTTGATGCTGGAAGGTCATTCCGATCTGGCCACTACGGCAAATGGCAAATACTATTATCATATCGGGGGTTTTGGCGGCAGGACTACACGGACGATCAACAATCTTAAAACCGTTAAACTGACTTTCCCGGGGCAGAAGGCGATTGTAACCACGAGCATTGTTTCCAACGTGCTTATCCAGGCCGATATCCTGAAAATTTTCAACGGCCAGACGCAGATGAGCATTCAAAAGAACTCCTCCCTGATGTTTGCAGACTCATCGAAGTATATCGCCGACAACTACGCCGGCATGTTCAGCGTCAAGGAAATAAAAATGAACTAGCGGAATTGGCATGACAAAGTTTACAGGCATATTGAGCTTATTGGCGGCGCTACTGGCGTTGGCGGTGTCATGCAGGAAGAGCGGCACCGACGATCCGGACCCCAAGCCGTCGGACAATACGCCTACGCCCTTGCAATGGATGAAACCTTCGTATTTCCCGGATCCTGTCTATGATTTATCCAAAAATCCGCTGACCGTCGAAGGCGTCGAGCTCGGGAAGTTCCTGTTTTACGATGGTATCCTTTCGAGAACAGACAACATCGGCTGCGGGACGTGCCACCAGCAGCAGGCTGCATTCACCCACCACGGCCATGACCTGAGCCACGGCGTGGATGACAAGATCGGCACAAGAAATGCGCCATCGGTACAGAATATGGCCTGGAACACGTCCTTTTTTTGGGATGGCGGCGTGCATGACCTGGACCTGGTACCGCCGGTGCCCATTCAGAATAAGGTCGAAATGGACGAGCGTGTGAGTAATGTGATTGAAAAGTTGAAGAAAACGCCGGTAGCCGGTGCTGCCAAGCAGGTGGATTATCCCAAGATGTTCAAAGCGGCATTCGGGAGCGACAGCATTACTGCCGACCGGATGATGAAGGCGCTGTCACAGTTTATGATGACAATGGTTTCGGCCACTTCAAGGTACGATTATTTCGTACGGGGGGACGCATCCGCGATGACGGCGCAGGAGAAGGACGGTATGACGATTTTTAAACAAAAATGCGCTTCATGCCATGCAGGAGAGCTTTTTACGGACCAGAAATTCAGAAATAACGGGTTGGTACCGAACCGCATCAACGATCAGGGCAGGTATGACATTACTTTGAATGCCGACGACCGGCTGAAATTTAAAGTACCAAGCCTCCGCAACGTCGGACTCACGGCACCTTACATGCACGACGGCCGCTTTACAACGCTGGAACAGGTCCTGGATCATTACGCGAACGACAAGCCCGGCAATAAAGACAGCATTTACGTTTCCCCGACACTGGACCCGCTGCTGAATGTTGCAGGCCAAAGACGAGGGATCAGCCTGACAAGTGCAGAAAAGCAATCGATCATTGCGTTTCTGAAAGCATTGAACGATGACGATTTTATCAAAGACAAACGATTCTCGGATCCTGGTGTAGGGACATCGTTCTAGAGTACTTCGGCTGTCGGCTATCGGCAGTCGAACCTTTTGTATTAATTAAACAAACAACCGAAAGCCAAAGTAAAAAAAGCCGATTGCCGACAGCCGATTGCCGAAGTAAGGAAGCCGACAGCCGAAGTAAAATATGCGCTCCATTATAGCCTACATACTGCTTGCAGCTATTATGCTACCCACGCTCAGCCCGTGGGGAACGATCGCGTATTTCAAACTGAACCGGGAATACATCGCCAAGGTGCTGTGCGAAAACCGGAAACGGCCCGAGCTGCATTGCGACGGCAAGTGCTACCTTGCCAAGAAGCTCAAACAGCAGCAGGAAAAGCAAGACAAGGAGACTTCCGACCAGGTACACAACACGCCCGTTATCCAGCTTTTCATACCACAATCCTACACTTACAATTTTGAACCGGAATCCATCTCATTCCGCGAACCGGTTCGTTTCTTCCACCAGTTGCTTTTCTACGCCGCGCCCGTCGGCAAACTGCTTCGGCCGCCCAGGAGCTAAAATTCATGTTACCTAACTGAATTTTAATCTCTTAAAGCATTATAATGAACCTGAAAATATTTTTACAGGCACTTTTCCTGTATGTATGCGCGCACGCGGTTGCCGCGCAGGGCATCGAAGGCAGCGTGTTTGATACCCAGACAAAAGAACCGATCCCCGGAGCGACGGTTCAGATCATTTCTGGCAACATTGGCACTACCACCGACAATAACGGCCATTTTGCATTCAGCAGCCCCATTTCCAACGCGATTCTCCGCATTTCCAGCATCGGTTTTTCTGCCAAAGAAATCCAGATCGAGAACGGGAAAAGCATTAAAGTAGGGCTCGACGCGGCTACCGAAAACCTACAATCGGTGGTAGTTACCGGCAACCGTGAGGCAACATTGCGCACTGAGAGCCCTATCGCCATTTCCAAACTGACGCCGCGGATGATCGACGAGGCCAAACCGACGGCCATGTACGAGATCGTGAATAAGGTACCGGGTGTGATGATGGTAAACCTGGGCAATGAGCAGCACTCGATGGCCATCCGCCAGCCGTTTACGACCAATGCCTATTTCCTGTACATGGAAGACGGCGTGCCGATCCGGCCGATGGGCGTTTTTAACCACAATTCCATTCTCGAATTCAACCAGTTTGCGATCAGCTCGGTGGAAGTGGTGAAAGGGCCTGTGTCATCGATCTACGGCCCGGAAGCGGTGGGCGGCGCGATTAACTTCATCACGCAGCGGCCTACCATCCTGCCTACCGCCAAAATAGGCGTGCAGGCCGACCAATGGGGCTACAAACGCATTCAGTATGGTGCGGGCGGCATGATCGGAAAATTTGGCGTGTACGTGGGCGGCTTCGTCGCAAACCAGCGCGACGCATGGATGAAAAGCTCCGACTATGACAAGAATGCCATCAATGCACGGCTGGAATACCACTTCACGCCTTCCACGCGCCTGATTTACACCCTGGCTTACAGCAAATATGATTCACAAACGAGCGGCAGCGTGGACAGCCTTGCATTTTACTCCCGTCAATATGTAAGCACCACCGATTTTACCTACCGCAAAGTGAGCTCGCTGCGCAGCAGGCTAACGCTAGAAAAAGACTGGAAAAATGGTTCGCAGACATTTGTGACCGCATTTGCAAGAAAAAATGAGCACGGCCAAAATCCGAATTACGGAATTAGATGGACATCCGGCCAGACTACCGCGAAAGGAGAAATCAATTCGAGCGATTTCAAAAGCCTGGGTATACTCGCGCAGCACAGTCAACGGTTCAGTTTCCTTAATTCCAAACTGATCGCCGGTACGGTTTTCGACTTCTCGCCATCCAACTATTGGTCATACCAGGTCGATCTGGCGGCGCAGTTGCGGCCGGACAAGAAGTCGGTGGAAAAATACACGATTGTAAAGGAGCGCCCGGACATTCAAAACGCGAACTACGACGCCGATATCAAAAATACAGCGGCCTATGCGCAGTATGATTTCGAGCCGCTGCCCAAAATGCGCGTCTCTGCCGGCCTGCGTTACGACCGGATGTCTTTTACCTACACCAACTTTCTCGACAACACTTCGGGCAGCAAATCGTACAGCAAAGTGACGCCGAAAATCGGTGCTACCTACGATTTGGGCAAAGGAAAAGGCATTTATGCCAATTATTCGAGGGGCTTCTCGCCTCCGGGGCTTACTTCGGTCTTCCGCAAACGGACCGTGCCTGCCGACAATGGTGATTTGTTTTACTACAACCTGAAACCGGCTGAGTTTAACAACGCGGAAATCGGCGGCTGGGCATCTGTCCTTGACAATAAGGTATACATCGACCTGGCCTTCTACCAGATGAATGGCCGCAACGAACTGCTGAACGTGCGGCTGCCCGATAACTCCTACGATTACCAGTCGGCCGGCAAGACCTTGCACCGGGGCGCAGAGTTTGGCGTGACCTACAAGCCGACGAAGGAATTTTTCTTCCGGTTTGGCGGAACTACGGCCATTCACAGGTACGAAGAGTTCATCCTAAGCAACCGCGAGTCCGATGCGGTCAGGAACGTAAATGGCAAGGATATGCCGTCTTCTCCGCGCTGGCTTTGGAATACCGAGTTCAGTTATTATCCCAAATGGTTTAAAAACTTTCGATCGTCGGTGGAATGGCAGCACGTGGCTTCCTACTATCAAAATCAGATCAATACCGTCCAATACGAGGGGTACGACATCGTGAACCTGAGGCTCGGATATAATTGGAAGGGCATTGAGCTGTTCACCAATATACTGAACCTTACCGATGTGCTCTACGCTACCAATGCCACGCGCGGCAACAATGCCACCGACCGCACCACTTACAACGCAGCGGCTCCAAGGACATTCGTTTTCGGCGTACAATACACTTTCACGGGCAAAAAATAACAGGTTATGATCGAGGAAATTGCCATTCAATCCAAAGAGACATTCAAGGCAAAGGCCGAAAAGACCATCCGCAGGAACATTTATCGCTGGCACCGCATATTGGGATTGCTGGCGATCGTGCCTACCATTTTCTGGACCGCATCGGGCGTCATGCACCCGTTCATGTCGCATTGGTTCAAAACGACCATTGCACATGAATTTTACAAGGCAGAACCAGTGGCCCCCGCGGAGGTCACGATACAGCTGGGGCAGGTTTTAACCCAAAACAAAATCACCGAATTCAAGAACTTCCGGCTGATCAAGTTCGAGGGAAATGCATGGTACCAGGTGAAAGGCGTGGATGACAAGCTGCGGTATTTCAGCACTGCCACAGGCGCGGAACTACCCGACGGCGACCGCAGATATGCCGAGCAAATGGCGCGTTACATGCTCGGCGAGCCGAAATCGAAAATCATTTCCAGCACATTACTGACCGAGTTCACCGACCAGTATAAATATGTGAACCGCTTTTTGCCTGTCTGGAAAATCAGCTTCGACGACGACCGGAAAATGGATATCTATGTTGAAACCGGCCAAAGCCGCTTCGCCACATTCAATGATAGTGGCCGTAAAGCGTTCATATGGGTGTTCAGCACGTTTCATAATTGGGGTTTTATGGATATGATCACCAACAATACGATCCGCATCGTGGTCATGGTGACGTTCCTTAGCCTGATCATTCTTTCGGCGGCGGCCGGCTTGCTGGTGTACGGGTTGATGTGGAAGAAGTTTAAAACCGGCCGGTCGGGCAACCAGCGTGGCGCGCTGCGCAAGTACCACCGGTCAATCGGCATCTGGTGCAGCATCTTCACATTCACATTCGCATTCTCGGGTGCCTACCACGCCGTTCAAAAGCTCGATCCCGACCAGCGCCAGAAATATGTGTACGACCCGGTGATTAAAACCGGCGAGATCGCCCAGGCTTCAGTGATCGACCTCAAAGGGGTGACCAACATCGGGCTGATCAAATGGGGCGAGAGTATTTTCTGGCAAACTGTCCGCAAAGATTGGGAAACAGACAAAACAGTGGTGGATTACACCGATATCCGAGATGGTAAAAAGCTGGAAGACGGTAATATCCGCTTTGCCAAATACCTGGCGCGCAAGTTCGCCGCGCAGGAGGAACGCAATGCCGAAAGCTGCTGCGACCTGATGGAAGCGCAGATTTCATCGCCCATTTCGGATGCGGAAGTCGAGAAAGCTTCGCTGGTAACGAGTTTCGCCGGGGAATATGGCTTTGTAAACAAAAGGCTTCCCGTGGTAAAACTGGCTTATGACACGCCCGACCACACGACCTACTACATTGAAACCACCACCAGCCGCCTGTCCACGAAAGTCGAGGACCGTAACCGCCGGGAAGGTTTCAGCTTCGCATTTCTGCACAAATACAGCGGCCTGGATTTCCTGGGCAAGAACGCACGCGACGGCGTGATGACGGCTGCGGCTGCGAGTGTTTTGGTAGTAAGTGTGCTGGGATTGCTCGTGTTTTTGAAGATTAAATAAATGGTGCGCCTTTCACGAACTCACCTATTAAACCTTCATTAAAACCAAGGATTTTTGCGATCCGCGTTGTTTCTTTGCAGGAAATTCAGTCGCAGACAATACAATAACTATATGCAAAGCGGAGAAAAGAATGCACAGCCCTGGTTGGGCAAAATGCAGGAAAAATGGGGATTGGAAACAACCAGGCAGGTTTTATTGGTACTCGCGGTGTTCAGTTTGTCGGGTTCTTCGGTAGTGTGGCTCCGCAAAGGGCTGTTTTACCTGCTCGGCTATGACGACGCTACGCCGATGTGGCTTAAAACCATTACCTACATTCTGTTCATCTTCCCGACCTACCAGAGCTTGCTGTTACTGTACGGATTTCTGCTGGGACAGTTCTCGTTTTTCTGGGAAAAGGAAAAGAAAATGTTCCGCTGGATCGCCGCCAAGTTCAAAAAGTAGCATTGTACCGGCCTTTGGCCACCTAATATCGAGGAGTACGGGAGGTAACCTTCCTGTACTCCTCATTTTATTTATACCTTTGTGTTTTATTTCAAATTCAGGTTCAGATTCATAGATATTATTCCATGTTTGAAAACTTACAGGACAAGCTTAATAACGCCTTTCGCACACTAAAAGGAAAGGATCGCATATCAGATATAAATGTTGCCGCTACCACCAAGGAAGTACGTAAAGCATTGGTGGACGCCGATGTGAACTTCAAGGTAGCCAAGGAAATCACCGACCGCATCCGTGAAAAGGCGATCGACCGGAAAATCCTGATTTCTGTTGAGCCAGGGCAGATGTTTGTCAAAATCGTGCAGGAAGAGCTCACCGAACTGATGGGCGGTAATGCCGAGGGGATCAATATCAAAGGCGACCCTGCTGTAATCCTGATCGCGGGTCTGCAAGGTTCCGGTAAAACTACTTTCTCGGGAAAACTTGCTTCATTACTCAAGAAACAAGGCCGCCAGGTGTTGCTTACCGCCTGCGACGTGTACCGCCCGGCGGCGATTGACCAGCTGAAAGTACTCGGCGAGCAGATCGGCGTAGAAGTATACTCGGAGCCGGAAAATAAAAATGCCGTGAGCATTGCGCAGAATGCGGTAGCACATGCCAAAAAATCCGGCAAGAAGATCGTGATCGTCGATACGGCGGGCCGTTTGGCGGTGGATGAAGTGATGATGAAGGAGGTGGAAGACATTAAGACTTCCGTAAAACCTTCGGAAATCCTCTTCGTGGTGGACTCCATGACCGGCCAGGACGCGGTAAATACAGCCAAAACCTTTAATGAAAGACTTGATTTCGACGGTGTCGTTCTGACCAAGCTCGACGGTGATGCCCGCGGTGGTGCGGCGCTTTCGATCCGTCAGATAGTCGACAAACCCATCAAATACATCAGCACCGGGGAAAAAATGGAGGCACTCGACTCCTTCTACCCCGATCGTATGGCGAGCCGGATCCTAGGCATGGGTGACGTGATCTCCCTCGTTGAACGCGCCCAGCAGGCATTCGACGAAGACGAGGCGAAACGCATCAATGCCAAAATGCGTCAGAATAAATTCGATTTTGACGACTTTCTCGGCCAGTTGCAGCAGATCAAGAAGATGGGTAATGTAAAAGACCTCATCGGAATGATTCCCGGTATGGGCTCCGCTATTAAAAACCTCGATATCGACAACGAATCGTTCAAACCGATCGAGGCGATCATCCAGTCGATGACTAAAAAAGAGCGCGAGAATCCGGATATCATCGACGGCAGCCGCAAAAAACGCATTGCTGCGGGTAGTGGCACCACCATTCTGCAAGTCAACAACCTGATCAAACAGTTTGACGAGATGCGGAAAATGATGAAGAAAATGAATACCATGCAGGCGGCAGGAAAGCTGGGAAAAGCGATGCGCCGCTCATAAAAACTCCTCGATGAAACGTGTTCTTTTTGTATTGATGCTAATGCTCCTGCTCGGGCAGGGAAAATTGCAGGCGCAGGCGTCGGTGGGATACTACCCATGGAGCAGCCTGCTGACCGTCAGCACGAATGCAAAAAAAGTGATCTGGCTGGACACCCGGCTCCAGACCAACTCGCTGTTCAGCAGCCTTAGCATCGATCTGCTTCCGATGATCAATCTGAAAAGAGGCGAAGTGGCTCAGTGGTACATTGGAGGCGGCCTCCGGCTGAACCCCCTCTACCGCATTGCCGATGCCGACGCGGACCTGATCACCATCGACGGTTACTCGGTGAATATCGGCGTACGCATTGCCCCGCTTCCGATGAATCGCCGCATTATGCTCGCACTGGAACTGAATCCCTACGTGAAGGATAAATTCGATAGCGGCGTGCTCAAAAGCCATTTCGGAATCGTGTATGCATTTGGCAAAAGAAAAAAAACCGATGCTGCGCCGGAACAGCCTGCAAATCCATAAAAAACTGTGAAGAAATTATGATTTAATAATAATTTCTTAGCGTAAAAATCCCTCAAATTCGGCGAAATAGCCGTTAATTTGAGGGATTTTTTATTAAACAGTCATTCAATTTATGAAAACCCGTTTTTCCTTTCTGTTATGGCTAATGTCGGCCACCCTCATCGCCCAAGGAGCCTTCTCCCAGGCTATTAAAACTAAAAAGGTCGTCTTTGTGATCGTGGACGGCATTTCCAGCGACAGCAAGGAAAAAATAGCGACACCTCACCTGGACGCTATCGCGAAAGTGGGCGGGTACACTCGCGCGCATGTAGGCGGAGACAAGGGCACCTATTCGCAAACACCCACCATTTCGGCTGTGGGCTACAATAGTTTGCTCACCGGTACGTGGGTGAACAAGCACAATGTTTGGGACAATGACATCAAAGATCCGAATTACAATTACTGGACGCTCTTCCGGTTCCTGGAAGAACAACATCCCCACAAACGCACCGCCATTTTCTCGACCTGGCTCGATAACCGCACCAAACTTGTAGGTACCAATCTGCCGCAGACCGATAAACTCCAGATCGACTATTCCTACGACGGCTTCGAGCTCGATACCGTGCATTTCAAGCACGACAAACAGAGCGAATACATTCACAAAATCGATGAAAAGGTGGTGGACGAAGCCGCTGCCTACATTTACGACAACGGACCCGACATGTCGTGGGTATACCTGGAATATACCGATGATATGGGCCACAAATATGGCGATAGCGAACAGTTTCACAAAGCCATTCAAATGATGGACGACCAGATGGGCCGCATCTGGAAATCGATTAACTACCGTGAGAAGAAGTTCAATGAAGACTGGCTGATGGTTGTTACCACCGATCACGGCCGCGACGCCAAAACCGGCAAAGGCCACGGCGGTCAGAGCGATCGGGAACGCAGTACGTGGATCGTCACCAATGCAAAAGGACTAAATTCCAATTTCAATGCTACGCCAGGCATCGTCGATATTTTCCCGACCGTAGCGCGGCATATGGACATTCACATCCCCAAAGAGCAGGCGTTTGAAGTGGACGGCATTCCTTTCACAGGGAGGCTTTCGGTAACAGCGCCCGTTGTCCGGAAATCCGGCGGGAAAGCTGCCATTTCGTGGAAGGCGGTTGAAAAAGAAGGGAAAGTGAAGATCTGGCTCACCACCACCAACCATTTCGAAAAAGGCGGCCGCGACCTTTACTATCTGATGGACGAGGTGGATGTTACCAATGAAAAAGCCGAAATAGATATAGCAAAATATCCTTCCGGCTTTTTCAAGATCGTTCTTGAAGGGAAATACAACAGCGTGAACCGCTGGATCGTGGAAAAATAGGCTAGTTGCCGCCTCGCCCGGCTTTGTAGGAATCGTATTCTTCCAGCAAACGGATCAGGTCATCTTCCCCGGCAAAATCCAGCTGCTGCTCTTTAATGACGTAGTTCAGCTTATTTCGCTCGTCCGTAAGCAGTTTCAGGAAGCTATTGCGGTTGCTCAGCTGGACCGGATTCATTTTGCCATCTTTCAACAAATACAACTTTGCGCCGGCGTCCATTTCCCTTGTGGCGCTGGCCTTTTCCACTTTAATGGGATTGGTATATTTTTTCAAAAGTTTGGTATTACCGTCATAAAGCACACGGTAAAAGCTCTTCTCGCTCTGGCCCGCTACCGCAGGATAACCGCTCCTGAAAGTATACAGCTCAACACCGCTCGGTATGCTGAATTCCGAAATGCCGGAAGAAACGCGATAAAGGCCCGAGCCAGCCTTATATTCCAATTCATCTTTTACATAGTCGTACCTGAGCTGCACGCCGTCGTGCACGCGGTCGTCGCTCGTCCGGACTGCGCCCGAATACCATTCTTTTAAAAGATACGGGGACTTTTCCCCTGCTGCCAGCTGCGTTTCCTGGTAAGGCGTTCCCGCCAGTCCCGTCGAATCCTGTGCGTTTACCTGGATGCTCATGACACAGAATGCAACCGAGAAAATTCTTAGCAGATATTTCATGATTTAAGTTGGTTAATTTGATAAGTTCGAGGTTTCGAAGCCGAAAGGCTGGATTGTTTACGTACTTTTGCACAAAAATTGTACCTGCTCTCTTGGATATCAACGACCAGCTCATACATATACGCCAGAGCCTCGGCGGAATCATCCCTGAAATATTTCTGGCCGTATTCTTTTGCCTGTTCCTGCTTGCAGAATTGATTTTCACCAAACGTTTCGGCAAGGAAAAATCAACATCCTATTTACTGAATACAGCCCTGGCCGGCGGTGTAATAACCCTGCTACTCGTTGTAAGCCAATGGAATACCGAGCCTTCATTCCGGTTCCAGCCCTTGCTGTTTCTGGATAGGCAGGCCGTTTTCTTCAAAATACTGATCACGCTCGCCTGGATTTTCACCTTGCTGCATGTCCGTATCCTGAAATACGATTTCCCGGCCGAGTACCACGCATTGCTGATAGCCGCTGTGGCGGGAATGCATTTGCTGACAATGTCCACACACCTGCTGTCGATTTACCTCTCGCTGGAACTGATTTCCATTAGTTCTTACCTGCTCGTTGCATTGTCGCCGTATAAAAAAGCGGCCGAAGGCGGCATCAAATACCTGCTTTTCGGGACCGTTAGCTCCGCGGTAATGCTGTACGGCATTTCGCTTATTTATGGCCTAAGCGGCACGCTCGACATCACCAATGACGCGATGACCGTTGCCCTAAGCAACAACCCCGACCTGGTGGTAACGGTTACCATTGTACTGACGCTCGCCGGCCTGCTTTTCAAGCTTTCGCTCGTGCCATTCCACATATGGACGCCCGATGTGTACGAAGCGGCACCCACGCCATTGGTCTCCTTCCTGTCCGTAGCGCCCAAGGCCGCGGTGATCCTCGTACTCATGCGTCTGGCGGGCATTTTGCCCGCCCAGTATTTCCCTGTTTTGGGAGGAATCGCATTAATCAGCATGACGATCGGCAATGTGGCTGCCCTCTGGCAAAGCAATGCGCGCCGCCTGCTCGCTTATTCGTCCATTGCACAGGCCGGCTATCTGCTCGTCGGCATTGCCGCATACAGCCGTTTTGGATTTGAAGCAGCTGTTTTCTACACGGCCGCATACCTGGTCATTAATCTTGCCGCATTCTTCCTCGTAGACCTGCTGCAACCGCGCCAGGAAACTGAACTTAAAAACTTTGAGGGCCTGGGCCGCCATTATGTATGGATTTCAGGTATCCTGACGGTCGTAATGATCGCTTTGGCGGGATTGCCCCCGACCGGAGGTTTTACTTCTAAACTGCTCGTATTCTCGGCGTTGTGGGACAGCTACCACGACCAGGAGCTGACTTGGATGCTTTGGCTGCTTGTTGGCGGCATTCTCAATGCGGCTATCTCACTCGCGTACTACATGCGATTGCCGTATCTGCTGTTTTTCAAAACCGTGCGGGCCGAGGCCGTCAGCACCAATAACAGCACTTCCGGCAAGCTGGTTGCCGGCTTGTTCCTCATCGCTCTATTAATGCTGTTCTTCAACCCGGAGTGGCTGACGCAGTGGATTTCGGCGTTTTGAAGAGCTAGTCTCGGGGCGCACGCTCACGAAGTTGTTCAATCAGATTCGTTCTTTTGACGAATTCGATGGCATCCAAACGCTTTTTTTCGAAAAATGGATGATTATTTACATCAGGGATAGAATTGTCGATCGGTATCTCGCCAATTTTATCTAACAAGATTTTACGTTTCGGCTCCATAGCGTGCAGTTTTTGCTTATTTCAAATTTAACTCTTTATGTTCTAACAGAAAAGCTTCATAATTGTTATTCCTCTCAAAGTGAAGCCAATCCCCGTTCAAATAGCCTTTCACGGCAAACTTGGAAGAAATTTCGACGAAGAATTTTGATATACCCATTTGATAGAGGCGCGTCCTGGAAACCGTGCTTCCTGTCGCCAGAACGGTAGCGCCCGGATGATCTGCCATAAACTGGGACGCAGCCGTCGCCACGGTAGCCAGGATAATCTGAGTGTCGCCATTATTAGAAACAGCGCGATCATCAACGAATTCTGAATCTAACGCACAATCGCCGAATGCAAGATTATACAGTTGTTTTTCATGACTAATCAACTGAAATTTAATGACTTTCCTTACAAATCCATTTGGTCCGGCACTCCAAAAACTGTACGATTTTAAATCACTGGTCTTTGCCAGAGGATAGGTGTGTAACTCCATAAATGTGTGTATAAATCTTAATCATAACAACTACTTCACCGCCCGCACCTGGAATCCTTCCTTCCTCAGCAATGCAATCACACCCTTTTCACCTCCCAAATGTGCCGCTCCTACCGCGAAGAATGTGGGCTTCGCACTGGCGATCCTGCGTATGCGCGGTATCCATTTTTGGTTACGGGCAAAAAGCATCACCTCCTCATTTCCTTCGAGCCCGAAATCGCTTTTGAGTGTCATCCCGTACAGTTCATTGATATTTTGTGCCTTATACAATGCTACCAGTGTTTTGAATTCTTTCCGGGCCGAAGGCAGGCTGTCGATGAAAGTCAGCAGCATTTTAGCCTGATCCTTGTAGGGGATTGTGTCAAAAATGGCCATTTGCTCTTCCAGTGTCTCAATGCCGATCACTTCTGATTTCCGACTTCCTGCCAATTCCACCAATGCCATTTCATACGACTGCGGCTGGCAATCCAGCACGGCATTGAACAGCGGCCCCATCAGCACAAATGGCTTGGCCCGCTCGAACATAGCCAGGCCCACATGCACCGAATCTTTGAAAAAGCGGTCCAGGCGCTGATATTCCTGCTCGGTAACGAGCTTCTTCAACTCGTTACCGGCAGCCATATTCATCGTTTTCATCATTCCGGCCATCATACCCGGGTCGTCCATATCAATTTCAAGCGCCACCTGCTGCGTACGCGAAAGGGTAGATTTCAATGAATCGCTAAGCGAAAAATCACTGGGGCAGATAAGGTGGATGGTCCCGAACAGGTAGGAAGGTTTTGCCAACCCGCGACCGCTGATTTCCCAAAGCAGAGAATTCTCCACCGGCACCTGCGCCCGCGAGGCGATGCCCAAAGCACAAAAAACAACCAGCAACAAAACCCGTTTCATACCTCAATCATTAGTTAAAACAACCTATTCCCTACGCGGGCCGCCCTACGCGGGCCGCCCTTTCCTGGCCCCCCTTTCTTGCCTGTTTCAAAGCAATCACTCCTTATGACTATCCACCACAATGCGCTCATCCCGGTTCACCAGTTCCCAAGCGGTGTAAAAAACGAGTTTCACGATCTCCGATTGCTTATCGAACATGATCTTCTCTACATCATCTCCGGGGCGATGGTAATCTTCGTGGACGCCCGTAAAATAGAAAATGACCGGAACGCCCATTTTGGCGAAATTGTAATGGTCCGAACGGTAATAGAAGCGGTTGGGATCTTTCGGGTCGTTGAAGGTATAGTCAAGCTTGAAGTTGACATACTTCTTGTTAGCTTCCTCGCTGATCTCGTGTAATTTCGAGGACAGCTTATCTGAACCGATCAAATAGACATACTTCGGATCATTCTTGTGCGCCTCATCCACCCGGCCGATCATGTCGATGTTCAGGTCGGCGATGGTATTTTTAAGGGGCAGCAACGGATTTTCAGAATAGTATTCCGAACCAAAAAGCCCTTTCTCTTCTCCTGTTACATTTAAAAACAGGATGCTCCTTCTCGGCCCTTTACCCTCCGCCTTGGCCTTGCTGAATGCTTCCGCCAGTTCCAGCAGCGACACCGTTCCCGAGCCGTCGTCGTCGGCGCCGTTATTGATTTCGCCATTTTCGGAAATACCGATATGGTCCAGATGCGCGCTGATCACGAGTACCTCATCCTTTTTATCGGTGCCTTCCATAAATGCAGCCACATTTTCGGTATCGATCGTTTCGCTTACGCGGCCGACTTTCAGTGAAACCGTATTGGTGAAATTCTGTGCAGCAGGTTTACCCGATTTATCGATCGCCGATTTCAGTTTCGTCAGTTTTGCAACCGAGGTTCCCAGTATTTCTGCCGCCTCCTTCTCGGAAAACACGAACGCCGCCGTTCCGGCAGGGTTCTCCTGTACCGGCTTCAATGTAGGTGCGCTGAAGCGCCGGGCCATCACGGCACGCTGACGGATCTCCTTGTCCAGGTCTTCACCGGTTTTATCCGTAATAATGAAGACATACTTCGCACCCTTTTCTTTCGCCAGCTTAGCCTTCACCTGCCACGAAACCGGACCGCTCCATTTGCTTTTCTCAGAATTTCCGTTGACCACGTACTTGCCCCCGGAAGTTTTTGGCTCGCCATCAAACAGCATTACAGACCGGCCTTTTACATCGATATTCGCATAGTCATTGTAATTTCCATCTTCGATTCCGTAGCCTGCCGTCACTATACCTGTGCTGACTTCTTCGGGCACATCGAGTAGCCCGTTCAGGTAAAAATCCTTGTTGAACTCATACTTCTTGCCATGCGCAGTTACATACACATCGCCCCAGCTGCGCTTATATAGCTTGTACTTCTGTAAAAAGCTTTTGGTTCCGTCGGTATCGGTGGCAACAGGCTGCAATCCGTACTGCTTGTAGTATTTCGTAACATATTCCGCCGCCTTTTTCTGTCCTGGGGAGCCGGTATCCCGGCCTTCCAGACTATCGGAAGCAATAATCACAAGGTGCTTTTTCAAATCGGAGGGCGTGATGCTTGCCGCGTATTTGGCCGCATCGTCCTGTTGCAGGCGGTCTTGCGCCCATGCCAAAGTATTGATTGACAGGAACAATCCAGCCAGTAGTTTCTTATTCATCATGAGGTTTAATGGTAATTCAATCCTTACAAATTAACGAAACATGCCGGCGAATGCAAAACTGCCATGGCGTCCCGATTCTTCGTATCTTTGATTTAACAACTTACACACTATGCCATGCCTGAAATCAGCCGCTTCTTCGGTATCATTATCCGAATGTTCTTTGATGACCATAATCCACCCCATTTTCATGTGGAATTTCAGGAGCACCGGGCCACTATCGACATCAAAAGCGTAAGGCTGCTGGACGGAAGCCTCCCCCCGAAGCAGTTAAAGCAAGTTCAGGCATGGGCTTTGCTTCACCAGCAGGAGTTGATGGAGAATTTTATTAATCTCGGAAAGGAATTTAAAAGTTATAACAAGATCGACCCGCTTCACTAGCTATGCTGCACTACATCAAAAACATCATACAGGTACAGGAGTACGCCGTGACATGTGAGTTCAATACGGGTGAAACCCGAACGGTAAACCTGAAAAAAATAATTGAAAAATACCTCAGGATAAACGATGGGCTGATCAGCCAGTTAGCGGACCCGAATTATTTCAAAACAGTCAAACTCGATTCCTACGGAACGCTGACGTGGGATAATGGCGTCGACTTTGACCCGGATAACCTGTATAGTATGTCTGAAAAAGAAACCGCTTCGCTCTGATATTTCCCTTCTCTTTTTGCACTTCTTTTAGTTTAAAGGCTGTTTTTCACGGGATAACAATTAATTAATTGTAAAATACTGTTATTCAGCGGAAAACTACGTACCTTTGCACCCTGTTTGGCCAGAAATACATCCAAGCAAAAGCCAAACGGCCCTGACACGCAATTCAGAGCATTTCGTAGCGGTGCCGTAAACAACTGATCTATAAAACAATGCAAGCCATTCGTAACATCGCAATTATTGCGCACGTTGACCACGGTAAAACGACTTTGGTCGACAAAATCATCCACGCGTCAAAGCTGTTTCGTGACAATCAGGAATTCGACGACCTGATCCTCGATAACAACGATCTGGAACGTGAGCGTGGGATTACAATTGTTTCCAAAAACGTATCGGTGCGTTACAAAGATGTGAAAATCAATGTAATTGACACACCAGGTCACGCAGACTTCGGTGGTGAAGTGGAGCGCGTACTTAAAATGGCGGATGGCGTATTGTTGCTGGTCGATGCATTTGAAGGCCCGATGCCACAAACCCGTTTCGTATTGGGAAAAGCTATCACGCTGGGTCTCAAACCGATCGTGGTTGTGAACAAAGTTGATAAAGAAAACTGCCGGCCCGAAGAAGTTCAGGAAAATGTATTTGACCTGATGTTCAACCTGGGTGCGACCGAAGACCAGCTCGATTTCGTAACTGTTTACGGTTCGTCGAAACAAGGCTGGATGGGTCCGGACTGGCAGAACCCTACCGAAGATATTACATTCCTGCTTGACACTATCATCGAGCAAATCCCTGCTCCTGCGATTGCAGAAGGTAACCTGCAAATGCAGATCACCTCACTCGATTACAACGCATTCGTTGGCCGCATCGCCATCGGCCGCGTAAAAAGAGGAACGATCAAGGAAGGATCGACCGTAACGCTTTGCAAAGCGGGCGGAGTGATGAAGAAAGTGAAAATCAAAGAAGTACAGCTGTTCGAAGGCTTGGGTAAAACCAAAGTGAGCGAAGTAGGTGCAGGTGATATTTGTGCCGTAACAGGGATCGAAGATTTCGAAATCGGTGATACGATCGCGGATGCCGAAAACCCGGAGGCATTGCCGCGTATTGCAGTGGATGAGCCTACCATGAACATGCTCTTCACGATCAACAACTCCCCGTTCTTCGGTAAAGAAGGTAAATTCGTTACCTCACGCCACATTCGTGACAGGTTGTTGAAAGAAACAGAGAAAAACCTCGCATTGCGCGTGGAAAACACGGATACTGAGGACAAATTCCTCGTGTACGGCCGTGGTATCCTCCATTTGTCGGTACTGATCGAAACTATGCGTCGTGAAGGTTACGAATTGCAGGTAGGTCAGCCGCAGGTACTTTATAAAGAAGACGAAAACGGCCAGCGCCTCGAACCAATCGAAACGCTTGTGGTGGATGTACCGGAAGAAACTGCCGGAAAAGTGATCGAATTGGCTACCCAACGCAAAGGCGAGCTGCTGATCATGGAACCGAAAGGCGATTTGCAACACCTTGAATTCGAAATCCCTTCACGTGGTTTGATCGGTCTGCGCTCTAACGTGCTTACCGCCACGCAGGGTGAAGCGGTAATGACCCACCGTTTTAAAAGCTTCGAACCATTCCGCGGACCAATCCCGGGCCGTCTGAACGGATCGATCATCTCGAAAAACACAGGTCCTGCAACCGGTTATACCCTTGATAAACTGCAAGATCGCGGACGTTTCTTCGTGGATCCGGGCGATGAAATCTACGGTGGACAGGTAGTAGGCGAGCATAACCGCCCCAACGACATCGTGGTTAACTTGCAGGAAGCGAAAAAATTGACCAACATGCGCGCTTCCGGCTCGGACGACGGTCTGCGTATCGCTCCGAAAATCAACTTCTCTCTGGAAGAATCGATGGAATACATCCAGAAAGACGAATATCTTGAAGTGACCCCGCAAAACATGCGTATGCGGAAAATATACCTGGATGAAAACGATCGCAAGCGTTACGCATCCAAACTGGAAATGGCTTAATCCAAGCCCGATATTCCAAACCCGAAAAGGAGGCAAAAATTTGCCTCCTTTTTTTATTTTTTCCCATTTCAATAATTCCTCCGATCGCGCCAGAAAATTTGGGTTTCACGCGAAAACCAGTGGTATAATTTTAATGTTTATCACTCCGCTAAAACAATCTACGCCGGGCTTCTTTTATTACTATTTCAAGAAAAATTGGTTTTTTGCTTTTATAACAACAAATAGCGTAGTTTGTACTGCTAACTCTTCTATTTAGAGTTAACTATTTTATTATCAACATTTTAAAGATCAAATGATGTCGTACATAGAACCGGCTCCGATCAAGGATAAAGACAATCCGTTGGAGTCAATGATGCAGCGATTTGATAAAGCCGTAGACCTCCTCGGAATATCCGAAGAAATGTATTATATCCTGAAAGTGCCCCGCAAACAGGTGACAGTCGGTCTGCCTGTGACCATGGATTCCGGTGAAATCCGGACGTTCGAAGGTTACCGCGTGATCCACTCCACGATCCTCGGCCCCAGCAAAGGCGGTATCCGTTTTGACCCCGATGTGAACCTCGACGAAGTGCGTGCATTGGCCGCGTGGATGACCTGGAAATGCGCGGTGGTAGATATCCCTTATGGTGGTGCAAAAGGCGGTGTCGCCTGTAACCCACGCGAAATGTCCCCCGGAGAAATCGAGCGCCTCATGCGCGCGTATACGACGGCCTTGCTGGACGTGTTCGGACCTGACCAGGACATTCCTGCGCCGGATATGGGCACCGGCCCGCGCGAGATGGCCTGGCTGATGGACGAATATTCCAAATCGAAAGGCATGACAGTCCCGGCAGTCGTTACGGGTAAACCCCTGGTACTTGGCGGCTCGCTTGGGCGTACGGAAGCGACCGGGCGCGGCGTGATGGTATCCGCATTGGCAGGTATGGAGAAATTACGCATCAATCCTTACCGCGCTACCGCTGCGGTGCAGGGCTTCGGGAATGTAGGCTCGCACGCCGCTTTGCTCCTGCGCGAACGCGGGACGGCCATCCACGCCATCAGTGACATTTCCGGTGCCTACTATAATGAAAAGGGAATCGATGTAGCGGACGCCATTGCCTACCGCGATGCAAATAATGGTTCGCTGGAAGGATATGCCAAAGCGGAACTCATTTCGGGCGACGATCTTTTCACATTGCCTGTGGATGTGCTGGTACCCGCCGCAAAGGAAGATGTGATTACCCGCAAGAATGTAGCCAGCATTCAGGCCAGGATGATTGTAGAAGGGGCAAATGGGCCGACATCCGCCAAAGCCGATGACATCATCAATGAAAAAGGCATTATGGTGGTACCTGATATCCTCGCCAATGCAGGCGGCGTGACAGTCTCCTACTTCGAATGGGTACAGAACCGCATCGGCTACAAATGGACGCTGGAACGCATCAATCGCCGCACCGACCGCATTATGAAGGATGCATTTGACAAAGTGTACGAAACTTCACTGAAATACAAGGTATCGCTCCGCATTGCGGCCTACATCGTGGCGATCGACAAGGTCGCGAGTACGTACAAGTATCGCGGGGGATTTTAGACTTAACAATTTCTTAACAAGCCACTTCCGGCGGGAAACCGAATCTAAACCGGTTTCAAAGTGTTAACTTTAAGGCTAAATTTTCAACAGATTCGCATTACGCCGGAGCAAAGCTCCGGCGTAATGCAAGCTTTAAAGTAACATGTCTTTAAGTCCCCGCTTCATTGCCGTCATTCTGGCGTTCCTGATATCCCTCATTACCACCACATTCCTGGCGTTCGTGGATGGGGTATCCAAAGGGATGCTGTTCGTCTCGGCTATTTCTTCCTTTATTTCCTCGTTTTTCCTGGTACTTTATGCGGTCGACATTCTGGTCTTCCGCGAGGTGAACAAAATGTACCGGACCATCCACAAGCTCAAAATGCGGGATTTCAATATGGCCCCGCGCAAGAAACTGATCCGGGAATCGAACCCCTTGAAGACGATCAATGACGAAATCTTTGTTTATGTAACCAAAAAACAAAAGGAAATCGACGAGCTGAAAAAGCTGGAACTGTTCCGCAGGGAATTCCTTGCCGACGTTTCGCACGAGTTTAAAACGCCGATTTTTGCTGCCCAGGGTTTTATTCACACACTGCTCGACGGCGCCATGGACGACGAGAAGGTGCGCGAACGCTTTCTTCGCAAAGCCGCCAACAACCTTGATAGCCTCGATGTACTGGTAAAAGACCTGCTGGTGCTTTCCCAGATGGAGACCGGGGACATTAAAATGAACATCACTCCCACCGACCTCCGGAAGCTCACCCTCAGCATTTTCAGCCGCCTCGAACACATTGCCAAAAACCGTAATGTGACCCTCAAAGTGAAACCGGACGACATGCAGGAAGTGTGGATCAAGGCCGATGCCGACCGGATGGAACAGGTCATGCTCAACCTGATCGAAAATGCGATCAAATATGGCAATGAGAACGGCAAAGTGGTGGTGCATTTCAGCGAGAGCAAAAAATACATTGAAGTGGAAGTGAAAGACAATGGTCCCGGCATTCCGCACGAGCACTTGAACCGCATTTTCGAGCGCTTTTACCGGATCGACAAGAGCCGGAGCAAAGAAATCGGCGGTACAGGTTTGGGACTTGCCATTGTTAAGCATATATTGAACGCCCACGACACCAAGATCGCCGTCATGTCGAAGCCGGAAAAGGGGACTACGTTTTCATTCAAACTCGAAAAGGCGTATCACCAGCAGCTTCCGGAAGTGAAAACGGACGATGTCGTCAATCAGTTGAATCCATAATCAATTTCTAACACCATAAACCATTATCCATGTTTATCCACAATGTATTCTTCTGGTTGAAGGAGAAGGACAACGAAGAAGCAAAACAAGCCCTGCTGGCCGGTATTAAGTCACTCGAAGCAATCGAATCCATCGAGTCGGCCTATATCGGCCCTCCCGCTGCTACCCGCAGACCAGTGATCGATGCCACCTACGACTTCGCGGAAATCCTTATTTTCAAGGATGAGGCTGCGCATGATGTATACCAGGTTCACCCGCTGCACAAAAAATTCGTGGAAGAATGCGCGCATCTCTGGGAGAAAGTGCTGATCTACGACGTGGAAGCATAATCCATAATATTTGTTAACAAGTTATCCACACGCGAAATGTGTATAACTTGTTAACAACTTCCAAAAACGCCCATTTTCAGCAAGTTAAGCTATATTTAAGCATTGTCCACAGTGTGGATAACTTTTTGAAACAACCACCCCATCTTCTTCACGGCACTATTCGGCCATCCAATTCGTTCTTTAAACAGTACAAAACGAACTAGAACCGTGAGAAAGAACAGAATTTTGCTGTCGGTCATAATAGCACTGGTCGCAGCTGTATCGATTTCCTCCTGTACCTACCGTTCTTACGACCCCGGCTACGACTATGGCTACCGGCATGGTTACAGGTATTATCACGCACCACCTCCACCACCGCGTGTAGTGGTCGTGAAACCCGCTCCAAGGCGCATTATCTACGCCGACCGGCACAATTACCGCCGGCACGACAACCGTGCCTATCGTAAACAATACCGTGGAAACGACCATTACGGGAACAACGGACGGCATCGTGGCCCCAGACGATAATTGAAATACCCTTTGATAAAAAAAGACCGGATACTGCGCATTGCACCGCACTATCTGGTCTTTTCTTTTTATTTTGCAGTTTATGGATATACTTGATGTACTGAAAACCAATGTCGGCCTACATCCCGATAAACTTGCTTATGGCTACGTTGGCAAGGAAGGCGAATTGACCGAGCAACTTCGTTATAGTGAACTTCATCACCTTGTGCTGGCCGCGTCGCACCAATTAAGTTCCAACTTCCCCGTCAATGCGAGGGTCCTGCTATTGCTGCCCGCCGAAGCCGCGTTCGTGTGCTCGTTCCTGGGCGCTCTCCACTCAGGTATCATTGCGGTTCCGACGCCGATCAGCTATTCGGAACCCGGCATCAACCGCATTCTCAGCATTATGCGGGATTGCGGGGCCTCGGGGATCATCACCAATGCAAAAACCTACAAAATGCTGTTTCAACGGAAGAACGATGCATCTTCGGCGTTACAGGAATATGATACGGAATGGGTTTTCACCGACGACCTGATGGAAGCACCACCGGCACCCGCCGCTATCCGGCGGCATAAGGAATCGGTCGAAACCGCCTATTTACAGTATACCTCCGGCTCTACCAGCCAGCCTAAGGGGGTGATGATAAGCCATATCAACCTAACGGCCAATTTGCGTGCGATCAACAACTGCTTCGGACGCACTGCGGATGACACTTCGGTTACCTGGCTGCCGCATTACCACGACATGGGTCTCGTCGACGGCCTGCTGTCGCCACTTTTTACAGGTGGCACCGGTTTTGTGATCTCTCCGCTGCTGTTTATCACCAAGCCGCTCCTGCTGTTACAGACAATCAGCACCTACCATGCGGGCTTTTGCGGCGGCCCCGGCTTCGGGCTGGACCATTGCCTTGCACGCATTCCACAAGACCAATTACAGGAATTGGACCTTAGCTCGCTTCGGGTGCTGTATGTAGGCGCAGAGCCGATCCGCATTTCGACCCTTGAAAGGTTTGCCTCTGCCACGCAAGCTTCCGGTTTCCGGAAAAACAGCCTGGTGCCATCGTACGGCCTTGCCGAAGCAACGTTGGCGGTCAGCCTGCATTTGAATGGCATCGATATGACTTACCGCAAATTGGGCGACAGCAAGGAAGTAGTTGCATGCGGTCCTCCGGTGGAATTTACCGAGGTACTGATCGTAAATCCATCCAGCCATGCAGTCTTGCAGGAAGGAGCAGAAGGAGAAATATGGGTAAAAAATAATGGCATCGCCGCTGGCTACTGGGAAAAACCAGAGGCTACGAAAGCGACTTTCCAGGCGTACACCAGCGATCAGCGCGGCCCTTATCTCCGGACGGGTGATTTGGGCTTCCTCGAAAATGGCCTTCTTTTTATCACAGGCCGTACTAAAGAGCTGATCATTATTCGCGGCGTGAATTATTACCCGCAGGATATTGAAGAAGTGGTGAGCGAAAGCCATCCTGACATTCAGCCGAATGCGGCGGCGGCATTCTCCGTCGAAACAGAGCAGGGCGAAGCGCTCATGATCGTGAGCGAAGTACGCCGGGTGACGCAAACGCCGGACGACGAAAAGGTGATCAAGAACAAAATGGCGCAGAGCGTAGGGTTGGCATTTGGCCTCATTCCCCACGAAATCGTGCTGATTCCTCCGGGAAAACTGCCCAAAACGTCGAGTGGAAAGATCCAGCGCCTGAAAGCCCGCGAGATGTTTGGCAGAAAAAGCGTTATAGATTAATATCGGTTACTTAAAATTCCCTTCACTTTTAAAAAACCTGTAAAAGTACTATTTTCACCCTGGCATTCAGTGCTTGTTACAAACTTCAATTAAATGAGTAAAACATTTACCGAAATTTCCGGCTGGATAGTGGAGCGCATCGCTCACCATGCGGAAATAGATCCTTCCGAAGTAGATCTGGACGCAGAAATCATCGATTACCGATTGGATTCCCTACTCATGGTCGACATTACAACCGAGTTGCAGGAATGGCTCGGCTTCGAGCTTAGCCCATCCATATTCTGGGAAATGGGTACCATCAACGCCACTACCCAATGGATTGTAGAAAACCAGGAATCCTGAAAGCATGCTGGCTTTTTCCATATTAGCCTATCTGCTCGCAAACCTGGGAATAGGCCTGTGGGCCTCTAAAAGAATCTCCACCACCCAAGACTTCGTGCTGGCCGGCCGGCAGTTGCCGCTGATGCTGGCTGCCTCCGCCACCTTCGCCACGTGGTTCGGGTCCGAAACGATCATGGGCGCGCCCACCGAGTTCATCGAACATGGTGTGCTGGGTATCATTGAAGACCCTTTTGGCGCTTCATTGTGCCTTTTGCTGGTGGGACTGTTCTTTGCCAGGAGATTTTACAAAATGAATATTATCACATTTTGTGATTTTTTCAGGATCCGGTACGGCCGCAACGCCGAACTCCTGTCCGCCATTCTCATTATCCCCTCCTATTTCAGCTGGATTGCCGCTCAACTGCTCGCTATGGGCATCGTGTTGAAAGTGGTGCTGGGCTGGTCACTGCTGATGTGCATCCTGGCCAGTTCGTTCGTCGTGATCCTGTACACGATCTGGGGCGGCATGTGGTCGATATCAATTACCGACTTCATCCAGACGATCATGATCATTGCCGGCCTGCTCATTGTGGCGGTAGTATTGTACAAGGAAGTAGGTGGCTTTCAGCCATTGATTGACGCCGCACCAAAAGGATTTTTTCGCTTTTTTCCTGAAAACACTCTCAAAGGCCATCTCGAATATTTCGCTGCCTGGGTTACCATCGGGCTGGGGTCCATTCCACAGCAGGACGTTTTTCAAAGGGTAATGTCGGCGAAATCCGCCCGTGTGTCCGTACAATCGACGCTCATATCATCGCTGATGTACCTCACCATCGCCCTGCTGCCATTGTTCATCGGGCTTTGCGGGCACCATTTGTATCCCGGCGAAGAAAAGGACGGACAAATGATCATTCCGAGCATGGTCCTGAAACACATGAGCCTACCGCTTCAGATCCTGTTTTTCGGGGCATTGGTGTCGGCAATTCTCAGCACCACCAGCAGCGCCATTATGGCTCCCGCCGTAGTGTTAGGAGAAAATATTGTCAAATTCTTCAACCCCGGCCTCAGCGACCGGCAGTTGCTGAAAATCATTCGGGTCGGCATCATCGGCATTACGGTCGTCTGCATTTTTATGGCTGCTACACGCGAAAGCATCTTCGAACTCGTGGCAGAATCGTCGGCGTTCAGCCTGGTTTCCCTATTCGTTCCGCTGGCGGCCGGGCTCTACTGGAAATCCAGCAATACGCTGGGTTGCATACTGTCGATGTTGGTCGGTCTGGCGGTTTGGCTCGCTTGTGTTTTTATCGAAACGGAATATCCTGCGCTCGTCTATGGGCTTCTTGCGAGTTTTCTCGGGATGCTCGCGGGATGGCTATGGGGAAAAATCAGCGGGAATCCGGCGGCACCGGCTGTTGAATCGCCCGGAATGGCGCGATAATCAAGCTGTTTCCGCCTCGGCCTTGCGGTCCCAGCCAGCGAGCGCATTCAAATGCACCGCCTCCCTGTCCGCCTGCATGATCACTTCCAGCTCCTCTATATGCTGACGCGCGGCATTTATGTATTCCTCATCATTGCGGATACTCGACAAATGTTTCAGCGTGCGCTCGTCGTGAATAAAGAACGTCTTCGCCATCCGTGTCGCCTCGTGCGCCCGATGCCCGAGCAGTTTCAGGGCATCCACCCCTAATCTGAGGCTCGTATCGAATGTCTCGCGGTAAATGTGCATCATACCCGCATTCATGAGGTCGTAGGCGTCATTACGATTGGTCGAGCGCACGAGCATATGCAGGTTAGGGAAATGCTTTTTGACCGTTTCAATCAACTCCAATCTCTTTTCCTCATCACTGATGGCGATAATGATCATCTGCGCACGTCCGGCACCGGCAATGTCGAGCAGCTCATAGCGAGTGGCATCGCCATAATACACTTTGAGCCCCATACGACGCAGGAAATCGACATTATCACTATCATTATCAAGTACGGTCGCCTCCACACCATTGGCCCGTAAAAACCGTCCGACGATATTTCCGAAATGCCCGTAGCCTGCGATAATGACCGGGTTGTCTTCCTCTTCCACGTCGCTCGGGCGCTGCGCGGTTTGCAATCCCGCACTGACCAGGCAAAAACGCGTCAGGATGAACTTCTCATTGAACATCATCGCGAGCGGCGTCATAGCCATACTGATGGCCACCACGGCAGTCATCGTATCAGAGACCTCTTTGCCCAAAACGCCCTGCTGAACCGAAAAGCTGAGCAGTACGAATGCAAATTCACCGATCTGGCTGAGCCCGATGCTGAATATGAAATTCTGCGCATTCCGTACTTCAAATATTTTACCTAAAACAAACAGGATACCCATTTTCAGCAGCATCAACCCGCCCACCAGGCCGATGATCAGCAGCGGTTTCGACGTAACCAATGCAAAGTCGATGGAAGAGCCTACCGAAATGAAGAAAAGCCCGAGCAGCAAACCCTTGAAAGGATCAATCGAGCTTTCCAGCTCGTGCCGGTATTCGCTGTTGGCGAGTACCACACCGGCTACAAATGCACCCAGCGCGGGACTCAGGCCCACCGAAGTCATCAGCACGGCGATACCGACAACCAGCAGCAATGCCGTGGCGGTAAACATTTCCCGCAATGCGGTACGGGCCATCATTCGGAAGACCGGCCTCAGCAAATATTTCCCCGTCAACACAATGGCCGAAACCGAAAGCAGCACCACGATCGTCTGCTGCCAGGCCGGCAATGCGCTCACCAGCGAACCGCCGCCGCCGTGCCCGTCTGCGATGCCCGCGTGGTCGGCCAGCAGGGGAAACAACGCAAGCATGGGAATGATCGCCAGGTCCTGAAAAAGCAATACGGAAAAAGAACTTTGTCCAGCAACGGTTTTTAGCCAGCCTTTCTCGGCCAGCGTCTGCATCACGATCGCCGTGGACGACATTGCTATGATCATCCCCAGCGCGAGCGCCTCTTTCCAGCTGATACCGAACAGCATGGCAATGCCCGCTACCAGCACAGTGGTGACTCCCACCTGCAAACCGCCAAGCCCGGCAATGCTCTTGCGCATACGCCACAGACGCGACGGTTCCAGTTCAAGGCCGATCACGAAAAGCATCATGACAACACCGAATTCGGCAAAATGCATAATGTCCTGGCCTTCCATTCCAATGAACTTCAATCCCGCCGGACCGATGATCACCCCGGCTACCAGGTAACCCAGCACCGAACCCAACCCCAGCCGCTTGGCAATAGGGACCATTACCACCGCCGCAGCGAGGTATATCATCGCCTGGAAAAAGAAGGATTGCTGCATGCGTGAAGTGGTTTTAGTGCGGAAAAAGTTCGTTCAGATATTCTACCCCGGCCAACTCAGCCGGGTCTATGCGATCATTGACCAATGCGTCCAGCAGTTCGGCGTATTGCTCGCCGCAGGCATTAAGCGTATAGTCTTCGATCGTGTATGTTTCGTGCACCACAAAAGGCGGCAGGTAATCCATCCGGCATAAATAGGCCGTTTGGTTGAATGGCAGCAGGTATTGGCCCACTGAGAAGCGGTTGTAGCCCGCGGGGGTATACGCATCGCGCCCGCCGCCGCACGACACCGCATTGAAGATCTTTTTACCTTTCAATGCATGTCCCTTCGGCCCGTAGGCCCAGTTGTATTCCAATACGAGGTCCTGCCACTGTTTGAGGATCGGCGGGCTGCTGTACCAGTAAAACGGATGCTGGAAAATGATAATATCGTGTTTTGCCAGCAATTGCTGCTCTCTTTTGACATCTATGAAAAGATCTGGATAATGCTCATAGAGATCGTTGAAAGTCACTCCCTTGACTTCACGTGCGTATTTTTCCAATGTCTTCTGCACGTTGGATTTGCTTAGCGTAGGATGAGCGAACTGGATAAGAACCTTGGCCATATAATTAAATTGATGCGAAAACTTAGGGTACCAAAATTACGGAACCTATCGTTTTCCGCGCTTCGAGATCGGCCTGGGCCTGAAATGCTTTGGATAATGGGTACCGGGTAATGGCTAACTTGCCGAATATACCGCTGCTGAACGCCTCGAAGATGTCTGTCGCATAGGCTTCCAGCGTGTCGCGATCGGTAATGTAGGCGCTCAACGTGGGTGTGGCCATCACAATGGCCCTTTCACGCAGCAATGCATGGTCGATGTGCTCCGGCTGACCCGACGACGAACCGTAAAGCACGATCTTGCCGCCTTTCCGGATCACATCCAGCGAATAACCGAATGTATCCTTTCCGACTCCGTCGAACACGACATCCACACCACGACCTTCGGTAATTTCACGTACCGAGTGCACAAATTCCCTGCATTCTGCCAGAAAAGCATAGTCGGCCCCATTGGCGAGTACCACTTCCTTTTTCTCTTCCGACCCGGTCGTGCCGATCACTGTCGCACCCAGTGCTTTCGCCCATTTGGTCACAAGCGTCCCTACGCCTCCCGCAGCCGCATGCACCAGCACCACGTCTCCGGGCTGAATGGGATGGATCACTTTCACGAGCATTCTCGCTGTAAAACCTTTCACCAGCATCGCTGCCGCTTCGTCGGTTGCGATGCCTTCGGGGATATGGATCAGCTGCTGGGTGGATACGACACGGCTTTCCGCATAAGCACCCGGAATAAAGTGGTAACCCACGCGATCGCCAACATTGAATTCGGTAACCCAAGGCCCCACGGCGTCGATCACGCCGGCGGCTTCCACACCGGGAGTGTAGGGGAATGATTTGACGGGGAATTTGCCGTCGCGGTAATAAGTATCTACAAAATTCAGCCCGATGGCCTCCTGGCGCACCCTGACCTGCCCTGCGCCGGGTTCTGTAATGCTCTCTCTTTCGTAACCCAGCACCGAAGGCCCTCCTTGCTTGTAGATTTTTACTATACCAGATTTATTTGCGATTTCTGTAACTAACCCTGACATGTCCGTAACCATTGTCATCATGGAATGTTTGCTCCACCATTGGACAAATTATTTTTTGATAGATTTTATTAAAAAGTCGGCCTGCTGCTGCACCAGCTCGCCATCACCGTACACCAGGTAAGCCTGCCAGAATCCGGTGAAATTCGAAACAATGAAATTCGCCAGCATAGCCGGGTCCCTCTTGCTGCTGACCTCCTCCGCTTTCTGGGCCTTTTTCAAAAGGTCTTTCAGCAGGGCCGTCAGATTGGTGGTATTTTGTTTCAATATGGCATGCACTTCTTCATCTACCGAAGCCAGCTCGAATGTCGATTTTACACCGAGGCAGGTCCTTTCCTCCTCTATTGTCCTGACAGCCGCCTTCCGGATGATCTTTTCGATCGCCTTCATGGGCGACTTCGTTTCCACGGCCACTTTCCGGTAGTCTTCAAACATGCCTTCGGTATAGCTCAGCAGGCATTGTAGAAACAGGCTGTGCTTATCCCCATAGGTGTCGTATATACTTCCCCGGTTCAGGCCCATCGTATCTACGAGGTCCTGCATAGAGGTGGCGTTGTAGCCTTTCTGCCAGAAAAGGCACTTTGCCTTTTCCAGCCGCTCTTCGGGTTCGAATGCTTTGTTGCGTGCCATGATTACCAGACAATTATTTCTGAACGAACGTTCCAGAATTCAAAGATATTCTGTCCAACAAATTCAGGTAAAGCCAGTTACCGTCGTCAGATAATGAACTTGGCCACGCCGCCATCCACTTTCAGCGCCGAGCCGTTGGTTCCCGAAGAAAGCGGGCTTGCTACGTAAGTGACGAGGTTGGCGATTTCTTCTACCGACGCGAAACGCTGCAAAAGTGATGTAGGCCGCGCATTTTTAAAAAAGTCCTTCTCGGCTTGCTCGGCCGACATGTTGTTGGCTTCGCCCAGTTGCTTTACAAAATCGGCCACGCCTTCCGATTTCGTCGGGCCCGGCATTACCGTGTTCACCGTAACATTGGTGCCCTTGGTCAGCTCAGCCAAACCGCGGCTCACTGCCAGCTGAGCCGTTTTGGTGGTGCCGTAGTGGATCATTTCCTCTGGGATATTGACGCCCGATTCGCTGGAAATGAAAATAATCCGGCCCCAGTTTTGGGCGAGCATTTTCGGGAACAGATGCCTCGCAAGCCGCACGCCGCTCATGACATTCACCTCAAAAAACCGGAACCACTCTTCGTCTGAAATGTCGGTAAACTGCTTCGGCTCGAAAATTCCCGCATTATTGACCAGGATATCCACGTTGGGCAGCTGTTGCAGCAATGCATTCACCTGCTCCACTTTTGAAAAATCGGCTACCAATCCGCTTGCATTCGCTCCGGGTACCGAATCTTTTAATTTCTGAACAGCCTCGGCCACTTTACTTTCCGAGCGCCCGTTGATAATGACATTCGCGCCTTCCTTTAAGAGGCTTTGTGCGATGGCAAAGCCGATACCTTGTGTAGAACCACTAATGAACGCAGTTTTCCCATTCAATTTCAAATCCATAAAACTTTGATGATAAGAGCGTGAGGAATGTTTGAACAATCGATAATTTTATAACACATCACCTGACAAAATGATCGCATGAGACACATTTATCTTTTGTTACTATTACTGTTTTCATTGGACTCTTTCGCGCAAGGTCCCCGCGTGCTGATCGTCACCGCCCACCCGGACGATGAAACGATGTTTCCGGTAACAGTTTTTAAAATTACCCGCGAGCTAAAAGGCTCCGCCGACCTTGCATTGATCACAGATGCGTCGGGTGGCTATAACGGCCTGGTCGCATCCACCTATTACGGTCTGAACCTCGTGGATTCGGCAACGGGCAGAAAGCACTTGCCTTTAATCCGTAAGAAAGAACTGATGGCTTCCGGCGAAGTGATGGGCATCGGGAATTTCTTCTTCCTCGACCAGCTCGACGACTATTACAACCGTGACGAAAAACCGTATCTGCAAGGCAAAAACTGGGACATTGCCTACGTGGAAAAGAAACTGGACCATATTCTGGCCCAAGGCAACTACGACTTCATATTCTGCCTTATCCCGCACGAAGGCCAGCACGCACACCACAAAACGGCGTCGATCAGCGCGATACGGGCCGTACAGCGGTACAAAGGGATAAAAAAACCGATTGTGCTCGGCGGGCAATCCCAAAATAAAGGCTATACCTTCCAATTCTCAGGCCTTGCCGGGTATCCGGAAACCAATATTCTCAAAACGGCTCCCGCTTTCGAATTTGACCGTTCTTACAGCTTTGGCGAGGATCAAAAACACAGCTATATGATCGTAGCCGACTGGGTAAAGGCCGCGCACAAATCACAAAGCGGCGATATGAACCAGGCCATGCATCGTGGCGACCTGGAAGTGTTCTGGTATTTCGCGCTGAATGGTGAAGGGGCTATTGCCCAAACAAAAGCGCTTTTTGATGCATTGAATTCTTCGGGATACTCGAAAAGGTAGCAGTGCCTACGCAGGCTGGAACGTCATAAAAAGGGAGCTGCCGAACGGGGCTTTGCCGAGAATGGCCGATTCGGCTTTGGTAATGGTTTTTAAAATCGCATTGACAGCATCGCCCGGGTATTCCACGTCCGAATCGAGCTTTTCAATGTCGATCTTCTTCTTCCGGATCTGGTAGTTCTGCCATTGCCGCACGAGCAAAATCGGCAATGAAAGCGCAAATGGCCAGTAGGTGTTATAATCAATCCGCAGTCCCGCAGCTTTGGCGAATGCCTGAAACTGTTCGAGTTTAAAGCGCCGCGAGCTACCTACGGCAAGGTCGTGCGTGCCTGAGAAAGCTTCAAATGCATGAATGTTGATAATAATCAGTCCGTTGCGGCTCAGGCGGCTTTTAAATGCAGCTAATGCGCGGACGATCTCCTCGTCGGTCAGGAAGTAGAGCGCGTCGTTGCAGGTGATGATATCGAAAGTTTCGCCCGCTTCAAAAGTGTCCACATTCCGCAGGTCGCCGAAGACCACATTCAGGCCCCGCTCATTCGAGAAATCGATGGCATGCTGCGAATAATCGAAGCCCCGAAGATTGGCATAACCACTCTCTTTCAAAAACGACAGCAACCCACCCGTACCACAGGCGGCGTCGAGGATTTTGAGATCGGGACCCATCGCGCTGAAATGCTTTCTGATCTGGCTCAAAACCTTTCCGTGAAGAATCTGGTACCACCAAAGCCTGCGCTCGGTTTCATACATCCGCTGGTATTCGAGCCGGTTGTCGATCATACGTGCTCTGAGCTGTTATATTTGATCACGTATTGCGGCTGCCCGCTTTGCGCCATGAAACTCTTGCCGATATATTCCCCCAAAACGCTCAAGAGCATGCATTGAATGCCGCCGATGAAAATAATGGTGGCTGTTACCACCTGCCACCCCTTCGGATCGGGACCGATAATCCATTGGATAGTCAGGAAGAGCAGAAGCAAAAACCCTAAACTGAACAAGCCCACGCCAATTGGCACGAACAAGCGGATGGGTAGCGAGGAGTAGCAGAAAAGAATATTGAGGAAAAGCGATACCAGCTTATGCAAGGTGTAGTTAGAAGCGCCTTCTTCCCGCTTCTGGTGCGCCACCTGCACTGTACCGATATTCCGCGTGATCCTGAATATCAGCCCGTCGATATACGGATAGGGCCCGTGATACTTGATGATCTCCTGCACCACTTCCTGGCGGATGAGTTTGAAGCTCGACAAATACAGGTCCTTGGGTTTGTTCAGCAGATAACTCGTCAGCCAGTTCACAAACCTGCTGCCCATATTCCGGCCTACCGAATGCTGTTTTTTCGCATAGTAGGTGTAAACCACGTCATAATCGCCCGATTCGGCGGTTTCTACCAGCTTTAATATCTCTTCCGGCGGGTTCTGAAAATCGTCGTCGATCATCACGCAGTAGTTGCCGTACGCCCAGTTGAGGCCGCACATCACCGCATTGAACTCTCCGTAATTACGCCGCAATGAAATAAAGCGGACATTGGCATAAGCACCCGACAACTCCCGGCATACCTGCTCGGAACCATCCCGGCTGCCGTCGTTCACCATCACGATCTCAAATGATATTTCCGATAATGTAGCTTGCAGCTTTTCGATCAGCGGCCGAATGGTCTTTTCGCTGTTGTAAACCGGGATGATGACCGATAGCTTCATTGAAGATCGAATTGATTGACGGTTTGGATGATATAGGCCACTTCATCGTCCGTCAGAACCGGGTTGAGCGGCAAGCTGATCACCTGCTGGTGAATCTGCTCTGTCAATGGCAAATGTAAATCTTTAAATTCTTTGTAAGCGGATTGCTTATGAATGGGTTGCGGATAATGCACATTGGTCTGCACCCCGCGTGCATCGAGGAAAGCGATGAATTCCGCGCGCCGGGGATGGCGCACCACGAACAAGTGCCAGGCGTCCCCGGAAATCCGATCGCCGGGTGGTAATACGAGGTCCCTGCATTTCAACTCCCGCAAATACCGGCCTGCTATCTCGCGGCGCCGGGCGTTTTCGGGGTCGAGGTAGGGCAGTTTCACGCTGAGGATGGCGGCCTGCATTTCGTCCAGGCGGCTGTTGACGCCCTGGTATTCATTCTGGTAGCGGACTACCGAGCCGTAGTTGCGCAGGTAACGTATTTTTTCGGCAAGAGCCGCATCGTTGGTCGTAATAGCACCGGCATCTCCCAATGCACCCAGGTTTTTGGTGGGATAGAAACTGAATGCCGTCGCATGCGCCCACGAGCCCACCTTTCGGCCCGCGTGCGTGGCCCCGTGCGCCTGCGCAGCGTCCGTGACCACTTTGAGGTTGTATTTTTTAGCAAGATCCAGGATCTGCGCTATTTCGCAGCTTCGTCCGTAGAGGTCCACGGTGATAATGGCCTTCGTGCGCGGCGTAATCGCCTGTTCAATCAGCGCGGGGTCGATCAGCATCGTATCCGGGTCGGGCTCCACGAAAACCGGCGTCAGATGCAGATAGCTCACCGGGAGTACCGAAGCGATATAGGTGTTGGCCGGGACGATAATTTCACTGTCTTCGGGCAGATCCATCGCCAGCAATATGAGCGTAATCGCATCGAGGCCGTTGGCAGTCCCTACGCAATGCTCCGCTTCACAGTAATCGGCAAAATCCTTTTCAAATGTTTTCAATTCATTGCCCAGAATGTACCATCCCGAGCGGATCACCCGCAGGGAAGCCGCTTCTATCGCTTGCAGATAAGGGGCATTTACCTGATTTAAATCCAGGAATGGGATCATTGAGATACAATCTGGATTAACTGGTTCAGTGGATAAGGCTCGTCGATGTAGTCGGCTTTGTCGTAATATTCATTGGACAATACCAGCAGGATCGCATCTTCTGAAAACGAATCCATGATATGCCAGTCTTTGGGTTCCAGGATGAGGCAGGAAACGGGATTATCGAGCATGAAAATCTCCTCTTTCTCGCCGTCGTTGGAGTATATACGACAACTTCCGTGAATACATACCAGGGCATTCCACGTCTTGTGGTGCCTGTGTCCCCCTCTCTGTGTCTCACTCGCGCCGTAGATGTAAAAAACGCGTTTGATCGTACCGGGGATGATTTTTTCAAAGACTGTGAGGTTACCCGATCCGGTGTTAAATGTGTCCAGCTGTACTAAAAGCGGCATAATGCAATTTCTAGATTGTTAGGGTGTGGCTAAACTCCTTCACATACACGATCCTGTTCCGAAGTAACCGTTTAGTAAATGTCAGCTATTTTTCCTTTAAAATACAAAAATACCTTTCACATAAAAAAATCGATTACCCTTAGGCAAGGCTTAATGATCTTTTAATGCATTATACCCGGGGTGCTGCCACTCTCGCGTTGACCAATGTTGCCAGGCATTGGTTAGGAAAGGACGAAAATTAGCGCCGCCACCCCTAGCCGGGTGCCCCTGCCTCTAATTAAAAAATCCCCATTGCAGGCGGTGGTCGATCAGCATTAACACTTTAACGGGCAGCGGTTCCAGCCAGAGAATTTTATTATAACCCATATAGAAAACCTGCGGATGGGCCACACATACGATCATTGTAAAAAACAGGACGAGCCGCACGCTGGATGTAGAAGAGGTTTCGATGAGGATGAAAACAGCGAGGAGTATAAAAGGAAAGCCATAGGACAGCGCCCTGTCGATGTCATGGACATAAATGCCCGTTGCTACCAGTATGGCGAAACCGGCCATCAGCGCAAGCAGGAGCCAATATCTCCTCGTAAGGCACAGCACGGCAAATGCGGCGATCAAAAGCAACCAAGTGCCTTCAAATGCCCCCCAAATGCTGCTACCCAACCCGTTCCGGTGCGCATTGGCGAACAATACCGGCGTCCCGATCGTAGAATAGGAATGGTGGGGAAAATAGGTGGTCTGCACGTACTCGCGGATCGTGAAATAGATCGCCCAGGCTACCCAAACAACCAGCGCTTCACCCGTAAATGCCGATTTGAGCAAACCCGGAACACCAAAATTGTTGCTGCGATAGGCCTTTGTACCCATCCACCAAAGCAGCAGGTAGCTCCCCGCTACCACTGCCCGCTCGTCGGTGAAGAACGCGATTTGAAGCGATAGAAAAATAACGAGCGGATTTTTGCTCAATAATGCGAGCAATAGGAAAAAAAAGGCAAATTCATCGCCATAGCCGTGCACATCCGCAAACGCCCACACGCTCACGAAAATGTTGGCCATTGCCGTCACAAAGAGCGCCGTAATGATCTTATCGCCCGAAATGGAATAGATATAGCCCGCGATTTTATATAAAAACAGCACACCCAGCACAGCCTGGATAATAAGGATCAGCAGCACGTTATGGCCGGTCAGAAACGAAAGGAGCGGCAATGTCCAGCGGAAAATCATGTTCTCCCTGCGAACGTCGTAATCCATGTCCTTCGGATGCAGCAGGTCCTGCGCCTGGTTCTGGATAAATACCCATGCATCGAGGCTCACGCCATTGTTCTTCAAATGATCGAGCAGTAGCGAATAGGGCGGAAAAGCGAGGAAAAGCGACAGCCCGACAGCAAAAAACGTAAGCTTCCACAGCCAGTTTTTCCCCGATAATTGTGCTTGAATCCAAAGCAGAGACGACCCGTAAAAGTTTTCCAAAAGCATAGGACGGCATGGCCAAATAGGCCCAAATATACATGATAATGTGTGATACTCATTTCCAGCTCGGTATGATCCGGCTGCCTTCTTCGCTTTCGGTAATGCGCAGGTAAGTCTGGATTTCCTGTTGCAGGTCTTCGACGTGGCTGATGATCCCCACGATCCGGTTCTCTTTCCGCAATGATTTCAGGGTTTCAAAAACGGTTTGCAATGCATTTTTATCGAGTGAGCCAAAGCCCTCGTCGAGGAAGAAAAAGTTATGTTTCGACTCGTTGCGCACATGGATGTGGTCCGCGAGCGCGAGCGCAAGAGACAGAGCCGCCTGGAATTTCTGGCCCCCGGAAAGGGTCTTCAGCAGCCGCATATGCCCGCCATTGAGCAGGTCCCTTACCCAAAAACTGTTGCCCTCGCCCAATTCGAGATGGAGCTGCTGGTGCGTCATCTGATGGAAGCGGTGGTTGGCGGCCTGGATGAGGTTCTGGAGATAAATGCTCGACGCGTAATCCACAAATCCGCTCGAACGGAAGAGCTTGGCCAGGTCGTCCAAATGTGCCTTTCTCAGTTCCAGGCGCCCTTTTTCAGCAAGAAGCGCCGCTTTCTTGGCCAGGTCTTCAGTCAATTGTTTCAGCCGTCCGCCGATATTTCCTTCCTCCTTCCGCTGCGTATTCAGGCTTTCCGTTAATGCATTTTTCGATGCGATAACTTCTTCGTGCTTTACCGCGTCGTACGATTCGCCGGCGTGATCTTGCAGCATATTTTTCAGCTCGGCATTCGTCGTTTCGAGCGCCATTTTGAACTCATCTATCGCCTGCCGCTCGGTGTCGATCCGGATCGGCCTTTGCAGGATTTCTGCCACCTGAGATTCTGAATCGAATGCATACGCGGCGAGCTGGCTATCGATCTTTTCCTGTACAGCCGCCAGCTCTCGCCGGCTTCCATCCAGGGCAACCAGCAATGTTGCCTGACTTCCCGAAAGCGTATTGCGCTCTTTTTCCAGCATCTCCACCTGCCTTTCCGCCTCAGTAAATGCGGCTGAAAGCTGCTGGTAATCATCTTTCAGGGCTATGACTTTTTCTGAAATAGCATTTTTATCAACTGTTTCAAAATCGGCCAGGTTCACCCGAGACAGCTGTTCCGAAAGTGTATGAATGGTATTTTCAAATCTTAAAATCTCATCCCTCAGCACTTGCAGCGGCTTTTCGATCTTCTCAGTTTTCTCGGTCGATGCCGCTTCGATCTGCGCTGTGAGGCCTTTCAGAATGGTTTCACCCGCCTTGATTTCGCCCTGGACCCGGCTACTTTCCGCGAAACGTCTTTCAAAACCTTCGCGGTCCGCCTTGTCAAATGCAGACCATTCAAATGCCTTGTCGTGCGATTCAAGCCTGGCCTTGGCTTCGGCAAAACGCTGCTTGATCGACGTTTTCTGCTTTTCAAGACTTTCTATCTGATTAAACACACGCTCGATCGGAGACTGCAACCGCCTCAGCAAGCGTTCTTTTTCATCGATACCATTCAGCTGCTTTTCCATCGCCGCACTTTCCGAAGATAACGCGCCATCGGCCGTCAAAACCTCGGGATGGTGCAATGAACCGCAAAGCGGACAAGGCGCTCCGTCTTCGAGATTGCCCGCATACTGATGCAATGCAACCCGGGTATTAATGTGCAGCAATTGCCTGTTCAGCTCCTTACGATTAGCCTCACCAGCTTCCAGATAACCGGTAATGCCCTTTTGAAATAATTCCAAAGACATATCGCCGTCAAACCGAATGCCGAAATCAGCCGTAATCTCCCGCAAGCGCTGCGCCAGGCCCTCCGACAAAGTCGTGATCTCCGCCGCAAGCGCTTCCGCCTCTAGTCTGATGGCCTGACGGTTTTCGGCAAGGCCATCGGCCGTGGTGAACCAGGATTTTACCAGCCCGATTTCGAGCACGTCGCCCAGCCCTGCCTTACGATGCTCGTTGGCCGCTTCCAGCTCTTGCTTTTGCTGTTTTTGTATTTCAATCGCGTTTTCTTTCTCCTTCAACTGTTCCTCACCACGCGACAGCGCATCTTTTCTTTTGATAACTGCCTGCGAATGCTCGATAATCCGCATGACCTTTTCGAGCTCCCCGGCGGTGGCGAGCAGTTCCTCGCGCTTTTCATACCGGGGTTTCAATAGTTGCAATGTCTCCTGCTGCTTTCCGAGCAACGTTCCCAGTTCTGTAAGTCTGGCCTGGTTCGCCTGCGAAATGCGTTCATCACGTGCAATGGCTGCCAGCAGGTTACTTTTCTGATCCAAAATGGATTTGAAATGCAATGAACAGGTTTCGAAAGTTTTCAGCACAGCCTCCCGCTCCTGCATGGCTGGTCGCTGCGCATCAAGCATCGAGAGCCTGGTTTGCAGCATTTGTATCTTCTCGCCAGCCAGTTTCAGCTTTTGAAAATTGCTTTCGAGTTCGGTCTGGACTGCCAGCTCACTAGTCACTTGCTGGATTTGCAACCGGAGTTGTTCCAGCCGCTGCTCGCCTTCGGCAACCATTTCCTGGGTCACATCGCCCAGCCCGAGCAACTGACCGTCCACATTGGACAATGCGAGGTTATTCCGGTTGCTCAGCGAGCCGACGTTGCGGCTGAGGTCATATTTTTCGAGCTGGAAAAGCTCCTTCATCATCCGCGTCCGCTCGGCGTCTTTCAGCTCGATGAACTCCTGAAAACGTCCCTGCGGTATGATGATCGTTCGCCGGAAGTTGTCGTAACTAAGGCCGATAATGTGCTCGGTAGATTCGTTTTCGGCCAGCGGTACCCAGTCGTTTTCGCGCCAGACGTAGCCTTTGCGCTCAAACGTTTTAACATCCTTGAAATTCTTGCTATTCCGCTTTCCGCGCACGGTGAACCGGTAGCGCTCTCCGTCTTTCCCGGCAATGCATTCAAAATCGATGAGCAGATCGTCGGATCGCAGGTTCATCATATTGTAGGTGCGATCGTCGCCCGACTTGTTGAGCCGTTCGGTATCGCCGTACAATGCAAAGGTAATCGCTTCGAGAATGGAAGACTTCCCACTCCCCACCGCCCCGAATATCCCGAATAAGGAAGCATCCGTCAACGGATCGAAATCAATTTCCTGCTCGGTTTGATAAGAATATAGTCCTTTGATTTTTAAGCGTTTGGGGATCATGGTGGCTGTCGGCATTCGGCAGTCGGCTATCGGCCGTCAGCTTTCGGCTTCCGAATACGATTTTTTAGTTCAAATGATGGCTTAGAGAAATTAAAATCCGACTGCCCGCGGCCGGCTGCCGAAGTATCACAAACTCGCCAGCAAATCGTCGAGATATTCGCGTGTGTTGCTTAGCCGCGGCACTTTGTTCTGGCCGCCAAGCTTGTGCTGCTTGCCCATCCATGCGTAGAATGTTCCTGCGGGAGCAAAATGTATTTGCGGGCGTGTAAGGGCCATGTCTTTGTAACGCTTGGCATCATAGTCGGAGTTGACTTCCCGCAAAGCGGCATCCAGCGCCATGATGAACGCTTCGCGATCTTCCGGTTCTTTGGTGAATTCGATGACCCACTCGTGGCAGCCGCGCGAACCGTCGCCCATGTACACTGGACCGGCGGTATAATTTGCTACGAGCGCGTCCGTCTGATGCGCCGCTACTTTAATGGCATAGTCAGCATTCTCGACAATCACTTCTTCCCCGAATGCATTGATGAAATGCTTCGTGCGCCCGCTCACTTTCACGCGGAAGGGGTAGGTGGAAGTAAATTTCACGGTATCACCGATCAGGTAGCGCCAGAGTCCGGCGTTGGTAGAAATCACCATAGCGTAGTTTTTCCCTACCTCGACCTCATCCAGCAACAAAGCCCTGGGATGATCCTTACCGAGTTCTTCGATGGGTATAAATTCATAGAAAATGCCATAATCGAGCATAAGGAGCATTTCTCCAACCCGGTTAACATCATCCTGGATCGCGAAGAAGCCTTCCGACGCGCTGTACGTTTCCAGATACAGCACCTGGTCGGAAGGAAAATATTTGGTCATAAACAAATCGCGGTATGGTTCGAACGACACCGCTCCGTGCACGAAGACCTCGAAATCGGGCCATACTTCGAGCATGTTCTTCTTACCGGTACGTTCGAGAATCTGGTCCAGGAGCACGATCGTCCAGGTAGGTACACCGAGAATACTCGTCACATTCTCCTGGGAGCAGATCGACGCCATTTTATCCAGCTTGCTTTCCCAATGGTCCATCAATGCCACTTCGAGCGGAGGCGTACGCATAAATTCTGCCCAGGAAGGCAGGTTTTGCATAATGACCGCCGAAACGTCGCCGATCTGGGTATAATCGTCAAATGGATTAGCATGCAAAGTACCGCCGATTGAAAGGCCTTTCCCGTCGAAAACCCGGGTGTCGGGCCGGTTGTTGATCAGCAGGGTCATCATATCTTTCCCGCCTTCGTAATGGCATTCCTCCAATGCTTCGGGTGATACGGGCAGGAATTTGCTCCGCGCATTGGTCGTACCCGACGATTTGGAAAACCATTCGATCTGCGACGGCCAGAGCACGTTGGGCTCGCCTTTCAGCACGCGCTCGATGTAAGGATAAAGCTGCTCGTAGGCCGAAATGGGTACCTGCTCCTGAAATTCTTTCACCGATTTGATCTGCCCGTAGTTATAGCGGCTGCCCCACTCGGTGTAGCGGGCGGTTTCAATCAACTCGGAAAATACACGCTGCTGGGTTTCAATGGGGTACTTCATAAACTGCTCGATCCGTTCGAAGCGCCGCTTCAAAAACCAGACAGTCATATCATTTACCAGCTTCATAAAAGGTCCATTAGTTAGAGAATACGCAAGTCTGTAAAAATAGCAAAAAAATGGTGCGAGAACATTCGGAAGCTGTTCTCGCACCATTCAAAAAAAAATTATCGACCGGCTGTTATCTATCGAAGAACATATTACTGCCACCGGCTTTCCGGCTGATTGACGATGCCATTTCGGCGCTCGCCTCTTCTACCAGCACCCGCGCCGTGCGGCCCTGGCGCATCACGTGCGTGCCTGTGATCTGAAAGAGCGCCTCGCCCAGCAGCGGGTCGCGCGGGTCGCCGTAAGGAAAAAGGATATTCCCTTCGCTCACTTTTACATCCGGCTCAAAACCAACATGGTAATCCGACTTTTTATCGCGGTTCAATGATTTGGAAACGATCGGCTGCAGGCCCACTTGAATGCCGCCTTTCTCGTCGCTGATCGTCACCGAACCCACGTTCTTACCGACCGTTTTCCCGCCTACCAATGTCACGGCCATGAAGGGCTTCAATCCATTGATCACCAGTTCGCTCGCCGAAGCCGTGCGCGACGATACCAGCACCACGAGGTGTTTCAGGTCGCCGCCTACATTCTGGCTTTTGGACACAAACTTGTCGTAGAAATACGATTCGCCATATTTCTTAAGATTGGTTTCGGTGACCTGCTTGTTATATTCTTTATAATAAAAAACATCGTTGGCAGTAGCCTTTCCTATGAGGCTGGCCAGATTGGTTGCCGAACTTACGTAGCCGCCCGGATTGTAGCGCAGATCGAGCACCAGCGCATTGATACCGCTGTTTTTAAAATCCGAAAAAATCGCGTCCAGTTTTTTGTCGTAGGCCTTGCTGGTGCTTTGGTAGGGCTCGGGAATGAATTGGTGGTAAACCACATACCCGATTTTATTTGTACCGATCGTATAAAGCGAGTCAAAAAACACCGGATCTTCCTGCAACACGATGGGCGTCACGTCCCTGGTAGTGGTTGTTTCTTTCAATGTACCATCCTTGATATCGGCCAGCGTATAGGTTGCCTTATCCTGCGTGTTCAGCAGTTTTGCGTAGTTCGAGTCCGTCAGCTTCTGTCCATTTACACTACTGAAAACATCTCCCCGTACAAAACCCGCTTTCGCGGCGGGCGAATCCGGAATTACGTATAGCACAATACCCACCACATTGGTGGTATTGGCAGGGAAATACACGAGCTTGTACTCCATTCCGCTCGTTTTCGATTCGCCTCCCAGCGAAGCTTCCAGCTCCTTGGCACTTTCCTGCATCCACGAAAAGCGGTCACCGTCCGGCCGTGCAGTTGCATCGTACTTATACAACAGGGAATTGAAAAAATCGCTGGGCGTTTCGTTATAATCCGGCGAGGCGGTGATGTGATCCGTCCAGTAATACCAATACTTCATGTTGGTATAAATCCACTGATTGGTTTCGGTATCGTTCTTGGGATCCGCGTTTTTCTCTTTACAAGAAAACGCAAGTGCGGCGAGTAAAATGACAGGCAGGAAAAGTCTCAGTTTCATAGATTTCCATTCATTTCTAAAAATACCTCTTCGATAATACGGCAGGCGTCGTCCATCTGCGATTGGTTGATCACCAGCGGCGGCGCAAAACGGATTTTGTTGCCGTGGGTAGGTTTGCATAACAGGCCTTTTTCCATCATTTTGTAGCAGAGGTCCATGGCTGTGCTGCTTTCCTCCGAGTCGTTGATCACGATCGCATTGAGCAATCCTCTCCCTCTAACGCTTTCGATCAGAGAACATTGCTTTTGGAGTTCTTGCATTCTCCTGCGGAAGATCCGTCCCATTTGCTCCGCATTATCCGCCAGGTTTTCATCCCGTACTACCTGCAATGCGGCAATCGTGACAGCACATGCCAGCGGGTTACCGCCATAAGTAGAACCGTGCTCGCCGGGCGCGATCGTCAGCATCACCTCATCGTCGGCAAATGCTGCCGAAACCGGCATGGTACCACCCGACAACGCTTTGCCGAGAACCAGGATATCCGGCTTCACACCTTCCCAGTCGCACGCCAGACGCTTGCCTGTACGCCCGATGCCGGTTTGCACCTCGTCGGCGATGAAAAGGACATTGTATTTTGTGCAAAGCTCGCGGATACCTCTGAGGTAACCTTCTTCGGGCACCACTACCCCTGCCTCGCCCTGGATCGGCTCCACCATGAAGCCGGCGATGTTGGCGTCGCTTTTCAGTAGACTTTCGAGCGCGTTGAGGTCATTATACGGGATGATTTCATAACCCGGCAGGAACGGGCCATAGTCGTCGGTGGACGATGGATCGGTAGATGAAGAAATCGCTGCCAGCGTCCTGCCCCAGAAATTACCCGCCGCATACACCGTTTTCGCCTTACCTGGCTCGATTCCCTTTACTTTATATGCCCATTTTCGGGTTAGTTTCAAAGCCGTTTCGCCGCCTTCCACGCCTGAATTCATCATCAGGACTTTATCGTAGCCGAAATATTCACAAAGAAATTTTTCGCATTCGCCCAGGCGATCATTGTAGAATGCCCGCGAAGTCAATGTCAGCTTCTGCGCCTGACTGATCATCGCATCCACAATTTTAGGATGGCAATGCCCCTGGCTCACCGCGCTGTATGCTGAGAGAAAATCGAAATACCGCTTACCTTCCACATCCCACAAAAAAACTCCTTCGCCCCGCCCGATCACTACCGGCATCGGCTTGTAGTTGTGCGCCCCGTAGCGGTATTCCAGGTCCATGGCGTGTTGAGAGGCGCTGATATCGGGGGTGTCTGTATAGCTTTTCATTGATATTGAAATAGTTAGGAATTGCGTCTGAGATATGTAAAATTACGGAAAACACGAGGAAAATGCGGATACCGACGAAATTTGTAATGAGTTTAATTGGTTATTCGTGCCCGTCTTTCCTTTTTTGATTTTTTTCAATGTGGACGAAAAGCGGCGGATCGTTTCCATTGTCGGTGTCTTTCATTCCAGTCTGAATCCGCAAAGGTGGCAGTCATGTGAACAATAAGCTGCATTTTTTAGAATCTTCGCTTTTCAACCCTTAATTTTACAACATAATCTCAAGGGGTGCCCTACCAAACGGGCTGAGATCATACCCATTTAACCTGATCCGGGTAATGCCGGCGTAGGGAGAGAAAGCCGAACCGGCTGTTTTCTGTTAACATTTTACCGAACTTTCTGATAGGTGGCCCCTGCCTGTTGTAATTACAGATCGCAATGCGAAAAATTACTACCTATCTGCTGGCGTTGCTGCTCAGCATCACCTCACTCCTCTCTTTTGCTCAAAAAGCGCAATTGACGGTTTCAGGCCGCATTACCGACGCCGAAGACGGCAAGCCGCTGCCGGGTGCGACGGTTAAAGCCGGCGAAATCCGTGGTACCAGCACCGACAAGGATGGCAACTTTACTTTAAAGAATCTCTCCGGAAATGTAGAGGCACTGGAAGTATCGTACATCGGCTACCAAACTTCCAGAATCGCCCTCGGCAGCCAGGAAAAACTCGATATCAAGCTCACCAAAAGCACTTACCAGGCGGATGAGGTGATCATCAACGCCACCCGCGTGAACGACAAAACGGGTATGGCTTACACCAACGTAACCGCTGCGCAGATCGACAAGCAGAATATGGGACAGGACCTGCCGGTGCTCCTCAACTTCTCCCCTTCCCTCGTGAGCACGAGCGACGCGGGCGGGGGCGTGGGCTACACCGGCATACGCATACGAGGCTCCGACGCGACGCGCATTAACGTGACAGTCAATGGCATACCTTATAACGATGCGGAAAGCCAGGGTGTATTCTGGGTTAATATGCCCGATTTTGCGTCGTCGGTGAGCAGCATCCAGATCCAGCGCGGCGTGGGAACTTCCACGAATGGCGCCGGCGCTTTCGGCGCTTCGGTGAATATCAATACCAATGCATTCAGAGAAACACCCTATGCGGAACTGAACAATTCTTACGGTTCCTTCAATACATTTAAAAACACACTGAAAGTCGGCTCGGGGTTGATTAAGGATAAATTCACGTTCGATGCAAGGCTGTCGCGCGTTTCGTCCGACGGCTTCGTGGACCGCGCTTCCTCGGAATTGCATTCGTACTATCTTTCTGGTGGCTATTTTGGCAAAAAGAGTTTTGTGAGGGTAAATGTGTTCTCGGGGAAAGAACGTACTTACCAGTCCTGGAACGGTGTGCCGGAAGCGAAGCTGCGAGGCGATCGGGAGGGCATTCTGGCCTATATCGATAGAAATTATCTAGGAGAAAAGGACGCCGAAAATCTGCTCAATTCCGATAATCGCACTTATAATTCCTATACCTACAAAAACGAGGTGGATAACTACCGCCAGGACCACTACCAGGTCGTTTCTTCCCATAACCTGAGTAATAAACTGACTTTCAATTTGAACGCATTTCTCGTCCGCGGACTGGGCTACTACGAACAATACCGCGCCGACGATTCTTACAGCAATTACAATTTACCGAATGTCATTATCAATAAAGACACACTTACCGGCACCGATCTGATCCGTCGGCGCTGGCTGGATAACTACTTTTACGGGACCACATTTTCGTTCGATTACAATAGCTTCAAAAAACTCACCGCGAGCTTCGGCGGTGGCTGGAACCAGTACGACGGCGACCATTACGGACAGATTATCTGGGCGAGGAATGCGGGGAATATAGAAAACGAGCATCAATACTATTTCAGCACCGGCAAAAAGAAAGACTTTAACCTTTACGGCAAGCTTTACTACGCATTCACCGATCAGCTGACCGCATTCGCCGATTTGCAGTACCGCCGCGTAAGCCATGCCATTCATGGAACGGATAATGATCTGGTGAACCTCGCGTTCGATGAGTCCTATTCTTTTTTCAACCCAAAAGCCGGGATTACCTACCAATTAGCGGAACAAAGCTCTGTTTATGCTTCATACAGCGTGGGAAACCGCGAGCCGAACCGCGACGATTTCACAAACTCCACGGCCAATCTTTTCCCCAAAAGCGAGCGCTTGCAGAATGTGGAAGCCGGCTTTCGCACACAGCAGGGCAAATGGGCATTCGCAGCGAACTACTATTTAATGAGTTACAAAAACCAGCTCGTACTCACCGGCCAGATCAACGACGTGGGCGGCTCGGTACGCGTGAATGTTCCGAAAAGCTACCGAACCGGTATCGAACTGGAAGGTGCAGTCGCTTTTAATAACCATTTGAAATGGAATGCGAATGCTACTTTCAGCCAGAACAAAATCAAAAACTTTACGGAATACATCGTCGACTATGATAACGGCGGTTATCAAATCGTCGATCACGGCAAGTCGGATATTTCCTTTTCGCCGAATGTGATTGTGGGAAGCCAGTTTACCTACACCCTGCGCAAAAACCTGGAACTCGCGCTGCTGACCAAATATGTAGGCAAACAATACCTGGACAACACTTCCACCGAAACCCGCAAACTCGACGCCTATCTCACCAACGACATTCGCTTATCCTGGACCATCAAACCATCCTGGGCGAATGAAATCGCATTCAATTTGCTGGTCAATAATGTGCTGGATGAAAAATATGAATCGAACGGTTATACCTACGGCTACATCGCCGGCGGCGCGCTCACGCAGGAGAATTTCTACTTCCCGCAAGCAGGCCGAAATTTCCTGATCGGGGTGAATTTCAGGTTTTGATAACCACTTTCTCCCTACCTTTGCCGCATGAATCTGAAAAATGACCTTTTGCTTCGGGCGGCGCGGGGGGAGAAGACCGAACGCACGCCTGTTTGGATGATGCGCCAGGCCGGACGCATCCTTGCAGAATACCGGGCCGTTCGCGAGAAGGCCGGAAGTTTTATCAACCTTGCTACTACGCCTGAAATGGCAGCAGAAGTGACCCTGCAACCTGTTGATTTGCTGGGCGTGGATGCTGCCATTATATTTTCCGACATTCTGGTAATCCCCGAGGCTATGGGATTGCCTTACGAAATGGTGGAACAGCGCGGACCGGTTTTCCCATCGACAGTGCATTCGTTGGAAGATCTTCAAAAACTGCACATTGCCGAGCCGGAAACGGATTTGAAATACGTACTGGATGCCATCAAAATCACCAAGGAGGGCCTCGCAGGCCGCGTACCGCTGATCGGCTTCGCGGGTGCTCCGTTCACGATTTTCTGCTACATGACGGAAGGAAAAGGCTCCAAGACGTTCTCGGTAGCCAAAAAGCATTTGTACGCCGATCCTCAGTTTTCACATACATTATTACAACAAATCACCGACAGCACGATCGCTTACCTGAAAGCGCAGATCGCGGCGGGTGCGGATATCGTACAGCTTTTTGACTCCTGGGCCGGCATTCTGTCGCCAGAGCAGTACCGCGTGTTTTCGCTACCTTATATTAAACAGATTTGCGATGCGATTACCGAAGTACCGGTAACCGTTTTTGCCAAAGGTGCATTCTTTGCGCGGAAGGAAATCGGGGAGCTGAGCTGCTCGGTAGTGGGCCTCGACTGGAATATGGATATCGCCGAATCGCGTGCGCTCATCCCGGACAAAACATTGCAGGGAAACCTCGATCCATGCGTGCTGTACTCTTCCTATGATCAGATCCGGGCGGAAGTGAAGAAAATGGTCGGCCAGTTCGGGACGCAGCGATACATTGCCAACCTCGGTCACGGCGTGTACCCAGACACCGATCCCGACAAAGTACGGTGCTTCATCGAGGCGGTAAAAGAGTACTCTTCCCTTTAAATATGGCTGCTCAAAATAAATGCGTATTCCTCGACCGTGACGGAGTACTGAACGAGGATTGCCCCGATTATCTGTACAAGCTGGAAGAATTGGTGATTCCGGAAGGTGTAGCCGAAGCATTGCGCATACTCAAAGATGCCGGCTATCTGCTGATCGTGATCACCAACCAGGCGGGTATCGCCAAAGGGCTGTACACCGCTGATAACGTGTACGCTATCCACGAAGCCATGCAGGAAGTTTCGGATAACGCGCTCGACGACCTGTATTTCTCACCTTACCATCCGGCCTATTCGGGCAACTCATTGTCACGAAAACCTGGTTCACTGTTAATTGAGAAAGCAATGGCCAAATACGCTATCGATCCCGCGCAATCGTGGATGATCGGCGACCGGGACAGGGATATGGAAGCGGGAAAGAATGTGGGTTTGAAAACGGTTCATATCATCCCGAATGCAGAAGAATCGACGGGAGATTATGCCGCTGTGAATTTGCTGGAAGCCGCCAGGCTGATATTGCAGCAGTAAACTAAGCTTTTACTACCGGTGCAGGCTGGGTTTTCTGTACGGACCCGTAAGCAGGACAGGCATGTTTAGTGCAGGATGATGCCACCGCCAATGTTCCGCAAACAGCCACGAGAAGTAAGATCTTTTTCATTTTCCAGTTCGTATAAGATTTTGTCACTACAAAAATATAAAATTAAGTTCTTTGAATGAGCGTTTTAGCCTGACTAATAACGAACTCATCCAAAGAACTTTATATACGTAATCAGATTTTTGTTTCTGCCAACTCTTCCTCCGGTTCTGCCTGCGGCTTTTCAATTGCGGGCTTACCATCCTGCGCGCCGAAAGGCTCCTCTTTGAAACCCAGGATCCGCAACATCGAATCGCTGTTCTGCTCGTCGGCGAAAACCCGCGTCGTAATGCGGCCCTCTTCGTCGCGGTCCACCAGCACGTGTTTCGGTGCGGGGATCAGGCAATGCTGAATGCCCCCGTAACCGCCGAGCGATTCCTGATAAGCGCCCGTGTGGAAGAATCCGATGTATTGCGGTTCGTTATCTTCGAAAATCGGCATGTACAAGTCGGCACTGTGCATTTCCGAATTATAGAAATCCTGAGAATCGCACGTCAATCCGCCCAGGTTCACCTTTTGGTAAGGGTTATCCCAGTTGTTGATCGGCAGCATGATGTATTTCTGGTTCATACCCCACGAATCGGGAAGCTGGGTAATGAACGACCCGTTGATCATGTACCAGAGTTCCTTGTCGTTTTGAAGCTTTTTATCGATAATTTCGTAAATCACCGCGCCGCTTTCGCCCACGGTGTAACTTCCAAATTCCGTGAAAATATGCGGAACCGGTACATTGTTTTTATTACAAATCCACTGAATGTTTTCAATGATTTCGTCGATCATCTGCTGGTAGTCGTAACCCGATTGCAGCGACGTCTGGATCGGCAATCCGCCGCCGATATCGATTGAATCGAGATCCGGGCAGATCTTCTTCATTTCGCAGTACTTGAACATAAAGCGGGTCAGTTCGCTCCAATAGTAGGCGCTGTCCTTGATACCGGTATTAATAAAGAAGTGCAGCATTTTGAGTTTGAAACGAGGGTTCGGCTCGATCTTCTCTTTATACAGCTGCTGTACATCATTATAACGTATACCCAGGCGCGAAGTGTAGAATGCGAAATTCGGCTCCTCGTCCGTAGCAATGCGCATCCCGAAATGCACCGAATCCGCCGTTACCTGCTGCTCGTACGACTCGATTTCTTTGAGGTTATCCAGGATCGGAACCACGTTGAAGCCTTCGTTGATCAGCTCGCTCAGGTATTGCGTGTAGCGCGGCAGCTTGTAGCCATTCGCGAGAATGTAGGTGCTTTTGTTAACCTTGCCACGGCGGTAAAGCTCCCGGATAATGGGAATATCGAACGCAGATGACGTTTCGATATGGATATTATGCTTCAAAGCCTCTTCCAGCACAAAGCTGAAATGCGACGATTTCGTGCAATAGCAATAGGTATAGGTGCCTTTGTAGTTATGTCTCTTGAAGGCATTCCGGAAGAACATGTTTGCATTCTCGATATGTTCCCCGATTTTGGGCAGATAATTGATCTTTAACGGCGTACCATGTTCCTTGATGATATCCATCAGAGGTACATTGTTGAACAGCAATTCATTATTATCAACGTTGAACTCCATAGTGGGAAACTCGAACGTCTGCTGAATCAGGTCAATGTAGCTTTTCATTGATTTGTTTGTCGCGATGGCAATTAGTGAATTGGGTGTTAAAAAATAGGAACGAAAACGACCCGAAAATTGGTCAGAATATGTGTCATTTCCAAACACGGATCCCCTTCAAATCATTCCCATGGGAAAGCAATTTATCGCTCTATTTCCCAAGTTCATACCCGAAAATACCCGCTTAATAATTTTTTAATTGACCAGCCGGCGGCCAGCTTCCTATTTTCAGGCCGTAATTTCAGAAACAGGATCCCGGATAAACGCTTTCCGGCTCATTCACAACTTGTTGCATCGGACTATTTATTCCAGATATAATCCTATTTAAAAATCTATACATTTCTCAACAACTAAAAACCATTCCTATGATTCTTCTCCGAGCAGCGGCGCTTGCAAAGCGCCCGAAATGCCGCCAAACCCGCTAACAAAGAGCGTTTAACGACATTTCCGCCCCACCGTTGTGCCTTATTTGCCAGTTATCGATTACTAACATGCGGAAAACTTTAAACATTCTCAAAGTTTTCTTGGTTTTTGTCATTCGAAAATTTCAACTTTGTCGCTGTGAAAGAGCGAATTATCAAATCGGCACTGAACCTTTTTTGGCGCTACGGCATCCGCAGCGTCACGATGGACGACATTGCCCGCGACCTGGGGATTTCGAAACGTACCATTTACCAGCATTATTCCGACAAAGAGGCCATTCTCGCACTTGTCATTCAGGAAGAGATCCGCGATCAGAAATGTGAAATGCAGAAACTGGAAGCGCTTGCCGAAAACCCGATCGAGGAAGCGATGTATGCCACTGTTCAAATGCAGGAAACGCTCGCGGACATGAACCCGACGCTGCTATACGATCTGAAAAAATACTATCCCAACGCCTGGGAGCTTTTCCAGAACTACAAGCACGAGTATGTGATCCGCAACATTCGCGACAATCTGCTGAAAGGTATCGAAATGGGCCTCTACCGCCCCGATATCGATGTAGACGTGCTTTCGCTCCTTCGTGTGGAGCAGATCGTACTCGCTTTCGACCCGACAGTTTACCCGGCCAAGAAATTCAACATGATGCATGTGCAGACGCAGTTCCTCATGCATTTTTTAAGGGGAATTCTTTCGGAAAAAGGATTTGAATACTACAACACCATAAAAGATAAACCAGCAACTGAACTCAATATCCATGAAAAATGCCAGAACAATACGTAGCACTTTGATGCTGCTCGCGGCACTGATCTATTTTGTACCACTTCATGCACAAACCGGCTACTCGCTCAAAGAAGCCGTTGATTACGCGATCAAGCACAACTTGAATGTCAAGAACGCTCAGCTCGACGCCATTTCGGCAGAGGCGCGCATTGGGGAAATCCGGGCCGCCGGGCTGCCGCAGGTAACCGGGGCTGTTTCCCTTACGAACAACATCATCATCCCGAGGTTCTTCTTGCCCGCGAAGACTTTCGATCCATCGGCGCCGGACGATGCACCGCCAAGCGCTGTAAAGTTTGGTATCCCATGGCAAGGGTCGGCTTCCGCCAACCTGAACCAGTTGATTTTCAACGGATCCTACTTTATCGGATTGAAAGCGGCTGCCACATACCGGGAACTGGCCCAAAAAAGTACCACGTCTTCCAAAGTGACGGTCGCCGAAGCGGTTACCAAAGCTTATTACTCAGCTCAGGTTGCCGAAGAGCGCGCCAAGTTGCTGGATCTCAACATCGCTCGTGTAGACTCGTCCATGCGCGAGACCAAGGCGCTGAATGCCAGTGGTTTTGTGGAGCTGCTCGATGTAAACCGTCTGGAAGTGCAGATCAACAACCTGCAAACCGAACGCCAGAAAGTGCAGAACCTCATCGAGCTGAGCTATGCGCTGCTGAAATTCCAGATGGGTATGCCTGCGAATGAGCCCATCAAACTCACGGACGACATTAATGCTGTTAACGTAGCTGAACTCCGGTCGGAGTCGGAGGGACTGGATGTGAGCTACGAAAAAAGGATCGAATATTCCTTGCTGAATACGCAGGAAAAACTGGCGATGCTGGACCTGCGTAATGTTCGAAGCGGTTATCTGCCCAGTTTGTCTGCCTCGCTGGGCTACGGGTACAATGCGGGTATGGATAAGTTTTCCCAGCTATTCAGTAACCCATGGTTCAACAACATGGTACTGACCGTGAACCTGAACATCCCGATATTCGACGGTTTTACCAAAAAATACCAGATCAACCAGAAAAAGATCGCCATCGACAAGGTGAAGAACAACCAGAACCTGCTCAAACAGTCGATCGATCTTGAAAACAACCAGGCGGGCATTAATATCAAGAATGCATTCGCCACGCTGGAAACCCAGAAACGGAACCTGACACTCGCCGAGGAAATTGTGCGCGTCACGAAAATCAAATATAAGGAAGGCGTAGGCTCAAACATCGAGGTAGTCAATGCCGAATCTTCTTTGAAAGAAGCGCAGACGAACTACTTCACCGCATTGTACGACCTAATGATCGCCAAAGTAGATCTCAGCAAGGCCAAAGGCGAGCTTTACTCCGAATAACACCATTAACACTTAACAAAATTTGAAACAGCTACTTACCAATACCATGAAACGCAATATTCTGATTATAACCGCTATTGCCGCCGTCCTGGCCTCCTGCTCCGCCAAGAAAGAAGGTTTGGAAGGCAAAAAGGAAGAGCTCGCCGCCCTGAAAGCGGACCAGGCCGAGAGCGCTAAAAAGATCAAGGAGCTCGAAATCGAAATAGCCAAACTGGATCCCAAGAAAACGACGGAAGCAAAGGTGAAACCGGTCTCGATCGACACCCTCAATGCAGAAACATTTAAGCATTATGTGGAGCTGCAAGGAACCGTGGACGCCAAAAACAACGTACTGGTTACCCCCAAAACGGGCGGCGTGATCGTGGCTATGTATGTCAAGGAGGGCGATGCGGTGAAAGCCGGGAGCGTCATCGGCAAAATCGACAACAGCATTCTGACGGAAACCATCGAGGAAGTGAAAACATCGCTGAACCTTGCCAATACGCTGTACGAAAAGCAGAAAAACCTTTGGGACCAGAAGATCGGTACCGAGCTGCAATACCTGCAGGCGAAGAATAACAAGGAATCGCTGGAAAGGAAACTGGCTACATTGAATACCCAACTTTCCCAGACGAATATCGTATCCCCTATGGCAGGTGTGGTAGACCTCGTGAATGTGAAAGTAGGTGAAATGGCATCACCCGGCGTAGGCGTGGTGCGGGTGGTGAACCTGGGTAACCTGAAAGTGCTGGCCAAAGTATCCGACGTTTATGCGGCCAGTGTCAAAAAAGGAGACGAGGTGATCGTCAAATTTCCCGATTTGAAAAAGGAGTACAAAGCGAAAATCAGCTTCGTAAGCACTGCCGTCGACCCTCTGTCCAGAACCTTTTCGATTGAGGCCAACCTGCCTTCCGACCGCAACATCAAGCCTAACATGATGGCGCAGGTGCAGATCAACGACGCCACCAGCAAAAATGCGCTGGCGATCGACCAGAACTACGTCCAGAGCACCGAAAAAGGCAACGTGGTGTATGTAGCCGTAACCGAAGGCAACAAAAAAGTGGCCCGGGCAAGGGAAGTGAAGACCGGTTTGAGCTACAATGGCAAGGTAGAAATCCTTTCGGGCCTTTCAGCAGGCGACGCACTGATCACCCTGGGCTACCAGGAAGTGTCGGACGGCCAGCCGATCAGCTACTAATATGAAGAGTGACGACCATAAAAGGTCAAGAATAGTCAGTGAGTCAGGTATTGTCCATCATTCGGTCATCCGCTCATTTAATCATTCAGTCATTCACTCATTCACTCATTCAAAATTAGTCCTATGAAATTTAGCGAATACAAAACCTTAGGCTTCACCAACTGGTGCGTAGAGAACAGGACGACGATCTACATCTTTACGTTCATCATCACGCTGGCGGGGTTCATGGTGTACAACAACCTGCCGAAGGAGCAGTTCCCGGACATCAAGATCCCGCAGATCTACATCAACACGGTGTATTTCGGGACGGCGCCGGCCGATATAGAAAACACGATCAACAAACCGATCGAGAAGCAGCTTAAATCGCTCAACGGGGTCAAGAAGATTAAATCCAATGCATTGCAGGACGTTTCGGTAATCCTCGTCGAATTTACGCCCGACGTGGCCGTGGAGGTGGCCTTGCAGCGGGTAAGGGACGCGGTGGACAAAGCCAAAACCGATTTGCCCCAAAACCTCGACTCCGGCCCGACGGCCCAGGACGTGAACTTCTCGGAGTTCCCGATCATGAACGTCAACATAGCGGGTAACTATTCTTTGAAACAACTGAAAGAATATGCCGAAGATTTGCAGGACGGAATAGAAGCATTACCGGAAATTACCCGCGTGGATATCCTCGGTGCATTGAACCGGGAAATTCAGATCAATGTAAACCTGGACCGCATGAAATCGACCGGTTTGACATTCTATGATGTACAAACCGCGATCCAGAGCGAAAACATCAACGTCTCGGGCGGCGAGCTAAACGTGCAGGGCGTGCGCCGTACGCTGCGCGTGAAGGGCGAGTACACCAATGTGGCCGATATGGCGAACATCCGCATCCGCACTTCCACGGGCGCGACGGTACGCCTGGGCGACATTGCGGAAGTAGCCGACAGCTTCGAAGAACAACAGGATTTCGCGCGTCTGGCCAACAAGTCGGTAATCACGCTGAACGTGATCAAACGCTCGGGTGAAAACCTTGTGGACGCGGCAGACAAGATTGAAAATGTGATCGCGGATTTTAAAGAAAACCGCTTCCCTGCCGGTCTGGACGTAAAAATCACCGCCGACCAGTCAATCCAGACCCGCGCCGATCTGCACGATTTGATCAATACCGTTGTACTCGGTTTCATTTTTGTGGTAATGGTGTTGATGTTCTTCATGGGTGTGCGCGACGCGATCTTCGTGGGGCTCTCGGTACCATTATCCGCATTGGTTGCATTTGTTTTAATGCCGATCATCGGCCCTATCGTAGGCACCGAATTTACATTGAACACCATCGTACTCTTTGCATTCCTGCTGGGTATCGGTCTGGTGGTGGACGATGCGATCGTGGTAATCGAAAACACGCACCGCCTGTTCAATATGCACAAGGACTGGACGATCCAGCAGGCCGTGAAAGCAGCGGCCGGCGAGGTGTTTATCCCGGTACTTTCGGGTACATTGACTACCATTGCGCCCTTCTTTCCGTTGCTGTTCTGGACCGGTATTGTCGGGGAATTCATGAAATTCATGCCGCTAACCCTCATTATCACACTTGGGGCCTCGCTTTTTGTGGCCTACGTGATGAACCCGGTGTTTGCGGTGTCGTTCATGGGCCGCCATGACGACGAGAAGGAAGCACACGATACGAGTTTCAAAGCGATCCGCAGGCCGGTTATCATCCTGGTCGTGGCCGCAGTCATCGGTTATCTGATCGACCGTGGTGTGGGTAATTTCTTTGTATTTATATTGATACTCTGGATTTTCAACCACTACATCCTGACGCCGCTCATTCTCGTTCCGTTCCAGGACAACTTGCTCCCCGCATTGAAAAACGGCTACCGCAAGCTGATCGACTGGCTTTTGAGAGGTTGGAGACCGGTGGTGGCTATCGTAGCAGTTTTCCTGTTATTGATAGCGACTTTCATTATTACCGGTATCGCGCAGCCCAAAGTATTGTTCTTCCCAAGCGGCGACCCGGATTATGTGTATGTCTACAATAAATTGCCCATAGGAACCGATGCCCGCGTGACCGACTCCGTGACCAAGATCATCGAAAAGCGCGTTTTTGATGTTTTGGAAAAGGAAAAAGCCATGGATATGGTGAACTCCGTGATCGCCAACGTTGGTAAAAACGCGGGTGACCCCTATAACCCCGACCGTGCGGCCACGCCGCATAAATCGAAGGTAACCGTGGCGTTCGTCTACGGTACGGAGCGTGGCGGGAGATCGTCGGAAGCCATTCTCCGCAAAATACGCGAGGCGGTATCCAACATTCCGGGTGCCGAAATCTCCGTGGAACGCGAAGCGGTAGGCCCTCCGACAGGTAAGCCTATTTCGATCGAAATTTCGGGGGATGAATTTGAAGTACTTCAAAAACTGGAAAAAGACGTTCTGAAAAAAGTACAGGATTCGGGCATCGAGGGGATTGACCAGCTCCGCTCGGACCTCGTTACCAATAAGCCTGAAATCGTGATCGACATCGATCGTGAAAAGGCGCAGCGCGAAGGTATCAGCTCCCAGCAGATCGCGTTGGCGGTTCGTACGGCATTGTTCGGTCTGGAAGTTTCGAAATTCCGTGATGACAAGGACGAATACCCGATTATGGTGCGGCTCGAAAAAGACGACCGCGAGCAAATAGAGAAGTTGCTGAGCCTGAATGTAGTCTACCGCGACATGAATATGGGCGGTGCATTGCGCCAGGTTCCGATTACTTCTGTGGCTAACATCCATTATTCGACCACTTTCAGCCAGATCAACCGCCAGGACCAGCGCCGTATCGTAACGCTAGGTTCGGACGTATTGCCGGGCTATAATGCGAATGAGATCGTGGCGCAGATCCAGACCCTGATCCAAGATATGGAAGTACCGAACGGATATATCATTAAAATGGGTGGTGAGCAGGAAGAGCAGGCCGAATCCATGTCGTTCCTCGGAACCGCATTCGGTGCCGCGATCATGCTGATTTACCTGATCCTCGCGACCCAGTTCAACTCCGTGATCAAGCCGTTCATTATCTTCTTCACGATCGTGCTGTCGCTGATCGGCGTATTGCTGGGCTTTGTGATCTTTAACAAAGACTTCTCGATCATCATGTCGGGTGTAGGTATTATCGCATTGGCGGGGATCGTGGTGAAAAACGGTATCCTGCTCATCGAGTTCATCGAAGAGCTCCGCGGGCGCGGGTACCCTATGCGCGAAGCGATCATCGAAGGCGGGGCGATTCGTTTGACGCCCGTATTGCTCACGGCTTCCGCGGCGGTGCTTGGTCTTGTGCCGCTTGCGTTGGGTATTACCGTCGATTTCGTAGGCCTGTTCCGCGATCTGCAACCGCACCTCATCGTGGGCGGCCCGAGTTCCGTATTTTGGAATATCCTCGCCTGGACGATAATCTTCGGTCTCACCTTTTCGACCCTGCTGACGCTCATTATGGTACCTTGTATGTACTATGTCAACGAGCGCGTCCGCGACAAATGGTTCCGGAAGGGCAAACCTGAGGCGGTGAACCCGAACTGGCAGAACGAAACGATTTGATTTTCAGCCGGATTATTGTCTATTGATGTTGTATTGCAATTTTTTTACAATGTAAATAGACAATAATCCAAAACATTTATAGATTTGCAACCCCAAAGAACGGCCCTGCGGCCAATCTTAAAAAGTTCGGGATGTAGCGCAGCCCGGTAGCGCACTAGCATGGGGTGCTAGGGGTCGCAAGTTCGAATCTTGTCATCCCGACATTGAAAATCAGCCACTTACAGCTTCATGTTGTGAGTGGCTTTTTCGTTAGGTTGAACATAGCTCGAACTTCCTCCACTCATTGAAATACCACCTTCCCTTTTCTTACCTCCGGCGTGCTGCCCTCCGCTCCGATTAATTGCACAGTATAGCTGTACATGCCCGGTACAATGCCACGCGTCGGCTGCCAGTACCATTCCAGTTTCGGCAACAGGTTTGACACCGGGATTTCATGCTCCTCTAAGGCGTTTCCGCGCTGGTCACAGATCACATACCGAACTGCTTTCAATGGCATTGACTTTGCAGCCTTCAACTCGAACCGCAAATAAGAAGTAGCAGGATTAGGGCTTACTACCAGGCTGTACGGCATTTCTTCGGGCCTGGCAATTACAAAATCCATCCGGTAAGGCTGCGCCACCTCGTTACCGGCGCGGTCACGGGCGATGATCATCATTTCATACCTGCCAGGCCCCAGTTTCCCCGAAAATTTGAAAGTAAGCTCCTTACCTTCCAATGCCAGAATCTTGATATCGGTGCCTGCATAGGCGATCCGTTCAAACTCGCATTCGTCACTTGCACACGGCTTGATGAAGATGTCTACCAGAGTAGTATCCTGAGCAAGCAGCCGGTCGTCTGTGAGTGTGATGCTGAATGCCGGGTCAGGCAAGACAGGTTCGTTCTGTTTCAGAAAATATCCATTGCATTTGACTGTCAGAATGGGAGGAATATTGTCTTTTAATGTCTTGTTGGAGAACGTTTGCATGTGTTTCACCAAATCCCAGTCGACGAGCAGTTCCGCGGCATTGTTATCTCGGGTGAGTTCTTTGAGCGTCTTGTCGGGATCTATTTTTACCTGAATCAGTTTCAGATCCTTTTCAATAGGGAACGCGATTTTCAAAGTTTGCCGGGACGCGAAAGATTTTACCCCGACCTTCTTCGAATGAACACCCTGGGTACCAGCGCAAAGGATCTCTACCGGTACGATCTGCCCCGGCATAAATCGCCCTAAATTGGCGAGCTCAATGCTTACCCGCAGCGAATCCGATTCGCCGATCGTCTTATTCCCCGAACCGGAAAGTAGCATAATGCCCTCGTCGGCCTGTACGGCATAGTCGGGATCGGCGACAGCTAACAGCCGCAGGGCAGGGTCACCTTGCAGCACAGACTGATGTACGTAGGCGACGTTGTACTGGTCTTTGTATTGGGATAAAATGTCATGGGCCACTGCCAGCTGGATTTTACCGATCGGCAGGCCCGCCGTCGCCGGGTTTTCGAACAGGTGGTCATACAGCGAGTTCAGGTAGGTGATGCCAGGGTTTACAAAACTTTCATAGGAACTGGCGATAACCGCAATGGCTCCCTTATCCGGGGCAAGGAGCCAGTCGAGCGTGAGCGTGATCCGGTCGGCGGCCTTAGGATTCGGCGGGGCGGGGTTAAACCGGTTACAGAACACATTCCCGACGCCGCAGCCGTTGAAATACATCAATGGGTATTTGTTCAGGTTGTGATAATCCCTGGCGGCATCCCGGACATGGCCGATATTCGGATCGGTGATGATCGGGCCGCCATGACCGAAAAAAGTGATCATCCCCACTCCCTCATTCAGATCACCCGCAATATCAACGCTCTCCACTTCCTGCGTAGGCTGCCTTTTTACATATGCTTTCACGGTACCACCTGTAATTCCCTTCTGTACGATGGGTTCCAATGCCCGTAAATAGTCCCGCAGCTGCACGATTTCATTGGTCGTTTTACCGCCGCTCAAATGAAGGACCTTCTTGCGCCAGCCCGAGTCTTCCGGTCCGCTTGCCTCGTAAGCCTTCACTTTCCGCAGATAATCGGCAATGTTCTGATTCGAAATCGCCGACAGCCGGCCGACCGGAATGAGCGGCGCATTGGCAGTCCCGCCTGCGATTCCCGACACAAGCAATGCGTCCGAAGCCGGAAAGCCAATCGTAGGAACTTCGCCGGGCAGCTCCCTGACCATCCGCTCATTTTGGGATATCGACTTTCCGATCAGAAAAAGGTACTTGTCTTTGAACCCTTCGGCAAGCATATAGGACATGAACTTCTTGATGGCCACCGGGCTGGGCTCGCCGTAGTTGAACTGATTGTAAATGTCCTGTATCTCAAAAATGGCGGGTTTCAGACTTCCTCCGGCCGCAGAGGTTCGATAGGCGGCATAGTCAGTGGCACCTTGTCGCAGCTCGGCTGTCGTGATGATGATGTAATTGGTAGCTTTAGGGTCGTGGCGGGTGAAATTAACCCGACTGAGTTTTGCAGGACCGACGGTCGTCACTTCGTCTGTCGCGAGCAGCACCTGCGTTTTGCCCGGCAACCGCGGTATCATCAATACTTCGCCTGCGCTTTTTAGCATTACCGGGTTATCCGCATCCGAAATGTCGATCCACGAAAACCGAGGAGAAATGCCTTTTACCGGTATTGCGCTCCATTTGCCGGAGGTCACGTCCAGCCTCCATTCCCTCGATTGATTTCCGACTTGGAGCACCCGGGGATATTCAATGGAATAATAGGCAATGGAAAATCGCTCCAAAGGGTCGCTGGCAACGGATCGGATCACCACCGTGCCGTTCTTTCCGGAATCCAAATCTTCCGGTTTGATTTCAAAAGCAGTTTCGATCCCCGCAAAGCCGGAATTGTCCAAGGTTTTGGCCAACCGCAATGCGCCTTTGTTCTTGCCAACATAAAGCTGAATTTGCCGGTCGTTCTTGCTGCGGCCATGCAGCATGAGCTTGATGGTCGGAGCGTGGGAATTGCCCGCGAGTTCGCCCAATGTAAATTCAATTACCGCTTCCTTCCCATTATCGTAAACTTCGCCCGTTCGGCTGGCGCCCAGTTCGAAATAGCTGTTAAAGAAGCCCGGATTGAGCGGATAATTGGTACCGAGGGAGTAATTCTGCTGGAAAACCTTCGTCACCAGTTCGTCGTGGTGTGTGAGAAGCGGCACGTTTTCATCGACAGGCGGCTCCACTATTCCGGCCCTCTTCCCCGGCTTGTTTCCGACAGTCAGGAAATAGGCACCCTCGTCCGAATAGAAGCTGTAATAGGGATTCATCCGCCCGCTCGTCGGCCGGTACAGCAGCGAATCGCTTGCGCCATCATTGGGAACCGCATAGAAAACGATTTCCTGGTTGTCGGTGCTGATGAGGGAAACCTCTTGGCCTCGTCGCCATAGCTGGAAGTTTTCAGGGGAACCGGTCGGGAAGTCCTCGGGCAGCGAAGAGAATGCCACTTTGTGCAGCCCTTTTTTCAGGATTCCTATTTTGACATAGGGCTGGCCATAGCTGATCCAGGCATTGGCGTAGGGCGTGCCCCATTGCGCCTGTATGTGATGGCCTGCCAGTAAAAGTGCAACAAGAAATGCACGCATTAAGAGGTACCGCATATGTTCGGGAAAGTCTGTTAAACTTTCAATAAAACATCGCCCGGCATTTTCATCGACTTCCTTCCAGCGTGCGAGGCAAATGAATGAGCAACCGGATTTTCGGGGGCTCAGATTTTTTGTCGAAGTTTTGTTGAAATATTTCTACCCGCTGTTCCCACAGGTTACATACAACTCATTGCATTCTTGAAAATGTATAATTTCTGGCACAGGATTTGAATTCCACCTTCCTTCATAAATCAACGCAAAACCAATGGATACTTTTAAGTTTATGAAAGACGATTGGGTGAAAGAGAAAGGCGGCAACCAGTTGATGCAGGTTGACGAATACCAGATCGTCGATACCGTGGTCCACCACAACGGATCGGGTTCGCTGCCCGTCACCAAACGCGTATTCAGTGGGAAGGTTTGGTGTACGTGGGTCAATCAAAACAGGGCGGTCGTTACACAGCCGTTTTGGGAAGACGACCTGGAACCTGCCACGCACCGGCAGGCCGATCTTCACGGCTACTCACCTGTGAACCATACCCACTAACTTCCGAAAACCTATTCTCTTCCCGACACCAAACACGAAAGCCCGGAATCACTTCCGGGCTTTCGTGTTTAATGCTGACGACATCACGGCTTTCTCGTAGGATCGGCTTGCGGCCTTACAGAAGTGGTATCGTCGGTTTCGGCAGTTCCTTTACGGTTTTTCCGACGATCCTTCCGCTTGTTATCCGAGGGTATAAGTGTGTCGCGGATAACCGCTCCGGAGCTTTTTTGACCTTTGATAAGCGTGTCCTCGGATGGAATCTGGGCTGGCCGGGCCGGCGATTGCGGCGCGTTGAACTCCGGTTTCGTTTCAGGCGTGGTCGTGGGAACAGGGTTAGTTTGCGGTACCGTCTGTGGTACAGATGTCTCCGGCGTCACCGGATTCTGGGCAAATGCCCCTGCAATCCCCAGGAGCATTGTGAATATGCATGCAAGGTATTTCATGGTCCATTGTGTTTTAGTGAAAAAAGTTACCAGTATAGTGGCAGCGATTTGCACTAAAAGCATTCCAGAAGCGGCCCATAGCCCTGAGTCTCAGACGAGACCGTTTCTGCCGGACGTTCAGAAAGCTATCCACAAAATGCGTAGCGATATACCCAAACTGGGCGGTAAGCCATTAGATAAAAGTGAATTTCGAAGTCAAAGTTTTGATTCGAAATACTTCGTAGTCAATTTCTTAGCTGTACACCCTTTTCATGCGTATTTTCTCGCTTGGCGTCAATACCAAAGGTACTTTCTCCACCTTCACCGAGCTGCTATCCAGCCCAAACCACTTATCCTCCGACGTCGTAATGCTCTTGATCCCGAAATAGATTTTCATGATCAGTTCCTCCATGAAAGGCAGGTTGTTTTCGAGCGACAGGTAACGTTCGAGCACGATGAAACGGAAGTCCCCGGTGATGTTCTGCCGGCTTAGCGATTCGTAGCGGCTCGTAATGTCAACCTCTTTATTCAGCACCATATCTTCCACTACTTTACGGAAGAAAAGATTGATGCGCTGCTCTATCCGGAAACCCAGGCGGAACGTCACCTTGATCACATCGTCCTCGGCCAGGATATTGACGTGGTAATCCATTGTGTAGGGTTCATCGGTGGTTTCTACATGCACAAACCAGTAGATATCCGCGCGTTTCGGCCGCTTGTAGAAGATCGAGTAAATGATCTTGTTTTCGATCTCGTTCTCACGCGGTGCATTCGACATGAAGATCAAGTGCGTTGAGTATTTGGGAATGCTGATGTCATTGCTCAGCTCTTTCAACGGCCCAATGTACTTTTCCAGGCTTTCGAACTCGGTGAGTCGCATTTTGATATAATATGCTCTCAACCAAACGGTTATTACCAATCCTATTACCGTTGCGAGTACCAGCGAAACCCAGCCGCCATGGGTGAACTTCAACAGGTTCGCGGCGAGGAAGGAGCCTTCGATCGCCAGATATATCACCAGAAAGAAGACTACAACCCATTTGCTCACCCGCTTAACGTGCAGGTAAACCGACATCAGGATCGTGGTCATGATCATCGTAAGTGTGATCGCAAGGCCGTACGCTGCCTCCATGTGCGACGATTCCTTGAAATACAGCACAATGCCGATACAACCCGCCCAAAGCAGCCAGTTCACGCTGGGCACGTACAGCTGGCCCTTCTGGTCGCTTGGATAAATGAGGCGCACTTTCGGCCAGAAATTGAGGCGGATAGCCTCCGAAATCAGCGTAAATGAGCCGCTGATCAACGCCTGGCTGGCGATAATGGCAGCGGTGGTAGCAATACCGATCCCCGGCAGCAGCCACCATTCCGGCATGATCTCGTAAAATGGCTTGCGGCCGTTCAGCAAGTCGCCCGAATGTACGATCAGCCACGCGCCCTGACCGAAATAATTGAGGATCAGGCAAGTTTTTACAAAAATCCAGCTAATCCGGATATTTCCCCGCCCGCAATGTCCCAGATCGCTGTACAATGCCTCGGCACCTGTGGTACAAAGGAAAACGGCCCCGAGCATCCAGAAACCGCCGGTGTGGTTGGCCAGAAGTTTGTAGGCATAAACAGGGCTGAGTGATTTCATGATCTCCGGGTGGTCGATCACCTGTGAAACGCCAAGTACGGCCAGCATAAGGAACCAGATCATCATTACCGGGCCGAATGCGCGGCCTACGATCGTTGTCCCAAATACCTGTATAATGAAAAGCAGCGTCAGAATGCCGATCACAATCGGGATCGTCTGGATATCCGGATAAAGTATACGCAAGCCCTCTACGGCTGACGACACGGAGATGGGGGGCGTAATGATCCCGTCCGCGAGCAGCGTACTCGCACCGATAATCGCCGGCACTGTCAGCCAGGCGGCGCGCTTGCGTACGAGGGCGAACAATGCCAGAATCCCCCCCTCACCCTTGTTATCGGCCCGGAGGATGAGGATTACATACTTGATGGTTGTTTGCAGCGTGAGCGTCCAGAAAATGCACGATACGGCCCCATATACCACATCATTCGTAATCTTATTAGTGCCGATTACCGCCTGCATTACATAAAGGGGCGATGTACCGATATCCCCGTAAATGATCCCTAATGCGACTAAAAGTCCTGCGGCCGAGGCTTTATCCAGGTGTTTATGCGAACCCATTGACTAGTTTGTTGAATTGCCGTGCGAATTTAGAAAAATCCGGCAGCTCTCCGTTAAAAGGTATAAAACTCGTACGTCACCTTCCATTTGACTTCCTGGCCCGGCTGGGCGGCGATCTTGATGTACGGCTCGGGGCAGGAGGTAGTCGGGCAAGCCCAGTACACCAGCTTTTCCAATGGCTGATCGCAAGTAATCCTCACGCCGGCCTTTGTTTTGGTGTTTTCAATGCGGATGTCGTAGTCTTTGGCAGTTGGCCCGAAACCCTGCAAACCGGCGCTGAAAACCTGGTCGCCCTTCACCACTTCCCGTGAATAGTTGAGCATTTTGCCATTGGCATTGATAATGCTCCCGAAGCCTCTGCCCTCCCCTTTCACGTCAAATGGAAATACAATGCGGATATTCTCATTCGACGGCTCATTGTCGATCATGAAGAAATTGTGGTTATAGGTGTTCGCCACAATAGGTTTGGAGCCTGTATTTTTCAAAGTGTGTTCCAAAACGAGCTGCGGCTTGCCTTTTACCAGCCTCAGTGTTTTATGGTAGTCGTAGCCGTAGCCGGTTGCATCTTTCAGTTCATGGGCAAATGCGATCTGGTCGTTGCCCTTCACTACCGACCATTTGCCCGGGTTCTGAATGGCATAGTTAGTCGCGAACGAGTACTTTTTATCATCAGGCTTAGTCAATACACCTACCCCTATTTTGACGAACGGTTCGCCCGGCTTTGCCTCATCGAAATTCAGGGGTGTAAATTCTTCCACCGGCCCCATAATCGCGTCGTGCAATTTGGGATCATAGGGTGCCTGGTTCCAGGTACCAAAGTAGGTATGCCCCTTATATTCCAGGCTCGGCACCACGCCTGCCCAGTCAAACCTTACGCCCCGGTAATAGCCGTCGTTTCCGTCTGGCAAATACAGTCTGGCTTTGATCACGCCATTCGAAATATCGGCTTGCGGAAATTCCGCGGCGATAAAGGCAGTGATAGCCATGCATATCAATGCCGAAAACAGGGTAACAATCTTTTTCATTTGTATTTCAATGGTTTAGGAACAAGAGAAAATAAAAACAGTAAGATAAAAATGCGCTATCACATTTTCACCTTACTGTCATACAATTTGTATTATTTAATACTTACGAAATGCCCTTGAAAGCATCCTCGTTAATAAATGGCTGATTTCTAAGACGTTGCTTGGTAGCTTTATAGAATGCATTCGCCACGGCACCTCCTGCCGGCGGTAATGCGGGCTCGCCAAGGCCTGTGGGTGAAATGCCGTTATCTACGAAATGCACATCCACATCCGGGATTTCGTTCATTCGGATCAACCGGAAACCATTGAAATTGCTCTGATCCGGCGTACCGCCTTTGAAAGTCATATTCCCGAACATCGCATGGCCGACACCGTCCACTACGCCGCCACGTACCTGCTGCAACGAACCGCTTTTGTTGATCACGATACCGCAGTCGACCGCCGCAATGATGTTTTTCAATACCGGTTTACCTTTCTCCACCACTACTTCGCCTACCTGGGCTACGTACGACCGGTGGGAGAAGTAAACGGAAAAACCCTGGTGAACCCCTTTCTTTTTACCCCAGTTGCTCTTTTCAGCCGCCATCCTGATCACCGCGATCATCCGGTCGACATCATATTTTACTTCACCCGCCGGCGATTTCTTCGCTTTTTCCAGCAATGCAAGCCGAAACTCCACCGGGTCTTTGCCGGCCGCTTCGGCCACCTCATCGATAAACGACTGTTCGGCGTAGGCGAGGAAGTTTGTAATCGGTGCACGCCACGGGCCGGTAGTAATGGCCGACTTATGCTCCACGGAGTCTATCAGCAAGTTATCCACCGAGCCAGACGGGAAGTTGTCCTCCCTTGTCGGGTTACCCGAGTTAATGCCTACGCCCCGCAGCTTGTAGCCGATCATTTCCCCGTTTTTGTCCAATGCGGCCTCAAAACGGTAGCGTACAGCAGGGCGGTAGATACCACCGGTCATATCGTCTTCCCGGGTCCAGATTACCTTCACCGGTGCTTTCACCAGCTTGGATACATGCACCGCCTCAATGGCGAAGTCGGCGGAAAGCCGGCGTCCGAAACCGCCGCCCTGCCGGGTGATTTCCACAGTGATCTTCTCGGGAGGCAAGCCGGTTATCTTAGCCGCCTCTCCCCGTGCGCGGTCAGGCGTTTGGGTAGGGCCTACGAGCTCCACGCCGTCCTCTCGTACGTGCGCAAAGAAGTTCATCGGCTCCAATGGGCTATGCGGCAGGAACGGGCATTGGTATTCCGCTTTGATGACCTTGGCTGCACTCTTGAATGCAGCGTCTACATCTCCGTTCTTCCGGCGCACAGTGGCTTCGCCGTTGTCCATCAGATTGGAAAAAATGCGGTTGTGGTCTTCCGAGCTTTCGAGGTCAGCTGCTTTTTCGTATTCGATTTTGAGTGCCTCACGTGCCTTTTTGCATTGCCAGGTCGATTTACCGACAACTGCCACGCTATTTTCAAACGTAACGACGTCTACAATGCCGGGCATTGCTTTTGCCGCAGCCGAGTCAACCGATTTCAGTTTGAGCCCGAATGCCTTGGGCCGCTGGATGATCGCGAACAGCATTCCCTCGCGGTAAAAATCCAGCCCGAAAAGCGGCTTGCCGGTAGCAATATTCTTGTTATCGACATTTCTCACCGACTGTCCGATCAGCTTGAATGTCTTTTCATCTTTCAGTTTAATGTCGGCAGGCGCCGTGAGCTTGCCGGCCGCCTCTGCAAACTCTCCATAGCTGCCCGATTTACCGGACGCCTTGTGAAATAGCCTGCTATCCGCGGCAGTAATTTCCGCCGCAGGTACACCCCATTTGGCTGCCGCTGCACTGATTAGCAAATGGCGCGCCGTTGCTCCCGCTTTGCGCAGGCGCTCCCACGAATGCGGAACGGCACCACTTCCGCCGGTTACCTGGCGCTCGAATTGTGCATTGTCCAGGTTTCCCTGCACCGTTTTCACCAGCTTCCAATCGGCGTCCAGCTCTTCTGCCACCACCATGGGAAATGCCGTTTTAATGCCCTGGCCTATTTCTGGGTTGGGAGAAACAATGGTAATGATGTTGTCGGAGCCAATGGAGAGGTAGCTGTTGAACTTCACCGATCCGGCTGCGATCTGATCCGCATCCACTACCACCGGCGCAGCCGTGGTATCCGACCAGTTGAAGCCCAGGAACAAACCGCCACCGGCCGCTGCCGCGAGCTTCATGAAGTCGCGACGCGATGTCTGATTGAATGTGCTCATGGTCAGTTAGATTTAGTGGCTGCAACTTTAACGGCTTCACGAATGCGGTGATAAGTCCCGCAGCGGCACAGATTACCGCTCATCGCTCCCACGATCTCCTCGTCGGTTGGTTTGGGCTTCTCTTTCAGGAATGCGGCGGCGGTCATGATCTGGCCTGCCTGGCAGTAGCCGCATTGTGCTACGTCTACTTCGTCCCACGCTTTCTGAACCGGGTGATCGCCTTTTTCCGACAACCCTTCAATGGTGGTCACCTTTGCCTTGCCCACCGACGATACCGGCAATACGCAGGAGCGAACGGCCTTGCCATCCAGGTGAACGGTGCAGGCGCCGCACTGGGCGATACCGCAGCCATATTTGGTACCTACAAGGCCCAGATTATCGCGCAAAACCCACAGCAGTGGAGTATCACCCTCCACATCTGCGCTGTATGCACGGTTGTTAATTGTAAGTTTGAATAATGCCATGGTGATTAAGAGTTTGGCAAAAGTTACAAAAAATCACCAAAGAAGCCAAACTCCTAATTCGCGAAGTACCTGATTGAGAGCGATATAGCTACGCTTACATTTCGCTTTGATAAGCTGGATCAGGCCTCGCCGCCCGGACCTCCGAAGCTGATGGGGAAATTGAATGTAGGCTCGCTGTCCTGGGAATTCTGGATAGGGCCGTATTGGTCTTCGTATTTCTGGATATTATCCCGCAATGCAGCCACGAGGCGCTTTGCATGCTCAGGTGTTACAATAATGCGCGCCTTCACTTTCGCGCGCGGCACGCCGGGCATCAGGCGTATAAAGTCAAGTATAAATTCGCTGTTGGAATGGGCGATCATTGCCAGGTTGGAATAGACCCCTTCTGCCATTTCCTCAGACAGTTCCACATTGATCTGTTGTTCGTTTTCCTTGTTTTCCTCTTTCATTGCTGGTTTTAAATAGCTGCGCTATTGAATTTACTGGGGAAATTACTAAAAATACCCCGCTTGGAAAAGCCCGGCGTGGATGGCCCCGAATGGAAGGCCCGGCCTGGAAAGCAAAGAGCCGGTCCCGCTAATGCAGGCCGGCTCTTTGTTTACTTATATTCAGCTGGATTACGCCAACTCTTTTTTCTTGCGTGATTGTCTCTCGCGAGAATCAGACAGCGCATCGTACTCCTCTTTCGATCCAACGATCAGGTTTTCGTATACGCGCATACCCGTACCTGCAGGGATCAGGTGACCAACGATCACGTTTTCCTTCAAGCCTTTCAGTTCATCGCGTTTACCACGAACAGCCGCTTCGCTCAGTACTTTGGTTGTTTCCTGGAATGAAGCCGCAGAAACAAAGCTTTCAGTACCCAAAGAAGCCTGTGTGATACCCATCAACGTAGGTCTTGCAACGGCAGCCTGTGCATCACGGGCGGTAACCAGTTTCAGGTCACGACGTTTCAAGCTTGAATTTTCATCGCGCAGACGACGTACTGAAATGATCATACCCGGCTTCAATGTTTCGGAGCTACCTGAGTCCTCAACCACTTTCATATCCAGGATCTTGTCGTTTTCCTCGCGGAATACCACGCGGTCAACAGCCTGCATTTCGAGGAAGTTGGTGTCACCAGCGTCCAGGATATCCACTTTCTGCATCATTTGGCGAACGATACACTCGATGTGCTTATCGTTGATCTTCACACCTTGCAGACGGTATACTTCCTGAATCTCGTTCACCAGGTACTCTTGTACCGCGGTTGGTCCTTTGATAGAAAGGATATCCGCAGGCGTGATAGCACCATCGGAAAGCGGGTCACCGGCACGTACGAAGTCACCATCCTGAACAAGGATGTGTTTCGACAGAGGCACCATGTAACGGCGCTGTGTTCCGTCTTTCGATTCGATATGGATTTCACGGTTACCGCGTTTTACGCCGCCGTAAGACACCACACCGTCGATTTCGGAAACAGTCGCAGGGTTAGACGGGTTACGTGCTTCGAACAATTCGGTCACACGTGGCAGACCTCCCGTAATATCGCGTGTCTTACCAACAACGCGAGGGATTTTCGCCAGCGGCTGACCAGCCTTGATAGCTGCACCGGCTTTCACAACCAGACGTGCTCCAACAGGAAGGTTGTAACCTTTTTCAGTCTGATCTTTCAACAACGTAGACTTACCTTTCACCACGATCGCCGGGTTTTTGGTTTTGTCACGCGTTTCAATGATCACCGACTCCTGGAAGCCTGTTTGTTCGTCAAATTCTTCACGGAATGTGATACCTTCTTCGATCGCGTCGAAGGAAACAGTTCCTGTGAATTCAGAAAGGATTACCGCGTGATAAGGGTCCCAGGTACAAAGTTCCTGTCCTTTGAACACGGAATCGCCTTCTTTCACTTGCAAATGCGCACCGTAAGGTACGTTGTTCGAGATCAGGAGTTGTTTCGTTTCAGGGTGTACGATTTTCACCTCACCTGAACGGCCCATTACTACCGTTACTTCGTCGCCTTCTGAGTTAACAGATTGTACGAGACGAAGATCTTCGAACTGGATCAAACCGTCGAATTTCGCTTTGATGTTGGCTTCAACAGAGATGTTGGAAGCCGTACCACCCACGTGGAATGTACGGAGTGTCAGCTGTGTACCTGGCTCACCGATCGACTGGGAAGCGATTACACCAACTGCCTCCCCGATGTTCACCATCTGGGCAGACGCCAGGCTGCGTCCGTAACATTTTGCACAAACACCATCACGGGTTTCGCAAGTCAGTACCGAACGGATTTCAACAGTTTCGATCGCCGTCTCATCAATGTAAGAAGCGATTTCTTCTGTAATTTCCTGTCCTGATGTAAGGATCAATTCGTTAGTCAACGGATCGAACACGTCGTGAACGCTAACACGGCCGAGGATACGCTCTGACAATGGTTCTACGATATCCTCATTGTCTTTCAATGCAGAGATCGCAATACCACGGAGCGAGCCGCAGTCTTCTTCTACCACTACCACGTCTTGTGCAACGTCGTGCAAACGACGGGTCAGGTAACCTGCATCCGCTGTTTTCAACGCTGTATCGGCCAAACCTTTACGCGCACCGTGGGTAGAGATAAAGTATTCCAAAACGTCGAGACCTTCTTTAAAGTTAGAAAGAATCGGGTTTTCGATGATTTCACCGGCACCACCAGCGATGTTTTTCTGAGGTTTCGCCATAAGACCCCTCATACCACCCAACTGACGGATCTGCTCGCGTGAACCGCGGGCTCCGGAGTGCATCATCATATAGATTGAGTTGAATCCGCCTTTGTCTGTTTCCAGCTGCTTCATCAACGTCTCTGTAATGCGTGAGTTAACGCGCGTCCAGATATCGATCACCTGGTTGTAACGTTCGTTCTCCGTGATAAGACCCATCAGGTAGTTGTTCCAGACGTTTTCAACATCGCCTTTCGCCTGCTCGATGAGTTTCTCTTTTTCACTTGGAACCATTACGTCGTCCAATCCCATTGACAAACCGCCTTTGAAGGCCATTTGGAAACCAAGTTCTTTGATTTCGTCCAGGAATTGAGCGGTACGGGCCACACCAGCCTGTTTGAACACCAAACCGATGATCTGCTGAAGTTTTTTCTTGGTCAACAATTCGTTGATATAGCCAACTTCCTCAGGAACAGCCTGGTTGAACAGGATACGACCTGCAACGGTGTCGATCAGCTTAATTTCAAATGTGCCGTCCTCGTTACGAACGCGAACGCGGCATTTGATATTCGCATGTTTCGAAAGTTTGCCTTCGTTGATCGCAATGATCACCTCATCCGGACCGTAGAAGATTTTGCCTTCTCCGATGATCGGATATTGCTCGGTGCTTACGCGGCCTTTTGTCACATAATACAGACCCAAAACCATGTCCTGAGATGGTACCGTGATCGGCGCACCGTTGGCAGGGTTAAGAATGTTATGCGAAGAAAGCATCAGCATAGAAGCTTCCAATACGGCTTCCTGACCCAGCGGTACGTGTACTGCCATCTGGTCACCGTCAAAGTCAGCGTTGAATGCCGTACACACCAATGGGTGAAGCTGGATTGCTTTACCTTCGATCAGTTTAGGCTGGAATGCCTGGATACCCAAACGGTGAAGTGTCGGAGCACGGTTGAGGAGCACAGGGTGTCCTTTCAAAACGTTTTCCAAGATATCCCAGATCACAGGATCCTTGCGGTCTACGATCTTCTTCGCTGATTTTACAGTTTTAACAATGCCCCGCTCAATGAGCTTGCGGATAATGAATGGCTTGAAAAGCTCCGCCGCCATATCCTTAGGCAAACCGCATTCGTGCAGTTTCAATTCAGGGCCTACCACGATAACCGAACGACCGGAATAGTCGACACGCTTACCAAGCAAGTTTTGACGGAAACGGCCTTGCTTACCTTTCAGCATATCTGAAAGTGATTTCAATGCACGGTTACCTTCTGAACGTACCGCATTCACTTTACGGCTGTTGTCGAAAAGGGAGTCAACCGCTTCCTGCAACATCCGTTTTTCGTTACGCAAGATCACCTCTGGTGCCTTGATCTCGATGAGGCGTTTCAGACGGTTGTTACGGATGATTACACGACGGTAAAGGTCGTTCAAATCCGAAGTCGCAAAACGGCCACCATCCAGGGGAACCAATGGACGCAATTCCGGTGGAATAACCGGTACCATTTTGATCACCATCCATTCAGGGCGGTTTTCGATACGGGTATTCGCATCACGGAACGCTTCTACCACTTTCAAGCGCTTCAAAGCTTCCGCTTTACGTTGCTGAGAAGTGTCGGTAGCTGCCTGGTGACGGAGCTCGTAAGAAAGTTCGTCGAGCTTAATGCGGCTCAACAGCATTTCCAGAGCGTCAGCACCCATTTTCGCGATAAATTTGTTGGGATCCGTGTCAGGAAGCAACTGGTTCTCGCGTGGGAGTTTGTCGATGATATCTAGGTATTCATCTTCGGTCAGGAAGTCGAGGTAGCCAACGCCATCCTCTTCTTTGATACCTGGCTGAACTACCGCGTACCGTTCGTAGTAAATGATCTGGTCGAGTTTCTTGGTAGAAAGTCCCAGCAGGTAACCGATTTTGTTCGGTAAGCTGCGGAAGTACCAGATATGTGCAACAGGAACCACCAATTCAATGTGACCCATGCGCTCGCGGCGGACCTTTTTCTCGGTTACCTCTACACCGCAGCGGTCGCAGATAATTCCTTTATAGCGAATGCGTTTGTATTTACCGCAGTGACATTCCCAGTCTTTTACAGGACCGAAAATGCGCTCGCAGAACAGACCGCCCATCTCCGGCTTGTAGGTCCGGTAGTTGATGGTTTCAGGCTGGGTTACTTCACCGAAGGAGCTTTCTAGGATAGACTCCGGTGACGCCAGACTGATCGTCATTCTGGAAAAGTCGCTGTTTAATTTTTTATTCTTTTTGAAAGACATAATAAAGAGTCGTTTGTCTGTTAGTCGAAACTAATTCAATTGCTTTTTTTAAGCAGCGCACTTTTCAGTGCGCCGCTTACGACTAGAAATTAGTCCAGTGTAATCTCCAATGCTAGTCCGCGAAGCTCGTGAACAAGTACGTTGAATGACTCTGGGATATTTGGTTTCGGAAGGTTTTCACCTTTCACGATCGCTTCGTACGCTTTGGCACGGCCCACCACATCATCGGATTTCACAGTAAGGATCTCCTGCAGAATGTGCGAAGCACCGAACGCTTCAAGCGCCCACACTTCCATCTCACCGAAACGCTGTCCACCGAACTGCGCTTTACCACCCAATGGTTGCTGGGTAATGAGCGAGTATGGCCCGATAGAACGCGCGTGCATTTTATCGTCAACCAAGTGGCCCAGTTTCATCATATACATCAGACCGACTGTTACCGGCTGGTCGAACTGCTCACCAGTCAGACCATTGTACAGATAAGTACGTCCCCAATCCGGCAGACCTGCCTCTTTCAGCTCGGCAGCAACTTCCGCTTCGGTCGCACCGTCAAAGATCGGTGTGGCGTAGCGGCGGCCGAGTTTCAGACCAGCCCATGCAAGGATGGTTTCGTAGATCTGACCGATGTTCATACGTGAAGGTACCCCAAGCGGGTTCAACACGATGTTCACCGGAGTACCGTCTTCCAGGAATGGCATATCCTCGTCACGAACGATACGGGCAACTACCCCTTTGTTACCGTGGCGACCCGCCATTTTATCCCCTACTTTCAGTTTACGTTTCTTAGCGATATATACTTTCGCCAGTTTCACGATACCAGCAGGCAATTCATCACCTACTTCCAATGCGAAGCGATCGCGTTTGAAGCGGCCCATGATTTCACTGCGGGCATTCAGGTAGTTTTTCAATACCAGAGAAACCTGACGGTTCGTATCCGCATCTTCAGTCCACGAGTCGGTCAGTACGTCTCCGATAAGGTTAACCTCTTCGGGTACTGCGTACTGGCTTTCGTCGCGGTACGGGTTGTTGGCAGGGAAAAGGTTCTCGGAGATATTTCTCACGTTGAACTTCATTCCTTTGCTGATCAGCTCGTCACCGAATTTGTGTTTTACACCCGAGCTGGTTTTGCCGTCTGTCAGCGTCACCAGTTTGTCGATCACACGACCGCGCAATGCAGTCAGGTCGCGGCTGTATTTCTTCATCAACAGACGAAGCTCGTCTTTGTGTTTTGCACGCTCTTCTTTAGTCGGGCGGGAGAACAGTTTGGTATCGATTACCACACCTTTCATCGATGGTGGTGCTTTTTTCGAAGCATCCTTCACATCACCAGCCTTGTCACCGAAGATCGCACGAAGGAGTTTTTCTTCCGGAGTAGGATCAGATTCTCCTTTTGGAGTGATCTTACCGATCAGGATATCGCCTTCTTTTACTTCTGTACCTACTTGTACGATACCGTTTTCGTCGAGGTTCTTCACAGTTTCCTCGCTTACGTTCGGGATCTCAGCAGTAAGCTCTTCTTCTCCGCGTTTGGTATCACGCACTTCGAGCTCAAATTCTTCGATGTGAATCGAAGTAAAGATATCGTCGCGTACTACTTTCTCGGAGATTACGATCGCATCCTCGAAGTTGTATCCCTGCCAAGGCATGAATGCAACTAACAAGTTACGGCCCAATGCAAGCTCACCACCCTCAGTACCATAACCCTGGCAAAGCGGCTCGCCTTTTTTCACTTTCTGACCTTTCAACACCATTGGTTGGAGGTTCAAACAAGTGTCCTGGTTGGTACGACGGAATTTCACGAGGTCGTAAGAAACGCTGTCGTCGATGAAGCTAACCAGACGATCTTCGTCGGTACGGTCGTACTTCACAACAATTTTCTTCGCATCTACGAATTCAATCACGCCGTCACCTTCCGCTACCACCAATGCACGAGAGTCCATGGCTACGCGGCGTTCCAGGCCAGTTCCGACGATCGGAGCCTGCGGGCGCAACAATGGCACACCCTGGCGCTGCATGTTGGATCCCATCAATGCACGGTTCGCATCATCGTGTTCGAGGAACGGAATCAGCGAAGCCGCAACGGATACTATCTGGTTCGCAGCAACGTCCATGTAGGACGCCTGCGAAGGATCCACCATCGGGAAGTCACCTTCAAAACGGGTTTTGATTTTATCAACGGTGAAGTTTCCTTCTTTGTCGACAGACGCGTTGGCCTGTGCAATGTATTTGGAATCTTCTTCTTCCGCTGTCATATAGATCAGCTCGTCGGTCAGCTTACCTGCGCTATCGATCACACGGTAAGGTGTTTCGATGAAGCCCATTCCATTCACTTTCGCGAATACGCAAAGTGAGGAGATCAGACCGATGTTCGGACCTTCCGGTGTTTCGATCGTACACAGACGCCCGTAGTGGGTGTAGTGAACGTCACGAACCTCGAAGCCTGCTCTTTCACGCGAAAGACCACCTGGCCCGAGTGCCGACATACGACGCTTGTGCGTAATCTCGGCCAATGGGTTCGTTTGGTCCATGAACTGAGAAAGCTGGTTGGTACCGAAGAACGAGTTGATTACCGATGACAATGTTCTTGCATTGATCAGATCAACAGGCTTGAAATCTTCGTTATCCCTTACGTTCATACGCTCCTTGATGGTACGCGCCATACGTGCAAGACCCACGCCGAACTGTGCATAAAGCTGCTCGCCCACGGTACGTACACGACGGTTTGACAAGTGGTCGATATCATCGACTACCGCTTTCGCATTGATCAGACCGATGAGGTATTTCACGATGGAAACGATATCACCGGTGGTCAATACGCGCACGTCGAGGCTGGTATCCGATCCCAATTTCTTGTTGATACGGTAACGGCCTACATCACCCAGGTCGTAACGCTTATCCGAGAAGAACAAGCTCTGGATCACGTCGCGTGCAGTTTGCTCATCCGGAGCTTCCGCATTACGCAGCTGACGGTAAATTTGCTCAACAGCCTCCTTGTCGGAGTTTGAGCTATCTTTCTGAAGCGTGTTATAAATAATGTTATAATCCGCTACGTTCATGTCCTCTTTGTGCATGATGATCGACTTCTGACCTGATTCCAGGATCACATCGATATCATCCGCAGAAATAGTAGAGTCACGCTCCAGCAACACTTCGTTACGCTGGATAGACACTACCTCGCCGGTATCCTCATCCACGAAGTCCTCAGTCCATGTACGGAGAACCCTTGCCGCCAACCGGCGTCCTACTGCCTTTTTCAGGTTAGCAGGTGTTGCGCTGATTTCTTCTGAGAGGCCGAACAGGTCGAGGATATCTTTATCAGATCCGAAACCGATCGCTCTCAAAAGCGTTGTTACCGGGAACTTCTTCTTACGGTCGATGTACGCGTACATCACGTTGTTCACATCCGTAGAGAATTCGATCCAGGAACCTTTGAATGGAATAATCCGCGCAGAATATAGTTTGGAACCGTTGGTGTGCTTGCTCATAGAGAAGAACACGCCCGGCGAACGGTGAAGCTGAGATACGATTACGCGCTCAGCACCATTGATCACGAACGAACCGCGCTCCGTCATGTAAGGAATGTTTCCCAGGAACACTTCCTGCTCAATGGTTTCAAATTCTTCATGATCGGCGTCGTTACAGATCAGACGCAGTTTCGCCTTCAAAGGCACTGCGTAAGTCAGACCGCGATCGATGGATTCGTCGACAGAATACTTCGGTGGTTCAAGGAGATAATCGATGAACTCGAGAACGAAGTTTTCGCGTGAGTCGGCGATGGGGAAGTTTTCAGCGAAAACTTTGTAAAGTCCTTCTCCGGAACGGTCTTCAACCGATGTATCCAGACTAAAGAAATCCCGGAATGATTGTACCTGGATTCCCAAAAGATCCGGATAATCGATAATCTGATTGATCCTTGAGAAGTTCTTTCTTGGTGTTTTTGGATTAATAGTAGCCAAGGCTATGTGTGATTTGGGTTAGCAGAAAAACTAATTAGTTTTAACCTAATCTATTGCCTCGTAGAGAAAGGTTAACCGCCCCTGTTCTTCCATTCTACGAGTAAGGAAGTGTTTCGGGCAAATTCAACCGGAAGGGGAAATGGGCCGCGATCTCGTCACTGCCTCTAACCAGAACGATAAAAAAATACTTTTCGTTTGGTCTTTATAAAAAACAGGAAAAGACCTGACGACTGTCAGGCCTATTTCCCAGGTTTTATCTTCTAATGCTGTGGAGCAAATTACTTCACTTCAACTTCTGCACCAGCTTCTTCAAGCTGCTTTTTCAGAGCTTCTGCTTCGTCTTTAGCAACACCTTCTTTTACAGGTTTTGGAGCGCCGTCAACGAGTTCTTTCGCTTCTTTCAGGCCAAGACCAGTCAGGTCTTTAACCAGCTTCACAACAGCAAGTTTACCAGCACCAGCTGATTTCAAGATCACATCGAAAGATGTTTTCTCTTCAACTGCAGGCGCATCAGCACCAGCACCACCAGCAGGACCTGCTACCATTACTGCACCAGCAGCTGCTGGCTCAATACCGTACTCGTCTTTAAGAATTGCAGCCAATTCGTTCACTTCTTTAACCGTAAGGTTAACAAGCTGTTCTGCGAAAGCTTTCAAATCTGCCATTTTTATTTTGATTTTTTTGATTATACAATAAGATGATTTAAAAACGCTCCTTTACTTATAAACCCGGAGAGCTAAGCCTGGCTAGTTAATTAGTCTTCTTTTTCAGATAAAGTTTTCAAGATACCAGCCAGGTTCTGTCCGCCGCTTGTAAGAGCGCCGATAACATTTTTGGCAGGCGATTGCAACAATCCGATTACTTCGCCGATCAGTTCTTGTTTCGATTTCAGCGAAATCAGAACGTCAAGCTGGCTTTCTCCAACGAAAAGGGCAGTGTCCACGGAAGCTCCTTTGAACTTCAGTTTGTCGCTACCTGATTTCTTTTTGAAATCCTTAATCAGTTGCGCAGGTACTTTACCTGACTCCGGGTGAAACATTACTCCGGAAAATCCTTTCAACACTTCGTCGAAAGAAGAATAATCCGTATCAAGTGTTTCGAGCGCTTTTTTAATCAATGTATTCTTCACAACACGATACTCTACACCGCGATCGAAGCAAAGGCTTCTAAGCTGGTTCACCTCGCCCACGGTCATACCGGTTGCATTGGTGATATAGAAATATGGCGTGCTAGCGAATTTCTGACTTAACTCGTCAATAATTACTGCTTTTTCTTCCCGTGTCATATTACAATCCTGGAATCGTGTTTTTGTCAATAATAACACCCGGGCTCATCGTACTTGACAAGTGAATGCTCTTTACGTAAGTACCTTTGGCCGATGAAGGCTTAAGGCGAACCAAGGTATTGATAACTTCAGTTGCATTTTGTGCAAGCTGGTCAGTTCCGAAAGATACCTTTCCGATGCTGGTGTGGATGATACCGGTTTTGTCAACTTTGAAGTCGATTTTACCAGCCTTCACCTCTTTCACCGCTTTCGCTACATCCGGAGTTACGGTTCCTGACTTAGGGTTTGGCATCAGACCGCGAGGACCCAATACTTTACCAAGTCTACCTACCTTTGCCATTACACTCGGCATTGTAATAATCACGTCGATGTCTGTCCAGCCTTGCTCGATTTTTGTAATGTATTCGTCAAGACCAACATAATCCGCTCCTGCCTCTTTCGCTTCTGCCTCCTTGTCGGGAGTACACAGCACCAATACACGAACTTCTTTTCCGGTTCCGTGTGGCAATGTTACCACGCCACGCACCATTTGGTCAGCTTTACGAGGATCTACGCCCAAACGAACGTCGATATCTACGGAAGCATCAAATTTGGTATAGGAAATCGTTTTCAGAACTTCCGCAGCACCTTCAAGCGTAAAAGCCTGGGTTGCGTCGTATTTTGAAAGAGCTTCTTTTTGCTTTTTGGTCAATTTTCCCATGTTCTTTGTTTCTTTGGCGTATCTATAAATCTACGCTCAGTTGTTTTCTTCCCATGGGGCCTTGCCAGCCACGGTGATACCCATACTACGAGCCGTTCCCGCGATCATTTTCATAGCAGACTCTACGGTGAAGCAGTTCAGGTCGGGCATTTTAGTTTCAGCGATCGTCTTAACTTGATCCCATGAAACTGATCCTACCTTAATACGGTTTGGCTGAGCCGAACCTGTTTTCACTTTTGAGGCTTCCAGAAGAAGAATAGCGGCCGGGGGGGTTTTGATGACGAAGTCGAAAGACTTGTCTTTGTAGTATGTAATAACTACCGGCAATACCACACCCATTTTATCCTGGGTACGGCCATTGAACTGCTTGCAAAACTCCATGATATTCAAACCCTTCGATCCTAGTGCAGGACCAATTGGAGGTGATGGGTTGGCTTGGCCACCTTTCACCTGCAGTTTGACGTATCCACCTATTTCTTTTGCCATTGTTTTGGAATTTGTCGGTTCATTGATTGACTAGCGGTTTACATGCAGTTGGAAGCCTACCTGCCCGCTATTCGCTCAACTATCCTTTTCTACTTGTGCGTAACTGAGTTCCACGGGTGTATTACGCCCGAATATTTTTACAACTACATTGAGTTTTTTCTTCTCATCGAATACTTCTTCCACCAAACCGATAAATCCGCTGAACGGACCATCTACCACTTTCACGGTTTCGCCCTTGATGAAAGACATGCTTGGCGCTTCTTCGTGCTGCTCTGCCTCGTCGACTTTACCGAGGATCCGGTTTATTTCTGACTGGCGCAGTGGAACAGGCACTTTTGAATTTCCTTCGGCATTGCCCAGGAAACCGATTACGCCGGGAATACTTGTAATAATGTGCAGGACCTCTCCTTTTGACAGATCGGCCGAAATGATAATATACCCAGGAAAGAAGTTCTTTTCCCTTACACGCTTCTTGCCGTTACGCATTTCGTAAATCTTCTCGGAAGGGATCAGGATTTGCGGAACGAATTCGTTTAGCTTCTGGCGTGTTATCTCATTTTCAATGTAGGACTTGATTTTTTTCTCTTGTCCGGACACTGCCCTTAATACAAACCAATTTAGACTACTCATACCTTTCAGGGGGTTATCTTTAATAAAATAGCCTTAGAAAGACTGGTAAAAAAGTTTCAGTGCGTTCTCGAAAACAAGATCCATCACACCTACCACGAAGGCAAAAATGAGCGAACCTACAAGCACCAAGGTAGTATTAGCTTGCAGCTCGTTGAAAGGCGGCCATGTAACATGTTGGGTCATTTCTTCCCAGGACGCTTTCAAAAAAGAAGTAAATTTTTCCATTTCACCTTTTCGATTTATGCACGGGTGGAGAGATTCGAACTCCCATCAACGGTTTTGGAGACCGCTATTCTACCCTTGAACTACACCCGTTTATCGCGCAATTGCCCTTTCGGGGCTGCAAAGATACGACTTTTTTATAAAAAACAAGTGCATTTCAAGAGAAATGCACTTGTTTTAATATTGCTATCTTGATTAGTCAAGAATTTCAGTTACCTGACCAGCACCTACGGTACGTCCACCTTCACGGATCGCGAAACGAAGACCTTTTTCCATAGCGATTTTGTTGATCAGCTTCACTTCGATTGTGATGTTATCACCTGGCATAACCATTTCAACACCTGCTGGAAGTGAGATTTCACCTGTCACGTCAGTGGTACGGAAGTAGAACTGAGGACGGTATTTGTTAAAGAATGGAGTGTGACGTCCACCTTCTTCTTTCGACAGTACGTAAACTTCACCTTTGAAGTGCAAGTGAGGCTTAACTGAACCTGGCTTACAGATAACCATACCACGACGGATATCAGTTTTGTCGATACCACGGAGGAGGAGACCTACGTTGTCACCAGCTTCACCACGGTCGAGGATCTTACGGAACATCTCAACACCAGTTACTACTGATTTAAGACCTTCTGCACCCATACCAAGGATATCAACTGCTTCACCAGAGTTGATCACACCACGCTCGATACGACCAGTTGCAACAGTACCACGACCAGTGATCGAGAATACGTCTTCAACAGGCATCAAGAATGGAAGGTCGGTCATACGTGGAGGAATTGGAATCCAGGTATCAACAGCTTCCATCAGGTCTTCGATAGTTTTAACCCATTTTGGCTCGCCGTTAAGACCACCCAAAGCAGATCCCTGGATTACAGGAATGTTGTCGCCATTGAATTCGTAGAAGCTCAGGAGCTCGCGGATTTCCATCTCAACGAGTTCAAGAAGTTCCGGATCATCAACCATGTCCACTTTGTTCATGAACACAACCAGCTGAGGTACACCTACCTGACGAGCAAGAAGGATGTGCTCACGAGTTTGTGGCATCGGACCGTCAGTAGCAGCAACCACGATGATTGCGCCGTCCATCTGAGCAGCACCAGTTACCATGTTCTTCACGTAGTCAGCGTGACCTGGGCAGTCAACGTGCGCATAGTGACGGTTGGCTGTCTGGTATTCTACGTGAGAAGTGTTGATTGTAATACCGCGCTCTTTCTCTTCAGGAGCATTGTCGATTGATGAGAAGTCGCGTTTCTGTGCATAACCTTTTTCAGCCAGCACAGTTGTAATCGCCGCTGTAAGGGTAGTTTTACCGTGGTCAACGTGCCCGATAGTACCAATATTTACGTGGGGTTTCGAGCGGTCAAACGTCTCTTTTGCCATGACTTAAGTACGCTTAAAAATTAAAAGTTATTACGAATTTATTATACACTACTAATTGATCCTGCTGGCTTTACTGCAATCAAAACACCGCAATCATTACCAAATCAGGATCAAAACCAATGCAGGGACATCTCCTGCTTTCTGAGCTTTTGAGGGGATTTGAACGGCACCGGCCGCCCGGTCGCAGCGGCGAACCGCCTGCCCTCTTCCTTAACAAGGAAGTGCTCAAAAAATTCCTGAGCTTTTGAGGGGATTTGAACCCCTGACCTCTTCCTTACCAAGGAAGTGCTCTACCCCTGAGCTACAAAAGCATTGTTACTTCTTTTCTTTCTTCTTCCCAAGTAAGTGCTCCACCGCATCGGCGGATCGCCCTGAGCTACAAAAGCAATCTTATTAGAACCAAAAAGCGATTAGCGAAAGTTATCTATTGAATGTTTTCGCTAATCGCTTCGATGATGCTTCTAATGGAGCGGAAGACGAGGTTCGAACTCGCGACCTATAGCTTGGAAGGCTATCGCTCTACCAGCTGAGCTACTTCCGCATTTGTCATCGTCCTGACCTCAAAACTGGTATGATTTGAAGCACTTTTTCAGACTCAAACTGTGGGGGCGGATGGATTCGAACCACCGAAGACATAAGTCAGCAGATTTACAGTCTGCCCCATTTGGCCACTCTGGTACACCCCCAGACAACATTTCAACACAAGCGTGAAAACCGTTTGTTTCACAATTTGGAGTCGCAAAATTATACCCATTTTTTAGATTCTCAAATTCTTTTGAAAAAAAAATTAAAAAAATTGCGGCCTGGAATCGAAAACGTCGATTCCAGGCCGCAATGGCACTTTTTTCGCTCAGAACAATCTAACCCCGAAACTCAGCATCCGCACAGACGGGCCACGGTTGGCTTCGAAAAGATAGTTCAAATCATAGTTCACAAAGAAGTCAGGAAAGTTACGGATACCTATTTCGGCGGCGAGGCCATAGCGAAGATCCTCTACGTAAAAGTTGCGTCGGTCGTGGTCCACATCCTTCGTACCTACCTTGCGTACTTTCGTGTAGCTGCCCAGGCGGTACCCTCCGTAAGCACCCGCGCTGATGTAGGAGATGAATGACCTTGAGAAGCTTAGCGTAGGCATAATAGAGAGGTTGACATACGGCACTACGAGCTTGGATTTTCTCACCTCGACCTCCTGCTTGTTGTCATCTGTCACGAGCGGGAATTCGACACCCTCATCTGTCTTGATGATCGTATTGTTACCGTCATACATCATATTATACCACGAGAAATCGATCCCGAAATCCAGGTGCAGCCTCGCGTCCTTTCCCTTGATCACATTGGCGCTGGCCACATAACCGAGGCTCACGAAGCGTGAACCAAAAGGCTTAAGGTCAAAGTCGCTTTTGTTAAAACCCGTTGTGGCTTCATTGGTACCATAGGTATTGAGCCCAAATGCAACATTGAAACCCTTCCTCGGGCTCGACCCACCCCACGAGCGCCTGTGATAGCGCTTGCCGATGCGTCGGTAGGTCGAATCGGATGAGACGACCTCATCACCATCTTTCACTTCAACGCCTTTCCCGTCAATGGAAACCCGCGTGTCGCCGTCCTTGATGTGGATACCGCGAAGCCCAATCCGCACGTAATCCTTTTCAGCCGCCTCGCCCGGGTTATTCAGGTATTTGTTTCCATCGAATTCCTCGCGCAAAAACGTTGTGTCGGCCTGTGTGCTGTCGAGCCTTACTTTCAGGTCTTTCAGCAATGCATTCAAATCGTACTTCATGATCTTTTCCAGCTCCTGCCGGTTTTCGCCGTAGATGATCAGCCGGGTCTTGTCGCCGAATGTCACAATTATGGAGTCCTTATCCCGGCCGCCGGGAACTGCAAAGTCGTCATTCGATTTCAACGAACCAGCGCGCGCGCCAATGGCCAACAATACCAGCATTGCCATTGCATATATTTTACTTTTCATGGCTTAACAGATTACAGTTTTGTTTTGTCTTTAGGGTGGTCTTTGTCTGAACTTCTTTCATCCTTGCTACGCAGGCGATCGTCCACACGTGCCACAAGGCTTTTGGGATTAAAACCCACCTCATCCCAATCGACTTTCTCGCCTGCCCTCGCATTTTTGAGCTGACGGAAAACCCTTGCAAACCGGGTATTACGTGGTTTCTCTTCCGATTCATTAGTGCCGGTCTCAACGGCAACGACAATCGTTCTTGTCGGTTCCGTTTCCGGCTTGTTCACCCGACTAACAGCTGGCTCATCGGGCAAAGTCTTGATATCCTGCGTAACAGGATTTGTTAATGGTTCCGGCTGTATCGCATTCATCGGAGCCGAAGGTTTTTCATTTAGAACCACTACCGGCGCATTCTGAACAGGCTCGGGCTGGGCATTTGGTATTTCAATGCGCTGTGTTCGTTTATTCAGCGCCTCGCTATTTTGCGCTTTGGCTAATCGTGTTTGCGCTATCTGCGTCTCTGCATTACCAGGTGCATTATGATTCGGTTCCAAACCTTTGCCAACGTTCTCCACCCCTGCATTCTCTTTTTTCGCTGCCGCCGCCAATTGTTCTACCGGCACATTTAGCTTCTCAACCGAAGTTGCGACCGAATCCATAGCAGCGGGCTTAGCTGCCGCAATGGTCTGATTCGATTGAATTCCCTGCGAATTACCTTGGTGATTCTGCCAAACCAGGTACCCCCCCATCACCGCCGCCGCCACACCGGCCGCAGCATACCAACCCCACACAAACGGACGGCTTTTTATCGAGCGACGGCTCCCAGGCTGCTTCTCCTGAATTTTCAGCCACGCATTTTCCGAAGGCATTCTTTCCAGTCCTTCCAGTTTGCGCTTGAAAAGATCATCAACAGGATGCTTTTTCATAGTCTACTTTTTTTTTATAATCATTCTCCCACTCCGCCACCATCTTTTGCAACAATGCGCGGGCGCGGTGCAATTGTGATTTCGATGTACTTTCGGTAATACCCAGCATTTGGGCAATTTCAATGTGTGCGTAACCTTCGATCGCATACAGGTTGAAAACGGTCCGGTAACCCACCGGCAATGCTTCGATCAGGGCCATCAATTCTTGGATTTCCAGATTTTGGTCGGCGTGGATGTAATCGGGAATATTATTGGCTTCATCAGAAAGGTTGTCTTCCAGAATCCGCTTTTGCTTCCTCAGGTAGCCCAGCGACTCATTCACCATAATCCTTCTGATCCATCCTTCGAAACTTCCTTCGCCGCTGAACTGGTTTATTTTTTCAAAAACCCTTAAAAAACCTTCCACCATCACATCCTCGGCGGCCATTTCATCGCACAGGTAGCGGAAACACAACGCCAGCATTCTGTTGCTGTACTTGTCGTATAGCTGTCGCTGCGCCTTCGGATCTTCCTTCCTGAGGGCTTTGACTAGCTGTGCTTCCTGGCTAAATAGTGCTAAAATTCGACCCATTCTAATTGGTGGTTTCGACAGCAAGATGCGCATTCCTCATCGTGAGGTTGCATGTGCCGAAAAAGTTTTTTGATATTATTTTTAGCTTTGATGCGAATATCACTCTTTGATCACCAAAAGGACTTCTCTCCCATGCTCGACTCCTCTGCGCCCATTGGAATTTTTGACAGCGGAATCGGCGGTATGACCGTCGCCAGTGCCGTTACCCGGTTACTTCCCTTGGAAAACACCATTTATTTCGGCGACACGGCACATTTACCTTACGGCGATAAATCCACGGCTGCCATACAGGCCTATTCGATCAAAATCTGCAATATGCTTTTACAGCAAAACTGCAAGCTGATCCTCATCGCCTGCAACTCCGCATCCGCGGCCGCCTACGAGCTCGTGCGCGAGTATGTTGGAAGCAAAGCAAAGGTGCTGAATGTGATTGACCCGGTGGTGGATTATGTGAAGGAGCATTATGAGGGAAAAACGATCGGTCTGATTGGTACAAAGCAGACCGTACTTTCCAATGTGTACAAAAAGAAAGTGGATGCGCTGGACCGCAATATTCATTTGAAATCCCTTGCGACTCCATTGCTGGCGCCAATGATCGAAGAAGGATTCTTCGACAACAATATCAGTGAAAGTGTGATCGCCAACTACCTTTCCGATCCTTCTCTGAATGGCATAGAGGCTTTGATACTCGGCTGTACGCATTACCCGCTGATCAAAACCCAAATCCGCAAATTCTACGGCGATACCGTGGAAACGCTCGATACCTCCGAGATCGTTGCGCGCTCGCTGAAAGCCTGGCTCGAACAGCATTATCTCATCAATGAGAAAGGTGAAGGCAAGCGGCAATTCTATGTGTCGGATTATACCCTATCGTTCGAGCAGTCGACTAACATATTTTTCGGCCGGCAAATCCAGCTGGAACATTACCCGTTGTGGGAGTAATGCATTGCCCTTTCCTTGGTAATGCATCAGTAAATCAGCTTCACAGGTCCGAGCAAACCAGAAGGCATCGGCTGCCAGCGGGTAGCATCAAACTTCTTATAAGTGATGTCCACGATATTAATGTCGTAAAATTTCTTCCAGTCGGGCTGCTGCTGGTCGCGCAGGCGCATGTAGTTGGCTGAAAGGTTTGTGACTTCGATTTCGAGGACGTTACCTTTTGATTTCAATGCCTCGCCGGCATACAATCGAAAGGGAATATGCCAAACGGTACCCAGATCTTTCCCGTTCAATTTCACGCTCGCCACTTCACGGACATCGCCAAGACTGATTCCAGCTCCTTCATATTGCTTTAATGGGCCTTTTAAATCAAAAACGATCCGATAGCGTGCTTTCCCTGAAAAGTATTCGGCAGAATCGGGTAATGTGGTCCAGGATTTCAGCGCTGTAAGTTTCGCGGGAGCCGGTAATGAGGGTTTGCCGCTCAGGAATGTGAGCTCCCAATTGCCTTGGATCTCCATCTCCTTCGGTACCCGATTTACAAATGCAATGTCCGACCCGTCGCCCGCTTGCGCTAAAAAAGTGGATTCACCGGGTGGCAACCGGAGAAATACCTCGTAAGCTCCATCTTTCATGCGGGTTTGCATGAGTGACTGCCCGGAAGGCGGCTTGTCCTGATGAACCAGTGTCCCTGCGCCCATCTTAATCCACCCCTCCCGGAAAGTATTCCCGAGGTTTGCGACGAAATACAGCGGAATATTTCTCGAATCTTTCTTCCGGATGAATGTGAGACCCCGATCAGCAATTTGCTCTCTTACAACGCCATTAAGGGCCAAATCAACTTTCAAATCCTTTGAAATCCTGGTGCCTGCCGTTTTCGAAAGCGCTTGTAATTTTTCCCTGAATGCATTTTGGCGGGCCTCATGGTCTGCATTACCCGTTACCGTTACAGGCATTTGTTTGTCAAAAATGATTTTGGCTCCCGCATTTGCGAGTCTTAGCAGTTCTGCCAGTGTTTCCTCTGGTAAGTAAGTGGCCGAAGGTATCAGCAGGGTCTTGTAGGTGGCATTTCCCGAGTTCAAATTGCCATTCGCATCAACTGTAAACTTCTTCAATTGCATATCCGATACGAAATCAAATGCATAACCTTCCTTCCAGAGTTTTTCCGAAAGTTTTCCAAAGGGCAAATCCAGCAGCCAGCGATCGACATGATGCACTTCCAGCAAATGCACGCCGCCGCCGGACTTGGCTTTCGTAGCCCATAAATCGTGAATCGGGAAGTAAACCAGCACATCGTTGTCAGGCTTGCTATCCTGCAATAGGGCCTGGCACCATTCGACGTAGCGGTTCAAGAGCGGGAAATGCTCAGAGAAATGGGAATTCTTACCAAAATTGGTGGAAGCGTAAAACAGCCAGCCGGGATAGCCTTCCTTTTCCGGCGAATAAGTAGTTCCGTGGTAAAAAATATGGTTGATACCCGCTGTAAAAAGCTCGTCGATTTGCGGCTTGATTTGAGATAATGAAACCTTGAAATGATTGGCCAGCCAGGTGCCCGTTTCCGAACTCACCAGCTTCTTACCCGATAGATTCGCCGCAGAGGAAGCAAACTTCATTGCCAGCGGGTTTGGTGTACCGAACTGGTCGATCGAGTAGTCCGGATCGATGCGCAGGCCCGGAATATTGAAGCGACTCGTACCGAATGATTCCGTTTCCGGAATATCCGCCGCTTCGTACAAATCCAACAGGTTACCCGGCGAGCCGTGCGCCTGGTAACGCGTTATGAAGCCATGCGCCCGGCTCCAATCGGTCCATGGCTTTGCATATCGTTCCAAAAGCAGTTCCGCCAGCGTCTGATGGCAGTCTATTTTAACTAGTGTAGCTTCTGCATTTCCGGTCGAATCGCTCAGCAACGCAAGTTTATCAAGTAAGTCATACTTCCTGCGCGACTGGAATTGCTGCGCAAAATCATCCGTCCAGTTTGCACCGTAAGCTTCGTAGGAGTCATTGTACATCGCTCTCGGTTTATCCGTCGACTTGCTGAATGCCGAGTCGAAACGCGTGAGGTATAGCGCCATGCCGCCGGCATTGAAGGGATCTAGCACCAGTCCCTCCCCGCCTGGTGCAGCGCGCTTCACCTTCTGCCCCGTAGGCCTGACAGCCGGCTTTCCATCCATGACCGTCATACTTTGCGCCGCCATCGCCGGATTAACATTCGGGCCGCCAAACGGCCAGCCGGTCCCGGTGGTCATATCCACACCCAGTCCGAGGCGTTTACCTTCACGGACAGTGTGCTGCATTACTTCCAGCCATTGCGTGCCAAGAAATGGGATCGCGGCATTTTCATACCCCTTCACTCCGTAAATCGGGATAATATGCACTCCACCCAGCCCCGATTTGCTGAAATATTCGAGCTGTGCGGTAATATCCTGTTTGGTCACTGCGCTACCCATCCACCACCAATAGGTCCAGGGTCTGGAAGTCGACAAGGTTTGGGCATTAATACCCGTGAGTTGGGCGAGTACCAGTAGGAGTATGAGGCAAATCCGGCGCATAATGGGCAAGTGTTTTTCTTTAAAGACGCGCATTGCATTATCTACGCCATTACAAGGGATTATTTAGCAAAAACCAAAAGGGCGGAACCGCATTGGCCCCGCCCTGGAATAGCTTCTTTCGCAGATCAGTTCTCGTATGCCGACCGCACCCGCGCTGCCACAAATTGGCGCTCGGCCTGGGCCTTCTTGGAATTACGGTACCAGAGGTAACCGATCACCGCTACGAGGATGTATGGAATCACAAACAGAAACATAATGCCGGTATTTAAACCCACACCCACATTGTTCCGGCCGTTACCCATTGAACTTTCTACCGAACCGCGGCACATGGCGCATTGCGCAAATACACCCGCGCTGTTCATGACAAACAATACTACCAATCCGAATATCGCTAAGAACTTTTTCATACGTAATATGGACTAATCATCAGGTAAACAATCACGCCTGTAACACTCACATAAAGCCAGATCGGCATAGCCCACTTCACTGCTTTCCTATGTTCGGTGATCTGGTTGGTATAACCGAAATACACCGCGCGCAATACAAACCAAACGACCCCGATCGACAACACGATATGCGAGATCAGCAAAAAGTAATACACCGGCCGGATAAATCCGGTTCCTCCGAATGGCGTCGCCTCGTTTGAAATGTGATAAAGTACGTAGCAAACCAGAAAAACAGCGCCCAACACAAATGCGCCCGTCATAGCCTGGCGGTGCGCTGAAACGTTTTTCTGCTTGATAAAGTAAAAACCCATGATCAGCAGCATCGAAGTGAGCGTGTTAATCACTCCGATAACGTGCGGCAATACTTTCGTCCATTCTCCTAGGTCGACCTTCTGCCGGATACCCAGCAGCAATGCTACCACCACCGGAATAGCGATCGCGAGAATATTGATGATTCGTTCGTATTTTGGTTTTCTGTCTATTGTTAATGTTGCCATACCCACTTATTGCTCATTCTTCTTTTCATAATCGAGGATCTTGATCTCGGCCATCAGCCGGTCGGTCTCCTCTCCATCTCCGGCTTTGTAAAAGCCCCTCACATGCCTATTGCGATCGATCAGGACGATTTGCCCTGCCGCGCCATTCAACTCGTCGCTTCCCTTTGCAGTATCTTTCAACTCGCTGGCAAAACAGCTTGCTATCGTTGCACTGTCGGCCTTCACCGATTTCCTTTCTCCCTGCCTCACAGTATCCGCTGCAATGGAGACAATCTGCAATTCGGGAATCGATCCTTTTAATGCGGCAATGCGTGTCAGCTCGTCGGCTCCCCGTTCGCAAGGCTCCCCGCAGTTAGATGGTATGCGAGCCACCACGGTCAGGTGACCATCGAGATCTACGCCGGCAAACACGCCGCAGTCAACCGAAACCTTATGGAAAAGCGTATCCCCATTCTGCACGATCACCGTGCCGTTTCCATCTTTCTCCGCCACGAAATAGGGCAGATCGTAATGATTTGTTCCGAACAGTTTCAGTAAAGCAAAAATCAAAGCCGGTATTACTAACGTGATGATCAGTAATCCGGCTTTGGGAAATTTTTTCATTCTAATATATTATGCGAAAATCGCTTCGAAAATCGCGTTTCCTTCGAGCAGGAGTGCCAGGATCAACCAGGCTACGAATATCACCGGTACAAGTATCGACCAGATCAGCGTTTTTGTTTCATGTTTCAAGTGCATGAATTCCCCGACGATGTAGAATGCCTTCACGATCGTCATGACGATAAAGATGGATACCTTCAAAACGCCATGGGGGACTGTAAATGCGATCAAGAACTCGAGAGAGGTGATGATCAAAAGAATCCAAAAGGTTTTCCAGATCGCTTTGCGTTGTTCTGCTCCTGCCTCGGGATCCTGGTTATGTACGTGGTGATGATGTACTTCCGCCATTTTACTTCAATTTTAAATATTGTCCTATAAATTAAACCAGGTAGAAGAATGTAAATACAAACACCCAAACCAGATCCACAAAGTGCCAGTAGAGACCTACCTTTTCAACCATTTCGTAGCTTCCTCTCTTATCGTAGAACCCTGTTGCGGCACGGAAGAAGATCAAAATGTTCAGGATAACACCTGAAAATACGTGCGTTCCGTGGAAACCGGTGATGAAGAAGAAGAAATCGGCGAATGCAGGAGGGCCGTATTGGTTTTCTGTGAGGTTGGCACCGAAGATCGTTTTTTCCACCCAAGTGCCGTTCTCGATCACTTTCATCACTGTACCGGCATCGGTTCCGTGGATGAAGTGGCTCCATTCCCAAGCCTGGCAACCCAAGAAGGTAAAACCGCCGAGGATTGTCCAAAGCATATATTTTTCAACATTCGCACGGTCCATGCGGTGACCGGCTTCCACTGCAAGTACCATCGTAACGGAGCTCGCAATGAGGATGAACGTCATGATACCCACGAACACCAGCGGCAGGGAAATGCCGTGCAGGAATGGTACGGCTTCGTAAACCCTTTCAGGTACCGGCCAGTACATGTTGGAGAAGGTAAAATCTTCGTGCTTTCCGGTGAATGCAGGGAAACTAAACCGGGCTGTACCATATGCCACCAGCAAGGCAGAGAAAGTAAAGGTATCCGAGATGAGAAAGAACCACATCATCAGTTTACCGTAACTCGCTTTCATAGGCTCAATACCCCCCAACCACATTTTGGGTTCTACCGCGCCGGGTGTTGTTACATGTGAAGCCATTGATAAAAAAGTATTAATTAAAGGTCAATAAAAAAACAAAAAGGTATAACCAGAGTATATCCAAAAAATGCCAGTAAGTAGCACTGATCTGAATTCTTCTCAGATTTTTGGAATGCATATTCAGTTTAAAAGCCGAAGTCAATGCGAATACCAAAACAATCAGGCCGGTAATGATGTGGAAGCCGTGCAGTCCTGTGAACACGTAAAAAAACGAACCTGACGGGTTTCCAACAAAATAGACATTCATCGCCACCAGCTCTTTCCAGCCCTGAAACTGCATATACAGGAAGACCAGGCCGAGCACAAAAGTAATAGAAATTGCTATTTTCAATTGTTGGAACTGATCTTTTTTTGCCGATAAATAGGCCCATTGCATGGCTACACTGCTCATTACAAGCACCACGGTGCTATACCAGAATATCTGTGGCATTTCAAATTCCAGCCAGTTACCTTCTGCGCGACGCACGAGGTAAGCGCTGCTCTGAGAAGCGAAAAGCATAATGATCGTCACCAGGAACAACCAAAGAATAAACTTCTTCGGGTCCATAGCCAACGTCTCCTGCGGCTCTCTTTCCAATTTATATTGCTGAACGTTTTCCATTTTCTCTCGATTCTATTTCACAATTTATCCAACAAAAAAGCAATCTGAACGATAGGCAGATAAATGAACGATCCGAACATCAGCTGCTTCGCGGTTTTATCTGTACACTTGCGCATGAGATGGAAAGTCTGCGCGAGGAACAACACCCCGAAAACTGTCGCAATGAATGCGGAATTGATACCCGTCATCCCCAATTCATACGGCAGCCAGCCGATAGGAAGCAGGAACAAGGTATAGATCATAATCTGCAAAGTCGTGTCCGAGTCTTTCAAACCATTGGCGGGCAACAGTTTGAAACCTGCTCTTTTGTAATCTTCGTCCAGTACCCATGCAATGGCCCAGAAGTGCGGGAATTGCCAGAAGAACTGGATCGCAAACAAGATGCCGGGCTCCAGACCGAAATGGTTGGTTGCGGCTACCCATCCGATCATCGGAGGAAATGCGCCTGGGAATGCACCCACAAACACAGCTATCGGGCCAACACGCTTCAACGGCGTGTAAACAAACCCGTAAAGTACCAGCGACAGCAGAGAAATAAGCCCAGTCGTCAGGTTAAATACCGTCACGAAAATCGCCAGCGAACCTACTCCGAGGATCACCGCCCAAAGTGCGGCCTGCTCGACGGTAATTCTTCCGCTGGGCAATGGCCGGGAAGCCGTTCTTTTCATCATTTTATCCAGATCCTTTTCCAGAATCTGGTTGATAATGTTTGCTGCACCGGTAATACCGATCGAAGCGATGATGAAAAGGACCATATCGCCGGATTTCACGTCGCGTGAACCCAGGCAATAGCCCATGGCTCCGGAGAACGCGATCAACGACGCCAACCGGAACTTCAATAGTTCAAATAAAACCCCTAATCTCTCTCTGATCTTCCCAACCCCGCTTACACTTTCCTCTACTGAAATCATTATTACAGAAATTGAAAATTCTAAAACTGGCTACCAGCCGTCGCGGCCACGCCTTTGTACTTTAAATACCTTTTACCATTCACGATCAGCCAAACGATGAACTGCAAGCCAATCAGGAGAACAGCAAATGTCAAATGGATCGGTTGTGCAAATGCGGGAACCCCGAAATAGGCCATAATCACGCCTGTTGCGATTTCCGCTATCAATATCCAGAGGCAAGCCTTGGCTATCTTGCCGGTTACCGTTCCCTCATTCCCGGACTTCAAAACCTTGCTGATCCAGATTGCATTAACAACAAAGACCAGAATTGAAAATGACCGGTGGATGTAAAAATTAGCTCCGAGCTCGTCGATCCACTGTGACCGTGCACTGTATCCCAGCCGCATAATCACCAAATCCATCGCCTCACGCACCTGGGTTCCAAGAAGGATCTGGAACAACGACAGCCCTATGACCACCAACCCGATTCCGTTCAGCACTTTCTCGCTCCCCTCGCGAAGTGTAAGCACCTTCCCGACATAGCCGGCCCATGTAAACACATAGAGCACGATGAAAATAATCACTATGGCGAGCAGCATGTGTACCGTGACGATCAGGGGGTGCAACTCGAAAGAAACCACTTTCGCACCGAGCCAGCCCTGGAAGCCCGTCAACAAAAAAGCCGCGAGGCTTAAAAAGAATATTTGCTTGTTTCCGGATTTCAGAAAAGGAATGGAAGCGAGCAGCGTCAGGAAAATCATGAAACCCGTGAACACCCCGACGAGCCTGTTCACATACTCAGTCCAGGTCTTTGTTGCGTTGAACTCGACCTCTCCTTTCAGCTTGGCACCGTAAATCTCCTTGTAATCGGGAGGAAGTTGTGATGCCTCGGTGGGCGGTACCCATCGGCCAAAGCATTTCGGCCAGTCGGGACAGCCCATTCCTGAGCCTGTGCTTCTTACCACACCACCTGCTATCACTACCAGGTAGAGCGTAATAAGCGTATTTAAAGCGAATCGCCGGAACCGGCGATTCGCTTTAAGATCAATGATGTGTTTTGAACTGGTCATTAAAGTTCTGTGACTCAATCGCCTTTTCTGTCGCAATCAGCTCATTCTCGTGAGGGAAGTTCGATTCAGGTGTTTGAGAATACGGGATGTTTTGAGGGATGAAGTCCTCTTTGGCACCCGGTTTGCTGTAATCATATGACCAACGATATACCGCTGGAATTTCGCCTTCCCAGTTTCCGTGACCCGGAATAACAGGAGCAGTCCATTCGAGCGTGTTTGAACGCCATGGGTTTTGCGGAGCTCTTCTTCCTTTGAAAATGCTGTAAAAGAAGTTCCACAGGAATATGAACTGTGCAAGGAATGTGAATATCGCTGCAACAGAGATAAACATGTTCATATCCATAAACTTATGCGTGAAGTCGTAGCTGGTAAACTGATAGTAACGGCGAGGGAAGCCCGCGATACCCACATAGTGCATTGGGATAAACACCAGGTAAATTCCAATGAATGTCAACCAGAAGTGAACCTGACCCAATGAGGTGTTCATCATACGGCCGAACATTTTAGGGAACCAGTGGTAAACCCCTGCGAACAACCCGAATGCCGAAGCGGCACCCATTACCAGGTGGAAGTGGGCTACAACGAAGTACGTATCGTGCAATTGAATATCCAATGCACTGTTACCCAGGATAATACCGGTCAAACCACCTGAAACGAACAGAGAAACCAGACCGATTGAGAACAACATACCAGGGGTGAAAACGATGTTACCTTTCCAGAGTGTTGTGATGTAGTTAAAACCTTTCACCGCAGAAGGTACCGCGATAATCAGCGTCAGGAACATGAAGACCGATCCGAGGAATGGGTTCATACCAGTTACGAACATGTGGTGCGCCCATACGATAAATGCAAGGAATGCAATACCGAGCATGGAAGCGATCATCGCGCGGTAACCGAAGATCGGCTTGCGGGAGTTCGTCGCGATTACTTCGGATGTGATACCCAAAGCTGGCAAGAGTACAATGTATACCTCAGGGTGGCCCAGGAACCAGAACAAGTGTTGGAACAGGATCGGGCTACCACCCACGTTTGGCAGCGCTTCACCGTTGATATAAATGTCGGAAAGATAGAAGCTGGTACCGAAGTGACGGTCGAAGATCAGCAGCAATACAGACGAAAGCAGTACAGGGAACGAGATAAGACCCAATACCGCCGTGATCAGGAACGACCAGATCGTCAGAGGCAGGCGGTCGAAAGACATCCCTCTTGTACGAAGGTTGATAACCGTAGTAATATAGTTGATACCGCCCAGCAACTGCGACACGATGAAGAATGCCATACTCGCCAACCACAATGTCATACCCATGCCTGAGCCCGGGTGCGCCTGCGGCAATGCACTCAATGGAGGGTAAATTACCCAGCCACCGGCAGCAGGACCTTGTTGCAGGAACAAAGAAGCGAACATGATCACGCTGGCCAGGAAGAAGAACCAGTAAGAAAGCATGTTCATGAAACCCGACGCCATATCGCGCGCTCCGATCTGAAGCGGGATGAGGAAGTTACTGAATGTACCGCTCAAACCGGCCGTCAATACAAAGAATACCATGATGGTACCGTGCATTGTAACCAAAGCCAGGTAGAAGTTCGGGTCGAGCTTACCTGCGTCGCTGATCCAGCCGCCCAGGATAGGTTTCAACCATGAAAGGTTAGAATCGGGCAAACCAAGCTGGATACGGAAGATCACCGACATGGTAATCCCGATAACAGCCCACAAAATACCCGTGATCAGATACTGCTTGGCAATTACCTTGTGATCTTCACAAAATATATATTTCTGCCAAAAGCTTTGTGCTTCGTGGTGGTGGGCATGCTCGTCTGCGTGGTGGTGAGCTGTTTCCAATCCTTCAATAGCTGACATATACTTTATTGTATTTTAATTAATAGAATTATCGTAGACTAGAACTTGCTCCGGCGCCGCCAGCTGATGTTGCTGAGCTATCAGCGGCAGGAGTGGCTGCTTCGGCAGGCACATATTTCATGGCCTTCGCTTTCAGGTTCTCAGGAACTTTTGCAAGATACTCTGGGTAGGTCGACAGGAAAGTAGCCTGCTCTGAAACCCATTTCTTGTATGTAGCCTCGTCGTCTACGATCAATCTCATTTTCATTGAAAAGTGACCTTGTCCACATACCTCCGTACAAGCAATCTCATAGTCAAATTTCGGGTTACCGGTTTCGGCACGCATATCAGCGGTAGTCTTGTCCGGTACGAACCAGAACTTGGTTGGCATACCTGGAACCGCATCCATTTTCACACGCATGTGCGGAATGAATACGCTGTGCAATACGTCGCGGGCACGGATCTTCAACAGTACCGGACGGCCTACCGGAATGTGCATTTCGGAAGGGTTGGTGAAATCGTCGAAAGAGTTTTCATCCGACAAATCAATACCTACTTCGTTTTGCGCATCAATCAGTTTATAGTTGTAATCACCCAGCTTGTTATTATCCACACCACCGTAGCGAGCGATCCAGTTGAACTGCTTACCGGTGATCTCGATCACTTCCGCGTCGCGCGGAGCTTCCGCAGTGATATCAGACCATGCTTTCCAGCCCGTGAATACCAGCAATGCCATTACAATAGCAGGGATGATCGTCCAGATCAATTCAAGCTTATGGTTCTCTGGATAGAACGTAGCTCTGTGTCCTTTTTTGTGCTGGTATTTCCAGGCGAAGAAGAACACCAGAAAGTTTACGATAATGAAAGGAATAGTCAGGATTCCCATCGAGAACCAGAACAGGTCGTCGGTTCTTCTACCGTGAATCGAAGATGCCTCCGGAAGGAAAAATTCACGTGCATGCAGGTATGACCAGGTGATGGAAACAGCGCCCCCAATCAGGATCACGATAAACATGGCACCATTGAATTTATTACCAGAAGTTTCAACCTCCTCTGAATCGGTTTTGTTGATACTCTTCAAAACACCCTGCAGCCTGGATATCACAACCCCGGTGAGGACAATAAATACAAGAGCAACTAATGCGATAATAATATACATGATGATTTACTGGTTTTGCAATTAGGCGATATCGTGATGCAGTGATTCCTCCAACATCGGGTGATTTCTCGGGATCAGATTTGCCTTGGTCAACTGGTTTGCGATCGAATATGCAAACGCACAAAGGAAGATCAGGAAGAAGCCCCACTCCAAAGGTCCAAGCTCAGCGCTCGCACCTACCGTTCCCGGCATAACGTTGGTGTAGAAATCGAACCAGTGTCCGACGATCACACTCCAGCAAGCTACTTTCAGGATCGAATGGGTGAATTTCGCGTCGCGGGTCATAAGCACCAGGAACGGGAAGAAGAAGTTCAGGAACAACGTAATAAAGAAAGGTGCCTTGAAGAATCCACCGTGTCCGCGGAAACGCTCGATGAAATAGATTGTTTCTTCCGGAAGGTTAGCGTAGTAGATCAAAAGGAATTGTGCGAACCACACATATGTCCAGAAAATACTGAACGCAAATACAAACTTGCCAAGGTCGCGAAGGTGGCTTGAATTAACCGCTCTCAGATAACCTCTTTCGCGCAATGTTACGATTGTCAGCGTGATTACCGCCAGACCAGCCACGTGCCAGCTAGCAAGGGTATACCAACCGAACATGGTGCTGAACCAGTGTGTATCGATCGACATCACGAAATCCCAAGCGGATGTAGAAGACGTTACACCGAATACCACCAGGAACGCCGTTCCCAAACGGATCGATTTTTCGTAGAACTCTGTTCCGCCGATTTCATCTTCCTGCAAGGATAGTGTACGGATCTTTCTCCACATCAGATACCAGATTGCGAAATATGCAACCAGACGGATCAGAAAGAATGGCGTGTTCAGATAGCCTCTTTTGCCGGCAATGATCTTGTCATATTCAGGTCCGCCTACTTCATAGAGTCCTTCATGTGTCCAGTGGAACAAATCATGCCCCCCCAGAATGAAAGTAATCAGCAACACGGCACCGGTGAAAGGCAGGAATGCAGGCAATGCCTCGGGAATTCTTTTGAATACCGCCGACCAACCAGCTTGTGCCAGGTAGTTATAAGAAAGGAAGAACATCCCGATTACGGACATTCCGGTAAAATATACACCATTAACCCAAAGGTTAGCCCAAATGCGCGCCACCCAGCTTTTCGCATGATGACCGCCTTCCGCTGATGCGCCGTGAGCGTCTGCGCCATGTGCCGCAGCTGCCGCTCCGTGTTCAGCAGCCGCGTGGCCTGCCGCCGCAGCATGTTCTGCTCCGTGCGCCGCCACTTCATGACCACCACCGCCATTGGCTGCGAGGTATGCTCCTAATAGTACAAGAGCCAGTCCTACACCGCCACCAATGAGCAAACTTCTCTTAGCTCCCGATGTAAATTCAAACCGTTCTTCAATAGAAGGAATCGAATGTCCTGATGCCATTATTTAAATTATTTCTCTGTTGTCAAAATTGTACTTAAGCCCCTTTCTGTAATTTCTGTACATAGTGTACGATCTTCCAGCGTTCCTCAGGGTTGATCTGGGATCCGTGCGGCCACATGCGCGCTTTTCCGTGCGTGATTACATGGAAAATATGCCCTTCATTCAAGTTCTTGTAAGCATCGCTTGCGTAGTTGGGAACCCCTTTATACATAGCTCCCACTTTACCATCGCCGGCACCGGTAGCGCCATGGCAATGCTGGCAATATCTGTCGTACAATACCTTTCCTTCCGCCAGCGTCTTCTCGTTCAGCGGAACAGGATTTTTAAGTACTTTTTCTGCAATCCCGATGCTATCCGCAGGAATGTTGTAAACCATCAGGTCCACAACCGCTGAGTCTGAGGAGCCGAAGCTCGTGTGATAGTTACGACGCGCAACCGTACCAGCCACCGGCAAACGCATGGTAAGGCCCTGCGGGTTGATCGGGTTGGCTTTTTCCTGCTTATATGGTTCGTAACCTACCGGCAGGTACATGTTGGGTGCATATTCCTTTCCGGGGTTGTTAGGATCTTTTTTACAACCAGCAGCAGCAGTAAGCAATACGGCAGCAACCAATAGAGATCTATATAAACTTTTCAATTTCATTGCTTTAAACGCCATTAGAATTGCTTAATGTTGACTTCTTCTGCGCCGCTGTCTTTCAACGCTCTCGATATTTCCTCTTCACTCATGGAGTTTCTGCTCATCTCGATCGCCATGATGAACTTATTGTCCGTAGCACGTACGTCGAAACGTGGGTGGAAATGCGTACCGGGTCCGAGTCCATTCGAGATCAGGAAGGTGATCACCATACCGAAGGCCGTGAAAAGTACTGTTCCTTCAAATGTAATGGGGATATAGTTAGGGATAGAGAGCGGATCTTTACCACCGATGATCATCGGCCAGTCGTATCCCATTGTCCAGATCATGAGAGTCAGCACAGCGCAGCAACCTGTCACGCCGAACATAAAGGCTGCGATACCGATACGCGTTCTCGGGTGACCCAATGCTTCGTCCAGTCCGTGAATCGGGAATGGAGAATATACTTCTTTAATTTTCACACCGGCCTTTCTCAGCTTGGGAACCGCGTGAAGAACAGTATCGTCATCGTCGTAAACTCCGACCAAATATTTACCAGATAATTCTGCCATACTATTACTTAATTATAATCGCTGTAATTCGCTTTTACGCAATGCTTTTTATTCCTGATCTTTATTGTAAGCGGGTTCAGCAGCTCCGCGCTGTCTTACTTTCGCAACTCCCGCGATCTTAGCAGGCAGCTGCGCAGAAGTTGAACGCAATACCGCTTTTACTTCCGCCATGTTTACCACCGGCAGGTATTTCGAGAACAGGAGGAACAAAGTGAAGAACAAACCGAAGGAGAAAATGTAATCACCGATATCGTAGCGAGTTGGCGAGAACATTGCCCAGCTTGAAGGAATATAGTCGCGGTGCAGGGAGGTTACGATAATTACGAAACGCTCGAACCACATACCGATGTTTACAATCACAGAGATGAAGAATGTAAACGTTATGCTGCGACGCAGTTTTCTAGACCAGAAAAGCTGTGGAGAGATTACGTTACAGGTCATCATTGCCCAGTAAGCCCACCAGTAAGGACCAGTCATACGGTTGAAGAATGCGTAGTATTCGTATTCAACACCACCATACCATGCGATGAAGAACTCGGTGATGTAGGCCACACCCACGACAGAACCTGTCAGCGTGATAACCTTGTTCATCGTCTCGATGTGCTCCAAGGTAATGTAGTCTTCCAGTTTGTAAACTACACGGGTGATAAGCATGAGGTTTTGTACCATCGCGAATCCGGAGAAGATCGCACCCGCAACGAAGTACGGAGGAAAGATCGTCGTGTGCCAACCCGGGATTACCGAGGTAGCAAAGTCCATACTTACAATGGTGTGTACCGAAAGTACGAGTGGCGTAGAAAGACCTGCAAGGATCAAAGAAATGTATTCGTAACGTGCCCAGGTCTTAGCTGAACCGTCCCAGCCCATCGCAAATGTTCCGTACATAAATTTCGAAACTTTGCTGGTAGCGCGGTCGCGGATCGTAGCAAGGTCAGGGATCAGACCGATATACCAGAATACCAACGATACGGAGAAATAAGTACTGATCGCAAATACGTCCCAAACGAGTGGTGAGTTGAAGTTAACCCAAAGTGAACCAAATGCGTTTGGCAATGGCAGAGCCCAGTAAGCCATCCAGGGACGACCCATGTGCATCAAAATAAATGAAGCAGCACAAATAACGGCGAAGATCGTCATCGCTTCCGCTGCACGGTTGATGGAAGTTCTCCATTTCTGACGGAACAGGAGAAGGATCGCGGAGATCAGCGTTCCCGCGTGACCGATACCTACCCACCATACGAAGTTGGTGATGTCCCAGGCCCAACCTACTGTTTTATTCAAACCCCAAACTCCGAGGCCCTCCCACCAGGTCCAGGCAAGACATGCGGATCCATACGCCAGAACGATAAGCGAAAGGCCGAAAGCGATTTTCCATTCTTTCGTTGGAGTTGCCTCCACGTGGCGGCATATGTCTTCCGTTACGTCCGCGTACGTTTTCCCACCTTGGATCAGCGGTTCTCTTACAGGTGAAGTAACATGCATACTACTATTTATTTATAATGATTGGATCGTCAATAATTCTAAACTCTGATATTAAGCGTGCTCTTTCTCAGCCTTTTCTGCTTTTGCAGCGGCGGCATCCTTGTTACGGACCTTCGTAAGGTAAGAGATTTGCGGACGAACGTTGATCTCTTCCAGCATGTGGAATGCACGTCCTTCTCTTTCTCCTTCAAGCAATTTCGAGATACGGCTTTCCGGATCGTTCATGTCGCCGAAAGTGATCGCGTCGGTCGGGCAGGACGATGCACAGGCTACATTCACTTCGCCGTCAACAATGCGTCTTCTTTCTTTCTTCGCAGTCAGTTTAGCTTCCTGGATTCTGTGAACACACATCGAGCATTTCTCAATAACCCCTCTTGAACGTACTGTTACATCAGGGTTAATGACCATTTTACCAAGGTCATTATTGAATGCGTAATCGAAGTTGTCGTTATCGAAATATTTGAACCAGTTGAAGCGACGTACTTTATATGGACAGTTGTTGGCACAATATCTTGTACCTACACAACGGTTGTAAGTCATTTGGTTCAAGCCCTCAGAGCTGTGAGTAGTTGCCAGTACCGGACATACGGTTTCACAAGGAGCATTGTTACAGTGCTGGCAAAGCATTGGCTGGAATGTAACTTCCGGATTTTCAGAAGCGATTTCCAGTCCGCGAAGATCTTCCACATCTGCATCGCTGCTGTAATAACGGTCGATACGCAGCCAGTGCATTTCACGCGCATTGATGATTTCCTGACGGCCTACCACCGGAATGTTGTTCTCATTCTGGCAGCTGATCACGCAAGATCCGCAACCGAAGCAGGTGTTCAAATCGATCACCATACCCCACGAGTGATTCTTGTATTTGTGACCGTTCCAAAGCGAGAGGTCTGTTGCATCAACCTCGCCTTCCGAAGTCTGGATTTTCGGAACGAAACGTCCGGCCATCGGGTCTTTCTGGAAGTGAGCAAGAACAGTTTCCTGCAGAACCGACTTACGGTTCATTACAGTATTGTGCGTCTGGGTCTGAGCGATTTCGCGGGTATCACCTGTTTTTGATACAGTTACTTCACCCGGAGCGAAGTTCAGGAAGCCGTCGGTGAATGTAGCAAACGGGAATATGTTTTTACCTACTCCATTGGCAGATTTACCAGCCTTCTCACGACCGAAGCCGATCGCAACCGCTACGGTTCCCTGTGCAAGGCCTGGTTGAATGATCACCGGCAATTCTACCGACTTTCCTTTCAGGTCGACTTTTACAACGTCACCTTGTGCAAGGCCCAGTTCTTTGGCTGTCTTCTGTGAAAGACCTGCATGGTTATCCCAGCAAGCTTTTGTGATCGGGTCAGGATTTTCTTGCAACCATGGGTTGTTTGCAGCAAAACCGGTACCCATTCCCACGTTTTCGAAGATCGCCAGTTCAAGACCTGACGACGATGCTTTGTATCTTTTTGCAATACCGGCAGCAGCAGCAGCGAGATTTCCGGAGAATGCCGTAGAAGCCGCGGCAGCCGACGCCGAAGCAACTTCGAATACGCCGTCGTGCAGGGATTTAACCCAGAATTTCTCGAAATCACCATCTCCGGCTTGCGGATAAATGTTCTTTCTCCAGTATGCCTTTACGTATTCATGGTAGTCAGCCGAAGCTCCTGCCCATTTCAAAAGGCTTGCTTGTGCCTGGCGAGTGCTGAAAATCAGGCTAATTGCCGGCTGCATCAAGCTGTATGATCCTGCAACGGGTTCTGCATCACCCCATGATTCGAGGTAGTGCGGTGCAGGAAGGATGTATTTCAAAAGGGATGATGTTTCGTCGGCGCGGTCATTGAAGGATACGCTCAATGAAACCTGTGGCAATGCAGCCGCCAGTTCAGCACCACGAGGGTGATCGTAAACCGGGTTAGCACCCCACAAAATCAATGCAGAAACTTTACCGCCTTTCACCTCGTCGATGAGTTGGTTGGCAGCAATATCGTTACCCTGACGGTAGTTAGCCGGTTTGTCAAGGTTAATGATAGAACCGTAGCTTCCCAGCAGGCTGTTCAGCGCATTCACTACCACTTGTACCGAAGGATCATTGATGCCTGAAACAACCACAGCCTGTCCTTTTGCAGCTACGAGATCCGCAGCAGCTTTGTCCAGGTTATCGATGGTCAATGCAGGAGTTGCAACCGGCGTACCGCCCAGTTTCGCTGCTACCTTATTATAAAGTGCCGCTGCTACCAAACCGATTTGTGAAGGTTTTACCGCAGTACGATAATCTGCGTTAGCACCGGTCAGTGAAAGCGTAGATTCGAATTGGTACAGGCGGGACATTTCCTTGTTTCCTTCTTTCTCGCTGCTCACGCGACGAGTGTCGGCGAATTGCTTGGAGAATGTGTCAGGAGCAAGCCATGTTCCGAGGAAATCGCCGTCGATACCTACGATCACTTTCGCTTTGCTGAAATCGTAAGAAGGGATAACGGCTTTACCGAATGACAACTCATTACCTTTTACAAGCGCATAAGAAGAGTTGGCATCGTAAACCACGTGGGTAGTGGTCGGATATTTGGCAGTGAAGTCTGCGATAACCGCCTTAGTCGACGGGCTCAGAATGGTAGAAGTAAGGATACGGATCGCTCCGCCTTTTGCTGCGATTGCACCAAGTTGATCCGCGATCTCCTTGTCAACAGTCTCCCAGCTTACTTTGGTATCTTCTCCTTTTTTAGGACCTTTCAATTTCTCATTGTCGTACAGGCCGAGCAATGAAGCGTGTGCCCGCGAGCTCACACCGTAAGAAACTTTTGAAAGGGAATTGCTTTCTATTTTGATTGGCCGGCCCTCGCGGGTTTTGACCAGGATACTCGCGTAGTCTCCACCTTCTGCATAAGTAGATGCATACCAGTTAGAGATAGTAGGGAACTCACCTTCCGGCTTATTAACGTAAGGGATGGCTTTCTTCACCGGCGTCTCACAAGCTGCGAGCGATACGGCCGCCATTCCAAATCCCAGTACTTTAAGGAAATCACGACGATGTGTTCCTACACCATCCACCAGGCTTTCATACTGACTTTCGGTCGGAGCGCTTGGGAACTCAGAACTTGCATCTTTGACAAACTTTTCGTCATTCCTCAGCTCTTCAAGTCCCCGCCAGTATCTTTTATTAGTATTTTCCATAAAACTATTCAATACAATGAGTTGTATCCGGTATTAATTTCTTGATTAGTAGTGGCACTTAGAACATTCCAGACCACCAATATCCGCTACTTTCAAAGCCTCTTTGCTTTCTGAAGCGTGCAACTGTACCAGCTTATCGTAGTACTGATTGTCTTTGGTGTTTACCTCAGTTTTACGGTGACAATCAATACACCATCCCATCGTCAGTGACGAACGTTGCTGTATTACTTCCATTTTCTCCACTTCGCCGTGGCAGTTCTGGCATTCGAGGCCACCCACGTTTACGTGCTGTGCGTGGTTGAAGTACGCCAGGTCGGGCAAGTTGTGAACGCGCACCCATTCGATAGGCTGGTTGTTCTCGATGGAAGTATAAATCTTTTGAATTTCAGGAGATTCCTTCTTGATAACACCATGGCAGTTCATGCAGATGTTGGCAGAAGGGATGTGCGCCGACTTACCGCGGTTAACGCCGGTGTGGCAATAGTTACAGTCGATTTTGTATTCGCCTGCGTGCAGTTTATGAGAGAATGAAATAGGTTGTTTAGGAGCATATCCTTGCTGAACGCCTACATTAAACGCACCGTCCAAAGTCGACTTCAAAACGAGCAGAACGAAAATCCATAGCGTTGCAGAACGGATCGCAGGATCAGCAGTGATTCTTTTCAGCAAACCACCGAAACCTTCTCCGGCACCAGCCTCTGTTTCAGCACCTCCTCCTTTAACAGCTTTCGAAAGAAGCGAGACGATCACAAGCAGGACACCCAGAACCAGGACCATTACAACCACCAATGCAACCAGCACGATCACGAACAGATCGGAAGGAGCACCGCCTTTGGAATCGCCCGCAGCAGCACCGCCACCCGCAGGAGCAGCACCGCCCGCAGCAGCTGCAGGAGCAGCAGACGCCTGGTCTACATAAGCGAAGATTGCTTTGATATCGTCATCCGAAAGGTTCGGGAAGCTCGTCATCTGAGCCTTCGAATATTCGTTGTAAATTTTGACGGCGTAGGGATCGCCAGATGCGATCACAGCCTGAGAGTTACGTACCCATTTGGCTAGCCAGGCAAAATCATGACGGGAGCTTGCCCCTTTCAAACCCGGACCCACCACGCGCTCGTCGGTAGGAGCGTGGCACTGGGCGCAGTTATTTTTGAAGATCGACTCACCTTTTGCAGCGTCGCCACCACCAGCCGGTGCAGCTGCCGCAGCGCCTGCTGCTGCTGTACTATCCTGCGCAGATACTAATGTAGGTACGCTTAATAAGATAGCTAAGAGGATAGCTACAAAGGATTTTGAGTAATTAAAGAAGGAACAAAACTTAGCGTCCATTCGGAATGGTATATTCATAATCAACTATTCATTATTCTTCAACAGACAAAACTAGCTCACGATTTTTTATCCACAAAAGTATTTCAGGGATATTTTACCCCACCTTCTTATTTATAATTTGTCTAATTTGTTGGGATAATTTAACAAAGGTTACAAAAATTATAGAGCCTGATTTTCAAGTAACTAGCAAAAAAAAACCATTTGGAGCTCGTTTAAAAAGCTTGTTCCAAATGGTATTTTTCAGGCATTTTATTGTGCCCCGATTCTGGGGAAAAAGGCCACAAATTAAGGTGAGGTTCCGAGCGGATTCGAACCGCTGTACGAGGTTTTGCAGACCTCTGCCTAGCCACTCGGCCACGGAACCATTTTTAAAAATCAGCTACCCGCCAGGGCTGGCAGCTGATTCTGGGTGCAAAAGTATTAAAAAATTCTTCCGCACCATATTTTATTTTACTTTTTTCCTTTCTTCTCGCTCTCTTCGAACTGCTCTTTCAAAGCAGACAGAACGCTAAGGTCTCCGAAAGTTGATTTCTCAACTTCTTTGTTCACTGATTCAGCAGCAGGAGCTTTTGGAGCTTTTGCTTCTTTTCTTTCCTCAGCAGGAACGCCTTTAACTTTAGAGTGAGTCAGAACGATTTTCTTCTCGTCTTTCAGGAATTCAAGAACAGTGAAGTCAAGGCTTTCACCTACCTCAGCAAATGTTCCGTCTTCTTTCGCAAGGTTTTTGATAGAAGCAACACCTTCGATTCCGTAAGGAAGTTCGAGTGTAGCGAATTTATCACCTTTCGCAACGATCGTAGATTTGTGTACCGAACCTACTTCGAAAATGCTCTCGAAAGTATCCCATGGGTTTTCTTCAAGCTGCTTGTGACCCAGAGCCAGACGACGGTTGTCCGCGTCGAGTTCCAATACAACTACTTCCAGCTCGTCGTTTACTTTCACGAAGTCGGAAGGATGCTTGATTTTCTTAGTCCATGAAAGGTCAGAAACGTGTACCAGACCGTCGATACCTTCTTCAAGCTCGATGAAGAGACCGAAGTTGGTCAGGTTACGAACAACACCTTTGTGACGGGTACCGATCGCATATTTCTCTTTCAATGAACCTTGAGTCCAAGGATCTTCGGTAAGTTGTTTGATTCCCAGGGACATTTTGCGCTCCTGGCGGTCAAGCGTCAATACAACCGCGCTGATCTCGTCGTTCACATTCATGAACTCCTGTGGATTGCGCAGGTGCTGAGACCATGACATTTCAGAAACGTGGATCAGACCTTCAACACCTGGTTTGATTTCAAGGAAAGCGCCGTAGTCAGCAACGTTCACGATGCGACCTGTAACTTTCGATCCAACCTGGATTGATTCGTCCAGAGAATCCCATGGGTGAGACTGAAGTTGTTTCAGACCCAAAGAAATGCGTTTTTTCTCTTCGTCGAAGTCGAGAACAACCACGTTCAGTTTCTGATCCAGTGAAAGGAGGTCAGATGGGTGGTTGATACGGCCCCAAGAAATATCGGTAATGTGCAACAGACCATCCACACCACCCAAGTCGATGAACACACCGAAGTTGGTCATGTTTTTGATCACGCCTTCCAGTACCTGACCTTTTTCAAGGTTGTTCAGGATTTGCTGACGTTGTGCTTCAAGATCTTTCTCGATCAGGATTTTGTGCGATACTACTACGTTATCGTTAGCGTAGTTGATTTTCACAACTTTTACTTCCATACGCTTTCCAACGAAAACGTCGAAGTCGCGGATAGGCTTCACATCGATTTGTGAACCTGGCAAGAAGGCTTCAATACCGAAAATATCAACGATCAAACCACCTTTGGTTCTTCTCTTCACATTTGCATCGATCACAACATCCTCGTCGAATGATTTCTGGATGTTATCCCATGCAGTGATAACTTTCGCTTTTTTGCGTGAAAGTACCAGCTGACCTTGTGCGTCTTCCTGGTTCTCTACGTAAACTTCCACTTCGTCGCCGATTTTCAAACCTGGCAGGTCGCGGAATTCATTGGATGAAACGATACCATCAGATTTGAAACCGATGTTCAGGATCACCTCACGGTCTGTAATACCTACTACAACACCTTTAACCACTTCTTTTTCCGAAACAGGAGAAAGGGTAGTCTCATACATTTGTTCCAGACGGGTACGGTCAGCAGATGAATAAGCGGTTCCGAAACCTTTGTCTGATGCTTTATCCCAATCGAATTCGGGAAGCGGTTGATTTTGTTTTTCCTTAGACATAAATAGGAATAATGGCCCTTCGATACATCAGCCGCCGGGCTAACCGGCTGAAAATTAGTTCAACAAGTATTTTTTGAAAAATCAGGACGCAAAATTACGCATTCCCGGCGAAAATCCGAAGCGTTGGCAATTTTAATTTGGCAGTGAGGGAGATAGGTGCCTTAGAAGCCGACAAATCAGCAAGACCGCTCTTTCGATCCGAGGTACGGCAGCCATTCGTCGTCGGCCATGCCGGAAAAATCACGGATGAACATTAAAAAAGAAGGCCGGAACGGTCGCTGCTTTAACGGCATGTCAACCTCTTCCGGCGTATGGTCTCCTTTGCGGGAGTTGCATCTTTTACATGCGGTGGCCAAATTATCCCAGGTGGTTTTCCCTCCCCTACTTTTGGGCATCACATGGTCCAGGGTCAGATTATCGTGGGTTCCGCAATACTGGCACCTGTTGCCGTCCCGCTTGAAGAGGTTTTGCCTGGTCATGACTACGCCCCTGTATGGTATGTGTATGTAGCGATGGAGACGTATCACGACGGGCATGGGATACTTGTCGTTGACAGTCCTGAGATGCTCCTGCTGAGACTCGGCTAGCATTTCAGCTTTTTTCATGTAAACCAGCAGAAACGCCTTCGGAACTGTGCAAACACTCAGTGCGCTATAATCTTGATTCAGAACCAGTACTTTACCCATGAGCCCCGTGGTAGTTAATTCCCACAATATAAGAATATTTCACCAGAAAAAACGCTCCGGTATTTCCAAATATTGTTGAGGAAATCTAACAGAAACCCCCCGAGGATCACCGCATTAGCACATTTCAGGTGCAAAACCGGTCACCTGCTCAGTAGCCCGCACGATCGTTCTCGCGCTTGACGTCGCGCTCTTTGATGCTGTCGCGTTTGTCGTAAAGTTTTTTACCTTTTGCCAATGCAATGTGCAGTTTGGCCAGGCCTCGGTCGCTGGTAAATAATCGGACAGGTATAATCGTAAGGCCAACATCCTTCAAACCCTCTATCAGCTTCTTCCGCTCACGCTTGGTTATCAATAGTTTGCGGTCGCGCATGGGCTCGTGGTTGTAATGCGTCCCCTCCGTGTAAGGTGAAATGTGCAGGCTGCGGATGAAAAGCTCCCCATCCATAAAAAGGCAGTAAGCGTCCTGAAAATTGACCTTACCCTGCCTGATCGACTTGATTTCGGTGCCTGTGAGCACCATACCGGTTGTGAACTCTTCCAGGAAGAAGTACTCGAATGAGGCCCGTCTGTTCTTTATATCTACTTTTTTGACTATTTTTTCCGACATATGGATCCCAAAATTTTACAAAGGGGCTCAAAATTAAGTTTTTGTTAAAACTATACCAATGAAACCTATTAGCCATTTCCTGACACTCGCATTGCTCGCAAACACATTGATAGCAAATGCCGCCACACCGCCATCCGATGAGACGGACGCCCGTCTGGTTGTCGATAAGCTATTCGACGACATGCGCAATGGCGACTCCTTAGCGGTCCGCAGTGTATTCACCAAGCAATGCACGTTGACATCCATTTCCAAGAGCGCCGCCGACTCCATCGTTACGCACAAAGGCACGGTCGACGGTTTCGTAAAAGCCGTAGGTACGCCCCACAAGGATAAATGGGACGAACGCATTTACGATGTGAAAGTTTCCGTCGACGGGCCGATGGCTGTCGTGTGGGCGCCTTACAAGTTTTACCTAGGCGAAAAGTTCTCGCATTGCGGCGTCAATGTCTTTAACCTCATCAAAACCGCCACTGGCTGGAAGATCAACGACATTACGGACACGCGGCGTAAAGACGCTTGTCCCTGATCCGCACATTTCGCATTCAATGCCGACAGCACATTAAACAAAATACAAAGCGGCCCGCCAGATAACCTGACGGGCCGCTTTGCTAAATGCAATTGCCTATTTGATCATATTCAGCAGGCTTGTCAATTTGTCTTTCAAATCCTTGCGATCGACGATAAAGTCCAGGAAACCGTGTTCCAGCACGAATTCAGCACTTTGGAAACCTTTTGGCAGGTCTTTACCGATTGTCTCGCGGATGACGCGCGGACCGGCAAAACCGATCAATGCTTCGGGCTCGGAAATATTAAAGTCGCCGAGCATCGCGTAAGATGCTGTAACACCGCCGGTTGTAGGGTCTGTCAATAATGAAATATAGGGTATCTTAGCCTCAGACAATTGCGCCAGACGTGCCGAAGTCTTAGCCATCTGCATCAGCGAAAACCCTGCCTCCATCATCCGGGCTCCTCCCGACTTCGAAATCATCAGGAAAGGGACCTTCTTTTCCAGCGAGTAGGAAATCGCGCGGGCGATTTTCTCCCCTACTACCGAACCCATCGACCCCCCGATAAAGCTGAAATCCATACAAGCGATCACCAGGTCCAGGCCATTCATTTTGCCGTGCCCTGTACGTACCGCATCTTTCAATCCGGTTTTCTTCATGGTCGACTTAATCCGGTCCGGATAAGCCTTGGTATCTACAAAACCCAGCGGGTCGCCGGAAATCAGGTTGGCATCCAGCTCGATAAACTCGTTGTCGTCGAAAAGCAAATTGAAATACACATCCGACCCAACTTTCTCGTGGTAGTTGCAATGCGGGCAGGTAAAAGCGTTTTGCTTATGTTCTCTGGTAGGAGTGATTTTTTTGCAATTGGGACATTGATACCACAAACCGTCCGGCGCTTCGCGCTTCAATTCAGTCGGTGTATTGATACCTTTTTCTTTGCGAATAAACCAGGACATATTTATGTGGGTTGATTTATGTATAACAATCTGAAAAACAGACTATTATTGAGATTTCATGATGAATAACGGGCTCAAATATAACAATAATTGTTGTGTATCATGAAAACCAGCCTGGTAACGTGTCCGTTTGACGGTTAGATTTGCCACTGGTAACCGCGTCGTTAGAACAATTTCAGACATTATTTGTTACCAGTGATAAGAACATTAACCGGCATATGACTGCATCCACATCGCCTATTGTAATCATCGTTGGCACCAACCGCCCCAATTCGATGTCCAGGAAAATAGCGGAATACTATCAGGCAATCCTTCAACAACTGCACGCACCCAGCATTATCCTCGACCTGGTGAACCTGCCCGATGATTTTACAGTATCCGCCTTGTATGCCAATACCGGGAAGAATGAAGCATTCAACAACCTGAAATCACTGCTGGAACAAACCGACAAATTCGTTTTCATTGTTCCTGAATACAATGGTTCTTACCCCGGCGTACTGAAAGCATTTATCGACGGCCTTCCTTATCCCAATAGTTTTTCCAACAAAAAAGCCGCATTGGTGGGGCTATCGTCCAACATGCAGGGCGCAGCCATTGCATTGAGCCACCTCAACGACGTTTTCAGCTACCTGGGCATGAATACACTTGCGTTACGGGTGAAACTCGCGCAAATCCGGTCGCATTACGCCGACAATGTCATTTCCAATGCATTGTACAAAGAACTGCTCGAAATACAGGCGGGACAGATCATCCATTTTTAGGATTCACATTGGCTGAAATAGCAAAAGGGAGCTTATCGCTCCCTTTTGCTATTTCAGCCAATGCTGTTCCATTTCTTGCGCCGGAATGGCAGGTCGTTTCCAAAGCTCAACCCTGCTGCGGCGGTAAGCCGGGCCTTCCAGATCGGTATACTTCACGAGCCCGTCGCGGAACGATTTCACCATCATTTCCATTTTGAGGGCATCCTCGTCGGACCAGTCGTTAGTTGGCTCGATCTCCGTCAGCGAAATATTGATTGGATCGAACCCGTGCGTCACTCTCTCATCTTCCAGAACGAGGTCAATCGAGCCGGTCGGTGTGTTTTCTTCCAGTTCACCGGTCAGTACCAGCTCTTCCTCTTCCAATGTCGCAGGGGCCAGCTCGGCCTCCGGCTCTTCCACCACCACAGGTACTGGCTGAGGTTGTCCTTTCACACCTTTAAGCTGAATACCTGGAATCGGAGATTCGATGCTATCGAAACCGGCCGCTACAACAGTCACGCGGAGCTTGTCGCCCAGCGAATCGTCGGTAATCGTTCCCAGTTTGAACATACGTGCTTCTCCGCCAACTTGTGAAAGCACATATTGCCAGATCTCGCGTTGTTCCCGCATAGTAGCCTCTTTCTTCTTGCTGGTTGCAAGCGTAACGAGGATCCTTTTGGCCCCACGGATATCGCGGTCGTTGAGAAGCGGGGAATCCAGTGCTTCTTTGATCGCATTTTGCGCACGGTCGGCTCCGGTAGATTCCGAAGTACCCATTACCGACTGGCCGGCGCTTTTCAACACTTTCTCCACATCCTTGAAGTCGGTGTTGATATTACCGTTGGTGGTAATGATCTCGGAAATACTTTTCACTGCATTGAGCAAAATACCGTCCGCTTCCGCAAACGCCTGCGTCAATGTCATATCCTCGTACAGCTCTTCGAGTTTGTCGTTGAGCACCACGAGGACCGTGTCGCTATATTCTTTAAGCTGCTCGATACCTTCGAGCGCCTGCTCTTTCTTGTCCAGTCCTTCCCAGGTGTACGGCGCAGTTACTACGGCTACCGTCAGTTTGCCCATTTCCTTGGCCAACTGTGCGATCACCGGCGCTGCACCTGTTCCTGTACCACCTCCCATACCGGCGGTGATAAATACCATTTGCGTGGAGCCTCCCAGGAGACCCTTGATCTCTTCGATCGTTTCCAAAGCCGCTTCCTTGCCTTTTGTAGCATCGGTACCGGCTCCCAGGCCTTGTGTCAAAGTCGCACCCAGCTGGATTTTTACGGGCACCGGGCTGTTGGCTAGTGCTTGTCTGTCCGTATTACAAACCGCAAATTCCACATCCTTGATTTTCTTCTCAAACATGTAGTTCACAGCATTGCTACCACCCCCTCCAACACCGATTACCTTGATAATAGCCGGCTCACCGTTGCCCTCTCCGCTTGGGTCCTTGATGACTTCGTTCACTATGTAGTCCTGATCTAATGCGTGCAACAAGCTTTTGTTCATAATTCTTTCCGGGGTTGAGTATGCGTGATGATATTCCTTTTAATAGTCTCCCTCCTGTTTAGTAGTCTCCCAGACTCTCGTCTTTTTTCCCAATAATGCCGGTAATGTTATCCCAAAACGTACCATTGCGTTTCGGCTGCTCTTTTACTTCTTTCACAGGTTCCTTGTGAACGACATTGCCTGTATTGAATGCCGATGCAGGCTTGCAAACCGACTTTACGCGCGGATCGACCGATTTCAGTCCTGCCCAGGCAAGGCCGATGGCAGTATTGAACGACGCATTGCTCACTGCGTCGGCTTTCGCTGTGCGTTCGAGGTTTTCGGGATAGCCCACGCGCACCGACATGTCGGTAACCCTTTCAAACAAAGCCTCTATCTCCGGAATATTGGCCGAGCCGCCCGTTAGCACAAGCCCGCCAATGAGCCTGTCGGCATAGCCCGACTTGATGATCTCCGCATACACCATCGCCGCGATTTCTTTCAAACGCTCCTCGATGATCAATGCGACATTCTTTTTCAAAACCGGTTTCGGCTGACGGCCTGCCAGGTAGTTGATCAGGATTTCGACATTCAACGGAACGTCTGCCGAAACGGCTACACCGTATTCTTTTTTCAAATGCTCCGCATTTTCAAACTGGATACCGCATCCCACTTCCAGATCGGACGTAATGTGCCGTCCGCCGATTGGGAATGAAGCGATATGGCGTACAATGCGGTCGTGGTAAATGACTACGTCGGTGGTATGGTCGCCGATATCGACCATCGCGATGCCGGCTTTGATTTCATTGTCGGTAAGCACGGCGAGGCTGGTCGCCAGGGGCGCCAGTACCAGCTTGTCGCATTTCAAAGCCTGATCTGCCTCCGCAAGGCTCTTCTTTGTACGCAGTACCGACTGGCTGTTGGCAGAGACCACCAGGAAGTTACCTCCCAGCTTAATGCCCGTGCGGCCTACCGGCTCCCGCACACCTGTGGAGTTATCCACCGTAAAATCCATCGGCAATACATGCAGCACATCGAAGTTCGGCTCGATTTTCGCGCGGTACATATCGTCGACCAGCTGGTCGACGTCACGCTGCGTCACTTCCTCACCCGAAGACGCCGAAGGCCTGATCACGCCGTCGCTCTGCGAACTCACTTTTACATGCGTACCGCCGAAGCTTACATTGACTATTCCAATATCGAGATCCGATCTTGAACCGGCTTCCGCCAGTGCCTCCCTGATCGCGCTGCCAACCTGTTTAATGTTTTCAACGGAGCCGTTTACTACTGCTCCTGACGGCACAGGGACTTCGCTGAAGCCCAGAATCTCGATATTGTTGCGCCGCGTGGCTGAGCCTTGCGCTGCCACTACAGTTATTTTTGTACTTCCAATATCTACCCCAACTACAATCTTATCGTGTGCCATGCTGATGGTGAATTATTATTCACAAACTATTTGATCTTGAAACTTAACACTAATTCTTTTATAACGGCCCCAATCCTTGCTTAGCACCTTGTCGTAAAAGATGCGCAGCTTGTCGAATTTGGACCCGAAACCTTCCGCCATCCCCAGCTCTACGCGTTGGTCGCCGAGCAATGTCGTAAGGTCAATCTCACCATCTTTATCCACATTCACCTGCGTAACCTGTGCCTTCCAGAAGGGGTCGGTATTCAGAAAGCGCAATAACTCCAAAACCTGAGCGCCCTTCTCGGACCTCAGCTTTTGAGGGTTCTGGAAATACGCCCCTGAAACCAGTAACGTTCTTGCTGAATAACTTTCTGATAGAGGAAAAAAAACGCCCTCGTGGTTGATATAGTATCCCGATGTGTTCCGCATTTCCCCATTATCCGAAGTGTTAATCCAGCGAGCAAGCGGTTTCTCCTGCTCTACTTCGACTACTATATTGCCCCTGAGGTCACGAAAAACCTGACATTTCTTGATCAGCTTGTTACGGCTCACGCGGTTTTCCAGATCGTGCAAGGCCACATCACTGAGCCTGCTCCCGATCAGCGGATCCCCCCCGTTTTCCGTAAGCAGCATCTGCACATCCATTTGGTTCAGGAATCTTGTACCTGAATCCCCCTGGATCGATATTACGAGATTTGTACAACGCTGTTGACCCAGCTTGCTTTCTGCCATACCAATGCCGGCAATTGGCAAAATGAGCCACAAACTACGTTTCAACAAAAGCCATGAATAGTCAAATTTACGTAACATCTTAGTAATATTAAAAATGCTTTGACTAATTATTCGTAACTGGATTTTGCAGCAAATCGCGGATCGGGCCTACCAAAGTATCAATATCCCCGGCTCCGATCGTGACCACAATATCCGTATTTAATTCCTTTAAAAGTTGTAAAACTTCTTCTTTTGCAACCAGTTGTTTATCGGCCGAGGTCACTTTGTCCAGGATCATCTGCGAATCGACGCCATCGATCGGCAGCTCGCGGGCAGGGTAAATGTCGAGCAGCAAAAGACGGTCAGCTAACGACAAACTTTCTGCAAAACCATCCGCGAAGTCGCGCGTACGGGTAAAAAGGTGCGGTTGAAAGATTGCCGTCACATGCCGGCCCGGGTACAGACCTTTCACGGATGACAGAAATGCCTCTATTTCGGTCGGATGGTGCGCGTAATCGTCGATATACACATTACCTTCTTCCTCTACCTGGTATTCAAAACGGCGTTTTACACCACCGTAACTTTCCAGCGCCTCCTTGATTTTTGCAGGCTCTACACCGATATATAATGCTACGGCGCTCGCCGCAATGGAGTTTTCGATGTTATGATAACCGGGAATTTTCATCGCAATGCTGTCGATCGTCCCACCGGGATAGACCAGGTCGAACACGAAGCGGGCGTTTTCAATGCGGATATTCTCCGAATGGTACGGACCGCTGTTCAGGGAATAGGTAAATACTTTTGCCTTGCTGCTATCCGCGATTTCAAGCCCTTCCCGCATAAACAATGCACCGTTCTCATCAATCTGGCTCACATAATCGCGGAATGATTCCAGTACAGCCTCATGCTTGCCGTAAATATCGAGATGGTCGGCGTCTGTGGAAGTGACGATCGCGATTTCCGGGAATAATGTCAGGAACGAGCGGTCGAACTCGTCGGCTTCCACTACGCAGAAAACCTCTTCCAGCTTATCTGTCGGCTCGTTCAGGAGCAGGTTGGTACCGTAATTTTGGGTAATACCCCCCAAAAACGCCGTGCTGTTCACGTGCGCGTAGCGCAGGATGTGCGCAACCAGTGAAGAGGTCGTTGTTTTCCCATGCGTACCCGCTACGCCGATCGTCCGCAGGTTTTTGGTTAAAATGCCTAAAACCTGTGAGCGTTTCAGGATCAGGAAATTCTCATCCCGGAAGTACAGCATTTGCTTGTGCTGCACCGGAACAGCCGGTGTGTAAATGACGAGGGTTTGCTGCGGATCGGCAGTAAATACAGCCGGAATGGTCGAAATTTCATCTTCGAGCGTCACTGGAATGCCTTCTTCCACAAGCTTGCCAACGAGGGGAGTCATGGTTTTGTCGTAACCGGCCACTTCAAAACCATTGGCTTTAAACCAGCGGGCCAGCGCACTCATTCCGATCCCGCCTATTCCTACAAAATAGATATATTTCCAGTTTGTCACAGAAGATGACATCATATTCAGGTCTTGGGGTTATTGTATCAAATTAAAAACTTCCGCGGCAATATCGTCGGCCGCGCTGGGCCTGGCCAGCTTGTTGATGTTCGTTTGCAGCTCGCGCTGGCGGATCACGTCGTCGAGCAGAGCCAGAGCCTGATCCACCAGTTTCTCCCGCGCCTCCGCGTCCTTCACCAGAATGGCCGCATTGCTATCGACAAGATTCATCGCATTCTTCGTCTGATGATCTTCCGATGCATAGGGGAACGGTACCAAAATGGCCGGCTTGGCGGCAAGACACAGCTCCGATACCGACAAGGCCCCCGCGCGTGACACCACCACGTCCGCTACCGCGTAGGCGAGATCCATGGTGTATATAAAGTCGAAGGCCTTTACCCGATCGGTCCCGAGCTTCTCAATGGCAGCTTTGGCTTTATCGATATCGTTCTTGCCCGTTTGCCATAATACCTGATACCCTGCCTCCACCAACCTGCCCAGCCCTTCGGTGATGCTTTCGTTGATGGAGCGAGCGCCAAGGCTTCCGCCCATCACGAACAGCGTTTTTAAGCCCTCATTCAGCTCAAAATGTTCCAGCGCCGCATGCCGTTTCAAATGCACATAGGTAATATCGCTTCGGACGGGGTTACCGAGCAGGGTGATTTTCTCTTTAGGAAAAAATGCTTCCATACCAGGGTAGGCAACGCATATCCTAGAAGCTCTTTTGGCGAGAAACTTGTTGGTAATGCCGGCATAGGAGTTTTGCTCCTGGATTAATGTCGGGATCCCCGCCATAGAAGCCATCATCAGCAGAGGCCCGCTGGCAAAACCGCCGACGCCTACTGCCACATCCGGCCTGAATTCGCGGATCACGTCCTTCGCCTTCATGAGGCTGCGGAACATTTTAAACGGGAGTGCGAGGTTTTCCAGTGAAAGGCTCCTTTTGATGCCCGCAATGGGTAGTCCCACAATTTTATATCCGGCGCGCGGCACCTTCTCCATCTCCATCTTACCCAAAGCACCCACAAAAAGGATCTCCGTATCCGGCTCCTTCTGCTGCAATGCATGGGCAATGGCTATGGCCGGGTAAATATGCCCGCCGGTACCTCCTCCGCTGATAATGATTCTTTTTGTCATGTTAAATGCGTTTTTCCTCCACGATCTCCCCCCTGCTTACGCTCAGGATCATGCCCATTGCAATGCCCGTAAAGAGCAGCGACGTCCCCCCCTGGCTAAAAAACGGCAGGGTCTGCCCGGTGACCGGCACCAGCCCCACCGTCACGGCCATGGCCGAAAAAGCCTGGCTCACCACGATGAATGTAAGCCCGGCCGAAAGCAGTCCGCCGAAAGGCCGCTTTGTCGCTTCTATGGCTTTCAGGCCGCGATATAGCAGGATCAGGTAAAGGATAATCAATGCCGTTCCGCCCAATGTGCCGTACTCTTCCACGGCCACTGCGAAAATGAAGTCTTTCTGCGGTTCGGGAAGGAAGCGGCGCTGGCGGCTTTTGGAAACGCCCTCGCCATACAATCCGCCGCGGGCCATGGCCATGTAGGATTGCTGGGATTGGTACACGACCACGTCTTTGTCAAAGAAAGTGGAAATGCGGCTTTGCGCCGTTCCGGATCTTTGGGTGGAGTTCAACAGAATGGCGATCGTAGCGAAGAAAACCAGGCCCAGCGCTGTAAATGCAAGGTAATGCAGGGGCACTTTGCCTACGAACATGAGCAAGAAGCAAATACCCGCCAGCATAACGGCCGTAGATACATTGCTCACGAAAATCAAGCCGCACACAACGCCCACAAGTGCCAGCGGCTCCATGAAGAGCTCCCGGGTATTCCAGCCTCCCTTGATATGCCTCGCCAGGATCAGCGATAAATGCGCCACCAACGCTACCTTAGCCCATTCCGAGGGCTGGAACCGCTGCCCTAGCACGGGAATCTCGATCCACCGTGCCGCATCATTCACCGACGTCCCGAAAAACATCGTGAATATCAAAAGCAGGATGGAACTCCAGACGGCGAGCCGGGTCACGTATACAAATTTGATATAGGGCACGCGGTGCACGAAATACATTACCATGAGCGACAGCACGCATAGCAATGCGTGCTTGTAGAGGTAATATTCGGTGTTCCCGTCCATTTGGCTGTAAGCGTCCTTCACAGAAGCGCTGTACACCACCACAATGCTCCACATGAGCATTATGATGCATATCCCCCAAATCCAGGGGTCGCCTTTAAGGTTTTTGCTAAACCATGCCTGGGTATCCTCCCTTGTCTTGTTCAGGAAATCCATATCGTTTGGCGGCTGATGAATTGATTGTCAGGTATAGTCAGTGGTTGTCAGGAATGGTCATTGAACGAGGTTTCTGACGGCAGCTTTGAATTGGTCACCCCGGTCTTCATAGTTTTTGAACAAATCAAAACTCGCGCAGGCAGGTGAAAGCAGGACGATATCCCCCGGCACGCCCCATTCCCGTCCTTTGTTGACGGCGTCCTGAACGTCCTCGGTTGAATATATTTGCGGAACTTTGCCGGAAAAATACGTTTCAAGCTTCGCCGGGTCTTTCCCCAGCACGATCAGCCCTTTCACTTTATCCTTCACGAGCCCTTCTATTTGTGCATAATCATTGCCTTTATCCACACCACCGGCAATGAGGATCACCGGCTGGTCGAAGCTGCCCAATGCGTAATACACCGAATCCACATTGGTAGCCTTGGAATCATTGATATAGGTTACGCCGCCGATAACTTCCACCTGTTCCAAACGGTGGGGAGCATTGGTGAACGATTTCAAACCCTCACTGATTTTCTCCGAGTCAATGCCGAGCAGCTGCGCCACCGAAATCGCCGCCAGGGCGTTGATCGCATTGTGAGGCCCTTTGATCGGTAATTCTCCGAATTCCTGCTCGAATGCACGGCCATTGATATGGGAAACCAACCGGCCGCTTTCAAGGTACGAGCCCGATTCCAATGCATTTGCCAGTGAAATCTCGACCTTACCAACCACCGGATGCCTCTTTTCGAGCTCCTTTTGAATCACCTCACTTTCTTTATAATAAATGAAGTAATCCGCCGCTGTCTGATTGCTGATAATGTTGAATTTCGAATTCACATAGTTCTGAAAATCATACCCATAACGATCGAGGTGATCGGGAGTGATATTCAGGAGGAGAGAAATATAAGGATGGAAACCGACGATATTATCGAGCTGAAAGCTGCTGATTTCCAATACATAATAATCGAAATGTTTTTCCGCAACGGCCCAGGCGAAACTATCCCCGATATTGCCGGCCAGCCCTACATTCAGTCCGGCGGTTTTCAGCAAATGGTAAGTGAGCAGCGTGGTGGTAGTTTTGCCGTTGCTTCCGGTGATGGCGATCAGCTTCGCGTCGGTATAGCGCGAGGCGAATTCTATTTCCGAGATCACCGGGACACCCTCTTCTTTCAATGCGACGATCAGGGGTGCCTTATCGGGGATACCCGGACTTTTCACGATCAGATCGCTGCCGAGAATGCGCTCCTCGGAATGCCGCCCCTGTTCGAATGGAATATTTTCACTGTTCAGGATGTCTGCGTACTTCTGATGCAACTGGCCCTTATCCGATAAAAAAACTTCAAAACCTTTGGATTTCGCAAGAATCGCAGCGCCGGCGCCGCTTTCTCCGCCACCCAGAATCGTCACCTTTCTTTGCACAAGAATCGAATTAAAACGTTGAACAATCTGCAATCACCACGAAGGTAAATCTTTTGCCGAAAACTTCTTTTAATGCCTTCCCAATAACACGGATAAAAAAAGAGGCACAGGAAATATGCCTCTCTTGTACTATTTATCGACGATCAATTAGTTCTACTCCTTCTTCATCGACTCCGACAATCTTAACCTGTTTGCCACTTTTACGATCAGGAATATGACCCACGCGATGATCAGGAACTGGATCAGCGTCTGGATGAAGTTACCATATTTGATAGCCACCTCCGGCGTATCGCCGACCGCCTCCTTCAATACGATTTTAAGCTGCGTGAAATCTACACCGCCGATAATGAGGCCGAGGATCGGGTTGATAATGTCCTCCACCAGCGAAGTAGTGATTTTCCCGAATGCCGCACCGATCACGACACCGACAGCGAGGTCAAGCACATTGCCCTTCGCGATAAAAGTTTTGAATTCCTGAAGCATAACAAGACGAGGTTAGTTGAATGGATTAGAAAGCAAATAAAAAGCCTATGCTGAGGGCCTGAGCGAACTGGACCTTGTTGCTCTGGTCTTCGTCGTAAACCATAATGGCGCCGAGATTGACATTGACATATTTGTTGATCTTCGCGGTCAGCTGGGCGTCGAGACGGTTATCTATATTCAATGGGTGTTTAAAGCTTGAAAACAGCAGGTACCGGAATTTCAGGTTCACGTCCTTCGCGATATCCTTATCGAAATTGGCTACGAGCTGGATCAATGCGGCTTCGGTGCGCACCCGCTTACCGATAGGCACACCGTAATTCTTCTGGTCGGGTGTGTTGACGTATAAATCCTTGTCGATTACGATCGTCTGCCGCAATGCACCGGGCGCGAGGTCGATAAAAAAGTAGGGCACGGGGCGGTATTCGATACCGATCGCCTCGGTGAGGTAAGCGGGGGCCAGAATGCCGGATACTTTCTTTTTGAAATTGAGGGAGTCAGGGTTGGTATTGTATTCGTAGCCGTTGCCGAACTGCGAGAGGAAGTTCACATTCGCAAAAAGGCTCCATTTGGCCCTCAGTTCGCGGTTGTACTTGGTATCGAAGAATAGCCGGTCGACATTCTTGCGGCTCTGCTGGCCTTTATTGCGCACGATACCATACTGCCCCTGAAAGTCGTTTCGCCAGGAATTCTTCCCCACCTTCTTTTCATTCAGGGCATTCAGGAAAAGGCCCAGGGCGATGGAATTCACGCCGCCTCCCGTCCAGTTCGAGCTGAACGATCCCTGGTTGAGATTAGCTCCGAATTCGATCTTGTGCCAGGCTGTGTCCTTCCCGGTTTGCAACCGGCCTGCATTAATCGAATTGGAAAGGTCAACTTTATTTTGGGAAACGGCCGGGAATGTCAGAAGTGCAAGTAGTAAAGTTAAAGCAATAAAAGAGTTACGTTGAAGTTGTAGATTCATTGCCATTGTGTTTTGTGGGACCATACTCATTAAATTTTGATCTTTTAAGACTAACAAATGAGGAGGTTTACGGTCAAAGTAAAGCAATTTCTGACGCTTTCAAAAGAAATTACCGCCTTCTGAAAGTTGACGGTACCACTTGCGGAGCTTCCTGCGCGACCGCATCAGCCGCATTTTAACCGCGCTTTCGGTTGTCCGGAAGAGGTTTGCAATGTCGCGGATACTGCGGTCGTCGAGGTAACGGAGGTATATCATCGCCTTGTCTTCCAGCGCCAGCAGATCGAGCGCTTCCCGGAGCATCAGCACGTTGATTTCCTCTTCAAAAAACCCTTGAAAGCACAGTTCTTCTTTTCCCGCACACTCGGGCGTATACTCTTGATGGACCAGGACCACCTTGCGTTTGCTTACACGCGCGAGGTCCATGCAATGGTTGTGGGTGATGGTATAAAGCCAGGTAGAGAATTTGGCACCCGTCTTGAACGAGCCCATTTTATGGATCAGTTTGAGAAAGACATCGTGCATGATGTCTTCGGCGCGGTTGGCATCGCGGGTGAGGGCGAGGCATCTCTGGTAAACCTTCACGGCATAGCGCTCATAAAGCTGCTGGAAATGACGATTGTCCCTCGATTCGAGGAACAGTGTAACTAATTCTTCATCTGTCGAATTATGCTCCGAACAGGAATTGCTCCGTAAATCAACCATTCTGCCTGATGAAATGCCGCCGATAGCGTGTGCTGAAAATTAAATTGCATTTAACTTTCTGTAAATATGAAAAAACAACGCCTGGTATACAAATTAGATACCAGGCGTTGTCAATATATTTTGTGCTAAAAGGCTTATCCGCCGATCGCTACACGTTTGAACGTAGATACAGTCAGTTCCTTGCCTGTTTTCTCAAGCAGCTGACGGATTGTCAATGAAGAATCCTTCACGAACTCCTGGTTCAACAGGGTGCTGTCTTTGTAGAACTTCTGCAATTTACCCTGCGCGATTTTTTCCAGCATGGCCTCAGGCTTGCCTTCTGCGCGAGCCTGCTCTTTACCTACTTCAATCTCACGCTCGATGGTAGCAGCGTCAACGCCGTCTTTGTCCACCGCGATAGGCTTCATGGCCGCGATCTGCATAGCTACGTCTTTTCCAAGCTCCGCAACATCCGATCCGTTCACGCCGGTGAATGCCACCAACACGCCCAATTTACCGTTTGAGTGGATGTAAGGTACTACCTGATCAGCCGAAATGTTTTCGTAAGCGCTGATTTCGAGCTTCTCACCCAGTTTACCTGTCAATTCCACCATATGCTCGGATACCGGACGGCCGTCAGCCAAAGTGGCTGCCAGAAGGGCATCTTTGTCGGTGATGTTATCCGCTACTGCTTTGTCGAGGATCGACTGCGCAAGGTTTTTGAAATCTTCCACGTTGGATACGGGCTCCGTTTCGCAAGCCAGTGCAACGAGTTTACCATTGGTACCGTCGGCGCTGATGTTGATCAGCACGGTTCCTTCTGACACAGCGTTGTCAGCACGTTTTGCAGCAACTTTTTGTCCTTGTTTACGGAGAATATCAACGGCTTTGTCGAAATCGCCATCTGCTTCCTGCAGGGCCTTTTTACAATCCATCATGCCCGCGCCGGTCATCTGGCGGAGTTTGTTTACATCTTGTGCGGTAATTGCCATGATCGTGATAAATATTTGGTATTAATGTTTTAAAAAAATGTAGCCCATAGCAAGAGGCTATGGGCTACCGGATATGTCAACTATGGCGGGTTAGTTTAAAACAAGCCATATTGCCCTTTTTTACTCTTCGTCGGATTCAGCTACTTCTGCTTCTGCCGCAACTTCGGCGCGTGGGGCTGCTGCCTCTTCACCTTTGTCCGCTGCGCGTTTTGCTTCTTCTTCCTCAACAAGGCGCTGATCGTCTTTATCTTGTTTGCGTTCCATCAAACCTTCTTCGATAGCCTTACCGATCGCCAAAGTGATCAACGAGATTGCTTTGTAAGCATCGTCGTTGGATGGGATAGGGAAGTCAACCAGTTCAGGGTTTGAGTTGGTATCGCAGATCGCAAAGATAGGGATGTTCAATCTTTTTGCTTCTGCTACCGCAATGTGCTCGCGTTTTACATCAACGATGAAAAGTGCTGCTGGAAGGCGAGTAAGGTCCGCTACACCACCTAGTACTCTTTCCAGTTTATCCTTTTCACGTGTAAGCATCAGGCGTTCTCTTTTCGCAATATTGCTAACCGTGGATTCGTCTTTGAGCATCTTCTCAAGAGTCTGCATTTTTTTCAAAGACTTGCGAATCGTACCGAAGTTTGTCAGCATACCACCCAACCAGCGGTCAGTTACGTAAGGCATTTTAAGGCGTTTCGCCTCTTCCGTTACGATTTCCTGTGCTTGTTTTTTGGTAGCAACAAACATGATCTTACGTCCTGAACGAACGATCTGTTTCAACGCAGCTTCCGCGTCGTTGAGGCAGCTCAAAGTTTTGTTCAGGTCAATGATGTGGATCCCGTTCTTCTCCATGAAGATATACGGAGCCATCCGTGGATCCCACTTGCGGGTAAGGTGACCAAAGTGGACACCTGCATCCAATAGTTCTTTATACTCTATTTGTGCCATTGCCAAATTTGATTAAAAATGATTTTGAAATTACGCAGCACAATGCATCGGGCACGATAAGCACTGTCTGGACGAAATATTAACGTTTCGAGAACTGGAACCTTCTGCGTGCCTTGGCGCGTCCGTATTTCTTACGCTCAACCATACGTGGGTCACGGGTAAGGAATCCTTCTTTTTTCAATGCGCCGCGGAATTCGCCGTTGTATTGAACCAGTGCACGTGAAACCGCCATACGGATCGCTTCCGCCTGACCTGAGATTCCACCGCCTCTTACGTTTACTTTGATATCGTAACCATTTCCACCTGAGATTGTCGCGAACGGTTGTTGCAGAACGATCTGGTGTACTTCAAACGGGAAATATTCTTTGTAATCACGACCGTTAACTTTGATATCGCCTTTACCAGGTGTCAGGTAAATACGAGCAACGGCTGTTTTTCTTCTACCTATTGTGTTGATCACTTCCATGAATTACAATTGGATTTGCTTTGGTTGCTGTGCGCTGTGCGGGTGTTCTGCATCAGCGTAAACAAACAGGTTTGTAAATAAACGACGTCCCAAACGGTTCTTTGGAAGCATGCCTTTTACGGCTTTCTCGATCACACGCTCAGGGTGTTTTTCGAGCAACTCGCGAGGAGTCTGAAAACGTTGACCTCCTGGGTAACCGGTGTGGCGAACATAAACCTTGTCCGTCATTTTCTTACCTGTCAACTTGATCTTATCGGCGTTGATAACAATTACGTTATCTCCACAATCCACATGAGGAGTGTAGCTTGCTTTGTGTTTGCCTCTGATGATTTTAGCAACTTCGCTGGCCAAACGACCAAGAACTGCATTCTCAGCATCCACAACAATCCACTCCTTGTTTACTGTGTTTTTGTTCGCCGAGATGGTTTTGTAGCTTAACGTATCCACGATTAACAAAAAAATTAAATTGATTTTCAATTATTTACACTGTAACAAGACAGTCCATCGCAAAATGGGAGTGCAAATATAGAGTTTAACAAATTGAATTACAAGTATGTTTGTGAAATTCATTTGTCAATTCCCTACTGCAAAGGCCAATGCAGCATACGGAAGGCCGTAAACCCTGGACACATGTCGCTGGCTGTTATCGAGGTAAACATTAAAACCATCCACCTTTTTGGTCGTGTAAGTAACCCGCCCGTACGTGTAACCCAGCTTGACGCCCAGTTTGCGGCCGGCCTTGAAACGCACGAATGCTTCCGACTGCCCGGTGTTTTTCCGAAGTGCAAGGGGCAGCGCATTGAGCAGGGTAGGTTTGCTGGCTAGCCATTGGTTGTAATTCGGCCCGCCTGTCCCGGTCGCCGGGGTATCTTTTTCGTAGAACCCATGTCGCCTGGTGCCATAGGTAATGCCCAGCAGGTCGGTGTTAACCCCGAAGTCGAGCTTCCAGAAACTGATATTGACGCCTGCCAGAAAGCTTACCCCATTGACGGACACATTCCGGTATTCCAGGTAATCCTCGATCCCCGCCATGCGCTTCGTGTACAGGTTGGTCCTGCCCGCATAATAGCCCCAGGCCCTCAACCCGACTCCCAACCGGAGCCACGGGAGTTTCTGGGAGCCAATTTCCTCGTGATACGTAATGGAAGGCGCCCAGGAGTTGCTTCCCAGGCCGACACCAACGTCCACACCCCCGGCAATCGGCGAAGTATATTGAGCGTGTGTGAACGTGGCATTCAGTAATAAAACGGTAATCAATCCTTTTAAAATTTTCATTGCTGAACCCGTAGTTAGATGATGAACTTTACAATAATAACGGTTACCCTCAACAAATTACCACTTGTGCGTTGGCAGGTGGTTACATTACTTCTGTTTGCATTATCCAACGGTCTACTTCACGCCCAAAGCGGTGACCATCCGGCATTCGTTCCGCTTTTTAACGGCAAAAACCTGGACGGCTGGGTCGATGTAAATACTTCGAAAGAAACCTGGAAGGTCAAAAACGGCACACTCATTTGCTCGGGCAAACCCATAGGCGTGATGCGATCCGACAGGCAATATGAAAACTTCATTCTGGAAGTGGAATGGAAGCATATGGAAGCCGGCGGGAATTCGGGCATATTCATATGGAGCGAAGGTACCCCGCAGGAACACGACCCGCTCACGAAGGCCATCGAAGTGCAAATGCTCGAACTTGATTATGCCCGCCAGCACAACGCCACCGACGATTATGTGCATGGCGAACTCTTTCCGACCATGGGCATGACCGCCATCCCCGATAACCCGCGCGGCATTCGCAGCAAATCCCTCGAAAAACGCTGCAAAGGCAAAGGTGAGTGGAACAAATATGTGGTAGTAGCCGTGGACGGCACCGTAAAGCTCTCCGTCAACGGCAAATTTGTCAACGGCCTGCGGGCCTCGGAGCGCAAAAAAGGTTTTATATGCCTGGAAGCCGAAGGCGCCGAGATCCATTTCCGGAACATGCGGATCATGGAGCTCCCCGGCGGCATTACCACGCCGGAGCAAGTAGCGCCGGTGGTGCATTGATTTGGGAAGTTGCCTTTCTCCCAATATCTTGTTGGAGGTTTTAATTATTTGACATGAAAATCTCCTTCATTGGCGCTGGCAATGTGGCCTGGCATCTGGCGCAGGCGTTTGAGGATGCGGGGCATTGGATTTGCGAAGTGTACAGCCGCGACACGCAGAAAGCGCGCCAGCTCGCCTCTTCATTGTACGATACCAACATCCAGCCCGACCTCAACTTCTCCGACAGTGAAGCCGAAGTGATCGTGATAGCCGTCACGGATGACGCCATTGAGAGCATTATCGAACGGGTGGTGCTGCCGGAAGGCGTGATCCTAGTACATACCTCGGGTACACGCTCGCTGGCTGAATTTCAGAAACTTGTGGAAATTTACAGCGACGTATATGTCCACACGGGCGTGTTCTATCCGTTGCAGACATTCACCAAGGGCGTCGAGATGGATTACAGCGAATTACCCTTCTGCATTGAATCACGCAATGAGCTGATTGAAGGCAAACTCATGCAGCTCGCGTCCAGCGTAAGCGATAATGTAACCCGGATGGATTCCGACGAGCGCTTCATTTTGCACGTGGCGGCGGTTTTTGCGAGCAATTTTACCAATTACATGTTCACCATCTCCCACGACCTGCTCGAACGCGAACAGCTCAGATTCGATCTCCTGAAACCCCTCATCCAGACGACCGTTTACAAGGCACTGGAGTCTGATGATCCGTCGATCGGGCAAACCGGTCCCGCCCGGCGGGGCGACTGGAAAACGACGGCCCGGCACCTGGAATACTTGCAGGAAACCAACGAGGACTACACCGAAATCTACCGCCTGCTTACCGATAAGATCCGCAACCTCTACATTTCAAAATAATAAGCAGCCGCGCTGTCCCGAAAAAAGTTAGACTATATTTGCAGGATTCACAATTCGGCTATTCATGGATTCGACTTTAACGGAACGTTTCAAGCGCATTACCACCTTCATTTTTGATATCGACGGCGTCATGACCGACGGCAGCGTCATCGCCCTCGAAACGGGCGAACAGCCCCGCATTTTCAACGTGCGCGACGGCTACGGCATCAACCGGGCGATCAGAATGGGTTACCGCGTGGCGATTATCTCCGCACAAAGCCAGGTAGGCGTCCGGAAGCGTCTCGAATACCTCGGCGTAAGCGATATCTTTATAGGTACTTCTCCGGATGGCAAATTACCTGTTTTCAAAAAGTACCTCGCTGAGACCGGGCTTACCGAAGACGAAATCGTGTTCATGGGCGACGACCTGCCCGACTATGAGGTCATGCGCACGAGTGTCATGGGCGCATGCCCGGCCGATTCCGCCGACGAAATCCTTGCTATCGCCGATTATATTTCTCCCAAAAATGGCGGCCGCGGCGCCGTACGCGACCTGATCGAGCAGGTTATGAAAGTACAGGGAAAATGGATGGCCTGGTTTGAATAAAAAAGCTTGGTGGTGGACAAGAAAAAGCGCTATTTCCCGAATCTGAACGGTATCCGTGCCATTGCGGCATCGCTGGTGGTTTTTCACCACCTCGAACAAGCCAAACATGCATTAGGCATTGCCAATGTCTACGACGTACCTATCATCCAGCATGCCGGAAGGCTCGGGGTAGGGCTATTTTTTGTACTCAGCGGATTTCTCATCACCTATCTGCTCCTGGAAGAGCGCGGCCGTTTCGGCAATGTCGACGCTAAGAAATTCTACCTCCGGCGTGTATTCCGCATATGGCCTATTTACTTTCTGATCATCGGCTTATCCTTCTTCGTTTTTCCCCATATCCCGGCTTTCGATTACCCTGGCATTGAAGAAAAACTCACGGTAAACCTGCCCGAACGGCTCACATTGCTGCTATTGGTATTACCCAACTTCGCATTTGTTCTATACGATCTACCCTACTGGTGCGCGCAAACGTGGTCCATCGGGGTAGAAGAGCAATTTTACTATCTATGGCCCTGGCTGATCAAATATCCTAAAAAGCGTATTCCTATACTGATATTCTTCCTGCTGCTCACAGCCGGATTACTTTACTTCGGACTCGAAATGGTCGACCCATCACAGGAGACCCGCGAATCGATGATTACCACGTTCCTCGGGCAGTTCCGCATTCAAACCATGGCCTTGGGCGGGCTGTGCGCCTGGCTGGTGTACCATGACAAATGGAAATTCCTGAACTTCATTTTCAGGAAAGATGTACAAGTCATAGCCTACGTGATCCTGCTCGTGTTATTCTTTTCAGGCGTGCATTTTTTCGGCTTTTTGGAGGTTTATGCGCTGTTCTTCGCATTTTTTGTGCTGAATGTATCCTGCAACCCGAACACGATCGTACATTTGGGGCACCCCGTAATGGACCATCTTGGCAAGATCTCCTACGGGCTTTACATTTACCATGTTGCTGTGATCGTCTTGATCATCAACCTGTTCGAGATGTACGCACCGGGCTGGCGGGATGCCGGTTACCAGGTGGTGTTGTATGTCCTGAGCTTTATCGGCTCGGTAGCGGTGGCCACTTTTTCTTTTAATTACATTGAAAAACCCCTCCTTGCATACAAGGACCGCAAGTTCGGCCGCTAACTATTTAATATTCGGAAGCTCGGACATGGTGTAGAATTTCAGTTGCTGCTCATGTGCCTCGCGCAAAATCGCAGCCAGGAAACTTACATCAAAGCCATATTTCCCATTGCTGGGCGCTGCGTACAAAGGCTCATGCCCGAAAACCATCAATGCGGTGCCATTTTCTTTCGCTTCCCGAACCGCTTCTTCGATTTCCTCCGAGGTCACCTCGTCATAATCGATCATAAGCGCATCCACCTTTTGTCGTCCGTCGAATGCATAATAAATCGCATTCATCCAGCGCGGCGGCCAGGCGTACAGCTGGAAACCTTTGAATTTTCTCCTTGAAATGGCCACATCGCGCAATGTTGTGAAACCCTTTGCCAAAAGCACAGAATCGACCCTATCGTTGTGGTTACCGCCTGGGTGCGCGTAGGAGGTTGGTTTAAAACCAGCCGCATGCATATGCCGCAGGCCGGGTTCCAGCTCGGCTTCAATGTATCCCTTCGGCCCGCCCGCAGCCATCAGCTCGGTGGATTTTGCGTGTACCGTTCCGTGAAACCCTATTTCGTGCCCCTCTTTTTCGAGTTGTTTCAGCATCGCTGCTTCTTCGGCATTCAGGCTGTCGGGGCAAGTGATGAAAAAGGTCGCTTTGGCGTTGTATTTCTGGAACAATGGCCTGAGCTCGTACCATTCTTTGATAAAATGGTCGTCGAAGGAAATGGCGATGCCACCTGCCCCAGGCTTGCCCGACGGACTTCCGCAGCCCCAGAATGCAGCTGCGATTGCGCTCACCAGTAGCCAGAGAAATCCGCGGAAAGAGGTTTTAATGTATTTCAAAACTTCGGAAATGATCTGTTATTTTCGCTAAATTAATGACACGAATGAAAATACTGCACACCGCCGACTGGCATATCGGCAAAAAGCTCGATAACTTTTCCCGCCTCGACGAGCAGCGCCTCGTCCTCGAAGAAATCTGCGAAATAGCGGAGCGCGAGGCTGTGGACGCGATCGTCATAGCCGGGGATCTCTTTGACAACTTCAACCCGTCGTCGGAAGCGACCGAGCTTTTGTACAGCACATTGCACCGCCTTTCCGCCAACGGCACCAGGGCGGTGATTGCCATCGCCGGCAACCACGATTCCCCCGAGCGCATTCAGGTGCCGGACGCGCTTGCGAAGGTTTGCGGCATTTTGTTTGTGGGCTTTCCCAACACTGAAGTCAAGCCTTTCTGCACACAGGGGCAGGTGGAGATTGTTAAAACAGCGCCCGGATTTATTGAAATAAAACTTCCTAATGCTGCATTTCCGCTGCGCATTCTGCACACACCTTATGCAAACGAGCAGCGCCTGAAAACCTTCCTCGGTGTGGAAGAATCGGAAGAAGCATTGCGCATTCATTTACAGGAACATTGGCAAATGCTCGCCGATCGATATCTTGATGATCGGGGCTTCAACCTCCTCGCCACGCATTTATTCGTAATGCAAAAGGGCGGCGAAATGCCCGAAGAGCCCGACGACGAGCGCCCGATCCTGCACATCGGCGGTGCCCAGGCCATCTACACTGAAAACTTCCCCAAGCAGGTGCATTACATTGCATTGGGCCATTTGCACCGGTTTCACCAAGTCGATAAGGTGCCTGCACCAGCGGTGTATTCCAGCAGTCCGCTCGCTTACAGTTTTTCGGAAGCCAACCAGCACAAATACGTGATCCTCATCGAAGCGGAGACCGGAAAATTGATCGGCTATAAGCCTGTTGAATTGTTAAAAGGCAAAAAACTCCGCCGCAATAGCTTTCATGGCATTGATGAAGCTATCGAATGGCTCGGCGAACATCAGGAAGACTTGATTGAACTCACCATTATTTCTGACAATTACCTGGAAGCCTCCGACAAAAAGCGGCTCCTGGACGCGCATTCGGGCATTGTTCAGATCATTCCGCAAGTCAAACGAAGTGAAGTGGCCGACACTTCGTCCGAAGTGGACTTGTCGCTGAGCATGGAAAAACTGTTTCAGGAGTATTTCAAAAGCAAAAACAAAGGGCAGGAACCCTCGGAGGGCTTAATGGAAGTTTTTCGCGAAGTACTGGGCAGCGAAGCTGAATAACAAGGGGATAATCGTCCGTCTTCGACCGCGCTCAGACTGACATTGGCGATACTGCCCTCACGCAACAAAAAAGCGGGCTACTCCTTTTGGAATAACCCGCTCTTCTATTGGTCTTCAATTGATCCTAGCTAGCTCTTCTCAGCTTCGCTTCAATCGTCTGCTGTGTATGCGGTACGATGCGCAAACGCTCTTTCGGGATCAGTTTGCCTGTGTCGATGCAAACCCCGTAAGTACCGTTCTTAATGCGGATCAGCGCGTTTTCGAGCTGTACCGAATATTTTTGAAGACGTGCGGCCAACTGGCTCAAGTTTTCGCGCTCACTGGCATCTGCCCCATCCTCCACAAGCTTGGCTGCGCCGGCTGTTACGTCCGTTCCGCTATCGTTTTTTTTGCTTAAACCTGTTTTAATGTATTCGAGCTCACTTCTTGTCGCTTCCAGCTTCCCACGGATCAGCTCTTCAAACTCCTTTAATTCTTCCTCTGAATATCTTGTTCGTTCTTCTTGCATAATCTGAATTGATTTGTTAGTCTAGATCAAGGAGCGTTCAAAGCACAAAAGTACTAGTATTCTGCCTATTTCGGAATAGTATTTAATTAATAACCACTTTCAAATGAGAAACTTACTAACACTGACATCAGGGGATATAACCAACAAAGCCAAAACCTGGTTCGGTATTGGCTTTGTTACGAGTCTCTGAAAGTTATTTGTAAAGCACCGATTTCACGGCCTCTACGGTGCGCTTCACGCTCGGCAGGATCTCCTCGATCAGCGTGGGTGCATATGGAAGAGGTACGTCGCGGCTGTTCACGCGGATCACCGGCGCATCCATGTAATCGAATGCATGGCGCTGGATGTGGTAAGCCAGCTCCGAAGAAATTGCAGCCAGTGGCCAGGCTTCTTCCACTACCACACAGCGATTGGTTTTCTTCACTGACTCGATCACCGTAGCGTAGTCGATGGGACGAACAGTGCGCAAATCCACCACTTCTACATCGATACCCTCTTTTTCCAATTGAAGTACCGCAGGCATTACCACGCGCGGGATCATTTTACCAAAAGAAACAATGGTAACGTCCTTGCCCTGACGTTTGATATCGGCCTTGCCCAGTGGAATAAGGTATTCTTCCTCGGGAACAGCCATTTTATCACCGTACATCACCTCCGACTCCATGAAGATCACCGGGTTGTTGTCGCGGATAGAAGATTTCAACAAACCTTTTGCATCGTAAGGGTTCGAAGGAACCACTACTTTCAGGCCCGGCGTGTTGGCAAACCAGTTTTCGAAGTTCTGCGAGTGCTGTGCACCAAGCTGACCTGCATTACCGGTCGGGCCGCGGAACACGATCGGGCAACCGTACTGGCCGCCTGACATCGAAAGAATCTTAGCCGCGCTGTTGATGATCTGGTCGATCGCCACCAGCGAGAAGTTGAATGTCATGAACTCAACGATCGGACGAAGGCCGTTTCCGGCAGCGCCCACCGCTATCCCCGCGAAGCCAAGCTCCGCAATGGGCGTATCGATCACGCGCTCAGGGCCGAACTCGTCGAGCATACCCTGACTCGCCTTATAAGCACCGTTATATTCCGCAACCTCTTCACCCATCAAAAAAATACTCTTGTCAAGGCGCATCTCTTCCGACATAGCGTCGCGAATGGCATCTCTAAATGCTATTTCTTTCATTCGTAATTCTGATAATTATTAATTCTTAGAAGAAACCACCGCAAAATCATTTCAACTGATACAGACCGACCTGCGCGGTTACATTAAAAGAGGTTTTGTATACTTATTTCAAAATGATCTGGTAAAATTAGGCAACACCGGCCAATTCTCAAATTCTTTACAGGAACCATTCTGTTAAAAAACACCGCAAATGCACCTCAGTCCGCCATTACAGCGGAATCACATCTACTTCGACAGAAAGAGTATGTTTTCCATAGCTGAAAATGATGCCTTTCAAGGGCGGTACGTCGCTGTAATCGCGGCCCCACGCGGTAACGATATGGCGCTCGCCGGGCACGACATTGTTCGTCGGGTCGAAATCGCACCAGCCATAGTCGGGGATAAAAACCGAGATCCAGGCGTGCGACGCATCGGAACCCTGCAACTTGGGTTTCCCCGGCGGCGGTAATGTTTCGAGATAACCGCTCACATAGCGCGCCGCAAAGCCGAAACTGCGGATGCAGGCAATGGCCAAATGCGAAAAATCCTGACAAACCCCTCTTTTGGCAGCCAACACTTCCTTGATGGGCGTGTTTACCGTCGTGAAATCGGGCATGAACTTGAATTCGGTGTAAATTTTCTTGCAAAGCTTCGCAACACATTCGTACAATGGCGCCTTGTCGTCAAAGCAATCCGCGGCAAATGCCTGTATTTCCGAATCCCATTTCACTTGCGGGCTGGGTAGTGTATATTCCAAAACCGCAATCTTCGTCGCACGATCGGTAGTCAGCCGCTCCCTCGCCTCGCCGCTCGTAACGGACGACGGGATGAAAAGCGAACCGGTCTGCTCTGTGAGCCGCTCGACGATGGCTGTCGTGAGCACGGTCAGCGTCTTATGCGGTGAATGCAGAGAAAAATAATGTGTGGTATTGCCGTAAAAATCGACGCGTTCACTGATCTCCGCCGGCTCGGGGGTAATTTTAATACTGAAATCCTGGCAAAGCTGGTCAGGTAGTGTGCGCGGCGTGAGGCACACGAGGCTGTGATAGTTGTTCACTGCCTCCGCATATTTGTATTCGGTTTTATGGATCAGCTTATACTTCATCCGTATCGTAGTCCATCGGTTCAAAAGAGTGGTGTATCAATGTGTGGCTGAAATACTGGTTGGTCAGGTAAATCGATACCGAGCTCAAAAGCCGGGCCACTTCTGCAAGGAGGTTGAAAAGTTCCTCCCGCTCCTCGGCAGCATTGCAGCGTGTCAGGTCCTGGATATTCGAAAGCTTAACCAGCGTGGAAGCTTTCAATGCCAGCTTTTCGGCCTCGTTCAGCCTTTCGCCGCGCGTAATAGCGGGCAAGTCGGCCAGGTTTTTGCCCAGCTCGTCGAGCATATAGGCCAACGAATACGGCAGCCGTGTTTCCAGCAAAATCATATCCAGCATCGCCTCCACACTCAGGTGCGACTTATAGATCTGCCGGTAATTCACCAGCATATGATGGTTGATCAACGTCGCCTCGATCAGCTCGTTTTCCACCGCGGCGTTGCGGCCTACCCCGAAATTGGATTGGATCACACTGATTCGCGACAATATCCTTTCAATCAGTTTCCCGGTTTCCAACAGCAGATAACTGTTATCCCGCGGCATACTCTCGGCGATCACCCCCAGGAATGTGAACATGTTGTTGAAAAGCCCGTCGAGCGTGCGCTGGATGTTGGTACTGTTCATATGCGATGCATTCCGGATCTCGTGGTAGCCATTATCGATCAAATCCACGATCCGCCATATTTCCAGCTCCCACTGGTTCCGCACCGCGCCTACCGCATTCAGAAACGAACCGATATTGGAAGCGACGGTTCCCGGACGGCTATTGTCGGAAATCAGCCCAATGATCTCCTTGTAAGGATCATTCAGTTTTTCATCCCCATCCAAAAACCCGGGATAGGTGGCCGAAACGTGCGTGAGCGATTGCAAAAGCACCTTGATATGCTCCTGCTTCGCCGATCCTCCGAAATTGCGGTCGAGGTTGAGCACATTGATGGTGATGGTCATAAACTTGATCACCGCCATCGTCCGCTCGCAGTAGCGGCCTACCCAAAAGAGGTTTTCAGCACTCCGGCTGGGCAGCGAGATATGCTTGTTGACGGCTGCCGGGGTGTTCAGTACAATGCGTTCCTGCGGCTCCTCCGTTTTGTCGGAAACGATCCAGGTATCCTTTGAAAACCCGCCTTGCTGATTGGAAATCACAAAACGGTCTTTGACCGCCGAGCTGCGCGTGAGGCCGCCGTGCATTACGTGGTAGCCGCTTTCATTGGCCACCATAAAGGCACGCAAGGCCGCATAACGCGGTTCGATAGCGCCATTGATCAAGGAGGGCGTAGTAGATAGGCTAACCTCCTGCTGGGCAATGAAGTCGTGCGGCCGCTGGGCGATCATCGCTTTCAGATCCGCCTTTTGCGCATTGGAAAGTGTGCGCCCGTAAATAGAGGCAAACTTCGACTTGCGATTCGCTTTCTTGATAATCAGCTCATCAATATGCTCCATCACGTAGGCCAGCTCCTTCTGGTGCCCGCACCACCAGGTGGCGACGTTCGGCATTACCAGCTTCTCACCCAGAAAATACTGGCATATATTCTCCATAAAAGCCAGGAATGCATGGTTTTCCAGCACACCCGATCCAGGCGGGTTCATTACCTGTACATTTCCCAGGCGGATCGCCTGTAAAAGTCCCGGCACGCCAAGCCGTGAATCTTCGCGGAGTTCGAGCGGGTCGCACCAGTCGTCATCCACACGGCGGACGATCACGTCCACTTTTTGCAAACCATCGATGGATTTCAGCCACACGCTGCCGTTGCGTACGAGCAGGTCGTCGCCCTGCGCGAGCGTATAGCCCAGGTACGAGGCCAGGTAGGCGTGCTCGAAATAGGCCTCATTGCCGGGGCCCGGCGTGAGGTATACGATATTGGGTGCTTCGCGGCTTTTGTCGGCCAGCTTCTGCACGGTGTTTTGAATGCTGTTAAAAAAAGGGGAAAGTTTGCTCACATACATGCCATCGGCCAGCTCGGGCAGGAGCTTACTCATCACAATGCGGTTTTCGAGCGTGTATCCCGAGCCTGACGGCGCCTGGGTACGGTTGTCCACGATCCACATTTGCCCGTCCGGTCCGCGGGCCATATCGGCGGCGAACAAAGTAAGCTGCCTTGGGCCGGGTACTTTAATGTCAATGCACGGACGGAAGAACCCGGTATTTTCAAAAACCAGTTCTGCGGGGATCACCGCATCCCTGACCAGGTTACGCGGGCCATACAAGTCCTTCAAAATAAGATCCATCAGCACCGCCCGCTGCTGCAAACCTTTGGCAATACCGTTCCATTCCTTTTGTTCTATCAGGAACGGGATCGGGTCCAGCTGCCAGGGGCGGTTCATACCGTCGGGGCTGCCGTACACATTATAGGTGACCCCATTCTCACGCAGCTTGCTGATGATCTCGGCATTCCTGTTTTTGAGCTCCTCGATACCCAGTTTTTCCAGGGTGGCAAAGAGCGCCTGCCAGTGCGGCTTCAATTTCCCGTTGATGTCCAGCACCTCGTCGTAGGATTTCAGGCCGGCTTGATAAGATTGTAACAGGTTCACGGAAGCCTCGGTAAGCATATTCAAAATCAGGGTTATACTGCAAATCTATCGCGATTTCCAGAATTTGCGTAAATCAAGCGTATTGGGATACTCCGGATTGATCAGTTCAATGGGCGTGTCGCTGCGCATTTCCTTTTTCGTTTCGGCTACAAACCGCGAAACTCCGGAGGATGTTTTCTCGATCACCGGCACCTCGCGGGTCGCCGACGGCGTATGCCCGAAACCCTGGAACAGGCTGATTTTACGTGATTCGGCCTCGAAAGCATTGACCGGGTAAGTATCAAAACTGCGGCCGCCGGGATGCGAAACGAAATAGGTACAGCCGCCCAATATACGGTTATTCCAGGTATCCACAATATCGAAAACCAGCGGCGCATCGGCCCCGATGGTGGGGTGCAATGCCGACGGCGGGTTCCAGGCCTTGTAACGGATACCCGACACATATTCGCCCTTGATGCCGGCGCTGCGGAGCGGTACCCGGCAGCCATTGCAGACCAGGATATGCCTTCCTTCCACAAATCCGCTCACTTTCACCTGCAACCTTTCCAACGAAGAATCCACAAACCTCGCCGTGCCTGCATTCGACAGTTCTTCTCCCAAAACATGCCACGGCTCGATGCCCAGGCGCAATTCAAGCTGGATATTATCCACGGTAATGCCGCCATAATGCGGAAAGCGGAACTCGAAGAACGGGTCGAACCAGGAAATATCGAAATTGTAGCCTGCCGCTTTCAAATCATTTACCACATCCACCATATCGAGATAGGCGAAATGCGGCAGCAGGAACCGATCATGCAGTTCGGTACCCCAGCGAATGAGTTTGTGCTTGTAAGGTTCTTTCCAAAACTTCGCGATGAGCGCACGTATGAGGAGCGTCTGCACGAGGTTCATATGCTTGTGCGGAGGCATATCGAATGCCCGGAATTCAAGGATACCCAGCCGTCCGCTCGACGAGTCGGGCGAATACAGTTTATCCATACAAAACTCCGAGCGGTGGGTGTTACCCGTAATATCCACCAACAGATTCCGGAAAATGCGGTCCACCATCCAGAATGGCACCTCGCCTTCCTCCGGGATCTGCTCGAATGCGATTTCCACCTCATACAGTCGCTCGTCGCGGCCTTCATCAATGCGAGGCGCCTGGCTGGTAGGACCGATAAACGGCCCGGCAAACAGATAGCTCAGTGCCGGGTGGTGCTGCCAATAAGTGAGCAGGCTGCGCAGCAGATCGGGCCGGCGCAATATCGGGCTGTCGGCGGGTTTGGCACCTCCTATTGTAACATGGTTGCCGCCGCCCGTGCCGGTATGCCGCCCATCGACCATAAATTTGTCGGTACCCAGCCGCGAAAAAAATGCCTCTTCATACAATGCACTGATGTTATCGACCAGCTCCTGCCAGTTCTTAGCGGGATGGATGTTCACCTCGATCACTCCGGGGTCGGGTGTGACGATCAGCTTCTGCACACGGTAATCGGACGGTGCCGGGTAACCTTCGATACGCACCGGCATTCTCAGTTTTTCGGCAGTGGCTTCAATGGAGGCCATCAGGTCGAGGTAATGCTCCAGGTAATCCGTCGGTGGCAGGAAAATGTAGATAATGCCGTCACGTTCTTCCACGCAAATCGCCGTTTTGATCACCGGAACGTCGAAAAGCGGATTATTCTGCGCCTCATCCTGCTTCTGTTTTTTCGTATCTTCTTCCTCGTTGGCCGGCTGCACATGCAATGGCAGCTCATAAGGAGGAGCTACGGTGCCATACCGCGCCTGCACCACAGGCTGGTAATCGGCCAACGCCGGCAAATCCTCAAACGGGCTGCGCTCCACGGGCTGTTCACGACGTTCCCTCGCGATTTCGGGCAGTGATTTCAGGGGCAAACGGTAACCCATCGCCGAATTACCGGGAATCAGGAAACAATTACCGCGGCGGAACTGCCAGGCGGTGCTCGTCCAATGCTTTTCATCTTCCTCCCATTTGACGGGAATGACGAATCCGGCGGGGTTATTCAGGCCTCTTTCAAGCAATTTGGCCAGTGTACGACGCTCAACTGAATCCTTCAAATTCACTTTCAGAGGATCCACATTCACAGGTACTTTCCCCTCTTCCATGGCCCAGTAAATAGGGTCCTCATAAGCGGGAGTAATGTTATTGGTATCGATGCCGAGGTATCTTGTCAATTCGCGGGTGAAAATCTCCGCTTCTCCGTAAGTGTATTGCGTTTGCCCTTCCTTCGCAACGAGTTCATCGTTTTTCCACATCGGCACACCGTCAGTCCGCCAGTACAGCGCGTATTGCCAGCGGGGAAAAAGTTCGCCCGGGTACCATTTACCCTGGCCAAAATGCAGCAATCCGCCGTGCGCGAAACGGTTTTTGAGCCTCAATGCAAGATCATAAGCCAGCTGACGCTTTAAAGGCCCGTCGGCTGCCGTGTTCCATTCAGCGGATTCATAGTCATCGATCGAAATGAATGTCGGCTCGCCGCCCATAGTGAGGCGTACGTCGTTGTCCTGTAAATCCTTTTCCACATCATACCCAACTTGCATCACCTGTGCCCATTGCTCCTCGGAATACGGCTTGGTCACGCGCGGGTCTTCGTGAATACGGAACACCTTGTTGTCAAACTCGAATGTCACTTCGGCAATGTCCGTCGCACCCGAAACCGGCGCCGCGCTGGCATAATCCGGCGTACAGCAAAGCGGAATGTGGCCTTCGCTTGCAAAGAGGCCGGACGTAGGGTCCAGACCGATCCATCCCGCCCCGGGCACATAAGCCTCCGTCCACGCGTGGAGGTCTGTAAAATCCGCCTCCGGGCCCGAAGGTCCGTCCAGCGATTTGATATCCGAAGTAAGCTGCACCAGGTAGCCCGAAACAAACCTCGCCGCAATGCCCAGGTGCCGCAGGACCTGTACCAACAGCCACGCCGAGTCGCGGCACGAACCGCTTTTGATCGTGAGCGTCTGCTCGCAGGTCTGCACGCCCGCTTCCATGCGGATGTTGTAGTTAATAGCCTTATACAGCTCCTGGTTGAGATACACCAGGAAATCAACCGTTTTGATATCCTGCTGAATATTCAGATTTCGGATAAAATCCATTAAAAGCGGCCCAGCTTCCCGCGCTTCGAGGTAAGGACCGAGCTCTTTGGCCAGGGTAAGCTCGTATTCGAACGGATATTTATCCGCATAATCCTCCACGAAAAAGTCGAACGGGTTGATTACCTGCATTTTGGCGATCACCTCCACGTCGATGCTCAGCTCCGTGGCTTTTTCGGGAAAAACCACCCTGGCCTGGTAGTTGCCGAACGGATCCTGCTGCCAGTTGATGAAGTGATTTTCGGGCTTAATTTTCAAAGAATATCCTTCAATCGGCGTCCGTGAATGCGGCGCAGGACGTAACCTGAAAATATGCGGTGAAAGAGAAACACTCCGGTCGAACTTATATCTTGTTTTGTGCGAAATAGCAACTTTTATAGCCATAGTAGGAGTATTACAATAAAATTAGATAATTTGGCAAGCAGGGACGTATCAAATTCTAAACAAACGCTTTGTCCTTATTTTTCAAAATATATAGTTGCAGGAAATCGTCAAAGCAGAATATTATTTTTCTCTACACCCATCAACTCAGTCCGGTTGTTCCAAACCTTGCCACAAAGCTAACGAGTCTTATAAACAACATACCGCTTTGTTTTCATTCATCATTCGTTAGCGCGTACATCCGGGGCCAGGACTGATTATTCCTTAAAAGTTACGTAATTCGCTAAAATCCTTACGATACCATTAGTTTAGTCCAAAATGAAAATTGCTATCATCGGCTGCGGCAACATGGGTATGGCCTTCGCCCGCGCCTTCCTGAAATTCGACCTCGTCAAAAACCAGGATTTTTTATTGGTTGAAAAAAGCGCCGACCGTATGGAAAGCCTCACGAGTTTCCAGCCCGGCGTGATTACGGGCATGATCGGCCCGCAGATCGGTGAATACGACCTGATCATCCTTTCGGTGAAGCCGCAGGATTTTCTTTCGGTGGCTGGCGCCCTTAAAGAAGTAATCAAACCCACCCAGGTTGTCCTGTCGATCATGGCGGGTGTAACGATCGAGGGCATACAGAATGCGCTTGACCATAAACCAGTGATCCGCGCCATGCCCAACACCCCTGCCATGCTCGGAATGGGCATCACGGCCTATTCTGCATCGCCGGAAGTGGATATTCATCAGCTGCGCAAAATCGAAAACCTCATCAATGCCACCGGGCGCTCGGTGTTTCTGGAAGACGAAGATCAACTGAATGCAGTAACCGCATTGAGCGGCAGCGGGCCGGCTTATTTCTTTTATGTGGTGAAAGCGATGATCGAGGCTGGCAAGCAAATGGGCTTCGAGGAATCGGTGGCCGCATTGCTCGTGAAGCAGACCATGCTGGGCTCTTACCACCTGATCAACACCGCCGACAAGTCGCTCGACGACCTGATCAAGGCTGTTGCTTCCAAAGGTGGGACTACGGAAGCCGCATTACGCCAGTTTGAGGCAGGAGGATTAGACAAAACGCTTGAAAACGGCATTTTCGCGGCGCAAGTGCGCTCTACGGAATTGTCGAAAGGGTAAAATGCTTGTCAGCCTGAGCGGACCGGGCCGCCGGGCGGTCGAAGGCCGGTACTGCAACGGCCTTCGACTCCGCTCAGGCTGACACATTCACTTCATTAATCATCAAACTCTGAAAGTATGGAAACGTCAGCCAGCAAACTCGCAACGCTCGACATCGTACTCAACGGCTTAATGCGTCGCTATAAGGAGCGCGTGCCGGACGTGGGCATTATCCTCGACGCGATGGTGAGCGACGGCATTGTCCCCAGCGAAGACGCTATCGAAAACGACCATATTGCATTCCGGACAATGGGCGTGCCGCAGTTGGGCGTGCAATCGTTCGAGAAAATCTTCCTGCATTATGGCTATGAGAAGCGCGACCATTACTTTTTCGAAGGTAAAAAGCTCGATGCGTGGTGGTACTCCCCGCCCCGCGAAACCGACCCGCGCATATTCGTGAGCGAGTTGCGCGTAGGCGACCTTTCCGAAGAAAGCCAACGCATCATCCGCAGCTATACCGACGGGGTCGCCACCGACCCCGTCGATTCCCTCGACCTCGCCAATGGCGAAGCCGTGGATACATTTCTCCACCAGCCGCTATGGCGAACGCCCACCGTCGCCGATTACCAGTCATTATTAAAGGAAAGCGAATACGCCGCATGGGTGATGTACAACCGCTATTACCTCAACCACTTCACGATCAGCGTCCACAACCTGCCCGAAGGCTACAATACCGTAGCGCAATTCAACGATTTTCTGGAAAAGCACGGTATCAAACTGAACACCTCGGGCGGTAAGATCAAGATAAGCCCGGACGGCGGCTTGCTGCAAAGCGCGACCGTCGCCGAAATGCTGGATGCGGAATTTGCCAATGGCGAGAAGTTGCGCATTTCCGGTTCCTATGTTGAATTCGCGGAACGGAAAGTGCTACCGGAGTTTACAAATCTCCCAGCGACTGAAATTAAGCGAAAACATCGCCGGGATGGCTTTGAAGCTGGTAATGCGGATAAGATTTTTGAGAGTACCTACACTACGCAAACGGGGCGCTAGGCAGGCGTTGAATGTTGAAAAAGGACATCCGGGCAAAAGTCTAATGGCGCTGAGATCAGCTTACCGTCGTAATCTTCCATCTCGGTCATATTTTCCCAAAGAATGGTTCTGCCGTCTGTTTTTGCCTGAATGAAAATCTCAGGTTGAAGAATCTTGCCGAACGGGCTTTTGTCATTGCCGTTATATTCCGCGAGAAACTTTCCAAAATCCATAACCCGAACCTGCCCATCCGTCCAGAGCGACTTGATGATGAATGGTTCTACGGATAATATTTCTTCGATTCTCGGATTCATTATTGTAGCGGCCTGATCTTTCGCAGCCTCCCGTTGTCCTTCTGGGACTCTTCGTAGTTCAAAACCAATTCATCCCGGTAAAGTTCCACCCAAGCCTGGATCAACCTGATCTGCTTTCTAGGTAAATCCCCAACAATTACATTGCCGGTTTCAATCGAAAATTACGCTTCCTGACCTCCGTACTCGGCATGGAAATGCGGTGGAAGGTGATCTCTGAAATACATATAAATAATGATTCCGAAGAAGCGGGAGATTTCTGGCATAGTGAATGTGTATAAGTGGTATAAATCGACGCTATTTACTCATTAACCAGCAAATGCACAACCCGCAATGCATTCCCCTCACTCTTCTCATTCTTCTCCCCCGAAATCGTCAACCGCAACTTATGTTTCCCGGCCGATAACTCATCGGCCAGCATGAGGTACCAGGGCAAATGCAGCTGATTGCTCCATGGCGTGTAAGTGTCCAGGCTTCTCGGGTTTTTGCCGTCAATCGTATAAGTGATTTTCCCGGCGTCCGGCCCGGATATGATGGCGATACCCACACCGCGGCCTTTGAATTCGAAATCGAATGCAGAACCGGCGGTTTCTGCGACCAGCATTGGGACGTCTACAAAACCCGGGCGGGTCTGGAATTTGACTTTGGGTTTCCAATCCGGATCAAGGGTGAAGCCTTTGAGATTTTTGGCTTCTTCCAAGGAATGGTAGCTGCCTTTGTCGTAGCTGAATCGGTCCATTGGCGCAGGGAGTTTGATGACGCCGGTTGCCGGAGATTCCATTTTAAGCATTTCCTTGATGGTCTGGGCGTAGATTTCCTGACCGTAAGGTGATGGATGCAAATCTTTGAAATCGTATTTCCAGGTGAATTCGCCGGACTTGATGCGGTCGTAGACTTCCCTGGCGAGGTTGATGTAAACAGCGCCGTAATGTTTTGCCACGCGTTCGTGCACGTTTACCTCTACGGGCTCTCTGCCCGCGGCGTAATCGTCATTCTTTTTCGGCTCAGCGAACGCCATCATCACCACATTCGCGCTGGGGTTAGCGGCGTACATTTGTCTTAAAATGCCGTCCAATGCCCTGATCTGCGCCTTTTCGCTGAAACCGTTGCCCCGGTCATTTACCGCTGCCTCTACAAAAAGCAGGTCGGGTGTGCCCTTTGCAAGTACGTCGCGGCTGAAACGCATGGAATGGGGCGTGCTGCCGAGCGACGGAATCCCGGCGGCAATGAATGTAAATTCGGTATCCGGGAAATGCTCGCGAAGGTATTGCGACGTCTTGTCGCGCCAGCCGGGATTGTGGGTGATAGAGCCGCCAAGGAAAGCGACGGTGCCCTTTTTCGTATTCCTGAATTTCTCAAATGCATTGCCCAGACCTTTGTTCAAAGTAATGTAAGGCGTGTGAAGCAGCGGCTTCCGCACCGGTACGCTATTCTCCTCCACGAAATTGGCGAAGAATTCGGGATGTTCGATTGGGAAATGGTGGCCTTCCATCGCCTGCTCACCGCGTGTCATCGGGTACACGCTCACAGGACCACCTAATGCGACGTAGTTTTTGATCAGCAGGTCCGTATTTTCCGCCGCCGGCACGTGTTCGTCTTTCAAACCAATTACATGCGCAACAGGCACTTTAAATGCGGCCAGGCCCGCGAGGTCGTTCAAGGGAATATCGGTGAAGTTGGCGGCCTGCTCCTCGGTGAGATTGAAAATTTGCTTCCAGGCTTCCCAGTCTTTGGGCGAGCCCTTGCCTTTACCCTTGCCGCCCGGCCAGCTTTTCGGGTCTGCAACGGGTGCTTCGGCGTAAATGCAGCTCACTTTGTCTGGATTGCGTTTGGCCCAGCCATATACATACAATCCACCCCGGCTCACACCCTCTAGTGCCACCTTCGGGGCAAAATGCTTCTCTTTTACGAGGTAATCGTAAAACGCATCCCAGACCTGCATTGCTTTCGGGTGTGCGAACATGTCATTGGTGTTCACATATGCCACATGGAACCCGCGTGAGAGCAGGATACTGTCCATATCCGTGTGCCATGTGGGGAAATGTGCCCGCCATATCCACGGATTGCCGTCTTTGGGCTTACGGGGCTTCACATACCATGCATTTCGGTCCTGAAATGTGAATTCTACTTTTTCAAAACCCTTCCATTCCGTTGTTTTTTCAGGGATTTGGGCTAAAATAAGCGATGCCGGCAGTAGCAATATGGCCAGCAGCTGGCAGGCGAAACGTTTCTTGTTCATAGCTTTCAAAAGCAACCAAGCGCCCCATTTTACCGCGGGGCACATCCGCTTTGGTATGATATTTTAAACATTCCTCCTGAAACAATCTTGAAAAAGACTTATGGATAAGATCGAAAAGTTTAAGACCATGGAGAAGATCCTTCGCGAAATCGAGGATTTGAAAAACAGCGAGACTGCCGTGATTAAGAAGATTGGTCAGATAGAAACAGAGAATATGAACGTGAACGTCCAGAACCTCGACAAGTCATTGAACGAGATTTACGACGGAGTTTATAAGAACCTTCAGAATGTGGAAAACCTGCAAAACGAGTTCACCGAAACGGTGGCCGATTTCAAGGAAAAAAACAAGATCACCGACGAGATGCTGCTCGAATTGAGAGAATAAATTGCCCTAACATCATCAGACTAGAAACCAACAAAACGCCCCGGATCGCACGATTCGGGGCGTTTTGGATTTTGGCTGGAAAGGGAAAAGGGAGGGATGTCGCCCTGAGCGGAGTCGAAGGGCATGCGCGACGGTATCCCGTACGGACTGTCTTCGAGTTCGCTCAGACTGACATTCTTCCGTATTATTCTTTCTTCCCTACTACCGCAGTTTCAAAGTAGCCAGGGTTAAAATCGCGAGAATAATGCCGACGATCCAGAAGCGCGTCACGATTTTGGCTTCGTGGATGCCCTTTTTCTGGTAATGGTGGTGGAGCGGCGACATCAGGAATATCCTTCGCCCTTCGCCGTATTTCTTTTTGGTGTATTTGAAATAGCTGACCTGTAATATCACGGACGCATTTTCTACAATAAAAATGCCGCACATAACCGGAATGAGCCATTCCTTGCGAATAGCAAGCGCCACCACGGCGATTACCCCTCCTAGCATCAAGCTTCCCGTATCGCCCATGAAAACCTGGGCAGGATATGCATTATACCATAAAAACCCGACGCAGGCCCCTATAAATGCCGCACAGAATATTACCAGCTCGCCCGAATTGGGGATGTACATAATGTTGAGGTACTGCGAGAACTTGGTGTTACCCGACAAATACGCCAGCACACCCAGGGTAAGCGCGATGATACCCGAAACACCGGCCGCCAGGCCGTCGATCCCATCCGTAATGTTGGCTCCATTTGAAATAGCGGTGATGATGAAAATCGCGATGATGGTGTAAATTACCCAGGTGTACTCCTCTGGCAACCATCCGAAAAGGAGCGTCTTGTAGTCAAATTCGTTGTTCTTAATGAAGGGGATCGTGGTGACGGTCGGATGGATAATGTCGCGGTAGCGCTGCACTTCCCCCAGGCTGGAACTAAGTACAGGCTGGTCGTACACCCGGATTTTTACATTATTATTAAACGATAGCGTGATCCCCACGATCAATCCGAGCCCCACCTGTCCAACAATCTTGAAACGGCCATGCAGACCGTCCTTATTGTTCCTGAATTTTTTGAGATAATCATCCAGAAAACCGATGCCGCCTGTCCAGATAGCGGTGATCAGCAACAACACAATGTAGACATTGCTCAATTTGGCAAACAGCAGAACCGGGATCAGCAGCGACGCCAGGATAATGAAACCGCCCATCGTAGGTGTTCCCGCTTTCTCCATTTGGCCGGCCAGCCCCAGGTCGCGGATCGACTCGCCCATTTGCTTTCTCCGGAGCAGATTAATGATAGACTTCCCGTAAGCTGCAGCAATGAAAAGGGATAAAACCGTCGCACCCAACGCCCTGAACGAGATGTACTGGAATACCCCGGCCCCGGGAATGTTAAATTGTTTGTCTAAATAATCAAAGAGATAATAGAGCATGAAAAAGCTTGTTGGGATGACGGCTGCAAAATTGGTTTTTTTAATAGACTACGCCAAAAGCATGGTGATTTTTAATTGCCGGCCCGCCTTGCGAACACCTCCATCAGCACCTCCTTGTCGTCGAAATGGTGTTTTACGCCTTTCACATCCTGGTAGTTTTCATGTCCTTTACCTGCAATGAGGATAATGTCGCCCGGGGCCGCTTCCAATCCTGCTTTCAGAATGGCCTCATGGCGGTCTTCAATCACGGTGGTTTTTTTGTAATCCAATGGCGGCACACCTTTGCGCATCTGATCGAGAATGTCCATCGGATCCTCGAACCGCGGGTTATCGGACGTAAGGATCACCCGGTTGCTGTACCGGCAGGCTATTTCAGCCATTTTCGGGCGCTTTTCCGCATCCCGGTTGCCGCCGCAACCCACCACTGTTACCACCTGCTCGTTACCCTGCCGCAAATGCGTGATCGTTTCGAGTACGTTTTCCAGCGCATCGGGCGTGTGCGCGTAATCGACGATACCCACAATGTGGTCCGGAGAATGAAATTGCTCGAAGCGGCCGGGAGGGCTTTTCAGGTTGGAAAGCTCGGTCAGAACGGCCTCTTCCTTTTCGCCCAGCAGCACCGCTGTGCCATACACCGCAAGCAGGTTATAGGCATTGAAGCGACCGATCACCCGAAACCAAACTTCCTGGTTGTTGATCTCCATATGCATGCCAGCCAGCGTGTCGGAAACGATCTTGCCTTTAAAGGTAGCCAGCGTCTGCAGCGAGTAAGTTTCAATGCGCGCTTTGGTGTTCTGCACCATCACATTGCCGCGCCGGTCGTCGATGTTCACCAATGCGAATGCCGACTTCGGTAATGCGTCGAAAAAGCCTTTTTTTGCTTTGATATAGTTGTCGAAAGTCTTGTGGAAATCGAGGTGGTCGTGGGTAATGTTGGTAAAAATACCCCCGGCGAAATGCAAGCCCGTAATGCGGTGCTGGGCTACGGAATGCGAGCTTACCTCCATAAACACGTGGCTGCAATTGCGGGACGCCATTTGGGAAAGCAACGCATTCAGCGCGACGGCATCCGGCGTGGTGTGGGTGGAGGGGATTACTTCGTCCTCGATCTGGTTCTGGACCGTCGACAGCAGCCCGCAGCGGTACCCCAATGCACGGAAAAGCTGGAACAGGAATGTTGCTACCGAAGTTTTACCATTAGTACCTGTCACTCCGACAAGCTTCACTTTTTTAGAAGGATGCCCGTAAAATGCGGCGGCAATTTGTCCCATGGCCGCTGCGGAATCTTCTACCTGAATGTAAGTAATGTCTTCCCGAACGCTTTCGGGCAGCTCTTCGCACAAAATCGCTGACGCTCCGAGCTCGGTAGCAGTCCCTATAAACTGATGGCCATCGACCTGCGTGCCGCGCAATGCAACAAAAAGGCTTCCTGGCAGTACTTTTCTGGAATCCAGGATGATATTCTTGACCTTAACATCGGCATAGCCATGCATAACGGCCCCTTTCACTTCGCCGAGCAGGCTGCTCAAAATTGGTTCGTTTTCCATGAAGGATTATTGTAATGTAAGCAGGATTGTCTTGCTCCCCGATTTATTGGTGCCGGGCGGAATCGATTGTTCCACCACCTTGCCCGAGCCTTTGAATGTTACCCTGAAACCCTTGTTTTCCATCAAATACAGGGCATCTCGCATCGACATACCTTGCAGGTCAGGTACATCGCGGGCGTCGATCTCGCGCGGGTTCCATTTGGTTTTGCCCTTTTTGTACAGGGACGCCGATGCATATTCGCTTTCTTCGGGGGCAGGCGTCATATTCAATGTTTTGCTGATCACATTCAGGTCGCTCGTGATCCCCGCCCACTTCACATCCTCCGACTTTTCAGGAATGGAATCTTTCACCGGCTTCTGAATGGCCACGTCGTAAGCGTAAATGCGGTCGGCCACCTCTTTGAAAACAGGTGCGGCCACACTTCCGGCGTAGCGGGTGTAATCGGCACCGGTACTTTTTGGGTTGTCGATAATGACAATGCAACTGTATTTGGGCTTCTCAGCCGGGAAATACCCAGCAAACGAAGTATAGTTTCTACCCTCGGTGTAAACGCCGTTGATCAGCTTCCGGGCCGTACCGGTTTTCCCCGCAATCTGGTACAAATCACTCTTAATATGCTTCGCCAGACCAGCATTTACCACACCTTCCAGCATTTTCTTCACCTTCTGGATTGTTTCAGGGGAGGCGATTGGCTTTTCTTCCACATAAGGCGGGATTTTATCTTCAATTTCTTCCGCATTACGGATTTCGCGCACGATCATCGGTCGTACCCAGTAACCATTGTTAGCCACGGCATTGTAAAAAGCCAGTGTTTGGAGGGGCGTCATCTGCATTTCATAGCCGTGGGCCATAAAATACATGGAATAGCTGCTCCATTGTTTCGATTTGCGGTCGCGGATCAATGGCGGCTTTTCCCCCTTCATATGAATGCCGGTAGGCTGGTTCAGGTGGAATTGTTTGAGGTAACTTAGATATTTGTCCGGCTTGTTGGCGAAATAGCGCTGCATAAGTTGCACGATGCCGATGTTGGATGACTTTTCAAGAACCTGCGAGGCGGTAATGGTCCCAAAGCCGCCCCGGTGGGCATCCCGGATAACATGGTTACGGAACCGCATAGCACCATTGCCCGTGTTGACGATCTCCTTGTCAGGATCCATATGGGTTTCTTCCAGCAATGCCATCATGGTAGCGAGCTTGAATGTAGAACCGGGATCATTGCTGCCTGCCAATGCGTAATTGAAAACCTCTTCATATTTACCCGGCCCGCGCTTGGTGAGGTTAGCCATGGCTTTGATCTCGCCCGTTGCCACCTCCATAATGATCACCGATCCGAAATCTGCATCCATTTCCAGCAGCTTACGGCGCAATGCGATCTCGGTGCGCTCCTGGTAATTCATGTCGAGGGTAGTATAAATGTCCCTCCCCGCCTCAGGTTGCACATTGAATGCGTCCCCGACAGGGATTTTGAGTCCCCCTTCCACTTTCTCTACCCATCCGATACCCGGCCTTCCTTCCAGCTGTTTGTCAAAACTTGCTTCCAGGCCAATGTACCCTCTTCCGCTTTTCGGATCGATTCCCCCGATCGTGCGATCCGCCATCGGACTGAATGGCTTATAGCGCTTGTAGATCGTCTCGAATTTCCCGCCGCCACCTTTCCGGTCCTTGGCAAAAAACGGCCACTTTTTGAGCTTTTCCCGCTCCAAATGCGTGATTTCTTTACTTTTCAGGCGCAGGTACCGCTTGCTTTTGCTCACGCGGTAACGCATAATCTTGCTTTTGTAGCCTTCGGCGGTATTTTCTTTGAAGTTTTTGGCAAGCAATGCGGCCAGCTCGTCGATGTGGTTATAGAAATAGGCCGAGTCGGCAACTTTGGTGTCAAAACCTACATAGTAATAGGGTAGCGACGTGGCCAGCAAGCTATTGTCACTCGCGTAGATGTTCCCGCGCATAGCCGGGATCGTGTCCAGTTTCAGGTCATTCTTCTCTGCATACTCGACCCAGGTTTTGCCTTTGAATGTATCGTAATACTGCACCCGTATGAGCTTCACAAAAACCAGGATCGCGAGGATGAACAGCATCCAACCGACCAGACGGGCTCTGTTGATCAGCGCTTTTTTATTGTTCTGACCGCTTTCGACTTCGTTTTTCATGAGGCGTTGAGAAAAAAACGGCTTATTCTTCGTTTTCTTTGATAATGATTTTCTTGGGCGGGGTAAGGTTTTCTACCAATCCTTCGGCCTGTACCTTTTCCACCACCACCGACTGCTTGCCGGCCCGCTCGTATTCAGCGTGGATGGAGGTATATTCCGCTTTCAGGTCGTCCACCTCCTTTTTGAGCTTAATGCTTTTCCGCACATAATCTTCCGACTGGAACCCGATGCGCTCGTAAGCGACGAGCAGGATGATCACCCAGCCGAAATAGTAAAAGTATTTAACCGGCAAACGCTCTTCCTGGCCCGGCAGCTTCTCGCCAAAAACCTTGTCGAGCGGCAAAAACTTGTTCAGCCAGTTGAACAGCGAATATTCCCGCTTCCGTTTGGGCGGCTTCGGGGGTATAGCCTTGGGTTTTCTTCTATTCTCAGCCATGTTTCGGGGATGTTTCAAATTACGCCTTTTCCGCAATCCGCAACTTCGCGCTCCGGGCGCGCGGGTTCACGGCTACCTCTTCCGCAGTCGCTTCGATGGGCTTGCGCGTCACGCTTTTCAGCGGCTTGATCTCGTTCCCGTAAAAGTCTTTTTCCACTTCTCCGTAAAACTTTCCTTTCTGAATGTAATTTTTAACCAGCCTGTCTTCCAGCGAGTGGTACGACATCACTACCAGCCTGCCGTCGGGCGCGAGTACTTCGGGAACCTGCGTGAGGAACTCTTCAAGTACCGCCAGTTCATCATTCACTTCGATCCGCAACGCCTGGAACACCTGTGCGAAATATTTGTTTTCGCGATGCTTGGGCGCGTAGCGCATGAGAATGCCTTTCAGGTCATTAACGGTTTCGATGGGCGTATTGTATCTGGCGGCGATGATTGCTTCGGCGGCGGTACGGGCGTTGGTCACTTCTCCGTACATGCCCAGGATGCGTTGCAATTCTCCTGCCGAGCGCGTTTTAAGCACCTCGCGGGCCGTTTTTTCGGTGTTGGGGTTCATCCGCATGTCCAGGTCGGCGTCAAACCGGGTAGAAAACCCCCGTTCGGGCGTGTTGATCTGGTGGGACGAAACGCCGAGGTCGGCGAGGATACCGTTCACCTGCGGGGCCTTGTTCAGTTTCAGGTAACGTTTAAGGTGCCTGAAATTGGCCGGGATGAACGTAAACCGCTCATCGTCCTTAAATTCCAGCGCGTTGGCAACCGCATCGGGATCCTGGTCGAAGACGAGGAGGCGACCGGTCGTGAGCTTGTCCAGAATGGCCCTGGAATGCCCGCCACCTCCGAAAGTAACGTCGACATAAATGCCATCAGGCTGTATTTGAAGGCCTTCCAGACACTCGGACAACATGACGGGAACGTGGTAGGTACTAGGCGAATCCATTTGTTAAAAGCAATGTAACGAGGAACTATTTCCGGCAATGCGGCAGTTACAAACTTAGCAATTTTCAAGCGTAGGAATCATGCCCGCGCGGGGAATTAATTTTGACACCACTAATGACTTTCAACACCATTTAATTGAATATGAGACTCCTGTTATTGTTTGGAATACTTTCATCTTTGATCATCTCAACGAGTTTTCCAGCATTCTCCGACACACCCGTCAAATCGGGCATCTGGCGCGCCACATTGACCCGCGACCAGCAGAAATTACCCCTGATACTCGATATTTCGCAGAATCCCGACGGTAAAACGCTTACCGTGCATATCATTAACGGCACTGAAAAGCTGAAAATGGACAGCGCTTATTTCCAGAACGACTCGCTCGTGATCCCGATGATGATGTTCGATGCCAAGATCATCGCCAAATCGACCGGCGACGAGCTGAAAGGTACCTACTACCGCTATGCCAACGGCGCAGTGGCAGGTTCGCTGCCTTTTGAGGCCGAGCAGGGCGAGAATTACAAGTTTTTCAAAAAAGGAGAGGCCAAAAGTACCCGCAATGTGAGCGGTAAATGGGCCACTACCTTTAAAAACCCGGCCACCGGCGACGAAAGCGTGGCCGTAGGGAACTTCACCCAGCAGGGCACCGACGTAACCGGCTCCTTCCTGACCCCCACAGGTGATTACCGCTTTCTCACCGGCAGCGTAAATGGCGACAGCCTTTACCTATCCACATTCGACGGATCGTTCGCAATGCTTTTCAAAGCAGGCTTCCAGCCCGACGGGACATTGAAAGGGAACCAATGGTCCGGCGTCAAAGCTTTCAAAACCTGGACCGCCAAGCCCGATCCGAATGCCAAGTTGCCGGATGCTACCAAGATGACATTTCTGAAACCCGGCTTCGAAAGCGTGGATTTTGAATTGAAAGACACCAAAGGCAAAACGTGGACATTGAAAGATTCCCGATTTGCAGGCAAGCCGGTGATCATCCAGATCATGGGCTCGTGGTGCCCCAACTGTATGGACGAAACCAATTACCTCGCGCCATGGTACAAAAAGAACAAAAAACGCGGCGTTGAGATCATCGGCCTGTCATTCGAGCGCTCCGACAAGCCGGAAATCTCCCATCCCAAAATCGACAAGATGGTGAGCCGCTTCGGCATCGACTACCCGATAGTGCTCGCCGGCACCAGCTCGGATGCGTCCACAGCGAAAGCCCTGCCGATGCTGAACAAGGTAATGTCCTATCCTACCACCATTTTTATCGACAAGCACGGCAAAGTCCGGGAGATCCACACGGGCTTCAACGGCCCTGGTACCGGCCACTACTACGATGAGTTCGTGACCGATTTCAATACCCTGATGGATAAGCTCATCAGCGAGAAGTAACCGGCAAAAATATCGAGGCACACCGTCACATTCCGGGGCGGTGTGTTTTTTATTGGCCCTAAATTAGTATGCTTGCATAATAGTAACCACATTGCTTACATTTGTGATAAGGGCAAATCCTGATACCAATAGCTTTTTGAAACGATGCGCAAGGAAAAAACAATCGATTTCCAGATCAAATGGGCCTGGCATTCCATATCGCGGATGTACAATGCCTATGCCGCCCGTTTTGACACGACGATGGCCGTCGGGTATGTCCTGCTGAACATTGATATCGAACACGGCACGCCGGCTACGAAGATTGCGCCGCTGCTCGGTATGGAGCCGCGCAGCCTGGTGCGGATGCTCAAAAATCTCGAGGAAAAAGGCCTGATCCGCCGCGAAGTGAGTAAAGACGACAAGCGCTTCGTGCGCATTGTGCTCACCGAGCTCGGCAAGGAGAAGCGCGAGCTGGCCCGCGAGGGCGTGATCTCGTTCAATACGATGATCCGCGACAAGATCCCGCTCGAAAAGCTCGTCGTGTTTTTCGATGTGATCAAAGACATTAACCGATTGGTGGAGGAAGAAAATCAGAAGTTGAAAGCCGGCGAAATGACCGAGGACCTCTAACGACCATCAATCCCATTCTGAAAACCAACCTTAGTAAAAATGAATCGTTCCATTCGTAATGTAGCTGTTCTTGGTTCCGGCATTATGGGCTCGCGCATTGCGTGCCATTTTGCCAATATAGGCGTTGAAGTGCTTTTGCTCGACATTGTTCCGAAAGATCTGAACGATGCCGAAAAGGCGAAGGGCATTACCACCGAGCATCCCGCATTTCGTAACCGGATTGTGAATGATTCGTTTCAGGCAACGCTCAAAGCCACGCCGGCGTCGCTGTACAGCCCGGCGTTCGCCTCGCGCATCAAGCTCGGCAACTTCGACGATAACCTGGCCGATATCAAAAATTACGACTGGGTGATCGAAGTCGTGGTTGAGAGGCTGGATATTAAGAGAAGCCTCTATGAAAAAGTGGATGCGCTCCGCAAGCCGGGCACGCTCGTGACTTCCAACACGTCCGGTATTCCCATTCATTTGATGGCAGAGGGGCGCAGCGAGGATTTCCGCAAAAATTTCGCCGGAACGCACTTCTTCAACCCGCCGCGCTACCTGCGCCTGCTCGAAATCATCCCGACAGCAGATACAGACCCGGCCGTGGTAGATTTCCTGATGCATTACGGCGAGCTGTTTTTGGGTAAAACGACCGTCCTATGTAAAGATACGCCAGGCTTCATAGCCAACCGCCTGGGCATTTACGCATTGATACAAACCATCCGCGTGGCCGAAGAAATGGAGCTCAGCGTGGATGAAGTCGATAAACTGACAGGCCCCGTCGCCGGACGACCGAAATCGGGTACCTACCGGCTTTCGGATGTGGTAGGAGTTGATACTACCGTGCATGTGGCCAATAATCTGTATGCTTCCGGTGAAGGTAAAGACGAATCGAGGGATGCGTTTGTATTGCCGGAGATCATGCAGAAGCTATCTGATAACAAATGGCTGGGCGATAAAACGGGCCAGGGTTTTTATAAAAAGATCAAGGACGAAAAAGGTAAATCGGTCATTCTCGCGCTCGACTTCAAAACCTTGGAATACGTGCCATCCGGCAAGGTGAAATTCGAAACGCTGGAAGGCACGAAGAACATCAGTGATGTGTACAAGCGTTTCCCTGCGCTGGTAGCGGACAAGGATAAGGCCGGCGAGTTTTACAGAAAAACATTTGCGGATGTTTTCAGGTACGCGACGTTCCGCATTCCTGAAATTTCCGACGAGATATTCCGCATCGACCAGGCCATTACCGCGGGCTTTGGCTGGCAATACGGCCTTTTTGAAACCTGGGATGCCATTGGCGTGAAAAACATGCTGGCGATGATGGAATCGCTGGATCTGAAACCGGCCGGATGGGTATACGAAATGCTGGCGGCAGGTAACGAGTCCTTTTATAAAGTGGAGAAGGGCAAGCGGTTGTATTATGACATTCCTTCCAAAACCTACAAGCGCATTCCAGGCCAGGACAGCTTCATTTTGCTCAGCAATCTGTCCGACAACATCGTCTGGAAAAATGCCGGCGCAAACCTGTACGATATCGGCGACGGTATTCTTAACCTCGAATTCAAATCCAAAATGAATACGATGGGCTCGGAGGTTATCGAAGGCATTCAGAAGGGTATCAGCCTGGCCGAGAAGGATTTCCGCGGACTGGTGATCGGCAATGAAGCGGTGGAGGCATTTTCCGCGGGTGCCAACCTGGCTATGCTCTTCATGTACGCGGTGGAGCAGGAGTTTGACGAGATTAACCTCGTGATTTCGCAATTCCAGCAAACGATGATGCGGGCGAGGTACTCTTCCATCCCGGTGGTGGTGGCGCCGCACACCCTCGCGCTCGGGGGCGGATGCGAGCTCACGTTACACGCGGATAAGGTGGTTGCGCACGCAGAAACTTACATCGGGTTAGTCGAATTCGGGGTGGGGCTGATCCCTGCGGGCGGCGGTACGAAGGAAATGGCGCTGCGATGCTCGGATATGTACCAGGCCGGCGATCCGGAACTGAATATCCTCCAAAATGCATTCATGAACATCGCGCAGGCAAAGGTGTCCACGTCGGCGCACGAGGCGAAGGCGATGAATTATTTGCAGGACAAAGACCAGATCGTCCTGAACCGCTCGCGGCTGATCGCCGAAGCGAAACAGGCGGCGATCGACCTCGCCGAGAACGGCTATACCCAGCCGAAGCCGCGCCACGACATCAAGGTACAGGGCAAAACGGGTATAGCATTATTCCTGGCTGGCATTACCCAAATGCGCCTAGCCAACTACATTACCGCCCATGACGCTAAAATCGCGGAGAAACTGGCTTATGTGATCAATGGGGGAGATTTGAGCTACCCGCAACTGGTGTCGGAACAATACCTGATCGATTTGGAACGGGAAGCATTCCTTTCGCTCTGCGGCGAGAAGAAGACACTGGAAAGAATGCAGGGCCTGCTCAACGGCGGAAAACCACCCAGAAACTGACCGGGAATTATTGTTTCACCAAATTATGTTTCATCTTTACGGATGCTGACCCAAAAGTACATTTGATCAACAATGATTTCGAAAAAAGCTAAATATGCCCTAAAGGCCCTCAAAGTTCTGGCAGAACAATATGGAAAAGGACCGGTATTAATCTCTTACATTGCTGAGAAAGAGAAGATTCCGAAAAAATTCCTGGAAGCGATCCTGCTCGACTTGCGGAACAACGGCGTGCTGCAAAGCCAGAAAGGGAAAGGGGGCGGCTATCTGCTCCGCGTTCCTCCCGGAGAAGTGAACTTCTCCAAGGTGCTGCGGATCATCGACGGCCCTATTGCGCCCGCATTGTGCGTTTCGATGTTCTTCTATGGCAAATGCGACGACTGTAAGGACGAAGAAACATGCAGCTTGCGTACGGTGCTGGAAAGATGGCGGGATGCCAACCTCGCAGTTCTCGACAAGACGACATTGAGCGACTTGTTGCAGGTTGAAAACGCGACGTCGACCGATATCCTATCGTAAAACCGCGCCACGGCGATCGTTGCGGATGTAGAGCCGCACATCGTCATAATCGCCCAGTAAAGTGTAATGATTACGGATATATTGATTTAACTCAGGGTAGCTTTCGATGCCCTGAGTTTTTTTGTCCTGCACCCAGTGGCTGTTCTTACCCACCGCGTCCGCGACGAATGCAGGCCGGGTCCTTTCCAGATCGGCCATATAGCGTTTCCGATAGGTATCCCGCATCGGATGATCGAAAATCGAGCGTTCCGAATGATTCTCGGCAGTCCCCTGCGCCAGTTGGGCCTCTACATAGTAAGAGCAATTCCAGCCCCAGACCACCATATAATCGCCTTCTTTCTTTCGTTTCAGGATTTCCGTCACTACCGGGCTTTCCCGCAAGGTGGTTTTGCCCACCGAATCGAACGCATTCAATCGGCGTTCTTTCACATAATGCAGCGCATCGTAACCTCCGAACCAGCAAATGATAATCGCGGGAAATACAATTGACCCGTTTTGAACAGCCGAAAAGCCGTAAGCTCCCAGCAATGTCCAGGGAATAATGCAGAAATTGAGATAATGGATAAAATCGTTGCCCGACTTGGTAACCGCATAAATGCTCGCAAGAATGAGGAACACGATGGTAAACGGCACGTGGAAATCCATCTTACCAGGCACGTAAAGCCGTACGATCCTCACCAGCCCGATCACCATCGGCACGATCAATGCAAGACTGAAAAACTGGAAATCCGTCGACAATGCGACAATTTTATAGAACTGCGAAGGAATGTCGGCGAAGGTGCTCCCGCCTGCGTAAATCGCGTTCCCCAGCACGTAAAAATCAATGAGGTCGTCGAAAACCCCGAATGACAAAGTAAATACGAGAAAAAGAAGCGGTACCGTAAGTCCGCCCAACACCAATGCGATGGAGGGCTTAAACTCGCCGTATCGCCGATACCGGCTGAATAACACCCAGCATGCCGACAGAACAATCACCGCCACGATCGGCACGGCCTGCAATTTCCCGAATGGTACCGCGCCGGCCGCCAGACCCAGAAAGTACACACCCTTGACAGCGGGAACCGCCTTGGGGTCGATACGTGAGAGTTGCCACACGCAGAATGCCAGCAGTAACACCGGCAGCTGCTCGCTCGAATAATGCACGAAATCGATTTCCTGCGTGAAAGCGACAAAAAGCAGCGGCACGATGGAAACACCCCGCGCGATGGCCGCCCCGAACCAGTTTTTAATGGCAGCAAATAGCAATAGCCACGCTCCGGCTACACAGAGCAGGCCCATCAACCGCGCAGCACTGTAATCGAGCTGGAAGCCCAGCAGTTTAGGAAGAACGAGCAGGTAGTTATCCAGCGGGCCGATGGTGGTACCATCTACCGAGCGCCAGTAAACCGGGTCCTGCAAGAGCGTGATCGCATGGGAGAGCATCTGGCTCTCGTCCTGATTGAGCTCCCGGTTGAAAACGATAACCGGCAAACGCATAAACACCAGCAACACGATACCCAGTACCAGGTATGTCCTGTCCGGCAGCGATTTATATTGGGAAGAAATAATGACAATGCCCGCCAGCAGGTAGCCTATAAACCAATATACGGGAGGGGAACTGTCGAAACTGAGCATACAATTAGCTGAAAGACTCTACTTTTTCGACAAAATCGCGGTAGTGAACAGCCGGGATGAAATGCTGCTGCGAGCGGTATTGCAATACCATAAACACAAGGAATAGCGAAATCAAGAAGGATTGCAGCATGAGGATCATCAGCGTGCTACCCAATGTCGAAGCCCAGCCCGGCGTGGCATTTCCGATCAGTTTCAGGAAAAGAATAAAGAATATGAATGCAATGGCGAGGCCCGACATGAACATCGAGAAAATCAGTATCCGCACCGCAGTGGTATCGACCATTACCGAAATGGCGCTTAAACCATGCAGTACCAGCGAAACGAAGTTCATTTTGCTCTCCCCCGCAAGCCGCGTCGCGCGGTTGGTCAGCACGGAATCGTAAGGAATCCGGGATTTGATCACGCCGCCCGGGTAGTTGTTCCAGATTTCAGAAACGCGGACGAGATTTTGCAGGCGGTTCTGCGGTACCAGGCTGAAATTTCCAAAAGTGATCACCTTGCCCGTCAGCATTTTGAAAACATACTTGTAAATCACATAAAAGAACCGGAACAGCAGCCCTTCCGTGCGCTTGTTACGCTCCGCGAAGATAATCTTGCCAGGCTCCTCGATGGACCGCGCCGCCAGCTTGTTGATGTCACCCGGCGCATCTTCCCCATCCGCGTCCATCACAATCACCTTATCGGTTTGCATGTGTTCGGCCACATAGGATAGTCCGATCGCAATGGCTTTCTGGTGGCCCAGGTTGCGGTAGAGCCGCAGTACTTTCAGTTCTTTTCCGCCAAATGCGGCAAACGGCTGCGTCCGCTCGCGCGACGAGCAGTCATCGACGATGAGTAGCGTAGTATTTAGAAGGATCGGGGTATTTAAATCCGCGTTAATTTTTTGAATCAGCAGATTCAGCGCCTCCCAGTCATTGAATTGGGGTATAATAATGACGTAATTTTCTGGCATGGGAGAGAGTTACGAAAGCCCCCGGAGGGTGATTCCGGAGGCTTTGAGTGTGATTTAAACCGTTTTTACGCCGAGTCGCGACGCGATGCCGTCGTGGATCTGCGTGAGTGTTTCCGTCAGACCGTATTCCCAGTTCCAGTCGGGGTAATGCGACTTAAACTTCGAAAGATCGCTTACGTACCAGATGTGGTCGCCGATACGGTTGGTTTCTGAATAGGAGTAAGAAAGTTTGTTTCCGGTAATCTGCTCGCACAATGCAATGGCTTCCAGCATCGAGCAGTTGGCGAAACGGCCGCCGCCGGCGTTGTACACTTCGCCCGGACGGGGATTTTGGTAATAATGCCAGAACATGTTCACCAGGTCATGGCTGTGGATATTGTCGCGGACCTGCTTGCCTTTATATCCGAAGATCGTGTAATGCGTTCCGGTAATCGCGCATTTCATCAGGTATGCCAGGAAGCCGTGCAGCTGCGCACCGGAGTGGTTGGGGCCTGTGAGGCATCCCCCTCGGAAAACAGCCGTTTTCATACCAAAGTAGCGGCCATATTCCTGCACCATAATGTCGGCAGCTACTTTCGAAGCACCGAAAATCGAGTGTTTGGTATGGTCGATGCTGTGGTTTTCGTCGATACCGTTTGTGAAATACGGATGGTTTTCATCGATTTCCCAGCGGGTTTCGAGCTCTACCAACGGAAGGTAGTTCGGATTGTCGCCGTATACTTTATTGGTTGAGGTGAAAATAAATACAGCCTCAGGCGCGTGCAGGCGGGTCATTTCGAGCATATTGAGTGTGCCCACCGCATTTACACCAAAATCGGTAAACGGCTCGCGCGCTGCCCAGTCGTGGCTTGGCTGCGCTGCCGCGTGAACGATCATTTTAATGTCCGTTCCATACTCCTTGAAAATAGGTTCGAGCTGGCTTACCTCGCGAATGTCCGCAGCATAGTGTTTGTAGTTGCCAAAAGCCTCTTCGATACGGTTGCGGTTCCACTCGGTATTACCATCTGCTCCAAAGAAGTATTGACGAAGGTTATTATCGACTCCGATGACCAGATCAAACTTGTCAGCCAAAAAAGCAACCGATTCACTTCCAATTAGTCCGGCAGAGCCGGTTACCAAAGCTATGTTCATGTTTTGAAAACTTTTTATTCGCTTATTTCTATCTAAAATTCCGGCGTAGCCCTGCCTCGAATACGTAAAGTAAATTAAAAATGTTCAATCGTCACAACTTCACTTAGTCAATGGGCAGAATCCAGAAGGATAATACGCGTAACGCAATATTAAAATTGTTCAATAACTGAAAAAAGCGGGCAAAAAAAAGATATCCCCATTTCGTGGGGATATCTCGTATATTTTTCCAATGAATGGCTGCTACTCTTTCACCAGTGAGCTAGGAATTTTACCACCGTAAAGTTTCGCGCGGATGTCGTTTACACGGGCGTCGAGCTCGGGCTTAGCATCATATTTGAATGACATCTGACGGGGCAGGGAATCAGGGCTCACGCCATACACCCACTCGTTACCGGCATTCAGATCTTTCTGGTCCTTGTGGTTATACTTTTGGTATTCACAAGAAGAAAGCAGCACCACACACGCAACAAAAGCAACTATTTTATTGAATTTCATTTCTTTGATCGTTCATAGTATTGTGCGCAAAAATAGCCGCCAATTTCATAACCACCAAATTGCGGGCCGCTGAAATATTATTTTTTTAATTCCGCCAGTTCATCCCGTACAAACTGCATCAGCTCAGCGATATGGCGCTCCGAAAAATCGAACGGAATGTCGGCTGCCTGGTAAATTTCACCAATCGTAGCCGTGTACCCGAGCTTCAAAGCGTCGAGATAGCCTTTCAAACCCGCTGCGGGATCCTTCCGGTAGTTTTTCCAGACGCCGATCGCACCCAGCTGCGCAATGCCGTACTCGATGTAATAGAATGGCACTTCATAAATATGCAGCTGGCGCTGCCAGAGGTACTTTTTGAAGTTTTCCAATCCCGACCAGTCCATCACCGTGTCTGTAAACTCCTCGTAAATGCGCACCCATGCTTCGGTACGCTGCTCAGCGGTATGCTGCGGGTTTTCATACATCCAGTGCTGGAACTTGTCCACCGTCGCCACCCAGGGAAGCGTTTCGATAATAGATTCCAGGTGCGTAATTTTAGCGCGCTTCAAATCCTCTTCATTTTCAAAGAATTCATCCCAGAAATCCATGGTGATCAGTTCCATCGACATCGAAGCCAGCTCGGCCACTTCCGAAGGCGTATGCTTGAACGAGTTCAGCGCCAGGTCGCGCGTCACGAGCGAGTGTACCGCGTGCCCGCCTTCGTGCAGGAGCGTGACCATATCGCGCAGGTTTGAAGTCGCATTCATGAAAATAAACGGCACGCCGATCTCGTCGAGCGGGTAGTTATAGCCGCCCGGCGCCTTGCCCTTCCGCGATTCGAGGTCGAGGTGCTTCATCGTTTTCATGATGCGCAGGCAATCGCCCAGGAACGGGTCGAGGCGCGAGAATGCACGGATAGTCTTGTCGAGCAGCTCTTCACCGGTTTCGAAAGGTTTCAAAGGCGGTAATCCCTTCGGATCGACTTTCGTATCCCACGGGCGCAACGCCTCGACCTGCAATGCAGCTTTTCGCTCGGCTGCCATTTCATTCAGGATGGGCACCACGGCCTTTTTTACCGAGCCATGGAAGTTAAAACAATCCTGCGGCGTGTAATCGAAACGGCCCATTGCCGCAAACATATAGTCGCGGTAGTTGTTGAAACCGGCATTGCGTCCGACGGTATCCCGCAGGGTTATCAGCTTGTTCAGCAGGTCGTCCAGCTTTCCGTGATCTTCGTACCGGCGACCGGCAATAGCACGCCAAGCCTCCTCGCGCACCTCGCGGTCCGTGGATTGCAGGCGGTCGGCTGCACGCTGGAGAGTCATTTCTTCGCCGTCGATCGTCACCGTCATCGCACCGGCAATCGCGCCATACTTGCGCTCTTCAGTCTGCATTTCGGTGATAACCGGAATGTTTTCCTCACGGAATATCTCGATCGCCTTCTTCATTCCCCGCAGCGTAATCGCGAAGCCCGGCTCCGTCAGTTCGCTCAGAAAAGGGTTATCGACAACTTTCTTGTCGAGCGCATTACCATATTCCGCCAGTTTCGGCTGGATTTCGGTGATGAAGAATTGCAATGCATTGATCAGGCCGGTGTTGGCCGTATCGCAAGTCTGGCGGATATAGCGCCATGCGAAGTTCTCGGAGAGGTACGATTCTATCTCGCTGCGGTCCGAAAACCATTGTTTCAAATCTTCCAGCGAGTTGATCTCCCTGTTTTTCAAATTTTCGAAGAAAGGCTGAACATCTTCCCATTTCTTCAAATCAAATTCTTCTCCGATAAAAGGCCGTTTCGCCCGGGTCGGTATATGAAGTGTTTCCTGATTGGACATATAAGAGGTACTTGTTAATAAATTCAAATGTTAAAAACTGGAAAATGATAACGCTGGCGAATCACAAAAACGGCTTTGAACGAATTTTCTGGGTTGTAATTGTTGTAAAATGGCCAAAAAGCCCATTGGAACGCTCACTCAGCAATCTGATTAAAATTTCTGAAATGGCTTCCGTATCGGGGAAAGCGTACCGTAAAAAGATGACGCTTATATAGGAAACTTTGTGTGCGAAAACCCATTCCCCAAAGTCTTTATCTTCGGTTAGGATAATGCGCGGCGGATCTCTCGAATAATCAATAATGGCTTCGTCGGACAATCCACGATTATTTTCGTAAACGGAATAGACTTCAAATCCTGCATTCCGTATCGCATGAATCAAACTGTGATCAATATTTTCATCGGCTAGAATCATCTCGCCGTTTCCAGATGCTCTTCATTAGCGATCACCTCCGCGGCATATTGCAATGCGGCCTGGATAGCGTCATTGGTAAGGTTCGGGTACATGTGCACCAGATCAGCATGCGAAGCGCCTTCTCCCAGCTTTCTCAAAATGAGCTCGACCGTCAACCGTGTTCCCTTTATGACAGGCTTTCCGAGCATTACCGTGTGGTCAGATGTTATAAAATCCCTGTATGTCATAAGAATCAATTTTTCACAAACATTAAAATTTCATTCCCTATCCTACAATTTCGTCTGCTCGGGCTGGGTCACGTCGCTCAGATTATCCGTAACCACATTCTCGGTTTCCTGAATATTATTAAACGCATACTCCATTTTGGTGCGGTCGAATTCCTTTTCGTTATTGGCGAGCCAGATGGTGGCCACGCCGTTGCCGATGAAGTTGGTAATGGCGCGGGCTTCTGACATGAAACGGTCGACACCGAGAAGAAGTGCCAGGCCTTCCACAGGAATCACTTTTATGGCCGTCAAAGTAGAGGCCAGCACCACAAAACCGCTGCCGGTCACGCCCGCGGCACCTTTGGAAGTGACCATCAGAATACCGATCAATGAGAGTATCTGGCCCATATTCAAATGCACATTAAAAACCTGCGCAAGGAAAATGGTCGCCATCGAGAGGTAAATAGTTGTCCCGTCGAGGTTAAAGGAGTACCCAGCCGGCACCACGAGCCCTACTACCGGTTTCGAGCACCCCATTCGTTCCAGCTTCGCCATCAGGGACGGCAATCCGGCTTCCGACGAGGAAGTACCGAGCACGATCAGCAGCTCTTCCCGGATGTATTTCAGAAAGCGCCAAAGGCTGATTTTGTAAGTCCTTAATATCAATCCCAAAACCCCGAAAATAAAGACGGCCATCGTGGCATAGACGGTCCCCATGAGCTTGGCAAGCGGCAGTAGTGTGTGAATGCCATATTTCCCGATCGTGAATGCCATCCCCCCGAACGCTCCGATCGGCGCGAAGATCATGACCAGGTGCAGGGCTCTAAAAACGTATTTGGAAACAAAATTCAAGCCATCGACCATGCGCTGCTTGGCTTCAATGCGGCTTAGCACCGAGCCGAAAACCAACGCAAATAGCAAAACCTGCAAAGTGACATTGTCGAAGAAAAATTGCAGCCAGCTAAAATCGTGGGCTTTCCCTGCGTATTTTGAAATATCCCCCTTTTCCAGCGAGTCGGTGACCACGCCATGGCCCGGGCGGATAATATTGGCCACGATGATCCCTACCAGCAGCGCCAGGGTTGTCACCACTTCAAAATAGAGCAGTGCCTTGGCACCGACCTTACCCACCTTTTTCAGGTCACCCATTCCCACGATACCCAATGTGATGGTCAGGAAAATGATAGGATTAATGAAAAGCTTCACCACGGAAATAAATCCTTCGCCGAGGATCTTCATTTCAACCGCCTGGTCGGGATAGTAATGGCCGAGCAGCGCTCCGGCGGTAATGGCGGTGAGGACCCAGAAGGTCAGATTGGTCACAAGCTTTTTCAACGGCGTTCAGGTATAGGAATGAATGAGTTTAAATGCGGCGTCACCCGTGGCCGGTAAGACAACCTATCAATTTACAATAATAAGAAGTCTGCCAGACGATTCCGGGAGGCTGGAAGTAATTTTTTATTAACTATTTATACTTGGTCTAAATTAATACCATATATTTGCCCGGGAGAAAAGGCGGGTATACGACAAAACGCATTTGCTGTCGTCGCCTGCCCCGCTTTATGCAGACAGTCCACGACAGCGGACTCAAAGAGTCAAAAACCATTTTCCAAGAGGCCCTGCCGGGTCGGGAGTGCACAAAATATTTTTCTACGATAAGTAAAACCTTGTAATGCGGCCAGTTAAGAGACTTTATATCTGCTTTGTATTCACGCTTTTCATGGCAGGCGCCAGTTACGGCAAAGCGCTCCGGATCGTTTCGGCGAACGGTACATTGAGTGAAATCCTGGTCGGGCTGGGACTGGAAAAGCAGCTTGTGGGCGTGGATGTCACGAGCACCTATCCGGCTTCCCTGGACAAACTGCCTAAAATAGGCCATAACCGCAGCATCGCAGCCGAGGGCATTCTGGCCCTGAACCCCGATGTGATCATTTATACCGACCAGAGCATGCTTTCGCCGACGGTGGTGAAACAGCTCAACAGCAGCGGCAAAAAGGTGGTCGCTTTCAAACACGAATATTCCAGAGAGGGGGCTATCAGGCTGATCCGCGAGGTGGGTGCCTATTTCAATGCAAAGGCACAAGCCGAAAAGATGGTAACAGCATTGCAAGCAGACCTGGCGAAAATCCCGGCTCCCGCTAATCCCAAAAAATTACTCTTCATCTACGCCCGCGGCACGGGTACATTAATGGTTTCGGGCGCTGGCACCTCGCTGGACAAAATGTTCGCATTGGCCGGACATAAGAATGCAGTCAGCGGCTTCAACGACTTCAAACCACTTACGGCGGAGTCGCTCGTAGCGGCTAACCCGGATGTACTCGTGCTCTTTTCCAGCGGGCTCGAAAGCCTGGAAGGCATCGAAGGCCTCCTGAAATTACCGGGGGTAGCGAGTACCAATGCTGGTAAAAACCGAAAGGTCGTCACAATGGACGGCCAGTTTCTCACCGGGTTTGGGCCAAGGCTGGGTAAGGCAGCCATTGAACTTTCCCAAAAAGTAAAATAAAGGGCCATGCTGACAGAAACGGTAAACGACGAAGAGATAGCGAAGACAGAAATCCTTCCCAAGCACATGCTGCCCTCCTCCATGGGCAGAATGCTGTGGATGCTGGGCCCGATACTGCTTGCGTGCGTGATTTTCGCGGCTTGTACCGGCGCATTGCCCATTTCGGCCAGCGAACTCTGGCAGATCGTCGCCTTTAAAATCGGCTGGACCACCGAAATGCAAGTGGAAGAACAGAAGTCGATCGTGTTTTGGATCATTCGCTTGCCGCGGGTATGCCTGGCTGTGCTCATAGGTGCTGCATTAGGGATCGCGGGTGCGTCGCTGCAAGGGCTTTTCCGCAACCCTATTGCCGATGCCACGCTGATCGGCGTCACCTCCGGCGCCTCGCTTTTCGCTGTGTTCGTCATTATGCTCAACGTCAAATATTTCGGAATGCTGAACGAGCTCGCCGGCGCGTACAGCATTTCCTTCGTTTCGTTCCTGGGCGCTGCCTGCACGACATTCCTCGTGTACCAGCTCTCCAAAATCACGGGCGAAGGTGGTATTACAACTTTGCTCCTCTGTGGAATCGCGATCAACGCGTTCGTCGGAGCGATGACGGGCCTGATGACCTACCTGGCCGACGACGCACAGCTCCGAAGCATCACCTTCTGGAACCTGGGCAGCCTCGGCGGGGCCAACTGGACCTCGGTGATGGTTGTCGGGCCATTCGTCGCCGTTTCGCTTTTTTTCATGCCCTATCTTTCCAAAGCCCTGAACCTGCTGGTACTCGGCGAAAGCCAGGCCGCCAGCCTCGGGGTGAATATGAAGTCGTTGAAACAAAAAGTAATTATCCTCGCGACCCTGGGCGTAGGCGCGTCCGTGGCGGTAGCGGGCACCATCGGATTTGTGGGCCTGGTTGTTCCGCACATTATACGCACATTGTTCGGGCCAGACCACCGAACATTGATCATCGGATCGGCATTGGCGGGCGGCATTGTACTCACATTGGCCGACACGCTTTCCCGCACGATTGTGGCACCGTCGGAGCTGCCCATCGGCATCCTTACCGCGATGCTCGGCACACCGTTCTTTATTTATATTTTGTGGGAACAAAAACGCAAACGGCTGTGATCGAGGTACGGAATGCGGGATTCGAGGTAAGAGGGCGGAAATTGCTCGATAATGTGAATTTTTCGGTCAAATCCGGGGAATTCTGGGCCATCGTGGGTGCTAATGGGGCCGGGAAGTCGACGCTGATCAAACTGCTCTCGGCGGAACTGGGCACCACGGCCGGGTCGGTACACTTCCATGGCCGCGATCTACGGAAGTATAAGTTGCAGGAACTAGCCAGAAAACGGGCGGTATTGTCCCAGCAAAACAACATCACGCTTTCATTTACCGTACAGGAGATCGTGCTCATGGGCCGTTATCCGTTTTACGACGCGGACCCTACCCGGCGCGATCTGGCCATCGTCGATATGTGCTTAAAAAAAGTGGGTATCGGCCATCTGAAAGGACGACTTTACCCGACATTATCCGGCGGCGAGCAGCAGCGCGTGCAGCTCGCCCGCGCGCTCGCGCAGGTGTGGGAGATCGAACACGGGCTGCTGCTGCTCGACGAGCCTACCACGGGAATGGATCTGCTGCACCAGTATGAAACATTTCAGCTGGCCAAAGCGCTTACCCGCAGAAATTTCGGCGTGATCGCCGTAATCCACGACCTTAACCAGGCATTGCAATATGCCGACCGTGTGCTCATGCTCAGAGGCGGCCGCATGCATGCCATCGGCCTGCCCGAAAATGTGCTGACCGAGCAGACCATCCAGGAAGCATTCGGATTGCCGGTGCAGATTATCCAGCCGGAAACGACGCCCTACCCGGTTATTGTGCCCCATGTGGCAGCTGTTTCGTACCATTTACCAGAGTAACAACTATTAAAATACCTCAAAGATGAAGTCAACCCTTTCACCCGACAGAACTGAACTGAAAGAACGCTGGGCAGAATACAAGCTCGCCAATCCCAAATCACGCATCCGTGACGATGCCAAAGCGCTCGGTACTTCGGAGGCGGAGCTCCTCTCCACCGGGCTGGGCGCCACCGTGCAGCTGCTGGAAGGCGATTTCAGGGAGCTGATCAAAGAAGTGGGCTCGCTCGGCCATGTAATGGCGCTCACACGTAACGACCACGTAGTACATGAGCGCAAGGGCGTGTATGAGAAAATATCTTTCAACAACCATGTTGGACTGGTACTCGGCGAGGATATCGACCTTCGGCTGTTCCTGGGAGATTGGAAATTCGGCTTTGCGGTTTCGGAAAACGATCGTTTCAGTCTGCAATTCTTCAACAGTTTCGGCGAAGCCGCCCATAAAATTTACCTGACGGAGCAAAGCAATAAAGAAGCTTACGACGCATTGGTGGCCAAATACCTCGCCGCCGATCAGGATGTAAATCTTTTCGTGAGTGAGAAAAAAGAAAAAGTAGCCGAACCGGAAGAAGCCGCTGACCTCGATAAAGACGCATTCCGGCAGGAATGGCTTGCATTGAAAGATACCCACGACTTTTTCACGCTGCTGCGCAAATACAAACTGTCACGGAAGCAGGCATTGCGCAATGCGCCTGAAGGGTACGCATACCGCATTACGCCGGAGAGTATGAAACCGCTTTTCGACGCCATTTCGGAAACGCAGCTGCCCATTATGGTTTTTGTTTCCAATCCAAACTGCATTCAAATCCATACCGGACCGATCCAAAAAATCTTCGTGATGGGCCCATGGCTGAACATCATGGATCCCGAGTTCAACCTGCATTTGCGTGAAGACGCAATCGACGAGGCATGGGTGGTGAGAAAGCCTACCGAAGACGGCATTGTAACCGGTATCGAACTGATCGATAAAGACGGTGTGATGTTCAATCAGTTTTTCGGGAAACGCAAGCCGGGTATTCCCGAGCTTGCCGCATGGCCCGCGCTCATTGAGCAGCATTCTACCAAATGCTGACCCGGAATGTGCCCGTACCAATGACTTCAAAGTAAATTTCGCCATAGTAATTTTAAAATGCCGGCTTCGCTAATGAGTCGGCATTTTTTTGTAAAATTTTATGAAATGGATTTTTCAAACAAAATAAAAATTTGCAAACTTTTTTAACACCCCAAAATTTTAATACATTGAAATACAATATGTTAAAACATATTATTTGTAAACTTTCCGTAAATTTATCTTTCATTTAAAGTCCAAAATGTGTAAATTTGAAACTCTCAAGTTCTTCAAAAATCGTCTGATACCACCTAATGGAATCTATAAAATCTTCACAATCAGAAAGAACCTACACCAGTGACGAAGCCTTTCAGGCCTCGCTGGAATACTTCAAAGGCGACGACCTCGCGGCACGCGTGTGGGTGAATAAATATGCTTTGAAGGATTCGTTTGGAGCGATCTACGAAGCCACGCCGGACGATATGCACCGTCGCATTGCGTCGGAAATTGCGCGCATCGAGCAGCGCTACCCTAACCCGCTCAGCGAGGACGAGATTTTCGATCTGATCAAGGGTTTTAAATACATTATCCCGCAAGGCAGCCCTATGACGGGCATTGGTAACCCCTACCAGATCGCCTCCCTTTCCAACTGCTTTGTGATCGGCAATAATGGCGAATCCGACTCTTACGGCGGCATTATGAAGATCGACCAGGAGCAGGTACAGCTCATGAAACGCCGCGGCGGCGTGGGTCACGATTTGTCGCATATCCGCCCGAAAGGCTCGCCGGTGAAGAACTCGGCGCTCACCTCGACCGGCATTGTGCCGTTTATGGAACGTTTCTCCAACTCGACCCGCGAGGTAGCACAGGATGGCCGCAGGGGCGCATTGATGTTGTCCGTTTCCATCAAACATCCCGACTCCGAGAGCTTTATCGATGCCAAAATGGAGCAGGGCAAGGTAACCGGCGCCAACGTATCGGTGCGTATCGACGACGAATTTATGAAGGCTGTTGATTCAGGTACGGCCTATCGGCAGCAATACCCTGTCAAGAGCGACAAGCCTTCCCATATCAAAGACATCGACGCGACTGCGCTTTGGAAAAAAATCGTGCATAATGCATGGCAGTCAGCCGAACCGGGCATTTTGTTCTGGGATACCATTATCAGGGAATCCGTCCCCGATTGCTACGCCGACCTTGGTTACCAGACCATTTCGACCAATCCTTGCGGCGAGATACCGCTTTGCGCGTACGACTCCTGCCGCCTGCTGGCCATTAACCTGTTCTCGTATGTCGACAATCCGTTTACCAACAAAGCGAAGTTCAACCGCGAGCTTTTCAAAAAGCACATTGCCGCCGCACAGCGCATGATGGACGACATTATCGATCTGGAACTGGAAAAGATCGATGCGATCCTGCAAAAAATTGACGAAGATCCGGAAGATGCCGAAGTGAAACGCGTGGAGCGCAATCTTTGGCTGAATATCCAAACCAAGGCGAAAGAAGGTCGCCGCACTGGTATCGGTATCACGGCAGAAGGCGATATGCTGGCTGCATTGGGCCTTCGCTACGGCAGCGACGAGGGCAATGCATTTGCGGTGGAAATCCATAAAACCGTAGCACTCGAAGCCTATCGCGGTTCGGTGAACACCGCCAGGGAGCGTGGCCCGTTCACGATTTTCGATTCCGAGAGGGAGAAAAACAACCCATTCATTAACCGTCTCAAAGAAGCCGACGCCCAGCTCTATTACGAAATGCTGGAATATGGCCGGCGCAATATTGCATTGCTGACCATCGCACCAACAGGCACGACGAGCCTGATGTCGCAAACCACCTCAGGTATCGAACCGGTTTTTCTTCCGGTTTACAAAAGAAGAAGAAAGGTAAACCCGAACGACAAGGACGTGCGGGTGGATTTTGTGGACGAAGTAGGCGATTCCTGGGAAGAATACGTGGTTTTCCACCACCGTTTCAAGCAATGGATGGAGGTAAATGGCTTCGACACAAGCAAGAACTACTCGCAGAGGGACCTCGACGAACTGGTTAAAAAATCGCCTTACTACAAGGCCACTTCTAACGATGTGGATTACCTCAAAAAGGTAAAAATGCAGGGTGCTATCCAGCAATGGGTCGACCACTCGATCAGCGTGACGATTAATATGCCGAACGACGTAACCGAGGAGCTTGTAGGCGAATGCTACATGGAGGCGTGGAAAGCAGGCTGCAAAGGCGTCACGGTATACCGCGACGGCTCGCGTTCGGGTGTTTTGATCGCAAATACCGACAAAAAAGAAGAGCCGCAGGAAGGCGTGCCTACCCCATTCCCGACCGAGCGCCCGCAAACACTCGAAGCCGACGTCGTGCGTTTTCAGAACAAAAAAGACAAATGGATCGCATTTATCGGCCTGATCGACGGCCGGCCGTATGAAATTTTCACCGGCTTTGCGGATGACGAAGACGGCATCCTGATCCCCCGCTGGGTGAATGAAGGCCTGATTATCAAGAACCGCGAAGCGGATGGAAGCTCCCGCTATGATTTCCAATATAAAAATACGCGCGGCTACAAAACGACAATCGAAGGGTTATCCTACAAGTTTAACCCGGAATACTGGAATTATGCCAAACTGATTTCCAGCACATTGCGCCACGGAATGCCGATTGAAAAGGTGGTAGACCTGATCAGCAGCCTGCAACTCGACGAGGCGATCAACACCTGGAAAGCCGGTGTAGCCCGCGCATTGAAACGCTACATCCCCGACGGTACCGAAGCCGCCAAGCAGAAATGCCAGAACTGCGGCTCGACGAATTTGCTCTACCAGGAAGGATGTTTGACCTGCAAGGACTGCGGCTCGTCCAAGTGCGGATAATTTTTTTAATTTTGAATGATTGAATGATTGAACATCGCCTATTCAGTCATTCAATCATTCACTCATTCGAAATTACTACCACTAACGTTCCTCTTTTACCTCCTCCACCCGCCCCGGTTCAAAGCATTCACGCTTTAAACCGACACCATGCTCGTTTCGCAAATTCTGATCCGTTACCGTAAGGATAATGGGCTATCGCAGAAGCAGATGTCCGATCTGCTGGGCGTTTCTCAAGTGGGCTACCACAAATGGGAGACCGGTACTACCAAAATTGAAATGGAGCATTATTGCCGCATTGCGACGCTCTGTGATGTGAGTTTGATAGATCTTCTCCCGCGCGAGTGGCAGGAGAAGATCAGAGAGGACCTGGGAGTGTAGTTACCTTAGAAAGTATCTTCTACAACGCCCAGGTAGTTGAACGGGCTCAATGCGCGCAGTTCTTCCCGTATTTTTTCGGACACGTCCAGCGTTTCGATGAAACGTGAAATAGAATCGTGCGTAATTTTTTCGTTGGTGCGCGTCAGCTCTTTCAATGCCTCGTAAGGCTTCGGATAGCTTTCGCGACGCAGGATCGTCTGAATCGCTTCGGAAACCACGGCCCAGTTTTCTTCGAGTTCTGCTTTCAGCACCTCGCCATTCAGTTCCACTTTGCCCAGACCTTTCAAAAGTGAATTCAAGGCAATGGCCAAATGCGCGATGGGAACGCCGATGTTGCGAAGTACTGTGGAGTCGGTAAGGTCGCGTTGCAGGCGGGAAATAGGCAATTTCGAAGCGAAATGCTCAAACAATGCGGACGCAAGGCCCAGGTTTCCTTCGGAGTTCTCGAAGTCGATTGGGTTTACTTTGTGCGGCATTGCAGATGATCCTACTTCCCCAGCCTTGATCTTCTGCTTGAAATACCCCATTGAAATGTACGTCCACATGTCGCGATTAAGGTCGGTGAGGATCGTATTCAGGCGTTTCAGGCAGTCGAAAGTAGCAGCCAGGTTGTCGTAATGTTCGATCTGGGTCGTGTGGCGGCTTCTTTTGAGGCCCAATCCTTCCACGAAATGGTGACCAAATGCCATCCAGTCCTGTTTCGGATAAGCGACGTGGTGTGCATTGAAGTTACCCGTAGCACCCCCGAATTTCGCCGAATGCGGGATTTTGTCGAGCATCTCGAGCTGGCGTTCCAGGCGTTCCACGAAAACCAGGAATTCCTTGCCCACACGCGTAGGCGACGCGGGCTGCCCGTGGGTGAATGCCAGCATCGGCACGTTTTTCCACTCGATCGACATGCGTTTCAATACAAAAAGCACCTGACGGAACAATGGCTTGATCTGCCGCTCCATCGCGTCTTTCAGCGAAAGCGGGATCGCCGTGTTATTGATGTCCTGTGAAGTAAGGCCGAAGTGGATAAATTCCTGGTAAACTTCAATGCCAAGCTTCTCGAATTGTTCCTTAATGAAGTATTCGACAGCCTTTACATCGTGGTTGGTCACCTTCTCAATGTCTTTTATATGCAGCGCGTCCGCTTCGCTGAAATCCTCATAGATTTTACGCAGCAACGCATATTTCTTCTTGTCAAATTCTGATAACTGTGGGAGGGGAATTTCGCAGAGTGCAATGAAATATTCGATTTCCACATACACCCGGTAGTAAATCAGGGCATATTCCGAGAAATAAGCCGAAAGTTCAGATACTTGTTTGTAATAACGGCCATCAACCGGAGAGATCGCCGTAAGCTGATTTAATGACATGATTTTCAATACAAAAATTGATTATCAGGCAAAGTTAGCAGAATTCATGGTCCTAAAATGGTAAAACCGGAACGAAAAATTCTTTTTGGGATTGGAAATAGAAATTATAAAACTATTCGCATATTCGTTCACTAACCTTGATTTAAACAAAGCACATGCAGCCTTCGCCTTTCATTGGAGAATTAGTCGGAACAATGGTCCTCATATTATTAGGCAATGGCGTCGTAGCCAATGTCGTACTGAAAAGAACCAAAGGCGAGAGTGGCGGATGGATCGTGATTACGGCCGGATGGGCCTTTGCGGTGATGTTCGGGGTGTTCACAGCCAATGCATTCGGCAGTGCCGCCGCCCACCTGAATCCGGCGGTAACCGTAGGTTTTGCAGTGCTTCAGAATGATTACAGCCTGATAGCAAGCTACATTCCCGCCCAGCTCATCGGTGCATTTCTCGGCGCTGTGCTGGTGTGGCTGCAATACCTGCCGCACTGGAAGGCTACCGAAGATGGCAGCTCCAAGCTAGCCTGCTTTTCAACCGGTCCGGCCATCAAAAATACCGGGGCCAATTTTCTGAGCGAATTCATTGCGACGGTGATGCTGATCGTCGGGATTGTAGCCATCGGCTATGCGGGTACGTCAGACCCTGACAAAGGCGGCATTCCATCCGGCGTGGCGCCGTACCTGGTGGGTATGCTTGTATGGAGTATCGGTTTATCCCTTGGCGGTACTACGGGCTATGCGATCAATCCCGTGCGTGACCTCGGCCCGCGCATTGCCCATGCCATTCTGCCTATTCCCAACAAAGGTGACTCCGACTGGGGTTACGGCTGGATCCCCGTTGTGGCCCCCATTGCGGGAGCCATCATTGGTGGATTGATTTTGCGCGGCTTCTCTTTCTAGCTATTCGACGGTAATCTTCCCGCCTCCCGAGTAGCTGCGGTATTCGCCGCGGTACATGGCATCGGCGGCAGCCGGCCCGATGGTGAATGTCCCTTTGGCGACGATCCTAGCCTGATAGTAGAATGTCCTCGGCTGGCCGTCCGCATTGGTGAAGAAATGAATGCGGTCGTCGCGGATGTCGTAGTATTCCGGAACGGCTGCATTGGTAATCCATGGCATATCACGCGGCTCGGTAATCCTCGGGTTCTCGATCTCGAAACCGGCGGGCAGCAAATCGGTGATCACGATATCCTCGACCGGCAGGCCATTTGTACTATTGAGCGTCAGTTTCACCACCACCAGGTCGTTTTGATGGAAACTTTGCACCGGCTGGCCGTTCCGCGTCAGGAATTCGCGGCGAATGCTGATGCCCTGGTCTTCTTCCACATAACTGCCCGTTGCCGACATGCCGTCAGTTTGCGCAAACCAGTACAGGTCTCCCTTACCTTGCGTTTTTACCTGCAATTTCTGGTTCAGAATGCCTTTCGAAAGTTTCAGCTCTTTGCCGGAAAACTGTCCCAGCGTTTTACCATTTACCGATACGGCCGCAGTTATGGTCGAGTTAGCGGTCTTTTTAGCCAGTTTACCCAAAGCCAGTACTGCAAATGCAGCTTCCTGGGTGTTCAGGTAGGAAGCCGACTGGATCGCCAGTGACAGCTGTCTGCCCAGCACAGGGATTTGTGTGTTCGACGGATCGGATTCTATTAGCGTATTCAAAACCAGGGACATATTCCGCAACGGTGACGAATAGCTATTGTCATAATAATGCCCTGCACTTTCGGCCACGTATTTTTTAGGCAACAATGCATTGAAACTCCGCGCGTCGCCCGCAAGCTGGAATGCCCCCGCGAGCAGGTATTGTGCATCCTGCGTGAGCAAATGCGGGTTTTGTTTGTAATAATTCATCGAAGCCCGGTTCGGATGGCCATTCAGCGCGAGTACATATAGTGAATAAATGGCTTCGCGGCGGGCTACGGTCTTTCTGGTTTGGCTACCCTTGGGCTGGCCTTCGTATGCCAGGCCATTGTTGGTGCTGGCAACAATCACTTCCCTGTTGGCAGTGGTACCGCTTTGCGCAGTCAGGTATTCTACGGCGCGGCTGAGCGTTTTGGCATTTACCTCAAATCCTGCGCGCCGCGCCTCTTCCAGGAAATGCACAGCATAGGCAGTAGCCCACCAGTCTTCCAGCTGCGCACCCGGCCACATGCCCATTCCCCCGTTGAAAAGCTGTTGCGACTCCACCTTCCGGATGGCTTGCTGCACATTGGTCATTGGATTAAAGTCGCTCTCGCCGCTTTTTACGGTATAAACTGGCGCAGCCATGGCCTTCGTGAGATCCGCAAAGTAAATTTGCGGGAACGCCTTCGAAACTGTCTGTTCCAGGCAGCCATAAGGATAACCCAGCAACGCCGACAAGGCTTTTCCACCTCCTTGCACCAATGGGGAACGGCTCAATATCACCTGGCTGGTGCTGGTGGCGGGAATAAAGGATGATCGCAGATCGATCTGGCCTTGCTTGTCGGCAGCAATGACCCCGGAGCTGCTGGTTTTCAATAATGGCGAAGCCGGACGAACGGGGATTTCCGTCTGATGAACGAACGTCTCTTTGAATGCATTCACTTTCACCACCACCTTCCCAATACCGATCGCAGTGGCAGCCTTCACCGAAAATATGGCCCGGCTTTCCTTCCCTGCAGGTATGGTGATATTTTGCGTAGCTGGCGCAGCACCTGCCGCCAGTGGGCCTGACAGCTGCAACGAAACGGTCGCAGTTGTGGCCTTAGCCTCGGTATTACTGATATTGACGGGCAATACCAGCTCGTCACCCGGGCTCATAAAACGAGGCAAACCGGCACTGATCACGATCGGGTCTGCCACTTTCATATTCCTGGTCGCCGAACCGAATGCATTGTCTTTATACGCGACCGCCATGATGCGCAGGTCGCCGCTGAATTGCGGGATATTGACATCAAAAGTGACGTCACCGCTGCCATTCGCCTTCAATTGGCCGCTCCAAAAAGATACCAGTTCCGTGCGCCCGTTGCTGAGCGGGTTGATCCTTCTTTCCAGGTCATAACCATCACCACCTGAGCTGGACGTCCCCGAAATACTCAGTTCCGGGAACAGCTGTGCGTATAAGTCGTGGCTGGAAACTTCCAATGCCCTTTTTTGATAAAAGTGCCCGTGAATATCCGGCGTTTTGGAGTTTTTGATCTGCAAAATACCTTCGTCCACGACAGCCAGCGTCACCTCTGCATTCGGCTCCGTTTTGATCCGGATCTGCTGCTTCATCTTCGAGCGCGACTTATCCACTGCCGTGATCGCAACATTCAGCTTCCGGCCCGGATCTTCTACCAGAACCGGCTGGAAACCATGGGCGACTGTCAGCGGCATGTCCGACGAGTCCAACGGCCGGATGAGCGTCGCCGTAACGAATACATTGGGTAAATGCTCTTCTTTGATTTTAAAAGTAAGCTCCGCCGCCTTTTTCTCGGTGCTGAGAATGTGCTGTTCGAGCACATTGTTGCGCTCAACGGTTACCAGTAATCTTCCGTCAAAGGGCGTTTTGAACAATACCTTTGCCGTTTCGCCGGTTTTATACTGATTTTTGTCGGTCTCCATCAGTACACGCCCCTCGTTGCTCACCTCAAACGACGAATATTGCGTGTAACCATAGCCGTAGGCGTAAAAGTTGGCGAGCGTGTAATGCGCCGCGCCGGGACGCCGCACGCGCACCTCGTATTCACCCGAGACCGTGGGTACATAACGGAAGGTGCCTTTTCCGCCCGAAAGCGTTAGCTTATTGGAATAAACCAATTTTTCATGCTTGCGCGACGTGTATTGTAAACGGTCGTATTTCTTTTCTACCACAGTCTGGTATTCGAGCCGGACCACTTCGATACTTGCAATGGCGCCATTCTGCAATGCGCCGTTTTTATTAACTCCCACAATATCAACAGGAACCGGCGCATTGGTACCTACGTATGAGTCGGGAAGGCGGACACCGTAAAATACCGGCTGTGTGTACACGTCGAAGCGTTGCAACCTGTTTACCGGCCTTCCATTTTCATCGAAGACTGTCACATAAATTTTCCCCTCAAGCACACCAATATCCTGAATGGCTGAAATTAATGTAAACTGCTCATTACCCTGCCCCTGCTCGTTAGTCGTGCCCTGCCGGCTGTCACGCTCGAAAGTGGTTTCAGCAGGAATATCGAATGTATACTCCGGAAAACCTTTGATCGAAAACGCCTTCCGCTGCAATTGGAAGTCCATTTGATAGGTACGATTACTCGCAGGAGGACCAAAAAGATTGGTAGCCGTGGCCGTCAGGGACACTTTTTGTCCCGAGACATAATCTTTCGCAGCACCACTAAGGTCCACTTTAATGCGATCCGGCATGAATTCTTCCACGCTCACGGCCTGCGAGCCTAGCAGCACTTCATTTGCATTGTAAACTTCAAGAATGTAGGTCCCGGTCAGCACACCGGCATCCAGCGGAATTTCCGATTCAACGGCACCTTGCTCATTCGTGGTCTTGCGCCAGGTTCGGAACTCCCGCCCATTCGGTGTCAGTAAACGCAATTTCAAAGGGATTTTCGCCGCCGTTTTCCAGTCCTGCGTCCGCAATACCGTATTGAAATGCATCGTCTCGCCGGGGCGGTAAATATCACGCTGGCCGTATATAAACACCTGGTAACCAGAAGCGTTGTCCCGTAAGCCTTCCACATCGAACCTCGACGTGAGTACCTGGGTATCTTCCAGCAGCAGGTAGTTGAAATCGTCTTCGGAACTTGCCGTAATCATCGCAATTTTGAAACCGGGCGCTTTTTCACTCAGCTGATCCACATGCGCGATGCCGCCGCCGTCCGTTTTGACGGTGTGTACGGTCTGATTATTCGAGCTCACGAGCGTGAGTTCAAGGTCTTTGATAGGTTCATTCGTTTTAATGGAATTGGCAAAAACCCAGAGCTCGTCCTTACCCTGCTTGGCAATGAGCCCGATGTCCGAAATGGACACAAGCTTGGTAGCACCGAGATATGCTTCTTCCTCCGAATTCACCGCCACCAGGTACACGCCCTGCCGTTTGTTGTCGTCGGGCAGTGCAATGTTCAATGCGGAAATGCCCTTGCTTTTGGACAGGTTATCGGTTTCGACGATTTTATCCACCAGAACGTCGCTCATTCTATTGTCGCGATCTTCTCCATAGCTGAAATTACCTGTTGGTTGCCAATCATCGCCAACATATGCATAATCATTCCAACGGTATCCATGGATGTAGTTTAGAATGTTATTCGCATACAATTTCGAAATGCGCAACTTGACTTTGGGGACATTCACGATATTAACCCCGATATTCCTTGAACTTTTGGACGACAAATACAACCCCTTTTTGTTCGCAAACGAGATCGCGGCAGGCATTTTGCCGAAAAACAGATCGCGCGATGCTTCTTCTTCCAGCGTTTGCCCCAAAACCCCTTTCAACGATTGTTTCAGCTGCAATACGTACGTTTCCGTTTCATTGAAAGCACCCCGAAGGATGAAACCATTTTCGGTAGGCTCGGTTTCAACCGCCGCTTCGGGTGCCACTGTGAAGCTCCCGGCAATGCTCTCCTTGTCCAGCTCCTGTGTGGTCACGATCCGTGCATAACCCGCATTGTTCTCAAATCCCGTTTTTATATCCACCACTTCCAGATGCAGAGCCGACGGGACACTTATCATTTTCGAAAGCGCTTCGTTACTGCTGTATGAGGTATTCTGGACTTTTACGCCTTTGTCAATGGCAATACTGACGGGCGTATCGTTATTATCTGCTTTACCTACCTTGCCCAGGGCCAGCGTAACTGACGTTTCGTCCTGCGACGGCAATATCCGGTAATCCAGCGGCTGGTTCCCGAACAATACTTTGAGTTTCTCGGCCACATTTTGTGCATTCACAGGATAATTGAAATGCAGCCTTAGCCGCGCCTCCTGCCTGCCCGTTTCTGGCGAAAGCGTCCACCAGCTTTCCGTTTCAACCAGTTGCAGGTACGGTGTATGGAATGTGATCGGGTCTTGGGAAAGCTTGTATTTTTTGTCCTTATCCGCTTTTTCGGTAATCAGGTCTGTCAGCTGCGCCTTGTACGACGTAGCGGCGCCAAACCCTGCCACCGGTGAAAATACGAGCTCGTTAGGCGCCGTCCATTTGAATTTCCCTCGAACGGCCGGCTCGAACGTGACAAACTGCGTCGAATCCCAGTTATTCAGTTCGTCCGGGGAAACGAGATCCTTGTTGAATGTGAAAACCAGGTTTTGAGATTGCCCTACCTCGTCCGTGAAGTTGGTACCCGCCACGCGGATTTCATTGAAAGAAGAGCAGCTGCTAAAAAACCAGACAAAAAAAAGGACGCAAAAAGAGCTCAGGATGGCAGTCTTTTTCATAGGAAAGGGGATATAAAAAACGGATGATTTTTGTAACCAAACCATCCGTCTAAATTAAACTATACAAGTTAATTCGCTTTGAATAACCGCTTTCAAATGATTCAACGGTGCCCCCGCAATATTTAGCGGTAACATGAGCCTCAAAAGGCCTCCATTACCTCCTCGATCGGCTTCGCGCCATCGAAAAATGACAGCAGCCGTACGAGAATACCCTCCACCACCGCATCCGGGCACGACGCACCGCACGTGAGCATGATACGTACCGGAGTTTTTGCGGGAATATAGTTTTCAGTGACAGTTTCCTCCTTTTTATGCAGGTCAAAATGCCGGATCAGCTGTCTGTCGAGGATTTTGTTAACTGACTCGATGAAGTAGGTCGGGAACTTCTGTTCACACAGCTCCACCAAATGCGAAGTATTGGAGCTGTTATAGCCGCCGGCTACCACCACCAGGTCTGCCTCATGCGTAAGCAATGCGTAGGTTGCATCCTGGTTATCGTTCGTGGCGTAGCACAATGTATCGCGCGTGTTGGCAAAGCGGTCCTCCACCTGCTCGGGGCGCAGGCTGTAATGGCGTATCATCACATTTTTGAGGTAGTCGGCAATGCCTTGTGTATCGGAAGCCAGCATGGTGGTCTGGTTCACAACCCCGACGCGCTGCAAATGCTTTTCAGGATCAAAACCTTCCGAATACTGGTTTTTAAAATCCTCAAAAAACTGCGCAGCAGGTCTCGCTCCGGTCATATACGCTGCCAAAACCTGCGCCTGCTTCATATTTTCGACCACAACAGTCGGTGCGTTTTCCTTGCTATGCGAAAAAGTGGCGCGGGTTTCTTCATGATTCGGTTTCCCATGAACCACAATGGTGTAATCCTTCTCGCCGATTTGCGCGGCGCGGTTCCATACTTTTTCCACAAACGGGCAGGTAGTGTCGTACACGTACGCATTCACGCCCAGCTCCGAGAGCTTCTGCTGGTTCTCCACCGTAGTACCAAACGCGGGAACAATCACAATATCCTCTGCCGTGAGTGCCTCCCAGCCGATAAGCTGGTTGCCTTTGGTATCCATGATGAATTGCACGCCGCGTTCCATGAGATCACGGTTGACGTCCGGGTTATGGATCATTTCACTTAAAAGAAAGATCCGCTTACCCGGGTTCTCGGCGATGGCTTTATAGGCAATGTCGATCGCGTTCTCTACCCCGTAACAAAACCCGAAATGCCGTGCGATGAGAAATTGTACCGGTCCGAAATCGAGCACTGTGGGTGAATAATCCCTTTTCAGCTTGTCGTTTTTACGGCGGAACTCCTTAATCGGCGTGATAATACGGCTCCGGTAAAAATCGGGGATATTGAAAGTTTTCATGTACTAAAATCGGTAGATTGCGTCGAGGCAGCACAAATATAATCCTGCCTTCTTCTAAGAACAACACGGTATGCCCCTTTGTTCGGTATGCGGCATTTTGAAAAAATTTTTAAAATGAATGCAACATGCCGAAGAATCGCTTGTCTTTGATCCAGAACGTTCAAAATATAAACCTTCTGCTTGAAAACACAAATTTACCCCGACCGGCACGTCGAACTGGTGGAGCGTTGTAAACTCGGAGAGCGCAAAGCGCAGTACGAGCTTTACAAACATTACTCAAAAGCCATGTTCAACATCTGCATGCGGATACTGAACCATTTGGGAGAGGCTGAGGATGCTTTGCAGGAGGCTTTCGTGGATGCATTCACGAATCTCCACCAGTTCAGGCAGCAGTCGACGTTTGGGGCGTGGTTGAAGCAAATCGTGGTCAACAAGGCGATCAACCACATGCGGAGCAGAAAGGTGAAATGGGTAGAAATTGAAGAATTCCACGAGACATTAGAGCAAAGCGACCGGAATCAGGATTCTTTCGGACTGGATGAGAGCGACACGACGCTCGAAATAGAAAGGGTTCGCAACGCGGTACAGAAATTGCCGGATGGCTACCGGGTGGTACTAAGCCTGTATTTGTTCGAAGGCTACGACCACGAAGAAATCGGCGAAGTGCTAGGGATCAGCGAAACGACCTCGCGGACACAATACATGCGGGCGAAAAGGAAGCTGACCGAAATTTTGGTCAGGTGAGTTTTCAACAGTTGGAAATAATATATACCTAAAACTCTTACGGATTTGAGACTATTATTTACACTTGACAAGTTAATTAATCTATGAAAAATTCTTCTGATAAAAAGGATCGATTGGAGCGGTTTGTGCGTGATAACAGGGATGGATTTGATACTTTCTTACCGCAGGATTCTTTATGGAGCCAGATTGAGAGCCAACTACACAATGAGATTCCGATAGTACCTGAGAAATCGAAAAAAAAAATCAGGCGTCTGAGTAACCCCTATTTCGACTGGCGCATTGCCGCCGGGGTATTTCTGGCGCTGGGAATCGGGTTTCTGGTGTACCTCAATCACGAATACGGCATTACCCGTGATCCGCGCGTGGCCTTGAAAGTACCCGCATATGCCCGCGAATTCAACCAATACAATGTTGCAATAGACCAAAAAAGGGAGGAGATCATCAAGCTGGCCCGGAACAACCCGGAACTGTATAAAGATTTCTCCGCTGATTTGGAAAGTCTGGAATCGAGCTATAAAAGCCTCCGTTCCAACTTGTCGAACGCCCCTAACCAGGAAGCACTGCTGGAAGCAATGGTTCAGAACCTGCAATTACAGGTCGATCTCCTGAACCAACAACTGGAAATTTTGCAACGCATTAACAAAGTGAAAAATGATAACAATAAAGAAAATAGCGACGCTCCTGTTATTTAGTGTGATCGCCACATTACCGCAGGTAGCCAGCGCAACCCTCAATCCCGACGATTCGGAACAGAGCGGACTGATCGAAAAGCGAAGGAATATTGTGAAAGTGTTCGACGTCAAAAAGAGCGACGCACTTGAAATAGATAATCAGTTTGGTCTTGTGAAAGTGAATCTGTGGGCTAAGGAGGAGATCAAGGTGGAAATTGTCGTAACTGCCAATGCACCTTCCGACTCCCGCGCCGCCGAATATCTCGGCTCGGTGAATATCGACGAAAAACGGGCCAAAAACCTCATCAGCATTGCCACCCGAATCGACCGGAGCCAGTTCGGCAACAATGGCTGGAACAAAAGCAAGGGTGACAAGAATTTTATCCAGATCGATTACACGATTTACATGCCTAAGGAGAATTCGCTGACTGTGCGCAACAAATTTGGCAATACAGACATTCCTTCCTTCTACGCGCCGCTTACAGTAGATTCCAAGCACGGCAATTTCGTGGCGACACTCCTGGAAAATCCCGACAACGTGATCGATGTGCAATTCGGAAGCGCCAGGATCGGGAAAATGGACGGCGGCAAGCTCGACTGCCAATATTCCAATGTAAAGCTCGACCAGGCGAAGAAGGTTATGCTGAGCAACAAGTTCGGTGAACTGACGATCGGTGATGTCGTGAACCTGGATGCATTGATCGACTATTCCGGCGCTAAAATCGGGACCATCCGGGGCACGGGCAAAATCAAGCTCAATTATTCGGGTAATTTCAAAATCGATGAACTGACGCATTCAGCGCAGAATGTGGACATCCAGGCGCAATACTCTTCCATTGTACTGCCGGCCGAGGCCAACCAGTTCAATGTCAGCGTAACGTATGGCAAGTTTAGTTACCCGGCGGAGAACGTCAACTTCTCGATGCAGCCGGAAAAGGATGGCCGCCCCGACAAAATGAAGCATTACCAGGGGAAGGTCGGTACCGGCACAGGTCCGAAAATTACCGTCACTTCGGTGTTTGGTGATGTGAGAATGAAGGAATAAATACTCCCCTACTCTTCCAAAAGCACATTATACCTGAAATCCAGCGGATCGAAGGCATTGTAAAGTTTCTGGATAAACTGAGGGTCATTGATGTAGAAATTCAGCAGATTGTCATACCGTTCCTGGGCGATTCCGTTCGGGAACAGTTTGTTTTTAAGGGTCAGCAATTGCTCGATCTCCGATTCGTGGTTACGCTCCTCGGCACGGATAATGCGTTTTTCGAGGTGTTTTAATGAATTCAGAAGGCGCTTCTGCTCGGCTTTCACTGCGCCGTGCATCGTTTGATCTACCTCCGTGGCTTTTGCAAGAATCTGCTCGAAAACCGCGTTGAATGCTTCCTTCTGTTCATCCAGGTTGAGCTCGTGCTCGGTATTACGCTCGATGAACGTCTTGCGCAGCGCAATTTCATCCAGGAACAAGTCTTTGTAATCGATTTTCAGCTTTTTCGCCTTCTTATATTGGTGACCGTTCATGTACAACGCGAAGTTGCGTGGCATCAGCATGGGATAAGCCACTCCGAAATGGTCGAAAACGCCTTTCAGCTGCATCCAGTAAGGCACCTCTGACGGCCCGCCTATATACGCAAGGTTTGGTAAAATCACTTCCTCATACAAGGGGCGCAGGATCACGTTCGGACTGAAACGCTCCGGATTGGTTTCCGCCAGTTCCAGCAGTTCCTCCTCGCTGAATTCCAGTTCGGTATTCAGGACTTTAAACACGCCGTCTTCGCGCACAATGCGCTCGCGGAGGTTATTGTCGAGATAAAAGAAATTGATTTCACGCGCATGGAGGGGAGTATGGTAGCCAAGCGCATTCAGCCGGGAAGTGGTTTCGGTAACGAGTTTCTCCGAAATGGAATCTTTCAGTTCTTCCTTGATCACCGGCAGGAAGTGGCGTTTAAGGTCTGCATGGTCGGCGTCGAGGCTGATCAGCCCGTAACGTCCGAAAAGTTCATGCATATAACATCGCACAGCATCCGATAACGTGTTGTTTTCAAGGTAGGCCTTCGCGAAAAGCAGCGGTTTATCCGGCAATTGCTTCAAAATTCCGGCCAGCTCTTTCGGGTTCAGCTTTCCTACCGCCCCTTTGTGCTCGCCTGTCCATTTATGCGTCTGTCCGAACAGATGGAAAGACGCGATTTCTTCAAAATCGTGGTCTTCCGACGCCATCCAGTAAATGGGCACGAAGTTGTACTCGGGGTACTTCGCTTTCAATGCCTCGGCGAGCTTGATGATCGTAACGATCTTGTATATGATGTACAGCGGGCCGGTGAAAATATTCAGTTGGTGACCGGTTGTGACTGTGAAGGTATTGTCTTGTAATAAGACCGAAAAATCGGGCAGGTAGGGAAGGCCGTGGTATTGCTTCGTAAGTACATCCACGAGCGTTTTGCGCTTATCGGCAGCGAACCCTTTTTTATTCAAAATAGCCTTTTCCGCATTCTCCAGTGTCGGGAAAACACTGTAAAAAGATTCAAGCGTCGGTTTCTGATCGAGGTAATCGAGTAGTAATGCAGGAAACTGGCCTGTGGTACGCAGATCCACGGAATGCAAAGTCATGAAAGGTGGTTTTTCAGTAGCTAGTAGAGAATCCAACGTAATTATTTTTGCGATTTTGACTCAGAAAAGAAACTTACTACCTAACGAGAAAGGTGCCGTTTTTGGTTTCCCAAAATTGCGCATTTTGACCGATAATCGAAAACCTTTTAACAAGATACAAAAAAGCCGCACCTGAGTCAGATGCGGCTTTCAACCTGTATTTTGGTTTTCAGTTGTAGCAGGCTGTTCACCTGAGATATTTATGATATTTTAAAAGACGTAGTCGTTTTTAGCTATCAGCTCGTCGGCAATGCGGCGGCGTGCGTCTTTAAGATTTGCGGGCTCTATTTTGGTGAATCTTTTCAGTCCCATCAGCATCACCCGCAGCTCGTCGCTTTCGGCAAAGCTGGTAATCGCGGCGCGGCCGGCATTGTTCACTTTTTCAACTGCGCGGCTGAGGTAAATCAGAGCGATATCCTCGTGCAATGCATTCGCTTCCCCGCCCAGCAACCCGATCCGCTTTTCCACTCTCAACAACACCGATTCGGCCACATAAATTTCAATGACCATATCGGCAATATTCATGATAATCTCTTGTTCATCAGAGAGTTTCATCATAAACTTTTGTACCGCAGCACCGGCGATCATCAAGGCAGCCTTTTTCAGGTTTTTGATCACTTTTTTCTCCGCGGCAAACAATGTTTCATCCTCATCGCCCCCGAAATCCGGGATGGACAAAATCTCTTTGCCCACTGCCATGGCCGGCCCCATCAGATCGAGTTGCCCTTTCATCGTACGTTTCAGCAGCATATCCACCACAAGCAGGCGGTTGATTTCATTGGTACCTTCAAAAATCCGGTTGATCCGGCTATCGCGATAGGCGCGATCCATCGGTGCATCGGCCGAAAAACCCATCCCTCCATACACCTGCACACCTTCGTCCACCACATAGTCCAACACTTCCGACCCATGCACCTTCATGATCGCGCACTCTATCGCAAGCTCTTCCAGAGCCTTCAATTTCGCTTCGGCATCGTTCATTCCCTTCTCCTTGAAGGCCTGGATGAGATCATCTATATTCTGCCCCACACGGTAGGCCGCCGACTCGGTCGCGAACATTTGCACCGCCATTTCAGCGAGCTTGTGCTTGATGGCCCCGAAATTGGCAATAGCCGTACCGAACTGCTTGCGTTCATTGGCATATTGTATCGCCTGAGACGCCACACGTTTCGAACCGCCCAGCGCCGCCGCCGCAAGCTTGATCCGGCCTATATTGAGGATATTAACCGCTATTTTAAACCCGTTACCCCTTTCCGACAGCATATTCCCGACCGGCACCAGGCAGTCATTGAAGAACAACTGGCGCGTGTCCGAACCCTTGATACCCATCTTGTGCTCGGGCTCGTTCATGGTAATGCCGCCGAATGACTTTTCAATGATAAATGCCGTCAGGTTTTTATCCGTTTCACCATTCTCCTCAATCTTGGCAAAAACAATAAACACGTCCGCAAAACCGCCGTTCGTGATCCACATTTTCTGGCCGTTGATCACGTAATGCTGCCCGTCCGCGCTCAGTTTCGCTTTTGTCCTACCCGAATTGGCATCTGAACCTGAATCGGGCTCGGTGAGACAGTAAGCTGCTTTCCACTCGCCCGAAGCCAGTTTTGGCAAATACTTGTTCTTTTGCCCGTCATTGCCATAATACAGAATAGGCAATGTACCGATACCCGTGTGCGCCGAGAGTGCCACAGAAAACGAGTTCCCAGCGCCAGTCGCTTCGGCGACAAGCATGGAGGTATTGAAATTCATCCCAAACCCGCCGAACTCCTCAGGAACAGCAGTACCGAGCAAGCCGAGCTCGCCGGCTTTATCCATCAGCCCCGAAATAAGTGCCGGGCTTTTAGCCTGGTCTATTTCATCCAAACGCGGCCACACCTCCCTGGCCAGGAAGTCACGGCACGTGTCAGCGATCATGCGCTGCTCTTCATTGAATTCTTCGGGAATAAAAATCTGATTTGCCAGGGTTTCCTTGATCAGGAACTCACCTCCCTTGATGGACGTCTGGTTTAATGCTGCAACGGACATATGAATTCGGGTTAGTCGGGAAACGTGTTGGGTATGCTTGCATACCATTACAGGTCTATGCAAATATAGGCCATAAAAATTATTATGCAAGCATACTATTATCAAATTAGATGAAAAATGACCGCCCTTGCGAGGCGGCCATGGTCGTTTCAAGCGCTTTCGTCAAGCTATTTTTTGAAAATCCTGAATTGCTTTAAAAACTCACCGTTGTTCTCGATCCGGATAAAGTAGATACCCGCAGAGAGGCCAAAAGCGTCGAGATCCAGGTTTGCCAGCGCATCCGAAACCTTGACCAGCGAACCCGCGATCGGTATCCGTTTGCCAGAGACCGTCACAATTTCCCAGCTCAGATTATCACCGGGCTGGTACTCAGGCAACTTGATATTGACAATGCTTTCGACCGGATTCGGATAGAATGCCCAGTCTTCCATATTTTTGGTGATATCCACCTTGTCGCCCGCCGAAATGCCGAACTCGATGGAGTTCGTCACGACGGCCGAATCTTCCTTAAATGCCGTAACCGTCAGCGTGTATCTTCCCACATACGGCGCGAAGCCGGAGGCGTCCTCATACAATGCGTAGGGGAAAATCGCGGTCGTCGATTTCCTGCGATAAGGACCATTCAGATCGAATGAAACTTTGTCATACTCGAAATTTCCATAAGCATACATATTCAGCTTGGAAGGCAGTGAATCATGCGGAATCACGTCGTCACCCGACAGTCTCCTGATCACGCGCTGATCGACCTTGCTACCGCCCTGAACAAGTTCAAAACGAAGCTCGGGAATTTGTACCAGCAGCACCAGCGGAATCTCCACGTACGCGCCGGCATTATCGTACGCGCGGATGATGAGGCGGTATTCTCCCTCTTCGGTAGGCGTTCCCGAAAACTCGTTCAGGGCAAATGTGAGCCAAGAAGGCCGGTTCTGCACCGTAACTGACGAAATGTAGCCATCCGCATCTCCAAAAATGTTTGTGGGCAGAATATAGCTGAACGGCATGTTGATCTGCGCATACTTGACGGGCAATCCGCTGGTAGCAAACGGCGGTGAATTCAGGAACTGCGGCTCCACGACCTTGATCGTGAAATAGGTTTCCACAAATGCATTCAGATCGTCATAGGCTTTCAGGATAATGCGGTAATCGCCCAGTTTTGTGGGTGTTCCGCTGAGTACGCCATTCGAGAACGTCAGCCAGGAAGGCAATTCGCTGGCTTCGACTTTGGTAATGTCGCCGTCGGGGTCGACAAATGCGGTTTTCGGAATGGTAATGGTAAATGGCTTATTCACAGCCACCATCTGGTTCGAAAAATTGCTATCGACGGTCGGCGGCTTATTGGCATTCTCACGGGTGTCCACGCGGATAGTGAAAAAAGCTTCCGCCGACCCACCTTCATCATCAATACCCTTTACTGAAATGCGGTAATCGCCCAATGTTGTGGGTTTTCCGCGCAGAACGCCGTTTTCGTAGCGCAGCCACGAGGGCAAAGCGCCCACCTCCACCCGCACGATCTTGCCGTCGACATCGGAGAAAGTATCTATCGGAAGACGGTACTCGAAATCCTTGTTCACGGGGATAATCTGCATCGGCACCGGCCGGAACACGTAAGGCATATAATTGGAAGCATCCTCCCAATAACTTGGCGACAGAATGTCTTCGATCAAACGAATCCGGACGGGACGCGGACGGGAAGGATCGGCGTAGGCACGTTTGGCCCATTCATCGTAAATCACTCCCTGGGCACCTCCTTTTTCCGTCGCTGCCGAAAGGCGGTACGACACCGAATCGGCATACACGATCGGGGTCATCGGTTTATTCAGCCATGTCACTGCGCCCTGCCTTAAAAAGCCTTCCGCACGAGCCATTTGCTCTTTTTGGGAAATAACCACAGCCACTACATTAGCTCCGTGCTCGAAGTTCTCGTTGATTTGCTTCATATGGGCATTATTATCCAGGTACGAGCTTACGAAAAGCTCATTGGCCGTGATAAAACCCGCAGGTGCATCGCTTTTTACGATATCAACCGACCACCGGTGATCGGTACTGGCCAGGTTGTCGTTTACTTTAATGCCGTCCGTTTTTTGATTAAGGTCGCGGAAACCCAGCGTTCCCCGCGTTGCCGACTGCGAATCAAATACCGATCCGTAGTCCGACACATATTTGATAGCCGGATCGATGCCCTTGACCGCGGCGACCATTTGCTCCGTGAATTTTTTGAGCATCATATGGCGGTAGATGTACCAGTCTTTTCCATACCGCTGCCGGAACGAAAGATTGGGTTCCCAGGCCGTGGCAGGTGGGTTGGCTTCATCGAACGACTTGAAAGTCATTCCCCAGAGGAAATTGATCCGCTCGATTTTCTTGTATTTCCCCTGTACAAAAGCCTTGAAACCCTTTACCATCGAAGGCGAATAATCATAAACAGCCGCATTTTCCTTACCATTTTCGATCAGGCCTCCCGCGTATTCCCCTTCCTGGGTGCCTGTGCAAGTCACGGACACATAAAGCAGCTTTTTATCGGTGTGCAAATGCTTGTAGCGGGTCATCACCTCTTTGACAAAAGCAACTCCCTTGTCCAGAATGGGCTGATTATCGAATCCAAAAAAAGTATCCCCGTAACCGCTGTTCAAGGGTTTGTTGGAATGGCTGAACTGGCTGTCGGACACATCCCAGAAACCTTTAATGCGGGTACTGTGGCGGCCGAGGTGAATGCGCAAAGCAACCTTCATACCCAGGTCCGTCGCAATTTTGATCTGCTGGTCATACTTCCCCCATTGCGGGGTTTCGGTGGGCGAACTGTAATAAACTTTATCCCAGGGGATGGTGATATACACCGCATTGAGCCCGAAATCCTTTGCGGAGCGGATCAGGTCCGGCTCGGGGCCTATGTCGGTGGGATCGGTGAGGTTCAGGAGCATCAGCGCAAGGTAGCGCTGGCTATCCGTTTCGGTGGTTCTCTGCTGACTTTGCCCCGAAGCCTGCCCGGCTAGCGCCAGTAGGCTCAGTAACAAAGAAATACGGGTCAAAAATTTAAACGCGCACGTAGAATTGAGCATACTAACGGGTTTTGTCAATTAATTCGATCCACTCTTTATATCCATTTTCCACATTGAACCGGCTCGCTCTTTCAATGCTCCGGGCACTGTCCGTTTTCGTCTCGCCGCTCATGATCGACCGCATCGCCGCGACCATCTGCTTCACGCTCAGGTCATCGGTCACGATACCCATGCCATCCTGCACAAACTCGGACACACCCCCGGAAGGAAATGCAACAATAGGCTTACCCAACAACGCAGCTTCGATCATCACGAGCGGAAAAGGATCCTGCCGTGAAGTCAGCAGAAAACCATTCCCCATATTAAGGTAGGCATAATAATCCTCTTTCTGCTTGCCAACGAGGTGAATTCTGGTAGCTGAGGTATTGTTGGCGCAGCGCTGCTCGGTGTAATACACCAATCCATCGTCGATCGTTGCACCTACCCACACGAGATGCACCCGCGGATCGTTCACTTCCGCGGCGATATCCGGCAGCATATCGAAACCCTTCCGTTCCGAGGTCATTCCGGACAATATCCACACGAATGCATCGGCCGGAATTTGCAGCTTCCTGCGGAGTTCCGACGAGCGGGCATCATCCTTTTTGACCAGGGCAGAATCTATAAATGAATAAAGTAAGCCCACATTTTTCCCGCCGGCATCCCTCAGCGAATCACACGTCGTTTGGGAACAGCCGATCAGCAGTTCCGAGTAATCCACGATGCTTTTGAAGTCGGGCGCGCTCAGGTACGCGTACGTGAGGGGCATTTCGTGGAAATGGGTAATGACCTTAATCCCGAATTCCTTGGCCACCACAATCGTCTCGGGAATCATCGTCGTGTTTACATACCAGAAATCCGCGTGAAAACTCTTTGCCAGCTTTCTTAATGCCCTTAGTGTGGGATTGATGCCCAGGTGAAAGGAGATTTTTTCAATTGTACTGAATGTGCGCGGGGCTATGTGGACGGGAATGTCCTGGGGAAAGTCGGCTAACAATTCGCCATTCGCAAAGCTGACGATACCGACGTCAAACCGCGAGCGGTCTATTTTTTTCAAAATGTACAACAGCATCATTTCCGATCCTGTTCGTGTGGCATAGGGCGTAAAAAAGAGGATTCTCTTCTTGGATTGATTCATGCAGAGGCAGTTAAGAGGTCGATGTTCTCCTGAGGCTTGATCTTGTAGAGCCCTTTCCGGAGGAACAGTGTTTTCCAGAAATATTTTAAAAGAACGCGCGTCTTCCTTACATATATATGTTGTGTGCGAAGTTCCGAGAACGGATTGCCATTTTTTCTCAGGTTAAAAAGCATTTTCCACCCATACACCACCGGCACCATGAATATATAATGCAGGATCAGCAACACATATTGCGCGCTCCCGTACTGCTTACGCACCCACAGGAAATTAGAAACCTGCATTTGCGTGCTGAAACGGTTGATCCAGGAAATGTGTGTGCGCCGGAACGGATTGTTATTTTCAAGATGGATAAACGTACAATCCTGAAAATAACACAGTTTGCCGAGCTTTCCCAACCGGCCCGACCATTCCACGTCTTCTCCGTACATGAAAAACTCTTTACTGAAACCACCCGTTTTCTCAAAACCTTCCCTCCGCACGAACATAAATGCGCCCACCAGCCAATCGTGCTGATCAGGATCGGCATAGGCCGGTTCAGGATAAAGTTTATTGACTACCCTATCTACGAGGCCGCTCGGGGGAAGGATGAAAAACGTCCTCCGGAATTCATTAAAGCTCCGGTAGAAGGGCATCGGGGTACCATCCGAATAGTATTGCAATGCGCCGCAGGCGATAATGTCGGTGCGCTCGTTCATCCGGTCGAAACACCGGCCGATCACATTGTCGGTGAGCAGGGTATCGGCATTCAGCAGCAACAAATATTTACCTTTTGCGATGGCCATGCCGTGGTTATTGGCAATGCCAAATCCCGCATTGTACTCCATATCGACCCACCGGACATCCGGATGGGCTGCTCTCACCAATGCTCCTCCGCCATTCTCAGGATCGTTGTCAACCACAATAACCTCATAAGTTACTCCGGCTGTAAACCGGCTGACAGAATCCAAACAATTGATAATGAGTTGAGGCGACCTGTAATTGATGATAATAATGGATACATCCATGAAAGCGGGCGTGCATGTTGAAAGGGCAAAAATAAAGAATCTCCCCGGAAGATGGTTAACACTTCCGGGGAGACCTTGAAATTCAGTCCGAATGTTAGTCTACGGCCTAATTGAGCCTTTCGTAGATGCCCGCAACGCCTTGCCCGCCACCTACACAAGCCGTTACCATGCCGTATTTCTGGCCCTGGCGCTTCATTTCGTTGAAAAGCTGCACCGAGAGCCTTGCGCCGGTAGAACCTAATGCGTGGCCCAAGGCAATCGCGCCCCCGTTGGGGTTCACAATCGCGGGATCAATGCCGAGCTCCTGGATCACCGCCAGCGATTGTGCCGCAAATGCCTCGTTCAGTTCCACCTGCTGAATGTCGGCCAGTTTCAATCCGGCCTGTTTCAATGCAAGCGGTACCGCTACAACGGGGCCTATGCCCATAATGCGCGGGTCTACACCCGCGGTCGCATACGACATCATGCGCGCGATCGGTTTCAGCCCCAGCTCGTTCACCAGCCTCTCCGACATAACCAGCACAAATGCGGCACCGTCAGAAGTTTGAGATGAATTACCGGCTGTCACCGAGCCGCCTGCCGCGAAAACGGGTTTCAGTTTGTTCAATGCTTCCACGGTCGTGTCCGCGCGGGGTCCTTCGTCCTGGCTGATGACCGTTTCCTTGGTTTTTTTCTTACCTGATGCCTGGTCGAAATAGGTCTCTTTCACGGTTACCGGCACAATACCGTCCGCGAACCAGCCTTCTTTCTGCGCACGCAGCGCTTTTTGGTGTGATTGAAATGAAAATTCATCCTGGGCTTCGCGGCTGATCTTGAAATCCTGCGCCACCTGCTCGGCGGTAAGTCCCATGCTGAGGTAGTAATCCGGGTTTGTATGCGCTATCTCGTAGTTCAATGCGGTTTTCCAGCCCATAGTAGGCACGAGCGACATCGACTCGGTACCACCCGCTATAATGCATTCGGCCATTCCTGCGTGGATCTTCGCGGATGCCATCGCGATCGCCTCCACGCCCGAGCCGCAGTAGCGGTTGATCGTGATACCGGACACGTTTTTGGGCAAAGAAAGCAATGCTACATACCGGCCCATTTGCATGCCTTGCTCCGCCTCCGGCACCGCATTGCCCACAATAACATCATCTACGCGGGTAGGGTCCAGCTGCGGGGTTTGTTCCAGCAAATGCCTGATGACGGTCGCACCGAGGTCGTCGGGACGTGTAAACCTGAAACCGCCTCTTGGCGCCTTGCCTACCGCCGTGCGGTAGCCCGCAACAATGTATGCGTTCATATTGGATCTGTTTTGAAATCAGTTCAAGCAAGCACTTTGCATTTAGTATGCCTGCATACCATTGGTAAAAATAGGTATTAATCCTAAAACAACAAACCGCCGGAGTTTGTTTTCCGGCGGTTTGCAACTACCAAGTCTTTGCTGATGGAAGTCTCTATTTTTAAGAAGGAATGTGCCCTCCTTCCAGCACTTTGGGTCGTTTTGCGGCATCTGGCATGACGATCCAAAGGATGATGTAAAACAGGATGACCGGAAAAGTGACAGGGATGAACACGGCGAGTACAAACAACACACGCATGATAGTGACGTCGATCTCGAAGTAATCGGCTAATCCTGAGGCTACACCGCCGATCATTTTGTTGCTGGTATTACGGAACAATCTATTGTGGTTCATGGCTATAACTATTTAAATCGTTTTGATGTGTTAAAGGTACTATGCATTACCTAGTAGTGGTTATAAATCTGTATAAACGGCGCCAGAGCGTTGACACGGGTTATTTTCAGGGATAGGGAACAGCTATTTATCATTAGATATGCATTAGGATTATGCCGGAAGTTGCGTAATACTATTGGCAATGAATTACCTTTGGGTTATTAATTAGGCGTTTTGCTGACAATCTGGCACGCGGATAGCAGCAGGCGCAATATTTTTTAAGGAAAATTTCGGTTAAAAAACATACAACACATCATGTTTAAAATATTTTCGAAGCTATTTGGCACGAAATCGGAACGGGACTTGAAGGAACTTACCCCGTACGTTGAAAAGGTGAATGCCGAATATGCCCTCCTGGCCTCCCTATCGAATGATGAACTTCGGGCCCAATCCGCGAACCTGAAACAACATATTGCCGATCAACTGAAATCTGTCGATGAACAAATTGCAGCATTGAGACAGCAGGCCGCCGACGAACCGAATGTGGATAGCAAGGAGGCGATCTTCAAGAAAATCGACGCACTCGAACTCGAAAGAAATAAAGAACTGGAAAAGGTATTGCTGGATATTCTTCCGAAAGCATTTGCGATTGTGAAGGATACCGCGCGCCGTTTTACAGAACATGATAAACTGGAAGTAACTGCCAACGTTTTTGACCGCGAAGTAGCCACTAAGAAGTCAAATGTGACCATTAGCGGCGAAAAGGCCATTTGGAATACAACCTGGGATGTGATCGGCCAGCCTATCAAATGGAACATGATCCATTATGACGTGCAGCTGATCGGTGGTGTGGTGTTGCACCAGGGAAAAATAGCCGAAATGGCAACGGGTGAAGGTAAAACCCTCGTGGCTACCCTGCCTTCGTTCCTGAATGCATTGGCCGGACAGGGCGTTCACATCGTAACGGTGAACGACTACCTCGCCAAACGTGATGCCGAGTGGAATGCACCGCTTTTCGAATTCCACGGATTGAGCGTCGACTGTATCGACCGCCATCAGCCGAATACCATTGCCCGCCGCAATGCTTATAAAGCAGACCTTACTTACGGTACCAACAACGAGTTCGGTTTTGACTACCTGCGTGACAATATGTCACGGACTCCGGAAGAGCTCGTTCAGCGGAAACACCATTTCGCGATGGTGGATGAGGTTGACTCCGTGTTGATTGATGATGCACGTACGCCGTTGATCATCAGCGGCCCCGTACCGCGCGGTGACGAGCAGGAGTTTTTGGAACTGAAACCACGTGTTTCACGGATCGTGGAGGCGCAAAAACGCCTCGCCATGGAGTTCCTTAATGATGCCAAGAAAAAAATTCAGGCCGGGGATAAAAAAGAAGGTGGTCTGGCACTGTTCCGCGCACACCGCGGGATGCCTAAATACAAACCTTTGATCAAATACCTCAGCGAAGGCGGCGTAAAGGCCATTATGCAGGAATCGGAATCGATTTACTTGGCAGAAAACCAGAAACTGATGCCGCAGGCCGATGCTCCGCTTTACTTCACGATCGACGAGCGCCATAACAGCATCGAACTTACCGAAAAAGGGATCGACTTCCTGACCGGCGAATCCGAAGAATCCAACTTCTTCATCCTCCCCGACATTGCGGTAGACCTTGACGCCATCGAAAAAGATCCTTCGCTCAATGAACACGACCGCGTGATCGCGAAAGAAGCCTTGATCCGCGATTATTCCGTTAAAACAGCCCGTATCCACACGGTAAACCAGCTTTTGAAAGCATTTACATTGTTTGAAAAAGACGTGGAATACGTGATCATGGACGGAAAGGTGAAGATCGTCGATGAACAGACCGGCCGTATCATGGACGGTCGCCGCTACTCCGACGGCTTGCACCAGGCGATTGAAGCGAAAGAAAATGTCCGCGTGGAAGATGCAACACAGACTTACGCGACAGTTACCCTGCAAAATTACTTCCGGATGTACCATAAGCTGGCCGGTATGACCGGTACGGCGGAAACGGAAGCGGGCGAGTTCTGGGAAATCTATAAACTCGACGTCGTGACGATCCCGACCAACAGAGGAATCGTTCGTAAAGACCAGGAAGATAAAGTGTACCGCTCGGTTCGCGAGAAATACAATGCGGTGACCGACGAAATCGTGGAGCTCGTAGAGGCCGGTCGCCCGGTACTTGTGGGTACAACTTCGGTTGAAAACTCCGAGATCATCAGCCGGATGCTGACGCTCCGCAAGATCCCGCACCAGGTTTTGAACGCAAAACAACACCAGCGTGAAGCGGAAGTGGTTGCGGAAGCAGGTAAGCCAGGCACTGTAACGATCGCTACCAACATGGCCGGTCGTGGTACCGACATTAAGCTGACTGCCGAGTCCAAGGCTTCGGGAGGTTTGGCGATTATCGGTACGGAACGTCACGAAAGCCGTCGCGTCGACCGCCAGCTGCGTGGTCGTTCGGGACGTCAGGGTGACCCGGGCTCATCCCAATTCTTCGTTTCCCTCGAAGATAACCTCATGCGTTTGTTCGGTTCCGACCGGATGGCCAAGGTAATGGACCGCATGGGACTCGAAGAAGGCGAGGTGATCCAGAGCAGCATGATTACGAAATCGATCGAGCGTGCACAGAAGAAAGTGGAAGAAAACAACTTCGGCATGCGGAAACGCCTGCTCGAATATGACGATGTAATGAACTATCAGCGTGACGCGATCTATACCCGCCGTCGCAATGCATTGTTCGGAGATCGTCTGGCGGTGGACATTGCCAACACATTATATGATGTGTGCGACGAAATCGCTACTACTGCCGGAAGCTATGCAGAGCTGGAACTCGCAGCCATTACCACGCTGGGAATGGAAGTACCTTTCAGTGAAAATGAATATGCTGCATTGAAGCCTTCGGACCGTTCGCAAAAGCTTTACGACGCGGCCGAGAAGCAATATCAGGACAAGAACGACGCCATTGCAGGCAAGGCATTGCCGGTTCTCCGCTCGATTTACTCGGAGCGCGGCGCTGTAATTTCCGAGATCATGATCCCGTTCACAGACGGTATCCGCCAGGCTGGCGTGGTAGTGGGGTTGCAGAAAGCCATCGAGAGCGAAGGCAAGGACATTACCCGCGAAATGGAGAAGGCGATCGTGCTTTCGCTCATCGACCAGGAGTGGAAAGAGCATTTGCGTGAAATGGACGATTTGAAACAATCGGTACAGAATGCCGTATTCGAGCAGAAAGATCCATTGCTGATCTACAAATTTGAATCGGTAGAGCTTTTCAAGCGCTTCCTCAGCAAGGTAAACTTCGATATGATCTCGTTCCTGATGAAGGCCGATATTCCGCAGGAAGAAGCAGCACCGCCTACCGCCGTACCACAACAGGTACGCCGCCCGGAACCGGCGCCCGAGCTTCATACCAACCGCGAAGAGGATTACGATCTGGAAACCGACACGTTTCATTCGCAGGAACCGGCCACGAAAGCGCAGCCGGTACGGACCATCAAAATCGCCGACCGTAACCAACGTGTTTCGGTGCAGTACCGCGACGGCCGCATTGTACGCGACGTGAAATTCAAGAAAGTAGAACAGGAGGTTAAAAACGGCGATTGCGTCGTGGTTGACGTACATGAAGAATAGTCATTTTTAGTCAGGAGTGGTCAAGTGTAGTCATTAGTAGTCAGATATGGCAATGGTTGTCAAAATAGCCATTAAGAAAGTCAGGAGGAGAAAATTTTTCAATCCTGTTAACAACAAATGACAACTTCTGACAATACCTGACTACACTTGACAAAGTATCAAGAGACGTTACGAAAAAGCCTCGGCGTACCCCGCCGGGGCTTTTTCGTTGCCGGAAAATCAGGATTTATGCGATATTTGCATCTCGAAGACCATCATTAACAAAAAATAAGCTTGCATGAAACTGCACAGAGAGGGATATACGATCATGGCTATTACGGCCATTGTGCTGATCATTATCAATTTAGGGATCAACTATCTCCTTCCCGACGGCTACTGGATCCCACGCCTTACGCTGATCGCCAGCATCGTGGTTTTCTTCCTGGTAGTACAGTTTTTCCGTGTTCCCACGCGCGTAGTACGTACGAGCGACCGCGAGATCGTGGCACCGTGCGATGGTAAAGTGGTGGTGATTGAAGAAGTGGTGGAAACCGAGTATTTCAAAGGTCCGCGCCGCCAGATCAGTATCTTCATGTCGCCGCTGAATGTACACATCAACTGGAACCCGATCAGCGGGGTTATTCAATATTTCAAATACCACCCGGGCCTGTACCTCGTTGCATGGCATCCCAAATCGAGTACCGAGAATGAGCGTACAACCGTCGTGATCCGCACGATCGAAGGCGTGGAAGTGCTATTCCGCCAGATCGCGGGTGCAGCTGCACGCCGTATACGCTGGTATGTGAAGGAAGGCGATAAAGTGGAGCAAAGCACCGAAATGGGCTTTATCAAATTCGGGTCCAGAGTCGATATTTTCATTCCCCTGGACGCCGAAGTGAAGGTTAACCTGCAAGAAAAAACAGTAGGCAGCGTAACTGTCCTGGCTACATTAAAATAAGCGCCAGCTCAGGATCTGCTCGAAAAACTGGGGCACAGCGCCAGGATACACCACAGCCATAAAAATCATCCCGAAAATGGCCCCTACCATGTGCGCGCTGTGGTTGACATAACTCGTGCCGCGCCGCGTTTCGTAAAATGAATAGCCTAGAAACAGCAGTCCGAATATGAACCCGGGCATACAAATGAAGAAGTAAAGGCATATCTGCATCAGCGGCGCATAAAGGATCGCCGCAAAGAGTACCGCCGACACGCCACCCGACGCTCCGAGCGAATTATACTTTGAATTCTTCCTGTGCTTCAAAAAGGTAGGGATATCGGAAACGATGATACCTACCAGATAAAGGAAAAGGTAGTAAAATGTCCCGCTTGGCCCGAAGAGCATGGAAAACAGCCGCTCGATGCTTTCTCCCACAAACCACAAGCTCAACATATTGAAAATGAGGTGACCAAAATCCGCGTGCACAAATCCGGAAGTGATAAACCGGTAGTACTCATTGCGCTGGGTCACGCGGTAAGGGTTCAAGATCAACTTGTCCATCAAACTGTAATTGTTGAACGCGTAATAGCTGATCCCGGAGGTTATGATCACTAAAATGAGGGTAATCGACATAAAAAGGGTTATTTGTTGATTGGATTACTTTTCCCGCGCCACCAGCTGCTCTACAAACTGCAAGAGCACCTCTTTCTGAACGCTATCCGTGCGCAGTTGCTGTAAACTAGCCATTCCGCGCGAGAAATATTCATTTATTTTATGTTCGGTAAACGCCCGGATGTCCAGTGCATCGTAAATGCCGGTTACCGCGGCCACCTTTTCGGCATTGTCAAATTTTTCAAGGCCGATCCATTTGTCGAGTTCGGCTTTCAGGTTGCCTTCCGCCTTGGACAATGCTTCAATGAGCAGGAAAGTCTTTTTATTGGCAATAATATCTCCGCCTACCTGCTTGCCAAATTTGGCAGGATCGCCGTAAACGTCCAGTAAATCGTCCTTCAACTGGAAACCGATCCCCATATTTTCTCCCGCGGAGTACAACAGGTTGGTCGTTTCTTCGTCGGCGCCGGCAATCATTCCGCCCAGTTCGAGTGCGAACCCGAGGAGCACCGAGGTTTTCAGGCGTATCATACCAATGTATTCTTCCTCCGACACATCCCAGCGCTTTTCGAAATTCATATCCAGCTGCTGCCCCTCGCATACTTCCGCCGCCGTTTGGTTAAAACGGTTCAAAACAGTCCGCAGTTTGCTCTGCGAAACATCCAGGAGCAGGTCATAGGCGCGGATCAGCATCACATCTCCTGAAAGAATGGCTGTATTTGCATCCCATTTTTCATGCACGGTGGGCATTCCCCTGCGGAGGGGCGCCCGGTCCATAATGTCGTCGTGCATGAGCGTGAAGTTGTGAAATACCTCCACGGCCATGGCGGGCTTTATCGCTTTGTCAACATCGGTGTCGAAAATGGAGGCTGCCAGCAAGGTCAGCAATGGACGGAAACGTTTACCCCCGAGCGACATAATATAGGTTATCGGCTCATACAACTCCACGGGAGCGTCGCCATACGAATGCCGGTCGAATTCAATCTGAAGTTTTTCAAGTAATGATGTGGGTTGGATCATGTGAAGCATCATGTTGCCGGGCCGCAGACCGGCCCGCCGGTTATGTAAACCACAAAGATAAAACCTAAAACCTGGCATTTACATTTACAAAAGCAGTATTTGAAAAGCCTTTATCAATAACTTTACCCCGATCAACAAAAACTGCTTTCAATGCCTTTCCACCAATATTTCAATGGCGATATCGTTCCGCTCGATCAGCCGGTTTTCCAGACCAACGACCTCGGCTTGCTGCGCGGCTACGGATTGTTCGACTTTTTCAGGACTTATAACGGCGTTCCGTTCCGGTGGGACGATTACTGGCAGCGCTTCGAAAATTCGGCGCGGCTGCTGAAACTGCCGCTTCCCGTGACGCAAAGCGAAACGGAAAAGATCCTGGCGGATCTGCATGCGCTATCCGGAGAAGCGGAGGTGGCGTTCCGGTTTGTGCTGACCGGCGGGTATGCGCCCGATGGCGTGCACGTAGTAGAGCCCAACATGCTGATCCGTACCGAAGCATTGCCGCAGGATAATCCGGCGGGCCGTTTGAAAGGCATCAAAGTGCTGCCGTACGAATATGTTCGCGATTTGCCGGAGGTGAAAACCACCAATTATGTGCATATGGTACTCATGGCCGACGAACTGAAACGCCAGCAGGCGGCGGACCTGCTATTTCACAAGGATGGTGAAGTGAGCGAACTGACGCGCAGCAACCTGTTCGCATTCCGGGGTGACAAGCTCATCACTTCCGATCGGAATATCCTCAATGGCGTTACGCGCCGCGTGGTAGTGGAGTTGGCGCAGGCGGATTTCGAGGTAGAGATACGGCCGGTAACTTATAAAGAAGTCATCACTGCCGATGAGGTTTTCACTACCAGCACTACCAAATGGGTGATGCCGGTGGTCCATATCGGCGACCAGCCTGTGGCGAACGGCCTGGCCGGCAAGCGGACCCTGCATCTGCAGCGCCAATTCGAAGAACTTGTGGCAGGCTGGGGTAAGTAAATAAAAAAGAGGCTTCCCCGCGGGAAAGCCTCTTGTCAACTACACTGGTAATAAGCACTTATTAGTTAGGCGCATTCGGTGATTGCGTATTTACGATCGGCCAGATGCCCGGCGTAGGAACACTTACGCCCTTGGTCGCGCCCCTCGTAGCAGCGTCAGGTCCGAAATAGTATAATGGCCAGCCTTTGTAAGTGAGCTGCTTTTTGCCAAATACGTCGATCGTGCTGAACAATGATTTATCCACTCCCGTAGGCAGCGATTGGAGGTCGGCGGTGTAAACAGGCCAGGTCACATCGTTCGAGAAATCGGATTTGGTATAGTTGTTCTTGTTGTTTTTATCCTTGGCAAAAGCATACAATGTCCGTCCCTTGCCATCGGTGAAGAACTGGGTTGCACCGGTACCCTCGGTGTAGTCCGACTTGTAAGATTTCCCGTCGTTACCCACAAGCTGGCCGCTGGCAATCATAACGGTGTAATCGGTTTTAGCAGCAAACCAAATTGTGCCCACATTGTCACCTTTCACATCTCCCTCTACCACATCGTCCTTATAATAGTAAAGCGGCCAACCTTTGTAAGTGGTTTGCGTCTTGCCGTCTGTTGTAGTCGTGGCGAAATCAGCCTTATCCAGACCCGCATCGAGCTTAATCGTCGACAGATCGCCTGCCGAATAAATGGGCCAGTTGACCAGGCATTGGCCCGCGCATGCCGACGTACCGGACGCATCCTTTGAAAAGTAGTAAAGCGTTCTGCCTTTGCTATCGGTCAGGATCTTGCCCAGTGTCGGATTGTCTTTCAATTGAACATCGTTGGTGGGGGTGGGTGTAGGATTGTTATCGTCATCGTCCGAGCAGGAGAAGCTGACGGCCATTAACAGTCCCAATGCAACCAGCATTCTGGAAGTTGAAAAGATTTTCATCGGATTTAATTATGATATGTTAGAGATGAATTGGATACGTCGCGATTACGACCAAATCTTTCCGATGGTTGCGTGTATGGGGTAAAACAAAAAGCACAACCGTTACCGGCTGTGCTTTCAGGATTTTCTAATTCGAAATCACTCAGGCATTCCAGCCCTGCGCCGTAAGTGGCACGCGGGAGTCGCCTTTGGTATGCAGTTCTACTTCGCCTTGTTTATCGGTAATGTAGCCTATGAAGGTGATCTTGGGATTGTTCTTGATCTGCTCATAAGCCGATTGTGACACGGTAAAAAGCAATTCGTAATCTTCACCGCCATTCAATGCAGCCGTTGCCGCTCCGATGTTCAACTCGGATGCGGCCAGGTAGGTCTGCTCGTCGATCGGCAGGCGCTCCTCAAAAATCACCGCGCCTACACCCGACTGCGCGCATATGTGCAGGAGATCCGAGGCGAGGCCGTCGGAGAGGTCGATCATCGAAGTCGGGATCACGCCCGCTTCTTGGAGTTCGTAAACGACATCCATTCTCGCTTCCGGGCGTAGCTGCCGCTGGATCACATAGTCCTTACCTTCCAGTTCCGGCTGCATATTCGGATTGGCCAAAAACACCTGTTTCTCCCTTTCCAGCAATTGCAGACCCATATATGCCCCTCCCAGATCACCCGTTACGCAAAGCAGATCATTGGGCTTCGCGGTATTGCGGTAGGCAATCTTGTCTTTTTTAACCTTTCCAAAAACACTGATGGAAATAATGAGGCCGGAGCGCGATGAGGTGGTATCTCCGCCCACCAGGTCCGCATTGAAATCCTTGCAGGCCAGTTTCATCCCCTCATACAGTTCGTCTACCGCTTCGACTGAAAACCGGTTGCTCAATGCAAGATTGACCGTCACCTGCCGCGGAATGCCGTTCATAGCGGCAATGTCCGACACGCCTGCGGCAATCACCTTGTAACCCAAATGTTTCAGTGGGAAAAATGTGAGATCGAAATGGATGCCTTCGAGGAACATATCGGTCGTGATCAAACCGAACTCCTCTCCCAGGTCTACCACCGCCGCGTCGTCGCCGATACCCCGCACCGTGTCGGGTAATGTAGTCCGTATTCCTTTATTTATCCGTTGAATCAGCCCGAATTCCCCCAGGCTGCTGATTTCAGTTCTTGTTTCCATGCCGCAAAATTAGACAAAAAAAGCGAAGCCATTCCCGCATTGGAAATGGCTTCGAAGATGCTATGCAGGATTGACTTTCCGCTTACGGGTTGGTCAATGTATATTCATTGATCGTACCGCCTGTTTTGGGGCTTGCCGTGAGGCGTGTGAGCACCACTTTGGCATCGTCGATCGAGTTGATCGTAAATTCCAGCTTCCCGCCCGAACCGGTTGGTGCAGGGGTAAGGTTGGTCAGCACAAGCTTGGTATCTCCTTCCAGATCCCAGTTCCCGGTGAAAGTTTTCCCGTCCACGTCGGTCAGGCTCACTGTTTTAGCACCGGCACTGTTGGTAAGCGTCAGGCGAAATCCTGAATAAGCTGCTTCGATATTGCCTGAACCTCCGCGGGTGTACACCACGGTTGCACCATGCTTCACTGACTCTGCCGTCCAGGCCTTTGCGATTCTTTCGGATACCGGCTTAACCTTGTCCTTGCAGCCCACGGCAACCAGCCCCAGCATCATGATCGAACACCAAAGAAGAGCGTAACTTTTTCTCATATTTTATTTTTCGTGAATGTCTTTTCAAAACGCCAAGTTCTTACATTTTAGTCTTATAATCAAAATATTCATAACAGATCGATTTTTAAATTTTCCAACGGAATACCCTTATCGCTAAATTGCGCGCTAAAACAAGAGCATGAAAGTATATACCAGGGCACAACTGGCGCTTCGCAACGGGCAGGACCGGGAAGAAATATGGTGTGCATATAAAGGAATGATTTACGATGTGAGCGCGTCGAGGTTATGGCGCAACGGCCACCACTACGAGCACTGGGCAGGCCAGGACCTTACCAAAGAACTCGGCGATGCCCCGCACACCGAACGCGTTTTCGAACGCTTCAACATCATCGGAAAACTACAATTGCCCGAATAATCATGTCTGCCAACTACATTCTGATCGCCGACAGCGGCTCCACCAAAACGGACTGGGCATGCCTCGATACTGGCACTGGAAATTATCAATCGGTGCAATCGGCAGGTATTAACCCATTTTACCAGACTATCGAGGAAATCATCCCCGTACTGCAAAGCGAAGTTGTACCGAATATCGGCGGAGGTATTCAGGAAATTCACTTCTACGGTGCAGGCTGCGCCAACGAGCAATCGAGCCTGCCGGTGACCGATGCATTAAAGCATTGTTTCCCGTCTGCAACATTTGTGGAAGTGGCTTCGGACATGCTGGGCGCGGCACGCGGGCTATGCGGGCATAAGCCCGGGCTCGCATGTATATTAGGTACAGGCGCGAATAATGCCTTTTTCGACGGCACCCGCATTACGCATTCGATCGGCTCGCTGGGTTTCTGGCTGGGTGACGAGGGAAGCGGCTCCTACCTGGGCAAGACGCTGGTCGTGCATTACCTCCAGAACGAGCTGCCGGAAGACCTCCACGAGCGCTTCGTAGCACAATATCCCGGCCTCGACCGGCTTACGGTACTCGATCATGCCTATAAAAAGCCTTATCCAAACCGCTATTTTGCCTCCTATTCCAAATTCATTGCTGAAAACCGTACCCACGAATTCATTCGTGCGCTGCTGGGCAATGCATTCGGGCTGTTTGTCCAAAAATATGTATTGAAGCATGCAAACGCGGCCGGGCATCCCGTCCATTTCACAGGTTCGATCGCCTATTACTACCAGGATATCCTGCATGAAGTGCTTGAAAACAATGGATTGCAGCCGGGCCGCATCCTTAAATCGCCGTTGGAAGGGCTGGTGGAATATCACATGGCCGGTCTGAAAGCTTAAAAAGTTAATGAAATGTTAAACAGCGCCATGCCGGTCACGATACGGCTGGCACGGCTGTTTAATTGAACGAATGGCCGTATATTTATTGGTCATTCCGAGTTAGTTATGTCAAGACGCACCATTCAATCCCTCACGGTTTTCTCTGCATTACTCATCATTGGCGTGGTTATCACGCAGATTTACTGGGTAAAACAGGCGCTGGACCTCAGGCACCGACAGTTCAACCAGAATGCCCACGTTGCATTACAGGACGTAGCCGGAAAACTGGCCCATGTTTGCGGGGTAATGCAAACCACCAACCCCGTGGAACAGCTTTCGCCCGAGTATTTTCTGGTGAACACCAATGCTACCACCCAGCCCGAAGTGCTGGAACATTTCATCAAAGACAGTTTTCAGAAACACAATCTGATCACCGATTTCGAAATCGGCATTTACGATTGCACGACCAACCGGATCCGTTACGGAATGTCGCTGAGCACAAAGAACAACGACAAAATCCCGGCCAAAACGACCAATTGGATTAAAACCGATAAATACCCCTATTACTTCGGCGTGCGTTTTCCGGAGCAGGAGACCTATTTCGCAGGCAGCATCAGCGGTGCCATCTGGTCCTCGGCGCTCGTGCTGGTGGCGGTTTCGTTCTTTGCCTATGCGCTGTTTGTGATTTTGAGGCAAAAACAGCTGTCGGAAGTGCAGCGCGACTTTGTGAATAACATGACGCACGAGCTGCAAACGCCTATTTCGACCATCCGCATTGCCGCCGATGTGCTGAATTCCGACAACATCGTATCCCAGCCGACGCGCCATAAACGCTACGTGCAGATCGTCCAGGACGAAATCCTTCGGTTGCAGGGACAGGTGGAAATGGTACTATCCATGGCCAAGGCCGAGCGCAATGCGTTATCCTTACAAAAGGAACGGCTCGACGCGCGGCAGATGATCGAATCCATCCTGCTGCCCTATGAAGAGAAGGTGCGTTTCCAGGCGAATGCGGTGGATAATATGGTCGATGCCGATCCATTTCACCTTCGCTGCCTGCTCAGTAACCTCGTCGATAATGCATTGAAATATTCCGACGACGTCCCGGATGTGGTCGTAGAAACATATAATAAAGGTAAAAACCTCGTTATTGCAGTCCGCGATCAGGGCATTGGCATTGCGCCAGAGTACCAGAAGAAGGTTTTCAACCAGTTCTTCCGGATTCCTTACGGCGATGTGCACAATGTGAAGGGCTTTGGGATCGGTTTGAGTTATGTCAAACAAATCGTCCGTGCGCACCATTGGCACCTGGGACTGGAAAGCGAGCTGGGCAAAGGCAGTACATTTAGAATCACTATTCCACAGAAACACGCTTGATGAAAAAGAGAATCCTGTATGTTGAAGACGACCCCAATCTGGCATTTGCCACCAAGGATAACCTCGAACAATACGATTACGAAGTCGTACATGCCACCGATGGCGCCGAGGCGCTGGAATTTTTCGGCAAGGAGCATTTCGACATTTGCGTACTCGACATTATGCTGCCCAAAATGGACGGCTTCACACTAGCCGAGAAAATCCGTGCTTCCGACAGCCAGGTACCCATCCTGTTTCTCTCCGCGCGGTCGATGCAGGAGGACAAGATCAAAGGCCTCAAACTCGGCGCCGACGATTACGTGACCAAGCCATTCAGCATTGAGGAGCTCAAACTGCGGATCGATGTTTTTCTGCGCCGCAGCAAAGCCGATTCGATCCTCGTCGTAAAACCAGGCAGCAGGCCGATCGGCAAATATGTTTTTGATTTTCAGAAGCTGACACTGACCCTCGACGGCAAGTCGCAAAGCCTTACATTCCGCGAGGCCGAAGTGCTGAAATTCATGGCCGAACGCACCGATCAGGTAATCCGCCGGGACGAGCTTTTGAAGGCCATCTGGGGCGACGACGACTATTTTATGGGTCGCAGCCTGGACGTTTTTATTTCAAGATTACGCAAATACCTGTCTGGCGATCCCGATATCCGCATTGACAATGTCCATGGTGTCGGATTTAGGATGCGATGGTGAAATGTGGCCTTTTTTGAAAATTTGTTTTGCCGTTACTTGCTCAACAAAAATTAATTACACATCTTTGCACCCTCATTTGGAAAAATTGTAAGTCATGGCTAAGGTTTGTCAAATATCAGGTAAAAGAACTCGCGTCGGAAATAACGTTTCTCACGCTAACAATAAAACAAAACGTAAATTCTTCCCGAATTTGCAAAAGAAACGTTTCTTCCTTCCTTCATCAGGAGAGTGGGTTACGTTGAAAGTAGCAGCTTCTGCTCTTCGTACCATCAACAAAAACGGTATCGAAGCAACTATACAAAAAGCATACGACAAAGGAACGCTTACGTTCTAAAAGGAACTTTACGAATTTATTGGAAAAGGACTTTCCTCCATCGGGAAGTCCTTTTTTTCGTGAATTGTATTCCAAACGGCTTTCATTATGGCAGCAACCGGCCAGGTCTTTCTTCTGCTAGGCTCCAACCTCGGCGATCGTCCGCAGGTACTCGCAGCCGCGCGGGAATCCATTGCCCGGCAGGCCGGAAGCATCGACGGCCAGTCGGCAGTATATGAAACAGCCCCCTGGGGCATTACCGACCAGCCCGCGTTTCTAAACCAGGTACTCGAAATCTCCACATCCCTCCTTCCTGAGGACCTGCTCAGGGTCATTCTCAACATCGAGCACGATCTTGGGCGCGTACGCTACGAGCGCTGGGGCGCGAGGGTGATCGACATAGACATATTATATTACGGGCAAACCGTAATGGATAGCGCACGGCTCACATTGCCGCATCCGCGTATTCAGGACCGGCGCTTCGTTCTGGCACCGCTGACCGAAATTGCGCCGGACTTTGTACACCCTCTTTTGCAGAAAACTTCCGCCAGTCTGCTGGAACAATGCCCCGACACATCTGCTGTGTCAAAAATACCTTGAAATAATACTATAAGAGTCGTAAGTGTTTCGTTTCAGGCTCCGAGCCATTTATTCAGGTTTTTTACCAGTTCATCATTTTTTGCTGTCATTTTAGGCTGATTAACACGTGCTTTGTCGAACCTGTTATAAAATGTAGAAATAATTTTCTGTGATCGGCAGGGGGTATGTTCACATTGAGTTGTCACGGAGAAAAGGAAAAATTCAATTTGATCGTCTGTAAGAATGACCGCCTTTATCCACAGCAGCATAAACCAATTTGATAGTAAACAAATCAAGTCCATGAAAAACAGAATACTCAAATGCCTTCTATTAGCCTTGATCAGCCTGCCGGCCCTCGCACAAAACCGGCACTCGGTGAGCGGTTTCGTCAAAGACAACTCGAATGGCGAAGGTCTCATCGGCGTGTCCGTATATGTGCGTGAGGCCGAAACGGGCGTGGTGACCAATCCTTACGGTTTCTACTCGCTGACCCTCCCCGACGGCAAGTACACGCTCGTGTTTACCTACATCGGCTATCAAAAAGTTACCCGTGAAGTGGTGCTTGACGGAGACAAGACCGTGAGTATTGAAATGGCCGACGAAAGCAACCAGCTCGCGGAGGTAACGATTTCGACACAGAAAGAAGACGAAAACGTGCGCAGCATTGAAATGTCGGTCAACAAGGTGGAAATGAAAACCATCCGCAAAATGCCTGCATTGCTTGGCGAGGTGGATTTGATCCGCAGCATTCAGCTGCTTCCCGGCGTGACGACCGTCGGTGAAGGTGCGTCGGGCTTCAACGTGCGCGGCGGGGATGTGTCCCAAAACCTGGTGTTGCTCGACGAAGCGCCTGTTTACAACTCCTCCCACTTGTTCGGATTCTTCTCGGTATTCAATCCTGATGCCGTAAAAGACGTAAAACTCATCAAAGGCGGCATCCCGGCGCAATACGGCGGCAGGATTTCTTCCATTCTCGATGTGCGTATGAAAGAAGGGAATGCCAAAAAGCGCGAGATCAATGGCGGTATCGGTTCGATCTTCTCCCGCCTGACTTACGAGCAGCCATTTGCCAAAGGAAAAGGTTCGTTCATCGTAGCAGGTCGTCGCTCCTATATCGATATTCTGGCAAAACCATTTTTGAATTCGGACCTGAAAGACTCCAAATTCTATTTCTATGACCTGACGGCCAAGGTGAATTATCAGCTGGGTGACAAGGATACATTCTACGCATCCGGATACTTCGGAAAGGACGTGTTCGGCGGCGGGGACTTCGGTTTTGGATGGGGTAACAAAACGGCCACTGCGCGCTGGAACCACATTTTCTCCAACAAGCTTTTCATGAACCTGACCGGTTATTACAGCAATTACGACTACAACCTCGGCCAGAACCAGAACAAACCCGACGCCAAAGACAGGTTCGACTGGAAATCGAAGATCATCAGCACCAGCATCAAGCCTGATTTCACATTTTACATTACGCCCAACAATCAGCTCACATTCGGCGGCCAGTACATTTACTATGATACACGCCCGGGCAAAGCGACGTTCGTTTCGGAAGGCGACATGCAAGACATCAGCCTCGAACCGCGCCATGCCGACGAATCTGCATTGTACGTGGGTAATGAGTTGAAATTCGGCGACCGTATTTCATTGCAATATGGTGCCCGCTACTCCTACTTCCGCAGCCTTGGGCCTGCTACCGAATACCAATATGCCGAGACGGAGAAGGGCAAGCGCAAAGACCCTGTTTTCCCGGGTACGGATTATAAAAAAGGGGATGTGATCAAAAGCTACGGCAACCTCGAACCGCGTGCGGCATTGAATATCGGTATCACCAGCAATGCCTCCATCAAGGCCAGCTATAACCGCACTTCCCAATACCTGCATTTGCTCTCGAACACCGCCGCCAGCTCGCCCCTGGACGTATGGACACTGAGTGGTATCAATATCAAACCCGAAAAGGCCGACCAGGTCGCATTAGGCTGGTTCCAGAATTTCAAGGACAATACTTTCGAGGCATCCGTGGAATTGTATTACAAAAAAATGTACAACCAGATCGACTACGTGCCTGCATCTGACCTGCTGCTGAATGAGTATTTCGTCGGCGACCTGCTCTTCGGCAAAGGCCGCGCTTACGGAGCAGAGTTTTATGTGAAGAAAAACAAGGGCAGACTAACCGGTTGGGTGAGCTACACATTGTCCAGAACAGAGCGCCTGGTGGAATCCATCAACAACGACGACTGGTTCCCGGCCCGTTTCGACAAGCCTCATAACATTACCGCAGTAGCGATTTACGAGCTGACCAAACGCTTGTCGCTTTCTTCGAACTTCACTATTCAGAGCGGTACCCCGGCCACTTTCCCAACCAACCGTTACACCGTGGGCGGCATCGTGATCGGCAACAATTACAATGGCTTGCGCAACAACAGCCGGATACCGGCCTACCACCGCCTCGATTTGGCTGCCACATTGAAAGCGAAAAAGAAACTTTTCAAAGTAGGCGAAGGCGAGTGGGTGTTCTCGGTGTACAATGTGTACAACCGCCGCAACCCGTTCTCGGTGTATACGCGGATCAACGAGGATAACCCGCTCAAAGCAGAGGCCGTACGTTACTCGGTGATCGGAAACTTCATTCCTTCCGTCACCTACAACTTCAAATTCTGACACCTACAAACTGAAATCACGCCTGAAACATAGCAATGATGAAAACATTAAAATATATCAAATACCCTGCATTGTTCGCGCTTGCATTGATGTCCCTCACTAGCTGCGAAGATGTAATAGACCTCGATACGGCCGATGGCCCTTCACAACTTGTAGTCGACGGCTGGCTCAACAATCAGCCCGGCGAGCAGGTGATTACACTTTCGTGGTCGCAATCGTACTTCAACAACAGCGCTCCAAAACCCGTTTTGGGCGCCGTAGTGACCGTTACCGACGACAAAGGCAAAGTCTATAAATTTGAAGATGCAGACGGCGACGGCAAATATACCTGGGGTAAAACCACTGCCGATACGCTTGGGCATGTGGGCCGCACCTACTCGCTCAAAGTGGTGAACGGCACCGATACATTTACCGCCCAATCGGAACTGAAACGCGTACCTACCGTCGATTCTGTGGTTTACAGGCACGAAAAATGGCCTTTTGAACCAGATAAGGGCCCCCGCGAAGGTTTTGTAGCCTCGTTCTATGCCCGTGACCTTGAAGGCGTGGGCGACACCTACTGGATCAAACCGGTTATACGCGGCAAAGCGGTGGTGGACAAGGGGGCCAATATTTCCATTGCCTATGACGCGGCATTCGGCGCTGGTGCTCCTTCCGACGGCCTCATATTCATTCTCCCGCTGCGCGAGTCCATCACGACCGATTCGCTGTACTCGGCCGGAGCGGAAATAGGTGTGGAGCTGCACAGCATTACCTATGAAGCATTTGAATTCCTCAAACAAGTAAGCGAGCAGGCGCAGAACGGCGGGCTCTTCGCCACGCCGATCGCCAACGTGCGGTCGAATGTGCTCAATGCGGACCCGAAAGGCCCGAAAGCGCTCGGATTTTTCAGCGCATCGGCCGTCAGCCGCAAGGAAACGGTGATCGACCCGGAAAAAGCCCGGCCGGACAACGACTAAAAATTACACTTCAACAGCAGCTGTATCCACTGGCGAACCCCGGTTCCCAGTGGATTTTTTAGTATATTTCATCCTGAATCCGACCTGATCTATGAAGCGCCTACTTGCATTACTCCTCGTCCTCCCGCTTACCATCACCGCCCAGAAACGCCCCCGCGAGCTCGGGATCAAAATTGGTGTACTTCCGACGGGCGCGTTGAATGCGATTACCGATATAGCCGGTGTGAAAGTAGGCCAGGTGACGCTCACGGAAGGCGCCGACGTGCGCACCGGCGTGACCGCCATCCTCCCGCACGACGGTAACATTTTCCAGCAAAAGGTCCAGGCCGCGATGTACATCGGCAACGGGTTTGGCAAAATGACGGGTTACTCCCAGGTAGAAGAGCTCGGCTCCATCGAATCTCCCATTGTTCTAACCAATACATTGAGCGTTCCCACCGCTGCCGATGCGGTGATCGACTGGACGCTCGGGCAGAAAGGCAATGAAAACGTTCGGTCGGTGAACCCGGTGATCGGCGAAACGAATGACGGCTTCCTGAACGACATCCGCGGACGCCATGTACGGAAGGACCATGTCCTCAATGCATTGGCCCAGGCCGAAAGCGGAGCAGTAGCCGAAGGTAATGTAGGTGCAGGAACCGGTACGGTGTGCTTCGGATGGAAGGGTGGCATCGGCACGGCTTCGCGGAAGCTGCCCGAAAAGCTTGGAAACTACACCGTAGGCGTATTGGTACAAACCAATTTCGGAGGTGTTTTAAAGGTAAACGGTGTGCCGGTAGGCCAGGAATTGGGTAAATATGCATTTAAAGAATCGCTCGACAAATCTTCGGACGGCTCCTGCATGATGGTAATCGCCACGGACGCGCCGCTGGACGCCCGTAACCTGAAACGACTTGCCAAACGTGTCTTCCTCGGCATGGCACAAACCGGGGGCATTGCCGCCAACGGCAGCGGCGACTATGTGATCGCATTTTCCACGGCCAACAAAATTCTGCACGAAACATCTGAAACGGTGTTCGCCTCGGCATTCCTGCACAACGACTACGTTTCACCGCTCTTCATGGCTGCCATCGAAGCCACCGAGGAGGCGATCATCAACTCACTCTTCATGGCCCAGACATCGGAAGGCACGCAGGGGCATAAGGTAGACGAGCTGCCGAAAGACAAAACGCTGGAAATTATGCGCAAATACGGACGGATCAAGGAATAGCCTGAGAAATAGTTCGACGTATATAGTAAACAGTCAGTGAATTCCCCTAAGGGTATGCCTTATAGTTGAAGTAATGCAAACAATTAGTTAGGATTTCAGGCAAAAAGCGCTAATTTTCAACCTCTTACGAAACTACGTAATCTTACCCTGTTTTTCCTGTACTTTCCCGTATTGACCGGACCTGTCGCTTAGAATTACTTTTGATGTATTAAAATTATGATACTCAACCCCGAAAAGTATGGAACATTCTATTACACACGCATGCCTCGTTCACCCACACCCATTAGAATGCGAGGCGGTTGCAGAATGGCTGAGGAGGAGGTCTTACATCGAGCTGGTTGGCAAGTGCAACAACCTTGAACAAATCACCCAGTTACCCTACCTGAAAGAAATTGATATAGTAGTAGTATTCGCCCACCACGCCGAGAAGACGGCGGACCAGATCCTGAAAATCAGAAAACTCTACCCCAAACTCAAATTCCTGCTGCTTGCCCCCAGTCCTTCGGCCGATTCGGTCCGTGAGGTCGTGCGGTCGGGTGTGAGCGGCTACATTGTTTTCGAAGCGGAGCTCGATGAATGGGAACGGGCCATACGGGCCGTTTCGGAAGGAAAAGTGTACTACGGCCAGGAAGTGATGCTGAAACTCGCCGAAACTTCCATGGACAAATTCATTCAGGAGCCGGTACCGTCTACACGTGATTTTTTAAGCAAAAGAGAAGTTGAAATCCTGCGTTTGGTAGCCAGTGAATACTCTACCAACAAGATCGCCAGCGAGCTTTGCATCAGCGATAAAACCGTCGAGACGCACCGTCGTAACCTTTTCCAGAAACTGGGTGTCAGAAACTCCGTTGGTCTCACCAAAATAGCCGTCCGCATGGGCGTAGTGTAGTTTTTCACAGGTTCCCATACTGGAAAACCCTTAGAAAAAGCGGCCGGAACCATTAGTAAAATCAGGGTAAAAATCAGGAAAATTCAGGGTATCCGCCGATTGAAATAGCGCCTGCGCCGCAACAACTTTGTCTAAGTGTTTTAACTATGGAACTGACAAAGCGCGAAAAAGAAATCCTGGACCTGATCATGGACGAAATGAGTTCCAAGGAGATCGCCGAAAGGCTGGAAGTGAGCATTTCCACCGTGGAAGCTTACCGGCGAAGTTTGTTCAGGAAATTCGGTGTACGTTCGGTGATAGGGCTGGTGAAAGCAGCCATGAAAATGTAGCATTCGTAATTGCAAATTGGTATGGCAGATATCCGTCGCATGGCCGTCAACTGGGTCGACGGGATGAAAATCTCGCGGCAGCATTTTATCGAAACAGATCATTACCACACCGATCAGGTTCGACGCGCCGGGGCCGCGTTGCTCACCCCGCTGAATTTCGGTCTCCTGCTTCCCAGGGAGGGAAACGACCCGCTGGAAGTGCAGGTGCTGGGCGACGCCGGAAATCAGATCAGGGTAAAAGTGAACCGCTGCCAGGCCATTACGCCGGACGGCAGCATGATCGAAGTCGAAGAAACGGACGAACTGAAACTGGATACTTCGCTGGCCGGGATTTTGGAACAATACCGGCTCCCGATGACGCAGAATGTGGAAATATATATGGTACTCAGTGTCGGACTGTTCGAAAGGCAGCCCGCCGGAACGCCATCCGAATCGGAAGTTCCGGTCCGGCACCCGTACACGGTGCCGATGGCCCGCCTGAACCTGGTTCCTGCCGAGCTGATCAACATCGAGCAATGGGGCGGGCCGGGACTGATCATCGGCAAGCTGGCATACAGCAACTCCGAACTGCGCGTAATGCACGATTTTGTGCCCGCCAGCCGGGCGGTACGCAGCCACAAAAACCTGCGCGAATGGCACAGCCGGTGGACGGGCTACCTGAACGACATCGAAATGTATTCGTTCCGGATTTTGCAAAAGATCAAGACCAAGAGCCAGAAAAGCTCCCTATCGGATAGCGTGCAATGGATGGTGGAAGGGCTGGTAAGCACATTGGCGATGATCCATATCAGTTTTCAGAGAACAGTCCCCTTCGAACCACCGGTGCATATGGTCACCGCCATGATCCAGACAGCGCAAAGCATTCGCGTGGCATTGGAATGCCTCACCGACCGGGACAAGGAAGAATTGCTCGCCTACTTGGGCGAATGGGCCGACGATTCGCCCGGAAGCATTGAAAAGCAACTATTAGCCGTGATACAAGTGCCGTTCAACCAGAACGACCTGCTGCCGGGCCTCCGGATTATCGACAGTTTTTACAGCATGTGGACAGCCCTGTTCCTGAAATTAAGCCAGCTCGAATTCATCGGCAAGCGCAAAGGGCAGCAGGTTTTCATCATCGAAAGCCCGGTACACGAGCCGCCCGTGCAGCCGGAAAAATCCAAATCGAGATGGAGCCCTCTTTAGCCGCCGGTTGAAACCAATGGCAATGTATTTGGCGACAATCCCATTGCCCCGGGTTTTAACCATTCGCCCGTCGGTTGAAACCGACGGAAATAGATTACAAAAACAAAATCGATCTCATTGCCCCGGGTTTTAACCCGGGGATCAATAGATAAGGAAATTTAGATAATTGGCAGCAACATTGATGTCTAAATGGAGCCATTGAACAAAACACAGAGAAAAACAGCGATCGGCCGGTTTGTAGGCATGTATGTACTCTCGCTCACATTCCCGCTCGCGGCCGTGTACCTGCTCATGCGTGTGCCCGACTCGATAGCGGCATCGGAAACCCGGCGGTACCGTGAGATTGTGGAAGAACAGGATCCGATGCTGGTCGATACCGATACACTGAGCCAGATATCGCGAAGGCTCATCCAGCTCGACGGCCTGTACAGCAGTGCTACCGACGAAATGGCCAAAGCTACCGCCCGGACGCAGCTGGTAGACATTGAAAGCCGGGTTAACAGCATTATGAGCCATTTCAATAACCTCGCGGCATCAGCGGCACATGAACAGAACAAACGGCTGTCGACCGGTATCGCCAAGCTGACCGAGGCATTGGTAACCTATCGACAAACCATCGGCGAGCTCCGGCGCACGCTGGACAGCAAAGGAATTGACATGCAGATGGTGAATGACCTTCGCAACCAGATCAATATGAAAGACCTGGAAATCAAGGGCATGGAACGACAGCTCCTCACCGCTGCGGCAGCTGGCGGAGGGGGTGGCGGGGGCGCCGGGCCCGACAAAGAGCTCCAAGCCAAGGTAACCGCCCTGCAATGCGATCTCGACAATTGCCGGAGTTCCAAATCGGGCGGCGGCGACATTGCCGCCATTCAACGACAGCTCGATGAATGCCTGGCAGCCAAAAGCGGTACCGCCGTCACCTACCGCGAATGGCTCCGGTACTCCGAGGCGGAGGGCTATTACCAACTGCTTACGCAGGGAAACCTCCGTAAGAACGACCGGAAAGTGTATTACGACCAGGCGAAACAGATATTCGACGGCTTACAGGTTTCGACTGCCAACAAGGACATGAAGACCAAAGCGACAGAGCGGTTGTTGTCGCTGCAAAAAAATCAGCCCTGATAAAGAAGCGTTCCAATCCATCCTATTCATCCATTCCATGCAAACCGAAGCACTCAGATACGCGGTTACGATCGCACAGTCGCTTGCGCGCGAATACCGGCAGGAGCGGTTTGGTCCCGCGCACTTGCTCATGGGCCTGCTGCACAATGATGTAGGCCTCGCCTCAGAGCTGGTGATGGCCGGCAAAGACCTTCCATACCTGCGTGACTGGGCCGAGGTGCGCCTGGAAGAGAGTCCCAAAGCGGTGCGGGTACCCGAGCTGTCGCAACCCGACAACCAGGCCGCTGCGGCGCTCGAACTGGCCGACCTGATTGCATTGCAGTTCAATATCGATACTGATCCGCTCTGCACATTAGCCGCCCTGCTCAAACCGGGCGTGGGATTTTCCTCCGACCAGTTAAAATCCCTTCCCATTACACAAAAAGAAGTACTGGCACTTCACAATGCGCCACCCGTTGCCGCGACTGGTGAAGCACAAAGTGCAAAACAAGCCGCTCCATCCACAGCAAAAGGCACTGGCTACCTGGAAAAATACACCTCCGACAAAACCCAGCGGGCAGCCGAAGGCAAGACGGACCCCATTATCGGACGAGACAGGGAAATACGGCAAATGGCCGAAATACTAGGCCGGAGAAGTAAACCCAATGTGATATTAACCGGCGAACCGGGCGTAGGGAAATCGGCATTGGTAGAAGGCTTTTCCAAACTCATCGCGGAGAAAAAAGTATCGCAGTTGCTGCAAAACGCCCGGCTGCTCGAACTGGACACCGGTGCACTAGTGGCAGGGGCATCCTATAAAGGTGAAATCGAAGAGCGGCTGAAAGGCATTCTCAATGAATTGAAGGGATTCGACAAGGCCATTCTGTTCATTGACGAAATCCATATGTTGCTCGACCCCAAAGGTTCCATCGGCGCAGGGGTGGCGCAATTGCTTAAACCGGAACTGGCGCGCGGCGAACTTACCTTGATAGGTGCCACGACCCCGGAAGAATACCGGAAGTACATTGAAAAGGACGAGGCATTCTCCCGCCGGTTCGAGGTCCTGCATGTGGAAGAACCCGACGAGGCCACCGCAACGCGCATGATCGAGCATATGCTGCCGGTTTACGAGGCACACCATGGCCTCAAAGTTTCCGGAGGCACAGCCGCCGAGGCGGTCAAGCTTGCCAAACGATACGTGAAAGACCGGCGCCTCCCCGACGTGGCGCTCGACCTGCTCGACCGCACGATGGCGGCCATGCGGCTGATGGATGAAGTGTCTGAAACAGAACTGACTACATTACAGACCGACCTGGACATACTAATGGCCGTGGACGAAGCAGAAAGGCTTCACGAACTTAAATGGTTTGCCCGGCAGCTTCCCAACCGGCTGAGCCCTTTGCTTACCGGCCAGCTCGATGCCAATGATGACGCCGACCTCGAGACGCCAGAAGGCATTCACAATCAGTTGAGCACCAGACTATCAGCATTGCGTAACCTCGCTACCCGCCGCTCGGATTCGATCGACAAAAACCATGTTGCCGCCATTATTTCACATAAAACCGGCATACCGCTGGGCAAACTCCAAAGCTCCGAACGCGACAAGCTGCTGGGGATTGATGAAGTGTTGAAGAAAAGAGTAGTAGGCCAGGACCAGGCTGTGAAAGCATTGAGCGAAGCGATTCTCGAATCCCGCTCGGGCCTCATCAAGGCCGGGCAGCCCATCGGTTCGTTCTTTCTGCTGGGCCCTACCGGAACCGGTAAAACCGAAATCGCCAAGGCGCTCGCCGACTTCCTGTTCAACGACGAATCTTTCCTGATCCGGTTCGATATGTCGGAGTTCAAGGAAGAGCATTCGGCAGCATTGCTATACGGCGCACCTCCGGGTTATGTAGGCTATGAAGAAGGCGGGTTGCTGGTCAATAAAATCCGTCAGAAACCCTACTCAGTGGTTCTTTTCGATGAGATTGAAAAGGCGCACCCCTCCGTGTTCGACCTTTTTCTCCAAATCCTCGACGAAGGCAAACTGCACGACAGGCTGGGCAAAGAGGGGGATTTCTCCAATGCCGTAATCCTCTTTACCTCCAATATCGGGCAGGAGCATATCATTCACGAGTTCGGCAAAGGCGGCGTTCCGCAGTCCGCGGACCTGATGGAGATCATGGCCAAATATTTCCGTCCGGAGTTTCTGGCGAGGCTGACGGAAATCGTACCGTTCGCACCGATTTCGGAGGATAACGTGGTTAAAATATTCGATATCCATTTGCGCAGCCTCACGGATCTGCTGGACAAGCAGGGTATCAGCCTCAACCTCACGCCAGAAGCAAGAAAAAGCATTGCAATGCAGGGTTTTACGCCAAGATATGGCGTGAGGCCGTTGAAAGGTGTCATTCGTAACCTCCTCCGACGACCCGTTAGCCGGATGATCATCTCCGGACAGGCGGGAAAGGGCTCGGTGATCGACCTCAGCACCGATTCCCTTGGCGAGGTAGTCTGGAATGTTCATCAACCCGAAAGCATATTGGAATAGCACCCATTTACATGATATCCACACCTTCCTGAATCGAACAATGAGTGTACTTGGCAATGCAGTCGCGCAATTTGCGCAAACAAATCTGGCCGGCCAGGTCGGAAACGGAGAATGCTGGACCCTAGCTGAACGCGCGCTGCAAAGCGCCGGCGCCAGAACCTCCACCGAAATCATGGGGCACGTCGGCCCGGACGATAATTATGTTTGGGGCACGGCTGTAACAGCGACCAACCTCGAAGCGGGCGATATCATCCAGTTTCGGAACTACACCTTCCGGTTCGACGCCTCGGACGGCGCATGGCGTACGGAATCCCGCCCGCACCATACTGCGATCGTGATTTCGGTCGACACGTCCGGGGTCGCAGAAGTGTATGAATGCAATGTTAATGGCAGCAAAAACGTGCAGCAAAACCGCCTGTACCTGCGCACCGGCGCCATGACGGGCGGAAGTGTGACCGTTTCGGGCCAAATGTGGTTTTACCGGCCCCAGGCAAGGCCAACCACCTGACCTCCGGCGAGAAGTTATCCATCCCAAATTTGAAACATTATGCACATTCATCTATTCAGAAATGCGAAGCGGTGGGATTCATGCCTCATCCCGATCGACGATACGACGTTCGGAATGATCCTGCAGTTCAAAGTGCGCCTGGTGCGCGTCGAGCCGACCACCCGGTTTTTCATGGGCGAAACCTACGCCACCGGCAACGGCAGGCTCCACGATACCTACGGGCATTTCCACCTCGACCGGTGGGACGACCTGGAATGGGAAGATTACAAAAACAAGTTCGTCAACGTGGTGCAAAGGCACTGGAGCGATAAATTTATCCTCGACCCGAACAAGGACTGGCATATACCCCGTACGACTTCCCCGCTGAATTCGGCCACCATTCAGTGCGGACTGTCCATTCAACTCGTCGACAGCTCCTCCCAGGCACACCAGACCTACCGGATCATTCATCCCCGCGAAAGCAATTTCAGATCCTATGTGGAAGAGTTTAATCGTACAGGTGTTTTTACCCATAACGACCTGGAACCGCATTGGAATGACCGTCTTACCCGCATTGGTTCGCAAAACCATAATGTTTCGTTCCTGCAAACGACCGTCAACCACGAATTCGGCCATACCCTTGGGTTAAACCATGTGAAAGGCGTCGGTAACAGCGATGCGCACTACGGTGTGACATTATCGGAACGTGAAAACCAGATGGGTATGGGCGGACTGCTCACGCCGCGCCATGCGCAGCCATGGATCACGCGCCTGCGTAACCACCTCATCCCCCAAACGCGCTACGATACCACCATTACCTTCCGCGGAAGGGTTGCAAGCCCGCAGCTGATCGAGTATTGGGACAACGACTGGCGGCCCGCCGCTCCGGCAGCCCCGGCAGCTTCCTGAAAATATTGATGACCAAATCCGCTGGACACAGCCATTATTGCCATGCAAAAGTTAACCAGCTTACTAATCATTACAGGTCTTGCCTTTCTCGAAGCATGCAACATGTTCGCGCCGGTAGATCCTTTGACGCCCGCGGCATCGGAGGTGAGCGTCGAGCAGGTGTGGACGTCGGGGGCGACGGTGAGGGGTAAAATCGATAATCTTGACCCTAAAAATGACCGCCAGGAAAAGAAAAGCGGCAAGATCCTTGAATACGGGTTCGTGTGGGGTACCCAAAACCAGCCTACCCTTGAAGCCGGAACGGTGATCAAGGTAGGGGAAGACAACCCTCCGACCCCATTTGAATTTGTGCGGGAAATAAACCGGCTGTCTGTGCTGACCACATATTACGTCCGCACTTATGCCCGCAACGAGGGCGGCGGTGTGGGTTACGGGCCGGTGGCCACATTCAAAACGGACGATTATGTTTTCGCGGAGCTAACATTAGGCAAGATCACCACTACTTCGAAGACATCGGCGGATGTGGTCGTCAACATTCTCTCGCTGGGTAATGCGGAAATCTCCTCGTTCGGGGTTTGCTACTCGTCCACGAACAATGAACCCACCACCAAAGACACCCGGGCGACGGCCAACGGCAAAGCGGCCAGGGGCAGTTTCACTGTGAATGCAGGCGGGCTAACCGCCGGAACAACCTATTACGCCAGGGCATTTGCCATTACACTGGGCGGCATTATTTACAGCGACGCAACCACCGGATTTTCGCTCGGCGAGCCAGCAGTGTTTACGCCTAAAAAATCATTTACCATGTATTATTCCAATCCCTATGACCTCGATCAGGGAGCGCTGGTATCACAGGTTGGCTCGGAAGATCTGAACTGGTACCCCTACAACGACAAACCCGGCATTTACCCGAAGAACGGGGCTAAGTTCGCGGTTTTGGGCGCTGTGAATTTTGACCAGGTGAAATACAGCGACCTCGTCCGGGCCAATTTCAGCACGGGTTTCATCAACGGAAGTTATACCGACGTCATGGCGAACCAGCTTCAAAACGGAACAGTGCTCGCATTCGTGACAAACCAGGGCAGGTATGGCAAGCTGCGCATAGATGCACACGGCGAAGACCGCACGCCCGGCGCCAATGGCGGAGGCGATATGGAAGTGACCATACTAACCTATGACAAACCATAAGCGTATACAGGTTATCGTAAGGAAAACTGATCCGAAAAAACTATGAAAAAGTGCGTTTCTGCATCTCTGGCATTGGTATTGGCTGCGGTTTCCCAGTCATGCAGCCTCTTTTCGCCCGTTGATCCACTCCCGCCAGTGGTATCGAGGCTGGAAGTGGTGGATATCAAACGCACGGAGATCACGGTCAGCGGGACGATCGCCAACCCGGATGGCAAGAACGACCGGCAGGAAAAGAAAAGCGGCACTATTAAGGAGTACGGTTTGGTTTACGGCACTTCGGCGACGCTGGATGTGCAGAAAGATAAGGTGATCAAGCTCGGGGAAACACCGGGACAGACGCCTGTTTCTATTCAAAACCAGAAAATAGGGGGACTGATGTCCGACACCCGCTATTACATCGCGCTCTACGCACGGAATGAAGGCGGCGGAATGGCTTACGGCGAAGTACTGGACATTAAAACCACGCTGATCCCGCCCGCAGTAGTAACGCGGAGTTCGGTTAAGGTTGCCAGAAACAAGGCGGTCTGGTACGATTTCGACACCGGCACCGCGCTCACTACCGCCGACGACCCGAAAAAGGATGTTACCATCGATTTCTTTTCCATATCCGGAAGAGGGACCGCGCTGGAAATCAATACCTCTAACAAGCTGCAACAGGTGAGCCTGAACCTTGCCGACTACGACAAACTCACTTACCTGGACCTGGTACGGATCACCAATTACAGCAGCACAGGCATTACCTACGTGTTCAGCACCCAAACGGACAATACCGTGATCGCATTCAAAACCGGGGAAGGCCGGTTCGGTAAGTGGCGGATCGAAGATGTGACAGCCAACGACATAACGATGAGCCTCATCACTTACGAAAACTAATGGAAATGATGAATAAACTCTTTACCCTTTTGATGACGCTGCTCGCAATACAGGCATTGGCCCAGGATCGGATATGGCTCGACAACGGTAACCCGGTTCAGGCTAAACTCAGCCGCGCCATGGACAACAAACTGGAATGGATCGCCTCGGACGGCATTCCACGCGTTTACCACAGGAAACGGTTCCTGGTCATATTCGGAGCGGCGGGGCAATTCATGGTGATTTCCGAGCTGAACGAAAGCCCCAACAAGGCGCAGACTCAAATCGAGGCATTCTACAAGGCGCCTCCGCGGAATGTCAGCCAGGACATTATCGTCAAAAGCGTCCCGCTGACGGTCATTACCGGCAACATTTCCTACGAAAGCGACGATGTGATCAATTACCTGACAACCGAGGGCAATGCGGCGTCGATCAACAAGGAGGAGGTCGCGACGGTTATCTACCGCGACGGGCGGCATGAAATCCTGCGCGATGTGGTGGATGTGGCGCCATTGCTTGCATTGGCACACAAAGAAATCGAGAAAAGGGAGCGTGAAATCGTAAAAAAAGAAGAGGACAAAACACTCACCCAGCCGGTGACCAAAAAAGACGTCCCGCCCCCTCCCAAAGAACAGACGAAACCTGTGCTCACCGACGCGGAATACAAGGAATACAGCGCCAAGGGCATTCGCAGGGTCGATGAATTTACCTCTTACCTGCGCATTATCGGAGACAAAAGCCTGAAATCAGAAGAAAAGAACAAGGCGGTGCAGCAGGCGCTGAGCTTGTTCGAACCACAGGCGACGGTGGCCGTCAGCTCTGCAAAGGGGGTAAAAAAATATCCGGTCAAAGAATACCTCAACCGACTCAAACTGCTGCCCTATTCCAAAATCAACATTACCTGGAACGAGGTCAAATATGTAAGTGAACTGAAACAGGAGGCCGACGGCAACTACTACGGCACCATCGCCGGTCAGCAGGTTTTTGAAGGCTATTCAGCCAATGGAAAAGTCGCATACGGGGATATTACCCGCAAGAATATCCGCGTAAAACTTGAATCGTATCAGAAAACCATCGACGGTAAGGATACGGTAAACTGGGAAGTTTTATTGGGAAATATAGGGGTCGAAACCAACGAAGGACAATGAAAACCAGGCTACACATCATCCTGCTTTTGTTTCAGGCCGCTGCTTCTTCATTGTATGCGCAATGCGGGTACCTGGCGGGCAAGATCACCGATATCTCCGGCGCAATGCCGCTTGTCGCCTCCGTCTCGGCCAAAACCGATCAGGGCAAGCAGCGACTCGGCAAATCCGACAGCCTGGGCGCATTCAATGTGGAAATGCCTTGCCAGATCAGCGAGCTCACCATCGAATGCCCGCAGTACCAGACACAGCACATTCCAGTCAATATCGACGGCAAAACCGAAGGCACGTTTTTCATCTCATTAGCCATGATGCCCCTGGGCAAACAAACCAGCGACGAGCCGTACGCACAATCGGAGCAAAAGCATTTCGAATTAAAAGATTCACTGAAAGCAGTCTCCATTGTACGACGCATCGAAGTCCGCGATGCGGTTTCGGACCAGCGCCTTGCGGCGGAAATCTGTCTTTACTATACCCAAAAACAAAAAAAGGATTGCTTCGCGCTCACGACCGACCGCCCCCGGGCTGAAATCGTTTTTACCGAAAAGGATATTGTAGCTATTGAAGTTAAATCCATTGGTTACCAGAGCTATAATGGCAATCTGATCCTCGACAAGACGGACGAAGAGCCGCGGACGTACATCATCAAACTGAACCGCCAACGGACCATCCTCTCCGTCAATGTCCTTCAAGCACAACAGGGAATGCTGTGCAGGCTATGGAGCGACGGCCAGTCGGACATTGCATTGAACCGGGTCAATGAGGGCCATTATTTTGCTGAACTCGTGCCGGGCCGCAGTTATAAATTCGGCATTGCCCCTACTCCCGGCGCACCCGAACTGGTCACGGCTATGGCATCGGTGAAGGAAGGCATTACTTTGAAAACGCTGCGCATGGCCGAGCGCATACCGGAACGTACCGCACCGCCGGTCACCAGCGTGGCAACACCCGCGGCCAGGGGCATTACGGCTTCCGACAAAACCCTCTATTTCCCGAGAAGCGACTACAAACTGCCGGTACAGTCACGGACCTACCTCGATTCGGTAGCCATTTACATCCTTGAAAACAAAAACAAAGGCCTGCGCATTACCGGCCACACCGACAATGTGGGCAATCCGGGGCTTAACCTCACGCTGTCGGAATACCGGGTACGGGTGATCTCGCGGTACCTCATCGGCAAAGGCGTGCCCGAGAGTGCGATAGCAGCAGTGGGTGTGGGAAGCAAGTTTCCGGTGCGACCCAACGACAGTGAGGAAAACCGGCGCATGAACCGGCGCGTAGAGGTGCAGATCATTGATTTAGATTCCAAAAGCAACTGAAAATATGAAAACGGGAATGAAAAACGCTACCAGTTTCAAATGGCGGGCAGCCTTGCTGCTGCTGGTCGTCGCGGGCGCGGTGTCGCAGGCAGGCGCGCAGGTGCTCACCCGCAGGGATGCGGACGAGATACGGGTACTGGCGCGCGAGAGGGTAAAAGGCCTCAATGACTTGCTCAATGCCATCGCCAACGAGGACCTCAGTAATTATGAGCGCCGCTACCTGATGATGAACAGCTACATGCCGAGCAATGACCAGATCTTTGTCAACGACGGCGTGATTGTGGAAGACGATGTGGATCCGAAACACAAGGGCAGTGCGCCGGGCCTGGACACGCCTATCGAGAAGTACCTGAGCAATTTCGATCTCTTTTATGCCAAATCGGAAACCAACACCATTGAGTTCACCAATCTGGTCGTTTCGGATGTCAAAGTAGATAAATACCCTTTTGTGAAGGTTTTTTACACCCAGCATTTCAAAGGCAAAAGCAATAAGGACAACACGCCCTATACGCCCATTGCCCGAGTGGCCGAGCTTCGGGCCGACAAGTCGGGGAACGACTGGATCGTGTTCCTGACGCGCATTGCATTCAACTCCGCCGAAAGTGCGAAATCGGTACCGGTAACCCCGAAACCTTCCGCTACCTACGACTCGCTGCAACGCAAAAAAGAGCCGGTAGTGAGCAAGGCGACGGACCGCCCGCCGGTGGCGAAAGCCGAGGATGCCAAAGAGGGCGAAAGGGTTTTCAAAGAACTCAACAAACCCAATGCAGAAGCGGCAGCCAATGCACGCAAATGGGGGGCGATCAAACTCGGGGCCGGCGTGGCTGCACTCGCATTCGGTGCGGTAACATACAGCATGCTCAACAAAGATTATAAAGAGTACAAAAAGCTGATCGACAACCCGGAAGGACTCACCAGCTATGCGAAGCCGGGCATTTATGTCTCGGTGGGCGCGGCAGCCGTCGGGCTAGGTGTATCGCTCACTTCGCTCTTCGACTTCAAGCGCGCGAAGCAGCTGTCGCAGTGAAATCAATGCATTCAACGAATTAATACCTATAACCAGGCCGAAAGCCCTTAAAAAATGCCTCAACCCGCAGCAAGAATTGGCGATATGCACGTATGCCCGATGGTAACGCCCGGAACGCCGCCGGTGCCCCATGTAGGCGGACCCGTGCTGCCCCCAGGCACCCCCACTGTGCTCATAGGCGGGCAGCCGGCCGCTTGTGCCGGCGATATGTGCGTGTGCACCGGCCCGCCCGACTCCATTGCCATGGGCTCCACGTCGGTCATGATCGGCGGCAAGCCCGCGGCACGCCTCGGCGATCCTACGATACACGGCGGCAGCATTGTAGCAGGCTGCCCCACAGTTTTGATCGGTTAGTAACAACAGTACTTACTTAATCCTATACAACTATGTTCAACTACGGAATAGGCGGTAACGAACGCAAGATCGACCAGTCCAGTGAAGGGATTGCTGATATTCCCCAAAACCGCACGCTTTTTGCCACACAACTGACGGGCGACCCGGCACCACGCCCGGAAATGGTGTACGACCTCAAAACCACCGAGGAAGTTTTCGCGCATTACCAGCCGGAAGCGGAAGTGGAGTTCATCACGTCGGACGGCAGTTTTATCAATGAAAACCTGCGGTTCAGAAGTCTCGGTGATTTTGGTAAAAAAGGAATTATAGCCCAAAGCGCGTTCCTGCAAGACCTCGACGCCCGCAATGAAGCTTACCAGCAGGTGGTGAGGCATTTGAAAGTAAATAAAATCCTGAAAGCGGCGCTCGAAAAACCGGAAGCCAAAGCCGCATTACTGGGGGTGTTCCAGACGCTGATCAACGAGTTGGAGGAGGCGGGATGACGCTAGGAGCGTTAATGATTGAATGACCGAATGATTGAATGACCGAATACCTCCGGTGGAAGGGTTATTAGGCATTCAAAAGTACATGGCACCATTCAATCCACAATCTATTCAATCATTCAATCATTCAATCATTCAGTCATTCAAAATTCACATGGCAGACGATACAAAAACATCCCAGGAAACGGCCCCGGCGCTTCGCGAACGCGTGGCTATTCCGCTGGAAACAGGCCTCCCGCAATTGGCCAAATACGGCAGCTTCGACCTCGTGGAAACCATCATCGAAGGTGCCGCGAACATTAACCCGGAAAAAAAGGCCCGGAAGAAAATCTTTCTCACCGAGGCCGACAAGAAGAAGGAGCGCCAGCAGCTAAAAAAGCGCCTGGAACTATGGTCGGAGCTACTGAGCAGCTCGGAAAGTGTGCCGGACATGATCGAAGCCGGTCAGAAACAGGCAGATGCCGCATTTGAACTACTGAAAGAAAACCTGGGCAAGGCGGTGGATCAGATCCGCCCGCTGGAACAGTCCTATCGCTCGGTGGCGATGTTTTTCAAAAACACGGAGCAGGATAAGGTCAAAAACGTCACATTCCTGAATGCGGCCGCCGACCAGTTGCAGGACCTCGACGTGACCACCTTCATCGATGCCGTCGGAGAGGAACTGGCGTCTAAATACGACCGCCTCGACTTGCGCGAAAACTATTCGATCCTGAATGTGCCTGGTTACCTGGGCTCGGGGAAGGTAGTGGATAAATGGGCCAAAATGGCGCATAAGAATAAGGTAATGCTGCTGACGGATTTCATGCACCTGGATGCACCCGAGGACGTGATGGAGCTTTTCGAGTCCGCCAACCTCACCGGCGGAGCGGCGCATCTCTCTAACGTGATGATGACCTGCAACTGGCTGGTAGGCCGGGCCAAGCACGACGACCTGGGCGAAGAGGACGATCTCTACATCCCTCCATCGACCGCATTGGCCGGCAATGTGTACAAAACCCTGATGTCGCAGGTGGCGGCGGGTAAAAAGCATGGTACGCTGAGCGAGGTGGATGGTGTGCGGTTCCCGCTGAAAAAATCGGAAATCGCCGACCTGGAAAAGATGGGCCTGATCCCGATGGTGAACGAGTACAGCAAGGTCATGGCATTCTCGGCGAAAACACTTTTCAATGGGGATAATGTCGGTTTACAGACGTATTCGGTCGTCCGCGTTTTCGACTACATTACCAAAGTACTGATCGATTTCCTGAACCGCCGGGCGTTCGAAAACTTCGATTACAACACCAAAAACGACCTGAAAAAGCAGATCATCAAGTTCCTCGACAGCGTTACCGGCCCCGGCAAGCTCATCGAGAAGTTCAGTGTCATGCGTTTTGAGCAGGATAAGAACCAGAAGGACAAGGTTTACCTCGACATTCACATGGTGCCGTATTTCCCTGCGAAAAACTTCATGATAGCCCTGACGGGACAGAAAGGCGACGATCTGGACGCTGCTGCCTGGGCGGCGGAGTATGCGCAACAGTAATAATGTTGAATGATCGAATGATTGAATGACTGAATACCTCCGGCAGAATACGGGCAATCTTTCAATACCATAAAACAAATATTCAATCATTCAGTCATTCAATCATTCAATCATTAAAGACTAACGATGCCCTACAGCGCAAACGTAAAAATCGACGGCGACCACGAGTACAGCGTCATGTTCATGCAATTCGAGTTGCATCAGACGGTGGACGACGCCATGTCCATTACCTCGCCGATCCAGTGGGCGCATTTGTACATGGAGCTCGAAATGGTGCTGGATGATTTTCTGATCGAATGGGCCAACAAGCCCTCACAGAAATACGACCTCACCGTAGAGCAGTTCGGCGAGTCCGGCTCCTTCAAAACGCTGAGTTTCAAGGATGCGATTTGCATTGAGTTTGTAGAAATGTTTGACGACGGCACCGACGACCTCGACAAGGCGCTTACCAGCCGGTTGCAGAATTTCATCACCTGCATGACCGTGACAGCCGGCAATGTGGAGATCAACGAAGCAAAACTCGAAAACTTTTAGTCATGGCTGAGCAGGACGCTAGCATTGGGGTGGAAGCGCACCTTACCCTCGACGGGAAGGAGTTTACAGTCAAAAAGATCGCCTACGGCTGTAACCGCAATGCCGACGAGCGCGGAAGCCCAACCGATTCGCCCAAGGCGCGGCTGATACGCATGACGATCACGCCCACGCACAACGACGACTTTGCATTGCTCTACGACTGGGCATTCAAAAACGACCGGCAACTGAGCGGACAGGTGGAGTTCAAGTATGATAATGACTCGCAGATCCTGCGCAAAATGGAGTTTGAAGAAGCCTACTGCGTCGGTTTCCGGGAGTCGTTCCGCGCACAGCGCTCCACCATCCGCGGGCACCAGCTGGCACATGTGCCGGACACGAAAGGCTATCTGCCGCAGCACCGGGGCAAGGACTATTTCCTGCGCGACGCCAGCTTGTCGCTGGTGTACGAGCTGGTGATCCTACCCCAGAAAGTCAAAATCGGACAGGTTGAAATAAGCAGTTAAATGGCACGACAGGTTAACACGAGTATTGAAATCGAGGGGGGCGTCGAGATTACCCGGCACCTCGGGCTGGTGATCGAGCAGGATCTGTTCGCGCATCACTGGTTTGAGCTGCTGGTGCCTTTCGATCAACTGGAAGACGAGGGCGAGCATTTTTTCAACCGTTCGCACCGCGCGGTGATGGGCAAGAAAATCACATTTTCGTTCAGCCCGCGCCTCGGTTCCGACTCTTTCGACTTCGTATTTCAGGGCATCGTGACCGAAATCCGCCTCCGGAGCCTGAGTGATATGAGCAGCGCATTTGTGCTGAAAGGGTATAGCCCTACTATCGTGCTGGAAGATTCGGTACAGCGCCGGTCGTTCCTGCGGGGGACGGTTCAGGATATTTTCAATGCCGTACTGCAGCCTTACCCGCAAAATTTGCTTCGGAAGCAGCTCAATCCAGAGAATGGCAGCAGGCAGGTGCCCTTTACCCAATACAACGAGAGCAATTTCAAGTTCCTCTGCCGGGTAGCCGACCGTTGCTGCGAGTGGTTCTACTACAATGGGCGCGAGCTGGTGCTGGGAGATAATAGTTCGGGCGAGGTTGATTTCCTGGTGGACGGTCTTCAAAACTTCGATGTGGCATTACAGCTGCAACCGGCCGCATTCAGCTACGAAGGATACAATTACACCATTCCGGAAGCATTTGTCGGGCAGTCGTCGCAGCAGAATGTAGATGGGCTGACCTCGCTCAGTGAATTTGCATTGGAACAATCCGACAGCCTTTTTGCCCAGATTTCCCTCCTGCCGTCACCGGAGATCATAGGCGGCCAGGGCGAGATCGACGAACTGACCAAAATGGAGCGCTCGGCGCGGGTTACCTCCATGGTCGATTTCAGGGGTTCGGGCGAAACGCCTACCATGAGCGTAGGGACCGTGCTGGTGGTCAAAGGCCAGCGTTTGAACGAGCGCGGCGAGGAGTACGAAGAGAACTTTGGAAAATACCGCGTGGTGCACATCCGCCACGAGGTAAATACGGCCGGAAGCTACCAGAATACATTTAATGCGGTGCCGGAATCGGCGCAGCACCCGCCTAATAACCCGCACGTGCGCAACCCGCTCGGCGAAACCGAGCAGGCGGAAGTGATTGCCAACGACGACAGCGAAAGCCTCGGGCGCGTGCGTGTGAAGTTCTTTTGGAGCCAGGGCCGTCAGCAGGACCAGGAATCGATATGGATGCGGGTAGGAACGATGCACAATGCCGCAGGCCGCGGCGTCAACTTCGTTCCCGAAGTGGGAGCTATGGTGATGGTGGGGTATGAAGGCAACCTGGCCGAAAACCCGTTCGTGATGACCTGTCTTTACCCCAAACCGGAAGAGGACATCACCTACACCCATGACAACAACGACATCAAGGTGATTGCGACGCGCTCGGGCAACATGGTCATTTTCATCGACGAGGACGGCGACGCCAAAATCCAGATCAGCAACCGCGAGAAGACCGACACTTTTCTGGAATTCGCATTCAAAGACGACGGTAAGATCAGGCTGCACGTCGAGAACGGGCTATTAGAAGTCAAATCAAAAGAAATCACCATCGAGGCCTCTGAGGATATTACGGTGCGTGCAGGCGGGAAGTTTGATCTACATGCCGGCGAAATCTCGATGAAAGCCGACCAGAGCATTAAAATCGAAAGCGGTACCGACACCAAAATCAAGGCGGGTACCGAACTGGACACCGAAGGTACCGCCAGCGCCAAAATGAAAGGAGCGCAACTCACCCTCGAAGGGGACGCCATGGCGGAATTGAAGAGCAGCGGCACTACGGTCGTCCAAGGCTCGCTCATTACTTTGAATTAAGTCAATATATCCATAATCATTTCATTCACTTTTAAACACTTACAACTATGCCAGCTTCAAGTTTTGACGCTTATTTTACCTGGGATGGCGGTCCGTCGGGCGACGGCATTGCCGTGATCTCATGCAGCTACTCCCTGTCGCAATCCACCGACGATAAAGGACGTGTTTCTTCCAAAGTGTACGGCGGAAACGTGTTTATACAAGTTGACTCATCCAGCGCCGACGACAGCAAGAGCCTTTGGGAATGGATGGTGGATCCGGATGGCAAGAAGTCTTCTGCCAAGATCACCTTTAAGAATGTAGATGAAGAGCAAACGCAAAAGGAGCTCGAACTCACCGACGTGTACTGCGTGCAATACGCCGAGAGCTTCGTCGAAACCGGCTCCATGCCGATGACGACGAGTATCACGCTGTCGGCACGGGAAATCAAGCTGTTCGGCACCCCGCATACCAACCGTTGGTAACTACTGTCACGCTGAGCGTAGTCGAAGCGCTTGTACGGTACCGGCCTTCGACTACGCTCAGGCTGACAAATCCGCTCAGGCTGACAAATCCGCTCAGGCTGACAATCCCCTACCCCCGCACGGCCACGATCGTCTCGTTATCGACAATGCGGTTGGCCTGGAATGTAAGGTCGGGGTCCATGTAAACGCGGCGCTTGTACCAGGGTTGCTTTTTGTAAAACAGCCACCCGTAAGGCGCACCGTCGGGCGCGAGGTATTCTACCGGGCTGCCGGGATTACGGTCATTGTAGTCGTTCAGGAAGATAAAAAACAGCTCGCCAAACAGCATGGAATGCGGAGCTTTGGCCCGGAAATTCGTGAAGGCGGCTTCATCGGCCTTTTTGGTAAACTCAAACTGGATCACCAGCACGCGGGAAAGATCGAGCAGATCCATGTCCGGCAGCGGCTGGCCAACGGGATAATACCACTTTTTAAACTGTTTGAGGGGTATTTCGAGATAACTTTGATAAACCCTGGCCACAAAAACCGGGAACAGGAAGCCTACCAGTGCCGTAGCCATTCCCAAACCCTTAAACAGCTCCTGGGCTATTTTGTGGTAGAGAAAGACGATCAGAAGTGCCGTGAGCAGCGTGATCAACAGGGTAAAACCGATTGCCCGCGCGGCGCGGCTTTCAAATAAACTGCCAAACCATTGTGAAAGCAGGTAAATGTGCAGGATACCCAGCACCAGAAAGCAAACCATAGCCATCGGGTAGGCATCGCGGTATTCGATCACCCGGAAACCCAATGCGCCTACCAATGTCAGCACGGCTATCAGAACGACTGCATATAATACCTGAAGACGTTGCGTGACAGTTTTAACAAACGGAAGGTTCATCGGGGAGCTATGAAGTTGGTGAGCAGACAAAAATAAGCCAGACTTTCATTAATACAACCACAATTTATTAAACGCCGGATGGAAGATCAAAACTATTCTTTGCCGCTCGCGCTCGACCGTATTGTAGCTGGCCTTCCGCATCCGAAATGTCCTGACAGAGAGGCGATCCACCAGCATTTGTACCTGTTAATGGTGACCCACTTCGACGAGAACCGCTTTGACGGCCGCTATGGCTGCGCGCTTTGGGAACATGACTTTTCAGTTTTATCCCAAATCAAATGGAAGGACCTGATCCGCGAGTCACTGGAAGAGGCCGTAGGCGCCTATGAGCCCAGGTTGACCAGCGTTAAAATAAGGGTCGAAATGGAAGAATTTGAAGTTTTGACCAAAACCAACAACTACGTCCGCAAACGCGTCGGCATCGAGATCAAAGCTATGATCCGCCGTACCAATGAGCCGTTCGTGTTTTTCGAACGCATTTTCATATCCCCTTTATCCATCGAATGACCATGCCCGAAATGCTGAGCTATACCAAGGAGAACATTTCGCGCCGGCTGATCCGGCGCTGTGCCGAGTTGTGGGGTATCGACGATGCCCATGCCGACCATTTCGATCCGCTGGTACGGCTCCTGGCAGAGGCTTGTTCGGTGGAATTTGAAAAAGTAGGTCAGGAAATTGAGCATACCGAGCTCCGGCTCATGACCCGCCTCGCCGAAATCCTTTCGCCCGAAACCCATAACGGACCGCAGCCTGCCACGGCCATCGTGCAGGCACGCCCGCAGGAACCGAAGGGCTGGATAGAGCCGGAAAACCAGCTCACCGGCAGGCGTACCAATGTCCGCAAGGGCGAAACTACCGAAGTACATTTCGCACCCGCAGGCCGGTACCCGCTCGTCAATGCGGCCATCGCACTCTACGCTACGCCCGCAGGCCTCTTTGCCATTGAAAAAGGGGCCAAAACACTGGTCGCGAAAACACTCCCGCAACCCGGCGGCGAGCAAAGCGTCTGGATCGGACTGGAAGCAGACGCGGGCATTACATCCTGGGACGGCTTCCGCTTCTATTTCGACTGGGCGCCGGCAGCCGGACCGCCGGTCGGTGACTCCGCAGGTAGCTCAGCAGCCGGAGCACGCGCGGAATATCAATACCGCGAATTCCTGCCGGCCACGAACTGGTGGTGGAACGGGAAGCAGCTGCCGGTAGTGGGCGGTTTACAGAACGAAGCCGTGGATGATTCAATCCTTATTTATCACGACAGCTTCGTCCGCATTGCCAGCGACGATTCCTGGGAAAAGGGGAAGTTAAAAACCGAACTCTATCCCGAAGGATTCGAAAGGATGTTTGAAATGCGGACGCTGCAAATGCTGAAAAAACCGCTGGTATGGATACGGGTATCCTGGCCCGCCATATTCCCCATGGCGGGATTCGAAGCTATGCATGTCTCGTTGAATGCATTCCCGGTCCAGAACAAACAGCTCAACAAACTCACCTATCGCCTGCAAACCGGCCTGAACGGCATTGCATTACCCAGCGGTGACGCCTTTATGGGCATTCAAAGTGTGGTGAATCAGAAAAACCAGGCTTACACGGCTTCGGAAAAGAACTTGTATATCGATGAGGAATCAGGCTCCAATGCGCCGCGCGTTTACACGCTCCGCAGGCAAGGCATCGGGCGGTTCGACAAGCGAGATGCGCGGGCGGTGCTGTACCAGCTTCTGGAATTGCTTCGCGACGAGGTGACCGCATTCAATGCCATCGGAGAAGATTTCCTGGCCTCAGTTCTCCGTGAAATCGCCCAGAATATGGCGCGCATCGAGCAGAAGCTGGGCGTTAAAAAAGCGAGTGAAACCACCGCGCAGCCATTTCTGGTCATCCGGGCCGACAAAAACCCGGATGTGCTTTTTATTTCCTACTGGAGTACGCTTGCCGAACAGGCCAATGGCATTCCCGCGGGTACGCGCCTGCAATCCTATGCGGCCTCGGGCGTGAGCGGGACGGACATTATCATGCTCACGCGCTCGTCGGGCGGGCGGGCCAAACCCGATGAAAGCGATTATGTGAACCAGCTACGGAAGAACATCGTCACCCGTAACCGGCTTGTGACCCTGGAAGATGTGCGGGCATTCTGCGCTGCGGAGTTGGGCGACCGACTTCGAAAAGTGCAGGTGAAACCGCATTTCATACCTGGCAAAATGCCCAGCCAGGGATTTGTCCGCTGCCTGCAAATCGGCCTCACGCCCGCGTCGTCTGTCCGCAGCAGCGAAGACTGGCCCCGCGAATGTGAAATGCTCCAACTGAAAATAGGCCGCCTTTCCAACGGCATGTACCCTATTCAGGTTGTAATGCTGCAATAGGCTCTGACATTTCTGCGAGCTTCGAAAACAATTGACCACCCCTGACCAATTCCTGACCACAAATGGAACCCCGTCCCGACCTGAAAGCGGAATTCATCGCCAGTTCCTGGCTGGAAAACGATATCCCACTCGCGCAAATCCTCTTTCGCCCGCTGGGTGATTTCAAGCGGCGCAGCCACCGCGACATTGAAACGACGCGGGAAATGGAACTCGGAAATTTCAAAGGCCAGGTAATCGACTCTAACCGCAGCGGCATTTACGACCATTTACCGGAGCAGCTTTTTCATTTACCGTCATCGGCAAATCTGAATACGGTTAAAAAGAAAGTCGACGAGATCCGGCTGCAAAGGGAAAAAGAACAGAAATCCCGCCTGTTTTTCCTTCCCTGGGAGCAGGAGTTCTTTCTGAGCCGCGTTAGCCTGGCGCGTTTGGAACAACGTGCCTGGGAACTTGGTCCCGACTCGGGACTGCTCGAAGAGCTGAAGGCATTCTGGCAGGCACCGCCCGCACTGGACGAAGGCGTATTTGTGCAACTCCTTCCGTTTCTACCCCTCGTTTCAGAAAACCGGGGAGACCTCGACAAGGCTGCGGAAATCATGTCGGGCGCGTTGCGGCTGCCGGTTGAGATACAGGTTATTTTTGGTTTGAAATACCATTTCGAATCCAATGCGAGCATGGGCGACGTGCTGTTGGGCGCGGACACTTCGCTGGGAGGGGACCTGGATACCTATTTACCTCAGATCAATGTGCAGATAGAAGTTCCCGATCCTGCCGGGCTGGACAAATATCTGCACAACGAAAGCTTTGACACGATGGTAACCTGGCTCCTGGGCTGGTTTATCCCGGTGGAATACGATTACACCGTTTCGCTACGTCTGCCCGCAGAAGCATCCGCATTTACCCTCACCTCCGGTGACGGCTTCTCCGTCCCGCTGGGCTACGCGACACTGGCAGCCGGCTAGCATTCTACGCCCCATTTTTCGCCAGCACATTATCCGATTGATTTTCATTTGCTTACAGCACCAGGCGTTAAAATGACCTTTTCGATCCCGGAAACACGTAAAACACAAGTTATTAACCAAATAGTAATATTGACCACCTGGAAATTTATCTTGCGATTCTGATTTTTTCGAATCAAATTTGCGGTTTCATTGAAATCCCGAATCTGAAAGTGAAGACTGTACGAGTGATTAACCAGGCCATCAGCTTAATGCTAGCCGTCATGCTACTGACGGTGGCAGGCGCGCGGTCGTGGTCGGACCACATCGATCAGAAAGCTTTTCAGGGTGCCAAAACAGAGGCGATTTCCAAGGATCTGACCAAAAAAGCAGATGCCCGTTCAGGACAATCCGAACAACCGGAAGTAAGTGCGCTCAGTTTGAATGCGGTCATTACGCCCGCGATTTCCTTCGATTTTTATCAATACCTGTATTTTTTACCGCAGCCAGTCTGGCATTTCGTTGCCCAAAAACTCGTTGTCCGGACCGCATTCACCGAACCGGTGTTCCTCGTTTCGCATTTTCAGCGCGTTTTCGGCAGGTTTATCGTCACCAACGCTCCGTGATGTGTGAGCGGGCCGGGCAGGTCCGCCAGTTCGCATTTACCAGAATGCCTGTGCCGCAGAATATTTCCGGCCGGGCAGTTTCCAGTTGTATTTCAAGCATTTCAATTTAATTTTTCATTTCAAAATGACCAACAAGAACGGGATAATCGCGTTGACGATCGTCATCGCCCTTATTAGCGTCTATAACCTGTCCTTCACTTTTGTGTCGCGCAACTTCAAAAGCAAGGCCATAGCCTATGCGACCGATGCGAAAGGCGAGGTGGATATGACCAAAAAACAGCATTACATCGACTCCCTGTGGCGTGAAGACGTTTACCTGGGCCATACTTTGCAGGAAGTGACGGAACGTGAGCTGAACCTCGGCCTCGACCTTCAGGGCGGTATGCACGTAGTTTTGGAAGTGGCTCCCGCCGACATCCTGAAAGGAATGGCTGGCGGCAATGCACGCAGCGCGGCTTTCCAGAATGCGTTGAAAAAAGCAGGTGAAGACAAGTCGGCTAACAACAGCACATTTATCAACCGTTTTGTAAGCGCCTATAAGGAAGCTGCACCGAACACAAGCCTTGCTTCCGTATTCGCAACGAGCGCTAACCGCGGCAAGATCAACAGCAATTCGTCGGATTCGGATGTGATCAAAATGCTGAAAACGGAAATTGACGGTTCGATCGACCGTGCATTCCAGATCACCCAGGCCCGTATCGACAAGTTTGGGGTAACCAACCCGAACATTCAGCGCCTGCCGGGCCAGAACCGCGTTTTGGTGGAGCTTCCGGGTGTGGATAACCCAGAGCGTGTTCGCCGCCTCCTTTCCGGTGCAGCGAAACTGGAATTTGCAGAAGTATATCTTACCCAGGAATTGGGTGCAGGCCTGGAAGGCCTTGGCCGTTACCTGACCCAGCAAGCTGAAATCGAAAAAGCGGCTAAGAAATCAGGGCCGGCTGCCGCGTCAGCTGACACTGCCGCTACCGATACGACCAAAAAATCCACTGCTGGCGGTCTGGCTGCCCAGTTGGAGAAAAAATCTGATTCTACTGCTACCGACTCTGCTGCATTGGCCGCTCAAAGCGCCGCATTGACAAGCCTTTTCGTACCGATGCCGCAAGGCCTGGGTGTATATTTGAAAGACACCGCACGCGCCAGCGAAATCCTGCGCCGCCCCGAAGTCCGTTCGCTTTTCCCTGCCGACCTCGTGTTTATGTGGGACCGCAAAGGCACCGAAGCCGGTGGTAACCAACTGATCCTGCCTTTGTATTTCATCAAGAAAAGCAATGGCGAGGCGGCTATGGAAGGTGATGTGATCGTAGATGCTACCCACGACTACGACGACCGTGGACGTCCGGAAGTAACAATGCGTATGAATGGCGAAGGTGCCCGTAAATGGCGCTCACTCACTGCCCGCAGCGTAGGCCGCCCGGTAGCGATCATCATCGACAACCTCGTTTACACCGCTCCGACTGTACAAGGAGAAATCCCGAACGGTAACTCGTCCATCACCGGTAGCTTCACCGTGGAAGAGACCAAGGATATGGCGAACGTGCTGAAAGCGGGTAAACTGCCGGCTCCGACGCACATCGTGGAAGAGGCCGTTGTAGGTTCTTCACTGGGTGCCGAGGCTATCAACGACGGTTTGTGGTCATCTGCGGTAGGTCTTCTGATCGTACTCGTGTTCATGGTGGCTTACTACAACCAGGCTGGATGGATTGCCGACATCGCCCTTTTGATCAACTTGTTCTTCCTGCTCGGCGTAATGGCGTCTCTCGGCGCTGTACTGACGCTCTCGGGTATCGCGGGTATCGTGCTTTCGATCGGTATGGCGGTGGATGCGAACGTGCTGATTTACGAAAGTATCAAGACAGAGCTGGCGGAAGGAAAGCCATTTGCACAGTCGATCCGTGACGGTTTCAAGCATTCATTGACCGCCATCATCGACTCCAACGTTACGACGCTTTTGACAGGGATCATCCTGTACACATTCGGAACCGGTCTGGTACTGGGTTTTGCAACTACCCTTGTACTCGGTCTTTTGACTTCCTTGTTCTCGGCAATCTTCATTACCCGTTTGCTGCTCGAACAGAAGCTTAAAAACGGTAAAACTTTCGCATTTGCTACCAACCTGACCAAAAACTGGTTCAAGGACAACCATTTCGACTTTGTTTCGCAACGCCGCCGTTTCTACATCATTTCCGGTATCATCATCGCGATCGGTGTGGGTTCATTCATTTTCAAAGGATTCGGTCTGGGTATTGATTTCAAGGGAGGCCGCTCTTATGTACTTCGCTTTGAAAACAATGTGGATGCAGATGCGCTTCGTACCAATATGGATGAAGTACTCGGCTCTACAACAGAAGTGAAAACTTTCGGAGGCCAGGATCAGGTGAAAATCACTACGCCTTACCTCATCGAAGACACTACTCCGGAGGCTGACCAGAAAGCCGAAGCGAAGATCCTGGAAGCGACCAAGAAAATCGCCAACAACCCTGCTAAGATCGTAAGCTCGAACAAGGTGGGCCCTACCATGGCGAAGGACACGTTGTGGAGCGCGGTTTACGCGGTATTGCTTGCATTGGCAGCCAACTTCGTGTATATCTTTATCCGTTTCAAACGCGTAGCGTTCTCTTACGGTGCGGTAATGTCACTCGCACACGACGTGGTGATCATCCTAGCCATTTTCTCATTGTTCAACGGCTGGTTGCCATGGTCACTCGACATCGACCAGGCATTCATCGGTGCGATCCTTACTATGATCGGTTACTCGATGAACGACACCGTTGTAATTTATGACCGTATCCGTGATTACCTGGCCGACGAAAAGTCGCGCGGACAAAACCTGTCGACCGTTATCAACAACGCGTTGAACAGTACTTTGAGCCGTACCGCCGTCACCGGTATCTCGGTAATCCTCGTGTTGATCGTTCTGATGATCTTCGGCGGAGCTGTAATCCGCGGGTTTACCTTCTGTATGCTGCTCGGGGTAATTGTAGGTACCTACTCTTCGCTCTTCGTGGCGGCGCCTATCGTGGTTGACCTCCTGCAACGCTCGAAGAAAAACGAGCCGGTACCGGCAGTAGCGGCAGAAGCTACGGCGCCAACGGCCGCAAAAAAAGTTAAGGCTTAATTTTAAAGAATAAAAGAGGGTAAGTTATACACTTACCCTCTTTTTATTTGGTCTCTATACGCAGTTAACAAATTTTCTTTTAGCTTTATCAGACCATCATTTCTACAACAACGAACCTAATATATGGCAAGTCAACTCTGGATTAAAAAACCTCTTGAAAAACTATTACAGGAATCTAGCGGGGAAGGAAACCAGCTGAAACGAACACTAGGCCCGGGAAGCCTGGTGGCACTGGGTATCGGTGCGATAATCGGTGCAGGACTTTTCTCCATTACGGGTGGAGCCGCTGCCAACCAGGCGGGCCCTGCTATCACCATCTCCTTTATCGTAGCGGCGCTGGGATGTGCATTTGCCGGTCTTTGCTACGCCGAATTCGCTTCCATGATCCCGGTTGCCGGTAGTGCTTATACCTATTCCTATGCCACCATGGGCGAATTTATCGCCTGGATCATCGGCTGGGACCTTGTGCTGGAATATGCCGTAGGTGCCGCCACGGTGAGTATCAGTTGGAGTAGGTATTTAGTCAAGTTCTGCGAGGGTTTCGACGTCCATTTGCCAGCCGCGCTCACAGTAGGCCCGTGGGACGGCGGCGTGATCAACCTCCCTGCCATTTTCATTGTGATCCTGATGAGCTTGCTGCTCATGAAAGGAACCCAGGAAAGTGCATTGGTGAACGGCGTGATTGTAGGTTTGAAAGTGGCCGTTGTGATCATCTTCATCATCCTGGGCTGGAAATACATCAACGAATCGAACTACGTACCTTATATTCCTGATAATACGGGCAAATTCGGCGAATACGGTTTCAGCGGGATCATCCGTGCAGCAGCGATTGTATTCTTTGCCTACATTGGCTTCGATGCCGTGAGTACTGCGGCACAAGAGGCTAAAAACCCCAAGAAAGACATGCCTATCGGTATTCTGGGTTCACTTGTGGTCTGTACGATCCTGTACATTCTTTTCGCCCACGTAATGACCGGTGTTACCAACTACACGGCATTCAAAGGCCAGGACGGCATTGCCCCAGTTGCAGTAGCAATCGAATCCATGGGTACGCCTGATGCCACCGGAGCCATTCACCCGGATTATCCGTGGCTGAACCGCGCGATCATCGTGGCGATCCTTGCAGGTTACGCTTCCGTGATCCTGGTAATGCTTTTGGGCCAGAGCCGCGTATTTTTCAGCATGAGTAAAGACGGATTACTGCCGCGCGTATTCTCGGCGGTCCATCCGAAATTCCAGACGCCGGTGAAGAATAATACCATGTTCCTGGTTTTCGTAAGCCTTTTTGCCGCATTCGTTCCGGCACGTGTGGTGGGCGAAATGACCAGTATCGGCACATTGTTCGCCTTCATCCTCGTTTGTATCGGCATTATCGTCATGCGCAAGCAAATGCCTGACGCGCCGCGTGCATTCAAAACACCGCTTGTGCCGTTGGTACCAATCCTTGGTGTGGCTACCTGCTTCTTCATGATGGCATTCCTGCCGCTCGATACCTGGATCCGTCTGTTCGTTTGGATGATCATCGGTTTCGACGTGTATTTGTGGTACGGTATTAAAAACAGCTTCCTGTCGAACAAACTGCCGGCTTCCATCGTAGCTGGTGGCAAGACAGTGGGACTTGTTGGAATAGTAATGGCTGTGCTACTGGGCATCATAGCCTATGCCCATCACGTGCAAACCGACGGTTCCGACACCGGACTTTACTACTTCTCCCTGATTTTCGCAGTTATTCATATCGTGAGCTTCGGTATCACGCAGGCTAAGAAAGCATAAGGAAACCTATAAACGAGAAGAGGTCATTCCGTATGGGATGACCTCTTCTCGTTTATTATATTCAACAAAACCTAAAACCTAGACAACACTTTTTCCGAAACCGTCTGGCCGATCGAAAGCGACGAGGTGGCCGCCGGTGAAGGTGCATTACAAACGTTAATCGCAGTTTTGTTTTCAATGATCGAGAAATCGTCCAGCAGGCCGCCGTCATAGTCGCACGCCTGTGCGCGTACGCCGGAGCCGCCCGGGACGAGGTCGTCGCTCTGAATTTCCGGGATCAGCCCCTGCAAAGCTTTTGTGAATGCAGCTTTGGAGAAAGAGCGGTAGTATTCTCCCAGCCCGGTGCGCCAGTATTTCACGGCAACTTTCTGGAAACCCGGCCACGAAAGCGATTCCAGCATTTCGGGCACATTGATGTCCAGCTTGTTGTAACCCTCCCGTTTGAATGCAAACACGGCATTAGGGCCCGCTTCGATGCCCCCCTCGATCATACGCGTGAAATGCACGCCCAGGAATGGGAAGTTGGGGTCGGGAACGGGATAAATGAGGTTTTTGACCAGATAATGCTTTTCCGGACGGATCTTGTAATACTCTCCACGGAAAGGGATAATGCGGACGTTGATATTTTCCGGCTGCGTGAGCTGTGCTACCTTGTCGGAATACAGCCCGGCGCAGTTTACGATAAGTTTCGTTTCAAAGGCTTTACCCGTAGCGGTTACCACCTCCGAATGCGTGTTCCGGTTTCTGATGTCCGTCACTTTCTCTCCGAAACGCACTTCGCCGTCGAGCTTGCGGAAATTCTCAGCATATTTTTCACAAACCGATTTATAGTCGATAATGCCGGTATAGGGCACCCAAATGCCCTCCAAGCCTTTCACATGCGGTTCGATCTCCCGCATTTCGCCTTCGGAAATCATCCGGTTCCGGGTCAGGCCGTTCTGATTTCCCCGGTCGAACAGATTTCGCAGCAACGGGCGCTGCGCCTCGGTGGTCGCTACCACTATTTTTCCGCACAGATCATATGCAACACCTTCCCTCTCGCAGAAATCAATGAGCATTTGGTACCCGCGGATACAATTGGTGGCTTTCAAACTACCGGGTTTGTAGTACAGCCCCGAGTGAATCACGCCGCTATTATGGCCGGTCTGGTGCCTGGCTACTTCGCCTTCCTTTTCGAGCAGGAGCACTTTCAATGCGGGCTGCTGCTCCTTGATGCGGAGAGCGGTGGCGAGGCCTACGATGCCGCCGCCTATGATGGTAATGTCGTACATATTTTGAATTACTGATTCTAACTTAACCGGGGAAAGATATTTTCCCCATCGAAACGCCCGGCACGCCTTTCTTTTCTCCGAAATACACCGCTTCGCCCGCCACGGCCTCGTTTGCCAACACGGCAAACAACACCGCTTCCTTGGCATCGCCGGCTACGCCCAGTTCATCAATAAGACGAATATTTTTGCCCAGTAACCTGCCTATCGCACCCATAAGAATGGGATTATGGGCGCCTCCGCCACTGGCGTACACTTCGAATGCATTACTGCCCGGCATGGTACTGCGAATGGCTTCCGCTATGGTTTCGGCGCTGAACCGGGTTAAAGTGGCTATCAGGTCTTGCGGCCGAATGTCATTCCGGGCGGCAACCTGCATCGCATTCATCACATAATCGGGGCTGAATACTTCCGGGCCGGTCGTTTTGGGAAATGGCTGACCAAAAAACGGCGCGTCTTTGAGCGCGTTCAGCAATGTTTCATCGATGGTACCCGTCGAGGCAATGCCGCCATTTTGATCAAAAGGCTGTCCGAAATGCAGGCGTGTAAATGCGTCGAGCAGGGTATTTCCCGGGCCTGTGTCGGTCGTAAAAACCAGCGATGCTTCGAGGTTGCCCGGCAGGAATGTGAAATTGGCGATCCCGCCCATGTTCAGCAATATCCGGTTCTCGCCCTTTTGGGAAAACAAAAAGTAGTCACCGTAAACAGCCAATGGCGCGCCTTCCCCCCCTGCCGCAATGTGCTTTTGCCTGAAATCGCTCAGGGTGATGATGCCGGTTTTAACGGCAATATGGTCCCCGTCGCCGATTTGTAGGGTCGCATTGGGAAATCCCGAAATACCGTGCTGCTTTTGCGGGGCGTGAAAAACGGTTTGCCCATGGCTCGCGATGAGGTCGACCTCCGAAGCACTGATCCCCCATTCTGAAAGGCATCCGAGGATCATCCGGGCATGTTGCAGGCCAATGTCTGGATTGAGCAGTACCAGTTGCTGAAAATCGATCTGCCGCTTGGCAAAAATCTCCCGCACCGCATTCCTGAAACCCTCCTCGTAGGGCACCGTTTTGAAATGCTCCACTTGCAGCCGCGTCTCCGGCCCGCTGCCTTCCGCCCGGCAAAGCGCCACATCCAGCCCGTCGAGCGAGGTACCCGACATCAGGCCGACAATGCGCCGCGAAGGCTTTCTGCTCAGCGTGTAAAGCTTTTCAACGTGTTCTTTCACAGGTAGTATAGGTAAAAAACGGGCCAGCCTTTGAATGAGCTGGCCCGTCCGGATTCGTGGAAAACTTCGCTATTACCCGTTGGCTTCACCTTCGGGTTTCGGAGCGCCGCCCGACGGAGCGCCGCCGGAGGGCTTCTGGCCTCTGTTCCGGTTGTTTCGGTTATTCCTGTTTCCTTCGTTGTTATTCCTGTTCCCTTCGTTGTTGTTGCCCTTATTCCGGGGCTCACCGCCGGGATTACTGTTGTTACCCTTGTTTTTGGGCTCCCCACCCGGGTTGTTATTGCCGCGGTTCCGCGGGCCTTCGTTCGGGTTACCTCCCCGGTTGCGCGGCTCCTCACCCGGGTTGTTGCTCCTGTTCTGACGCTCCTCGCCTTGGCTGTTACCCCGGTTCCGTTGTCCCTGGTTCTGATTACCAGCCTTGTTAGCAGGTGCATTACCCGCATTGGTCACGGTATTACCGTTTCCGGAATCACCTTCGGCAATGCTACTTTCCGGACCGCCGTTTCCGCGATTTTTGCCGGAACGGCTCTTCTTCTTTTTCTTTTTCTTCTGCTCGTCGCTGTACTTTTTGTCCAGGTTTTCGAGGTCGCTGTTGAGCTTACCCGCCACCCTGTCCGCGCCTTTTTCAAGCTCGGGTGTCAGGATTTCGAGAGATTCGGGAATGATATCCTTTTTATTCAACTCAATGATTTCCAGAACCTTGCCGATGGGAACAGGATACCAGTTGGTGTCCTTATCGAAACCGAACCACATGATTTTCTTGAAGATATCCGTCTTCTGCAAGGTGGCTACACCCTTCTTCGTTTTCAGCGGCGCATCCACCGTAGGGATATCCCGCAGTGCATCGATGTAGGTTTCAAGTTCGTAGTTCAAACAGCATTTCAGCCTCCCGCACTGTCCGGACAGCTTCGCCGGGTTCAGGGAAAGGTTCTGATAACGTGCGGCGGCAGTTGAAATATTCTTGAAATCGGTCAGCCAGGTCGAGCAGCACAGTTCGCGGCCGCAGGAGCCCAGTCCGCCGAGGCGGCTCGCTTCCTGTCTCAGGCTGATCTGCCGCATCTCGATGCGTACCTTGAATTCCGACGCCAGCATTTTGATCAGTTCGCGGAAGTCCACACGCTCTTCCGAAGAATAGTAGAATGTCGTTTTGGTATTGTCCGACTGGTATTCCACATCCGAAAGCTTCATATTGAGCTTCATATCGCGGATAATCTCGCGGGTACGGTAGAGCGTAGGCATCTCGCGCGCCATCGCCTGCGTAAACTTGTCGAGATCCTTCTCCGTCGCAATGCGGTAGATCACGTGCAGGTCGTCATTCATCTGCACGTTCTTGCGCTTCATTTGAAGCCGCACGAGCTCGCCCTGCAACGACACCGTTCCAATATGCTGGCCGGAAGCCATTTCACACACCACATAGTCGCCTGTGATGAATTCCAGCTGATTTATATTCCGGAAATATTCCTTTCTGCCTCCTTTGAACTTGACTTCTACTACATCAAAGCGCTGTCCCGACGGCACGTCCATGTGACTGAGCCAGTCGAAAACATTCATTTTGTTGCATCCGCCTGTTGCGCAATTTCCTTTACTTCCACATCCGGCAACGGCTGTACCATTAGTACCGCAGCCCCCGGAAGAACATGATCCACATCCCATAATTACTCCGCTTCATCAATCGTTATAACGAATTAAATCCACGCCAATATCGTGCCGGAAATACTTTCCTTCGTATTGCACCACCTGTGCAGCCCGCTGTGACTTGTGCACTGCGTTTTCGAGGGAATTGGCCAAGCCTGTGAGGGCCATCACCCGTCCTCCGTTCGTCACGACCTCGGCGTTTGCATTAAAAGTGGTTCCTGCATGGAATACATGCACCTCTTCCACTTTGTCTGTTCCCGAAATCACTTTTCCTTTTTCGTAATCTTCGGGATAACCACCCGAAACCACCACCGTCGTCACGGCCACTTGCGGCGAGATCTGCAGATCGAAATCATGCAGGGTACCTTTGGCCGTTGAAGCCATGAGCATCGCAAAATCCGACTGGATCCGCGGGACTACGACTTCGGTTTCGGGATCGCCCATACGGACGTTGTATTCAATGACATAAGGCTCCCCTTTGAGGTTCATCAAACCGATGAATATAAACCCTACATACTTGATGCCTTCGCTTTGAAGGCCATGCAATGTCGGCTTTACGACTTTCTCTTCTACTTTCCGGATAAAATTCGCATCAGCGAAAACAACCGGCGACACGGCACCCATCCCACCCGTATTGAGGCCCATATCGTTTTCCCCGATACGTTTGTAGTCCTTCGCCTCCGGCAGGATTTTATAATGCTCTCCATCAGTAAGCACAAACACCGACAATTCTATCCCTTTCAGGAATTGTTCTACCACAACTTTATTACCCGCCTTTCCGAATTTACCGTCCAGCAGCATTTCGCGGAACGCCTGGGTTGCATCGGAATGCTTCTCGGCGATGATCACGCCTTTACCTGCCGCAAGGCCATCGGCTTTGAGTACGATCGGCAGCGAATGGTTTTCGAGGTATTCCAAACCTTCCTCTACCTGGTCAGCTGTAAAGGTGCGGGATGCGGCCGTCGGGATGCCGTATTTCTGCATAAACAGCTTGGAGAAATCCTTGCTTCCTTCCAGCTGTGCGCCAGCCTTGTCCGGCCCGATGATCCGCACTTTGGCGAGATCCTCCCGCGCACCGAAGTAATCCACCACCCCGTTCACAAGCGGTTCTTCGGGACCTACGATCACAAGTTCGATGTTATTTTCAATTACCGCGTTGGCAATGGAGTCAAAATCGTTGTAAGAAATGGAAAGGTTCGTTGCTATGCCTGCTGTTCCGGCGTTTCCGGGGGCTAAAAATAGGGTATCGCAAAGAGGGCTTTGGGCTATTTTCCAGGCAAAAGCGTGTTCTCTTCCGCCCGATCCCAAGATGAGTATGTTCATAACTGGTTTTAAAAATTCAAAAATACTGATTGTCCGGCAAGTACTCCGGGTGCTAGTTGGCTAGTTCCGACAAAAACTTGATCCGCATCAGCCGTAATTCTTCTTCACTGACTTCCTCGCCCTCGAATTCGTTCAGCGCAGTGCTAATATTGTCGGTTTCGGCGGTCATAAAGTAATCATAAATATCCTGCTGCCGTTCGCGGTCGATCACCTGGTTGATGTAGTAATCCAGGTTGAGCTTCGTACCGGAATAGCAAATATGTTCCACTTCTTCGATCACATCAGCCAGTGCGAGGTCCTTCACTTCGGCGATCTCGTCGAGGCTCACCTTCCTGTCGACCTGCTGAATGATGAAAATCTTGATTTTGGATTTGTTGACGGTGGATTTGATCACCACGTCCTTGGCCGTCTCGATCTCGTTTTCTTCCACATAACGCGAAATGAGCTCGATAAACGGCCGGCCGAACTTCTGTACCTTCCCCATTCCGACGCCGTTGATCTGCGCCATTTCCTGCTGGGTAGTTGGGTAAGTAGTGGCCATTTCTTCCATGGAGGGGTCCTGGAAGATCACATAAGGCGGCAGGTTTTTCTCCTTTGCCACCTTTTTACGCAGCGCTTTGAGCATTCCGAGCAATGCCTCATCGTAAGCATGTGCGCTGCCATTACCATTCACGGCCTCTTTGTCATCGTCCTCCGGTTTCACTTCCTCCTCGTCGAAGTTGTGGTCCTTTTGAAGGGTGACGGGGTAAGGGTCGTTCAGGTATTTGGCGCCTTTTTCGCCCAGCCTGATCACGCCGTAGTTCTCGATGTCCTTTTCCAGGTAGTTAAGGATCACAAGCTGGCGGATCGCCGATACCCAGTAATCGCGTGACCCATTCAATTCCAAGCCTTTACCGTACACTTCCAGCTGATCGTGTTCGTAGCTTTTGACGTATTGGTTATCAGTTGCGGTGAGCAGATCGGCTATGTGCTCGGCGTCGAAGCGTTGTTCGGTCAATGCAACCGATTTGAGGATCAGGATCACGTCGTCCTGGACCTTGATCTTCTCGGTAGGCTTGTTGCAGTTGTCGCAGTAACCGCAATCTTTCTCGAGATATTCCCCGAAATAGCTCAGCAACTGCCTCCGCCGGCAAACACCCAGGGTGGAATACGCCACCATTTCATTCAGCAAATGCCGTGCATTATCACGCTCGGTGACGGTTTTGTCCTTGTTGAACTTTTCCAGCTTCTGAATGTCGTCGTAGCTGTAAAACATCAGGCAGTTACCTTCCAGTCCGTCGCGGCCGGCGCGGCCTGTTTCCTGGTAATAGCCTTCCAGAGATTTGGGCACGTCGTAGTGGATCACAAAGCGTACATCCGGCTTGTCGATCCCCATTCCGAATGCGATGGTCGCTACGATCACGTCGCATTCCTCGTTCAGGAACGCATCCTGGTTCGCCATGCGCGTGCCGGCATCGAGGCCGGCATGGTACGGTAATGCACGTACGTCGTTGACATTCAAGAGCTCCGCCACTTCTTCCACCGTCTTCCGGCTCAGGCAGTAAACAATGCCCGATTTACCTTTATTATTGCGGATATAGCGGATGAGCTGCTTTTTGACGTCCTTCTTCGGACGGATTTCGTAGTAAAGGTTTTTGCGGTTAAAAGAGGATTTAAATGTCTCGGCCTCTTCCATTTGCAGGTTTTTACGAATGTCCTGCTGCACTTTCGGCGTAGCGGTGGCCGTCAATGCGATGATCGGCAGCCTGCCGATATTCTCGATAATCCCGTAAATCCGGCGGTATTCAGGCCGGAAATCGTGGCCCCATTCCGAAATACAATGCGCTTCGTCGATGGCGACGAAGGATATCTTTACTTTTTTGAGAAAATCGAGGTTATCTTCTTTGGTGAGCGATTCAGGGGCAATGTAGAGCAGTTTGAGGCTTCCGTCGAGGGCGTCCGTTTTGACGCGGGTCATTTCGGCCTTGGTAAGCGTGGAATTCAGGAACTGAGCGTTGATACCGAATGCAGTAAGCTGGTCGACCTGGTTCTTCATCAAAGCAATAAGCGGAGAAATCACGATTGTCAGTCCGTCGCTGACCAGGGCAGGAAGCTGATAGCAGAGAGACTTCCCTGCGCCCGTAGGCATTATTACAAATGTATTTTTACCTAAAAGGATATTTTGTATGATAACTTCCTGATCTCCGCGGAATTGACTGTATCCAAATATTTCTTTGAGCCTCCCTTTTAATGTGTCGGTTACGACTTTATCAACCTGCTGTACCATACTCTGTTCACAAAATGGTTATTTCAAACTTCCCTATCTTTGCGCTTTGAAATAAATAATGACGTTTTTGTCTCTCTAAACTGTGTTTCAGATTTGAAATTAATAAAAAATATTCAGTCAACCGCAAAAGAAGTATTACGTCAGGAGGCAGAAGCCGTACGTAATCTGATTGAATTGATTGATGATGAATTTGAAAAATGCGTATATGCCATTTTACATTCCGGAGGACGTGTTGTAGTCTCCGGTGTGGGCAAAAGCGCCATTGTAGGACAGAAGATTGTAGCTACACTCAACTCCACCGGCACGCCGGCACTTTTCATGCATGCCGCGGATGCCATTCATGGCGATCTGGGCATGATCCAGGACAACGACGTGGTGATTGTCATCTCCAAAAGCGGCGATACGCCGGAGATCAAAGTACTGGTACCATTGCTGAAACGGACGGGCGTAAAGATGATCGCAATGGTGAGCAATAAGGACTCCTACCTGGCCAAAAACTGCATTCTCACGCTTCACGCACACGCACCTGCGGAGGCAGACCCGCTCAACCTCGCGCCTACCACGAGCACATCCGTGACCATGGCCCTGGGCGACGCGCTCGCGATATGCCTGCTCGAAGCGCGGGGATTTACGCATGATGATTTCGCGCGGTACCATCCCGGCGGATCGCTAGGCAAAAGGCTCTATCTGAAAGTATGCGACATTTACCCGCATAATGCATTACCGACCGTAAACGAAGGCGCCACATTGCAGGAAGTAATTCTGGAAATGACTTCGAAAAGGCTTGGCGCGACGGCGGTGATCGCTGAAAATGGTCTGATGGCGGGCATTATCACCGACGGCGATTTGCGGAGAATGCTGAAAACTTATGGCGCAGCTGGATTGCTGGATTTGCACGCGAGGGACATTATGACGCAGTCGCCGATCACGGTTTCTCCGGAGGAATATGCGGTGAATGCACTGGAAGCGATGCAGTCCAGAAGCATTACGCAGGTAGTAGTGGTGGAGGAAGGGAAAGCGCTGGGCTTCGTGCATTTGCACGATTTGCTGCGGGAAGGGCTGGTGTAATGCAGTTTGCAGACCGGGAGGTCTGCGAATAAAAGGCACAAACCTGGAAGTTTGTGCCAGTCGTTAGATAATTGTCACGCTGAGCGGAGTCGAAGCGCATGCACGATGTGCTGTACGGACTGTCTTCGACTTCGCTCAGACTGACATACTGCATTATCTGAATCGCTTCGATTGCTGCACTTCGCGTTCGTCTTTACGGATAAAGCGGTTCGCGAATACATTCGCCAGCATGGCACCTACCAGTCCGTAGAAACCGATATCGTATTTGCCGGTCAGCTCGGGATCGAACAATTTGGCCGTTTTATAGAAAGTGAAATAGATCACCAGACCCATGGTAACGGTCATCAATATCGAGTTCACAGCACACAGGGCCGATTGCAGAATGCGGTTTTTGTATTGAAAAATCGCGTAGGCCGCTACACCGGCCGTGATAATGGCGAGCGCGACGAGGTAATAAACCGGCTGCTCATTGGATTGCACCTCATTGATCTGGTGATGAAGCCGCAGGGCCGTCAGATCGGCACTTTGCCCCCCTGCCAATGCCACTTTCGACCAGATCGGGAAGGCGAGAAAAATACCCATTCCGATGACGACCATCGCCAGGAAGATAGTTTGAATACGTTGTAACATGCTTTTTTAAGAATTGTTCTTTTTCAAATTGAGAGGCAAATTTAGGAAATGACGCCATTTGCCCGAAACGACGTCAGGAAATCACTTCACCGTAAAGGTCGAATTCTTCCGCGGAAGTGACTTTTACATCGGCAAAATCGCCCAATCGCACATACTGGCTCGCCGGCACAAGTACTTCATTATCCACCTCCGGCGAATCGAATTCCGTACGGCCAATGAAGTAGCCTCCTTCCTTACGGTCGAAGAGCACTTTGAAGGTCTTGCCGATTTTTGCCTGGTTAAGTTCCGCGGAAATACCCTGCTGCACCTCCATAATGGCGTCGGCACGTTCCTGCTTCACTTCCGGATCGATGTCATCCGGCATGGTGAATGAATGCGTGTTATCCTCATGGGAGTACTGAAATGCGCCAAGGCGGTCGAAACGCATTTTTTCAACGAACTCATAAGTTTCATCGAACAGCTCGTCCGTTTCACCCGGGTGGCCGACGATCAGCGTGGTACGCAATGCGATATCGGGCACTTTGTCGCGGATGGAATGGATCAGCGCTTCGGTTTTCTCGCGGGTAATACCACGGCGCATGAGTTTCAGCATCCCCGTCGAGCCCGATTGCAGCGGCATATCGAGGTATCTGGCGATGTTGCTGCGCTCGTTCATCACGTCGAGAATGTCCATTGGAAAGCCCGCCGGGTAAGCATATTGCAGACGGATCCATTCAATGCCCTCCACATCGGAAAGGTTACGGAGCAGGTCCGAAAGATTGCGTTTCTTGTAAATGTCCAGCCCATAATAGGTTAGGTCCTGGGCAATGAGGATGAGCTCCTTGGTACCGCGTTTAGCCAGTGATTTAGCCTCTTTTACCAAATCCTCGATCGATCTTGAAACGTGGCCTCCCCGCATGAGCGGGATCGCGCAAAACGAGCATGGCCGGTCGCAGCCCTCGGCGATTTTCAGGTATGCGTAGTGCGCGGGCGTGGTAAGCAGGCGCTCGCCCACGAGTTCGTGTTTGTAGTCGGCTTTGAGGGTTTTGAGCAGGCGGGGCAGCTCGTTGGTACCGAACCAGGCGTCGACGGTAGGTATTTCAACCGCCAGTTCATCCTTGTACCGGTGCGACAGGCAGCCTGTGACGTACACTTTATCCACCATGCCGGCAGCTTTGGCATCCGCATAGCGCAAAATCGTGTTGATGGACTCCTCCTTCGCATTGTCGATAAACCCGCAGGTATTGATCACGACAATCTGTGAATCATCCTTTTTGGACTCGTGATCTACTGCGAACCCGTTGCCTTTGAGCTGCGTGTAAAGCACCTCCGAGTCGACCAGGTTTTTGGAGCAACCCAGCGTCACGATATTGACTTTATTCTTAACTATTCCTTTGGTTTTCATTATAATGAGCTGTCGGCTATCGGCTGTCAGCTATCGGCTTTAAATGTTTTTTGGAGCGGCGTTCACAACAAAGTGACTGATAATGAACGGCCAAACGGGGTGCAAAGTTCGTGAAAAAATGGCACAATAGCACGTGCCGGGCTTAAAAGAAAAGGCCGCAAGCTGAATGCAGCGTGCGGCCTTTTTTCTATTTCGTGCATTCCATGCAGCTAGCCGAGCTTTTTAAACAAGGAATCCACAAACTCTCCACGGTCGAAGACCTGCAAATCGTCCATTTTCTCGCCTACGCCGATGTATTTCACGGGAATTTTAAATTCATCCGAAATACCGATCACTACGCCGCCTTTCGCGGTACCGTCGAGCTTGGTAATGGCTAATGCGGTAATGTCGGTAACTTTGATGAATTCGCGCGCCTGGATCACGGCATTCTGACCGGTACTGCCGTCGAGGACGAGCAATACTTCGTGCGGCGCGTCAGGGATGATCTTCTGCATCACGCGTTTGATCTTCGAAAGCTCGTTCATCAGGTTCACTTTCGTATGCAGGCGGCCGGCGGTGTCGATGATGATCACATCCGCGCCGGTTTCGGTACCTTTTTTCAATGCGTCGAATGCTACGGCTGACGGATCGGTGTTCATCCCGTGATCGATCACCGGTACATTCACGCGCTGCCCCCAGAGTTTCAGCTGGTCCACAGCCGCCGCCCGGAAAGTATCCGCAGCGCCGAGCACTACCTTGTGTCCTCGTTGATGAAACTGGTGCGCCAGCTTGCCGATCGTCGTCGTTTTACCTACCCCATTCACCCCCACCACCATAATCACGTACGGTTTCGGCAAATGCTCGGTTTCGAAGCTGTCTCTGATATCGGTTGATTTGTTCTCGGTCAGCAGTGCAGCGATTTCCTCGCGCAGAATGCTGTCGAGCTCGGCCGTCGATGCATATTTATCCCTGGCGACGCGCTCTTCGATGCGTTTGATGACCTTGACAGTCGTTTCCACACCCACATCCGAGCTTACGAGAATATCTTCCAGTTCATCGAGAACGTCCTCGTCGATCGTGGTTTTACCGACGATCGCGCGTGAGAGCTTGCCAAAGAAGCTGTCCTTGCTTTTTTCGAGGCCCTTATCTAATGTTTCTTTTTTCTCTTTTGAAAAAAAGCCAAATAAACCCATAGTGCTGATTACATTAATGGCTCAAAAATAAAACAAAAAAGTCCCGGAAAGGGACTTTTTACAAATTCAACCCTTCGACTTCGCTCAGGGTGACAAAAATATTGCGCTTGATGTCAGTCTGAGCGCAGTCGAAGACAGTCCGATCGAACCGGGAAGTCGAAGACTAGTTTTTCAATGCACCCTGTACGCCGTCCAGGGGAACGATTTCTTCTTTGAAGGTGTAAGCTCCTGTTTTAGGAGATTTTACGGCTTTGATCACTTTCGCGAATGCTTTACCGCCTTCTTTTTTCAGGGTAGCAACTACTTTCTTTGCCATGTCTGTATATCTGTTAGAAGTTGATTATGTTAATGATTAACTGTTCCGTGCTTACCCATTATTGTTCAGCTTCACGTGACAGTTAACGGGTAACAAAACGAACTTACTTAATTTCTTTGTGGACTGTGTAACGTCTCAGGAAAGAGTTGAATTTCTTCAATTCCATACGGCCTGGCGTATTTTTCCGATTTTTTGTAGTCACATAACGTGACATGCCTGGAACACCGCTTTCTTTCTGTTCTGTGCATTCCAATATGACCTGTACTCTATTACCTTTCTTAGCCATTGCTTTACATCGTTTTACAAATAGGAGTGCAAAAGTAAAGACATTTTGCATTAATCGCAACAATGACAGACAAATAAACAAGAAATTTTCCTGAATTTGATACATGCGGGTTGCTGGTAAGCGATTGTCGGACAAGCGAATAGAATTCGGTGCTTTCAAGAATAGTCCGAATTTATGTCCGAAGCATGACGGAAATCTAACGCAAACTTGCTTTCTTCGTAGCCAATTTGGTATCCAACCTTAATCTGGCGAAAATTCTTAAAAATTAACACAATGACACTCAAAAAAAGCGCTTCTTTGGCTTTGATGGCCCTGGCAGTTTCTTTCTTCATCGGTTGTTCGTCCAAGGAAGACCGTGACAAATATGATCAATGGTACGGATCAGGAAGCAAAGCCCGGGAAGAAGCGGCCCTCGTGAAACTTCAGAGCGATAGAAAAGTGGCAGCTGAGCAGGCTACGGCGGCGGCGGCAGAAAAAGCGGCGGCACCCGCAGCAGCGCCCGCAGCCCCGGGTGACACATCGGCAGCAGCGGCACCTGCGGCTCCCAAACGCAAACCGGTTCCGGCCGACGTTTCGGCATTGCTGAACAAACACGCGTGTTTCGCTTGCCACCAGGCTTACGACAAGGTAATCGGACCTGCCTATTCAGAAGTAGCGAAGAAAAAATATACTCCGGACCAGATCGTGGAGTTGGTGCACAACCCAAAACCGGAACATTGGCCTGGCTACCCTCCGATGGCACCCCTGCCGCACGTTCCTAAAGCTGACATTGTTGTAATTGCCAACTGGATCAACTCACTCTGATCAGAAAGAGCAACCGGCTATATACCATAAAATACGGGTCGTTCATGCTATGGACGGCCCGTATTTGTATCTTTGCGAAAGCATTAGTAATATAATATGAGTCAAACTGCCATTCACCCCGCTGACGTTACCGATGAACTTCTGGCCACTTATGAAACCGTAATAGGGCTCGAAGTACATTGCCAGCTTCTGACGGAATCCAAGCTGTTTACCCGCGATTTCAATATTTTTGGTACAGAGCCCAACACCAATATCGGTCCGCTGACGATCGCGTTGCCGGGTACTTTGCCCAAAGTGAATAAAAAGGCTGTCGAATACGCTATCCGCCTCGGCATTGCCTGCGGCTGCTCCATCAGTAAGAGGACCATTTTCGACCGCAAAAATTACTTCTACCCCGATCTGCCGAAAGGTTATCAGATCTCGCAGGACAAAAAGCCCATTTGCGAACAGGGCGGCGTGCACATTTCCTTCAAGCATGACGGGAAATTCATGGAAAAGACCATTCGCTTCCACCACATCCATCTGGAAGAGGACGCCGGTAAATCGGTGCACGACGGCAGCCATACCGAAACCATGCTCGATTACAACCGCGCCGGAACACCCCTCGTGGAAATGGTGTCCGAGCCGGATTTGCGTTCAGCCGAAGAAACGGGCGCATTCGTAACCGAAATCCGCCGGCTCGTGCGCTACCTGGGCATTAGCGACGGCAATATGGAAGAAGGTTCGCTGCGCGCGGACGTGAACGTGTCCGTACGCAAGCACGGAGCTGCACAATATGGCACGAAAGTCGAGATCAAAAACATGAACTCGATCCGCAACATGATGCGCGCCATCGCATTTGAGGAGCGCCGGCAGGTAGCCATGCTTGAAAACGGCGAAACGATCCAGCAGGAGACGCGGATGTTCGACGTCGAAACCGGGCAGACTTACGGAATGCGCGTGAAGGAAACGATGAACGATTACCGCTACTTCCCTGACCCCGACCTGTGCCCGGTAGTGGTGTCGGACGAATGGCTGGCAAGCATTAAGGCAAGCATGCCCGCATTGCCCCATGAGCTGCGTGAAAAATTTGTAAGTCAATACGGTATCCCGGCCTACGACGCCGCGGTAATAACCGATACCCGCGAGCTGGCCGAGTATTTCGAAGCCGTTTGCGCTAAAACGACGCATTTCAAAACCGCATCCAACTGGCTGATGGGCCCGGTGAAATCATATCTGAATGATCACCACGGCGACATCGCCCACTTCCCGATCAGCGCCGGAAACCTGGCCGCATTGATCGAGCTTAATGAGTCCGGTGCAGTGAGCCATTCGGTGGCTGCGCAGAAGATTTTCCCTGTCATGCTGGCCGAGCCCGACCGTGAGCCTGCGGAGATCGCCCAATCAAATAACTGGCTGCAAAACAGCAATACCAACGAGCTTGAAACGTTGGTAAATGAGGTAATCGCCGCCATGCCGGATAAGGTTTCAGCATACAAAAAGGGCAAAAAAGGGCTGATGGGCCTGTTTGTCGGCGAAGTGATGAAAAAATCAAACGGAGCTGCCGATCCCAAGCTCGTGAACCAGTTGCTGGCGCAAAAGTTGTAGCTCACACATTGAAACTCAGATACAGAAGATCATGAAGGAATTTATCAAACAGAGTGCATTGGTTTTAGGCGGCGCGTTGCTGAGCTTCAATGTCCTTGCGCAAATAGAACCGAAAGGCTTTACCATCAATGGCAAGGTTAAAAACGGTTCCAAAGGCGAAAAAGTCATTCTGTCGCAGTCTACCGCTGCGGGATCTTCTGTGAAACTCGATTCCGCGCAAATAGGAGCCGATGGCAGCTTCACGCTGAAAGGCATTGAAAAGGACCGCGGCAGCTTTTTCACCGTCAACATCGCCGACCGCCAGAAATTCCCTTTGCTGGTTGAAGGTGGAGAGACTTTCCAGGTAGCCGCCGACGGCACGCCGCGTGATGAGAAAGGCAATGGCGGAAAAGTGTCGGTTACCGGTTCCAAAAACATGGAGTACTATGCCAAAGTCGACCAGCTGATGCAGGCATTTTCGGCAAAAGTTACTACCTGGAATGAGCAATATGCCGCTGCGGAAGAGAAAAAAGATTCGAAGAAAATAGCGGAAATACAGCAGGCCTATCAGGCGGCAGAAAAGGAAAGAGTAACAGCACTACGCCAGTTGATCCCTGAAATGGGCACCTCGCTCATCGCACTCTTTTCGGCCAACAACTTCCTGACGCCTGAGAACGACCTCGACATTCTCAAAAAACTGGCCGATGACTATTCCAAAGTAGACCCCGTGCCTACGCTTGCGAAGGGATTTATCGGTTCTGTTAAAAGAATGGCAGGACTGGCAGTGGGCGAAATGGCGCCGGATTTTACGCTTAACAGCCCGGATGGCAAGCCGGTCGCATTGTCGTCGTTGCGCGGCAAATATGTGCTGATCGACTTCTGGGCCTCATGGTGCGGGCCTTGCCGGATGGAAAACCCGAACGTGGTGCGCATGTACGGCAAGTTCAAGGACAAAGGATTCGATATCTACGGTGTATCGCTCGACGACAACGAGAAAGCCTGGAAAACTGCTATCGAACGCGACAAGCTCTCCTGGCTGCACGGTTCGGAATTGAAGAAATGGAATTCAGGGGTGGCCCAAACCTACGGGGTCAATGCGATACCAGCCACATTCCTCCTCGACAAAGAAGGCAAGATCATTGCCAAAAACCTCCGCGGCGCGGCGCTTGAAACCAAGCTGACCGAGCTGCTTGGCGCTCAGTAATTCACTTTTGGTTATAAATAATAAAATCCGCAGAGTTGATCCTGCGGATTTTTTGCATTAATTATCTTCCAGCTGGTAATGGAACAGCAGGGGATCCGGGTATTTGAACTCGTATTGATAGGCTTTAAAAAACTTATCCCCCGAAATCAGTTTAAATGCCGGCGGCACTTCCGTAGACTTGAACGTGGGAGCCTCCCACCCGAACTGCGCGCACGAATCGACATACACTTCACTCCGGGTCGGGTGGAATGGGGCTGTAATATTGAACGTTTCGTCCCGGACACCCTGCTCGATAATGGCTTTGATAATACCCGCAGCATCATCGCGGTGAATATAATTGACCGGAATGTCACCTGTCGTCAGATCCTTCTGGCCCTGTACATATTTGCCTGGAATGCGGTTGTAGCCCAGCAGGCCGCTAAGTCGGAGGATCGTTACCTTTTTTTTGGGCCTTAATGCCGCTATGGCATTTTCAGCGGCCACCATTTCGGGCTGGGCCGAATGCTCAGGCAGTTGTACATCCTGTTCGACGGCCGTTTGGCTTAAATCGCGGTACACGCCGGTGGAACTTACAAATACCACTTCGTTGGCCCCGGACCGGCTGATCGCCTCCGCCACCATCCGCATTTGCGCGGAGTAGTTTCCCGCCACATTTTTCGACATGCGCGGCGGGATAGCGATCACGATAACATCCGCATCGAAAAATGCTTCTGAAATACCTTCATCCAGCCCTGCTTCCGGGTTTAACGGGAGCAGGTAGCCCTTTATACCGGCGGCTGCGAATGCATCTAACTTTGCCACGGAAGTGGTACTGCCTTTCACTTGCGATGTAATACCGTTGCCGAGTAACCGTTTAGCTAATGGAAATCCCAGCCAGCCGCAGCCCAGGATGCTTATGCGTTTTTTTTCTACTTTTGACACTTGTTCCGACATATATTCTCTCCGCCAAATGATTTATTTCAAGTCTTTGTTGTGCATTCTGTTCGTAGCCTTTCTTCTATTTTCATGCAAAACCGATCAGCGAAAAGAGGCCGACACCAGCAATATCCGGTTTGAACTGGTTTCTAAAAACCTGGACGAAGAGCTGTTCTCCTGCAAATCGGTGGAAGATGTACAAAAGTTCCTCGACAGCTATCCCTATCTGGCGCAAGGCTATTTTACGGATTCACCTGTCGAGCCTGCAAAACTGGCATCTCACTTGTTCGGTATCCTTCAAAATCCGGATTTACAGGCTTTCCGCACACAGCTCGATTCGATCATCGGCGACCGCAAAACCCGGATCCTGAACCCGCTTTCGGATGCATTCAAACAAATTAAATACCATTATCCCCAATTCAGAATTCCCGAGGTCGATTTTATCGTGACGGGCTTCACGGGTAACGATCTTTATATTTCAGATTCGCTGATCGTGATCGGCCTCGACTATTTCGGCGGACCCGCTGCGCGTTACCGGCCCAATGTGTACGACTACCAGCTCCGTCGCTACCAGCGGGAATACATTGTGCCTTCGATCGTTTTCTTTGAATCCAATCGATTCAACTACATGAATGTCGGCGACCAGTCACTGCTTTCAGACATGATCGGTTACGGTAAGGGGTATGAGTTTGTCAAACAGATCATGCCCCAAACGCCCGACAGCCTCATTATCGGTTATTCCGAAGATGATTTGAGAAGGACTTACAACAGCCAGACGGATATCTGGGCGTACTTCATTTCCAGCAAACTATTATACGAAAAAAGCGATCTGAAAAAACGCAAATTCATCGACGACCGCCCTTTTACGACCGAGATCGGAAACAAGGTTCCGGGCGCCATCGGCCGATGGGTCGGATGGCGGATCGTCAGCCGGTTTCTGGCCGAAAATCCGGATACGAAGCTCACCGATCTGATGGCTATCGACAATGCGGGCAGAATTTTGCAGGAATCGGGATATAAGGGGCAGACAGACGAAGACGAGTAGGTTTTTTCCTTACTTTTGCGACAAACCATTGTCCAGATAGCATTTAATGCCTTTTACGCTCATCATTTTCCTCCTGCTTGTACCCGGCTTTGTGGTCATCGGCGTGTACCTGGAACGGAAGGTTTCAGCATTCATTCAGGATCGACTGGGGCCTATGGAAGTAGGAAAATGGGGGTTGCTGCAGCTTTTCGCCGATTTGCTGAAACTGCTCCAAAAAGAGGACATTGTTCCCAAAGCCGCCGACCGGCGACTGTTTCTCATTGCACCGTTCGTCATTTTCATATCCGTCTTTGCGGGATTTGCCGTGGTACCGCTCGCGCCGGAACTTGCGGGATCAGGTGCTGCTGTGGGCGTCTTCTTCCTGCTAACCATCGTTTCTGTGGATGTAATCGGCCTGCTGATGGCGGGTTGGGGTTCCAATAACAAGTTTGCATTGTACGGCGCCATGCGTGCGGTGGCCCAGATTGTGTCTTACGAAATTCCTCTGGGACTTTCCATACTATGCGTTGTAATGCTTACCCAAACGCTCGATTTGCAGGTAATCAGCTATCAGCAAGGTATTTACACACCCGAAACGATCTACCTCTTCGGCATACGTGAACTGGGTATCGATGTGAGCGGCGTGGGCGGGTTCCTATCCTGGAATATCGTACGAAACCCCTTCCTGCTCATTGCTTACGTTGTTTTCTTCATCGCTTCACTTGCCGAATGCAACCGTGCCCCTTTCGACCTTCCCGAGGGGGAATCGGAGCTCGTGGCCGGCTTCCATACCGAATATTCCGGAATGAGATGGGCGCTGTTTATGCTGTCGGAATACGGTATGATGCTGCTTGTATCACTTCTGGGGGCTATTTTGTTCCTCGGAAGCTGGAACACGCCACTGCCTAATATCGGCCCCTTAAAGCTGGCCGACTGGACCAGCGGGGCGCCGGGGACATTCTTCGGCTATGTTACGGGCATATTCTGGCTGCTGTCCAAAGCCATGTTCGGCATTCTCATACAGATGTGGGCGCGCTGGACGCTGCCGCGCCTGCGCGTAGACCAGCTCATGTACCTGGGGTGGAAGGTACTCACGCCCGTAGGACTCGTATTATTCTTTATCTCAGGAATTTGGCGCCTGATCGGCATCTGATCATTTAGTAATCTCCGCGCCGTCCAGAATGTAGTTCATCTGATAAATATCGTCGGCATTGAGTTTTAATGTGCCGGTAAATGTGAGCCGCTCGTCGGTTTTGAACTTCCTTCCGTCCTTCTTCTTGAAATTCAGGGTCATGACCGTCTCGGGGCCCGCACCGCCGCAGAAAAAGCAGGCGCTGAACGGAAATGCGGAAAGCACATACAGGTTCGCTTCCAGATCAACCGGCAAAATGTAGCCTGTTATGGAGACCTGCTGGTTTTTGAGCTTCTGCACGCTCGGCCCGAATGTCGGATGCAGCATGTAGATAGACTCTTCGGCATACCATTTCTTTTTGAAAGTAACGTCCCGCAAGGTTTCCCACGTCAGTTTCACCGGCTCAACCGCCGGTTTAAAAGCAAACAATGAGACGATGCAGAGGAACAATATGCTGATTTTGACAGATTTCATCAGTATTCGGATTTTGTATTACAATGAGTTGTACCGGTTTAACAAATTTACACACATTATTATTCCTCCGCCAGTGTGCGGGAGATATTCAGCCGGTAAATGCCGAGCGAAGGCAATGCAGCCGCAACCACGCCGATCGCGAGGGCACCGAAGAACAGATAAAATTCCTCCGGCAGCAGTGCGAATTTGCCCAGCGAATAGTGGAAGTCCTGTTCGGCCGATTTGGAAAAAACCCACAATCCGATGCGGCTCGCAATAATCCCCGCAAAAAAGCCAATGACGGCCAGGGATAATCCTTCGATCAGGAGCATCAGGAACAGCCTCGTGCGCGTTGCACCCATTGAAAGCATCAGCGCCATCTCGTACTTCCTGTCTTTCAGCGAATTATATAACGAAATAAATACACTTACCCCGGCAATGGAGATAATGATCAATGCCAATGTGCGCAGCGTTTCAATGCCGACACCCAGCAATGAAAACAAACGGTTGATCTCGATGCTTGGCAATGCCGCCTGCATGGAAGTGTTGTCGTTGATCTGCCGCGGAATGGTGAGCAGGCCCATTGGGTTGCGGAACTGGATCAATGCACTGGTCACGTCCTTGCCTTCTTCGTCGGGCTCGGGGTCTGCATGCGTCTGGCCCTCGCTGTGTTCAACTTCTGCAACAGCAGGCGTTTCGGATTCTTCCGCGTGCTCATGAATGTCCCACACGCTTGAAAGGCGGGTCAAGATGAGTTGATCAATCACGGTCCCGCTGGGCTGGAATATTCCTACAACCTTGTATTTTTTATCCTCATGCTTCTCGCCTTCCGAATCGAGCCCGTGCGAACCGGAAAACTGGTCGCCGATTTTCAGCTTTGAGGTCCTTGCCACCTTGCTCCCGATCGTCACCTCCATGGAGGCATTATATAAATGCCCTTCGGCCAGCTTGCCCTGGAAGTGTTCGACATATTTAGGTGTTGTGCCGAGAATGCGGAAACCCTGATAGTTGTCGCCCATCGACAGCGGGATCACCGATTTCACAAACGGATTTTTCCGCAGCGCATTCACCTCCGCCAGCGGGATATTTCCCGTGGGCGCGTCGATCTGGTAAATGCTGGACAGGATCACCTGCAAAGGACTTCCTTTGGCACCCACTACCATGTCAATGCCTTTCAGGTTACGCTTGAATTGCTCGTCGAGCTGCTTGTTGAGCAGCAAAAGCAGGGAGATCATACCGATACCGAGGGTTAATAGTAGTGCGCTCAAAAAACTGTTGAGCTTTTTTTCCCTGAGATTGGCAATGCTGATCTTGAATAGGTTCATATATTTTACAGAAAAACCTGGTTCGAAAACTCGTCTTTAAGGCGCTGGTCATGGGTAACCACCACCAGGCTCGCACCGATTTGTGCGGATTGCCTTTTCAAAAGCTGGATCACCCGCTGGCAATTCTCGTCATCCAGGTTCGAAGTAGGCTCATCAGCGAGGATAATGTTGGGATTGTTCATCAACGAACGCGCAATGCTTACGCGCTGCTGTTCTCCCTGGCTAAGCTGGTTCGTTTTTTTTGATAAATGATCGGCAAAGCCTAGTTGCTCGGCTAAATGGCGTGCTTTGTGGCGGTCTTCCTGCTTGTTGGCAAGATAATTTGACAGCAGAATATTGTCCAAGACCGAAAGCGAGCTCACGAAATGCGGCCGCTGGTATATAATGCCGATGTTTCTGGCGCGGGTAGCGGTGATCTCCTGCGGTGTGAGGTTTTTGACCGACTTCCCCGCGATGAAAACGTCCCCAGACTCCGGTGTCAGCAACAATGCCAGCAAATGCAGCAACGTGGTTTTTCCTTTTCCCGACTGACCGAGGATCAGGAGCGTTTCTTTGTCATTGCAGTGGATGTCGGGGAAGCTGAATTTTTTCTGAGCGGAATAAGAAAACCGTAGCTGGTTACTCGAAATCATTTTCTGTGGCGCTTTTTGAGTACACAATGATAAGGAAGATTTGTCGTTCAAATGGTGTTGCATCCTGAAGAAAACCAACAACTATTCTATTTTTGCAAAAAAATCGATCTGAAAATGCGTAGAAATTTCGACTTGAGAAGAGTATCCGGAACGTTGGCTTTAACCTTGATTCTAGGGCTATTACTGTCTGGCAAAGACGTAAAAGCGCAGAACAGAGGTTTCTTCGTACCGTATTCTACGGCAGGTTTTGGTATTGGTACTTCCAGCTACTACGGTGATCTTGCACCCTATCGCCGCCCGCTGGCCTCTACCTTTAAAATGGCCCGCTGGAGTGTCGGCGGAAACTACACACGCCACTTTACACCACGCCTGGCCGCACGTGCCAGCTTTATTTATGCACGAATCGCCGGTGACGATTACATTATGAACCGCGACTCTAAACACGAAACCAGTATTTACTACGCGCGGAACCTGCATTTCCGCAATGACCTCAAGGAATTTTCCGTCCAGGGTATCTACAAACTGACGCCCGACAACCGCAGCTACGACCGCCGTCCGCAATTGGGCTGGTATTTGTTTGCAGGTGTTGCACTTACAGCGCACAATCCGAAAGCGCTCGATTCACTGAAAGGCGACTGGGTCAAATTGCAGCCGCTGGGAACCGAAGGACAGGGTAATGAAGGATATGCCAAGCCGTACTCACTGGTTCAGTTTGCGATCCCGGTGGGTATCGGCGTCCGCTACAAGATCAATTCGAAATTCGACATTTCTGCGGAGCTAGGCTACCGCAAAACATTCACAGATTATCTGGACGACGCACACGGCAATTATGCAGATCCTGCCATTTTTGCAGACGATCCCCTGGCCGCACATATGGCAAACCGCACCGCTGAGCAGGTTGCAGTACGCAAAGGGGCCGACAGAACTGAGGCTATCGGGAAATTCCTGAATACGAACTATCCGGGTTACTTACAGGATGGAGTCAATCCGCTGCAAGCACTGCCAGGAACCGGTTTTGGCGCACCGGGCACCGAGCGTGGCAACAGCCCCACCCAAAAGGATGCTTACCTCTTCGGTATGATCAGCATCCATTATATGCTGCCTTCGCAGGTAAAATGTCCGCCACTGAGATAATTCACTTACCCCGTTGAAATACATTTTCAAACATTTGAATAGACAATACTTGTCGGCTGTACTGCTGGCAGGTATTTGTTTTTTTCTGGCCGTCGTGCACACGCATGCACAACGTGTAGAAATTGGTGCCGGCGTTGGCGGTTTCAACTACCGGGGTGATATTTCGCCGACTTTCCGTTTCCGTTTTTTCAAACCGGGCGGCAGCCTTTTTTTCCGTTTTAACCCGAATCAGGCCCTGTCGCTCCGTGCGGAAGTGGCCGGCGGGCTTATCGGCGCCGACGATCAAAAAAGCGACGACCCTTTTCAGCAAGCCAGAAACATGTCGTTCCGGACGACCGTGTTCGAAGGAAATGCCGTTGCGGAATATAACTTTCTGAATTTCCAGGAGCGCAGGTTTGCCGTCAACTGGAGCCCCTATGTATTTGGTGGGCTGGGTTTCAATAAATTTAACCCCAACATCCAGACAGGCTCCTACAAAACCTCCGGACTGGTGCTGCCTTACGGCGTAGGAATTAAATACCAGATCCGCCGCCCGTGGAACATCGGATTGGAATATGGCACACGGAAGACATTTACAGATTACCTCGACAATCTCGGAGGCGACCCTACTTCCACGGACAAGTTACAGCAAGGCGATCCGTCTGTAAAAGATACCTATTTTTATGTGCGCCTTTCGGTAAGCTATACCTTCTACAAAATCTTTTGCCCCTGATTTATGAAAAGAATTTTACTGATAGTCTTTGCCTTAATTGTGGTTGCGTTTACCGGCTTTTGGGGAGTTAGAAAATACACCAAGTCATTCAGTCCCGAAGCAGTCGCGGAAACCAGTCAGAATGGAGTTAATGTCAAAATTTCATACGGACAGCCCAGCAAGAAGGGTCGGCTGATTTTCGGCAGAGAGCAGGACAAAGCGTTGCTGCCTTATGGTAAAGTTTGGCGCACGGGTGCCAACGAAGCCACCCTCATCGAACTGGAAAAAGATGTGTTGATGGGAGGAAAACTGGTGAAAGCAGGCACCTATTCACTTTTCTCAGTACCCGGCCAAAGCACCTGGAAAATCATCCTGAACTCCGAAACAGGGCAATGGGGCACTGAATATAACGATGGCAAGAACATCATGAGTGTCGAGGTCCCTATCCGGATCCGCCCATCAGTCCAGGAAGTGTTCCAGATTTATTTTGAAGAAATTCCCAATGGTGTCAATATCGTCCTGAGCTGGGACCAGACAGAGGCACTTGTTCCCTTTACCCACCCTTAGTTCGATACGGCTACCGCCATTTTTCTATGTTTGTTGATGCTATTGAAAAAATAGATCAGTTTACCCGTCCGGTTCACTTCATTATCCGATACTACGCAGGGAGCGACATCGTACCCGGAACGGCCACATTGTTTTTTGTAAACGAAGACGGTTTTGCGATCACCTGCCGGCATGTCGCTCGGCAAATTCTGTATGCCAACAGTATTTACGAAAACTACCTGAAATTCAAGGGAGAACTTCGCCAATTCGAGAAAGATCCCGGCCTTGCTACACAGCGTAATTTGCTGGAAACCAAGTACAAGATCGCACCCGACAGCCCGATCCGGATCCTGTTTAACTTTATTAATTGCGTAACGGATTATAAAGGACTTACCATCCACCTGCACCCTACACAGGACCTGGCAATTATTCAGTTCCGGAATTACGAATCGAAGCAATATCAGTCATATGCGCGGTTCCTGAAAGACTCCCGGATGGTGAAGCAAGGCCGCTATTTGTGCAGGCTCGGCTACCCATTTCCTGAATTCACGAATTACCGGTACAACAAGCATACCGGTGATATCGAATGGACTGCCGATGGAAAGATCAAAACACCCAGCTTTCCCATCGACGGCATCATTACCCGCCACATCGGCGACAATAGTGAAGTTGTGGGTATCGAAATGAGCACCCCGGGGCTACGTGGCCAGAGCGGCGGACCCCTGTTCGACCAGAATGGTATTATTTATGGAATGCAAAGCTCCACGCGCCATTTGCACCTGGGATTCGATCAGGTCAATCGGGAGGTGACCATCGACGGCCACCGCAAGAAAGTTTCCAATTACCCGTTCCTGAACGTAGGGCAATGCGTGCATGTGGATGTGATCAAGCAATTTTTAAAAGAGAAACACATCCGGTACTACGAGGCGGACATTGCCTGATGGCGCTCTCGCTCAAAGCACGAGCAGCAGCTCTTCAAGCCTTCTTATATTATAGGTTGGCGCTTCATCAAATTGCAGTCCGGCCGGGTTCATATAGGCCGTATCCATGCCTACCTGCTTCGCGCCGAGGATATCCGCGATCCAGTTGTCACCCACCATCAGGCTTTCGCTGGCCGTGGCTTGCGCGAGGTCCAATGCAAATTCAAAGATCCGGCGGTCGGGCTTCTTGGCACTGGCTGTCTCGAACGTAACCACATGCTCGAAGAAATGACTTATCTCCGAGCTCGCAATTTTCCGGGCCTGGATTTCATTGAAACCATTGGTGATAATGTGCATGCCATAGCCGGCGGCGGAAACATAATTCAACAGGTCGAGTGCGCCTTCGAGCAAATGCTTCTTGGTAGGCAGCGAGGTAAGGTAAAGCTCGCCGATCTCCGTGTGCTCCGGTGGGCATTCGGCACCCAGCTCTTCGAAAACCATCCGGAAACGGTTCTCACGTATATAGCTATGGTGCAACTGTCCTTTGTCAAAAGCATCCCACAATGCGGTATTTATTTTAAGGAATGAGCACACAAATGCCTCCAATGAAGGAATGCCGTAGCGGGTAAGCTGGTGGTGATGAAAAATTTCTTCCAGGGACTCGGACGAATTTCTTTCAAAATCCCAAAGTGTGTGGTCCAAATCGAAGAAGATATGCTTGTATTTCATATCTGGTAAAAATTCAATTTTTATAAGAAAAGTGAAATTACGACAGCTGGTTGAAAAATTCGGTGCCCGACAGACTAAAATCGATCTAACTCGACAAGCAAATCGTAGATTATTTATTAAATACCATTATTTATTCTAATATGTCTACCCATGTGACGAAACAAACGGCGGGCATCTTCAACATGCACAACTTGTTAACATCTGTTAACGGGAAATAATTTTTCTGCAAAAAGGAACTGAAACATTTGCAAATTATTTTTCAAATCCATTTCTTTGATTCGTATAATTCGAAATGCCGAAAAGTCACATCTAATTTTCACCAAACCAGAAAGGAGAAACAATATCGACGAACTGCTCTACGTTAACTAAATCGAATAGTAAAATGGAGAAAGTCCAAGTTAGCGACAGTGAGTTGGTAACATTGTATATCCGAGGCAATGAGAAGGCTTTCGAAAAGCTTGTTCAGCGCCATAAGTCGAGAATATACACCACTATTTATCTGATTGTCAAGGATCAATATGTAGCCGAAGATTTATTACAGGATACATTTATCAAAGCCGTTGACACAATTAAAGGTGGTCGATACAACGACGAAGGTAAATTCCTGCCATGGATTATACGAATCGCACACAACCTCGCCATTGATTATTTCAGACGCGATAAACGCTACCCCAATGTAGTGTTCGAAGATGGGAGCAGTGTTTTCAACACGCTGGATTTTTCGGAAGATTCCGTTGAGTCGATCCAGATTCGTCAGGAAACACATGAGCAGCTGCGGGAGATGATCCAGCGGTTGCCCGACGTGCAGAAACAAGTTCTGATCATGCGCCACTATGAGGACATGAGCTTTCAGGAAATTGCGGATGCCACGGGTGTGAGTATTAATACGGCATTGGGCAGAATGCGTTACGCGTTGATAAACCTGCGTAAGCAATTTAACCAACGTGCCCCACAGTATGACAAAAACCTTTACTTACGATGATGTTGTAAGGTATCTATATGCCGAAACAACTGAGAATGAAAATGAACAGATTGTTGAGGCGCTCGCACTTGACGATAACTTGATGAACTTTTATCTCGATTCCCTGGAAATCCAGAATCAGATGAACAAGATCACCCGGACTCCTGCGGAGAATGTGATTTCCGAAGTTTTCAGATATTCGCGACAATTCTCTCCTAAGAAATCTGCTGCACTCCTGTATTAGAGCGAGTCGGCAGGTTTTTTTGTTTCCAGCTGTCGGTCCGATGGCTGGAAGTTGTCATTACTTTTAAGAATAGGGCATGGCCTGTACGGCTTGCCCTGTAATATTTCTGTGCGGGCACTCAACCCTGCGCAGAACCATGATACTATTATGCTAAGAAAAGAACGCTATAAACATTTCCTGGACTATTTTATCCAGAACTTCCCGGAACCCGAAACCGAACTGCATTATTCCAACCCGTATGAGCTCCTGGTAGCTGTAATCCTCTCGGCACAATGCACGGACAAGCGCGTTAACATCGTGACACCCAAACTTTTCGAGCGTTTTCCCGATGCCGAATCACTCGCTGCGTCCAATGCGGAGGAAGTATTTACTTACATCAGATCCATTTCCTACCCCAACAATAAAGCCAAGCACCTGGTAGGTATGGCACGCATGCTGGTGGAGCAGTTCGGCTCAGAAGTCCCGTCCACCGTAGAGGATTTGCAGAAAATGCCGGGAGTAGGCAGAAAGACAGCAAACGTGATCGCTTCTGTCATTTACAGCATGCCTGCTATGGCAGTCGATACGCATGTTTTTCGGGTATCGCGCCGGCTCGGACTGGTACCGCTTACGGCCAAGACACCATTGGCGGTAGAGAAAGAGCTGGTGAGGCATATCCCGAAGCATTTGATCCACAAGGCACATCACTGGCTGATCCTGCACGGGCGCTACGTGTGTACCGCGCGCAACCCGCAATGCTTCCAATGCCCGCTATCGCCATTTTGCAAATACTTTGAAAAAAATGTAAAAATCGACGTTTTTCACTCGTGATTACAACCAATCCCGAATCCACAGAGTCTACCCTGAAACTAAAACAATCCCATTAATTACTTAAAAAAGAAATGAAGCGTATTAATCTGGTGTGGTGTGCACTACTGGCAATGCTGATCGGGCTGTCGTCTTGTATGGATAATGTATCGAGCAGGGATGAGGAGAAAATCACCGAAAACGAAACAGCCATTCAAGCCGCAATTCAGGCCGACAGCCTTGGCTCAAAAGCGGTCAGAGATTCAACAGGCCTTTACTATATTATCAGAAAGGCAAACCCGTCGGGGCTCCGGGCCAGGATCGGCGATGCTGCGACAATCAAATATACCGGCTATCTTCTGAATGGCACGAAGGTTATCTCTTCCACCGAGGATAACAAAACTGAGTTCTCTTTCCCAGTGGGCGGATATGTCTATTGGGGCGGCATCGAAAGAGGTATTTTCCTGATGAGGACTGGCGAGAAAGCTACATTCTATCTCCCTTTCTATCTCGCTTCGGGTAACGTCGACCGGGTTAACATTCCAGCTTATTCACCGATCCGTCTGGAAGTTGAGTTTCTGAAAACCCGCACGGAACCTCAGCAGATCGACGATTTCATCGCGAAGAAGAGCTACACCGTATCAGAAAGATCTGCGGATAACCTTGTGATTGTGAGAGCAAACACCGTTACCGGCGACACGATTGGACCAGGCAAGTCGGTCAACGTTAAATATGTCGGCAGACTGCTCGACGACACGAAATTCGACGAGCGAACAAGCAGCTTCATTACCGGCAGCCCTAGCACAATTCCCGGTTTCGACCGCGCGATCAGAAAGATGCGCAAAGGTGAAAAAGCGATTATCATCTTCCCATCGGCGCTCGGTTACGGTAAGAATGGCAGTAGCTCAATACTACCCTATTCACCGCTTCAATTTGAAATTGAAATTCAATAGCCTAGAAGCAGTCGCTCACAATGCGAGCAACGAGCTTTCTCTGGTCACTAAGATTGGACCCTGAAGGCAGACAAATCCCATACTGAAACAGTCTTTCCGAAACGCTACCTCCAAACAGGGGTAGCGTTTTGTATAATGGCTGGCAATGCATCGGTTTCCATACCGGTCGCGATTCGATACCATGTCCAGACAGCGCCGCCTGAATTTGACGTGAACTGGTTTCCTTGTCATTGACTATTATGGCCGTCAACCAACGATTGGAAAATACGTCGGGCCGTTCCTCCTGAAAATTAATGCCTGAGATTTGACCCAAAGAAGTCTGGTAAAACCAAAAATTGGCCCGCCGCTGCGCGACTCTCTCGTCGATCACCTCCAACTGCCCTCTGCCGATCCCCGCACAGACATTGCTCATTCGGTAGTTGTACCCAACTTCGCTATGCTCGTAATGCCGGGCAGGCTCACGGGCCTGCGTTGCCAAAAAGCGGGCCTTTTCAATATACTTCTCGTTATCGGAGAGCATTGCGCCTCCGCCGGAAGTGGTGATAATCTTGTTCCCATTAAAGGATAAAATCCCGATATCACCAAAAGCCCCCAGTTTCCGGCCCTTATATTCAGAGCCCAGCGCCTCCGCTGCATCCTCGATCAGGGCGATTTCATATGTTTTACACAAATACAAAATCTTATCCAGCATCGCCGGCATGCCGTACAAATGCACAACGATCACTGCCTTTGGCTTTTTGCCCGTTTGCAGATAATGAAGTATCGCATCTTCCAGCGCATCTGGGCACATGTTCCAGGTAACGGCCTCGCTGTCGATAAAGACGGGTGTCGCACCTACGTAAATAATCGGATTTGCCGTGGCTACGAATGTCAGTGACTGGCAAAGAATGATATCATCCTTACCAACGCCTAATGCAAGCAATGCGAGATGGATTGCCGCCGTACCCGACGACACAGCCAATGCATATTTACTGCCGGTATACTGGCATAATTCCGCCTCAAAGGCGTCGATATTCGGCCCGACGGGCGCGATCCAGTTGCTATCAAATGCTTGCTGGATGTACTTCATTTCAAGTCCGCTCATGTGCGGAGGCGAGAGATAGATTTTGTAAGCCATAGTGTGTTATGTGTAATGAATGACCTTGGCAGGATTTCCTGCAACTTTCGTAAAATCCGGCATATCGCGTACTACCACCGAACCCGCGCCGATCACGCATTCCCTACCGATACAAATACCTGGCAAAACCACGCTTCCTGCGCCCACAAGCGTGTATTCACCTACACATACGCCTCCGCATAACACAGCGCCCGGGCCGATGTGCGCGAAGTCGCCGATTACACATTCATGATCGACAATAGCCGCCGTGTTAATAATCACGTGATTTCCCAAGCAGCAATCGGCTTGTACCACCGCATTATGGACTATCACAACGCCAGCCCCGACACGAACAGACGATTCAATGACGGCTGTGGGGTGAATGGCCAGGCCAAAGGAATGCTTTACAACCCCCACCACTCTCCGGCGATCGAGATTATTGCCTATCGCGACGATCAGCTGTTCGCTTGGCATGAACATAGGGTCGTATGCACGCGCCGTCTGTCTGCCTGCTCCTCTTCCGTTCTGCCAGTTGTCGTCGAACATGCCGCTTATCTGCTCTCCACAGGCTGAAAGAATGCTGAGCACCACTTTGGCATGGCCGCCTGCGCCGTAGATCAACATCCCGGGTTTCCTTTAAATGGAGATGCCACCCCGCTATCTGCATTCTTCAAAGAGAATATGCCGGATACCGTCGCAAAAATGATCTGTAAGTCAAGCATTAGTGAAAGGTGACGCACATAAAATGCGTCGTGCTCAAACTTTTCGTGCCAACTCAGCCGGTTCCGTCCATTGATTTGCGCCAGACCGGTTATTCCCGGTTTTACAGCGTGCCGCAAAAGCTGCTCTGCATTGTAAAGGGGCAGATACTCGGCCAGCAACGGTCGCGGCCCGACAATGCTCATTTCGCCCGCCAGTACGTTCCAGAATTGTGGCAGTTCGTCGAGCGAAGATCTTCGAAGCAATTTACCCAGCCAAGAGGCATCCCGCCCGTCACCATGCATTGTCCTGAATTTCAGAATCCTGAAAAGCTTTGCATTGAGCCCGGGCCTGACTTGTGCAAAAAACGGGTTACCTCCAAAATACACCCACAGCAACGGAGGCAGCACAATAAAAAACGGCAACGAGGTGATCAGCCCCATTGCCGCAAGTAGAATGTCTAAGATTCTCTTTCCTTTTGAACGATACATAAGATCATACGTTAAACAGCTCCGGATATTTATCTGGGGCCGCTTCTCGCATGATGCTGTAAACAGTTTCAAAAATGTCGTCCATATTCGGTTTGGAGAAATAATCGCCGTCTGAGCCGTAAGGCGGGCGGTGATCTTTCGCTGCAATGGTTACCGGTGCCGAATCGAGCCAACGGTAAGCCTGCTGTTTTTCCAAAACCTGCTGCATCATAAAACCTGATGCACTTCCGGGTAAATCTTCATCGGCGAAAATAACCCTGTTTGTTTTCTTAATGGACTCCACGATCCGGTTGTCGACATCGAAAGGCAACAATGTTTGCACATCGATAACTTCAACCTCAATTCCTGAATTCTGCAATTGAGAAGCGGCCTCCATTACTATACGACACATTGAGCCATAGGTAACAATAGTAAGGTCACTTCCTTCTCTTAAAATTTCGGGCTGCCCCAGTGGAATGTAATAATCGCCCACATTATCAGGCAAAATTTCCTTCTGACGATACGAATTCAGCGGCTCCACCATCAATGCGGGATCGTCGCCTTTCATTATTGTATTATACAAGCCCGCCGCCTGGGTGAAGTTGCGGGGAACGATCACGTGGAGGCCTCGCAAGCTGCTGAGCATAGTGCCCATAGGCGAGCCAGAGTGCCATATTCCTTCCAGTCGATGCCCGCGCGTCCGGATAATCAGCGGGGCCCGCTGGCCACCGGCAGTCCGGTAACGGAGCGACGCAAGGTCGTCCGTCAGAGTGGCCAGTGCGTAATAGATGTAATCGAAGTACTGGATTTCAACAATCGGCCGCAAGCCGCGCATCGCCATACCAATGCCCTGACCGATAATGGTTGTCTCGCGAATCCCCGTATCGGTAATGCGGATCTCGCCGTACTTCTCCTGCAACCCGGCAAATCCCTGGTTGACGTCCCCGATGAAGCCAATATCTTCGCCCAACGCCACTACGCGGGGGTCTTTTTCAAATAGCTTATCGAAATAGGTCCGAATCACTTCGCGGCCGTCGACAGTGGGGCTGCTATCCGAAAACGTGGGGCTTACCGGCTCCACAAGCATCGGTGAGTAACGAGTTTCGCTGTACAAATGGGTATTGAAGCGCTCCTGGTTAGTTTTGAGTTGGTTCCTCAAAAACAGCTGCAATGCGTATTTTTCAGGATTATCTTCTTTTCCTATAATCCTCAAAACCCTCCGTACGGCTGCGATCATATCCCTGCGCACCGGCAGGTAAGTTTTTTGAAGTTCGAGTATCGCATTGTTCACATCAGCCGAAAAAGAACTCCGGGCGGCCACCGCCTGCAAAAGCTGAATGGTATCATTGAATTCCGTGTCCAGTTCTTTCCTGTAAGCCTGCCAGGCCGCATTACGCTCATGCAGGGCCTTATCTTTGGCCTTGCGCTCTATTTCTTCCAGCTCGTCGTCGGTGGCATAACCGTTTTTCAGGATCCAATCGCGAAAACGCACATTACAGTCGTGCTCCCGCTCCCATGCCAGCCGCTGCTTCGACTTGTACCGTTCATGGGAACCCGAGGTAGAATGCCCTTGCGGCTGCGTGAGTTCGGTGACGTGCACCAACACCGGCACATGCTGCTCCCTGCTGATTTTCGCAGCCTTCTGGTAAGTTTCCACGAGCGCAGGATAATCCCAGCCGTGCACGGTCAATATGTCGATCCCTTCTCCATCTTCATTGCGCTGCAACCCGGCCAATGCCTTGGAAATGCTACCCTTGGTGGTCTGGTATTCAACCGGCACCGATATGCCGTAGCCATCGTCCCAGACAGAGACGATCAGCGGGATCTGCAATACGCCTGCGGCATTCATCGCTTCCCAAAACATTCCCTGGGAAGTGGAAGCATCGCCGATCGTCGAAAAAACTACCTCGTTCCCTCCGTGGGAAAAAGTAGTCATATCCTGTAAATCGGGATTTTCGCGGTATAATTTGGAAGCATATCCAAGGCCTACCGCGCGGGGGATCTGCCCGGCGGTGGAAGAAATATCACAAACGGAATTGTACAATTTGGTTTGATCAAGCCAGTCCCCGTTTTCATCCAACCAGCGGGTTGAAAAGTGACCATTCATCGAGCGACCGCCTGTATTCGGCTCGTGTTCGAGGTCAGCGTGGGCGTACATTTGGGCAAAAAATTGCTGCCAGGTGAGATTCCCGACAGCCGCTTCGATGGTCTGATCCCGATAATATCCCGAGCGAAAATCACCCGGCTGAAAAACTTTGGAAAGTGCTATTTGTGCTACTTCTTTACCATCTCCAAAAATCCCGAATTTAGATCGGCCGCCCATTGTATCCTTTCTTCCCAGCAAACTTACCTGACGACTTTCGCATGCCAAGCGGTAATCATCGATAATATCCTCCTTACTCAAAACACTGGAACCGGTCAAACTATCATTTTGAAGCATATGCAAAAATCACGGGTTTTAATCCGTAAGTTAAATTACGTTTTTTTGAATGCAAGCCAAAATTATGTAGGAAAATAATAACCCCGGCATCGGAACCCCCGATTTTGGGCCATTGTTAATATTGGTTAATGATTATTATATTTAGCTTTTTAAGCGTTAATCTTGTTTAACAGTAAGTTTTCCACCACTTAAAGTATAGTTACAACTATGAAAGTATTCTTTTCAGCGCTGGTATTGATCCTCGGGCTGACCACCGTAAGTTTCGCACAGAAAGGTGTTCTGAAGTTCAAAGAAGAGACGCACAAATTCGGCAAAGTTCCACAAGGTACTCCTGTTACGCACGAGTTTGTATTCACCAACACAGGTACTGATCCCGTGATCCTTTCTAATGTAACCGTTTCATGCGGATGTACAACGCCCGTATGGTCGAAAGATCCAGTACTTCCAGGTAAAACCGGCTCCGTAAAAGCTACTTTTAATGCTGCTGCGGCAGGTCCTTTCAACAAGCCTGTTACCGTTTTCAGCAACACGGAAGGTGGTTCTATCACACTTTACCTGAACGGAGAAGTGGTTCCAAAGGCAGCTGCCAAGCCATCTTCGAAATAAAAATACTCCGCAAGCATTGCAATGGCCGTCCCAAATGGGATGGCCATTTTTGTTTTCAGGCAAAATGCTGGTTAATAGGCAGATCGGTCGTAGAATGACCGGCGGCGGGTCACTTTCAGATCTTGCAGGATCGCCGACTTCACTTTCAGGGTGAAGTTGTAGTTACTCGCGCGGGCCGCGCTGCCCGCGAACGGCGTCCAGTTGAAGCTCATATCCCAGCAATGCAGGTCACGCGTGAGGCCCAGCTGGGTAATGGTCGGCTCAAATGCGACGAAGTCGAAACCGGTGCTAAGGGTCAGTTTCAGGTTTTTGGATAGACTGAGGTCACCCGTTGCCTGAACGGCCTGGATAATCTGGGCTTTGGACAAACCCGGTTTGGTAAGCCCGAAGTTGTAGTTCAGCGATACGTTCCAGGGGATATTGAAATCGACGTACAAATCGGGGTTTTGCGCAATGAATTCCTTTGCCTGCTGCTTGGCCGCAGCGTTGGGGTCGTTGGGATTGGTAGTTGCCGGGTTGGGAGTGTTAGAAGATGAACTGCCTTTTGGAGAGAAACTGGTGCCCAGTGTAAATCCTAAACTTTGCAGATTGGCAAGCCCCTGTCCGGATGTAATAGCATACCTGTTCACCTTCGTTCCCACCTGGTTTCCGACGATATTCGGGTTTGCCACGTAGGTGTACGGGTCGAGGTTCATGTTGAAGTTCAGGTTCAGGTTCCGTCCGATCCGTGCATTCGCATTAATGGTGATATTGGACAAATTCAGTGAGTCGGCCAGCAGGTTATAGCTTCCTCCCAAACTCAGGTTATCCAGCAGCGAAACCTTCTCAAACTGCTGTGCAGCCGTATCGCTCTTCGTTTTGAGTTTCATTTCAAAAGAGTTGTTCAAGCTGAATGAAATGACGCTCGACGCCCGCCCGTTGGCCACCCCCGAGCCCACGCCCCGGTACTTGGAAAGCGAAAGGTCACGGACATTACCTTTCCGGTCCTCCACCTGGATCCGCTCATAAAAACCGAATGCGTCACCGGTAAAATCAGGTGTGTAGGTGAACGACACCGAAGGAATCACTGTATGCCGAATGGCTTCCAGCCGCTTTCCGCCAAAGAAGAAGGTCCCATAAAAACGGGTATTCATCCCCGCCCCGAAGTTGTAGGAATATTCGGTCCCCACTTTCCGCAGCGTATCAATGCGGATCGAATCGCGGCCGGTCTTGGTGTAGCGATACTGCTTGGTGAACACTTCTCCCGACAGAGACATACTTGGCGTGATGTTCACAAAACGCAGTACTTTAAAGTTGGGTAGTGAGATCGGAAGGCTGTACCGGCCCGTGAACTGTGCATCTTTGAGCATGTCGGGCAGGTTGTTCAGGTTGAATGCCACCACTTTTGTTTTATTGAGGCGGGAGGTATCGATCTTGGCGTCGGTTACGACAAAGCCCAGGCTGCTGTAAGAGGTATCGATGGCCGTCAATGCATTGGCCAATGCATAGTTCCCATTGAAATCCAGTCCCAGACGGAAGCTTTCATACCACCGACCACGGCCGCCTTTCAATGCGAATGGAGCGATCTGGTTCACCCCGAAACTGAAATCGGTCGAAACGTTGGTCTTGCCGCCCGTACGTTTCCCATTTTGTTTTGGGTCAATCTGCCCGAAGTTCTGGTTCACCCGCAGGGATCCCGCGGCACGCATATACTGCCCGAATGTGCGGTTGTATTGCACGGATGAGCTTGCTACGTTGGATGTATACTTGTTAATGTTGATCTCCTGTTGCTGGTTATAGGTGTTGCTGCTCACGTTGACGTTTGCAGAAAACTGAGAGTTACCGCGTGGCTTCGGGGCATGGGACCATACAACGCTGAAATCATTGGTAATACCCGAGCCCAGGCGTCGCTGGATCTCATCACTGGATTTATTTCTGTTAAAGGCCAGCGATAGGTTCCCGGAGTATTGGTAGCGCTTGATGTAACTTGATGTTAACCTGAGGCCCCAGCTGGTATTGGAATAGATCTGCCCGGTAATAATCGCATTCACATACTCGCTGATCGCGAAGTAATAGCCGCCGTCGCGGAGGTAAAAACCACGCCCGTTTGGTTCCTCGCCGTAAGTCGGGAAGATGACCCCGCTCGTTCCGTTTTCTTTCTTTTTGGGAAAAGGGAAAAAACCGAAAGGTAATCCGATCGGCAACGGGACATCGCTGATCACGAGGTTGAAGGGCCCTGAGATGACCTGCTTCTTGTTGACCATCTTGATCTTCGGCGCATTGATAAAATAATGCGGGTGGGTGAGGTTACACGTCGTATAAATCGAGTGCCTGATGTAAAAGTTACCCTCCGTATCTTTTTTGACCCTATCTCCCCGGATATTACCATCGCCTTCCTGGGTAACAATACCCTGGATCAGGGCCTTTTTGGATTTGAAATTATACCGTATCTCTTTGGTATTATACGTCTCCGGCCCATCCTGGAAAATCGGCTCGCCGGCCATTTTTTTAGCCGTTGAATCATAAGTACCGATCGCGTACACCTCATTGGTGATCCAGTTGAGACGGATATAGTTCGCTTTGAGGTTGATGGTCCCGTAGTTTACTTCAGCATTGCCGTACAAATGCACCTGTTTTAAAACAGCGTCCATGATGGTAGAATCCTCTGCGGTATATTCTACAGTGTTTTCGAGGTCGTCGGGGTTTTTAAGCGAGTCGGCGGCAGTGGAATCCGCTGCTAAACCATTGCCTGTGAGCGTGCTATCTGCTTTAATGCCTCCTCTCGGAACGGACGCACCGCCTTGACCGGCGCGGGAAGTATCCGCACCTGCTTGCTTTTGCACTGTAAGAAGGGAATCCGCTGATTGCTTTGCAGAAGTCGAACTTTTAAGCTTACCCTGATTTTTCCCGGAACCCTTGGAGCGTTGCTGCACACATGCCACAGTGCTGAACAGGAGAAACGCCACAACTACCGACGATATAATAATCGCCTTTCTTTTCAGTTCTAACAATTAGCGTATTTTTGCATAACGAATTTCAAAATTAGCAGAGAAACCCCTTTCGCGTAAGGCCCCAACTAAAAAATAATGTTAAAACTTCTTAAATTAGTAATTGTAGCAAGTTTTTTGCTGGCGAGTGTTGCCTTTGTTTTTCAGCAAGAACCGGTTACTGTGAAGGCGGGAAGCAAGGTTAATACAGTTGTCATCGACGCCGGGCACGGCGGTAAAGACCCCGGCACCAGGGGCAAATATACCAAGGAAAAAGATGTAGCCCTGGCCGTAGCCCTGGAACTTGGCAAGAAGATCAAAGCGGAAACGCCGGAAGTAAAAGTACTTTACACGCGTTCCACCGACGTGTTTATCGAACTCGGTGAACGTTCCGCATTCGCCAACCGCAACAATGCCGACCTTTTCATCTCCATCCATTGCAATGCCACGCCCCGTTCCAGAACCGTGAGAGGGACCGAAACATTCGTGATGGGTTTGCATAAAACCGAGGGTAACCTGGAAGTGGCGAAACGCGAGAACTCTGTAATCTTGCAGGAAACCAACTACAAGCAAAAGTACAAAGGCTTCGACCCCGATTCGCCCCTTGCGCACATTATGCTCGCCAACTATCAGAGCGCATTCATTTCCAGCAGCTTAAAACTGGCCGACCTGATCGAAAAGAAGTTCCAGTCGATCTCCGAACGTGACAGCCGCGGTGTGAAGCAAGCGGGATTCCTTGTGCTCTGGCGTTGCGCAATGCCGAGCGTGCTCATCGAAACAGGCTTCCTCTCTTCTCCCGACGAAGAAGAATACCTGAGCTCCGATGCCGGGCAGGAAGAGGTGGCCAAATGCGTTCATTCGGCATTTATGGCTTATAAAAAAGATATGGACCGGTAGCGATCCGGTGACATATTGCCGTAATTTGTCAAAACAAACTATTAGTCCATGAAAATATCAAGAGAAGCAAAAGTCGGAATCATGGCACTGTTTGCCATTGTGATGCTCTATTTCGGCTTTCACATCCTCAAAGGCTCAGACGTTTTTTCCAGAACATATAAATACTACGTCATTTACGACAATATCGACGGACTCACCGCCTCCAATCCGGTCTTGCTGAATGGCCTTAATGTCGGCAGGGTTCAAGAGATCAAGCTGCTCCAAAACCGTGGTAACCAATTGCTGGTCACTATTGACGTGCAGAAAGGCATAGCCGTACCACAGGGAACCGGTGCCGTGCTGGCCGACGGGGGGCTGCTGGGCGGTAAGGTGATCCACCTGGCCATGGGTACCGGCGCTCCCATGAAAGACGGCGACACGCTGGTTGCCAAAAAAGAATCCGGTATCTCCGCTGTTTTGCAGGAAAAAGCATTGCCGCTCGTTTCCCACGCCGATTCACTCATCCGGAACCTCGACCTCGTAGTAGGTGGATTCCAGGAAACGGGTTTGATCCTTAACCAGGTTTTGAAAAACTACAATCAAACGGGCACCAGCCTGCAAGGTCTTCTGGCAGAAAACCGTTCGAACCTGCTGGCGATGACATCCAACCTGAGCAAACTGACCACCTCGCTCGTCGAAACCGAGAAAGAACTGAAACCTTTACTGGCTAAAACCGGCACCCTGGCCGACTCGCTGAATGCATTACGCCTCGGTGAAACGGTAACGAGCGCCCGCAAGACGATCGAAGAATTGCATACCCTGCTGGCGAGTGTTGAGTCGGGTAAGGGGACTGCCGGGAAGCTTGTGAAAGACGAGACTTTGTATAACAACCTCAACCGCACGATGATCAGCATGAACAAGCTGCTTACCAACTTCCGCGAACATCCAAAGCGTTATATCAACGTTTCAGTGTTTGGTAAGAAAGACAAAGGTCCGGCTGAGTCGCCGCTGGATACTGCCACTACCATCAAATAGGACCTTACAATCTCAAATTAATACGAAAGTCGTTTGCTTACCGGTGAACGACTTTTTACATTTGAAATAAGCCCGTTTCAATCACTTCACACCATTCTTCATCATCATGACCAGCCAGGAAAGCCTACCACACCTCATCGAAACCCTGAACCGGAAATACGAGCAGGTAAAGCTCGGCGGCGGCAAGAAAAAAATTGAAGCGCAGCACCAGAAAGGTAAACTGACCGCCAGGGAACGGATCAATTACCTGATCGACACCGGTTCCGACTTCCTCGAAATAGGTGCATTCGTGGGTGATGGGATGTATGAAGAAGAAGGCGGATGCCCATCGGGCGGCGTGGTAGCGGGCATTGGTTATGTTTCAGGAAAACAATGCATGGTCGTTGCCAACGACGCGACCGTGAAAGCCGGCGCCTGGTTTCCGATCGCCGCCAAGAAAAACCTTCGCGCACAGGAAATTGCGATGGAAAACCGGTTGCCCGTGATTTATCTTGTGGATAGCGCAGGTGTTTTCCTACCAATGCAAGCCGAGGTTTTCGCAGATAAGGAGCATTTCGGCCGCATTTTCAGGAACAATGCACAAATGTCTGCGATGGGCATTGTGCAGATCTCCGCCATCATGGGGGCATGTGTTGCCGGCGGGGCATACCTACCGATCATGTCCGACGAGGCCTTCATCGTCGAAGGTACCGGTTCGGTGTTTTTGGCAGGGCCTTATCTGGTCAAATCGTCCATTGGAGAAGATATCGACGCCGAATCACTCGGCGGGGCCGCCATGCATTGCGAAATCTCCGGCGTTACCGACAACAAGTTTCCCGATGACAAATCCTGCCTGGATGCCATCAAAAGGCACATTGATAAAATCGGAAAGCCATTATCCGCCGGTTTCGACCGCAAAAATGCCGAGGCCCCTTCGCGCCGGCCCGAGGAAATTTACAGCCTACTCCCTACCGACAGGCTGAAACCCTACGATGTCCTGCCCATTCTCGAATGCATCGTGGATAACTCGGAGCTCGACGAGTACAAACCCGACTACGGCAAAACGCTCATATGCGCCTACGCCCGCGTGGACGGCTGGGCCGTGGGCATCGTCGCGAACCAGCGCAAAATGGTACGCTCCGGAAAAGGCGAAATGCAAATGGGTGGGGTGATCTATGCCGAAGCAGCCGACAAAGCGGCCCGTTTTATTATGAATTGCAACCAGAAAAAGATCCCGCTTGTTTTCTTTCACGATGTGACCGGCTTCATGGTCGGAAGCAGGGCCGAACAAGGGGGAATCATCAAGGACGGTGCCAAAATGGTGAATGCGGTCGCGAACTCAGTGGTACCCAAGTTTACATTCATCATCGGCAATTCCTATGGTGCCGGTAACTATGCCATGTGCGGCAAGGCTTACGACCCCCGGCTGATATTCGCATGGCCTACCGCGCAAATGGCGGTGATGAGCGGGGCCACAGCGGCACGGACTTTGCTGCAAGTACAAACAGCCACTTTAAAAGCCAAAGGCGAAACGATCACGCCCGAAGCCGAGAAGGAATTGTTGAAGCAAATCACCGACCGCTACAACGAGGAATTATCTCCTTATTACGCCGCCGCACGCCTGTGGGTCGATGGCATTATCGATCCGGTGGAAACGCGGCGCATTATTTCGACCGGTATCCAGGCCGCCGACCAGGCCCCTATTGAGAAGCCTTTCAATGTGGGCGTCATTCAAGTTTGATTTTTCTATTATCTAAACCTTTCATTATGTCTGACAAAATAGCGTTTCTCGGACTCGGGAATCTTGGCACTCCTATCGCTGAAAGCCTGCTCGAAGCGGGTTATGAACTCGTCGTCTGGAACAGGACGGCGTCCAAAGCGGAACCATTGACAAAACTAGGCGCCACCGTCGTGGAAAACCCCATCGACGCTATTACCGCCGGCGGCATCGTGTTTTCGGTACTTGCCGACGATGCAGCCGTAGAGGAGCTGTTTTCTATGGAGCTCGTTGAAAAACTGGGAAAAGACGGCGTACATGTTTCCATGAGTACAATCTCGCCGGAAACTTCGCGCCAGCTCGCGCAGGTACATGAGTGGTACGGCGCGCATTATGTGGGCGCACCCATATTCGCCCGCCCGGAAGCGGTGCGTGCGAAGGTTGGGAATATCTGCCTTTCGGGTAATACAGGCGCTAAGGAGCGCATCAAGCCCATTGTGGAGACTTTTGTAAAAGGCGTTTTCGATTTCGGCGACGATCCGGGAGCGGCTAATGTCATCAAGCTAGCCGGAAACTTCATGATTGCTTGCAGCCTCGAAATGATGGCCGAAGCATTTACCATGGCCGAAAAGAACGGCATTTCAAGACAAAGCATTTACGAAATGCTGACATCTACCTTGTTCGCCGCACCCATATTCCAGAATTACGGCAAACTTGTCGCGAGCAATACTTACGAGCCGGTCGCATTCCGCTTTCCGCTCGGTTTGAAGGATATTAACCTCACACTCCAAACCGCTTCGGACGTCAATGTACCGATGCCTTTTGCGGATATCATCAAAAACCGCTTCATTTCGGGCCTTGCCAAAGGTCGCGAAAACCTTGACTGGGGTGCCCTGGCCCTGGGCGCGTCCGACGATGCCGGTTTGACGAAGTAGAAATAAAAACGCCGGAATCTTGCATTCTGTTTAAGAATACGAGATTCCGGCGTTTTTAAAAATAAGCTTGTAACGACCTTCCTGGGTCAGCACACATTATGCAGCCAATCTCCGATCGACAAATTATCTTCCAACCTGTTCACTATACCGCCGCGGGTCGTAACCTTTCGCGAACAGCGGATACTGGTCAAAAATGCGCCTTACAACACTCCGGTAATGGTTATTGGAACTTTCCGTCCCTTTGAATATCCCCGAAGCATACCCCCTCCATACTACCTGGTCACTCTCCGCGTCGATGAGTGAGACGATCAATGTGCCCTTATCGAGCGCGTATTTGATCGGTTCATAGCGGAATCCCTCATTCTCCGTATCGACCCAGTTCTTAATCACCGGCTGCATGTAGCCCTGGTAACGCAGGTTATCATAAAAGATACCATAGTTCACCAGCAGCGTAGGTTTTTCGGCAGTGAGCTTGTAACCCCTTACCTGCATTTGACGACGGATCGCCTCGTAAATTTCGGTGCAAAGATTATTGGTATCCCTCTCACATTCCAGAAACGTATAAGAAGAGTAATCTTTAAAATTGGTTTCGTAGCTATAATCATGTTCCACAAACACTTTCCGGCCACTGGAACACCCTGCAATCACGACTACGAGCAGTAAAGCCGCATAAATAGAAATAGACCTCAGCATAAGCATTTAAATTTGTCAGGTTGTGAATTAAAATATATCAAGAATGTATTTTGAATACTCCGCTTGCACTACCAATAGCTTATGCCGAACCTGTAAAAATCTATCCCAAATAATAAGCTATTGATCTACCCATTTCGGCCGCTGTTACTACGATGTCAAAGGCACATTGCCCGGCCCCACTCAGCAATGAAAACCTGATTTCCTTTCCTTTATTTTTCTTGTCCTGCCGCGTCAGCGCGATAATTTCTTCAATGTCTTCCGGCTTGATTTTCACCTTACCGTATGTCGCGAAGAGGAATTCTTCAATATCCGTCAGCGTCTGCTGGTCGATCATTTTCCGCTCGAACGACAGATAGGCTTCCATAATCATTCCCACTGCAATGGCCTCTCCGTGGAAAAGCCGCTCTTTCGGACCTTTGTTTAAGAAGCACGTCTCTACCGCATGGCCGAGCGTATGACCAAAATTCAGGATCTTCCGCAACCCTTTCTCCGTCGGGTCCTGGTCTACCACCTGCTGCTTGATCTTCACCGAATGCGCGATCAGGTCAGGCCACTTCTGGGCTTCAAAATCTTTCGCCCGTATCTCTTCCCATTTTGCGCCATCGGCGATCAGGCAATGCTTGATGATCTCCGCAAACCCCGACCGTATTTCCCGCTCCGGCAATGTTTTCAAAAATACCGGGTCGATGAGCACGCTTTTCGGGATATTGAAAACGCCCAAATGGTTTTTGAAACCCTGAAAATCAATCCCTAACTTACCTCCCACGCTTGCGTCCACCTGCGAAAGCAGCGTCGTGGGCACTTGAATAAAATCTATTCCACGTTTGTAGACCGCCGCGCAAAAACCACCCATGTCCCCGATCACCCCGCCGCCCACATTGACCACCAATGCGTGCCGGTCGAGCTCTTCCTTCGTCATGGCTTCCCAGATCTTCTCGCAAGTCGCCAATGTCTTGTGCGCCTCGCCCCCGGGAACGGTCACAACACTATGTTTAGGCAAAAACGTTTTTAAGATCGGATAACAATGCCTTTTGGTATTGTTATCGGCTATTACTATAATTTTTGAATACTGTTTGGAACTCAAAAAATCCGGTAAGCTCTCGCCTATCGGTGCAATTACTACGGACTGGTTCATTCTAGACTATCATTGAGACGGGCTCATCACAGATACGATGAGTGCAACCAAATGGATGCGTTGATTTCCAGCTTTTTAAAATAAAATTTTGGAAAACCATTTTAAAGATAGCAATTATTATGCTTTTTAAATAATCATTTAGTTTTTGTATCCCGAGAAATTTTTCCACAAGTCGCATTCCCACTTCAAATGCCTGTGCCACGGCTCGTTTGCTTTTTATTTCGTAAAATTGCCCCTTCGTTAAGATTATCCACCTTTATCCTCATACAATCCCAACAAATGAGTGCTCCGCTGATCTCTGGAATTCAACAGGTAGGAATCGGTTGCCAGAATGTGCCCGAAACCTGGAAATGGTACCGGCAGGTGCTGGGTTTCGACGTGCCCGTATTTGACGAAAAAGCGGACGCCCCGCTCATGACGCCCTATACCGGGGGAAAAGTGCATTCGCGGCAGGCAGCCCTGGCTATCAACATGGCAGGCGGCGGCGGACTGGAAATCTGGTCGTTTACCAGCCGTGTTTCACAACCGGCAAACTTCAAAATCGAAATCGGCGACCTTGGTATTAATGCGATCCGTTTCAAGGCCCCCGACGTGAAAAAGGCCCATGAATGGGTGAAAAGCCATTCCAAAGAAGCAACCGGCCCGCTTGTGAAGTTTCCCGAAGGCGAAGGTTTCTGGGGAACCGATCCTTACGGCAACATATTCCAGATCACCAGCGATGCAACCTGGTTCCAAACCAAAGGCAAAAACGTTGGTGGCGTAGCGGGCGTAGTGATCGGTGTTTCTGATATCGATAAAGCAGCTGTGTTTTACCAAAATCTGCTGCAACCTTTAAATGTAGTGTACGACAAAACGGGCGTTTTTGAAGACTTGCCGACTTCCATTCCCGGTCAGCGCTTCCGCAGAATGCTCCTCCGCAAAAACTTTACCCCGGACGGCGCATTCAGCCGCCTGCTCGGCGACGTGCAGATCGAGCTCGTACAAGCCCTCGACCGCACGCCTAAAAAGATATTCGAAAACCGCTACTGGGGCGACTGCGGATACATTCACCTTTGCTTTGACACGCTGGATATGGATACATTGAAATCCAAACTTCAAGCCCAGGGCTACCCATTCACCATCGATAGCGAAAGCTCATTCGGCATGGAAAACGCAGCAGGCCGCTTCGCTTACCTCGAAGATCCCGACGGCACGCTCATCGAACTGGTAGAAACACACAAAGTCCCTATCCTCAAAAAGCTCGGCTGGTTTATGGATCTGCAAAAACGCGGACTGAGAAAACCGCTGCCTAACTGGATGTTGAAGGCAATGGGGCTCAATAAGGTGAAAGATAAATAGTACTAAATTTCTCTTATTATAGTACAACTATTTTAAATTAACCATGTAAATTTACACTTCACTTGCAAATTTACATGGTTAATGATTGATCGAGCAATTGAACCAAGCGTTCTCAGATCGCTGAATTTCTTTCCCGCAGTAGGTATTCTAGGCCCTCGCCAAGTGGCGAAAAACGACCTTGGCGCGTAAACTTATCGAGGGATTGAGCAAGCCGGCCGTGTATTATGATCTGGAACTTGCCGAAGACTTTGAAACGCTGTCCCAAAACACCACCTGGCTCCTCGAAAACAATATCGATAAGACTATCGTCATAGACGAGGTACAGCGCCATTTGCCGCTATTTCCGCAACTTCGTGCATTAATCGACCGTAAGCGTGAGCCGGGCCGCTTCATACTTCTTGGCTCCGCGGAGGATTTCCCGACGCGCTGCTTGCACCCGACAACGGTTACTGGTATCAATGGCAGCAGAATTTCATTAAAACGTATGTCGAACAGGATTTGTCGGCAATGGGAATTACCGCCACCATTCCATTGCTTAACAATTTCCTGCGAATGGTATCACACCTGCACGGCTCGTTGCTTAACTATTCGACATTAAGCAACTCACTAGGGATGGCGAATAACACCGTCAGGCGCTATGTTGAAATCCTGGAACAGGCCTACCTGGTAAGAAGGCTTGAACCGTGGTTTGTCAACGTAAGCAAAAGAATCGTGAAAAGTCCTAAAATCTACTTCCGGGACTCAGGTAACCTGCATTTTCTGAACAACATCCGCCACTATGAGGACCTGATCACACATCCGGTAGCCGGTACGTCGTGGGAAGGTTATGTGATAGAACAAATTATTCCATTGCTTGATCCGGCTATACGGCCGCATTTCTACCGGACCTCCAATGGTGCCGAAATGGACTTGGTGCTGATTGATGGCATAACACCCGTGGTATCTATTGAAATAAAGCTTTCGCTGGCGCCGGCACTGACAAGAGGCTCCACGGAATCAATTACCGATCTGAAAACCGAACATAATTTCGTGGTGACGCCCAACGGCGGCAATGTGGCGGTGCGCCCGCAATGGATACATTGCAACATCCGCGAGGTGATTGAGCATTTAAAAGCGCTTAAAATGATCGCGGATTAGGTTCAATACTTACTTCCTACCCAAGCCAGCAGCGGCAGCCCCACAAACAGCCCTAATCCAGCCTGCCAACCGGCGAAGGCGGCGACGATCAATGAAAGCAGGACGACAATTACCGGGTACAAATACAGCAGCATACCAAACAGCACGGAATCATAGAAGACGGATCGCGCAGTCAGCCTGGCTGCTTTCTTTTGGAAGAAGGAATACAATGGCAAATGGATCATGCGGCCAAGCCAGCCTATCCCACCGAGTAACGGATTGCTTTTCGCCTTTGGCGCTGCGCATCGATCAAAAAATGCATTCAGTTGTCGCTGCTGCTCCGTTTTGGGCAGATCGGCGGGAACGGTGAGGATCTCCGCATTCATTTTCCGGTCGAGAATTTCGTTGAACTCCCTGAGCCATTTTTCGTACTCCTGCGGGCTGGTTTGAATGTCGTCGGCAGCAATGGCTTCCCCGAAGTTGAGTGATACCCGTTTGCCCGGGCCGCGGAAGTTCTCGTAATTCAGGCCGGTAGGGATTACCTTCATGCTTTGCAGGGCGTCATCGCCATACCAGATTTTATAGGCCATCCTGGCGGTACCTTTCCCGAGCGGGCGAAGCCGCCATTCATTTACACAAACACCTTCGGAAAACACCACTACCGCATCACCCTGCTTCAGAGCATCGTGGCTTTCCTGCGCGGTTACATCGTGGTTTTTAACATATTGCCTGCCTTCCGAACCCCGAAAGACCGGGATCAGGTTAATCTGCCGCAGCCAGAATGCCGCCGCTTTTTTACGGAAAACATCCCCGCGCGTAAGCGTATGAATGGGCTGTTCGAGCACGGAACCGATCACTACCGCGTCGAAAAATGAGTCGGGGTGGTTGGAGGCCAGCAGCAGCGGTGCTCCTTTGGGCAATTTATCGAAATTGACGACGCAAAGCTTTCTTAAATAGATAGGCAATGCGAGGCGGACGAGAAAACGGGAGAAATAGTAAAACAAAGTTCAAAAAGTAAGTTTTTGCAAAATTATGTGATTATTTTTTTATTCAATCCTAACAGCCAGGGTATTCTCCTCCGGTGAGTTTGCTACCTTTGGTGCCATCAGTAAAGCCTAATGCGAGATCAGGAATGCGTTTAAAAGATTATCCCCAAATTATCCGGAAGGCCTGGGCAGGGTTTGATAATTCCATCGGGGTCAAATTTGTAGAGGATATCAGTGCCAAAGTTTCGACCAATCACGTTTTCCGCGTCACGCTCGATAACGACGACAAGGTAGTTGCGAAACTTTCCTATTTTGGAAAATACGAACATTTCAAGGAGGATCACCGGATTATCCAGGCTCTTTCGAACAACCTGCTTTACCCGTTTGAAAATGTCCTGGCGAAGTCGCTGGTGAAGAATAATCAGGTTTATACCTATCGTTACCAGGAGGATTTTGTGGATACCTGGGTGGTTTTTTACAATCCGATCCGTGCCATGAACCGTTTGCCGCGGCGGCTCGACGAGGAGCATATCCGAAAACTCGGTACCGAGGCCGCGAAGTTTCACCAGGCATGTTTCCGGGCGAGCCGGTCTATTCCCAAATCGTCTAAAAACCTTCGGACCGATATTCACCATTTGCTGGAAATCCTGGAAACCGATACCGGCCAGTACGAGCACCGCGGGTATATCCATATATTGAAAAAGCAATGCGATATTTTTATGAAAAATATCCAGCGCCTGAACGTCAGTTCCTTTGACCTGATGCCGGTTTTTGTCGATTGGAACATCGGAAATTTCTCCGTGACCGACGATATGAAATTCTTTTCGCGCTGGGACTACGACTGGTTCAGAGTCTCGTCGCGCGTGATGGATTTCTACTTTTTCAGCCGGGTATGTTCCAATGTAGGCGACCGTACGGTGTTCAGCTACCTGATGGGGCCGCTGATGGAAGAGCGGTTTATGATCTTTTTACGGGAGTATCACAAGATTTACCCCCTTACCGAGAATGAGGTGCGCTTTATGAAGGAGGCCTACCGCTTCTTTATATTGAATTATGTGATCAAATACGGTAAATACTTTTTTCACCGCTCCTACTGCACCAAGTTGCAGCGCGAGGCATATGAGCTGTATTTTCCTTCGATCGACGGCTTCGATGCCGACAAAATCCTCCGTGCCCTGAAAATCTAGTAACCTCTTTCATCCAATTCACTCCCAAAGACACCCAACTGTATGGTACTGGATAATTTCAAATCCGTCATTTCGAAATACGATGTTATTTTCTTCGACGCCTTCGGCGTGCTCAAGACGTACAATGGACTGATCCCCGGCATCGAAAATACCTTCGCATATCTGCGTGAGCGGGGAAAAGATTTTTATGTGGTCACCAATGACGCCTCCCGAAGCCCCGAACAGCTCGCGCAGAGCTACGTAAACCTGGGAATCGAGGATGTGACACCCGACCGCATCATTTCATCGGGAATGCTTGCCCGTGAGTACCTGGATTTGAAAGTAAGGAAGGGGACTGTCGCCTACCTGGGAACCGAAAATTCGGCACATTACATCGAAACATCGGACCTTAAAACGCTCTCTATCCGACAGCTCGATTTGAATAATGTAGGTGATATCAATGCATTGGTGTTTCTGGACGACGAAGGCTTCGACTGGAATACCGATCTGACCAAAACGCTCAACCTGTTGCGCAAACGGAATATCCCGGTAATCGTTGCAAATACCGACAAGACTTACCCGGCTTCGAAAAGCCGCGTTTCCTTCGCCATCGGCGCATTGGCTAAGATGATCGAGAATACCATCGGGCGGGAGTTTATCCGCTTCGGCAAGCCCGATCCGCAGATGTTTATTTTTGCCTACCAGCACATTAAAAACTATCCTAATGTGAGCAAACAGGATATTCTGATGGTAGGTGATACCCTGAACACCGACATTCTGGGCGGCAACAAGTTTGGGCTCGACACCGCGCTCGTCCTCACAGGTAACACCCAGGCGGAAGATGCCGAAGTACGTATCCGCGCAACCGGTATCATTCCGACCTACATTTGCGTGTCGGCTGTGGTGGAATAATTCAGAGCTGTCACTTGCACATCTGTCCCGTCCGCGCCGGATTCTGGTGCGGGTTCAGGCAGCTGAGCCCAGAAGATCTATTTAACCTTCAAGGGCACGTAATACTCCTTAAACCGCTGGTCTTCCTGCACAGCTTCGACAGCCTTACCTAACTTTCGCAGCAGGACGGCGCGGTTCTGGTGGCATTGGCCGGCTAGCCAGGAATCGGGAAAAGACCGGGCGGAACGTGTGAAAAGTTCGTAGGATTCGCGCAGCAATGCAGTATCCCGTTTGGCCATAAACACCTTTCCTTCTTCAAAATCCTGCCGCCAGCGTTTCGCAATGGGCGTCATCCGCTCCGCTTCCTGGAAGACTTTGAACGGTGGAATCACCGGGACGCTGGCGTTTTTAGCGGTAATCGGCGCAACAGGCTTTGCAAAAAAAGCAACAATGGCCTCGGTGTAGGCTAACGCTTCCTGCCGGTTGTGCGACGGCTGTTTCAGTCGCTGTTCTTCGGAAGGGTTTGTAAAAAACGACGCTTCCGCCAGCAATGCGGGCATGCCATAGGTATTTCGAAGAACCGAAGCACCGGCGTCGGCAAAAATCGTGAAATCCGAAACCAGTGAAACAGGCGTATTCGGCGTATGCAGATATTTGAGCAACCGCGCCGCCAACTCCCTGCCGAAATCCACACTGGCCACATTCTCGGACATATTTCCATGAAAATAAATGATCGGAAAATTCACCGATGAATCAGCCGTGGCATTATGGTGGATCGAAACGAAAAGATCGGCTTTCCAGTCTTTAGCTAGTTTCGAACGGTCGATCAGAGGCACCTCCACGTCCTCGACGCGCGTCATGACCACCTTCCCCCCTTTCTTTTCGAGCATCTTCTGCAACAGCAATCCCACACGCAGATTTACCCACTCCTCCCGCTCACCCCCGGGCCCGACGCGGTAGCTGTCGGTTGCAGCAGTACCTCCGTGACCGGGGTCGATGCAGATGATTTTTCCTTTCAGCGGCTTTCGCTTCGATTGCGCTATGGTAATTGAAATGATACCTGTGAAAAACAAAAGGGTCAGAAGAATGCGATTCATGGGCTTAGTTGAATGAAATCATAAATTAGGAATGATCAGGCGGTTGCGCAAGCCTTCCAGCCGGTTTCACAGCTTTCACCTTTTTCCTGCTATTTTTGCAAAAAATTTTTCTATTTACTCAAAGCACACACTTATGCTTGCCAAAACTTTCGGAAGCGCTGTTTTCGGCGTGGATGCGACGATCATCACCATTGAAGTTAATGTGGGCCAGGGGCTGGGATTCTATATGGTCGGCCTCGCCGACAGCGCCGTCAAAGAAAGCCAGCAGCGGGTGGAAGCTTCGCTGAAACATTTCGGATACAAGATGCCGAGACAGAAACTGGTTGTAAACCTCGCGCCCGCCGACATCCGCAAGGAAGGATCGGCTTACGACCTGCCCATTGCTATCTGCACTTTACAATGTTCCGATCAACTGGCTTGCATTCGTAATCCCGAAGACTACATTATCCTCGGTGAGCTCTCCCTCGACGGCATTCTCCGTCCGATCAGGGGCGTCCTACCCATCGCGATCGAAGCACGAAAGCAGGGTTTCAAAGGCATTGTGCTACCTTCCGAAAATGCATCCGAAGCTGCCATCGTCAACAATCTAGACGTAATCGCCGTCGAAACCCTGGCAGACGCCATCGGATTTTTCAAGGGGACCAAGGACATTGAACCCCTCCAAGTCGACACCCGCGACCTCTTTTTTACCTCGCAAAATGACTACGAAGCCGACTTCGAGCATGTGCAAGGTCAGGAAAACATTAAACGTGCCCTGGAAATCACTGCGGCCGGCGGGCATAATGCAATCATGATCGGTCCGCCGGGCGCGGGCAAAACCATGCTTGCCAAGCGCATTCCGGGCATTTTACCTCCGCTTAGCTTGCCTGAGGCGCTGGAAACGACAAAGATACATTCGGTAGCAGGCAGGCTCGGAAAGCAGGCCACGCTAGTTTCCCGCCGCCCGTTCCGTTCGCCGCACCATTCGATCAGCGATGTAGCGCTGGTAGGGGGCGGAAGCTATCCGCAGCCGGGCGAGATATCCCTGGCACACAATGGTGTACTGTTTCTGGATGAGCTGCCCGAGTTCAAAAGATCGGTACTTGAGGTAATGCGGCAGCCGTTGGAAGAGCGGAAAGTAAGTATCTCGAGGGCTAAGATGGCCGTTGAATATCCTGCGAACTTTATGCTGATCGCCAGCATGAACCCTTGCCCGTGCGGGTATTATAACCATCCCGAGAAGAACTGCGTATGCGGCCCGGGAGTCGTTCAGAAATACCTCAACAAAATCAGCGGCCCGCTTCTGGACCGCATCGACCTGCACGTCGAAGTTACACCGGTATCCTTCGACCAGATCTCTTCCACGCGCAAATCCGAAAGCAGCGCGCAGATCCGCGAGCGCGTGATCCGTGCACGCGAGCGCCAGACCGAGCGGTTTAAAAACCACAAGGAAATCTATTCCAACGCGATGATGACGCCCGAAATGGTGAAGCAGCTCTGCACGATCGAGGACGCCGGCAAAATGCTCCTCCGCAAAGCCATGGAACGTCTCGGCCTCTCCGCCCGCGCTTACGACCGCATTCTCAAAGTCTCCCGCACCATCGCAGATTTGGCCGATAGCGATGCTATTAAAGTCGAGCATTTGGCCGAAGCCATTCAATACCGCAGCCTCGACCGGGAGAACTGGGCTGGATGACAGCGTCAATAGTCTATTTTTTCACCTCAAACTTTATTAAATTTGGAAACACTACAAGTTGACAAAAGAGATGAGTAGCCGTATTGTCTCGGAAATCATGAATGTGCCGGATGCATATCTGGTACTGGATGCGGTGCAGAAAGCGCTCGATGAAGAGCGGAAGCGTCGGTTGAAATTTTATAGCGACATTACGGAGCAGGAGAAAATCGAATTCATTAATGGGAAAATTGTAACGCATTCTCCTGCAACGTACAAGCACGGTAAAATCAGCGGTCTGTTATATACCGTCCTTTCGTTACATGTGCGGAAGAATGCGCTTGGCTTCGTAGGATACGAGAAAATAATGATCTCCTTATCCCGCAATGACTACGAGCCGGACATTTGCTTTTTTAATAACGAAAAATCAAAGGAATTTGCCGATAACAAAATGTTTTTTCCGACACCGGATCTGGTAGTTGAGATACTTTCTCCATCTACGAAACTGCGTGATCGGGGAGTCAAATTCAAGGACTACCAGGCACATGGCGTAAATGAATATTGGATCATTGACCCGAATGATGACACATTGGAGCAATATCACCTCTTCGGCGAAGAATATCAGTTGATACTCAAATCTGCTGTCGGCGACGTCAAAAGCTTCGCAGTAGAAGGCTTCCAGATTCCCATCCGCGCGATGTTCGACGATGATGAAAATCTGAAAGCCATTCAAAATCTATAATCACTTACTCAAAGTTCCTCTACACTTACCCCGCCCAGTTCCTGGAAGAGCGTTTGCCAGTAGTGCGTCACATGCGGGTTATTCTCTTTACTGGAAGCCGTCGGCTCAAATGGCGATACGATCGTCACCTGCGGAGAGCCAATTGCGTAACGTTCCAACTTTTTAGTATCCTCCTTAGCATCCGTTTCAGCCTCGGCGTCACTTTTGGGAGGATTAGTATGGAAATCGCGGCGATCTGGCCCTTTCACGCTTTCTACCATATCACTGAAGTAATACACTTTCACTTCCGAACCGCTTTCGCCTGCCTTGGCAATGACCGGCAAACTCGCCCAAATGTCGGTCGACAGGTTGGATGAGCCCGTATTTTGCTGATTGAGTTTGGCAAGAAGCTGGCGCAGGTAAATGCTCTTTTCTTTCTGCAACGCAAGTTGAAATGCGGTTTCGATACCTTCCCGGTCGGTAGCATTCGCGCCCTCAAGATTATCTTTCTCGCTGCGAACGGTTAGCGACAACGCGCGGGCTTTGGAAGTGTTTTCATGGATAAAATACACTTCCAGCTTATCGCCCTTATTCTTCATATTCTGCTCGATAATGTCCGTAAGCGCCTGGCGGTATTTGTCATTGACATAGCGTTTATCCACGTGTACGCTTTGCGTTTTATCCAGGAATACCAATGTATAAACCGGTGCGTCGGGGGCTGCCTGTTGTTCTGTGGCTTCTTTTTCGCCCCCGCAGGAAAGCAGCGAGAGGAAACCGGCGGCGAGCAGCAGGCGGCTGGCCTGTGCCCTTAATTTGCTGAAAAAGGGGTGATGGGTCTGCTGATTCATAGACGGGATTTATTTTGGCTAATCTAATACAAAAAGGAAACCCTTCAAAACGCGTGCCTTGAAGGGTTTCCTGAATGCTTAACCAATTGTTATTGCTGCTGCTGGGCGTGCTGCTGGATCATTGTGACCAGCTCTTCGGAAATACCGGTTGAGGAATAACCGCCGTCATGGTAGAGGTTCTGCATCGTCACGAAACGGGTGAGGTCGGAGAAGAGCGTGATCGCGTAATTAGCGCAATCATCTGCCGATGCGTTGCCCAGCGGGCTCATTTTTTCTGCAAAATCATAGAATGCATCGAAACCTTCGATACCCGAGCCGGCCTTGGTTTTGGTAGGCGACTGGGAAATCGTATTCACGCGTACATTCTTGGCTTTTCCGTAGCGGTAACCATAGCTGCGGGCAATGCTTTCGAGCATCGCTTTCGCTTCTGCCATGTCGCTGTAAAAAGAGTAGGTTCTTTGGGCCGCAATGTAGGATAATGCCACAACCGATCCCCAATCGTTGATCGCGTCGAGTTTCTCCGCTACTTGCAGGAACTTGTGCAGCGAAATTGCTGAAATATCCACGCCTTTCTGAAACCAGTCGTAATTCAGGTCGCCGTAGGATTTGCCTTTGCGCACGTTCAGCGACATTCCGATCGAGTGCAATACGAAGTCGATCTTGCCGCCGAGGATCTCGGTTGATTTGGTAAAAAGATTCTCGATATCTTCGAGGGAAGTAGCATCGGCTGGGATAATCTCGGCATCGCATTGCTTTGCCAGATCATTGATCGCCCCCATACGCATCGCGATAGGCGCGTTGGTGAGGACAAACGTTGCACCTTCTTCCTTCGCTTTCAGCGCTACTTTCCAGGCAATGGAATTTTCGTCCAATGCACCTGATATGATTCCTCTTTTTCCTTTTAATAAACCGTAAGCCATGTTTCCTTTTATTGTTGATTAATTAGGATGTCCGTTCGAGCCGGCAAAGTAAAGCATTTTTAGCGGGTTTAACCACAATATCGCCGCCCGCTATGCTTGTCCTGTATCCGTTCAAGGCTGGGCGACAAGCTTTTCTACTGGTTTCAAATGCAGCTTTTCCTGAAAAAACCGGTCTGTGGCCTCGTACACGCTCTTTACATCCTTCGACCGCAAATGTGAGCCGATCACATGGTCACCCGTTTCGGGAAATGCCATTTCTTCTTTCAGGTCGGCAGGCGTGCCCAACCCTTCGAACATTTTACGGATCGCTTTCACCGACACCACTTTATCCTGGTGCTCCTCATCTTTATAATAATAGCCTACAAAGACGGGCATTTTCACTTCCGAGTAAACCTCCGGCCGGGCGATCGCATCGATCATCTGTTGCAATGTCATGAGGCCATTGGTATGGTACCCCTGCAACCAGAACTGCGCCTGCGCCGGAATGGAATCCTTGCTCATATTGTGGGTCCCCGTGGCCTTATGCAGGATCTGCTGCCCCCAAGGGCCGGTCACGAGCTTCATGGCAGGATTGGCAATAGCCATGCAAGGCGAATACAGCACCAGTCCTTTGATTTCCGGGTGCGTAGCCGCCAGGTAGACGGAAAGCAACCCGCCGGCCGAAGTGCCGATCACGATTACGCTATCCCCCAAAACCTTCCCGATGGCAAGCGCGCGTTTTGCTCCGGCCAGGAAATTGGCAGGGGTAAGGTCATCGAATGCATTCGTGTCGGCGATACCGGCGTCGTGCATACGCGCGAGGTAGAGATTGGCCCCATACCGTTGCGCAAGGTCTTTATGAATAGGATCACCCTCGGCCCAGCTCGCACCGAAGCCGTGGATGTATACAATGCTGTATGTGGTTTTCTGCTTTAAGCTGTCGTTGGCCCATACAATGCGCGCTTCGTTGTCCGGTTTCAGGAGCGGTGTGGCTTTTTCGGTCTGGTTAACCTCTTCTTCCAGCTTCGCCAGATCATTGGTAACGGTTGGCAAAACTGGCGTAAGGCGCGCTTCGGGCACTTTCGGTCCGGAAATGTACACGACACCGAGGATCACGAGGATCGCGGCGACCCATAGGATGAATTTTAACATTTTTTATGAGTTAAGAAGGTTTCAGAGATTCGAAAGATCGCTAGTTTTATCGGGTTAATTTACGCAGGATGTAACCTTTCAGCAATTTTTCCTGAATTCTGTTATCCTTTGGCCAGCTCACCCCGCACCGGGATGCCGTATCTTGCAAACCTAACCGATTTACCCGTTTTTCAAATGCCCAATCTTTTACTCGTTGAAGACGACGCCAACCTCGGAATGCTTCTTCAGGAATACCTGACCGATAAAGGCTTTCCCACCGACCTTGCTACTGACGGGCAAAAGGGCTGGCAGCATTTTGTGGACAAAGCATACGATTTGTGCATTTTCGATGTGATGATGCCCAAAAAAGATGGCTTTTCGCTGGCTAAGGAGGTCCGGATGAGTGGGCGTGATGTGCCTATTATTTTTCTAACGGCAAAGTCGATGAAAGAGGATACGATGCAGGGATTCCGGGTGGGTGCAGACGATTACGTTACCAAGCCTTTCGATCGGGAGGAGCTCCTCATGCGGATCCAGGCCATTCTCAGGCGCTACAACCGGCAAGCCGACCAGCAGGAAGAAGTGAAGGTGTTCCGGATTGGCCAGTATACATTTGACTACAATCATCAGCAGTTAGCGATCGGCGACAATTCAGCCCGCCTGACGAGCAAAGAATCGGAACTGCTCCGTTTGTTTTGCCAGAATCTCAACCAGCCTATCAGCCGTAGCTTTGCCCTGAAGACCATCTGGGGCGATGATTCCTACTTCAATGCCCGCAGCATGGATGTTTACATTACGAAGCTCCGCAAATACCTCCGAGAAGACCCGTCGATCCAGATCATGAATTTGCACGGTGAGGGTTTCAAGCTTATGGTTGGATAGATTCAGGAGGGATAGAGGGAGGAAAGGTCTGCGAAAAAGGGGACTGTTAAGGAAACTCTGCGTTTCTTTGTGTCGTTTTCCTTAATGTATTTCCAAAAGCTTCTATAAATGCCGACGGCCGATCGCCGACAGCCCAATATCATGATCCAATTATCCCGTCGCCCACGACGCAATAGAAAATCCGCAGGTGTCCGTGACCTGGTGCAGGAAACCAATTTGCAGGTATCCGATTTCATTTTCCCCATGTTTGTCGTAGATGGAACCGGGCAGAAGTCTGAGGTGAAGTCGATGCCGGGCATTTACCGCTATTCGCTCGACAACCTGCTCGAAGAGCTCAAAGAAGTGACCGACCTTGGCATCAGGGCCATCGACCTATTCCCCAATTACCCGGAAAGCAAAAAAGACCGGTTTGCGTCGGAAAGCTATCATGAGGACACCTTTTACCTTAGAGCCATTACGGCCGTAAAAGAGCGGTTTCCCGAACTTGTGATCATGACAGACGTGGCCATGGACCCGTACAGCTCCGACGGGCACGACGGGCTTGTGGAAGATGGGAAGATACTGAACGATGCGACGCTGGAAATTTTGGCCAACATGTCGCTGGCGCAAGCCAAGGCCGGTGCCGACATTCTCGGCCCGAGCGATATGATGGATGGCCGCGTAGGCCACATCCGCCGTCACCTCGATGTGCACGGATTTACCGATGTGAGCATTATGTCGTATTCTGCCAAATATGCCAGCGCTTTCTACGGCCCTTTCCGCGATGCATTGGAGTCGGCGCCGAAGTTTGGGGATAAAAAGACCTACCAAATGAACCCTGCTAACAAGCGGGAGGCATTACTTGAAGCGCAGCAGGATTTCGAAGAAGGGGCCGACATGCTCATGGTCAAACCCGCATTGTCGTACCTCGACATTATCCGCCTGCTCGACGAAAACTTCGACATTCCAATAGCTGCCTACAACGTTTCAGGCGAATATGCGATGGTGAAAGCCGCTGCACAAAACGGCTGGCTCGACGGCGAACGCGCAATGATGGAAGTCCTGACAAGCATCCGTCGTGCCGGTGCCAAATGCATTCTTACCTATTTCGCGAAGGAAGCAGCCGTGCTCTTGAATAAACGGTAGCGAATTCCGATTACCGCAACATACGAATGTGAAGATGTCTGATTAACTTACATCTTCACATTTTCTTTTGGAAACCATTTAAAACAGTCATGAAACTATCATTACTACTGTTACCCCTCGGTCTGGCCCTCACCCTTCCGGCCATTGCTCAGAAAAAAACGTCTTCATTACCTGAATTTCATGTAAAAAAATCGGAAACCGAAGCACATATCCGCTTCCTGGCCGGCGACGAGCTCATGGGCCGGCGTACCGGAGAGCAGGGTAACTTCGTGGCCGCCCGCTACATTGCCGAGCAGTTCCGCAAATTTGGCGTTGTACCCGTGCCAGGCAATGCCGAAACGGGTACCTCAGGCTATTTCCAGCGCGTTCCATTCGAAAAAATGGGTGCTAACGGCACGGGGGAGATCGCAGCTGATGCGGAAATTATGAAAAGCGGTACCGACTGGATCTTAATGGCCGGCGGTGCGGCAGATTTGAAAGCGCCGATCGTGTATGCCAGCTACGGGCTGGAAAATGCGGCCAAAAGCTGGGACGATTACAAGGGGCTGGACGTGAAAGGTAAAATTGTGTTGGTGGAAAGCGGCATTCCTGAAACCCAAACGACCTCCGAGCTATTCGCTACTTCCGCCGAAAAGCGCAAAATCGCACAGGACAAAGGCGCCATTGCCGTCATCGAACTGTTCAATGCGGCTGTGCCCTGGAACGTGGTGAGCAAGTTTTTCGCAGGCGAAAAAATAGCGCTGGCGGAAGGCGATGTAGCGCAATCCATCCCACATGCCTGGGTGAATGGCAAGGAAGCCAAATTTGCGCGAGCGTTACGCGCGGTGAAGGAAGTGACGTTTAAGACGTCTGGTCGCGCCGCGAAACCCATTTACAGCTACAATGTGGCAGGGTACATTCCTGGCACCGACGCAAAATTAAAAGAAGAATACGTCTTGCTTTCGGCGCATTACGACCACGTAGGGGTAGGGAAGCAGGGCGGTCAGGCTTATACGCCCGAGGATAGCATCTTCAACGGCGCGCGCGACAATGCATTTGGCGTAACTGCACTGCTCACAGCAGCGGAAGCTCTGGCTAAGAACCCTCCTAAACGCTCGATCGTTCTGGTGGCGCTGACCGGCGAGGAAGTGGGCTTGCTGGGGAGTAAATATTATGCTTCCCACCCGATCATGCCTTTGAACAAATGCATTTTCAATATGAATTCAGATGGTGCGGGTTATAATGACACGACCATCGTTTCGGTGATGGGCCTCGACCGCACCGGCGCACGTGCGGAAATCGAAGCGGCTTGCAAGGCATTCGGTCTCGGTGTTTATGCCGATCCATCGCCGGAGCAGGGACTTTTCGATCGTTCGGATAATGTGAGTTTTGCCAAGGAAGGCGTCCCCGCCCCGACTTTTACACCCGGCTTCAAGGAATTTAATGGGGATATCATGAAAAACTACCACCAGGTGACCGACCATCCTGAAACAGTAGACTTCAATTACCTGCTCCAATTCAGCCAGGCCTACACTTATGCGACACGCCTGATCGCCGACCGGAAAGCGGCACCGCAATGGAGCGCCGGCGATAAATACGAACCCGCAGCGAAGAAATTATACGGGAAGTAATTGTTTGCTTTATCAAGAAAACGCCCTCCAGATGATCCGGAGGGCGTTTTTCTATTTGGAATTATAGTATTGAACGAGACCAGCCACCTGAGCTTCGTCACTCAGGTCCGGCTTATTCTCCTTTAAATATTGCTCGACCTCCTGCTTCTTATCGCTCATCGAAGCCAGGAGGCTCTTTTTGTTCAGACTAACCTTCTGGACGCCTGAACCTGAAAGCAGGTAGTAATCCGTCGCAAGCCTGACCACCGTATTCTTTTCGCCGGTACCAAATCCAGGGTTGTAATTCGGTTTGGTAATCTTCGTTTTATATGCCTTCACAAATGTAAGCTTACCTGAGGCAAGCACCGCTCCGAAGCCTTTTGATTCACCCTTGGGATCGTAAGCGACAAGGTTCACATATTCTCCATTTCCAGGGCCGCTGTTTGTCTTAAAACTCTTCAACTGGCTCCCTCTGATCACCCGGACATCCTTTTTCGATTTGTCGGCCAGTACTTCCAGTTCGTCGTTCAGCACATTGTAACGGATCTCTATGCCCGCAATCGTGTCGGATTCCAGTCCGCCGATCTGCGCAACCGGCTTCATCAATTTAACATTGCCTTCCCGCCAAAGTGAGTCGATATAAAAATCACCAACCAACCCCGCCTGCGACGTAGGTGAAGTCCAGAAAATGCCTGATCTCGGAACATTCAATCCCGTACCGGTATTAATCCCAACCTTCGTACCCTCACTTACCTGTGCGAGGCAGCCCAGCGGCAGCAAAGCCGCCAGGCCGAAGACGCATATAATCTTTTTCATTATTTTGCTCCCGGAGGGCAGTTTTTTCTCAAATAATCCGTAAACAGCGAGCGCAAATGCTGCGTAGTGCCTTCGCCTTCCGAGATGCTGTGCGAGCGGTTGGGATACGGCATAAACTGGAACACCTTGTTCGCCTTGATCAGCTCATTCACAAGCATTTCTGCATTCTGGTAATGCACATTATCATCACCGGTTCCGTGAATATAGAGCAGGTTACCACGCAGGTTTTTAGCATAGGTAATGGGTGATCCATTCACAAAATCTTCGCGGTTTTCCTGCGGAATGCCCATATAGCGCTCCTGGTAAATGTTGTCGTAAGTGAGCTGGTTCGCCACCGCGGCTACGGCAATGCCCGTTTTGAAATGCTGGGGATATTGGAACAGCAAATTCAAAGTCGATGAGCCGCCACCACTCCATCCGTGCACTGCTACTCGGCTGGTATCAATGAATGCGAACTGTTTGAACATCGCGGTCGCAGCGCCGTCCATGTCTTTGATATTGATGCGGCCGATATTGCGGTAGATCGCCTTGCGCCACTTCGCGCCTTTGGGTGATGGTGTGCCGCGGTTGTCCATCGACGCGTAGATGTAACCATCGTCAGCCATGCTTCCCGCGTACAAACGGTTCCTTCCTGTTCCCCATACGTCTTTCACGGTGCTCCCAGCGGCTTCGCCGTATACCATAAATACAATCGGGTATTTCTTGCTTGCATCGAAATTGGTAGGCTTCACCATCCATGCATCCACTTCTACTCCTTCATCGGTTTTTACTTTGAAGAACTCGATATTCGCTTTGGAAGCGTTGATCTTGTCTTTCGACTGCGCGATGGAGTTGTTAGGATCGATGGAAACGTGTTTCGGAAATGAAATCCATTCTACCAAGGGCGATGTTTTGGCATTCGAGAACTGATGACGGCCGAATTTGCCCAGCGGCGAAATGTCGTAAGCGTGCGTTCCCGCCTGATCGGCCGGGGTAATGCGCACAGGTGTGCCCTTTCCGTCCAGCGAAGTTTTATACAAATAGCTTTGCGTAGCATTATCCGGCGAGGCCATGAAGTAATAGGTATTGTTCTTCTCATCAATGCGGACAGGGCTGATCATGTCAAAATTACCCGCAGTAATGATCGTTTCCTTCTTACCGTCGCGGCTCACGCGATAGGTATGGCGCCAGCCGTCCTTCTCGCTTACCCATAAAAATTCCTTCCCGCCATTGATCCAGTCCCATCCCATAGGGTCATTTTCCCAGCGGCTCTTGATATCGATCCATGCCTGGTCCTTTTCATGATAAAAAGGCTTTGCGCTACCGTCTGTGGTATTGATGTAAAACAATGTGCTCTCGTTTTGCTTGCGGTTCAGCTGCTGGATTACGAGCTCGTTCGGCATACCCGACCATTCCATACGCGGAACGTAAGTATTCTGCGGGTCGCCGGGGATATTCATCCATTTTGTTTGGGCCGAAGCAATGTCCACCACCCCGATTTTGTATGGCGATGGCGTTTCGCCCACTTTGGGATACTCCACCGGCACATTGAAAGAGTAAATGGAATCCGTGGTATTGATCATCAAAAAGTTACGGATCTTCCGGGCGTCCAGCTGCCAATAGGCGATCGACTTGCTGTCGTCGCTCCAGCGGAAGCCGTCGCGGCAGTCGAACTCTTCTTCATAGACCCAGTCAAATGTACCATTGATCACCCTGTCTGTACCGTCCGCGGTGACTTGCTTTACCGCGTTGGTCGCGAGGTCTTCCACATACACATTATGCTTGCTCACGTATGCGACTTTTTTACCATCCGGCGAAAACTTCGCAAACATCAGCGACGACTCCGGTAAGCCTTTTCCTAACTGTTTCAAAGACTTCGCCGTCATGTCGTACACCCAGTAATCGCCCCGGGTATCGTACCGCCAAACGCGCTTCGTATTGGTATAAACCAAAACTTTGTCGCCCGCTTTGCTGATGGAATAGCTCCTGATTGTCAGCGGCGAGCCGCCTTGCGGTGTGAGCTGCGCGGATGAAACAATGATTTTTTCCTGATTGGCAGGCAATGTCACCTCCACAATCTGGCCATCTCCGGCATCGCGGTAGCCGCTGCCGTCGGGCAACCATTGAAATGTGTCGGGAATCTGCGCAAAAAGCTGAAAGGAAAGGATTGTTAATGAAAGTGTCCTGAATAATTGCTTCATCTGAGCTTTAAAAAATTAGTACGACAACTATATAAGTGCAATTTTAACATTTTAATTAATCTTTTGCACCCTCGCCACCGCTTCCCTTTGATTTTGAGCGCTTTTGTTTTTTCAATGCTTCACTCAGCAAAAACTCGATCTGCCCGTTCAAACTGCGGAAATCCTGCTGTGCCCAGGTTTCAAGCTCCCTAAGCATATCAGGATTGATCCGCAAAACAAATGCTTTTTTCTCCGCCATATCATGGATACAAGGTACCGGCGTTCAGGATTGGTGTCGCCGCTTTCTCACCGCACAAAACTACCAACAAATTACTCACCATCGCCGCTTTACGCTCCTCGTCGAGCTCCACGATCTGCTTGTCAGAAAGCATAGCCAGTGCCATATCCACCATTCCCACAGCTCCGTTGACGATCTGGCGCCGCGCTGCCACTACCGCCGAGGCCTGCTGGCGCTGCAGCATCGCACCCGCAATCTCGGGGGCATAGGCGAGGTGGCTGATCCGCGCTTCCAGCACATCGATACCCGCCCGGCTCAGGCGTTCGGTTAGCTCGGCTTCGAGCATTTCATTGATCTTTCCGCTACCGTCGCGCAAGGTTACCTCTTGGGTGCTTGCCTCCTCATCTTCCATCGAGTCGTAGGCGTAGATACCCGCTAAATGCCGAACTGCTGCCTCCGACTGGATTTCGACATATTTTACATAATCGTCGACTTCAAAAGAAGCCTTCGCAGTATCCCCCACCCGCCATACCACCACAGCGGCGATCTCGATCGGGTTACCCAGCTTGTCATTTACCTTCAACTTCTGGCCATTGAGGTTGCGGGCGCGGAGGCTGATCTTTTTTCGGCGGAAAAGCGGATTCACCCAGCGCAAGCCATTTTGCTTCATCGTACCCATGTAATCACCGAAAAACGTAGTCACAACCGCCTCGTTGGGGTTGATGACCGTAAGCCCGATGAGAATGATGAATCCGGTGATGGCAATGATAATCCCGGTAACCGGAGTGCCATCGTTTACAACGTACACAAAGCCGCCGAAAAGCAGCGCCAGGCCAATCACAAACAGCAGATAACCCGACATGGAACGTAATTCTTTTTCGATCATAGTTGGTTTAGTTTGATATTAAATTGATATCACAATATTATCAAACTCCATACAACTTCCAAGTGCATTTGGGACAAAAAAATTCCCGGAGCCTGTGACCGGCTCCGGGGAGTGATGAATGGCTGGCCATTCGTCAGTATCTGTTCATAATTACCTGGGTGTGAGTCTCCAACTGAAAATTGATTGGTAAGTTATATTTAACCCGCACTTTCTGCCCTCGCAGCACGCCAGGCTCCCACTTGCCGTTCATTAATTTAACCACCCGCAGCGCCTCTTCGTCGATACCATAACCTACCCGGTTCTCCACTTTGTACTCGCACATCGACCCATCTTCGCAAACCACAAACGACAGCATCACTCGTCCGGCGACACCTCTGCTGGCTGCATCGGGCGGGTAACGCATATTCATCCCGAGAAATTTATAGAATTCTTTCATTCCTCCTTTGAATTCAGGCTGGATCTGAGGTTTTTCATAAGACATTTTTGTTCCATTCACCCACGAAACGCCCGATTTGAACTGGCCCAAATCATATGTTTCCTCATAATACAATGTACTGTCGGCCAGCTTTCCAATCCACTTCCCGTCCTTAATCCCTTCTGTAACCTTGCCTTGTTCGAAGAGCCATTTACCATTCGGCGTTTCTCCGGCAGCCATCCAGTAACCTTCCCCGTTTTTCGCAGATTGCGTACCATCCGGCCCCCATGCATTCATTAAGAGCGGTTCTTCTTTTACCCCCATTTTGTTGACGGGAAAATCCCGGTGCGCCCTGATTTGCCCGTTGGAGTCCCAGGAAACGTCGGTCACCAGCGAATCGGTCAGCAATTGTTGCCGCCTTACCATGCCATTCAGGTCATAATCCTTGATCACAGATGCTTTGCCATCCACGCCATATTCGACATAGGACAGCATGCGTCCCTCGGAATCGAATGTTGCTTCGGTTGCATGGCTGGCTTCATTGTAGTCGCGTGCGGCAATGCGGTAAGCAGGTATCGAGTCTGTACCCGGATTCACGAAGGGCGATTTGTAGCGGACCGGAGTTTTGGCAAATTTGGCCGCGCCCAGCTTTTTCCATTTTTTACCTTTTGATTCCTCATAAGTTACATCACCTGCCACGAACCCAAGCTCATCAATCGGTGTCGTCCGCCGGTATTTCGCATGCAATGAATCTACCGGAACGAACGAATCATTAAAAAAGTCGACAAATGCATGGCTCGCCGCATTGTAGGTGGGTTTCGCCTCGGCTTTGAATGTCACCGGAAAAAAGACCGCCTGCCGCACCTGTTGGCCTCCCAGCATGGCCGGTTTCCAGGCTTTGTACATTCCGAGCACACGCATGGCAGCCGCATTACATAATGTGTCAATGCCGCGCGTCACTTCGATATTGCTCATACTGCCATCCGGCTGTACCACACCTTTGAGATAAACCCGCGCATTTACGCCTTTTACTGAGTTTGGAAGCGGGATCTGGAGATTTGAGCTGATAAACTGGTTGAGTACTGTCAGCCCGCCGGCCGGCTCCGCCTGTTTCTCCACCTCGTGAGGCAAATACACTTGCTGAGCGAATGTCTGCACAGCTGAAAACAACAGTAGAGTGAGTAGTTTCTTCATTAGGGCTGATGAGTTATGCTAACAGTAAAAATGAAGTTTTTCTTTTAAATAAACTTATAGTTACTCTGTAAATATTTCAAAATCGTTTTGTAGAAGTAGTTTTGGCCGCAAACTTAACCTACTGATAACCTGCGAATAATATCCAGGTAATATAAAATGAGAAAATTTGTATCATGGGAGATACAACTCACTTTCGGACTATCATCATTTCTGACGTTCACCTCGGAGCAGGAGGGTCGAAGGCAGAAGAAGTCACCAATTTTCTAAAAAGCTACACTTGCAAGAAGCTTATCCTGAACGGCGACATCATCGACGCGTGGCAATTGAAAAAGTACGGTGTATGGAAACGCAAGCATACGCTTTTCTTCAAGCGCGTCCTGAAAATGATAGAAGACAATAAAACGAAAGTGGTTTACATCCGCGGCAACCACGACGATTTCCTCGACCAGATCATCCCGCTGCGCCTCGGCAAGCATTTCCAGATCCGCAAGGACTACATTCTCACTTCGGGTACCCAGCGGTTTTATGTCACGCACGGCGATGTTTTCGATTCCATTACCACGCATTTGAAATGGCTCGCCTACCTCGGCGATATCGGCTATACGTTTCTTTTGTGGGTTAATAAGTTTTACAATAAATACCGTGCATGGCGCGGCCTCTCCTATTACTCCTTATCGCAGCGGGTGAAACAGTCGGTGAAAATGGCTGTCAACTACATGACGGATTTTGAAGAAAAGCTGACCGAGCTGGCACGCTCGCGCAGCTGCGACGGCGTGATCTGCGGGCATATTCACCACCCCGCGATTCGGGAGATAGATGGTATCAAGTATATGAATTCCGGTGACTGGGTCGAGACCCTGAGCGCATTGGTGGAGGATTTCGACGGCAACTGGAGCCTGCTGTATTACGACCAGCAAGAGGCCATTGAAAAGCCTTTAAAAAAAACGAGTACCAAAAAAGTCGTTGAGAATTTCCCGGGCATGGAGAAGCAAGTGGCATTCACCGGTTTTCTGACGGGGCGGAATCAGCGCTATCTATAATTATGAGAATCCTTTTTCTGGTTCAGGGAGAGGGCCGGGGGCACCTGACGCAAGCCATTTCACTCGGCCAGATCCTGCGTAGCGCGGGACACAAGGTGGTGGGTGCGATGGTGGGGACATCTCCGGGCCGGAATATTCCTTCATTTTTTCAGGAACAGATCTTCGCTCCGGTGCATCATTTCGCCGCGCCTAACATCATTTACAAAGCACAGGGCGGCGGCATGAATGTCGGCCGGACAATTGCCACACACCTCGGGCATTTGCCTAAATACCTCAAAAGCCTTCATCGCATTCATGACACGGTGAAACAGATCAACCCGGACCTGATCGTGAGCTTTTATGACACCTACGGCGGGCTATACAACATGATCTACCGATCGGGCATACCGATGGTTTGCATTGCACACCAATACCTTTTGCTTCATCCCAAGTTCATATTTCCTGAAAAAAGCCGGGTCAGTCAGTTTCTGATTAACCTGAACTCAAAGTCGACTTCTTGGCTTGCTGCGAATCGGCTGGCATTGTCGTTCAGGGAAATACCCTCTGCTCCCGAGCTGAAAATTACCGTAATGCCTCCTCTGCTCCGCAAGGAAGTGACACGGCTTGTTCCCCAAAAGGGCTCGTTCATACTCGTGTACATGACGCACCACAGCCTCAGCTCACAGGTTATCGACTGGCATTTGAAACACAAGGACGTACAGCTGCATTGTTTTTGGGATAATGCCGACGCTGCGGAAGAATTTGTTTTCGATGAGACGCTTACTTTCCACCAGATCAACAGCGAAAAGTACCTGCGAATGCTCGCTAACTGCCGTGCTTTGGTGACAACCGCCGGCTTTGAATCGGTTTGCGAGGCAATGTACCTGGGCAAACCGGTGATGATGGTGCCCGTACCAAACCATTTCGAACAGGAATGCAATGCGATCGATGGTGTGATATCAGGCGCAGGGGTGATGTCCAGGTCATTCGACCTATCGGTGATTATTGATTACCTGCCGAAACACGTCGACCAATCGGAGAAATTCAGGAGCTGGTACCATCGTGGGCACCAGCTATTTATACGGGAGATTTCGGAATTCGAAAAATCGATTGATATCCGGCGAAAAATGCAGTCCGAGCTGTAATGCGCTCAGCCCGAAGCCTATTTATTTGTCCTTCTTGAAAACCAGTTGCTCAGGATTCTGATCGAATTTCAGGATCAGTTTGTTCGACTGTATGTGGTAGCTCCCCTTCCCACCCGTTGAATCGGAGGGTAGCCAGGCTTTACGGCTCCATTCCGGCTCACCCACCTTACTTCCACCGAAGCTGGTGATTTTGAAAGTACAGTTCCCACCAAGCGTATATGCACCGCTGACCGTGTTTACGAAGGTATTTCCGGAAATTGTACCTTTCTTCTGATCATCCGAAAAGGTAAAGACCACACTTTTGCCGCTGATTTCAGGATCTGTGTCTATTGCGCCCGTGGCGGTGTTCTGGAAGTAGTCTAGGCGCCAAGTGCCGCTAAGGGAAGCAATTTCCGAACACGGCGGCATAGCGCAACAGTCCTTGCCATTGTCGCATTCAAACGCGCTTAATGCAACGAACAGGAGAAAAAAAATCGAATAGGCAATCCTTTTCATAGCTTATCTATTTAAAAACTGATTCCCAACCGCAATGCGAGCCTGTTGTAGACCCGATCTTCATATCGTTCCTTTTGATCCCACAAAGGAACTTTGGTGATATGCGCCTCCTGCCTCTTGTAGGTTAAAGTAATTGTGAATGCAGCCACACCAGGTTTTCCCACTCTCATTCCGACACCCGGATTTACCATTATTCCACCTTTGGTATCAGCGCCATCGGCGTCATCGTGAAACCACGTGAACGCGTAACCGGCATCTACTGTCCCAAACAGCTTCACGTTTTTCTCCGCTACGAAATCATACCGGATTCCACCCGCTATCGGGTTCAGTAATGCGGTTTTATACCAGTCCATGCCCAATGTGACACCGGTGGATAATTTGTCATGAATCTGGATTCCATTGAATGTCTGTATAGTCAGGCTTGTTTTACTATCCACCTGATTCGCATTACCCGCGTAAGGATTCTCGTATTTCACCCTTCCAAACAGTCCGCCAAACTCGGTATGGTTGACGAACCGTACGTTTTTTGCCTTTTGCGCATATCCGGAACCGGCCAGAAACAGCAATAATATGAATGTTAGCTTCTTCATATCAGATCGCCTTTCCTACCGGGATTTTGCTCAGCATTTTCAAGTCTTTTGGGTTAGAGGCATCGTATTGGTAAAACCCGTCTTCTCCGATCAGCAGCAAAGTTTTGCCCAGTGAAATCACGTCGTAGGCGTGCATATCCTTGAAATGCGCTAACTGGTTGCGATCTACTGAAAACTTGTCGGCTACATCGAATACCTTTAAACCGTGCTCTCCCTCGCAAAGAAAAAGCGTCGGGAAATTGATGCTTAGGCCGTGCGGGTTTTCCATCTGATAGCTTTTGATGAGTTGCGGAGCGGCGGGGTTGCTTACATCTACGAGGTCGAGTTGGTTCTGGCTTCCCGCACACGCGGTACCTGTGCGTAACGTAACATATGCAATGTCCTCATGCACCACCACGGGGTCGCAAGCACGGCCGTGCTGAAAGTTCGAGAGCTGTTTAGGCTCCGCCGGATTGGTATTGTCATAGATAAACATTCCCGTCGATGAGCCGATGAACAGCTTGTTATCGTACGGAAAAATGGTTTCGATGCCCCAGCCCATATTAATAGTGGTAAAATCGACCGGCTGGGCAGGTTTATCGATTTTGAAGAGATGCATTTGAGACTGGCTGACAGCGTATAGAAAATTACGGTCCAGCGCAAAGCGTGCCATCGAACCGGCCTGGCCGTTGCTGCCCCCCGATGATTGTGGAGAAGCCGACGAACTACTGAACGATGCCCTGTCAGCCAGCATCCAAATGACCCCGCCCCACCAGGTTGTCGGAGGAACGTTGTCTTCACAATTGACAGTGACCGTTTCCGTCACCCACTCCACATTCTGGTCATTGATTGCACCAACCGACTCATTGAGCGACCAACCTCCTCCGTCGAAGAGGCCGGTTTTGAACACATTGTCAACCCTGCCTACTTCCTTGGGTGCTGTGGGATTCGTGATGTCTATCGATACCAGGTCGCAAAAGCTATCGGCATAGAGAATATTGTCGCGGACTGCAATGTCCCCATTTCCAGGGATATTGATGAAAGTCACGAATTTCGGACTGGCCGGGTTTCCATTGTCGATGATATGAATACCTTTCTTGATTTCATTCACATACAAATATTTCCCTTTCACATACATTTTTCCAGGCTGCTCCAACGTGCGGGGCGACTCGGCTTTCACCTGTGTCCTGAGTTCCATCAGGGAATACGTAGCATTGCTGAAGCGGCGGACAACACGGGTTTCCTTACATTGATCGTTGCAGGACCAACACAGCCATGCCACGACACACAACAGTAAAAGTTTAGGTTTCATACGTTAGGTTTTAGAGGCTAGCAAAAATGATATTTCAACTTGGACAAATGCAGGACAATACCTTTTTGTAATTGGTTGGAATACAAAACAAAATCGTCCGAAAGCAAGGCCTTCGGACGATAACGCACCCCGAAAATACCGGCGAACCGGTATTTTTTATCTTTAATATTTTAAATGCTATCCCGCATTCTTATTTCGATTCCGGATTCTTAATCCTGCCCATAAAAAGGATGGTATTGGAAGTATTTTCGCTGATAATTAATCCGAAAGGCCGGTCGCAAATGTATCTTGACGCTTCGGGCCCGGCGGAAGTCGTTCCCACGGCGACTGTCGTTACAGCCGCCGCTTCGGTACCTTGCTCATCGACGCCCAGATAAGCATCCTGTTTCACAAAGTCCACCATCAGCTTTTCAACTTTATTGATCTTGCCGAGTTGCGCACTTGTTTCAAACATTCTTTCTATACCAAGCGCTTGCAAAGTCTTCTTTAATTGCGCAGAATATTCGAGTGTGAATTTGGGCAGACCAACTGTAATGCCGCGCTTCGTCATTCTCACCGAGTTCAACTGGGCCCATTCATCACCCGTAATTCCTTTAAGTACCTGATCTATCGACGCAGAGCCCATTGGAATAAGCAAGGTCATGCTAAACTGGCCATTCCCATACGGAAGACGAACAGCTCTGTAATCAAGTCCGCCACCCACCTCGAAATCAGAGTCAGCATACATCATTTTGACGTTCTTGTACTGCCCGTTTTCTAGATTGAATGCTGCATCCTGCGTTTTCTTGGAATCGAACCGTGTTTTCCAATCGCCTTTGAAATACAATGCATTCAACAGAAACATTACGTGGTTGGGCTTGATCTCGTCGATCACTTGTTTGATCTTTCCGTTCGTCTTATCGCTTGCCCATTTGTTAATGCGATCTTTTGCGGCATTGTCAAACGGCAAACCCGTTACTTCCGATTCAAACGAATTTTTTAAAACAGATTGGAAATCATTTTCAACTGAAAAATCATTTCTATACCAAACCGAATTCGATAAACCCAGGCTTACTTTGGAGTCGGCAACCGGCAAATCGTTTACTAACCTTTTATATGCCTCATTCAAATCAGCCAATGCGACCGCATCCATTTTCAATGCTTTCTGAATTTCAACGGCTGTTTCTTTTTCCGCTCCATTTAAAACCATACCCAAGGCCATGTGCAGGCTAAGCGGTGACACGAAGAAGTTTTCGTCAGCGGGTTGTGCTTTCTGTAGTGCATGAATAAAGTCGAACGCAAATGAAGAAGTTCCATTAGAAACCGAGGCCGGTATTTCCACCGGATTTACCTCGTTTCCTGGACCGACATTATCGTTTGTGCAGCCAAACAGCATTGCTGCTGCCAGCACCGGGATAGTGATCGATTTTTTAAAAGATTTCATGGCTAACAGATGCAAAGAACATTTCCTTCTCCACTTTCAACCCACAAATCGATAGATTCAATTCAACCGGCAATGGTTGGAAAGTTTCTAGAATTATCTCAAAAAGAATAGCGAACAGACCACGAGACCCCGTACAAATAGGGATGTGAATCCAGGCTTTGGTTAGATCTGAAACCAGACGAAACAGCCCTTTGATAGGACCCCGTCAGGTTCGCACCCCAATTGGAAGACAATTTGTAATTCAATCGCAATCCGGTTGTCGCCGCCCAGTTCATACTGCGGTATATATCATCATTCGCAGTAGTCCGGATGATATCCCCCGAAGCAGATTCCAGCTCATTGACCAAAAAGAAATTGGCCATCATACCACCCAATACCGAATAGCTGAATTTCTTATCCGGATTTAATGTAAACCCGGCCTGAACCGGCAATTGGAGATACTGATAGTTATTGCTCACTTTTTTGGCAACATCTATATATAATGCACCATTATTAAAACCGGCCGCTTTATCGGCAGCAGGACTATTCGCGGAACTGTTCAAGCCTGCCAAAGCATTTTCCAACACATTAGAGGAAAGGTTACTGTAAGCATTCAACACATAACCCCCGCCTTCATAAGCGGAGTTGCCGCGGAGATAACTAATGCCCGTCTCGACCGACCAATGTTTTGACAAACGAACCCCGCCCTGCGTTTGCACGGCGTAGGAAGCACGCGCCTCACTTGATCCCGTAGTAGCACGGCGTTGGCTTACCGATTGGGTTGAAAAAGCCATCGGAGCTTCTTTCAATTGAACATCCGGATTAAACGATGCCGGCATCACACCCAGGCCAGCGTAATATTCCTTCGGCTTTTTCTCTTTCACCGGCTCTTCAATCCGGATTTCTGGCCGGAAGAAAACATGGCGCTTTTGTACGTAAACATCAAGGTCGCTATAAGGCAGAGACGCCAGCAACTGAGCGGATATTGCTTGGTTTTCTACCGTTGGCGCAGCCGCATCGCCATTACCGGCCACTTTTGCCGCAGCAATTTCGACAGGCTGGGTGTTATCAAGAGATTGATCCTGCGCCGTATTTTTGGTTTCGGCAAAAGCATTTTCGTGCTTTACATCGGCAGCATTTACGTGATCTGTTGCGGCAATCTCAACTTTCGACTCCGCAACCGCAGGTGCTTTTGATTTTGAAGATGCTGTCTTCGATTCGCGAACAACATTGGATTCTCCGGTAGTTGCCAGCTTTTCAGTAGTCGGGCTCTCAGCGGCGAGTGGTAGACTTTCCTGAGCATTACTTCTTTTGCCTTCGGATTTTAGGATCGATTCGGTGCTTACAGCCACCTGCGGCTTACCTCCGCCATTATTACCGGACAACCAGAATCCCGCGCCCACGAGCAACAGGGCCGCGATTGACGCAGCTGCATACCAGATTTTAGGCGACTGCCACCAAAGCGGTATTACCTTCTCCTGCTCTCCGTTAAGACGCGCCTCAATGCCCTCCCACACAGACGGCGGGGGTGTTTCGGACGCCTCCTGGAAGGCCTTTTTCCACTGATCCTCAAAATTGTTTATGTTGGACGGATCCATCATCAAATCTTTTTTCTTTGTTCAATTTTTGTTGAAGTAATGTCCTGGCCCGCGAATACTGCGACTTGGACGTTCCTTCAGAGATACCCAACATCTGAGCAATCTCATTGTGCTGGTAACCTTCAATCGCATAAAGATTGAAGATCGTCTGACAACCCGGCGGCAATTCCCTGATCATTTCCATAAGCTGCTGAAGCTGAAAATTCCCCAATGTAAATTCCCTGTCCGACAGACCATTGTGGTGCACATCTATGTCATCGAGCTCTTTCAGGTATTTCTGCTGCCTCAGGTGGTTCAGGGCAGTATTCACCACCACCGACCGGAGCCAGTATTCCAGCGGACTATCGGCCCTGAAAGAATCTATATTCTCATAAATCTTGATGAAAGCATCCTGCAACACATCTTCCGCATCTGCCCGGTTTTTCGTGTAACGCAGGCATATAGCGAACAACTTACCCCCAAAAACATCATACAGTTGTTTCTGGGCGATGCGGTTGCGCTGCTTGCAGCCTTTCACCAGTTCCTGTTCGTTAAAGGTCATCCGAAGGTTAGGGGTGCTTCGTTCGGTTGGTAAATAAATTCAGCACCTCTACCCATAAGATAGCCGATTACTGTTGCGTTATGATCCGACGCGCACTTTCGCGTTCGTCGTAAATTGTCAGACACCCTCATTATCAAATTGGTTGGAACACTTTGAAAAACTATCACAAATGTTGGGTACTTTGAAGCAAGGAACTATTCAGTGGCGCATATCCTTTAATAAGCACAACCTAAAATCTATCACCCATGAGCCAATATATGGTTGAAATCCAGCTACCGGCAGTCATGTCGGAAGATTTCACAGCAAAAATACCTGCTCAGAGAAAAAAGATTAATGAACTGATGGAGCAAGGAAGGCTTATGTCTTATGCTTTGTCCGATGATTACTCCCGGCTCTGGTGTGTGGTAAGAGCAGAAACTGAATTTGAAGTAATGTCTCTCGTCTCGGAGTTTCCGCTGATCGATTATATGGATCCCAAAATCACCAAGCTGATGTTCAATAACGTGGTTGCATTACGCCTGCCCATGTTCTCATTGAACTGACACCAATTTGAAACTTTTTGTGGCCTCGCATAGCAGTTATGCGAGGCTTTTTTATGAATCGTCAGAGCTTTTTCGTGATCAGCGCCGCGATTTTCTCCAACTCTTCCTGATCCGCTTGACTAAAATCGTCGAGTTGGTCGCTGTCCACGTCCAGGACCATTGCCACAGTGCCGTTTCTATGAAAAATCGGGACTACAATCTCTGAGCGCGATGTGGAACTGCATGCAATATGGCCGGGAAACTGTTCCACGTCGGGAACAATGATGGTCTCGGCACGCGTATAGCAGGCGCCGCAAACGCCTTTGTGAAATGGTATTCTCGTACAGGCAATTGGCCCCTGGAATGGGCCGAGAACAAGCTGCCCTTCTTTAACCATATAAAACCCTACCCAGAAGAAACCGAAAGCTTCTTTTAAAACTGCAGTTATATTCGCGAGGTTAGCCGTAAGATCGCTTTCATCAACTATAAGTGCTTCTATTTGTGGTAAAAGCGCCTGATAAATGTTCTTTCTATCCGTATCAGTTGGTATAAATAATGTCTCTGCCATAAATATAAAAAACTGCCCTGTTTCGGGTTAACAAAGATGTCTTTTGAATAGTTACAAATAATATCAAAATGCACTCTGATTGAACCGTTAATAGCGCGGCTTCTGTCGTATATTTGAGGTTCGATAAGTTCTTACAAGCAAACCCTTCATGAGTCAACGACATATCTTGTTAATGGACGGCCCCGATCACAAGGGATTGATCTACCATGTTACCCGCATTCTTTTTGCCCACAATCAGAATATCATCAGTAACGACGAATATGTAAGTCCCTCGCGCTATTTCTTTATGCGTACGGAGTTCGAAGGTGATACCGATATTCCCGAATTGCTTAAAGCACTTCAATCCGAGCTACCGGCGGGGTTGAACCTGCGTATTAATCCCAAAAAGGACAAGGATATTGTGCTCATGGTCACCAAGGAACATCATTGCCTGGGTGAATTGCTGATCCGATACGCATTCAATGAGCTGGATGCGACCATTTTGGCCGTGGTGAGCAATTACAATACGTTACAACCGCTTGTAAGTAAGTTTGGGATACCATTCCATTTTATTTCTCATGAAAATAAAACCCGCGAGGAACATGAGGAAGCGATACTCAGGACGCTGGATATTTACCGGCCGGATTACGTGGTACTGGCCAAATACATGCGCATTATCACGCCGCAGTTTGTCGAGCGCTTCCCTAATCGCATCGTAAATATCCACCATTCATTTCTGCCTGCATTCATCGGGGCAAACCCTTACCGGCAGGCTTATGAACGCGGCGTCAAAATCATCGGCGCGACGGCACATTTTGTAAATAACGACCTGGATGAGGGGCCAATCATCGCTCAGGATGTGAAGGAGGTCGATCACAAACTGACTGCTTCGGATATGGCTACACTGGGAAAAGATACGGAAAAGGCCGTGTTGTCGAAGGCGCTGAAACTGGTTTTTAACGATCGTGTTTTCATTCACCACAATCGCACCATTATCCTGTAAAACAAAGAAAAAGCCCTTAGTCAGAATCACCGAGGGCTTTTTGCAATCTGATGGATGTTATTGAATATGTAATCTTACAAAAAATTCTTTAAAACATCAAATTCAGATTCAAGCTGTTAACTAATTCTAAGGATATTCTAATTAAACTGCTTCCGCTGTCTTAACCAGTTCAACCAGATCTCCGTCGTTTACTTCCTTCTTCACATCGGCTACTTCCAGGAAGCGCGTGTAAAGCTCATCCAATACGGGTTTTTCGAAGGAGAAGCCCAGCAATTCCAGGCGATGCTTCAATGCGTGGCGTCCGCTGCGGGCCGTCAGAACAATATCCGATTTATCCACGCCCACATCCTGCGGGTTCATGATTTCGTAATTCAGGTTGTTTTTCAGGAAGCCGTCCTGGTGAATACCCGACGAATGCGCGAATGCATTCCGGCCCACGATCGCCTTGTTCGCCTGCACAGGCATGCGCATCATTTTCGACACCAACTGACTGGTCGGGTAAATGTGCTGGGTATTAATGCCCGTTTCAAGGCCCAATTCCTGATGCACTTTCAATGCCATTACCACTTCTTCCAGCGATGTGTTACCGGCGCGCTCGCCGATACCATTGATCGTCACCTCCACCTGGCGTGCGCCGGCATTGATACCCGCTATGGAGTTGGCAGTGGCCAAACCGAGGTCATTGTGGCAGTGGATGGAGATAGTAGCCTTATGGATGTTCGAAACGTGTTCGAAAATGTATTTGATTTTGTTGCCGTATTCGTCCGGCAGGCAGTATCCTGTTGTGTCAGGAATATTTACCACCGTGGCGCCAGCGCCGATCACTGCTTCTACCAGTTGTGAAAGGAAAACGAGGTCCGCACGGCCTGCATCTTCGCAATAAAACTCCACATCCTCTACTTTACTTTTAGCATATTTCGTAGCCGCAATCGCTCTTTCGATGATTTTTTCACGGGTGGTATTGAATTTATGCTGGATGTGTATGTCGGAAGAACCGATTCCTGTATGAATACGTGCCCGGTTGGCATATTGCAACGCCTCCGCTGCTGCATCAATATCGCCTTGCACGGCACGTGAAAGCGCACAAATGATCGGCTCGCGTACCGCTTTGGAGATTTCTACCACAGAACGGAAATCTCCGGGACTTGAAACCGGGAAACCGGCTTCGATAATATCTACCCCCAGTTTTTCGAGTTGTGTAGCAACCACGATTTTTTCTTCTGTGGTCAATTGGCTGCCAGGAACCTGCTCGCCGTCTCGTAAAGTAGTGTCGAAGATCTGAACTCGATTACTCATTGGTGGGTATTAATTTTTTTATGGGACACGAATTTAACAATATTTCAGGCAATATAAAACCCTTTCCTTGTCACGGGAAAGGGTCTGTAACTTATCAAAACATAACCTTTCCCGCCTCACGGTAGTTGTTGGAGATTGAGAATGAGGTTATCTTGTTGGCTCATATCTTAGTTGCGAAATTTCGCTGGCTGCGATTTTCTTCTGCAAAGAAAGCACAAGTTTTGAATGCAACAAATATTGTTTGGCAAAACTTTGAAATTTTTTAGATTCTTTTCAAAAGCTCCTCACCGGCCTGCTGCGTGTTCAGGATCTTGTCAGCAGGAGTGGTTACATCGGCGATGTCACGAGTCCTGAAACCATCTTTTAGCAACTTGTCAACGGCCGAAATAATCGCTTCCGATTCCTCTTTCAGGCCAAATGAAATATCGAGGAGCAATGCAGCCGAAAGCACTGATGCCAAGGGATTTGCAACGCCTTTGCCTGTAATGTCGTGCGCCGAGCCGTGGATCGGTTCGTAAACGCCCGTGCTGTCTCCGACAGACGCCGAAGCGAGCATTCCCATCGATCCGGCGATCTGGCTAGCTTCGTCCGTAAGAATATCTCCGAACAAATTGGCGGTCACCACCACGTCGAAACGCTTAGGATCTTTGATGAGCATCATCGCCGCTGCATCGACGAATTGATGCTCCACTGTTACATCAGGATATTCAGGAGCCAACGCCTGAACTACTTCACGCCACAGACGGCTGGTTTCAAGTACGTTTGCCTTATCCACCGAGCAGAGGCGCTTACCGCGTGTACGAGCCGCTTCAAATGCCTTGCGGGCAATGCGCTCCACTTCGTAACGGCTGTATTCGGCAATATCGAAAGCGGTATTATTGTCATTTTTGCGGCCTTTCTCTCCGAAATAAATGTCGCCTGTCAGTTCACGGAAGAAAAGAATATCCGAGCCTTTCAGGATTTCAGGACGAATGGAAGAAGCCCCCAGCAGCTCGTCGAACAATTTGATCGGACGAAGGTTGGCATACAAACCCAGTTCTTTGCGCATTTTCAGCAAGCCTTGCTCGGGGCGAACTTTGGCAGTCGGGTCGTTATCATATTTCGGGTGACCAACGGCGCCGAAAAGGATCGCATCGGAATTACGCATTTTTTCCAACGTCTCGTCCGGAAGCGGGTTGCCCGTTGCTTCGATGGCCACATGGCCCATCAATGCCTCGTCGTAAGTGAACTCATGACCGAATTTCTCGGCGATTTTCACCAACACTGCCTTTCCTACCTCTGTAACTTCTTGTCCGATTCCGTCGCCCGGAACGATAAGGATATGCTTTTTCATCAAGTGGTTTAATTGATAATCAATAAATTATAAATAAATGAATGCATTACGTTACGACAATGCATCAGCTAATGGTTCGGGGGTAATCTTGCTTTCGGGAACGCCGATCAGGTTGAGCATTTTCTGGGTAGCCTTGATCGCAGCGAACGTCTGGTCCGAATCCAGACCACGCGTTTTGACCTCCTTGCCATTGATTTCCCAGGTAATGATGGTTTCACATAATGCATCGGTTTTTCCACCCGGCGGAATGCGCACGGTATAGTCCGTCAGCATCGGCAATTCGATCTCCTTCTTTGCGTAAATCTTTTTCAACGCATTCATAAATGCATCGTACTGGCCGTCGCCCTGCGCATTTTCTTCAAAAACCTCTTCGCCGAAGCAGATTTGCAACGTCGCGGAGGGTTTCAGGTTTTTGGAATGCGTCAGTACATAGTTCGTAATCACCACCTTTTCCTCAACCGCATTGCTGTCGAGAATGTCGGAGATAATGTAGGGCAGATCCTCCGGCGTCACCACTTCCTTCTTGTCGCCGAGCTCGATAATGCGCTGCGTTACCTTCTTCAAATCCGCGTCCGAAAGCGAAATGCCGAGGTCACGCAGGTTGTTTTCAATGTTCGCCTTTCCGGAAGTTTTACCCAATGCATACAAGCGCTGACGACCGAAACGCTCCGGCATCAGTTTGCTGAAATATAGGTTGTTTTTCTTGTCTCCATCTGCGTGAATACCAGCCGTTTGCGTAAAAACGCTTTCTCCTACAATAGGTTTATTGGCAGGAATGCGTATACCCGAAAACGTCTCCACCAGCTTGCTGATCGAGTACAGCGACTTCTCATTGACCGCCGTGGTGCATTCCGGCATCAGGTCGTTGATCACCGCGATCGTACTCGCGAGCGGCGCATTACCCGTGCGCTCTCCCATGCCGTTCACGGTCAGGTGCAGGCCCTGGACGCCCGCACGAAGCGCTTCCATCGCGTTTGCCACGCCCAGGTCATAATCATTATGGCCGTGGAATTCGAAATGTTGGTTCGGATACCGTTCTACGATTTCCTTAATGAATGTGTAGGATTCAAATGGCGTCAAAATGCCCAATGTGTCAGGTAGCAAAATGCGCTTAACCGGCAAAGTGCTCAGAAAATCAAGCGATTGGAAAACATATTCTTTCGAATTCCGCATCCCATTGCTCCAATCTTCCAGATACACGTTGCATTGAATGCCTTTCGTTTCAGCGAGCTCGACTACATTGCGAATGTCCTCAAAATGCGCCTCCGGCGATTTTTTGAGCTGGTGGGTCAAATGGTTCAGCGACCCTTTGGTGAGGAGGTTCATCACCTTCGCGCCGGCCTGCACCATCCAATTAATGGACGCATCGCCGTCGACGAACGTGAGTACTTCTATTTTATCCAGAAAACCATTCGCACCCGCCCAATCCGTGATTTTCTTAACCGCCTGAAATTCACCTTCCGACACGCGTGCCGAGGCTACTTCAATGCGGTCGACCTTCACTTCCTGCAACAGGATCTGGGCGATGGTCAGTTTTTCTGATGCGGAAAACGACACCCCGCTGGTTTGTTCACCATCGCGGAGTGTCGTGTCCATTATTTCTATGTAGCGACTACTCATATGCGGCTGTCGACTATCGGCCGTCGGCCGTCGGCTGTCGTACTTCGGCTATCACAAAAGTCTGATAATCGAAAGCCGACAGCCGATAGCCGATAGCCGATGGCCGTTAAAATATTCTTTCTGCTTCAAATTCCTTGATCTCTCCCTTCATAGCTTGCAGATAATCGATATCATCGAAGCCGTTCATCAGGTTATGTTTTTTATAACCGTTGATGTCGAAAGATTCGCTTTCGCCGGTTGCAAGGATCGTGATTTTCTGCTCAGGCAGGTTCACTTCCAGTTCCGCATTAGGATCAGCCTCGATCGCTTCGAAGATTTTATTCAAAAACTCAGCGCTCACCTGCACCGGCAAAATGCCGATGTTCAAGGAGTTACCTTTGAAAATATCTGCAAAGAAGCTGGAAACAACGCAACGGAACCCGTAGTCGTAGATCGCCCACGCAGCGTGCTCGCGGCTGGAACCGCTACCAAAGTTGTGGCCTCCCACAAGGATTTTGCCGGAGTAAATCGGATTGTTCAGTACGAAATCCTGCTTCGGGGTGTCGTCGCCATTATAGCGCCAGTCGCGGAAGAGGTTGTCGCCAAATCCTTCGCGTTTGGTCGCTTTCAGGAAGCGCGCAGGGATGATCTGGTCGGTATCGACGTTTTCGATCGGCAAAGGCACTGCCGAGCTTTTCAGTATGGTGAATTTATCGTAAGCCATTGTTTTTATTGGCTGTCGGCTTTCGGCTGTTGGCTGTCGGCTTTTCGCCTAGCCTTTTCCTTAACTTTCAGCGTTTAGTTTTTTAATCAAATGATACAGTTGCTTCTTGATTGAGGTGATTTCCGACTGGACTAAATCGTATGAAAGAACATCCAGAAATCCCAGGTCTTTTGATAGCAAGGTCAGATATTCCACTTCTTGACAAGAACCAAAAGAAATCCCCAGAAATCTGGCAAAATCCCTTTCACTAGTTTTCCCGCAACCCTCGCAGATATTCGTTGGAACAGAAACTACTGCCCGGCGTATCTGAGAAACAAGGCCAAACTTCTCTTCTGTGGGAAACTCCTTGGTTAATCTGTAAAGTTCTAGAACCAGCTTATGGCTTTGTTCCCAAACCCCATACTTTCTGAAATCCCTCATGATAGTGTGCAAGATTAAAAGTTCGACTGCCGATGGCCGACAGCCGAAGTACATCAAAGCAACGTCCGCGGATCCGTAACCACGCCCGTTACTGCTGCCGCAGCTGCTACAAGCGGGCTGGCGAGCAATGTACGTGCGCCTGGGCCCTGGCGACCTTCGAAGTTACGGTTAGAGGTACTTACTGCATATTTGCCGGCAGGGATCTTGTCGTCGTTCATTGCCAGACAAGCCGAGCATCCAGGCTGACGAAGCTCGAAACCAGCGTCAGTCAGAATATCCAGGATACCTTCTTCTTTAATTTGCGCTTCCACGATGTGCGAGCCCGGAACGATCCACGCCGTTACATTATCAGCCTTTTTACGGCCTTTCACGATCGACGCGAATGCACGGAAGTCCTCGATGCGGCCATTGGTACAGCTACCGATGAAAACGTAGTCGATTTGCTTTCCGAGCATATTTTCGTTCTCGTGGAAGCCCATGTAATTCAGCGACTTGTCGTAAGTAGCTTTACCGCCTTCCACCTGGTCCGAAGTAGGGATTGCTTTCGTGATACCCTGCCCCATTCCCGGGTTGGTACCATAAGTGATCATCGGCTCGATGTCGGCTGCATCGAAGTTATATTCTTTGTCGAAAGCAGCGCCTTCGTCTGTTTTCAAAGTTTTCCAGTAAGCCAATGCTTTGTCCCACTTCTCACCTTTCGGAGCTTGCTCGCGGCCGTTGATGTAGGCAAATGTAGTCTCGTCGGGAGCGATCATACCACCACGGGCACCCATTTCGATGCTCATGTTGCAGACCGTCATACGACCTTCCATTGACATATTTTCGAACACATCTCCCGCATATTCAACGAAATAACCCGTTGCACCGGCAGTAGTCAGTTTCGAAATGATATAAAGCGTTACGTCTTTCGGCGTCACACCTTTGCCCAGCTGGCCATTTACGTTTACACGCATTTTCTTAGGCTTAGGCTGCATAATGCATTGCGAAGAAAGCACCATTTCCACCTCCGAAGTACCGATACCGAACGCGATCGCGCCGAATGCACCGTGGGTAGAGGTGTGCGAGTCACCGCAAACGATGGTCATACCCGGAAGCGTGATACCATTTTCTGGTCCAACCACGTGAACGATACCATTACGAGCATGGCCCAGTCCCCAGTGTGAAATGCCGTATTTCGCAGCATTCGATTCGAGGGCTTTCAGCTGGTTAGCGGAAAGCGGGTCGGCTACCGGAAGGTGTTGGTTGATCGTCGGAGTGTTGTGATCCGCCGTTGCGAATGTGCGCTCGGGGTACATCACGCCAATGCCTCTGGTTTCGAGACCCAGGAATGCAACAGGGCTTGTTACTTCGTGGATAAAGTGACGGTCGATGAAGAAAACATCTGGCCCGTCCTCGATTTTACGGACAACGTGGGCATCCCACACTTTGTCGAAAAGGGTACTCGCTTGATTACTCATTTTGATTAAAATTAGAATTTCGCCTCGTCGTTCAGGCTTCAAAGAAAGAGCTGATAATCAACGCCTTTCTCAGAAGGATAACCGACATTACAAATTACCGCATATTTAAACGAATATGTATAACGGTAATGGGTCAAAAAATAGTGATTTTGGTTTGGGGAAGCAGTTTGAGCGGAAATCTTTATCCCAATGACTCAGGCTCCAGTGGATCTTGTCTGTTGTCCCAAAAGAAAAGTACGTGTATTTGATCACCTACTATTTCGTAGAAAAATGAGCAGTTCTTGTGAATCAACCCTTTCCGAACGTTTGAATTTTGGCGGGTGGCTTTGAAGATGAAAGGAGTGAGACTTATCGTGTGTAGGATGTGAATTACCCTTCGATTGAATTGCTTCGCAACATTTATTCCAAATCTTAATGCAATTTGGTCATAAATGGCATCGAATGTCTCGACCGCCTTAGGCGCCAAGATCACCTCATAAGTCACCAGGCCGTTTTCTGTTTATAAATTCTTCCAATGTCATGTAAAGACCTTCCCGAATCTCCTCCCGCCCGGTCTCAATCCCCTTCAGCACATATTCGGGTAGCTCTTCGTGTTTGTCAAATTGCACTTGCATCGCTTCCAAAAAAGCAATTACTGCTTCTTCCTGATCTTTGGTCGGATAAACATGTATTGCTTCCATCTGCTGATTCTGCTTTTAGTGTAAACAAATATAGCGATTTAACTCCATTAGCACAGCCACATTACCCTTGCCGCTTAGGCGTCGTCCCGTATTTCTCTTTGTAAGTCTTTATAAAATGCGAAACGCTTTCGTAGCCGATTTCCGTACTAATCTCCGAAACGTTCTTCGTACTATTCCTCAAAAGGAAATCCGCATAATCCAGCCGCTTGTTTTTCAGCCATAATGCCGGTGAAGTGTTGAACTCATCCTGAAAATCCCTTTTGAATGCCGATAGCGAGCGGCCGGAAAGTCGCGCCAGCTCATTTAACGTCAGCGGTTTCAGATAGTAGCTGTTCATCAAAAACGAAAGATCGACCTTTTCACCTTTATACAAGCTGTATAAAATACCCCGCAGCTGACTGGAATTATCCAGCTCCATCAAATGCAGGAGCAGTTCCTGGAATTTCAACCGGAGGAAATGATTCTTCAACTCCGTTCGTGATCGGAAGTAGGGGAAAACGGATTGGATGAATTTCTCAAAATTATCATCCGACTTCAAAAGCAAAATGGGGTATTCGACCGCTTCCGCATCTTTTTGCGCGTCGAAAAGCTCGGGATGCAAGCCAACGAACTCTTTCAATAGTTTTTCGTCAAAGAAGAAAACCAGACTTTTGTAAGCCTCATGAATGGATTCCGACATCAGGTAGAATCCCCGCTGAATAAACAGAATATCCCCTTTTTCCACATGCACCTCCTGCGTCGGGCTGGTAAATTTCTTCTCCCCTTCCAGCACTACAATCACCGCATGCTCTTCGAAAAACACGTCGTATTTGGAAGGATATACCTCGTTCCGATAGGCCACGAAGGTCATATCCTGAATTTTTAGGGACTCAAATTCCTGGGAGCTGATGTCGGACGGTACGCGGAGCATGATAAATAAGAGAGCTACTGCTCTCTTTCGATAATAAGAGAAATCCAGATGCGGTTGAACGGGACTTCATTTTTGATCGCGTCCCACAAGATTTGATAATCGATTCCCCAGTAGTGATGGATCATTCTGTCTCGCAGTCCGGCAAAACCTTTCCAATCGAACAAGGGATATTTCGTTCGGATCTCGTCCGGGATGCGTTTGCAAGCCTCACCGATGATCTCAAAACTTCTGACGATGGCTTTTGATAATGTTTCGTCACCGACAAAGTCGTCATAATCCAGATTGGCAGTTTTGTCCTCAACATAGCGCAATTCGGATTCGATGTGCCGCAGAAAGTCAATCAGCAAAGGAGACATATTCGATTTCTTCTTTCACATTTCGCTGAACAAAAGATGCGAGAGATTCCCACGTAACCAGCTCTACTTTACGGTTTAGCAGGGCTTCCAGGTATTCCGCCAGATTCAGATAGTTACGAAATGTCTTTTTTCCCTCTTCAAATTCTACAACGATGTCTACATCGCTGCCCTCCTTCTGTTCGCCACGGACGAAAGAGCCAAAAATTCCAAGCCGCTCCGCACCGAAGCGCTGGATGGAGGATTGGTGACTCTTTATAATGTCGTGAACTTCTTGCTTATCCTGTACCATAGTGCTACATCTTGTGTATGTACAATATTACTTCATTGCCCGCTCACATCAAACAGCTATAACGACTGACAGCTAAACCATAAACTGAAACAAATCCGGCTGGTCATTCAGATACTCATAAACTACCCGATTAGCATCCATCCGCTCGATGAGCGGTGCAAAATCTTCCCGGCTTTTCAATTCAATACCGACCAATGCAGGGCCCTGTTCGCGGTTGGTCTTCTTCACATACTCGAAACGCGCGATGTCGTCGTTCGGGCCGAGGACATTTAGAAACTCCCGGAATGCGCCGGAGCGCTGCGGGAAGCGGATAATGAAGTAATGTTTTAAGCCTTCATAGAGGAGTGAGCGCTCTTTGATTTCTTCGGTGCGGGTAATGTCGTTATTGCCGCCGCTGATCAGCACGACCACGTTTTTACCCTTAATGTCTTCCTTGATCAAATCCAATGCAGCGACGGTCAATGCGCCCGCAGGCTCGGCGACAATGGCTTCTTCATTATATAACTGCAAGATCGAAGAACATACTTTGCCTTCTGGTACGAGCAGGATTTGATTTAAACTTTTGCTGCAAATGTCGAAAGTAATGTCGCCAGCGCGCTTCACAGCCGCGCCGTCTACGAACTTGTCAATGTTATCCAACGTCACCACATGCCCTTCCTGAATGGATTTATGCATGGTAGGCGAGCCTTCCGGTTCTACGCCTATGAGCTGGGTTTTGGGGGAAAGTTGTTTAAAAACGGTGGAAATGCCCGACGCTAATCCGCCGCCTCCAATGGCCATCAGCAAGTAATCTATTTTGAAATCGGCATCTTTAAAGATTTCCAGACCCACGGTTCCCTGGCCTTCGATCACCTGCAAATCATCGAATGGGTGCACAAAAACGGCGTTCGTACTGTCGCGGTAAGCCATCGAAGCGTGGTAAGCATCATCATAAGTGTCGCCAACCAAATGGATTTCAATCCATTCCTGACCGAACAGCCTTACCTGCTTCACTTTCTGCGCCGGCGTGGTGGTTGGCATGAAAATCGCCCCTTTTACCTGCATTTTCCGGCACGCGTACGCTACGCCCTGCGCGTGGTTGCCCGCGCTCGCACACACAACCCCGCCTGCGAGGGCTTCGGGCGTGAGGCTGGCCATTTTGTTGTAGGCTCCGCGGATTTTGTAGGAACGGACCGTCTGCAAATCTTCCCGTTTGAGGTAAATATTGGCCCCATACTGCTCAGAAAGATGTGCATTAAAGAATATTGGTGTGTGGTTAATGACCCCGCGCAGGCGTTCGGCAGCGAGGAAGATGTTATCGAGAGTCGGAAGTTGATGGGCAGTGCTCATAGCAATCAATGAAAAGAGCTTTGCAAAACAGCAAAGCTCCATTTTCTATCTTATTGCCGTTGACTTAAGTCAACGGCAAAGGGTTATTTTTTGAAACAATTAGTTTCTTTCTGGGCGAAGGCCGCGAACAGTTGAACCCGCCTGCCACATTTCTGATTCGCGCAATTCTGCCAGTTCTTCTTCCAGCTTCACGCGGTAGTCAGGTTGTGAGTTGCGGGTGATTGAGATAGTAGCTTGCTCGCCTGATTTTACAGAGTTGTAAAGCTGCTCGAAAACAGGCTTGGTAGCGTCACGGAAAGGCTTCCACCAGTCCAAAGCACCGCGCTGGGCAGTTGTAGAGCAGTTAGCGTACATCCAGTCCATACCGTTTTCAGCTACTAATGGCATCAGCGATTGAGTAAGCTCTTCAACAGTTTCGTTGAACGCTTCTGACGGCGTGTGGCCGTTTGAACGCAGCACTTCATATTGTGCAGCGAAAATACCCTGGATAGCACCCATCAAAGTACCACGCTCGCCGGTAAGGTCAGACGTTACTTCGCGGTAGAAATCAGTTTCGAACAGGTAACCTGAACCTACACCGATACCCATTGCGATACATTTCTCACGCGCTTTGCCAGTAGCATCCTGGAATACCGCGAAAGAAGAGTTCAAGCCTTTTCCTTCTACGAACAGGCGGCGCAGTGAAGTTCCCGATCCTTTTGGAGCAACGAGGTACACGTCCACGTCAGCAGGAGGAACAATGCCAGTCTGATCTTTATAAGTAACACCGAAACCGTGTGAGAAATACAGTGATTTACCAGCAGTAAGGTGTTTTTTAACAGTCGGCCAAAGTTCGATCTGAGCAGCGTCAGAAAGCAAGTAGCAAATGATGGTTCCTTTTGCAAGCGCCTCTTCGATGTCGAAAAGGGTTTCGCCTGGCACCCATCCGTCAGCAACGGCTTTGTCCCAAGACTTACCACCTTTACGCTGACCAACGATTACATTGAAACCGTTGTCACGCATGTTCAAGCTTTGGCCTGGGCCTTGTACGCCGTAACCAATTACAGCGATAGTTTCAGTAGAAAGTACTTCACGTGCTTTTTCAAGTGGAAATTCTTCACGGGTTACTACTTCTTCTTCGACCCCGCCGAAATTTAATTTTGCCATTGATTATTGATTGGATTATTGATTTACTACGAATTAAAAAGCAATACTACTAAAAGTTGACCGACTATTGGTAATACTCCCACTCAGCTTCCGGCAGATAATCTACCAGTGTCTGAGGCGATTTGCTCACCGCCACACGCCCCGAGCGAACGAATTCAAGGATTTCGTGCGGTTTGATATAGTCGAAAAATTCAAAGATCTCTTCTTCGGTACCGGTCTTCTGGATGATCACATAGGTGAGGTGCCAGTATACGACCCAAGCCTTGTAAGTCTTGTTAATCGTCTCGATATCGAGCGGTTTGGCGCCGATCGGCGTCGAAACTTTGAACAATGCGATCTCATTGTACGCGATGTCCTCATTGAGATACCCGAAAACGGCGAGTACTTCGATGATCTTACGGATCTGGCGGACCAGCTTCTCCACCGCATCGCGCGACTCATGACGGATGACGATCGTGAAGCGGGAAATACCCTTACGCTCAGTTTCCGAAACGGTTAAGCTTTCGATATTGATCCGTCTCCGCGTAAAGATGGTCGTGATCTTGTTAAGAATGCCGATCGTGTTCTCGGTGAAAACACAAATGGTGTATGATGTCATGATTTCTTCCTCTTTTATATTATTCCAAACGGATATCGGCTACGCAGGCACCCGTTGGCACCATCGGGAACACGTTTTCTTCTTTCTCTACCAATACTTCCAGCAGGTAAGGCTTGTCGGAAGCCAGCATGGTGTCCAGCGACGCATGCAAATCCTCCCGTTTCGCGCAGGTATGGCCATTAATACCAAAACCTTTGGCAATGGTGATGAAATCAGGATTTTGCAGCTCCACGAACGAATATCGTTTCTGATGGAAAAGCTGCTGCCACTGACGTACCATCCCGAGGAAGTTGTTGTTCAGAATGATAATTTTCACGGGCAGACCGCTTTGCGCAATGGTACCGAGCTCCTGAATGGTCATCTGGAAACAACCGTCGCCGATCATGGCTACCACTTCACGGTCCGGCGCACCCACTTTCGCCCCGAATGAGGCCGGCAATGCATAACCCATTGTTCCAAGGCCGCCCGAAGTAATGAAAGAGCTTGGCTTTTTGAACTGGTAATAACGGGCAGTCATCATCTGGTGCTGACCAACGTCCGCCACGATCACCGCTTCGCCTTTGGTTTTATCCGAAAGCGTACGGATCACTTCCGCCATTTTGATTTTCTCCGTAGTTGGAGCAAGTTCCGGCTGCGTGATTTTCTCGTCTTCGATCAAATCGTACTTCTTGAATTCCGCTTTCCATGCTTCGTGATTGTTCTCATTCACCAATGGAAGCAGCATTTCCAATGCAATTTTGGCATCGCCTACTACCGGCGCATCCGCTTTCACGATCTTGTCGATCTCCGCTGGATCAATTTCAATGTGAACCACTTTCGCCTGTTTCGCATAACGGCTCAAATCGCCGGTTACGCGGTCGTCGAAACGCATTCCGACGGCGATAATGAGGTCGCATTGGTTCGTCAGAACATTGGTACCGTAGTTCCCGTGCATTCCCAGCCAGCCCATATAGTTAGGATGGTCGACTGACATCGAAGAAAGGCCCAGCAATGTAGAAGCCGCAGGAATATCCGTTTTTTCAATGAATTTGATCAACTCCTGCTCCGCGCCGGCGATTTGCACGCCGTGGCCAACGAACAGGAACGGGCGTTTCGCCTGGTTGATCAGCTTTGCAGCCGCAGCCAGTTGCTCTTCTTTCGGCGACAGGCGCGGATGGTAGCTCAGCAACTTCTCCGTCTTTTTATGTACGAAAGGCTTCGTCATCAGCTTCTGCTGCGCATCCTTCGTGATATCGATCAAAACAGGTCCCGGACGGCCTGATTTGGCTATATAAAATGCTTTTGCAATGATTTCAGGGATCTCATCCGCATTGGTGATCTGGTAGTTCCATTTCGTAATCGGAATGGTGATCCCCATTACATCCGTTTCCTGGAACGCATCGGTACCGAGCAAATGCGAAGCTACCTGACCGATAATGCACACCATCGGCGTAGAATCGATGATCGCGTCGGCAATACCGGTGACCAGGTTGGTTGCTCCCGGACCTGAGGTAACAAGGCAAACGCCTACCTCACCCGTAATGCGCGCAAAACCTTCCGCTGCGTGCGCAGCACCCTGCTCGTGGCGCACGAGAATGTGGTTGACCTGATCCTGATAGTCATAGATCGCATCATAAACCGGCATAATCGCACCGCCCGGATAGCCGAAAATGGTTTTCACCCCTTCCGCAATCAGCGACTGGATCACCGCATGCGAGCCATTAATCAGCTCCGGCTTCGCTACCGAAACCACCGGCTCCGAGCCCTGAATTGTTGCAGTTTGATTTTCATTAAATCCCATGACTTTCTATTATTTAGTCGGATGAATTCCTTTCCTTAATCTTCACTTACGCTTCGTCCGTCACGCAGCCTTCGCTGGCCGACTTCACGGTTCTGATATATCTTCCCAGCATACCTTTTGTAAACTTTGGTGCGGGTTGTACCCAGGCTGCTTTGCGGGCCGCCATTTCTTCGTCCGAAATGTCCAGGGTCAGTACGCGGGTGTTGGCGTCGATACTGATGCGGTCGCCATCTTTGACGAGGGCAATCGGGCCGCCGTCGAATGCTTCCGGGGTAATGTGGCCTACTACGAAACCGTGTGTACCGCCTGAGAAACGACCGTCGGTGATCAATGCGATCTTGTCGCCCAATCCTGCTCCCATTACGGCAGAGGTTGGTTTCAGCATTTCCGACATACCCGGACCGCCTTTCGGACCTGCATTACGGATTACGACCACATGACCCGCCTTGATTTCACCTTTGGCAAGCATATCGATGATCTCCGATTCGTGCTCGCACACTTTCGCTTCGCCGTCGAACGTCAGACCTTCTTTTCCGGTGATCTTCGCAACCGCGCCCTCAGGAGCCAGGTTACCGTAAAGCACCTGAATGTGGCCTGTCTTTTTGATAGGCGTTTCGATCGGGAACACCATTTTCTGTGTTTCAAAATTCAGATCAGGAGCCTCCGCGAGGTTTTCAGCAACCGTTTTACCGGTTACGGTAATGCAATCGCCATGGATCAAACCTACCGAATACAAATATTTGGTAACGGCCGGAACACCACCGATTTCGAGGATATCCTCCATGAAATATTTACCGCTAGGCTTCAAATCCGCGATGAATGGTGTGCGGTCTGAAATCGCCTGAATGTCATCCAATGTCAACGGAATGCCTGCCGCGCGGGCAATCGCCAGGTAGTGCAATGCCGCATTGGTAGAACCACCCAGCGCCATGACCACCGTCAATGCATTTTCGAGCGACTTTTTAGTGATAATGTCTTTCGGCGTAATGTTCAGTTCGAGCAGATTCTTCATGGCTGCACCGATTTTCTTGCACTCTTCCTGCTTGCCTTCGTGCGTAGCCGGGTAAGAGCTGCTGAATGGCAGGCTCAATCCCATTGCCTCTATAGACGACGCCATTGTGTTAGCAGTATACATCCCACCGCAAGCGCCCTGTCCAGGAATTGAATTTTGAATTACACCTTTATAATCTTCGTCAGAAATGTTGTTCGCGAACTTCTTACCCAGCGCTTCGAATGCCGAAACGATGTCCAGTTTCTGTCCTTTATAATGTCCTGAACGGATCGTTCCGCCGTACACCATAATAGCTGGACGGTCGAGACGCGCCATCGCCATAATGGCTCCCGGCATGTTCTTATCGCAACCCACCACTGCAATCACACCGTCGTACCATTGCGCAGCCACAACCGTTTCAATGGAATCGGCGATAATGTCACGGCTGGGGAGCGAGTAGCGCATTCCGTCGTTACCGTTGGTCATACCATCCGAAACACCGATCGTGTTGAAGATGAGGCCGACCATGTCGTTCGCAGTCACGCCCTGCTTCACGTACACCGACAGACCGTTCAGGTGCATATTGCAAGGGTTACCTTCATAACCTGTGCTGGCAATCCCGATCTGGGGTTTCACAAAGTCTTCTTCTTTCAAGCCAATCCCGTAAAGCATTGCTTGCGCAGCTGGATTGGTCACTTCCTGGGTAAGGGTCTTCGAAAATCTGTTTAATTCTGTCGCCATTGGTGAATGATTGTATTTAAAATAAAAACACCCCACTCGTTTGGGTGAGTGAGGTGCCAGTTATATGCTATCATCCCACTCACGCTATTGCGTGACGATAAGTAGGACCGGGACGATAAGAGTCAGTTTCATTTTAGCGGAACATTTAAGTCTAGCGAAATTTCGCTGATTTTGACTTGGTGATACAAATTAGAACCCATTCTTTTTATTTTCCAAACATTCAAAGCTTTTTTTGTTATTAATCTATGATAAATACCAAATTTCTTCCCGGTGCAACTTCGTTATCGGAAAACATTTAATTTTGAATTCCAAACAACACGAACCGCAATGCTGACAACCGAATCGTCTTCGAACTATAATGACCTCGAAAAAATGAGCGTCCACGATATTCTGACTTCTATCAACCAGGAGGACCAGACCGTGCCCCACGCCGTTCAGAAGTCTATTCCGCAGATCGAAGCATTGGTAGAGCAAATCGTTCCCAGAATGCAGGAGGGTGGCCGTCTGTTCTATATCGGCGCCGGAACCAGCGGACGGCTCGGTGTAGTGGATGCCTCGGAGTGCCCCCCGACGTTCGGTGTACCATTCGATTTGGTGGTAGGAATTATTGCCGGCGGCGACACGGCCATTCGCAGAGCTGTGGAAAATGCCGAAGACGATTGGAACCAGGCCTGGAAAGACCTTGCAGTGTATGAGCCCAATGCAAACGATACATTAATAGGTATAGCAGCCTCCGGCCGCACTCCCTATGTGATCGGTGGCCTCAACGAGGCTCGTAGTGCAGGATTACTGACAGGCTGTGTGGTGTGTAACGACGGCTCTGCGGTAGCCGAAGCTTGTGAGTATCCGGTGGAAATCGTGGTAGGGCCGGAATTTCTGACCGGAAGCACCAGAATGAAATCAGGTACCGCCCAAAAACTGGCGTTGAATATGATCTCGACTTCGGTGATGATCCGCCTCGGCAAAGTGAAGGGAAATAAAATGGTTGATATGCAGCTCACCAACGAAAAACTGGTCAATAGGGCGTTGCGTATGATCATTGATGAGCTGAATATCTCGCCCGATGAGGCGCAGTCATTGCTCGACGAGCACGGAAGCGTCCGCGCAGCCATCGAGGCAGTGAGGAAATAAGGTCAGACAGAAAGCACAATCTTGCCGAACTGCTGCCCGGAATCCATGTAGCGAAGCGCTTGCTCAGCCTCCTCCAGCGGAAACACCTTGTCAATAATGGGCGAAATCTGCTTTTCGCCCACGAATTGCACCATATCCGCAAACTCCTGCTCCGTCCCCATCGTGCTGCCGTAAATATTGAGCTGTTTGAAAAATACCTTCGCGGGAACAATGTCGGTAATGTTGCCCGTTCCGCCGCCGTAGAAACAAATGCGGGCGCCCGGCGCAGCGATATCGATCAGTTTCGCAAAACCTGGACCACCGGCGCTATCAATAATTACATTGAAATAACCCGTCTTAGGCCCGCGTGCTTTCACAAGCAAATCGCGGAACCAGGTTGGATTTTTATAATTGATCCCCCCCTTAGCGCCCATTTCGATCGCCTTCTGTAATTTCTGGTCCGAACCGGAAGTCACCCACACCTCCGCACCTGCGGCGATGGCAAACTGTACGGCAAAAAGCGCCACGCCCCCACCCGCGCCTGTTACGAGCACACGATCTCCTTCTGTAAACCGGCAGCGTGTCACGAGCGAGCGCCAGGCAGTAAGTCCGCCCATCGGCAATGCGGCAGCTTCCTCAAACGACAAATGCGCCGGCTTTTCAACCAGGTATCGTGCTTCGGTTTTCACATACTGCGCAAATGTGCCGTTATCCGGGAGCCCAAGGATTTTGTGATCTGCGCCGTAAAAATCGGGATTATCACCCCAGTTCTGCGACGGGTTAATGATTACCTCTTTTCCAATCCAGCTTTTGGCCACACCGTCGCCCACTTCTGTAACAATGCCGGCACCGTCAGAACCCGGAATAATGGGCGTCGTAATGCGGGGGTAAAGTCCTTTTTGTATCCAAACATCGCGGTGGTTGAGCGACGCAGCTTTTACTTCGACAAGCGCTTCTCCCGGGCCGGGATTGGGCTTTTGCGTTTCTTCAATCACCAGCGGCTCATGAAGATTTTTTAAAATAGCGGCTTTCATATGTTGGGTTTTTAAACAAAAAATGATGAACCGGCCAGTCCGAAACGGTACCTGCCCAGGTCCATCATTTCAAAATGATTGGGAACCGTTTCAGATGCTAAATATCCGAATATTCGGTGGGATACAAGAAGAAGCTGGTGTTTTTTGAAACGTTATTCTGATACTCGGGATTTACTTTCAGCTTGTTCCATTCGGCGTCCTCGGTAAAGGATTTCCAATGCGCATCGCGTGAAGCCTTGTTCTCGAAAGTAGTCATGTACATCAGGTTGGGCATGTGGCTTCCTACAACCACTTCTCCGTAAAACACCGCGTTGAACCCGAGGCGTTTGAACAGCGGCACTTCGCCTCCGGCATTGAACATCTTCACCTTGTTCTGGTAAATCTTCTCGGTATGGCCTTCATAACTACGCAGTTCATACACCCTTTCGCTCTTTGGACCTGTAAGCTCAGGCTTCATAAGAACGGGAGCGTCCGTGAAGGCTTGCAGCACAATCGACTCGAAACGCGCATACGGCGGATTCTTGTAGTTTGCTTCAATGTAGTCCTTTCCTGCCGACGCATAGGCTGCATCCTTATCCAAGGTTTTGGGCAAAGTCAGCAGTTGGTCAAGCGATTTAATGGGAGTAAGTACGTAGATCAACTTTCCAGCCATGGTATCGGTAGCAACAGGCTTGAAAACGCCTACATTTTTGATGCCGGCGCGGTGGGCGGCGGGAACGTATGCGTCTTTCAGGAAAGCCTCTACGCGCACCTCCTGATCGGCATTCTTTAGATGATAGATTTTGATTTCGTAAAATTCACGCTTGGGAGGCGCCGCTACGGCGCTCAATGCGACCACGAAAAGCAGGAGGGTAAAAAATGAACTAAGGTTTCGGTAGTTAAACATGATATTAAAACGTCTTTTTTGAAGTGGACAACCACTTGAAAAGACCTTGCCAAACCAAGTTTACCCTATCCCAGTTCGCACTAATTTTTTTCGAAGTCCTTCAGAATTTCGGGCAGGAAAGTTGCCGCTTACGGGTTTTCGGACGCTTCGGTTTGGAATCGAGCGGAGCGAAAACGTAGGAAAGTGAAATCTCGTGTGCACCGCCGCTGCCTGCGCCCAGGGTAGAGATGGTGAGATCGTAACTGTAACCGATCGAGAATTTATCCTGGCGGTAACCGGCCAGGAATATCAGTGATTCGTGGTTATTGATATTCTGCTCGTACTTTTTGAATGGAATCCCGCGGTACCATGCGCCGATCACCAGTGGCTCTATCGTCACGTACATACCGGCATCGAACTGGTCATATTTGCCTTGCTTTTTGTACATGATGGCAGGTGAAATCGTCTTTTCCTTGTCAATTTCGTCCCCCAAAAACGTGTAGCCAGCAAATGGGATGCGCAAACCGGCTTGCAGACTGGCCTTCACGGGCAAGCGCGCCTCGGTAAGCTCGGAGAATGCCTGGTTAGGCCGGTTCAAATGATGAGCGGATACGCCGGCCCAGTACCAGTCGGAATAGAGCATAGCACCCGCACCGAAATCTGCATAAAATACATTAGGTCCCCCTTTGGCGAAAGGATCTTCCGAAGGCTGGCCGGTAAGACCGCCATTGTTGTACTGGTCGCCGAATGTCAATCCGAAATAGTCGAGCGTGCGAGAAGCGAAACCACCCTGAATGCCCAGACGCAGCGAAGTAAGCTCGTTGAACTGGATCTGATAAGAATATTGTAATGCTGCTTCGGTCGATTTAAGATTTCCGAGCCCCTGGCTGTCCATCGTAACAAGTACACCCAGTCCGCTATTGAAATTAGGCAGGAACACATCGGCCCCGATGGAAGTAGTCACGAAATTGGCCGACAAAGAAGGCCACTGGTTGCGGTAATTGATCGTTGCACGCGGCGCAAGCGCCCCTCCCGCCAACGCCGGGTTCAGGTATAAAGGGTTCGCGTAGAACTGCGAAAATTGCGGATCCTGGCTCCAACCTTTCAGGCAAAGCAGTGTCAGTAGAAAGAGAGGAAGTAAACGCTTGATCATAGATGTGTTGGCTTGCCGCTTACCTAAAAACGGCCCCTTTCCGGGCTCGAAAAAATTACCTGATTAAATTCACAAATTATCGTCAAATTGCGTACTGATATTCAAATTAGAGTGGTTTTTACGACATTACCGCACAAAATTTTAAGATTTTATTTTCGTTAGTAATGTCGGGTAACTTGAATATTCTATGAGACGGCTAGGGGTGTTTGAACAAGTAACGAAACATGGGGCGATTTTATAACAGATACCACCGAATTTTTTATGTCCTTAGCCTGCTCATGCTCCTCGTCGGTGCAAGTGCCATGGCGCAGACGCCCTTTCTGGTACAAGGACAATGCATGCAAAACCCCGATTGCGAGGCCGATTCGACTTCATTCAGGGATACGCTCAGCACCGCCACCAAATGGCAATGGAGCTTTGGTGAAGCCGGTGCGACCGATACGCGACGTAATCCTCAGCACTCCTACATGTCGCCCGGCACCTACACCGTTACGCTGGTCAGGACATTAAAAAGCGGTGCCACCGAAACAGTTACAAAAGCGGTAACGATTGGCGAGCTTCCCCCGGAATTCCAGCAATGGAAAATAGATACCACGATCTGCAAAGGCGACACGCTCATTCTCGATCCTTATCCCAACGGTGCCCCCGATGGCGCAAAATATATCTGGTACCCCAAGGGCGACACCACCCAGACGTTAAAAGTCGACAGCTCAGGATGTTATTCTGTGGAAGTGATTATGCCTAACGGCTGCAAAATCCAGAACCGGATCAATGTCAAAATCTGTATGGAGCCCCAGGCCCAGGAAGGATCAAAATGGTACTTCGGCGGCAATGCGGGCCTCGATTTTTCCAATACGCCTCCAACTCCGTTGACTGATGGAAAGCTGAATACGCCCGAAGGAACCTCTTCCATTGCCAACTCGAAAGGTCAGCTGCTGTTTTATTCGGATGGTATTAAGATATGGAACAAGAATGGGGACGAGATGACGTGTACTTTCGGGGCGTGCGCGCCCATGAAGGGTAGTCCCAACTCCACGCAATCCGTGCTGATAGTACCGCAGCCTACTTGCCGCGGATGTGAGTACTTATATAATGTATTCACGACGTCGGATATCAATGGTGAAAAGCTCCTGACGGTAAGCGTGGTGGATATGCGCCGCAACAATGGATTGGGCCAGATTATCGAACAAAATACGACGCTTCAAACGCCCACCACGGAGCGCATCGCATCCGTACGTAACGACCGCGACAGCACTTATTGGGTAGTTTCTCACGATTACGGCACCAATAAATTCCGCATTTTTCATGCCACCACAGGCGGACTGGTGGAAGTAGCGGCCCCCGAATTGGGTATGGCGCACGATAGCACCAACAAGGCCGAGGGTTACATGAAATTCTCAGCACCCGATAGTACCACAGGCGAACGCCAGCTGGCCGTGGTGATCCCGGGACCCGCCCGCAACTATGTGGAATTGTTCAGTTTCAACGATTCGACGGGCACATTGACCTACAAAAAAACGATGGACCTCGGCCCCGCACCACCGATTGCGTATGGGATCGAGTTCTCGCCGACCGGCGAAAAGATGTACGTTTCATTCCAGGGTGAAAACGGTACGAAGTCCTATTTGAAACAATACGACCTCACATTACCCGATAGTCTCGTCACGGAAACAGCCATCACCATCGACAGTTCCGCCACGCAGAAATTCGGGGCATTGCAGTTCGGTCCCGACGGGCGCATTTACATGGCCATTGAGGGGAGCGAATATCTGGCGGTAATCGGCGAGCCGGAAGGGAATTCCCTGACGGGGGTCGATTATGAGCGGGATGGGGTCAATCTGGGAGGAAAAAAAAGCCAGTTGGGTCTGCCTAATATGGTTCAGGACTTCACGCAGGAATCGCAGGGGCCAGGATTCGAGGCCAATGGGTTTTGTACGAACGAACCCACAACCTTTCAGGCCAGTCCCATGTGCGACCCGATCGAGGATAGTTACTCGTGGGATTTCCTGGGGAACGGGCAGTTTACCGCACCTTCAAAGCAGCAGCAAGCCACCTACACATACACCAAGCCCGGTACCTACATGGTTGCCATGCGGGCTACCAACAAATGCACGGATACGACGATTGTACAGGAGGTTACCATTTATGAAACACCTTCCAACATCGATCTGGGGCCGGACAAAGATACCTGCGGCGCCTACGTGCCTTTGGATATGAAAGTGAATGCGGAAGTATACGCGTGGGTTAACCGCGGGCGGGTCGTAGGCCGCGGCCGCACTTATAACGCCACTTCCTCGGGCCGTTACATTGCCATTGCATTCAACGGCCCCCAGGGCGATTGCTATGCCGCAGATACCATTGAAATCACATTGCGCAAACCGCCTGCATTCTCCATTGGCCCGGATACCACATTATGCCGAGACAGCTCGATTGTCCTTCGTGTACAAAGTGACCGCTGGATCGAGTACAAATGGAGCACCGGCGAAGATACCCGCGAAGTGACCATCGCCCAGCCCGGCCAATATACCGTGGTGGTGAAAGACCGTAACGACTGCTACAATTCGGATACGCTCAAGGTTGGCGAACTGCCCTCCCCGATTCTTGGGCTGGCTCCGGAAAATTTCATCTGTATACCGGACGGGCAATCTGTCATACTCGATGCCAATGGACGAGAGCCTTACGAATATCTCTGGCCACATTCGGGAGCGACAACGCAGACCATTACCGTGAACCAGGAAGGGAAATATACCGTTCGGGCGACTAACAAGGAGGGCTGCGTAACCGAGCAAACCACCGAGGTAACCGACAAATGCGAGCCGCGGTTCTTTATTCCTGATGCATTTACACCGGACGGGGAAGGGCACAATGAGATTCTCGAAATATTCGGAGCCTACTATACCAACTTCTCTATGCGTATTTACAACCGCTGGGGCGAAGTGATTTTCGCAACTACCAATATCGAAGCACGTTGGGACGGGACTTACAAAGGACTCAAAGTACAGCCCGGAAGTTATCCTTATATTATTTCCTACGAGGCGCTCTATTATCCCGAACGCGCACCGATTACCAAGCGCGGCTCGGTGATGGTGATCCGCTAGGCTTTCCTTTTGCAGATTAAAACAATTATTTTTGATTAAATAATATCAAACCAGCCGCCATTGAACCGGACGGCTGGTTTTCACTATTTGTTCAACCGACTATGCGCCAGGATTATCTGTCCGGAGATAAAGACAACCTTTCAAATACCGACAAAGACATCGAGCGCGCTTTGCGGCCGCTGTCTTTCGAGGATTTTACCGGACAGGACAAGATTCTTGAAAACCTGAGAATATTCGTGCAGGCTGCCCGGCAGCGCGGCGATGCGCTCGACCACGTGCTGCTGCACGGCCCTCCGGGTTTGGGTAAAACCACATTGTCGAATATCATTGCCAATGAGCTCGGGTCAGGGATCAAAATCACGTCTGGCCCTGTGCTGGACAAACCCAGCGACCTGGCCGGCCTGCTCACCAATTTGCAGGAGCATGACGTCCTTTTCATCGATGAAATCCATCGTCTCAATCCTATCGTCGAGGAATACCTTTACTCCGCCATGGAGGATTATAAGATCGATATCATGCTGGACAGCGGCCCGAATGCCCGCAGCATTCAGATAGGCCTTAACCCGTTTACGCTCATTGGCGCTACCACACGCGCCGGTATGCTCACATCCCCTTTGCGCGCGAGGTTCGGGATCAATGCGAGGCTGGAATATTATGATGCACAGCTGCTATCGTCCATTCTCAAACGCTCGGCATCCATCCTGGGAACACCTCTGGAAGAGGATGCTGCTTATGAAATTGCACGCCGCAGCCGGGGGACTCCCCGTATCGCCAACAACCTTTTGCGCAGGACACGCGATTTTGCCCAGGTAAAAGGCAATGGACGCATTACCGTCGCCATTGCCGAAATGGCATTGCAAGCGTTGGATGTGGACCAGAACGGACTGGATGAAATGGATAACCGCATTTTGAGCACTATTGTCCAGAAGTTCAAAGGCGGACCGGTTGGCTTATCCACCATTGCGACAGCCTGTGGCGAGGAAGCGGATACCATCGAAGAAGTGTACGAGCCGTTCCTTATCCAGGAAGGTTATATCAAACGTACGTCCCGTGGACGTGAAGTGACCGAAAAAGCGTTCAAGCATCTGGGTATTTTGCCGCGCCATCGATCCGGCGAACTGTTCTGAGCGTTAAGTTTTTAAGAAGTTTTAACAATAAGATACAACATAAACCTGAAAATTGTACTTTTGCGGTGAATTAGCGTAACCGCCTCCTATGATCGAAGTACTGGTTTCCGAAAAGTTGGTAGTGAGAGTGCCCTGTGCTGTGATTGAACGTGATGGAAAAGTACTCGCCGGGCAGCGAAGCGCGGCTTTGTCCTTCCCCCTCCAATGGGAATTCCCCGGGGGAAAGCTTGAAAAAGGCGAAACTGACGAACAAGCCCTCTTCCGTGAGATCATGGAAGAACTTAACGTGGCCGTCGAGATCATAGACAAACTTCCTGAAACATCCAAAGACCAGGGCTGGCGCGAAATCGTGCTGGTACCATTCATTTGCAAGGTCGATACCACCGATTTTATCCTGACAGAGCACGAGCAAATCCTCTGGCTGGATCCCGAAGACCTGCCCACGCTCGACTGGACGGAGGCAGATCTGAATGTGATCCGGAATTACTATAACTACCTAGCGGCTAAAAGCTAACCGCTTTCCTTTTACCGTTTCATCAAACCGGCCATTCTCATATACGAGGTGCCCAGATACGAATGTGTGGGTAATGCGTGAATGGAACTCGGTGCCTTCAAACGGCGACCAGCCGCATTTCGAATAGATATTGGATTTTTCAACCTGCGTGGTGGCATTCGTGTCCACAAGGATCAAATCCGCCCAGTAACCTTCCCTTATGTAACCGCGGCCCTGAATATCGAAAAGATCCGCTACGGCATGGCTCATTTTCTCCGCCACACGATCGATCGAAATCTTTCCCGCCTTACTCAATTCTAGCATGACATTCAATGTGTGCTGCACCAATGGCAAGCCTGATGGCGCCTGCCAGTAATGCTGTGCTTTCTCCTCGATGGTATGCGGCGCGTGGTCTGTTGCGATTACATCAATGCGGTTGTCCAGCACGGCTTGTAAAATCTGTTCCTTATGATGCGGGGCTTTGATCGCCGGGTTACATTTTATGTCGTTGCCCAGCCTTCGGTAATCTTCCGCATCGAACCATAAGTGATGCACACATGCCTCGGCCGTTACCAATTTCGGCTGACCGTTTGCCAGCAGGATCTTACCGTTGCTGCGGTTCCCGACTTCAAACAAATGTACTTCATCGCCAGTCGAAATGTGCAGGATATGCAGGCGCGTGCCGTGCTTGTGCGCAAGCGAGCTCGCGAAGGTGGACGATTTGAGACAAGCCTCTTCATTTCTGATCAAAGCATGAATATCATACGGCACGTTATCGCCATACTTCTCCTTGAAATAGGCCATGCGGGCCTTCACGGTCGGTTCATCTTCACAATGCGTCGCAATAATGCAGGGAGCGTTGGCGAATAGCCTTTCGAGCACCTCCGGCGCGTCCACGAGCATGTTACCCGTGGACGATCCCATGAATATCTTGATACCGCAAACCTGAGTCGGGTCGGTGCGCATTACCTCGTCGTAATTGTCGTTCGATGCGCCCATGAAGAAGGAGTAGTTGGCCAGGGAGGTATTTGCACCGATCTGGTATTTGTCTTCCAACAACTCCTGCGTCAGCGTATTGGGAACGGTGTTCGGCATTTCCATGAATGACGTCACACCCCCGGCAACAGCCGCCTTCGATTCCGTGTAAATACTGGCCTTGTGTGTAAGACCCGGCTCGCGGAAATGCACCTGGTCGTCGATGACCCCGGGCATGAGGAAGAGCCCCTTTGCATCAATCACCCTGTCCGCTTGCACATGCTGCAAATCCCGTTCGATTTTTTTAATGTGACCATTTTCAATTATTACGTCTAAATACTGAACCTGGTTTTCATTTACGACCTGGGCATTTAAGATCAGCGTTGTCATGAGCGGCGGCGATGGTTTGATGTCGTGCAAAGGTATTCACACAGCTTGAAATTCACTCATTACAACACACAAAAATGAACCTGAAACAACTCCTCCGTGATTTCGCCGACCTGCTGTTTCCGCGTTGCTGCGAAGCCTGCGACCGGGTGCTGCAAGGCAACGAAGTCGCAATGTGCACACTTTGCCGCATTACGCTGCCACGCGTCGGTCCAGATGGCCTTCACAGCGAATCGCTCCAATTCAAGTTCGTCAACCTTCCTGAGGTGCTTTCCGTGCATTCATTTTTGCTTTTTACAAAAAGAAGTAAGGTGCAAAAGCTGCTGCACGCATTGAAATACAAGGGAAACAAGGAGCTGGGAATATTGCTGGGAGAAATGTTCGGTCAGGAGTTGAATGCGTCGGGGCGGTTACCCGTTGCCGAAATCATCCTCAGCATCCCGCTTCATCCCAAAAAGCGAAAGCAGCGGGGATATAATCAGAGCGATCTGCTGGCCGAAGGATTTTCACGGGCGACAAATATTCCATGGTCCGGAACAATGCTGGAAAGGGTCCGGTATACGGCTACTCAAACCGGCAAAACCAAAATGGAGAGAAGGGACAATGTCCATGGCGTGTTCGCGGTCAAACAAGGCTTTTGCCCCGAAAGCGTCATCCTCATTGATGACGTACTGACCACCGGTGCCACATTGGAAGAATGCGCCAGAACGCTTCTTGCTACCGGATGCCGTCGTTTTCACATCCTGACCATCGCATTGGCGCAGCATTAAAATGAAAAAGCCGCCATTCTTTCGAATGGCGGCTTCTATTAGTATTATTTGATCTTACTCTTTATGTGTTCCGGTTGCGATCATCGCGCAACGGAAGCCTACCATCGCAGTAGCAGAATCCTGATCCATGTAACGGCGTGTACCTGGCGACAACCAGTAAGCTACGTCAGCCCATGAACCACCTTTGTAAACCCGAAGCTTATCGTCCACCATCGAGTTGCTGTTCTTGGTATCGTAGTTTTTGGCTTCATCCTGATAGCCGTCGCGACGGAATGAGTTCAGGTCATTAACATCGGAATTGGAAAGCGGGCGATAAACGTCGTATACCCATTCGCTCACATTACCTGCCATGTCGTAAAGCCCATTGTCGTTCGCCGGATACGACCGGATCTCCTGTGTAATGATCGCTCCGTCGTTTGATTTACCTGCGATACCTGCGTAGTCACCAGGACCACGTTTGAAGTTAGCGAGCATTGTTCCCTGCTTGCGGCCCCGAGGCTGGCGCATAGTAGAACCATCCCATGGATAGATTCTTGAATTCGCCTGGTTCTCGTCTGAATATTGTGTTCCGATCATCGCCATTGCTGCATATTCAAACTCAGCTTCTGTCGGAAGTCGGTATGGAGGCATTACGTAGCCGCTCTCGATGCGCAGCTGTGGTGCAGGTGCGTCAGTAGCAGCAACTGCTTCGGCTTCTGCTTTCTTCTTCTTGCCGAACGAGAATCCCTTTTTCTTTTTACCTCCTGCTGCGGCGGCAGCACCTTTCTGATTGTTGGCCTGGCTCACAGCAGCGGTACGCCACGCACAGTAATCATTAGCCTGAACCCAGGATACACCTACCACAGGATACAAGCGGAAGCCAGGGTGGCGAAGGTACATAGTTACGTAAGAGTCATTGAATGACAGTTCGTTATACCAAACACTTGTATCAGGAAGTGCTTTGCTGTAAAACTCTTCCGAAGAATCTTTCTGGATCGCATTCAGGTATTCGAGGTAGTGAACGTTGGCCACTTCCGTCTGGTCCATGTAAAACGACTGGATACTGACCGTCCGTTTCGGATTATCCCGGCGTGTCATCACATCCTCTTCCAGCGAACCCATCGTAAAACGGCCACCTTCAATGTAGACAAGGTCAGGACCGGCAGGCAAAGCTTTGTATTGCTTTACTTCAAACCCGTCTTTGCCATTGTAAGCCAAGCCTGTTTTGGAACTGGTCTTGCCAGGTTTCAAGCTGGTTGGCTTCTTTTTACTACACGCAGTTGCCGCTAATAACACAATCAGAATCAGCGCGATCGACCGGGTACCCATCTTTTGCATGCAAATCATTGCTTTAAAGTGACTTAAGTGTTTGGTATTTTATAGTATGCGAAACCGCAAATGTATGAAATCAATCGATATTATTTTTAAAAATCAATTATCAGGTAAAGGCGCCCGTTTTGCTAGCGGGTCATTTCCATGAGTACCTGGCGTGCCTGATCAATGCTCTTAATGTCCTCGCAAATCAGTATCAGCTTGCCTTTCTGATCTTTAAGCGAAATTTGTTTCGGGTGCTTTTTAATGTAATCGATCACCTGCCCGAACTTCGCCGATTGAAAGAATTCGTCATTCTGCGAAGTAACGAAGTAGCCTTTCATCGTATTGCTTTTCAAAGTCAGTTTTTCAAACTGCAAAGCCTCTGCTTCCCAGCGCAAACGGACCGTTTTCAAAAGATCCTGCACTTCATGCGGCACCGGACCGAAACGGTCGAGGATTTCCTTCTCAAACTTACCCAGTTCATCCTCTGTCGCAATATTATCGAGGCGGGTATATAACGACAGCCTCTCCGAAATATTTTTAACATAATCGTCCGGTATCAATGTCGCGAAATCAGTCTCGATCTGCGTGTCCGGCACCAGGTTTTTCGGCAAGCTGAACATCCCTTCGAACAGGTCCTTGAATTCATTGCTTTTCAACTCCTGAACGGCCTCGTCGAGCATTTTGTGGTATAGTTCATATCCCAGGTCATTCACGAAACCACTCTGCTCGGCGCCTAACAGATTGCCCGCACCGCGAATGTCGAGGTCGCGCATGGCCACTTTGAAACCGTCGCCCAGGTCGGAAAACTCTTCCAACGTCTGTAAACGTTTTCGAGAATCGCTCGCCAACGTGGATACCGATGGCGTAAGCAGGTAGCAGAAAGCTTTCCGGTTCGAACGCCCCACTCGGCCACGCATCTGGTGCAGGTCCGATAGCCCGAACATATGTGCGGAATTGATGATAATCGTATTCGCATTGGCAATGTCAATCCCGGACTCGATGATATTCGTCGAAACAAGCACGTCGTACTCGCCGTCGATGAAGTTCATCATCACTTTTTCCAGCTTATCGCCGTCCATCTGCCCGTGCGCCACGCCTATGCGCACGTCGGGCACGAGGCGGAGGATGATATTGGCAATGGATTCGATATCATTTACGCGGTTGTGGACAAAGAAAACCTGCCCGCCGCGCTGCACCTCGAAACTGATGGCATCGCGGATAAACTCTTCACTGAATGTATGTACCTCCGTGGTAACCGGTTGGCGGTTCGGTGGTGGGGTCGCAATCACAGAAAGGTCGCGCGCGCCCATGAGTGAGAAATGCAATGTACGCGGGATCGGAGTGGCAGTCAGTGTGAGCACGTCCACATTCACGCGCATTTCTTTCAGGCGGTCTTTGGCTTTTACCCCAAACTTCTGTTCTTCGTCTACTATCAGCAAACCAAGGTCCTTGAATTTCACATCTTTATTCAAAATACGGTGGGTACCGATCAGAATATCGATTTTGCCTTCTTCGGCCTGTTTCAGTGTTTCCTTGATTTCTTTGGTTGACTTGAAACGGTTGATATAACCCACCCGCGCCGGGAAATCGGCCAGGCGCTCGCTGAATGTCTTGAAATGCTGCATAGCCAGGATGGTAGTAGGTACCAGTACCGCCACTTGCTTACTGTCGCAAACGGCCTTGAAAGCCGCGCGGATAGCGATTTCAGTTTTACCAAAGCCCACATCGCCGCATACCAACCTGTCCATCGGGTGGCCTTTCTCCATATCGTCCTTCACATTGGCGGTTGCCGTGGCCTGGTCGGGGGTGTCTTCATATATAAAGGAAGATTCGAGCTCCACTTGCAGGTAATTGTCCTTCGAAAACGGGAAACCCGGCGCCTGCCGGCGTTTGGCATACAGCGCAATCAGCTCATGCGCAATATCTTTCAGCTGCTTTTTGACCTTCGACTTTTTAGCCTCCCATTCACCGGAGCCCAGCTTGCTCATCGCGGGCGGCGTGCCTTCCTTGCCGGTATATTTGGCGATTTTGTGGAGGTTATGCACGCTCACATACAGCAAATCGTTGTCGCGGTAAATGAGGCGCACGGCTTCCTGCTCCTTGCCATTCACGTCCTTCCGTTCCATGCCGGCAAACCGGCCGATCCCGTAATCGACGTGCGTTACGAAGTCGCCTACCTGCAGGGATTTCAGCTCTTTCAAGGTCATGGCCTTCGATTTGCTGAATTTTTCCTTCAAACGGTATTTATGAAAACGGGCGAAAATCTGGTGATCGGTGTAGCAAGCCACTTTCATATTGTCGTCTACAAAGCCTTCCCGGAGCGAAATGTGCATTGGCCGGAACTTCACGAACGGATCAAGGTCTTCGAAAATCCTTTCCAGGCGGTCGAGCTGCTTGGGCTGCTCGGCGACGATGATATTGACGTAGCCTTTGTTCTGATTGTCAGACAAATCATCCAAAAGCCTTTTGAAATCCTTATTAAATGAAGGCTGGGGTTTCGAAGAATAGGGCAGCTTCATTTCGGTTTTGAAATAAGACTTCTTGCCAAATTCGACGGTCTTAAATTTCTTCACCTGGTTCAGAAACCCGCGCCGTGTTTCAAAAAGCTCCTGCGGGTTCGATACGATCTGTACTCCGCCGCCCGTCACTTCTTCCAGCGCTTTTTCAGCCCTTTCAAAACATTTCTCAATCATTTCCAATGTCAGCTCCGCGTCTTTGAACCAGATTGCGGTTTCATCGGTAAAAAAGCTGAGGAAAGAATCACGCGTTTCGTGCGAGAGCTTTTGCTGAATGTCGGGCACGATATTGATCTGCTTCGCGCTCTCGATAGAAAGCTGCGTATCCGGGTCAAACGAGCGGATACTCTCCACCTCATCCCCGAAAAGCTCGATACGGAACGGATGCTCGTTGGCAAAAGAAAAAACATCGAGGATACCCCCACGCACCGAAAACTGCCCCGCTTCGAAGACGAAGTCGGTGATTTCGAAACCATAGCTGTTCAGGAACTCCGTCAGGAACGCAGGATCCAGCTTTTCACCTACCTTGACAGAAAATGTATTCGCTTTCAGCGATCGCTTGTTAATCACTTTCTCAAACAATGCTTCCGGGTAAGTCACGATCTGGACCGGCGTGCTGCGACTCGCGCTGAGCTTGTTCAGGATCTCTCCGCGCATGAGCACATTGGCATTATCCACCTCCTCATAATGGTAAGGCCTTTTGTAGGAGGTAGGATAAAAAAGCACCTCGGTTGCTCCCAGCAGATTTTGCAGGTCATTCTGAAAATAGGCCGCCTCCTCACGATCACTGAGAATGTACAATGCCAGGGTTTTCTTCTTATGCTGTACGGCCGCAGCAATGACCGCATCGAGGCTTCCTACCAACCCCTTGATTTGAACGTGCGCTGCCTCCGCGTCTCTGGAGGCGATCTGCGTGCTCAGCACGTCCAGGTAGCTGTCGCCTCCGTATAATGTCAATAAGTCTTTAACTTCCAATTATATCCTATGCTGTGCAGCCGCGGCCGCAGTGAAATGTAACGCAAAAAGCCGTTTCGGGGAGTTTCCCGACCGGCCAGAATTTATAACAACAGTCGTACCAGTTTTGTTGCTACGCTGTTCCAATTACAAAAATAGCCGGAAATGCCCCATCGCGGAAATCCGGAATATCATTTTATTTTTACCTTTCACACCATTGTTCCCTCATGTCCGACTGGCTCAACCAACCCATTTCCCTCGCAGGCCTCCCCACCACGATACTCGAAATCCTGGGCTTCATCACCGGCGCTATCTGCGTTTACCTCAACACACGCCAGAACGTGCTCGGATGGTTTTTCGGGATCATTAATGCGGTGCTTTACGGGGTGGTTTTCTGGCAGGTGAGGTTGTATGCCGATATGGGATTACAGGGATATTACTTCCTGACCAGCATTTATGGCTGGTGGATGTGGAAATTCGGCGGGCAAAACCACGACGCCCTGCGCGTTACCCGCACACCCGGGAAACTCTACCCCGTTTTCGGATTGATTTTTATCGTAATAACCCTCTCCTGGGGCTTCTTACTCGGCAAGTTCACCGACGCCAGCCTTACCTACGCCGATTCGGCGCTGACAATCGCCAGCCTGATCGGCCAATGGATGATGGCCCGCAAATACCTCGAAAACTGGATCATCTGGATCGTCGCGGACGCGGCATATGTGGTCGTGTATTTTTACAAAGACCTGCATTTGACGGCCATTTTGTACGCGGTGTTCCTGGTACTGGCCGTCATGGGGTATGTTCAGTGGCGAAGGGATATTGTCAAGTATGGTCAGGAATGGTCATAAGTTGTCAGGAATGGTCATGAATAGTTACTGAAATCTCTTCTCCTATTGTCGGCTCATGACTATACCTGACCACGCATGACTACATCTAATCTATTTTCCGCACGTCGCGATAACGAACGTCGTTCAATCGAGCGTATCGAATGGAATTTCCTGATCTTCTAGCAATGTACGGATGCGGGGCGAGTCCTGGAAAACGATTTGCAGTTCCTTTTTCGCCACGCCTTCCTCTTCCTCGTCGAGCCATTTCCAGTCTTCGGCGGTAGCGTCGAAAATGTCGATGACGGTCAGAAGTTTCTCTTCGGATTTTTCCCTTGAAAGCCACTCGCCTGAATTAGCGATGTAGATAATCACCTTCTTTTCAGCGATCCATTCGAGATCGTTGAGCATTTCGTCGAGCGCGTCGAGGTTTTTGCCGGAATAGTCGGGGAAATGCATGGCGGCGGCGATCGCCTCGTGGAAATCTTTGATGGAGGCTGCTTTGGCCCCGTCAATATGGGCCACAAATGCGCCCAGGAACGTTTTACGCACTTCGGATTCTTCCCGGGCCAGCAGGAAGTGTGTGTTTTTCATAGAGTCGTTGATTTAAAACACTGCAAGTTAGAGAAAAATGGACGTGCAAGTCCAGCCTTTCAGTAGTGTTTTATTTCAAATACCGCTTTCTTAACAAATGCATCATATGCACATTGATTCCCCACTGATCCGAGAGCGGCTGATGCGTAAATGGTACAGTAGGCTGATAATTCGGTGGCCCGAACTCGGTTAGCACAGTGAGGGTTTCACCGCTTTTAACCTTGTATTCGACCACTTTATCCCACCATGCCAAATGCGCCTTCACGGCAGCCTCCCACTCCGGCGCACGAGGGTCGTTCACCTGCGGGCCTTCCTCGTGCCCGACGCGCGAGTGAATATGCCCCACGCGCGAAAGTGCGAGCTGAACGGTTTCCTCCTGATCCTGTAAAAGGCTTTCATGAACATTACACCAATGCGAAATGTCCAGCGTCAGCCGTAATGCGGGGTTTTTCTCGATGAAATTCCGGGCAATATGCGCCGCGAAAAGCATGCGTCCGCGGTGGGTTTCATGGTAAATAGGAATACCGCTTTTAGCCGAGGCCTCGGTGGTATGGTCTATAAAGGCCTCGTTCTGTTCGTAAGTAAAATGGTCGCGGCCGCTGTGGCAATTAATGTAAAGCGGCTTCACAGGCCATTGGGTCGTTGCCGCGTCGATCTGCAATTTGAATGCATTCAAGTGGGTTTTATAATCCCACTCCCCGGAGCCGCACAGGAACCCGACTTCGAGATTATGCTTTTTCAATGCTTCAAAAAGCTCCTTTTGCTTGTCTTTCGACCCCTGCCACCACATTTCAATGCCGTCGTAACCTTCCTTTTTAACGGCTGCACAAAACTGGTCGGTAGTACCCTGGAATCCCCAGTTGGTCCCAAGCACCTTCAATGATAATTTATTTTCAAACTGCACCGCGGCTTTGTTAGCCTCGGCGATGGCTTCCAAGGAGGTCAATGCTCCTATGGCAGTGGCGGTGTTAATGAAATCCCGGCGGTTCATTTTAATTTTGAATGAGTGAATGAGTGAATAGGCGATGCAAACTCATGACTATTTTTTCGTAGCAACCGGCTTGGTGGCCGCGGTACTGTCGCCCGCCCTCAGGAACTGCGCTACTTCCGCTTCGCTGAAACCGTTGACGATCTGCAAACCGGGGGTTTGTCTTGCGGTTTGGGCCACCACGCTATCCGTTACGCCCGATTGCCAGACATAAACCGAGCGAAGCCCTTTGATAGCCGCGATATTTTTCAATCCTGCGTCGCCGATTTTGGTGTCGATCACATTCAGGTATTCCAGGTGCGGCAGTGCTTTGATCTGCGCAATGCCCTGATCTGTTATGCCGGTATGTTCCAGGTGAAGCTTGGTGAGGTTTTTCAATTTCACAATTTCCTTCAAACCCGGATCGGTGATTTTTGTGCCGCCCAGTTTCAGCCAGGTTACCTGTTCTGCTACCGGCAAAAGCAATGCAATATCCTTGTCGCTGAATTGCGGGGCATTCACAGCACTCACTTCCAGCAGGTTCTGATCCTGCGATAATGTATTGACGATCAATCCCGCCTTGCGCAACGCCTGAATATCAGCCTCTTTAGCCGGCGATACTTTCAGTGTCGCAATCGCCGATTCCTTTTGTTTCGCCCCGCTTGCACCGCCTTTCGCCGAGCCGCCGCCGAGCGACGCCAACGCCGGTTTAACCTGCTCAGGAACCGTCAGTTCCGACACTTTTTTGTCTGCCGGCGCCCCTTGGTCGATCCACCAGGAGAGCAATGCGATCTGCTCCGTACTTAGCTGCGGTTTGCCTTTGGGAGGCATATGGTTGTCGTCGTTCTCGTCGAGCAGACAGCGTTTGATCATATCACTTTCCGCTCCTTTACCTGCAACCAGCGCCGGGCCGTTTTCTCCGCCTTTCATAAGCAATGCAAGCTCGTCCATGCGCAAATCGCCCTTTTTCTTGCTTGCATTGTGACATTGCGTACAGCGCGCTTCCAGAATCGGCTGCACGATATCCTTGTAAACCACCGCCTGCTGCACATCCGTGATCGGTTTGATCTCCTTTGTCTTCTCTTCCATAGGCTCCATGCCGGCAAGGCTTCGGAATGGCTCGGGCGTATATTGGGTGAGGTAGCCGTCTCCGTGGGTCAGTGAGCCGCCGTCGTGGCCTGCTGTCATAGTCAACAGCACCGCCACCGCGAATGCAGGCAGGTAAATTGCTTTCCCGAACGAAACCTTCCCTGCTATCCTGTCCGATTTGACGAGCCACGCAACCCAGGCGAATACCGCCACGCCGATGCCTTTCCACATATGCGCGCCCAGCAAATCCTCGTCATACCCGCCGCCTAATGACAACAAATAGCCCGCAATGCAGGCAAAGGTGGCGCTCACAGCCGACCAGAACAGCACAAAAACCACCGTAGATTCACTCACCGCAATCCTTCCGGTCCTGCGACCGATCTCGATAAGCGCTGCAATCAATAAAAAACCGATGGGTAAATGCACGAGTACAGGATGGAACCGCCCGATAAAAAGTGCCCAGGGCGAGGCCTGAAGAAGAGGAATGAGCATACCGGAAATCAATATTTTGGGATTAGGATTATTCAAAAAAAAATCAATACATCAGAGCCTGAAAACTTCCGGGCAGGAAATGGCCACCGGCGAATTGTCGGGATTTACTTCCATAATATCGGCCATGTGATCCCACCATTTTTTCATGATGGGCAGCGCAGGAAGGCTGGCTGTAGTGTCGTTACTTCCCAGTTTCTGAAATGCAAAAAGGGCGAGTGTGGCCTCGTCGAGAAAAATGTAATATTCCGTAATGCCTGCCTCTTTCAAAAGCCGGCTTAGTTCGGGCCATATTTCGTCGTGCCTCTTTTTGTATTCTGCTTCAAATCCGGGTTTGAGCTGCATCCTGAATGCCTTTACGATTTCCTGCGCCATAGTTGGGTTAAATACTACTATTGAAAAGTTGTCATTTACGCGATTACCTGCTTCACGACTTTGCCTTCGGTATCCGTCAACCGGAAATTCCTGCCCTGGAAGGGATACGTGAATTTTTCGTGGTCAAAACCCATCAAATGCAGGATTGTTGCCTGTAAGTCGTGGACATGGACGCGGTCTTTCACGCCGTAGTAACCCAGCTCGTCGGTCTCGCCGTGGCTGTATCCCTGCTTCACCCCTCCACCGGCCATCCACATGGTGTAGGCTTCAAGGTGGTGGTCGCGGCCCATATAGGGCATTACTACCCCGTTACGGTTCTCCTGCATCGGTGTCCGGCCAAATTCCGCCCCGAATACGACCAGCGTCTCTTCCAGTAACCCGCGCATTTTCAAGTCTTTGATCAACGCTGCGATCGGCTTGTCGGAAATCTGGCATTTGGAACGCAACCCGCCCTCCACGTTGTCGGTGGCGTTGGTACCGTGTCCGTCCCAGCCCCAGTCGAACAGCTGCACGAAGCGCACATCATTTTCGATCAGTTTCCGGGCGAGCAGGCAGTTCATACCAAAGCTTCCTTCGCCGGCTTTTACTCCATACATATCCAGAATAAATTGCGGCTCCCTGGCCACGTCCATCACCTCCGGTACCGACATCTGCATCCGGAAGGCCATTTCATACTGGCTGATCCGCGTCAGAATCTCCGGGTCCTGCACCTCTTCATAAGTCTGCCGGTTAATTTCGTTGATCGCCTCGATCGTCTTTTTGCGGATGTTCCGGTTCATACCGTTCGGGTCAGTCACGTACAGCACCGGGTCGCCGCCCGTTCTGCACTGCACACCCTGGTATACCGACGGCAGAAAGCCGCTTCCGTACACACTTTTGCCCGCGTCGGGCTGCCGGCCGCCGGAAGCCAGTACGATGAAGCCCGGCAGATTGCGGTTTTCGGAACCAAGGCCATACACAGCCCATGCACCCAGGCTCGGGCGTCCAAGGCGCGGGCTGCCCGTATGCAGGAGGAGCTGCGCGGGGGCGTGGTTGAACTGGTCGGTATGCATCGCTTTCAGGAAAGTAAGCTCGTCGGCGACCGTCTGCAGGTAAGGCAGGTAGTCGGAAAGCCAGGCTCCGGATTGGCCGTACTGAGCAAATTTCCCCTGTGGCCCGAGCATTTTGGGAACGCCCTGAATGAATGCAAATTTCTTCCCTTCCAAAAACTCGGCCGGGCAATCCTTTCCGTGATACTTCACCAGCTCGGGCTTGTAATCAAACAGTTCGAGCTGCGACGGCGCACCGGCCATGTGGATATAAATGACGCGTTTCGCTTTCGGCGCAAACTGCGGGATACCGCCTGCGGCCAGCGATTCGGAATTAGCTGCTACCTCACCGGCTTTTGATGAGCCACAGGAGCCCAGCAATGAGCCCAGGCCTAATGCCCCCAGCCCAAAACCTGCCGATTGCAAAAAGTGCCTGCGCGTTTGGCGGTGCAGTTCCGCGTGCTGTAGTTCTTTCAGTAGTTTCTCCATTTGCAAACTTGGTTACCTCGCCCTGGCCCTTTTTTCTTTTTTTAAGACCCGTCGACTAAAGTCGACGGCGATAGATACTTTTTTATAGCTCGCTCCGCCTGCACTCCTTACCCGACCCCAATCGATTTCCGTCGACTCTAGCCGACGGGGAACGGGTGGTTAACAGGCAACGCCGCCTACTCCTTCGTCACGACATTATCCAGATTCAACAGCACGTTCGCCGAAACCGTCAGCGCTGCCAATTCCGGGGATTTTTCTTTCCCATACACCAAAATACTGTCCACTTCGGAAGGCTTCTGCCTGTATTCGCTGAGCGCGTCTTTGTATACTTTCATGAGCACATTCAAGCTCTTTTGCTCGATCGGCTTGAATGTGAGCAGCCGATACCCTTCTTTGAGCTGCTGTTCCGGCGTTTTACCGCGGGTCTGCATTTTGGAAGCCAGTTTTTCGGCGGCTTCCAGGTATACCGGGTCGTTCAGGGTCACCAATGCTTGTAGCGGCGTGTTGGTAATGATTCTTCTCGACTGACAAAACTCTCTGCTTGGCGCATCGAATGTGGTCATGGAAGGATACGGAGCCGTTCTTTTCCAATAAGTATACACTCCCCGGCGGTATTTGTCCTCTCCGGCGCTCACTACCCAGCTTTCTCCGCTGTACGGCGACTGCCAGATTTTGTCGGGCTGCGGCGGCATTACGCTTGGGCCATACATTTTGTTGGAAATCAGTCCGCTGCATGCGAGCGCCTGGTCGCGTACCTGCTCGGCGCTCAGGCGTACACGCGGCCCGCGGGAGAGCCATACGTTGTAGGGATCCTTTTCCTTCCGGTGTTCATCCGAGCGGGAGTCCTGCCGGTAAGTGGCCGACATGACGATGGTTTTCAGCAACTTTTTCACGCTCCATTGATAATCTTCCATAAACGAAACCGCCAGCCAGTCGAGCAGTTCGGGGTGGGACGGTTCGGCCCCCTGTGAACCGAAATCTTCGACCGTTTCCACAATACCTCTTCCAAACAGCTGCTCCCAGAAACGGTTCACAATCACCCGGCCCGTCAATGCATTATCGCGGCTTACGATCCATTTGGCAAGGCCGAGGCGGTCGCGGGAGGCGTCTTTCGGCATCGGTGCGAGGAGTTTGGGCACGTCGGGCTTCACTTCCGGGCCTTTCACCATCCAGTTACCACGCACAAATACATTGGTTTTCCGGGCAAAATCGCCTTTTCCCTCCCAAAGTACCGGCATACTTTCCGTCGGGCGCGTCAATGCGGTGGCATAGTCGGAGACGATCTGCTCATAACCCGGCTGACCCGCACCCGGCAGTGCTTTCTGAAATGCCGCCCAGGTAATGCGCACCCACTCTTCGGGGGCTTTGGGGCTGTGTAATGATAGGTAAATGTCATGTTTTCCGCTGGTCTTGGTAATCGGCGCCACGATTACTGTATCGCGCATCGGCACCTTGATCGTCGAAAGAACGGGGCCATCCAGCTTGTCCAAATGCAAAGTCAAAACGGCATTTTCCGCCCTTGTACCGATATTCATCAGCACATTGTCGGCACCGGTGAGGTTCACCTGCGGAATGCGGGCATTGCCCTTGTCTTTTACCCCATAATAGGAAATCACGAGTACCGTAGACTGATCCCCTTTCACAAAGTTGTGCGCATTGATCTTCGGCTCCACCACTTTCATGAACTGCGTTTTGGCTTCCAGCTCCGCCGGGGCATACTTTTTCACCCAATCCTTCACCCGCTCTACACGGACGGAGTCCTCGCCCTTATAGAACCGCAGTTTTGGCCATTCGTCCCACACATCCTCGTCACGCGAGTTGTTGAAGAATGCGGCATACTTATAATATTCATCGTGCGGAATGGGGTCGTACGGATGGCTGTGGCATTGAATGCAGGCAAATGTAGTCCCCTGCCAAACCTCCCAGGTTGTATTCACCCGGTCGATCAGAGCGGCGGTACGAAACTCTTCGTCATCGGTGCCACCCTCATTATTGGTCATGGTATTGCGGTGAAAACCAGTGGCTATCACATTTTGCTCCACAGGAAAGCCGTCTTTCTTTTCGGGCAGGAGGTCGCCTGCAAGCTGTTCGATCGTGAAGCGGTCGAAAGGCTTGTCTTCATTGAAAGACTTCACCACATAGTCGCGGTAGCGCCACATGGTACGCCCGCCGTCGCTTTCATACCCTTTGGTATCGGCATAGCGGGCAAGGTCCATCCACATCGACGTCCATTTTTCCCCATAAGCAGGAGATTTCAACAACTTGTCCACCACCTTTTCGTAGGCGTCGGGTGATTTGTCGTTCTCAAAATCCTGTACTTCCTTTTCGGTCGGGGGCAGTCCGGTAATATCCAGGCTCACGCGCCGGAGCAATGTGGCACGATCTGCCTCCGGGGAAGTTTTCAGTCCTTCATCTTTGAGTTTTTTAGCCACGAAATGGTCGATTTCATTCCGGGCCCAGGCCTTATCTCCCGTATTCAGCAGGCCGAACAGGTTGGAAAACCCGTTCAGGGACGGCACGTCGGGCCTTTCTATTTTTTTATAAGCCCAATGCGTTTCCCATTCGGCCCCCTCGTTGATCCAGTCTTTCAGAATACCTATTTCTTTCTCATTGAGCGGCGTACCGTTCTTGGGCATCTTTTCATCCGGATCGTCCGTCAGAATGCGACGGATCATTTCGCTGGCATCGGCATCGCCGCGCACCACCGGTATCTTGCCCGATTTGCCCGGTTCCAGCATTTCGTGCTCGAAAAGGAAGCTCACGTCGCCAGCCTTTTTTACGCCGCCGTGACAGCCCATGCAATGCTTGTTGAGGATCGGCTTCACGTCGGCATTGTAATCCACCTTCTTACCCCACGGGACGCCGGCAAAGGAAAAATACATTACCGGCACTGCCACTACCACTAAGCCGATCAAAAATCTGGTCTGCATTGGTTTTATATTAAAATATTAATGCTTCAAAACTTAACAAGATAGGCTAATGCGACCTCCGTCTACCCCGGCTATTGAATCAGCGGTTAATTTGACTTAGCCTGCTGTTCTCACAGTGAAAAGACTCAATTTAACCAAAATTACCCAACAGCTCATCGTTGTAGACGGAGGCGCACTCAACTTATTGCCAAATGGCGTTCTGCTTTACATTCGGGTTACCCAACAGCTCTTTTTGCGGCAATGGGAGCACATAATCCCGTTCTTTGGGAGCACGATCGAGCTTGTATTTCTCGGCAAAGTGCTTGATCTCCTTTCCCAGGTAATCCACCGGCCCGCCCAGTTTACTTTTCCGGCGCAACTCGGGGTACATGACCTGTTCAAATACAAACTCCTGCATGCGCTCGTGAATGATCGCGTCGCGCAGGGTCGCTTGCGTCAGTCCTTTCAATGGTGCCAGGCCGGCGCGGGCACGTACCTTGTTGATCGACGCGTAGGCATCGCCCTGGCCGCTCTCGTTACAGGCTTCCGAATGCCCCAGCAGAATGTCGGCCAGGCGGATATAAATTGTGTTTTTCTCGGTAGCTGCATTGCTCTTGTCCAGCTCGACGATCTTCGCCGCCCACGCTTTTCCGAAAATCATCTGCGCCGGATCGTTCGGATTAGCATCCGACTTCACCACCCCGCCGAAGCGCGAAAGGTTATAATCTGCCTTTTCGCTCCAATGCACGATCGGATAAGCACCGTTGATTTTTCCGAAACGGCCCGTCGGGTAGCTTTCGATGAAGGTTCCGGCAATGCGCTTGTCTTTCGGATCATAGCTGGCCCGGAATTCCTGCGTGGCACTAATCCAGCTCCATCCCGACCCGCCCAGTTCACTCGGAAAGTCCTCGGGATTGAAGTGCATCGAATGCACATTGAACTCGTTCGGGTTGGCCGAGGCCGAAACCTGGGCTTCGAAAATACGCTCGCCCTGGTTTTCGTGGCTAAGGTCAAAATTGTGGGAGAAATCAGCAAACAGCGTAATGCCGCTGTTATTGATGATATCCTCGCCCGTCGCCTTCGCTTCGGCCCATTTTTCGTCCCAAAGCTGCGTTTTCATCAGAATCGATTTTGCGGCCCATTTCGTAGCCCTGCCAATATCCGAACCGGTGTAGCTCGCAGGAAGTAAATCCGCTGCGGCTTTGGTATCCGCATAGATCTGCTCGATCACCGCCGCCTTACCACCGGTATTGGAGGGTAATTCTGAAATGTTTTGCGTTGATTTCGTTGTCAGCGGCACGTTATCAAAGTAGCTCAGCAGGCTGTAATAATAGAATGCACGCAGAAACAGCGCTTCTCCCTTTACGCGTTTGATCAGTGCTTCGTTGGACGGATCTTTCATGGCATCGGCTGTTTCGATGATCGCATTAGCCCGGTTGATGGAACGGTAGCAGATACCCCAGTAAGCCTCGATATACTCGTCGGCCGGGTTCACATTGCCCAGGTTATATTGCAGTGGCCCTTTCTCCCATCCTACCTGGTAACCTGTCAGACATTCAAATACATAACGATCGTAGAAGTAGCCCGAGTATTGCGAGTTAAGATCGTCGTACACCGCATTCACGCCGAGCACGAGCTCTGCTGCCGTCTTATAGAAGGTATCGGGATTGATAAAGTCGGGCTTTTCCTTCAAATCCGAGCAACCTGTCACCGCGAAAAATAAAGCCGAAAGGCCCGTCAATCTGATTTTATATAAAAATGACTTTTTCATACAAGCTGATTTTCAATTTGGATTATTAGATACCAAGATTAACACCGACTGTGAACATGCGCGACCGTGGATAGGCATCATAGTCATCGCCGCGGTTGAGGTTGTTCTGGCCCTGGTTGTTCACTTCCGGGTCGAAGCCCTTGTACTTGGTGATCAGGAAGAGGTTTTGCCCGCTCACGTACACGCGTGCATTGCGGATGTAGGCGCTCTTGATCGGGAGCGTGTATCCGAGCGAGAGGTTCTGCAGGCGCACAAACGAGCCGTCCTGGATGAAGAATGACGACCGGCGGAAAGAAATGAAATCGCGGCGGCCATCGATTACCGGGCGGGAAGCATTCGGATTTTCCGGTGTCCAGGAGTCGGTCAGGATGTTGGCGATCTGGTTGATTTTCTGCACGCCATCGCCCATTTCGGATTGCTGGAGGTTGCGGATCTTGTTGCCATGTACGCCACGGAAGAATACGCCAAGGTCAAAGCCCTTGTATTTCAGACTAGTATTGAAACCCCAGGTCAATTTCGGGTTCGGGTCGCCGATAATCTTGAAATCGTCGGTGGTATATTTCCCGTCGCCATTCACATCCTCATACTTGGGATAGCCAGCCCTTGCCGAATAGCTTTTCCCTTCCTCGTCGGATTGGAACAGACCCACGTAATTGTATCCGCTCCAGACGCCGATCGGGTTGCCGGCTTGTACCCAGCTTCCGAGCACACCGAGGTGACCGCTCGTGCTATTGGAGAAGAATGGCGTGCTTTTGCCCAGATCCAGGATCTTATTGCGAAGTACCGACACGTTACCGCTCACATCCCAGGTTAATGAGCTGTTGCTGATCAGCTTATAGTTCGCAGAAAATTCGAGCCCCTTATTGCTGAGCGAGCCTGAGTTCAGCATGATGGTGCTGAAACCGGTACTTTGCGGGATCGAAACATCGAGCAGCAGGTCGGTCGTTTTGTTTTTGAATGCGTCGATAGTAAGGCTGAGCCGGTTGTTCAGTAATGCAAAATCGAGACCGACGTTGAGCATCGAAGTGCTTTCCCATTTCAAATCCGAATTTGGAATACGGTTCGGGGCGTACCCTGAAACGAGTGCAGGCACTCCGCCGAAAACGTAATTGTAAGGTATCAGCCCAGCTACCGAACGGTACACCGGAATTTGCGAGTTACCGGTAAGCCCGTAGCTCGCACGGATCTTGAAATCATCGAAAACCTTAGCTAACCCCGAATTTTTGAAAAATTCCTCATTCACAACACGCCAGCCGATCGCCGCCGATGGGAAAGTAGCCCATTTGTTATTAGGCCCGAATTTCGACGAACCATCGCGACGAAGCGTCACGGTCAGCAGGTAGCGGTCTTTCAGATTGTAATTGATCCGCCCCAGCATCGACATCAGCTCCCATTCCACACGCCCCGAAGTCGGTACCAGCGGCCGGCTACCATTTTGCATATTCACCGCGTCGATATCGTCGGACGGCAATCCGCGCGTTGCATTCGATTCGAAATAATTGATTTCCTTTTGATAAGTGTAGCCAAGTGTAACGTCGAGGTAATGCCCTTTGGCAATCTCTTTATTGTATGTTAAAATATTCTCATTCAGAATGTTATTGGAATTGCGGTTCGCTTTCTGCAACTCGCGGCCATTCTGGCGGCCGAGGTAGGTGAAGTTGTTGTAAAAGGTTGTGCGACGTGCATTCACAATATCGAGCCCGAGGCTGGTCCGGAATTTCAGGCCTTCCAGGATGTTCACATTCAGCGCCGTCGTACCAAAAAGGCGGTTCGTAAAATCCTTATCATAACCTTCTGTGGCTTCGGCCAGTGGGTTGGTCATGAAACGCTGATCGTAACTCGCATACTGGTATGCGCCGTTCTGATCGTAAACCGGGCCGGTAGGGTCAAGGCCCAATGCCGTGATGACAATCCCACCGGGACCGCCGCGATCGGTAGGCACATTACTGCTTCCCGAGCGGTTGAACGACCAGCTATTGGAAAGCGTAGCCTTGCCTTTGAGAAAATCATTGTCGAGGTTCATCCGGAAACCATAGCGGTTGAAATCCGTATTCCTGATTATCCCTTTGTTATTCAAATAATTACCCACAAATGCATAGCGCATACCCTTGTTGCCGCCGGTGAATGAAAGCTGGTGGTTGGAAAGCCCGCCTGTGCGTGAAATGACGTCCCACCAATCGGTACCCTTGCCGATTTGCGCGATCTGCGCGTCGGTATAACGCGGATTTCCGCCCTGGCTTCGTTCGAGCATATTAATGTAACGGGCATAGTCAGCGCCATTCAATACATCCACCTCTCGGGCAATGGTCTGGAACGAATAGGAACCGTCGTAGTCGACCCGGCTCTGGCCTTCTTTTCCGCGTTTCGTGGTGATCAGGATCACGCCATTTGCACCGCGGGAACCATAAATGGACGTCGCAGAGGCATCTTTGAGTATTTCAATGGATTCGATTTCGTTCGGGTTGATGGTCGCCATCGCATTGGTAGGCTGGCGGTTGCCGCTGGTACCCAATGCGCCGTTATCCGGATAAATTGGAAAGCCGTCGATCACGTAAAGTGGCTCGCTGCCGCTATTGATGGAGTTCGCACCGCGTACGCGGATGGAAATACCGCCGCCCGGCGCACCCGAGGTTTGCGTTACCTGTACGCCCGGTGCCCGTGACTGGATCGCCTGGTCCACCGATGTTACCGGCATTTCGCGGATCGCATCACCTTTAATGCTCGCCACAGAACCGGTCAGATCGCTTTTACGAACCGAGCCGTAGCCGACTACCACCACTTCTTCCAGCGCCTGATTATCCGGCTGCATCGTAATTGACAAGGTTGTTTGCCCGCCGACGGTTACTTCCTGCGGCTTATAGCCCACGAAACTGAACACCAGCACCGCATTCTGCTCAATCACATCGAGCGCAAATGCACCTTGCTGGTCGGTAGTGGTACCTTTTTGAGTTCCTTTGATAATGACACTTACGCCGGGCAAGCCTGCATTATTTTCATCCACCACCTTGCCTTTGATCTGGGCAACGGCCGGGCTTGACGGCGTTTCAGCCGGCTCGGCTTGCTGGGGCTCGGCCACTGCGCCGGTTTCTGCCGTGAGCAAAATGCGGCCAGCGGTCAGTTCATAGGCAATGTGCAGCGGATCGAGCAGCGTGCTCAATGCCGTCGCCAGCTTCTGCCGGTTGATATGCACATCGATGGTCCGCTCCGCGCGGATGTTTTTCTGGCTGTACGCAAACTTTACGTCGGCCTGCTCTTCGATGTCACGCAGGACATTTCTCAGTTCCGCATTCTGTGCATGGATCGTCACCATTCTCTCCATGATCTCCTGCGCACGTCCCTCGCTCGCGGCGTGGGTGAGCGTCGTGAAAACCACTGCAAAAAGGATTTGGGCAAATGTTATTTTCATGACCATGCATAGTGATGCACACCATTTAAACTGTTGGGTTTTTTGCATATTTTTGAAGGTTCTATTTGTGAAAAACAGGACATCCGCCCGCTTACCGTCTGTCCAGGATCACGTAAGCAGGCATTTCCGAAGCCGGTAGTGGTGGTACACTATCGGTTTCTTTGTTTTAAGGTAGGTAGGGTAGTTTATAGCGCCATAGTTAAGGGTTTAGGATGGGTGAATACTTAGTCACAGCCGTGACCGTTGATTAGAATGCGTGTACCTTTCACTTCGTAGTCAGCGCCGTTGGATTTGCAGATGAGCGCCAGCTTGTCGTAAAGCTGCATGTCGGTGAGATCGCCCGTGAAACTGCAGTGTGCGATGCGGTCATTCGCGAAAACAATCTCGATACCGTAGGCTTCCTGCAATGTCTCCGCTATTTTTTGCAGCTTTTCGTCATTGAAAATCATCCTTGCTTCCTCGGTCGTCGGCGAAGCTCTCACCGGTTCGGGAACGAGGCCGGTCATGAGGTGACGGCTTTCAGGGAAATACGTAACCCGTTGATTAGGCGTAAGCACTACGCCATTATCCTGGTTATCAGCCGGCTCTCCCTCACTGAATGCCTCTTTATTTTCAAAAACGGAGACTTTCCCCGTCACGACTTCCACTTCCAGCGCCTTATCCTTCGCATTGTTCTTGATCCTGAAACTGGTACCGAGCACACGGGTGATAATCTTGCCGCTGTACACTAGGAAGGGCTGGTCGGGGTTGCGGGTAATCTCAAAAAACGCATTGCCGGTAAGCTGTACCGTACGTTTGTCGCCCGTAAATGCTGCCGGAAAAACAATTTTCGCGCCCGGCTCCAGTGTTACCGTACTGCGGTCGCTCAGCGTCAGGCGTTTCGGACCGTCGGTTGTGTTCTCTTCGGTGATCAGATGGGTGTTAGGCGCCTGAACGAACATTTTCTCCTGCATTACGTCCAGCTTGCGCGGGTTTTTGCCTAGATACGCCCAAAAACCGATCACCAGCAGCACAGCGGCAGCGGCGGCCATATACACGGTAGCGCGCTGCCACCATTGCCGCATTACATTTGGCTCTGCATACTCCGTGGCGGGCATCTCCGTGGCATAAGATTCCGACAGGGAAGTCTCTCCTGCGAGCCGGCCCAGCATTCGCTGCTCCATTTCACGTTTTTCCTGTTCGTTGAGCACCGCCAAGCTATCCGCATTAAGGTTGTCATACCATCGGTGGATTTTCAGTAACTCTTCCTTTGTGCATTTTCCCTCCCGGTATTTCAGGAGCAGGGCATGCCATTCCTTGTTGTTCATTGATGTGTATCGGGTAAAATCAGGCCTTTGAATGATAAGCCGAAAAAATGGCCTCATTCCCTAAATAGGTTTAGAAAATATTTGAATTATACAATGAAAAGTATCCTTGCAGGGGAAAGTTCTTTGAAAAAGATAATGGGCTGATGGGAAGATGGAGGAAAGGAAGAAAGGGTTTTTACAGCTGGGCCTGCAACCGTTAGAAGAGGCCTGAGGCGGCCAGGAGAAGGATCATCACTTCCTTCAAATGTGTGCGTACCACGCGGACAGATTTGGTGAGGTGGTATTCAACAGCCTTGTCGGAGAGTTGGAAACGGGCGGCAATGCGCGAAACGGGCCAGTATTCGAGCTTGTGAAGGCGGAAAATCTCGCGGGTTTTTTCCGGCAAAATGTGCAGGCATTCATCGATTACCCGCAACAGATCGTCCAGTGCCAGTTGGTTTTCCGTGTCCAGGTCTTGTATACTGTCGAAAGACGCCTGGTAATCGAGGTATTCCAAAGTGCGGCCTTTCGTGCGGATGTAGTCGATCACCTCGTAGCGGACTGCGGAGAAAAGATAGTAATTCAGGTTTTCGATGTGCAGGTTATCCCGCTCCCGCCAGAACCGCAGGAAAATGTCCTGTACAATTTCTTCGGCTGCTTCCTTGTCCCGGAGCTTGCGGTAGGCGACCAGGAACATATCATACCAATACGCCTTGTAGATAGCCGTAAATGCGTCCCCATCGCCATTTTGCAATGCGAGGAGCAGGTGGCCGGGATTGTCATTATCCACCATTACAGCTTGGGTTATCGTTGATATCGGGGAACAGATTCTGGCAAAGTTATATTATTTGTTTTTATTATCCAGTATTTAAAATTGTAATAAAAAAGGAACCGATTGATGAACCTCAACCAATTCTACAAATATTGCGGTGCGCTGCCCCTATCGTTCCGGGGTTCGCGCGAACGACAGGTGCAGAGCACCAAAATATTTGTAGAAACGAGGTATTCGTAGGAAAGATGCGAGGTGCAGCGCACCGTGATAAATATTTTCAGGCGGTTAGCCATCATTTAAAATTTAACAAATACCCCGTCAAATCGGCCAGATCTTGCTCGTTGAGGCCTAATGCGGTAGGCTCGGGCATGAGGGACGAAGGCATTTTTTCCCGCGTTTTGATCTGGTCTGCCTTGATGGTGTGCTGCTGGCCCGCGGCGTCTTTCAGCACCACATTGACACCGTCGCTCATCAAAAACCCGAAATAGATATCACCCTTTTTTGTCACGATCGTGTAGCTCTCGTAGCCGAAAACCATGCTGGCCGACGGGTTCACGATCGCGTCGAGCAATGCGGCTTTATCAAACTTTTTGTGAATGGTGGTCAAATCCGGCCCGATCTCTGCCCCGGTTTTACCATGTTTATGGCAGGCGGCGCAGGTAGTCGAGAAGATTTTCTCGCCATGCACAGGGTCCGCATTCATTCTGGAAATGAAATCGGTTTTGAGCACCTTTCCGTTTCTTGGAAAAAACTGGCTGGCCACTACCCGTACATTCTGGTCGGGATTTTTAAAAATGATTTCACTGACCGATTTCGCGATCGTGTCCGGAAGCTGTCCCTGCACACGCATATCCACCAGGATATTGCCGCCATTCATGTCGGACGCCATTTGGCGCGCGGTTTCAATGCGTTGCGGCATGGGTTGCGTTTTGTCGGCAACCGTCTTTTTCAGGTCCAGCATATGTTTGTAAGCGGGCGTCATGACCTGCGCGGTGGCTTCTTCCCAATTCATAAGGTCGGCCCAATCATTGCTTTTGCGGAAATTGATCCAGTAGGAAGCAGTGGACGCGACATCCGGCAGGGTCGACTTGGACAAGGCGATCATCGCTTCGGCCGCTTTTTTATCCTTTATGAACCCAATGGCCGTCAATGCCTTGCGCCGCTCCGGCACCGACACTTTCGGTGAGCCTGCACGCGCTTTCAGCTCCTCCACGGCCGATACCGGGTGCAATCTCCACGCCAGGCTTGCGCGCTGAGGTTTCCAGTAGGACGGATCCGCTTTAAATGCTTCACGCACATAAGCGTACACCTTGTCCTCTTTCCCGTCCGAGGCAGTACCGATCGCTTCCAGCATCCACGGATCTTTGCCGTCGTAATTTTTAACGAGATTTGAAATACTATTAAATGCCTCTTTGTAAGGCACATCCCGCAATGCGATCCCCACCTCTCGTCGTACGGAGGGCTCGGCATCTCCGGACATTTGCTCGAAATATGCATTGGCCTTACCGGTCGATTTCAATGCGCGGAAAGCTGCCAGCCGATGCATCGCATTAGCTGACGAAAGCAGTTTCACCACTTCCGCGTTGCCTTGTTCGCCCAGTTGTGCCAAGAGCCAAACAGCCCGCGCCTGATGGTACGGATTTTCGGCAGTCAGTAACTGTTTAACGTCCGGTATCACGGCATCGCCTTTTATCCTAAGTCCTTCAAAACCCAATGCACGGACATTGATTGCGGGATTTTTCAGCGCGTCGATTAACCCTGCCGTCGTGGTAAAGTCCAGCTTGGGGGTGGTTAGCTTCCTGCCTTTCGGTGTAATGCGGTAAATGCGGCCATATCCTTTCTTGTCCTTCATCGCATGCCCGCCAACGACGGGGTCGTACCAGTCGGCGACATAAATGGCGCCATCGGGCCCCACGGCCACATCCGACGGCCGAAACCATTTCCGGTAATCCTGGTCGGTCTCGTACCATTCGTACCGCTCCGACACGCTGGGAAATGAGCTGATCAGGTCGCGGCGTTGCAATGCGAAACCTGCTCCCTGCGGCTGAGGTTGGTAAGCGAAAATCACATTCCGACCGGCTTCGCAGCTCAGCAACGTGCCCCGATAATTTTTTCCTAATTCATCCCCCTCATAAAACACAATCCCCGTGGGCGAACCTGCACCGGAATTGTCTCCGGCCGGCATTACACCCGGGTCTTCCTGATGCCAATGCGTAGTGAAAATGTCCTGCCCCGGACGACGGTCCGCCTGCCAGTAACGGGTGCCATCGACTGAAAAATAGCCTGCATTGCCATTTTCCTGCAAAAAAGACACACGGCAGGTAATCACCTGGTCGTCGTTGTCGTTCTGCCACATGTTGCCGTAACTGTCCAGGCAAACCTCGTAGCTGTTACGGAAGTTGTGGCCGAGCACTTTCAGTCCGGTACCGTCCGGATTGATGCGTAATGCGAGCCCACCTACCCAAATGCGCCCGTCGTCCGACTTCTGGTTACCTTCATTTTTCTTGTTATAAGGGGTACCTCCCACGTAAAGACTACCGCTCCGCAATGTCCAGCCGGTTTTGTCGGTGACGTGATGCGGGCCCGCATTGCCGGTATTGAAATAATACTTCCCGTCCGGCCCGACAATGAGCGAATGCAGCGAATGGTCATGGTCGAAACCACCGAAGCCGGTCAGGAAAACTTCACGTTTGTCGGGCTTGTCGTCGCCATTTGTGTCCGTGTACACGAGCAGGTTCGGTGCGCAGGAAACGACCGTTTTGTTCCCGATCACCGCGATTCCGAGGGGTGCAGTCAGCAGCGAATCCTCCACATACACCTTGGACGATTCGGCTTTACCGTCGCCATCCTTGTCTTCCAGTATCATCACGCGATCGCCTTTCTGTTTGTGGCTGAGGCGTTCGCCGGGCTTCGTATTGAAATCCCGGTAATTGACCGCCTCCGTGATCCAAACCCGGCCTTTGGCGTCGATGTCCATGTTGGTCGGGTTGTAAAACATCGGCGCTTCGGCCCATAATGTAGCTTCAAGGTCATCCGGCACATACAGGCGCGAGGAATCGTTGGCGGTTACAGCAGGTAAAGCTGATTGCTGCGGCGGCTCCTGGCCATTTTGCACAGAAATGATGCTGAAAATAGAAGCCAGCACAACACTTGCAGCTAAAATAGGGGTTCTATGGAGCGGTAATGCACTGGTCATGTTCATGGTTTAGGAAAAGGGAGGAAAGGAACGAAGGAGGAAAGAAACGAACAGGAGGAATACCAACTTTATGTTAAAAATAATGCTTTGAGGTAAGCGAGATTGTGCTGGTATGCTGGTATGATTTCCGCGCCCTGCGGTGTGGCACCTTCGATCTGCATCCAACCTTCGTAGCCGATTTCCTTTATCGCTTTCGCCACGCGAGGCCAGTCTAACGGGCCTTCGCCGAGGCGCTGGCCGTTTTCTTTCATGTGTATTTCACAAATCATATCCTTACCTAGCATCGGTATTTCCTTGAAAATGTCATGACCGGCGTCGGTAGAATTGCGAAAATCATAATAAACCTTCACAGCCCCTGAGCCTACTGCATGGATGATATCCAAATGCTCCTGTCCGCTCAGCCACGACTCGATACCTAACGTGATACCCTGTTTCTCGGCGTGAGGCGCTACTTTTTTCAAGCGGTCTATCACCGCTTTTTTACCGGCAGCGTCGTTTCGCAAATCACCCTCCGAGAAGAATGCAAGCAAAATCACTTTCACACCCAATGCTTTGGCTGCGTCTACGCTATGCCAAACCCATTCTTCCGTTTTGGGCTGCGATTTATAAGGCACGCGGTTCAGCTCACCGATCGCCAGGCTCGACACCTTCACACCCGTACGCGCGGACGCTTCGCGGATCGCCTGCAAGGTTTCCGGCACAGAAAGTCCTTTTTCGTCTTTCCCGGTGTTGTAGCTCACCTGAATGCCGTGCAAACCGATCTGCTTCGCCCGTTCGAATGCTTCCGGGCTCAGCTGCCGTCCTACCGACCAGTCGCAGGCGCCTATCTGGTACTTCGGAGCAAACGGATGGCAGTTTTTCAAAGCCTTGTTTTCGTTCCACGCGACGGATGCCAGCAGCAATGCGCTGCTTTTGAGCATTTCCCGGCGGTTCAATGCCAAATCCCCTTTCATTCCAGTCAGATTTTGAAATACTTAACGAATATCTTCAAAATGTGCTGTGATTTGGTTTCTACTTATTTCAATGGGAACGTTACCGGCTGAATGCGTCTTCGATATGCCGGATGTCCGTCGAGCCGTCGGGCAGGATGAGGACTGAGACAATGTCGAACCGGACGTCGCTTTCCCAATCGCTATCGAAAATATATTGCTCCGCGGCCCGCATGACCAGCTTCGCCTTGGTGGCATTCACAAATTCCTCGGGCATACCGAATGCGGTACCGGTCCTGGTTTTCACTTCCACGAAAACCAGCATATCGTCTTTGGTGACGATGAGGTCAATTTCGGATTGCCAGTTCCGGTAATTTTTTGCCATGATTCTGAAGCCTTTTTCAGTCAGGAAGGATGCCGCGGAAGCTTCTCCCCAGCGGCCGAGGTCGTTATGTGCTGCCATTTGTGTATATGATACTTTATACTTCTTTAGTCAATTACGTCGGCCAATAATACCTTCATAACCATAGAATTTAGTTGCAGTAACAAGTCTAGCGAACATTTAGATAATAAATTAGCGTTGTGAAACCGGGGCTTGTGTGTACAATATGTTTCGCCGACCGGGTCAATCGGTCTGACATTTAGACGTCACGATCACAAATTGGTAACACATTCGCCCCGATTATTTTTGATAAAATAATATGAATACCCTGATCAATAAAAAAGTAAGTTTCCGGAACCTCGGTCTGATTGATTATCAGGAAGCCTGGGATTATCAGGAGCGAATTTTTGCCGAGACGCTGGCGATTAAGACCCAGAACAGGGGGCTGGACACAGAAAACCAGCAGATGACTCCCAATTACCTGCTTTTCTGCCAGCACCCTCATGTATATACGCTTGGAAAGAGCGGCAAGCCGGACCATTTGCTGCTGGCTGAGGAGGATTTGGCGGCGAAACAGGCGAAGTACTACAAAATCAATCGCGGAGGCGACATTACCTACCATGGCCCTGGCCAGATCGTCGGCTACCCAATCCTCGATCTCGACAATTTTTTCACAGACATCCATGTGTACATGCGCACGCTTGAAGAAGCGATTATCCTTACCTTAGCGGAGTATGGTGTGCAAGCCGGGCGCATTGCCGGATTAACGGGCGTTTGGATTGATTTTGTGGAGCAGAAGAATCCGAGAAAAATCTGCGCATTGGGCGTGAAAGCCAGCCGATGGGTGACCATGCATGGTTTCGCGTTGAATGTCAATACCGACCTGTCCTATTTCGGGAATATCGTTCCTTGCGGGATTGAAGATAAGGCGGTTACTTCGCTGGCGGCGGAGCTGGGCCGAGAAGTGGATTTGGAAGAAGTTTCAGTTAAATTAAAAAACCATCTGGCGCAGTTGTTCAGTATGGAATTGGAAGTTGCGTAATGAAGAAGGACATTATTTTTCACCCTGTGAAGGGAATACAAGTCGCGATCGTGCGTAGTATCAATCAGTTGAATGCAGAAGAATGGAATGTGATCGTGATCAACCGCAACGACGAGCCTGTGACGAGCGTTTTCGTCACGTCGAAGGGTTACGGTAACAGCGAGTCCGGTTCGAATACGGATCAGCGAACCTCCACTTTAAGGCATTTTTTCCCTGAAATCCCCTCGGGCGGGCACGTTGTGGTAGAGCCCATTATGCCGGATGTTTTTCATTTGAACAATGAATTTTGGGTAAGCTATTTTATTGGCAGCCAGATTTTTGACAAGAAGTTCATCTTTGTGCCGGACAGCATCGTCGAAGAGAATATGATGACGATCGACCCGCCTGGATTGGAGGGCGTTTTGCACGAGTGATGATCGGTTGCACGGGTTTTAAAGGAGATGCATGATCATTTCGATATTTTGCATAATATTGAAAATCATCATTTAAACCCTGCACACTATGACCGAAGATTTCAAACGCCGCGCCAGGAATTTTCTCCTTCTGGACATCGAGACCGTCTGCTCGCACGCAAGCTATGACGAGCTGCCTGAGCGTATGCGTAAACTCTGGGATAAAAAGGCCCTCACGCTCAAAAAAGGCGACGATACCCTCTCCAATGCCGAGTGGTTTTACGACCGCGGCGCTATCTATGCCGAGTTCGGGAAGATCATCTGCATTGCTTTCGGGGCGTACTATTGGAACGAAAAAGACGAGATTGCGTTTAAGGTGAGTAGCTTCGCCGGAGACGACGAAGTTCAGTTGCTGCTGCAATTCAAGGCGTTGATTGAAAAATATCCCGCCGAACAACTGATCCTCTGCGCCCACAACGGCAAAGAATTCGACTTCCCGTTTATTTGCCGACGGATGCTGATCCACCGCATCGAAATCCCCAAAGCATTGCAGATCACGGGTAAAAAACCCTGGGAACTTCTCCACCAGGATACGATGGATCTATGGAAATTCGGTGATTATAAAAGTTACACCTCGCTCGATTTGCTGGCCGCCGTTTTTGACATTCCCGGAAGCAAAAACGAAATGAGCGGCGACCAGGTAACAAAGGTTTACTACGAGGAAAATGATCTGGCTAAAATTTCCCGATATTGCAGAGAGGACGTAGTGGTACTGGCGCAATTGTATTTGCGGCTGCACTGCCTTGACCAGATACCTGAGCAGAATATCGTGCGGGTCGAGTAAACGACGACCGCCGGCGATCCGGGCAACAGCACCCACACAGGCGTTCCGCACAATGCGGGACATTTTTTATACTTTGAATACATGAGAGAAAAAAAGAGTAAAAAGAAACAGCAACCCGAAAAAAGGGAGGCCGCAACGCCTCATCACATTGTTTCTTACATAGATAATTTAAAGGCGGATATCGCCGCCTTCTTCGACCTGAATGCCGAACACGCATTCCGGCCGTTCGACGTGCACGACCATTTTGGGGTACACGATAAAAAAGTACGCCTGCTTTTCAATGAAATCCTGCATGAACTGGAACAGGACGGCAGGCTGGTTTACCATAAAAACGGCACTTACACGGCTGTCCCGCTCAAAGCCAAGCCGACAGGGCTGATTGGTCGGGTAGATCGTGTCAACAAAGGGTTTGCATTCGTCATCATTGACGGACGCGACGACGATATTTACGTGGACCTGGAATTGCTCAATGGCGCCTGGGACGGCGATATTGTGAAAATCCAGCCACTGTCGCGAAACACCCGCCACTCGAAATCGCGCGATTCGGGCCGGAACAGGACTGAAGGCCGCGTGACCGAAATCGTAGAGCGTTCCAAAGCAGAAATAGTCGGCATTATTGAGATCAACCCGCGTTTCGCGGTCGTTCAGCCCGATAACAAAAAGCTTTACGACCCGATTTACCTTGAACCGGACGAGGTAGGTGAAGCAAGACATGGTGATAAGGTCATTGTAAAGGTGAAAGAATGGCCGACGCGCCGGAGCCAGGCCGAAGGAGAAATCGTGTCCGTGCTTGGAAAAGCGGGTAACAACGACGTGGAAATGCATGCGATCCTGGCCGAGTTTGGTTTGCCTTACCATTTCCCGGAAATCGTGGAAGCGGAGGCGCAAAAGATTCCCGATAAGATCGCTAAAAAGGATATTGCCAAACGTCGCGACATCCGCGATGTACTGACATTCACCATTGACCCTGTCGACGCCAAGGATTTCGATGACGCATTGTCTGTCAGGTATTTGGATGAGGATGTGGTCGAAGTAGGCGTGCATATTGCCGACGTGTCGCATTATGTGCTTCCCGGTACCGAACTTGAAAAAGAGGCATTTCGCCGTGCGACATCCGTCTATCTGGTTGACCGTACAGTGCCGATGCTTCCTGAAAAACTGTCGAATAACCTTTGCTCGCTGCGCCCGAATGAGGACCGGCTGGCATTTTCGGCCATTTTCGAGATCAGCTCAAAAGGTAAGTTAATGAAAGAGTGGTTTGGCCGGACGGTCATCCATTCCGACAGGCGGTTTAGCTACGAAGAAGCCCAAACCGTGCTCGATACGGGCGAAGGCGATTTCCCGAAAGAGCTGGATACGCTGAACAAACTCGCCAAAATTTTCAGAAAAGAGCGCTTCAAAAAAGGCGCCATCAACTTTGAAACGCCGGAAGTCCGCTTCCGCCTGGATCCGGAAGGGCGGCCGCTGGGTATTTACACCAAAGAACGCCACGATTCCAACAAGCTGATCGAGGAGTTTATGCTGCTCGCCAACAAACGTGTAGCGGAATATGTGTATTCGCTGTCCAAAGGTGAAAACAAGAATACGATGGTGTACCGTGTTCACGAAGCGCCGGATCCCGATCGCTTGCAGACTTTCGCCAATTTCGTGGCCAAACTGGGCTTGAAACTGGAAGTGGAAGAGGAAGGCAAAATTGCCAAGTCAATGAATGACATGCTGGCGAAAGTGGAGGGAAAGCCCGAGCAAAACCTCATCGAATCTCTTGCGGTACGAACCATGGCGAAGGCACGGTACAGCACCCAGGATCTGGGCCACTTCGGGCTCGCATTCAGGCGGTACTCGCATTTTACTTCCCCCATCCGACGCTATCCCGACGTGATGGCGCACCGGTTATTGCAGCATTATCTCGACGGCGGCGCCAATGTCGATAGTGAGCAATACGAACTGGCATCGAAGCATTCTTCCGAGCGCGAGCGGCTTGCCGCCGAAGCAGAAAGGGCATCGATCAAATACAAGCAGGTCGAGTTTATGAGTATGATGGACCCGGAGAAGGAATTCGATGGCATCATTACGGGCGTCACCGAGTTCGGGATTTTCGTGGAAATCACTGAGACCGCTTCGGAAGGTCTCATCCGCATGACCGACCTTGGCGATGACTATTATGAACTCGATAAAGAGAATTACCGCGTAATCGGCCAGCATACGAAGAAAATATATGCATTCGGTGACGCTGTGAAGGTGAAAGTGAAGGAAACCAACCTTGCCCGCAGAAGTATGGACCTGTATCTGGCCGGAACCAAACCGGGTCGCAGAAGCGAATTCAGCCGTCCCGGTTTCGACAGGGACGGTGATCGTCGGCCACGCGAGCGCAAGCCTAAGGAGCCACGCGGCTCCGGGCGTGTAAAGCGGAGTTCGGGTGGCGACGGTACTTCCCCGAAGCCTAAGCGGCGGAGGCGGTAGTTTAATGCTGCTCCGCACATTTTGCTGCAATGACTCGCCTCTTCAGATCGTCCGCACGCTCGGCGAGTCGTTGCATCCCATAATGCCATGCGGCCGTTATGGTTTCTTGATCTGCGTCGATTTTTCTGGTTGTCCAGAAATCTTTACGTTTTTCCTCAGAGTCCAAAGAGAGATATTCCTTCACATATGGCAGGAATAGAGGATGTACTAAGGATTCTACATTAAATTTTTCAAAAGGTGTTTGATCTCCCATATGCGTTCTAGTATAGCATCAACGTGTTGTTCCCATTCCTCGTTCGTCATGCTGAGATCCTGTCTGTATTCGTCATAGAATTTAAGCAGATTTTTTAGAAGCTGATCCTCTTCTTCCAGCTCTTTTCTTTCAGCATTAGGCATAAATTTAACCAATAGAAAGCAATTAAAAGCATTGATGCGAAGGTAGAAAACTGCCCGGCCTACCTTCCATTTGTTGTGCAAACGCCACTCATGGCTTATTAAATGGTACAATTCGTTAAAATCTGCTCTATGAACCGCAAAATTTTCCTGTTTCTTTTAGTCTCTTTGATATCGCTTACAACTCAGGCCCAGAAACCCGCCGACAAGGAAGATTGGCAATCCCTCTTCAACGGCAAGGACCTTACGGGTTGGGATGTCAAAATCGCTGGCCATAAGGTGAATGACAATTATAAAAACACCTTCCTCGTGGAGGATAACATGATCCGCGTGAACTATAAAGAATACGACAAGTTCACGACCGAATATGGTCATATGTATTACAACAAGCCCTATTCGCATTACAAAATCAGGCTGCAATACCGCTTCACCGGCAACCAGGTGCCTGGTGGTGCCTCATGGAATGTGCGTAACAGCGGGATTATGCTGCATTCGCAATCGGCGGCAAGTCTGGGGATCGACCAGGATTTTCCGATTTCGCTGGAAATGCAATACCTCGGCGGGCTCAATGCGGGCGAACGCAACACAGGTAACCTGTGCACACCAGGCACGATCGTCGATATCGACGGTAAGCTGGCGGAAGCGCATTGTATTAATTCATCTTCCAAAACCTACAATGGCGATCAATGGGTCGATGCGGAAGCGATCGTGCTCGGCGATTCAATCATTTATCACATGATAGGCGGCGATACGGTGCTTGTCTACACCAATCCGCGCATCGGGGGCGGCTACGTCGGCAAGAACCATACGTTCAAAGACGGCAAAGTGGGCAATGAGGCAGAATGGATCAAAAAAGATAATACGAAGCTCGGCAGCGGTTACATTGCATTGCAAGCAGAGAGCCACCCGATTGATTTCCGGAACATAGAATTGCTCAATCTCAAAGGCTGTATGGACCCGAAAGCGACGAATTACAAATCGTATTACGTAGCTGCCGACAATTCGTCTTGTACATATAAAAAGAAATAACCTGGGCAGTACAGGCAATAAAACCCTATTGATTTTCGGTTTTTTATATTTTTGCAGGAATGGACGGTTCGTCTGAACCGTCCATTTTTTGTGAAAACAGCCTTTGTGCTAATGAAAAAGATTCTTACCCGGTTTGTACTGCTCGTGGTTGTCCTCGCCGGGATCAACTGGCTGGCTTCGTCGTTTTTTTTCAGGCTGGACCTTACCGAGGATAAGCGATACAGCATTTCCGATGCTACGAAAGCGCTTTTAGGCAGTCTGCAAAAGGATGTGGTTGTGAATGTGTACCTTTCCGGCGACTTCCCGGCAGGGTTCGAGCGCCTGGAAAGTGCCACGCGCGAAACCCTTGAAGAATTCAAAACCTACGCCAATGGCCACCTGATCGTCAATTACTCCGACCCCTCCGACGCGACCAGCGAAGAGCAGCGTCAGAAACAATACATGAGCCTGATCGACCGTGGGCTGAACCCTACCAACGTGTTTGCGAACGAAGACGGCAAGCGCACCGAAAAGATCATTTTCCCGGGTGTGATCGTTCAGGCGGACACGCTTTCGGTACCCGTCCAGTTGTTGAAGGGCAATAAGGCAACCTCACCGGAAGAGCAGCTTAACCAGTCTTATGAGGGTGTCGAATTCGAACTGGCATCCGCCATACGCTTGCTGGCGAACCCGGAACGCAAGAAAGTAGGCTTCGTCGTAAGCCATACGAAAATTCCCCCTGCCCGTTTGAGCGATCTTATTGCCACCATCCAGCAGAGCTACGATGTATTTCTGGACATGAATAACCCGGAATCTTACGAAGGGCTGGATGCATTGATTGTCATGAAACCCGATAGTACTTTCTCGGACGAGGAAAAATACAAGCTCGACCAATATGTAGTCGGCGGTGGCAAAGCACTGTTTTTTGTGGACGGCGCGCGTGTGGACAGTGTGAGCCTGGACGGCAATTATGCCCAGCCGCTCGATCTGAACCTCGGTGATTTATTTTTTAAATGGGGCGTAAGGCTAAATACCAATCTGGTGAAAGACATGAACTGTGCCCAGATCCTGCTGAATGTTGGTAATGTGGGCGATAACCCGGAGATCCGCCCTATGCCCTGGCGATTCTTCCCTTTACTGAATAATTTTGGCAAGCACACCATTACCCGTAACCTCAATGCGGTTTATACACGGTTTCTCAGTTCGATCGACACTGTGGGCGGTGCCAACGGCATTGCTAAAACGCCGTTACTGATGACGTCGCCTTACACCCAGCTCGTGAATGCGCCCGCGCTGGTAGGCTACAATGAGGCGCGCAAGGATCCGGATCCTTCGGAATATCGCTCGGGCATTAAGCTGGCAGGCGTATTGCTCGAAGGATCATTCACATCGCTTTTTCAAAATCGCATTCTGGCCGGTGATCCGCGGGCAGCAAAGTTTAAGGCAAATGGTAATGCAGGCAAGGTGATCATTTGCTCCGATGGCGACCTGATCGTGAATGATTATGATTATAAAAGGAATGCGCCGCTGCCGCTCGGCTACGACCGGGTGACCAAGCAAACCTATGGCAACAAGGATTTCGTTCTCCATGCGCTGGATTATATGACCGATGCCAACGGACTGATCAATGCGCGCAGTAAACAGATCGCCATCCGCGCTTTGGATAAAATCCAGATTCAGGAAAACAGGAAGTTCTGGCAAGCCCTCAATTTGCTGTTGCCGGTAGCACTGATCGGTCTTTTTGGAGCACTCAGATATTATCTTCGCATCAGAAAATTTGGCTAGTAACCCCCGTGGCGCTTCCGTAATTTTTCATACTTTTGTTCCCTACAATCAAGTTTTTCCGGAATCTTCCGCATATAAATCTATCAACTAAACACTTACGTCACGAATTATGAAGTTTGTCGTTTCGTCATCAGTTCTACTCAAACAGCTGTCAGCTATAAACGGTGTCGTTTCAACGAACCCAATTGTGCCTATCCTTGAAAATTTCCTCCTTACGCTGGAAGGAAATTCACTCACCGTGACGGCATCCGACCTCCAAACCGTAATGATTACGGAAATAGAGGTGGAGTCATCCGAAAAAGGAGCTATTGCCATTCCCGCAAAGTTACTGCTCGACACCCTCCGCGGCCTGCCCGAGCAACCGATTACCTTGCAGGTGAATGCTGAGACATTTGGTACCGAGATCATTTCCGATAACGGCCGCTATAAACTGTCGGGTGAAAACCCGATCGATTTCCCGAAAACACCGGTGGTGAACCGTGGCCAGTCCGTGGATTTCTCTTCCACGGCATTGGGATCGGCTATCTCGAATACATTGTTTGCCACCAGTACCGACGACCTTCGCCCGGCTATGACAGGGGTATTCGTTCAAATGGGGGCTGAAAGCGCCACTTTTGTAGCTACCGACGGTCACCGCCTCGTGCGCTACCGCCGTACGGACATTAAATCGGACATCGATACTTCGATGATCATCCAACGGAAAGCATTGAACTTGCTGAAAAGCTGTCTGCCTTCGGATGATGTTCCTGTAAAAGCGGAGTTCACTTCTTCCAATGCATTTTTCAGCTTCGGTAATATCCGCATGATCTGCCGGTTGATCGACGAGCGCTTCCCGGATTACGAGAATGCCATCCCGACCAACAACCCGAATACGCTGACCATCAACCGCCTGGAAATCCTCAGCTCGCTGCGTCGTATTTCGATCTACTCCAACCGGACTACCCACCAGGTGCGCATGAAAATGGCGCTCAACGATCTGGTGATCTCCGCCGAAGACCTCGACTATTCCAACGAAGCGAACGAGCGCCTGATGTGCGAGTACAACGGCGACGACATGGAAATCGGTTTCAATGCGAAATTCCTGATAGAAGTACTGGGTAACCTTTCGAGCAAAACCATCACCTTCGAACTTTCCGCTCCTAACCGCGCCGGACTCATTATTCCGGTGGATCAGGAGGAAAACGAAGACATCCTGATGCTCGTGATGCCGGTCATGCTGAACACTTACGTTTAGACCCCGCCAACAATCCTATTTTAAAGTCCGGCCTAGCAGCCGGACTTTTTTGTTTTATAATCCACTCAAATACAATATGTTAATCTAATGTTATTTTTAATTACGAAAAAAATCGTAGTTAGGACTTGTATGTACGATTTTTTTCGTAGACATTTGGTACGAAGATCATCGTAATTAACTAACACCATGTATATCAAGCCCACCGACTCCGAACTGGAAATCCTGAACTACCTCTGGCAGGCAGGCCCAAGTACCGTCCGGGCCGTGCATGATGCCCTTTCCGAAACCAAGGACGTTGGCTACACCACCACCTTGAAACTCATGCAGATCATGCACGACAAAGGGCTGCTCTACCGCACGGAGCAAGGACGATCGCATATTTACGTGGCGCTACTCGGCAAGGAGGAAACGCAGCAGAATCTGGTAGGTAAAATGGTTGAAACCCTGTTTCAGGGCTCCGCTGCGCAGATGGTGATGCAGGCGCTTGGGAATCATACTACCTCCAAGGAAGAACTGGATGAAATTCGCGAGTTATTAAATAACCTGGAAAACAATCGTTAGCCATGAAATTCTTCTCAAATCTGTTACCCGGTCCGGCCGTTTCCGCATTTGGCTGGACGCTTATCCACTCGATCTGGCAGGGAACGCTGCTGATGCTGGTCGCTATTGCCGCATTCTATTTTTTGAGAAAAAAATCAGCCAGCATGCGCTACCTGGCGGGTGTCGGCTTCCTTTTCGCTCAGGTGCTGGCCTCTGTGGCGACATTCATCTATTATTATCCCAAGGCCACCGGCGCAGTTGCCAGCGTACAAGCTTTGACGCGCTACAACGCGCTGTCCGCATCGCGTACCTGGACGGAAGTCACGCGGGACCTGCCCATTTCATTGAAAGTACAAATGTGGCTCACCGCCCATTTGCACGAACTGGTTATTTGCTGGCTGATCGGCTCCGGCATTCTGCTGCTGCGCTTTGCCGGCGGCTGGATTTTCACAGAAAGGCTCCGGCTCAATGCCAAAATCGTCATGGACAAAGAATGGCGGGCACGATTTGGAGTGATTATGGCAAAAATGAATATCTCCAAATCCGTGGAATTCCGCGAAACCGCCAAAGTGCTTACTCCTATGGTGATAGGCACATTTAGTCCGGTAGTACTGATCCCAATCGGCTTGCTCTCAGGATTCTCCACGGCGCAGGTAGAGGCGATTCTCGCACATGAGCTGGCGCATATCCGCAGGAATGATTACCTGATCAATATGCTGCAATCGTTCGTGGAAGTGATCTTTTTCTTCCATCCGGCGATCTGGTGGCTGTCCGAAAAAGTGCGGGCCGAACGCGAGCATTGCTGCGACGACATCGCATTGGCCGTTTGCGGCGATAAAATGTCCCTCGCCCACGCCCTCGTGAAAGTGGCCGAATGGCAGGCAAGCCCAAGCCTGGCTATGGCTTTTGCTTCTAAAAAACCGTTGCTGCTGCATCGTGTACAACGTGTATTAGGCTTGAACCCAAAACCTGTGCGCACATTTTCCAGCCTTCCTGCCATGATTTTCGCTATTGGACTGGTAATTGGACTTTCGGCCTATGCGGTGGCGCAAAAAATTGAAAAAGATAAGGAACGAAAAGCCGCCAAGCACATGACCGTTAAGAAACGGAAGCCAGTGAAAACAGACATCCGTTTGGAGCATGAAATGGACGAGATGGCGGAAATAACTGTAGATGAAGGCATTCTCGAAGATGTTCAAGCAGAACTGGCCGACGTGCGTGTCGATATCGAAGCCCCGGAAATGGAGGAATTCGAACAAACAGGCAATGATACGCTGGACAAGAAAATGTGGGAAATTAACCAGAAGATCCGGGCAATGCATGAGGAGTTAAAACCGCTTCATCAAAGGCTGGATGAGCTGCATCTTGAACGGGAAAAATATATGTTTGAAGAAGAGCGGGTTGAGCGCGAAATTCAAAAATTTGAATATAAAAAGCAGCGTGCAGCTGAACTTCGAATGGATTTGATGGAAAAAAGATCCGTGATTTTCAATCAGGACGCCAAAGATTCCAAAGTAAGCGACACCGACCTCGACAAGCAGTTGGCAGATTTCGAGCAGCAAATCAAGGCGCACGAACAAACCATTGCCGACCTGAATAACCAGATTGCCAATGCCAGAAAAGAAGCGGTGAAAATCGCCGAGCCAGAGGTGAAACTGCAACGGGAGATCGAAGAGGTCAACTATAAGATCAGTGAGTTGGGCAAAAGGATCGGTTTGGAGACGCTGAGTTATAGGAAGATAAGCGACGTTCAGGAGCCTGCCCGTGCGCCGCGCGTAGCCCGGAGCTCACGTCTGCAGCGTGCAGGAACCCCACCTCCCCCACCCCCTGCTCCGGTGGTGGCACCGGCAAAGGTGGCGCCTGCTGTTCCCGCCAAACCGGCGCCAGCGCCGAAACCACCGCTTCCTCCAAAAAAGGATCCCAGAGACTAAGTAAAAATGGCAGCGATTCAGTCGCTGCCATTTTCATTTATACACATCAATGTATTATTCCACTTCAATCACTACATCGTCGCTCATCGGATGTGTGACGCACGTCAGGATAAACCCTTCACGAAGTTCAGCTTCTGACAGCGCGTCCTCCTCATCCATTTGCACCTTTCCGGAAGTGCACCTGCCCATGCACGCGGTACACATGCCCGCCTGGCACGAATACGGCAGATCGATATCCATATTCAATGCGGCTTCGAGTACGGTTTCGTGAGGTTTTACCGGCAGTTTATATTCTGTTCCTTCGTAAAACAAGGTAATTTCGCGCGTTTTGGGCGAATCGTCGTCGTCCGCTTCCGGCTCCAGCGTCACTTCACCCGGCTTGGCAGAAGTGGCTGTAACGAAACTCTCTTTCCGGATGTTGCCCTCGGGCACGGCCAGGATCGAAAGTGCACGATGTGCTTCTTCCATCATGTCCTCCGGCCCGCACAGGAAGTATTCTGCCTCCTTTTTATTAAGCTGAGGGAGTTTTTCAATGATTTTCAGCATATGACTTTTATTCAATCGGCCGGTTTCGCCCTCCCAACCTTCGTCGGGCTGGCTTAATGTATGCACGACAGTGAACCGCTTGCCATATTTGCTTTCCAGCGCCGAAATTTTGTCTTTGAAAATAATGCTTTCCGTACGCCGGCTTCCGTAAATCAGGAAAACTTCGCTCTCGGGCTCCACCATGAGAACCGATTTCAAAATCGAAAACAAAGGGGTAATACCGCTTCCTGCACCAACAAACACCACCTGGCGCGTCTGATCATCCGCCTGTTTCGGAAAAAAGTGGCCCATAGGCTCCAATACTTCCAGCACATCGCCCTCCTTCACCGTGTCGAGCAGCAGATTGGATGCATAACCTCCCGGTACCCGTTTAATGGTAATGGCCAGGGAAACATCCGTATAGGGCGAGCTCGACATCGAATACGACCTTCTGATTTTCTTGTCTTCGAAAGGCAGCAGCAAAGTCAGGAACTGTCCCGGGCGATATTGTACAACCTCATTGATCGGGTGCCAGAAATGGATGGTAGCGGCCTCATCCGTTTCCTTTTCTATCTCCTTTACTTTTAAAAAATAATATTTGCTCATTTGTTTGGCTGTAAGCTTTAGGCAGTAGGCCTTACGCTCATTTATTCAAAAAAACGTGTGCTATTGTAATCTAAAACAACACAAAAGCCTCACAGGTAACACCTATGAGGCTTTTATGATTTCATATTTGCATTATTTCAAAGTCGCAACGGCATCTTTGATGCGTTTTACCGCTTCTTCCAACGCTTCGTCGGCAGCGGCCGTGGAGATACGGATGCAGTTTGGTGCACCGAAACCCGAACCAGCTACGGTTGAAACGAAGGATTTGTTCAAAATCCAGTTGGCGAAATCATCGGAATCCTTGATCGTAGTCTCTCCATCCGATTTGCCGAAATAGTAGCTCACATCCGGGAATGCGTAAAATGCGCCCTGCGGTACATTCACTTTAAAACCCGGAATCTCTTTCAACAAACCTACCACGAGGTCGCGACGGCGGTGGTATGCCTTCGCCATTTCGATAGAAGGCTCTTTCGGGCCATTGAATGCAGCCGTTGCCGCTTTCTGCGCGATAGAGTTCGTTCCGGAGGTAACCTGACCTTGCAGTTTTTCAACGCCATCCGCGATCCATTTCGCTGCTGCGATGAAACCGATCCGCCAGCCTGTCATCGCGTAACCTTTCGCCACGCCGTTTACAGTGATCACGCGGTCTTTCAACGCAGGGATAGAGCCGATGCTGAAATGGCCTTCCTCGGTGAAGTTGATGTATTCGTAAATCTCGTCGGCCAGAACGTACACTCCTTCGTGTTTTTCGAGCACCGCCGCGATCTCTCTCAATTCTTTTTCTGAATAAACAGCGCCTGTCGGGTTGTTCGGCGAAGCGTACATAACCACTTTGGTGCGCGGGGTAATGGCAGCTTCCAGTTGTGCAGCCGTTACTTTAAAGTCGTTTTCGAATGCACCATCGATCACCACAGACTTACCTTCCGCGAGTTTCACCATTTCGGAATAGCTCACCCAGTAAGGCGCGAAAATCACTACTTCGTCGCCAGGATTTACCAGAACCTGGATCACGTTCGCGAGTGAATGCTTGGCACCGGTCGAAACCACGATATTTTCGGGTTTCCAATCTATATTATTGTCGCGCTTTAACTTATCAGCAATGGCCTTTCGCAGGTCTGGGTAACCTGCTACGGGTGAGTAACCATGAAAACCATCGTCGATGGCTTTTTTAGCGGCCTCGCAAATGTGTGCGGGCGTCTTGAAGTCTGGCTCACCAACGCTCAGACTGATCACTTTGTGGCCTTGGGCGGCCAGTTCACGGGCCATTTTCGTCATCGCCAGCGTCGAAGATTCTTCGAGGGCGTTGATGCGGTCGGCCAACTGGGTTTGCTCTGCTACTGCGGACATTGCAACGTTTTAATTAAGTTAAAGAAGGTACTGCGAACTGTATCAACAAATTGCCCGCAAAGGTACGGGTTTTTTAGCAGTTGCATTGTATTATGTCAAGAAAGATTTAATGCCTGGTATCAATTAGCAGACGGTAAGCCGCGCTGCTGGAAATGGTGCGCCATTCAACGATATTTGTTTATGAACACACCCATCACAATAGAAGAGATCACTTACCTGGCCGATGTGCCTGAAAGTCTGCACACTGCCTTCCTACGCGTGGCCAATGGGCTGCACGAACGCGCGAAGTATCCGAAGGAGAAAGTCTTTCTGATGCTTGTCAAAATGCTGAATGACTCCAAAAAATATGCATTCTCAAAAAATAAGCTGACCAATCTTGCGAAGACCGTCTATGAACTCCGAAAATCGGGGATTAATATCACGCTGACGGATGCGGGCAAAGAGCTGATTTACAACGAAGAGGCCGTGCTGACTTTGGAACATAGGGCCCCTGCGGGTAAAAATAAGGTCGCTCTCCGCGAAGACAAACTGCATTATGCCATTTTCGGCAAAGAGCACATCGAAGAAGGCGCATTGCAGCAAATGGAAACCGCCGTTAGCTTACCCATATCGGTCGCAGGCGCATTAATGCCCGACGCACACCAGGGTTATGGCCTACCCATCGGCGGCGTGCTGGCTACGGAAGCCGGTAAAGTAATCCCTTACGCCGTAGGCGTCGATATTGCCTGCCGTATGTGTATGTCGGTGTTCGATATACCAGCCGACTATTTCAAACGCGAACCGCATTACCTCAAAAAGATCCTCAACGAGAATACCAAATTCGGCATGGGAGGCGAAACGGCCCGGAAATACGACGACAGCGTAATGGACCAGCCGGAATGGGAGGCGACAAAAACCATTCGGTCGCTGAAAGACAAAGCTTACCGCCAGCTAGGTACTTCCGGCACGGGAAATCACTTCGTAGAATGGGGTATTGTAGAAGTATTTGAAAACGATCCGCTTTTGAATTTACCCAAGGGCGAATATCTCTCACTCCTGTCACATTCCGGCTCGCGGGGCTTCGGTGGGACGGTAGCCAATTACTACTCCAAACTGGCCATGCAAAAAACGGTACTGCCCAAGCAGGCCGCACATTTGGCATGGCTGGATTTAAATACACAAGAAGGCCAGGAATACTGGATCGCGATGAACCTCGCCGGCGATTACGCCTCCGCCAACCACCACGAAATCCATAATAAAATGGCCAAATCGCTTGGCGAAAAGCCATTGAAAATCATCGAAAACCACCACAATTTCGCCTGGAAAGAAAAACTGGCCGACGGCCGCGAGGTAATCGTACACCGCAAAGGCGCCACACCGGCCGGTACCGACGAACTCGGCATTATACCGGGCTCCATGGCACAGCCTGGCTACGTGATTCGCGGCAAAGGCAACGCTACGTCCATCCATTCCGCTTCGCACGGGGCCGGACGCTTACTCTCCCGCACGAAGGCGTTTACCACGACCACCCGTAGTCAGATGAATAAAATCCTGCAAGACAATGGTATTGAGCTCATTGGCGGCGACCTTGACGAATCACCGATGGTTTACAAGAATATTGAAGATGTGATCGCCGCGCAGTCGGAGCTGGTACACGTGCTGGCGAAGTTTTCGCCCAAGATTGTAAGGATGGCGGATGCGAATCGGAAGGAAAGGCGAGAGGATTGAGGGAATTATTTAGTAACTTTCATAAAAGTAATCGTCATGACTGCACTTAGATTGGTTGAAACACCAAAAAACGGAGAACTGAAAATATCGCTACCGGATTCATTTAGTGATGATCCGGTGGAGGTAATCATTCGCCCGTTAGCGCAGACTGAAATTGATGCGAAGTCAAGGCTTAAAATTGCTCAACAATACCTCAAAAGATCAAAACCAACTAATTTTGACTTAGGAGATTTGGACCCACATGAGCAATAACCATCGAAAAATTTTCATCGACAGTTCCATTCTGGTAGAATTTGAAAAGCAAACCAAAACCGATTTGCTTCTGCATCTTATGAGACGTGAGGAGCTGGATTTATTTGTGAATTCAACCGTTCTAAGCGAATACACTTACTATCTGCTAGCAATTGAAGGCGGAAAATCGCCCAGATCCGTTAAAGAAGACAGGAATATCAGGGCCATCCTTTCGCAGAATAATCCTGAACCTTTTCTCTCCACATTTCAAATCGCTCCACTTCAAACGGAAATAACTGCAACGTTCCTCGAAATGATGTCGAAGTATAATCTTCTTCCCAACGACGCATTGATCCTTACTGACTGCAAACTGAACGCAATCAATGCATTAGCAAGTTATGATATCAAAGATTTCTCTCAGGCTTGCAAGGAAGAAGGTATTCTGCTCATCAGCTCACTATCCGATCTAACATTCGATTAAAACACCTCCCCCAAATTCACAAACAACCCCCGCGACCCATCCATGCCAAACCCATAGTCGATGGCGATATTGGCCCCCGAGGTCTTATTCACCTTGATGCGGATGCCCAGTCCTCCGGCTGGCGCGATGCGGCGAAAGCTTTTGGAAGGCCACTCAGAGACGCTTTGCGCATTGGCGAAGAGTACGCCGCCGAAAAGGCCGTTTTTAGTTAGAGCAAAGCGATATTCCGTTTCGAAATAGAGTAGGTTGGGACTGCGGAAACGCCCTTGAATGTAGCCCCGGCCCAGGTTGGTAGTGGGGTCCCAGCCGGTAGCGGGAAGATCGAGGTAGGGAGGTTTGCCGACGGTAAGCCAGTTGTAATTCCAGAAAGCAAGGGTATTCTGACTGCCACGGGGCAGGTTAAAATAGCGACGAACATCTACAACGACGGATTGCCAGTTGTTGGTGCTGCCAAGCGCAGTCATGTTCGGACGGAACTGTACGTTGGTGTAAAATCCTTTGAGCGGATTAATGGAGTTGGTACGACTGTCATAAGCGACGGTTACGAGCGGCCCGACGGACGACGATTTGTTCCCTAGGCCATAATCCCTGATATCCTGATTGAGCTTTTCTTCCTTGTCGGTCTGCATGATCTGCCACCTTTTATCATAGGCAAATCCCAACCCCACGAAGAACGATTTGCCGATCCTCTTTAAAACCGTCTGATGCAGGCGCAAATGCTTGTATTTCAAATTGGTAGCATCCCTGATTTTTGAATCCATACCCAAACCATAGGTATCCTGCGGATATTTAAAAAACCGCCAGTCCACCACGAAGTTATAATTATTGCTCCGCGTCCAGATATTCGCCTGGACGGGGATCGTCATCTGTTTGTATTCCGTGTAAATGAAATTGGTGGTAATGCTGGAAATGTTGGTCGTTTTTGGATTGCTTGTGTAAAATGCAATGTTGGCATTGAGCGAGCCCGTAAGACCGGACGATAACGTATACCCGCCGGCAGGCACGAGGGAAAAGATCGGTTTGCCCGATTTGATCTTCGGAACGCGAACGGAATCCGATTTGTCCTTCGACTTCCACTTCCTGAGGACGTCAATCAGGTCCTTCTGCATCACCTTTTGTGCGGAGTCGGCATGGGCAACGGTGTCCCCTACCGCGACTTGCGGAAACGCTACATAATTTCCGGCCCGCAAACCACTCACGGTCAGCATTAAAAGCACGGTTATTATGTAAAAAGCCTTGATCACCGGGTCGGGTTTGTTAAGTACATTCCTAGTAATATATATCAAAATAATGCCCGCCACAAAAAAAGCCACCGGCTTCTCGCGAAACCGGTGGCTTTGTACCACTAAATGTGGTTATTATGCCAATGCAGCCTTCAAATTCTCATCGATAGCTTCAAGGAACTCTTCTGTGTACAGGTAATGCTCACCATGTTTCACGTCGTTTCCGTGGAGACCAACGGCCAAATCCTTGGTCATTTTACCGCTTTCCACAGTTTCGATACACACTTTTTCCAATGCGTTAGCGAATTCGATCAGCGGCTGGTTGTTGTCCAGCTTACCACGGAATGCCAGACCGCGTGTCCATGCGAAGATGGAAGCGATTGGGTTAGTGGAAGTTGGCTTGCCTTTCTGGTGCTCGCGATAGTGACGGGTTACTGTTCCGTGCGCTGCCTCAGCTTCCATGGTTTTGCCATCCGGCGTCACCAATGTAGAAGTCATCAGACCCAGTGAGCCGAAACCTTGTGCAACGGTATCCGACTGAACGTCACCGTCATAGTTTTTACAAGCCCACACGAAGTTACCTTCCCATTTCAGCGCCGAAGCAACCATATCGTCGATCAGACGGTGCTCGTAATGTACTTTGCCTTTGTATTCATTTTCGTACACTTCCTGGAAGATATCCTTGAAGCGACCATCGTATTTTTTAAGGATCGTGTTTTTAGTGGAAAGGTACAATGGCCATCCTTTGTCCAAAGCCACGTTAAAGCATGAACGCGCAAAACCCCGGATCGACTCGTCGATGTTGTACATAGCCATCGCTACACCGGCACCTTTGTATTGGTATACTTCGTGCTCGATCACTTGTCCGTCTTCGCCTTCGAATTTGATCGTTAGTTTACCTTTTCCTGGAACTACGAAATCGGTGGCGCGGTACTGATCACCGAATGCGTGACGTCCTACGATAATCGGCGCCGTCCAGTTAGTAACCAAGCGAGGCACATTGCTCATTACGATCGGCTCACGGAATACAGTACCATCGAGGATGTTACGGATAGTTCCGTTCGGCGATTTCCACATTTGTTTCAGACCGAATTCTTCAACACGTGCTTCGTCAGGTGTGATGGTCGCACATTTGATACCTACGCCATATTCTTTGATAGCGTTGGCAGCGTCGATAGTCACCTGGTCATTGGTCTCGTCGCGGTACTCGATACCCAAGTCGTAGTATTTGATATCTACGTCGATGTAAGGGAGGATCAGTTTTTCCTTGATAAATTTCCAGATGATGCGGGTCATTTCATCGCCATCCAGTTCTACGACGGGATTGTCAACTTTAATTTTGCTCATGTCTTAAATTCTATACAATAGTTAAAGATTTTGAAATCAGACCGTGAAAGTACGAACAATAGAATAAAAAGGCGAAATTTCCTCCGATTACAATCCCAAAAAGACGATAGTACCCGATGAAAAAGGCCGCATTGCGCAAGGAGTTTTTACAAAAAAGAAAAGAGGCCGACGGGCAATGGCTGGTCGAGAAAAATGCCCTCATTGCGCAGAATCTCAAAAAATATGTTCAGCAAAATCATTTCAAAACACTTCATACATTTCTTCCTCAACTTGGCTCCCGGGAAATCGATACTTTTCTCGTCATCGAATCCCTCCGCATCGCATTCCCGACAATTCGCATTGCCGCACCGTACATTATCCCCGGCACGCGGGAAATGGAGCATTATTTAGTAAGTCCATTCACGCATTTAATCACCAATCAATGGCGAATCCCGGAGCCCGACCCGCTGACTTCGGAAAGGGTACAGCCACAGGAACTCGACATGGTGCTGGTACCACTGCTCGCGTTCGACCGCAGCGGTTACCGCGTGGGTTATGGCGGTGGGTATTATGATCGCTTCTTACCCCACACCCGCCCTGATTGCATCAAGATAGGCCTTTCGCTCTTTGATGCCGTTGAAGAAATAGCGGATCTCGATCAATACGATTTCCCGCTTGACGTGTGTATTACGCCTGAGCATGTGTACCATTTCAACAAACAATAGGAAAGGGCTGGCGGCTGAAAACCCTATTAAACAGCTCTGAAATGTCGGCTTTCGGCCTTCCTTCCTGAATTTTAATGCATTAATGGTTGATTTTCCGGCATCATTTTAAAAAACTGCGTAAATTTGCGGCACTTTTCGCAAGGCGGCGTGCGCCGTTCGCAAGGAGTAAATCATATTCTATCCATTTTTAATCTTAATGCAAGAATGAAAATCGCAGTAGTAGGCGCTACCGGTCTGGTGGGCGGCGAAATCCTCAAAGTGCTCGAAGAGCGTAATTTCCCGGTGACGGAGCTTTTGGCCGTCGCATCTGAAAGGTCTGTTGGTAAGGAAGTTACATTCAAGGGTAAACAGATAAAGGTGATCGGCTTCGAGGATGCGATTGCTGCCAAACCGGAGATCGCGATCTTCTCGGCTGGCGGTGGCACTTCGCTTGCCCTTGCACCAAAATTCGCGGAAGCAGGCATCACGGTTGTGGATAACTCTTCGGCGTGGCGTATGGACCCTACCAAAAAACTGGTGGTTCCGGAAATCAATGCAGGCGAATTGACGAAAGAAGACAAAATAATTGCAAACCCGAACTGCTCGACAATTCAAATGGTGGTAGTTCTGAATCCTTTGCACAAAAAATACAAAATCAAACGCGTAGTTGTTTCCACTTACCAATCGGTGACGGGAACTGGTAAAGCGGCGGTGGATCAGCTTTTCTCTGAGCGCGCCGGCGATCACAGCAAAGGGAAAGTATACCCGCACCAGATCGATCTGAACGTTCTCCCGCACATCGACGTGTTTCTCGATAACGGTTATACCAAAGAGGAAATGAAGATGACCAACGAAACAAAGAAGATCATGAGCGACGACAGCATCGCGGTTACTGCGACAACTGTTCGTATCCCGACGATCGGCGGTCACTCTGAGGCGGTTAACATCGAGTTCGAAAACGAATTTGACCTGGATGAAGTACGCCAGATCCTGGGCGAAACCGAAGGCGTGATCGTACAGGACGATCCGAAAAATGCATTGTACCCCATGCCATTGACGGCGCACGGCAAAGATGAAACTTTCGTAGGCCGCATCCGCCGCGACGAGTCTCAGCCTAAAACGCTGAACCTCTGGATCGTAGCAGATAACCTGCGTAAAGGTGCTGCTACCAATGCGGTTCAAATCGCTGAGTTTTTGGCAAAAAATGAACTGGTAGGAGTTGCGGCAGAAGCTTAGATAAAAAGAAAGGGTCGCGACGCGACCCTTTCTTTTTATCTATCAACCTCTCCCATTACTACGTCGATAGAACCTATCACAGCGACCAAATCGGCCAGCAATGCGCCTTTCGAAATTTCACCGATCACCGAAAGGTTATTGAAAGAGCAGGCGCGTGCCTTACAGCGGACAGGAATGTCCGAACGCCCGTCGGTGCGGAAATAGAAGCCCAATTCGCCTTTCGGATTCTCCGCACGAACGTAGAAATCCATTGCTTTCGGCCTGATTTTCTTGGGAACGATGGCTTGCGGATCGAAATCGCGGGTTCTTTTATGATCTCCCTGCAATTGCACGAGGCATTGCTCAATGATTTTCACGGACTCCCAGCATTCCACCACACGAACCCAGGTACGGTCCCAGCAATCGCCCACTTTCCCTGATTTGCCTTCTCCGATGGGTATTTCGAAATCCAGTTCCGGGTATACCGAATAGCCATCCACCTTCCTTAGATCATACCTCAGACCCGAACCACGGAGCATAGGGCCGGTGCAGCCGTAGTTAATGGCCACATCCAGCGGCAGCACGCCTACGTTGGCGGTACGCTTGATAAAAATCTTGTTATCCACCACCAACTGCTGTAATTCGGTCAGTTTGGGTTTCAAATATCTAACAAACTCCGTGCAGCGCTCCTCGAAACCGACGGGCAAATCGTAAAACAACCCGCCTATCCATATATAATTGTACAGCATTCGTGCACCGCAAGTCCATTCGAGCAGGCGAAGGATCTGTTCGCGGTCACGCATCATCCACAGGAATGGCGTATAGGCGCCTATGTCCATTGCGTAGGTGCCCAGCGCGACGAAGTGCGAAGCAAGCCGGTTCAGCTCTGCCACAACTACACGGATATATTCAATGCGTTTAGGAATGTCGTTTTCAATGCCGAGCATTCTTTCCACACCCATTACATAGGCATGCTCGGAGTTCATCGCCGCCACGTAGTCCATGCGGTCCACGTAGGGAATAATCTGATTGAACGGCAGTGACTCCGCGTGTTTTTCGAAACAGCGGTGCAGGTAGCCCAAATGCGGCACCACATCGACCACCACTTCGCCGTCGGTCACCACTTCCAGGCGCAATACGCCGTGCGTAGAAGGGTGCTGCGGGCCCATATTGAGCACCATTTCCTCTGTACGAAGGTTTTCGGAATTATATTTCGTGGGCGCCGAAGCAATGAAATGCTCGGGTTTGTATTCGTATTGGATAGCGTTGCTCATACCTAAAACCTGACTAGCTTCTGATCGTGTACTTCCACCCGCAATGGCCCGATCGGACGGCCCTCATTGTGCAGGCGATCGACCGCCGTGACATAGTAAACATATCTTTTGCCCGATTCAGCAGTCATATCAATAAACTTCTCGCCTTCATGGCACATTCCCAGAATACGGCGCGGATCGTGAGCCGTCGCTTTTTCGTCCGGCGGAAACCTGTAAATCACGTAGTACCAAGCCTTGTCGCCGTCAGACGCCTCGTCGGGCCTGTCCCAGGTAAGTTCGATGCCCCGGGAAAGCAATGTAGCTTTCAGGCTTTTAGGCGACAATGGGGGAATTTTGTCCTTCCAGGGCATTGTCGGGACCAATGCAGGATATTTGAAAAGGTCTCTCCGCAGTGAATCCACAAAACCCAGACTATTGCCCCTTAATGACCTCGAACTAAAAAATATCGACCCGTCAGCCTCGCTATCACGGAAATAGCGTACCTGGTTGGGGATTTCGGCAGGGTTCGACCAATGTGAGTCCTTGTCTTTGTATCCTACCCGGTATGCTCCCATACCTATATATAAATGCCTGTCAAAACAGTTCTCCGTCCACCAGTCGACCAGGTTTTTGTACGGTACCCGGTTGAAACCTGAGGAGAAATACACCTGCGGTGCAATGTAATCGATCCAGCCTTCCTTTACCCAGCGGCGGCTATCGGCAAAAAGGTCGTCATAGGAAGCAAGCGCGCCAAAGGTTTTGGATCCCTCCGCGTCGCGATCCTTATTGCGCCATACCCCAAAAGGGCTGATTCCGAATTTCAGCTTAGGGTTCAATGCTTCCAGTGCGTCGTGGATTTGTTTTACCAATAAATCCACGTTATGGCGGCGCCAATCGGCTTTGTTGGTGTAGCCGTCGGAGTATTTACGGAATGTCGCGTCGTCCTGGATCACTTGTCCGGGTGCGGCATAAGGATAAAAATAGTCATCGAAGTGAATGCCGTCGACGTCATAATTTTTGGCGACATTGACTGTCATATCGGTAATGAACTGCCGCACTTCGGGGATACCGAAATCGAAAAGTTTATAACCGTCGTAACTGAGGATCCATTCGGGATGCCGGCGGCTGATATTCTCTGCGGAAACGCTTTTGGAAGATTTATGGACAAGCCGGTTGAGGTTCAGCCAGGCGTGAAATTCGAGGCCGCGCTTGTGCGCTTCGGTGATCATGAAGTCGAGCGGGTCCCACATCGGGTCCGGTTTGCGGCCCTGCACGCCCGTGAGCCATTCCGACCACGGTTCGGGGCTTTTGGCATAAAATGCATCCCCCGCCGCGCGCACCTGCACGAACACCGCATTCATCCCTACCCGCTTGTGAAAATCGAGCAAATTCGAGAATTCCTCCTGCTGTTCTTCGGGGAGAAGCGTTTTGCTGCTTGGCCAATCAATATTGTCGACAGTGGCTATCCAGACCGCTCTAAACTCTCTCTTCGGAGGCAGATTGCTATCTGTTTCCGCGCTCTGAGCCATGCAACCTTCCAGCAAAAACATGATTATGACGAAGGAAAGCGCAACAATTTTAATTTTTTTCACTATCTGACCAATGCAAAATGTTAATCCAACCAAAGTAACGTATTTTGGAACAAAGTTAGCCGACAACCGTCTTAATTTCGAGCAATAACGGTTCGATTCGGATCGGTGTATGAAAATCGGCACCACGGACCTTTTCTTAACTTATTTATATTTTGGCGCTGGAATGATGTTTTAAACTGGCTTCCGCTCATGGAGGGAGAAATGCCGGTGTTGTAATTCTGAATTATTTTTCTGCATATTTATTGTGTAATAACAAGGATTTTTGTGACATAACCCGAAGCAGAATCCACACTGAAAATACCCAAGTAACGCTTAAAACTGTACCCTAATTGGAACCATTTGTCAAAACCACTAAGAAAAACGTCCTGTTCGAAGTTGCATGGGAGGTTTGTAATCAAGTTGGAGGGATATATACCGTAATAAGGACCAAGGTCCCCGCGATGGTTGAGAAATGGGAAGAGAACTATTTTCTCCTCGGGCCTTATTTCGAAAAGAAAGCGTCTTCCGAATTTGAAATGATTCACGATCTGGACGACTCTCCTGCCGGGCGGGTGGTCAAGAGAATGCGTGAAATGGGTTTCACGGTTTACTATGGCTACTGGCTCGTGACCGGCAAACCCCGCGTGGTATTGTTCGACGTAGACAGCATTATAGGCCAGCTCGACGCAATCAAATTCAACCTGTGGGAAAGAAACCGTATTCCGACGATCAACGTCGAACACCTTGTCAATCAGACGCTGTGCTTCGGTGAACTCGTACGTATATTCCTGAAAGAATACGCTGACGAGAATGCCAAACGTGAAGAAATCTCGGCACAATTCCACGAATGGATGGCCAGCAGCGGGCTCCCCGAGCTGAAACGCGAGAATGTCAAGATCGCTACCACCTTCACGACCCATGCTACCATGCTGGGCCGCTACCTTGCTCAGAATGTATCGGGTTTTTATAACAAACTGCCCTTCTTCGACTGGGAGCAGGAAGCTAAAAACTACGGCATTCTAGCCCAATGCTCGATAGAACGGCAGGCCGCACTGAATGCCCATGTGCTCACCACGGTAAGTGATGTCACCGCCCGCGAATGCGAGGTCTTCCTCGGCCGCATGCCCGACCTCGTGACGCCGAACGGCCTGAACGTGGTTCGCTTTCAGGCGGTACACGAGTTTCAGAACCTGCATTTGAAGCATAAGGAACGCATCCACGAATTCGTAATGGGGCATTTCTTTCCCAGCTACTCTTTCGATCTGGATAAAACGCTCTACTTCTTCACATCGGGCCGGTACGAGTATTCCAACAAAGGTTACGACCTCACACTGGAAGCCCTCGCCCGGCTGAACTGGAAGATGGTGCAGGCGAATATGGATATGACGGTGGTGATGTTTATCGTCACCAAACAGCCCTATACTTCGGTCAATCCCGATGTCTTGCAATCGCGTGCGGTGCTCAATGAATTACAGGAAACTTGCACGGCCATTGAAAAAGAGGTCGGCGAAAAGCTTTTCCTCGCTACCGCATCCGGTACTGACCATAAAATGCCCGATCTGAACGGGTTTGTGGACGAATACTGGCGCCTACGTCTGCGCCGGACCATTCAAAGCTGGAAAACAGACCGGCTTCCGGCATTTGTCACGCACGACCTGAAACAGGAAGACGGCATTACCGATTTCTGCAAACGCGCCAACCTCGTCAACAACGAGCGCGACCGTGTCAAGATCGTTTACCACCCGGATTTTATCGCGTCGACAAACCCATTGTTCGGCCTCGATTACGGGCAATTTGTTCGCGGCTGCCATTTGGGTGTCTTCCCAAGCTACTACGAGCCATGGGGCTACACCCCGCTCGAATGCGTCGTCCGCGGCGTCCCGACCGTTACCAGCGACCTGTCAGGTTTTGGCGACTACATTATGCAAATCATGCGTGACTACGAAAACCGGGGCATTTATGTGATTAACCGCAAATCCCAAAACTTCTCACAAGCCGCCGATCAGCTCGCCGATATCCTCTTCAAATTCGTGCGGATGCAGCGCCGCGACCGCATTATGCAGCGTAACCGCGTCGAAAATATTTCAGATGTGTTCGATTGGATGAACCTGCGGTCGTATTACGACACGGCGCATGATCTGGCTGCTAAGCGTAAGAAGCCTTGATTGGAACTTGAAAAAGCCATATTAACGCAGAAAAGCCTGGTAGTGTAGATCGCCAGGCTTTTTGCTTTAAAAATTTATGCTTCCAGGAGTGAAATGATGTCTTTATAGAATTTGAAACTTCGATCCGCAGAGATTATTGGCAGTTGGCGGCGTTTCCTCCAAAGTCAGGACTCCATTTTCATATGTTCCCTTCAATGCGGTGTACATATCTCACTATTTAGGTTCACTCAAATTTACGAACTGTTGGAGACAACTAATTGGCCTTTGTGCTCCGACCTTTCCATTTAATCCCGGTAATTTTAAATTGAATTTTAAAATACCGGGATTAATCGTCTTGATTCCTGAATTTTTTCAACACCTTCACCCCACCATTTTTACCCATAACATTACAATGAATTACATCGAACTGGATTTGAAGGTTGATCCCGAGTTTTCGGAAATATTGATGGCCGAGCTGGGCGAAGCAGGGTTTGAATCGTTTGTGGAAACCGACGAAGGGTTGCTCGCTTACATTCAGGAGGACGATTTCAACGAGCAGGCAATCCATGATTTAACGGCCAAATACCTGGATTTAACGACAATAGCCGTAACCTGGAAATCGTTAGAAAGAAGAAACTGGAACGAGGAGTGGGAAAAAAGCTACGAGCCGATTGAAGTAGGTGACCAGGTACGCGTGCGGGCGACGTTTCATGAGCCCGATCCCTCTTTCAAATACGATTTATTGATCCAGCCGAAAATGTCTTTCGGCACAGGGCACCATGAAACGACATGGCTCGTCATGAATGAGCAACTTAACCTGCCGCATGAACGTCTTTCGATCATGGATGTCGGATGCGGGACGGGAATCCTAGCCATTCTGGCGCATAAGCTGGGCGCTTCACATCTGCTGGGATTCGATATCGACGAATGGGCTGTGGAAAACACCCGCGAGAATTTCGCGATGAATGCACTTCCCGCCGATTCCGAGGTGTTCCAGGGTACGATCCAGAATGTGCCGGAAGAGAAAATTTTCGGGGGCATTCTGGCGAATATCAACCGGAACATCCTGCTGGCCGAGATTCAAAAGTATGTGAAACACCTCGAACCCGGCGGATGGCTGGTGACAAGCGGGTTTTATGAAACCGACCAGGCCGATATCGAGAAATGCGCCGCGGAAAACGGCCTGCAAAAGCTCAGGTCCAATACGCGCAACCAGTGGGCCACCGTTGTTTTTGAAAAAATCAAATAGTCCATTAGCTCATTGCTGAAAGCTAACAGCTACAAACCATGAAGATATTTCGCTTTGCTATACTGCTTTACCTGCTGACTTTTATCGGAAAAAACGCGACTGCGCAAGGTGTCAAACTCTCGGATGACCCCGCACAGTTTATGCCGCAGCTGCGGAAGATGATGGATGGCAGCCGGAATCCGCAATATATCCGCTCAACGGCGCAGCTGGACAGTGTCTGGATGTCGGCGATCAGCGCAGCACAGCAGGCGAAATTCATCGAGATTGTCAAAACGCAGGTAGCAAAAGGCCAGAAAGCGGGGCCGCTGATGGCATTGCTGATACGCAATACGCAGGCGCTCGCGAAGAAATCCCCGGACAAGCTGGACGGATTCCTCGATATAGCGGCCAATGCAGGCGAAAAATACGACGCCAAGACTTTCCAAAAAGTGCTGCAAACGAACCTGCCGATTACAGAAAGCAACAAGCTATACGCCAGCAACTACAACACCCTCTATTTGCTCGGGGGCAATTTCAAATACCGGTTCGACACGAAGGCCGACTCGACCGTCGCGCAGGAAACCGCAGCGGCTAACGACGGCTGGGATACGCCGATTGATACCAATTTCGTGATCGCTCCGAGGAAATCGGCACCGCTGCCGGTGATTGCCGGACCGCTGATGGATCTCGAAAATGCCACATTTGCGATGGTAGCAGGCGGCGATTCCGTCGTTTTTGGGCCCGCGAATGGGAGCGTGTCGTTGCGTGACGGGGTATTTGTGGGCAAAAACGGCAAATTCACATGGCAAACCGCCGGAGATTCGAGCATTTATGCGGATCTGGATGCATATTCTTTCAATATAAACCATCCTAAGCTCCTCGCTGAAAACAGTACGCTGCATTCGGACAATTACCTGGCCACCCCTGTGAAGGGAACGGTGGAGTACCGGGGCATTAAGCGCATTAAAGGCCAGCCGGCGCAGTACCCACGCTTCGTTTCGAACGATATCGACGCTAAACTGAGGGAATCCCGCAAGAATATCGACTATCAGGGCGGCTATTCACTCATCGGTCTCGACCGGTACAGCTCCGCTTTGAATGACAAATACTCGACCATCAAGGTCAAGTACCAGGAAAAGCCGGCATTCTCTGTACGCAGCAAGCGTTTCGCATTGAAGGACTCTGTTTTTACAGCTCATTGGGCATTGTATTCCATGCCGCTCGGCGCCGATTCGCTCGTGCATCCGGGTGTTACATTTAAATATAATGATGACGAAGGCCTCGTTACTCTCGGGCGAATGGATAAAACCGACTACGGGCCGCTGCCTTACAAGGATTCGTACCACAAAATGAATATCTGGTCGCAAGCCATGCGCTGGCGTTTCCCGACCGACAAAGTGGAATTTTTGCGTATCAATGGTAAAACGGAAGTTCCCGTACGCCTCGAATCGATCGATTACTTCAAGAAGGAGCGGTTCAGGGAAATAGGTAAGGAATTTGGCTTTCAGCCGCTGATTATGGCTGCTAACTATGCCCAGACAACGAAAAAGACCTCATTCCTGCCGGAAGAGCTTGCGAAGAAATTCAACCAGAAACCGATCATCGTCCGCAATGCCCTGCAAAGGCTCGCGCTTGATGATTACTTCATCTATAACAAGGAAACGGATGAATATGCATTGAGCAAAAAGGGCGTCATGTACGTTCTGGCGAACATGGACAAGGCCGATTACGACAATTTCCAGGTAAGCGGCCAGTTTGCAGCCAACGATGAGATTGCCAACGCGACTATTTACCTGCCCGACACCATGCTGACCGTCCTCGGTGTGTCGAGATTTGTAGTCAGCGACTCTCTGAAGATATATGCCGTTCCTTCCGATAAGAAAGTGATTATCGGCAAAAACCGCAATTTTACCCTGAATGGGCAAATGGTGGCCTCCAATTACCAGTTCCGCGGACAGAATATCAAATTCGATTATAACCAGTTTTTCGTGAACGTGGCGCCGTCCGATTCGATCACGTTTACACCGCGGGATAAGTTTGCCAAAGGCCAGAAAGGCGAGGTCGGCGGGCACGTGAAATACGAAAAAGGCGGTACGTTTTACCTCAGCGACCCGAAGAACAAATCGGGTATTCAGAAAGGCATCAAAAAATCGCCCAGGCTTGTCGTGCCGGATGGTATGATCGTGTATTTCGACCAGCCGGAACGAGGGACGGTGCTTTACCCGCGGGAGGTGTTTTTCAAGATACCGAAAATCGATATGGACGGCCTCGACCAGCGTGACGTGATTTTCGAGGGTACATTTAATTCCAACGGAATCCTCCCGCCGCTGCAAACGATCCTCAAAAGCATGCCGGACAACTCGCTGGGTTTCGACTATAAGCCGCCGGTCACAGACATGAAATTGTATGAGGGCAAGGCACTGGCCAAGTTTACGGATACGCTTACCATGGACAATTCCGGTTTGCATTCCAAGGCAGTACTGAAATACCTATCGGCATCTATGAATGCCAAAAATATCCTGCTCACGTCGGATTCACTCATGGCGACGGGCGATGTAGCGACCATTAAGGAGGCAACCATAGGAAAAGGTTATTTCCCCGCCGTGGCGCTGAAAGATTATGCTTTGAAATGGTATCCCAATGCGGACAGTATGTTTATCAGCACCACGGGAAAATCTTTCGCTTTCCACCAGGGAACTACCAACCTGGAAGGAAGCCTGCTGCTTCGCTCGACGGGCTTGTATGGAAATGGTAAGTTGAAAAGAGCGGATTCAGAATTGACTTCGCCCGATATCAAGTTCAACAAGGACGGCTTCCTGGCCAACAAGTCCGAATTTGCCATCAATAGCGGCGACTTGAAGTCTACCAAGAAGCTTCTGACCGGAAACAATGTCAATGTCGATTTCAATTTCAAAACGGGCATTGCCAACTTCGTTACGGACGAATCGGGCTTCGGCAGTGATTCATCGGGTATGCAAATCCCTACCGCATCTTACCAGACGCTGATTGGCAGCGCCAAGTGGGACATGACTAAGAAGACGATCCTCATGAAAGGTTTAGGTGAAACCTCCTCCTACACCTCCACGGATCCGGACCAGGAAGGGCTGACCTTCAATGGCTCAGAAGCGATTTACGACATTCAAAAAGTGACTTTGAATATCAAGGGAGTGCCTTACATCCAGACCGCCGATGTGAAAATCATCCCGGATGGCGGAATGGTGGCCGTGGATGCGAAGGGGAAAATCGTTCCATTGAAAAAAGCGCGCATTGAGATCGACACGCTGAATGTATCGCACCATATGCGCGATGCCGATATCCGGATCGATTCCCGCAACCACTTCGAAGGCTCCGCTACCTACCAGTACATCACAGCGCGAAAGGATACGTTTAACATCAAAATGCAGAATTTCGAGCTGGTGGAAGTCGGCGCCGGAGAGGAAGGCAAGCGGAAAGCGAAGGATACCAAGGCCGCTCCCGGAATCAAATATTATACAACGGCCCGCGCGGATATTAAGGAAACAGAAAACCTCTTCCTATCGCCCCGCATTCAATACAAAGGAGCCATTAACCTGGTAGCTTACGAGCCGTCGCTTAAACTCGACGGGTTCGTGAAACCGGTGATCAAGTACCGCAAGGATTTCCAGAGTTCCTGGATCGTGTACCAGGATTCTCCGGGTGAATCTGTTTCCATTAAAATCAATAAGGACCTTAAAAACGAGCATGAGATCCCGCTTTCCGTGGGTTTGCATTACAATGAGGCCAAGGGGATGTATATGAGCTTCCTTTCGCCCAAAGATTCGGATGGCGACGAGGACATTTACCAGGCGCAGGGAAATCTCAGCTATGATGAGGACAAAAAGGCGTTCCGCGTGAACCCGCCGCCGGGGGCCGACGGCCTGATCGACGAGGGCAATGCATTGACTTTCGACGATAAAACCGGCCTTGCTACCTTCGCCGGGCCTTTCAAACTCATGCAAGCCAACTGGCTGCAGACATTCGGTAGCGCGGAAGTGCAGGTAGATAGCTCAAAATTCCGTTTCAATACCATGCTGCTCTTCAACGCGCCTGCATTGACACCGATTGCACCGACGCTGACAGCCAAAATCGTGGAAACGAACCTGGCAGAATCCAATAGCACGGCTGCGGACGATGATCCCGACCAATTGAACCGCAAGTTGTCCGCCTTGATTGGCCCCAAAGGCGTGGACGCCTATATGAAGCTCACGGCCGGGGGCTACAAACCTATTTTCGAGGCATCACCGCTGCTGGATATGCCGATGGTACTGTCCAATGTGAACCTCCACTGGTCGCCCGTACATAATGCATATTACTCGCAGGGGCCTATCGGCGTGTCGCATTTCGGGCGTAATAACATCAACGCGCAGATGACCGGCGTGCTGGAACTTCGCCGCGGCGTGGAGGGCGACGAATTCAGTCTTTACCTCGAAGCGTCGCCGGATGTGTGGTACTATTTTGATCTGAAAGCCGGTGAACTGGGTGTCGTATCTTCCATGCTGGATTTTAACGACGAGATCGTTGCAAAGTCTAAGAATGTGAAATCCAAGGACATGACACTCGTAAGCATTGGAACTGAAGAGAAGGATATGTTTGTTAACCGATTCGACGATTTCTATCAGCCTGCCTTGAAGAAAGCGAAGCTCGTGAAAACTGCGAAGAAGAAGGCAGCACCATCCCAAGCCGAAGAAAAGAAGAAAAAAGCGGAACCCACAGAAGGATTCTGATGTGATTAGCAGCATTTGCAATAGTTTCTGCTAATTTTTGAAAAATTGTATCCTGAATCATAGTTTTGCTCACAATTGCTTGTAAAATCCTCCAACTATTGTATTTTTGAGAAAAACTTTTTGTAATTTAAATTTATCTTTGAATAGTACAAAATGAGTGTTGCCTTATTAATAGTTGCGATTGTTGCTGCGTATTTGCTGGGTTCCATCCCAAGTTCAGTCTGGTACGGCATTGGGTATTTTGGAATAGATGTCAGGAAACACGGCAGCGGCAACGCGGGTGCCACCAACACGTTTAGGGTATTAGGCAAACGCGCCGGGACAGTTGTAATGCTCATCGACGTGCTGAAAGGCTGGACGGCCACCTGCCTTGCATCCATGCTTTTCTACATGAACGAGATCGGCGAAACCGAGCTGTTAATGTACAAAATCATCTTCGGGATCATCGCCATTATCGGCCATATCTTCCCCATTTTTGTGAATTTCAAAGGCGGTAAAGGCATCGCCACGCTGCTCGGAATGGTACTTGCCATTCACCCCGAGCTGGCGTCGGTTTGCATTACTATATTTATTCTGACACTAATTGCATCCCAATACGTTTCCCTGAGCTCGATCCTCGCAACGCTGGCATTCCCGGTACTTTCATGGATGGGCGTTTTCGGGCATCCCGAACCGCTGCTAGTCGTTTTTGGGTTTACGATGTTCGTCCTGGTCGTTTTTACCCACCAGAAAAACATCGGCCGCCTGCTCAAAGGCAATGAAAACCGCGTGAACATCTTCGCAAAGTCGAAGGCGCGGAGCTGATATTCTAATCTAACCCTGTTAATCCCAACCCCTGAGGCAACACCTTAGGGGTTATTTTTTTAACTTGACCGCCAATTCCTTTAAGACTAAAACAATCAGTCAATGCAAGAATATATTGAAAAGAACCGCGACCGGTTTTTGAACGAATTACTCGACTTGCTCCGCATTCCGTCGGTTAGCGCCGACTCCAAGTTTAAGCCGGATATGCGCAAAGCTGCGGAATATGTACGCGACCGCATTGCGGAAGCTGGTGCCGACCGGGCCGAAATCTTTGAAACCGAAGGGCATCCGGTCGTTTACGGTGAAAAAATCATCGATCCCGCGTTACCTACCGTGCTCATCTACGGCCATTACGACGTGCAGCCGGCCGATCCTTACGAGCTCTGGAACTCGCCCCCATTCGAACCGGTGATCAAAAACGACCGCATTTACGCCCGAGGCGCCTGCGACGATAAAGGGCAGTTTTATATGCACATCAAAGCGCTCGAGATCATGCTCGCCACGGGTACCCTCGCTTGCAATGTGAAAGTGATGATCGAGGGCGAAGAGGAAATAGGGTCGTCAAATCTGGGGACATTTGTCCGGAAACACAAGGAAATGCTGCAATGTGATACTATCCTCATTTCCGACACGAGCATCATTGCGAACGACGTTCCATCCATCGAAACCGGTCTTCGCGGGTTGACATATGTCGAAGTAGAAGTCACAGGCGCGAACCGTGATTTACATTCTGGCGTGTATGGCGGCGGCGTGGCTAACCCTATCAACGTCCTTTGCGAAATGATCGCTTCGCTGAAAGACGAAGAAGGGCATATTACCATCCCGGGATTCTACGATAAGGTACAGGAGCTGAGTGCTTCCGAACGTGCAGCGCTGAATGCAGCACCATTTGATTTGGCAGAATACAAAAAGGATCTTGGTATAGACGATGTGGCCGGGGAAAGAGGCTTTACCACCATCGAAAGAACTTCTGTGCGCCCGACACTGGACGTGAACGGCATCTGGGGTGGCTACATTGGAGAGGGTGCAAAGACGGTGTTACCATCGAAAGCGCACGCCAAAATTTCCATGCGGCTCGTCCCCGATCAGAACGATGATGAAATTTGTGAAATTTTTACGAAGCATTTCGAATCCATCGCCCCGGCATCGGTAAAAGTGAAAGTCGTGCCTCACCATGGAGGGTTGCCCTACGTAACGCCCACCGATTCGGTAGAATACCGGGCAGCAGAACTTGCGATGGAGGAGTCGTTTGGTAAAAAACCAATCCCTACGCGAGGTGGCGGCAGCATTCCTATTGTAGCGCTTTTCGAGCAGGAATTAGGCTGCAAAAGTATCCTGATGGGTTTCGGGTTGGATATCGACGCCCTGCATTCGCCCAATGAGAGCTACGGGCTGTTCAATTATTACAAAGGCATCGAAACGATTCCGTTGTTTTTTAAACATTATGCGGCATTGAAACGGTAACGGAAATTGCTACAAATATTGCGGTGCTCCGCACCTTGGCGTCCAGGTGCAGCGCACCGCAATAATTGTAGGTGCAGCGCACCGTGATATTTGTCGGTAATACAAATACTGCGTTTCCTATTACCTCTTTCGCCGTTGCTCGCGTTTCATCTTTTTCAAATTTGCGATCGCCGCCTTCGCTTCTTTATCCTGGCTGGACTTTTTATCGGCGCGGTCATCGGCAAGCTTGTAGTAGCGCAATGCTTCATCGTAATCTTTGTTGTGCTCCGCGATTTTGCCCAGCCCCAGCAATGAGGATACATAATATCCCGCGTTCATGGAATTGGTCTGTGTGGAATAATCGATTGCCTTTTTGTAGTACTCGCTTGCCGCGTCGTAATTGCGGTGATAGTTCATATTATAATAGGCCAGCACATATGCCGCATTCCTGCCGCTTACGCCTTCATAGCCAGGCATTCCCTGGTTGATTTTCCCGATGATATTCTGCGCAGCCTGCTCCGCTTCGGCCATTTTACCCGTTACAAATGCTGTCCGGCAGAAATACCGCTCGAAATAGGGATTGTTGGGAAACGTCTGCCACATGTACTTGGCCATTTCGTAGGCTTTGCTGTACTCGTTTTCCATGCTGTAAATCTGCAAAAGAAAATACCGGGCCTCCACACGGGTGTAGAATGCGTTGTTCCCCACCTTTTCCAGCTGCTGTTCACCAAGCTTTTTGTTACCTTTCGGGAAAAGCGCGAGGATGGGTTTCAGGATCGGGTATTCTTTGGGCACCCATTCGGCGTAGTAGTTGTAAAGGCCGTCGCCGAACAGCAATTCCGGGGAGAGGTCACCATTACCCTTGCATTGTTCGAAATACTTCAATGATTTTTTACCTGCAAATGCGGCTTTGGCCCAGCTTTCGCGCTCAGCGTAGAGCCTTCCTTTGAATGCATAAGCGGCAGCGAGAAAGAATGCCGGTTCAATTTTATTTTCCTGATCGTCGTACAAGTTTTCCGCCAGCGTGATGGTCGAATCCATGTGCGCGAGGAAGGTTTTGTCGTAAGCTTCATTCTCTGTGTTCGGTACAATTTTCCACCACTCGGCCAAGCCCATTAAAAAATGGGGCATAGGATGCTTGGGATACCGGTATTTGAGCCACCGGAACTCCGCATCCGCTTCGTAGAACTGATAATTGTACAATTTATTGATTGCCTCGGTTGACTCGATCTGCACTCCGGGGTTCTGAAGAACCATGGCATATTTCTTGTCCAGCTCGGCAGAAGAATATAGTTGCGCGGAGGCAATGTGGCTTGTAATTACAGTTAAGCAGCAGAAAATGATAATGTTAACAACTGATCTTCTCATAGCAGGGGTAAATCTGTCCTATTAACGCCGGATTTATATTTTGCGTTTGTCAGCAACCCGGTTTTTAAAAAAAGAGTTAATATTGATCCTCAGAGTATTTGACACGTTCCGCGTGGCCTTGCCACGTTTGAACCTGATCCGCACTTCAAAATTATGATTAACATTCTGGATAAAACATTTGTCCCTTTCATTTCGCGCGAAACGATTGAAAAACGTATTTCCGAATTAGCCGCCGGTATCAATGCCGATTACGCGGATTCGTGCCCGGTATTTATCATCGTGCTGAACGGGGCGTTTCTCTTCGCGAGCGAACTGGTCAAGAACATCTCCCTCTCGTGCGAAATCAATTTCATAAGGCTGTCTTCCTATTCCCAAACATTCTCGACAGGCTCCGTGAGAGAGATTATCGGGATGGACGCCAGCATTGCAGGGCGCGACGTGATTATCATCGAAGATATCGTCGATACAGGCCTTACCATGTCGCAGCTGATCTCGAAGGTAAAGTTGATGTCGCCCAAATCTGTGGAAATCGCCACTTTGCTGCACAAGCCGGAAGCTTTGAAAACGCCGGTAGATATGCGTTACGTCGGCTTCGAAATCGAAAATAAATTTGTGGTCGGTTACGGCCTCGACTATGACGGGATAGGGCGTAACCTCGACGCGATCTACGTGCTTGCCTGACCCCTCTTTTTCAACAACGTTCTAAATTCCTGACTTTATGCTTATCCAATTCTTTGGCGCCGCACGCACCGTAACCGGAAGCAAGCACCTCATTACCACCGAAAAAGGAACTAAAATACTACTCGACTGCGGCCTTTTCCAGGGCATTCAAACCGACGAGTTCAACCAGGAATTCGGTTTTAAACCCGCCGACGTCGATTATGTCGTTCTCTCCCACGCGCACATCGATCACTCGGGCCTGCTCCCCCGCCTCGTGCGCAAGGGCTTCAAAGGGCCGATTTACTGTACCGCCGCCACGGCGGACCTTTGCCGCATCATGTTGCTCGACAGCGCCCATATCCAGGAAAAGGACCTCGAACGCATTAACAATCGTCGTAAAAAGCAAGGTCGTCCGCTGCTCGAAGAGTTGTACAACGCAGAAGACGCCGCGCAGGCATTGACCCTCTTCAAAACGGTACGGTACGGGCAGACATTCTTTTTAGGTGAAGAAAACGAAGTATCTGTGATCCTGACCGACGCCGCACACCTGCTGGGCAGCGCCGCCGTGCATTTGAGCATTCCTGATAACGGAACATTCAAACAGGTAACATTCACCGGCGACATCGGCCGGCCAGAGGACCGCATTCTCCGCAAGCCGGAGGAATTCCCGCAGGCCGACTATATTATCTGCGAATCGACCTACGGCGACCGGCTCCACGAAAAGGAAATCGATATGCATGCGCATTTGCTGCGCATTGTACAGGAAACCTGCGTCCGGTGCCGCGGCAAGCTCATTATCCCGGCCTTTGCGATCGACCGCACCCAGGAGCTCATTTACGCCCTCGACCAGCTTTCGAGTTCCGGGCAGCTTCCGCAGATTCCTGTGTACATCGACAGCCCGCTCGCTATCCGTGCGACGGCCATCATGAAAGAACACGACGAATGCTTCAACCCGGAAATCCTCGAGTACATCGAAAAGGACGGTGATGCATTTGCATTTCCTTACCTCAACTATGTTTCGGATGTGCAGGATTCGATTGCGCTCAACGACCGCCACGAGCCCTGCATTATCATATCCGCCTCCGGAATGGCCGAAGCGGGGCGTATTAAGCATCACATCAAAAACAACATCGGCGACCCGAACTCGACCATCCTGCTGGTGGGTTATGCCTCCGCCAACACCCTCGCGGGCGCATTGAAGCGCGGCGACAGACAAGTAAACATCTTTGGCGAGCGCTTTGAAGTTAAATGTCGTGTCGAGTCCATGGATTCGTTCTCCGGTCACGGCGATTATAACGAAATGCTGGAATTCCTCTCCTGCCAGAAGCCCGACCGTGTGAAGGAAGTGTTCCTTGTCCACGGGGAATATGAGACGCAGGTTGCATTTAAATTGAAACTGGAAAAGGCCGGATATCGGAAAATTCACATTCCTGCGCTGTACGAAGGCGTCAAAATTTAAAATTTTCGGATTTTTTCACGATTTGAAACCCAAAACGCTTGTAAAGTCCAAAACAAGATTGCTATCTTTGCCCACCGATTTCAAGCCGAAGTGGTGAAACTGGTAGACACGCACGTTTCAGGGGCGTGAGGGAGCAATCCTGTGCGGGTTCGAGTCCCGCCTTCGGCACAAAACGCTGTTTCTGTTATCAGGAACGGCGTTTTTGCTTTTCGGGACAAATCATTCCAGAAGAATCCTGACTTTCTCTGTTCAGCTCGCATTGGTTGCGCCGGTGAGGTTGGCAACGATGTCCTGGCCCTCGCCCGTACAAACGTCGGAGTCTACATTGATACTGCCTACTATCGGCTTACCCACATGCACCGTTTTCGTTCGCGTAAAATTGCCGCATCCGTTGTTCAATGTGGCCGTAATGGTAACCTGACCATTTGAATTGCCCACACGGCTTGCTACTCCGGCCGAGGTGATGGTCAATAATGCGGGATTGCCGGAACTCCATGAAACAACCGAAGTACCCGCTTGCAGATTCGCAACTGAATAGGACGAGGTCGTGCAAACAAAGCCGCTTCCGGCGATCTGTGAAATGCTAATACTGGGTGTAGTAGTATTGCCGAAACCCGAGGGGTCAAGCCAATTACTTAGCCTTGTTGCATTGATTCCCTGCCCGATCCAGGAATTATCGAAACGCCCGAAAGCATCTTTAAGAAGCGCAGGTGGTGCGTTGCAGTAGGAAGTTCCTCCGGATAGTTGCCCGACTATCTTTTTGGATTGATTGAGAAGTGGCGCACCCGAAGACCCTCCCTCCGTCAAGCCATTATCCCAAGACACGATCCAATGCTGTGAGCCAGGAGCTTGCTTGCCCTTTGTAAATAAATAGTTGTCTGCCCTTAAAGGTGAAATCCGCCTGCCTTTCCGATATCGAGATTTCGGTAATCGTAGGCCAAATGCGACATTTTTAGTTTAAGCGCCGCTTTCTGCTTTGTCGGAACTTTGATCTCTATCTACATCGAGTCGCCACTGGAAACCGGGCTTGCCCAGGTCTGACCACCATTGTTTTCCTTCGAGGTTATGGGACCTGCAATTGTACCCGTCGAATTATAGATCACCAATTCACTTAAATCTGGAATGCTAAACCCGTCGAAATTCAAACTTATTGACTTAGCACCCTCAGCCACTATTAATAGTCGACCATAGGACATGTTCCCTCTACTTATCCAACTTGCCGATGGAAGGAAATCAATGTCTGTCTTTACCGGCGTCGCAAACCGATATGTTTTAGATCCCATATCAAGCTAGTCCTCTTTAATAAGTTTATCGATTTCTTGCTCGGCGGGCACTTCCGATAAAATTATTGCCGCCAGGTGATTTTCAATAAAGAACCCTTTTTGTACATCGTACGATAGCTGTTGTCTATTTTTAACAACAACCTGCGCTTCAACTAATTTCAGTACTAATATTGAAAATAAAATTGTTAATAGAATACCTTTCATAACTTACTATGATAATGTGTGAATCAATAAATTCTATTTTATTCGATCGAAAATCATTTCCCCATCCGCATAATGCAAATACAATGTTTTATATTTAAAATTCACACTCTTTCTAATCAGCAATTTTACTCCCTTGATGAATCACTTTTGACATTTTCCAGCGGCCTACCAGTTGCCTTGAATCGGCGTCAACATTTTTGATACAACCCAACGCAGCAAAAGCGAATAGCGCGCAGGCGAAAAATGAGTAATTCATCAATTTATTCTCCATTTTATCTCTCGCTTTAATTAAAACATGGCGAAATGTATAAAACAAAAAATCGCTGATTTGTAGAAGCTAACCGGGGAATGTCCCAACGGTGCCGTTGAATTATCAAGAGTAGATATTCACCTCAATTTTTGAGGGGTTTTGAATGAATGAATTTGTATTTATATTAACTTTTGACAAAAGTTTCTTATCCGATATTTTTATCGAATTTGCTTTACTCGATTTAATTAGGAATATTCACTTTCCTTTTAAACCGTAGATTATATGAAACATATTGAAGTTATTGCTCTGCTATGGTGCGGATGTCTCGAAAGTTCTCCGGATGCTCCTACGGGCATAAGGACACCTTAGGCAGAGCATTTTAATCATCCTTTTAACCGTAGCTTTATGTACACACCTACCACCAGCGAATCACCGGATTCGTCGCACCTGGCGTGTTATGGCCAGCTAGTTCAGGATTTGCTTTCTCAAACCAGTCCCGAAGAATGGATCGGCGACCTTTGGTCGATTTACAGCGGATACATGGCATTTGAGAAGGAAGCGGGGTACAATCCGCGATGTACGGAGATTTTTGAGACGTTTAGAGAATTGGTTTTCTTCTTCCAAAAAGCGGAAAAACTGAGCATGTAGAAAAAAGACATCCGGCGGGCTTGCCGGATGTCTTTTACATGTAAGAATATTCGCTTGAAAAACGTTTCAAAAAATAGATACTGTATCATTAATTCGGGTCGGGAAGTCCTTACGAACGGGCTGTTGATAGGGTTTCAGGTACTTTTCGAGTTCCTGCCAGCGAACGCCCTTGTCGGCCACCAATTTCAACTCGTCCGGCGTCGCATGGTAAATGCCCCACCACCCGCTCATCGGTTCGCCGCTGATGATAAATACTTGCCGCTCCTTGTTGTAATTTGCCCACCAGCCCGGTCCCCAACCCGAGTACGTCATCGCCTCGTAATATTCGCGGTTCAGGAAACTATTCTGCACCATATCATTCACCTTCCGCAGACTTATAATATCCCCGTCATTCCGCTTCACATCCGGTTCGTGGCGAATGTAGGCGGAATTGCTTGTACTGATTTTGGAGGCCGTGAAAAGCAGCCCTAATGGAAGCACCGCATAGTAAAACCACTTCTTCATAGTTGTCTCAATTACACATTAAATTCGTCGTTTCTCCCCCTTTTTATCCCCCGGTTTGCCGTTTAAATTTACATAGTTTCAAATTTCAAACCTATACGAAAATCTCATCATGGAGACCATCAGACAAATCAGACTGAATAGCGAATGTGTGGTAATTACAGCCCAGCAAGTAATGCTGTCCGACTCCACATTCAACGACGTAAATATGAGCAATATATCGATCTCGGATGCTAATCTGAGCGATCTGAAAATTGAAGGTGCGCAGTTGGGCGGCGCGGTGTTTCAGAATATCGGTATGTGTCCGCCCGACCACCCGATGTACGATCCCAATGCGGAACAACGCCCGCTGCATTTCGAGCATTGCGACCTTCATAAAAGCAAGTTCATCGAATGCGACCTGCGCGGCGTCGAAATAGCAAATTGTAATATCGAAGGGCTGACAATCAATGGAAAATTAATTTCGGACCTGCTCCAAAACAATAGCTGAAATTCAAAAGCCAATTTTTCAAAACCGCATGCTCAGGCCAGCATTTAATATGCCTTTATAACCATATCCCATTTCCAGAAAACATCCCAAATCCTTCCCGAAGCGCAAACCCACGGGAGCCAGATAGATAGCGGGTCCGGCGTCAGTTTTTTTCTGCGTTCCATAATAGGATCTTTCTCTGAAAAAAAATCCCGCACCGGCGGTAGAATAAAAATTAAACCCCGGTCGCTTGGCCCAATACATAGTACCTTCCATGGCCGACGTCATGGCACGCTGCCGCCAGCCGTCCGTGTTATAATGGTCCCACGATTTCGAATCACTATTATAACCGGTCGCACCGCCGAGTGCAAACCGCTCTGAAACATGGTACTTGTAGGTAATGAAGCCCACAGGCCTACTCGCATGCTGGTGTTCGTGAATGCCGAAAAGATCGTCGAACAACGCCTGGAAAGTGATGGTCACCACGTCCTCCACCGGGTAAATTCCAACCGTGGCGTTCAACTCGCCTTTTCCTTTGTCCTGCCCCTGTGCCCGTGCGGCGGAATAAAAAATGAATGCGGAAACAATGATAATTTTCAGTAGCGGGAAGTTCATGACGAGCAGTTTTTTGTTCATTTCAAATTAACTTCCCTCCTATTATTTTATATCTTGTCAACAGACATCAATTCAACTTGTCGCACGACAAGATTTTACATTGTCGGGTAACAAGTATCTCCTTCCTGATCATTTCAAAACCATGCAACTCTCCGAAGAATTAAAACCATTACACCATTTGCTGGAAGCATCCAAATTCATGGTTTCCGAGGAAGTCAGGGAGAAATTTCAGCAAAACCTGAAACGATTCATGATTCCCAAAGGACGGGTATTGGTGGATTTGGGTCAGGTAAGCCCCTCTCTTTATTTTATCGAAAAAGGGGTCATGCGCACCTATTACCTGCGCGGGTCGGAGGATATTACTTCCCTGCTGGTTTCGGAGGGGGATATTGTTTGCATTGCGGAAAGTTTTCTGCTCCAAAAACTTTCAAATGAAGTGCTGGAAACGCTGGAAGACACTACTGTTTATGCGATTTCCTATGATTCTTACCGAAAGCTTGTAGAAGAGGATTCGTACATGGGGAAGCTCGCGGTAAGGCTTTTGGAACAACATCTCATTAATTTTACCGATAAGGTGAAAGTCTTCAAATACTTGTCGGTAGAAGAGCGCATTGCCCATTACATCGCCCAGCCGTCGTCGCTTTTCCGCCGCATTCCCGACCATTACATTGCTACTTTCCTCGGCACGACGCCCGCTACTTTCAGCAGATGCCTGAAAACCATCCTGTTTGATAAAAGCCGGCCTTGACAAGGGACTGGTCCGGGCAAACCGGCTTTTCTTCGCCAACTGCAATATGGCCGGTGTCGCACTTCGCGAAGAAGTCGACAAAATGCCCGGCGGGCGCGGCAAATTCAGCGGTTGCTTGTTGTATGATACAACCATTTCAAGCAAAACGGGCCTCTTTCATGTGACCTTAGCCGCATTTACTCGTGCTTGCATGAAATACCTTTTACCGATACTTCTCCTACTGCAATCGTTTACTGTTTCCGCGCAGGACACGCTCCGTGTGACGTACAGCGAAGAACCCGACACGCTCACTGTGCGCCAGAAGTTTATCGACCGGTACGACAATGTATTCATGACGCGCGTGCCTACCCGGAATTTGTTCAAAACCGGGTATACTTCTTCGGATGTGCGAGGCATAGGTATAGTGGCCGGTTATGAGTACAAGGCGCTGCCACAGCTGTCCATCGAGGCGAGTTTATATAAAAAGACCAATAATACCGGGGACGGCATTTTCGTAAGTGCTTTCAAAAAGCAGTGGAAGAAGGACTTGTGGGTAGGAGCAAAAGCCCGGTGGTACTACACCATGGGAAAAAGGATCGAAAAGGGCCTTAATGCCAATAATTTCAGCGGCGCTTATCTGGCCGCGTCCTTTGACAGGCGTCTGGGCAACGTCGACTATTTTTCCCTGATCAATTCCAACAGGCATACGATTGGGCTCGCCACAGGATTTCAAAGCCGGGTTTTCAATCGTGGGCATATCGATATTTCTCTGGGTGCTTACTATCTGGATCAGGATCGGCCCCCTATTCATAGCTTTCCACCATACGAGCCCAGAGATCTGCGGAACCGAAATTTCATCCTTTCCACACAAATGACCGTTGGAATTGCATTTGGTGATTGGAAACGCCATTTGCTCACAGAAACCTGCGAAATACTGCTTTGCGATGAAGAGATCCGCAACCAATGGAAGTTACGGTTTCCCGAGGCGAGCCTGGGCCTGGGCCAGAGCTCGCTTCGGCTGGGTATAGCGAGGGAAGCCAAATTCGGAAGTAGCCCGTTTTCCATTGATATCAATACAAATGCCGAATTCTATGATTCCGAACTGTCGCGAACGAAAGGGCTTTCTATTAAGACAGGATTACAGGGCCGCTACTATTTCTTACAACCTATACAAATTCGTCGCGGAAAATCTGGCAATAATCTCTCGGGATTCTACACCGCTTTGGAAGTTGCGAACTACGTAACAAAACGGAGCGCATCCGCATATTACCAACGCTTTGATGGGCAGTATTGGGGAGTATCCTTATCTGCGGGTTTTCAACAAAGGTTGTTCAAAAACATTTTCATCGACTCGGCAATCAGCGTCAACGAATTTTCTTCAGCATCACCATATGATTATGGAGTTCACTTTCGGAGAATCACTTCCAGGGTAGCCCTCGGATTTACACTCTAATTCCAAAACCTCCCCTTTTTACCTCAATGACTTTCAAAGATTTTAACGAAAAATCAGTTTGATAACTAAATTCCAGTTATACCTTTGACGCATGGAACCGCTTACTCATTCGGAAGAAAATATCATGCGCATTCTCTGGGAGCTGGGAGAAGGTGTCATTCACGACATTATCGAGAAGTTACCGGAGCCGAAGCCGCCTTATACGACGGTGTCGTCTATCGTGCGATTGCTGGAAAAGAAAGGTTTTGTGGATCACAAGGCTTACGGCAAGACGCACGTCTATTTTCCGGCCATTGCCCGGGAGAAATATGCCCGAAGATCTTTTTCTGACCTCATGAAGCATTATTTCGAAGGTTCGCCCAAAAAAATCGTATCATTCATTATGCAGGAAAATGCTTTGCAACCCGAAGAAGTCGACGAATTGAAACAGTTGATCGACTCGTATTATCCCCCAAAACCTGCACAGCAATGGCTCTGATGCGCCTCAAACAGGTTGCCAGAAGGGCTTTTGCTATTCCTGTTAAATACGCTACACTCCTGCTTTCTTTTCCCGCATTCGCTTCACGATCCGCACGGCGGTCATGATCACTATGGCGAAAGCCAGCAGGCCCAATACCCCCCATAGCCAGTCCACCGTATTTTTCAATACCACCAAAAACACGATAGAGAACAAAAATATAGTGGCCACTTCGTTGAAAAGGCGCAATTGGAAGGAACTGAACCGGAATTTGCCTTGTCTGAGTTCGAGCAATATTTTACGGGTAACGGAATGGTAGGCCAGCAATCCGAGCACAAAAACGAGTTTCAGTTTCATCCAGCCCTGGTCGAGCCACGTCGGCGTAATGTAGAGCATCGCCGTCCCGCAGAGCAATGCAAGCCAGCATGCGGGCGTCATAATCGCATTGAACAGCAGTTTCTCCATTTTGGTAAATTGCGCCATAAGGATTTCACGCTCCGGGCTGGGCTTGTCGTTGGCCTCGGTGTGGTAAACAAACAAGCGGGGCATATAGAAAAGCCCTGCAAACCAGCTCACGACGAATATGATATGGAGCGCTTTGAAATGAAGATAAGTCATAAAATACCGGAGATTTGGGACCGCCGGGATTTCAACGTATCCCGATCCATTGGCTTTCAAATTTCGTAAATATTATAGGATTACGGTGATAAAACTTTATTGGGCCCGTAATCGTTACCGAAACATTGATAACCCGTATTGCAAAGATGAGAACCACCATCCCGATTTTCACGTTTATATTTTTGTGCTGCATGGCCCTGGTGTCGTGTGCACAATCGGACAAAAAACACAAGAGCAAAATGGACAAAGAAGCAGCCTCAACCGCACTCGACGAAAGCAACGTTGATACCGCGAACACGCAAGTCGCAACATTTGGTACGGGATGTTTCTGGTGCACCGAGGCCGTCATGGAGTCGCTGGAAGGCGTCAAGAAAGTGGTTTCGGGTTACTCGGGCGGGCATGATCCCAATCCCAACTATAAAGCGGTGTGTACGGGTACAACCGGCCACGCCGAATGTGTGGAAGTTATCTACGATCCGAAGGTGATCAGCTACGCCGACCTGCTGGAAGCGTTCTTCCGGAGCCACGACCCGACCACGCTGAACCGTCAGGGAAATGACGTAGGTACTCAATACCGTTCAGTCATTTTTTACCATACCGACGAGCAGAAGCAGCTCGCCGAAACGGCCAAGGCAGAACTGGACAAATCGGGCGCTTATGCGAATCCGATTGTCACCGAAATCACTAAATTTCAGAAGTTTTACCCCGCTGAAGACTACCACCAGAATTATTTTGCCAACAATCCCGACCAGGGCTATTGCGCCTTCGTGATTGCACCAAAACTGGATAAATTTAAAAAGGTATTTAAGGATAAGCTCCGGAAGCACATCTGATTTTGGATTAAATAAAGAAGCCGGAACCACTAATAAAGTAGCAATCTCCGGTTAATAACTATAAATGGCACAAGTTTTGAAGCATTGAAATAAAGGCTTTAATTTGTGCCATTATTATTTAACAATAACTTATCTATTACAATGAAAAACACTCTATTCATGCTGGTTGTTGTCGCTCTTTTCAGCGCAGCTTCCGAAAAGGCGTTCGCCCAATTTGAGAAAGGAGATAAATTATTGAATGCTGGTATCAACCTTGGCGGTACCTATGGCGGCGGCGGTGTCGGCGTTGGTGCTTCCTTCGAAGGCGGCGTTCACGACTTCATCAGTGTCGGTGGTCAGTTTGACTACATGCACTGGGGCTATGGCGGTGGCGGTTTTGGATACGGTTGGAGCTACAACTTTATTAACATCGCAGCAAGAGGTTCATACCACTACGGAAAGCACTTCCTTAAAATAGACAATCTTGATCTCTATGCTGGGCCTGCTCTGGGCTACCGCATTGCGAACACTTCTTATGACGGACTAGGTGTTGATGCGTATGGTAGCGGTGTATTCTTTGGTGCATTTGCAGGAGCGCGCTATTATTTCAAACCAAATATGGGCGTTTTTGCAGAAGTCGGTTATAATGCCGCAGCCTTAAAAGCAGGTATCGCATTCAAATTCTAAGAAATTCAACTTTATAAAAAAGGGGGCTCCGAATCGTCGGAGCCCCCTTTTTGTTTGCGTGTCGCTAGAAATTCACGGCTAATGTCAGGCTTCCGGCCCGCTGTGATGGGCTAAAAGACGGCCGGATGCTGATGGTCAAAGGCTCTCCGCGGCGGATCAACTCCCGGCGGATGCGGCTGGCTTTGGCGCCGTTCTTACCGCCTTTGACAAACCCGACCGTGCCGAAGGTAACTGCTCCGGCAAAGCCTCCGAGCATCATATAAGCGCCCCTGCGCGCCCGCAGCTCATCCTGACGGCTCTTGTAGTTACCATTATCGTCCACCGCACTCGCAACAATGCCTGTACCGATGGCGGCCACAATGGCCCCCACAGAAGTCCCCGCAATGCCCATAATCATCCCCGCTTTGGAGCGCGTCTTATAAAACCGGTACATGCTGCGTAAATGGTCCGGTGAGGAATTTCTGACATCTTCTGCGAACTGCGCCGACGGCTTCACGGGTCCATTTGCAGGCTTACGTGCGGTTGCAGGTGGCTCCTGCGGCCTGGCGGCGGGAGCCGGCTTGGTGGGAGCATAGTAGTTCTGCACTTCCAGCGTCGCCTCGAACGTTTCCTCCTCACCGTTTCCGTAGAGAATTGATGCGATATCCGACTTCTTAACGGAAAAAAGCGGCCCTTCCGGGTCGCTCGTTTTCTTGTATTTCACAACTTGTTCGTCCACTTCCTGGATATACACTTCCAGCTTGGACTCGTCGCGCAGCCTGATCACATCCGCCTTACGTGACGTTTGCGCATAGGCCTGAATGGCGAACAGTAGCATCAACATGGCTAGAAGCTGATTTTTCAGCTTTGGTAGAATTACTTTCATTGGGGAAGGACTTTATGTAACTGATTTCACCCTATGAAAGTAATCAATTTACCGCAATCAGAAAGACAACCTCAGGCCGAGTCTCGCCGACTTATTGAACGGGTCGACGTGCGGCGTAATGCTGAATGTCGTGAGCGGCTGGTTCCGTCGTTGCAGTTCGCTTTTGACCTTCTCAGCTTTCTTGCTGTGGATTTTGTAGTTTTTAAACCCTATTAACCCGAAAACAACCCCCACTGCCGGCCCCGCTATCGCGAGTGAGGTCCCGATGGTCTTGTTATCCGGGCTGTCGCCTGTACTGGCCACGATGATACCGGAAACGAGCGTCGCGACAGCCACCGAAGTGAATACAATGGCACCGTGCTTGCCGTCGATCGCACGGTTGTGATGGTATTCATATTTATCCCGGAGCTGATCTGAATTAGCCATCACCACGCTCCTTTCGAAAGGATCTGTCGGCAGGTTGTTCATATCCGCATATTGTCCAACGCTGTCCGGCGGAATCCGTCCCGGGGGAATGGAGTCTTTCACATTAATATTTTTGCCGTTTTTCAGCAATACCCTCGCCACCTGATCCAGGTAAATGTAGGTGGCTGCGCTGTCTGCCGTGCCAAGATCACGGTAATTGATTTTCTCGTAACTCATTTGGGTGATGAGCGCCTGGATGCGCGAACTGTCGCGCTTGATGATCACGTCGTTCTTACGACCGGTTTGCGCGGCGGCAGTAATGCTCGCCAATGCAAAAAGTACCACGAATGGCAGGAAATAGGTAGTTCGTAACGTGTGTGCCCGCATAGTTTTTAGGTTTTTTTGAGTATTAAAAGATCGATTAAACGTACACAACTTTTAACACTCAACAAAAACCATGCTATCACACCCCAAATTTATTGAGCTGTTTCACAAGCACTTCGAAATCTTTCGGGTACGGCGCCTCCACACGTATAGCTTCCCCGTTCATGACCGCAAATGAAAGCGACCGCGCATGCAATGCAACGCGCTGAATAAGAGGCTGTTCTTCCGTATCCTTTTTGAGATTGAATTTCCTTTTCAGACTGGATAGGAAAATGGGCTCGCCGCCGTATTGCGGATCGTTGACGATCGGTGCTTTGAGGCACGACAAATGCACCCGGATCTGGTGCATGCGCCCGGTAATGGGGATACATTCCACTAAAGTATAACCGCGATACACCTGTAAAGTATTAAATATCGTCTCTGCCTCCTTCCCCTCCGCACGGTCGATCTTCACCGCCGTTCCGTTTTTCAAAGGCAGGATCGGCAGGTACACCGACACGCCTTCCAGATCATGGATACCGTTCACTACCGCATGGTACCGCTTGGTCACCTCGCGGTGCTCGAATTGCATGGCCAAATGGCGGTAAGCGGCAGGATTTTTCGCAAATGCGAGCGCCCCTGAGGTCTCCTTATCGAGACGGTGAGCGGCTTGTAATTCGGGATTGTATTCTTTGGCAAGTCTGAGGACGCTTCCGCCGCGATCGGCCGTTCGCTCATCTAATGTTGCGAGATGCGGCGGCTTGTTGACCACTAAAAAATCCTCGTCCTCGAATATGATAATGTCTTTGAAATTGATCTTCATGATGTTGCTATAAAAATAATCCGGATGATGTGCCTCATCGGGCCATTCATCCGGATCCGCTCGGCCATCGGCCCTTATCCGTAACAAAGATAATTATACTATTTGTTTCTGTAAACTTCTTTACGGTTTCCCACTTTCACAACTTCCACAAGTAACGCTCGATCTGCTATCTCGTAAACAATGCGGTACTGCCCTACTCTCACCCGATAACTGTTTGCAAAATTTTCGAGCTTTTTCACACCGCCGGGTCGTGGATTAACGGCGAGCGCAGACGCTTCATCCTTTCTGGTTTCAATAGCAACAGCGTCTTCAATGTCTTCGATGATGTCCGCCAGGTTTTCACGGTGTTTCAACAACTCCAAATCGATCACCACCGCTTTTTTATGACCGACTTCATCCGTCAGATAGCTAACTCCTTTCATAGCAAAATCCTTTTTGAATTCGATTCAAGTTAACTAAAATTTGAATTTCAAACCAACGCACCCACCTTGCTCGGGTTCGGATTGATAGTATCCGACTCTACGAGCCCGTCGCGGAGGCGGACGATGCGGTGGGCGTAGTGCGCGATATCTTCTTCGTGCGTTACCATCACGATCGTGTTGCCTTTGCTGTAAAGCTGATCGAACAGGTCCATGATTTCGTAGGAAGTTTTGGTGTCGAGGTTACCGGTCGGTTCATCGGCCAGCAGGATGCTGGGATCGTTCACAAGCGCGCGGGCGATCGCTACACGCTGGCGCTGGCCACCGGAGAGTTCGTTCGGCTTATGCCCGGCCCGATTTTCCAGACCTACATTTCTGAGCGATTGCATGGCCTTTTCCGTTCTGTCGGATTTGCTCAAACCTGCATAAATAAGCGGTAAGGCCACATTATCCAGCGACGACATCCTCGGGAGCAGGTTGAATGTCTGAAATACAAAACCGATCTCCTTGTTCCGGATTTCGGCCAGCTCGTTTTCAGTCATGTCCGAAACATCCTTATTGTTGAGAATGTACTTCCCGGTCGTAGGCGTGTCCAGGCAGCCGATGATATTCATCAGGGTCGATTTACCAGACCCCGACGGTCCCATAAATGCTACATATTCCCCTTTGTTAACTGAAATTGTAACGGATTTAAGCGCCTGGATGATCTCGCTACCCATCACGTAACGTTTGGCGATCTCGCTGGTTTCTATGATTTTCATGGACACAATTTTTCAGTAGGAATTTAGCTGTTATGGTTCAGGATGCCGACGAAATTTTATGAAAAAATGACTGAACAAAGAATGAAGCCAGGATCACCGGCGGCGGGATGTCCTCGTTGATCACATTCCCCTCCCGCTTCCAGAAGCCGGCGGATTCGAAACGGGCCTCGGATTCCCCGTTGGCCACCACCCATTTACTTCGCAGCCACGATTCCAACCGCCACTCGTAACGCTTGCCCTCATAGGTAATCCACGCTTTGCTCCGGAAAAGGTTGTATTCGATATCGCCCAGCACACTTCTCCCCTCGATATCGCGGATTTCGGTGCGCGACTGAAAAAATCCTTTGCTTTTGAAGGTGAGCATGTAGCCGTCCAATTCGCCCCGGCCGTCGTACTTAAAAATAGTGGTTTTGAGGATCCCGGCGATGACTTTACCCCGGAAAATCCGGCATTCCGTTTCAGTGAAATTGGATTTCCAGGACAAAGCCGCCATTGGTGAAGTGTATTTTGAGAAGGCTAAAATATTAAATCGTCAAAATTCCGCCCTTTGTTTTTCGATAAGTGCCCGCATCGGCTGATAGTGGGTCAGAAATTGCTGATAACCGGCAGGCAACGCATATTGCATTACCTTCTGCTCTCCCTCCTTTGCTTGCCCGAGCAAGCCCTGTTCCAGGCTTAATAATGCATATTGTTCCCACAATTCGGGTGCATATTCATTGTAGCGCAGCGCATCCAGCACCAGTTGATAAGCCTCCTTCGTCTGCTTTTTGCTCCTGTAAAATTCCGATGCCGCCGAAATAATGCGTGCATCGAAAGGATTGGTGCGCACGGCGTTTTGGATATTTTGCAACGAAGGTGATTTTGACATAACGGCAAACAACGAATCTGTCGCCGATTTCGGCCTGACGCCCGCAAATAATGCCTGCTTCAACTGCTCCAAAGCCGGATTTTTTGCCTTTTCCTGCGCCTTGTCAAGCAGCACCACCGCTATTTCCTTCTTGTTGGACAATGCATTCGCGACAGCCATTCCCAGTGACCCTTCGATGCCTTCTACCGGTGAAAGTGCCTCGATGGCCTTGTCATACAATCCCAGTTGCAGCAACCAATGTCCCAGTATTTTATGGTACAAATCGCTCTTTTCGCCTTCCTCTGCCGTCCATGCCGTGAGTGTTTCCAGCGCTTTGAGTTTGTTTCCACTATAAAACTGCGGGTACAATGCCGCGAGAGACAAATCCTGCGACAGCATTGGATTTTTCACAGCCAACCGGGGCAACAGTGTAGCCGGTAATGAATCAAATGCGGCCTGGTTGGTGGCGTAATTGAGGAGATAGGCCAAAGAAGAGACGCTCAAAAGTGAATCGCCGGGAACCGCCTTTCGATTGAAATCCTCTTTATGAAATTGCTGCCTGATATTCTGAACTGCCAGCCAGTTGGCCTGCCAGGAAAGATAATCGCGTTTTTCGGAGCTGGCGGCGAGGGAATCCAGCAGGCCGGAGCCGGTGTTTTTGGCTAAAATGGCAAGCAGGTTTGTTGCCGGGATTTCCGGGCGCGCCGCATTCGATTTGGCAAGGTCCAGGTAATAGTACGCTGAATCGGCCACATTGGTTTTGGAATAAAGCATGCCCAGGTTATTCAGCAACTCCCCATTCGCCGGAAAACGGCGCAATCCTTCCTGCAAGCTATATACGGCGTCAAAAAACAGACTTTCCTGCACCAGGATACCGCTCAGGCCTGCGTAAGCCTGCGGAGAAGGGTTTTTCAACAATGCCTGCCGGAAATAATAAGCTGCTGCATTACGGTCGCCCTGCTTTAATGCAATGGATGCCAGCGCGTAGTTCGATTTATGATTCTGAAATTCCTGCTGCAATGCGAGTTTATAATACTGCTCGGCCAGCGTGAATTCTTCCGTTGTGGCATGCAAATCGCCCAACTCGTTGAAATAACCTGCAATCGCTTGGTTCAAAGGCAGCAGTCGCTGCATTGAAAACAGCACCACCAGGCCTGCAAATCCAAAAAGACGGGTTTGGGTCAATCCAAAACGAAGCGGTTTATACAAAACCTTGTAGACCGCCAGTTTTTGTTTAAAAACCTCCCAAAAATTGACCAGAACATAAAACAGGAACAACAAACCCATCGCCAGCTGACCCTGCACGACGGTATCTTCCAGCGTTTCCAGCACCGGATCATTGGCTGTCCCCGCCATCAGGCCCGCAAAGGATGCGGCAATCACAAACAGTCCCATGTAAAGCCAAAAGCCCGCGCTACGGAACGGAATCACGCCCTGCGTGGAATCCGCCCGCCTTTTGAATCCCCATATCCCGAGAATGCCCGACGCCAGTGCGAGGTAGAATGGACTGACCAGCGTGACGTTCCAATCTATCTGACGGGTATTTTGAAGGTATATCAATAACAAGAGCAGCAAATACAGCACACTGATCACAATAAACTGTACAAGGCCCGACCGCCCCTTGCCAGTCTCTCCGCTCGTGCTGAGCCAAACAAAGCCTGCCATAATTTCAGTAGCCGACACAAGCAAAAACAGCATTGCAGCAACGAGCCACAAGGGAAAAGAATAAGCTGCGGCCGTCAATGCCGGAACCGGTGCCGACGAGCCAAATCCGACGAGCGCAGCCAACAGCACCGAAACGCCGATCATCCCAGCGATGCGCGAAGCAATGCCGATATCCGGGCGAAATGCATGGAAATAGTAGGAAAGGCCGCCATAGGAAGCGGTGGCTATCAGAAACAAAAGACGGTTTTCTGCGCCGAAAACCCGCAAAGTTTCGAGCCGGGCAAATGCCAGGAACAATATGAAAAGGATCGTCCCGGCCAGGTACCAAAACCGCGGCATGGTCGTCAGCGCGGCCAGCACGAGCGAAAGGCCAGCGAGCGCACCGATCCAGAACAGGTAGACGGTCATGGCATCAACCTCCATTACCGACGACATGAAACTCTCCGTCACCAGATGCGTCGGCGTTGAAATGCCATATTGCCATTGCCCGAGTTGCAGCACATCCACCACGGCGGTCGTTTCCGACAGCTCACTCACCACATTCCAGCGTACCACATTACCCAGGGGGTCCATGCATTTCCAGATCAGGAAAGCCAGTGCTAAAATCAAAACCAGGAAAGTACCGACTGCCATCCGCCGCTCGGACGGCGACCATACCTTCCAGAAAAGTAAATCGTTCATATCGTATATATTAAACACGAAATCGGTTAGAGACCGGTTATCTCTACCAAATCGTTCGTTTCGAGCAATGCGAGTGCCTGTCGCAAATTTGCCTCGAAAATTTCTTTCAATCTATTGTTGGATGTATTTCCGCAAGTCAGCCAGATTACTTTCGGCGGGCTGCCAAAGCGATTCAGCAGAGATACAAAGTCGTCATCCTTTGTAATTACTATGGCATTCTTTGTTTTAGAATATGCAAATATTTCCTCATCCTCGGCATGACGAAGATTCAGGTATTGTGCAGAAAAACAGGAGATTTCGAAAGTTTCGGTTATCCAGACAGCGAGCGCCGGCGGCAGTTGGGCGTCTAGTATGATCATCAGGCCGCTTGCAAAACGGGATGATTCAGTTTAAGGGCCGCGTAGACAAGACATGCCGTAATATCTTCCGGTTCGAGATCCGGCAGCTCTTCTGTGATAATCTGTTCCGGAGTGATTCCGGCAGCCAGCAATTCAATTACGTCGGTCACGCGGATACGCATATTACGGATGCAGGGCTTGCCCCCGCATTGCTTGGGATTAAATGTAATACGTTCCAAAAGTTGCGTGTTCATCTGCATTTTGTCGGTGTTCAAATCAAATTTAGGTGATTTTAATAACTATCTCAACCCCTTTTCCCATGAGGAAACTCGTCAAAAAGTTCCCATAGCCTCTCCCTCAAACGCACTTTCCGGAAATATTAAGCACAGTTTTCGGGAAAAACGGGTGATTTTCTAAAAAATATCCAAATTTTCGCCTCGTCTGCTATTGGTACTGACCAAATTATCTCCTACTTTTGCGGTCTGAAAAAAACCTCATCCGAGATAATCAAAATTATATAATGGCAAACGCAGCAAACGTAGGAAAAATTACGCAGGTAATTGGCCCGGTTGTAGACGTATCATTTGAGGACAGCGGTGCTATCCCCGCGATTCTTGATGCGTTGGAAGTCATCAAACCAAACGGTCAGAAAGTAGTTCTGGAGTGCCAGCAGCACCTTGGCGAAGACCGTATCCGTACTATCGCGATGGATAGTACAGAAGGTATGCAACGCGGCATGCAGGTTACTCCGCTCGGAGCGCCTATCAAAATGCCTATCGGCGAAGGTATCAAAGGACGTCTCTTCAACGTAATCGGTGAAGCGATCGATGGTCTTACCCCGCTTGATTCTTCAAATGGTATCTCCATTCACCGCGCGGCTCCGAAATTCGAAGAGCTGGCAACCGCTACCGAGGTACTTTTCACAGGTATCAAGGTAATCGACCTTTTGGCACCCTATGTAAAAGGTGGTAAAATCGGTTTGTTCGGTGGTGCGGGTGTAGGTAAAACCGTATTGATCCAGGAGCTGATCAACAACATCGCCAAAGCATATGCCGGTCTTTCGGTATTCGCCGGTGTGGGTGAGCGTACCCGTGAAGGTAATGACCTGATGCGTGAGATGATCGAAGCAGGTATCATCAAATACGGCGAAGAGTTCAAGCACAGCATGGAAGAAGGTGGCTGGGATATTTCCAAAGTTGACTATAGTACACTGAAAGATTCGCAGGCAACATTCGTGTTCGGTCAGATGAACGAACCTCCTGGCGCACGTGCCCGTGTAGCTTTGTCAGGTTTGACAATGGCGGAGTATTTCCGCGACGGAGATGGCGAAGGACAAGGCCGCGATATTCTTTTCTTCATCGATAACATTTTCCGTTTTACACAAGCTGGTTCAGAGGTATCCGCTCTTTTGGGACGTATGCCATCTGCGGTAGGTTACCAGCCTACGCTTGCTACTGAAATGGGCCAGATGCAGGAGCGTATCACGTCTACCAAACGTGGTTCTATCACTTCCGTACAGGCGGTTTACGTACCTGCGGATGACTTGACTGACCCTGCGCCTGCAACAACATTTGCCCACTTGGATGCTACGACCGTATTGAGCCGTAAAGTATCCGAGAAAGGTATCTACCCTGCTGTGGACCCGCTTGACTCCGCTTCACGTATTTTGAATGCTGAAACCCTGGGTGCAGCTCACTACGATTGCGCACAGCGTGTGAAAAACATTCTTCAGCGTTACAAAGAATTGCAGGACATCATCGCGATCCTTGGTATGGAAGAACTTTCCGAAGAGGACAAACTGGTGGTATCACGTGCACGTCGCGTAGAGCGCTTCCTGTCGCAGCCATTCTTCGTTGCTGAGCAGTTCACAGGTTTGAAAGGAACTTTGGTTGATATCAACGATACCATCAAAGGCTTCAACCTGATCATGGATGGTGCTTATGATCACCTTCCCGAAATGGCCTTCAACCTTGTTGGAACCATCGAAGACGCTCAGGCGAAAGGAGAAAAAATGCTGGCGGAAGCTGGAAGGTAAGTCAACTCATAGACTATTATGCATTTAGAAATCATTACCCCAGATAAAAAGGTATTTGCCGGCGAGGCGAATGCCGTAACATTACCGGGTACCGAGGGACAGTTCCAGGTTTTGAACCGTCACGCACCGCTGGTCAGCACGCTGGGCAAAGGTGATGTGGTAGTCGATACCGGCGCTGCAAAGCAACACTTCGTGATCGACGGTGGTGTGGTGGAAGTGCTGAATAACAAAGTACTGGTTCTCGCCGAAGCAGTTCTTTAAGGAATATATATCAATGCAAAAGCTCGGATGCTGTGAAAACGGCATCCGAGCTTTTTTGTGCCTGTTGATAATCGGTAGCTATTATTTGCACATTCTGCAAAAGACTATTCAGTTTCATATCTATCTTTAAACATTATCCAAACCGCCCACCGATCATGAAATTCGTTTTAAAGGAAGGGCAAATGCTGGAAGACGTTTTCCCGACAGCCGCCCGATCAAAGGTTTTCCCGTCTGCCGCCTCAACTATAAAAAGCAAAAAACTCGACGCTCGAAAATTTGTAGGAGTAATCAAATTAACCGACAAAGCTCTGGAAGCCCAGAGACGTATGCGTAATGAGTGGAACGAAGATCCTGATTGACACGAATATTGCCATCAACCTTTTCAAGGGCGATGATCGCCTGGGTTTACTACTGCAAGATCGAGAAGCGTATATTTCATTTATTAGTGAGCTGGAATTGCTCGGCTATCAGGCTATAACCATCGAAGAGGAATCCTCCTCGGTCGAAATGTTTCTGGACGAATGCACGATCATAGGTATCAACTCCGGGATTAAGGAAATTACAACTTACGTCCAGCGGCAATACAATCTCAAACTTCGTGACGCGATCATCGCGGCCACATCCATTTTCCTCGGTATCCCATTGTTATCCACCGACAACGGCTTCGAGCGGGTTAGGGAGTTAATTTTCATCTTTTACGAACCCTAAATCAATCACCAATAAAATCGCCGCGTTCGACAGCGCTTCGAATTCTACCGTTTCCGCATTCCGCAATGCCAGGCCGTCCCGCCTTTCCAATAGCCGGTTCTGCACTTCAAAAGCCCCTTCAATGACAAATATAAATGCGGCATGATCCGCATTCCAGCTGGTAAAAATGCCTTCTGCCCGGCCGTCGTACTGGCCGATATACAGGTGGGCGGAGCTCCCGTGGTAGCCACGGACCGGGAGAAGGACATTTTTCTCATTTAGATCGAACGAAATGTTGATGCCGGATAATGACATCGGGGTGCTTAAAAACGGACCATCATTAACCCTGATCTGCAAATAGTTGATCGCCTCGTCGGGGTATGGATTGGTGATGGTATAATGTCTGTCCGGAGATACCAGCAGAAAAAGTACCTCGCCGGCATTGATAAATTTGGGCTCCTTGCCCCGCTCTTCGATTTCAATCGCACCCATAACCGGAAATAGAATAACCTGGCAAAATTGCTCCACATGCAGCTCGTGGCTGCATTCCGGCATCAGCACCTCATCGTTCAGTACGTCCAGCGTTCCGAACGGTCCCCGGTCGGCGGCGGAGTATTCCTGGAAATTGAACGTTCTGAAACTCCGGAAGCCATCGGCCTCAAACCTCCCGCGAAGGCTTTCCAGGTATATCTGAGCTTGGGTTGTTGGAAACATAGGCAGCGTGTTACTTCGGCGGTCGGTGGTCAAAAAATTTTGCATTGAACAAAAGTTCGACGGCCGAAAGCCGACAGCCGAAGTCAAACTAAGCACTCACTACAATCGCGTGTGTCAGCTCGTAACCGGCCGAAACACTTCCTGTTACGGTCGACATTTCAGTACTTACGCCGTCGCCGAACACATTGTCGCGCGCATTGGTTGTATCCGCCTGCCCGTGGCTTGCATATACGCCCTGCGCAAACACGACTTTGCTGATCTCCTCGGGGAATGCGATCTGGGTCACGAGCAGCGACTTCCCGCTCGCATTATATACATGTACGTGGATATGCACCGCGCGGCCCGAGTACCAGCCCGGGTAAATGCTCGTAAATGTCACGAGGCCGTTGGCATCCGTGGTCTGCCGGCCGCGCAGGAAATGTACGCTGGTGTAATTGGTCGATTGCATGCCGGTGCCGCCGTACTCCGAGTAGTTCCCGGCCGCATCGCAATGCCATATATCCACCAATGCCCCCGCCAGGCCTTCGCAGCTATTGTTTTTATTCTGAATAGTGATCTTGACGGTCAGCTTGGTACCCTGCCGGTCGGACCTGATATCGTTGGAAACCAGGTTTGCCGGTGTTTTGGTCGGGAAAGGCCCCTCCGTTTCGGAGGCGGTTAGTGTACAGGTCCCGGAAGTGGTGCCCGACGTGCTGCCGGTGGTGTCCGTTGTGCTTTCTACGGGGTCGACGGTATCGTTCGAGCAGCTGATCACCGGGATGATCGCCGCGAAGCCTAATGCCGAAAATCCTCTTTTTAAAAATTCCTTGCGTTCCATAATTGCAGCAGTTCTGTGAGTTTAAATACATTATCGTATTCGCTTCACGCTTTGTTGCGAAACAGCTGGAGTGTGTCGGTCAATAGCCCGATTTTACCGGTGAATGGGCCGGTCGCCCGAAAATCAGGCTCACTGGTTCTTCCATTTTTCGATAAAATCAATGTAACTGTCGCTTACCGGCAGTTCGGTTCCCGACAAGAGCTTAACTTTCTTATTCTGAATGGATTTGACTTGCAGATCAGGCACAATATAACTGCGGTGAATGCGGCTGAACGCACTTTCGGGCAGGATTTCGAGAATACCCTTCAGCGACATGAGCGTCATGACAGGATGCCTCGAATTCACCAGATGAATTTTGATATAATCCTCCATTCCCTCGATATAGGCAATGTCGCTCAATGCAATTTTGATCGCCTTATATTCCGAACGAACCACGATAGACTCCTCCTGCTGGCGCTGTTTTTTCAGTTCAAAACGCTCCGCAGCCTTTTGCACGGCCTTGCCGAAACGATCGATGGCAATGGGTTTCAGAAGATAGTCCACAGCTTCCAGCTCAAATCCCTCGTAAGCAAATTTCTTATGCGCTGTGGTGAAAATGATCATGGGGGGCACATCCAGCCCGGCCACCAATTCCAGTCCGGTCATATCCGGCATATGAATGTCGATAAACAGCAGATCCACCGGATTTTCCTCTAAAAAGCGCGCTCCTTCGATCGCATCGTCGAACTGCCCAGCGAGTTCGAGTACCGGAAATGCAGCAATATATTTTTCGAGAACGCCCAGTGCGAGTGGCTCGTCGTCAATGATCACGCATCTCATCGCCCCGTAAGTTTTAGATTCACTGTAAAAAACTCCCCGTCATTGCGGATGTCGAGATCATATGCGTCACCATAAAGCAGATCGAGCCTCTTTTGGGTATTCAAAATGCCCACTCCCGCGCGATCCTCGTCTCTTTTGCGCTCAATAATGCGGTTTTGACAAAAAAACAGGATTTCGTTGCCCGCTGTCTCTATGGCAATGCGGATCACAGACTCGCGGTGGTTGCTCACCCCATATTTAAATGCATTCTCGACGAAGGTCATCAGGATCAGCGGCGCAATCTTACTGCCTCCGGACTGGCCTTTGATCTCGAAATCGAGACTGGTCTTAGCGCTTAACCTCAGCTTCTGTAACGCTACATAGTTTTCGAGGCACGCCAGCTCGTCTTCCAGCGGAACGTAATTTTCGGTCGCTTCCTCGGTGATGTACCGCATCATTTGCGACAGTTTCAAAATGCTCGGCGCGGTGTGCGCGCTGCTTGTGACGGCGAGTGCGTAAATGTTATTGAGGGTATTGAAAAGAAAATGCGGGTTGATCTGCGCTTTGAAAAACGAAAGCTCGGCGTGTGCCTTCTCCGCCTCGGAAAGGATCGCCCTCCGCTCCGACTGCCGCCATTCGCGCGAAATGCGGATCGCCATGGCTATTACCCAAACGACGATAAAAAGCGTAAGGCTCACAAAATCCACCGCCCGCTCGCGCACAGGCCCCGGCATAGGACGAATGCGCTCGTCGGGCGGCCCCGCCGGTCTTCCCATCCGGAATGCGTCCCGCGGTGGTTCGAGCCTTACTTCCCTACCCTGCTGTTCATGCCGGAATTGCTTGAATATGAGCCGCTCAAATGGTTTCGAAAAGAAAATCAGCAATAGCAATGCCGTGAAAATGAGCGCATAGGCCACATAATGCTGTCGCAGGTACAGCTTTGGAATAAGCAATTCCAGGTTACCGTAAAAGAGTGTGGCGTAGACGAAAAAAAACAACCAGAACCAACCCGATTGAAGCACTACGAATGGAAAATCGGCACTGGGATCGCGGGAGACGATCGTGAGCGGCAAGCTCATGAACAATATCCATCCCAGCAAGTGAATGATCCAAAGGTTCTTAGCCTTCAACATGGCAGCGCGGCGCGGATTGGCAGTTATGCATCTATTTGATGACGAAGATAGGAGTTACATTCAGAAAAAGTTTCCTATTTTCGAAAAGCACATTTTCACTCCGCTTCATGCAGCAACCATCTACGCGAAACGAACTTTTCAAGATCCTGGGTGTCGGATTCGGCGTCGCAGTGACCGTCGGCGGCACCATCGGCACAGGCATTTTACGGAAGCCGGGCCCTATTGCCGCGCAGCTGGGAGACCCGGGGCTGATTATGGCGTTGTGGGTTGCGGTAAGCGTATATGCATTCCTGGGTACATTGTGCACCATCGAGCTTGGCACATCGGTTCCCCGGGCGGGCGCGTGGTACGTATATGCGCAGCGGGCGTTCGGAAACTATGCCGGTTTCGTCGTCGGGATCAACAGCTGGCTGGGCACTTGCTCGGCGCTGGGTTTCGGAGTGTACACGATGAGCGAATACCTGGCGCTGCTCATCCCTTCGCTCGCAGGTTACGAATCCTATATGGCCGCCGCCATTCTGCTCGCGCTCACGGTCATCCATTGGATCGGGCTGGCACTCGCGAGCAGTTTTCAGAACATTATGAGCCTGCTCAAAGGGATCGGGCTTTTTGCATTCGTAGGGGCATGCTACCTGTTTGGAAATGAGGTTACGATGGAAGAAGCGCAGTTTACAACGAGCAAAATCGCGGAAACCGGTTCATGGCTGGCACCGGTCGTTTTCTCTTTACAAGCCATATTCTACACTTACGACGGCTGGCATACGGCAGCCTATTTCTCCGAAGAAGATCGTGACCCCTCCAAAAACCTGCCCAAATCGATGATCGGCGGCGTTTTGGTGATCATCGCGATTTACCTGCTTTGTAACCTCGCAATCCTTCATGTACTCCCGATGGACCAGCTTGCACAGTCGAAACTGGCCGCTGCGGACGCCATTACCCTTATTTTCGGCCAGGGTTCCGGGAAAATTGTGACAATGTTTCTCATGATTTCAATTCTGGGCATTGTCAATGCGCAGCTGCTGTTCAACCCTCGCGTCCTCTATTCCATGAGCCGCGACGGACTGTTCCTCAAATCGGGGGTCAACGTCAACCAGGGGGGCACGCCGGCAGTGGCGATGCTCATTACCTCCGGCGTTGCCATCACATTGATTCTCGTCGGAAAAGATGCTACGGAAAAGCTGTCCGACATTGCTACTTTCTTTTTCGTGTTGGGTTACACGTCGGGGTTTGCTTCGCTGCTGGCATTGAGAAAAAAGGAACCGCTCCTGCCAAGACCGTGGAAGGTCCCCGCCTACCCTTTCCTGCCTGTCTTAATGCTTATCCTCTCTGCCGCCTTTCTGGTTGGCGCCATTATGCAGGACTTACCTAGCAGCCAATATGCATTGCTGTTCCTGATAGTCAGCTATCCGGTTTATTTGCTCGTGCGTAAGCTGAATAAGTAGAATTATTTCGCAAGTTTATTTTAGGTAAATTGCATATATAACAATCTCCTTAACAACATGCCGTGGAAAAAGAACTTCATCAATTGTGCCTTGCTGGCAGCCCTCACATTATTAATTACAGCATTTCAATGGTCGGAAGAAGATTTTGTTCAGTTCATTTCCGATAAATTGACGAAGTACCGCAGCACATTACCGATTGAAAAAGCCTATCTCCACCTGGATAAACCCTATTATGTAACGGGCGACACGCTTTGGTTTAAAGCCTACCTCACCGAAGGAGCGCTGCATCTGGCCGACAGTGCCAGCAACCTCCTCTACGTAGACCTGATCGAGCAGCGGACTGGCAGGAACGCCGCATTGAAACGTGTACAAATGGCCGGCGGCATTGGCCGCGGCGAGTTCGTCCTCACCGACTCGCTTGTACCCGGCACGTATACCATCCGTGCGTACACGAACTGGATGCGCAACGGCTCCGAAGATTATTTCTTTCAAAAGAATGTATATGTATTTAATTATGAGGACAATACAGCCGCAAATGCAACACCGGGCAAAACTGACCTGCAATTTTTTCCGGAGGGCGGGCAGCTTGTATCGGACATCAATACCCGCGTTGCGTTTAAGGCGGTAAATGAGGCCGGTCTGGCGCAGGATGTGGCTGGTTTCGTGCTGACACAAAACGGGGATACCGTGGCATCATTTAAAAGCGAGCACCTGGGAATGGGAAGGTTTCAGTTCGCACCGAAAGCAGGAGAATCATACCGGGCATTTCTAAGAGAAAATGACGGAAAAGTAACGCCGTTTTCTTTCCCTAAAGTGCAGGACAGCGGCTTTACCATGGTAGTGGACAACTTGTCAAACCCACTCAAAATGAGAGTAATAGCCTACGCTAAAATACCCGGGAAAACCGAAATTCCAGTACACGTCGTCGGGCACGCGAGGGGTATCGTTGCATTTGTGGCAAAAGGAAAAATCGGGAGCCGGGGATTGATGATGCAGCTTCCGACTACGGAACTCCCCGACGGCATTACCCATCTCACGCTCTTCGACGATACAGGAAAGCCTGTTTCCGAGCGCCTGGTGTTCATCAACCATTCCAGAAGCCTCAATGTACAGGTCAAGCCCTCGAAAGCCGAATATAAACCGCGAGAAAAGGTCGATTTGGAAGTAGCGGTCACCGACTCCGCCGGCAAACCGGTGGAAGCAAATCTATCCCTGTCGGTCACCGACGCCGGCCAGATATTGCAGCAGCCATTCGAGCAAAACATTGCTTCTTACCTCCTCTTATCCTCTGATTTAAAGGGATATATAGAGCAACCAGCCTACTATTTCGATCCAGCAAAATCCGAAAGGAAAATCTATCTCGATTATTTGATGATGACCCATGGCTGGACGCGGTTCAAATGGGAGGACGTACTCAGCGACTCCATTCCACCAGTAAAAAGATATGTCGAGCAGGGAATTACGCTCGAAGGAGACGCGAAGCGGAACAACAAGAAATTAACTGAAAAAATAGTACTGTCGCTCTTTGTCAGCAACGACAGCCTCAGCAATTTCATGACCGCCGAAACAGACGAAAACGGCCATTTCTCCATATACAACCTGGCCTTCAGCGACTCGTTGCAACTTCGTCTGCAGGGTATGAACAAAAAAGGGAACCAGAACCTGTCATTCACACTCAGCCCGTTCGATCCACCACGTGCTTCGGTCGTCAAGATTCCTTTCAAACCTGTGACCGTCGATGCCCGGCGGCTGACCGATTTCCTGAAAAATGCAGCGCAGGATCAGGAGATTTCCAGAAAAATCAGGGAAAACCGCGAACGGCTTCTGCGCGAAGTAACCATCAAAGCCAAAAAAGAAACGCCACGGGATTCCCGGAAACTGTACAATTCGGCGGATGCCACATTGAAAGTGACGCAGCAAATGGCGTCCGGTTATATGAGCGTACTCGATATGCTGCAAGGCCGCGTAGCCGGCGTGTCCGTTATGGGATCGGGGATGAATGCCGTTGTATCGATCCGGGGCAACAGAGGCGAACCGCTTTTCGTACTGGATGGAATGCCGGTGGACAAGGCACTGATCACTTCGCTGAACGTTTACGACGTAGAGTCGATCGACGTGCTTAAAGGTGCCTCGGCAGCTATTTACGGCAGCAGAGGCGGTAACGGGGTAATTGCGGTCCTCACCAAGCGCGGCAATGAGAATTACGACTATTCACAGGACATTGTGCCGGGTGTATTGGTGACCAAAATAGCCGGTTTTCACACCCCGCGCGACTTTTACGCTCCCCAGTACAGCCCCACCAGCCCTCCTGCCCCCAACCCGGATTTCCGCTCGACGATTTTCTGGGCACCTATGCTCAAAACCGGCAGCGACGGCAAGGCGCGGGTAAGCTACTATCACTCCGATGCTACGGGTCCCGCGGATATACGCGTCGAGGCCCTGAGCCCAACCGGACTGCCGGGTTTCGGAAAATCCACTTACCCGGTGCGGTAAGCGCCGTTTTATGCCTCATTCTGGCATAAGATTATACACATTTCGACGTTAGTATACTTATTTGTAAAGACATTTGGACAGAGCATACTGACAAAATTTGGTAACTTTGTTATTTACACTGAAATAGCCGATCATGTCCCACGATCTGATGGCGCACGATTAAAATATGAGGACCGAATATTTGAAAATAACCCTTCTTATTTGCCTCGTATCGGCCGCCTGGCTGATGACGCCGGCGCATGCCCAGCGCCGTAAAGATCGTGACAAACAAGAGGTTAAGGAAGACGGCGTCCTCACCAGGCTCGAAGGCGAGTCGATGGCGGCCGACGGGATGAAATTCATGATGAAGGACGAGCCCGACCGTGCATTGCCGGTGTTTGAAAAGCTCGCGCTCCTCAGCCCGCAGGACGCTACCGCACATTACCTGGTAGCTACCGCGCTGATCAAACTGGAAAAATATGACGAGGCGATCAATGCTTCCAAAAAGGCGCATGATCTCGACAAGGAGAATATTTTCTACTCCCAGCAGCTCGCCGAACTTTACGCAAAGCGCCGCAAATACTCCGACGCCGCGCAGATCTATGAAACTTTGGTGGCCAAAAGCCCGGAAAATATCGAGTACGGCATCGAGCTGGCGGCAGTTTACGTTTTTAACGACCAGTTCGACAAGGCAATCGAGACCTATAACAAGCTGGAAAAATCAATGGGTGTGACGGAAGAGATCACGCACCAGAAACAGCAGCTATACCTCCGCCAGAACAATCTGGACAAAGCATTGGCAGAAGGGAAAAAACTGATTGACGCCGAGCCCGGCGAAGTTGCCTACCGCGTGGAGCTCGCAGAAATGCTGATCGCCAACGACCGGATCGTGGAAGCGGTAGCTCCGTTGGAAGAGGCCCTGAAAATTAACCCGGATGAGGCGCAGGCGCATGTGCTGCTGGCCGATATTTACCGTCGCAACGGGGATGTGCAGAAGTGCAACCAGGAGTTGAAACAGGTTTTTGCCAATCCGAATCTGGACGCAGACCCCAAAATACGGGTGCTTTCGGGCTATCTGACAATGCTGAAAACCGAAAACGAGGTAAATGAGGCCGTTTCACTCGCCCGGCAGCTTTCAGAAACACACCCGAACGAGGCCAAAGCGACAGTTATCTACGCCGACCTGCTTACCCGTCAGGGCAAATTCGCCGAGGCACGTCAGCTATACCTGAAAGCCGTAGCTTCCGATCCGAACGTTTTTCAGGTTTGGGGCGCCATTATGCAGCTCGACGGCCAGCTCAACCAGCCCGACAGCATGCTCGCACATTCGGAAAAAGCATTGGAATTGTTCCCGAATCAGGGTATGTTCTGGTATTTCAACGGGACGGCCAACCTGATGAAGAAAAATTACAAGGAAGCCGCTTCTTCACTGGAAGAAAGCCTGAAAATGATCGGCGAAAATCCCCAGCTGGTGCCTTTAATCCACGCACAGCTCGGCGACGCATTCAATGGTGTAGGAGCTCACGATAAATCCGATGCAGCCTATGAACTCGCATTAAAAGCCGACCCGGACAACGATCATGTGCTCAACAATTACAGCTATTTTCTTTCCCTGAGAAAGGAAAAACTCGATCTGGCACTCAAAATGTCGGAAAAACTGGTGCAGCAGCATCAGAACAACCCGACATACCTCGATACTTATGCCTGGGTATTATACATTCGTAAAGACTACAAAAAAGCCAAGGAGTACCTGGAAAAGGCAATGCTCGACAGCAGCGGTGTGAGTGGCACAATTGTTGAGCATTACGGGGACGTCCTGTTCAAACTAGGAGAGCGGGACAATGCGGTGGCCCAATGGAAAAAAGCCAAGAGAATGGGAGAAACCACCGAACTTCTGGACAAAAAAATAGCAACAGGTGCATTACATGAGCAGTAAAATTACGGTTGGGCTGGTAGCCATGTCATTGATGTGGTTCACGGCTTGTCATAAACCGCGTTCTTCCAAAAGTGTTTCCCAAAATCCGGCCATTGATACAACATTGATTACCAGGGCGCCGGAACCCAAAGATTCGATTACCAAAGATACCGCCGCTGTGGCTGTCGTTCCCGACGCAGGAGAACCGATGCCGGAGGTGAAGGTCAATGAGGTGGATTTCGACTTTCTGACGGCCAAATCCAAATTTTCATTTAAAGGCCCCAAGCAGGATTTTGACAACACAAATGTCAATATTCGAATGAAAAAAGACAGTATTATCTGGCTTTCCGTAACGGGTGTGGGCCTGGAAGTGGCTCGGGGTATCATCACGCGCGACTCCATTGTTTTCATGGATAAAATCCACCGCGATTACTTCGTGTTTAACTACGAGCAGCTCAGCAAACAGTATAATTTCGACCTCAATTTTGATCTGCTTCAATCGGTGATCATCGGCAATATGCCCTTTGAAATGCAGGAAGAGGGCCGTTTCGTGAAGGAAAATGACTTTTATGTCCTCAAACAGGCGGTCGACCGGCTGGAAGTGGACAACTATATTGCCGAAAAAAATCAGAAACTCTCCCGCCTGAAAGCAACGGAAGTACCTACGCAGAACACTTTTACCCTGGATTATGAGGATTTCAGGCAGGTAGGCAGCTTTTTATTCCCGTTCATGAGCCACATTAACCTGAACGTGCTTTCCAAAGACCAGCAAAAACTCGAAACGACCATGCGCCTCAAACACAGCAAGGTGGAATTGGTAAATCAAAGCCCCGGTTTTCCGTTTAATGTTCCTTCGAGCTACAAGCGTAAAAGGTAAAATACAGAAAGTCTGCTTAACTTTGCCCGCCGTGAGATGTATTTTTGGCCGCAAGAATTATTATTATGCCCTTTCGTACCCCTGGTAGCCGTCGTTTTTGGTTAGTGCTTACATTCGTGCTTTTTGCATGCGCAGGTGCATTTGCGCAGAAAACGCGTGAGCAGTTGGAACGCGAAAAGGCTGAAAACCAGGGCAAAATCAGAGAGATCCAGAATATCCTTAAACAGACCTCTTCCCAAAAGAATGTCAACCTCGGCCAGCTCAAAGCACTTAATCAGCAGATCAACACCTACAAAAAGCAGATCGATCTCCTCACCGACGATCTCGAAATCCTAGACCGCGAATTGAAAGTGCTCGAAAAGCGCCGTCAGGCGCTCGATAGCAGCCTCGCGGTGCTGAAAGAGGAATATGGCCATATGATTTATGAGGCCTCCAAACGGAACGCCTATTTCAATCAGCTTGTTTTCCTTTTCTCGGCGGGTACTTTCAACCAGTTTGTGCTTCGCTATAAATATTTGAAACAATATACCGAGGCCCGGCAGGGAAGAGCCAAGGAGATAGATGTGCTGCAAAAGCAGGTAATCGCTGAACGCCAGCGTATTACTTCTAAAAAGAACCAGCAGAAGAGCGTACTCGATACCCGGGTTACTGAAAATACCAAGCTGGAAGGCCTCAAAGTGAAGCAGAATGAGGTCATCCAGGAGCTTTCGCAGAAGGAAGTAGAGCTGAGAAAGCAGATTGCCGAAAATAAACGTGCTACCGACCTTTTGGAATCCAGCATCCGGCGCATTGCCGAGCGCGAGCGCAGGGAACGCCTCGAAAGGGAACGACGCGAGCGCGAGGAACGGGAAGCGCGCCGGAAGGCCGAACGAGAGCGCATTGCCCGCGAGAATGCCGAGCGCGAGAAAAAAGGTGAGGCCGCGGTAGTGGCACCGAAAGAAGTGGAGGAGGAGCCGGTGGTTTCGAGCGGTATGAGCGAGGAGGAAACTACATTGGCGTCGTCGTTCACGGCTTCGCAAAATCGCTTGCCGTGGCCGGTGAAGGGCTTTGTATCCAGCCATTTCGGCCAGCGACCGCATGCGGTGTTGAAAGGAGTAATGGTGGATAACCTTGGAATTGACATTCAGACGACCGCCGGGGAGCCGGTAAGGTCAGTTTACGACGGAACAGTACTCGACGTGACCGAGCTGCCCGGAATGGGCAGCGTGGTGGCGATCCAGCACGGGAATTATATGACGATTTACGCCAAAATGGCCGGTGTATCGGTACGTGCCGGACAAAAAGTGAAAGCACGTGAAAACATCGGTCGGGTAGCCACCGACAGCGACGGTACCTCCGAGCTGCAATTCCAGGTCTGGAAGAATACCTCGCGACTAAACCCCGAAAACTGGCTGATACACCGGTAAGATTTCCGGAGCTTGTATCTTCGGAAAAGGTCGTTCGTCGTCAGGCTGTGTCAGGGATGGTTAGAGTTATTGATCAAATTCTCCTCCGAACAACACTCACAACACATGACCACACGTGACAGTACCGTACCACACTACACCCCTTAACCAATTTCGCTTACCATTACCGATAACCACCATGTCTGTACATACTGCTGATATTAAGCGCATTACAACCCACGTGATTCAGGAAATGAAGAACCGTGGTGAAAAAATTACCTGCCTTACCGCCTATGATTATTCGATGGCGGGAATCGTGGATGCAGCGGGCGTTGAGCTGATCCTGGTGGGGGATTCCGCTTCCAATGTCATGGCTGGCCATGAAACGACCCTGCCTATCACGATCGACCAGATGATCTACCATGCTTCTTCCGTCGTGAGGGCTGTGAAACGTGCATTGGTGGTCGTGGATTTGCCGTTCGGCTCTTACCAGGGCAACTCTCGCGAAGCATTGAACTCCGCGATCCGCATTATGAAGGAATCCGGCGCACACGCAGTGAAACTGGAAGGAGGGTTGGAGATCAAAGATTCGGTGATGCGCATACTAAGTGCAGGAGTACCTGTAATGGGCCATTTGGGGCTTACACCGCAGTCCATTTACAAATTCGGAACCTACACCGTCCGCGCGAAACAGGAGGCTGAGGCGCAGAAGCTGATGGAAGACGCTAAAATGCTGGAAGAAGTGGGCTGTTTCTCAGTAGTATTGGAAAAAATCCCCGCCAAGCTGACAAAGCAGGTGTCGGAAAGCATTCAGATCCCCACCATCGGTATTGGTGCCGGGCCTCATGCCGACGGGCAGGTGCTCGTAATCCATGACCTGCTAGGTATTAATAAAGAGTTCAAACCGCGCTTCTTGCGCCATTATGCAGACTTGAATGGCGTTATGACCAATGCCATCACCAATTATATTTCAGATGTAAAAGGAAGATCGTTTCCGAATGAGTCGGAATCATATTAACCTTTTAAAAAGTATTAAATTAACAATATGGCTAAAAAACCTTTTCGGGTTGTTTACGAAGATAATCACCTGATCATCGTCAATAAGGAGCCGGGTATTCTGGTTCAGGCCGATGTAACCGGCGATACGTGCCTGCTCGATATGGTCAAAGACTATATTAAGGAGGAGTATAACAAACCGGGAGCCGTTTTTCTCGGCACCGTACACCGGCTCGACCGCCCCGTAAGCGGGCTAGTGGTATTCGCGCGCACTTCCAAGGCGCTCGAACGCATGAATGAAATTTTCCGCAAGCGCGACGTTCAAAAAACCTATTGGGCAGTGGTTAAAAACAAGCCTGCCGAGAAGAAGGGCAAGCTTGTGCATTGGCTTACCAAAAACGAAGCCCGCAACGTGACCACCGCCCACGACCATGAGGTACCGGGTTCGCAGCGTGCGGAACTGTCGTACCGCTGGGTAGGGGAAATCAACAAATTTCACTTGCTGGAAGTGATGCCTGTAACGGGCAGGCCGCACCAGATCCGGGTGCAGCTGGCTTCGATGGATTGTCCGATCCGCGGAGACGTCAAATACGGCTATCCCAAAGGCAATCCCGATGGAAGCATTAACCTCCACGCCCGCAGGCTGTATTTTGAGCATCCCGTTAAAAAAGAGCCGGTTATCTGTCGTGCCGGGGTTCCGAACGACGCATTCTGGGAAGAATTCTTAACTTTGGATAAAGAGGTGATCAAACCCGAGCACCTGGATTTTTTCCATGAGTAATAGCCAATGATCGAAAAACTGAAACAGCGCTGGAACGTACGGAATGGGTGGGACGTGCTCATCATTCTGGTCGTTTTTGCCTGTACCGGTTTTTCGGTCCTCTACGTGAAACGCTGGCTTTTCGGGCTGGTGGGGCTTACAGAGAGCTCACCGGCGTGGCTGCGCTGGGCAGTCAATATCCTCATCATTTTGCCGCTGTACCAGGTCATTCTCCTTGCCTGGGGCTGGATATGGGGTAAATTCTCATTCTTCTGGGAGTTCGAAAAACGGATGTTTAGCCGGATAGGAGGGTTATTCACTTCCGGAAAGACCAAAACCACACCCGAATAATACCTATTTGCTTCCCCCTGCGATGAGCCCGCGGTACACCTCACGGGCTTGCTCATAGGCCGCGGCCGCGGCGTTTCTTTCGTCCTTGCGGATATTCGGCTCCTTCATTTTCCAGCATTGCTCCAAAGCAGCAAGGCACCATTCGGCGCTTTGTTTTTCAACCACCGGCTGGTTATCGACACGCACAAAAACCGGGTTCGAATGGGAACTCGGATAAATGCGCAGCGCCAGCCATCCCGATTTGGCGATCTTAGTGGAAAGGTTAATGTCTTTTAAACCGCCATCCGCCTGAATTTCAACGGTATCCACCGGAACGCCATTGAAAATCAGTTCCGCCCGTACAGTGCGCGACTGCCCGACCCGCGACCGCTCGATGTCCCAATAAGGCTTTTCGGTAATCGGAGCTTTTGCGATGCCGGCTCCCGTGCTGTCTTGCCTTTCCGGCAGGTAAGCGGCCAATCTGGCTGTCACTTTCACTTCGCCGGCCGATTTCAGCGCCAGTTCACTATTGCCGGTACCAGCCTCCACACCATTTGCTTTAAAATCCAAAATATGCGATTTGCCGTCGGAAACGTAGCTCCGGCCCAGTTGCAGGGCTTCGACGTAGCCGTCATAATCCATCGCATTTTTCGGTTTGAAATAGCTTCGTGCCTGGCCCACACGGGCATCTGTGATGCACGGAAAGTCGGTTTCACCGCTGAGCCGCGTCTTAAAGCCGCAATTGAGCGTGTGGTAGTACATATTGAGCTCCCAGGGGGCGGGTGTATCCCCGGCACTGAAAAAGTCGATCAGGCCTTGCGTAACGGTCACCACATATTCATTGGCGCCGATACCGTCCATTTTAGGCGTGACGTAATTCGGAAGCTTGCTGGTAGCCTCCATCGGCTCCAAACCCCAGCCCGAATGCGCGTAACCCACCACGCCGCCCTGTGATTTCGCCCAGGAAAGGACCGGGGCCGTCCAGCTGGGCCACTGCTCGATGGTGGTAGTACCGGGATAGTCGTCTTCCTTAATCCTCAGCAATACGATATGCCCCGCGTGGGAAGATGGAAATCCCGAGACTTCCACATCATTCCGCATTACCGTTTGCTTGCCCGAAAGCGGGTGATCTTTTGCAGTGAAAAAGGTCTTTTGATGATACCAGCTCGGCCCCCAGGCCAGATTAGCTGCCATATTTAAATCTTCGCCCAGCACCTGGCGAAACATATCTTTCGGATCGACTCCTTCCGTGGGGCTGTCGTAATGGCTGCAACCCGCCGCGTGAATGTGGTGGTCGGCGCTGAACCAGCCCAGTTTGGAGAGCTGGATCCATCTTTTCAGTTGAAATGCAATGTTCAGGGTAGCCTTTCCTTCGGGAACAGTGATTTCTGTCGTCTGCGGAATGTACTCGGGCCCGCGGGTGCAGGTAACTTTGTATTTGCCCGGAGGCAATGTCACGTGCTCGCCGCTTTGGCGGTAAATCTGGGGTTGGAAAAAGAAATCAGGGTACTCATCGAATGCGGCCACACGGCGGGACGGCAAAGGGTAAATACCTTTGAACCTCCCCGAAGCATGCGCTTGCCCGTCGGTGATCAGCAGGGACGCCATAGCAGGCATCCCATCGTCGTCTTTTATCTCGAAACTAACCTTTACCGCAGGTTTTACATCAAATAAAATATGCGTGGAATTCCGGAAACCGATATCCTGCGAGCCCTGACCGGCATTATACGCAATCTCCGCCTCACGCTTGCCTGCATCCTTACAGTAGATCTGTACCACCGCGTATTCGAGCTTCAAACCCGACAAATTAGCTTGCAACGGCCTTCCTGCATAAATCTGAATGTCAAGAAAACGGTTCGCAACCTGTCCTTCGCTAAGCTCGTGTTCCTTTTTGACCTTGTGCTCAAATGAGGGGGAATGGTAAGGCTTCAATGCATTGGGGCTGGTGACCTCGAATTTGGCCGTAATACCCGCTTCGTTATGGATTTTCACTAAAAAGGCCGTCCAGCCGCCCTGCGCCAGGGTCGCTTTTGCCACGCCCCGGTCTACCTTTACCCGTCCTTCCGGGTTGATGTGCACCACATTCAGGCAATAAGGATCGAGAATGGACTGGATCTGGGCCACTGTTTCCTTCGTCAATGGCCTTCTCTCCAATGCTTTGAGCCTCGCCGCGTCCGCGACCTGCAATGCATTCCCGGAAAATGAAAGCGCTTCCTTCAAGCGCATGGCCTGCGCGAGCAAAGGTTGCGGCTCCACGTCCGCAGCAGCGTGATGACTGTCGTGCTGCCCGAGCAGCATCAGTGGGAAGAAAACTGCTAAAAGGAACAGGGCAGACGATGTTTTCATATCAATCCTTGTCTTTTTTACGAGATGCTTTCCACGCGGTGAAGCCGATGTACATCATGCTTCCCCTCGCGCCGCCGCTTTTCATGAGGCCGTTGACATTGCTGAAACCCAGGAATACCGGTCCGAAATGCCCCGCAAGCCCAATGGAAGGCCGGTTATTGCCCTTAATGAAAGAAATCGGGAACGAGAGGCCGGAGTCCTCGTCTTCGAAGCGCGGCGTGACCATAAAAGTATTAGGCACGTACATATCTAATGAGCTGGCGCCTCCGCCTTTCAGACGGCCCGTATGCGCGAGGTTCAGAAAAAAGCCGTGAAAAACCTGGATATCCGCTTCGAGGTTAAGTGCCTGGGGCAGTTTCACTTTCCGGGAAAGTGTGGTACTGGTGTCGCCGGGAAAAAGGCTCATAAAACCTTCCGGGCCACGGTCGCTGATCGTTTCCAATTGCGTTTGACCTACTACCACGTCGCTGTGTGTTCCGCTCGCCACCCTTGAATCGGAGGTATTGTATTTGACGGAGCCAACATCCGTCAATGAACCGGCAAGGCGTACGAGGTAATCAGGACTGTCGTTGTAAGCTTCTTTGCGGCCCTTCCAGACCGAACCGATTTCATAAGAAAAACCGAGGTCATAGCCCCAGCCCGAGCCATATTTACCTGAGTTAAACAAATTTCCAATTCCGGCTTTCCGGTTCGGCGTGCTGTACCCGCTTTCGTAGGTCAGGCTGTTGATTTCCAACTGGCTGATATCCGGGTCATTGCTGCTGACCTGGCTAATGCTGTAACGGTCCGCATTACCTTCCAGATAAGCCACCCGCGCGCCGAAAACGCGTTTCACGGTCACCCCGACGCGGAATTTATGCCCTTCTATATCGAGCAGCTGTGCGCCGTAGGAAAAGCTGAGGTCGGAGAAACTCTGCTGAACAAGACTGAAACGGCCCCATGCTTCATTGGAAACCGGCGGAGTACTGCCCGTATCCAGCCTTTTTATATAAAGATTGTCGATCGCGCCGGGAATATTCCGGCCTAGTACAAATCCACGCGTACGAAGCTGCACCGCCACGCCGTGGTATTTGCCCAAAGCGAAGGAAACCGAAGGCCAGCGGATTTCACCGGCCACGAAAATAGGGTCTTTGTAGGTAAGCGAGCCCATCGTACGCGAACGGCCATAAAGTTCCTTGGTTGAATGCGGGGCGAGAATGGGGTACAAAAATGAATTTTCGCCGATAAAACGGAAATAGCGGTACTTGATACTTCCGCCCAGGGCGAGGACATTGATCTGAAACTTGTGCTTCGGCCCGCCGAGCACCGACGGGTTGTAAGTCGACCGGTACAAGCCGCCGTAGTTGCTGAATTGCAGGCCGGGAATCTGTTGAGCGACAACGCATTGCACCGTCGTCAGAATAAATAGTGCGGTGGTAAGTAATGAGGTTTTCAAAGTTGAGTTTTGTTAGTCGGGGTCAGCAATCCCTGTTCATTGTAATGGATTGCCTCCTCCTGGATTAGTTCTTGCAATGCTTTCAGGAACAGGTCGCCGGGCAGCATTTCAAATGCACGGCTCAGTTCCGCGGGCAGCATCGGGCCCTCACTGTTCAAAAAATCGATGATCTGATCGCTCAGCCCGGCTTCTCCGGCGGAGTTTCGGACCGCCTCGTTCTTTCGGTTCTGGATGCATATATCGCACACACCACATTCCTCCGCATCGAATTCATGAAAATATTCCAGCAAAAGCAGCGTCCGGCAACGTTTGGTGTGCGACGCGTAGCGGATCACCGCCTGCGCCTTCCCGAGGTCGCGGTCTTTCCTTTTTTGTATTTCAAAAACATTCAGCGGGAGTAAAGAAGAATCATAGCGTGGTGTCAGAAATGTGAGCTGGGGCTTATCTCTTCTCGGTTCATAGTCGATTATTTCACGTTCGGCGAGGAATTTCAGCTTCCTCAGGATCTCGGGCACGGTGGCAAAATGGATCTGCGCCAGTTCCGTTTCCGAAATGCGCACATACTCCGTAAAAAGCTCCCCGCCGTACATCCGCAAGATCAGTTTGATAAACGAATCCATCTCCTGGTAGCGTATCTGGAAGTCGTACAATTGCCGGTTATCAACCAGGAAATGGATTTTGGAAGCATCGCCAAAGCTCTCGCTAAGCTGCACAAAACCTTCTTCTTCAAGCAGTTTCAATGCGTAGTGCGTTTCATTTACCGGCAAGCCGAATATCCCCGCGAACTCCTGGATATCAAAATCATAACCCGACAATTCCCCCGCACCGACCGCGATTTTGTAGTAGTTCGCCAGTGCCTGGTACACCCGCCGCAGCATTTCCACCGGCGGGTATTTCCGCTGGATGCTGTCGGTCAGTTCTTCGAGATCGATCCGGTTGAACAACGCCACCGCATAAGCTTTTTTCTCATCCCTGCCCGCACGGCCGGCTTCCTGGTAGTAGGCTTCCAGGTTATCGGGCAAATCAAAATGGATCACGGCCCGCACGTCGGGCTTGTCGATGCCCATACCGAAGGCATTCGTCGCCACTACGGTACGAATGCGGTTCTGTATCCAGGCCGTCTGCCGCTCGGATCTTTCTTTGAAAGGAAGGCCGGCGTGGTAGCTGGTGGCCGAAATTCCCTGCCTGTTCAGCCAGTCGGCGAGTTCCTTGGTACGCTTTCGCGTGCGAACGTATACGATCCCCGTTCCCGACACATTGCGTAAAATCTGCAATAGTTTCCGCTCCTTACTTTCTTCGGGAAATGCCGAGTAGGAGAGGTTTGCACGCGCAAAGGATTGTTTGAAAACCCGCGCATTCCGCATTTCGAGCTTGTCGAGAATGTCGGCACGCACTTCCTCGGTCGCCGTGGCGGTAAGCGCCATCACCGGAACCTTGGGTAAAAGCTTACGGAATTCGGCGATCAGCAGGTAGGAGGGGCGGAAGTCGTAGCCCCATGCCGAAATGCAATGCGCCTCGTCGATCGCGAGCAGGCATACCTTCATGCGCTTCGTACGCGCGATCATGATGTCGGTACGCAGGCGCTCGGGAGAAACATAGAGGAACTTCGTATTACCATGAATGCAGTTATCCAGCGTAATGTCGATCTCGGTCTTGCTCATACCCGAATGGATCGCCGCGGCAGCAATATGCCTGCGTTTCAGCTGTTCCACCTGATCCTTCATCAATGCGATCAGCGGCGTTACCACAATGCAAACACCCTCGGAGGCCATCACCGGTACCTGGAAACAAATGGATTTCCCGCCGCCTGTCGGCAGCAGTACCAACGTATCCATGCCGTTCAGGACCGCGCGGATGGCATCCTCCTGAAACGGCCTGAAAGCGTCATAACCCCAATATTGTTTCAGGATAGACCGGATATCAGTCATCAGAATTCGGTTTGCGGTGTGGTGATCAGATTCTGCAAAGTAATTGCATTGGGTCCGTTATCGAAAACCGGATACACGTCGTTTGGTAAAAAAGAAATGCCAATAGAGTATTCTCCCGGCTACAACACCCGTTATTTAAGGGCAAATTTCACTCCGCATCATGATTCCGAAGACCGGCAGAAACAACCGTTGCCCCTGGTGGCTACCCTGGCTATTTACCCTGAGCTTCATCCTGATCACATTTTTGCCCCGTTCAATGGACGATACAATGTTCATGGACGGCGTTACTTATGCGGCAATCGCCCGCAACATGTCGGAGGGTATCGGGTCATTCTGGCGACCGTTTTTCGCCCATTCGTTCTGGCTTCCGTATGACAACGGCGACTATTTCTCCGGCCAGCCACCCCTGCAATTCGGCCTGCAATCCATACTTTTCAGCCTGTTCGGCGATACGCCGGCGGTCGAAAACGGCTATAATATGCTGATTTTGACCGGCTATATTTTCCTCATCGTGCGGATGTGGAATACCCTGCCCGGTCCTGTTGGCGCGTTCCGCTCGTTCGCCTGGCTGCCGATTTTATGCTGGTATGGGATGGTCGTCGTTTATTACAGTATTCCAAACAACTTTCTGGACAGTACCATGGGGTTGTTCTGCCTGGCCGCCTGCTATTTCCAGTTGGAGTATCTGAAAGAAGGTAATGTGCAAAAGAGGAACATTATGTGGCCGCTATCGGCCGGGATTTGCATTGTGCTGGCATTCCTCACCAAGGGGCCGGTAGGGCTTTATCCCCTGGCATTTGCGTCTATTTTCGCATTTTCCTCGCATTCATTGCGGTTACGGGATGCGCTCCGCCCGACGATCATTATGCTGGCGGTTGTAGTGGCGTCTGTTGCCGGGATGCTTGCATACACGCCGGCACGAGAGTTCATGGCTACGTATTGGAACGGCCAGGTAGTGCAGGCATTGCTGCAAAAACGCGAGAAGGCAGGTAATGAATGGACTGCCCATTTCACACTATTGGGAGAGCTTTTGAGGAACATAACCCCGCATTTGATCGCATGGGTTGTGTTATATGGGCTATCCATTGGTTTGCATTGGAAAGTCTTCCGGGAAAAGGCAGTTGCCGAAAGTGTCATGCTCACGGCCCTTGTCGCAGCGTCGAGCATTGTACCTATACTGGTGAGTATCAAGCAGTATCCGCATTATTTGTTACCGGCGTCGCCATTTGTGGCTTTGCTCTTCGCACTGCTGCTCGTGCAGCGGATGGCATTCCTGATGGAATCGAAAGAACAGCTGGCTATCATCGCGTTAAGTATCGGTGCGCTGGCTTGCTGGGGTGCCACCATCAGCAAACTAACCACCATGGAACCCGACGTGCATGCTTCCAATGCCAAAAAGCTGCGTACACTGGTACCGTCAGCCACCACTCTGGGAATTTGCCACGAATTGTTTCAGCAGGCCGACGTACATGCCAACTTTCAGCGTTACCACCATTTATCGCTTTCGACCCAAACGGACTCCATGCGTTATGTCCTTGCCGATTCGGCCTGTCTGCCGCAATTCGATTTCAAAAAGGACAGCCTGATCCAACTGAATGGCGGCTACTACCTGGTCATTCAAAACCCTTGAACCGCCAATTTGCCAATACCGCTAAAATATTATCTTTGTTCAAAGTTCATTTAAACCGTTTCCATGCGCACGCTGCTTTTCTTTATCAGTATTGTTGCTCTGTCAGGCTGCTCGGCCTCCCATTATCTGAAACGCGAAATCGACCGCTCGGCGGTTCTAAGCCAGCAACATACGGGCGTTTCCATTGCCCGTATCGGCGATCAAAAGTCGCTGGCGGGTTATCAGGATAGCAAATATTTTATCCCTGCATCCAATACCAAACTTTTCAGCTTTTACGCCGGCTTGTCGGCGCTTGGCGACTCCATTCCCGGCCTCGAATACCTGGAATGGGGCGAGCTGCTTATCGTCCGAGGCACCGGCGACCCCTCGCTTCTGCATCCGGATTTGCCGCACAGCAAAGTCTTCGATTTCCTGAAAGGACGTAAAGACCAGATATTTTTCACCCCCTATCATTTCGAAAACAAACGCTTTGGACCGGGCTGGGCTTGGAGCGATTACAACGATTACTACCAGGCCGAAGTGACGGCCATGCCAGTCTACGGCAATATCGTACGATTTAAAAGCAACCCTGCCGGACAGTACCAGGCCAGTCCCCGCTTCTGGCAGAAATCGATGGTTCGGGATACGGCGGTTTCAGGCATTGAACGGGAGGAATTGCAGAATGTATTCCACTATCCGAAAGCGACGGGCGCACAGGCTGTTACCAGAGATATTCCGGTGCATATGACCGACCAGCTGATGCTGCAACTGCTGAGCGATACATTGAAAAAAGAAATCAAGCTGATCAATATTCCCCTGGAAGTCGAGTTGCAGACCGTCAACAGCATCCCGTCTGATTCGCTGTACAGGCGTATGATGCAGGTCAGCGACAATATGCTGGCCGAACAACTCATGCTGCTTTATGCCACCGCCAACAAACTTCCGCTGAGCACCGAAAAGGCCATTGCACATGCCATAGAGCACCATTTGGCCGATTTGCCCGACAAACCGGTATGGAAAGACGGCTCCGGATTAAGCCGCTACAACCTCTTTACGCCAAGGACCATGGTGGCATTGCTGCAAAAGATTTACGGAAAGGTGCCGCAGCAAAGATTGTTTCAAATCCTGCCGGCAGGCGGAAAAAGCGGAACTTTGAAAAACCTGTTTAAAGAAGAACCTCCCTTTATTTTCGCAAAGACGGGGAGTCTGAGCAACGTATACAACCTCAGTGGCTATTTGATAACCAAAAAAGGAAAGGTACTGGCATTCAGCTTCATGAACAACAATTTCACGAAGCCCACCGCAGATGTTCGGAAAGAAGTGGAGCGCATTCTCACTGGCGTCCGCAACAACTACTGATTATTCCTTTTCGTTCCAGGTTTCGCCGGTACAGTAAATGGTGTTGCGGCCGTTCTTGCGCACGAGCAGGTAAATCTGGTAAATTCCGGGCTCGACATTGGCCCTGTGAAAGCTCGCATTAATGCCCTTATTGAAATACATTCCCCGACGGAAAGTCGTTTTTAAAGGCACCGAAGCCTGGTTCGGAGGCGAAGCGTATACATGGTCCGTTGATTTCAAGATCACATAGGCCCCATCGGAATAGTCTTTTTCCGGTTTGAAAAAATCCTGGTGAAAGCCCACCACTATATGGTCGCCGAGCAGTCCCACTTCATCCGGCGGATAAACCCTGTCGCATTGAACCGAATCCGCCCGCGGCTGCCAGTTTTCCGCCAGAGGGTCTTCCGACCGGTAGTAGTAACGGATCTTTTCATAATGCTGCTGATCCATTGAAAACATGCGGATACCGAGCCAATCGGCGTTGTAACGCGCATTGAACTCCTGCGCGATTGCCGCCCGGCGGTTGTTGACCGCGTCTGCAAAGTTGCTATGCAGCAGCAGAAAGTTCATGATAATAGCGGCCAAGAGCATTTCGGGAGCGAATTTTCTTCTGGCACTATGGGGTACAATGGCAAGAAATCCGAGGTAAAGCGCAATGCACCACAGAATCGAGTACATCCGGTAACGCCCTTTGAACATACCTTCGAATGTATCAGTGGGAATGCGCTTGTAAGTGAGGGCCAGTGCGGTAATGGCTGTAAAAACCGCTATTCCAAGTGCAAAAAGTGCCGTTCTGTTCACGTAGCGACCTTTCAGCAAGGTCGAGTTCCAGAGGGGAATATACTGTTTCCGGTATAAAATAAGCAGGCTGGCGATCATCACCATACCTGTTGCCACTGCCATGTACAATCCGCGCGACGGCGTACCATAGGCGGTGAGTGTGGCCCATGAACCGATGAACCCGAAGAAACCCAAGAAGCCCTCCTTCACCTGCTGCGGGTTCCTGAAATCGAGGTTTTGGGTGATGGGCGTAAAATCAATGAAGTAAATGGCGGCGATTAAAATGGTGGTCGCCAATGTGACGAAGAATGGCCTCCGGTAGCCACTCAGCAGCAAAAGCAGCCCTATGACCGGGAAAACCATGAGCCCGTTACCATAAGTAAATGTCGCCGCGGCGGCAAAAAAAAGCGAAAGTGCAATCCGTTCCGGCTTGTAAACTGCGCAGTAGAGCGCGCATAATACAAAAAGGATCACGCCGAAATTGCAAAGCGAACTCACCCCCCAGAAGATGTTCTCGAATGACTGAATGTTGAACCACAGCCACATCACCGGCACAAAATACCAGAACGATACCCGCAAATGCCGGAATGCGCGGTAGAAAACCCATGCACAGAGTGCCCAGCATATGTTAGCGATGATCATCGGCCACACCAGGTTCACGGTACCGAATGTATTTTCGAGCAGAAGGATTACCGAGCGGGAAAATACGAGGCGATGCTCGGGAAAAAGGGTCGTCAGCAGCTTCCATTTCCCAGCCAGGTCCGCTTTCGAAAATTCGGGGATAATCCCTAGAATGAGAATGTCGTCGAATGCAACATAGTTGACATTCAAGGCAATGACTTTAAATACCCATAAGTAAATTAGAACGGGTATCAGGCAAAACAGCCCTGCAAGCCAGCTTTTTTCTCTGACAAAACGGAGGAGAGATGATAACATGCGTGCTAATTAAGCAGGTGAGGTGTGATTTTCAACCTTCCACAGCCTAATTTTCGGTTTCCTCCTCTTCAGCGGAGGCACGGGGATCTTTGGTATAATCGTAAAGAAGCTTGCCTTTGTCGTCCCACTCTCGCAGGATAAAAGGCTCAAATTCATCGTCCCAAGCAGTTTTTGGGTATTGAATCTCTTTTTTGCGCTGCCGCCGGAACTGGTAGTATTCCACCCAGCGACCAATTTTTTTACCCGAATCGTATTTGCCGTTGACAGCCAGCTGACCCTCTTTGTAGAATTGCAGGTACTCGCCTTCCACTTCGCCGAATGCGACGGGCATCACCTCCTTCACCTGCGTATGCGAAGAGTCGTAATAGGTAATGCGCGACTCCGCGGGGAAGCCCCGGTTCCATACGGCTTTATCGACGAGGTTATACTTTGTATCGTATTTCACCCAGCGACCGTCCTTTACGCCCATATAATAGTAGCCTTCCTCGATCAGGTTTTCGCCGCTGTACTTTTTATAAGAGCCATGCAAAGGCAGTGCCTGCGCTTTGTCCTTGATCACCGAAGAGCTGAGTTTTCTGGCCTTTTTATCATACCACCTTGTCTCCGTCGCCCTCACGTATTCATTCATGGGCTTGTACTCCTTCAACACATGGAAATTTTCGACCGTGGCCCGGTCACCGCTTCCGTACTTGACCGACATGCTCTGCATGGGAATGCCCTCATATTGTACTTTTGCAAGGCGGGCCCTTTCCTTCCTTGCTTTGCGGTCTTTCTTCTGGCTTTTGTATTCTTTTACGCGAAGCCCCAGGTCGGGGATCGTCTCTCCGAACAGCGTAGAGAGGTTGGCAGACTTACCCTTACCACCCGGCACAGAAGCGCCAACCACCGGATCCAGCCCCGAAACGAATGATTTCAGATCGTTGGACCGCGTTGTGGTATCTTTTTTCACCTGTTCTTTGGGCAGCCAGGCAGGGGCAGCAGTATCCTTTTGGCCATTTTGGGCCGACACGGAAACCGACAGACAGATTGAAAAAAAGCCGCAGAACAGTGCTATTCTTTGCATGTATATAGGATTTTTCTTCAGGGCAAGATTGTTACTTTTGTAACGAATTGGTTTTTTCTATATTGATTTCCAAGACAAATTTAAAAAAACACCGTGGAAAAAAGCGCTAAAATTTATATTGCCGGGCATAGGGGAATGGTTGGATCTGCTATTCTCAGAAAATTGGAAAAAGAAGGATTCGATAACATCATCACCAGGACTTCGTCTGAGCTCGATCTCCGCAACCAGGCCGATGTACGGGCATTTTTTGAAGCGGAACGTCCGGAATATATCTTCCTGGCCGCTGCCAAAGTGGGCGGCATTATGGCAAACAATATTTACCGCGCAGAGTTCCTGAATGATAACCTGCTCATCCAGAACAATGTAATCGACAGCGCTTACCGTACCGATGCAAAAAAGCTGATGTTCCTCGGATCGAGCTGCATTTACCCCAAGCTGGCGCCGCAGCCGTTGCAGGAAGACTCGCTGCTGACAGGCCTGCTCGAACCTACGAATGAGCCTTACGCAATCGCGAAAATTGCGGGTATCAAAATGTGCGAGGCATACAGGGCACAATATGGCTGCAACTTCATTTCGGTGATGCCTACCAATTTGTACGGACCGAACGATAATTATGATTTGAACAATTCGCATGTTTTGCCTGCTATGATCCGCAAGTTCCACGAGGCAAAAGAGGACGGAAAACCGTTTGTAGAACTCTGGGGTACCGGGTCACCGCTGCGGGAGTTCCTCCATGCGGATGATCTGGCGGCTGCATGTTATTTCCTGATGCAGCATTACAATGAGTCCGGCTTCCTCAATATCGGCGTCGGTTCGGATGTTACCATTAAGCATTTGGCAGAAATGATCCAGCAAGTGGTCGGATATGAGGGCGAAATCAAATGGAATACAGATAAACCCGACGGTACGCCGCGCAAACTGATGGACGTAAGCAAGCTCCACGCATTGGGCTGGAAACACACCATCGACCTGGAAGAGGGAATTACCCGCACTTACCAGGATTTCCTCGGAAAAATAGAAACATATGCAGTGTAACCCGGATGATCACTACGGGTTACATTTGGCATGGCCTAATATTTCAATACTAAAATCATATTTCGCCTACGATAATTCTATTTTTAGACAAAATTTCAGTATAATATTACAAGAATCTTCGGGAAACTAATTAGTTTTGCGGCGTCCCCCAAAATGGGCACGTCATATAAACCTTAGTCATAGAGAAATGTCGGCCATTATTAAGTTAGATCAGATAGACCGCAAAGTACTGGAGATTTTACAAACGAACGCGAAGATAACCAACGCTCAATTATCGAAAGAAATAGGCCTTTCGCCCGCACCCACACTGGAACGTGTAAAAAAACTCGAACAGTCGGGGATCATCAAAAGCTACCACGCGCAGCTGGAACCCGAGAAGGTGGGATTGGGCGTAAGCACTTTTGTGCAGATTTCACTGGTAGGGCACCGCAAGGCTGTTACGGAATCATTCGTTGAGAAAATTCACGCCATTCCCGAGGTTATCGAATGCCACCACATCACTGGAACGGGCGATTTCCTGCTTCGTGTAATTTCCAAAGACATTAGCACATACCAGAAGCTGATGCTCGAAAAAATTAATGAAATCGAAGAAGTGGCCAGCACGCAAACGATGGTTATCCTCTCGACTTTCAAAGAAAGCAAAGTGTTACCGATACCTTGATTGGATAAAGTCATCTGGAATAAAAAATGGTCGGAATCACTTCCGACCATTTTTTATTGGGTATCCTTGCCAGCTTACTGGTGCTGCTCGCGGAGCAGGTCATTCACCGTTTTCACAGGGTTGAAAGTAATCAAAGGCACTTCTACGAAAAGCGTGTTCCAATCGGCCATTGAACCATTCCACAAGCCCGGAAGCTCCTGTGCTTTCAATTCCTTGCCGTCTTTCGACTTGCCGGTAATGAAGCCGGTCAGTGGATCGCGGAATTTTTTCAAATCGTACAATTCACCTTTTTTATTCTTCACCGCGCACACCAGATCTACCGGATTGAAGTGCGTCGAGTTCTTGAAAATGCTGTTCTGATCCGCATTATCGACATCGACCTGCGCCGATTCCACGATTTGCAGCGATGACGACCCGTCGCCATTTTCGGCCCAGAAAGGCCCGCCGCCGGGCTCACCCTGGTTTTTCACCATCCCGCACGCACGCAGCGGGCGATCCAGCTTTCCGACGAAATAATCTTTCTTCTTTTCCTCGCTCCACGACTCAAAACTTGCCGGAGGGATCACGCAAAGTTCGTTGCGGAAAAACCCGTCGAGCTCGGTCAGCAATGCTGCATCCACGCTTCCGGCCAGCTTGTCGAGGTAGGCGAAGATTTTCTTCTGGTATCTCAGAACAATGCCTGCCAATGCCTTTTTGTAGGTAATAGTATCGCCCTTAATGCGATCCGGCACGACATTATCGATGTTTTTAATAAAGATGATATCCGCATCGAGCTGTCCGAGGTTTTCCAGCAATGCACCGTGGCCCGCCGGGCGGAACAACAGTGAATTATCCTTTTCGCGGAAAGGCGTGTTGTCGAGGTTCACCGCGATGGTGTCGGTCGAGCTTTTTTGTTCTGAAAACGAGACGATGTAACGAACGCCGTATTGCGATTGGTAGGTTGGAAGGACTTCCACTACCAGTTTTTCGAACTTGTCGCGATGCTCGGGCGAAACCGTGAAATGGATCTGCACATTGCTTCCCGCGTTGGCATACTTGGCGCCTTCCACCAAATGCTCTTCCAGCGGTGTGCGCGAGCGTTCGGTATAATTATGGAATTTCAAAAGGCCTTTCGGCAGTTCTCCGTAACCCAGCCCTTTGCTGGTCAGGAAGTAGGAAGCAATGGTCTTTTCATCGGCAGATTCAATGTCGTGCCCGTCGACAGCCAGGGATGTTTTAAGATCTTCGTAGAATGCGAAATCTCTCAGTTTGGTAAAGAATTCGTCTACCGACTTGTCTTTTTTATCCTCCTGCAAAAACCCGAAAAGCGACTTGAACATCCGCGTAGCCGCACCCGAAGCCGGTACAAATTTTAAAAGTGCTATTTCACCGTCGGCGGCACTTTTATCGAACTCACTGATTACCTGTTCAATATCGTCGTCCGTCAGCCTGATGATGCCGTCGCCTACCGTAGCAGCCTTCGACAATTGCAAAAACGGAAAGCCCTGTTCAAAATAGCGGACTTGCTCTTCCACGACGCTTAAATCGCTTCCTCTTTCCTTTATCTGTTGAATATCGTTTTCAATAAACATAATGTATGGTTTTAATCAGTGAAGTTTAGGGTAAGATTTATTACAAAAAAGCCTGGAATTTTAACAATTTCATCAATTTATTCTGCATTTATTTCAGCACCCGCAGCTTGGCAAAACTCAGGAGCAGCGTTTTTTCTCCGACGAGGTCGAACCTCACCGTCGCTTTCCTGTCGGTACCATTGACGTCCATTTTGGTCACCACCCCGAAACCGAATTTCAGATGCTCCACTTTGTCGCCTTCCGCCAGATCGAATGTATCGGTCGGCACGAAATCGGCTGAGGGTACGTGGCTGGTAGCAGCTGTCGCAACCGGCCGTGCTTCCGTTTTCCGCTGTACCAGGTTACGTGCAAATGTGGTCACTGGCGGCGTAGTATCCCGTTCCAAGGCGCTCTGCACCATTCTGTTGACATTCAGATACCGTTGATCGACTTCCAGCAGGAATCGGCTCGGCTCGCACATTTTCAGGCGGCCCCATTGGTATCGGCTCTCCGCGTAGGAGAATGACAGTTTCTTTTCCGCCCGCGTAATCGCCACATAAAAAAGCCTTCTTTCTTCTTCCAGATCCTGCCTGCTTTCGAGCATCATCTGGCTGGGAAACAAGTCTTCCTCCAACCCTACAATGAATACATTCCGGAATTCTAGACCCTTGGCGGAGTGAATGGTCATCATTGTCACGCGGTCATGATCGTTATTATCATCCGGTTCGTCGGCATTGGTCAGTAGCGACACCGATTGCAGGAATGCGCTCAGCGTTTTATCCTCGCTTTCCTCGCTGTCCACGAATTCCTTGATACCATTCAGCAATTCCTGGACGTTTTCGTAGCGCGAAAGGCCTTCCACCGTCTTATCTTCATACAATTCGCGCAGAATGCCGGATGCTTTGGCAATGTGGGAAGAAATTTCGTAGGCATCTTTGCCTTCTTCCACCAAAATTTTGAAGCTTTTGATCAGCGTCGCGAACCCTTCGATAGGCGCAATGGTACGTCCGGTGCCGAATTGGTTGATATTCGCCACCACATCCCAGATCGCCACGTTGTTTTCCGACGCGGTCACTGCAATTTTCGCAACGGTCGTATCGCCGATGCCTCTTTTGGGTAAATTAATAATCCGTTTGAAGGCCTCTTCGTCCCGCTGGTTCACTGTAAACCGCAGGTAAGCCAGCAAATCCTTGATTTCTTTCCTTTGGTAAAAAGACTGACCGCCTACAATGCGGTACTTGATGCCCAGTTTCCGAAGCGCTTCTTCAAATGAGCGGGATTGTGCATTGGTGCGATAAAGGATCGCGAAGTTTTCATTCCGCAGCGACTTCTGCATTTTTTCCTCAAAAATCGCAGTCGCTATCAGCCTTCCTTCCTCGTTATCGGAACCCGCCTTGATTACGTCGATCAGTGAACCCTCTTCATTGGAAGTAAATGTCGTTTTTTCAAGCTGCGACTTGTTCCGCGCGATCACCGAGTTGGCGGCATTTACGATCGTACTCGTCGAGCGATAGTTCTGTTCCAGTTTGATCACGCGCACATCCGGAAAGTCCTTTTCGAAGTTGAGGATATTCTCAATGTTCGCCCCGCGGAATGCGTAGATACTCTGCGCGTCGTCACCCACCACCACGATATTGCGGTGCACAGCCGACAACTTCCTGGTAATGAGGTATTGAGAAACGTTCGTATCCTGAAACTCATCCACCATCACATGCTGAAACTTATGCTGGTACTTATATAATACATCGGGGAAATCGCGGAAAAGGACGTTGGTATTGAAAAGCAGGTCGTCGAAGTCCATCGCATTGGCCTGGAAACACCGTGTTGCATACGTTTTATACAGCCGACCGATCTCTTTCATTTTCGCCGCGTCGTCGTCGGCCTGGATCACCGCATTATTGATGTAATCATCCGCCGAAATGAGCCGGTTCTTCGCTCCCGAAATCCGATTGAAAACCACATTGGCCTTATAAACCTTATCATCGAGGTTGTATTCCTTAATGATACTCCTTAATAATGACTTCGAGTCGTCGGTATCATAAATAGAAAAATCGCTGGTGTAGCCCAGGTACCGGGCTTCGATGCGGAGTATTTTGGCAAAAACAGAGTGGAAAGTACCCATCCAGATGTTACGGGCTTCCGTACCTACGGCGCCTTCGATCCGGCTGCGCATTTCACCGGAAGCTTTATTGGTAAATGTCAGGGACAAAATGCAGAAAGGGTCGACACCCGTTTCGATCAGCCGCGCAATGCGGTAGGTAAGTACCCTGGTTTTCCCCGAACCCGCGCCTGCAATGATCATCAAAGGGCCATTTCCGTGCAGCACAGCCTCCCGTTGGGGCTCATTCAAGGTCGATAGATAATCGTTGTGGTTCAAAGTTGTATGCTTTTCCAATTACTTATTATATATAGCAAAAGCCAAAGTTAGGAAAAACCGGCAAAGCATTGGGTAATCTGCCGGCTGGCGAAGGACTACATTTCGCATAAATATTGTTCCGCACAGAACAGAAGGAGTGCATTGTTGGTTAATTAGCAACAATTTTAAATTTCATCATATATAAGTGGCCGACGTGCCGCATTCTGTCATAGCAATGAGTTTAATGGATATAGAAGACCAGCCGCTGGATGTTCAATGGGAGCATCTGCTGGAACAACTGGAAGAATGGGTCGGCAAGCGCCCCGGCGATCTGAATGGCGTGCTCTTCCTGGTAGGCGTCCAGGAGCTGGGCCAGGGTGCCAGACGGTTTTCGAAGGAACAGAAGCAGGACCTGATGCATATTGGTATCTGCAAAGTGTTAAGCCTGTCGTCCTATTACAGCCTCGAATACGTCGACAAGGAAGGCTGGCCGCATTACAAGCTGGAACGGGCACTGCCTCCGGGCGACCTTTTGAAGCAGGAAGCGCTTTTAAAGATGCATGTGATCGAGTACTTCAAAAATTTGTGAAAAAAATTATGGAGTGGTAATTTCTGGTTATCAATTGGTTGCTAGAAAGTGGGAAAGTTTATTTACAATTTTTTGCATCCGCTGCTTGCATTTAAAAAAATAACCTCCCACTTTTGCACTCCCAATCGGGAACAACGGCACTGAAAACGATCAGGGCCACGAGTTTCGGGAAGCCGAAGCAACGTTCTTTGACATGAT
>MKSR01000020.1 GCA_001898145.1 Dyadobacter sp. 50-39
CCTGACCATCCTCACGCCAAGTGGGGCGGTTGTTTACCAATCCAGTGCTTCGGTGCCGTTCGTCGATGTAAGTCAATTTCCGGAAGGGACCTACCTGCTGGTCGTAACAAAAACCGATGGCTCCCGAAAATCCCATTCCATACTGATCCGCAGGTAATTTTGTTTCACCCCATAATCTTCGCCCTATGCGCCAGGCCCCAGTAATGCAGCTCTTCCAGCACTTTTTCGAGCGATGCCCCGTGCTCGGTGATCGAGTATTCCACGGTCGGGGGGAAAGTGTCGAATACTTTCCGGTTGATGAGCTGGTTCGTTTCCAGGGCTTTCAGCTCTTTGGATAAAATCTTGTCGGTAATGCCGGTGACCTCCGAGGAAAGTTGCCTGAATCGCTTCGGGCCGGATGACAATGCGAAAAGTATCAGCAATTTCCATCGCCCTTCGAGCGCTTCCAGCGCGTCGCGGATTGATAATGCGGTTTTGGGGCAGCCGTTTCCTGTCAGCATTTTGGCTTCGATGATTGTTGTTTTGCATTACTACCTATTGGGATAGTACTATCCAATCGGGAAAGTACTATCGAACGGAAAGCGAAGGTAAATACTTTTGCCTTCTCACAAAACACCATCATTATGTCTATCAGGAAAACTTCGAAATGGCTGCCTACCGCGTTGTGGATCGGTCAGGTGCTGCTCTCGGTCATGCTTGGCTGGGCTGCCTGGATGAAACTGTCTCAAACGCCCGAAACGCTATCGGCTATGTGGCCATGGGCCGGAGAGGTGTCACCCTGGCTGGTGAAATTGACGGGCGTCGCCGATTTGCTGGCAGCTCTCGGGCTAGTGCTTCCCGCATGGCTCCGTGTGCGGCCGCATCTGACCTTCCTGGCGGCGGTAGCCCTGGTGTTGCTCATGCTTTGCGCCATGGTTTTCCACATTTCGAGAGGCGAATCGCCGACATTCAACATTATTATTGCGGTACTGGCGGCATGGGTGGCATGGGGAGGCAGGACCGGACCGCCTCCCTTTGCTGATCAGTTGACCGACAATGTCAGCGGGCCGAATTCTTCGAAATGAATATTCGACTGCCGGATGCCTTTATCGACGAGGTAACGGTAATGCTGGCGGATGAAGGGGCCGGGGCCGCAGATGTAGTAACGGGCCTCGGGGTCCAGCACGTCGGCCGGAAGCAGGTCGAGGGAAACCCAGCCCAGGTACTCGTTGGCCGCCAACCGATCGGCGGAATCGTAGAAAAAGTGCTTTTCCACATTCGCAACGGCCTTTGAAATCGCATTCAGGTCAGCCTTGAATGCATGTACCTGCTCATTGCGGCATCCGTGCACCCAGGTGATGGGGGCAGTAGAATCCGTACGTACGAGGGCTTCCAGCATCGATAGCAGGGGCGTCTGGCCCACGCCGCCGCTGATGAATACCTGCGGCTTGCCGTCTTCGGCCAGCAATGTGAAATTGCCTGACGGGGCCGACAAATCCACCACATCGCCGGGCTCAACAAAGTCGTGGAGGCGGTTGCTGATCATGCCGTCGGGATGCTGGCTGCCGGCTTCGCGCTTTACCGAAATGCGATAGTACTCGCTGTTCGGCGCGCTTGACAGACTGTATTGCCGAGGCTGTTGCAAGTTGAGTTCGGGCAGGAAAAGGCGAATGCTGATGTACTGGCCCGGTTTGAAATCAGCGACTCCGCCGCCATCAATCGGATACAGGTAAAATGAGGTAATTTCCTCCGATTCTTTCACTTTGCTGCGTACTACGAACGGCCGCCAGCCCGACCAACCGCCCGGCAGGCTCACTTTTTCGTCATACAGCTTTTGTTCGTGGCCGCTCATCAGGGAGGCAAGCTGATTGTAAGCAACCGTCCATGCTTCGAGCAATTCGGGCGTGGCGGCATCACCCAGCACTTCGCCGATGGAGGCAATGAGGTGCCTGCCCACGATCGCATAATGCTCCGGACGGATGTGCAGGCTGGCATGCTTATGCCCGATCGTGTCAACGACGGGCAGCAGGACCGATAGGTCTTCGATATGTTCCGCGTATGCCAGTACAGCCGTCGCAAGGGCGGTTTGCTGGCGTTTGTTTTGCTGGTTACCCATGTTGAACAAATGCTTCAATTCGGGATTATGCGTGAACATGCGGTTGTAAAAGTGAGTGGTAAGCAGCACGCCATGCTCTTTTAACACCGGCACAGTGGCTTTTACGAGGTCTTTTTGTAATGGAGACATGATTTTTGAATTAGAATAAAGGAGTTTTTTGTCCTTTATTTGGGTAAAAAAATATTACTTGTTCAGGGTAAGCTGCCCGGCTATGAGCCCTTCGTTGAACTGGCCGATGGAAGTGTTTTGCAGCATCACCACAATCTGGCCCCGTATCTTCTTGAAATCGTTGTGCAGGGGACAGGGGTTGGCCTCGGAGCAATAGCTCAGGCCCATCCCGCAGCCGGTAAAAATGCTGTCGCCCTCAATCGCATGCACAATGTCGGCCAATGGGCGTTGCAGCCCTCCCGAATCGACATAAAATCCACCGTGGGGCCCCTTCGACGAAAGAATGAGCCCGTCTTTGCTCAGCTTTTGCAGGATTTTGGCCAGGAATGGTTCGGGTGAGTTGATCTGCACGGCAATCTCCCGGATTCCGACCTTGCGGCCTTCCTCCGATCGCTGCGCGATATAAAACACCGCCCGCATTGCATACTCACATGTTTTTGAAAATATTCCCATCCGATCATCAGGGTCATTGCCGCTTACCCGGCACAAAAGTAATAGATGATATTTAAATAAAGGAGTTTTTTGTCTTTTATTAATTAGGATGAATGCCTGTTCTTCCCAAGGGCAGAGAGGCGGTTTCAGATACAGCTGAAATTTTCTTTGATTTTTTTTCGCCGGTCTGTCCAGATTTGAAAAGTCGGTTGTCATTAGGTTTTTTAACTCAAAATTTACCCAAAATGAAAACCAGACTTAATTTCTTTCAAAAAGGACAAAATGCAGTGAAGCCGCTTTTCAACCTGAATAGCTATATCAAGAAATCGACACTCGGACATCAGCTGGTAGAGCTTGTGGACTTCCGCATATCCCAGATCAACGGCTGCGCATACTGCCTTGATATGCATTCCAAAGAACTTCGGGCGATGGGAGAAACCGAGCAACGACTTTATGGGATGAGTGCGTGGCGTGAGGCGCCGTATTACAATGAGCGTGAGCGTGCCGCATTCGCATGGGCCGAGGCGGTGAACTCCCTGCACATCACCGACGAGGTGTACAACGAGGTGGCTGCGCAGTTTACCGAAGAGGAGATTGTGGACCTGACAATGGTCGTGAATGCGATCAACAGCTGGAACCGCATCAATATCGCATTCCCGGCCGGAATCGGAACTTACCGGGTAGGCCAGTTCGGGTGATTTTGCCCAAAACTGATTAGCTTTCACATTCAAACAGATCAGTCAATTAAAACAGATACCGCATTATGGACGAGTTCTTATTGGTATTCCGGCGCGATTTCAAGAACAGGGAAATGCAGCCTTCCCCGGAGCAATTGCAGGAACATTTCGAGAAATGGCATGCCTGGTACGACAAAATGGCCAGAGAGGACAGGATCGTGCTTCGGAGGCGGTGGGATGGAGAGGGCCTCGTGGTGGATGCGCAGAAGACCGTGCTCAACGGGCCTTATGCAGAGATCAAGGAAACGATCGGCGGGGCGGTGATCATCCGTGCTACGGGTTACGAAGAAGCCGCCGAGCTTGCCAAAGCGGTGCCGATCCTGGAATTCGGCGGTACCGTCGAAATCCGTAAAGCGCTCTGATTGCGGTTTGATGATCCTTTTTGATATTTTTATGGGGTCCGATCGGGAAGGTCGGGCCCTATTGTCATGGAGGAAAAAGAACTGCTGCCACACCTTTTCAGGACCGAATACCGCAAACTTGTTGCCGTGCTCTGTTACCTTTTCGGGATAGAGCATGTCGAAATCGCGGAGGACATTGCCAGCGACACCTTTCTGGCCGCAGCCGAGACCTGGGGCATGAAAGGGGTGCCGGAAAACCCGGTGGCTTGGCTGTATACCGTCGCCAAGAACCGGACGAAAAACCATTTGAAGCGTAATTCGCTGTTCGAGCAGAAGGTGGCGTCGGAGATCCGCTATTCGGCCGAAAAAGAATCCGAAATTGAGATTGATATGTCGCCCAGGAATATCACAGACAGCCAGCTGGCGATGATTTTCGCGGTATGCAACCCGTTGATCCCGGCCGATTCGCAGGTGGCACTCGCGCTGAACCTGCTGTGCGGTTTTGGCGTCCAGGAAATTGCTGATGCCTTTTTGCTGAATAAGGAAGTCGTGTATAAGCGCATCCAGCGCGCGAAGGAAAAACTGAAAGAGGGTAAGATCGCCATCACACAACCGACGGTGACCGAGATCAGCGAGCGGCTGGAAATGGTCCTGACTACCATCTATTTGCTCTATTCCGAAGGCTATTATTCGATTTCGCAAAATACCACATTACGCAAGGAGCTGTGCGCTGAGGCCATGCGGCTCAATTACCTGCTGATGGAAAATGAGCTGACCGACCGGCCCGAAGTGAGCGCATTGCTTTCGCTGATGTGCTTCCATTCGTCGCGGTTCGAGGCCCGGACGAACCAGCGCGGCGAAATGGTGCTATATGAAGATCAGGACGAATCGCTCTGGGACCGCGAGCTGATCCAGCGCGGGGCATATTACCTGAGCCGTGCTTCCACCGGTGAAAAACTGAGCCGCTACCACCTGGAAGCCGGCATCGCCTATTGGCATACGCATAAGCAGGATTCGAAAGAAAAGTGGACGCATATCCTGGATATCTACAACCATTTGCTGGCCATCGAATATTCGCCGGTTGCCGCATTGAACCGCATTTACGCCCTTGCCAAAGTGAGCGGAAAACAAACCGCGATCGCCGAAGCGCAGCATTTGAGCCTGACCAGCAATCACTTTTACCATTCATTGCTCGGGAATCTTTACACCGGCATCAACGAAGCACAGGCTGTTGCGCATTATGAAGAAGCTATCAGACTTGCGCATTCGGAATCGGACAAGGCAATCCTGTTTAGGAATATCGCACGTTTGCAGGATAATGTGGGTTGATAGTCTATATTAGTCCATCTAATCCTGCCAGTATGTCCAAGCTATTTTCACCTGTTACTATAAAAGGCGTTCAGTTCAAAAACCGGATCGTCGTTTCTCCCATGTGCCAGTACTCGTCGGTAGACGGCTTTGCCAACGACTGGCATCTGGTGCATCTCGGCAGTCGTGCCGTGGGCGGCGCGGGCCTGATCATCACCGAAGCCACCGGCGTGTCGCCCGAAGGCCGGATTTCTCCCGAAGACCTGGGTATCTGGAAAGACGAGCACATTGAAAAACTTTCGCAAATCACCGCATTCATCAGCGCGCAGGGATGCGTGCCGGGTGTGCAGCTTGCCCACGCGGGCAGGAAGGCCAGTACGGCTGTACCCTGGAAGGGCCGTGCCGAAGTGACGCAGGATCAAGGTGGCTGGCAGACGTTTTCGGCCTCAGCGATTCCTTTTTCGGAGCATTACCCCAAGCCCCTGGAACTCGATCACGAAGGAATAGATAAAGTTGTCTCCGACTTCACCGCAGCCGCGAAACGTGCATGGCAGGCCGGTTTCAAAGTGATTGAAATCCACGCGGCACATGGCTATCTGGTCCACCAGTTCCTCTCGCCCCTGAGCAACCACCGCACCGACGAGTACGGCGGCAGTTTTGAAAACCGCATTCGCCTGCTGCTGCGCATCATCGAAGGCATTCAAACCGTTTGGCCGGCCGACCTACCGCTGTTCACCCGCATTTCCGCTACCGACTGGGCAGAAGGCGGCTGGAACCCCGACGAATCTATAAAACTCGCACACATTCTCAAAGATAAAGGCATCGACCTGATCGATGTGTCGTCGGGCGGCCTCGCTGCTCACCAGCAGATTACCGTCGGGCCCGCCTACCAGTTGCCTTTCGCTTCCCGCATTAAACGCGAAACGGGTATACTCACTGGTACCGTAGGGATGATCACCAATTCTTTGCAGGCCGAGACCATTCTCGTGAATGAGGATGCAGATATGATCATGATGGCACGTGAGATTTTACGGAATCCGTACTTTCCGCTGGAAGCGGCGCACGATCTGAAAGCGAATGTGACGTGGCCTGTGCAGTACGAGCGGGCGAAGTGGTGATAGTTTGTAACGCATTCGAGTGGATATGAAAGACCTAAAACACGAAAAAACATTAGCCGCGAAAGAAGCGGTCAAATACCTCTCCAACGGCCAGGTCGTCGGCCTCGGCTCGGGCAGCTCGGCTTATATTGCCATTGGTGAAGTCGGAGAGTTGGTGAAGAATGGGTTGGATATCAAGGGTGTGCCGACTTCGGAAAAGACGCGTGAACTGGCTGAATCGTTGAACATTCCCTTGCTAAAAATCGAGGATGTGGATTCGATCGACATTACGATCGACGGAGCCGATGAGTTTACCGAGGATTTGCAGCTGATCAAAGGCGGCGGAAGCTTTTTACTGAAAGAAAAAGTAGTGGCGTCTCTTTCGAAGCAGGAAATTATCATTACCGACTCAACCAAGAAAGTGGAGTTCCTGGGCAAGTTTACGGTGCCGATCGAAGTAATCCCCTACGCACAGAATTATGTTTTAGCCCAAATACAAAAACTGAACGGAACCGGCAAGATCCGGCTCGCTGAGGGAAAACCACTCATTACCGAGCAAGGCAATGTGCTGATCGACGGCGATTTCGGGCTGATTCAAGATCCTGCATTGCTCGCCGGGCAGCTTACCCGCATTGTCGGGGTGGTGGAGCACGGGTTGTTTATCGGCATTGCTACGACGGTAATCATGGGTGTTGACGATGATGTAGTTATATTTAATAAGTAGCAGCGAATTATCTGCGATAACTGAAATATAAAATTTAATTATATATTAGCATTCATTACAATTACGGGTGCTTAAAATACAAAAGCCGTCGGATCGAGTCTGACGGCTTTTTGTGCTTAACTACACTTAACAAAGACGCTACTTATAGTGCATGCTTGGTCTGATTGGAATCTATTTCCAGCCGCCGCCGAGGCTGCGGTAGAGGTCTACGCGCGCTACGAGCGACTGGCTGCGGATGAATGCGAGGTTGAGTTCGGCTTGCAATGCATTGCCCTGGGCGGTAATCACTTCCAGGTAATTGGCCATGTCGCTCTGGTATAGGAGCTGAGCATTGGAAATAGCATGTGTCAGGATATTCACCTGGTTGCTGGCGATGGCTTCCTGCTCTTTCAGTTTTTGTGTTTGCACCAGCGAGTTGGAAACCTCGCCGACGGCATTCAATACCGACTGGCGGAATTCCAGTACCGACTGTTCACGTTCGATTTTGGCTACTTCCAGGTTGGTTTTCAACTGGCGTCTCGCGAAGATCGGACGGGCAATCGTACCAGCCGCGATGCCGAACAATGAACCCGGAATATTGAACCAGTTGCTCGATTTGAAGGATTCGATACCGCCGCTCGCCGAGATAATGAGCGACGGGTACATGCTCGCTTGTGCCACGCCCAGCTGCGCATTCGCAATGAGCACCGACATTTCTGCCGCACGCACATCGGGCCGGCGGCTTACCAATGCGGCGGGGACGCCGGTGGCTAGACTGTCGTTCGCTTTGAAATCGGCGAGTTGCACCTTACGTTCGATTGCGTTCGGCATCTGGCCGGTCAGGATTTGCAGCGCATTCTCCTGAATGGCAATATCCTGTTCAAGCTGCGGGATGAGCAGCGCAATGGCTTCACGCTGCGCTTCCGATTGCTGGACGGAGAGCGACGTTACCTCGCCGGCATCTTTGAGCAGGTTGGTCAGTTTCAATGTATTATTGCTCAGTTCAAGGTTGTGTTTGGCCACTTCCAGCTGCTTATCAAGCATGAGCAAATTGAAAAAACCTCTTGCAATATCGGCCACGAGTCGTGTTTGAACGGCTTTGGTAGCTTCATAGGTTTGCAGATACTGGCCCATGGTTGCCTGTTGCTGGCGGCGGATTTTGCCCCAGATATCGGCCTCCCACGACAAATCCACTCCTGCAATGTAGTTTTCGATGTGTTTGGCACCGAGGAAACTGCTTGCGCTGATCCCGTTCAAGCTGTTGCTCGACGGACGATTGTACGTACCTGCGACGCGCAGGTCGAGGCGCGGGAGTTGCAGCATTCGGGCCTGTTTCACTTGCTGCTGCGCAATATCGATGCGTTTCAGCGCGATTTGCAGGTCGTAATTGTAAGCAATGCCCCGCTCGATCAGCTTTTGCAGCGTCGTATCGGGGAAGAATTCTTTCCAGCCCATATCCGCAATGGTGGCGGTATCGCCATAGGGCACGTTACGGTATTCGGTGGGCAGCGCCAGTTCGGGGCGTTGGTAATCCTTGCTCACCTTGCAAGAGGCGAGCAGGGTTACCAGCACGATCAGAACGGGTATTTGCGTTATTTTCAATGTATTTTTCATGATGTATTTTGAAATAAAACCAGTCGTTGCTTGTCGGTAGCAGCCGGGCGCCACTAGTGCGCTTCGGCCTCTGCGAGTTCAGGTTTAACTGGTTTTTTGACGACTTTTTCCTGCAAATACTGGAAGATCACGTACAGTACCGGGATCACGAACACCCCGAAAACTACGCCTGTGAGCATACCGCCTACCGCGCCGGTACCGATCGAACGGTTCCCTAGTGCTGATCCGCCGGTAGCGCGCATCAGCGGCAACAAGCCGACGATGAATGCGAACGAGGTCATCAGGATCGGACGCAGACGCAGGCGTGAAGCCTCCAGTGCCGACTCGACAATGCTCATACCCGCTTCACGCCGCTGAACGGCGTACTCGATGATCAGGATCGCGTTTTTGGCGAGCAGCCCCACCAGCATGATCAGACCGACCTGCACGTAGATATTGTTTTCAATGCCCATCCAGTTGATGAACAGCATCGATCCGAACACACCCAGCGGGATCGTCAGGATCACGGCCAGCGGCAGGATGTAGCTTTCGTACTGTGCTGCGAGCAGGAAGTACACGAACACCAGGCTCAATACGAAGATCAGGATGATCTGCGATCCCGAGTTGATCTCTTCACGCGTCATACCAGTCCATTCGGTTTTGTAGTTGTTAGGCAACACCTTTTCGGCAGTTTCCTGCACGGCGCGGATGGCGTCACCGGTACTGTAACCCGGTTTCGGGGTACCGTTGATCATCACGGCATTGTACAGGTTGTTGCGGGTCACGGTTTCCGGTCCGAACACGCGTTTCAGCTGCACCAGCTGGTTGGCCGGCACCATCTCGCCTTCGGTGTTTTTAACATAAATACCATCGAGGGAAGCCGGGTTCTGGCGGTACAGCGGATCGGCCTGGGCCATTACGCGGTAGTATTTACCAAACCGGTTGAAATCAGACACAAAGCTCGAACCATAGTAGATTTGCAGCGTTTGCAGCAAGTCGTTCACCGGTACATTCAGCTGTTTGGCCTTCGCATTGTCCACTTCCAGCTGGAACTGCGGATTGCCGGTGGCAAATGTGGTGAATGCATAAGCAATCTCCGGCCGCTGCATCAGCGCACCGATGAATGCATTGGTAGTCGTGCTGAGTTTTTCCAAAGAACCGTTTCCGCGGTCTTGCAGCATAAACTCGAAACCACTGACGTTACCGAAACCATCCACGGTAGGGAAGGTGAAGAAGAATGCATTCGCATCGTTCACCGAACGTACCTGCTGCGACATCATGCCCACGATCTGGTTAAAGTCCTGCACGTCGCCCCGCTGGTCTTTTGGTTTCATGCGGATGAAGCCTACCCCGTAAGGCGAGGCGTTGGAGTTCGAAATGATGTTCATCCCCTCCACAATGTAGCGCTGGTCGGCGATAGGCGACTTTTTCACAATGCTATCCACCTGCGCCATCGCTCTCGACGTACGGTCGAGCGAGCTGCCCGGAGGCGTGTTGAGCGCATACAGGAGGAAGCCCTGGTCTTCCGTAGGAATGAAGCCGGTCGGTGTGGTTTTGGTCAGCCAGAAGGTGGTACCCGAGATGACGATCAAGCCGACGATGGTTACCCATTTCTGACGGATCAGGAATTGAAGGCTTTTGACATAACGACCGGTCATCGACTCGAAGCCTGCATTGAATGCGGCAAAGAAACGCGCACCGAAACCTTTGCGTTTACCGTCGTGACCTTCTTCCGCATGCGGGTTTTTCAGGAAAAGCGCCGTAAGCGCAGGGCTGAGGGTCAACGCGTTCAATGCGGAAATCAAAATGGCTATGGCTAATGTAAATGCAAACTGCCGGTAGAATACCCCCGCTGGTCCCTGCATAAATCCAACCGGTACGAATACCGCGGCCATTACCAGGGTGATCGAAATGATCGCGCCGGAGATCTCATTCATAGATTCGATGGTAGCGGGCTTGGCTGCGAGGTTCGTTCGCTCCATTTTGGAGTGCACCGCCTCGACGACCACAATGGCATCATCCACCACAATACCGATCGCGAGTACCAGGGCAAAGAGCGTCAGGAAGTTGATCGTGAAGCCGAAGAGCTGCATGAAGAAGAACGTACCGATAATCGCCACCGGAACGGCGATGGCCGGGATCAATGTCGAGCGGAAATCCTGCAAGAAAATGAAAACGACGATAAACACGAGGATGAATGCTTCCAGAAGCGTCGACCGGACCTGATTGATCGACTCGTCGAGGAAGTCCTTCGAGTTGTACATAATGGTCGTTTTCAGACCTTTCGGTAGTGTTTTGGAAAAATCCTCTATCAGCTTTTCAGCCTGGATGAGGATGTCGTTCGCATTCGTACCAGCCGTTTGGAACACGGCTACACCAGACGATGCGTTGCCATTCAGTTTACCATTGGAAGAATAGGTATAAGAACCAAACTCGACCCGCGCCACATCTTTCAGACGAATTACCGAACCATCACTATTGGCTTTGATAATAATGTCCTCATATTCTTTGTTTTGCGTGAGTTTTCCTTTGTATTTCAAAACATATTCAAAGACCTCTTTACTGGCTTCGCCAAGCCGGCCCGGAGCCGCTTCAAGGCTTTGCTCGCGGATGGCACCGGTTACTTCCTGTGGCGACAAGCCAAGGGCCGCAAGGCGGTCGGGTTTGAGCCAGATACGCATTGAATAATCACGCGTACCGAACGGCTGCGCCTGACCGACCCCCGGTATACGTTGAAGCTGCGGTACCAGGTTTATTTTAATGTAGTTCAAAAGGAATGTCTCGTCATAAGTGCTGTCCTCGCTCGAAAGCGCCACGAACATGATGATCGAGTTCTGTTGCTTCTGCGTGGAGATACCGGCCTGGACAACTTCCTGCGGGATCTGGCTCACGGCTTTGGAAACGCGGTTCTGCACGTTCACCGCAGCGATATCAGGGTCGGTGCCCTGCTTGAAGTACACGTTCAGGGCCATGGTACCGTCGTTGTTGGACGACGAGGTCATGTAGGTCATGTTCTCTACCCCGTTCACGGCTTCTTCGATGGGTGTTGCCACTGCGCGGGCAACCACTTCTGCGTTCGCTCCCGGGTATACGGCGGTTACCTGAACCGTCGGCGGAGCAATGTCGGGGAATTTTGTAATCGGCAGCGTAGTGAGCGATATGATCCCCAGGAGTAATATCAGGATGGATATTACCGTCGAAAGGACGGGCCTTTCTATAAATTTCTGAAACATGTTATTGAGATTTGTCCCCGCACGCGGGGCTCATTGTCGAGTGTTTTGGCAAGGCGGGAGCGGTCCATCGCATTGGCTAATGCGATGGTGCTCTGCTGATTGGTGTGGAATTCGTGAACCTTTTACACCACTCTGGTTAAATCGGGTTGGCGTGCAGCAGACTGTCCATCGACATTTTCTGCGGAGCAATGGCCATACCGTCGCGCAACCTGTCGAGTCCGGCGTATACGATCTTCTCTCCTGGCTTTAACCCTTTCGAAATCAGGTAATAACGTCCGCTGCGATCGGCAACCGTCACAGGGCGGCCTTCCACTTTGTTGCTATCGAGCACGGTGTATACAAACACCTTGTCCTGCAATTCGAAAGTAGCCTCCTGCGGGATCAGCACCGACTTCGCGAGCTGGCGCGGGATGCGGATCCTGCCCGTGTTACCCGAGCGCAGCAACCCGTTTCCGTTCGGGAATGTAGCGCGGAAGTTGATCGCCCCCATGGTCTTGTCGAACTGTCCTTCCACAACTTGCACTTTTCCTTTTTGCGGATAAATGCTGTTATCGGCCAGTACGAGCTCAACCGCCGGGATGTTCTTGATCTTCTGCTCAATGGTATTGCCTTCAAATTCCTGTTTGAAATCGAGGAAATCGAGCTCGCTCATCGAGAAGTACACGTGGATGTCTTTGGTTTCCGAGAGGACAGTCAATGCCTGGACGGTATTCTTACCTACGAGGCTACCGGTCTTAAATGGGATAATACCGATATAGCCGTCCGCCGGAGCTGTGACCGAAGTGTAGCCGACATTGATTTTCGCTGCGTCCACGGCTGCCTGTGCTTGCGCTACATTGGCCTTGGCTGCATCATATGCCGCTTTTGCGGTTTTCAGCTGTACGTCGGACACTACCTTGTTGGCTACCAGCGGAGTAAGCTTTTCGACGTTGATCGATGCGCTCTCCAGTGCCGCTTTTGCCGATTGCAGGCTGGCCTTGGCGGTATTGAGCTGTTCCGCATAAGGACGGGCGTCAATATGGAACAGGACCTGTCCTTTGCGAACGTACGCACCTTCATCTACGGAAATGCGGTCGAGGTAACCATCCACCTGCGGGCGGATCTCGATATCACGGCTGCCCTGGATGGAAGCGGTGAATTCGCGGTGCGAAGTCACCTCGTGGTCGCTGACGGTGATCACGGGCAACGCCTGTGCAGGCGGAGCGCCTGCCGGAGCGTTGGCTGTGGAGGAACCGCAGCTATATATGGCTGCGGTTCCCGCTGCCAGTAAAAGGAGCGCAGATAGCCTTTTTGCTGTTTTGAGTTGAACGGTTTTCATGGATGTGGACATTTTTTGCGGTGATAATCAGTTGTTTGTGAATAGGTAGTGAAGTTATTATTACTAACGGTGTTAACCTAAAATGAAAAAAAATCAGAGATTTTTGATGAAAGCGTTGATCGTGTCGTCCATTACTTTTTTGTTCATTTGAGAGTCGTCGATGTCCGAGCAGCGCATCATAACGATGGAAATCAGACCGTGGAGTACTGACCAGAACGCGTGAATCTTGAAGCAAGTTTCCTCATCGGAAGATTTTTTATCTTTTACGATTTCCTCGATTGCTTCGCCGATATGGTCGCGGAAGCTGTTGAACTCAGGTTTCGCTTTGCCCGGGCTTGAACAGGGCATTCCCAAACCGTACATGAGCTGATAGTATTCGGGATTTTTAAATGCGAAATTCCAGTAAGTTTCGGCGTGGGCCCTTAGCCGGTCTTCCGGGTTCGCATATTTGCGCTTGTCTTTTTCCAGCAATCTATCGAGTAACCGGAAACCGTCCATAGAAAGTTCAAAGAGAATCGCTTCTTTATTTTCGAAGTGATCGTAGATCACCGGTACGCTGTACTCGATGGCGTCGGCTATCTTTCTGATTGACAGGGATTGCCAGCCTTCTTCTTTAACCAATTGCAAGGCTACCGCCAGGATATTGGTCCGCATATTTTCTTTTTGACGTATTTTTCGTTCGAGGATTCCCATGGTAATTCAAGATTTACCTAACGATGTTAGCAAAGGTAAGGCGGCTTTTTAAGAATAACAACTCCCGGCCAGCCGCGCTGCCGGCTACCTGCCGGCTTCCTCCGCGCATGCTGGTTATGGGACTAAAATCGTGCCGTACCTGAAATGTCAGCGAACTATTGCCTGGGCAACAGGCATTTCGGCATTGCCGAACAGCCGCTCCTCCATCCTGCGGTCGTGCCCGTAAACATCCTTGCGGAACTGCAAATTGCCGTGCTGATCTACCCACGACGTGAAATAGCCAATGAAAACGGCCACCTCATTTTTGCCGCGGAGCCGCACGTACTTTTCCTTTCCGGCGTGCATGGCAGCTGAAATTTTCTCACTTGTCCAGGTACTGTCGCGGCGAAGCAGCCATTCCGCCAGTTTCCTGGGTTCCGACAGCCGGATGCATCCGTGGCTGAATGCGCGCTGACTTTCATTGAACAGGCTTTTGCTGGGCGTATCGTGGAAATATATGCTGTAACTGTTCGGAAAGAGGAATTTTACAAGTCCCAGTGAATTCGATTTGCCCGGTTTCTGCCGCACCGACCCACCATTCCATTCCATATTATGCCTTGCCAGATAGTTGGGATTCTTCTTGATTCCCGGCAGCACTTCCTTTTTAAGGATGCTTGTTGGCACGTTCCAGTAGGGGCTGAACACTATCTGATTTAAAGTACCTGAAAAAATGACAGTACTATTCGCCTCGGAACCGACAACAACCGCCATATCGAATGACAATTTGCCTTGTTCGTAGGCGTGCAGAGTAAACTCGGGAATGTTTACCAGGATATAATCGGTGGGAGGGGCGGCGGGCATCCAGCGAATGCGCTCCATGTTGATGAGCATCTGGCGGATACGGCTGGCCACCGGAACATTGAGCTCTTTGAAAAAGGCCGAGCCCGTCATGCCGGTCTGTTTTTGTCCGACTCGTTGCTGAAAATGCCTAACAGCGTTAGTAAGTGTCGTGTCGAAAATGGGCGTGCTGTCCGGTTCCGGCAGATCGCCCAGTAAATGCAGCCGCGTTTTTAAGGTTATCAGGAGTGTGTCGCGGTCTCCTTCACGGAATTTCTTGCTGGTGGCCACGGTATCCGGTTCACCGGCTTTGGTGAGTGCATAATACTGCAATACTTTCTCTTTCAATAAATTATAATGCCTGTTGACTGGCTCGTAGGCTGCAACGTTCTGACCCTTATTTTTCAAAAGTGAATCCAGAAAAACCTCCGGATTCAACTTCCGGCGGGGGATAAACCAGTTGAGCTCCTGAGTATTGATCCGGTGGTCGCCGGAATAGGCGAGGTCGGTGTAGCGGAAAAACTGTTCGGTCAATGCAAGCTCGGCATTCACTGCCAGGGCATTATCCGGATTAATTTTCTTCAACTGCGCAAGTGAATCGATCGCCTTGTCGAGCGAGGGATTGTAGAGCGAACTATCGCCGGAGTAATGGATATAGTCGTTCCGTAAGCTCTGGAAAATAGGGACGAACTCGGCAACGCCATCCGGGAAGAACCAGGCATACTGGTAATTCCGGTGATTGTAAAAGCTGCGGAGCTTGACATTCAGGCTATCGTCCAGCGCATGCCCGGTGATGTAGGAAGCGAGTGCGGTGGTATCGATGAACAGTTCTGTAAAAGAGTTCTCGACGGTGATCGTCGTATCGCGGACCGCGATCTCCTTTTTCTTTTCTGAGGCCTGACGGCAAGCAGCTCCTGCAATCGCCAGGGCCATGAACAGTGCGATTTTTTTCATATGCATAACAAGGTCGCGGATCGGGCCAATATACCGCCTTTGCCGTTAGAAATACCATTGGCGCCGCAGGATTATAAATTTTGGCTGGCGCCGGCCATGCATGTTAGTTTCGGACAGAGATTTGGTTCTTTGTTGTTGATTTCTACCCGGATGCCAGGGTGCTGATACCTGGCTCCGGGTTTTTTATGCCCGATTAGATTTTTATTATAATCACGCACACCCCTTACGGGATCGCCCGATTCCCATTTACTTTGTCCTGATTTTCCGGTACACCAATTCAATGAACCATGACGCTTCTCAGTTTCGCACTTCGGATCAAGGAAGTCAGGGATTTGCAAAATTCCTATGCTGCCACACGTGATATCGATGTCCTGGCCCGTCTGAAAGATATGGAAAAAGAGCTCGACAGGCTGATACATAGTATTATAACAGCTCCGCGTAATCCCTTCTGATTTTTCCCGCCTGCGGCGTGAAGCGAAATGTTTCACGCCGCATGAATGGCCCGGTCCCGTCTTTCGCCATTTCAGGGAAGCTTGCCCACACTACAATTTCAACTTCTGAAATTCTCAATTTTTTTTCGCAGCAATGTGAAGTAGAAATAGTTCGTATTCAGGAAGTTGTGTTTTGACGAATTTTAAGCCCCGATTTTTGTGGAGAAAGCACATGGTCTTTATTGAACCGGGCGCGGTACTGAAATATATTTATAGTTACTTATTCGTATACCCTCCATCCATCTATTGATGCAACGTTCCAACCTTTTCGCTCATATCGAGCTATCCAAATTTGTCGCCGGCCTGAAATTGGATCCGGAAGAATGCCGGTCATCCCTTATCTCACAGCACGCGTATTTTTTACTGATCCCTTCCAGAATGTTTTCTGATCAGCTCGTTCCGGAATGGGAGGACATTTGTGCGACGGTGTTCCGGTCTGGTCCTGCCCGCGACGAAGAAGGACGTATCGTAGCGAATGCGGTACGAAACACGATCCGGCAAATGTCAAGGGAAGAATGTATCGAAATTGTCAAGCGGGTAATGAGTCTTCAGCAAAAGGTGGCTGCCGAGTTTTAGGAGTCGTCCCACCGCTTGCAAGCACCTTAGTCCGGTTCGGGAGCCAGGTTTCTTCGGATATCTGGCTCTCTTGCTTTGAGTGGAATTAAGTAAAACATGGGTTGCGCATTGCTTTGATATCCAGTTATACTTTGATCTGAATCTATGACCCGTTCGAGACGCAACTTCCTTGGTACCGCATCGGCCCTTGCCGCCGGTGCAGGGCTTTCGGCCCTTATACCCTCATCCGTATCCGCTTTTACGCCGGTATCGGCCGCCGATAAAATCCGCGTCGGCGCCATCGGCGTCAATGGGATGGGCTGGGCCGACCTCAACGCCATTCTTAAAAATCCGGGCACGGAATGCGTGGCGCTTTGCGACGCAGACAAGAATGTGCTCGACAAGCGGGCAGCCGAACTCGCCAAAGGAGGCACGAAGGTAAAGACCTACGGCGATTACAAGCAGCTGCTGGCCGATAAGGACGTCGACGTGGTGGTGATCGGCACGCCCGACCATTGGCATTGTCTGATGATGGTCGAGGCCTGCCAGGCAGGGAAGGACATTTACGTGGAAAAGCCGATCGGCAATTCCATTGCCGAATGCCGTGCGATGGTAGCCGCCCAGCAGCGTTACAACCGGGTGGTGCAGGTGGGGCAATGGCAGCGGAGCCAGAAGCACTTCCGCGACGCGATCGATTTTGTGCATTCCGGTCAGCTGGGAAAAATAAGGTTGGTGAAAGTGTGGGGGTATTTTGCATGGGTGAACCCGATCTCCAAACTGCCCGACGGCAATCCGCCTGCGGGTGTGGACTATAAAATGTGGCTTGGACCGGCCAGGAACAGGCCCTTTAATCCGAACCGTTTTCATTTTAATTTCCGGTGGTTCTGGGACTACGCCGGCGGGCTGATGACCGACTGGGGCGTGCATTTGCTGGACTATGCATTGCTGGGTATGAAATCGGCCACTCCCAACAGCATTATGGCGGCGGGAGGTAAATTTGCCAACCAGGATTCCGGTGCCGAGACGCCCGATACGCTCACTACGGTATTCGAGTTTGACGATTTTAACATTCAGTGGGAACACGCAATGGGTATTGATGGCGGCCCCTATGCACGCGAGCACGGCATTGCCTATATCGGTAACAATGGCACGCTTGTACTCAACCGCGATGGCTGGGAGGTGATCCCGGAGGGTAAACGGATGGAAGCGGTAGCGTTCCGGAAAGCGTCGGACAACGGGCTGGACCTGCACGCTAAAAACTTCATCGACGTAGTCAAATCAAGGAAAATGGCCAACCTCCACGCGCCGATTCAAGTCGGTGCCGACATCGCGATTTTTTCACAGATGGGTAATATCGCTTACCGCACCGGCAAGAAGATTTATTGGGATAAAGAAAAAGGGAAGTTTACCGATTCGGAAGCCAACAAGCTGATCGCCAAGGAGTACCATAACGGCTACAAAATTCCTTCTGTCTGAAAATTTATGAAAAAGATCTTTTTCCGGCTGCTTTTCCTTCTGATTGCGCTCACGCATGCGGGCATTGCGCAACAAACGCGTAAAGCGGCTATGCCCGCGGGCAACAAGCGGTACCTGTACGTGGCCACGCCCGGCATCCGCGATTACCTGGGTTATGGCGGCCACGGGCTGCTGGTGTTCGACATGGACAATAACCATCGTTTCGTCAAAAGGATCGCCACGCTTGGGTTGCATCCCAATGGCAAGCCCTCCAATGTCAAAGGAATCGCGGTCAGCCTGCCGCTGAACAGCATTTATGTCAGCACGCTGGAAGGACTGCAGCGGATCGACCTGACGACCGAGAAGGTGCTTTGGGAAAAAGCTTTTGAGGGCGGTTGCGACAGGATGGCGATTTCGCCGGACGGCCGCACGATGTACCTGCCCTCGCTCGAAAAAGGCTTCTGGAATGTGGTGAACTGCGAGACGGGCGACGTCATTAAAAAAATAAATGTCCATAAAAGGGCGCACAACACGATTTACGGATCCTCCGGCAATGCGGTGTACCTGGCCGACATTGCCAGTCCCTGGCTGCACATCGCCGATCCCAAAACGCATGAGCTCGTGGCAAAAGTGGGAGTGTTCGATAACTACGTCCGGCCGTTTACGGTGAATGCGGCCGAAACGCTTACCTATGTGACGGTCGACAGCCTGCTGGGCTTCGAGGTGGGAGACATTCAAAAAGGTATCAAAATCGCACACATTCAGGTGGAAGGCTGGGAACGCGGCCCTGTGCGGAGGCACGGTAACCCGAGCCATGGCATCGGCCTTACGCCCGATGAAAACGAGATATGGCTTTGCGACGGACACAATATGCGGATGCATGTTTTCAGTGCAAAGCCGCCTTACCAGCAGCTGACGACCATCCCCGTACAGGATATGCCGGGCTGGGTTACATTCAGTCTCGATGGCCGGTATGCATATCCCTCGAGCGGGGAGGTGATAGACGTGAAAACCCGCAAGATCATTCTTACGCTGACGGACGAGTTTCATAGCAACGTGTCCAGCGAAAAAATGGTAGAGGTGCAGTTTATGGGGAACAAGCCGGTGCGGGCGGGTGACCAGTTTGGCGTCGGGCGTGCCGCAACGCGGTAGCAAATGTTTACAAAATGGTAATGCTTCGTCCGGAACTTGCTTTACTTCAAAGGTCTTTCTAACTTATTAAGGGCTGATTGCGTGGTGTACTGCTTTCACCCGGCTTTATGAATGAAAGACAAAAACGGTTGAAAGAGCGGGGGATGATCAAGCTTTCGATCATTACCGGTTCGGTATTTACGATCTGGGCGATTGTGGTCGGGATCGCCGGCGATTCCAAATCCATTATTTTCGATGCCCTCTTCTCGATGGTCGGGATCAGCCTGTCGGGCGTTTCGCTACTTGTGAACAATTTCATCCGTAAGCCCGACGACGACGATCTGCCGTTTGGTCGTGCGCAGTTTGAGCCGTTTTCGATGACGCTGCAATCGGCGGTAATCATTTTCCTCTGCTTGTATTCCCTGGCAACCTCGGTGATGGACATCATCGGCGGCGGCAAGTTTGTCGAGCTCGACATTGCACTGCCGTACCTGATCGCCTCCATTATCGGCTGTTTTTTGCTCTGGCTGTATTTCCGGAGAATGGCATTGCAAATGAGCTCGGAGTACGTCCGGATAGAAGCTACCGAATGGCAGCTCGACGCGCTGCTGAGCACAGGCGTGCTGGTGGTGTTGTCGTTGGGGTACTTTCTGAGAGAGACCTCGCTGGCCTACCTCATCCCGTACCTTGACCCCGGTATGGTCATTGTCATTTCCATTCTCTTCCTGCGCATTCCGGTCAGGACGTTTTGGAAAAACATCCGGGAATTGCTGCAATTTGCACCCGACGACGAGGTGGAAGAAAAGATACATCAGGAAGCGGAAGCGATTTCAAAACAGTATGGTTTCACCGACGAATATGTGCGTGTGGCCAAAACCGGCAGCAGCTACACCATCGAGATCGACTTTTTGTTGCCCGAGCAGCTCGCGCATACGCAGGTGAAGGAAATGGACGCCATCAGGCAGGAGTTGTACGAACGTATCCGGGGAGATTACAAAATGTGGCTGACCATCTCTTTTACGACGGAGCGCAAATGGATGATCTGAGCCCCACTAACCCCGCCGTCCGAGTTGCATTTGCTTGGGTGTAACGCCGAATTTCTTTTTGAATGCCTGGATGAAGTTGCTGCCGGTAGAATACCCGACCAGCCCGGCCACTTCATCGACCGTCAAGCCGGAGTCAAGCAGCAGCCCGCGGGCATGCAGCATCCGTTTTTCGTGGACCAGTTCGTATACGCTCGTATTGTATTTCAGTTTGAAACCTTCGCGGATCTGGTGTTCCGAAAGACGTGAATTCCCGGCAATATCTTCCAGCGACTGCACTGTGAGAAAATGGGTGTCGAGGTATTCATAAATCTCGGCAAGTTCACGCGCGTTGCCCGAATGCATTTGGGTTACCTGATGATCTTCCCGGTATTGCTGTAATTGCAGGGCGAGCAGTTCCAGGATTTTGCCGTTCAAATACATTTCCGAAAGATCGTCAGCGACCGGCGTGTGTAGTATGCGATGTAAAACGGCGTGCATTTCCGTATTCACCGGTGCCCCTTTTTTGAAAAGTGCCAGCGGTCGTCCGTTTTCCAATGCGTTTTCAAGCTGCCTGACCGGACTGCCGTTTTGGTGGAGAAATTGCAGCAAATGCTCCTTTTTAAGGATCAATGCAAGGTATTCAAAGCCTGTCTGGCGGTTGTAAAAAATGTCGGAATCGAAGTTTTCGGAGTAATAGATATTGTACTCGGCAGGGCGGAGCGGATGCGCTCCGGGAATGTCGCGAAAGTGCGCATTGGAATGGCCCTTCACCTGAAAATGCAAGCTGACATGCGGGTCGCTTTTCATGCCGCGGATCTGCATATCTTGCAGGAAGTCGGCCTGGAAACGGATAATGCCAAAATTACGGGTATACACATTCTTGACACGGTGGTTTACGAACGGGATCCTTGAAGCGTCGTGTTCGTAAGTACTCACCGCGGGCTGCGAAAGGAATTTTCTGCCCGCGATTTCTCTGTAAGATTCATTATCAATGATATAGGCCATGTACAAATTTCAATGTTTTTATCGGCTATCCCAATATTTTTCCATGCCGCACACCCATACCTTTGCCCGAAAATCAGCATTCAACCAGCCATGAGTATTTTAGTAACAGGGAGCGCGGGACATTTAGGCGAGGCGCTCATGCGCACGCTCCGCGGGCAAGGACAGCCGGTCGTGGGGATCGACATGAAGCATTCACCCTATACCGACCTGGTGGGCGACATTGCCGACAGGGATTTTGTCCGAACGGCCATGCAGGGGATTAGTTCTGTCATTCACACCGCTACCCTGCACAAGCCGCATGTGGCGACGCACAGCAAGCAGGACTTTGTCGATACGAACATCACGGGCACGCTCAACCTGCTCGAAGAAGCGGTGATTCAGGAAGTTTCGGGCTTCCTGTTTACCAGTACCACCAGCACATTCGGCGCGGCGATGAACCCCGCCAAAGGAGAACCCGCTGCGTGGATCACGGAGGATGTAATCCCTCAGCCCAAGAACATTTACAGTGTGACCAAACTCGCCGCGGAAAGCCTCTGCGAGCTATTTTACCGGAAAAGCGGCTTGCCCGTACTCATTCTCAGGACATCGCGCTTCTTTCCGGAAGACGATGACAATGCGGAAACCCGCCAGCTTTACGAAACGCCCAATGTGCAGGCATTGGAGCTCCTTTATCGCCGCGTCGACATAGCCGATGCCGTTTCTGCGCATTTATTAGCCCTGGAAAAAGCCGGAACCCTTGGTTTCGGCAAATACATTATCTCCGCCACCACGCCCTTTGGGCAGGAGCACCTGGCTCAGTTGCATACCGACGCCGCAGCGGTTGTGCGCTCGCTATACCCCGGATGCGGGGACTTATTTGAGGCCAGGGGATGGAAACTGTTCCCGGAAATCGATCGTGTGTATGTGAACGCGCATGCGCGGAGCGAGCTGGGATGGCAACCGCAATACGACTTTGCCCACGTGCTGAGCAGCCTGCGTAACGGCACAGACTTCCGGAGCCAGCTGGCCAGGGATATCGGCAGCAAAGGGTACCACGACGTAGAATTCGAAGAAGGGCCGTTTCCTGTTGAGTAGAACGAAAAGGGCGCGCATGCCGTTGCTCCGCGGCTACTAGTCTACCGCCGTGCAGATCTCTACCAGAAACCCGTTCAAATCGCGGACGTATGATACCACTTGTCCCCAGGGCTTGGTTTTGGGTTTCGAAACCGGCGTCGCTCCGGTGTCCAGCGCTTTCTGAAATGCTTGTTCCACATCTTCAACGACAAATCCGATTTCAAACGCGAAAGGCTTGGCTGCCGGGTCGCTTTCGGTAAAGCCGTCTGGTACGTTGGTTTTGGCCAGCTCCGTCTGGGCGAATGACAGGGTGGTATTGCCAGTGGCCAGTTCGCCGTAATCACCGTCGGGAGTGATAAATTTCCTAGTGAAACCGAATGCGTTTTCGTAAAATTCGATGGTTGCGGTTACGTTCCGGACGTAGAGAATGGTGTATGCAAAATGGGCCATGCTGTCGGTTTCAGGTTTGAGATGAAAGGTTTTGGTTGGGAATTTAACCAAAATTTAACCACACTAACGGGCAGTGATTCAAAAATATACCTTGCTATATTTGTCGCCGTATTTAATGCTAAACCCATATGTCTGAAAAAGCCAAACCCGGAGCCCCCAAGCAGCCGGGGATATTCAGCTTACTGGTACCCTATAAAGGACTGGTCATCCTGCTGCTGCTGTTTGCATTGCTGAGCAACGGGATCAACTTGTGGCTTCCCAGGCTGGTGGCAGACGGGATCGACGATTACACCCGGCAGCGCTTCGACCTGGACGCCATTCTGACCGAGTTTACCATTGCAGTCATTTTCATCTTCGTATTTGCCTACCTGCAAAGCATTATCCAGACCTATGCTTCCGAAAAAGTAGCCCGCGATCTTCGCACGAGGCTGTCCGACAAAATTTCTAGACAAAGCCATGCGTTCATCGAAGAAACTACCGCCGCAAAGCTGCTGACCAACCTGACGGCCGATATCGATTCGATCAAAATGTTTGTGTCGCAGGCCATTGTGTCTATTGTATCGTCGCTGTTCCTGATCATTGGCGCGAGCGTGCTGCTGCTGACCATCAATTGGAAGCTGGCCTTGACCGTTATCGCGATCATTCCGATTATAGGGGGAATGTTTGCCATCACGCTTAAGAAAGTCCGCACCTTGTTTGTACAAAGCCGGGAGGTGATCGACTGGCTCAATAAGATCATCAATGAAAGCATTCTGGGAGCCGCATTGATACGTGTCGTAAACTCCCAGCAACTCGAATATGCCAAATTCCTCGAAGCGAATACCAAAGCAAAAGGGTTCGGGCTGGCCATTCTGAGCCTGTTTGCGGGCCTTATTCCGGTTGTGACGTTCACAGCCAACGTTTCTATGCTTACGATCCTCGTGCTCGGCGGGCATTTCGTGATCGAGGGCGATATGACGTTGGGTAGCTTCGCGGCGTTCAACAGTTACCTGGGTATTCTCATCTTCCCGATCCTGGTCATAGGCTTTATGAGTAATGTGATTGCCCAGGCTACGGCTTCCTACCAGCGGATTTCGGGCGTGTTGAACATTCCCGACCCCGTCGAAAGCGGTACTTCGAAGGCGCCTTTACGCGGCGGCATCGAGTTAGCGCACGTGACGGTCCGGTATGGCGAAAAGCCGGCTTTGAAGGACGTCAGCCTTTCGGTAAATCCGGGTTCCCGCATTGCCGTAATAGGGCCGACGGCCGCCGGGAAAACGCAGCTGCTGTACCTGCTCACAGGGCTCATCCGCCCGCAGGAGGGGAGCATTACCTTCGATGGCCATCCGATCGGCTACTACGAAAGCGAGTCTTTTCACAGGCAGGTAGCTTTCGTGTTCCAGGATAGCATCATTTTTAACATGAGTATCCGGGAAAATATCGCATTCAGCACCACGGTTACGGACGAGTCATTGCGAAAGGCGATCGAAACCGCCGAGCTTTCCGCATTCATCGAAACCCTGCCCGACGGCCTGGATACCATCGTTTCAGAGCGGGGCGCGAGCCTTTCCGGCGGTCAGAAGCAGCGCATTATGCTGGCCAGGGCGCTGGCGATGGACCCGAAGGTGCTCCTGCTCGACGATTTCACCGCGCGGGTGGATAATACGACTGAAAAAAAGATACTGGATAACGTAGAGCGTAATTACCCGGGCATCACACTGATTTCCGTCACACAGAAAATTGCGGCTATCGAGCATTACGACCAGATAGCGGTGCTTATGGAAGGTGAGCTCATCGGCTGCGGAACGCACGAGCAACTCATGCTGACAAGCCCCGAGTACGTGCAGATTTTCAACTCCCAACAAAGCACCAGCAACTATGAACTACGATCTTAACAAGCTTTCGGAGGAGCAGCAGAAAACTTCCACGTTGAAGGCGCTGCGGAAGTTGCTGACACTCATTGCGCATGAGCGGGGCAACCTGGCGCTGGCGCTGGGGGCCATTACCCTCAATACGGCTGTGAACCTGTTTGGCCCATACCTGATCGGCCACGCCATCGACCGGTACGTAGTCACCAAGCAGTTTCACGGACTGCTCGTTTTCGGCGCGATCCTGCTGGCTATGTACCTGCTCGGGCTTGCTACGGCTTATACCCAGACGAAACTCATGGGCGGCGTAGGGCAGCGGCTGCTGTTTACGCTCAGAAATGCCATTTTCAACAAGTTGCAGCAGCTCCCGGTCGCGTTCTTCAATCAAAACAAGGCAGGTGACCTTATTTCCCGCGTAAATAATGATACCGACAAGTTGAACCAGTTCTTTTCGCAATCGCTGATGCAGTTTGTGGGAAGTATTTTTACCATGCTCGGTGCAGGGATCTTTTTAATGGTGATTAATGTAAAACTGGGTTCAGCCACGCTGGCGCCCGCCGTGCTGATCCTGATTTTTACGATCGTGTTATCGCCATGGGTCAAGGCTGCCAATGCCCGCAACCTGAAAAGCACCGGTGCGCTCAGCGCGGAGATACAGGAAAGTTTGAACAATTTCAAAGTCGTGATCGCTTTCAACCGGCGGGACTATTTCCGCCAGCGTTTTCAACTGGCCAACCTGGACAATTACCGTACGGCCATCCGTGCGGGGCTCGCGAACAACGTTTTCCTGCCCACTTATTCTTTCTTTTCCAATATCGCGCAGCTCGTGGTGCTCACATTCGGCATTCACCTGATCAGCCTGGGCGAGTTCACCGTAGGTTTGCTGGTGAGTTACCTGGCCTATGCCGTTAATTTTTACAATCCGCTGCGGCAGCTGGCTGCATTATGGACCAGTTTTCAGGTAGCCATGGCGGGCTGGGACCGTATTTCGCAAATCCTCGCATTGGAAACCGACCTGGTTCCATTAGCCGAAACACCGCGGGAGGACAAAGCCGCATTGCTCGAATTCCGCGACGTGCGCTTCGGGTACGACAGCCGCGAAATTCTGCACCAGGTCAATTTCAAACTGGAACGTGGTAAAACCTATGCGCTGATAGGCCCGACAGGCGGGGGCAAAACGACCACAGCATCGCTCATTGCACGCTTGTACGATCCGCGCCAGGGCACTGTGCTGCTCGACGGGCGCGACATCCGTACGTACACGCCCGAAGAACGCAGCCGTAAAATCGGCTTCATTTTACAGGAGCCAATCCTTTTTTCAGGGACCATCCGAGAGAATATCCTGTACGGCAACGATCAGCTGAAAGCGTATTCCAATGACAAACTGGAACAGGTGATCCGCAGCGCTAACCTGGGCGAAATACTCGCATTGTTTGAAGACGGGCTGGAAACGAAAGTTTCAGCTACGGCGGACAGCACGAGCCTGGGCCAGAAGCAGCTCATCGCATTTATGCGCGCCGTGCTCCGCAGCCCCGAGCTCCTGATCCTCGACGAAGCCACCGCCAATATCGATACCGTTACGGAAAAGCTTCTGGGCGACATTCTGAAACAGCTGCCCGAATCGACCACGCAGGTCATCATTGCACATCGGCTCAACACGATCGAGAATGCGGATGAGATTTTCTTCGTCAACTCGGGAGAGGTAAACCGCGCCGGCTCGCTGGACGATGCAATGGGAATGTTGTTAAAAGAAAACCGGGCGAGTTAATGCAGCATCTGCCTTGCTACCAGCGGTTTTTCAGGCCGGTCATGTACAGGTCGTAGCCGCCTTTTCCACCGGGACGATCGGACGAAAAGATCATCAGGTCGTAGCTGAAATTGGATAACCGGGGAAGGATCGGGCGGTACTCGTTGTGCGCCGTGTTGATCCTCGGACCTGCATTCACCGGGACTGACCATTTACCGTCGGCATATTCGGAATAGTAAATGTCCTGGCCTCCCTGACCACCCGGGCGGTCGGAGACAAACACCATCACATTTTCGTTCAGGTAAGGACATTTATCATCATAAGCGCCCGACAGCTCTTCTACCTTCCTGATCTTATATTCCGAAGGATTAATCAGGCTTTCCAACGTAACATCCTCGCGCTCGGCCCGGGGAATGGATGCTTCGTAAATGTCGAAGTTGCCATCCCGGTCGGAGCAAAAATAAATTTTATCGCCCATGCGCGAAAACGTGGGGTAGGCATCATTTGCCGGGGAGTTGAGGTAAGGAATGGGTGCCGCGTCGGCGGTTCCTTCTTTGGCATATTTGATATCCAGGTTTCCGGAGGCATCGTCGGCATAAAAAAGCCAGAGGTCTTTCGTGCCGCTGTAAGAATTGAAATCGTAATAGCGCGATAGCAGACTGGGGCCGTACACGTTAAAAGGGCCATTGGCCTTGCCAATGAGCAGCCCGGCATTGGCATAGGCTTGATGATAATCGTTGCCAGCCCGCTCAACCCCTTTTTTCAGTTTAAGTCGCTTGTCATATTGGAAATAGGCGGGGAAATACACCAGGTTGAATACATCCTTCCGCTCTCTTTTGGAAGAAAAAATCAAATGGCTCTCACCCGATCGGTTGGAAGGCAAAGAGGAATTGTAGTCGTCGTATTCGGAGTTGAATTCTTCCAGATTGACTACGTCCATCAGAAACTTTCCGTCCCGTTTGTTCGGATCCATTCCCGGAGGCCAGCACCCGAAAACCAGTAACAAAAGAATAACAGGCAGGAGCTTTCTCATATCAGGACGGATTAAGTTTGTGTACCGGTAGACACAAACCGCTGGTGAAACGTTGCTATGCGAGTTACTTATCCAGCGTGTCGCAGTAGGCCAGCAGGCGGGCGAGATCCTGTTCTTTGCCAAAATCAACCGGATTCTCCCGCAGGTACTGGTCAATCTGCTTCTTGTACGCCGGGTAAAGTTTTTTGACACTGCCGGCGCCCGGAATGTAAAAGCGGTTGTTGTTATCGATCAGGAAATAGGCTTTGCGGTAAGAAAACAGGCCCTCGGCATTCGCATTAAGCTTTTTGGTGGTGGCCGCCTGGTCGCTGGAATAGGAGCGATAGGTGGTAACCGAAGATGCGGTATAGGAAATGCCGTAAGGGCCGCCTTTTTCCGTACCGATCCTTGCCAGCACCTCCCGCTTGCCCAGGCTCGCGCGGCGGTACGTCCCGATCACCTCGCTATACCCGAATTGCTTGTCGAACCGGTACGATTTCTCCCCGATCGTAATGTTTTTCAGAAGCCCCTTGTCGATGATTTCGAGGGTATCCATTCGAGGGCCCACAAAAAGGACATGACCGCCGATGTAGTTGTAATTGAGCCGCGCCTGTGAGCTGCGGCCATCCACAAACTCGGCCTTACCCGCAGTGAATTGGGGGAACTGGTAGCGATCGGCGTAGGGAATCACATGATCGGGATATTCGCCGGCTTTCACCTTGAATACTTTACGATCCTGTGAATGAGTATGATACGGATACAATGCTAATGTAAGCAGGAAGGTCAGGGTGATGCTGGTCTTCATGGAAGCAGGGCAATGCTAGGTGAAACTGATAGATGCAAGGTAAGCAATAATACATCCGTAAATGAATGTTTCGCAGGGCTAGTCTTTCAATTCAATCCAAACCGGCGCGTGATCGCTGGTCTTCTCCCAGCCGCGCACCTGCTTATCCACCCCGGCGGCTGAGAGCCTGGGCACGAGCTGAGGGCTGAGCAGAAAATGGTCGATGCGCAGGCCGGCGTTGCGTGCGAATGCATTCCGGAAGTAATCCCAGAACGTATAGATTTTTTCGTCGGGATACAATGTGCGCAGGGCGTCGGTCCAGCCCTGACCGACCAGCTTCGCGAATGCGGCCCGGGTTTCGGGACGGAAAAGGGCGTCGTCCACCCATCTCTCGGGTTTATAGACGTCCATTTCGGTGGGCATTACATTGAAATCGCCGGTAAGCAGCACGGGCTTTCCGGTGGCCAACAGTCCGCCGGCATGTGTGATGAGGCGATCAAACCAACGGAGTTTGTAGTCAAATTTGGGTCCTGGTGCCGGATTTCCATTCGGGAGGTACAGGCCGCCGATAGTCAGCCCGCCGATTTCCGCCTCGATGTAACGGCTGTGCGCATCTTCGGGGTCGCCAGGCAAAATGCGGCGGATTTCGTGGGGAAGCCCGCCGCGTGAAAGGATCGCCACGCCGTTCCAGCTTTTCTGGCCGTGCCAGATAGCCTTATATCCCGCATCCAGAATGGCCTGCTCGGGGAATTTCTCCTGGGGCGCTTTTAATTCCTGTAAACAAACGATATCGGGAGTGGTTTCATCCAGCCAGCGAAGCAATACCGGCAGCCGGCCGTTTACACCATTGACGTTGTAAGTAGCAATTCTCATTTTCTGCGGATGGATTAGTAGGACAATGGCAGGCTGCTCACAAATGCCGTGCCTTTACGGCAAATAAAAAGTCGCCCGGCTGTACGCTGTTTTGCAATGCGGATCAAAGGTGGATTAGTAAATTTAGATGCCGGGTCCCGGATAACCTAAACTTGTTCCTCATGAAAATTTTCTTCCTGTCACTGTTGATTGCCATAGCGGCATACCTCGTTGCGGCTGTGGGCGGTTACTACCTGATCACGAAATTATCGTCCAATACGCACGACAAATCCATGGAAGCAACCATGACCGCCGCTTTCGTGCTAGGGCCCATTGCAGCCGTCATCGCATTCATTGCGGCGTACCTGACCCTGCGGGCACATTGATGCGCTTTGCGAAATGAATGTGCCGCCGGGATCAATGCGAGTTGATAAATTCGTCGAGCAGGGATTTCACCGGGTGGTAGTAAATTTCGGCGCGGCGGCTTGGGCGGATATCCCAGCCACGGTCGTAATTGACGATACAGGCCCCGATAAAATTGTTGGTTGCCTTGCGTACCGCCGGGTCCCAGATCGATAATTTCGAAATGCGTCCCTTTTCCATCGCCGTTTTAGCAGGTGTTTTGAGGATCAATGCCGAAAACTCGTATTGGTTCACGGTTCCGGACAACCACACCGCGCCTTCGATCTGCGGGTCGTTGCTTTGATCTTTTACTTTCGTGCGTATCTGCGCCTGGCTTTTCAGGGGTACGTCCGTCTTTTTACTTTTCAGATAGGCGTCGATGGCACGCATGGCATGCTCTGCCGGGTCGACCCCGTCGAACTCGCTGAGTTCGTATAATCTTTTGATTTGAAAGTCAGTAAGTTGTATGTGTTTCCGATAGACTTTTTGCTTGACCATATCCCTTCTTAGTAGCGCACATCCAAACATACACAGCTTCCCCGACGGATTCAATGGCTCGCATACTTTTTGTGCCCTGGGGATAGAAATTTGGATTTATACCGATTCTTGATAAGCATTCCCGTCCAAAAGACCCTTCGAAATCGGTTTCCAACGGTTGCGATTACGGCGGCAATATTTTGGATAGTATATTTGAATAATGCAATATATGCTTCGTTTATTTTTTAATTTCCTTTTAAAAATAAATAATCGAAAATGTGTCGATTTTACACTAACAAGGTATGAAGTAGAAGTTGTACTACCCATTGCAAACGTTCCCGGCATCGTGTGCAGAAATAAATCTGGTAAAATGTTTGGCTCAATTGGAAGGCTTAAATAGACTTGATCGTGGTTTCAATTGGACTTTATCAATGAAAACCGGCGAATGTATTGAAATAGTTATATTCTAAATGACTCAATTACATGAGAAAACCACTTCTACTCATCTTCACACTGCTGCTCGCCGCATTGGCTGCGCAAGCGCAGAACCGCGTACTGAAAGGTGTTGTGATCGATGGCGTTTCGAAGGAGCCGATGCCAGGGGTTTCTATCCTTATCTCGGGTACCAATTCGGGAACGGCTACGGACGTCGAGGGAAAGTTTGCATTGACAGTGCCGGAAAGCGGCGCAAAGGTGATCATCAGTTATGTCGGATTTGAGAAACAGACGATCGACGTCGCCAACCGGGGCTCGCTTACGGTGGTGCTCGAACCGGACGTCAAAGCATTGGAAGATGTGGTGGTGGTGGGATATGGTGAGCAGAAACGCTCACACCTCACCGGTGCCGTGGCGACGGTCAAAATGAAGGACGTAGAGGAACTGCCGGTGGGCGACATTTCTTCCGCATTAGTGGGAAAACTGCCGGGCGTGAATGTTTCCGGCGGTACAGCCCGGCCGGGTACGCCTGCGTCTATTGTCATCCGTAACCCTACCAAGGCCTCAAAAGACGGAGGCAGCAACTCGCCGTTGTACATTATCGACGACGTGATCCGGTCGGAAGCGGATTTTCAGCTCCTGGATGCTTCGGAGATCGAAAACCTGTCGGTGCTGAAAGACGGTGCGGCCGCTGTGTACGGTGCACGGGCGGCGCTGGGGGTAGTGGTAGTGCGTACCAAACGCGGAAAGGCTGGCAAGCCGACCGTGAGCTACACAACCACGGTGGGCGTATCGGATGCAGCTTATAAGTCCAGAATGATGGACGGCGTACAACTGGCGACGTATCTGAACGATTTCAACCGCAGCCGCGGCCTCGCGCCGAACGATCCGGAATACTACTCGCCCGATGAGCTCGAATACTTCAGAAACAACAACCACAACTGGTTCGACATGGCGTGGAAGCCTTCGCTCAATACGCGCCACGCCGTGAATATCAGCGGCGGTACCGAGCGGGCCACGTTTTTTGCCGGCGCTACCTACTTTGCACAAAACGGCAATGTCGACAACATCAGCTATAAGAAATGGAACTTCCGCGCGAGCACGGACGTGAACGTAACAAAGCATATCAAAGTAGGCCTGGGCGTGAGCGGTAACCTTTCCGACAACAAGCTTTTTTACCTGAAACAAGGCGGCGAAAACGTCGAAAAAGACGTCACCAACCTGCTCAACACGCCACAGTTCATCCCGCCATACGTGGACGGCCTTCCGGTATTGCTGCCGGGCGGCTCGGGTGCAACAGGCTTCCATTTCTTCGAGGCCCAGAAACTGAACAACTACACCCGCTCGCGGAATGTGGTGCTGAACGTCAATGCCTATCTGGAATACAATGTGCCATTTGTGCCGGGCCTGAAAATCCGCACGGTTTACAACAAAAACCTCGGCAACGACTGGGGCAAACAGTTTGGTACCTATTACAAAGTGTACGGCTTCTCTATGCTGGGTGAAAACAGGCACATTTTCGGCGGAACGCCCAACGCGCCGACCCGCCTCAACAACGGCGACCGCCTGCGCTTCAACCCGGGCTATACGGACGGCTACCAGCTGAACTTCAACCTGAGCTATGCCCGCGATTTCGGCCGGCATTCGGTGAGCGCGCTGGCATTGGTGGAACAGTCGGAGATTTATACCGAAAGCATTGCCACGATGAAGGAAGGCATTTTCGAAGGAGGGAACGACTACCTGATGTCGGCATTCGGTGCCAAGGATATTGGGCCCAACGCGGCGAACGAGAGCGGCATCCTTTCCTATGTAGGCCGCTTGAACTACTCCTTCGCCGACCGGTACCTGTTCGAGGTATCATTCCGCCGCGATGCTTCGACCAAATTTGCGCCTGAGTACCGCTGGGGTACATTCCCGCAGCTTTCGGCAGGATGGGTGATGTCCGAAGAGCGCTTCTTCCGTGAAAAATTATCCTTCATCACCAACTTGAAACTGCGCGCGTCGATCGGCTTCCTGGGCGGCGACCGCACGGCGGCCTGGCAGTGGCTGCAACGCTACACGCCCCAGGCTTCCAACGGTGCGGTGTTCGGCGGCAACAGCGACCGCACGGTGGGTATCAAGCTCGAAAAGCTGCCCAACTACTATGGCCGCTGGGACGATGTGACCAAAAAGAATTTCGGTATCGACGCGTCCTTCCTGAACAATCGGCTTTCGACGACCATCGATGCGTACCACGACCACGGTTACAACCTGCTGACGACGCTTGCCTCGTCTGTACCGCTCACGATCGGCTCGGTAATGCCGGCCGAGAACTACGAGACGGTTAATTCGTTCGGTCTGGAGTTCGCCACCGGTTGGAGCGACCGGATCGGCAAAAACATCGACTACAACATCGGCGCATTTCTTGCTTGGAGCGATAACAAGAACGTTTTCGTGGATGTGGCCACCACCAACCGCGGCAGCTGGCTTGACCCTACGGGCCGGTCGAGCGACCGCGGGTTGCAGGGCTACCGCTACCTGGGCATGTTCCGCTCACAGGAAGAGGTGGACCGCTACCTCGAAAAGAACCCCGATTACACCATTATGGGCTACGCGCCGAAGCCGGGAATGCTTTACTACCAGGACATTCGCGGCCCGCGGCAGACCGATGGTACCTATGCCGCCCCGGATGGCAAAATCACCGAGGACGATCAGGAATACCTGACCAGAAAGGAGAACAACCATTACACATTCGGCCTGTCGTTCGGGTTCGGCTTTAAGGGATTCAAGGTGGACGTGGTGACGGCGGGTTCTTTCGGGGGGCAGGGCATTGTGGATGGTGATGCACGCAAGAAGGCCGCGAAGGATGTTTCCCGCCCCGTTTTCTGGGCCGACCATTATACGCCGGAAAATCCTAATGCGAAGTACCCCGATCCTTACTGGGAGGAAACCTATACGATGGTGTCGTCATTCTGGTTCCGCAATGCATTTGCATTCAATATGCGCAGCCTTAATGTATCGTACCAGCTGAGCCAGAATCTGGCCAAAAAGCTGGGGATCAGTTCGGCCAAAATCATCGGTGTGGGCTTAAACCCGATCACCTTCTTCAACCCTTACGACTATAAGGCAGCCTCAGGCGCCTACAACGTGTACCCGCAGATGCGCACGTGGTCGCTGGGACTTAACCTTACACTTTAAAAAATCGGTACAGCGATGAAAAAGCATTGGATCATAGCAGCATTTCTCGGCCTTGCGCTGACGGGCTGCGAAAATATATTGGACAAAACGGACCTTTCGGCATTCAATGAGGAACAGGTTTTCAACGACACGCTGCTGGCAAAAGGCTACGTGGATTATGTGTATGACCAAAACCTGCCCACCTGGCCCAGCGGCGACTTCCTGAAATGTACCGACGAGATAGGCGGCGAAAGCCGGTTTTTCGAAGGAACCGTGCAGGTGAATACCGTCCAGGATTTCGGGATCGGTGTGAATGCGACCAATAATTATGGAAAAATCCGCTCGATCAACCAGTTTCTGGCCAAGCTGCCTGCCGGTGGTTTGAGTGAAGATGCCAAGAAGCGTCTGATGGCGCAGGTGACATTCTTCCGGGCTTTCCGCTATTGGGACCTCGTGCAGCTCTACGGCGGTGTGCCGATGGTGCTTCAACCGCTCGAAGGCGTGGGCGAAGAGGCCAAGGAGGAGGCGGCTATCCCGCGCAGCAGCACTTCTGAGAGCATCGCATTGATCGTGAAGGACCTTGATTACAGCATTGCCAACCTCCCCGGCCGCTGGACCAATACCAACGACTGGGGCCGCATCACCAGCGGAGCGGCAGCCGGGTACAAAGGCCGCATTCTCCTGCACTACGCCAGCCCGCAGCATAACCCGAACGACCTGCCCGAGCGCTGGCAGGCAGCATATGATGCCAACAAAAAAGCCATGGAACTGCTGACGGCGAACGGTTTCAGGCTGCACAACAGTTTCAGCGATTTGTGGTTCCAGGAGGTAAATAACCCCGAGGCGGTTTGGGTAACCTGCTATAATAACAAGGTGGGCGACCAGATCAACAAAAATATGACCTGGGACAACAATACGCGGCCCTCTTACCTCGGTACTGCGGGCGGCTCCAACCAGCCGACCTGGGAGATCGTGCAGGCATTCCCGATGAAAAATGGCAAGCCAATCGAAGAAAAGGGCTCGGGTTACGACGCGCAGCTTTTCTATAAAAACAGGGATCCGCGGTTCAACCAGACCATCGCATTCAACGGGGCTACCTGGCAGATCAACGGCAATCCCAACTACCGGTTGTGGACTTATTTTGTAAACAATAAAACCGTAGAGCAGAAAGCCACTTCCACCGGTTTCTATGTCCGAAAAGCCATTGATCCGAACCTTGCGGCAGGCGCGGTAGCCAATGCGGGTACCGATTGGATCGAAATGCGCTACGCCGAGGTAATGCTCAATCTGGCCGAAGCCGCATGCGGCGTGAACAAGCTGGACGAGGCCTATACCCAACTGACGGCGCTCCGCAAACGTGCCGGTATTGAGCCCGGTGCCGATGGTAACTATGGTTTGGATCCGAAAATGAGCCGTGCCGAAATGTTTGAGGCTATTTTGCACGAAAGGCAAGTGGAGCTTGCATTCGAAGGCAAGCGCTTCTACGACCTTCGCCGCTGGAAAAAGTTTGAAACGGTACTGAACGGCAAGAGCCGCAACGGTGTGACGATCAACCTGAAAACGACCGGCATTACGCCCGAAGATTTCGCCGCCCGCCGCGATGGTATGAGCCTTGATTCTATTTACAAAAATTATATGGAAATCGTGCCTAAGAAACTGGATACCAAATACCTCGTAAACTGGAAACCGGAATACTATTTCTTCGCCATCCCGCAGCAGGCATTGACCAATAATCCAAGGCTCGAACAAAACATCGGCTGGCCGTCAGGCACATTCAATCCGTTGAAATAAATGCAAAATACGGTAATAAAATCAGTCCAAGGTGCAGCGCACCGCGAGATTTGTAAAACACGATAATCAAATCAAACCAAGGTGCAGCGCACCGCAATATTTGTAACATGATATCCATTCCTAAGCATTCCATTAATTTGGCGCTGGCCGGCATGCTACTCGGCACGGCCTCCTTCGCGCAATACCCGAAAATCCCTTCGGCAGCGAAGAAAACAAGCGATTCGCTGCTCGCCGAGGCGGAGCGCAAATCGGAAATCGCGTGGCAGAAGGCATTGCCGATCATTGAAGCGGAAGCCAAAAAGGGCAAACCCTACATTCCCTGGGCGGCGCGTCCGGTGGATCTGCCGCAGTCCGACATTCCGGCATTCCCGGGTGCCGAAGGCGGCGGCGCATTCAGCTTCGGTGGCCTCGGCGGCAAGGTGTATGTGGTGAAAAGCCTCGCGGACAGCGGCCCGGGTACACTCCGCGATGCCTGCGAGCAAGGCGGGGCGCGCATTATCGTGTTTAACGTGGCGGGTATTATCCGCCTGAAAACGCCGCTCATTATCCGTGCGCCTTACATTACCATTGCGGGGCAGAGTGCCCCCGGCGACGGAGTTTGCGTGGCGGGCGAGAGTGTCTGGATCAATACGCACGATGTGGTGATACGGCATATGCGTTTCCGCCGGGGCGAAACCTTTGTAGGCCGCCGCGACGATTCCATCGGCGGTAACCCGATCGGCAACATCATGATCGATCACGTTTCGGCAAGCTGGGGATTGGACGAAAACATGTCGATGTACCGGCACATGTACAACGACAGCACCGGCGTGCAGGAGCAGAAACTCCCGACAGTCAACATTACCATTCAGAATTCGATTTTCTCTGAAACACTTGACACCTGGAACCACTCATTCGGAAGCACGTTGGGCGGCGAGAACTGCACGTTCATGCGTAATCTCTGGGCCAATAATGCGGGCCGTAACCCGTCGATCGGCTGGTTCGGGATATTCAATTTTGTCAATAATGTGGTGTTCAACTGGGTGCACCGCTCGATCGACGGCGGCGACTACCGCGCGATGTACAACATCGTGAACAACTATTTCAAACCGGGACCTGAAACGCCGAAAGACTCGCCGATCGGCTACCGCATCCTGAAACCGGAAGCGGGCCGCAGCAAGCTGAAATACCAGGTATATGGCCGCGCCTATGTGAACGGCAACATCATGGAAGGCTACGACAAAGTCACCAAAAACAACTGGGACGGCGGCGTGCAGGTGGAGGACCAGCCTAATGCGGGCAAATACACCGACAACATTAAATGGCACGAGCCGCTGCCCATGCCGCAGTTCCCGATCATGAGCGCGAAGGAGTCATTCGACTATGTGCTCTCCAATGCGGGCGCCACGCTTCCGCGCCGCGATCCTGTGGACGCACGCGTGACCACACAGGTACGTACAGGAAAGATCAATCCGTTGGATAATGTAAAATTGCCGGAGAAGCAGTTCGAGCACCGCCGCCTGCCCATCGATTCGTACAAAAACGGTATTATCACCGACATCTCGCAAGTGGGCGGCTACCCCGAATATAAGGGCACGCCTTACGCGGATTCGGACGACGACGGCATGCCGAACGACTGGGAAACCAAATACGGCCTCAACCCGAATGACCCTTCGGATGCCCGAAAGGATATGAGCGGCGACGGTTATTCCAACATAGAGAAGTTCATCAACGGCATCGACCCGAAGAAGAAAATGGATTGGAAAAACCCCAAAAACAACCATGATACCCTGGCATCGCTCAAAGGTGCGCCGGGCCAAAAATAGTATTGCTTTGGACAGACTGAGATACTTGGTTAAGGTGATGAAATTCGATACGGTCCTGTCTCTGACAGGATTGTATTTTCTTTTGGTACCCCTCGCATTCGGCCAGAAGAAGCCTAAAAGACCTTCACCGGTGGCATTGGCCGAAGACGGGCGACTGGCCTACGCGCCCGATTCGCTGGGCAACCGCATCGTGGATTTCTCGTACGCGGGTTACATGGCGGGCGCACAGGGGATCCCGGACGCACCCATTCGCGTGACCGTGCCTGCCCGCGCGGGCGACGCGACGGCGCGCATTCAGGCGGCGATTGACTATGTGGGTACGTTGCCTTTGGATGAGAACGGTTTGCGGGGTGCGGTGCTGTTGGGTGCCGGTACGCATCGCCTGTTATCAGGTATTGTCATAAGGAAATCAGGTGTGGTTTTGCGTGGTGCAGGAATGGGAGAGGGTGGAACTGTGCTGCTCGGTGATGGGCGTACGCGGGAAACGGTGATCCGTGTTTTGGGTGAAAATAATGTGGTGTTAAAACCTGAACTGCGCATTACGGATGCCTATGTGCCGGTGAATGCCATGCGTTTTGAGGTAGAAAATGCAGTTTCGCTCAAAATCGGGGATCGCGTCCGTATTATACGGCCTTCAACGGTAGAATGGATTAAAAGCCTGAAAATGGAAGAATTCGGCGGGGAAACCGGCTGGCTGGGCTGGAAACCGGGGCAGCGCGACATTACCTGGGACCGGACCGTGACGGCCATTTCCGGGAACGCCATCGCCATCGATGCGCCTGTAACGACCGCGTTGGAAGCGAAACTAGGCGGCGGGCAGGTGGTGCCCTACCAATGGAATGGGAGGATTAGTCATACAGGAATTGAAAACCTTCGGATCGAATCGACTTTTGATCCCAAAAACCTGAAAGACGAAAACCATCGCTGGATGGGGATCACGTTCGAAAATACCGAGAATGTCTGGGTAAGGCAGGTTACTTTCCGGCATCTCGCGGGTTCGGCAGTGGCGGTTTATGAATCGGCTTCGAAAGTAACGGTGGAGGATTGCAAGTCGCTCGAACCGGTGTCGGAAATTGCCGGGCAGCGGCGGAATACGTTTTTTACCCAGGGCGGGCAGACACTTTTCCAGCGCTGCTACGCCGAGTATGGAATGCATGACTTTGCCACCGGCTACATGGCGCCCGGTCCGAATGCATTCGTGCAATGCGAGTCGCGCTTGCCGAATGGTTTCAGTGGTGCGATCGATAGCTGGGCTTCGGGCGTACTGTTCGACATTGTGAATGTGGATGGTAATGCACTGAGTTTTAAAAACCGGGGTCAGGACGGGCAAGGCGCCGGGTGGACGGCCGCTAACTCGGTTTTCTGGCAATGCGCTGCTTCCCGGATCGAGAATTTCGCGCCGCCTGGTACGCAGAACTTTGCATTCGGAGCCTGGGCAGCGTTTGCCGGGGATGGTTTTTGGGAAAATGTGAATGAGCATATCCAGCCGAGGAGCCTCTATTTCGCGCAGCTGGCAGAGCGCCTGGGCAAGCAGGTTTTGGCAAGGGCTTTCCTGGTTCCCAAAGAAACCGAAGCATCGAGCAGTCCGAGCCTGGAACAGGCGGCCGCATTGGTGGAGGGCTCTCACCAGGCGGCGATGCCGCTCACCGACTGGATTGATCAGGCCGCGAAGCGCAACCCTATTACAGTAGCCGGACAGACGGTCAAATCCATTGACGAAATCGGGTTTACCCCAACAAAAAACACGAACACACTCCCTGCATTGACCATCCGCAACGGTCGGCTGGTCCGCGGTGATGCACTCGTTACAGGTGCGCGCCACGAGGTCCCCTGGTGGCGCGGGAGCATCCGTCCGCATGACGTGCGCGCCGCCAAGCCGCACATCACCCGCTACGTGCCCGGACGCGTGGGCAATGGGTTTACCGACGATTTACCGCAAATGACCGACTCGCTCAAAGCCCGGCACGTTACCGTAGTGGATCACAACTACGGCCTCTGGTACGATCGCCGTCGCGACGATCACGAGCGTATCCGCCGCATCGACGGCGAGAGCTGGCCGCCGTTTTACGAGCAGCCCTTCGCCCGGAGCGGGCAGGATGCGGCCTGGGATGACCTGAGCAAATACGATTTACAGCATTATAATGAATGGTATTGGGCCCGCCTGCACGAGTTCGCCGCACTGGCCGATCAAAAAGGACTTTTGCTCTACCACCAAAATTATTTCCAGCACAATATCCTGGAAGCTGGTGCGCATTACGCCGATTTCCCATGGCGCACTGCGAACAATATCAATGCAACTGGCTTCCCGGAACCTCCGTCTTATGCGGGCGACAAACGCATTTTTATCGCCGACCAGTTCTACGACATCGGCAACGCCGGGCGAAAAGCATTGCATCGGGCTTACATCCGGCAATGCCTCGACAATTTCGCCGGGCAAAGCAGCGTCATCCAGTTCATCAGCGCCGAATACACCGGCCCGCTGCATTTCGTGCAGTTCTGGCTGGACGTAATTGGCGAGTGGGAGCGGGAGAAGGGCAAAAACGCATTAGTCGCGCTGAGTACGACCAAAGATGTGCAGGATGCGATCCTGGCCGATCCGAAATACGCGGCCCTGGTGGATATCATCGACATTCGCTACTGGCACCGCCGCGAAAATGGCACCGATTATGCGCCGGAAGGAGGTAAAAATCTGGCACCCCGTCAGCATGCACGCATTCAGAAAGTTGGTAAGGTGTCGTTCAATTCCGTGTATAATGCGGTTTTGGAATACAAAAAGAATTATCCTGAAAAAGCGGTGCTTTATAATGCGAATGGCGCGGAGCAGCATGCCTGGGCGGTGTTGCTGGCCGGCGGCTCGGTCAGCGCGGTTCCGGCATTACCGGACGGGTTCCTCGAAGCGGTTTCTGGTATGGAACCTGCGGATTTGAAAGGTCAGTCAGCAACAAAAGAGCTTCCGCAGGATAATCGTCAGTATGTTTTGACCAAAGCAGGCGAGGGGTTGGTCATTTATCAGGAGGGTAAGGCGCCTCTGCAAGCGGACCTCACTCAATTCAAGGGCAATTATCAAATGCAGCGCATCGATGCGCGAACGGGGGCGGTGTCGGGTAGACCTGAGAAAGTAAAAGGAGGAAAAGTGATTTCGTTCGCTTCGAAAGAGGCTGATCCGGTTATTTATTGGTTTTCGAAAAAGTGATGGGGTATTTAAAAATTGGATTGGGAATAATAGGTGCCGGGCTGCTCGGCTTAACCGGCTGCGCACGTAAAACGGCCGGTCCGGCGGTGCTGAAAGCGGACGACTACAAGCACCACGTGACGTATTTCAACCGGATGGAGGATGAAAACCGCGTAAATGCGATCCCGAATGCGCAGTCGTGGGATTGGATGAAAGCGAACGTGCCGCTGTTCGATTGCCCGCAGGATAATTTCCGCGAAATCTATTACTACCGCTGGTGGACTTACCGGAAACACATTCACAATACGCCGCAGGGCTTTGTGATCACGGAGTTTATCGTCGACAGGAATTATGCAGATAAATATAATATGATCAGCTGCGCCCTCGGCCATCACATTTACGAAGGCCGTTGGCTGCACGATCAGCGCTATTTGAACGACAATGTGCACGTGTGGTTCCGCGGGAACGAAGGCAGCCGGATGAAAAAGCTGCTCAATTTCAGCAGCTGGACCGCCGACGCGCTCTATAACCGTTACAAGGTGACGCAGGACAAGGCATTCCTGCTCGATATGCTGCCCGATCTCGACTCGGAATACAAGGCCTGGGAAAAAGACCGCCGCACGGAAAGCGGGCTTTTCTGGCAAACCGACGTGAAAGACGGCATGGAAGAGTCGCTCAGCGGAGGCCGGCGCGAACAGAATGCGCGCCCGACTATTAACAGCTATATGTATGGCAATGCCAAAGCGCTTTCGGCTATCGCGGCATTGAAAGGCGACAAGGCAATGAGCGCCCTTTATCAAAGCAAGGCGGATACCTTGAAGCGATTGGTTAACAGTAAATTATGGAATGCCGACAGCGCTTTTTTCGAAACGGTAAAAAAGCGGGGAAAAGGGCCTTTTGCCGGTGTGCGAGAGGCTATCGGTTTCATTCCATGGTATTTCGACATGGCCGAAGAGAAGCATGATGCGGCCTGGAAGCAAGTGTCGGACCAGAATGGCTTTCGCGCGCCCTTCGGCCTGACTACCGCCGAGCGCCGCCACCCCGAATTCCGTACGCACGGTTGCTGTCAATGTGAATGGGACGGTGCCGTGTGGCCATTTGCCACTTCCCAGACGCTGACCGGCCTCGCAAACCGGCTCAATGCGCCGAAGCCGGAAGTAGTGGCGGATACGACGTATTTCGGGCTGCTGGAAAAATACGTGGAGTCGCAGTACTACCGCGGTAAGCCCTACATCGGCGAGTACCTCGACGAAAAGACGGGCTACTGGCTCAAAGGCGATCAGGAACGGAGCCGGTACTATAACCACTCTACATTCAACGACCTGATCATTACCGGCCTCGTGGGCCTGCGCCCTCGTGCAGACGAAGTTATTGAAGTAAACCCGCTGATACCGGATGGTAAATGGGACTGGTTCTGCCTCGACGACGTGCTTTACCACGGCAAGCACCTGACCATTCTCTGGGACCGCGACGGCAGCCATTACCGAAAAGGCAAAGGTTTGCAGGTGTTCGTGAATGGCAAAAAAGCGGGCTCGGCGGAGCGAATTTCGAAGATCTTGATCCAGCCATAGCGACACGTATTTTAATGAAAATATTCATACAGAACCTCACAATTTTAGTCAACTCATAACCCGCATCAACCTACATTTCAATGCACAAACCCATGCGAAGATCATTACTAAATTGGCTGCTATGCGGCTCCACGGCGCTTTTGGCGCTGTCCGTCAGTGCCCAGAGCTTTAAAGACGGAATCCTTGTTGACGAGAATATTTTTGAAACCGCCCCATTCCCCGAAAGCCATGCTTCGACGATCGCGGAAACGCCTGCCGGGCTGGTAGCGGCGTGGTTTGGCGGCACGAAAGAACGTAACCCGGACGTGGGGATATGGGTAAGCCGTTTGGAAAACGATAAATGGACGGCGCCCGTGGAGGTAGCGAATGGCATTGTGAACGAAAAACTGCGTTATGCTTGCTGGAACCCGGTTTTGTACCAGATTCCCAAAGGCGACCTCATGCTTTTCTACAAGGTAGGGCCGAATGTGGCCGGCTGGAAAGGCTTTTTGATTACTTCGAAAGACAATGGCAAAACCTGGTCGAAACCGGCCGAATTGCAGGAGGGGTATCTGGGACCTGTGAAAAACAAGCCGGTACTGCTCGCAAATGGTGAACTATGGTGCCCGTCGAGTACGGAGGGGGAGCAGGGCTGGCGCCTGCATTTCGAGGTGACGCCTGATTTTGGCAAAAGCTGGCGGAAAGTGGGTCCGCTGAACGATGGGAAATCCATCAAGGCCATTCAGCCCAGTTTGTTGACATACGTTAATGGAGATATGCAGATCCTTTGCCGCAGCCAAAGCCGCTCGATCGTCGAGTCGTGGTCAAAAGACGGTGGCAAGACCTGGTCGGAAGTGGTACCTTCGGCTTTACCGAACAACAACTCAGGAACCGATGCGGTGACCTTGAAGGATGGCAGGCAACTGCTCGTGTATAACCACGTGAAACCGCCGGCGGGTCAGCCGAAAGGCCCTCGCACGCCCCTGAACGTAGCGGTATCGAAGGATGGTAAAAACTGGGAGGCAGTATTGGTGTTGGAAGATTCGCCGATCAGCCAGTATTCGTACCCGTCGGTGATCCAGACCTCCGACGGCATGGTGCACATTGTGTACACGTGGCGCAGGCAGCGCATCAAGCATGTGAAAATCGACCCGTCCAGGCTGAAAGGCAAGGCGATCGTAGACGAACAGTGGCCTATTTGATTTGAAACCATGAAGAGAAGGAATTTTATGCATATCTGCGCGGCCGGGATGGCGGCTACGCCTTTTGCGTCGTGGGCGGAGGAAATGCAGGGCATGACGATACCCGCCAGCTCCAAAAAGTCGCGGTATAAGATCGCGGTCATCGATCTGATGATCCTGAAAAGGCAAAAACTGAGCGCGTTACCGCTCGCAGACGAGATCGGCGCGGATGGCTTGGAAGTGGATATGGGCGGGCTGGGCGACCGGCCGACATTCGACAATAAACTGGCCGATCCGGCTGTGCGTCAGCAATATCTGGACAAAGCCAAGGAGCTGAACCTGGAAATCTGCTCACTGGCCATGACCGGTTTTTACGCGCAATCATTCGCGAAACGCGACGGAGCGGAGAAGATGGTGGGTGATTGCATTGAAACCATGCAGCATATGGGTATAAAAACGGCTTTTTTGCCGCTCGGTATACAGGGGGATTTGGTTAAAAACCCGGAGCTCAGGCTGGCGATCGTGGAAAGGCTGAAAACAGTTGGCAGAATGGCCGAAAAGGCAGGGGTGGTGATTGGCATAGAAACGGCCCTGGATGCGAAAGGTGAAGTGGCGTTACTGAATGAGATTGGTTCAAAAAGCATTCAGATCTACTTCAATTTCTCCAACCCGCTGAAAGAGGGCCGTGACCTGTGCGAAGAGCTGCGTGTTTTGGGTAAAAACCGCATTTGCCAGATACATTGCACCGACGAGGACGGCGTTTGGCTTCAAAACAATACCCGCCTGGATATGAAAAAAGTGAAAGCGACCCTCGATAAAATGGGATGGAAAGGGTGGCTTGTGATCGAGCGCTCGCGTGACGCCAGCAAGCCGCGTGATGTAAAAGGTAATTTCAGCGCGAATACCGCTTTTATGAAAACCGTTTTCCAGTCCTGATTTACATCGTATCGGCGCATTTCGCCTTTTAACCATACCCATGTTTGCTCACTTTCGTCGGTATTTTATCGCTCTGCTACTTTTTGCCGGTCATTTCCAGGCTCTTTCTCAGGAGTTTCCGCTGGAAGAGTATAATTTGAAATGGACCAGCCAGAGTCGGAATTCCGGCGAATCGATGCCTTGCGGCGGCGGGGATATCGGGCTGAACGTGTGGGTGGAACAGGGAGATTTGTTGTTTTACATTTCACGAAGCGGTGTTTTCGACGAAAGCAATGTCTTTCCCAAACTCGGTCGCGTACGTGTGCGGCTTTCCCCCAATCCGTTCGAGGCGGGGGAAGTTTTTCAGCAGGAGTTGAAGTTGCAGGAAGGTTATGTTGAAATTACGGGTAAAAAAGGGCGACTAAGCGCGACCGTGAAGGTTTGGGTGGATGCTTTTCAGCCAGTTATCCATGTGGATGCGCAAAGTACGGCGCCCGTTTCTGCACAGGCCTGGTATGAAAGCTGGCGGACTGCCGATACCGAACTGAAAGGCAATGCGCGGAGCGCAAGTTCGTATAAATGGGCTGCACCCAAAGTGCCCGTTTTTGCCGATAGTGTAAGACACGAGGACAACGGTGTGCTGTTCTATCACCAAAACCGCGACTCCACGATTTTTGATGTCATTGTGAGTCAGCAAAAACTCAATGCCGTGAAACCGCAGCTCTGGAACCCGCTCAAAAAACTTACCTATGGTGGGTGGATGACGGGTATGGGCATGGTTTCCGATCGTTCCGTTACCACCGGCCGGTATGCCGATACTGCATTCAAAGGATTTGGACTGAGAAGCACATCGCCTTCCCGGCATGTTCAGTTGAGCGTTTACCTCCATACCGACCAGCAGAATGATATAGCTGTCTGGAAAAAAGGGCTTTGGGAAACAGTCGCAAAAGCAAGGCCGAATGCGAAAACGGGATGGATTAAAACGCTGGCTTGGTGGAAGCAATACTGGGAGCGAAGCTACATAGCGTTGAATACCAGTAAGAAAGACAGCTCGTCGGCCGTGTGGCAAGTCGGGCGGAATTACCAGCTTTTCCGCTACATGCTTGGGTGCAATGCATTAGGCAGCTACCCTACGAAGTTTAATGGCGGACTTTTTACGTACGATCCCATTTTTGTCGATACTTCCTATCATTTCAGCGCCGATCACCGGAACTGGGGCGGGGGTATTTTTACGGCCCAGAACCAGCGGCTGGTGTATTGGCCGATGCTCAAAAGCGGTGATTTCGATATGATGAAACCGCAATTCGAATTTTATCAGCGCATACTGGGTAATGCGGAACTGCGGACGCGGCATTACTGGGGGCATCAAGGTGCCTCCTTTACAGAGCAGATCGAGAACTTCGGCCTGCCGAACTATGCCGAATACACCTCCAAACGTCCTGCCGGTTATGATCCTGGACTGGAATACAACAAATGGCTGGAATATCTTTGGGATACCTCGCTCGAATTTTGCCTGATGATACTGGATCAGCAGCATTTCACCGGGGCCGACATTGCGCCATACCTGCCGTTGATCGAAAGCTGCGTCGTGTTTTTTGATGAGCACTACCAGTACCTCGCGGCTCAGCGCAGCGCGGCCAGGCTCGACCAGAACGGCCACCTGGTGCTGTTTCCCGGCAGTGCTGCCGAAACCTACAAGATGGCATACAATTCCGCGACAACCGTGGCGGGCCTGAAAACCGCGCTGGAAAGAATGCTCCAACTGCCTTCACAATATGGCAGCGGCGCGCAGCGCAAACACTGGGGTGAAATGCTAACCCGTGTACCGCCATTGAGCTTCCGGGAAATGCAGGGCCACCGTACCATCGCACCGGCGCGCGCGTGGGAACGCATCCAGAATACCGAAATCCCGCAACTGTACCCCGTATTTCCCTACGGCATTTACGGTATCGGCAAGCCCGACCTTGAAACTGCTGTCAACACCTGGAAATACGATACCGAGGCCATCAAAAACCGCAATCATACCAGCTGGCACCAAGACGGGATCTTCTGTGCGCGTTTAGGGTTGACCGACGAAGCGTCTGCATTAACGATTAAAAAGTTGCAGGACTCCGGCCGCCGCTTTCCGGCATTCTGGGGACCCGGCCACGACTGGGTACCCGACCATAACTGGGGCGGTTCGGGAATGATCGGTTTACAGGAAATGCTCATGCAAACCCACGGTGATTCCATCTATCTCTTACCCGCCTGGCCCGATGGCTGGGACGTACAATTCAAGCTCCACGCACCTAAGAATACGGTGGTGGAGGGCGAGTGGAAAGATGGTAAAATGGTGAATCTGAAAGTGACCCCTGTTGTTCGCGGAAAAGATGTAATTTGCTCTAAATGTGGTGTTTAAACGATTATAAACGTTTGCAAACGTTTATAATCGTTTAAATCGGATACCTCGCTTGACATCGCTTTGAAATAGTGCTAGTTTTGGTCGTAGTTAAATCTTCTCTCAAACAAAACCACGCACTTATTATGAATACGAACACAGAAAAATACGAACTGGCAACTCCACTTATTTATGGGACTGCCATAGGAACTCTTTGCGTTCCATTTGGTCCTCTCCTTACCTGCATTGGCTTTGTGGTTGGCGCAGGACTTGGTTACTGGTCCGACAAAAAGGAAAAGGACCAGCCCGGATCTCGGGAAAAGGGGCCCGTTGAAGACGATTCGACGAAATCTGTCTGTTCTCAATAAGGTCATTAGCGCTACTTAATGATTTATGGAAAAGTATTTCAACCAATATGCCATTTCTTTGGCTATTAGTCTGATCGGCTGTGCGTGCTACATGGTTTTTGTTGCGGTAAAGCAGGGTATTCAGAGCCTGCATGAGCGCGACGTAGTTGTTGTTTTTCTCGACTTTTTAGCGATTTGCTCGGCATTGAAAATCGTTTATCTGGCATTTGACATTACCCTTTGCAGACCGGATTCAAAGGTTGACTTGATATTTTTCGCTATGGGAGGAGTCATTGTGCTGTTGGTTGCGGTCAAGAACATTACATCTAAATTTAAGCTGGTAAGTGCTCACGAAATAAATTGCATCGTAGCCAATATATCACATAAATAAATCAATATTTTTTAGCTTTGTTTTCGATTGTTTTTCTTTTCTTTGTTTTATTGAAAGAGAGTAATCTAACAAGTTCAAAACAAAGCTTCGGGAATGTTGAACGGCCCATTTGTTCTGGCGATCGATCAGGGTACGAGTAGTACGAAAACCGTCATTTTTAATGAGAAGGGCAAGATTGTCGCGCGCGGAAGCGAGCCTTTGAAAACCATGTACCTCGACGAAGGGTTGGTGGAGCAGGATCCGCAAGAGATTTATCAGAACGTGCTGGCATCGGTCGGTCAATGCATTGCCGATTTCGTGGCGAAAGAGGGACGTATAGAGGATATCCGTTCGTGCGGTATCTCTAACCAGCGCGAAACCTTTGTGCTATGGGGTGAAACGGGAGAGCCGCTGCATCCGGCGGTTGTCTGGCAATGCAAGCGCTCGACAGGTGTGTGCGAGCAGCTACGTGCCGACGGAATGGAAGACCTGATCCGCCAAAAGACCGGCCTGCTGGCCGATCCCTACTTTTCGGGCTCTAAGGTAATCTGGCTCAACCGCTATCATGAAAAGGTGAAGCAAGCCATTGCGGGAGGCAATGCATTTTTTGGGACGGTGGATACTTGGCTGTTGTACAAGCTGACCGGCGGAGCGGCGTACCTGACCGATCATACGAATGCGTCGCGCACGCTGTTCTTTAACCTTGAAACCCTTTCATGGGACGAAGAGCTGATCCGGCTATTTGGATTGAATGGACTGCATTTGCCTCATATCCAGCCTTCTTCCTCGTACTTTGGCGAAACTGATTTTGCAGGTTTGCTGCCACAGGCCGTTCCGGTAACGGCAATGATCGGCGACTCGCACGCGGCGGCATTCGGCGAAGGATGTTTTGGGCCGGGCATCGCGAAGGCTACGCTGGGCACCGGTTCTTCGATCCTTATGAATATCGGTCCTGAACCCAAACCTTCGCATCAGGGAATGGTGACGACGATCGGTTGGAGCGCCGGGAAACATGTGGAGTATGCATTGGAGGGTGTGATCGTCACTTGTGGCGCAACGATCGAATGGCTCCGTACCCACCTCGGATTGTTCGGTGATGTGAAAGAAACGGAGGCAATGGCGCGGTCGGTAAAGGATAGCGGCGGCGTTTACCTGGTACCTGCGTTCAGCGGCCTGGGTGCCCCACACTGGGATATGAGCCGGAAGGCTTCGATTACCGGCCTGACATTCCATTCCAACAAGAACCACATTGTGCGTGCGGCGCTGGAATCGATTCCTTTTCAGGTCAAGGATGTAATCGTTGCGATGGAATCGGATACGGGTATCGCCTTGCAGGAATTAAAAATTGACGGAGGGTTAACCTCCAATAATTTCGTCGTACAAACGCTCGCCGATTTGCTGGAAAAACCGGTCGTTAATCTCGGATTTCCGGAAGTTTCCGCTTTGGGTGCCGCATATTTATCTGGTTTATATTCAGGTGTTTATCCAGATATTGACTATTTGAAAAAATTGAGTGAAAACCATTTATCAGTGTTGCCTGCCGGAAATGATAACGCAGTAAAGGCCGCTTATAGCGGCTGGCAGGAAGCGCTTGCGGTAGTGCCTCAGGTTTTGATAACGAATTGATCATGAAGTACTTTTTGATAATTGTTGCCCTTGTTTTTCTCGCCGTTCCGGTATCCGCGCAAGATCGCATCGAGCGGTGGGAGCGGTTCGAAGTGGTGCTCCCGGGGCCCCAGGCTGGGAATCCGTTTGCAGATGTCAGTTTTTCGGCTGAGTTTTCAAACGGTGTAGAGAAGGTCAGGGTAGATGGGTTTTACGATGGAAACGGTCAGTATAAGGTGCGGTTCATGCCCCGGAAGACGGGTGAGTGGAAATACAAAACATTCAGCAACAGCAAATCGCTCAATGGTAAAACCGGTTCATTCAGCTGCGTAGAGCCAGGTAAGGATAATCACGGGCCTGTGCAGGTAGCGGATACGTATCATTTTAAGTATGCCGATGGCAAACGCTACTATCCTTTTGGAACCACGTTGTATGCGTGGACTCATCAGCCCGAAGGATTGGAAGAAATCACGCTCAAAACACTCGAAAATGCACCGTTCAACAAGGTGAGGATGTGTGTTTTCCCAAAATATTACTCGCGTGTCGAAAATGAACCGCCATTTTACCCATATGTAAAAAAATCGGAAACTAAGGATGCGAAAGGGAAGCCAAAGTTCGAATGGGATTTCTCCCGGTTCGAGCCTTCGTTTTTTCAGCATCTGGAAAAGCGGATCGACGATTTGAAAAAACTTGGAATTGAGGCCGACGTGATCATTTTACATCCATACGATAAGGGTCACTGGGGCTTTGACAGTCTTGGTAAGGACAACGATCTCAAATACATCCGTTACCTGACGGCGCGCCTGGCCTCGTTCCGTAACGTGTGGTGGTCGATGGCCAACGAATTCGATTATGTAAAGACCAAGCCGCGGGCCGACTGGGACATTTATACCAAGGCAGTGGTGAGTGCGGATCCGTACGGGCATCTGTGTTCAATCCATAACGGGAGTGTTTACTATGATAACTGGAAGCCGGAGTTTACACACGTGAGTATCCAGAACGGCTCTGCTGTCGAGGATTTTGGTCGTGCCACATTGCTCAGAGATGTATTTTTCAGGCCGATGGTGTATGATGAAGTGTGCTACGAAGGTGATTTGCAGCAGCGTTGGGGGCATTTGAGCGGTGAGGAAATGACAGAGGCATTCTGGCAAGGAGTTATCGCAGGTACCTATGTGACGCACGGAGAAACTTATAAAAATGCCGGCGATACGATTTTTTGGGCGAAAGGAGGCCGGCTTATCGGCAGCAGTCCTGCCCGGATCGGTTTTCTGAGAAAGATATTGGAAGCTGCGCCGGGGCCATTGGAGTTGTCGGATCCGTGGAAGGACCACCATACGTCGCGCGCGGATAGCAGTTATTACCTGGTTTACTTCGGAAAAAATATGCAATCCGAATGGGAATTCAGTCTACCGCGGAAGGGCGGGCCCAAGGCCGGACGGAAGTTCAAAGTAGAGGTTATTGATACGTGGAATATGACCGTCGACGAGCGCCCGGAGGTTTTCGAAATCGCCGAGGCGGCCGACTATCGGATTTATGACAAAAATAGGACCTCGATCCGCTTGCCGGTTGCCCCATACCTGGCGCTGCGGATCAAGGAATATCGGGAATGATTAAGATTTTGATTGGTTAACATAGATAGTAAAGGATTAAAAAGACCGGATCATATCCGGTCTTTTTTTGTGGTTTTGTTTTGTAAATCGCATGTATTTGCTTAAATTTCGAAACAATTAGAATATAAACGAAAGTAAAATTCGTATTCTTTCACCGCGAAGACTGCTATTAGCTTTTCCTACGATGCATTCATGAAACCAGTGACCCTAGGCCTGATTCACACTTCGGCTACGCTTGTGCCGATCTTCCAGCAACTGTGCAGCGAACATCTGCCGGGCATAAATGTATTCAATATTGTCGACGACAGCCTGATCAAGGATGTGATCGCCAAAGGCAAACTTGCGCCCGGTACGGCACGTCGTGTGGTGGACTACGTAGCCTCGGCAGAAGCAGCCGGGGCGGATCGTATTTTGGTAACCTGTTCGTCCATCGGAAGGGCTGTGGAAGCAGCGGCGGCGCTTTCGTCCGTTCCCGTGCTTCGCGTCGACCAGCCGATGGCCGACCTGGCCGTTTCGAAAGGAACGAGGATTGGCGTGGTAGCGACCTTGCCCACTACGCTCGAACCTACTGTGGACCTCGTGAGGCGCCGTGCGCAGGTCGCCGGCAAAGAAATTCAGCTGACCAGTAAACTCTGCGAAGGGGCATTTGACGCGCTTATGGGAGGAAATCCGGGCCTGCACGACCAGATGGTAGCGCAGGCATTGCGCGAACTGTCTGCACAGGTGGATGTGATCCTGCTCGCGCAGGCATCTATGGCACGGGTAGTGGATACATTACCGGAAGCCGAGAAAACGGTCCCCATTATTGCCAGCCCGCCTGAGGCAGTCCGCTATCTTGCGTCCGTGTTCAATAAGGGGTTATGATGTTGATAATCAGGAAAATGTTCCTTGCTCTGGCGGGGATCGGTGTGGTGATGGCAGTCTTTGGCTGGTTGACACAGGTCGACGAGCTTTTCAGGGCAGCAGCACTCGGGACGGCGATTGGCTGGGCTGTGGGCATTGGCGCGGTTCCGTCTTTGCGGGGATACCAATACACCGCCTGGATCGCAGCGGCCGTTGTGGCAGGAATGACTTACCCGCAATCTTTTTTGCACATCGGCGATTTTGATCTCCGCAACAAGTGGCTCATTCTCATTGTGGTACAGTTTGTGATGTTTGGTATGGGTATTCAAATGAGCCTGCGCGACTTTTCGGAGTTAGCCACCTCCGGCAAAGGAGTTTTGGTGGGGCTATGCAGTCATTTTACCATTATGCCGCTCACTGGTTTTGCATTAACTAAGATCTTTCATTTTGATCCGGAAATCGCGGCGGGGATCATTCTGTTGGGTTCTTGTTCAAGCGGTTTGGCTTCCAATGTAATGGTTTACATCGCCCGTGCGAATTTGGTACTTTCCGTGGCCGTCACCGCTATGACTACACTGGCGGCGCCTTTCCTTACACCCTTTCTGATGAAAATCCTGGCCGGAACGCTCATTCAAATCCGTTTCCTGGACATGATGATGGAGATTATCAAGATCGTCATTGTCCCCATCGGCGCCGCCTTGATCCATGACTTTTTGAAAACGGCATCGCCGCCGGGAAAGAGAAACGTTTATAGTATAGCGTCAGTTTGTCTGGCGTGGCTTGGCGCTTTGCTGTTAGGCTTGTGGTCGTGGCTCTCCGGGGTTGTTTCGGAAACGGTATTGCAATCGCTGGAAGTGTTGTCGTTCTTTGCCGGCGCGGTACTGGTCGGGTTGATGTACCATATGATCACCCTGTCATTTCGAAATCTCGATCGGTACATGCCCTATGTTTCGATGTTTGGCATTGTTTATTTCACGACCGTCACCACCGCTGCCGGCCGCGATAACCTGATGCAGGTCGGATTTTTGCTCTTTTTCGTATCGGTCGTGCACAATTCGGCGGGGTATTTCTTTGGTTATTGGCTAAGCAGGCTGCTCGGTTTGGATAAGGCCTCTGCCCGGACCATGGCGTTTGAAGTAGGTTTGCAGAACGGAGGAATGGCCTCGGGACTGGCCGGTACGATGGGGAAACTGGGCACTGTGGGGCTTGCTGCCGCTGTTTTCAGCCCATGGATGAATATTTCCGGGTCGATTTTGGCTAATTATTGGCGGAAGCGGGAGGCTGATAGCCGGATTATTGCTGTTACATCCCTCCGGGATTTCAAGGGAAGTGAGGAAGCATGATGCTTCTACCAATGTTACGTGCCTGCTGTCACTATCCAAGCAAAATGCTAAATCGCGTAAGCGATGTAGTATTGGTAGAAATATAGATCAGCAATAGTTCGTAAATGCCGTAGGCATGTAACAGTCGTGGGATAGGATCGGTAACTGAGATACTATCGAGGTATAGTCCTGGTGAGAGGTAATTGGATTCAGCGTGTGATATATTTTAAATCTTGACGGACGCGGTACAAAATGATGGGGGTCTGCGAATTTGCGCAAACGTCAGTAAGACTGTGGCTTTGTTTTATTACTACCTGTCGAATCGTTGAAGCCATTCGTTGGATCGATCCAAGTCGAAGCGATTGGCGCCGTAGTGGTGGAACGGATGGCCGTTGGATGCTCGAATGGGCCTGAGGATTGTATTGAGTTTTATGTACAGGTCTGGACATTCATTTCCGCTCCCCATCTGAGGTTGAGGACCCGCCTGGATAATAACGCCGCCCGAATAGGGGTAAATCGTGAATTGGTCACCAAAGTGTGTCTGCAAAGTGGAAATGCCACCGAGTTGGGCAACAAAAGGCTCACTCAGTATGGTCAGCCAGTTTATGCCCTTGATTCCTTTCGCACAATTCATAGAATGAACGGTTGGGTAGTCCACCTCCAAGCCCGGGAACTGCTGAGCAATTGAGAATACCGTTTGCTCATGGCGCTCCCGCGTTGCATTCGCCAGGGATTCGATGATCGCCAACCCACCATAACCATGGATCGGTTTCACCTCGCGGACCCAACGCGCAACCGTTGCGACGAAACTATCTTCTTGATTGTCAGGGAAAAAATCGATAGGGAACAAGGCGGTGAAATAACTCAAATGTTCGATACGATCCTTCCATTCAGCCAAGCCAAGAGCCTCCACACGATAATCACTTGCTTCGCCGTGTACCGCTCCCCCGTGTGCAATGAACTCCCAAGAAGCATCGGCCGGCGTCGAAAACAAACGCTCCCGGAACTCCGTTAGCAAATTACCCTTTACCCTGGCCCATGTGAATTTCGGCGGAATAGTCGTCCATCGGAGCCGGTCGCCACATTGTCGGAGGTAGTCAGCGAGCAACGTCATGATGTTCTGGCGCACATCGTTTTCGTGCGCGCCACGGAAATACAGCGTTACCAACAGACCGATCCGGACGACGGCTTGGCCCTTTTCTTTGACCGTAAGGGAATCGTCACGATTGAGCTTTTTAGAGTTTGTCATGTGTAAACATTCACAGTCAGGGTTCTATTTTGCTGCAAAATTCAAGAGCTGCAACAATGTCTTCGTGCTGTAATGGCGGGAAATCTCGAATAATTTGCTCGACCGTCATACCACATTCCATCCGACTAGAAATGTCGGTTACAGTGATTCTTGTTCCTCGAACACACGGTTTTCCAAACCTTATCTGAAGGTTAATGTCGATCCGTTGCTGACTGTCGTGCATTAATAGAGCGGGGTTTTAATTTACAGGAAAATGTAAAACCCGGACGACATTTCATGGGGTCGTTTATTCAGTTGCTCGCCTGGATTATTATCCGATTGATTGCGGAGGACTGGCCGCAGATCTATCTGCCATTCGCAGCCACTTCAAAATATTCCTCCCCGCCAACCTGCCCACCTTTAAAATTAACTTCCAACCCATCCGCAGGCGACTCAGGTGCGAATGCGCGGCAAAGTGGCGCGCCGGGGAACAGCGGGGCGATCATTTCGACAGCTTTGATACCGAGCGCCCGTGCTACCACGCCCGAAGTGTCGCCGCCGGCGATGATAAGGCGCTGGACGGGGATGGTGGCAATTACCTGCCGGGCAATTTGACCCAGCACGTGGCCGTAGAGGGAGGAAGTGAGGCTTTGGATTTCAATGGATGATAAACCCTTGTTTTTAAGTATGTTGTTTGCCTCGATAAATCGCTCGTCCTGTGTGCTTCGCGCGGTGTGGATGATGGTGTTTTTGCCATTTTTGATGAGTCGGACGGCCTTTTCGACTTCACTCAAAAAGGCCGTATCATGCGTTCCTGCCGCGATAGCGGGTGTGTCGAGCGTGATCTCTTCGAAGCCGTGGGCTAATGCGTAGTCGATTTGCCGGGCGGTGACAGGGGAACAGCTGCCGGAAACTACCAGTAAGGGTGAAGCATTGCCGGGTTTGGGCCATTGCGTACGCTTTTGGGTGATCCCTTCTGCATTCCAGAGGCCGGTCAGGGCCATTTCTACCCCGGATGAGCCTACTGAAAAGTGCGGAGATTCGCGGTTTCCGTACGGGTCGATCAGTGCGCCGATACCGGGCATCTGGTGTTCGTAAAGTGCGTCGAAAAGAACAATGTCGTTTTCTTTGAAAATGCTTGCGAGCGATGCGGCCGTTTCTTCATGCGGCTTTTCTATTTGTAAAATATCAATCAGCCCGCATGATTTTTGAGTCTGCTTGCTCAAATGCAGCCGCAGATCGCTCTCGTCGGCTGGCGTGGTCGGGTGTTTGCTCATGCTCGGGTGGCGGTCGAGGCGGTGGATGTGTCCATTACTGCCGATACCCATCCGGGCAAACAGGTTCCCGAATGCGCAATAGCGTCCTAGGGAAGGCGCTGCTACGACCAGGGATATGAATTTGGGGTCAAATACCTCTGCACCAATGTCTATGGCCTTGCCAATGCTGCCGATCGCATGGGACGAATCGAACGTGGAGCATACTTTGTAATGAATATGCCGCGCGCCCGTATTTTTGAGCATTTCGAATGCGGGCCGGAGTGCCGTCTCCATTTGGGCGGGCGTCATGGCCCGCGTCATACCCGCGATCCCGAATGCGCGTATGTGCGGGAAGCGTGCCAGATCGTCAGCGGTCGGAGGCTCAATGAACAGGGCAGTGCGGATTCCCGCTCGTTCGAGAATTTCCAGGACGTCGGTGGAACCGGTGAAATCGTCGCCGTAGAATGCCAGCAGCAGGTCGTTTGGGGTCATGCGCGGTCGAATTGCAGTTTTCCAAACTTTTCAACGGATTGCGCAAACTCCGGATATTGCCTTGCCGCATCGTGGAGTGTGAGGCCGTTCACCGCAGCTTGCCAGGCTTGCTGCAATGCGGTAACGCCTGCCGCAGCTCCGCCGGGATGCGCCATAATGCCTCCTCCGGCCATGTAGAGCAAGTCGGTGGTTGAGGTACGCCGGTAGGTTTCGAATGCCTGTCCGCCCCATTGACCCGAAGAAACCACCGGCAAAACGGGCTTATCCAGCGGCGCGGGATCGAGGCATGAGGCGATAGACCGTACCACCGAATCGTCCGATTCCCAGAATTTGTTCTGAATTCCATTGACATGCAGCTGGTCGACCCCCGCAAGTCTCCAAAGTTTCTGGTATGCCGGAAATTCGATTCCCAGCAGCGGGTGGCGGTTCAGCATACCCCAGCCATTGCGGTGGCCGTGAATGGCGAGCTCCCCGAGGTCACAGATACGCTTGGAGCCTGCCAGGCCAACGCTGTTGAGGCTGATCATCGCGCAACTCCCGCCCGATCGCACGATGTGTTCATATTTCCGGAGCATGGGGTCCATTTCATCGCTGATATTGAACGCGTACATGACTTTTTTGCCCGTCCGGTCAGCGTGGCGGTTGATCACCTCCATCACGGCATGCACACGTTCCTCAAAGTGGGAATTGGCTGTGGACGCCATGAGTTCGTCGTCCTTGATGAAGTCGATGCCCGCCTGCGCAAGCGTCCCGACTATTTCGGCTGTTTGGGCAGGTGTGAGGCCAACGCTGGGCTTGATAATAGTGCCGATGAGCGGACGTCCGGTGGCGACGTTGGTAAGCGACCGGCACCCTTCGATGCCGAACTGCGGGCCGCGGTATGCGGCCGCATATGACGCGGGAAAATGAATGTCCATCAGTTTCAGCCCTGTAAACTGCGTGATTTCGTAAAGGTTTCCCTGTAAGGTCGATACAAGGGTAGGGAGGTTATGGCCAAAATTTTCAACCGACCACGATACTTCCACCAATGCCCGGCGGTAAAGGCCATCCGGCGACGCGGCACCGGGCATTGCCGGTTCTGAAACCGTTTCCAGCGGCTCAATGTGCTCCACGCGGGCGGCAAACCGATTTTTGAGTTCTTCGGTTTCGCCTGGTACGGCTACGAACGTCCCGGACGATTGCTCTCCGGCCAGTACTGCTGCCGTTTTGTCCAATGCATAGGGCGTCTCAATGTAGTACCGTGCGGTAATTCTTTCCATTTATTTCCTGGTAATCTATTTTATGCTTACGAATGTAGTGCTTTTTAATTCGATTTAAAGGCTATTTACTGGCTGGTTTACGCGTCATTCAGTGACAAAAACTGGTTTTTAACAATTTTTTATAAAAATAAGATAGAAAATATTTATAAATGTTTTTTTTAAAATAAAATTGTTCCTACTTTTCGTAAAAATTAGAATATAAAAGAAAAAAAAAGAAAATCACTACTTCCCTAATCGTTTGAAATGTTTATGAAACAACTCTTACGCATCATTCTGGTATGCCTGCTGGTAACCCCGGCCGTCCATGCGCAGACGCTGTCCGTGAAGGGCAGGGTAACGGGTGTGAGCGATGCCGACCCGCTTCCGGGTGTGAGCGTCGTGATCAAGGGCACGCAGCGCGGAACCACCACCAATTCGGACGGTGCGTTCCAGATCGAAGTGCCTGATCAGGCTACGGTGCTGGTATTCAGCTTTGTAGGTTACAAATCTGTGGAAGAAACAGTCGGTGCGCGTGCCGACATCGGCGTGAGGCTTGTGCCCGAAAACAAATCGCTGGAAGAGGTGGTAGTGGTTGGTTACGGAACGCAGAGCAAGCGGGCGGTGACCGGCGCCGTGATTTCGGTGAACTACGACAAATTCAAGGACCGTTCATTCAGTAACGTCAGTCAGTCGCTGGCAGGGACGTTGCCCGGCGTCAACATATCGCAATCGCAGGGAGCACCGGGGGCTTCGCCGGTGATCAAAATCCGGGGGATCAGCTCCATTACCGCTGGTACCAGTCCGCTGATCGTCGTGGACGGCGTGCCGCTGGAAAATTTTAACCTGAACCTGATCAACCCGCAGGATATCGAGTCCATCGAAGTATTGAAAGATGCTTCATCGGCAGCGATTTACGGTTCGCGCGGATCGAGCGGGGTAATTATCGTTACCACCAAAACCGGTAAGCCGGGTAAAGTGAATGTGAGTGCCAATGTCGAATACGGTTCTCAGAAAGTAACGCGCCGCGTGAAAATGATGGACGCGCAGCAGTATATCGAAACTTATATCGATGCTAAAAACAACGCATGGACGGCCCAGGGCGGAAAAGCCAACGATCCGAACAGTGCCCGGCCAGCCACATTGCGCATTCCGGAGGATTTCACCACCAATCCGCAGCAATTCGGAAAAGGTACCGACTGGCAGGACGTGATGTTCCGGACCGCGCCTTCGTTCAATGCGCAGGTGACCGTGGCGGGAGGCACCGAAAAGACGCAGTATATGTTCTCGGGCGCTTACCTGGACCAAACAGCGGTGCTCGACGCCAACTATTACAAACGTCTCTCACTTCGTTCGAACCTGAAAACACAGATCTCGAAACGCCTCAGCGCGGGATTGAACATTGGTATAACCTCCATTTTCGATCGCACGGAGGGAACGCAGGGCAAAAGCGATGTGATCAGCCTTGGTTTGCAAAGCGACCCTATTTTCCCGGTTTACAACGAAAACGGCAACCTGGGCTTCCGCGACCCGAACTCGACCTGGTTCCGGTTTACGCAATATGCCGATATGAACCTCTGGCATCCCTACTCGCTTACCCGCGAGGTGGACAAGGGGCGGAAGTCCTTCAACACGCTGGCGACGGGCTACCTGGAATATGAACTCACCGACGGCCTGCGGTTCCGTACCAGCCTGAGCGGCAACCTGTACAACATGCGCAGCAATTTTTACTGGAATGACAAGCAGAAATATGGCTACTCCGCCGTGCTGGCAGCACAGGGCAATGCAAGCGACGCATACATGCTGAACTGGCTGAGCGAGAATACATTGACGTATGATAAGAAGTTCGGAGAGCATGCATTCACCGGGCTGCTGGGCTACACCAGCCAGAAGCAGCGCGACGAAACAATGTACGTGGCAGCCAATAACTTCCCGAATGACCTCGTGCACACGCTCAATGCGGGCACGGTGACGGCGGGGAATACGACAGCCAGTGAATGGTCGCTGTTATCGTACCTCGCGCGGGTTCAGTATAATTTCAAAAACCGCTATTTTCTCACGGGTGCGCTGCGCCGCGATGGCATGTCGCGCTTCGGGGAGAATAACAAATGGGGTTATTTTCCGTCTGTTTCAGCGGGTTGGTTGATTTCCGATGAAGCGTTTATGGCCGGGGCCACCGCGGTGAACAATCTGAAACTCCGGGCTAGCTACGGTGTGACCGGCAACAACCAGATCCCGAACTACGGGGCAATCAGCCTGTTGGCTGCGGCGCAGTATGTGAATGGTTCGAACCTGGCCAATGGATTGAAGGTTAGCAGCCTTGCAAACCCCAATCTGAAATGGGAGAAGACCAATCAGTTCAACGTAGGTGTGGACCTGGGCCTCTTCAATAACCGCATCAATCTTTCTGCGGAATATTACAACTCGCTCACCCGCGACATGCTGCTGTTTGTGCCGGTGCCGGACATTACCGGTTTCTCGACCCAGCTGACCAATATCGGCAAAATGCGTAACCGCGGTGTAGAATTGAATATTTCAACCAAAAACCTCACGGGCGCATTCACCTGGACTACTGATTTCAACATTTCCAGGAACCGGAATAAGGTACTTCAACTCGGCCCGGGCAACGCACCGATCCAGTATGTCGATAACGTCGTGACCGTGCGTACCGAAGTAGGCCAGCCTGTTTCGAACTTCTACGGCTACATTTTCGACGGGGTTTTTAAAAACCAGGCGGAAGTCGACGCTTACCCGCACCATGCGAGCACTACGCCGGGCGACCCGAAAGTGCGTGACGTGAATGGCGATGGGAAGATCAGCGATGCGGACCGCACGATCCTGGGCAACTACCAGCCGAATTTTATCGGCGGTATCACCAACACGGTGGGCTACAAAGGCTTTGAACTGTCGTTCCTCTTCCAGGGCTCGTTCGGCGGAGAGATTGCCAACAACAATGTCCGTTACCTCGGTACCTGGGACAATGGCCGCAACTTTTTTGCCGATATGTACAACTACTGGCGATCGGAGAGCAATCCGGGCGATGGCCGGCATTTCAAACCGTCGGTGAACTACCTCGGGTTGCAGAAGCAGTTTTCTTCTTACTGGGTCGAGGACGCTTCGTTCGTGCGCCTGCGTAACGTGCGCATATCGTACTCGCTACCGGCCAAATGGGTTTCCAAGTTGAAAGTGAGCGGCGCGCGGGTGTATGTGAATGCGGAGAACGTGCATTTGTGGAGCAAATACATTGGCTATGACCCCGAGAATACGACTTACGGAACAACGTCCTATTCTTCGAGCATGGAGACTTCGAGCTCGTACAGCAGCGGCAATGCACCCGTTCCCGGGGCATTTCAGGGAGTAGATTATGGGTCCTATCCGTTGCCGCGGGTGATCACTGTTGGGATTAAGGCTGATTTTTAAGGTTTTAATGCCACGAAGACATCGCAGCAGCGCACCGCGAAAAGTACGCGAATGCCTTCGTGGCTAAAAAAGAAGAAAATGAAAAAATATATCAAATCCATAGCCCTGGCGGCGCTCATTGCAAGCACTTGGAGCTGCAAGGACTCATTTCTGGAACTGGCACCGGTATCCAACCCGAGCGCGGAGAATTTTTACAAAACCAAGTCGGATTTCGACATCGCCACCAACGCGGCGTACAACACGCTTTACACCGTGTACCACCCGCAAGGCCCCGTTTCTTACGCGGGTGAGCTGATGTCGGATAATGTCACGATCTTCAATATTTCCGGTAACCAGGCTGACAAATGGCAATTTCGCGACTACACGCTCGCGCCGGCCAACACGATGGTATACCAGTTCTGGCAGGACTTTTACCGGTCGATCTACAACCTGAACATCATTCTCGACAAAATCCAGAATGCGGATCTCGACGCGACCTATAAGGCGCAAACGCAGGGTGAAATGCTTTTCCTGCGCTCGCTGTACTACTATAATATGGTGCAGCTATGGGGCGATGTGCCACTGGTAACCCGCCCTGTGAGCGCCGCCGAAGCCTACGACATTCTGCGCACACCGGTGACGGAGGTCTACGCGCAAATCACGAAAGACCTGGCGGAGGCCAAATCCAAACTACCCGCCACATCGACCATCTCCGGACGGGCAACCAAAGGTGCCGCGCAGACGCTGCTTGGAAAAGTATACCTCGCGATGGGCGACAAAGCCAACGGCGTGAAGGAGCTCAAAGAGGTTTACGATAGCAAGCAATACGACCTTGTGCCGTCATACGCATCGCTTTGGGACCCAAAAACAAAGAATACCAAGGAGTCGATCTTTGAAATTCAGTATCTGGGCGGCTCGGCGACAGCACCTTACAGTAATTATTACCTCGAATTCTTCCCCAATTCCAATGCACTGGGCTTCTACGGTGCGGGTATGAACCAGGTGGTGGAGGATATCTGGAATGAGTACGAAAAGGGCGACGGCCGCCGCGAAGCTTCAATCGACACGGGATTTACGGACGCCAAAGGCAACTTTACCAAGGCCAAATTTCCTAAAAAATGGCAGGATAAAACCGCGCCGCTGATCAACCAGAACATCGCGGCCAATAATAATTTCATGGTACTGCGCTATGCCGACCTGCTGCTCCTGCTTTCCGAGGCTACGGGCGATCCAGTTTACCTCAACCAGGTGCGCAAACGGGCCGGATTGCCATTGTACGGGGAAGCCGGTTACCCGGCGAAGTACAACACGGTAGCGCTGGCCGTCGAGCACGAGCGCCGCGTAGAACTCGCGTTCGAATTCCATCGCTGGTTCGATTTGAAAAGGACCAATCGGGTGATCGATATCCTCACCGCAAAGGGCAAGCCCGTAACCCAGAATAAGCTGGTGTTCCCGATCCCGAACATTGTCCGGGACCAGAATGCCAGAATCACGCAGAATGCAGGGTATTAGAATGCTCAGACTAATGAATCGTAAACTATTAGCACTTCTTTGTGCCGGTTTTATCGCCGGCACAATGCCTGTTTATAGCCAGCAGCTCAAAATTTCGGAAAACAGACGGTTTTTTACGGACGAGGAGGGGAAGCCCTTCTTCTGGCTGGCCGACACGGGTTGGCTGCTTTTCAACCGGCTGACCCGCGAGGAGGCGGATCGCTACCTGACGGACCGGCAGCAAAAGGGCTTCAATGTGGTACAGGTAATGGTAGTGCAGGCATTGCGTACGGTAAATGTGTATGGCGATTCGGCGTTGAGCAACCATGATCTGAGCAGGCCGAAGGTGACAGAGGGCAATGCTTTTGAAAATCCGGAGGCATACGACTACTGGGACCATGTCGATTACGTCGTCGGGAAGGCGGCCGAAAAGGGTATTAAACTCGGGATGGTGCCCATTTGGGGAAATGCGGTGAAGAACGGGCGCACCAGTGCTGGGCAGGCGAAGGCCTATGCACAGTTTCTGGCCCGTCGCTACCGTGGCCGGCCGAATATCGTCTGGCTCAATGGCGGGGACATTCAGGGCGATGTTGTTCCGGAGGTATGGGAGGCGATAGGTACCACATTGCGGGCCGAAGACGCCGGTCACCTCATTACTTTTCATCCGTTTGGCAGAATGCAGTCTTCGAAATGGTTTCACGATAGCTCGTGGCTGGATTTCAATATGTTCCAGTCGGGGCACCGCACTTATGCTCAGGATCATGAAGCCAAAGATCTTCGGTATGGCGAGGACAACTGGCGCTACGTCGAAGCCGACTATGCGCGTACGCCGGTGAAACCGGTGCTGGACGGCGAGCCGTCTTACGAAAACATCTGGCACGGCCTGCACGACAAGACATTGCCTGTGTGGACGGCCGACGATGTGCGGCGGTATGCTTACTGGTCGGTGTTTGCGGGTGCGTGCGGGTTCACGTACGGGAACAACGGGGTGATGCAGATGCGCTACGCGCGGGACCCCAAACTGCCATCCTGGGAGGAGGCTATTCATGATCCCGGCGCGGGCCAGATGATGCATTTGAAAAACCTGATGCTCTCGAAGCCCTATTTTGAACGTGTGCCGGACCAGTCGCTGATTGCTGAAAACGGGGAGCGGTATGATCGCTTGCTGGCCACACGCGGGAGAGATTATGCATTGATCTACACCTGGAATGGCAGGCAGATGAAAGTCAATATGGGTAAAATAGGCGGTTCCAAAGTGAATGCCAGCTGGTATGACCCGCGCACCGGCGAAACAAAAGTTTTAGGAAAAGTTGAAAACAGAGGAGTTAAAACATTTAACCCGCCCGGGGAGGTTAGAAACGGGAACGATTGGGTTTTGGTGTTGGAAAAATAACGCTATGCAAAAAGAATTGACAGGAATGCTGGCCCTATGCCTGGCAGTGGGCGCGGCCAATGCGCAGGATACGATCCGCTATACGGGCAAAACACTCGTGAATGTCGATTACCATCACGGCCAGCTGAGCCCGGCTATCGGCGTGCATTCGTACCAGACGTTGCGTGCCAACCGGACCGATGCGAGCAGGGATTCGGCTATCACCTGGACCTATAACCACGCGCCGATGCTGGCGTACTGGAATGGTACATTTTATCTGAATTACCTCAGCAATCCGGTAGGAGAGCACATTCCGCCCGGACAAACGCTTTTGCAGACCTCTAAGGATGGTAAAACCTGGACCAGGCCTGTGGCGATATTCCCGCCTTACAAAATTCCCGACGGTACCCGGAAGGAGGGGCATCCGGGCGTGGCCAAAGATTTGTATGCGGTGATGCACCAGCGCATGGGTTTTTACACATCCAAAACCGGCCGGCTGCTCACATTGGCCTATTTCGGCATGGTACTGGACGCGAAAGACGATCCGAACGACGGCCACGGGATCGGTAGGGTGGTAAGGGAGATCAAAAAGGATGGAACCTTCGGCCCGATCTATTTCATCAGGCATAATGCTTCCTGGAAACAGCCTTCGGACTATCCGATGTATACCGAAAGCAAGGACAAGGGCTTCATTGAAGCTTGTGATGAGCTGCTGGGCAATAAACTGGTAACGCAGCAATGGGTCGAGGAGGCCGATCGTAACGATCCGCTGATCAGTTTGAAAGGAGAATACAAGGCGCTTAGCTACTATCACTTGCCGGATGGCCGGGTGGTGGGCCTTTGGAAGAATGCATTGACCAGTATCAGTAAAAATGAAGGCAAAACGTGGCTGTACAACCCTAAACGGGCGCCGGGTTTCGTGAATAGCAATGCCAAAATATGGGGGCAGAAGACGTCCGATGGTAAATATGCGACGGTTTACAATCCATCCGAATTCCGCTGGCCGCTCGCGGTTTCAGTCAGTGACGATGGGTTGAATTACAAAAACCTGCTGCTTGTGAACGGCGAGATCACTTCGATGCGGTATGGCGGCAACTATAAGTCTTATGGCCCGCAATATGTTCGAGGCATTTCCGAAGGCGACGGTACGCCGCCCGACGGCAATCTCTGGGTGACTTACAGCATGAACAAAGAGGACATCTGGGTCTCGGAAATACCCGTGCCCGTACGTGACAGGGCCGAAAAGCACGCCGCCGACCGTTTTGCGCAGATGCCGGAAGGTAAAGAGTTGAACGACTGGAACATTTATAGTCCGCTGCAAGCGCCGGTCGGTATCGGTAAAGGGCAGAATGGCAAGGCACTGCTGATCAAAGACGCCGACCATTTCGACTATGCCCGGGTAGAGCGTGTGATCCCGGCGACCCAAAAGCTGATCGCCGAATTCTCGGTCACACCAAGCCAGGACGACACCGGTTTGCTCGATATTGAATTTCTCGACGCAAAGGGTACGCCGGGCATTCGTTTGTCTTTTGATTCGACGGGCGTGTTCCGGTTGAAAGCAGGGTATCGCAACAAAACGCTGCTGCCATATCAGCAAGGAAAACGCTACGACATTAAAGTACAGGCCAATACCGTGACGCGGCTTTACACCGTCGTGGTGAACGGCAAGCAGGTGGGTACGGGAGTACTTTTCGCTCCGCTGGAAGCTGTAAGCCGCATTGCATTCCGCACGGGCGATACCCGTCGGTTTCCGGATGCCGATACGCCCACCGACCAGATGTACGACCTGCCGAATGGCGGAGTCCAAGACCGGGAAGCCGTTTATCAAATTGATTATCTGATTACCAAGTCATTTTAATGCCGGTTATTGCTCAAAATGCATGGCCGCTTTCTAAAAATATGAAAACCACTAAAACCATTATGGCGCTTTCGCTGGGCCTTTCGCTCAACGCTTTTGCACAGGAAAAGGCGCTTGTAAACACTTCACAAAGCAAATTTGCCAAACTGCGCGGTACCGATATGGCCGCCGTGCAGTGGACACAGGGTTTCTGGGCCGACCGTTTCAAAGTATGCCGCGAAACGATGGTGCCGCAGCTATGGAAAACCTACACCGATCCGAACCTCAGCCATTCGTTCCGTAATTTCGAGATCGCGGCGGGCCTGGAACAAGGCAATTTTAAAGGCCCTTCGTTTCACGACGGGGATTTTTACAAAACATTCGAAGCCGTGGCAAGCCTTTACGCCGCCACCAGGGACCCGAAACTGGACGAGCTCATGGACAAAACCATCGCCGTGATCGCCAAAGCGCAACGCGCGGACGGGTACATTTATACCAAGGCTATTATCGAGCAGAAGCAGCACGGGGAAGGCAAGATGTTCGCCGACCGTCTCAGTTTCGAGGCCTATAATTTTGGGCATTTGATGACGGCAGCCTGCGTGCATTACCGTGCCACCGGCAAGACGAGCATGCTGGACGTCGCCAAAAAGGCCGCCGATTTTCTGATCACCTTTTATAATGTTGCTACGCCCGAGCAAAGCCGTAATGCCATTTGTCCGGCGCATTATATGGGACTTTCGGAGCTTTACCGCACCACCCACGACGAAAAATACCTCACGCTCGTGAAGCATCTCATTGCCATCAAAGGGGCCACCGAAGGCACCGACGACAATCAGGACCGTATCCCGTTCCTGAAACAGACCAAAGTAATGGGCCACGCCGTGCGCGCCAATTACCTGTATGCGGGCGTTGCGGATGTGTATGCGGAGACGGGAGACGAAGCGCTCCTCGCGCAGCTGCATACGATGTGGGATGACGTTACCCAGCATAAAATGTACGTTACCGGCGGATGCGGCGCCCTTTACGACGGCGTTTCGCCTGACGGAACTTCCTACAAACCCGATGAAGTGCAGAAGATCCACCAGGCCTATGGTCGCGATTACCAGCTTCCCAACTTTACCGCGCACAATGAAACCTGTGCCAACATTGGCAATGTCCTCTGGAACTGGCGCATGCTTCAAATCACCGGAGATGCCAAATACGCCGACATCGTGGAGCTTGCCTTATATAACAGCGTGCTCTCGGGTATTAATCTAAAAGGTGATAAGTTTCTATATACTAATCCATTAGCCTATTCCGACGCGTTGCCGTTCAAGCAACGCTGGGAGAAGGACCGGCAAGCTTACATCTCCAAATCGAACTGCTGCCCGCCGAATACCGTCCGCACCGTGGCGGAAGTGAGCCAGTATGCTTACAGTCTTTCCGATGCAGGCGTCTTCTTCAATTTATATGGTGGAAATACATTTCAATCGGCTGTCAGTGGTGGTCTGCTCCGGCTGACGCAAGCCACTGATTATCCGTGGAATGGTAAGGTTTCCATCACCATCGATCAAGCCCCGGGCAGTGCATTATCGCTGTTTTTCCGCATTCCGGGCTGGTGTAGTAATGCTTCTTTGGTGATTAATGGTAAAAAGGAAACCGCAAAACTGGCGTCCGGCTCTTATGCAGAACTTCGCAGGGCCTGGAAGTCAGGCGATAAGATTGAATTGGTGTTCGATATGCCCGTCAAGCTGATCGAATCCAATCCATTGGTGGAGGAAACGCGCAACCAGGTAGCGGTAAAGCGCGGGCCGGTCGTGTACTGCGTAGAGTCCATTGATTTACCGAAAGGCAAAACCATTTTCGACGTAGCCATTGCAGCTAAAAATAACTTTAAACCCGCATTGTTAACCATTGAAAACAGCCCGGTTATGAGCCTCCAAGGTGATGCGGTGCTAGTGGATAATTCGGATTGGAGCAAAAAGTTATATCGTGAAGTGTCCGTCGACGCGCCTAAAACTATTCCTGTGCGGCTGGTGCCGTACTATGCGTGGGGGAATCGGGGGCATGGGGATATGTCGGTTTGGCTGCCGCTGGTTAGGTGAAACAGGGTGAAGTTAGATGGTCTGGCAGCGTGAGGGGTAGTGCCGCGTATTTGTTGTTGCGTGCCTACGGCACTTTCGAACAACCGCGTGGTCGTTTTTGCTACCGATATTGCATCCCTGACGGGATTTTGACAAAGTCAAGTCCCGCTAGGGACGTAAAATTGGTAGAAATGGTGCTTGTTGATGTGGCATTTTAATGCCGTAGGCATGTGACGACGAAGGCGATCAAGCCCTCGCGATGCTATGCATTGTCCAGTAGAACGCCAGGATCAATGCCTAGTTTGTGATAGACTGCTTTGAGGAACGGTATGTCCGGGTCGCGTTTGCCTCGTAGAATTTGGATGAGTTTTGTCTTTCCTAAACCCAGCAAATCGGCGAGTCCGTCTTGCGTCAGATTAAGTTCAAAGCGCTTTTGCTCGACCATTTCGGGAACTGATTTTGTCATCGGAAAAGGGTAATGGATATCTTCATATGCCTGAATTGCCAGCGCGAGCGCTTCTATTTTGTCTGCTTCTGCATCGGATATATTTTCCTCACCCTTTTTCATTAGGATATTGAGTTCTTCAAGTGCAGTCTCATATTCTTCTTCTGAATGCAAAGTTTCCATATCGTATCCTACAATGTTGATAAATCCAACCCATCATACTGCTTGTGTGTGCCGATGAAGCGAATATAGAGAGTTCGTTTTTTAAAAATTATCCTTGCAACCAGCCTGCATTTGTTGCCGCCGATGTTAAAAACAAACAAACCGTTTCCTACGGAATCTGTGGCGTTGAATGTCTGTCTGACGGCAGCAAAACTAGCCCAGTTAGCTTTCCTGCTCTCTTTGTACCATTTATCCAGCGCCGTTCCCAGTTCCGGATTATCAATACAGAATGATTTTAGAGCTCTGCGAGAAACAACAACCACTAGTTTACTATTTGAAGTTACCGCTTCAATTTGTAAAACCTTAGTGCCGTCACGGAAATTTTATTCTCAAGTGCCATGCTTCAGTGAGTAAGCGGGCTAATTTACAACTCCCTTACCCAAATATTCCGGAAACTCACCCGACTCCCATGTTCCTGCAACTGCAACGGCAGTTTCGGGTCGTGGTAGTGGTACTTCGGGTAGCCCTGGTACACCATCGGTCCCTTCAATTCTACATGGTTTAAAATCAATACATTATTATGAAAGACCGTCATATAGGCGGGTTTTTCAACCGTTTTGTCAGCGCGGAAAACGGGCGCTTCGAAGATGACGTCGTAAGTCTGCCAGGTGAGGGGTTTGCGGGCGGCGTTGACGAGCGGGGCATGCTGCTTGTACACGCTGCCGGCCTGGCCGTTGTAGTAGATTTTGGTGTTGTAGTTCCATGATTCGTAAATCTGCAATTCGTAGAGTCCCATGATGAGTACGCCGCTGTTGCCGAGGTTGAAGCCTTTGTCTTCGGAAGGATCGGGCGTGCGCCATTCGAGGTGGAGCTGGATGTTGCCGAATTTCTGCTTGGTACGGATGTCGGTCGATTTTGGGAGAATGGTAAGCGCGTCGGTTTCGGCTTTCCATTTGACGGGAGATCCGTCGGTGTGCTCCCACTTGCCGAGATCGGTAGTGCTTCCATACAGCACGATGGCGTCCGAAGGCGGCTGCGCATAGGCATCGCCGGGCGTCACCAGCGGCGGTTTAAACGACCAGTCTTCGGTGGCAGAAGGCGGTGGTAATTTTTCTTCTTTTTCGGATTGGGCAGTAGCCACCATGCTGACACCCAGTAGCAGTATGCCGGCAAACAGGGCCGGCGGTGTATATGTGCTTCGCATTGCAAAATCAAGCATAAATTCAACGGTTGTGGTTATACAAAGAAATAGTAGTACAATAACTCACTATTATTTTCAATTTTCTCTTTTTATTTTCTTTTATTTACGTAAATTTGCTTTTGATAAGTTTAAGGTTTCTATTTGGGTAGTGAAGGGGTTTATTTTTTGTCGGTATGTGACGAATTGTTTCTTTTCCATCTATTTTTAGGTAAAAAACAAAAGTTAATACAATGCTGGCAAATCAGAGAAGGGAAAAAATACTTGAACTGTTAAAAGAAGACGGCTCGGCAAAGGTGATCGATCTGGCCAGGCTTTTTAAAGTGACCGAGGTGACCATCCGGCAGGACCTGGACAAACTCGAAAAAGACGGCCTGGTGATCAAGGAACACGGCGGGGCGTTTTTGAAGAATGTCGAAGACCAGGTGCGCAACTTTTCGCTCGCCAACCAGGAAAATCTCGATAAAAAAGAGCTGATCGCCGCCAAATGCCTGGAATTCATTTCCAATGGCGATACGATCATCCTCGACTCGGGGTCTACCACGACGGAGATTGCGAAAAAGCTGAGGGGTGGCAACAAGCACCTGACGGTGATCACGAATGCGCTGAACATCGCATTGATCCTCGGCGCCGAAACGGGCATCGAAGTGATCATGACCGGGGGTGAGTTCAAGCCGCCTACCTTGTCGCTGACGGGCCAGAAGGCCGCCGATTTTTTCAAAGGCCTGAATGTGCAAAAGCTGTTCCTCGCCACGGCGGGATTGTCGCTGAAAGCAGGGCTTACTTACCCGAGCATCGCCGACCTGGTGGTGAAAAAGGCCATGATCGACGCCGCAGACACGACTTATCTCGTGGCGGATTCGACGAAAGTAGGAAAAAGCGCATTCGCAAGCCTCGGCGCGTTATCCCTGATTGATTACATCATCACGGACGCCGGGATCGAGGAGAAGCATCAGCAGCTTTTTCATGATAATGAGATTGAGCTGATTATTGCGGAATGAGCCGCCGTGGAACGGTGAGTGAGTGAATGAGTGAATGAGTGAATGAGTGAATGAGTGAATGAGTGAATAAAGCATAGGGCCTACAGCTTATAGCCTATTGCCCCATAATCCATGAACATGAAAAGTATCGGAGTCATTATTGGTAACAGGGATTTCTTTCCGGACCGGCTGGTGGCCGAGGCCCGTGTGGAGATTGTTGATTTGCTTAAAAAACTGAATATCAGTGGGATCATGCTGGATACCGAAGCTACCAAGCTCGGCGGCGTTGAGACGTTCCAGGATGCACAGAAATGTGCCGCATTGTTCCGGGCTCACCGGGACGAGATCATCGGCGTGCTGGTGGTACTGCCCAACTTCGGCGACGAGCGCGGCATTGCGGAGACATTGAAACTGGCGGACCTGAATGTGCCGGTGCTCGTTCAAGGCTACCCGGATGATCTGGACAAGCTGGACGTGGCCCGCCGCCGCGATTCATGGTGCGGGAAGATTTCGGCTTGCAACAACCTGTATCAGTTCGGCATAAAGTATACCCTTACCACCAAGCACGTGGTGCATCCGACGGATCCTTCATTCATCAAAGACCTGAACGATTTCGTAGCGGTTTGCCGGGTGACCAAAGGACTTCGCAATGTGCGTATCGGTGCCATCGGAGCCCGCCCGGGTGGGTTCAATACGGTGCGATACAGCGAGAAAATATTGCAGCGCAACGGCATTTCAGTTGTGACGGTGGATTTGTCGGAGATTCTGGGCAATGCCAACAAGCTGACGGCGCAGGACCTGAAAGTGAAGGAACGTTTGGATAAAATCACCTCCTATGCCTCCCGCGGACGCACTCCGGACGAAGCATTGATCCAGATGGCGAAGCTGGACGTGGTTCTGGGTGATTTTATAGAAGCTAATGCATTGGATGCCACGGCCATACAATGCTGGACGTCGGTGCAGCAGAACTACGGCTGCAATGTGTGTACGAGTATGAGCATGATGAGCGAAGATATGATGCCCAGCGGCTGCGAAGTGGATGTGACGGGTACATTAAGTATGTATGCATTGCAGCTGGCTTCGGGTTCGCCGAGCGCGTTGGTGGATTGGAACAACAACTACGCCAACGACGATAACAAATGTGTGCTTTTCCATTGCGGTAACTGGGCAAAGTCGTTTTTGCCGGATATCGAGATCGCCACTGCGCCGATCCTCGGCACGTCGGTGGGAGAAGAGAATACCTGGGGTGCATTGGCCGGTCGCACGCCTGCGATGCCGCTCACATACGGGCGCATCAGCACGGACGACCCGCGCGGGATCATGAAAGCGTATATAGGCGAGGGCCGGTTGACCGACGATTCGCTGAAAACCTTCGGGAACCGCGCCGTGGCTGAAATCCCGAACCTGCAAAATCTGATGCAATACATCTGCCGCAATGGTTTTGAACACCACGTGGTGATGAACGCTTCGAAAACGGCAGGCATTCTGAAAGAGGCATTGGGTAACTATATGGGTTGGGAAGTGCAGGTGTTCGATGAACCGGCGCAGCAGCCTTATACAACCCGCGTGCCTGACCGCGAGCTCGTTTCGCAAAACTGAACCCTGAACTATCGGAAAATTACGGATACCGGTCGCAAGGCCGGACTAATGCTAAAAGTCATGTCGGAAAAGGAGCTGGCGCAGAAATCGGTGGAGTACCGTAAGAAGATACTCAAATATATCTACCAGGCCAAAGCAGGCCATACGGGCGGCAGCTTGTCGTGTATCGATATTTTGAACGTGCTCTACAATTACACGATGAACGTCGATGCAGGCCATTTCGACTCGCCTGACCGAGACCGTTACATTCAAAGCAAAGGCCATACGGTGGAAGCATTATATGTAGTGCTGGCATCGCGCGGTTTTTTTCCGGAAACGGATCTGGACACTTTGTGCCAGTACCAGTCGCATTACATTGGCCACCCGACCCGCAAGGTGCGCGGCGTGGAACAGAATACCGGCGCATTGGGCCACGGACTTTCGCTGAGCGTTGGTACCGCCATTGCCGGCAAGCTCGACAAGCGCGATTACCGCGTATTCACCGTCCTGGGCGACGGCGAACTGCCGGAAGGTTCCAACTGGGAAGCGGCATTGTCGGCTTCGCATTATAAACTGGATAATCTCTGCGCTATTTTAGATAAAAACACTCTGCAAATCTCAGGCCCTACCAGCGCTGTGTGCAATACCGATCCGGTAGATGAGAAGTTCGAAGCATTCGGATGGGCGGTGCGGCATGTGGATGGGCACAATATCGGTGAGCTTATGGATGCATTCGACGCATTGCCGTTTGAAAATGGGAAGCCGAGCCTCATCATCGCGCACACCGTAAAGGGTAAGGGGGTGAGTTATATGGAGAATCAACTGAAATGGCACCACGGCGTACCCGATACCCAGCAGTATGCCGATGCGATACAGGAACTGGACGAGCTGGAAGTGACTCTGGCATAACCCATCCTGAATAATTAATCTAAATGCAAGAAATAGTGGATGCGACCATCGAGAACATTGCTGTGAGCCAGCGCGCCAACCTGGAAGTTTTTTCAGGCACATTGCAGCACCTCGCCAGAACCGACCGGGACATTATCGTGGTAACGAGCGATTCGCGCGGCTCAGGTAAGCTGGTGCCGTTCGGGCAGCAATTTCCGGAGCAGATCATCGAAGTAGGCATTGCCGAGCAGAACCTGGTAGGCGTTGCAGCGGGCCTTGCTTCGGCGGGCAAGAAGGTTTTTGCGGTTTCACCGGCGTGTTTCCTTACAGCACGCGCTTTGGAACAGATCAAAAACGACGTGGCCTACTCCGATAACCCCGTGAAATTGATCGGGATCAGCGCCGGAGTGAGTTACGGTGCCTTGGGCTCCACGCACCACAGTTTGCACGACTTCGCGGTACTACGGACTATCCATAACCTGATCGTCGTGGCACCGGCGGATAATTTTGAAACGGCTCAGGCCATTCAGCTGGCAGCGGAGTCGGATGTACCGGTGTATATCCGTTTCGGCAAAAAACAAATGCCGCTGCTTTCGGAGGAGGAGAAAACATTCGAATTCGGAAAAGGCCGCATCGTACGTGAAGGCAGCGATATTACCCTTGTCGGTACGGGAGAAACCGTCGCGCCTGCATTGCTGGCGGCCGAAAAGCTGGAACAGGAGCACCATATTTCAGCCAGGGTGGTGAGCATGCACACGATTAAACCTTTGGATTATGCGCTCTTGCAAAAAATTGCGGCTACCGGTCAGCCGATTATCACCGTCGAAGAGCACAGCGTTTTCGGGGGCCTCGGTGAGGCTTGTGCTTCTTTTTTAATCCAGAACAACTTTTGTAACCGGTTCAAGATCATAGGTATTCCGGACGAATACACGGTCACGGGCTCCCAAACAGAGATTTTCAATCATTACGGTATTTCGGAAGGCGGCATTGCAGCTGCGGCACTTGGCCTCCTGAGTTAGAGAGATATCTTGTAAGTGTAAACTAGCGGTTAATTAGTCGTTGTGGAACAGGGTCATTTTTAAATAGGGTTATCGGGGTAAAATTTATGAAACGGATAAGACAAATGTGCTGCGGCGCTGCATTGCTTCTCACAGCCGTATCTTCGCCCGGCATCGTGCAGGCGCAGGAAGCTGCTTCCAGACATCGCGTGCTGGTGCTGACAGACATTGAAAACGAACCGGACGATACCCAGTCGATGATCCGGTTTTTGACCTATTCCAATCAATGGGACGTGGAGGGGCTCGTTGCCACGACTTCCATTCACCAGCAGAAACGAGTAGCCCCGGAGAAGATCAAACAGCTCATCGAGGCGTACCGGAAAGTGCGCCCCAATTTGCTGCTGCACGAAAAGGGCTACCCCGAAGCGGATTATCTGCTCAGCATCACCAAAAGCGCCTATCCCGATTTCGGCCTCCATGCCGTGGGTAAGGACAGGGATTCCGAAGGTTCGGAATGGATTATCAAGGTTGTAGACAAGAAGGACGACCGGCCGGTATGGATTCCGGTATGGGGCGGTGCGAATTGTCTCGCACAGGCGCTTTGGAAAGTTAAAATGACCCGTTCGCCCGAGGATTTGAAAAAATTCGTTTCCAAAATCAGAATGTATACCATTTCGGACCAGGACGATACCGGTCCGTGGATACGCAAAAACTTCCCGGACGTTTTTTACGTGGGCAGTCCGGGTTACCATGCGGCGGGTGCTTACCATTATGCGACGTGGTCGGGCATCAGCGGTGACAAGTTTCACGGCCGTTTCACCGGGGCCAACTTTGAAATCGTAGACAACCCCTGGCTCGACGAGCATGTCCGCAGCCATGGCCCGATGGGCAAGGAATATCCCTTTACCAAATTCCTAATGGAAGGGGATACCCCGTCATTTTTGGGATTGATCAGTAATGGCCTGAACGACCCTGAACATCCCGAATTCGGCGGCTGGGGCGGACGGTATGAGCTCTACACGCCACGCACGCTGAAATATTTCTATGAACCTGAGACCCGGCCGATCTATACCGATGCCATGGACGAGGTGAAAGGCATCGACGGGAACTATCACACCAGCAATAAAGCCACGCTCTGGCGCTGGCGGGAGGCATTTCAGCACGATTTTGCGGCACGGATGGATTGGACCATCAAACCTTACAAAGAGGCCAATCACCCGCCTAAGGCAGTCGTGAAAGGTGGGACGCGCATTAACGCGAAAGCTGGGGAGGCTGTTCAGCTTAATGCAGAAGGCTCGCAGGATCCAGACGGCAATGCGTTGGCCTATGAATGGATCTACTACCCCGAACCGGGAAGCTACAATGTCAAAGAGCCGCTCAATATCAAGGATATAAAGGCCGCGCAGACGTCATTTGTGGCTCCCAAGGTGGAAAAGCCGGAAACTATTCACGTGGTACTGGCCGTGACAGACAATGGTTCGCCTGCGCTGACACGTTACCAGCGCGTCATCGTAACCGTGTATCCGTAGTCGCGCCGGCGCGACGCCTAAACCCATTGCAGCATGAAAATCAGCATACAAACACGGATAGCGCTTTTTTGTATTCTTTTTGGAATTGGATTTTTAGGTTGTAAAACAAAAGAATCCAAAGATGAGCCCAAAAAGATCGCGATCGTGATATCGACGCTCAATAATCCCTGGTTCGTTTTCCTGGCCCAGAAAGCCGAGGCAAAAGCGAAGCAACTGGGCTATGAATCCAAAATTTTTGATTCCCAAAATAATACCGCGCAGGAAACCGATCATTTCGACAACGCCATCGCCTCCGGCTATGACGCCATTTTGTTTAACCCGACTGATGCCGACGGGTCCATTGTGAATGTGAAGAATGCAGTCGCGGCAGGCGTGCCGGTGTTTTGTATGGACCGCGAGGTGAATGCAAACGGCGCGGCTACTTCGCAGATTTTGTCCGATAGCTACTCCGGCTGCGTGGCGATCGGTAAATATTTTGTGGAGACATTGAACAAGAAAGGCAAGTATGTCGAGATCCTCGGAATGGTAGGTGATAACAACACCTGGAACCGCTCGAAAGGCTTTCATAGTGTTGTCGATTTTTATCCTGGTTTGAAAATGGTGGCCCAGCAGAGCGCCGATTTCGACCGGAACAAGGCAATGGAAGTGATGGAATCGATCCTGCAAGCGCACCCGGATGTTGACGGTGTCTTTTGCGGCAACGATGCCATGGCCATGGGCGCTTACCGGGCATTGGTAGCCGCCGGAAAGGCCGACCGCGTGAAGGTGTTCGGCTTTGACGGCGCCGAAGATGTCGTGAAATCCATTCAGGATGGCAAGATATTAGCCACCGGCATGCAGTTCCCCGAAGTAATGGCGCAGACAGCGGCCACATTTGCCGATGAGTACTTCAAAGGTAAGCGCGATTTTCCCGGTAAAATGCCGGTCGCCGTGGAGTTGGTGAAGAAGGATAATGTCGAAAATTATGCCGCTTACGGCGAAAAAGAATAGCTATGCCCAAACCGTTCCGATACCTGCTTTATGTGGCGGTGATTGCATTACTGGCCTATAATTCGGTGTATTTCAAAAAGCTGGATGAAGTGAAAGCCGGTACTGCGGCATTCGATGCGGCTGGTTATGCCAAAAATTTCTGGGAAAAGAAGCTGACACCGGGTTTGTCGAAAGCCGTGGAGCTGGGAATATTGACCACGCAGCTTCAAACTGAAAAGGACAAGGCATTTGAACAGCATTCGTATGCATTGGGCATTGGCAATATCCGGTACTTTCTCGTGAAAGGGAAGGGTGTGGTCACGGATGTGAGTGAAAATGAGGTAACCGTTAAACTGACCGATGCCGGTGAAAGTGCTGGAAATGTACGCATTGCAACCGAGTACATTTTCGGTAATGCGGTGCGGGATGCTTCCGGCGCCATCGATATCAACGCATTTACCAATTCAATGGATTTTAATAATGTGTCCGCCGAGATCAACAAACTGATCCGGGAAAAAGTGGTGCCCGCATTTAAATCCAAAGTGAAGAAAGGCGATCATGTGGCATTTCACGGTGCTATTGAACTGAATCGCGCGCATTTGCAGGTGAATGACATCGAAGTCATTCCGGTAAGTCTCCAAATTGAAAAGCCATGACGGACACAGCGACATTGTTGGAAGTGAGGAACATCACGAAACGGTTTCCGGGCGTGATTGCGCTGGATGACGTTTCGTTGTCGATAGAAGCGGGGAAAGTCACTGCGCTGATCGGGGAGAATGGAGCAGGGAAATCGACTTTAATGAAAATTCTGTCGGGCGTTTATCCCGATTTCGAAGGGACGATTTATTACAAGGGCGAAACGGCGAAATTTGCAGGTCCGAAGGACGCACAGCAGCAGGGCGTGGTAATCATCCACCAGGAGCTCAATCTGATTCCCTATCTGACGATCACTGAAAATGTTTTCCTCGGCCGCGAACTGGTGACGCAATACGGCACGATGGACAAAAGCCGCATGCGCAAGCGCACGCAGGAGCTGCTCGACCGTTTGAAACTCAAAGTTAGCCCTGATTCCCAGGTTTTTAAACTCAAAGTAGGCCAGCAGCAGATCGTCGAAATCGCGAAAGCACTGCTGACAGACGCCGAATTAATCATCATGGATGAACCGACCTCGGCTATTACCGGCGCGGAGGTGGAGGTGCTGTTTGATATCATCGCCGATCTCAAAGCCCAGAATAAAGCTATCGTGTACGTCTCCCACAAGCTCGACGAGCTCTTCCGTATCGCGGATCAGTATGTCGTGCTTCGCGACGGCAAAAGCATTGAATCCGGTGAAATGGCGGGCATGACGCAGGACCAGCTGATCGGTAAAATGGTAGGGCGGAAAATAGAGGTTATGCGGAAAACCACAGGTCGTCAGGATTGCGAAGCGCTGCTGGAAGTAGAGAACCTGAGCCTGAAAAGCCGGCTGAAAGCAGGCAACGTCCTGAGCAATATTTCTTTTAAAATAGGTAAAGGTGAAATCGTAGGCCTTTTTGGGCTGATGGGAGCGGGTAGGACGGAGCTGCTGGAATCCATTTTCGGGCTGCATCCCGCGCATGCGAACGGGCAGGTACTCATCGGAGGACAGGCGGTATGCTGCGATTCTCCTGCACGTGCGATCGCCGCCGGACTGGCGCTCGTACCCGAGGACCGGAAGAAGGATGGCCTGGTGCTGGGGCTGGGGGTTAAGAACAATATCAGCCTCACCACCTTGGAGGAAATGGAAAAGCTAGGCGCGCTCAACGATTCGCAGGAATGCGCGCTGGCCGATCACTATATCCGGGAATTGCGCATCAAAACGCCATCGAAAGATCAAACGGCTCGGAACCTCAGCGGGGGAAATCAGCAGAAGATCGTTCTCGCCAAATGGCTGGCGACCCGGCCGAAGGTACTTTTGCTGGATGAGCCTACGCGCGGGATCGATATCAATGCCAAAACGGAAATTTACAAACTGATTATCCGCCTCGCCGACGAAGGCCTGGGTATTTTGATGGTTTCCTCTGAACTGCCTGAAATCCTCGCTATTTCCGACCGCATTCTGGTGATGTCGGAAGGCCGGCTAACAGGCGAATTTCTCGCAAGCGAAGCGTCGGAGGATGGGATTTTGAAGAAGGCTATAAGCTTTAAGCAGTAGGCTCGAAGCTTCCTTAATACTAACCATATCAGAATAAACCGTTTTACCATTAAAGCTTACAGCCTAATGCCTATTGCTTACAGCAACAAAAACTTTGCCCGCTTCCAATCGCTCATAGCGCTGTTCCTCTTGTGTCTGGCATTGAGTGTCCTGTCGGACAAGTTCCTGACAGTCTCGAACTTGTGGAACGTGATGCGTCAGATTTCCGTCAATATCTGCATTTCGGTAGGTATGACCCTGATCGTCCTGACTGCGGGCATCGACTTGTCTGTCGGCTCGGTGCTCGCATTATGCGGGGCCATTACAGCCGGCTTGCTCAAAAACGGCATTGAAATCCCTTCCCAAAACCTTTACATCGGTTTTACCGTACTTGGCGCGATCCTCGCCGGCGGGCTGACCGGCTCGGCCCTGGGCGCGTTCAACGGCTGGGCTATCACGCGTTTTCGTGTGCCGCCATTTGTGGCCACGCTGGCGATGCTCACCGTCGCAAGGGGCCTTACCATGCTCTGGACGGGCGGTTTTCCGATCAGCGGGCTGGGGGATACTTTTCTGTTCATAGGCACCGGCTGGTTTCTGGGCATTCCGGTACCGGTATGGATTTCGATCGTGGTGGTAGCATTGGCCGTGTTCCTGACCGACAAGACGCGGATTGGCCGTTACATTTATGCGATTGGCGGCAATGAAAATGCCTCCCGGCTGTCAGGGATCAATGTCAATAAGGTTAAAATTATCGTATACACCCTTGCCGGAGCGCTCGCAGCGGTGGGCGGGATCATGGTCACATCACGCCTCGACTCCGCCCAGCCCAACGCGGGTATCAGCTACGAGCTGGATTCCATCGCCGCCGTCGTCATCGGCGGTACGTCGCTCTCCGGCGGCCGCGGAAGTATTCTGGGCACCGTTCAGGGTGCCATCATTATCGGCGTGCTGAATAACGGATTGGTGTTGTTAAATGTATCGCCCTTCTGGCAGCAGGTAGTAAAAGGGCTGGTAATTTTGCTGGCCGTGATTATCGATAAGTCGAATGGGAAGGGGGAGTGAGGGGGCTAATCAGGTATTGCCAATCCAAATGTACTATTGTTGATATGGTAAAAAAGCATTTTAAGGGCTTGCTTGGTTAGGCGGTTGTAGGGGGCTCCCTTAGTAGGATATACTTTCGTCGCATCCACATATGTAATGAGATGACACCTTATTTGTGAAGTACCTTTACTATTCGCGTTTTCGAGCATTGAGTTGTCCAATTTGAATGTAAAGCGGTCATTGCTATTATTGGAGGACAGCATGGCACAGACATAAATGCTATCATGATGGTAAACTTCGGTACAGGATAACACAACTGCTGAGTGTGTGAGATATCGTCCGGTGGACGGCATGGGAAAGTCAAATGAAACTATGTCGCCGGGGTGAAAAGGCATTTAAGTTATAAGTGTGAACTGAGAGACAAAATGGTATTATAGTGAAGCGCTTCGCGAAGCTCAGGGTCGGTCGGTATCACGGGTAAATGTTCCGTTTGCTTGAAATGGAGTTTGGCTTCTAACTTATAGACAGCTAGTTCATGCTTTCGAAAGGCAATGCTCAAAGCAGGATTTTGAACTTTCTCAATCGCATCATCCATTTTGACCAACTCCGGCAGTATGCTTCGGACAAATGCCATTCCTTTTTCCACCTGATCTTCATCCATCTGTTTGACTAGTTTCATATGTTGTTCAATAAACTCGGTATCGCGCTCGATGTTCGCTGCTATGTGCATGCTGAGCCAGTTCGAAGGCGATTTTGCGAATACTTTAATAAAACGGGCGATCCGGGCAGCGAACGAAGTCTTTTTTGCCCCAAGCTGTATCGTGCTGAATGTTACTGTGGTCATAATCGCGAGATGATTGGTTGATGAATAGCAACGTAAAAATAACCCGAAAGAAGCCTCATCACAAGTCCGCTAAATTGCCGTTTTCCAGGTAATTAGCAAGGCTGCCCGTAAAAGGCCCAGCGGTCACATTCAGTTATCAAATGCCAGAAAAATTTTTAAAATGAACCGATTCTACTTCTTGTTTCTCCCGGCGTTCCTGCTGTTTTCCTCCTGCCAAAAGCAATCCTACCTCTTCACCTCGTTTCGCGAACCAGCCACTGATGGCCTGCATCTCGCATATAGCAACGATGGCTATCATTGGAAGGACCTCGGTGGTGGCTTCCTCAAACCGGAAGTGGGCGGCAAACTCATGCGCGACCCGTCGATTGCGCGCGGGAACGACGGGACGTTTCACCTCGTGTGGACGACGAACTGGAAGGGGGATAAGGGTTTTGGATATGCGAGTTCGAAAGACCTGATGCATTGGTCGCCGCAGCAGTTCATTCCGGTGATGGAGCACGAGTCCGAGGTGGTGAATGTGTGGGCGCCGGAGTTGTTTTATGATGATGAAAACGACCGTTTTGTGATCATCTGGGCATCGACTATCCCTTTCAAATTTCCGAAAGGAGAGGAGGACGAGCGGAATAATCACCGCATGTACTACGTGACTACGAAGGATTTTCAGACGTTTTCAAAAGCCGCATTGTTTCTCGATCCGGGTTTCAGCGTGATCGATTGCGTGATCGCGAAGCGTAAAAAGAACGATTATGTACTGGTTTTGAAAGACAATACCCGTCCACAGCGGAACATCAAAGTGGCCTTTTCGAAGGACGTTTTGGGACCATATCAAAATGTTTCCGAGCCTTTTACAGGCTTTTTAACCGAAGGACCTACGGTAGTGAAGGTCAAAAATGAGTGGCTGATCTATTTTGATCAATACCGCGACAAGACTTACGGAGCCATGGAAACTTCCGATTTCAAAACTTTTACAAACATTTCAAAGGAAATAACGGTCCCGAAAGACCACAAGCACGGTACCATTATACCTATCGATTCCAAAACCTTGAAAAACATGAAAGCTGCTCAATAGCAAGTAGCGATTCCGAAGTCAACAGCATTTTTTGACGCACTGCGTATATAGTACCCGGTATTGCTGATAATTATAATGAATTAAAGATTAAATGAGATGGATAGTAGTAATTAAGCGCAAGCTGTTACTTTTGGTTTGTAAACCTGAATAAAATTCATCCATTTTCATGAAGGCTTTAACCCGTTCGGATCTGTATTTGGAAGAAGAGCAGAAGCTATGGCGGAAAATGCTGGCAGGGGATGTGACCGCTTATGAACACCTCATCGACCGCACTTACGACCTCCTCTTCCATTATGGAACGAAGTTCAACAGCGACCGCGAACTGATCAAAGACTGCATTCAGGATGTATTTCTGGGGGTATGGGAAAAGCGCAACGCATTGAACCCTGAAATTCCGCCCAAGCCTTACCTGCTAGCGTCGCTGCGCCGCCGTCTGCACCGCCTGGCATCGCGCCTGCGAATGGACTGTATGGATTACTACAATGAATCGGATGTCGTTTTCGACCTGGAATTCAGTGCTGAATACCAGTTGATCGAGTCAGAGAACGATCGCATACTTGCCTCGCGGATGACGGAAATGCTCAATGAGCTGCCGAAACGACAAAAGGAAGCCGTTTTTCTTCGTTTTTACAATGATATGGAGCGTGAGGAGATCGCCGTAGTAATGGACATTCAGCCCCAGTCCGTTTCCAATCTGTTGCAGGAAGCCTTCAAGTTTATCAAATCGCATTGGAAAGCGATCGTTTCACTGGCGCTGGCCCTGCCTTTCTAAACTGGGTTGCTTTCCATTCAAAAAATTTCAAAAAAAACCAGAAAAATACAGTATCCCGCCGCCGGGGTGGTCTAATGGTGTTTGAAAAGCTAAATTTTGAACATGGACCGTTACCGCGATTTCAGTTTGGGGGAGTTTGTCTGGGATAAGCCGTTCCGCAACTGGGTATTGAACCCGACGCGAGAGGACGACGAAACCTGGCAGAACTGGCTTGCCGCACATCCGGACAAGCGTGAAATCGTGGAGCGTGCACGGCAGCTGGTGCTATCGATCCGGCCGGCAAATGCCTCGTTATCGAATCCTGAAAAGCGAAAAGCCGTAGAACGGATCGTGGAGAGGCTGGAAACGAGGCATCTGGATCAGACCGAAGCCAGTCGTTTGCCATGGTATAACGGGCGCGCGGTGCGCATTGCGGCCATGCTGGTACTCCTGGCGGGCCTCGGCTGGATGTTTTGGCTGCGCCATCAGCCGGAGCAGATCGGTTACGACCAACTCGTGGCCGCGGCGAATGCGGAAATGGTGGAAGCCGTGAATACGACAGCAAAGCCGCTGACCATCAGCCTCGAAGATGGCAGCCGCATTACGCTCGATCCGGGCAGCAGAATGAGTTACCCTGCGCATTTCAGCAGTTCGCAAAGGGAAGTGTTCCTTTCCGGAAAAGCGTTTTTTGATATAGCCAAAAATCCTTCCAAGCCTTTTTTTGTATATGCCAATGAGTTGGTAACCAAGGTTTTGGGTACCAGCTTTACGGTTCGGTCCTTTGCCGACGAGCAGGAAGTTTCCGTGGCGGTGAAAAGCGGGAAAGTGGCGGTATTTTCAAGGGACGAGCCCGGCGCCGCCGCCAAGCAAAGCTCGCGCGACCTTACGGGCGTGGTGATCGAGCCTAACCAGCAGGTGGTGTTCTTACGCAAATCCGTCAAAATTACGAAAAGCATAGTCCCCGAGCCGGAAGTGGTCGCGGAGGCTGGAACTGCACCGCATTTGGAATTCGATGAAGCGCCTCTCTCCGCCGTTTTCAGTGCATTGCAAAGCGCCTACGGGATCGATATCATTTATGACAAGAACATTATGGACGAGTGCCCTATCACCGCCACGCTCACGGAGATGTCTCTTTACGAGCAGCTTGACCTGGTTTGCAAGGCGGTGAACGCGAGCTACAAGAGCATCGACGGGCGGATTGTCGTGGAGGGAAAAGGTTGCAGAAATAACTAAATAAAAAGCCGGCCCATGCGCCAACATGGCCGGCTCGAATATCCTCAGTGGTTAGCAGACCGTCACATCTCATGCAAATGGGATGAGGAGGAAGATTTTGCCAAGTTTCAATTAACAAAACCGTTCAAATTTATGAAAATACCGGTACAGTTCCATCGTAAATGGTTAGTTCTTATGCGGATAAGCGTCGCGCAATTGATAATGTCGGTTTGGCTGGTCGGGAATGCGTTCGCGGCGGACGTGCGCGCGCAGGAACTGCTCAACAAGCGCATCAGCCTGCAAGCGCAGGACCTCGAAGTGAAAAAAGTCCTGCACCAGATCGAGAAGCAGGCCGGCGTCCGGTTTATTTTCAGTTCCAAAATGATCCAGTCGGGCCGGAAAGTGACGATCCAGCAGTCGAACCAGGAGCTTTCCAAGGTGTTGGAGGAATTTCTGGTGCCCCTGGGGCTTACCTATGAAGTTTCGGGGAAAAATATCGTGATCCGGCCGTCGGAAACGCCCAAATGGAGTTCCGGAGAACCGGAAGCTTCGGTAAGAAGCGGTTTGCTGGTCAATGCCGAGATCACTATCAGGGGCCGCGTGACCGATGCCGAGAAAAATGAACCTCTTCCAGGTGTAAATATCCTTGTAAAGGGCACCCAAACGGGCACGTCCACGGATGCCGGCGGAAACTACACTCTGGCGGTCGACAATGCCAATACTGTATTGATTTACAGCTTCGTAGGTTACGAGCCGCAGGAAGTACAGGTTGGGAGCCGCACCGAAATCAATATCAGCCTTAAAACAGACCAGAAATCGCTCGAAGAAGTGCTCGTAGTGGGCTATGGTACCGTCAAGAAGAGCGACGTTACGGGCTCTGTGGCATCCGTGAAATCACAGGAACTGACAGCGTATCCGGCGCTCGGTACCGTGCAGGCTTTGCAGGGCCGTGCGGCGGGGGTGCAGATCCAGGCCAATAACGGCGAGCCGGGTTCGAATTTTAAAGTGCGTATCCGGGGAGGAACGTCCATCAATGCAAGCAGCGACCCGATTTACGTGGTCGATGGCTTCGTGGGTGGTACATTACCTCCGCCCGAGGACATCGAGTCCATAGAAATCCTGAAAGACGCTTCGGCTACGGCCATTTACGGATCACGCGGCGCCAACGGCGTGATCATGGTGACAACCAAAAAGGGTACCTCGGGTAAGCCGCGTATCGATTTCAACACGTCGTTTTCGAGCCAGAAGGAAATCAACAGGCTCGATCTGCTGAATGCGAAACAGTTCCTCGACTATGTGCAGGAAGCCAGGCCGACGATCGTTCCGCAGGGTGCCGACACCGACTGGCAGGATGAGATTTTTCGACGCGGCGGCATTCAGAACCACCAGCTGTCGGTAGCAGGCGGCAGCGAGGCGGTGAAGTACTACGTGTCCGGTGCCTACTACGACCAGAAGGGGATCATTCTCAATTCGGGTTACAAACGGTACTCGGTTACGAGCAATATCGATATCAATGCGACGAAAAGGCTGAAACTGGGCCTGAACCTCTTTGCGCAGCGCGTGTCGCGGCAGCAGTCGCGTACGCAGGAGGGCTCGGGAGGCCTCACGCCGGGCGTAATGTCGGCCGCGTTGAAGTTCGAACCCGATCAGCCGATCCGCGATGCGAACGGCCGGTTTACGGTAGGGCGGCTCAGCGACCCGATCGACAATCCATACGCCATTGCGACGCAGCTGGAAAACGAGTCGCTGGCCGACCGCATCCAGGGTAACCTTTATGCAGAGTACAATATTCTCAAAGACCTGAAATTCAGGATCACATTAGGTGCCACTACCAACAGCGGCCGCACCGGTACATTTACCCCTACCACCCTGAACGACGGCCGGAACGTCGGCGGCGCGGCGACCGTGAATGGTTCGAAAAGCACCTTGCTACTGAATGAGAATTATTTGACCTACAACAAAAAAATCGGTAATGCGCATGACTTTTCAGTCATGGCTGGTTACTCCTATCAGAAATCGTCGAGTGAAAACTGGGGAGGCTCGGGGCAATCGTTCATTACAGATGCGGTTTCTTACTGGAACCTGGGCGGCTCTTCGGTGTGGCAAAGCCCGACGTCGGGACTTACCGAATGGGTATTGGCCTCCTATTATGCCCGTTTGACCTATTCTTTGGCTGATAAATACCTTTTTACCGCCAATATCCGTCAGGATGGCTCCTCCAATTTTAGTAAAAACCACAAATGGGCTACGTTTCCTTCCGGCGCATTTGCCTGGAAGATGTCGAGTGAGCCGTTTATGCAGCACATCGCGGCCATTAGCCAGTGGAAATGGCGTGTGAGCTATGGGCTAACGGGTAACCAGGCCATTGAACCGTACCAGACCATGGCGCGCTTCTCCAATGTATATGCCATTATCAACGGAAGTCCCGTGAATGCTGTGCGCCCGACCACCGTCGCAAACGATGACCTCACCTGGGAAACTACCCACCAGTTCGATGTGGGCGCGGATGTGAGCCTGTTCAGCAACCGCATTAACCTCGTGGCCGACTATTACCGCCGTGTGACCAAAGATTTGCTTTTCAGCGTGCAGTTGCCCCAGTACTCGGGTTATACCAACCAGTTGCAGAACATCGGCGAAGTGGAGAACAAGGGTATTGAGTTTACATTGAATACCCGCAACCTCGTGGGCGGTTTCAAATGGAGTACGGATATCAACTTCTCGTTAAACCGCAACAAAATCCTGAAACTGCCCGCAGGAACCGACATTTTGTACGGCTCGGCACCAGGCCATATGGTAGGGATGGGGCAAACGCAGATTTTGCGCGAAGGCTACCCGGTGGGTAGTTTCTACGGCTGGATTTACGACGGCGTGTACCAGGATGGCGATAGCTTTATTCCCGGCGGCGGTTTCGAAACAGTTGCGGGAGGGGAGAAATTCAGGGATATCAATGGTAAAAAAGACGCGAATGGCCAGCTTACCGGGCAGCCGGACGGTACGCTCAACAGCGACGACCGCACCATTATCGGTAACCCGCATCCGAAATTTACCTGGGGTATGAGCAACGATTTCAGTTTCAAAGGCTTTGACCTGAATGTTTTCTTCCAGGCTTCGAAAGGCAACGACCTGCTGAGCTACACGCTGATGGAGCTCAACCTTCTGTCGGCTATTAACAATGCGACTACCGAGGCGTTGGACCGCTGGACGCCTACGCATACGAACACCGACGTTCCCAAGGCGACGGTCGGACGTACACGCCGGGTTTCGACGCGGTGGGTTAAGGACGGAAGTTTTATCCGGATGAAAAACCTGGCGATCGGCTATAATTTTCCAAAACCCGTGCTCGAAAAGCTCAGGATCAGCAAACTGCGCATTTACGCCAGCGCCCAGAACATCCTGACATTCACCAAGTACAAAGGTTATGACCCGGAGGTAAACTACTCTTCGGACGGCAATACCGACAGCAACCGCAACCTCGGCCTCGATTACGGCAGCTATCCCAATGCGAAATCGTACACTGTCGGCCTTAACCTGGGTTTTTAAAGCATTAAACGGACATCAAAATGAAGCATTTATTTAATAAATCAATATTTCTGACCGCGGCGGTGTCATTGCTGCTGGGCTGCGCGGACCTGGACGAAAAGCCCGTGGGCCTGCTCGCGCCCGAAGCATTGTTCAGGACTTCGAAAGACGTGGAAACCGCTATTATGGGCGCATACGGCTGGATGGCCACGGAAAGGCTGTATGGCCGCCAGTTTGTATCGGCACTCATGCTGCGGAGCGACATGGAGGATATCGGCGACCGCGGTACTCCGGCCGAGCGCCAGCAGGTGAATGATTTCAACATGGATGACAACAACAACATGGTGAATCAGTTCTGGCCGGTATGGTACCAGGTGATCAGCTCCACGAATGCCGCTATTTTCGGTGCACAGGGGCTTGGCCTGCCTGAAAATACCGGTAATCCGCTCATTGCCGAGGCCCGTTTCATTCGCGCATTCGCCTATTTCCATCTGGTGCAGGTGTTTGGTGACATTCCTTATATCGATTATTTCATCAGTAACCCGGAGTCTGTCAAGTCCATTTCCAAAACACCCGCTGCTACGGTTTATGCCAACATCATTGCCGACCTGGAATTCGCAAAGCAATGGTTGCCCGACAAACAGCCTTCGGAGGTACGAAGCCGCGCGACCAAGGGAACTGCCGCTTCCTATCTGGCGTCGGTACACCTTACGATGGGCCAGTTCCAGAAGGCCTATACCGAAGCGAAATGGGTGATTGATAACAAGGATAAGTTCGGATATGCGCTCGAAGCGGATTTTCAGACGCTATTCAAGGCACCCCAGGCACCGAATATGAAGGAGCACATTTTCGATATCGATTTCCTCGGTCTGAAATCGGGTGACGGCGGTGCGAACGACGACATTATGGCACCTATGACCGGCGTACGCGGGGGCGATGCGCCGCGCAGCGGGTGGAGTGTGATCGTGCCGTCGCTCAAAGTATACAGCAGCTGGGACAACCGTGATTATCGCAAAGAAGTGAGCTTCGACGATTCGCTGTTAGTCGGCGGCAAGCTGGTTCCCTACACGGAATTTACGAACACCAAACGCCCGCATATTGCCAAGTACGCCCGTTTTGCAGGTAATTCAAATTCCGAGGGCCGCTATTCCGACCATAATTATGCTGCCATGCGATACGCCGAAATCCTGCTGATAGCCGCGGAGTCGTCGGTAGAAGTGAATGGCCCGAACGCGGAGGCACTGGGCTATATCAACCAGGTGAGGGCACGGGCCAGGAACTGGGCAGGTAAGCAAACGACCTTTCCCGAGGACGTAAAAGCGGGGCTTGCGAAAGACGCGCTCATTGACCTGATCCTGGACGACCGCCGCCTGGAACTGGCATTTGAATACAAACGCTGGTACGATATCAAGCGCCGCAACCTCGGTGAGAAAGTCTTCAAAGGCCCGAACTCGCTGGAACCGCACGACAATTTCAACCCCAGCCGGGATTACCTGATGCCGTTGCCGCGGGTAGAGTTGCAGGTAAATCCAAACCTGGCGCCGCAGAACCCCGGATACTGAGTCAGCAAGCAGCTGACCGGATGATGCGGGCGCTATCGCTCCCGGGAAAAAATACGGTAAGCATTTGACAAACCCCGCCCTGTGATGATTCAGGGCGGGGTTTGTGCGTTTGCGACCGGCATTTGATAATTGTGACGTTTTTGTGACACCCATTTTTTGGCCTCCGGTTACATCGGAGGCTTTATTTGTTGCCGTCAACTGTACCCCGCTCATTTCTTGAACGGCACCAGCTGACGGTTCTTTTTTATCCACTTTAATCAAACCCTTTCACATGTTAGAAGACACCTTTGTCGGCGACATCCGGCTGTTCGCGGGAGACAAGGCGCCGAACGGCTGGCTCTTGTGCGATGGCTCCGTCCTGCGGGTCAGCGAATATGATGCGTTGGCCAGTTTACTCCAAAACACCTATGGAGGTGACGGCGTCGACACATTTGCGGTCCCTGATCTTCGGTCGCGGATTCCGATGGGACTCAGCGCTGCTTTCCCGATCGCTACCCAGGCCGGTTCCGAAACCGTTGCGTTGAACGTCGCCCAGCTTCCCGCACACGGTCATACGCCGGCATGCAGCCTGGCCACCGTTCCCGATCAGCAAGATGCCTCCGGAGGTTTCTGGTCGGCGGCAGCGACAAGCAGCCGCCGTTATGCCGACGCCAACCCCGACACAACGATAGCTATGAATGCCGGAAGCATTGGTGAAGACGGCGGTGATCTGCCACATGAAAACCGGATGCCGGTGATCGCGATTTCCTATATCATATCCTTTGGTGGTATGTACCCTCAATTCCCTTAAAACCCTCTCTGAACCCATGTATCTTATAGACATCAAATTACTTCCCTACGGCCGTACTCCTGTGGACTGGGCCCCTTGTGACGGACGGCTGCTGACTACCCGGGGGTACGAGCCGCTGCATAGCAAAATCGGAAACATCTACGGAGGCGACCATTCGCGATTCGGACTTCCGGACCTTCGTGAACGGGTGTTGATCGGTAGCGGAAAACAGTATACGGCCTTTATCCCGGGTGGCGAAAACACCCACAAGCTTACGATAGCCGAAATCTCCAGCCACAATCACCCCGCAGTGGCAAGCAGTAACGGAACAGATGCCCAGTCGCCTGAGGGAAATTGCTGGCCATCCGATGCCGGCTACATGCGCACGCAAAACGCGTCCATGAGTGCACAGTCCGTTGGAAACCAGGGGGACGACCAGCCACACAACAACATGTCGCCCTGTCTTGCGCTCAATTATGCCATCTGCACCCGGGGTATCTATTTTCACAGCCTGAGCGACATCGATGATTTCTACGGAGCTATCAGGTTTTTTTGCGTTCCAGTGGCCGATACTAAAAAATGGGTGCACTGTGACGGAAGGCTGATGTCCATTGGTGCGCACCCTGATCTGTACAATGTGCTGGGTACCCGGTTCGGCGGCGACGGGCAGACTACGTTCGCACTTCCCAACCTGATCGGGCGGGCGGCGGTCAGCCACGGCGAAGCTCCGGGACTGACGCATTACAAAACGGGCGAGACAGCGGGACAGGAAACGGTTACCCTCACCAGGGAACAATTGCCCAAGCATTCCCATGCCGCGCAGGCAATGCTGACAGCCGACTCCCAGAGACCCGAAAAAAAGGTATGGGCAAGCGAGGCAGGCAAGCGGCCTCCCGTGGACAGCTATGCATCGAAATTGGGAACGGGGGCCACTATGAATGCCGTGGCCATTGGCGAAACGGGTGGCGGAAAGCCTCATAACAATATGATGGCTTATCAGTCTTTCAATTTCATGATCTGCATCGACGGGGTAAAGCCCTACTAACCTTTCACGAAAATCCTGCGGCCGAAAGTCGCGGGATTTTCCCTTTGAAATAGCCAAATACTTAACCGACAAACTATGAGTCAATTATTTACCAGGATTTGCCGTCGTAATCTCTTTCTTATTTGTGCCGCTGTGCACAGCATGGTCGGGATGGTATCGGGGGCGACATTCAATGTCACACAAACCACCGACGGGGATAACGTAACCCAACTGCGTGGGGCGATCAAGGCAGCGGAAGCGCTCGGCGGCGGACCGCACACGATCAATGTCCCGGCGGGAACCTACAACCTCACATCCGGGACCATTGCATTCGGGGGTAAGGCGTTGGAAATTAACATAGTAGGCGCAGGTGCAGGGTCTACCGTGATCAACATGGTCGGTAACAACCGGATTTTCCTGATCAATCCGGATGGGCAGGTCCACCAAGTATCGGCATTCATTTCAGGGATCAAATTCACCAACGGGAAAGCGTCGGACGTCAATGGAGGGGCGGCCGTGCTGTGCGGCGGACCTGAGAACACTATTTTGTTCCTGGATTGTCATTTTGAGAACAATTCGGTGACGCAGTACGGAGGAGGGGCGGTGGCCATGGCAGGAGGCGGCAAACTCAGCCTCGATCGCTGCAATTTTATCAACAACAAGGTATTGTCCGGCTATGACAGCGGCACGGGCGGCGCTGTGGACATCAGTTACGCGAGCTACAAGGAAGCAACAACCGGAACTGCGTCCATTACCGAATGCCGGTTTGAAGGCAATTCGGCAACATCCACATTCGGTACCCTGGGAGGGGCGATTTCTGTCCGGGCGAGCTATTCGGAGAAAAGTACGTCGTTTTACACGCGGATAGAAAGGAATGTTTTCATCAACAACAGTGCTACTTCCAACGCCCTGATTGCGGAGGGAGGAGCCATCGCCATCAGCAGCAGTTTTGCCGCAGATATCAACTACAATGCATTTATAGGAAATACCATCGACAACGGTGTGAAAGAAGGATTGGCTACACGCCGTTTCGGGGCAGGGGTGATTACCGCCAACGACAATTGGTGGGGCTGTAACACCGATCCCCGTGCGGCAGGGACTTGCGGCGACAAGGCGCGTATCGTCGGCAGTGCGGGGGACGGACAGCTAGTGATGGCCTCCTGGCTTACCTTAAAGACATTTATTTCGAATATCCAATTATGCTGGAACAGTGTGACAGCACTTACGGTGGCAGGAAGTTTTCAGTTCAATTCGGCGGGTAACCAGGTACCGGAGCAAAACCTGTCCGCTGTTGTGGGGTTACCAGTCACATTCAATGCGGCAAATGGGACGATATCCGACGCGGAGTCGGTTGTACAGGCGAACGGCCGGGCGCGGGCCAGTTTTAACAGCAGCGGACCGGGCAATGGGAGCGTAGGCGCAACAAGCGGGTACCTTTCGGCCTCCGACGTGAGCGTGCCAGTCCTGACGAGCGTTCCGCCGACGGTTCAGACGCACCCATTGGCGATCACCACCTGCGCAGGCGCGGCGTCCGCGTCGTTCTCCGGATCAGGGAACAGCTACACCGACATGACCTATCAATGGTACAAGGGAGATAGCGAATTGGCGGATGGAAGCAAATACCAGGGTGTCAATACCGCTACCCTGATTGTGAAAAACATCACGGAGGACGATCATGGCGGCGAGTACAGGCTGATGATCAGAAACAGCTGCGGCTCGGTAACCACCAACACCGCCACATTACAGATACAGAGTCGGCTGTATGTAGCCCTGGGCGCCTCCGGGCAGGGCAGTAGCTGGGACGACGCGCTCGGCGACCTGAGTACAGCCCTCTCGAAGGCATCCAGCTGCACGGGAATCCGGGAAATTTGGGTAAAATCAGGCACTTACTTCGCCTCCGGGTATCCCTATAGTGCTGCGCTCCCGGAAGATTCCCATAAAGCGTTTTATCTGATTAATAAGGTCGCATTGTATGGCGGTTTCTCGGGGAACGAAACCGAGCTGTCGCAACGCAATCCTGGCGCTAACCAGACGATTCTTTCGGCAGATACGGGTATCCCCGGCGACCGTGGCGACAATGCCTACCACGCTGTTGTATCCGTTTCGAACGATAACACGGCACATCTCGACGGGTTTATCATCCGGGACGGCAATGCGGTTCGTTTCGATATCTCGGCCGAAATAGCAGGGGTAACTGTCCTGGCCCACAAAGGTGGCGGGCTGTTTATCCATAGCTCGTCGCCGGTGATCGCAAATTGTGTTTTTACTGCCAACGTTGCCCGGCGCGGAGGCGGGATTTATATCGAAGGCCAAACTTCAAAGCCATTGATCAGCAATAGTTTGATTGTGGCTAACTCGTCCACCGGTGATTTTGGAGGAGGTGTTTTCAATGGGGCCAATACCGGCGCCACCTTGCAAAATTGCACGATTGCCAGAAATATAGCAAGCGACGGAGGTGGCGGGGTTGCCAACGATGCAGCGGCCCTACCCACCATCGCTAACTCCGTGATATGGGATAATTTAGGCATGTCAGGGCCCTCTATTTATGACCCGACGTCGACCTCGATTTTATCCAATACGATTTTGCAGCAAACCTGGTCGGGCGGTTCCAATATACTGACCAAAGACCCGATGTTTGTCAACCAGACCGACCCCGACGGGGACGACAATCAATGGATGACCGCGGACGACGGCCTGCGATTGCAGCCGTGCAGCCCGGCGATCGATGGCGGGACCAATGCATTTGCCGGCCCGGGTTCTACGGACATTGCAGGTAGCGCGCGCATTTTTAACCTCACGGTCGATATCGGTGCTTATGAAATGCAGTTGTACCGCGATGGAATTAGCCTGTCGGAGAGCGGCGACGTCGTTACCCAGGATATTGTGGATGGCGTGGTCAATGGTTTCCTGGCAAGCAACTGCCGTATAATGGCGCGTATTCAACCGACGGGTGCAAGCCCCGTGAGCGGCAGCGTAGAAGTGAAAGTGTGGGTGGAAGGCGGCGTAGTTACAAAGGGTGCTTCCCGTTTTGTGCAGCGTCACTACGAACTCATGCCGGCTGCTAATGGAGCAACAGCCACGGCCAGGATTACCCTATTTTTCTCACAACCGGAATTCGACGCATTCAACAATGGAGCAGGTACCCGCGGGCTGCCGTCTTCACCGACGGACTGGGCAGGGAAAAGCAATTTGCTGATCGTACAGTACCATGGCACATCGCCCACGGGCGAGCCTGGTTCGTACAGCGGCGGCACGAAGGTCATCGATCCCGATGATAATGCCATCGTGTGGAATGACGCGCTCAATCGATGGGAAGTGAGCTTTATGGTCGCCGGTTTCAGTGGTTTCTTCGTCAGCAATGCGGACCCGCTGCCTTTGAAGCTCATCAGTTTCTCCGCCAATGCGGCCGAAGATGTGGTAAACCTCGAATGGACTACGGCGGAGGAAGTCAATACCAGCCATTTCGAAATCCACCGCAGCGCCGATGCTCGTAATTGGCAAGTCCTTCCCGGGCAACCGCCTGCCGTGGGTAGCGGAGGGCATCGTTACGATGCCACAGACGCCGACCCGCTTTCCGGAGTAAATTATTACCGGCTCAAAATGATCGATCTCGACGGAAGCTATGCTTACAGCCACATTGCGGCGGCCTCTCACCGGAGCGACTTACGGCTGCAAATATTCCCGAACCCTGCCACCAGGGTCATTCGGGCGGTGCTGACGCGCGGAGGTGATGGGAAGGCCGAACTGTTCCATTTAGGTGGGACGCTGGTTGTTTCGCAAGATCTGATTGATGGAAAGGCGGTGATGCAGGTGGGGAGCCTTCCCAAAGGCCTCTATCTGATTCGGATAAGGGAGCAGGAGAACGTTTGGACGCGCAGGGTCGTGATTGAATAATGCTAGATTTCCATCACCAGCTCTTCCAGGCTGCGGTCGTCAGGAACGTCGATCTTTTTGAGCAGCCGGTATTTGGTGGTGCGCACGGCATGGCTGCTGATCCCCAGCGTTGCGGACATTTCCTGGTAGCCCAGCCCGAGCTTGGCGAGTGCGATAAAACGGATCTCGCCCTGGGTAAGGTCGGGGAATTTTTTGCGGAGGCGGTGCAGGTAGTCGCCATGGACTTTGCCGAACAACTTTTTGAAATAGTCCCAATCCTCCTGTGTCAGGATCGTACTGGCACGCAGTAGTGTAAGGGCCTCGGCATCGGGGCCCTGCCTGCTTTCCAGGACTTCGATCTGCCGGCTCTTTTCGGAAATATTACGGGCAAATTCGTTGAGCTGCAAAGCGGCATTTTCCAGTTCTTGCTCTTTCTGCCTGATTTCAAGTTCTTTCAGGTGCTGTTCCTGCTGGTGCCGCTTGCGCTGCGTGGCATATACATACCACGAACCCCCCGCGACGATCAACACCAGCAGCAGCGACAGGTTACGCTCCGTCGTTTTTAGTTTTTTGTCGGATTCGGCTTTGTCCATGGCTGCCCGGTGCTCCTGCAACTCGATCTTCTGGTGTGCCCGCAGCATCAGTTTTGCATTGTATTTATTGGTAATGCTGTCCCGTGCAACCAATGCCGAATCCAGGTAAACCGCCGCAAGGTCAGGTTTGCCCGAGGCGGCGTAAATTTTCACAAAAATGGGGTAGAGGTCCTGGAAATGCTTGTAACGGTCGGGATAAGTGTTGTTCAGGTAGCGGCGCGCCCGGAGCGCAAGTTGTTCCGATTTTTCGAACGCTTTTTCAATCAAAAATATGTTAGCCTGGATGATCAGGGATTCCGCGGCCAGGCCCCAGTCCTGCTGCCGGACGGCCTCGTCGATGTTGGCTTGCAAAAGCGGCAATGCCTCACGGTGATGGCCGCGCAAATAGGCATTCTCGCCAAGCCCGCCGCGGGCAATGGCCTCCCAAAGCTGAAAATTGCCTGCGGACTCCTTGCGGAGGATGCGTTTGAAATAATGATCGGAGGAATCGAGGCTGCCCTGCTGCCGGTAGATGACCCCGATCGAGTACAGGGCAGAGTTATGCCCCGCATGCATATCAGGATTGAATTTCAAAGTCAAAATCTGCCTGAAAAGCGATAATGCCTGTTTGTAGTCGGAGAAATTGTGGTAGGCATGCGCAATATTGGCCAGGTGGTAGGCCTTGTCGGGAAGCACATCGGTATCGACCCGGTTTAGAAGTCCTTCCTGCCGGATGAAAGTTTCAAAGCCCAGTTCGTAGTTTTTCATGCCCGCCCAGTAGTAGTCGCCCAGGACCTTATAGGAGCGCGCACGGAGGGGAACGCTTTTCAAATCCGACGCGCGGGTGATCAGGAGTTCGAGGAGCGGCGTAATCTGGTGGTTCAGCGCGGGGTACCAGTAGGTTAGATAATAGGCTTTGAGCAAATCTGCCTCCATTTCCAGTTCGCGGTCTCCATGTTCGGCTGCGAATTTTTTCATCGAACCCAAGTAGGCGAATGCCGATGCCGAATCACGGTTGCTCACAGTCTGGACATACACTTTGTTAATGTCGTCGAACCTTTGCGCGTAAGTTTTGTGCAGTAAATGGCTCCATTGCGCGGATACACCAATGGCGCTCGTGAAGATCATCAGCAGGGTAATCAGGGCAAAGGAGGGTTTCATCGGGCCGGTTGCTCAAAACATTGAAAGGTACGGATCGCTGTCCGTTTCACTTTGCGATAGATGGGTATTCTTATTTAAAGGCGGTGACATGACGCGGATTTGTAAAATTAGTTTGTAATAATCGTCGAAAAGTTCATCCAAAGCTTCGTTTTACTTTATTTTTTAAAGAAATATTGAAATGAAATGGGGCATTGCTAAATGGAATGACGTGGCATTCTTGTAGATTTAAGGAACAGCTTCGTATTCATGAAAACTTTTGCCGGCCTCGGAACGCTATTCCTGCTGCTAGCCCATTCCATGGGATGGCCGGTGGCTGTGCTATTGGGAGGTAAAGTTGTGGATGTGCCCCGGCGTGACCAGCATTTTCAGCCTGCTGCATCGGCATGGCATACTTTCGCACAACTCTCGGAACGAATGCAGGAAATGCAGCTGGCCAAAATGCCGCCTACGCCGCTGGGAAGTGTCTTAAAAATGATGGGCGATCTGGCTAAAAGCTATCTGCCAGGTGCCGCGGCCCCATGCGGGTGGGGGCTGTATCACCTTCCGTTACAAGCACAAATGCTTTTTCCCGAACCATTGAGTCTCCCAACATCCGGCACGGTTACGCTGGCCACGCCTCCTCCGGAAATAATAGGGTAATACTTTCGGAATACCCTGTCGCTGACCGCCCTGTGCGCGGGCAGCGTACTCCTGTACGTTCGTGCAGGAGGTTATTCATTCATCCAGATCATTCTCCCGAATATGGCAATTATACCTACCGAGCCCATCGGAAGCATTCCGCGGCCGGCCTATCTGCAGCAAGCCATTCATGCTTATACCAAAGCCGAAATTTCATCCGAAGACCTCGCCCGCTTGTTTTCGCAGGCTACCCGCGAGACCATCATAGCGCTTGAAGGTACCGGCTCACCGGTAATCTCAGACGGCGAACAGAGTAAATCCAGCTTTGTTACTTACCCCATTGATGGCGCATTGAACCTCGATGGCGGCGGCGTGGTGATCCCATTTGAGGACGGGCACACGCGGCAACTGCCGGTATTGGCGTCGGGGCCGTTTCGTTACCGGAATTTTGCAGTGGATTACCTGCGGGAAGCACGGAAACACACGGTATTGCCCGTCAAACAGGCCGTTATCTCGGCGTCGGCCATGAGCCTGCTCTACCCCGCCGGGGGTATCGATGGCTATTCGCAGAGCCAGTTTATCGACGACGTGCTCGACGAGGCGGAGGCCGACATCCGCCAATGCCTGAATGAGCGGGCCTACAATGTCCAGATCGATTTTACCGAGGCCAGGCTGGCGCTGAAACTCGATCCAAGCAAAGGGCTTTTGCAGCAATTTATCTCGCTGAATAACCAGCTGCTCGACCGCTTCACTGCCGACGAGCGCCGGCGGATCGGCGTTCATACCTGCCCCGGCGGCGACCACGACTCCACGCATAGTGCCGACGTGCCTTATGCAGATCTTTTGCCGCTCTTTTTCCAACTGAATGCCGGTAATTTCTACCTGGAATATGCGGGAGAAAAGGACAAGGTTTCTGTACTTCGCTCGATCCGTGAGAGTATCCGGCCTGGCCAGCAAGTGTTCCTAGGTGTAACGGATGTACTCAACCCGAGGATAGAGACGCCCCAGGAAATCGCCGACCTGCTCGTGCAAGCCGCCGAGTACATTCCGCTCAACCAGCTGGGCTCCACCGACGACTGTGGTTTCTCACCGTTTGCCGATGACGTTTCGACGGCCCGGGAAATCGCATTTGAAAAAATACGGGCACGGGTAGAAGGTACCAGGCTGGCGGGTGACCGCGTAGGCAACGGATAAATTTTAATCAGCGATCAAACCAAATTATGCCACATATAGAATTTGAAAATGGCTTCCCGGGGATTCTCGGCCCGATGCGGTTCAGTCCGCATACTGCTGAACCCATGAATGCATTGGCCAATGCGCTGATGTGTTCCGACGAAGGCCTGAGCCGCGGTGAACGCGAGCTGATCGGTACTTATGTATCGTCCCGAAACGATTGTTTCTTTTGCCAGACGATCCACGGCGCCATTGCCAGCGCTTACCTGGAAGACGAAGACTGGTCTTTTGTAAAGAGCGTCAAGGACAATTTTGAAGAAACTGAATTGTCCGACAAAATGAAGGCGCTGCTATCCATCGCAGGAAGTGTTCAGCGAGGGGGCAAGCACGTTACCGCTGAGCAAATCGCGCGGGCCCGGGAACACGGTGCCGACGATCGCCAGATCCACGATACCGTCCTCATCGCCGCCGCATTCTGTATGTTTAACCGGTACGTCGATGGCCTCGCCACCACCGCACCCACCGACCCGGACGTATACCGGGCCCGCGCCGTGAATGTGATTGCGAATGGGTATTCGGCGGTGAAGGGGTATGACTGAAAGTGAGCAGATCGAATGCGCTTAAACAAAAATGAGTTGCCCATCTGGGCAACTCATTTTTGTTATCTGGCTTATAAATTAAGGAACCTCCACTATTGCCTTCTCGCCTACGAATACATGCATGTAAGCAATGTATTTGTCGTGAGAGGAAACGAACTGCGGGTCTAAATTAAGATAATTGAAAATGTAAATTGATTGCTCCGTATCCTGAGCCACAAAGGTGATTGTCTTCGTTACCCACTCGGCTTGTTTCCCTCTCAGATCAAAAACGGTTACACCACTTCCGGCATTTTGACTAATCGTACCAGGAATTTGCACGCGGGCGCCCGGTGCATAGTCCGTTGGTTCTCCGTTTCGGAGATGCACACTGCTTGCCAGAGAAAGCGTTACATCATATTTTTTGCCCGGTTTAAGATGCTTCAATTTGACGGATGCGCGAGAGTCGGTATAATCAGGGCTCAGTACTTTGTATTGGGCAAGAAACGTTACAAAATTGTTTGCATCGTTGTTATTCGCGCCCGGCGCATTCACAAGCGGCTTGGTCCAGGGGAAGCTCGGGTTACCCCACAGATAACTTTTTGTGGAAGTGCCTCCTTCGGCAATGCCATTGGGCTGCAAAATAGTCCAATCGGGACGAGTGATGTAGATGCCGGGCGTGCCATCCGTTTTCGAGATGGTCGGCAAACCTTCTAAGCCGCCTCCGCGTTCATTATTAAATCCGTTTTCTACTTTCTCGTGCTGCGCCACCTGCACATCCTCCTGCGAGCAACTGCTCATCATCATGCAAGCCGCCAGCACTAAACCGACTGGTAATTTTTGAATTAAAGTCATTGTTTGATAAATGATTTACGTGAATTGTAATTTGAACTGGCTGCAAACCAAGGCGTTTTAGAAGAGAAAAAAACTTTGAATGAGTGAATGGCAGTCTGCGGTTATTGATGGGGTAGGAAGGGAGTTTTTGTAACTTTGATGGTTATTAAAATTAACCTCAACCCCTAAATCCAAACTTATGAAACTGAATTTTCCCTGCATTTTCCTGACAGGCATTGTGATGGTTGCGTGCGGCGGTTCGGGTATAGAACACCAAGCCACAGCGGAAACGACGCCACTCCAAGGTACCTGGAAACTGCTCAGCGGGACGCTGATCGAGAAGGGTGACACTTCGGTGACCGATTACACGAACAAAGTTTCCTTCATTAAAATCATCAATGGCAGCCACTTCGCATTTCTGCAGCATGATTTGAACAAAGGCAAAGATTCAACGGCCCGATTTTCCGCCGGCGGCGGGACTTACACTTTGAAAGACAGTGCCTACACCGAGAACCTGGAATATTATACCGCCCGCGAATGGGAAGGGAACGCGTTCCATTTTACCATTTCCATTCAAAATGATACGCTCGTGCAGCGGGGTGTGGAGAAAGTGGAGGCGGCGGGTGTGGAGCGTTTGAATATCGAGAAGTATGTGCGTGTGAAATGATTTGAAATGATTTTAAAAAGAACAAGCCGGAGGTGATACCCCCGGCTTGTTCTTTTTAAGTCGCCCGCTTCCTATTTCGCAGCCTCTTTGGTTGCGGTGATCGGAAATTCGCCGTCTTGTGAAACGATCGTTCCCGTGAGCTTCTCGCCATCCTGCGTCATGGTAACGGTAAGAATGCCGCCCTGGAAGTCCAGTTTAAAAGTCACTTTTCCCTGGTCGATGGTCAGTTCCTTCATCTCCATACGTTCCTGCTGGCCGAGATAGCCGGTGGTTTTGTCGTCCTTCCGCTCGAAGGTCATGAAACCGGTTTCGTACTCGGGCGGTACATTGGAAACCGTGTATTTCCAGGTTCCGATCAGGTCGTTGGCTGTTTTAACGTTTTTGGCGGTTACGGCGAAGATCGTAAACGCCAGGATCATGGTCAGCAAATGCTTTACTTTCATTGTGTTAATGGTTTTTGCTTGAACGATTGGTTATTGGCAGGCATAAGACCCACAATTTAGAAAAAAGCGGATACGTTGCGATCCGGCCGGTATTATATTTTCAATAATGAATTGCAGGCGAGGGTGCCATATAGACTATTCAATGGGTTGATTTGGACACGGCGGATCGTTAAATTTGTCTAAAAAGCCGGTCATGAAACATCTAACCATCATCGTTCCAGAAGCACAGGGTAACCTCAGCAGCATCGTCGGGGCTTACAAAATCTTCTCACGCGCCAACCAATACCATGCAAGCCGGTGGAAAGGGGAAGTTTTTCAGATACAGCTCGCAGGTATGAAGAAGGAGTTCGAGTTGTACGACGGGCTGTTTGCGATACGGCCGCATACCACCGTGCCGCGGATCGCCCGTACCGATCTGATCATCATCCCCTCTTTGCAGCACGATGTGGTAAAGCCTCTGGAACGGAACGCGGAGATCATCGATTGGATCGCGGGGCAATACCGGCAGGGTGCTGAGGTCGCGAGTATTTGCACCGGTGCTTTCCTGCTGGCCGCTACGGGGCTGCTCGACGGGAAAAACTGCTCGACGCATTGGAATGCCGCCGCACAGTTCAAGTCGCGTTTTCCGCAGGTGAACCTCGTGACCGACCAGGTGATCACCGACGAGCAGGGCATTTACACCAACGGCGGGGCATTTTCATTCCTCAACCTGCTGTTGTACCTCGTCGAGAAGTACTATGACCGCGAAACGGCCATTTATTGCTCCAAGGTGTTCCAGATCGACATCGACCGGAACAGCCAGAGCCCGTTCATCATGTTTACCGGTCAGAAAAGCCATGGCGACGATATGGTGAGGCAAGCGCAGGAGTACATCGAGCGGCATATAGACGGGAAGTTTTCGTTTGAAGACCTGGCGGCCAATTTCATGATCAACCGCCGAAGTTTCGACCGCCGCTTCATCCGCGCGACGGGCAACACGCCCGCTACCTACCAGCAGCGCGTACGCGTGGAGGTCGCCAAAAAAGCTTTCGAAACGACGCGAAAGCCTGTTCAGGAAGTGATGTTCGAATCGGGTTACACGGATGTGAAGGCATTCAGGGAGATATTCAGGAAACTGACGGGCCTGTCGCCACTCGAATACCGCAACCGTTATAACAAGGAGCCCGGCTGGGCCATGGAGGCGTATTGATCAGGCTTTCATGCCTTTTACCAGGAGTTGTACCGTCGCCAGCACGCGGTCCATATGGGTATAATCGTTGGTAACTTTCGAGAACATAACCCCGCCCTCGATCAATGCAATGATGGAAACGGCCATTTCTTCAGCTTGGATACCCTGACGAAACTCGCCGGCTTCGGTGCCCTTTTCGATGAGGTTAACCAGGTTCTTTTTCCAATTCAGCAGCGCTTTCGCCGCGCTCAGTTGAAGCGGCACATTGGTATCGTCGGCTTCCACCGCAGTGTTCAGGATCGGGCAACCTCCGCGGTTGCCGATGCTCGCTATCACATCTTTGTACACGCGGCCATATACCATCATTTTTTCAAAATAGGTCGGTGCCTTGTTCAGCTGCGCCTGCACAGTATTGAATACCAGCGACCGGTTATATTCAAACACCGCCAGCGCTACCTCCTCTTTGTTCTCGAAATTTCCGTAGATACTGCCCTTTGTAAGGCCCGTAGCTTCCGTAATATCCGACATGGAAGTGCCTGCATACCCTTTCCGGTTGAAAATCTCGGCGGTTTTCTCAATGATAAAATTCCGGGTGCGCTCGGCTTTCGTCGTTCCTGTGTTCATATTACAAATATACCAATCGGTATTTATTTTTCCAAGATTGAAAACCGGATTTTAACTTGAAAGTCATTCGTAATGAACCCTAATGTAAGGCCGGAAGCACTTTTCCCCGCAATTCTCCGAAACCGACCCGGATGCGCCCTCTTTGCCCGAATCCGCGCATGATCACTTCGTCGTGATCTTCCAGGAAGCGTCTTTCCTCTCCGCCGCCCATTTTTAAAGGCTCGGTACCATTCCGCGTTGCTTCGAGCAGGCAGCCCTTTTGGGAAATGTCGCTGCCGCTGATGGTCCCGGTCGCAAGCAGGTCGCCCGTTTGCAGGTTACAGCCGGTAACGGTATGGTGGGCGATTTGCTGCGCGGCGGTCCAGTAAATGTTGCGCGCATTGGTTTGGCCGACTACAAATTCCTCCCCGCTGCCGGGCCTGATGCTTACGGAAAGGGAGAGATCGAAATTCTGATGGGCGCCATCGGCCAGGTAGGGGAGCGGCGCAGGTTGCTGGTCGGGGGCGGGCACACGAAAGCGTTGCAACGCCTCCCACGTCACGACCCAAGGTGAAACGCCCGAAGCGAAATTTTTACTCGTAAATGGCCCTAGCGGCTGGTATTCCCAACGCTGAATGTCCCGCGCCGACCAGTCGTTGAACAGCAATAAACCAAAAATATAGTCCTCCGCTTCCGCAACAGGAACCGGCTGTCCGAGCGTGGAATCCTTGCCGATCACGAATGCAAGTTCCAGTTCATAATCCAATGCATGAGTGGGTTTGAATGCCGGGATGCCGCTTTTCTGGCCGATTTGACCGCAGGGCCTCGTTACCGGTGTCCCCGATACGACCACAGACGATGCCCTGCCGTGGTAGGCGACCGGCAGATGTTTCCAGTTTGGGAAGAGCGGGTTTTCGGGCCGGAAAAGCTGCCCCACGCTGAATGCGTGCTCCTCGCTCGAATAGAAATCGGTGTAGTTGCCGACTTTGATTGGCATATGCATTTGCACCTTATCTTGCGGGACCAGCAGGTGATCGGAAAATTGCCGTAAAACCGAATCCCGGTCGCATAGGGCATCGCGGATGATCTTACGCACGTATTCGGAAAAACCGCGGCCAAGCCCGATGAGCTCATTCAGCACGGGTTTCCTGAATGCGCTCCCGGCTTCGGGATGGTGCGGAAACATATTCAATGCGTACGCGGCCGCCAGATCCAGCACCCAGTTGCCTACCGCCAGACCGGCGCGAGCGGGACGCTCGTCGCTGAATATGCCGAAAGGCAGGTTATGGATTGAAAAATCGGAATCGACGGGAATCGGAAGCCAGGGTTTAAGCATAGCATCGGGAGGTTTTCAGACCTGCTGGGCCAGATAAGCTTCCAGCAGCGGTTCAATGCCGGTTACCGACTCGTAAAGCTGATCGTAAGATTGAATTACAAAGTAGTGGTCCTGGTAACGATCGATATGGTAGGGTGTATCGAGCACGAGCGCAAGGTCGAAATCGATTTTGGCGACATTGCTGCCCAAGCAGTAGCGGCTCTCGCCCGAGGAGGAAATGATGCCGCCGCCGTAAATTTTCAGTGAACCATTTTCCCGGATCAGGCCGAATTCGACGGTGTACCAGTACAACCGCGAAATGCGCTGCAGGATTTCCTCCTGATCAATATGTTTTAGTGCTACCTCGCTCAAATGCGCCATGAAATCGCAGAATGCCTGGCTGCTGAGTAACGGCACATGCCCGAATGTGTCGTGGAACATGTCGGGTTCTTCGAGGTAGTCGATCTGCTCCGGCTTACGCAGCCAGCTCGACGCCGGGAACTGCCGGTTGTATAAATGCGTGTAAAACTCGCGGTGGGGAATCAGGCCCGGTACCACGTACACTTCCCAGCCCGTGAGGGAACGGAGCGCGGGATTGGTTTCGCTTTCAAAATGCGGGATATGGTCGGCCACGAACTTCACTTTTTCAATGCCATCCAGATATGCCTGGCTGGCAATTTGCGGCAGCTGCTTCATTTGCCGTTCGAAAAGCTGCTTCCACATCCGGTGGTCAGCTTCGGTGTATTGTTCATAATCCTGGTTCATGGTGGATGTGCGTTAAAGAGTACCCCGCAGCATCTGCTCGCGCTCGATCGCTTCGAACAACGCCTTGAAATTGCCTTTTCCAAATGATTGAGCACCTTTTCTTTGAATGATTTCAAAAAACAGGGTAGGGCGCGGCATCACGGGCTTCGTGAAAATCTGCAACAGGTAACCCTCATCATCCCGATCGACGAGAATGCCGAGTTCGCGGAGGCTTGCAATATCTTCGTCAATAGGGCCGACCCGGCCGAGCAACTCGTCATAATAGGCAGTGGGAACGCGCAAAAATTCCACGCCGCGATCACGCAGGGCGCGGACGGTGTCAACGATGTGATCGGTAGCGACGGCAATGTGCTGTACGCCCGGTCCGCCGTAAAAGTCGAGGTACTCTTCCACCTGCGATTTCTTTTTTCCCTCGGCCGGCTCGTTGATCGGAAACTTGATCCGCCCGTTGCCATTGCTCATCACCTTGCTCATCAGTGCCGAGTACTCGGTGGAAATGTCCTTATCGTCGAAAGACACCATCATTTTAAAACCCATTACTTCCTCGTAAAACTTCACCCAGCGATTCATTTCGTTCCAGCCCACATTGCCCACCATGTGATCGATGTACCGCAGTCCGACCGGGTCCGGCGAATGCTCGGGCTGCCAGGCTACGAAGCCGGGCAGGAAGATGCCTTCATAATGCTTTCGCTCAACGAACACATGCACGGTATCACCATAGGTACATATACCCGAGCGAATGGTCTGGCCGTGGTGATCTTTCTCGGTAACTGGTTCCAAAAAAGGCCTTGCACCCCGGCTGACAGTCTCCCTGTACGCCTTTTTGGCATCGTCGACCCACAATGCAATGGCCTTCACACCGTCGCCGTGGCGGTCGATGTGGGCTCCGATGGCCGTGCCGCCGTGCAGCGGCGAGGTGAAAACGAGCCGGATTTTGTCCTGCACCACCACATAGGATTCGCGGTCGGTCAGACCGGTTTCGAGCCCCGCCATCGCCAGCGGCTGAAAACCGAATGCATTCCGGAAATAATGCGCCGATTGCAACGCATTACCGACATAGAGTTCGACATAATCCGTGCCGTTAATGGGCAAGAAGTCGGTCGTGGCGGGTTGTGGCGGATGTGCTGTGAGTGTGGACATTTGTTGATGGATTTTGAATGAGTGGATGATTGAATGATTGAATGATTGAATGAGTGAATGAGTGAATGATTGAATGATTGAATTTTGAATGACTGAATTTTGAATGATCCGCAGGGAATTTAGAACGACCGAATATTTAATTATGAAGAAATTTTAGATCGTTGCATGATTGAGTGCCCGGAAAATATTCACTCATTCACTCATTCAAAATTTATTCAATCATTCAATCATTCAATCATTCAAAATTCCCCCTCCCCTCCCCAGCTCGCGAAGTACCGCCCGTCATCAATGGCCATCGCCTGCTCGGTAAGCATCAGCGGGCGGAATGTGTCGACCATAACGGCCAGCTCTTGGGTCTCTTTTTTGCCGATGCTCCGTTCGTACGCGCCCGGGTGCGGGCCATGCGGGATACCGCCCGGGTGGAGCGTAATGTGCCCCTGCGCGATGTCGTTGCGGCTCATGAAGTCGCCATCGACGTAGTAGAGGACTTCGTCGGAATCGATATTGCTGTGGTTATAGGGAGCCGGAATGGCCAGCGGGTGGTAGTCGTAAAGCCGGGGACAGAACGAGCATACCACAAATGCATCGGTTTGAAACGTCTGGTGCACCGGTGGCGGCTGGTGTATGCGCCCGGTAATCGGTTCGAAATTATGGATTGAAAAAGCCCACGGATAATTATAGCCGTCCCAGCCAACGACATCGAAAGGGTGCGTCTCGTAGGTGACCGGGTGAATGTGGCTCTGTTTCTTGATTTTAATAGTGAAATCACCGCGCTCGTCATGCGTTTCAAGGTCGCGCGGGAGAATATAATCCCGCTCACAGTAAGGCGAGTGCTCGGTAAGCTGCCCGAAATGATTGCGGTAACGTTTGGGCGTGTACACCGGCGAATGCGATTCAAGGTAAAGCAGCCGGTTATCGGGCCCGTCGAATTCGATCTGGTAAATGGTGCCCCTCGGGATCACTACATAATCGCCATAGGTAAATGGCACCTGCCCGAACGGCGTCCGCAGCCTGCCCGAGCCGCGGTGTACAAAAAGCAGCTCGTCGGCATCGGCATTCTTGTAAAAATAGGTCATCGCACCGCCGGCAGGAGCGGCCAGGCCCAGAACAAGGTCGCGGTTCACGAGCAGTGGCGTGCGGCTTTCCAGATAGTCCGCGGCGGGCGGTACATCGAAACCGATCAGCTTCCGCATCGTCATATTGTTCGTCACGGCAATGCGCGGCGACACGTCATAGGGCTCGCCCAGCGATTTCACCTGCGTGGGCCGCCAGGTGTGATAGAGGAGGGAAGACATGCCTTCGAAGCCGATCGTTCCGAAGAGTTCCTCGTAGTAAAGCCCACCATCGGTTTTACGAAACTGGGTGTGCCGCTTGGGCGGGATGGTTCCTAGTTGCTGGTAAATCGGCATGTGCTTCTCAAAGGTAAGTTAGCCAATAGTTGTCTATGCAATTATAAGAAAAGCAAATCAATATTTAAATAAATTTTTGTATTATTTTATAATGAAGAACAGGTACTGTTAATAAATTCTACTTGAAAATCGTATTTGTTTGTAGAATATTTATAATAAATTTGAATGCATTTTCTGCCTGATTTTTTGCAATCGGCTGAAATTGACTTCCATCCTCACTGAACAAGGCATTTTGCCGCTTCTGCTACCATCTCCGGTACAGAACATCTATTCCATCAAACATTTTTAGCCATGAGGAAACATTACCTCTACCTTCCCTTGCAGGGCATTTTTGCGTGTTTACTGGTGCTGGTTTGGTCGGCGCGGGGAGTTGCGCAGCCCAGTCCGTTCATTCATGTAGACCAGTTTGGTTACGCGCCGTCCGCCGAAAAAGTGGCCGTGCTCAGTAACCCCATCGCGGGTTATAATGCGGCATTGAGCTACACGCCGCCGGCTACCCTGGAAGTACGCAACAGCATTACCCATGCAGTGGCGTTCACCGGTCCGGTTACCGTTTGGAATAACGGAAATACCCAGGCGAATTCCGGTGACCAGGGCTGGTGGTTCGACTTTTCAGCGCTGACCGCCACAGGCAGTTATTATGTCTTCGATCCGGCAGGTAACCAGCGTTCGGCGGTTTTTGACATCACGGCCAATCCCTACGGCAACGTGATGCTGGCGGCGGTGAAAATGTTCTATTACAACCGTTGTAATATGGCGAAAGCCGCGCCCTATGCACAGGGCAAATGGACCGACGGAAACAATTTCATGAACGCATTGCAGGATCAGCAATGCCGGTATGTGTACGACCAGGGCAATGCGGCATTGGAAAAGGACCTGACAGGCGGTTGGTTCGATGCCGGCGATTACAATAAGTATGTTTCCTTCACGCACAGTCCTTTGCATGACCTCCTCTATGCCTACCAGGAAAATCCGGCCGTTTTTACGGATAATTTCAATATTCCGGAAAGCAAAAATGGCATCCCGGACCTGCTCGACGAGGTGAAATGGGAACTGGACTGGCTCTTCAGGATGACGAATGCTGATGGCAGCACCCACAACAAAATGGGCAGCCGGAATTACAGCGAAAACATTTCGTCACCCCCGAGCGCAAATGTGGACGGTCGCTACTACGGACCGGTCTGTACCTCGGCGTCGGCGACCATCGCATCGGTGTTCGCGCACGCTTCCCTTGCATATGCGGGTGTACCCTCGCTCAGTGCGTACGCGGCACAGCTGGAAGCAAAGGCGGTGAGCTGTTTCAATTATGTACTCCCGTTTTTCAATTCAAATACCTTGCAAACCGACTGCGACGACGGCAGTATTGTTTCCGGTGACGCCGATGTGGCAGCCGGACCGCAGCGTAATATGATGGTCACTGCCGCTATCTATCTTTTTGAGCGGACGGGGAACGCGGTTTACAACCAGTTTGTGGTCAATAACTATGCGGGTACCGACGTGATGAGCTCGGGCTACTGGGGTGTGGATGCCACCGAATTGCAGGATGCATTGCTCCGCTATGCCAAACTCCCGGGGGCCAATCCGACCGTCGCTTCTGCCATTTTAAACTCGGCCGGCACAGCTGTGAATGGCAATTGGAACGACTTCTTCGGCTGGACCACCGCCGACCTTTACCGGGCCTTTATGCCAGACTGGTCGTATCACTGGGGCAGCAATATGCCCAAGGCCGACTACGCCAATGTGAACCGCTCGATGCTCAAAGCGGGACTGGGCAATGCGGTCAGCCTCGCGCGTAAAGCGGCAGAGCAGGTTCATTATTTTCACGGGGTCAATCCGCAGGGAATGGTGTATTTGTCAAACATGTACGCATTCGGCGGCGATCGCTGCGCCAATGAAATTTACCATACCTGGTTCAACGATGGGACCATTTATGACAATGCGCTGACGTCGCCGAACGGCCCGGCGCCGGGGTACGTGGTTGGCGGTCCCAATGCAGACTATACGATCGGTAGCCAGTCGCCGCCGTTCGGTCAGCCGCGACAGAAAAGCTACCTCGATTTCAATACGGGCTGGCCGACCAACAGCTGGGAAATCACAGAGCCGGCCATTTACTACCAGGCGGCCTACATCCGTTTGCTTGCGCATTCGACGCTGCCCATCGAGGATCCGCTGCCGGTGGAACTCGCGGATTTCTATTTGAAAGAGGATAATGGGCAGGCGCAGCTCCATTGGAAGACAGTTTCAGAGACGGATAACGATCGGTTTGAGATCGAGCGCTCTACCAATGGTACCGATTTTCGTATGATAGGAGAGTTGAAGGGGCAACATACAACCGCTGCGGCGCATTACTATACATTCACTGATACAGAAGCGCCGGGTGTCACCAGTTACTACCGGCTGAAACAGGTTGATGTCGACGGGCAGTTTGAGTATTCCAAAATCATCGCCTTATACCGCAACGGGGACGCCGCGTTCCGTGTCGGGCCCAATCCGTTAAGTGAATACCTGGAAATTAAAATGCCTCCCAATACGGGTATAGCCACGGTTAAAGTCGTCAACATGGCCGGCATGGAAGTGCTGCGGCACGAGATGGACGGGAGTGGAAGGGTGCCGATGCAGAACGTGGCCAGCGGACTTTACCTGCTGCGGGTAGAGCGTGGAGCTGAAAGCCTGTTTACGCAAAGGATTTTCAAGAATTGATAGCTAACGGGCAGCTACAAACGAAAGCGTGGCTGCCCGTTATTTCCAGGCTTATTGTTGGCCGGGCGCCGGATTTCTTTTCGGCATCACCAGGCTGTCGGCAGGGTACTGCGCTTTGAGCGTATCCATTTGCGCCTTGGCCCATTGGATGAGACGTTCCCGCTGGGCGGTAGTCAGCCGGGCTTCCGGATGCATCCCCAGTGCCGTGTACGATTTAAGCGGCATGGCGTCGTCCTCAACCATTTCCACGGTTTCTTCCAGTTTATGGTTCTGCCGCGCGATCGACAGCCCCGTGAAGGTAGAAAAGTTCAGGTGCCGCTTGCCATCCTCTACATGTTCGTTCATCCACCATGCCACAGGCTGAATGTTGTAGTACCATGGATAAACGGTTTTGTTGCTGTGACAATCGTTACAGGCCACTTCGAGGATATTCTTCACATCGGCCGGGACGTCGTATTTCGTCGCGATGTTCATCGATTGATCGTCGGAAAGGTTTTGTTCGGGGCGGATGAACTGCATCACAATAAAAACCGCCAGAAGGGCTAGCAGAATCTTTTTGAACATGTCTGATGGTGATTAGATTAGGTCTTGCTGTGCATATAATTCCGGGAGCATCACTTTTTACTGCCGTTCTATGCCGTTATTTTTTCGGTAATGCGCCGGCGATAGGCCCATTTGTTGTTTGAACAGCCTCGAAAAATAGAACGGATCATCGATTCCGATCGCAGAAGCCACTTCGTTGATCCGCCATGTCCTGAAATGCAGCAGCGTAATGCGGCAATGCGATGGCGGTAGCCACACTCGCATTGTGGATCGCGAACTTCTGCACAACAGCCCTGTTCCCGGTGATGAACCAGTATTTCGGCGTGCCGGTCACCTTTTTGACCCATGCGGCGATATGCCTGGTTTACTACTTCTTTATCCGGACCAGCGTACCCGAAACCAAAGGCAAATCTTTGGAAGAAATTGAAAAACTGTTACAAAAGAGCTGATCGTCCATAGCATGACCATTCAATTTTACGCGCCGGAATGGGGTAATACCCTTCCGTTCGATACGTTTTGCAAAAATGTGAAAGCCGTCGGCTACGATGGTGTCGAAATGGCGCTGCCTTTCGAACCGGCTGAGAAACAAACGGTTTTGGATACGCTGGCGGCCAATGATCTCCGGCTGATCGGCCAGTACTGGCAGTCGTTTGAGAAAAATATCGATGAGCACGCTGCCAACTACGAAAAATACCTGCGGAACCTGATTGAGGCAAAGCCGGTACTGATCAATTGTCAGACCGGCAAGGACTATTTCACTACCGCACAGAACCAAAGACTTTTTACGCTTGCGGCCAGACTTTCCGCAGATTCCGGCATTCGCATTATCCATGAAACGCACCGGGGGAAAAGCCTCTTCGCCGCGCATATTACCAGGGGCTACCTCGAAGCCGACCCGGCGCTTCGCATTGCGCTTGACATTTCACACTGGTGCAGCGTTCACGAGTCGCTTCTGGCCGACCTTCCCGACGAGGTAAGCCTCGCCATTTCCCGTACCGATCACATCCATAGCCGCGTAGGCCATCCGGAAGGCCCGCAGGTGAACGACCCGCGCGCTCCCGAATGGGAAGAAGTACTCCATGCGCACCTGGGCTGGTGGGATCGGATTGCAGCCCTGCACGCCCAAAACGGGTCGACGCTCACCATCACTACCGAATTCGGGCCCGCACCTTATATGCCCGCTATGCCATACACCCAGATGCCGCTCGTGAATCAATGGGATGTAAATGTGCATATGATGAACCTGCTCAGGGAACGTTACCGGCGGATGTAGAAGGTTTACCTAAATATTTTTTAAGATTTTCATTAAAATAATTTTTACCGTTAAATAAAATCATTGTCACTAAAATACTGACAATGAGTTGGTTTTTACTACACTCCCGTGAATAGGTGATACCTTTGGGAATTCCGTAAGTCTTTCGGTTGTTTGCAGTTACCTTGGATTTTGTCCGCGGTAATGAGTTAATCCCTAAATTTGCTTTGCAATAACCCTCCGATCGAACCAATCACTATGAGCATCCTGTATGTTGACCATGAAATTAATAATCTGAATTCCTTTAAGGCGACGTTTCGGAGAGATGCCCAGATTTACCTGGCCAAATCAACGGAAGAAGGGTTGAAAATTCTCGACGAGCACAAAATCGACGTCATTTTCGCTGACCATCAGATGCCCGACATGACTGGGCTGGAATTTCTCAAACTGGCTTCCGACCAATATCCTTCGAGCATGCGTGTGCTGCTGACAGGTAACGCGTACACGGAAGAATTTCGCTGGGCAGCGGGCAAAGGATATTTTCACAGCTATGTCAACAAGCCCTGGGATGAACAGCAATTACGTACGTTGATGATCTCACGCTTACATTAAAATAGGATTATCCGGCGGCGGTAGTCGGATAACCACGTCCCGTCACATTGAATAGCGCCCGAAAGCCATACGGCTTCCGGGCGCTATTGTTTTTGACCATTTCCAGTTACAAAAAAATTGCCACACGAATATTTGTTGAGGATATATTGATTACATTGGAGATTCAATATCCGACTATCCTTCATCCATTGCCGAAAGGCAAAACCTTAACCAATGAAAAGAAGACACTTCATGCAAATGTCGGGCCTTGGATTGGGCGCTGTGATGCTTCCCCAGGTCCCGATTATGGGTAACCCCGTGGCCGAAGGGCAGCTGCTCGATCCGTGGTTCGATGCCGCAACCAAGAAAAAGCTAGCCGAAACCGCATTGAATGCAGCCCGTGACAAGGGAGCCACTTATACCGACGTCCGGATCGGCCGCTATTTGCAGCAATACCTTTTTACCCGTGAAAGGCAGGTTCAGAACATCATCAATGCCGAATCTTACGGTATCGGCATCCGGGTGATCGCCAACGGTACCTGGGGCTTTTCGGCCACCAGTGACGTCACGCCCGACGGTATCGCCAAATGTGCCGCGACCGCTGTTGCGATTGCCAAAGCAAACTCGAAATTCCAGAAAGAGCCCGTGGTACTTGCGGAGCAAAAAGGTGTGGGCGATAAGACCTGGAAAACACCGCTTACCAAAAATGCCTTCGAAATCCCGGTGAGGGAGAAGATCGATCTGCTGATGAAAGTCAACGGGGCAGCTATGGACAATGGCGCCAACTTTGTGACTTCGAACCTGTTTTTTGTCAATGAGCAAAAGTACTTCGCGTCGACAGACGGTTCTTTCATCGATCAGGATGTGCACAGGATCTGGCCTACATTCACTGTTACCGTGACCGATAAAGCTTCCGGCAAGTTCAAAACCCGCGATGCGATCAGCTCGCCGATGGGCATGGGCTACGAGTACCTCGACGGCCTCGCCACCGAAAAAATCGCGGGCCCTAACGGCATGGTGGGTTACCGCAACTCGTATGATATGGTCGAGGATGCGATCATGGCCGCGAAGCAGGCGAGGGAGAAAGTGACTGCCAAGTCGGTAGAGCCGGGTAAGTATGACCTTGTTTTGGATCCTAACCATTTGGGCCTCACCATTCATGAGTCGGTGGGGCACCCGACGGAGCTCGACCGCGTGCTGGGATATGAAGCCAATTATGCGGGCACCAGTTTCGCGACATTGGATAAATGGAAAACCAAAAACTTCAACTACGGCAGCAAGCTTGTCAACATTGTTGCCGATAAAACCCAGCCGCATACACTGGGTGCCGTGGGGTATGACGACGAGGGAGTTCCCTGCAAGGAATGGGACATTATTAAGGACGGGATCCTGGTCAACTACCAGGCGATCCGCGACCAGGTACAGATACTGGGAGAAAAAGAGTCCCACGGGTGCTGCTATGCCGACGATTGGAGCTCGGTGCAGTTTCAGCGAATGCCGAACATCAGCCTTAAACCCGGCACTGAAAAGCGCAGCGTGCTTGACATGATTAAAGGGGTTGAAAAGGGTATTTATATTGTTGGCAGAGGGTCGTACTCGATTGATCAGCAGCGCTATAACTTTCAGTTTGGTGGTCAGGTCTTTTATGAGATCAAAAACGGTGAAATCGCCGGTATGCTCGAAGACGTGGCGTACCAGTCGAACACCCAGGAATTCTGGAACTCGTGCGTGCAGCTTTGCGACAAAGACGATTACCGCACATTCGGATCGTTTTTCGACGGCAAAGGTCAGCCCGCGCAGATCAGCGCCGTTTCCCACGGGAGCTCGACGACGAGGTTTAATGGGGTGAATGTTATTAATACCGGAAGGAAGATCTAATGATTGAATGAGTCAATGAGTGAGTATTTTTTAACTAATCTATTCACTCATTCACTCATTCTCTCATTCAAAATTAGATTTCATCACGAACACAAAACTGCATCAAGCAAATGGCTATCCTGACCAAAGAAGAAGCTAAAAAAATTATAGATAAAGTCCTGGCATTTTCGAAGGCTGACGAGATCAGTGCGTCGCTTTCCGGAAACAGGACCGGTAATATCCGGTACGCCCGTAACTCGGTGTCGACCAGCGGCGAAACTTACGATTTGTCGCTTTCCGTCACGGCGGTTTATGGTAAAAAATCGGGGACTGCTACAATTAACGAGTTCGACGATGCCTCGCTTGAAAAGACCGTTCGCCGTGCGGAGGAAATTGCGAAACTCGCACCCGACAATCCCGAATATGTACCGATGCTCGGTGCGCAGCAATATGTGAATACCAACGCATTCGCGCAAAGTACCGCGGGGATCGATCCGGAGTACCGTGCGAAAGCCGCATTCGGAAGTATAGAGCCCTGCTCCAAAAAGAACCTGACAGCCGCCGGTTATATGGAAGACAGGAGTGGATTTACGGCATTGGGTAACAACAAAGGGCTTTTTGCATATAACAAATCTACCTCCGTGGACTTTTCCGTGACGGTAAGGACGGCGGATGGCACAGGTTCGGGCTTCGTGCAGCGCGATTATAACGATGCTTCCAAATTAAATACCAATACAGCTACGGAAATAGCCATGCAAAAGGCATTGGCTTCGGTGAATGCGAAAGCATTGGAGCCGGGTAAGTATACAGTGATCCTGGAACCCACCGCCGCGCACGACCTCATCCTCAATATGATGCGGAATATGGACGGTCGCAGCGCCGACGAAGGCCGCAGTTTTCTGGGTAAGAAAGGAGGACAGACCCGGCTGGGCGAAAAGCTGCTGGACGAACGCGTCACCATCTATTCCGATCCCGCCAATCCGGAAGTGCCGGGCTCGCCGTTCGCAAACGACGGCAGGCCGCAGGAGAAAGTAACCTGGTTTGAAAAAGGTGTGGTGAAAAACATGTATTTCTCGCGCTTCTGGGCGGAGAAAAAGGGCGTAAAAGCAATTCCCTCCCCGGACGGTATCGTGTTTCAGGGGGGCAGCGAGTCGCTGGCGGATCTTATCAAGAGCACGGAAAAGGGCATTCTCGTCACACGTTTCTGGTATATCCGCACCGTGGACCCGCAAACTTTGCTCTACACAGGCCTCACGCGCGACGGCACTTTTTACATTGAAAATGGCCAGATCAAATACCCTGTCAAGAATTTCCGGTTCAACGAGAGCCCGGTGATCATGCTCAACAATGTGGAGGCGATCGGTAAACCCGTGCGCACCAACGGCAGCCTGATACCGCCGCTGAAAATACGCGATTTTACGTTTACAAGCCTTTCAGACGCTGTGTAGCGGCAAGCGTAATCCATTTAAACTGCTATCCTGCCATCCATAACAGGTGAGTTGAAACAAGTGCAGCCATTCATTAACTTATGAATTGCACTTTTTTCAACTCACCCAATCAATTCTATTAGCTAAACATTTACACTTTGAAACGACGAGATTTTATTCAAATGGCCGGCCTCGGAACGGGAGCGTTCATGTTGCCGGGCTTTGCAACGGGCCGACCGGTGTCGCCTGAGGCATTTCTGATGCCGGGCGACGATGTGGCCATGAAAAAGCGCCTGGCCGACGCTGCCTTGAATGCGGCCAAATCCAAAGGTGCGTCATATGCCGACGTTCGCATTGGCCGCTACCTCAACCAGTACGTTACAACCCGCGAAGACAAGGTCGAGAATATCGTCAATACCGAATCTTACGGGGTAGGCGTACGGGTCATTGCCAATGGCTGCTGGGGTTTCGCCGCGGTAGTGGATGCCAAAAACGAAGCGCAACTGGCGAAAGCGGCAGAAGAGGCCGTGGCAATTGCCAAAGCGAACGCGAAGCTCATGAAAGAGCCGGTACAACTGGCCCCGCAAAAAGGTTTTGGCGAGGTAAGCTGGAAGGCGCCGATCAAAAAAAACGCATTTGAAGTGCCGATTAAGGAAAAGGTGGATCTGCTGCTTTCGGTGAACGATGCGGCGATGAAGAATGGTGCCAACTACGTGAATTCCATTCTCTTTCAGGTCAATGAGCAGAAATATTTTGCCTCTACCGACGGTTCCTATATCGATCAGGACATTCACCGCATCTGGCCGCTTTTTAATGTGACGGCCATTGACCCCCAAACAGGCAAGTTTGAAACCCGGCGGTCGCTGAGCGCTCCGATGGGAATGGGATATGACTATCTGCAATCGAATCCGGCGGACAAGCTTACCGGCGTGACGACCCGGTATAACAAAGGCTACGACATGCTCGAAGACGCCACGGCCGCGTCCCAGCAGGCCAAGGAAAAATTGACGGCCAAATCGGTAGAGGCCGGGAAGTATGACCTGATCCTCGATCCATCGCATTTGTGGCTCACGATCCACGAGTCGGTAGGGCACCCCCTGGAACTCGACCGCGTGCTGGGTTATGAGGCCAATTTCGCCGGGACGTCGTTCGCTACCCTGGATAAATGGCAGTCCAAAAACTTCCAGTACGGCAGCAAGCAGGTGAATCTGATTGCGGATAAAACGCAGGTAGGGTCGCTCGGCGCCGTCGGCTGGGATGATGAAGGGGTTAATACCAAGCAATGGGACCTGGTGAAGGATGGCATACTGGTCAATTACCAGGCGATCCGCGACCAGGCACACATTATCGGGGCAAAAGAGTCGCACGGATGCTGCTATGCCGACAGTTGGAGCTCGGTACAATTCCAGCGGATGCCGAATGTGTCGCTGGCGGCAGGCAAAACACCTTTGTCCGTGGAAGAGATGATCAAGGATGTCAAAAAAGGCATTTACATTATCGGCGACGGTTCTTTCTCGATCGACCAGCAACGTTATAACTTCCAGTTCGGAGGCCAGCTTTATTACGAAATCAAAGACGGCAAGATCGCCGGCATGCTGAAAGATGTCGCCTACCAGTCGAATACCCAGGAATTCTGGAACTCATGCGTGCAAGTGTGCGATGAGCGCGACTACCGCCTAGGAGGCTCGTTCTTCGACGGCAAGGGCCAGCCCATGCAATCCAGCGCCGTCTCGCACGGAAGTTCGACGGCAAGATTTAACGGGGTGAATGTGATTAATACAGCTAGGAAGATATAATGGGTGAATGTGTGAATTTTGAATGACTGAATGATTGAATGATTGAATAATTAAATTTTGAATGAGTGAGTAACGGTCAAGTCTGGTCAAGTGAGATCAGGTGTTGTTTTCTTGACAATTTCATGACCGCTTCTGACTCAATGACAATTTATTCGATCATTCGGTCACTCAAAATTCACTCATTCACTCATTCACTCATTCACTCATTCACTCATTCACTCATTCACTCATTCACTCATTCACTCATTCACTCATTCAATCATTCAATCATTCAGTCATTCAATCATTCAATCATTCAGTCATTCAATCATTCGGTCATTCAAATAACATGGCGATCATACTAACAGAAGCAGAAGCGAAGGCGCTTTGTCAGAAAGTGCTGAGCTATTCCAAAGCAGATGAATGCGAGGTGAATATATTGGGCGAGGAGCGGGGTAACCTGCGCTATGCCCGCAACGAAGTGTCGACCAGCGGTGCACTGATCAACCAGAATTTACAGGTCCAGTCCGCATTCGGTAAGAAAGTGGGCGTGGCGACGATCGATGAATTCAGTGACGAATCGTTTGAAAAAGTCGTACGGAGATCGGAAGAACTGGCGCGGCTGGCGCCGGAAAACCCGGAATATGTGGGCGTCCTCGAACCGCAGACCTATTTGAAATCCAATGGTTTTTTCAATTCCACAGCCGGCATCAACCCCGGACAGCGCGCCGATGCCGTGGCCAAAAGCCTCGACCTCACGCGCGCGCAGAACATGACTGCCGCAGGATTCCTGGAAGACCAGAAAGGCTACTCGGCGATGATGAACTCGAAGGGCCTTTTTGCCTACTATCCCAGCACAAGCGTGAACTTCTCGCTTACCGTACGCACGCCGGACGGGAAAGGCTCGGGTTACGTGGCCAAGGGGTATAGCGACGTGACGAAACTCGACACCGCCGCCGCCACGAAAATCGCCATTCAAAAATCCAAAGGGTCGGTCGATGCCAGGGCTTTGGAGCCGGGTAAATACACGGTCATCCTCGAACCGACCGCCGCAGCGGTGCTTTTGGAGAACATTTTCTTCAATTTCGATGCGAGAAGCGCCGACGAAGGGCGCTCTTTTCTCAGCAAGGCGGGCGGCAAAAGCAAGTTGAACGAAAAGATCGTCGACGAGCGGGTCCATATTTATTCGGATCCCACGCATCCAGACCTGCCGGCATCGCCCTGGGCCGGGGATGGTCAGGCGGCCAACAAGATCAGCTGGATTGAGAAAGGTGTAGTTAAAAATCTTGTTTATTCACGCTACTGGGCACAAAAGAATAATGTGAAACCGGTACCGTTTCCGACCAATGTGATCATGGCCGGCGGCAATGCGAGTATGGAGGAATTGATCAAATCCACGCAGCGCGGTATTTTAGTAACCAAACTCTGGTACATCCGCGAGGTCGATCCGCAAACACTCTTGCTCACGGGCCTCACACGCGACGGTACTTTTTATATTGAAAACGGCGTGATCAAACATCCGATCAAAAACTTCCGTTTCAATGAAAGCCCGGTAATCATGCTCAATAACCTCGAAACGCTCGGCAAACCCGAACGCGTGGTGAGTACCGAAACCAACAGCAACTACCTGATCCCGCCGATGAAAATCCGGGAGTTCACATTCTCATCGTTATCTGACGCAGTTTAGTATTGAAACCTTTTTTCTTCACCAGAATCCAATACACTTCCGGTAACTGGGATACCGACCAGCGAATGCCGTCCAATTTGCTGCATTCGCTGGTTGAGTACACCACAATACCGGTCGACGAGAAGGAAAAAGTAGTGCAGCTCAGCAGTAATGAAATATTCAAAAGCCCGTTCTGCTACCTGAGCGGGCACAAATTGGTGGAATTTTCGGCCCAGGAGCGCGACCATTTCAAAAGGTATGTGCAAAACGGTGGTTTCGTGTTTGTCGACGACTGCAACCACGACATCGACGGCCTCTTCGCCAAGTCGTTCGAGCAGGAAATGGCCCGGACCTTCGGCCCGAAAGCCTTGCAGAAAATTCCCAACAACCATCCTATCTACCACAGTTTTTTCAAATTCGACGACGGCCCGCCGACCACCTCTTTCGAGCTGAACGGCTGGGGCGACGACCTCGTGCACGACTATCTTAAAGCAATCACGGTCAATGGCAGGATCGGCGTCCTGTACAGCAACAAGGATTACGGCTGTGAATGGGACTATGATTTCCGGAACAAGCGGTTCCTGGCCGTTGATAATACGCGTTTCGGGGTTAACATTGTGGTATATGCGCTGACGGGATGAGCAGAAATATAGGGGGAACGAGGAGGTGTTTTTGTTAGGTAAGAAAACTCATTAAGGATCAAATTTTGGAAAATTCGACGACATCGTCCCATTACCGGGCATTAGTAGCAAAACTCCCATTACTAAAAGCCGAAATCGCGAAAGTGATCGTCGGCCAGCAGGATGCGATCGAAGAAATTTTGATTGCATTGCTCGCATCGGGCCATTGCCTGCTCGAAGGCGTACCCGGGCTTGCCAAAACATTGATGGTCAAGACAATGTCCGAGGCGCTGCACATGAGCTTCCGGCGGATCCAGTTCACACCCGATCTGATGCCCGGCGATATTGTGGGCACGGAGATATTGGAGGAGGACCATGAAACCGGCAGGAAGTTCTTCAAATTCAACCGGGGACCTTTGTTTGCGAATGTGGTACTGGCCGACGAAATCAACCGGACGCCGCCCAAGACCCAGGCCGCATTGCTCGAAGCGATGCAGGAAAAAAGCGTCACCTACGGCGGCGAGAACTATGCATTACCCGATCCGTTCCTGATCATCGCCACTCAAAACCCGATCGAGCAGGCCGGCACCTACCCGCTCCCGGAAGCGCAGCTTGACCGGTTTTTGCTGTATATCAAACTCAGTTATCCCAGCGAGCAGGAGGAACTGGAAGTCCTGCGGACTACCACCGGTACGGCAAAGTCGGAAATCGGTCGGGTGTTGTCGGATGTGGAAATGGCCGATCTGCAAAAATTGACGCGCCAGGTTTACATTGCGGACGAGCTGCTGGTTAAAATTAATGCGTTGGTGCGTTCCACAAGGCCTGAAAGCACGAACTCCGAATACATCAAGGAATGGTGCGACTGGGGCGCTGGCCCGCGTGCGGGACAAGCGCTCGTATTATGCGCCAAGGCGCGCGCGGTGCTGCACGAGCGCTTCTCGGTGGTGCCCGAAGACATCCGTTTGCTGGCATTTCCGATACTGCGGCACCGTATCGCCATGAATTTCCGTGCCGAAGCGGAAGGAATCACGAGCGACCACGCCATTCAGGAATTGCTGAACGGGCTGTAACGCGGGGACGATCGAACAGCAGATTTGTTGTTACGTCCTGACGGGGTTTTGGGAGCTGTTTTGCGATTGCATTTTGCTACCCATACTACACCGGTAACGCGATTTGTTCAGCAAGCCACGGCGTGGCTACCAATCCAAAATCTATATTCATTCACAAACCAATGCAAAAGACAACCGGACTGCTGGCGTCCAGCCTGATCAAGCTCAAAAACCTGCAACTGACCGCAAAACTGGTCAGCGAAGAGCTGATGCTGGGCATCCATTCCAGTAAACGGTCGGGGATAGGCATTGAATTTGAACAATACCGGCACTACGAGCCCGGCGATGATCCCAAACGCATCGACTGGAAGCTGTTTGCGAGGACGGATAAGCACCTCGTCCGGGAGTCGTCGACGGAAAGCGACCGGCAGGTCCGGTTTGTACTGGATTTGTCGGGGTCGATGAATTATGCCGAGCATAGCGTGAGCCGGCTGCAATATGCGCAAATCCTGCTAGCTTCCCTGGCTTACCTGTGTTACATTCAGAACGACCAGATGAGCCTGTATGGGTTGACCGGAGGCAGGGTGGAAACAATCAGCGGAACGGGCTCGGCCTCGTCCGCCCGGCAGGCTTTCCAGAAGATATTGGTCGGGCTGGAAAAGGCCACCGCGGCAGGGCCATGGATAACCGCTGCGGCCGGTTCCCGACAGCTGGAATTTCAGTCGAAGAAGCGGGAGCAGCTCATTTTCGTGAGCGATCTGCTGCAAGTCGGTGATGAGTGGCTGTCGTGGATACGCTCTCTGGCGGGACCAAATCGCGAAATCGTGGTTTTCCAGATTCTCGGTGACCAGGAGAGGGAATTTGACCTGAAAGGATTTTACAGATTCAAAGACCTTGAAAGCGGCCGGGAAATGGAGCTGGACGCGGAAGCCGTGGGCACACAATTCAGGACATCGATGCAGGCATACCTGGCCGGTGTGAAGGCGGCATTGCAAATCCCGCATGTGCGCCTGGTGCAGGCGCGTATGAGCGAACCTGTGGGAATGGTATTGAAAGCATTTTTAACGAGAAGAAAAGGCTGATGGCGTTTTTGCAACCATACATGCTTTGGGGAATGCTGGCCGCGGCGGTGCCGGTGGCCATTCATTTCTGGTACCAAAAACGGGGCAAAACCATTGAATGGGCGGCTATGCGCTGGCTTGGCGAGCAAACTACGCTGCAACATCGCGGTATCCGCCTGAACGAGGTTTGGCTCATGCTCCTGCGCTGCCTGCTGGTGGCGCTTGCCGCATTGATTTTGAGTAAGCCGGTAATGGAGGCATTTCGGGATCGGGCCGGAGCGGCGACCATTCATCTCGTGGAGCCGGACCGGCTGGTAACGGATACCTACCGGTTCGAACTGGAAAAGGCGTTGCGCGAGGGGGAGAAGGTGTATTGGCTGGGAAATATGCCTGCACAGGTGACCAGCCTCTCCGAAATGCCCGCAAATCGTACCGGTTTTGCGGATATGCAACAGAATATCAATGCATTGTCCGGTGATCAACCGCAAACTTTCAAGCTCTATTTTGGCGGCTACATTGCACCGGATGCGCTTCGAAAGGTCTACATTCCCGGTGCATACCAATTGTTTCCCGCCACGGATTCTTCCCGGGGCCAACCTGTTTCATTGTGGAAAAAAAAGCCGGTGTACGGGAAGCCGTTACGCATTTTACTGGAAAACGGAGATAACTCCGAACGGCAAACTATTCGGGCTGCATTGGGCGCATTGAGCGAGGTTTATGGTTTTGTATTTAAAATAGATAGCAAAAAAGAAGCTGGGAAGCATGCTGACTGGGTTTTTACGAACGAACCGGTACATCATGCCGAAGCCGGCACAAAATACATCGTTTCGGGTGTTTCGCCGGAATGGAATGCCCGGGCCCAGGTGAAGTACCTGCCTGATTCGTTGAAGCTGTCGAGCTCCGGATTGGTCGAAAGCGGCCGGTTCCCCGAGTGGCTCGGGAACCTGATCGTGAAAGACCTCGGGTTGCAACCGACGGCAAGTTGGCTCAGTCGCGCGCAGCTTACCGCACTGTTTGAGCGGGTGGAAATGGCCCGTGGGCAACGTGAAGCGGCGTTACGGCCGTGGCTGTTGTTGACTTTTGTAATATTGCTCACCGCGGAACGCTGGCTGGCGTTGCGCAAAACAAGGGGAAGCAATGGCTGATTTGCAGAAATTGATCCGATCGGTGAATACGCAAATCCAGTGGGTAGCGATTGCCAAATGCTTCCTGCTCGGACTGGCTTTCCGGTTGGTGGCAGGAGCACTTCCGGGCGAGCATTTGTTTCTGGAATCGATGATCGGCTCGGTTGGCTCGCTAATCGGTATTTTCCGTACCAAGGCATTTACCGACCGCAGGCACAACACGATCGCGCTGCTGCATAGCCACAATCCGGAGCTGGAATACAGCCTGGATTTATTGGATAAGCCCAACCTGAACCCGGTGGAGCAAATGCAGCTCGAACGGATCACCGGCAGGAGGGCATTAGTCCCCAGGCGAGCGGTATACAGCGGCCTGTGGGCTTACTTCGGGATTTTTCTGCTCGGTTGGGGCATTAATCATGGCGCTTACCTATTGTCCGTCCGAAAGGAAAAATCCGCCAAGGCCGAGGCTCGCAGATCGGTTTCAGCTCCCCATGCAACGACCCGGGTGCCGCGCTATCTGGCGGCAAGCGTGAAGGTGACGCCGCCAGCCTACTCGGGATTGCCTTCCCAGTCGTCCCCGGACCTGAATATCAGTGCATTGGTGGGATCTGCCGTGGAATGGTCGGTTGGGTTTGATGGCACGGAGGGCCTCACCGTTCGCTTGGCCAATAGCCGGGGAGAGGAAGTGGCATTCAAAGAAACTGGGGGGAAGTTTGCGCTTCGCGACCGCATTGCGGGTTCCGGACTGTATTCGATCAAAGGGTATTGGAAGGACTCGCTGGTGTACCAGTCTGATTTTTACAAACTGGAAGCCTTGCCCGACCTTGCGCCTCGCATCGAGCCGGCCTCGAAGGAGTTGTACCGCTACCATTTCCTCAAAGACCCTAAAAACATCATCGTCTCCGCCCGGATATCGGACGATTTCCGCGTGAAGCAGGCATTCATTGTGGCGACAGTGGCCCGCGGCTCCGGTGAAAATGTCAAGTTTCGGGAGATTCGGATGCCGCTCGGCCCCGCCGATTTTAAGGAAGCAAATATCCGGAAAACCATCGACCTGAATGCCCTGAATTTTACACCGGGCGACGAGCTCTACTACTACTGGGCCGCGATCGACAACCGCCAGCCGGAGGGGAATTTCACCAAGTCGGATACCTATTTTATTGTATATAAGGATACTGCCCAAATCGAGGAGGCGCAGCTTGCTACCATGGCCGTGAACGTTATGCCCGAATATTTCCGTAGCCAGCGGCAGATCATCATCGATACCGAAAAGCTGATTGCCAAACGCAAAAGTCTCAAAACCAAAGACTTCAATGCCGCTTCGAATGAGATTGGTTTCGACCAGAAGGTGCTCCGGCTTCGGTACGGGCAATATTTGGGGGAAGAATTTGAAACTACCATCGGCGGCGGCGATGCAGGTGCCGGAGAGGGCATTGTGATCGACGCCTTCACACACCATTCGGATGGCCATGGCGAAGGTGCCGATGCCCGTGGAAGCGAGCCCGTGCACGATCATGCGCACGAACACAAACAGGAGCCCGCAGGCGAAAAGGACCCGCTGGCAGCGCTCATGGAGCAATATACCCATGCGCACGACGATGCGGAAACGAATACATTTTATGAACAATCCGCGCGTAGCCTGCTGAAAATGGCTTTGGAACAAATGTGGCAATCGGAACTTCATTTGCGCACTTTCGAACCCGAAAAGGCGCTGCCATATGAACATAAGGCATTGGAATACCTCAAAACCGCTCAGCAAAAAGCGCGGACTTACGTGAAAAAAAGCGGTTACGACCCGCCGCCGATCAAGGAGCAGGAAAAGCGGCTGACCGGCGAACTGAAAGACCTGAGCACCCGGTGGAAGCAGGAAAAGGAGTTCAGTCAAAAACAAATGGCCAGACTGGCAGCTGCATTGCTCGGGTACCTGGAAAATGATAATCCGGCTAGAAATGAGCAGGCGACCAGGGCCGCATTAAGTTCGGAAATAGCCCGGCGGCTTACGGAAAGCGGGCCATTCAATGGCGGATTGCAGAACTGGACTATGCTGGCCGCATTGCAAAAGCTGGCTGGCGGGCAGGCATTGAGCAATGCGGAAATGGTGGGTCTGAAACGGGACTTGTACCAGCGGACAAATGCCGCATTGCAGAGCCGCCCCGGATGGTCGGGCGAGAAAAAGTTGGAGGCTGCATTCCGGAAGGCATTGCGCCGGCCCCTTTGAGATTTTAGCAAGAATTGAAACTGAATGATCCATACCGATTTTAACTGGACCGAACCCGCGAACGCACTTTTGCTGCTGGCAGCAGCTGCATTGCTGATAATCCAATGCCGGATGCTATGCATGCAGCGTCGAGAGTATGGTGGCCGGCAGTCCGGTGGTGGGCAATCCAAAAGGTGGAATATCCGGTTAGCTTTGAATGTGCTGCTTTGGGCGAGTGTGTTAGCCTGGATAGCAGACCCTTACTTTAAATCCGGAGCTTCGCCGAAAACGGGATTACTGGTCGCTGGCAACGTCCCTTCCGAAGTAGCCGCACACTTTCGCGATAGCCTGGCGGGGGCAGAGGTGATTAGCGTAGCTGAAATTGCGTCGAAGCCCGTGGATAGATTGGTGATTGTAGGACAGGAGTTTGATGAAAATGCTATTGCCTCCATCAGTCAGCTGAAAAATATGCCTTCCCTGCAATGGTTACCGTATTTCAAGCCCGACGAGTTCCGTCATTTGCATTGGAGAGGTGTGGTAAGAAAAGGTGAAATGCAGCGGGTAGAAGGCACCATTCAATTGTCCGCTCAAAAGACTTTGCAAGTGCGCTACGCCGGGCTGACGCTCGATAGCATCACGCTCGACGCAGGTGTGAGGCATTTCACCCTGTCATTCCCCGCATTCTCCGAGGGCCGCACTACTACCACGCTTGCATTGGACGGGCAGACGGTCGACACGCTCCGCTTTTTTACCCGGCCGGAGGGCAAACTGACGGTGACATTCCTGCTCGATAACCCCGACTTTGAGACACGCAACCTGGCAACATGGCTCGGAAAACAAGGCCACGCCGTATTGTATGGGGCCACATTATCGAGAAATATTCGCAGTGAGCTGAATATCAACCGCGCCGCCGACCCGGACCTGATCATAACAAGCGCCTCCAATGCCGCGGCTATGGCTGTGCGCAAGGCGGTGAACGGGGGTAAAAGCGTGCTTTTCCTTTCCCTGAACGACCCGGCGACAGACCTCCGTTCGATCAATAGGGCATTGGGAACGGGTTTTCAACCGGTGAAAATCTCCAATGATGAATCCGTGCCGGTATCGCCCGGTTTGACCGCCCGGCCTTTCCGTTTTGCGCGGAGCGATTTTCAGATGCAAGCGCCGCATTACCCGGTGCAGATGGAGAAAACAAGCGGCAAAATCGCCGTGAGCCTACTGAATGAGACGTTTCCGATGCAGTTGGCGGGGGACAGCGTTGCCTACGGGAGGGTATGGGACGAAATCCTAGCCTATGTGCGCCCGGCGCAGGTGCCTGTGCTTGCATGGGATGCGCCGGTTTTCGAAAATGTGCCGCTGGACATTCACATGAACACCTTGCAGCCGGTTCCCCGGTTTTTGACGTTGAGGCAGGATACCGTTTCCGCCGTAGTTTCCGCATTGAACGGCCGCTCCGCTACCGCAACGCTTTTGCCGCATAAAAATGGCTGGCTGGCTTTGCATGATTCTTTGCAAACCGAGCTTTATGTGCAGGATTACTCCGCGTTGCGGTATGCCTCCCGCATGCAGCACTTCATTCATTATCCAAAAGAAACGAATGCGTCGACCGGCGAACGGGACCTGCCGGCCCGAAAGTTGCCCGGCTGGGCCTGGTTTACCTGGCTCGTGCTTTGCCTGGCCGCGCTCTGGATCGAGCCGAAACTGTGACGGCCGGCATTGAGCAATGTCTTTCGAATTTCTAACAATCTAATGTTCAGCGAACTGCCAGCATTATTCCGACCTCAGGCTGCGGATCGGGTTCCTAGTCGCAGCTTTGATGGCCTGGAAGCTTACCGTCAGCAGGGTGATCAGCAGCGTGCCGAGGCCCGTCAGGGCGAATATCCACCACGAAATGTTGGTGTGGTAATCGTATTTCTGCAACCAACCATTCAGAAAATAGTAGGCACCCGGCGTTGCGATGACGAATGCAATGCAAACCAGAACGACAAAATCCCGCGATAGCAAGCCCCAGACGCTGATAATCGTGGCGCCCAGCACCTTCCTTACACCGATTTCCTTCGTCCGTTGCTCGGCAATGAACGATGCCACCCCAAAAAGCCCGAGGCAGCTGATCAGCACGGCGAGTAGTGAAAAGAAAGTCGTGAGCTTGCCGACGCGCACCTCGTCGGAGAATTTGTTGGCGTAGGCTTCATCCACAAACTGATACTCGAACGGTGAACCCGGGTCATATTTTTCAAATACTTCTTTAATCTTTTCAATGGATGCCGCGGGTCCGGCTGCGGGGTTGAGGCGGATGTTGATCACATTGCCCTGGCCATTCGAAAGGCAAAAGAATTGCGGCCTCGCAGGCGCGTAAGGAGAGTTAACGACAATATCTTTGATCACACCGATGATTTTGTAAGGCTTTTTGAACCACGTAAGCGGCTCGTCTACCGGATTTTGCAAACCCATGAATTTCACTGCCGTTTCATTCACGACCAATGCCACCGAATCCGTCGCAAACTCCCGCGAGAAATCGCGTCCCTTTATAAATTGCCACCCGACGGTTTTACCATAATCATAGGAAATTTCATCAAACGAGAAATCAACCGACTGCTCGGGGTCCTTGCCTTTCCATTCAAAACCGCTCGTCGACGACCATGTTTCGGTTGTAGGACTGCCCGACTCCGCCATTTCGATGATGGCGCCATTGCTTTTCAGGTCCCCGCGGACTGCTTCAAAATGTTTGTGAATATCCTCGGTCGAGGTGAAAATCGAAATGAGTCCGTCGCGGCTGTAACCTACCGGGCGGTTTTGGGCAAACCGGATTTGCCGGAACACGACGGCCGTTCCGATAATGAGGATGATCGACACCGCGAACTGCACCACCACCAGCACTTTCCGCGGCACGGCCGCGAAACGGCCAGCCCGGAATGTGCCTCTCAATACCTTCACCGGCTGAAAAGACGACAGGTACAATGCCGGGTAACTGCCTGCGATAATGGCTGTGATAACGCTGAAACCGATGCCCGCCAGCCAGAACTCCGGCCGTAGCCACGGCATTGTGATCTTCTTGTCGGCCACCTCGTTGAAAAGCGGCAGGCACAGCACCACCAGCACGATTGAAAGCGTAAATGCAAAACCTACCACCAGGAACGACTCCGAAAAAAACTGTATCACAAGTTGGTTGCGTACCGACCCCACGGCCTTGCGAATGCCCACTTCCTTCGCGCGTTTCTCGGATCGGGCGGTGCTGAGGTTCATGAAGTTGATGCAGGCCAGCAGCAATACGAACACCCCGATGGTGCCGAAAAGGCACACGAACTCGATGCGCCCACCCACCCGGTGGCCACCCTTGAACTCCGAATAGAGGTGCCAGTCGCTCATCGGGTTCAGGAACACGTCGGGCTTATATTTCAACTGCTCCTTATTGATATTTTTTTTCTTGATATCCCTGATGCGCGCCGTCGCCTGGTCGATGTCCGCATGGTCGATCAATTGCACGTAGGTCATGTAGGCATTGGGGCGCCAGGGATCTTCCATGGTTTTGAGCCACGGGTTGGCGGTGACCATCAGCTGCCAGGGCATCAGGAACGACACGTCGCGGAAGCTGGTGTTATTCGGGAAATCTTCGTACACGCCGGTGACCTTTACATTCAGGTTATTGTCGATCTTCATCGTTTTGTCGAGAGGGTCGGCGTCGCCGAAGTAGGCTTTTGCCACCGACTCCGAAAGCATGACGGAGTAGGGGTCCTTCAATCCTGCCCGCGTGCCGTGGATCATGCGCAGGCTGAGCATTTCGGGTGCATCGGCCTCGATGTAAGTGCCGTTTTTATTGAATTTCCGGTCGCCTGCGGCCAGGATATGCTTGCTGTTCCACGATGCCATGATCACATATTTGAAATCGGCCCCGTAGTTACGCCGGATCTCGTCGCCGATCGGAAACGGCAGTGAGGTCTGGGTACCTATCTCGCCATTGAATGTCTGGTGCTGCCATACCTGGGCAATGCGGTCGTGATTTTCGAAATTCCGGTCGAAGGATAGCTCGTCGTAAATCCAAAGGCCGATCAGCATCGCCACAGCCATACCCATGGCCAGCCCGGTGATGTTGATGAAGCTGTAAGCCTTGTTTTTGCCCAGCGTGCGGAGCGAGATTTTGAGATAGTTTTTGATCATGGCAGGACTGAGAATGTAGGTGGGGGAGTAGTTGCGTGGTTTTCGTTTCATGAAGTACGGGCGTACGTAGCGCGCGGAGGCGAGCAGGTAACGCAGGCGCGCGGCGCAGATGCTACCCTGGCGGGCTTGCTGTGCATACACCTCGTGCAGGTCGCCCAGAATGTCTTCCAGGAAATGCGGCGCGATAAGGACCGTCAGCAGCCGGTCGATCCAGCGGGGCGGGCGATGGGGTTGCGGGATCTTTTCCATATCATGAAAAGCTGAGCCGTGGTTGGAGCTTTTCGGCTGGAATGGCCTGCCATAGTTGCTGGCGGATCTCGTTGATCTCCTGCAATGAGCGGTTACCGTAGTTGGTAATGCTGAAAAAACGCTTCCGCCGTCCGCCGCGCTCGGCGGTGGCGCCGCCCATTTCGGAGGTAAGGAACCCCTTTTCTTCCAGCCGGTACAAAGTAGCATGTACCGCGCTCAGTGAAACCGACCGCCCGGTGTATTCCTGCACCCGCTCCCAGATGGTAACACCGTAGGCCTCTTCGGTGCAGCCGGCGACGACCAGCAGGACGATTTCCTCAAATTCCCCCAGAAAAGTTCTTTTCATATCCCTAAGGCTTATTAGTTATAATAATGCAGAACAAATAGTTTGCCAAGGCGGAAAAACACTGTTCAGGTCGATTGAAGGCACTTTTTAGGATATTCACTTGTCCGAAAGCGAACAGTTTTGTTCGCGGCTGGACGTTGGAAGAAAAAAAAATCGTAAATCCCTGTAACGTTAGCCGCAGCCGCTCGTCTATGCCATTGAATATGGATTTAAAAGCCTTCAACCAACGCATTCTGCCCGTACAGGGGCGCCTGTTCCGACTGGCGCAAATGTTTCTTCGCAACCGCGAAGAGGCAGAGGATGCCATTCAGGATGTGTTCCTGAGGCTTTGGACCAACCGGCAGCAGCTGGAAAGTTACCAGAGTGTGGAGGCGCTGGCGGTGCAGATGACGAAAAACCTTTGTTTGGACAGGCTGAAATCCCATCACAAACAGAAAACGAGCCGCGAAACGGATATGGCGGTCATGCAGGCAGCGGACGTTTCACCTTACCGGCAGGTCGAGAACAGCGACAGTGCGGGCCTGATGCACCGGCTCATCGGCGAACTGCCCGAACAGCAGCGGCTGGTACTGCACCTGCGGGACGTCGAGGAGTATACCCTTGAAGAGATCGAGCAGATAACCGGGTTGAGCAATGCGAATATCCGGACGATCCTTTCGCGGGCCAGGCAGAAGCTGCGCGAGAATTATTTAAAAGCAGAGAACTATGGAACAGGATATTGAAAAGCTTTTGGAAAAGTATTACGAAGGAGAAACGTCGCTGGAAGAGGAGCGTGCATTAAAGCAGTTTTTCCAGAACGGTGACCTGCCGGAGCATTTGCAGAGCCACGCCGCTCAATTCGGCTACTTTGCCCATGCCCGGAAAGAGCAGCCTTCGGTGGGTTTCAATCATGAGCTGGCCCTCACGCTCGATCCGCCAGCGCAGGGGCCGGTGCGCAGGCTGGGTAGCTGGCTGCTGCGCATTGCAGCCGGGCTCGCATTGCTGGTCATCGGGTTCGGTGCGGGATGGTGGTTCCAGTCGGGATCGGGCGATGGTACCAGGCTGGCTGCGCTGGAAGGCAAGGAGGCCGGGCAGGTTGCGGAGATGAAAAAGGTGCTGGCATTTGAGCAGATGAACAATACTTCCGCGAGCGAGCGCATTCAGGCTGTGAACCACAGCTATGACATCCCGGATGTGGACCGCGACATTACACAGCTGCTGATCAATACCCTCAATTTCGATCCGAATGTGAATGTACGGCTCGCCGCATGCCAGGCATTAACCCACTTTGCCGGTGAAGACGAAGTGAAAGAGGCGCTGATCCAGTCGCTGGCGATCCAGACAGACCCGAACATACAGATTTCGCTCATCGAATCATTGGTAGCCATCAAAGAAAAGCGGGCGGTAGATCAGTTTCAGCAGCTCGCCCGCAACCAGGAGGTACTCGATGTGGTGCGGCTGAAAGCAACCGAAGGGATGAACAGGCTCAAAGCCGACGTTTAACCCCGCATTCAATGCATTTTCTTTTATCTAATTATATCAAAACCATGAAAAAAGTACTGTTCATCAGTGCGGGCGTCCTTTGGAGCCTGAGCATTGCATGTGCCCAAACCCCCGAATACAAAACGAAGCTGGCCAATTCGAAAGATAAAAAAGTAGTATTCGAGCTATCTGCCAGCACGGTGAAAATCGAAGGGTACAACGGCGATGAGGTTATTATCCAGGCGTCTTCCGGCTTTGAGGCACCGCCGGAACGGGCGAAGGGCCTGAAACCATTGTACTATACGGCCGTCGACAATTCGGGCATCGGGCTGTCGGTTACGCCGGACGCATCCGGGCTGAAAATCGAAAAGGCTACCCGGAAATCCGTCAAATACACGGTGAAGCTGCCGCGGCAGGTAGCGGTGAAATTCGTGGAAACCAACTGGCAGGGAGGCTCCGGACTATCGATTTCGAACATGGACGGTGACCTGGAAATCAAAACCAACAACACGAACATCGTCCTCAACAACATCACCGGACCTGTGGTGGCCAATACCACCAGCGGCGAGGTAACCGCCACTTTCTCGAACCTCGCGCAGGGCAAGCCGACGGCCATTTCGTCGATCAGTGGGGATGTGGACATTACCCTGCCCGCCACGGCCAAGTCGAACCTGAAACTGCGGTCCATCAACGGCGAAATGTACACCGATTTCGACCTGGGCGTGAAAAACAGCAAAGAAGGGCTGTCCAAAGTGGGCGGTATGGCCAATGTCGACGGATCGATCAACGGCGGGGGCGTCGAAATGACGCTTAATACCATCAGCAGCAACATTTACATCCGCAAGCAGAAATAACACCTAAACCTGCATCTGTTACCATGAAAAAGATATTGATAGCGGCCGTCCTGGGCGCCGCCTGTGTGCCCGCCCTGGCCCAGAAGATTATTGACAAAAAGCTGCCTTATGAATCAGGCAAAACCGTGAACCTTAACCTGCGCTTCGGCGACAGCATTCAGGTACGGTATTGGGACAAGCCGGAAGTGTCGGTGCATATGTCCGTCAAAATCAATCAGAACAAGCTGAATGATGCCTTTGTGGTGACCAGCAGCAGCACAGCCGACGAAGTCATTCTAAAAACCGACTTCGATAAGGAGAAAATCAAGGAGGGGAAAGGCGAGGACTGCCCGGGAGAAAAAAGCTCATGGAGCAGCGACGACGGCAACAACCGCTATTATGTGTGCAGTGAAATCAACTACCAGGTGACCCTGCCCCGGAACGCCAGGCTGCAACTCGAAACCATCAATGGTAATATCGATATTCAGGGCGCTACCGCCGCGGTGGCCGCTAAAACGATCAGCGGGTTTGTGGATATGACCTGGCCAAAGTCCAGGGGCGCCAATGTAGCCATGAAAACCATCACCGGAGAGGTGTATTCCGACCTGGATATCGATTTCAGCAATAAAAAAGACAAGAACCCGATCGTGGGTTACCTGCTGGAAGGGAAGTTTAACGGCGGAGGGCCGGACGTGAAGCTTGAATCGATCAGCAATAACGTGTACCTGCGCAAGAAGGACTAGGCAAAAAACCGGGATGTTGTAGTAAGGGGTGTGGCCGGATTCCGGCTGCACCCCTTTGTTTTGCCCGGGACTCTGTTTTTAATGAGTGGAGTGTGTTAAGAATATTATTTCAACTTTTTTATAAAAATCATAATTATACTAATCAATTTAAGGAAATAGCAAAATTAATGCTGTATCTAAATTCGAAACATTGAAATTTTAGGGAATATGTGGCTAAATTAGGGAAACGATATTTGGCGGTATTAAAGGTAACCTCAACGATGGACGCGCTCGATGAAACTGATTTGCTGAAAGAACTCGCTTTGGGAGACAGCAAGGCGTTCGACGAGGTGTACCAGCATTACCATGGGGAAATCAGCCGGTACATTTTCAAATTCGTTAAATCGGCCGAGCATACCGAAGATCTCTGCCAGGAGATATTCCTGAAAGTGTGGGAGAAACGGGAAACTCTGCCCAATCTGCAATCGTTCCGGGCCTATCTTTTTACGGTTTCCAAAAACCGCGTGCTGGATTTCCTGCGCCATGCGGCTACGGAGCGGTCGGCACGGGAGGAGATCATACGCGCGTCGCTGCAGCATGCCAGCCACGTGGAGGAAGCCCTCCAATCCGAAGAGTATCAGCATTATCTTCAAAAAGTATTGCGGGAGCTTTCCCCGCGCGACCAGGAGGTTTTCCGCCTGTGCCGCGAAATGGAGCATACCTACGACGAAGCCGCCGAAGTGCTGGGCATTTCCCGCAATGCCATTAAAAAGCACATGGTCAAGGCAGTCAAATTCATCAAATATGCTGCAAACAAGAATTTTGGATTGTCGTTCAACTCGCTGGTTCTGTGCGGGATGATGGTTTGGTGATCATACACCTGACCACAGATGACAATTTTTTTTCGCCCAGGGGTACCCTCAAAGCCACCTGATACGTCTTCATCATAAATAGCCGGAAAATGGAGGACAAGAGATTCCAGGAAGAACTCGTCAGACGTTACGTTGCCAATGCGTTGAGCAGGGAGGAGCTGGATATTTTCTTCCGTTTGCTGGCCGAAGGCAAACTCGATGAATCGCTTGCCAGGCAGCTCGACGAGGAAGCTCTGCCGGAAACCGGGCGCGTGAAACCATTGCGGCAAAAACCGTGGACGGCCGTTTCACGTACATTCCGCATAGCTGCTTCGGTAGTGCTGGCGATAGGCATCGGGTTCTGCATCTGGAAATACCGGGCCTCTCCAATCTTTGGAAATACCGTTGCCGTCGCCACGGGTAAGGGCGAAAGAAAGGAAATAAAGCTGCCCGACGGTTCCACCGTTTGGCTCAATGAATCGAGCAGAATGGAATACCCACGGCATTTTGCCGCGCATCAGCGCAAAGTGGTGCTGCTCGACGGGGAGGCTTATTTTGATATCCGGCACGACAAATCGAAGCCGTTCTTCGTAGCGGCGTCGGGCACTACCACCCGGGTACTGGGAACGGCATTTAATATCCGCTCCTACCATTTTTTGAAAAGTATATTGGTTACCGTTACTCGTGGCAAGGTGGAAGTGGAACGGGCAGGTGATGTTGCGGGGCCGGAGCGGAAGATATTGTTACCCAATGAGCAGGTGTCCTACGATGTCAGGACGCGTGAAATCCGGAAAGTGAATGTCAACAGCGCCAATGCCGTGGCCTGGAAGGAAGGCCGGATGCTGTTCGACAATGAGAGCTTTGCCAATGTGATTGCCATTCTGGAAAATAAATTCGATGTAAAGATCCTGGCAGAGGAATCGATACGGGAATACCACATGACTGCCGAATTTGCCTCAACCGACTCCCTCCCTCGCATACTCGATCTGCTATCCATGGCCAATAACCTGGATTACCGCCTTGAAAACAATCAGATAACGCTTACTAAAAAGAGAAAATCCATTTGAACACGGTGCCTATGTAGTGAATGACCGCCCTTCAACGCAAAAAATCCGGCAGGACGAAGCCCGCCGGACCGAGTGATAGTGAAAATCAGAACGTAACGCCAATCACTGACTGATCTTGCTATCCGGAAGCTGGAATGAATGTTTCACGATTAACCCCAACTCATTCAAAGGTATGAAAAATTGTACCAGAAGTTTACTGTCCATACACAAATGGACACGCCTGAGCGCGCTATTCCTGCTTTTTGCGCTGCTGGTGACAGTGCCCCCCGCCCGTGCGGAAAGTGATGCCAAACAGAGCCTTCAGGAAGTGACGATCGACCTTACCCTCCGCGACCGGAGCCTGAAAGAGGCATTTAGCCTGATCAAGAAGAAGACGGGCTTCAAATTCGTGTACAATGAAGAGCTCGTGGCGCCTTACCGGGTCACGATCGCCGCCAGTCGCAAATCGGTGGAAGCGGTACTCGACGAGCTGCTGGCCCCGACACGCCTCGACTACCGCGAGCAGAAAGGCACGGTAGTGATCGTGGAGAAGGAGGCCCGTACCACCGGCCAGATCCAGAAGACGGAAATACTGCTGGCATCGCTCGTGCGCCCGGCCGACCGTGAAATAGGAGGCGTGGTAACCGACAATGAGAATGGCGAGGCATTGCCGGGTGTAGCGGTACTGGTGAAAGGCACTTCCACCGGCACCATCACTGATATGAACGGCAAGTACATCATCAAGGTGTCGGACTCCGGCGCACCGGTACTCGTGTTCTCGTACGTAGGCTATGTGGCGCAGGAAGTGGCGGTAGGAGGTCAATCGGCGATCAATATCAAGCTGGCCAGCAGCACCAAGCAGTTGAATGAGCTGATGGTGGTAGGGTACGGCACGCAGTCGAAAGAGGAGTTTACAGGCTCGGCGGCGCGGGTTTCCGGGGATAAATTGAAGGATATGCCGGTGCAGAGCTTTGATCAGGGCCTGGCAGGCCGCGCCACGGGCGTGAGCATCGGCCAGCCGAATGGCGTGCTTAACAACCCGCCGGTAATCCGCATCCGCGGTATCAACTCGATCTCGCTCAGCTCGTTTCCGCTGGTGGTCGTGGATGGTATTCCCATTAATACAGGCGACATTTCCGCGAACTCCACCGTGGCCAATAACCCGCTGGGCGATATCAATCCGGCCGATATCGAATCGATCGACGTGCTGAAAGATGCCGCCTCGACTTCCATTTACGGCTCGCGCGCGGCTGCCGGGGTGCTGCTGATCACGACCAAAAGCGGTAAAACCGGTAAGGCCAAAGTGACCTATGAAGGCTGGACAGGTATGACCAAAGCTACCCGGTTGCCCACGATGCTGAACGCGCAGCAGTTTATGGATATTAAAAATGAAGGCGTGATGAATGCCAAGATCCTCGGTGGCAATGCCAATAACGATGCCGTTGCGTCGGCGCTGTTTTTTCCGATTATCCAGGAAGACGGCTCCATTGTGAATACCAACTGGTACGACAAGGTGTACCAGACCGGCGTTTCCCAAAACCACAGCATAAGCGTTTCCGGCGGTTCTGAATCTACGAAATACTATTTTTCAACCAATTACAGCAACCAGAAAGGGATCCTCAAAACCAACCAGTTTACCCGGAAAGCAGCCCGATTCAATATCGATCACAAGCTCAATTCATGGCTGTCGTTTGCAGGAAATATCAACTACAATACCAGCCTGAACGCTTCGCCCAACACCGGTTCGCTGAGCGGTAATGCCTTCGGTTTGGTGGGCTCGGCACGGCTTGCGTGGCTCTCGGCCCCGAACGTGTACGCGGTGAACCCCGATGGCTCCTACAATGTGAGCTCGTCGAACACGCTGGGCATGGGCAACAACAAGGTAGCGAGTAATTTCTATAACCCCGTGCCGCTGCTGGACCTGAACAAATACACGTCCGAGAACGACCGCATTATTGCCAACTTCGGTACTACGGTGAAGATTTTCAAAGGTTTGCAATACAAGATGAGCTATGCGATGGACCGCCTCAAGGTCGAGAATGTGGCCTTCAACAGCCCTGTGCACGGCCCGGGAAATTCGTCCAACGGCAGCGCTACCAACAGCAGCAGGCTGATCAGCAACTGGAACTGGACCAACACATTGAACTACCAGACCACCATCGCCACCAACCACAACCTGTCCATTCTGGCGGGTTACGATGTGCAAAAATTCGAAACGTCCAGCTGGGGTGCCACCCGTACGCAGCTTTCGGACCCGTTCTTCGACGAGTTCCAGGGAAGTTACGGCCAAATTTCGCCCACCGCCAACGTGATGACCGAGAGCGCATTGGCCTCCGTATTCTCCCGTTTTACGTATGATTTTGGTAAAAAATACTTTTTCACCCTCAACTATCGCCGCGATGGCAACTCGGCGCTGGGCAGCGGCAAGAAGTACGGAAACTTTGGCGGTGTTTCGGGCGGATGGAGCGTTTCGGAAGAGGATTTTTACAAGCATTCCAAACTGGCCGACATCATGAGCAGCGTGAAGCTCCGCGCAAGCTGGGGACGCGTCGGTAACTCGGGCGTGAGCGCCTACGGCTCGCTCGCATTGTACGAGTCGGGCCTGTATGCGGCGGTGCCTACGTGGAATTTCAGCCAGGGCGGCAACCCCGACCTCGGCTGGGAAACGAGTAACCAGACCAATGTGGGGGCGGACGTCAGTTTCCTCAACGACCGCATTACCCTCGAAGCAACCTATTATGCCAACAGCGTCAACGGTCTGATCCTGAATGTGCCGCAATCGCCTTCCAAAGGTATCCCGGGCGATGCGATCTTTATGAACATCGGCGCCATGTACAACCACGGAATAGAGCTTGGTGTAAATGCCAATATCATCCGGAAAGGTAAGCTGAGCTGGAATGCAAGTCTCAATTTCACCCATAATAAAAACAAGGTTACCGAGCTGTACGGGCAGGGTACCGAGCTGGTGGGCACCACTTCCACGGCGGCGGAGGCAACCAACATTACACGCGTGGGCTATTCGGTAGGCAGCTTGTACGGCGCCAAGACCGACGGGGTGAACCCCGAAAACGGCCAGCGCGTCTTCATCAACAAGGCGGGCGAGCGTGTGCAGTACAGCCACGTGGTACCTGCGGGAGGGAGCCGCTGGACGTATCTGGACGGCTCGCCCGCACCGGCCATTGCAGTGGATGATTACTACCTGCTCGGCAATGCATTGCCGACCTATTACGGTGGTTTTATCAACAATGTGAAATACGGGCAATGGGACCTGGGCGTGAATTTCACCTACTCGGGCGGCAACCTGGTGATGAACGGAACCAAAGGCACCTGGCGCGACCAGCGTTTCTGGAACAACACCACCGAAGTGCTCGACCGCTGGACTACGCCCGGACAGGTGACCAGTATCCCGCGTGTGGTGTACGGCGACTTGCTTTCCAACGGCTCGTCCTGGCCGATCTCCGAGAACGCCGAGAAGGGCGATTTCCTGCGCCTGCAGTCGGTTTCGCTGGGTTACCGTGTGCCCGGGCCGGTACTGAGCAAGCTGGGGCTGAGTTCGGTGCGGTTGTATGCACAGGTTTTCAATGCATTTATCCTCACCAAGTACACCGGTACCGATCCTGAGATTTCGGTCAATGGTAATTCCAATACGACGCCTGGCGTGGAGAAGAACTCCATTCCCCAGGGCCGCACATTCACATTTGGTTTAAACCTCGGTTTCTGATCATGACAAATATCCTCAAAAACACTCCTATGAAGTCGCTGCTGGTGCGGCTGGCCTGCGTGGCATGGCCTATGGCTGCGCTGATGACCTCCTGCAATGAAAAGGAACTGCTGAACCCGGTTCCGAACATCGCTTTACAGGATGCCTATATTTTTGATACGCCGGCCCGGGTGCTGGGCCAGGTGAACGGGTTGTACGGCGCCATGAAAAACGGCTCCCTGTACGGCGGGCGTTACCTGATGCTGGCCGACATCCGCGGCGAAGAATTCATCAACCGCACCCAGAATGTGTTTACGGGTTATGATGCATGGAGCCACACCGTCACTTCCGGCTCCAACGACGCTTCTTCTGCCTGGGGTACCTCGTATACAGCTATTAATTCGGCCAACCTGCTGATCGACGGCCTGCCGAAGCATCCCGATGTAGTGGATGCCGCGCTTGCCGGACAATACATCGCCGAAGCAAAATTTGTGCGTGCTTTCTGCTACTTCGGGCTCATTACCCGCTATGCACAGCCCTATGCAAAGGATAAAGGCGCTTCGCCGGGCATTCCGTTGCGGTTGCAGGGCGAAAGTACCCCCGCCAATAACGACCTCGCGCGCAGCACGGTGGCCGAAGTGTATGCACAAATCCTGAAAGACCTCGATGAGGCGGAAGCAGGTCTGCCCGCCACGTATCCGACGGCCGTGCTGAATACCACCCGGGCGCATAAAAACTCAGCCGTGGCCCTGAAAACGCGGGTTTACCTGACCATGGGCGACTACGCCAAAACGATCACCGAAGCGGCAAAGATCGTGTCGGATGCCGCGCCATTCAGCGCACCGGCGGGCGTCAGGCACCAGTTGCAGCCCAACATTACCACGGTTTTTTTTACGGATTACACCACCACCGAGTCGATTTTCTCGATGCCGATGACGGCCCTGAACCTGGTAAGCGGACAGAATTCGCTGGCTTACGAGTACAATCTGAATCTGGAATACAACCTCAATCCGACGGGTATTCTGGGAGAACCTTCCTGGCCGGCCACCGATGTACGCAAATCCGCTTTTACCAGGGTGGCCGGCGGGCTGACGTATCTGAAAAAATACAACCAGACCAACCCGACCACGGACTACGTGCCCTTGCTCCGCTATTCGGAAGTGCTGCTGAACTACGCCGAGGCCCTCGCCCGGACCGGCGACCTGGCCAAATCGGTGGAGTTGCTGAAAGCGGTGCGCCTGCGCTCCGACGCGACCTATGCATTCCCCGCCGCCGACCTTGCGACAGCCGAAGCATTGGTGAAAACGATCTGGACCGAGCGGCGCATCGAGTTCCTGGGAGAAGGCCTGCGGTCGAACGACCTCCTGCGTAACCTGCTCACGATCCCGGCCAAAGGCAGCGGCGGGCTTTCCGCGCCGTCCATCTCGCCCACGCAGCCCGAGTATATTTTCCCGATTCCGAATGCAGAGTTGTCAACCAATAAACTGATCTGACGATGAAAAAACATAGATTCAAATGGCTGGCAGTGCTGGTAATACTGCCTGCCCTCGCAAGCGCCCAAACCAAACTAACCCCGGCCAAAATCGACGCGCTTAAAACCGAACTGGCGAAGGATATCGATGGCCGGAAAAAGTTTACCCAGGAAATGGTGGATATGATATTCAGCTTCGGAGAGTTGGGTTTCCAGGAAGTCGAAACATCGAAATACCTGACGGATATTCTTCAAAAGAACGGATTTAAGATCGAGCAGGGCATTTCGGGCATTCCTACCGCCTGGACGGCGAAGTGGGGCTCGGGTAAACCGGTCATTGCCGTGGGCAGTGATATCGATTGTATTCCCAAAGCGTCCCAGAAGCCCGGCGTTGCCTATCACGACCCGATCATAGAAGGCGCTCCCGGCCACGGCGAAGGCCATAACTCGGGCCAGCCGCTGAATGTGACGGCGGTCCTCGCATTGAAAAAAATCATGGAGCGGGAGAAAATCCCCGGTACCATCATGCTCTGGCCGGGTGTAGCGGAAGAGCAGCTGGCAACCAAGGCCTACTTTGTGCGCGACGGCTATTTCAAAGATGTCGACGCATGCATTTTTACGCACGTCAGCAGCAACCTCGGAACCTCGTACGGCGACGGCGGAGGGAATGGAATGATTTCGGTCCGCTTCGATTTCGAAGGCCAGGCCTCGCACGCAGGCGGAGCGCCGTGGCGGGGCAAAAGCGCATTGGATGCCGTGGAACTGATGAATATCGGCTGGAATTACCACCGCGAACACATGGAAACCACCCAGCGCTCGCATTATGTGATCACCGATGGCGGCGATCAGCCCAATGTGGTGCCTTCCAAAGCGTCGGTATGGTACTATTTCCGGGAGCGCAGCTACCCTAAAATCACGCAGATGTACAAAGACGGCATCCGTATTGCCGAGGCGGCGGCGAAAATGACCGAAACCAAAATGTCCTACGAAGTGCTCGGCAGCGCATGGCCGGGGCATATGAACCAGCCCATTGCCGAAGCGATGTATGAAAACATCAAGAGTGTGGGCCTGCCGCAATGGAGCGAGGCGGACCAGAAGCTGGCCCGGGCATTGCAGAAAGAGGTACAAAGCCCGGCAACGGGTTTCGGCGGTGAGCGCGCGAACGACGGGCTGAGCACGTCGCTGAGCCAGCTCAGGAAACCGATGGCCACGGCGTCGTCGGGTGGGGGTGGTTCAGATGATATTGCTGATATTTCCTGGAATCTGCCGACCATTGTCCTGGGCTATCCGGCCAATATTCCCGGCTTGCCCGGCCACCACTGGGCCAACGCCATTGCCATGGCGACGCCCATTGCGCACAAGGGCGTGACGGCCGGCGCCAAGGCGGAGGCCATGACTTTGCTCGACCTGTTTGTCAAACCCGAAATCCTGACGAGTGCGTGGAAGTATTTCAATGAAGTACAGACCAAGGATACGAAGTACACGGCCCTAATCTCCAAAACCGATAAACCGGCGGTTCACCTTAACAAAAGGATCATGGAGGAATTCAGGCCGGAGATGAAGAAATATTATTACGACCCGGCCAAATATGCGTCGTATCTAGAACAGTTGGGTATTCAGTACCCGACTATCCGGGAGGAGAAGAGTTCAGGCACAGGGAAATAGGGTTATACTAAAACGATTCCAAGCTATGCTTTCAAAAACAGGTGTTTCGCTCCGGAAAATGCGGCATTGGGGAATGGGCTTGGCGGCAGGTGCGATAATGGCCCTGCCCGCGAAGACATGGGCGCAGGTAAAAATGAACCCTGCCAAAATCGATGCGCTGAAAACAGAAATGGCCAGGGAGATAGACGGCCAGCAGAAATTCACGCAGGAGATGGTGGATATGGTATTCAGCTTCGGCGAACTGGGGTTTCAGGAGTTCGAGACCTCGAAGTACCTGACCGACATTTTAAAGAAAAACGGCTTCACTATCGAACAGGGCATTGCCGGTATTCCTACCGCCTGGACGGCCAAATGGGGATCCGGAAAACCGGTGATCGCGGTAGGAAGCGACATTGATTGCATTCCAAAAGCGTCGCAGAAACCCGGCGTGGCCTACCACGACCCGATCATCGAGGGCGCACCGGGGCATGGCGAAGGACATAACTCGGGCCAGCCGCTGAACATCACCGCCGTGCTGGCATTGAAAAAAATCATGGAACGCGAAAAGATCCCCGGTACCATCATGCTGTGGCCCGGCGTGGCGGAGGAGCAGCTCGGTACCAAGGCCTACTACGTCCGGGATGGTTTTTTCAAAGACGTCGACGCCTGCATTTTTACCCACGTGGCCAACAACCTTTCGGTGTCTTATGGCGATGGCGGGAACAATGGGATGGTGTCGGTGCAGTTCAATTTCGAAGGACAGGCCTCGCACGCGGGGGCGGCACCCTGGCGCGGGAAGAGCGCGCTCGACGCCGTGGAGCTGATGAATATCGGCTGGAACTTTCACCGCGAGCATATGGAAACCACGCAGCGGTCGCATTATGTGATCAAGGATGGCGGCGACCAGCCCAATGTAGTGCCTTCCAAGGCGTCGGTGTGGTATTACTTCCGCGAGCGCACTTACCCTAAAATCACGCAGATGTTCAAAGATGGCATCCGCATTGCCGAAGGCGCAGCGCAGATGACCGAAACCAAAATGACCTATGAAGTCCTCGGCAGCGCCTGGCCAGGGCATTTCAACCAGGCCATCGCCGAAACGATGTATGAGAATATCAAGCGGGTGGGCTTGCCCAAATGGTCGGAAGACGACCAGGTGCTGGCCAAAGCGGCGCAGAAGGAAATGCAAAACCCGGAAGGCGGTGCGCTCGAAAACAATGGCCTTGCGACCACACTGAGCCAGCTTTCGAAGCCGTCAGCCACGCCGAATACCGGCGGGGGAGGTTCCGACGACATTGCCGACATTTCCTGGAACCTTCCCACGGTGGTATTGCGCTACCCGGCCAATATCCCCGGGCTGCCGGGCCACCATTGGGCCAATGCAATTGCCATGGCGACGCCGATTGCCCATAAGGGCGTTACCGCCGGTGCGAAAGTGGAGGCTATGACGCTGCTCGATCTGCTGGTGAAGCCGGAAGTGCTCCGCTCTGCCTGGGATTATTTCAATAATATCCAGACCAAGGATGTCAAATACAAAGCCCTTATTTCCGGTACCGACAAGCCTGCGATCCATCTCAACGAGAAGATTATGCAGGAGTACCGGCCGGAAATGAAGAAATACTATTACGACCCGGCCAAATATCCTACCTATCTGGAACAGTTGGGCATCAAGTATCCGACGGTTCGCGAAAACGCGGGGGCCGGGAAGTGACGGCCATGCTTCAAACGACCAGCCTCACCAAAGCCTTCGCAACCGGCACCACCCTGCATTTTCCTGACTGGAACGTCCGGGCGGGAGAACAATGGCTGCTGCTGGGCGAATCGGGCTGCGGGAAAACGACGCTGCTGCACATGCTGGCAGGTTTGCTGAAACCGGCGCGGGGTAATGTGGTGGTGAATGCGACCGATCTTTACGCACTTCCGCCGCGGGAGCTCGACCGGTTCCGTGGCCAGCATATCGGCATCGTTTTCCAACAGCCGCATTTGATCCGGAGCATGACGGTGGAGGAAAACCTGGTACTCGCCCAAAGTTTCACAGGAGCAGGAAAGGACGTATCGCGGATCCGGGAGGTGCTGGGTGCATTGGATATGGGCCATAAACGGCGCAGTTATCCGCACGAATTAAGCCAGGGGCAGGCCCAGCGCGTCGGCATTGCGCGGGCGATCGTCCACAAGCCGGCTGTGTTGCTCGCCGACGAGCCTACCAGCAGCCTCGACAACCGGAATGCCGATGCCGTGATCCGGTTGCTGTCGGAGCTTGCGGCGTCGACGGGTTCAACCCTCGTGATCTCCACCCACGACGATCGGGTGAAGGATGCTTTTTTTAAGGACTTTATGTTTGAACTCTCGCATGAACGCATTTCAGATCAGTTGGAAAAATCTTAAATCCAACCCGCTGACGCTCGCCCTGAATCTCCTGCTGATCGCATTCGGTACGGGTATGCTCGCCATGCTCCTGCTTGGAATGGACCAGATAGGCGGGCGGCTGCGCGAAAATGCAAGCGGAATCGACCTCGTAGCCGGGGCTAAGGGCAGCCCGCTCCAATTGGTATTGAGCAGCGTTTACTTCATTGATTTTCCCACCGGCAATATCACCGAAGCGGATGCCCGTTTATTGGCTGCCAATCCCATGGTCAAAAAGGCGGTGCCGCTGGCGCTGGGCGATAATTATGCCGGCTTCCGCATTGTGGGCGCCGACACCGGCTATGCCAGCCTGCACGGCCTGGAACTGGCATCCGGCCGCTTCTGGATGCGCGACTTCGAAATCGTCATCGGCGCGGAAGTGGCCCGGGAGGAGAACCTGAAAACCGGCGACCGGATTTACGGCTCGCACGGGCTGTCGTCCGAGGAAGACCTGCATGCCGACCATCCTTACATCGTCACGGGTATTCTCAAAAAGCAAAAAAAGGTAGCCGACCACCTGGTGCTCACCAGTCTGGAAAGCATTTGGGCAATGCACGGGGCCATGGAGAAGCACGAAATCACTTCGATGCTTTTGCAGTACCGCACGAGAATGGCCATGGTGGCGCTGCCGGCGATGATCAACCGCTCTACCGCCATGCAGGCGGCGTCGCCGGCTAGGGAAAGCGCGCGGCTGTTTGCATTGCTTGGCGTGGGTGTGGAAACAGTCCGGTGGTTTGCGGTGGCTCTAATGCTGCTTTCCGGCGTGAGCGTGTTTGTAAGTCTGTACAATTCCCTGCGGGAGCGCGTGTACGACCTGGCGATCATGCGCGTGATGGGCGCTTCGCGGGGGATCGTGTTGGCGATGATCCTGCTGGAAGGAGCGCTGCTGACGACGTTCGGTTCGCTGGCTGGCATCCTGCTCGGGCACGGTGCGCTGCAATGCATCGGCTACTGGCAGGGATCGCCGCAGGCGCGGCTGGATGGCCTCGCATTTATGCCCGAAGAGGGATGGCTGCTGCTTGCCGGCGTACTTATCGGGTTGGTAGCGGCCCTGCTGCCTGCTGTACAGGCCTACCGGATCGATATTTCTCAAACTATGTCGAAAAGCTGATATGACATTGATTTCAAGATGTTTCCTGCTGGTGCTGTTGCTGTGTGCGTATGCCGGGAGCGCCCAGCCGCCTGCACACATCCCGCTGATGAACGACACGTGGAAGCTCATCGGGCAGCGCACTTACAAAAAGAATGCGGAATTCAAGATGGTACCCGCGTTCCCGGCCCGGCTGGAAGGGATGCAGAACAAAACGGTTGAACTGCCCGGCTACATGATCCCGATCAACGCCGACCTGAATCACAAGGAGTTTATGCTGGCCGTAGTACCGATGGACCAATGTCCCTATTGCGGACAGGGCGACATTCCCTCGATGGTGGAAGTCAAAATGGTGAAGGAAGTCGGGTACACCGACAAACCGGTGAAGATCAGGGGCAAGCTCATGCTCAACAAATCCGGCGATTACCGGTCCGAAGTATTCCTGCTTCAAGCGGAGCAGGTGAAGTAGTATTTAAAATCATTCATCCATAACCCGAATCCTATGAATTTGAGATTCTATGCATTAGCCGTCCTGTTGGCCTCCGGTACACTCAGTTATGCGCAAAATCCGGGAGGACAAGGCGGCCGGGCCCAGGGCTCCGCCACGCCGGCCGCCAGCATTGCCTCGGCCACGCAGGGCATGAAGAAGCACGAGGGCTTTTTTAATTTTTATTATGATGAAAAAACAGGGAAAGTGCTGCTCGAAGTGGACAAGCTCGACAAGGAGTTTCTTTACTTCGCGTCGCTTTCCGAAGGTGTCGGAAACGGCGGCCCCGAACGCGGGCAGGCTTCTTCTGCGCTTGCCAAGTTCATCAAAGCCGGCCCGAAAGTGCTGCTCGTAGAGCCGGTGACCAATTATCGGGCCATTACACAGAATGCCGATGAGCAGCGGGCCGTGGAAAATGCATTTGCCAAATCGGTGATATGGGGCTTCTCGCCGGTGGCGATGGAAGGGGAAAAGCTGCTGATCGACCTGACGCCGTTCATTATCCGCGACAGCCAGAACATCGCCGCAAGGCTGGGCGTACGGCGCGTGAGCGGGCCCGTGAGCGTTGCGCAGCCCTCGGGCGGGGGAGGCAGCTACCGGCTTGACGAGTCGCGCTCCGTTGTTTACCTGGAAAATACGAGGAATTTTCCCAAAAACACAGAATTCGAGGCGATGATCACCTTCACCGGCGGCACGCCGAATGTAAACCGCTTTGGCGGCGGGGGCAGCAGCCTCGCGCCCGATCCCGCCGCGGTGACGATCAATATGCACCAGTCTTTTGTGGAATTACCTGACGGCAACTACAAGACCCGGCGTTTCGATCCCCGGTCGGCATTCGGGATGTTCAGTTATATGGATTTTTCCGCACCGATGACCGAGCCGATCGTCAAGCGGTTTATCCGCCGGCACCGTCTGGAGAAAAAGAATCCGGGCAATGCGCCGAGCGAGCCGGTGGAGCCGATCGTCTATTACGTTGACCGCGGTGCGCCGGAACCCGTGAAAACCGCATTGATCGAAGGTGGTGCCTACTGGAATGAGGCATTTGAAGCGGCGGGTTTTAAAAATGCTTTCCAGGTGAAGGAATTGCCGGCCGGTGCCGATCCGATGGACATCCGGTACAATGTGGTAAACTGGATCAACCGCACCGGCGCACCACGCGGTTTTTCTTCCGGAGCCTCGTATATCGATCCCCGGACTGGTGAGATTATCAAAGGCGTGGTGACGCTCGGTTCGGACCGCCACCGCCAGGATTATCTCATCGCGGAAGGCCTTTTGCAGCCATACGAGGATGGTAAGAAGACTACCAGCGCCATGCAGGAGCTCGCCCTGGCGCGGGTAAGGCAACTTTCGGCCCACGAAATAGGCCATACGCTGGGCTTTAATCACAATTTTGCGGCCAGTCCCAAGGACCGGGGCTCGGTAATGGACTACCCATTCCCCAGGTTCTCCCTCAAAGCGGATGGTAGCGTCGACATTTCGGATTCCTATGCCAAAGGCATCGGCGCCTGGGACAAGCGCGCCGTGATGTGGGGCTATACCGAATTTCCGAAAGGGGCCGACGAGGAAGCCGGGCTCGAAAAAATCATGCAGGAAACGCTCAAACAGGGCTTTTTGTATATCCCCGACATTGGCGGCAATGCACACCCGACATCACACCAATGGGACGATGGCGCCAATGCGATAGACCAGATGACCAACATTATGAAGGTTCGCAGGAAAGTGCTCGACAATTTTTCTGAAAAGGCCATTCAAAAAGGCGAGCCCATGGCTACGATCGAGGAAGTGCTCGTACCGATCTACCTGCTCCACCGTTACCAGGTGGAAGCGGTTGCAAAGTCGGTGGGCGGATTGTATTTCACCCACGCCGTGAAGAACGACGGCCAGGTGACTACCCGGATGGTGGAGCCGAAGGAACAATGGCGTGCGCTGGAATCGCTGCTGGGCACCATTACTCCCGAGGCGCTGGCATTGCCCGAGGCGTTGATCACCAAAATCCCGCCGCGTCCGAGCGGATACCCAGCCAGTCTGGAAACCTTCACCGGCCACACCGGTCCGACGTTCGATCCCATTGCGGCTGCCGAAACCGCGGCCGGTACCACGCTGTCGTACCTGCTCAATCCCGAGCGTGCGGCACGCCTGATCGAGTACAATGCGCGGGACGCGAAGCAGCCCGGACTGATGCCGGTTATCGACAAGATTTTGGAGAAAACATGGAAAGCATCGCCGCTGGATGGCTACAAGGGCGAATTACAAACACTGGTCAATAATCTTTCACTGAAATACCTGCTTATGCTGGCCGCCGATCCCAAAGCGCCCGAAAACGTGCGGGGCGAGGCGTTACTGAAAGTAGGAGAGCTGAGCGAATGGATGAAGGGACAGCTGGCTGCCGCCGCGCCCAAGCAAAAGGCGAATATGCTGTTTGCATTATCCCGGATCGACGAGTTCGGCAAGAACCCCGTCAAATTCGAGCCGGGTTCGGTACTCGAAATGCCGCCCGGCGCGCCGATCATGGGGCATATGGACTTCATGGGTTGCTCGCAGACCCACTCCGGCGATACCGCCCAATAGGATAGCCTGGGCGGGAAGCAGCCACTATGCTTCCCGCCCAATCCTTGTTGCACCTCTCGCGGAAACCCTGTATCCGCCTTCTTCACCTGCTAGCAGCCAGTGCACCAGCAATGCTACAAACTGATTCGTATATGCTGCAAATGCCCGGTAGCGTGCTTTGTACAGTGTTTTGTAGTAAAAATTTAGTGGCCACTGAAGGGATTTGATAGCCCGGATTCGTCCCCCCATCGAGGAGTTGTTACACCCTCAAATTCAGCACCCTCACCCCAAAACCGAGAACGGATCATTCGGAAAGGATTATGTTTGCACAGTGATACGATAATCATGCACTTGATTGAGTATCAGAATAGTTTTTTCTTTGTAAAAACACAAAATCCTCTCATGAAGACGCAAAGCAAATATTTGGAAGAGATCAACAGGCTTCTGGCTGACTATCTTCTCGAAATCGAAAAATCCGATTTGAAGCCGCTGTCAGCACAAGTTTACCAGGTACAATCAAAAAATTTCGTCAGGTGGATCAACGGCGAATTTACACCGGGCGAAGTGAAGAAGTCCAAGAAGCAGGACAAGCCGGGAAAGTAAGCCGGGCACACACAATGCAATTCGTTATTTACCACGTTCCTCTTTCATCATCATTCAGGCCTGCGGCCAGCCCAGTCATTCTTCAACGCGTTTTCAAAAAAACACCTTCCCGGTAGTACCGGAAGGTGTAAGATATACTCAACGTTTATCAACGTACTTCATACGTTCAGATTCAGGCTCCTGCGTCAGGCTCTCCGATCATTCACCGGCAGGATTTTACAAATTTAACATCGGCTCCAAAAAGGCATTGTAGTTTGCCATCGTTTTGCTTGTGGCAATTTCGCTACATTATCTGTTGCTTTTTTTAGGTAGATTTGGGTTTTGTCGCATCGTCTGGCCCCGACAGCGAACAGCGATTTAGAGACCTGAATTACATGATTCGATCGATTCTGGAATGGCCCGTAAGAAAGCAATTGGAATGCGAAACGAGTATCCTCAACAGGGCCCGCATCAAAGTACTTTCCTACGCGCTTAACCTGAAAATTTGTACGACAACGCTCCTTCTGATCTTCTATCAGCTGGAAAACCACCAACTGCAGGTAACCAGGGCGGCCGTGCTGCTGGCCATTATAGTGGTCTACTACATTGCACTTTCGATGGGGTTCCCCTGGCGGAAAGCGGCGCATGCGGCCATGCTGATCTTCATGCTCATCATCTGGAGCAATCTCTACATATTTCAGAAAGGGTTTGACCTGGTTACGCTGCAGTACATTCTGGTCGTCAGCGCCGCGGCATTCTACGGGCTCGGCAACCGGTGGGGGGTGATCTACTCGACCCTGGCCGTTACACCGTTTCTGGCGGATGTGCTGATGGGCCTGCATATTACCGGCAACATAGCCTGGGGGCCCCAAGGTTCTGGACGGACCACCATCGTGATCCAGCTTTTGCAGAATTTCATCCTGATGGTGCTGATCAACTACTTCTTTTTCAGCTCGTTTTACGAGACGATCGACGACCTCGATGCCCGTCGGGATGAACTGCGCGCCAGCCTGGAAAGCCTGGAAGATTCACAGCGAAAGCTCCAAACGGAATATGTCCATCAAAAACACCTGATCGCCAGCATTTCCCACGATATCAAAAGCCCGCTGCGTTTCCTGATGACTACCACGGGACGCCTCGCCCGCATTCACCCGGACTTGTCTATGGTAAGGGCGATCAGCCAGTCGAGCTACCGGCTTTATCATTTTATGAAAAACCTGTTGGAATATACCGAGTTCCGGTATAAGAATTCCGCGGTGCAGTTCACCTACCTCGATCTGAACGAAATGGTGGAGCAGAAGTTCGCCATTTTTGTCCAGGACGCAGAAGTGAATGCGAATCGGTTCGTAAACGGCGTGGTACCGGGGGTGATCATTAAAAATAATCAGCAGCTGGTCGGCATTATCCTGCACAACCTGATCGACAATGCGAACAAGGCTACCAACGGCGGCACAGTGAGTGTGACTTACGAAGATTTCAGGGAGGAGCTGCACCTGATTGTGAACGACACAGGCCCGGGAATGGAAAGCACCGTCAGGGACTGGATCAACAGCGCGTCCAAGCAGCTGCCCGAGGATGAAAGCACCTCTCAGAACTTTGGAATGGGGCTATTGATCGTAAAGGAAATCAGCACGCTCATCAGGGCACGCCTGCTTGCGAAGCCCAACCAGCCGGTGGGGACTTCGGTGCATATTATTTTTTCCAAATAAAATCAGTGTAGTCGATTTTCTACATCAAATTTCATTTATATTAAACTACTTTTAAAACTGACTTGAAGTAAAGTATCATTGAATGAAAACAGTTTTGCTGGTAGAAGACCATTCCATTGTGCGAATGGGCGTTAAATTGTTAATAGAAGATTTTTTACCCTCGGTAACGGTCATCGAGGCCGCTACTTTTAGTGAAACACTCAAACTGCTTCAATCACGATTCTTTGACCTGGTTATCCTGGATATCAAAATTCCGGGCGGTGAATCCTTCAATATGATCGGAAGGATCCGCGAGATTCAAAGCAAGGTCAAGATCCTGGTTTTCTCATCGCAGGACGAGGAAATGTATGCCATTCATTATGTGAAAGCCGGAGCGAACGGCTATTTGCCCAAGGACACTTCCAACGAGGAACTGGAAAAGGCCATCACCTCCGTGCTGGCGGGCGGTACCTACATCAGCAACGTGATCCAGGACCAGCTCGTGAACAACACGCTGCTCGAACGCGACAGCAAGGAAAGCCCGCTGGAAATCCTGTCTAACCGCGAACTCGAAATCATGGACATGCTGCTTACCGGCAAATGGACCAAGGACATTGCGCTCGACCTTCATATCAAGGAGAGCACGGTATCTACCTACAAGGCGAGGATCTTTGAAAAGCTGGAAGTGACGAACATTCTTGAATTGTTTAAAAAAGTCGAAATCTACAAGCGAAAGACGACCGGTGCGAACTGAAACAAGTTCGGATTGAAATTGTACTATAAATTTGTAGAATTGCTACGAGGTCATATAGATATATTAGGAAACTACAATTAAAGTTGGGCTACTTTATATTTCACTTCTAATTTTTACATTTGCGGATGGAACTGTGATGGCCTTGTGGTCGTCCTTGGGCCTCTATCACAAAAGAGTTAATTAGAATGGAAAGATTGGTGAAACTTTCAAAAGCAGCAGAATTGCCGTTCTTCGGTGGCGTAATGATTACAATAGTCGCCGGTTCGGTGTTATGGACCTCTCTAATTTATTGTATATTCCTTCTTTTATGATTTCTTTCCCAGGTTGCGTGCGCTCGGCAGCGGGTTTGTTAAATTAAGTTAAAGCCTCATTATCAGCGGTTTTTCTTAACTTTTTTTAAGACCTCCGTTTAGACGCCGCGGGATCATGTTGAATAGTTTTGGTGCTTCATCCAAAACACCTTCAAGCATGATATCCTTTAAGAAATGGAACGACCTGGCGGGTTGGGCTGTACTGGCCGCAGCTCTGGTCACCTATGTGCTCACGATGGAGCGCACTGCGAGCTTCTGGGACTGCGGGGAATTCATCGCCTGCGCTTTCAAATTGCAGGTGCCGCACCCGCCGGGCGCGCCGCTTTTTCTCCTTATCGGGCGGTTGTTCGCCCTGCTGGCCTTCGGCGATCTGACGAAAGTAGCCTATTGGGTCAACATGGTGTCCGTGCTGAGCAGCGCATTTACGATCTTTTTCCTGTTTAAAACCATCAGCATGCTGGCCTGGAAGCTGATCGGGAAGCGGCCGGGCGAAGGCAATGCCACCGATGTGCTGCTGGTAACCGGCGCTGCCGTGGTGGGCGCGCTTGCGTACGCATGGTCCGACTCGTTGTGGTTTTCGGCGGTGGAGGCCGAAGTTTATGGGATGTCGTCGTTCTTCACTGCCATCGTGATCTGGGCTGTGTTTAAATGGGAGGCGATCGAAGATCCCGCAGCGGCCAACCGCTGGCTGATCCTGACGGCCTACCTGGTAGGCCTTTCTATCGGTGTTCATTTGTTGAACCTCGTCACGATCCCCGCATTGGCACTCGTGTATTATTTCAAAAAATACCCCCGCCCCGGCTTCCTGGGTGCTTCCATCGCATTTCTGACGGGCCTGCTGATCCTGGGTATCATCAATGCAGGCATCATCCCCGGTCTGCCCGAACTCGCCGGAAAAGTAGAGATCTTCTTTGTGAACACGCTGGGTTTGCCTTACAATACCGGCATTGCATTCTTCACCGTGATCTTTCTGAGCGGATTGGTGTGGAGTATCCGGTATTCGCACCGGACTGGCCGGGCCCTGCTCAACACCGGGTTGCTGTCGCTTGCGTTTATCCTGATAGGTTATGCCTCCTATGCGCTGGTGCTGGTGCGGTCGGGTTACAACACGCCGATCAATGAGAACAATCCCAGCGATGTACTGCGCTTCGTGTACTATCTCAAAAGGGGGCAATACGAAAGCCGTCCGCTGCTCTACGGGCCGTCCTTTGTATCCAGGCCGGTAAGCCAGAAACGCGGTGCACCGGTGTATGCCAAAAAAGACGGGAAGTACGTGCTGATCGACTACAAGGCCGTGTATGAATACGAGCCGGGGGCCAACATGCTGTTGCCCAGGATGTACAGCTCCATGCCGGGGCATCCCCAGCTGTACCGGCAAATGACCGGTTTGGCCGAAGGGCAGAAGCCAACTTTGCGGCATAATCTGTCGTACCTGTTTTCGCATCAGCTGGGGCATATGTACTGGCGCTATTTTCTGTGGAATTTTGTCGGGCGTGAGAGCGACCGCGAAGGGGCGGGCATTCTGATGCCCTGGCAAACCAGCGGGGCGTTTCCCGAAAGCATTAGCCGGAACCGCGGCCATAACAACTTCCTGATGCTGCCGTTCCTGCTCGGCATCGCGGGGATCGTTTATATGTATTACCACCGACGGAGAGACCTGCTGGTGCTGGGGTTCCTGTTTGCGCTGACGGGTGTGGCCCTGGTTGTTTACCTCAATTCGCCCCCCACCGAGCCGCGCGAGCGTGACTATATTTACGTGGGTTCGTTCTACATCTTCTGTGTCTGGATCGGTTTCGGCGTGATGGCGGTGGCCAGGTTGCTGGAAAAAATCATTCAGCGCCCCGCATTACAGGCAGCAATGGCCGGGCTGGCCTGCTTATCGGTGCCGGCGATCATGGTGGTAAAAGGTTGGGACAACCACGACCGGGCCGACCGGTACCATTCGGTAGATTTTGCCCGGAACATCCTGAACTCCTGTGCCCCGAATGCCATCCTTTTTACCGGCGGCGATAACGACACGTTCCCGCTGTGGTATGTGCAAGAGGTGGAAGGTTTCCGGACCGACGTGCGCGTTTGTGTGCAGACATTCCTCGGCGCCGACTGGTACATTCAGCAATTGAAGCGGAAAATCAACCAGTCGGATGCGCTGCCATTGTCACTGGATTCGGGTAACTATCAGTTGGGGAAAAACGAATACCTGCCGTTTTATGAAATCCCCTCCGTCAAGGGCGGCATTAACCTGAAAGAATACCTGGATCTGATCCGGCAGGACAACAAGGCGATCCAGGTACCGCTTACCAGCGGCGATATGACGGCCATTCTGCCGTCGTCGACGCTGTTCCTGCCGGTGGATACCCGGGCGGTGAAGAAAATGAATATTGTCCAACGCGATCTGGTCCCGTACCTGAGCGATTCGATGAGCTGGAAAATCGGCGAAACCGATTTGCTGAAAGGGGATCTGGTGATGCTGGACATTATCGCGAGCAACAACTGGAAAAGGCCTGTATACTTCTCGTCGACCATGGGTTCGTCGCATAATCTGGGCTTGCAGGAGTATCTTCAACTGGAAGGGTATGCTTACCGGCTCCTGCCGGTGCGGGTACCGGGTGCCTCGGATGGCTACGTGAACTCCGACGTCATGTACGATAATATGATGAACAAGATGTACTGGCGGGAAATGAATAACCCGAAGGTGTATTATGACGATACCTACGTCGGGTCGCCCGTGGTGACGGCGCGGCTTTCGTTCCTGCGCCTCGCACAGCAGCTCATTGCAGAAAACAGGATCGACAAAGCCCGGAAGGTGGTGGACAAAGCCATGGCCGTGATGCCCGACGATACCATTCCTTACGACCAGGTTTCGGCGGGGTTTATCGGGGCGTTGTTTGACGTGGGTGAAAAGGAAAGGGCGCTGGATTCGGCGCGTACCATGGCCATTCGTTCGGACGAGAACCTTTCGTGGATCAAAAGCAGGGACAGAGGCAGCCGTAATGTGAATACCGATCTGTTTATCCTGCAAAGCATCGTGCGCGAATGCCGCCGCGCCCGACAGGACAAGGAGGCCGACCGGTTTGAAGCAATTTTCAAAAAACACCTGGTTGCATTCAATATGTACGGCGGGTAAGGTTTGTCGGGCAAGGTTTTTTAATCCGGTTACCTTATTTACTCAAAACAGGTTTATGGAAGCAAAAGCTTTGCCCGAAAACGGTTCCCAGGTGCGGTTCATGCGGTACGATGACGATGAATGGCGCGACGGGGAGTACGATGCCGAGAACAAAATGTTTATTGAAATTTATTCGACCGAACTGACGACCCATAACTGGACGGACGTCGGGAAATGGGAACTTCTGGAAGTTTGAGGCGGCGCGCCGGGCTACCACTTACTAGAAACGCATAGTGCCTGAATGTGAAGTTATTGCTAACTTTTTATATTTATACAATATTAAATTGTTAAGTTAATCACGTTCGTCTATGGCTCTGAATTTACACTTCTTGCGGCGCAGCTGCGCCGGCAGCCTTATGCTGCTGCTTTCCAGTTTCGCCGCCTTCGCCCAAAGCTCCATTACCTCCAACCTGCCGATTGTTGTCATCAACACGAACGGGGGAGTGATCGAGAACGACAACAAGATTGCCGCAACGTTCAAAATCACGGCACCGAACGGCAGCGGGATCCATTCTTTCGATATCAATTCGGGGTCCAATGTGTTTCAGTTTGAAAGTAATATCGGGATTGAGATCCGCGGAAACACGTCCATTTACTGGGATAAGAAATCTTACAGCGTCGAGATCAGGGATGTGGGAGGCAGCAGCGTGGATGCTTCGCTGCTGGGTATGCCGGCGGAATCGGACTGGGTGCTGAATGCGTGCTATGGCGACAAGTCGTTTATACGGGATGTATTTGCCCATGAAATGTATACCCGCACCGGCCGTTACTCTCCGCGGACGCGCTATGTGGAAGTGTTCAAGAACGAGATCGGCGGAATGTCTTACCACGGCGTATATATCCTGATGGAAAAAGTGAAACGTAACTCTAACCGTATCAATATCAAGAAGCTGGCAGAAACCGACACCGACGCGGCCAAAATTACGGGCGGCTACCTGTTGCAGGTGGGCGAGGATGAAGACATGAAATGGACGTCGGGGTACGCGGGCAACAATGCGCCTTCCCAGCCGCATCCATTTTTCCACGTCGAATATCCCAAGTTGCACAACTACACCAATATTTCTGTCAGGGACCTACAATTCAATTACATCAAGGGCCGGATTGATAATTTCGAACAGGTACTGGCCGGGCCGGATTTTAAAAATGAGACCACCGGCTACCGGCCGCTGCTGGATGAAGATGCGATGATCGACTACCTGCTTTTACAGGAAATCACCAAAAACTCCGACAACTGGCGGGCCAGCACGTTCTTCTATAAACAGCGGGACGATGAGGGCGGCCAGATTGTGATGGGCGCTCCGTGGGATTTCGATAAATCCATGGGTAACCAGCAATGGTGCTACGAACTATCGGTACTCCCGACGGGCTCCTGGGCCTGGCAGTTCAACATCTATTGCACGGACAGGCCGCCTATGACCGTTTTCTGGCCTGCCCGGCTGCTGACCGACTGCTATTTCAAAAACAGGCTGATCATGCGTTACCAGCAGCTCCGGCAAACACAATGGAGCAATGCATCCGTATCGACGTTTATAGATCAGCGGCTGGCCGAACTGACGGCTCAGAATGCCATGCAGCGAAATTTTACCAAGTGGAACATCCTCGAAACGGCCGTCATGTTTAACGAACATTACACTTTGCCGGGCAATACCTATGCGAAAGAGGTGCAGTACCTGAAAACCTGGCTGCTCGACCATTTGGCCTGGATGGATTCCAACATTTCTTCTATTTCTTCGGAGAATTGCGGCGTGCTCCCGGTAACATTCCGGGAGATCGAGTTGAGGGAAGTGGAGCAATCGGCGGTGCGTGTCAGCTGGTCTACTTCGGAGGAAGTGCGCAATGATTATTTCGAAGTGGAGCGCAGTGCGGATGCCCGCCATTTTCAACCGCTGGGAAAAGTTAAGGGAAAAGGGGACACATCTTCGGAACAGCATTATGATTTCCTGGACACCGCGCCGCTTCCGGGAACGGCCTACTACCGGATCCGGCAAGTGGATACCGATGGTACCGTCAGCTTCTCAACGATGAAGCCGATCACGAGGGCAGGAAACGAGGCCGCCGTTTTGTTCCCTAATCCGGCCGGCGAGCAGGTAGTGCTCAAAAACGTCACGCCGGGTTCTGTCATAATGATCCGCGACAATGCGGGACGCGTCGTTCAAAGGACCACGTCGGCCGGCAAGCAGGCACAAGTGCCGACCGGAATGCTGCGGCCCGGCAGTTATGTGCTTACCGTAACCAATCCCGGCGGGAAGGTTGAAATACAAAAACACCTGACCGTGGACCGGTAGGAACCGTGCCGGTTGGCATTGCTTTTTTGATGGGGAGGGCAATATCAACCTGGGGAATATGCTGGAAGAACTTTGGTATAAGAATGCCGTCATTTATAGTCTCGACCTCGAAACTTTCATGGACGGTAACAATGACGGTACGGGCGATTTCGAGGGCCTTTGCAACCGGCTGGACTATTTGCACGCATTAGGGTTGGACACGATCTGGCTGGCGCCTTTTCAGCCCACCCCTAATCGTGACAATGGCTATGACATCAGCGACTTCTATGGCGTGGACCCGCGCCATGGTTCCAGCGGCGATTTCGTGGATTTCATTCACAAAGCCCGCAAGCTGGGCATTAAAGTGATCATCGACCTCGTCGTGAACCATACCTCCGATGCGCACCGGTGGTTTAGGGAATCGAGGAGTTCCAGGGATAATCCGAAAAGAAACTGGTACGTCTGGTCGGACAAGCGGCCGAAGGGGTGGAACAAGGGGATGGTTTTCCCCGGTGTGCAAAAAGCCACCTGGACGCGCGACAAGGAAACCGGCGCCTATTATTTCCATCGTTTCTATGATTTTCAGCCCGACCTGAATACAGACAATCCCGAGGTGCGGTCGGAGATCAACCGGATCATGGGCTACTGGCTCGAATTGGGGATTGCGGGTTTTCGGGTGGATGCCGTGCCATTTATCCTCGAATCCCCTTCTTCCGACGGAAAGCCTGGCCCGCTTCATTTTGAATACCTGAAGGAAATGCGGCGGTTCCTGCAATGGAGGCGCGGCGATGCCGTGCTGCTGGGGGAGGCCAATGTGCTGCCCGAAGAAAGCAAGAAGTACTTTGGCGACGAGGGGGACGGCATTCACCTCATGTTTAATTTTTATGTAAACCAATACACATTCTACGCGCTTGCGACCGCCGATACGCGGCCGCTTGTGCAGGCGCTGGAAGCCACGCGCGAGAAAGCACCCGGAAGCCAATGGGCGTTTTTTCTCCGTAACCACGACGAGCTGGACCTTGGCAGGCTTACCCCCGACGAGCGGCAGGCAGTTTTCGACCGCTTCGGGCCGGATAAGCATATGCAACTCTACGACCGCGGTATCCGCCGTCGGCTTTCACCCATGCTGGGTAATCGCCAGCAAACCGAACTTGCTTACAGCCTGATGTTTTCGTTTCCGGGAACGCCGGTGATCCGTTACGGTGATGAGATCGGGATGGGCGATAATCTCGAACTGAAAGAGCGTGATGCCGTGCGGACGCCCATGCAATGGACGGCGGAAATGCAGGGCGGTTTTTCGAAGGCGGAGAAGCTCATTAACCCCGTAATAGAGGAGGGGTATTATGCGTATGAGCATGTCAATGTCGAAAACCAGCGCCGCGACGCTGGTTCACTGCTCAATTGGATGACCACGCTCATTCGGCTGCGGAAGGAATGCCCGGAGATCGGGTATGGTGACTGGGGAATCATGGAGACCGGCTACCACGAAATACTCGGAATGCGGTACACCTGGAAGAACAGGGTGCTGCTGATATGGCACAATTTCAGTGAAAAATCGCTGGAACTCGTCGTGCCCGAGCGCCAGGCAGGTACCGGGCGGCTTATCGACCTGATGAATAATATTGAAAGTGTGCTGGATCATAAGGGAAGGCATACCATTACGCTCGAAGCATACGGCTATCGCTGGTTCAGGGCCCAGTTGGAATAGGCAATATACGGTTACTAACCGGATTTTGTATTTGATTAGAAAGCATACTTATTGTACTAAGTTTCAGACGCTACTACCACGAACCCATGAACACGACCGATATTCTCCCGCTCACGACGGACCCGTCGCCAGCGTATTACGAAAAACAGGCTGCTGCGCTGGCAGATGCCTGCCGGTCTGTTCACAACGACTCCGTCAAACACATCCGGAAATACCATCCGGAGCCCGATAAATTTACCCAGCTCAACCGGCCTGACACCAACTTCGGTCTCGACGACGCCCAGCTCGTGGTGGCCAGGGAGCATGGTTTTGTGGACTGGCCTGCATTCGTGCAGCACATGGCCGACCTGAAAGAGCCCGGCTCGCCGGTAGCGAAATTCGAGCAGGCGGTAGAGGCCGTAGTGCATGGGGACTTGCCTGCATTGAAAGCTCTTTTGGAGGAAAATCCTGCCCTTGTGAACGAACGCTCCGCGCGCGGGCACCGGGCTACCTTGCTGCATTATATTGCCGCCAACGGAACCGAAAATTTCCGTCAGGTTACCCCTCCGAATGCGCTGGACATCGCCGAAACACTGCTTGCCGCGGGAGCCGGGCCAGACGCAGCCGCGGACACTTATGACAGCAAATGGGGTACCACGCTCGAACTCCTGGTGTCGAGCTCGACACCTTCGGAAGCCGGCCTGCAAACCAAGCTTGCAGAGAAACTGCTCGATTACGGCGCTGCGGTAAACGGCATCCGCGATGATGGCGGGCCGCTGCTGACCGCCATTTATTTTCATTATCCCGAAAGTGCAGAGATGCTGGTCCGGAGGGGAGCCCGGGTCGACAATGTGGCGACCGCCGCAGCGATGGGGAGAACCGGGCAGCTGGAAGGGTACCTCGACGGCGACGGAAGGCTGAAACCCGACGCGCCCCGGGTGCATGTAGATTGGCTGAAAGTAGCCGATACGCCCGAAGCCAACCTCGCGCTGGCATTTGTATGGGCTGCGATGCTCAACCGGGCAGAAACCGTCCGGTTCCTGCTGGAAAAGGGTGTAAGCCCGGCTTCGAAAGACCACCGCAACTGGACCGCCTTGCATTGGGCCGGGTATTTTGGTTATCCCGAAATCGTAGACCTGCTGCTGGCGTCCAAAGCTCCGCTGGAAGCACGTAATGAATTCGGCGGCACCGTACTCGACCAGACGCTTTGGGCCACCGCTCACGGGGGCGCGTGTGAGCATCATCTGGAAGTCGTGCAAAAGCTGGTAGATGCCGGCGCGAAAATTCACCCCTGGTGGGTGCTGAGCGACCTTCACCCTCCGTTGCAGGAGCGTGTTGCCAAGATCTTGCAGGAAAAAGTGTGAGGAAAAGTTGATTCCGTCGCTTGGTAACCCATCCGGGTTGCTTGATCATTCCTGCCCATTCCCCAATTGATTTGTAAGAAATATCCATTTAATTCGAAGAACCATAGCCGGCGCTTTGCCGGCTATTTATTTACTCCGTTCCTGCCGTGGTCACCCACGGGTCCGTATCGATCAGTTTTCTCACGAACCCAAAACAGGAACGCTTATGGATTTTTTTCGGAGCATCAATTGCCTATTATGCTGGATAATCCTCACATCCGCCCCACTGGCACCTGCCTGCTCTCAGGCGACGCCCAACGAACTTCTTTTGCCGGGAAAGCCGGATTATGAAAGCCTTTCCGAAAATGGAAAGCAAATGTTCGACGGCCTGACCAATTACCGGCGGTATTCCGGTGAAACGATCATCGTGCAAATGCGGCCCATTGCCGACGTATTGTCGAACAATCGCCTGACGATTACCATTCCGCGCGCGTTGTCGGGCCGCGTTGAGCAATATGAGGTGCATGTCAAGACCATTGAGTATGCCGATCCGATGAATTACAAAATCTATGGGACGGTAGGTGAAAGCCTCCTGACGGTGCTGTTAACGTCCCGCAACGGCATGAAAGGTGGTGTGATCCAGGGGCGGGAGAGATCCTACGAAATCTGCGACCTGGGCGACGACGGGCAGCTTTTGCTAGGCTATGGCAATGATGAAGGGAGGGAGAATTTCTGCGCATCCGGCATAGGTTCCGCCATGCAGGTCCAACCGGAGCATGAGCCCGACAAAAACGGGAGAAAGCCGGGCGATAATGCGAAGATCGAGCCTTGTACAAGCAATATCCGGGTACTCTTTCTGTATGGGAATAATGTCAGCCCTGTTTCGGCTACCAATCACGCCTATAACACGCTGGATGTGTTCAATCAGACGGTGACGAACAGCGGGGTGGCGGGTACTGCGTATGTGCAAATGGCAGGGGTGTTGCCGACGACATTTACTCTGAAGGACGGTGATATCTACAAGGACGCTTTGGCTCTGAGCAATACGTCTTCAGTTCAAAATCTGTGCAATCAGAACAAAGCAGATTTGGTACTCTTGTTCACTTGGGAGAAACACAACGCCCTGGGAGGAGTGCCGGATCCAACGATCTACCATCACCCTAATAGTAGCCGAAGTTTTGCAATTGTTGATTTGTCAAGCCCCAACGTTCCTGTGGTTGGGGCGCACGAACTAAGTCATCTTTTTGGGTGTAACCATGAGAACGAAAACTTCGGATTACCCTATGCGCAGGGGTATGTATGTGCAGGGGTAAATACTCTGGTAGCAACCGGGACCGCGCCGGGGACTAAAATTCTATTTTACTCTAACCCCAATAAGTTTCTTGGGGCGGTGCCAATGGGTGATGCCACACACAACAATGCCAAAGTTATGACCGACAAATCGCCGATCGTCAAGGCGTTTCGGCCTGAACCAAATGTGTTGAGTGGTTCGATTTACGGGCCAACCAGCGGATATGCTTATCAGGTTTATACTTATGAGGCCATCGCCAAATGTGGGAGTCCACCTTATTCATACCAATGGAAAGAGTCTTCGGATGGGATAAACTATTCAGGGAACGGCACGGGCGAGTTTTACAACGTCGGGCTGTACCACAATGGCAGTCATCAGTTTTACCTGAAATTGAAAATCACATCGGCAGATGGGCAGGTGCTAGAGAACTGGTTGCAGATATGGGTGAACGATGAGCCTAATGGCGGTTATAGAAAGGGACACAAGCAGGATGACTCATTGCAAGCCAAAGGCAGCGAGGCGGTATTGCGGCCCAATCCGACATCTGGTCTGGTGGAAGTCGTTTTCAATGCTGAAAAGGCTACGGAAGTCGGAATTGGCCTGATAGATCTTAAAGGGCGGGTGCACATTCAAAGGCAGGTTTTTAAGTGTTCCGCCGGGCGAAACGTGATTGCGCTCGATTTGGCAGGAAAAGGACTGGCGCCGGGGATGTACATCTTAACCGCACGCTGTGGAAATCAAGTTATACGAAAAAAAGTCATTTACCAACCCGCATTAAAGCCATGAAACGACACAGCCACATATTCATATTACTGCTCTCGGGCCTGATATCCTGCGATAAGCAGCCGCCCATGGATCCAGGAATGACAAACCAGCTTATCACTGGCGATATAAATGGCGTGCCTTTTAAGTCGGCCATCACGGTAGAAATGGGGGCATATGTGAAAAAAGATCTTTGTGATAAAGATGTGGTAGCGTTGATGCTCACCAAAAAAAATGCGGAGGAGGAGTATCAAATTTTGTATCTGGATTATTTACATGCCAGGCCGGAAGAATATGTATTAACCGACAGCAGCGTCAGGCATAAAATAGAATCAGTATGCTCCCTCGATTCAATCAACGCCAGTTTGTATTTCCAGTCCTATCCACGAGATGACGTAAGAACGGATAGATACCGGCTCCTCGAAGGTCCGTGGAACCACTTTAGAATGTGTTTGAGAATTATATTTTGTCTGTAGGGAAAGTTCGCTGTAACATCAATTGAATGTTGGCAAGAATGATCCAAGCGACCGAAGAAGATACTGTATATTCGTAATCT
>MKSR01000021.1 GCA_001898145.1 Dyadobacter sp. 50-39
AGTTTAATCATCACTCTCGCTCAGTGATGTCAAGCCACTTTCAGGTGGCGGACTTTGTCCAGGAATTTTTGGCGACCTTTGCTCAGGAACGCTGGCGTACTTTCGCAGGAATATCTATAATATCAACTTTCGGGGAAGGGTTCATCTTTTATAAAGGGTTCTTGTAACTAAATTTACAAACTATTTTGAACTGACATTGTGAAATTTATTCACGACAAGTCGATTCCAACAATGGTCTTAAAGGAGTTTCGAGCCTAAAAGTTTGCCCGAAAAGCCGATGGAGATTCACCCGTTTTCGTCTGAAACAGCCTACTAAAATAGGCCGGGTCATTATACCCGAGTTCGTAAGCAATTTCTTTGGCTGTTAGCGAAGTATGGACCAACAAGCGTTTCGCTTCCAGGATAATTCGATTTTTAATTACCTCATTCGGCTGTGGTAACCGTAATCGGTTGAACTTGTGCGTGATCGTTTTGGGCGCCATGCAGAGAAAATCAGCGTAATCTGCCACGGTGTGTTTGGATTTATAGTGCTCCTCTACAAGCCTGGTGAATTTGCGAAAAAATTCAAGATCGCTTTGCTGGTCAGTGACATCATGGGTCAAATGCTGACGTTTCCAGGAGCGCGTTGCGCGGATGAGGAGTTGTTTAAGGTAGGTGCGCACCATTTCTTCCAGCGAGCTGTCATTCAACTGAAATTCCCCGATCATTTCGTTAAACAAGCCACCGAGAAAAGCGATTTCGTTTTCCCAGAGCTCCACTTTCGGCATGTTCTTGATGTTGTTGAACAATAAACCATCGCAGGCGACTTCCTGATCGTGAATTTGAATACAGTAAAAATCGCGGTTGTAAAAAATGAAGTAACCGCTTTCCTTACCAGCGATTTCCAGTTCAAGATATTGATTGGGGCTGATAAAAAACAATGTAGGCTGCCGGGTATCGTAACACGCAAAATCGACCCTCAGCTTGTAGCCAGCGGGCAGATAGAGAATCTTGATGTAGTCTTTATAGGCAGGTCCGTTGATGATCTCCGTTTGCTTCTCGCTTACGTGCAATAGTCCCAGCGTCTTTAAATTGTTATTGAAAACAGTACTCATGGCTATATACGCTTGTGAATGAAGGGTTTCTTTTTTTCAAAATAGACCAAAAGCCAGTGAAGCAATGATTTGCTTCACTGGCGTCATCTGTTAGTTAGTTTCTTGCAAACTTTTCAAGCTCGGAGTTGAATTTATCCATTTCTTCCAAAAACAAGCCGTGTCCGCCTTTTTCAAATTTTACAATGTAAGATCCTTTGATGGCTTTGTTAAGCTGCTCAGCCTGAGCGTAATCACACAATTTGTCATTTACACCGTGGAATATCGCGACCGGCATTTTGATTTTTCCAAGCACAGGGCGTAAGTCCAGATCACCCAATGCGCTGATAGCTTGAGTAGTAGCGTAAGGTGACGCATTCAGGTTGATGCTTTCTAACCATTTGATCGATTCCGGTGAAAGTCCGCCTTCCTGGCCTTCGAATGCTTTTCCAAATCCTGCTACCAATTGCTCCCGGTTTGTTTTGGTCTGTTTGATCAGATCGATAGCACCTTGCTCAGTGATGCCGTAAGGATGGCCTTCGCGTTGCTTCCATGATGGACCGGTTGCACCGAATACGGCTAACTTTTTGATATGTGCCCCATTATATTTGGTTATAAAGTGCAATGTTACCGCGCTTCCCATTGAAAATCCGCCTAATGTTGCGTTCTCGATTTTCAGTTTTTCCAAAACCACCTTAACGTCGTCGGAGAAAGTATCGAAGTCGTATTTTCCGTAAGGTCTGTCCGATTTTCCGAAACCGCGGAGGGAAATGCCGATGACCCTGAACCCTTTTTCAACCAGATACTGGTATTGATATTCGTACATCTCGTTGTTCAGCGGCCACCCGTGGATGAGTACGACGGGCTGACCTTCGCCCAGGTCGATCACGTGCAGTTTTACATTTTTTTCAACTTCAATGTATTCTTCTCTTCCAAATGCAGCGGGCTTACGTGTTTGTGCAAAAAGGGATTGGCTTTGGATAAAAGTGAAAAGGAATGCGATAGTCAAGGCAATAGTTTTCATCCGAGTAGTAAGTTTGAGTTTTGAGTTAATCTGCTAACCATTAGTAGATTGTCATTGTGTTTTGACATTACAAAAGTGGCAGGTTAAACCGCGCAGAAGAATGGATAAAAGTCCAAGCTCCTTGTACATTTTTCCCGTAAGATGAAATTATGGCTCGTAGAAAGCCGCTAACTTCCCCAATCGCCGTTTGACCAGCCGATTTTTCATGGGTTCAAACCGGGAAACTTCCACATTATTTTTGGTAACAACCACATAAAACGGTTGCTTTAATCGGGTGGTCATGTGATAGATTGTGACCAGCTCGGCGGCATCCTCAGACCACGCAGCCATCGCATATAAGGAAGGAAAAGGCGTTTTCGAAAGCTTCGCATAAACATTCGGCGCGAGGCTGCTTGAAACCGGCTTCCCGCTCCGGAACCGAGTATGTTCAAGCAATGAATCAATGTATGGTTCGGTGGGCTTATTCATCAATCGCCAGATATCTTTTGTGAATGCTGTCGGCTCCACCACTGCATCTGCATCTTCAAGATGCGGGGTAATCCCGGTTACCACATCGACAATGTGCGTGGCTTCGTGCAGGAGCACATAAATGATCGCGTCCAAGTTACCGCCTTCCACGCGAACCTGGTAGCTAGAATCAGCTGCGGGCGCGAAGCAAGTATTCTCTTTCCACGTCGCCCATTATGAAACATTTTCATTCAATAAGCCGCCTCGAAAAGTGATCTTAAACATTTTAATCCCGCCGACCGGATCAACTGGCGAGGTCAATGCGGTGTTGGGCATATTATCCATAAAGCTGATGCTGAGCAAATGTTGTTTCAAAATCCGCTGGTGGAGCGGTGGCAACAAGGCAAACGCATTGCTCACTTTTTCTTTTTCTGCCGACGTCAGCGTGCGGTTAATTGGCTTCATCCCGGCGTCGCGGAACATTTTAAAGACACTTTCAGGGGCAACTTTGACCCGTTGAGCAGGTTCAGTATACACCGAATCTGCCTTTTGCGCAAAAGTGGATGTTGAGAAACACAGTAGTACTAAACCTGCAACTGTCGATGTGAACCGCAATTTTCTGATCATTTTTTAAATTAAAGTAAAATGTTCGCAGGATTGCTTCGCCAAGCTCCAAACGTTTGCAAAACAATCCTGTGAACTAATGTAACAGGCTATTAACCTGTAATTTTCAACGAACTAATCAATCCATTTTCCATATCAAGGTGGTAATGCATCATTGCCGGACTGCCCGGAAACGTGCCGCTTGTTTCCACTGAAAGCGTTCCTTTTGTGCCGTTTTGCATGAAATCAACGGGTGTCACTTGCATATTATACTTTTCGGTCGCCTCCTGTATCCAATGTTTGATTTCCTCTCTACCGGTGTAGGACGAGCCTTCGTCGAAAACGGTTGCGTGTGCTGTGAAATAACTGGCAAATGCTGCGCTGTCTGCTTCATTTTGTACTTTGATAAAGCCTTCTATGTTTTCAGGAAGTTTCATGATTATGAATGGTTTATGTTGTTAAATAAATGATTTTGGAATTGAAAAAATGAGAATGTAGTAAAATGGTCAATGCTAGCTTAAATCGTGCGAACTGTGCCGCCGTCGATGATGTATTCGGTCCCGGTGAGATAGCCTGCTCTTGGCGAGACCAGGAAACCGACCAACTCGGCAACTTCCTCCGGCCAGGCTGCTCTGCCAAACGGAATGCCTCCCAATGCATCGATGACGCTTTTTTCAGCCTCCTCCATCGTGACGCCTGAGCTTTCAGCAATGCGTTCCAGCATTCGGGTTGACGAGCTCGTCATGATCCAGCCCGGCGAAACGGTGAGCACACGTACGCCTTTTGGGGTGACTTCATTCGATAAGCTCTTGCTGTAATTGACCAAGGCTGCTTTGGCTGCCGCATAAGGCAATGTGGAATCGTACAAAGGCAACTTCGCCTGAATGGACGCAATGTGAATGATCACACCGCCGCGCTGCTCGATCATGCCGGGCAGGAAGCCGCGGTCCAGTCGCACGGGCGCCAGCAGATTGGTTTGAAAGGATTCTTCCCAATGCTGGTCGGTGAGCACCGCAAAGCCGCCGCCCGGCGTTTCCGATCCGCCCAGGTTATTGACCAGAATATCCAGGCGACCGAATCGTTTCTGAATCTCTTCCACCACTTTTTGGGTGCCGTCGGGTTTGCTTAAATCGGCCGATATAAAATGAACACCATTATCTTCCTCAGGCTTGTTTCTGGCTGTGATGATCACTGTTGCGCCCGCTTTTATAAGGCGGTCTGCAATGGCTTTTCCTGCGCCTTTTGATCCCCCGGTTACGAGCGCAATTTTGTCTTTTAGTTCGTTTTCGAAATTGAAATCCATGTCCTTGCTGGTTTTGTTTAGGACAAATTTCAGCACTATGCTACGTGCTGACAAGTACGGATTTACGATTCAGATAGGGATAAATTTGTCCCTATTGAACCGCCAAAGACATATGTTTATATTTGCAGAATGTACGAAAGAAAGACAATGCCCAACCTGAATTGCGGGCTCGACCTGATCGGTGAGGTGCTATATGGCAAATGGAAAATGAGGCTTCTGTGGTTCATTCACCAGGGCTTCCAACGCCCCAGCGAGCTACAACGGAAAATTCCGGATGCATCCCGCCGGGTGTTGAATGTACAATTGAAAGAGCTCGAAAATCATGAGCTGGTCGGGAAAATCATTTACCCGGTCGTTCCGCCCAAAGTCGAATATTATCTTACTGATTTCGGAAAATCATTGATCCCGGTCATCGGTGCGATCGGCGCTTGGGGCGATCAGAATGACCAGCGCTTGCGGGAGCTTATCGAAAAGAACATACTGCCTTCGTAGCCACATTTTCTTGACAAGCCTTTTCCAGAATTCGCTCCATTTCATCTAGCAGGCCAGGAATCGGCGTATCGCTGGTATTGGTCAGGCCAAGCGAACCATTGGTTGTCAATGCGCCGATTGTCTGCTCCATTCCCTTTCCAGACCGAACCATCGGACCATACAAGGCTTCAAGCTTCAATGGTCCGAACTCCGTTTTGTATCTCACACGCACCAGGTTAGTAACCATAATGTGGTGGTTAAATGCCTGTTTCAATGCATCCAGCATTTGCTGCATATCATTGGGACCGAAAACGAGATCTCGGAAAAACGAAAGATAGCCGGTTGTATATTCCACAGAACGGGTCCCGCCGAGCCCGGCCTTCGCCAACCTTGCCAGATCCCAGAAGGATAAGTGACGCTGGTTTTCAAAGAACACGGACTGCGTGGTAATGTTCGACCCAAAGTTATCGTCCAGATCAAGCGCTGCCCTGGTGCAAACAGGCGATGACCCGAGGGAGCATCACCAGCCGCGCAATTAAGCTAAACGCAGGGTCGCCCACCATATGGTGCGAAATGAGGCCGAAATGTTGATCTATGCAGCTCAGAAACTGTATTGGTCCCCTTTAAAAGACGCTAACCAAACTAGTTCACATAAGGCAGGTTACCGAAAAGGTTACCAGATACTTTGACCTGAAATGAATGGAAATTACACGTAAATCTTTTTAAGAACTCACAATAGCCACTGTTGTGAATTAAAAAAGCGCTCTCTGAAGCGCTACCAGTTGTCCCGCTGGGATCATTTTATCGCCTAACTGCCTCAGAAACAGCAACATTTCAGACTCCAGTTTCCAGGTTACCGGATAGGTTACCAGATGAAATGATCAATTATGAAGAAATTTGACCGATTTCTATTTCGAATATATATTTTTTATACCAGGGGCTCCAACAAGGTCCTAGCCAATATTGCCTTAATTTTTCGACCTCAAATTAACCCGCAATATGTTTGCCAGGTCTCTGTAAAGTCCGCCAAAGATCGGTTACCGCAGACTCTAAGATAGAGACAGCAAATATAACGGGCCGCCTTGCACTTTGACCTTGTTTTTAATTTAACCCAACTTAGTATGCATTAGCCCTCAAAAGTTTTTAATTTATTCCGATTTGAGACTTTTAACAGGGTTCATCAATGCGGCTTTAATACTTTGAAAACTAATTGTAAGGAATGCAACCACGACAGAGAGAATTCCAGCCATAGCAAAAATCCACCATTCAATTTCCGTTCTATAAATATAGCCTTCTAAAAACCTGCTCATGGCATACCATGCAAGCGGTACGGCAATAACAAAAGCTACTAAAACTAACTTTAAGAAATCTTTGGATAGTAATTTCACGATACTGGGAACCGTTGCACCCAATACTTTCCGCACACTGATTTCCTTCGTACGTTGTGTCACAACAAATGAGACAAGCCCAAACAAACCCAAAGAACCAATCAAAATTCCTATCCCGGCAAAAAGTTGGAGAAAATTCGAAAGCTTCTTTTCGTTATCATAAAACTTGGTGATATCATCTTCCAAAAACTTCGCCTCGAAGTAGTAATTAGGATACATTGCTTTCCAGGATTTCTCAATGACGGCTAGTGCGGCCGCTTTCTGCTGGTTATCAATTCGGATACTTGCTAATTGCAAGTTCCAGGTTGTGTAAAAGTATATGTGTGGCATCAGCTTACTTTTCAAGTCCTCTGAATTATAGTTTCTTACAACCCCCACTACTGTGCCCTTTGATCCCCATATTTCAAGTTTCTGACCGATCGCCTTTTCAGGATTTTTGAATCCCAGGTCAGTAGCCGCTTTTTCATTGATGAGCACATATGTATTCTCCTTGCTTGTCCCTAGTCCGGAAGTTGTATCGGTGGATGTTAATTTCCTGCCTGCTACCAATGGGATATGGAAGAAATTGAAGTAATTGGTATCAACATGCTGAATACGAAAAGTCTCTTCACCATCTGCAAACGCATGATGCTTAATCCTTCCCCACCAATGATTGCGGTGACTAGCTGGGGTGGTAAGTCCGAACGTTACGTCCCGGATCTGGCCGTGTTGCATTAATTGGGATCTTAACCTTTCACAGTTAGCTGCATTACGATCGGGTATCGCAACGGTTATGATGCCGCTCTTTTCAAACCCAAGGTCTTTATTGTAAAAATATTTCACTTGCTTCACGCCCAGGATTGTACATATAACCAGTACCTGGGCTATCACAAATTGCAGGACGATCAATTTGGAACGCAACGAAACGCCACGGCCGGAAGGCGCAGAAAGGCGACTTTGCAATGCTCTTATTGGTTCAGACTTAGAGAGCATCACGGCGGGATATATGCCTGCAAGAAAGGTAACGGCAATTCCAAGGATCAATAAAAATACAATTGTGCTCCCTTGCCATATTTCCGATTGCGCTGCCTGCGTATTGAGCATTTCGGATGAATATCTGATTAGGTTTGCTGCAAGCAGGCTTCCAAAAATGATCGCTACGAAAACCAGAATGGCTGTCTCGCCAAAAAACTGTCCGATCAGCTGACCTTTACCACTTCCCAATACTTTACGCATTGCAATTTCCCTGCCCCGCTGGATGGACTGAACGGTAGCCAGATTGATAAAATTAATGCATGCGATCAATATGAGGAACATGCCAATGCAAGCCAGAGAGTAAATGATCCATTTAGACATGGAGTAATTAAATGCATCTTTTTCCGTGTCAAAATGCATTTCTGATAACGGTTGCAGCACGAACTTCGCGATACCGGTGTCATCCTGGTGTTTCAGCGCCAAGCTTGTCAGGCCCTTATTAACAGGTTCAGCCGAAGCGCCTTTTTTTAACAAAACAAATCCCTGATCCATCGAATCGCCACCGCCCCAGGAATCTTCATTTTTGAATTCCGGCTGTAATTGCTTCAAGGTCTCCCAGGAAATGATCATTTGCAGGGGAAATTCCGAATTAACAGGAAGCTTGCGAATTATACCGGATACGGTAAGGTCGGTAAGGTTATCGAATCGAAAGGTTTTGCCCATCGCGTTTCCACCGAACATTTTTAACGCGGTTTCATCATCGATTACTACATTTCCCGGAGCGTTCAAAGACTGCTTGGGCGATCCTTCGATCCATTCTGCATCAATGATATCAAACATATCCCCCGACGTGAAAAAGACATTGTTCTGGTTAAAAATTTTCGTCCCTGCTTTAACAGTCTTGGCGCCCCAGCCGTACAAGTTCGCCGCTTTTTCGATCTGGGGATACTGCGTTTTTAATGTTTTTATAATAGTCTGATGAATGTGCGGCTGTTGCTCGCCAAACTTATCTATTGAATTGACGCGATAAATACGATCTGCTTTTGAGTGATAACGGTCAAAGCTATACTCGAAGCGGACAATCCAGAACAGCGTGATGGCAACACCAAGACCCAGTGTAAGTCCTGCGAGGTTGACAAGCGAATAGAGTTTATTTTTCGATAGACTCCTGAATGCGGCTTTCAAATAATTTCGGATCATGGCTGGATGCATTAATAAGGGTTGGCGATAATTTTGACGGGTTTGGCGACGACGGACAAAGGGTGGCAATACTGATATAATGCTGAGCAGATAGCGGGTATTTGCATAAAGGTGGCCTCCTTCCTTATACCACCATACATATAATTCTTCAAGATCTCCTTGCACTTCCTCCAAGGTATCGGAGGGATGAAGCCACGCGAGAAGTCGCTGAGCCCAGCGCGGCGGAGTTTGATTATGGGGTGAAGTTGCAGGCTTCATATTCAAGTTAGTTTCAAAAAGTGAGCAGGAACCATCTGCCAAAGCTCGTTTCGAAGCTGCTGAATGTCATTGATTGCGCGACTACCAAGTGCTGTAACCACAAAAATACGCTTGCGCCGGCCCCCTCTCTCAGCAGTAGCTCCGCCAAGTTTTGATGTTAAAAACCCTTTTTCTTCCAGGCGGATTAGTGTATTATGGACGGTTCCAAAAGTTACCTTTCGTCCTGTATGACGTTCCAATTCCTGGTTGATTGTAGCGCCGTATGCATCGCCATCCAGTATGGCTACGATAAGCAATACAATCTCTTCAAATTCACCTAAATTGGTTCTCTTCATTACTTAAATGATTAGTCTCTATTTTGTCATACAAATACTTTGCCTGTCTTTTTTTTAAATGAAAAAGCGCTCTATGACGCCCCTGACTGATTAATTGAAATATCATAATGTTCGATTCTGAACAACTTATGTTCGGAATCGAAAGCAAAATGGCTGCTGGGCTGCATCTTTAAATGCGGCAAAAAGATGGATGTCGCTTTATCCGCAATGACATTGTAGGCTTTCCTGAAATTGTAGGCTTTTCTGGCACTACTGACATTTGGTAATGATTGGCAAAGTCATCCAGGCTCTGGTCTGAGGCTCGTAACGGTCTGCACGTATCACAGCAGACTTTAAATTATCGGGAACCAGGGCTTTAGGCACACCGCCTAAGTCATTCAGACAGCAAGAAAGGGCATATAGAAAGTCGCCATTCTGCTGGCCGGGTACTGCCATAGCGAAGGCGTAATCTGAGAAAGGCGCAGGCAACAAACATCTGGCAGGCAATCAGTTAACCAGTTGCTTATCAATATAATGCATCTGCTTGCCTGAAAAATCGACCGCGCGGCGGACCGCCATGAGCTTATCCGCGGGCTGGAAAATAAGGACTGAAGACGACCTGGCGGCAAGAAGCTGCTGATGTAGGTGAAAGCAGACTGAGAATAGCCGTACCGTGCGGAAAGGCCTGAATGTACTCTTCCCAGAGCAATTTCTTGGTTACGCCGACATCTTTAAGTTTAAGGTATCCTGCTCAAACATTATATCTATCGTAGTCTCTCCGTCTGGACTCTGATAAATCTTAATTTTACTCTCCATACCTTCAATGTACGTATCTTCTAACAATAAGGCTCAAGAACATGTGCGCATTGAGAAACCGCGTTACCGAGTAGGTTACTGAAGGTTTTGTCTTGGATTGAGTCAGAGTGGCATCCTTATCTCACTTAACCGTGTGAGCAAAGACGATTTGGACACAATATGTATAATTTGAAGTAGTCGAAGTTATCCCGCTGGGAACAATTTGAATCTTGAAAACGCTTGTATATCAATTGCTTGCAATCTCCTTCAGAATGGATAGCCGAAACGGTAACCGTTTTTTTTAGCTAGTATTGACGCATTTTGACGCATCGATTTGTAGTTTCGAAGATACAAAAATTGAAGCATCTTCACAGGTTTTTAGTGGAAAGAAGCGATTATCAGTTATAGGGGCGCTGCCTCATCAGTATCAATGCCAGATAGAATTCGATACAAGACAAAAATCATCATCATCGGTGCTGGCCAAGCCGGCCTGTCCGCAGCTTATCATTTAAAGAAATTGGGGTTGGAAATTGGATCTGATTTTCTGGTACTTGACGCGGCTTCGGCGGCAGGTGGTGCCTGGCAATATCGCTGGCCGTCGCTTACGCTTAGTACTGTGAACAAGATCCATGATTTACCCGGAATGGCTTTCGAAGAAACGCTCGACAAAGCTAGTGCGACCGTGCAAGCCAGCATTGCTGTGCCCCATTACTTCGATCTTTATGAGCAAAAATTCGGCATCCGGGTATTTCGCCCTCTGAAAGTAGAAAATGTGTACCTTCACAACGATAGGTTCTATATTGATTCATCAAAAACGCTGTTTTCGGCAATGGGGATCATTAACGCCACCGGTACATGGGAGAATCCTTACATTCCTGCCTATCCGGGAGCAGAGCTCTTCATGGGTGAACAGCTGCATACAAAAGATTTCAAAACTGCCGACTATTTCAAGGGAAAGCGCGTTGTTGTGGTGGGAGGTGGTATATCTGCAATCCAATTGCTCGACCAGATTTCAAAAGTGACCGCTACGATCTGGGTCACCCGCCGCCCGCCCATTTTTAGGGAAGGCCCTTTTGACGATGTAGCCGGCCATAACGCAGTGGCGATGGTGGAGGGAAGGGTGAGAAAGGGTCTGATACCTTCCTCTGTTGTTTCCGTTACCGGGCTGCCTCTATCGCAGGAAGTTCTAGACATGAAACAAAGGGGCGTACTCAACCGCCTCCCTATGTTCAGGGAAATCACCCAAAACGGTGTTAAATGGGAAGATGGCAGGGAAGAAAAAGTCGATGTCATTCTCTGGAATACCGGCTTTCGGGGGGCGCTGGACCATTTGAAAGCCGTTTTACCCAGGGAAGAAACCGGTGGCATCATCATGGCTGGCCGGCTGGCTACCATGGTCGCAAAAGAACCCCGGATCCATTTACCGGGATACGGTCCGTCTGCGTCCACTATTGGGGCTAACCGCGCCGGAGCGGTGGCGGCCCGGGAGTTGATGGCGACTCTGGGTTGGTCGAGCGGTCGTCTAGCTAATTTGTAAGGAGAGACTTATTAAAAATACAATGTGTGAGCCGCCAAGCGGGCAACAAGGAACAATACATGTCGACCTATTCAGCCTTCACCGATTTGCAATTGATCGATCTTTTAAAAGAAGACGATAGCAATGCCTTTTCTGAAATTTACGGTCGATATGCAGCTTTGCTGGTAGGTTTTGCAAGTTCAAAATTGTTTGACTTAGAGGATAGCAGGGATATTATTCACGACATTTTTGTAAAGTTCTGGCAGGAAAGAAATACGTTGAAAGTTGACCGCGATTTGAAAGCATATCTGTTTAAGCTCACCCGCTATCGCATAATTGACAAAATTCGGAAGAACATCACCCGTGAGGAATACGCAGCAATGGTAAATTCGCTGGCGGTCGACTATGAAATTACGATTGAGCAGGAAATAGCGGCAAAAGAAATTACCCACATTATCGAAACATCGCTGAATCAGTTGTCTCCGCGCGTGAAAGAAGTTTATTTGTTGAGCCGGGAAGAAAATTTAAGTATTATGGAAATTGCCGACAAATTGCAGATTTCCGAACAGACTGTAAAAAACCAGCTTTCTACGGCATTGAAACATCTAAGGGCTTCATTGGCAGGCGCATCTGCCGTCGCATTCATGTTCTGGCTTTCCTGAATAGGGCGTCGCATGGTCCCCATTTAGATGGGCATTGCTGATCCTGGGTGATTACCGTTACTATGCTTGTCTAAAAAAAACATTTTCCCAATAGTACTGAATGACGCCTCATGCGACTACTGTAAAATGGATAGCAAATGAGTCGTCAACAAATAGTCGCTTTACTGGACCGGTACTTAAAGGGCGAGACCACAGAGAAAGAAAACCAACTGGTGGAACGCTGGCTGGAAGAGCACGGTAACCCCAATAAGGAATGGGATAGCCTTGACCAATCAGGTAAAGATCAGTGTCTTTCCAGCGTGTTCAGCGACATTAACAGCTCCATTCGACAGGCCGAGGTTAAAGTTGTGCCGCTGCCGCAACGAAAGCATTGGTGGGGGCAAAGAGTTGCAGCTGCCGCAGCAGTACTGCTGATCGGTTCTACCTTATACCTGAAATGGCCGTTACTGCAAAACCTCTTAAAGCCTGTACAGTTCGCAGCGCTGCAAGCTCCCATTCACCAGAAAATGGCCATCACACTCGCTGACGGTAGCCGGGTATGGATCAATGCCGGATCCGAGTTAAAATATCCTGAAACGTTCAATGGCCCGACAAGGGAGGTTTACCTCTCCGGTGAAGCGTATTTTGACATTCAGCATGATACTGCCAAACCTTTTATTATTCACACCGGTAACCTGCTGACAAAGGTGTTGGGTACGGCATTTAATATCAAGGAGGACAAAAGCAACCATACAATCCAGGTAACGGTCACCCGTGGTAAGGTGAGCGTTGCCAACGGTGGTGAATTACTGGGTATACTTCGCCCTAACCAGCAGATCAGTTTCAACACCTTGAAAGAGGAGGTTTTACAGGCAACTGTTGATGCCGCGCAGGTCATTGCCTGGCAGCAAAGTGACCTGCATTTTGAAGATGTGAGCTTTGGAGAGGCAATTGCGCAATTGCGACGGCACTTCGATGTGAAGATCAGCTTCGGTAATGCCAAATTGAAAGACTGCCGTTTTACCGGAACATCCATCCATGGTGAACACTTGGAGAAAATACTAAAAGTAATGTGCGCTTTTAACAACGCCACTTATCGGGTCGAGCCGGACGGCAGCATCATCATAGACGGAGCTGGCTGTAACAACTAAGAAGCTTACCTACTCGCATCAGCGATGCGATCGAATCAAACTAGCCATCTATTTTTTTACCTGATGCGTATAAGCGTTATCGTTACCTTCATTGTGTTAACCACTTTCCAGTTATTATTTGCAACTGTCACCAGGGGGCAATATCTGCATTCGGACATGGTTACTATCGGCCTGCGGAATGAAAGCCTCGCCAGTGGCCTCAAAAAAATCGAGCAACAAACTTCGCTTCGCTTTTACTACCGTAAAGCGGAAATTAAATCATTTACCAATCTTACCCTTCCCGAAGCAACAAGAACTATTGAACAAACTTTGCGTGAGCTACTGCAAAACACCTTTCTTTCATTCCGGCAGGTCGAGGGGAATATATTGATCGAACGTAAGATTGCCCAAGCCGACTATGAGATCAAGGGCCGCGTGGTGGATATCAATCATCAATCGCTGGCGTTTGCGAACGTAATGATAAAGCAGCGCGCCACCGGTCAATTAATCCAGGTTGCGCAAACCGATACCGGAGGGTATTTTAGGCTCTCGGCAACAGAGCAAGGCGACTATTTGATCAGAATTTCGGAAGTGAGCAAAGATACCCTGTCCCTTGCCCTTACATTAGGAGACATCAAGACAGTTCAATTACCGGATATCATATTATTCGAATCAACCCGACAACTTAAACAGGTAACTATCACCAGCAGACGCCCTGTACTTGAACGAAAGGCTGACCGCTGGATATTCAACCTGAACAACACCATCATGGCCAATGGCTTTTCCCTCTTTGAGGCTTTGCAGGTAGCGCCTTTTTTAAAGGTGTCCGACAATGGCGTTTCGATGGTGGGCAAGGGCGGGATGGGCGTTATGGTCAATGAGAAAATAATTTATTTGAGCGGAGCTGACCTGACCAATTATTTGAAAACGCTCAGATCCGAAAGTGTAGAGAAAATTGAGATTGTTACCAATCCGCCGGCGAAATACGAGGCCCAGGGAAATGCCGGCCTGATTAACATTGTTTTGAAGAAAAATGAATCTTTGGGCTGGCGCGGGTCAGTAAGTTCGTCATTGATACAGCGGACATACAGCTCCTATAATAACAATCTGGCGCTTTTCTACCGATCGGAAAAACTTAGCAGTTCTTTTACAGTTAACCAATCGAATTACCGAAGTATTATTAAAGAATCGAACGACATCGTCGATAAGCTGAACCCAATCCTTGGCAGCGGCCAGCGTGTAACGACTTCACCAGGTGTGCAGGCTGGTCTAAGTATTGATTACAAACTGAATAGAAATAACAATATCGGGTTTATTTACAATTTATCAGACAGCAAGTCACTTACTGCCCTTAATAATAAGACCAGTTATCACACAGGCACTGGTATCGACTCGGTTTTAAATACAACAGCCAGCATTTCAAGGCCGTTGTTCACCCAGACCTTGAATACATACCACGATTTGAAGATTGATACGGCCGGAAAGAAATTAAGTAGCTCTGTCAGCTTTTTTACAAGCAGGCCGAAAATACGAAATGATTTCGTTTCTGAATCTGAAAATACCTATGCCTCAGTTCGAAACAACAGCGTTTCAAGTTACAATATCTGGTCCATCCAATCAGACCTGACATTGCCTTACAAATGGGTAACCGCAGAGACAGGAGTTAAATTTGCCAATTTTAACAACGGTGCTGACGTGGCATATTATAACTACTTCCGCGAAAAATTCTTGCTGGACGAGACGCGCAGTAACGAATTCAACTATACCGAGAATAACCTGGCCTCCTATGTCAGCATAGAGTCTGAACTGTCAAAGAAATGGACTGGCAAAGCAGGGTTACGCTATGAGTATACGACCATGGACGGCTACTCGCCGACCTTGCAGCAGCGTAGTAAGCGGAGTTACGGCGCATTATTTCCCACAGCCTATCTGCTTTACAAGGCTACCGGGAATGATGTTATTTCTTTGAGTTATTCGAGAAGGATCAATCGCCCCGGTCTTAATTTCTTAAACCCTTTTGCATTCTATTCGAATATTTACAGCTATTCCGTAGGGAACCCGCTTCTGCTACCGTCATATAGTAATAATACAGAAATCAGTTATCTGTATAAAGGTATGCTCTCATTTACCGCATTTACACAACATAGCAGTGATGTGTTTTCATCCATCACCACGATAAACGGGCCGTCAGTAATTTCGAAAATAGAAAATTATCTGTCTCAGGATAACCTGGGGGCGTATCTATCGTTTAACCGGGCCCTATTCAAATGGTGGGACAATAGTACCTCCGCCTCTTTTTTCTTTACATCGTCAAAATCTAAGATACAAAACATTCCTACCCAAAATGGAACTTCCACGTCATTTAGCATCAACAATAGTTTCAAGGCAACTCCCCAATTGGGTTTTTATCTCAATTACAGCAAAAATCTTCCCTCAACCAGTGGAAATGTTTACACGTACAGCCAAAGCAATCTGACAGCCGGCACCAGTTTGAAGCTGCTCAATAGCAATTTGATACTTAGCTCATCCTTTTTTTATGGCAGCGTGACCAAGTATGATATACGGTTTAGCGATTTTACACAGACTGTAAAGACGGACTATGATTACAAAACCTTCAACCTTGGTTTAACCTATTTATTCGGGAGATCAAAGGTTTCGGGAAACAATAGGAACGTACTTTTTGATGAGAAAAGGAGAGCTCAGTAGTGCAGAGTCAAACCTTACAACTCAAGCTAGCACGATAAGTCCATTATAATACTCCCAGATAACTGGACAGCTACTTAAATTTTTAATTTAGTAAACTTAATTTCATCCGTCGGCTGTCCAGCGAACCGGGAGTATTTCGTAAGCAACCGCCTGTGACCATCTTCCAGGTCTGATTGAGAATTCTGAATTTTGGGATATGAAAAAAGAGCAAAGCAAATCCCAGCAACGCTATCAGCAGCTTTACCGGCGCT
>MKSR01000022.1 GCA_001898145.1 Dyadobacter sp. 50-39
TCCGTCCATGTGCTCCCATTATTGGAACCCTGGATTTTCGCGCCGTTCAAGCGGTCCATACAGCAGTCGCCAGGTGCCCTAAACCAAAGCCTCACCTTGTTGACAGCACAAGGTTGGGTTGGGTTAGAACTCGTGACTGTAACGTTTACACTTGACTGTTGCTGTGTACATCCGGTCTTTAAAGCTGTAACAGTATAGGAATAGGTACCTGCCGCAGTCGGCGCATTAAAGTTAATAGTCTGTGCATTACCATTAGACACTCCCGTTCCAGCCCAAGAATACGAGACTGCGGTACAACCGGTTCCTGAGCACGTCGCTGACAGCTGTATGTTGGTCCCCACGGCCGCGCTTGCGAGCGAAGAGGACGCGGCAATTGTAAAATTACAATCCGTATCACCTGAGGACGTAATGAATGGCTCGGTAATAGCGGAGACATTCGGCGAGGTTGAGATTGACGTTCCCACCGAGCCAACATTGGCAAACTTGTAGTGAAAACTTTTAAATAAAGAACCTGTTGCAGAATTCTCCCTTATTTCGGAAAGTCTTTCAAACGCGTCATAATTGTAATATGTCCGCTTGCCGGCTACGTCAGTCATCGATTCCATACCAACTAGCGGTTTGTATGTATATCCCGTTACAAGCGCCCCAGGTAAATTTGCCCTGACACCATCTACCCTGGCCTGGATTTCACTCGAACTTACCGAGTTGGATAAGTTACCGTAGTCAGTACCTGCGCTTGAAAGAGCTGAATTTACCGCGGCAACGTCCGCATTTACAATTTCGGCCACTGGATATTGACCTTGATATCCCCACAAAAATGAAATTTTCTCCAATCCATTTTTGATAATTCCCTTGGGGTTAGCACGACTATCATATTCGATTATCCTGGATGTCTCCTGATAACCCGTGGTGGAACTTGGGTCGTCCACGCCGTTATATGAGGGCAGGTTAGTAATACTTCCATCAAACAAATTCAACCTGAACTGCTTGAATGGCAAATAAAGTGTGCTTCTGTTTGGATTTCCACTAACAGCCATATAGGATGTAAGATTCGCAGCAACCAGAACGCGGCTCCCGTTCACTTTTTCCAAGTACGTTGATGTTTCAACCGGATAGCTAACCATATTTCCAGAAATCATTCCTTTTAACGGTGTGTTTGCAGCAGGGTTATAATCAAGCGGGTATTTTGTATTTAGTTCCAAAACTCCGCCATCGCTTTGAGAAGTTCGAATTTTGTTTGGCTGCAAATGCACACTGCCATAACTATACGTAGTCGAAGTCGTTACTGCATTCACACCATTAGAACCGTAATCTGTCACAGTCTCGGAAACCATCCTAGGCCATCCACCAACCCTAGTATACGCCTTACCATAAAACAACAGTCTGTTTGTCGGGGTATTTGAGTAAGGGTCGGGGTAAGTGTTGTAATTACCAAGAAATTCGTAATGTAAGGAAGGTATAGGCGAGCTCCCGCCGTCCCCACTATACTGGTAGATTGTTTCCTTCATTATCTTTCCCTGCAAATCCTTCACCGTGATCATTTTGGGCATGCTTCGCATGAAATAGAAGTCACCATAATCTCCAATTTTTAAGAAATTGGAAGATGTAAAGACTTCAGCCGGTTGTGTACTCCCCTGAGCAGGCCCCTTATCGTATAGAAAACTCCACTTTCCGAAATTATCCCCATAATCCGAATGCGACATATAAGAATATGTTGTAACAAAATCACTAGTGATCGCTTGAACACTCTTGTAGTACAATGGGCTTAATGCTTCCGGGTTAAATGGGGCTGATCGATAAATTCGATACTGAGTTAATACGTTGGAAAATGTGAGGTCGAAGAAAGGCGTGTTCGCGATTACACCACTCGATCGATCAGGGTAGTTTTCATCATTATATGTAAAGTTAGTCGCATTGAAGACATTAGGATTACTCGGGTCGGGGTAGTCCGCCATTCTCTTGACCCGCACTCCACCATAGTTTTGCACATAATTGGTGCTTGAAGTGGTCTCAAAAACTTTGAATTCCAAAGTTACATCAAACCCGGGAGTGGCTCTGATATCCTGCCTGTCGCAAGGCTGGAAACCAAATAATTCCATAATCTGGTTCATGTTGTATGACCCTTGCTGAAAGATCCGCGTTTGCCAAACTCCTTGATTACCGCAGGCCGGCAACATAGCATTAGTCGAATTATTATTCAACTTTACGTCAATTCGTTGGTCATAGGGAACCGATAAAACAAACATTCCGCTGCTGTCTGTACGAGAAAGCTGCTGATTATAAAATCGACGATAATATTTATATCGAACTTCGGTTGTTGTCGTCGAACTATTGACTTCCGAACCAGTATAACTATATACATTTTTCTCGTATTCAATTGTAGTATATCCGCCTGTCGGGTAAGTAATTTTTGTAAGTGCTCCTATTTTCGTGGCTTCTTCGCGAGGTTCAAGATCAGCTCCCGCTTGTGGTAGTAAAGACTGGTTATTAATCCCGTTGTAATATCCCCAGTAATCTGTATTAGCGCCGCGGCCAACGATCTGAGAACTCGCCTGCGAATTGTAAGAAAGCTTATATGGTGGCTTTCCTTCCTCCTGAACTTCTAACAAGTGCAGGCGTGTGCCGGTATCAGTTGTATATAGAAAACTAATTTGGTTCACCTGAATCGGTGTTCCGGATGAGCGATCGTACACTTTAATGTTATTTAACTTCTTAGCGTAAAGCAACACGTTCATTTGATCGGACAATCGACTGTACTGCTCACTTTCAAAGCCAATCTCCCAACTAGTACCTCGGATTTTTGTCAGATATATCTCCGCTGATCGATTTTCATAGTACATTGATCGTTGATTGATTTGCTCACCGGTAGACGACGGCGTTATCACTTCAAATTGCTCAGAACGTCCAAATTGCATTCTAGTATTTGCCGTTGAAGCAGACGTGTATTCAAAGGTGACCTTATCACCGTTACTACTAACAATTTCAGACAGGTACCAAGCAGATGGCAGGTAATTAGCATTCGGGCCATCTAAATTGAAATCCAACTTGGTATCTGTATACTCCCTGTTTTGGAATACATAATTGCTCCCATCTGGTGTTGTGAAAATCCATCTTACAATCACAGTATTGTTCCCAGCAAATGTATCCGAGGCTTTTTCATACCTTATCTTTATAGGAGCAGCTGATATTACCTGGCCATTTCCGCTATCATCAATAATGAACTTTCCCGAATATCCTGCAAACTGGAAGGAATAATTATCAGGAGAAGTATCGTCCAGGTTTTGGATTTGATTGCTGCTAAACGCGCTGGCGCTAAATGAAGATCTATTTACAAAGTCTGATATCCTCCCGGACGCTGTAAGATATCCGTATCCAGAAAATTCATCAGGCCTGCCTTTAATAGTTCTGGTTACAACACCGCCTGCCATAAGCGAGAAACCCAACCCGGTCCACGAGGCCTGATCACTTGGCCGGAAGCCACTGTAAGTGTAGTTTAAAGAAATCGGTATCGATAACCTTCCTTCCTTAACTTCTACAAGTGGGATATTGATATTTGGCGTTCCTGCGCTATAATTAATGACATGCCCTCCAAATTTCCCAATGGAGGCCGCCTGCGGAGAACTAAATCCGACAACGCCTCCAACAGTAGGAAGCTGCTGCGAATATCCTTGTACTGCAACAGTAATGAGATAGATGAATTTTATGAATTTTCTGAGTTGCATACCTGAGTTTTTAGATAGCGAGCTAGTTTTCGAACTTAAATATTTTGTTAACTGATTGAGATTTGGCATCTTTTCGCTGGTATTCAAGTCCACCAAACATATACACCTCGCCTGCTGCGTCGGTGAAGGTTTCTCCTCCCCCTATTCCTACCGCCGGCACATCAGGAACAATGGACCACATTCTTCGGTCGGTGTCAAATTTCCAGACAAATTCGTCGAAAAACCGATTTTGCAAGAAGAAGTTGTTATGCCCTCCCATAAGAAACAGGTTGCCTTTTTTATCAATCCACCTTGTTGGTTTGACCCGTTTACCTGGGTTATTTTTGGGAGAAGGCTGTTCGGCTGTCCCGATATTGAATTCGGCATTAATACGAAACTCTTTAATTACGCACTGCCAAAGGTTTTTAGAAAGGTCGTAAACCCACATGTCCGAAAGCCCCCCAAATTGCCTCGCAGATGTGCCGTAACCTATACCTCCATATATCCATAGTTGTTTTTGCTTTTCATCAAACCAACCCGCCGCATTATATCGGCCCGAGGGTAATATGTCTTCCCCACGTTCAACTGTGGTACTATCATTCAAAAGGTTGTCGCTCAGATTACCCTTGACGTTGTACCAAATATTCTTAGATATATCAAATCGCCATAAGTCATTATAGCATTCAATTGAATCCTCTTTGTTCGTATTTGAAAATCCACCAAAAAGCCATAGATCGCCTTTATTGTCTATCCAGGTTACCGACCCAGACCTGCTACCCGGCACCCCTACGCTTTCAAAGCTTGGCTTGGAGGCGTGTTTAGGCTTTTCGTTAATTTTAATTCCATCTGAATGGTTTATCCAGGCAGTTGATTTAAGGTTAAATTCCCAGAGGTCGTCAAGGTGATAATAGTCCCCGGTTGATCTGCCGCCATACAGCCACAAATTTCCTTTTTTGTCCGTCCAGGTTGCGGCATCACGTCTACCGACAGGCCAACCGCTACTTTCCGTACCCGCGTTGGTGGTGACGTTGGCAGTTCCTTTGACGGTCACCCACTTTTTATCTTTCGAATTTAAGTACCACAGATCCTGAAATGTCCCCCATTGAGAGTTAATATCTTGCCCTATTCCTCCATAAAGCCAAATACCTCCCTTTTTATCGGTCCAGGCACAGGGATCGTAGCGCGGAATCGGGGAAGCTTCCTCCGACACTCTTGCAACGCTCGGTTCCTTCTCCGGATAAATTTTATCCTGATTCTTATTTACTACTAATTCAACCCACCTTGACTGTCCTTCCGCAAATATCGATGCGCAGAGAATTATCAAGGGGACCAGAAATGTTCCCTTTGCCATGTATCTATTAAGTATTGTCTTTTGTATGAATTTAGATCAGCTTAGCTATTTACCTACCTTGATGATTACTTTGCTTGTACGCGGCTTGTCTGCAATATCAATTGCTAATATGTAGTAGCCGTTTGGTAAGAACGACATATCAATCGTCCAGGCTTTGGATTTGTCATTTTTCAATTCTTTTGATGCTAGCACCGATCCTTGCAGACTGATGACAGATAGCCTACCAATTGATGTGATTTCTGAACTAGTTACCGATATCTCACCTACTACCGGATTCGGATATACGATGATCGGATTTTGCTCTGGACGATCTACTTTTGAGACAGGTATCAAGCCAAAATCAAGCCCGTAACCGGACGCAGTTAGACGGTTGGTTTCGATTGAAGCGGCAATGAAGTCAGGCATCTCAAACGCGTCGTTGTCAATGCCGGCATTGTCTCCCACCTTGAATGGAGAGACTTTTGTCTGTGCAGTGGACCTAACCCTTACCTCGTATGTCATGCCGCTTATCAACCCACCTGCTACATTGCTGGTGTCAAATTGATATCTTCCCTCGTTATTGGTTGTAGTTTGGCCAATTTGCTTTCCATTGGCCCATATCGTCAAACCCACTTTATCAATCCCCATCTCATCTGGGTCTTGTAGTCCATTGCCATTGTCGTCTGACCAAACCCGGCTTCCAATAGTTAATTGTTGTTCACTAGGAATTAGTGCCATACATCCAATTCCGTTGGCCTTTCCAAATGTACCCAGCTGGCCATCAGAATACAACTCCCAGCTTCTGCTTGTTTTGCCATCTGCCAAGAAGAAAGCCTTTACACCTCCTGAGTTAAAATTTTCTGGCTCATGTACCGTGGATAATATTTCCCCTGTACCGTTAATGGATAATACTGAACCGATTGCGCTTTCCTCATGAACAACCCTGGACTGCTGCCCACTTAACTTTGCCCTGAAACTATCTTGATAAAAAAATTCACCTCCACTAGGACCTTGCAAATTCCCTCTGCCTTCCGAAATATGAACAGCGGTCGACGCATTTCGCTCCAATTGATACCTGCTATTTTCTGCCAGACTAGCTATTAAGATATCACCTGCCGCTACCCCTGAATAACTTGATCTACCTGTTGGATCAGGAAGTCCGGCTCCCGATTGATGACCAAAACGATCCATCAAACCTAAAATGATTTGATCTTCGCGTCCAAACGCAATTGAAGAAAGGATTGGTTGTGGATAGACCGCAGTTGAAGGATAATCACTTACCAACGCTTTTGTGAAGTCATCAGTCCATGGATTCCAATTTTTTCGCTCAATACCTTTAATCGCGGCACCCCTATCATAGCTTAATGGCAAAGATAAAAGTTGAGTTAACTGTCCCGTATCTCTATTCAACTTATAAACAATGGCGACCAAGTCCTTTTTGTTTTGGGAAATACTCGCATCATTAACTGCGCCAACATAAATCTCCCCTTTATAACATTTAACAGCAAATGGCCGAACAATACCATTATCTTTATTACTCGGCAACGGATATGCCATAATATCAGATTTGCTGATTGACTTGGACGTGTCTTGTGATAGTTTTATCGTGTACAAGGTTCTGTCATAAAGGTTTACGAAGCAAAGTAAACTCTCTAATTCATTTATATCCATTCCCCCTAGGCTCGCCTTACCTATCTGGCTCATAAAATCTCCGTCCACATTAAGTGTATCTGATTTTACAAAGTCGGTATGAACATCCTGGCCGGTCATAATTCCAAAATCAGCCAAATTTATCCAGGACCTCGTACGTTTGGTTTTCCAATCGGTAGCATATATCCCGCCAGTTCCCAATGGGCCATAACTTACGTGCCGCTTTGCGAAAGCAGAACTGTACAATTGCGACCTGGATGCGTCGAACGCTAAACCCCATACGCAACCAACTTCTGCTGAGCCGGCTAACTTAATCCTAACTGTATCATCAGTCGACACTGCGAAAAGCGTAGCTATGCCATCATTGCCCTTTCCGGAAATATATACTGCGGAGGCTAAATAATAAGACTCTGCGCGTCGCGTCCTCAGATTTAGGTCTATACCGCTCGCAGGAGCGACAACAAAACGCTCTGGCGGAGTCTCCATCCCAGGCAAAAAATTCTCCAAATTGTATTCAAATGATATCCGCGTCTTACCTCCAGCTATATCATTAAATTTGTATCGGCCCATTTGATCACTGTAAGTGGTTCCAACCAGGATAGCCTTATCATTAGCATCCATCTGAAATGCACTTATCTTCACAGCCTCCACTGGCTTATTTTCGCAAGAAACCAAGCCAGAGACCTGGCCAAATACTTCGATACTATAAATAGCGAGAGCAAGATAGGCGCAAAAAGTCGCCCAGATTCTTTTCATAAAGATTCTATGATCTAAATATCATTCGGACAAGCCTCTATTAGCCATCAAAATGATATTAAATTGAATGTTGTAAATGAGTATAAGGAAGAGTATTTAAAGACTAAGGTCAAATACGTTCATAAAATATGCCTTGGAACGTTAGCGGGAGACAGTAAATTGTAGTCATAGCAAAGTAGAGGATTATTTAACGTTTATGGGGTCTCTCAGGATCTAGCCGCTATTTATAACACTATCACCCAATTTAAGTAAAGTTACACATAGATAGAAATAGTTACAGGATGTTCAAACTTTTTTTAAAAAAAATTTTATGGTCTACTGTAAGTTGACGAGGTGACGTGGTTCCGTTTCGTTGAAAACTATCTCAAAAACTGTGTAAGTAAAAATCGGGGGGTAATGGTCAGTCACGGTCGGAATAAATTCCGACCATTTTTTTACGTCTTGAAAAACAGATCTGGATTTCCTCCGCAATGGAAAACGATCATGGCAATAGCCAGATCCCTTACCTCCATTGGGAATCTTCGTTTAGCGGTTTTGTAGCCTATTTTACTTTATCCGTTTCATCTCATGAACTCAGAAAGATCTCTCAGAACCCGAACAGTGTACTAGTAAAACGACAATGCGAAAGTGTCTCCTCAGGTTTGGTTCAGTTATCGGACTTTGTCTTTAATCTAGCCTAAAACATGGACATATTTGGGACATCGCAGATAATCAGAACATTGTTCACAAAAACCAAACAGGCTTATTATTTGAGACTAACTCAAGACAAAAAGTAAACTATGAGTAAATTACAATATATTCACATAAAAAACATAAAGAACCCGGTATGTTACGATTCGCTTGCGCCGCATTAATTATGCTGGTTTCCCGCTTCGCATTGGGCCAGATAAAAGGATCTTCGCCTGTTTCCTATGATATTACCTGTTCTTACCAACTCACATTTTTCCCAGACAGCTCCAGCGCCGTTTCCAAAACGGAGTCATTCCTGTTGTTTATCAATCAGGAGCAATCCATATTCAAGAGTAGGAACAGATATTTAAATGACTCGGCCATCCTGGCCACTGAGCGCAGCAGAAACCGCCAGGACCTGATGTCTTTCCTGCAAGCGCATCGGACAGACTTCCAATTCAACATCGTCAAACACGGATGCAACGCCGTGCGTACAACCGACCAAATCTACCACGACTACTTTAGCTATCCCGAAACTCCGGGGCATTTGCAATGGGTTCTGGCACAAGACACCGCCACCATCGCCGGTTACCGCGCCCAACGGGCCACGACGGAATTCGGCGGACGCAAATGGGAAGCCTGGTTCACGGAGGCCGTACCTGTGAGCGAAGGGCCGTACAAGTTTTGCGGGTTGCCCGGCCTGATCATCCGCGTTACCGATTCGAAAGAGCAGTACGATTTTGTATTAAATGGATTGACGCAATCCCGACGCGAATTGACCGGCCAGGTGCCTAAGTCCGCCCAAACCGAAAAAAGCACCTTTTTCAAAAAGCAGCTGGAATACCGGGCCAACCCAGTCGGCATTGCCGAGCAATCCGGTGTTGTTTTTACATCGGGCCGAAGCGAAATCGTCCAGCGGGTGCAGCAAAAGAACAAATCCGAAAACAACCCGATTGAGTTTTTTCACTAATTGAAGATCGGAACAGCCCAGCGGATCATATCAGCCTTGCTCCTGATTTTTCAGATCGGGTGCTGCCGCGCCTACGCCCAAAAGACGATTTCGGGCAAGGTGCTGGACCAGCACGGCACAGCGATTTCCAATGCGAACGTCGCAATCATCCAGAACAACAACTCGATTTCCGCATTCACATTCAGCGACCCTGATGGAAGTTTTACATTAAAATCAGCCCTGCCCACCGATACGCTGACGATCAAGGCGACGCGCCTCGGGTTCGACGGCGGACTGTTCCGGGTTGCGAACAAAACGCAGGCCGTGCAACTGGTTTTGAAGGAAAGCGCATTGAAACTCCGGGCACTGACCGTGAAGGCACCGCCCGTGATTATAAGGAAGGACACGATCGACTACCAGGTAAGCGCGTTTAAAGGCGAAGGCGACCGGACCATTTCGGACGTCATCAAACGAATCCCGGGCATCGAGGTAAAGGAAAATGGCCAGATCTTGTATCAGGGAAATCCGATCGGGAAATACTACATCAATGGCCTCGATCTGCTCGAAGGCCGGTATAATCTTGCGAATGAAAACCTGCTGGCCGACGCCGTTAGGAAAGTGCAGGTGATGGAGAACGACCAGCCGATCAAAATCCTGAAATCGAAAGTATTCTCCGAAAAAGCTTCACTCAACATTCAACTAAAAAAGGTCACTACCACCGGCAGCGCCAAAGCGGGCGCGGGACTGAGCCCCGCATTATGGGACGTAAATATCACGCCGATGACATTCAACCGGAGCTTTCAAGTGATCGCGAGCGTGCAAAGCAACAATGCCGGAACAGACGTTTCCAGACAACTGGATGTACTCACCAAATCAGCCCAAACGAGCGTCCCCGTGCCGATGCTCAGCATTCAGCCGCTGAATGCGCCCAACATCAACCCGAACCGCTGGCTCGACAACCGGTCGCACCTCGGTTCATTTAACCTCATTAAAAAAACCAAAGACCAAACCGAACTGAAACTCGGACTGGGCGTGCGGGACGAAATGCAGCAGCAAAACGGCAGTAACTACACGAGATTACTAACGCCCGGCGGAGTGATCGAGATTGACGAGCGCATCGCCAACCGCGCCGATACACGGGCACTCAATGCCAGCTTAGTCATTGAAAGGAATACAGACCGCCTTTTTCTGAAAAACAGTGCAAGCGGGCAGTTCGAGCAGTTGCGCGGCATCGGCAACCTAAGCAGGAACCTGTTACCTACCCGCCAGAACCTGACGACTGAGCAGACGCAGCTGCAAAACAGCCTTGCCATCATCACCCACGCGGGGAAACAGCTATTGAATATCAGCTCGCAAACGGCCTACTACCGGCGACCGGAAACGCTTCTCGTCCGCCCCGGCGTTTTCAATGCGCTTTTCAATGCAGGAAATAGTTTCGAATCCATTTCCCAACAACTACGCACGAGAGAAATCGAGACTCAAAATTCCATCAGCTTCACACGCAAATTTTCGACCATCTCGCTCACACCCGCGGCCGGATTCAATTTCGATAACCACCTGTTCCAAAGCGCGGTAACCACTGTAGCCAGCGACAGCGCACACATGCGCGGCGATGCATTCCAAAACGATTTGAAATACACACACCTCACTCCTTTTGCGCAACTCGGGGGCTATTATGAGTCACAAAAATGGCAGGTAGATGTGAATCTGTCGTTGAGAATGCATGCATTCAGGGTATCTGATTTCGTTGAAAACAGCCTTCAAAAGCAAAACCGCCCGGCATTCGAACCTTCGCTAACAGCGCGATACAGGGTAACGGAGTATGCAGACTTCACGTCGGACGTGAGCTACTCTTACGATTTCGGGAATCCGTCGCAGGTGTACAGCGGCTTCATTTTAAAGTCGTACCGGAATGTGCAGCGAACCAATGGCACTATTCCGCTAAACCGGATATGGATGGGCAGAGTGGGGATGAATTATAAAAACCCGCTTTCGCTGCTGTTTCTGAATCTCGCTGCTTCGGTACTGCGGCTCGAAAATAACCTGCAATACCGCACCGGCATCGATTCGACGGGAGCTGCGGAACTTAATTTTGTTTTGAAGAACAATGTCCAGCTCTCGAAGAATATCCGTTTAGGCGTCGGGAAGTATTTCGGGGAGATCAGAACTTCGCTGAAACTGAACGGGGATGCCAGCTTTATCCGCTCCGAACAGATCGTGACCGAACGTGAGGCGGCAGTCCGAAACCGGAACTACCGGGTGGGGCTATCGGCGTCCACCCTGTTCTCGACTTACCTAGGCGCCGAACTTTCGGGAAATGCGAGCATTTTCCTCAGTCGCATCGCCGACCAGCGCGGCCCAACATCAGGCACCACTCAGTTGCAACTGGGCATCGACATTTATCCGACGCAGGCGCATGCATTGCGGCTGGATGCGGAGCAATATGCCACCCAGGGAAGTGCTCGTCAGAACCAGTTTTATCTTCACCTGCGGTACCGCTATACTTTCGGCAAAAGGAAGATCGATCTCGAAATCAGGGGCACCAATTTGACGAACGTCCAGCATTACATTTCAATCCTCAATTCCGCATTCACCTTCACTGAAAGCAGTTTCCGTATCCGCCCGCGGCAAATTTTGGTGGGGTTTAGAGTTCCATTCTGAAAAGAACTTTCTGGTGCTCCACAGCAACACCAGTAGGCAATAATAACGCTCGTGCTCTGCGAGGAAATTGCGATCTTTATTTTTTCCAATCAGAGGCAGTTGAAGCCTCGAAAGAGTACAGAAAAACGACCGTGACTGTTGCGGAACTCATGCATCTACTTTCGGGACTATAATACTCCCGAAAATCTGGACAGCTGCTTAAATTTCTAATTTAGTAGTTGACTATGAAAAAAGAACGCAGAAAATTCAGTGCAAGCTTTAAAGCCAAAGTGGCTATTGAAGCGATCAAGGAGGTCCAAACTATCCATGAACTCGCCTCCAAATACGAGATTCATCCAACCCAGATTGCTGCCTGGAAGCGGGAGTTTCTGGAGAAGGCCGAATTGGTGTTCAGTAGAGAGGTGCCTGCTGCCGGTAATGAAGCTGAAAATACAAAGGAGAAGGAATTGTACTCGAAAATCGGTGAGCTTCAAGTCCAAGTTGATTTTCTAAAAAAGGTCTTGGGGAAATGAGTATCATGGAGAAGCGCAGTCTTGTTTCCCCAAAATATCGTGCTTTGAGCGTTTCTGATCAGTGCAAATTGATTGGTTTGCAACGCAGTAGCTATTACTTTAAACCCAGGGGCCAATCGCTGTTAAACCAACGCTTAATGAAGGCTATTGATCGCCAATTCTTGGACTGCCCATTTTATGGGGTGGAGCGCATGCGCGATTATCTGATCGGGTTGGGACACCATGTTGGCGTAAAACGTGTGAGAAGGCTTTACAGGCTTATGAATCTGCGCACAATTTACCCCAAACGTAATCTGAGCAAGGCCAATCCTGCTGACTACAAATATCCATACTTGTTGAAGGGACTGAAAATAGAACGTCCTAACCAGGTCTGGCAGGCCGATATATCGTACATTCCAATGTTCAGAGGGTTTATGTACATGTTCGCTATCATTGACGTGTACAGCCGCCGGATTGTGGGGTGGAGTATTTCTAACACCATGAGTATGGAATGGTGTCGGGAAACAGTTTTAGATACCATACGTACGGAGGGTCAGCCCGAAATATTTAATACCGACCAGGGGAGCCAATTTACGAGCCCAGGATTTATTAATCCATTAATAGAGAGAGGAATACAGATTTCGATGGATGGCAAAGGAAGAGCCCTAGACAATGTTTTCATCGAACGTTTCTGGAGGTCGCTCAAACAAGAGTACGTCTACCTAAATCCTCCCAATGGTGGGATGGATCTGTATCGGGGCGTAAAGGCATATGTGGAATTTTACAACCGTCGACATAAACACACCGGGACTGGGTACGTTCCTGATGAACTGTTTTTCGAGACCAATGCAAAAGCATCATAATTAAACTTAATTTCATCCGTTCGCTGTCCAGTGAAACGGGAGTACTTCAGGACATCAGTAGCTAATCTTTGCATGAATTGATAAAGAAGCCAGCGTTAGTTAGTTCATCTCGTTAGGTTTGTTATCTCTTCTAACATTTTTATCACCTCATTTCTAGAATACCTCACCTTGTTAATATGGTCTAGGTATTCAATTATTTCTTCAATTGTCACTACCTCTCGCTTACTAATAAATTCTCGTACGACTTGTTTTAAGACCAATGATTTCATGTTGAAAATAGCGTTTATGGACAGTTTTGCCATTCAGTTCAAGTTTCAAATAGCTGTTTTTTCGTAACTTCAAGAATGCAAGGAAAGAAAAATTACTCGGAAAAGCTGTTTACCGGTCAGTTGATCGGATATTCTCTGACGACTCGTTATCTGAAAGCCACCATGTAGAATGAGGGTGCTGTAACTGGCTATTTCGTTCCCGAGAAAATTCTTTCTGACATCGGACAAAGAAACCAGCGTATCGCTAACGGCGAGCCAGCCCCCCTGGCGGCTGGGGTAGCGGAAATGTTTTAAATGTAGTTACTGTCATTGGGCAAATCCTGTAAATCAAATTAGCTACGTTCCCATCCTAGCAATTCTATACCAACCTACAGGCGGCGTTTATCAAACTTGTAATTATACCGGGCACCAGGTTAATGGAGGGCGACAATCGACTCTTACCCTGAGTCAGGCAATGGAGGAAATTATCATAGGTTTTAATAGTAATGCCGCGAATCCGTGTTACGAGGTAATGACGAAAAAGGCTCAAAGTTCGACGCTTATTTACAACAAAATTACTACTATTGCTAGTAATTTCAATATTTCCGCTGTTGACAACAACGTGCAAATTAATAGCGCTACCGGTGACCTGTACCGGTATTTTGATGCGACCCAGCAAGCCGAATTTCTCTACTCATGCATTCAGCAGGCTGTTGATGTAATCATCCCACAGCAAATTGACTTTTTGCAAAAGTACGATAGGATGAAAAGGTTTCTCGATGACTTTGTACCGATGCCCAACCGGATGGTATCACTTCTTGTGAGCTTCTTAGAGCAAGGAAATGGCACTTTATCAAAACGCGCAAAAACCTCTGAATTCAAACACTTTACGGAATCGGAGATATCTGAGATTGAAACAACATACCGGGATATTTTTCGCACGGGTCCGCTTTCTGAAAACGTCTATTAAGCAACGACAGCGAGGCAACTAGCCTTTTTGGGAGCAGACCGCTTTGAGGCCTTCTCCCTGCTAGACAACCGTGAAAGGTTGATGCGGGACCTATTTATCGGTTATGTGGAAAGCCTGTCAGGTAGTCCCTTCGAGAAAGTGTTTATGGATTTCGGGGCGCCGGAAAGCGAGCAGCTGCCCGCTTTGATCACCCGCGATATTGATTTGAAGGAGTGGTGCGACGAGTTGGGTATGACGGCTGTATTTCATATTATCATCGGTGGTGGCGGGGCATATCTGGCCAGCATACAGTTTCTGGAAAAAATGCGGGCAGCACTGAACTCAAAGTTTCAGATGGTGATCTGGCAGAACCTTTTCGGGTTTGCCCAGTTTCCAGCTTTGTCAAGGGAGCTGGAAGAAAACTGCTCCGCCCTGGGACTTGACCTCAGGCGTTTTGGCGACTTTGAACCCGCTTCGCTTTTAGGCGGGCAGATACTCGACGGTATCCGTAACGGTTATGCGCTCCAAGACTATCCCCCGGGCGCAAGGCTCAGGCTGAAAAAGGAGCTTAGAGAAAATTTCAGCGATGAATAATGTCGAGCCCAACCGTCTTACGCAGACCAGGGGCATATATACCGCCAAGTACGGCCACGAGATCGATGACTGGTCAGCGCTTTTTTTGACCGAAACCCACGAGCATTTCCAAAACCTGGAATCAAGGGTGGGCAAGTCCATAGAGGCCATCGACCGAGCCGCATCTAAGCTGAATAGCAGCAAACAGCCCCTGCAGTTTCAGGACCGATACCAGGCACTGTTCTACGGCTTAGGCGTGAGTAGTCCCTACGCGATTGCAGCCGTTTTCATCTCAGCCTTGTTCTACCTGTTAATATCCCAGGGGCAGCAGTATGTTGATATGCAAAGGATGGTATACCAGTACCCCAACGCGCCGGCTTACAGGCAA
>MKSR01000023.1 GCA_001898145.1 Dyadobacter sp. 50-39
CCTCACGCCAAGTGGGGCGGTTGTTTACCAATCCAGTGCTTCGGTGCCGTTCGTCGATGTAAGTCAATTTCCGGAAGGGACCTACCTGCTGGTCGTAACAAAAACCGACGGCTCCCAAAAAGCCCATTCCATATTGATCCGCAGGTAATGACAAGAACTCATAAATAAGGTTTAGATGTAATGCAAAAGGCGTTCGCGAATATTCGTGAACGCCTTTTTGTTAAATTCAAGTCCCTGGTCCAGAGAACCTTCAATAATGCATTACTCCCACAATTTCGAAGGATAAGCTCCGGCCTCATGCAATGCATTCAGCGACGCCTGTACCGATGGTTTGTCCTCAGGGTAGGTAACCCCGAACCAATCCGAGGCAATGCGGAACACCCGGCAGTCGCCCAGGCCGCTTTTGATGATATGCGTCATCACAGTCGGAATGTAAAACTCCGCTTTGGGCGTGTTGATATTTTCGCGGGCGTACTTTTCGAAAAGGTCTTTGGTGATGGGAAACATGGAAGGTTTGAAACCCCAGAAATTCATTGAAACGGATGTTTCCGGCGCAAGCTCGGTACGGGTTTCGCCTTCTTCAAAGTAGATAACGCCGTTTTCTTCAAAAATTTTAGTCCGTTCCACCACCGATTCGAGGTTGTGATCCTCGCGCTCCACGCATACCCCACGCGAAACGGTGCCGTTTTCGGAAAGTGTCCGTTTCAGCTCGTAACCGATCATGGCGTGCTGCTTGTCGTTGGTGTCGGTTTGCAGAAACCGGGCCATGGTTTCGAATGCATCGCGGCCGTAAAAATCATCGGCATTGATGACGGCAAATGGCGTATCCGTTTGTTCCCAGGCGCAGAGCGTAGCATGGCCGGTACCCCATGGTTTGGTACGCTCCACCGTGCCCAGGTCTTCCGGTACATACGACTGAACCCCCTGGATGGCGAAGTCGAAGTCAATTTTACCTTTGAGTTTCGGTGCGAAAATGGCTTCGGCGCTATCCTTGATCTCCTGGCGGACGATAAATACTACTTTTCCAAAACCTGCGCGAATGGCGTCGTATAAAGAATAATCGATAATGGTTTCTCCGTTGGGACCGAACTGGTCAAGCTGCTTGATACCTCCGTACCTGCTGCCGATGCCGGCAGCCAAAATCAAAAGAGTTGGTTTCATTCAAATGGATTTAAATGTTCCTTTAATGTGGTGTGTAAAAGACGGTTCAAATTAAATCCATTCAAAACGATAAAAAAAACGCACTCCGGGTTTCCGAGCGCGTTTTTTCAAAATAAAATATTTTAATAATCAAACTAAACCGCGAAGCTTTCGCCGCATCCGCAGGTGCGGGTAGCGTTGGGATTGATGAACTGAAAACCCTTTCCGTTCAACCCATCACTGAAATCGAGGGTCGTTCCGGCCAGGTACAGCAGGCTCTTTTTGTCTACGATAATCTTCACTCCCTTATCTTCGAAAACCATATCATTCGGCTTAGACTCGGAGTTGAATTCGAGGTTGTAGGTCAAACCCGAACAACCACCTCCCAATACCCCAACGCGAATCTGATAATCGTCTTCAAAACCGTCAGCCTTGCGGAGTTCTACAATTTTATTTTTGGCTGTATCGCTTACCGTAACCATTTTTCTAATGTTTTATTACCTGTTCATTTTAACGCGATTCGCGAGCCCGAAAGTTCATAGTTCCGTCAAAAATGAATTGTTGTTACATGCCCAAGGGCATTTTCTGAAAATTGTAATGCCATGTTTCCTACCGACATTACGTGCCTAACGGCATTTTCCTATGCGCTTAAATCCGCTACGTCTGCACCTCCCCCGTTCCACCGCGCTCATCCAATCATTCAGTCATTCAATCATTCAATCATTGAAGCACCACCGCCCCACCCTGATTAATGCCCGAAACATGCACCGCCGATTCAATTCCGGCGCTTGCAAAGCGTTCCTGCATGGCTTTTCCCGCATTTTGAGCATTCTCCATACCCCGGCTCAATGCGAACATCGACGGCCCAGCCCCCGAAATGCTGCATCCCAACGCGCCGTTTGAAATGGCCGCCTGTTTCACTTCTTTGAACTCTGGAATCAGAATGGAGCGCACCGGCTCAATGATCACATCCACCATCGAGCGGCTGATCAGGTCATAATCCGCTTTCATAAGTCCTGCGACCAACCCGGCCACATTGCCCATTTGAGCAATCGTATTTTTCAGGGAAACCTCGTTGCGCAAAATGAAACGGGCATCTTTGGTATTGATCTCGATATCCGGATGAACGAGTGTACAATAAAGATCGTCCGGAACCGGGATCGTGAAAATATCCAGCGGGTTATAGCTGCGGATCACCACAAAACCGCCGAGTAACGACGGCCCCACATTATCGGCATGCGCCGAACCGGACGCAATGCGCTCGCCTTCCATCGCGAAAGGCAACAATTCTTTACGGCTCAACGGGTTGCCTAATAACTCATTCATAGCTACCACACCAGCCACCGCGCTGGCCGCGCTGGAACCCATTCCGCTGCCGAGAGGCATATTTTTGCGAAGCACCACCTCGCAACCCAGGTCGCTGATACCCAGATGTTTCAGCAAAGCGAGCATCACCACCGTCACCGAATTCTTCTCCGCCTGCCGGGGCAACCGTCCTTCGTCGCCTGTAATATCCGTGATGACAATCCCCGGCTCGTCCCGTTTGAACAACTCAACCGTATCCCCCGGCTCCTGGATGGCAAACCCGAAAATATCAAACCCACACGACACATTAGCGACTGTCGCCGGCGCAAAAGCTTTTACTGAATTCACTTTAAGTGGTTGTTTTCTTATCCCAAATAGCTACTGATACTCATGATATCCGCGAATACGCCGGAGGCTGTCACCTCCGCGCCTGCGCCCGGGCCTTTAATCACGAGCGGGCGGTCTTTGTAACGTTCCGTGGTGAAGGACACGATGTTGTCGCTGCCGGAAAGCGTGTAAAACGGATGCGAAGCATCTACAGTTCTGAGCTCGATGGTGGCCTTGCCGTTTTCGAGGGTCGCAATGTAGCGCAGTTTCTCGCCTTTTGCGTCGGCCGCAGACTGCATGTCGGCGAAGAATGCATTGGAAATCTCCAGTTCTTCGAAGAATGCATCCACCGTAGGCGCGTTAAGGCAGTTTCCGGGCAGGATTTGTGAGATTTTCACCTCATCGGGCTCCAACGCCACGCCTACCTCCCGTGACAGGATCAGGATTTTCCGGCCTACGTCGGCGCCGCTAAGATCGTCGCGCGGGTCGGGCTCGGTGAAACCTTTTGCCTTAGCTTCTTTCACAACGTCTACGAAGCGGTTATCGCCGCCGAAATTGTTGAAGATATAGGAAAGCGTTCCCGAAAGGATCGCTTCGATTTTCAGGAATTTGTCGCCGCTCGCCATCAGTCCCTGAATGGTGTTGATAATGGGCAAACCGGCGCCTACATTGGTTTCATAAAGAAACTTCACGCCGCGCTGCAAGGCGGTGCGCTGCAATGCGATGTACTCCGAATAGCTTCCCGAATTGGCCACTTTATTGGGCGTCACCACGCTGATGCTCGCGTCGAGCAGCATGTGGTAGTATTGCACGATGTCCTTGTCCGAAGTACAATCCACAAAAACACTGTTCGGGAGGTTGAGCTCGATCATGCGCTGCACAAATGCAGGCAGGCTCGTTTTTACACCTTCATCCATCACACGGTCGCGCCAGTTTTCGGGTTTGATGCCGTCCGGGTCGAGCAGCATTTTTTTGGTATTGGACAAACCGGCGATATTCAGGTTCAGCAGCTTTTCCTCGCGTAAATACTGGGTTTGATTGCGGATTTGTTCGATCAATGTGCTGCCGATCAGCCCTACCCCGACGATAAACAGGTTCAATGAACGCGTTTCGGATTGGAAGAATACGCCGTGAATGGCATTCAAGGCCTTGGACAAATCGCTTTTTGAAATAACCACCGAAATATTCAGCTCCGAAGAACCCTGTGCGGTAGCCACTACATTGATCCCGTTTTTTCCCAAAGCCGAAAACAGCTTGCCCGAAATACCGGTATTTTTTTTCATCCCTTCACCCACGATAGCGACGATCGAGAGGTTTTTCTCCACCGAAATCCCATCGATATGCCCCAGCCCGATTTCCGTCGCAAATTCCTTTTCCAGCACATCGATTGCTTTCTGGGCGTTCTTCGGATCAATGGAAAAACAGATGGAATGCTCCGAAGAGGCTTGTGAGATGAGGATTACGCTGATGGCATTATTGGAAAGTGCAGTGAAAAGGCGTCCCGAGATACCCGCAACGCCGATCATCCCGCTGCCCTGGATATTCACGAGCGCGATCTCGTCGATCGACGAAATACCCGTGATCACATATTCCTTACCGTTTGCAGATTTCTGGACGTAAGTGCCTTCGAATCCTGTGTTGAAGGTATTGAGCACTTTTAATGTAATGTTCTTCGCAAATGCCGGCTGCAAACTTGGCGGATAGATCACCTTCGCACCGAAATGCGACAATTCCATTGCTTCCGCATAGGAAATAGAGGGAATTGTGAAAGCATTGGCCACCTTGCGCGGATCGGCGGTCATCATCCCGTCGACATCCGTCCAGATTTCGATAGAATCGGCTTCCAGCGCAGCGCCGACGATGGACGCGGTGTAATCCGAGCCGCCCCGGCCGAGTGTGGTGGTAACGCCTTCCGCTGTGGATGCGATAAAGCCGGTAATGCATTGCAATGCCGTGCTTTTCGCGAAATGCTCTAATATTAAATGATTGGTAACTTCGAAATTCACATCCCCCATGCCATAGGTGGCATTGGTGCGGATGATCTGGCGCGCATCGCAAAACTCGGCGGCTACACCTTTGCTTTTGAGGATTTCGGTGATTACCATCGTTGATAACCGCTCTCCGAAGCTCATAATAAGATCGAGCGTGCGCTCGGATAGCTCGCGGATCCATGAAACACCGCGAAGAATGTCTTCCAGCTCATTAAAAAGGCCCCGAACAGCCGCAAATGTGCTGCTCTGGTTCTTCACGGGGATGAGCCCACGCACTACGGCAAAATGCCGTTCCTCCACGCCCTTCAAAAATTCGACATATTCCGTATTGCCGGCGGCCGCCATTTTCCCGATTTCGATAAGCCTGTTCGTGACCCCGCCCATAGCGGAAAAAACGACCGCAATGCGTTCGCCTTTTGACAGATTTTCTTCGAGGATACTGATTACCGTTTTAATACTGTCGACCGATCCGACAGAGGTGCCGCCAAATTTAAGAACCTTCATTTAAAGCTATATTCGAAATATGCGAATGTGAGCAGCACAGCGCGGCTCATTTTGAACAGACTGCAAATATAGCAATTCAAACGCCGCTCAAAACGAAATCCCCAGCCCCGCTCCAATATTTGCTACACCCACAAACCGCTTTTCGTTGATCGGAATGCCTACCTGCGGGTAGTTGCCCACCTGCACGCTTACCGCTACGTTCTCCAACTGGGCTTCGGTAGCCAGGAAATCGCCGGAGAGATGGAAGTACAATGGGCCGGCAATGGGTAGACGAATGCTTGCACCCGCACCGACGCCAAAACCGCTGGTAGAGGCCGGGCTCAAATGCACGAGGATCTGGTTTTCGCCCGACTGAAATGTGCCGGTCATGTCCACGGTAGGTGAAGTCACTTTTACATAGCCACCCTGAACGTGGCCTTCAAGCTGTACCCGGCCAATATTGAGGAACAGGGCAGGACCAGCCATAATTGCATTGAATTTCCAGCGCGATACGCGGGTATCCCACGTGTGCGAAGTAGTTTCGTTGATCAATCCCTTGATTTCCTCGACGCGCTGGTTTGCGATATCGACAATCGGCTGAGGCCGTGTCGTATTCTGGTTGATACTTCCTGAAAACTTCAATCCAAACCAGCGCGCAATACGAAAATCATAATTCGCCTGGCCATAATATCCCGAACCCGTCAGACCGGCGAAAGGGTCGTTCAATTTTTCCCTTGCCAGCTCACCAACTGGTAAGCTGTATCCGGCAGTGACGGAAAAGAAAGACCGGTTATCGTTTTGTGCCTTGGCGTCGACCTGCGCAAATAAGAAAAGTGCAAAAACTGGAACGAGGAAACGTTGGCTGATTTTCATGAATATGGCTGGTTTGTGAGAAGAACTAGTACGTGAAACGAAATTTCCAGCTAAGGTAGCATGAAACGTCCCCGATTTATTACATTTTTGTCTGAGTACTTAGTTTGGGGAAATTTTATCAACACAATGTCATATAATTCGCTTAAAAAGTGCTGAATCGGCGCTGGTATGGAAATGGTAAGGCTCGTGGCAAACTAAATCATTAAACCCATGAACAGGCAAGAAACAGATAAGGAAGCAAGAGCCACCAAGAACGTCAAAAACGTCTGGAAATGGATCGTCGGCATCGGTATCGTTCTTTCGCTGATCGCCTGGTTTGGCGGCTTCTTTAACCACGACAGAAATCTGGACGGATCGGCAGATAATCCCGCCGATCAGAATACCGTCGCAGTCGACAGCGTAGCATCTGATACGGCCGGTACCGAAATGCGCCCCGATACGGTGTATGAACACGTACGAGGTACCGAATAGTGGTTATTTGATCAATGCATCATATAAAATCTCAGCCGGATGCATCGCCTTGCGTCCGGTGCCGTCCTTAATCTGATGGCGACAACTCGTCCCGGCAGCCGCGATGATTACCTCTTCGGGCTGCTGGCGGACGGTTGGGAATAACACCAATTCCCCGATTTGCATCGACACCTCAAAGTGCTCTTCCTCGTACCCAAACGACCCCGCCATGCCGCAGCAGCCTGATGGAATCAGTTGCACCTGGTAATGCTCGGGCAACTGTAATGCCTTTTTGGAAGCCGTCAGTGTCGAAAGCGCCTTCTGGTGGCAATGCCCGTGCAGCTTGATAAGCTGTTTTTTTCCGGCGAATGCTTCCTTCCTGATGCGTTTTTCATCGATCTCACGCGCTATAAATTCTTCGAAAAGCAATGCGTTCTCCCCAATTATCTGCGCATGGGCCCGCCCGCTTTCGCCGACGAGATCGACATATTCATCCCGGAAGGACAAAATTGCCGATGGCTCAATGCCTACCAGCGGCGCATCGTAGCTGATCTTATCTTTCAGCAGCGCCACATTCCGTATGGCCAATTTCTGTGCTTCTTTCACAAAGCCTTTGGACAGAAACGACCGTCCGGATTCCACATGCTCCGGAATCACGACCTCGTAACCCAGCTTTTCAAGCAGGAGCACCGCTTTTTTACCAACCTCTGCATCATTGTAATTAGTAAACTCATCACAAAACAAATACACCCTGCGAGCGTGCGGGGCCGCGGCCGCCTTGGTGCGCTGGTGTTTTTCCCACCAGGCTTTCAACGTCTCGCTGTCGAGCTTCGGCATCGACCGTTCGGGATGGAACCCTACCATCTTATTAGCGATTTTCCGCAATGCCGGCGTCCCGAAAATGCCGTTGAATGCCCAAGGCGCGATCGACGCCAGTTTCATTTGGCTGGAAAAATTGGCGATGAGCTTGCTGCGCATCGGTACGCCGTGGCTTTCGTAGTATTGCTGGGTGAATTCCGCTTTCATTTTACCGATATCCACACTCGAAGGGCATTCGGATTTACAACCTTTGCAGGAAAGGCACAAGTCGAGCACTTCCTTCACCATTTCCTGCGTCACGGATTTTTGCTTTTCCTTTACCGGTGTCAGGTATTGGCGCAGAATGTTGGCGCGGGCGCGGGTGGTGTCGCGTTCGCTGCGGGTAGCCATGTAGCTCGGGCACATGGTACCGCCTGTAAGTTCGGTTTTGCGGCAGTCGCCCGAGCCACTGCATTTCTCCGCCAGGCGCAGAATGCCTTCCTGTCGCGAAAAATCGAATACCGTATCGATTTCAGGATTGGGCTTATCCTGCTCATACCGCAGGAATTCGTTCATCGGCGGCGTATCCACGATTTTGTTGGCATTGAAAACCCCAGCTGGGTCCCAGATCCGCTTCACCTGCCTGAACATTTCATACACCTCTTCCCCCATCATAAAAGGAATGAATTCCCCGCGCAGGCGGCCATCCCCGTGCTCGCCCGACAGTGCCCCGTTATATTTCTTCACCAACGCCGCAGTGTCGGCCAGCACGTCGCGGAATTGCTGTTTACCCTCGCTCGTTTTAAGGTTGATCATCGGCTCCACATGCAGCTCGCCCGCGCCTGCGTGCGCATAGTACGAGGCATGTAAGCCATGTTTTTCCAGTAAAACCGCTAATTCATCAATATAGGCCGGTAAGTCTTCCACTGCTACCGCGCAATCTTCAATCAGGTTCACGGGCTGGGTATCGCCAGGCAGGTTACGGATCAGTCCGAGGCCGGCTTTACGGATATCCCAGGCTTTGTTGGCATCATCGCCGAACAGCAATGGATAGGCGTAACCGAGGTTTTCGGCTTTTAACTGCGCAATTAATAATGCCGCCTTTTGCTCCACCTCTTCTATGGCAATGCCCCAAAACTCGACCATCAGCATTGCCGCCGGGTCGCCTTGCATGAAAAAGCGGTTTTGAGAATACACATTATGGTTTTTGGTAAAATCCATAATGTATTTATCGACGAGTTCCGACGCCTTCGGGTCGTGCTGCATCGCTACGCGGTTCGCGTGCAAGGCCTCCGCGAGCGAGTTGGTATGTACGCACACGACGCCCACAGCCGCAGGCGGGGCATCTACCAACGCAATTTTCGCTTCGGTCACGAAGCATAATGTCCCCTCGGAACCGGCAATGAGGTTACAGAGGTTGATATTCCCTTTTTCAAAGTTCCGCACCAATGCATCCAGCGCGTAACCTGAGTTGCGGCGGGTGACGGTGGGTTTGGGAAACTGTTTTTTGATTAGGTCCTGGTCAATTGGGTTCGATATCAGCCCGAACATCCCGGCCAGAATAGATTGCAAACGCTGGCCTTTAACCTGTTTCTCCCGGATTTCACGGGTAAAATCCGCGACTGTCTGCTCCGTAAAAACCGCCTCCGAGCCATCGGAAAGCAGCACTTTCACTTCCAGCAAATGGTCACGTGTGGCGCCCCAGGTAATGGAATGCAGCCCGCAGGAGTTGTTGCCGATCATGCCGCCGATCATCGCGCGGCTGGCCGTGGAAGTTTCCGGGCCGAAAAGGAGGCCGTAAGGCGCGAGGTGCTTGTTCAGGTCGTCACGGATCACACCCGGCTGCACCCGCACCCATTTCTCACCTGCATTTACCTCGATGATCTTTCTGAAATGCTTTGAAATATCGACCACAATCCCTTTTCCGACCACCTGCCCGGCCAGCGACGTGCCTGCGGCGCGGGGAATCAACGTTACCTTGTTTGCTTTGGCAAAATCGATCAGTGCGCGGATGTCGTCCGCCGTTTTCGGCAGAGCTACCGCCACCGGCATTTCCTGGTAAACAGACGCGTCCGTGGCGTAAACGGTGCGCTGGGCAGTGTGCAGCGTTGAATTATCAAAATACAACTCCCCCTCGAACCGGGCACGGAGCGTATTGAACTGGAATGGTGAAACGCGGGTCATGGAAATAGTCAATAATCAAAGAGCGAATTTACGGTAGTTGACCTATTAATGCTTTGAAAAACTGTATTAATGTATGCAAGTACTCCACTGGATAAGCATGCGGGACAGATACCCGGACGAGTTACGTATATTGGCACAATTTTTACACCTCCTGGTTTTGGTAAAAACTGTTTTTCTCTCGAAACGATGAAACATATCAACTTTCTGATCCTCACACTATTCAGTTGTGTTCTTAGCTGGGCCGCATACGCGCAAAATACAGCCAATATTACGATTACAGCATCCAAACAGGCCCCTGTGACCGTTACGCTGGTGCTCGAAGATGTACATTTTCACCCCAATCTGGGCACAGGCCTTGCCGATGCAAAGCTTGACGCCGTCGCTTCGGTGAATTTTGCGGATAAAACCACCGAAAAAACAGTGATACAGCTCACCGAACCTAAAATGATGCGCCTTCAATACAGCGGCAATGGCGTGAACAAGACCTGGATGCTCTTCCTGCAACCCGGCGACGACCTGACGATTAATGTTGCGGAGAATGCAGATGTGACTTTTGCAGGCAAGAATGCGGGTTACCAGACATTTTTGAAGAATTACTTTTTGGAAAACCAATATCAGTACCTGCCTGTTTTTGGCTACAAACCATCGCAAATCGATAATAAAAGCGTGGTGCAGCAGAGCGACAGCCTGAAAAAGGTGCGATTGGATGCCTTTGAAAAATTCAAAATGGCAAACCCCGTTGTCCCTGCGTTTGAAGCATATGTACTGGCTACCACTGCCACGGAACCATCGCTTACACGTCAGCTGATCCAGGAAAAGATCATGCGCCGTAACCGGGTGGCCAAGCTCGACGCGGCCCAACGGAAGGAACTGGAAGATTTTACCCTGACCGATTTTAAAATCCAGCCTGACGACGCATTGCTCAGCCAGGCCTACCGCGACGAGCTCCGCAACTGGGCGCTTATTCCCTCGACCCGGAAATATCCGCTCGAATCGGAAACGCGCTATGAAATCAGCCCCAATGCATTGAAGGATGTGTACGCATTCAGCAAGGAAAAACTGGCCAACTACCCGAAACAGAAAGAATACCTGGCAACCTACTGGCTCAACTATGCCGCAACGGCCATTCCAGGCATCGAAACGGCGAAAGAGTTGTTGGCTGATTACAAAACAACATTCCCGCAATCGCCTTACATAGAATATATTACGAAATTGATCCAAACGAAAGAATCGCTGCAACCAGGCTCGTCGATTCCCGACATCACGCTGCTCAACACCGACAGCACCGCGGTGACCGTTTCGTCGCTGCAAGGCAAGCCGGTTTTGATGGTCTTCTCATTCAGCATCGGCCAGCACGAGCCGGGCTTGAAGGTTTTGGAAGATAAATATGCAGACAAAGTGACATTTGCCTACATTTCCGTGGCAGCCGGTATTCCGCTTTCAACCTGGAAACAATACGTAAAATCCCGTCCGACTGCGAAGCATTTATGGGCATCGGACGAAAACATCGAAGTTTTGAAAGAGAAATATGGAATTGATATCCGGTACCCGTTCCTGGTGCTGGATGGTGCGGGAAAGATTGTAAACCGATGGATCCCGCAGGAATTCCCGAACAACAAAACACTCGAAGCCGAATTGCAGAAAGTGGCTAAATAGCGCTGGTGCGAGGCAATAGCTTCGCACCATGCTCATCCTCTGATCGTAATCGTATGGATAGGTTCTTCATATCCGTACGAAATCCCCAGCTCGCAGCTTTCGCAGATCTGCTTCACAATGGCGAGCCCGAGCCCCAGCGACTCCGCACCGGTAGATTCTTTCTTAAACCGCTCGAACAACCGCTCCGGATCGCTTTTCAGCGGATTGCCCGTATTACTCACCTGCACATAACCGGCCGCAGATTCGAGCCGCAGCTCCCCACCGGTGTAGTTATGCCGGATCGCATTGTTTATCAGATTGGTAAGCAGGATGTCCGCCAACGCCGGAGACATTGTTTTCCGGAAACTACCGGTCGACCGTACGGTAACCCGGATCTCCTTATGCTGTAAAATGTCTTCGAAATCTTTCAGCTTGTTGAATGCAACTTCCGAAAGATCGAGTTCCTCCTGCTCGGTAAACTGCTGGTTTTCAATCTTAGCCAGCAAGAGAAGTCCCTGGTTAAGCCGAGACATGCGACGTGCGGCATGGTAAATCTCCTCGATCCAGTAGGTATGGTTTTCCCCCAGGTCTTTCGCCTGGATAAACTGTTCCACCCGCGCATTGATAAGCGCCAGGGGCGTCTGGATTTCGTGGGAAGCATTTTCGGTAAACTCACGCAGGCTGCGGTAATCGTGCTGCATTTTGGAAGCCATTTTCTCCATTACATCGCCCAGCTCGTTGAACTCTGTGATTTCACTCCGGACGGTTTCCAGCGGTTTGTTTTTGGTCCAGTCGAAGTCCTTGATCCGAGCCAGCGAGTCGTAAAAGGGTTTCCAGAGCTTGCCGGACAAAACACGGTGAAAAAGGAATGTGCTCACCAGCAGCAAACCCAGGAATGCGATCATCGCCGCTGAAATGGCTTCGATCAGCTTGTAGGATTCGATCATCGACTTCCGGATCGCCACCCGGTACGGCGTACCGCCGATCAAAGTGTAAAACGTAAGCTGGCGGAACGGGTCCACATTTTCCTCGTAGCGGTTCCGGATAAGCGTATCTGTAAATACCACCTTGTTATCGAACTTGCCGAACACCGGTACTACTTCAATCTTGTTCTCGACAAAATAGGAATTGTTGGACCACGTGTCGTTGGTACGGACATATGCTTCAAAATCCTGCTTTTCGACCATCAAACGGCTCTCCACCTCGTCGTAAATCATGAAATTGATGATCCAGTAAAAGGCGATACCCACGGCCGCATAAATAAGCAGCGAGGCGAGGAGGTAAATGCGGCTGGCTTTTTCGAGCAGTTTCAAGGTGCGGTGAATTTGTAACCTATCCCGTAAATCGACTGAATGTAATCTTTCCCTCCCTTTTCCACGATTTTCCGGCGAAGGTTTTTGATATGCGAATACACCATATCCAGGGAATCTGCCGAGTCCATATTATCCCCCCAGAGATGCTCCGCAATGGATTCCTTGGTCAATGCAACATCGATATTCGAGAGAAAATAGAGCAGCAGGTCGTACTCTTTTTTGGATAAGGTAGTTTCAATGTCTTTAATAAAAACCTTTCGTGCAGGCAGGTTTACCCGGATATCCTTCCAGGTCATATCATTATTCCCTCCAAAATTCCGGCGGCGGATCAGCGACTTGACCCGCGCATTCAGCTCCGAGAGATGAAAGGGCTTGGTAATGTAATCGTCGGAACCTATTTCCAGACCTTTCAGCTTGTCTTCCAGCGTATTGCGGGCTGAAATAATAATAATACCGGTTGCAGCAGCGATCTTCTTCAACGTCTGTATAATGTCGAAACCGTTGCCGTCAGGCAGCGTCAGGTCCACGATCGTGCAATCGTACTGGTACAGGCTGATCTTCTCGTCGGCCTGCCAGAATGTATTTGCCACCTCGCAAACGAACCCCTCGCGGGAAAGGTAATCGGTGATACTTTCTGCAAGCCCTTTTTCGTCCTCTACGACTAAAATTTTCATTCCTCTTTCAAAAGATACATTACAAAAATACACCCTGAAGTTGGAAACATTTAGGAACGATAATCTGGTAGTAAACAGCCCCTTGCAAGGTTCCTCTTCCCAAATGTTTCCAGAATTGGGCTCTAATTTCGGCTAAAAAAAGCTTTAACCCGAATTATGAAGCACTCCCAGTATCATCAGATTTCCCGCTTTTTTCCGCCGGGAAACGCGCACGCTCCGGAAAGGTTCGCCCACCGGATCCTATTTATCAAAAACCGCTGGCTCGCATTGCTCTTTATCGCCTTCACAGGAATGCAGGCCAACGCGCAGCATATCAAACTGCACGAAGCATTGGAACAGGGAAAAGGTAATTTCCCATTCCTGAAAGCCAAGCAAGCCGAAATTCGAGGTGCGGAAAGTCGCATCCAATCTGTCAAAACCGATTATCTGCCCGCATTCATCGTGCAGGACCAATATACCTACGGCACAAGCAACAGTGTGGCCGGCGCGTTCCTCCCCAACGAGGGCAGCGCCTTATCTCCTTCCGGCGGTATCCGTCCTGAAAACATTTACACAGCTACATTCGGCAGTTTCACGACGGCCATGGTCGATTGGAAGATTTTCAATTTTGGGAAAGTAAATGCCAATGTAAATGCTGCCAAAGCCGACCTCGCCCGCAGCCAGGCCGACTATGAAAACGAACTTTTTCAGCACCAGGTCAAAATCATTGACGCCTATCTGCTGCTCCTCATCAACCAGAAACTTGTGGAAGCGCAGCGCCAGAACCTGGAACGCGCTACGGTGTTCAAACGTGTTACCGACGCCGCCGTGAGCTCGGGCATGCGCCCGGGCGTCGACAGCTCGCTGGCTGCTGCCGAATATGCCAAGGCACAATTGCTGCTGCTGGAAAGCCGGCGGTCGGAAAAGGCACAGCGCCTGCGGTTTTCGGAATTGACGGGCGAGCTCCACGACAGCATTGAAGTAGACTCGATGGGTTTTTACTCCCAATTGCCTGCTATACCGGGTGAAACCGCCTCTTTTCTTCAAAACCCGGCATTGCGATTCTCACAATCGCAGATCGATGCCTCCCTGGCTCGCAGTCTGGCTGTTAAAAGGTCCTATCTACCCTCCGTATCCCTCGTAGGTGCCGGCTGGGGACGCGGATCGGGCGTTTCCAATAAAGACGATTCCTTTCGCACCGATTTCGGAAGCGGGGTCAAATACCAGGTTTACAATTACCTGGTGGGCGTTTCCACTCGCTGGAACCTGACCAATATCTTCAAGGTGAGGAACGACTACCGTGCCGAACAATTCCAGGTAGAACGTTTCAAATCACTTTACCAGACACAGCAGCTGCAACTGGACCGCCAGGCGCGCGAATCTGAGATGCAGTTTCAGCTCTCGCTCGCGCAGGCACGCCTCACGCCCGTACAACTCGCGGCCGCACGCACGGCGTTCAACCAGGCGGAAGCACGCTACCAGAGCGGCCTCACCGACCTTTTCACCCTTGCTCAAAGTGTGAATGCATTGAACCGCGCCGAAATCGACAAGTTCGTCACCAACGGCAATGCATGGCGTTCGCTCCTGCTCAAAGCCGCCGCCGCGGGCGACCTAAGTATGTTCCTAAATCAAATAGCCCAATGATACGCAAAATGTCATGCTGAGCGTAGTCGAAGCATCTCGCACGACGCCATCCTACAAAATGCTTCGACTGCGCTCAGCATGACAAAATACAAATCTGAACATTATGTATCAACTCATCAGAACTGCCCTCCGACAGCCCATTTCCATTGTGGTAGTCGTGATCGGCATCCTATTTTTCTCGATTTTATCGATACGGAGCATCCCTGTCGACATTTTTCCCAATCTCGATTTACCGACCATTTACGTCGTTCAGCCCTACGGTGGTATGGCGCCTGACCAGATGGACGGCTTCATCGCCACCCGCTACCAGGACCACTTCCTGTACGTGTCGGGTATCCGCGATGTGGACGTAAAAACGATTCAGGGGCTATCCTTGATCAAGTTGTCGTTCTACCCCGGTACCGATATGGCCCAGGCCGCTGCGGAAGTCGCCAACAACGTCTCCCGCGCGAAGGCGTACATGCCAGAAGGTACCGTGCCCCCGCAGGTGGTCCGCTTCGACGCCAGTTCGGTACCGATCGGCCAGATGGTATTCGAAAGCGCCTCCCGGTCGCTGAACGAAATCCAGGATTTTGCCTCCTCGCGGGTACGACCCATGTTCAGCCGCATTGAGGGGGTTTCCAGCCCGCCGCCGTTCGGGGGTAACCAGCGCACGATTGTCGTCCGCGTTGACCCGGAGCGCATCCGGAGCTACCATCTCACGCCCGAGGAAGTCATTAAATCCATTATTGCCAACAACCAGCCATCGCCGGCAGGTAACATCCGCATGGGCGACAAAACGCTCATGACGCCCGTCAACTCGCTCATCAAGAAGCCGGAAGACTTCCTGAATATCCCTATCCGCGTCGGTGCAGGGCCCACCGTATTTATCCGCGATGTAGGTGTGGTAGAAGATGGTGCCGATGTTACGGTAAGCTATGCGTTGATCAATGGGCGTCGCGCGGTTTACATTCCGGTGGTGAAAAAATCAGATGCTTCCACGCTGGACGTGGTGAACAATATCCGCGCTGCATTGCCGCAGCTTCGGAATGCAGTGCCCGAGGATGTAAAGATTTCCTATGAATTCGACCAGTCGGTGTATGTGACCAACTCTTTGAAAAGCCTTATTACCGAAGGTATTCTCGGTGCATTGCTCACCGGATTAATGGTACTGCTCTTTCTGCGTGACTGGCGGAGCGTGATCATTGTGATCGTGACTATCCCCATTTCCATTCTTTCAGCCGTGATATTGATGAATTTGTTTGGTCAAACCATCAACATCATGACATTGAGCGGGCTTGCACTGGCTATCGGCGTACTCGTCGACCAGGCGACGGTGACCATTGAAAACATTCACCAGCACCAGGAAATGGGTAAGCCGAAGGAACAGGCCATTTGGGATGCCTGTAAGGAAATCGCATTCCCTGAGTTCCTGATTCTGCTCGCGATCCTGGCCGTTTTCGCGCCGTCGTTTGTTATGAGTGGTATTCCAAGATCCATGTTTTTGCCGCTTTCGTTGGCCGTGGGTTTCGCGATGATCGCCTCGTTTTTGCTTTCGCAAACTTTGGTACCGGTGCTTTCCAACTGGCTTTTGAAAGACCACCCGCACCACGAAGCACCTACTTTGGCATTGGATAGCCAGGAAATCGACGATGTGATCGAAGAAGGTGCGCATCCTTCATTGCCGCCAACCGGTTTTGAAAAGTTCAAATTGAAATATCTCAATGTACTGGGAAGCATTATGGGCAGGCGACTGATCGTACCGGTATACCTCGTCGGCAGCATTGCACTGATCGTCGGAGGGTTCCTTCTGATCGGCACCGACATCTTGCCGAAAGCCAACAGTCACCAGTTTCAGATGCGCCTGCGGGTACCCGATGGTACACGCGTAGAACGTACGGAGGAGGCTACATTAAAGGTTTTAAACCTGATCAAATCGGAAGTCGGGAAAGAGCACGTCGAAATATCTTCCGCATATGTAGGAACGGTCCCATCCAGCTATGGTACTTCCAATATTTTCGTATTCAACAGCGGTCCGCACGAGGCAGTTTTGCAGGTTTCGCTCAAAGAAGAATTTCCTGTAAAAATGGATGCATTGAAGGAAAAGCTTCGGGCGAGGATCAAGAAGGAGATCCCGAACCTGGCCATTTCTTTCGAACCCATCGAACTAGTGGATAAAATCATGAGCCAGGGCGCTTCGACGCCCATCGAAGTGAGTGTGGCGGCCAAAGACGTGGAGGAAGCAGGAAGGTTTGCCCGCAAAATCCAGCAGGAAATGAAGCATATCGCATTCCTCCGCGATGTACAGATTGCCCAGCCATTGCAATACCCGATCCTGGATGTTAAAATCGATCGCGAAAGGGCCGGACAATTGGGCATTACCTCCACCCAGGTGGCGCGCTCGATGGTTGCGGCAACGTCTTCCAGCCGTTTTACAGACAAAAACCTTTGGCTCGACGATGCCAAGGGGCTTGCCTACCAGGTACAGGTTCAGATCCCGGAATACCAGATGACGTCCGTGGAGGACATTGGCACTATTCCTTTGAAAACCGGCGTAAGCAACCCGCTGCTGGCCGATGTGGCTACATTCTCCGAAAAAACAGCCCCCGGCGAGTACGATCGCGCCGGCCCGAACCGCCTGGTGACCGTCACCGCCAATATTCATCAAAAAGACCTTGGCGCAGCCACAACCGCGGTTCAGAAGGCCATCAAGAATGCCGGTGAACCGCCTCGTGGGGTGATTGTGGAGTTGAAAGGTCAAACAGAACTGCTGACAGAGACATTGAGCAGCTTACAAACCGGTCTTTTGATCGCGGTGGTAATCATGTTCCTTTTGCTGGCTGCTACTTTCCAGTCGTTCAAACTGTCGCTGGTGGTACTTTCCACCATCCCCGCCGTGGTAGTAGGCTCGATCGGGCTGTTGCTGCTTACCGGCGCCACGCTGAACCTGCAATCCTATATGGGTCTGATCATGTCCGTCGGCGTATCGGTAGCAAATGCGATTCTGATGGTTACCAATGCAGAGAACCTGCGGCTCAAATTGCAGGATGCCCGCAAAGCCGTCACCCTCGCTGCCGGCAGCCGTATCCGCCCGATCCTGATGACGAGTATTGCGATGATCGCCGGTATGATCCCGATGGCATCCGGCCTCGGCGAAGGCGGCGACCAGATCGCCCCGCTCGGGCAGGCGGTAATCGGAGGTCTCATTGCCTCCACATTGGCCTCGCTCCTCATTTTGCCGGCCGTATTCACATTGGTTCAACGCAAAGCATCCGTCAATTCAGTCTCCCTCGACCCAGAGGATCCTGAAAGCAATTTCTTCCGTAAAAAACTCCAAACATCCGTTTCCATGAATACCCTGAAATCCATTCTGATACTGATCACCGTCGCAGCTGGTATGAGCGCGTGCAACAGTACTGCCGAAACAAGCGAAGGCCATGAGGCCAAAAGCACCTCTTCGGAAGCCGCTGCCAAAGAGCCCGCCGTCGAACTCGCTTACGTCAAAAGCATGAAACCGGCGAAGCAAATTGCCTTGCCCGGAGAATTGAAGCCCTGGAACAAGGTCAGCATTCATCCGAAGGTGAAAGGGTTTGTTAAAACCGTGAATGCGGATCGCGGTACGGTGGTACGGAGAGGACAGGTATTGGCCGTGTTGGAAGCGCCCGAGGTAATGTCCGAACTGAGCCAGGCGAAGGCGCAGCTCATTGCCGCCGAAGCCGCATTGCAGCAAACCACCACGCGATACCAGGCAAGTGCATTGACATACAGCCGCTTGCAAAAAACCAACCGTACCGAAGGGGCCGTCTCACTCAACGAGCTAGATCTAGCCCGGGCACGCGCCGCCGCCGACAGTTCGGCCATGGCCGTGGCCAAAGGCAATGTGCAGGCTGCGAAGTCTTTCATGGAAACAAAAACCGAGCTTTCGCGCTACCTGACCGTCATAGCCCCATTCGATGGGATTATTACGGAAAGGAATATCAGCCCGGGCGCTTTGGTAGGGCCGGGTGAAGGTGGTGCCAAGCCTTTATTTATTCTGGAAGACAACACAAAACTGCGCCTGACGCTTGCGATACCTGAAAACATGTCGAGCGCCATTCCCAACAAAGGCGAAGTAAGCTTCACCGTTTCCGCCAGCCCGGAAAAGGTCTACAAGGCAGTTTACGCACGCAGTTCCCGCACGTTAACCGAGGAAAACCGCTCGATGATCACCGAATTCGATGTCAACAACCGCTCGAACGAGCTCAAAGCCGGCATGTACGCGCAAGTGCAGCTGAACACCGAACGCACCGGGCACACCTTGTTCGTGCCGGCAACCGCCGTTGTCAATTCCAGCGAGCAGGTATTCGTCATCCGGGACAAGGGCAAAAAAGCCGAATGGGTACCGGTAAAACGCGGTGTGGTAGTCGACACGCTCGTTGAAGTGTTTGGTGATTTGCGTGATGGAGATGCCATCGTGAAGAAGGCCTCGGAAGAGTATCGCAACGGGGAGGATTTGTAGTAGAAAACCGTAACATCATCCGGTTGTTCATTGAAGAGGGAAAGTTGCTGCTATAACAACTTTCCCTCTTTATTTTTGTTTAAATCACTACACACTATCACATGAATGTCATCAGTTTCAGGAAATTGAAAGAATTTTACGAAATTCATCCTGATTCCAAGGCTTACCTGACATCCTGGTTCAAAAAAGTGAGAAAGTCGGATTGGGCTGATTTTAATGCATTAAGAGCTGATTTCAGAAGTGCGGATATGATTGCAGATAACCGTGTAATTTTTAATATCAAAGGGAATCACTACCGCATGATAACCAGGGTTAGCTTCGGGCATAAAAGAATCATGATCAAGTGGCTGGGTACGCATACCGAATACGATCGTGTTAATGCAAAAACAATTTGAAAATGGTGGATGTAAAACTTATCGAGACTGAGGAGGAGTATAACGAGGCTTTGAAGCGTCTTGACCTGCTTTTCGATGCGGTACCGGGTAGCCATGAGGCGAAGGAGGCCGATATACTCGCATTGCTGATCAATCAATATGAAGAAGAACATTACCCGATCGATGAGCCCGATCCCGACGAGTATAGGAAGATCCGGGCGGAGGAGTCGGGTTTACCAATAGATTGATAATAAAAAATGCCGGACATTGAGCCCGGCATTTTTTGCAGTTTAACCTTAAAAATTACTTCCTGCTGTAAGTATCCAGCGTCGCTTGCGGGAATGAGCGGAGGATATCGGCCATTGTGTTTTTGATCATGGTGTTCTGATCTTCCTTCTTGGTCGGTGCCTTCACTTTTCCGGAAGCCCAGCCCTGCCATACCATTCGCTCAGAGGATTTCTGGTAAATGTTCAGGATAAAACGGCTTTCCTGGTAGTTGTAGGTCGAAATGTTGTTGCCTCCTCCGTACCACCACATGTAAGGCGAATACATATTATTGGAGCGCACTTGCTGGCGATCTTTCACGTCGGTCATGAACCGCACCACAATTTCGGGGTTCTGCTGGTCGAGTTTATAACCTTTGGCCTCCATTACCTCCACTACCGCATCGCCCAACCGGCGGCGGTTCAATTCGCTACCCAGCAGCGGGTCCTGTTCCATGTTGTGCTCAGCCTCCACCTTGAAGGTTTTGAACTGTTTGAGGTTCACCGCGGAATCGTAATCGTAACTCACCTGGAGGGCATTGCTGCATGCCATCATGAATATGCCCGCCACAACCGCCATACCCGCGGATTTCATCAACTTCACTATGGTTTTCATCGTGTTTTTGAACGTTTGGTTTTGTTATACTAGTCTGACAGTTTCGGAGGGGATTTGGTTTAAATGCCTTAGAAACATCTATTAAACTTATAAACATTTAAAACTGATATATCGATCCGGAAAATCTCCAAACAAAAACGCGCCCGGATTTTGCCGGACGCGGTGTACTGGGAATATATAAGGGACCACGAACTTTAACGACCTATCCTAGACGTGCTTATAGTCAGGATGTTTGTAAGGAGCCCGGTAAGCGCGGGCCAGCAATGCATTGGCTTCTCTATCTCCGACAATTTCGCGTTTTATTGGGTCATAAACAATCGAACGACCGGTTTTCATCGAAAGATTTGCCAAAATGCAGCTCGCTGTCGAAATATGCCCTTCTTCGATGTCCGCGACGGGTCTGCCGCTGTTCTCGATCGCACTCAGGAAATCGAGCATATGGAGGCGTGTCGCAGGTGCGGCATTGAGTTCGATCTTGTCTTCTTTCAAATCCTCGGGGTATTTCTCTTTTTCATAGACAACATCCTTGTGGATTTTCTCGCCTTTGCCTTGCGGAATGAAATCGTAGGCCATCGTGCTCGCCCAAAGCGTACCTTTGTCGCCGTACAGCGTAAACGACCACGGATAATCGGGGTTATTGGGCGTTCCCCAGGTGCGGTGCTGCCATACGCAGTTCAGTCCGTCGTACTCAAAAATCGCTGATTGTGTGTCGGATATATTAGACTTACCTTCTTTCTCCACATAAATACCACCTGTTGACGCGATTTTTTTCGGCCACCCGAGTTTCAGCATCCAGCGTACCGTATCGAACATATGCACACACATATCGCCGGTAATGCCGTTGCCGTACTCCATGAAAGTCCTCCACCAGCGCACGTGCGGTGACCCGTCATAGGGGCGCAGAGGCGCGGGGCCGGTCCATTTTTCATAGTCCAGGTAATCGGGCACCGCTTCCACCGGCGGGTTGCCGTTGGCGCGCATGTGGTAGTAGCAGCACATTTCGACATGCGAAATTTTGCCCAGCAGGCCCGCGTCCACAATATTTTTCTTAGCGTCGATCAAATGCGGCGTGCTTTTCCGCTGCGTACCCACCTGTACCACCTTTTTGTATTTGCGTGCGGCCGCCACCATTGCCTCGCCCTCCATCACATCCACGCTGATCGGCTTCTGCACGTACACGTGCGCGCCGGCCTTCACCGCGTCGATCATCTGCAACGCATGCCAATGGTCGGGAGTACCGATCAATACAATATCCATTTCATTCTCGGCCAGCATTTTCTGGTAGTCGCCGTACAACTTCGGCGTCTTGCCCGACTTCTGCCGCTGGCTCACCAGTTTACCTGCTTCGTTCAATTGATTTTTATCCACATCACACAATGCGATCACCTCCACCGGTGCCACCTGGATCAGTCTGAAAAGATCACTTTTACCATACCAGCCCGTCCCAATTAACCCGACGCGCCATGTTTTGGCGGGATTGATCAGGTCCATCCCCTGCGCCCCGAAAGTGGAAAGTGCCAATGCGGCCGTGGCCCCGTGAAGGAAGCTACGACGGTTGATATTAAAAGTGTTCATTCTTGAATTTGATTGGTTTTAGGAATCTGGCCGGAGCCATATGCGGGTAAAAGGGCAAGGCGCTGCCCGTTTTACTTTTAAGGGGAGATTATTTTACATTTGCGACACATACCACCACTCAACTTCCTGCATTCGATATGGTACTTCCTACCCCGAATTTGTATGCAGTCAGAGTTTTACCCTTTTCAAGCCGACGATACCCGGCTTTATTTCGATTTTTTAAGTGTTAGTCCGGAGAAAACTATCCGGAAGGCAGTAATTTTCACTCCTTTGTCCGCTCGCAAAATGTTCAACCTTGCACTAGTTGACGTACGTCCGGATGGAAGTGTTTGCGACAAGACGATCAGTAATAATGGCGACTTTGAAAAAATCATGGCAACTGTTTTTCAGTGCGTTGCACGATTTTTCGAATACTACCCATGGGCACAAGTGTATTTACAGGCCAATACTCCTGCCAGAAATCGACTGTACCGGATTATCATTTCAAAAGAACTTTCACAAATCAAAAAGTATTATGAAATTTATGGTACGAATGATTCAGTGACCGAACCCTTTGAGGTGGAGAAAGAGTACCATCATTACATCATCAAATTTAAAAGGATATGAAAGTCAAAGAAATGACTATCGAAGAGAGAAAGCAAAAGCTGTTCGCAGATCCGAAATTCCAAGCTTTCTTAAAAGAGAAAATTGATGCTGCTGAGAAATTTCTCGCAACCGCCGATCTCAGCGCAATCCGCAGAAATGACAAAAAGGAGTAATCGTCATTTCAAAAACGCTCAACGTTCCCCTTCGTCACCAACTGAAACGGAATAAGTACCTCCTTCTCGAACGCCTCTTTCCTGGCTGCTTTCACGGCAGTTTCAATGGCCTTTCCACCCTGCTCTTTGGCATTCTGGAAAACAGTGGCGTCCAATGTTCCCTTTTTCACAGCCTGCAATGCGTCAGGAATGGCATCTACGCTTACTACCAGCACTTTCCCCTTTAAGCCGGCCGCTTCGAGGGCCTTCACGGCTCCCATGCCCATTTCATCGTTCTGGGCGAAGATCGCGTTGATCTTGTCGCCATAGGACTGTATCCAGTTTTCGGTAAGGGACATTCCTTTGGCCCGGTCCCATTCACCGGTTTGTTCAGCCAGAAGTTTAATGCCCGGATTGGCCTTCAGAATTTCCTTCGCGCCGTTATCTCGCCGGATCTGCGCGGCCTGGCCCATAAAACCATGCATCATGAGCACATTACCTTTGCCGCCCAGCTTTTCTACAATGTATTTCATGGCAATACGGGCGGATTCCGTATCGTCCGACCCTACAAATGCAGTCGGCTTAGAAGAAGTTTCGGAATTGACATTTATAATGGGAATCTTGGCGTCCATGGCCAGTTTGATCGCCGGAGAACTCGCTTCCACCTCGCAGGGGTTCATGATGATCGCGTCTACGCCCTGTCCGATAAAGCTCTCGACCTGCTCCACCTGCTTCAACGCGGAACGTTCAGCATCTACCGTTATCAGTTCGACGCCCATTTCCTTCGCCTTGGCCTCCATGGCATCGCTCACATTCACGATAAATTCGTTCTGCATACTCAGCATTGTCGCCCCTATCACCAGCTTATTGCCGCCGCCTTCCGCCCCACCTTTTTTTTCAGATGACTGATTGCAGCTTGCCAACAAAAAGGCAGCGACCATTGCAGTAAAAATTGCATTCCGTTTCATAAAGCATTCAAGCTCCGGCTCCCCGCCTTCGCATTTATGTTTAATACTAAAACCTCTTTCCCCATTCAATCCTTCTTCCCAACCCCATCCAGCACCACGGCCCCGATGATGATCACGCCCATGACTACCTGTTGATAATAGGATGTGACATTCAGCAAGTCGAGACTATTACTGATCACGCCGATCAGCAATGCACCGATGAATGTACCCGTCATAGTGCCGGTGCCACCCGACGTGCTCGTACCGCCGATAATCGCGGCGGCGATGGCGTCCAATTCGAAACCGGCGCCGGCATTGGGCTGGCCGGTGGTGATGCGCGAGGTAAGGAGGATACCGCCCAATGCAGAAAGCAATCCGCAAATGGTATATACCCACATTTTGACACGGCTCACCCGTATTCCCGACGCCCGCGCGGCGGGTTCGTTACCCCCGACCGCATACATATAGCGCCCGAGAATGGTTTTGTTTAATACAATGGAACAAACCGCAAATGCGATGAGCAGGATAATGATCGGAAACGGAATACCCGCTACGCTGCCGCCGCCGATGAAGTTGAACGAGTCGGAAAGGTTCGAAACGGGCCTTCCCTTGCTGAGAATTAATGCCAAACCGCGGCCAATGGTCATGGTGCCCAACGTGACGATGAATGGGGGTACCTTGCTTTTCGTGATCACCAGCCCGTTGAATGCACCCATGGCCGAGCCGGCCCCCAAGCCCACGAGCAACGGTACCACCAGCGGATAAGTGTCCGGATGCGCAAAGCTCGCCGCAGCTACGCCGGTAACAGCCACCATAGAGCCCAATGAGAGGTCGATACCACCGGTGATGATCACAAACGTGACACCAAATGCCAGCAATGCATTGATCGAAACCTGGTTACCGATAATCAGCAGGTTCGAAACAGTGAAAAACTTCGGCGTACTTAATGCCAATACCAGGCATATCAATGCAAAAGCGAGAAAGATGCCGTACTGGCCTAGTTTGGAGAATCGGGTCATTGTAAAGTTTTAATGCTATAAGCAATAGGCTATAAGCTGTAAGCAATAAGTTGTATTCCGTAAGTTGTGGACTTGAAGCTAAGCAAGCCATAGAAATAGCTTAAAGCCCACCCCGCCCTCACGCTACCGCGTGCCGCATAATCAGCTCCTGCGTCGCTTCGGCCTTCGAGAGCAGCGCGGTTTGTTTGCCTTTGGATAAAACCAGTATCCGGTCGCTGAGGCCCAGGATTTCCGGTAATTCCGATGATATCATGATGATCGCCATTCCCTGGTCGGCCAGGCTGCGGATCAGTTTGTATATTTCAAATTTTGCTCCCACATCGACTCCGCGCGTCGGTTCGTCTAGGATGATGATTTCGGGCGAAGCGAGCAGTACCTTTCCGATGACGACTTTCTGCTGGTTTCCCCCGCTCAGATAGGTCACATGCTGACCGGCACCCGCTGTTTTGATCTTCAAATCGGCGATCATTTTTTCTGCCGCCGATTGTTCGCTGTGTGTGTCGATAAAACCGCCTTTGCGGTGGCTGTTTATGCTTGAAAGGGTGATATTGTCCTTCACCGACATTCTGGGAATAAACCCCAGGCCTTTCCTGTCCTCACTCACATACCCGACTCCTCTTTCGATTGCCTCTCGCGGTGTGCGTGCGCGAAGCGGTGCTTTTTTGATGCTGATTTCCCCCTCGTCCCATCCGTCGAGCCCAAAAATGGCTCTCGCTATCTCGGTCCTGCCGGCGCCCATGAGTCCCGCCAAACCCAGTATTTCCCCGGATTTTACATTAAAACTAATATTGGAAAACTTGCCGGCCTTGCCCAGGTTGTGCACAGAAAGTATCTCCTGCCCCACAGGCCGCGTCGCTTCCGGGAACATCTGATCGATCTCCCGGCCCACCATCATCGCGATCAATGCGTTATGATCAAGGTCGCGGGCTGCCCTGGTACCCATGTATTTCCCATCCCGCAGCACGGTAATGGTGTCCGAGATCCGGAATATCTCGTCCATTTTGTGGGAAATGTAAATAATGCTGACGCCCTGCGCTTGCAGGTCCCGGATGATCTGAAATAATGTCGCTACCTCTTTATCCGAAATGGCGGAAGTGGGCTCGTCCATGATAATCACCTTTGCGTTGTTGGAAATGGCCTTCGCGATCTCCACCATCTGCATTTGCGCCACGCTAAGATGCCTCATTTTCGTCTTTGGGGCGATGCTCACACCCATCCGGTCCAGCAATGTTGCGGCCCGCTGGTTAATCCCGGCGTCATTCAGCCAACCCGACAGCATCCCGCTTTTGCCGGAAACCTCCCTTTCCCTTCCCAAAAAAATATTCTGGGCCACAGTCAGTTCAGGGATGATGAGAATTTCCTGATGGATCATGGAAATACCCTTTTTCAACGTCTGGTGCACATTGCTGCCGACGAGGTTCTCGCCTTCGAGCAATACTTCCCCGGAGTCAGGGCTGACCAGTCCGATCAGTATTTTCATGAAAGTAGATTTCCCTGCCCCGTTTTCACCCATCAAGGCATGCACTTCGCCTTTTTTTAGGTCAAAATGGATGTTATCCAGCGCCTGCACGCCGGAAAATGATTTGGAAATTTCTTTAACCCTCAGAATGTAGTCGGACATAGCGGTATCGAAACTGAGGCTTTAACCTCACCCGCCAGGCAGGATCCGGTTAAAGCCTCAGGATATGAATGCATTATTGGATTAACCCTCCCAATGTACGCCCGTGTCTTTCCAGCTTTTGGAAGCAGCCGAATCGAGCACTGCTTCGCACACTTTCTGCGTTTCGTAAGCGTCTCTGAATGTCGGGGAGCAAGGCTTTCCGGTTTGCAGGCTTTCGAAGAAATCGGCCGCCTGGTGTACGAACGAATGCTCATAACCAATGCTGGTTCCCGGGATCCACCAGCGCTTCATGTAAGGCTGGTCGCTGTCGGTCACCAGGATAGAGCGCCATCCGCGCACGATCGACTGATCGTCGTGGTCGAAATATTCGAGGCGGTTCATATCGTGCAGGTCCCAGCGGATGGACGCATGCTCACCATTGATTTCAAAAGTATAAAGCGCCTTGTGGCCGCGTGCATAGCGCGTCGATTCGAACAGGCCCAGTGAACCGTTATCAAAATGGCAGTGAAAAATACAGGCGTCGTCGATGCCTACTTTCTGCACTTCGCCGGTACCTGCGTGCTTGCGTTCTTTGATAAATGTTTCAGCCACAGCCGATACATCCTTGATACCGCCGTTGATCCACATCGCAGTGTCGATACAGTGCGCCAGCAAATCGCCGGTCACGCCTGAACCCGCTGCGTCCACGTCGAGGCGCCAGGTTGCCGTTCCGCCCTGCGGTACATCCGGACTGATGGTCCAGTCTTGGAGGAAGTTGGCGCGGTAGTGGAAAATGCGGCCCAGTTTACCTGAATCCACAATTTGCTTTGCCAAAGTGACGGCCGGGACGCGGCGGTAGTTGTACCAAACGGTGTTTTTCACACCAGCTGCCTCAATGGCGTCGACCATAGTCTTCGCTTCCGCCAATGTACGCGCTAATGGCTTTTCGCAAAGGATCATCTTCCCTTTTGCCGCCGCCGCCAATGCGATTTCGGCGTGCGTGTCGTTCGGCGTACAAATGTCGATCGCATCGATATCGTCGCGTTCGATGATTTTGCGCCAGTCGGTCTCATAAGATTCGTAGCCCCATTGTTCGGCGAATGCCTTCACTTTCTCCTCATTGCGGGAGCAAACGGCCGCCAGCACCGGGCGGTATTCGAGCTCAGGGAAAAAGTCCCCGATTCTTTTATAACCATTGGTATGCGTGCGGCCCATCAAACCGGAACCGATCAGCGCGACACGAATTTGTTTTTTTTCTGACATTGGGTTTAAATGCTTTAGGCTGTAAGCTATAAGCTTTAAGCCTTAGGTTTTTGGAATAATTGAAAGGAGCTTTAGGCTATAAGCTGTAAGCATTAAGCTATAAGTTTCATTAGAGCGAAAGCTTAAAGCTTATAGCTTATAGCCCATAGCTTACAGCCACTACCCTTGCCATCCATGCGCGTTACGCACTCGTACGAGCGCTGCGAGGATGTCGTTCCAGGTTTCCTGCTTGTACATCACCTCATTCGGGAACATACAGCCGTCCCAGCAAATATGGCGGAATGCTCTTGTCAGTTCGCCCTTGTCGTCGCGAAGCCAGAAGCCCGCATGATGAACGATGTCCAGCTTGCCATTAGGATCGGTAGCGAGGCAGTGGCGGCCGGTTTTATCGTGCGAACCGGTTCCGTGAACGGTTCCGTCGTTTTGTGCTACGTGAAAATCGATAGTCCACGGACGCAGCGCAGCAGTCATTTTCCTGAATGCTTCGTCCAGGGTAGCACGGTCGTCCCATTGGAAATCGGCAGGCAGAATGCGGTCTTCCGGCGCATTATAACCCAGCAGATAAAGGAAAGTATGCGACATATCGGCCTGGAAACCTACATTCGGCCGGTCCGTAGCTTCGAGCGTGTCGATCATCGCTTTCCAACTGTGCATGCCGCCCCAGCAGATCTCGCCCTCGGCAGCCAGTCCCTCGCCGAAGTCGGCAGCCACATCGGCGGCACGTCTGAAAGTCTCGGCGATTTGCTTGGTATTACCCTTAGGGTCAGCCGACCATGCTTCGGGTGAAGCGGCAGAGTCAATGCGGATCACACCGCCCTGGCGCACACCGGCGTCGCGGAGCTGCTTTCCGAATTCGCATGCCTTACGCACCTGCTCCACAAATGTATCGCGTGCGTCCTGGCTGCCCATCGCGGAGCCTGCCCAAACATTCGCTACGAGGCTACCCGCTTCCAGGTTATAACCCGCCAGCTTATCGGCCAGGCGCTTGCCGCCGTCAGGGCTGTTGAGATATTCGCCGATGTGCTCATCGAACAAGCCGATGTCCACGCCGTCGAATTTCACGCCGTCCACTTCCGCAGCGGCTGTCTTTTCCAGCAATGTGTCAAAAGGAATAATCGGCTCTGAATCAGAACCTTTGCCCACTATACCAGGCCAGGTGGCATTGTGGAGCTTGGGAAAATTATTTTCAGGCATGGTTTAAGAGATAAGGGCTTTAAGCTGTAAGCTTTAGGCCTGGTGGAAAATAAATAGCTATAAGCTATAAGCAATAGGCTATAAGCATTCCAAGAGTTTAAAGCCTATTGCTTACAGCTTACAGCCCCTACAATACTAAATCAGGATTACCCGGGCCGAAGTGCTTTAGAATCACGATCGGATCGGTTTTGGATGGGTTAGTGATCGTCACCCCTTCGATCGCAGCGGCTTCTGTTACGAAATATTCGTCGTTGGTCAGCTGTCCGTAGCGGATCAATGCAGGGGTTTCGATATCCCACACACCGAATTTGCCATGGCCCTGCATCACGATCATTCCGTATGCACCGCCGTCTTTGATGGTCACAGTTTGTCCTGGGAATACAGTCAGTTCCTTGGCGCTGTAAGCCTCGTTTTTATAGCAAATCCATTTTTCGTTGTACCCTTCTGCTTCCATTTCGGCAACCTCTCTGACAGGCTTAGGCCGCATGAAGTGCTTTTCCATCAGGTTCGGATTGACATTCAAATCCCAGTCGATCACTTCCATCAACAGGTCGTAATCACCGATCCGGTCTTTCGGCGTGCCTTTCCAAAGCAACTCTTCCGGGATAACCGCCTCATTCACGAGTGATTGATACATTGCAAAAATATCCGAAGCTTTCTGCGGCTCATAGGTACACAGGCTGCCTGGTGCGTGCAACATGCCGGGAGGCACATCCCAACCGGTTCCCGGCTCCAGACGAAACGCCTGAGAGTAGTTGGTAATCTTGTTATCACCTTTGGTAAAATTCATCAGGCATTCCTTGATCTGCTCCTTGGTAGTTCCGGGAGCGATACCAATGAATGTGTAAGGAAAATCGCCGCCGTGATTGTTCAGTTGAGGCGGGAAATAGTAGGCTTCCGGCTTTCCGTTCTGGCCCACCATCGCAGCGTGCTCATCCCTGTGGTGAATGTGGTGCGGAAGCGGCCCCATGTTATCAAAAAACTTGGAGTACATCGGCCAGCTTTGGTATTGGTCCCAGAGCCTGTCGCCGATGATCTGGCCTTTCAGCTCTGCTACCGCGTCGCGTAATGTGACTTTTTGAACGCCTGATTCGTCTTCCAGAACGATTTGGCTCAGACCTTCATTTTCGCCTGTAAGCGGTCCGTTTTCCGCGGGAGTAGTTGAGGATAACCAACGCTCATCGATACCACCACGCTCGCCGCCCAGTATGTAATAATCGTCCGGGTGCAATTTGATCCTGCGGCCGGGAACGCAAAATGAACGCGGCACCCAGGTAGGCGCCAAACGCAAAATGCCTTTTCCCTGCTCCAACGCCTTCTCAGCTATACTTGAAAGTCCCATTGTTTTTGTATTAAAGAATTGGTTTTGGTTAAAACTTTATCAATAAAGTGAGTGTATCGTTCATGTCACCCTGAGCGCAGTCGAAGGGTCTATGCGACTATGCCTCTGCGTCACGCATCTATCCTTCGACTACGCTCAGGATGACAGTAGCGTCTTGCTAACTATCAATTTAAAATCACGACACATTCACTTTCAACTCAAACTCTTCGATGTCCTCTTTTGCGGTCAATACTCTCAGTTCGAGATCGTACTCCCTTGTTTCTTCGGGTTCGAGGAATATCAGGGTCCCGTCTTCCCGCGCCTTGGCCTGGCCCGAAAGCGGGTGTGTGCTGGGCTCGATGCCGGTCACATATTCACCTTTGCCCCAATGCTGCCAGTTGGCAAGCCAGGGCAATTGTTCCTTTTTGAATTTCAATGCGACGGCCAATCCGAGCTTTTCATTGTGCAGACCGCAAATGCTGTCGCCGAAAATATCCGCTTCAATATCAATCAACGCAACTTCCTCGCCGGTTCCGAGGTGGCTTTCCAAAGGCGCAGGTGCTTTTTTGAATGCATTGCCTTCTTTGAAAATCTTTGCATTCTCCTCACCGTGGCGCGGATGCCATTGACCGTTCCAGAGAATGTCCGTACCCTCGTCCACGATTGGCCAGCCGAAATTGAAATGGTACAGCAGCATATGCGGTGCGGCGGTATTAGCCTTATTAATCACTTCATCATGAATGCGCAGCTTAGCCTCGCCTAATGTGGCTGATATGGTCCTTTTCAGTTCCAGGCTCGGTCCGAACGGGCGGGTCTCACGGATAATGCCGGTAATGCTCATCTCGTACTTTCCGGCACGCAGGTCGGGCTGGACAATGGAAATGATCTCTGCCGGCTGGTTCCCGATCAGGCCGTGCAGGCCACGATCACCGAAACTGTCGGATTCCGGTCCGCCTGCATGCGAGAGGCCGCATGTGGTGAGCAGGCCGCCTCCGAATGTGCGCAGCCAGTCAATGCCCTTATCCGAAAATGGCTGCGGGGAAGTGACGCCGCCATGGCTTATCCACGCCAGGCTATGCTGGTTGTAGAACGCCTCCGCAATGTCCATCGCCCGGTCGATCACCACTTTAAAACGAAGGCCCCCTCCCGTATTGATCCATGCAATGCGGGTACCCCTGCCGGCGCCATTGTCGAGCACCGAAGTTTCGATACCGCCCACCTGAACGTGGTTCGATACTTTCACTTTCCAGTCTTGTTTCTCAGCACCTTTCGAATCGCCGATCTCCATTATATCTTAATTAAACCTGTAATTATCTAACCTAAAAAAGGCGCAAAATGCCTTGTCTTAATGCATCTAACTGCCAATACGTGCAATCAGGCTACCGGTACGGCGGTCAGCCAGTTTCGAACGCGGGCATTGAAATCTTCTGTATTTTCAAAATGGAACGCATGTCCCAGTTTGTCGTATAAAAACAATTCGGCCCCGGGAATACCGCCGGCGACTTCCTCGGCCATCCATACCGGCGTAAAAATGTCTTCCCGCCCCCCGATCACTAATGTAGGCACATTGATCTTTCCTAAATCAGGCAATGCATTGTGGTTGATACAAGCTGCGGCCTGTCCTTCCAGTCCATGCAACGGCTGCGGGAACGGATTGAATGCATCAATACGCCGACCGTTCTCCAAATCCTCATGCTGTTTTGCATCGTCCCACGACGATTTCGAAAAGATCAGCAACTGAATGTACAAGCTGAACTCCTCCGGCCGAAAACGAGCCTTGGCATTCATAATATGCTGAAAAAGTCCCTTCGCGTAATTATCGCAGCGTGCCCACGGGCACATTAACACGAGCGACTTCACCTTTTCAGGGTGCCGGATCACGAGCTGCTGGGCAATAGTGCTGCCCATCGAGCAACCTACCACATGCACATTATCCAAACCCAGCGAATCCAGCAAGCCGGCATAATCATCTGCCATCTGCTCGGTCGAATAGGGCCCTGCCGGTTTGTCGGTCAGTCCGACGCCGCGGTTATCGCCGATAATGCACCGGAAATGGTGTTTCCAATCGGCTACATGTACATTCCACACCGCACCCGGCGCGGTAATGCCCATAATGAGGAGCAAAGGCTCCCCCGAACCGCGCTCTTCGTAGTAAAAGTTAATACCGTTGGTTTTGATGGTGGGCATATTTGGCTGTAAGCTATAAGCCTTAGGCTATAAGCTCCATATTTATTTGTGATAATTTGCTCTGAAAATGTGGCTTATAGCTTATAGCTTATAGCCTATTGCTAGCGCAGCGCCGGCACCAACTCCTCCTGAATCCATTTACCGTCGTGCAATGTCACGAAATCGGGATCTTCCAGAGCCTCTTCGCCTTCGTCTTCGCAGATGATCCAGCCGGAGTAATTAATGTCTTTGAGCCATTGCGTCACACCCAGCAAATCCACTTTGCCTTTTCCCATTAATGTAAATTCCGGATCCCCGTTCCAGTCTTTATAATGCACGTGGTTGATCAGCGATTGGTACTCCTTCATTTTCGCCAACGGGTCCATGCCGCCATTGATAATGTGGCCCACATCCGGCGTCCAGCCGGTTACTGATGCATCCAGACCGCCGAGTACGATCTTATAGTCTTCTTCGGTGCGGATAATGGACGAGTGCGGGGAATTCGGATGGTAGCTGCAAGGCACGCCTTTGTCTGCTGCCCGGCGGGAAACCGTGTTAACAATATTAATGAGGCGTTTCTGGCGCTCCTCCAGGTTATGTCTGCCGGTCGGGATCTGCACGGTATTGAGTACGGCACCCGGGAAGCGTTGCAGCACGCGGATGGCGTAGTCGGCAACTTCGCGTTCGCGGTCGGTTTCTTCGGCCTCGTTCCAGTCCAGCGCAAGGGCCAGTGCAGCGAGTTCGATGCCTTGTTCTTTCAGTTTTGCTTCGAGCAGATCTGGGTCTTGCAAGTCGCCCATCCAGGTAAAAATCGGTTGGATTCCCGTAAAACCTGCTTTCGCGATGACTTCGATCATATGTCCTAACCGGCCCTGGTGTGTTTGGCCGCTGTTGCTCATGAACCAGGTATAAACCTCTGATCCAAAACGAAATGGAAGTTGCTGAGACATTAAAATTTTATTTCTGTTTAAATAAAAATTACTTCGACTTCTTCTTCACTACCTCACCGGGCATAATGAGCGAATCCCAGCCCGCCAGGTCAGACGGCCGCACATTGGCTTTATACCCGCTGAAATTGAATGTCGTAGGTTTGTAAGGACCAACGAATGCAATGTCATTGTTCGGTTTAATGTCCTTTTCAAGCCCCAGGCCCCAGAACATGGCATTCACGACCATCCTTCGGAAACCGTCATTGAGCAAATCTTCCGAAGCACCGTGCGTTGTCGTGAATGCGCGGCCCTTTTTGCCTCCTTCCATCTGGTAATCGCGGATCCAGGCAACCGGTAGCAATTCTTTGGTCGGATCGGCAGGAGAATCGGCGGTCATGCCGTTCAATACCTGGCCTTTGGCGAGTACGGTGCCTTTCGGCTCGGCCGTGTAGCCGCCGGATTGTACCCACATATCCCTCACCCCGCGCATAATAGGGTGACTCTTTTGCGCTTCGTCAACGATGATTTTCGACGACTGCTTGTGGTTAGTCCCATAATGCGATACCCAGGTCTCTCCGAGAATGTACTCCCCGAAACCATCTTTCCAGGCAGTTTTTGGTCCCTTGTAGTCCCAGGTATAATGCTCCCATTTGGGATCGTTTTTAATTTCAAATGCATGGGTCGATGTACGGAACGCTACGATAGGCCCTCCGCGTTTGAGGTAATTCTCGAAATGCTGCATTTCCTTATCTTTAAAATGCGCGAATCGCATAAAAAGCACCATCAGGTCGGCTTTGTCGAGCACGTCGAGGCCTTTTACATTCGAACTTCCGGGTAGGATATAGCCGTTTTCATCAAGCGCATACACGACTGTACAGGTAAACCCGTAGCGCTTGGCCATGATGCGCGCCAGCGCGGGAAGTGATTCCTCTCCCCGGTATTCGTGGTCGGTGGCAATGAAAACGATATTTTTCCCGACACCCGGCCCCTTGTCGCCTTTGTACACCACCCGGTGTTTCGCGGGATCATCCTGCGCCTTGGAGGCGAAGGTCACCAGCGCAATACCGAGCACCAGCATTGATTTCAAAAGATCTTTCATAAACCCGGACTGAAAAAGGTGGTTTGGTCAGAGCCCGTGTTTCAGGCCCATTTCGCGGATAAATTTGTAGCCATTCTCGGCAATGTCCCACGGCTCGTTGAATTCCCGCCAAACGCCGATCGCATTCGCAAAACCGGGATCGTTGCGCGAGAATGCCTCTATTGTCAGCCACCCATCGTACTTGATAGCCGCCAGCGCTGCAAATGCATCGTCCCATTTCACCTGTCCTGTTCCGGGGGTGCCCCGGTCGTTTTCGCTGATGTGCACGTGTGCGAGCACCGGTGCGATGGTCTGCAATGCGCCCAGGTAACTTTTCTCCTCGATATTGGAATGGTGCGTGTCAAACATGGCGCGCACATTCGGATGGTCGGCCGCTTTCACCAGTTTCAGCAGTTGCTCCATGGTGTTGCACAGGTAGCATTCGAAGCGGTTGAGCGCTTCCAGGGCAAATGTCACGTTGGCCTGGGCTGCATATTCGGCTCCGGCATTCAGTACCTCCCCCGCCAACGCATATTCCCGGTCTTCGGCCGGGCGGTTTACAAAAATGGTATGCCCCGAATGGAAAGGCCCGCAAATGACTTTCGAATTGAGATCATACGCCCGGTCAACGGCCCATTTGATTTTGTCCAGGGCCCTTCCGCGGACTTCCGCCGAATCGCTCACGGGGTTGTCGTCTGCCCCGACGGTCATCACCGCGGTCGTTTCCAATCCCAGATCCTTCACAAAACTGCCCATTCGTTGGTAAGCCGCGGCCTCCTGAGGGCCCAAATAGAACTCGACGCCGTCGTAACCAATCGTTTTCAGTCGTTCGATGATCGGGAACAAGTCGTCCGAAACCGCTGCCGTCCAGGCCAGCACATTAAATCCGATTTTATTCATATCAAGGCTTTATGCTTTAAGCCTCAGGCTATAAGCTTTTGCGTTAAAGGTTTTTGCATTAAGCCGAAGGCCGACGGCCGACAGCCGATGTTAAACTTAATACTGTTTGATGCGCAGGTCTTTGTACTCCACTTTCATAGGCGGGCCTACGTGGACCTGTACTCCTAAAAGGCCTTTTTTGGCTCCATTTACCGTGTCATTGTCGGTTACATCACTCATGAGGACACCATTAATGTAATGCTGCAGGTGATTTCCTTTCACCACCAGGTGGAAAGTGTTCCAGTCTTCGCTCTTGATCAGCGTCTTCAAAGAGTCGGAAGAACCGAGCGAACCTACCACCTCAAAACCGGTCCAAGCATTTTTCGACACATTCTTTCGGACCGCTTCGGGTGTTTTTTCGCCGGTATACTCTTTAATGACCGTTTTCTGGCCGCGATAGGCGAGTGTGGTACGCTTGCGTTCTTCGTAATTCTGGCCGGTGTAGTTGTTTTTCCCGTCGATGTCGGCCTGGTATCCTTTCAGGGCAAACGGCACGTCTGTCAGCTGCTCACTGCGGTAGTTGATACCCGAGTTGCCTGCCGCCGCAATCTTGAAAGAGCCTTTCAATTCAAAATCCCCGGGTTCGCCGCCGCGCCAGATGATAAATGAGTTGGTTTTCAAAAGTGTTTCAGGAGTGATTTCTCCCACCAGACAGCCGTTCTCCACACGCCAGTATTTCGGATCGCCGTCCCAGCCTTTGAGCGTTTTTCCATCGAAGATCGATTTAAAGCCTTTTTCTGCTTTCTGAGCGAAAGTGTCAACCTGGCTGGTGAGGGTCATCATGGCGGCCAGCAACATTCCGGCCTTGATAAATCTGAAACTCATTTTGATCGCATTTATAGGTTTAGTGACTTCTGAACAACTGACTTCCCTTATTGCAAGGGCTGTTTGAACATTAACCCCTCTTAAAAAAGCAGAAATTAATATCCAAAAATTCCTAAAAATATCTGATGCACTATCCTGTACTAACCTGCTATGGCAACGGATCGCCTGGTGTTTTCGCAGCAGGATCGTACACAGCCACGCCTACGCGCGAGTCGGCGCAGCCATAGTAGAGCAGCCATTTTTTCTTGTAATACACCATTCCTTCAATAAAAACGGTACCTGCCACGTACTGGCCGCTCTTTTCAAACGGTTCCATCGGGCGGAAGAACGGGGTATCCAGGCGGGCTAGTACCTTGGTGGGGTCATTTTTATCAAACAATACCTGCCCGGCGCAGTAGCTATTGGGCGTGAAGCGCTTGTCGCCGTCCTCGCCTTTGTCATTCTTGCCATTGTAAAGCAGCACAATGCCCTTTTCAGTCAGGATGGCCGGCGGGCCGCACTCGGTGAGATTGCTGTCGAAGTAGCCCTTTCTGGGTGAAATCAGGTTGACCAAATCGCCTTTGGCGTCCACCACCGGCTCCCAGTTGATGAGGTCTGTGGAAGTGGCGATATTTACATTGGCCTCTCCGAAGTAAAGCCAGTATTTGCCGTTGATTTTCGCGATGACTTGCTTGTCCCCCACCAGTTTGGTCACAATGGAGCCGGATTTTGTCCAGATGTTGTTAAACTTTCCGTTGTAGGCTTCCCTGAACGCCGGGCCATATTTTTCCCATCGCAGCAAATCGCGTGAAGTGGCTATTCCAAGGCGTGCTTTGTCTTTGTTCCATTGCGTATAAATCACGACATACAAGCCGTCTTCTGTAACCGCCACGCGCGGGTCTTCGCAGCCGCCGGGCCATTCGTTTGCTTTCTGGCTATCCTCGGCGGGGAACAGCACCGGTTCTTTCCGTCTTTTAAAGCGGATACCGTCTTCACTCTCCGCATAGCCCAGGCGCGAGGTGCGCATCCCGATCGCCTTTCCGGCTTTGTCCTCGGCGCGGTAAAGCACCACGATCTTGCCATTCTTCATGGTCGCGGCAGGATTAAAAGTATCGTTCGATTCCCAGTCGACGCGGCGCTTGTTCATCGGGCAGAAAAACCAGGAAGTGCTGTCGGGCGAAATGACCGGGTTCACGCGGGCTGGCCGCTTGAAGCCGCCGAAGGCCCAGTCGGGCAGTTTGTTTTCGGTTTGGGCAAGTGCAGGCCTTATGAAGATCGATGTGCAAATGGCGAGGCCCGCGATAAAAGTTTTCATAGATTTTCTATCAGTTATCAAATCACATTTTTCAAATATAAGGCTCTCCCTGCAATAAAAAATCCGGTCTGATCGCTCAAACCGGATTTCATACCGCATTACTATGCGCTGGTTATTTGTTCGCCACCAAACTTACGTCAAGTGTGAAATCGTTGTCGATCGCCTTGTCGCCAAGGTTTTCGAAGAAATTGGTCGAGCGGAATTTGATATCGTATTTGGTACGGTCAATGCTCACTTTCGCATTCGCGGTTACCTTTTTGGCGTCAGCGGTTAGCGTGGCGGGGAATTTCACATCCTGCGTGATTCCCTTGATGGTAAGCTTGCCCGTTACATCGTAAGCATTTCCCCCTTTGGGTGTTACCGACGAAATCACCAGTTTGGCCTGCGGGTGCTTTTCCACCGAGAAGAAGTCATCGCTTTTGAGGTGATTGGTCAGCTTGCCGTTCATATCCTTGTCGGTTACGTCTGTTACCACCAGGGATTTGATGTCTGCCACGAAGCTACCTCCTTTGAGTTTGTCGTTATCAACGACGAGCGTACCGCTTTCGAGCGGCACAGTGCCCGCGTGTGTTCCAGTTACTTTTTTAGCGCCCCAGTTGATGGTGCTCGCTTTGGTATCCACCTTCAGGGTTTTGTCGGCGGCATTCTTTCCAGGACCGCTGGCGATTGCAGCAACATTAAAAAGCAAACCAGCAGCCGCGAGTACAAACATTCTTTTCATAATAATTTCAATTGTTTAAAGTGTAGAACTGTTTTGAAAGATATAAAGAATAAAAGGCACTTAACAAATCATTAACAGGCTTTAACAATCCTATACGCTGTTTCTCAGGAACGCGTTGCTTCACCTTCGAGCAATTGCACGCCCTCGAACCGCTCCAATATCCGCTTGCCGTCCACCCAGTCTTCCAGTCCCGAAACGGCATTGATATGTCCCTGTTTACCTACATTAACAAAATCGCTCCCCCAATTGGCCGCAAATACCTTGGAGCGGGTGATGGTTGCATAAATGTCGTTGGTACTGGCCACCACGATCGTTTTGAAAGGGATCGTTCGTACAGGGATCGGCGTAAAACCAACCACGAAATTCAACCGTTTGGAAAGTTCCGCATCCGCCGGGGCTACCAGTAATGCGCCTTTAATGAGCTCCGAACTGAATTCCTGGGCCCAATGCGCCACGGTAATACAGCCCAGGCTGTGCGCCACAAGGATTGTCGGTTCGGTGAGTTCGCTGATCTGCTTTTGCAGCTGCGCCACCCAATCCTCCTTCACCGGCCAGTCCCAGTTAGCCTGCTGTACGCGGTCGAAACGGTCGGGATACTGCTCTTCCCAGATAGTCTGCCAATGCTGCGGGCCCGAGCTTGCAAGGCCGGGTACGGTCAGAAAGCGCACACGCATAATAAGATCGGTTTGGTACTCAAATCATTTTTTATCCATTACACAACGGAAACCCAGGTTGTTGCTTCCGCTGGTCACTTCGCCTTTGCCACGGCTACCCGCCTTGTAGCGAATGCAATAGTCATCGCTGCATAGGAAAGAACCGCCGCGCTGCACGCGTTTCACGGCTCCGGGCTCGTCGGGATCGTAACTATCCGAAGGCCCTTTCGGGTTCACGGCCGGACTTTTCTGGTAGTAGTCAGGGCGATATAGGTCTTCGCACCATTCCCACACGTTACCATCCATATCATACAATCCGAAAGGATTAGCGGGAAAGGATTTAATGGGTGCCGCGGTAAGGTAGCCGTCCTCCTTCGTATTCTTGTCGGGAAAGCTACCCTGGTAAATGTTGGCTACCCATTTGCCGCCGGGTTTGAGCTGGTCACCCCAGTAATAGGTATGATTTCCTTTGCCGCCCTGCGCCGCAAACTCCCACTCCGCTTCCGTAGGCAATCTTTTACCTGCCCATTTGGCATAAGCGGCCGCATCCTCGTACGATACATGCACTACCGGATAGTTTTCACGGCCTTGGATCGAGCTGGACGGCCCCTCGGGGTGCGCCCAGTTGGCACCAGGAACGTAATTCCACCATTGCAGCGGGTTATCGAGGCTCACGCGTGCGGGCGTGGGCGTAAAGACCGCCGAGCCGGGAACCAGCTTATCGGCCGGTACGCCGGGGTAATCAGCCGGGTTGAGTGGCCGCTCGGCCACGGTTTTGTAATGGGTTGCTTTCACAAATGCGGCAAACTCGGCATTGGTAACTTCATGTGCGTCTATATAATATCCGTTCACTGTCACCTCGTGCATGGGGCGCGAGTCCGGAAATTCGTCGGCGCCCATGAGGAACTTGCCGCCCGGGATCCACACCATACCGGTACTGTCGCCGGCTCCTTCCGTTACGAGGCTTGCATTGCGGATCGCTGCGGCGCGCGAAGGCATTCCGTCGGCAATACAAGCCGCAAGACTATCTTCTTTCCGTTTTTCCTCAGCGGTTTGCTTGCTACCGCAACCCCACAGCGTCAAAGCGACGACCCCCGCCAATCCGCAAAATCCTTTCATTGAAAACTTCATATTCCTGAAACGCTATTATTCTTTTTGACTTCCATTCCAAACACATCCTTCAACGCCTGCCGCGCCGCGTGGTACCCGCACATCCCGTGGACACCCCCGCCCGGAGGTGTGGATGACGAGCATACATATAGCCCTTTCGCAGAAGTACGATAAGGCGAAATGCTCAGTACCGGCCGGGAATACAACTGCCACACATCCTGAATGCCCCCATTGATATCCCCACCGATGTAGTTGGGGTTATATTGTTCCAAAGCGGAGGCATTGGTAACATGCTTTGCCTTGATCACATCCCTGAAACCCGGTGCATACCGCTCGATCTGGCTTTCCAGCGCCTCGGTCATGTCGCGGTCGTCGCCATGCGGCACGTGGCAATAGGCCCATGCAGTGTGCTTGCCCTCGGGTGCACGGGTACGATCGAAAAGACTCTGCTGGGCTACCAGCGCAAATGGCTTCTCGCCCCGCTTTCCATTCCCTACATTGCGCTCATACCGCACTATTTCTTCCAATGTATTACCTATATGCACCGTGCCGGCGGCGCGGCATTCTTCTCGCTGGAAAGGTATCGGCTCATCCAGCGCCCAATCGATTTTAAATACACCCGGACCTTGCCGGTACGCTTCCAGGCGCCTTATGTAGGAAGACGTCAGTCTATCGCCCGCAATGCGCACCAGCTGCCGGGGTGTTACATCCATCAGAATTGCTTTTGCCGGAGGCAGTTCCCGCACTGAACCCACCATCCAGCCTGTGTATATTTTCCCTCCCAGCGACTCAAAATAAGCTGCCAGTGCATCCGCAATGCTTTGACTTCCGCCCACCGGGATCACCCATCCTTTGATGTGTGCCGCCGCTATGAGCATGATCCCGAAGGCCGACGTTGCGACGTTGCCCAGCGGCTGGATCGAATGCGCAGCCATTCCTGCCCACAATGCCCTTCCTTCCGCCGTTTTGAATTTCCCGGCCGTCCAGGTAGCGGGCGGCAATGCATTTAACCCGAAACCAGCCAGCCGGAAAGGCTCCGAAGGCCATCGCAGCGGCCCGAGCAGGTCAGGCAATAACCGCGGGACGGATTCCAGCAAACCGCCCATCCATTTGCGATAGGTGTCGCCGTCAGCCCCCAGCTGGCGTGCCGTGGATTCGACCGACTGATCGAGTACGGCCACCCGGCCACCGTCGAGCGGATGTGCTGCGTCGTGCGTCGGCTGCACGAACTTCAACCCGAAATCGGCCAGCGGCAATCGTTCAAAGAACGGTGACATCAATGCCATGGGATGAATGGCCGAACAAATGTCGTGGCGGTAGCCCGGTAAGGTCAGCTCTGCGGTGCGCATACCACCCCCTATCGTATCTTTACCTTCGATGAGCAATACCGAAATCCCCGATTCCTGCAACGTGATGGCGGCTGCAAGCCCGTTCGGGCCGGCCCCCACCACGACCGCATCGTATTCGGGGCGTCCTGCTTCCGGATTGCCTGCTCGGGTTGTCGCCACACTTATCAGGGTTTGGCCGTTGCGAGGATTTTCAATGCCTCGTCATCCTTATATTCATTCATCAATGCTTTCAGTTTGGATTTAAGGTCGGCTGTCAGCTTTTCTGTTCCCTTTGCTCCGTAAATGTTGGATACCTCTTTGGGATCTTTCTGCAAATCATACAATTCCCACGAATCGGCCCCCGCGTAGAAATAGGCCAGCTTGTAGCGGTTTGTCCTTAATCCGAAATGCGGGTAGACATGGTGCGGCTCCGGGAACTCGTAATAATGATAATAAGCCTCTTTCCGCCAGGGAACCTGCGCGGAGTTGCCGGCTTTCAGCAGCGGGAAAAACGATTTGCCTTGCATATCGGCGGGCGTTTTCACACCGGCAATGTTGAGCACGGTAGGTGCCCAGTCGATATTCACAACAAGGTCGTTCACTTTGGTACCCGGCTTGATCACGCCCGGATAGCGGATCACAAAAGGTGTTTTCAGCGATTCCTCATAAATAAAGCGCTTGTCGAACCACCCGTGTTCGCCCAGGTAGAAGCCCTGATCGGAAGCGTAAATGACGACCGTATTTTTGGATAAACCACTTTTGTCCAGGTAATCGAGCAGCTTTCCGATATTGCGGTCGAGCGAGTTCGCCGTCGAAAAGTAATCGCGGAGATAGCGCTGATATTTCCATTCTACCAATGCTTTGCCCGTCAGGTTTTTGTCGGTCACTTCCTTGGATACCTTATCGTAATAGGCCTTGAATACCTTTCTCTGTTCAGGATTGAGGCGTTTGTAGAGGAAATCCTTATCATAATCGACGCCCACTTTCAAATCCAGCTTCATGCGCATGGTTTTGTCGATCGTCATATCCTGGTCGGCAGCTGCTTTTCTCCCTTTGTAATCATCGTAAAATGTGGAAGGAAGCGGAAAATTCACATTATCATAGGCGCCAAGATCCTGCAAATCGGGCATCCATTCACGGTGCGTGGCTTTGTGTCCCACGATCAGGAAGAATGGCTTGCTATCGTCGCGCTTTTCAAGCCAGCCGGTAGCAAACTTCGTAATGAGGTCGGAAACGTAGCCTGTGTACCGGGTGGTATCGTTAGGCTGACCAATGAATTCAGGGTTATAGTAATGTCCCTGGTCCGGAAGTACATTCCAGTAGTCGAAACCCGCCGGCAGGCTGTTCAAATGCATTTTACCAATCCAGGCAGTCTGGTACCCGTTGTTGCGGAGAGTCTCGGAAAGCAGCGTCTGGCTGGTATCGAACCGCGTGCGGTCGTTGCGTTTGTAGCCATTGAGGTGGCTGTATTTACCGGTGAGCAACGTTGCCCTGCTCGGGCCGCATATCGAGTTGGTAACCAGGTTATTGGTCAGCAATGCACCTTCCCGGGCAATGCGGTCGATGTTGGGGGTTTTGACAATTTTGTTCCCGTAAGCGCCGATGCCCTGATAGGCGTGGTCATCGGAGAAAATGAAGATAATGTTCGGGCGCTGAGCAGTTTGTGCACGGACAGCCGCGACAGACATGATCAGCGCGATCAGGCCGGAAAAGACCGTTAAAGTTAACTTCGCGGGATGGGTTAGGATAGCAAACATGAATTACTCTATATAATAGGTAGACAAAATAAACTTATGCAAATTCAATTCGCAAGCGTTTACCGGAATAACTTTACGGAACCGGTTTTCCGCCGGGTTTAAAAGTACAAATTGGTGATTTGTTTTCACTATCCTGCATTTTTAAATGCAAAAAGCCCGGAACGAGAAACTCGCTCCGGGCTTTCGAGGCTATCGGGGTAACCTTACTTATTCTTCTTATCGATGGCCTCGGCCATTTCCAGGTGGTGTTTCAAAGTGGGAAGCTTACCTTCGGCCCAGGCCTTCACGTCAGGGTCCTTGGCGTCTTTCGCAGCTTCTTCAAACTCGCTGATATCTTCCTTGTGGTCATCTACCATGAAAGAAATATAGGCTTTGTCAAACTCCGCCCCTTTCTTTTTGGCCAGGTCGTCATATTTTTTCTGCTTGTCATCACTCAGCGTGGCGGGTAGGGTGATGTTTTTCTGCGCTGCCAGGGCTTTCAGCTCGTCGCTCGCTTTGGAATGGTCTTTCACCATCATTTCCCCGAATTTTTTCACGTCCGCATTGGCTGCGTTCGTCTTCGCGAGCTCACCCAATTGAACCTCCATCATGCCGCCGTCAGCCGCTGCTACCGCAAATTCGGAATCATCTTCCAAAGCAGTCGTATCGAGCTTCGCTTCGTTTTGCTCTTCGGCCATTTCTTTGCTATCCTCCGTTTTGTTGCTGTTACAGTTCGTAAACGCCACCACGGTAGCCGCCATCAGGACACTAAATGCGATCTTTTTCATAATAGGTTTTCATTTTTTGATGATTTGGGTTTCGAAAATTAAAAAACTATGCCACCGGGATTGAAATACGCGACAAACCCGGGATTTTTTCGCCAGCCCCTCAAAATGCACTTTTAGTTTTCTGGAAAAAGAATACATACTTTTGTCGCTATCCGTCGACAACCACAAAGTCCTGCGGGTTGTTCTGCCACATTCGAAAACTACCTCTGTCCCGATTTAATGAGCTTTGTTACTCCTGTACGGATCCTGCTGGCCGACGACGACCATGACGACACCTTCCTTTTTCAGGAAGCGCTGACGCAAGTCCCCCTCGAGAGCCGTCTGTCCGTAGCCGAAAATGGTGTGGAATTGATGCGGATATTGCAGGACACTTCCTGCAAGCCGGACATTATTTTCCTGGACATGAATATGCCTGTGAAAAATGGACTCGAATGCCTGGAAGAAATAAGGGGTACCTCCGGGTACGAACAGGTGCCCGTCGTGATTCTTTCCACCTCGGTAGCGCAGTACCTCTGGGAATCGGCCTATCGCAGTGGCGCGAACCTGTATATTCAAAAGCCGACCAGCTTCAACGGCCTGATCGAAATCCTGAAAAAGTGCCTGCTGGAACGGGCCGGAACGGTCGCGCCGGAAGGCCTGGAACAGTTTTTGATAACCAATTAATCTTCATAGGTTTCAATAGGCATTCAGTATGAGTGAAGCAACTGCTTTCAACACGGAGCAAGACGTATTTTTCAAACGATTAAGACAAGAGACAGCGGAAAGCCACCAAAGGCTGGAAGACAACCCACTTTCCAAAGCGATACTCAACTCCTCCGTTTCAATTCAAGATTATCAGATTTACCTGGCCGCTCTTTTCGGCATTAGCATTGCTTGCGAGGACCAGGTATTCCCGGCTATATCACACGTTATCACCGATTTGGCAGGTCGTTACAAATCCAGCCTCATCATCGACGATCTCCTTGCTACCGGTTTGACCGAGGTGGATGTGGACACATTGCCCGTATATCGTTTTGAGTTTTCTTCCGCAGCCGAGGCGCTGGGCATCATGTACGTGCTGGAAGGCTCGACATTGGGCGGAAAAGTTTTGTTCAGGCATATCCACGAGGTGCTCGGACTCAGCCCCGAAAACGGTGCTTCCTACTTCTGGGGATATGGATCGCAGACAGGAAACCTGTGGAAAAGTTTCATCTCATCCCTTACCCAATTTGTCGACGAACATGAAGAAAGGGAGGCGGTGATCCACAGCGCTAAAAAAACTTTTACTATCATTGACAATTGGCTCGGCCAGATGGGCTCGGGCAGATTGCCGCGGTGGGCCATGCCCGACCAGTCGTAACTGATCAGCAGGAATGAACATTAAGGACATTGTAAATCGCGACATTGTCAACCTGACAAATTGCGAAAGTGAACCCATCCATATACCAGGCAGTATCCAGCCCCACGGTTTTTTGCTGGGGATCAGGAAAGGAAATTCCAGAATCGAATTCTGCAGTGCCAACAGCGCCGAATACATCGGCATAGGACCTGAAAAAGTACTGGGTAAAGACATTTCGGAGATTTTTCCGGCAGAGCAGGCGTCGCGCTTTACACTCTACGCCGCTGATGAAACCATTGATTCGGCCAAACCATTCGTGTTTGACCTGAATGCTACTTCGTTCAATACCACCGTTCACCAGAGCGGCGGTAATGTGATCCTTGAACTGGAACCTTTTCCGGACGGCACATTGAACCTCCCGAACCTCTACTCGCAGACCCGCAATTTCGTGTCTATCATGGAGAAATCGAGCGGCCTGCTTGACCTCTGCCAGGAAGTTGCGGACGAAACGCGCGGCATCACCGGCTACGACCGCGTGATGATCTACCGTTTTGACGAACAGTATAACGGAGAAGTCATTGCCGAAAGCCGCCGCGAAGACCTGGTTTCATTTGCCAACCAAAAATACCCGCATACCGACATACCCGCACAGGCGCGCGAGCTGTACATCCGCAACCCGCTGCGGATGATCGCAGATATCGACTATGTACCGGTGCCGCTGCTCACGATCGATGATACCACCGATAAAGGCAACCATTCACTGGACCTGAGCCTGTCTATCCTGAGGAGCGTATCGCCCATACATATCGAGTACCTGAAAAACATGGGCGTAGGTGCCACACTGACCATTTCGCTGCTGCAAAACCAGAAGCTATGGGGCCTCATCGCGTGCCATCACTATTCGCCCAAGATATTGCCGCACTACACACGGCTCTCCGCATTGCTGCAAGGCCATTTCCTGACTTCGCAAATTGCTGTGCGGGAAGTAGCGGAAGAGTACAATATTGGTGAGCAAGTGGACAAAGCCCTCGTGGACGCACTTTCGATCCTGCATGAGACCGAAAATTTCATGGAGGCAAACCACAAATCACCGGCATTGCTCAAACTCGCAAATGCCAGCGGAGCAGCCATATGCTACGAAGGTACCCTTTATACCAACGGATTGGTACCTTCGGAAACCGAGCTGCTCGATTTGTTCAGGTTTATGGCTAATACCTATCCCAACCAGACGTTCGAAACCGAAAACCTTTCGGAAATTTATCCAGCTGCAAAATCGATATCCAAGTATGCTGCCGGAATCATTTACCATTCGATGGTATCGGGCGAAAATGACGGGATTTTGTGGTTCAGGCAGGAGAAAATCGAAACGATCAACTGGGCGGGTAACCCGGATAAGGCTATTTTGCCAAACGAAGACGGTTTCCGCCTGTCGCCGCGCAAGTCATTCGAACTGTGGATGGAAACTGTAAAGGACAGAAGCGCGCCCTGGCGGAAATCCGAGATCAATGCGGCTTCCAGCTTTTCCTATGCTTTGCAAGAGCATATCAACTATCGGGTAATCCGCACACAGGAAGCTCAGAACAGGACCCTTAATGAGGAACTGAGGCTCGCTAACAAGGAATTGTCGAACCTCAACTGGATCTCCACGCACGACTTGAAAGAGCCTTTGCGCAAGATCCAGATCTTTGCTTCCAAAGTGCTCGACCGCGAAGATCCGGACTTGTCGGTGCAGGTGAAGGACTCGGTGGAAAGAATGCGTTTCGCCGCCGAGAAAATGCAGCTGCTGATCGAAGATATCCTGACGTACTCCAAGGCGGGTACCATGGAGAAGACCTTCGTAGTGACAGACCTCGACGACGTACTGCGGAATGTAGTTTCCGAATTGCAGGACACGATCGATGAAAAAGGCGCTACGCTTCAATCCGACAAGCTGCCTTCGATCGAAATCATTCCCTTCCAGGTGCATCAGCTTTTTATTAACCTGATCAGCAATGCGTTGAAATTCGTTAAGACCGGCGAACACCCGGCGATACGGATCACCACAGGCATTGTGGATGCAGCCGAAGTGCCTTCGGAAAAAACCGCCTCGGGACGCTACCATGCCATCGCGTTCCACGACAACGGAATCGGTTTTGAAGCGGAGTATGAGAACAGGATATTCGATATTTTCCAGCGCCTGCATCCGGCCCACAAATACCCGGGAACGGGAATCGGACTGGCTATTTGCAAGAAGATCATGGAGAATCACAGAGGATTCATCGGTGCCAAATCGGTATTCGGGCAAGGATCGGTGTTCACCATCTACTTTCCCGTCGCCTGACGACCGGTCCCTGTGAGTACATTGTTCCTCAGCTTAGCCGCTCATCCGGCAGGGCTGGGGATTTTTTTTGTGGGTTAAATGAGTGCAATGCCCTGCCGGGCAATTTTGTAACGGCTGATATCACGCGCTTATCGCTGGTATTAAATTATTATCGTCTGCGGGGAAACAAACTGTAAACCACATGTCAGTAGCCGCAGCTTTTGCCATTACACCCGACGAGCCTGTCATCACAGCCCGGCAGTTTAAAAAACTCAGAAAGAACCCCGCATTAACCGCGGAGGCGGCGGGGTTACATTACGTGCAATCGGCCGACGCGCCCGGATTTGTCCGGAAAGGTAAAGCCCCCCGGTTTTACTATACCGACGCCAAAGGCCAGCGCTGCAAGGATCCGGAGGCGCTCAAACGCATCAAGTCGCTGGTACTGCCGCCTGCATGGACGCAGGTGTGGATCAGTGCTGATCCGAACGCGCATTTGCAAGCCACGGGCATCGACGCCGCAGGCCGGAAACAATACCGTTACCACCCGTTCTGGAACCTGATACGTAACCAGACCAAATATTATAAACTCCTGATGTTCTCGGAAGCATTACCCGTGCTGCGCGAGCAGGTGGAACACGATCTCCGGAAGCGTGAATTCGACCTTCACAAGTCCATTGCATTGGTTATCAAGCTTATGGACAAAACCTGCATGCGCGTGGGAAACCAGCGCTACAAAGTCCGGCATGGATCGTCCGGCATCACCACCCTCGACGCGCGCTGCGCGACGGTCACCGGCAGCCGCATCCGGTTTATGTTTACGGGCAAAAAGGGTGTGAAACAGGACATTATCCTTCGTGATAAACAACTGGCCCGTCTCGTCAAACAATGCAAGGAAATGCCCGGCAGAAGGCTTTTTCAATATGTGACCGAAACCGGCGGGAAGTGCGCGCTCAATGCCCAGCAGGTGAATGATTATATCCGCCGGCACACGGGGGCCAATTTTTCTGCGAAAGACTTCCGGACGTGGATGGGGACGGTTACGGCATTCGAATACCTCAGCCATCAGGAAAAGGCAACTTCTCAACGACAGTTCACGCGCATCGTAAACACCTGCCTCGACGCCGTAGCGGCGCATTTAGGTAATACGCGGGCAGTTTGCAAAAAATACTACGTACACCCTGCCGTTTTCAGGGCCTACGAAAACGACCGCATTCAGCGGTTTTTGAAGAAGGACGTGGAAGATGTCGCCTATTTCTCCGAGACAGAGCAATATGTAAGGGCCTTACTAGCCAGGCCAAACTGAGGATTCTGGTGACATTCGGACGCATATACGCCGGTTTTCCGTCGACAGGCGGGCAATATCCCCTACACTCCCCATCAGTCAAATGCCTCTTATCTGATCCCAGAGGGCATATTTGAAAATATGGCATAGCATTTGAAAGCATTACAACCGTTTACCAATAAAACTTGTCACAAACTATAACATTGAAGAATCATGGAAACCAATGAAAATTTGATTGAAGTACTGAACGACCTGATCAGAATCAACAACGACCGCGTAGATGGCTACGAAAAAGCGCTCAGCGAAGTGGAAGACATCGATCTTGATCTGAGGGGTATTTTCCAGAAAATGGCCAATGAAAGCCGTGAAAATATAGATGAGCTAAGTGCGGAAGTCCGCAGCATGGGCGGAGAAGTAGCAACGGGCACTACCACCTCCGGCAAAATTTACCGGGTATGGATGGATATCAAAGCCACATTTACCGGCCACGACCGCACATCGGTACTCGAAAGCTGCGAATACGGCGAAGATGCGGCGCAGGAGGCCTACGACGATGCGCTGGCTACCGATGCCGACCTTCCGGTACAAATTCGACAACTCATCGCCGATCAGAAAGCAGGGTTGCTCGAATCGCACAACCTGATCAAAAAATACCGTGACCTCCACCAGGCGGTCAATTAAGAAAACAATATATAACGCTTATAAGAAAAATGGGTGAGACCGGAAGGCTCACCCATTGCTGTATTCGGTTGTCGGGAAAATTATCTCAGGTCTACCACTTCCACGCCCGGATATTGCTTGGCATTGAAAGCGAAGAAATTGTCGGCCACATTTACGTCAGCCACGAACTGGTCTACCTTATAGGTTACTTCCTGACCGTTCTTTTGGAAGATCTTCCAGCTGCTGATCGATTTATCAGCCTTGTTCACTTCGATCTGCACTTTATTCACCTGGCTGTTTTTGTTGGTCGAAGTCAGCTCTACCACTTCCACCGCTTTACCTGCTTCCTGCTTTTCTTTCACGAAAGCCGATTTGAAACCTTTTTTGTAGGCGGTGTAGATTTTCGTCGGGTCGAGGTCGCCGCCGGACGTGGGATCGAAGTCCTGCAAATTCACTTCATTGGTTTCCTTAATGTAGGTTGCCATCAATTTACCGTCGTTAAAGATCTCCTGACCTGCCATTTTCAACCGAAACTTCGTGCCCTTCACGGTCGCTTCTCCTTTCAACGGCTTTTCACCTTTGGTAATGTAGGTAAAAAGAGCCTTAAAGGATTTGATCTTCTGGTACTTGCTGCTCATGGCATTGAGGATCTCCGATGATTTCTTGTCGCCCTGCGCATGCGAGGCAAATGGCTTCAAAAGGAAAATCGTCACTACCGCCAGCAACCAAGCACTTTTCTTCAAATTTCTCATATTCAATTATTTAATGCTTACTAAGTTTATAAAAACGGGGTTTTAAGTGAAATATTTCAAATTTAGACTCTACAAAACCGCAATGGTTTAATGCGGCGGGCCTAGCTTACGCCCATTACCCGTAGATGTTCTTCGAGCATATTCAGGTCGTGGAACATCACATCACGGGCCTTGCTTCCGGTAAACGGCCCTACCACACCCAGCACTTCGAGCTGGTCCATAATGCGGCCCGCACGGTTGTACCCAAGCTTCATTTTGCGCTGGATCAACGACGTGCTGCCTTGCTGATGGGTAACAATCAGTCGGGCTGCATCCGGCAACAAACTGTCGAAATCGTCCGGATTGAGGTCCGCCTTGCCTTCCGCTGCGTCCTCACCTTCGTATTCCGGCAATGCATAAGCCTCGTCGTAGCCGCGCTGCCCGCCGATGTACTCACAGATATCCTCGATCTCGCGGGTATCGATAAAAGGACATTGCAGACGGATCACTTCCGAATTGATCGCCAGCAGCATATCCCCCTGCCCTACGAGCTGTTCGGCGCCACCCATATCCAGGATCGTCCGCGAGTCGATGCTCGACGTCACGCGGAACGAAAGACGCGCCGGGAAGTTGGCTTTGATCAGACCCGTGATAACCTTTACCGAAGGCCGCTGCGTGGCCACCACCAGGTGAATACCCACCGCACGCGCCAGCTGCGCCAGACGTGCAATCGGCGTTTCTACTTCCTTGCCGGCCGTCATCATCAAATCGGCCAACTCGTCGATTACCAGTACGATGTAAGGCAGGAAACGGTGCCCTTTTTCAGGATTCAGCCTTCTCGCTGCAAACTTCGCGTTGTATTCTTTCAAATTCCGTACCGCGGCCTCTTTCAGCAGGTCGTAGCGCGAATCCATTTCGATACACAGGGAATTGAGTGTAAAAATCACCTTTTTGGTGTCGGTGATGATCGCCTCCTCTGCATTCGGCAGCTTGGCCAGGAAATGCCTTTCCAGTTTGTTGAAAAGGGTTAGTTCCACCTTTTTGGGGTCTACCAACACGAATTTCAGTTCAGCCGGATGCTTTTTGTAGATCAAAGAGGCCAGAATGACGTTCAAGCCCACCGACTTTCCCTGCCCGGTAGCACCCGCCATGAGCAAGTGGGGCATCTTCGCCAGGTCGGCAATGTGGATATCGTTTGAAATGGTTTTACCCAAAACAATGGGCAAATCGTACGTCGATTTCTGGAAACGGTCATTCGCCAGTACCGAACGTGCGAAAACCGTCTCTCGGTTCTTATTAGGCACTTCGATACCGATGGTACCCCGCCCAGGCATCGGGGCGATGATCCGGATACCCAGCGCGGCAAGGCTCAATGCAATGTCGCCTTCCAGGTTTTTGATCTTCGAAATCCGAACGCCTGCTTCCGGGATGATCTCGTAAAGCGTCACCGTCGGTCCGATCGTCGCCTTGATTTTGGATATATTAATGCCGTAACTGCCCAGCGTGTCGACGATCTTCGTCTTGTTGCTTTCCAGCTCTTCCTGGCTTACTTTTTCATGCTGGTTTTCGTAAACCTCATTCAGCAGATCGATCGTCGGAAAATGGTACGACGGCAAATCCAGCATCGGGTCATACTGGCCGAACTCACGCAATATCGACGCATTTACGTCTTCGTCTTCAAATTCCTCTTCCGTCTCCTTCACCTGGGTGGTATCTTCCACTTCCAGTTCCAGCAGCGGCTCCGAAGGCACAGCCGAAACTTCCATCGGCATTACCGGCAGCTCGATGCTCGCCGACGCGGCTACGGAAGGCGTCGCCGGTACCACCGGCAATATCACCGCCGGGTGCGGCGCCACATGCGGAGCTTCTGCTTCCGTTTCCAGTTCGGAGTCAGGCACTTCTTCGGAGGTCAGGACCTCATCATCATAAGTGTCGTTCACGACTGATACAAATGTACTTTCCGGCGCAACTGCCCCGGCAGGCTCCGTCACAGGAAGCGTGTCGTCGTGAGCTTCACCGGGCATAGGTTCCGGTTTGGCATGCTTCGCCTGCCACGATTCATATTTATCCCGGACATCATAAAAGAACACCGCGAATACGAACAAAGCGAACAGGATAGGCAGCACACTCCCCCATTTCAGCCAATCGAAAAGCGTAACGTTTACCAGATAGCCAATGCCGCCCGAAAGGAAGCTGAGCGTATTCTCCGTGTTGCTCATGAGCACGAGATAGCCCATCAGCACGCTTAGCCAGAGTGTGAAGAAGATTACTTCCTTGGTTGCTTTGCTCAATGGCACTATTTCCCTGCCGAAAGCCATTTTCCAACCCGCAATGAAGGGTACCAGCGGCAATAGCAATGCCCCGAGACCAAACCAGCGGTATACAAAAATATGCGACACTACGGCGCCGAGTACGCCCAGGAAGTTACGGGTTTGCCGGCCCGCATCACGGATCGACTGATGCCCCAGGCCATCCAGCACGCTCTGGTCGGAAAGACCGGTAATAATGTAGGAGAAAAACGACGTTTCCAGGATTAATCCCAGGATGATGAAGAATGTGCCCCAGGCCAACGTATTCTTCGGGCTGGTGAAAATGTGCTCCCAATCGAGGGATACACGAAAGCGGGGAGCCGTGGCCTCCTCCGGTTTCTGGCGTTGTGTGTTACCTCTTGGCTTGTTGACTGACATTTATTTCAATTCCGGGGAATGCGTGAAGTGCTGTGTTTATGATATTACTTCCTGACCAATGCCTTGCAGATTCTGCTGACCACACCGGGCCCTTCGTAAATAAAGCCGGTATAAAGCTGAATCAGGCCGGCACCTGCATTTATTTTTTCTAAAGCATTTCCGGGAGTAGCGATGCCGCCGACTCCGATAACGGGAAATGCATGATTGGATTGTTCACAAAGGTAACGAATTACTTCCGTCGAGCGATGTGTAAGCGGCGCGCCGCTCAGTCCGCCCGCCCCTATCTGTACCACTTCCGCCTGATCGGTTACAAGCCCTTCGCGGCTGATCGTCGTATTGGTTGCGATGACGCCTGCAATGCCCGTTTCCTTCACAATATCGATAATATCGTCCAGCTGGCTTGTCGTAAGATCCGGCGCAATTTTCAAAAAGATTGGTTTGGGGCTGATGCGTTCTTTGTTCTTCGTTTGCAGCTCTTTCAGGATTTCCGTCAGGGGGCCTTTCTCCTGCAAATCTCTCAAACCAGGCGTATTAGGCGAGCTTACATTCACTACAAAATAGTCGACCACGTCGAAAAGTTCGCGGAAGCAAATCAGGTAATCGCTCAATGCCTGCTCGTTGGGGGTATCCTTATTCTTGCCGATGTTGCCCCCCACGAGGATCTTGGATTTCCGCTTTGCCAGTTTCGCTGCGGCCACCTGCACACCTTTATTGTTGAAACCCATCCGATTGATCAATGCCTTATCCTTTTTGAGGCGGAACAGGCGTGGCTTGTCATTTCCGGGCTGAGGCCGGGGCGTCACCGTACCGATTTCAATGTAGCCGAAGCCCAACGCTTCCAATTGATCCACCATTTCCGCATTCTTATCAAATCCCGCAGCCAATCCTACCGGGTTGCGGAACCGCAAACCAGCCACTTCCTGTACCAGATCGGGATGTTCGTAGGTATACATCGCACGCATGATCTGCGGCACAAAGGGGATTTTGAACGCAAAATGCAGCATCTCGCACACGAAATGGTGAATGCGTTCAGCGTCAAACAGGAAAAGTATAGGGGAGATCAGAATCTTATACATCCTGCAAAAATAGAATGTTTCGCAGGAAGGGGGAGGTGGGTGGGGGATTTTTATTTTAGGTCTTGGAGCAGTTTTTTCAAACGACTGTCAGTGATCGACACGGTTTCGGATTTGTCATAGATGCTGATGAGGAAAATACGTTTATCCACGATCTTGACGTGGGTGATTAGCCGGCCACCCCCGCTTTTGCCTGCTCCCTTACTTTTGATAACGAAACGGATTTTGTAACAGTTTTTATAAACTTCGGACCCGAGTTTTGGTATTTCGCGAAGTTCTTTGACTAACTGCGCTAAATCAGTCCGAATAGACGGATATTTCTTATTAAGCTTTTTAAGTTCCTTTTCAAAGTTAGGTGTGGGTATGACTTCATAGCTCGTTCAACAGGTCATCTATATTCTTTGGTTTAACCTTTCCTTCTTCAATCAACTTTACCTCTGCGAGTCCCCTCCTAATACTCTCTGCGACGTCCATAGCCGTGAGTTTTTGTCCAGCTTGATTTACATCTTCCTTACTAACACGTTTCGCTTTATCCTTTGCTATGATCCGAGGTTCCATTCGAGTTTGCATTATTGTGTAAACAAATATAACCAAAAAAAGCACCCCGCCCCGCGGGATGCTTTCTCAAATGTGCAAAGTAACAGACCTACTTTTTCTCCGGCCACACGTATTCGAACTTGTCGTTCGTGGGAGCGCCGAAGTAATTCACACCCAGAAAGTCCAGGCGCTTTTTGTGGATTTCGAGGCGTTTGCTGAAGTCTTCGAAGTTGCGACCTTCTTTGGAAGTCCAGCCTACTTCGGCCAATGCGGTGGCGCGGGGCCATACCATATATTGTACGTAAGCGGGCGTTTTCATGTATTCGGTCCACACATTGCCCTGCACACCGAGAATGTGCTTCGCTTCTTCGGCCGAGAGGTCCGCAGGAGTGGGTTCGAAGGAGTAGGACTTCGCCAGATCAGTGAATCCGCCGAAAGCGACAGGCTGTGTTTTAGGATCGGCCTGATAGTGGTCGAGGTAGCAGAAGCCGCCAGGCGTCATGATCACGTCGTGGCGCTCCTTCGCAGCGGCAATGCCTCCTTCGGTTCCGCGCCAGCTCATCACCGTCGCATTAGGCGATAGCCCGCCTTCCAAAATTTCATCCCAGCCGATCATCCGGCGGCCTTTTGCCGTAATAAATTTATCGATCCGCTTGATGACGTAGCTTTGCAGGCCGTGTTCATCTTTCAAACCTTCCTTCTGGATGAGGTTTTGGGCAAAACGGCTCTCTTTCCACTGCACTTTCGGGCATTCGTCGCCGCCAATGTGAATGTATTTGCTCGGGAACAAGTCGATCACTTCGGTGAGCACGTCTTCCAGAAACTTAAAAGTTTCTTCGCGAGGCATAAAAACATCGTCGTAAACACCCCATTTGGTCCCTACCTCGTAAATCTTGTCGGGATTATTGCCCAGCTGGGGATAAGCCGCCAAAGCCGCAAGTGCATGTCCGGGCATTTCAATTTCAGGGATCACATTCACAAAGCGGTCCTCGGCATATTGGATCACTTCTTTGATTTGCTCCTGGGTATAAAAACCCTCGTAAGGCCTTCCGTCGAATTTCTGATCCCGGTAATGGCCTTTCATGGTCTCTTTGCGTTTCGAACTGATCGTTTTCAGTTCGGGGTATTTCTTGATCTCGATACGCCAGCCCTGGTCGTCGGTCAGGTGCCAATGGAACTGGTTCTGCTTGTGCAGCGCGATCAGGTCGATGTATTTTTTTACAAATTCAACCGGCATGAAATGACGGCAGACGTCGAGCATCAATCCGCGGTAGGCGTAGCGTGGCATGTCTTTAATCGTAACATACGGAACGGTCCATTTCACACCTGCTACGGGCGTTTCGCTGAAAACTTCTGCAGGAAGCAATTGCAGCAGCGTTTGTACGCCATAAAATGCCCCTTTGGCGGTTTGCGCCTGGATTGTCACACCCTTGGGGGTGGAAAGTAAACGGTAGCCTTCCTCGCCGAGGCTGGTATCCGAGGAGAGCACAAGTGAAATATCACCCTTGCCTTTGACAGTGGCCACGGACTGACCGGTGGCTTTGCTTAACTGGGAAGCCAGCATGTCCGCCACGTGCGACCATTTGGCATCGGCAGGTGCGCCGACCTTGGTTTTTGCTTTGAGCGTCCAGGCGCCTTTGGCAGTGAGGACCTGAGTGGGTTTGGGGATTACGTTGATCTGTGCAAACGCTGAGTGCACGAGCACACAACAGATCAATCCGAAAAGAAAACGTTTCATGGAAGTAGGAATCCGGTATTTATTAAAATTATTTAAAAATGTTGCAATTTATCGTATTCCTATTTTAAAATACTGCCAATCTTTAATTTTTTATAATTTCATGTAATTATTTCAAAAAAGGGTACGTTACCATTATTACTTGTAACTTTGTACTCTTTAAAGTCTTATGGCTTGATTTTGTTACATTTTACGATGGCAACGCGCATTTTTGCCCCGCTTAACTCCTAATAAAATCTAAAATCCTATACCCGTGAAAAGAACTCTGTTTTTTAACAGTCTTGCCCTACTTTTACCTGCACACCTCCTTCTCGCAAATCCTGATACCCGCCCGCTTCCTGTGAATCATACAAAATCACAGCGTGCGCTCGGCGGCAAGCTTGTGGGTAAAATCGTGGAAGGCCCGGGCAACGCAGGAGTAGCATTCGCTACTGTGGCGCTGTTGATGCCCAAGGATTCGTCGCTCGTGAACGGAGCCATGGCGGACGAAAACGGGGCATTTACCATTGCCGAAGTTGCACCAGGCAATTACCTGCTGCGCGTAACCAATATGGGCTATCAGACGCTCTACAAGCCAAATGTTAAACTGGCGGCCGAAGCCAGCCTGCTCGATTTGGGCAACATTACCGTACAGCCCGAGGCTCAGAAGCTTGCCGAAGTGGTGGTAAAAGGAGAAAAAACGATGATCGTGGACGATATCGACAAGAAAATCGTCAATATCGGTAAGGATATGCTGGCCACCAGTAACAATGTGAGCGACCTACTTGAAAAAGTACCGGCCGTTTCACTCGATGAAAATGGTAACCCGCAAGTCCGCGGAAAAGGCAATGTGGTAGTACTCATCGACGGCAAGCCGTCCAACCTCTACGGCAGCGACCTTCCCACGATCCTTCAATCTTTTCCCGCCAACCTGATCGAGCGGATTGATGTGATGACAACGCCTTCCGCGAAATACGAGGGAGAAGGCGCATCGGGGGTGATCGACATTATTACCAAAAAGACAAAAATCCGCGGCATGAACGGCGGTGCGCGGCTAAGCATCGGCAACCGAAACAACAATTCGGCGTCGGGCAACCTGAGCTATAAGGCGGGCCGGTTTGGCTTGAATGCTTCGCTCAGCGGGCAAACGCGCGCCATGACCTGGGAAAGGACATTGAACCGCGACAATTTCGTGAGCGAATCGACCTCCCATTTGCAGCAGGACGGCACCGGCGGCAACAAAGGCAAGAATGCATTCGGCCGCGTGGGGGTTAATTATGATTTCAATGACAAGAACTCCATTGAAGCCGGCGTGAACTATTCCCGCGATAACAGCCGCAATTACAGCAATATCCTCAATGAAACAACGCTGGCATCAGGAGTGATGTCGGAGAGCTTCCGCCGCCTGAACAACAGCAAAGGCAATGGCGACAATGTCAATTTCAACCTCGATTACCGCCTGAAATTTGCCGAAAAGGACCATCAGCTCAATTTCAATTCGAGCTACTCGCTCGGCGGATCCGACGGCGAATCCTATTTCTCGCAGGAAAGCACCATCGACAGCCTCATTCGCAACCAGCAAAACCTGCGCAACAATAACCGCCATTCACTCTTCCTGAATGCGGACTATACATGGCCGATTAATCCGAAAGCGACCCTGGAAGCCGGTGTGCGTTCCCGCAGCAGCGCAAACGACAATGTGAACGCGTTCTACAACCTCGACCGCGAGACAAACAGCTACGTTTTCGACAATAACATCAGCAATGTGTTCGGCTATAAGGACGCTACTTACACCGGGTTTATGACTTTCTCGCAAAAAAACGATCTCTGGGGTGTCAGGGCGGGCTTGCGTGTGACGGATTACAACCAGAATATCAACCAGATCAGCCGCAATCAGGATTTCAGCGTGCATTTCCTTACGCTCGTGCCGTCCTTTGCTGTGACGCGCAAGCTTGGCGAAGCCTCGCAGGTGAAACTGAATTACAGCCGCCGCGTGCAGCGCCCCGAAGCCGACTGGCTGAACCCTTACACCGACGTTTCCGACCCGCGCAACGTCAAAACCGGTAACCCGAACCTGCGTCCGGAGTTTACGCACAAAGCCGAAATGGGTTATTCCAACTACGAGGCAAACGGCGGCTGGGGACCTTCGCTTTTCATGGATTACTCCAACAATGCCATTACGCAGATCCGCACGATCGATGCAGCAGGCGTTTCGCTCACCCGGTACGACAATGTGGGCCGCGAACTCTCCTATGGTTTTGAGACCGATTTTTCGCAGAAGCTATTTGGTGATGTATTGAAACTTAACGGCAGCGGTCGCGTTTTCCGCAGCGAAGTGGTTTCCGCCATCGCGAACATCGATAACCGCACGTGGAGCTACTCCGGTAACCTCAATGCATTCATCACGCTTCCGGCCGACTTCCGGGCGTCTGCCTACGTGAATTACGAGGGCCCGAGGGCGATCGCACAAGGCACGCGCGACGGCGTTTTCATTGCCAATATGGGCATCCGCAAAGACTTGCTCGAAAAGAAGGCGACCATTTCCTTCAATGTACAGGATATTTTCCTATCCCGGAATTACAGGAGCCAGCTCAATACCGAAACTTACTCGCAGTCATCGAACTGGCATCAGACCAACCGCCTCGTGAATGTGACGTTCCAATACAGGTTCGGCAAAATTTCCGCAAGCGGGGATGATGCCTGATCTGTCTGTCAGAAATTGTTAATATATGTGAAAAGGAAGGGTCTTATCGGCCCTTCCTTTTCATTTACAAGCAGTTCCAAATCATTAGATAACAGGCGCCAGGCGTCATTTTAAAGCGCACCGGCACTTGTGGAACGGTTTTTGCAAATAGCTGCCTCAGGAGTCGATTAATTTTACTTATTTAAACCCCGAACACGCAAAGTGATCTAAAAACCGAACTTCCGGACAAACGGATACCGGAAAACGGTCTCAAACTTTAAACAAAAAATTGATACAAATGAAAAAACTCAGACTGCTGGCCGCAATGCTCCTTGTAACGGCTGGCTCGTACGCACAGAAATTGCCCGCTGATTCCATATTCTCCCAGTTTTATAAAGCAACGGGCGGTAAGGCGCTTTGGGACGGTGTAAAATCCTACAACCTGAACAGAAGCTATTCCGCGGCGGCGGCTACTCCCTACAATGCGGTAATCACGGCTTCTATACCGGAGCAATCGATTTACAAGAACAAAACCATCATGAAACGCAGCTTCGTGTACACGGTGAAGGGCGATCAGGGGTGGATTAAGGTTCCCATCGGACAGAGAGTGGATACGAAAGACCTGAGCCAGGCCGAACAGCAGAATATGCGCATGGAATTGTACGACAACCTTGTTCCGTTCATCGACTATAAAAATCGCGGGCTGATAGCAACGACAGTTGGTACCGAAACGCTTAATGGAGTGCAGGTGAACAATGTAGAGTTGCAAGGCAAAGGCGTAAAGTATAATCTCTATTTCGATGCCAAGTCGGGTTTACTGGTACGTCAGAAAATGAACCAGGGCGGTATCGAAACTACTACCGATTTATCAGATTACGCCAAATCCGCGTACGGGATATTGTATCCTACCAAGCTGGTCGAACTGAACAGCCAGGACAAAAAGCCGGTTACGATCAAATCCGCATTGACCGTGAATGACAATGTGAACGTCGAACTGTTTAAAAGATAAAACCGACATTTTCAACGCCGAGATAAGGCGGAAAACAGCCTGGGATGAAGAAAGCACTCAAAGTATTGGCCATAATAATCCTGACAGTTTTAATTCTGGTTGGCGTGTTGATCTGGGGTATCCAGACGCCGTTCGGCCAGAATTTTTTAACGTCCCAGGCAAATTCCTTTTTACGTAAAAAACTCAAAACTAAAGTCAATATCGAGAAAGTCCGGTTCGATATTCCCGACTGGGTATTGCTCGAAGGCGTTTATCTCGAAGATTTGCACGGCGACACCCTGGTGGCGGGCAAGCGCCTGTACGTTGACCTGGACATGTACAGCCTGATCAAAGGCGACATTGGCATCAACAAAGTGGAACTCGAAGAAGTGAATGCCAATATCAACCGCGTTTTACCCGATACTACTTTTAATTTCCAATTTATAGTCAACGCATTTGCCGGCGACACGACGGTGGTAGACACCACCCCATCCAAACCGCTGAATATGCGGCTGGACCAGATTTCGCTTAAAAAAGTGCGGTTCTCCTACCGTGATGCCGTGATCGGTACCGATGCTTCGGGCAATATCGATTCAGCGGTTGTGAAATTCGACAAGTTCAATCCTACCATTTCGCAATATCATCTCACCACCACCGCATTGCACAATAGCCAGGTGAAACTGAGAATGTACCCTGCGCTGGAAGTGGCGGCAGCCGGTCCGGACCCGAAGCCCGATCCAGCCGACTCACTGGATATTAAGGTGGGCGATGTCGATATCCAACAGTTCAAATGGCAATTCGACGACGAAGTTTCGGGATTGAAAAACGGGGTGACTGTCGGTAAAATGGCCGGGCATGTGAACAACATTTCCATGGCCGGGCAGCGCGTGGACGTGCGGAATGTTTCGCTGCAAAACATGTCGCTTTTTGCCGAATTTGCTAAAAAACCGAAAACAAATGCCGAAAAGAAAGACAGCATTAATACCAGTGCTCCGCCAGCATCCGCGCCGGGCTGGTACGTCAAAGTAGGCGAGATCAAACTGGAAGATAATGCCATCCGCTACGACGATTTCAATTCACCCGCCGTGGCCAAAGGGCTCGACTACGCACACCTCAACATCAAAGACCTGAATATAGATTTACGGAATTTCCTGTTCTCCCCCGAAAACATCGCGGGCGCATTGAAATCGGCGTCATTCCAAGACAAAAGCGGCTTCCGCCTCGACGCACTGCGTACCGATTTTGCTTACGGCGACCAGGAGACCTACCTCCGCAACCTGTACCTCAAAACACCGAATACGCTTTTACGCGACGAGCTGAGCCTGCGCTACAAGAATCTCGACCAGCTCACCAATGATATTGGCAAGGTAAAGCTGAAACTCCGGCTCACCGACAGCCGCATTGCCTTTGCAGACATCCTCCTGCTCGCACCTGATCTGGCCAAAACCCCGCCATTCGACAAAGAGCCGAACGGTGTCGTGAAAGGTACGGGACAAATTACCGGATCGGTGGACGACATGCTTGTTTCGAAGGCCCGGTTTACCATGCTCGACGGTACGGTTCTCAGCGCCGACGGCCGCCTCAGAGGTTTGCCCGATGCGGAAAAGCTGGATATGGATTTAAATATCAATGAAATATCCTCCACCAGGGCTGATATGCTTAAAATGCTGCCTGACAGCGCAGTGCCGGCATCGATCGAACTGCCTGAGGCGGTCAGGATTTCCGGTAAAGTGAAGGGATCAATGGAAAATCTCACGCTGGCGACGACCATCAACACTTCATTCGGCACCGGAACGTTTTCGGGCAATCTCAAAAACATTACCGACAGCCTGCGTGCACAATATAACGGCACACTGACATTAGCGGAATTTGACCTCGGCAAGCTCACCAAACAGCCGCCAACCGAAATGGGCAAACTGACGCTCCGTACCGAAGTGGAGGGTACCGGATATGCGCCGAAAACGATGAAAGCGCGATTGGACGGGAATATCGAGAGCGCGGATATCAAAGGTTATGTATATCAAAACCTGAGATTGAAAGGAGACGTGGACCATGGCCTGGCCAATATTTCGGCCAATATGGGCGACCGGAATATTGACCTCGATCTGAATGCACAGGCCGATCTTTCGAAAGAATACCCGTCGGTGAAAGCAGACCTGGATGTGACCAACCTGAATCTTACGGCCCTGAATCTGTACGCCGATTCGTTGCAGGTGAAAGGCAGTATAAAGGTCGATATGCCCTCTACCAATCCCGAGAATCCACTGGGTACTGTGAACGTCGACAGCCTGGTGCTTACGCATCACCGCAGGCCGGTAGGTATCTCCAATATCAATGTGCAGCTGACCGATTCGAGCGGGGGCAAGCAGGCTAACATCCAATCGCCATTTCTCAGCGCCAAAATGACCGGCCAGTACTCCTATACAGAGCTTGGTGACGCGATATTGACCGAGGTAGGGAAGCATTTCAAATCACCTGACCTCACTTACAAGGAAGTTACCAAACCGGTCAATTTCGCCCTGGATGCTACGCTTACCAACCACCCGGCCATACAGATTTTCGTCCCTGGAATTCGGGAGATGAAGACAATCCAGCTGCGTGCGCAAATGGATAATCAGAAAGATTCGTCGCTGGTGGCGCGGTTGAGCGTTCCGATGATCAATTACGACAGTACCATCGTGGAGCGCGCGTCGGTAGATTTCAGCACGGTGGAAGCCAATGCAGCCTTGAATGCCAATATCGGCTTGCTGAATAGCGGCGGTTTCAGGATGCAGAATGCTTCGCTTGCAAGCCAGATCGTAAATAATAATGTCAGGTTCGATTTCGTAGTGCGCGACTCAGTGAATACCGAGCGCCACGCGGTGAAAGGTAATCTGGCGGTGAACAACAATCAGTACCGCCTCAACCTGCTTGAAGACGTATTGCTGAATTATGACAAGTGGCAAACCGATTCGTCAGGTTACGTCCAATATGCATCCGACAGCGTACATGTGAAGAATTTCGCGATCAGTAACGACGGGCAGTCTATCAAAATCAACTCCACTTCGGAAGCGCCGAATAGCCCGCTCGACATTACCATGTCCAACATTTCCATTGGCCCGCTGATCGAAATCGCTACGCTCGACTCGACTCTCGCAACGGGGACATTGAATGGGAAAGTGTTGCTGAGCGATTACATGACCACACCGGTGTATACGGGTGAACTGACGATCAACAACCTGGCCGTAACCAAAATACCGGTAGGTGACCTCTCGCTGAAATCGACCAATGAAACCGAGAATCTGATACGCGTCGCGATGTCGTTGGTGAACGATCAGAATGATGTGAGCATCAGGGGCAGTTACAACCTGAAATCCGAGAGCCCGATGGATTTCAAAATGGATTTGAAAAAGCTCAGCGCCAAAACGATTGAAGCATTCAGCTTTGGAGAACTCAAACGCGCGGAAGGCAACCTCACGGGCGATATCAACATTACCGGCGCGACCGAAAGTCCAAAGCTCAACGGGGCCATCAGTTTCGACAACGTGGCCTTCAATGCGACGCAGTTGGGTGCACGGTACTCGCTGGCCGGACAAAAGATCCAGTTCAACGGCCAGAACATTAATTTCAATAACTTCACGGTGACTGATTCGCTGAACCAGGCGATGAAGATTAATGGCAATGTGAACATTGCCAAGCTGCCTGACGTAGGCTATAACCTGACTATTTCCGCTAAGAATTTTAACGTTCTCAATTCCACCCAGAAACAGAATGAACTGTTCTTTGGCAAAGCCAATATCGACGCCAACCTGACGGTCAAAGGGCAGGGTGCGAAATCCGTGATTGACGGCAACGTGAAGGTAGATCCCGGCAGCAATATCACTGTGGTAATGCCCAGCGACGCCACCGAAGCAGGCGACGCTACCAAAGGGGTGATTGAGTTTGTGGATATGAGCGACTCTACGCAAGTCGCTAAAAAGGATTCCCTGGAGGCAGCACAGAATGTAGTCGTCGATTTTGCGTCACAAATTTCGCTGGATATCGATGTGGATGACAAATCGGAGTTCAAAGTGGTGATCGATGAACTGAACGGCGACAATATCCGGCTTAAAGGAAATGCACAGCTCAATACAGGTATCGCGCCGAACGGCCAGTTGTTCCTCCTGGGCTCCTATGACCTTACCGAAGGCTCCTACGACCTTACGCTGCAAATCCTGAAAAGGCAATTCCAGATTAAAAAGGGAAGTACGCTGCTCTGGACAGGCGATCCTATGAAAGCGGACTTGGATATCACTGCTTCCTATCCAGTAATGGTAGACCCCGGCTCCATTGCCGCCAAATTCCAGGGTGCCAGCAAGATACCTATCGAGGTACAGATCGTGATTACCGGAAATCTTTCAACACCTAATATCACGTTCAAGATCGTTCCCGGCGCTTCTATCGACGAGCAGATCAAGAACGATATCATTAACCAGACATTCTGGACCGACATGATCAATAATCCGTCGGAAAGCAACAAACAGGCATTTGCATTGCTGATCACTAACAAGTTCATCACCGATCAGTCTACTTCCGGCTTCAATGTCGGGTCCAGTGCCGAAGCCGTTGCCCGCCAGAGCGTAAGCCAATTGCTGAGCGATCAGCTGAACAACCTGGCTTCGGATCTGATCAAAGGCGTCGACCTGAATATCGGTGTGAACTCGACTGCCGATCAGGCCACCGGCGCACGCACGGATGTAAACCTCGGATTAAGCAAGGCATTCCTGAACAATCGCCTCAAAGTGTCAGTAGGTAAGAATTTCGAATTGGAAAGCCGGAACAATGCGGGCAATTCGAATGAGGTGTTCGATAATATCGCCCTTGATTACTCGATCAGCAAGGACGGTCGGTATATGTTCCGGGGCTACCGCAAAAACCAGTACCAGTCGATCCTGGAAGGTTTTATCATCGAAACCGGTGTGAGTTTTATCATTACGGCGGACTACGACCTGTTCCGCGAAATTTTCCAAAAGCAGCGCAATGAGAAGTAATGTAGGATATATACTGGCGATCTGTATTTTCCTGGGCAGCTGCTCGGTCAATAGATATGTACCCGAGGGGCAGAGCATTTATGTCGGCAATAAAGTAAATGTGCAGGCCGATACGATTTCAAAACCGAATGTGTCGGGCGTAGCTGATCAGTTGGAAGACCTGATTAAACCACCTGCCAACAAGACGATTTTCGGCTTTCCCTGGAAAGTGTGGTTTTACTACTGGATTGGCGAACCGAAAGATGAAGGCGGGCTGCGGAGCTGGTTCCGCAAAAAGCTCGGCGAGCCTCCCCGGTATGCTACACAACGCATTGTCGACATTAATGCGGCCAATATGGTGGCACACCTCGACAATGAAGGCTACTACCGCTCCAACGTGAAAGGGAGGATTGTTCCAAGCAAAAAGAAAAGAAAACGGACCGCCATTACGGAATACAATGCCTACGTAATGCCACGCTATGTGATCAATGACATTCAGTACGTCGTCCCCGACAGCTCGCTGTTTAACCGCGACCTTGTTTTAGCCAAACAAAAAACACTATTGAAAAAAGGCGACCCCATCCGCCTGGAAGCAATCACGACCGAGCGTACGCGCATCGACCAGGAGCTGAAAGGCAAGGGATATTATTATTTCAATCCGGATTACCTGATCGTAAAAGTCGATTCCACCATTGGTCGTGCCGACTCCACATTAGGCCCTCAGCAAGTGAACCTGTTCCTGGAAGTAAAAAAGGAAACGGCTCAAACTTCTTTGAAACAATATTTTATCAACCGCATTTACGTCAATACAGGCACAGAAGAAAATTCGCTGAACGACTCAACGGGCCTTGCTACGCGCAGTCCGCTACGCCGGGGAATTACGGTCACCGATCCGGGCAACAATTACAAACGCCGGATATTCTATGACGCGATTGGCTTCCGGAGAGGGAATATGTATACCAATACCATGCACGACGTATCGCTTCAACGGCTCATTAACCTGCAAAACTTCCGCTTCGTCAAAAACCGCTTCGACCTTGTGCCCCGCTCGGATTCCGCATTGCTGGACGTGCATTATGACCTTGCTCCGATGAAGAAGAAGTCGTTGCAGACGATACTCTCGGCCAGTACGAAATCCAACAACCTCGGCGGCTCGCAGCTGGACGTGACCTGGCGCCACCGGAACTTCTTCCGCGGTGCCGAAATGCTGGCCATCAAAGCTTATTACGGGTTCGATGTCCAGTTGGGCGGCAGCCGTACCACTTCCAACAATATTGGAAACGAGTACATCCGTTACGGGGCCTCAGCGGACTTGTCCTTTCCGAGGTTTATCATCCCGTTTGTAAGGATCAGGCCGGAGAAAAGCCAGGCTTTGCCTAAGACTATTCTTTCAATAAACTATGAAAACCGCATTCAGCGTGATTTTTATACAACACGGTCAATTCGCGGCGAATGGTCATACCTCTGGCGGAAGAACTCCGAGGTAGAGCACACGTTAACCCCGATTTCCATCAACTTTGTGGAGCCGAGAAATATCAATTATGAAACCTATGACAAGATTATTTTCGATCCTGATACGAACCCCCTGGATGTAGACCGGTATTTAAGGATACTGGAAACAAAATACCTGATCATGGGGTCTAATTATTCTATTTCCTACCGGCCAACACCGAGACCTTTTGCCAGAAATCAGTTTGCGCTGAGCGGAGGTATTGACTACGGTGGCAACCTGCTAGGTCTGATCGCTAAGAAAGCGGAGGCTGACAGTATCCCGCGAGAGATCTTCGGCGTGCCCGTGTTCCAATACATTAAATTAGATGGTGACGTAAGATATTACCGCACGATCACTCCTTCCATCAAATGGGCAAACCGTATTCTTTTAGGGGCTATCAAGCCCTACGGCAATTCCAAGAATATGCAGACTCCGCTATTCAAGCAATATTTCGGAGGCGGAAGTACCGGTATTAGAGCATTCAGGGCCAGGTCGCTCGGTCCCGGTGCACATCATGCGGACACGACCTCTGTTGAATTATTTGGTTATCAGAGCTTTGGAGACATCAGAATGGAATTCAATTCAGAAATTCGAATGAAATTCACGAACATCATTAACGGAGCCATTTTCATGGATGCGGGAAATATCTGGTCGTTTGGCGACAGTACACGCGCCGGATACCCAGGCACCGCGCTGATCAGTAATAACTTTTTGAAACAGGTAGCCGTCGGCGGTGGCATCGGCCTGCGGCTCGACTTCTCTTACCTTATTTTCCGGCTCGACCTCGCCACACCATTCAGGAAACCGTGGTATGTCAGTGAGGTCAAAAATGTAAGTGATGAAGGTGTTGTGGAATACAAAAATCCTTGGGTTTTTAACGAGATTAATTTCGGAAGCAAAGCTTGGCGAAAGGAGAATTTAATATTAAATATCGCCGTCGGACTTCCGTTTTAACGCGCGTTATCGTATTTCCTGACAAAGCTCGATCAACACGCCATTTGCACTTCTAGGATGCACAAAGCAAACGAGTTTATTATCGGCGCCTGGCTTGGGCACTTCATTCAGTAATGTAAATCCTGCATTGCGAAGGCGTTCCATTTCGGCAAGAATATCCTCCACCTCGAAGGCAATGTGGTGAATGCCCTCGCCCTTTTTTTCGATAAAGCGGGCAATGGCGCTATCCGGGCTGGTGGCTTCCAGCAGCTCGATTTTGGTTTGATTTACCTTAAAAAAAACAGTCGCAACGTGCTCGGATTCCACAGCCTCTCGCTTATAAGGCTCCGAATTAAGCAACGCGGAATAAACAACCTCAGCCGCCACAAGATCCGCAACAGCAATCCCGATATGTTCTACATTATTCATCATTGACATACATCATTACCCGCGTCCCCCATTCACTCATTCAATCATTCACTCATTCACTCATTACTTCCGGTTATCATCGCCTGCCATCATACTCAGGTAGCTCTCAAAACGGCTCAGCGCGATCTTCCCTTCGGAAACGGCGTCCTTCACCGCGCAGCCTGGCTCATTGATATGCTGGCAGTTATTGAAGCGGCATTGGTTCAGTAAATCGCGCATTTCAGGAAAGTAGTGACTGATCTCCTCCCTTTCGATATCGGCCAGCCCAAGTTCTTTGATACCCGGCGAATCGATGATAAATGTACCTTTCTCCAACTCAAACATTTCCGCGAAAGTGGTGGTGTGCACGCCCTTGTTCGCAAATGTGGAAACTTCCTGGGTTTTGATATCCAGGTTGGGCGCGATCGCATTCACCAGCGTGGATTTCCCCACGCCCGAATGACCGGAGAGCAGCGATACCTTTCCATTTAGCAAGGTTTTGAACTCATTCAGGCCTTCCTTCGCCAAGGCAGTGGTGGCGAGGCATCGGTAGCCCAGGCCGGTATAGAGCTCCATCAGCTCGCCCTGGAAATCCTTCATTTCGTCGTTCAGCAGGTCCTGTTTGTTGAAAACCAGCACACCAGGAATGCGAAACGATTCGATGGCTACGAGGAAACGGTCGATGAAACCCAGTGAAGTGCGCGGGAACACCAATGTGCAGATCAGTATCGCCTGATCCACATTTGCGGCAATCAGGTGTGCATGAGCGGTTTTATGCACCGAGCGCCGGATCACATAATTCTCCCTCGGCACGATCTCGTGGATAATACCGAAGTTCTCGCCTTCATTCTCTATCTCGAAGTCGACATAGTCACCGACCGCGATCGGATTGGTAACTTTCAAGCCCAACGCCTTGAATTTCCCTTTCAGCCGGCACTGCCATATGTGCCCGTCCCTGCTGTCCCTGACGTCGTACCACGAACCGGTCGAACGAAGCACCAAACCCCTTATTAAACCCATTGCTCTTTGTTTTGGAATCAGCGAATTTAAAAGGACTTTGCCAGAAGTCACTAAAAATTGGCCGGGAAGTCAAAAGCAGCCCCAAAACAAGTAGTTTTCCAGCCTCCGTGATTTTTTAATCCCGATGCGTATAACTATGTCCTTCAAGCTTAAAAATCCCCGTTTGTGACTGCTTTGCTAATTAAGAAACGTTTGGCCGATCGCCCGTTCTGCTAAATATTTCACAACAAATAATAATATTTTTTAAAATCCCTCCCGAATTTTCTGATTATTTCCTACATTAGTACACCCAATCATAAAGAAAATTAAAAACATCATCCTATAATTATTTTTACTCCGCATAATGGACTTAGTGGCAGAAGAACCGAGTTCGGTCATTGATATTCGTAAAAATCGCATTAGAAGCAGCCTCCTGCTGCATCTATATCAATCGGGCGACACTTCCATTAACAAAATGGCCAAGTTGTTCCATGCGAGTATCCCGTCCGCGACCGGAATTGTAAATGACCTGATGCGGGAAGGCTGGATTGCGGAAACCGGCACCGGCCCCGCAAGAGCCGGTCGTCCACCGGTACTCTACGGGCTGAATGCAAAAAAGTACCTGAACCTGATCATGGACATTAACCGCCATGATACGCAGCTCTGCATATTTGACCTGCACAACCAGCTGATCCTCAAAAGAAAAGTTGATATACGCCTTGATGACTCCTCCAACTTCCTGGAAGAACTTTTCGCGTCGACCGATGATTTCCTGAAATCCAACAATATCAGCCGCAGCAAATTGTGGGGCATCGGCGTTTCAATGCCCGGGCTGATCAACTCTTCACAGGGTATTAATTTAACTTACCTCAACCTGACACCTCCGGGTGTGCCGCTGGTAACGTACCTCAAAGAGCATTTTAACCTTCCTGTCTGCCTGTTCAACGATACGAAGGCAACCACAATCGGTGAACACCGCTTTGGCTATGCCGTGGATAAATCACAGGTACTGACGATCAATATCGACTGGGGCGTAGGTCTCGGTATCATTATCAATGGAGAGGTTTTCAACGGAGCATCCGGCTTTGCGGGAGAGCTGGGGCATATCCAGGTGAAACCCGACGGGCTGCTTTGCCATTGCGGAAAAGTGGGCTGTCTGGATACGATTACGTCGGCCATCGCGCTGATCCGCCAGGCTAAGGAAGGTATCAACAGCGGCCGGGCAACTATCCTCAAACAGATCGTAAACGGCAACCTCGATTTGCTTGAAACTTCGCATATCATCGAAGCGGTGCATGCCGGAGACGAGTTTTCCATCGACCTGCTGAGCACGGTTGGTACGGAGCTGGGCAAGGGATTGGCTACGGCAGTGCATTTGTTCAACCCGGAAGTGATTATCGTGGGTGGTTTGCTGGCAGAAGCGGGGCCGTTCATTTCCAACCCCATTGAGCAGGCGATTAATAAATATTGCTTGTCAGACTTCAAAAACCCGCTGTCGATCCATATCTCGAAGCTGGGTGCCAAAGCGCGTTTGCTCGGCACACAGGCTTACCTGTTCGACAATCTGATAGCGAAGGAATTCTCCTGATATTTCGAAAGCTGATGGTGCATTGGTATGCACCGTCAGCTCATTGCTTCTTGCACTTTCCGCATAATCCGGTCGGTAGCACCTGTTCCTGACTTTACATATTCGCTGCTTATTTCGCCAGCCATATCAGCCGACTCGGGGTTATCCACCCACCCTTGCAATGTCTGCAACAGTGCAGCGGAATCCGGGATAGCGAAAGCCCCTCCTTTTTCTATCAAATCAACGGCCTCCTGAAACCGGTGATAGCTTTTGTTTCCGAAAACAATCGGCAAACCGAATGTCGCGGCTTCGAGGATGTTGTGCAAGCCTACCCCGAATGAACCTCCGATATAGGCCATATCGCCATAACGGTACAGCGACGACAGCATACCGATATTATTGATAATCAGACAATCGAAGGTCTCCGGACTCTGGCCTGCGGCAACTTCTGAATACAATATGGAACGACCGTTCAATTTAGCGCGCCAGCCTTCGATTTCCTCGGCCCTGATCTCATGCGGGGCAATGATCACCTTCAATTTACCAGTCAATGCATTCAGCGCCGGAATAAGTGCTTGCATATCCGCGTCCCATATCGACCCGGCGATTAGACACTGGCCTTGGCCCTTGAAACGCGCTATTTCCTGCAGTTCCCGCGCATTAGCCGCGATCGCGCGCACACGGTCGAAACGCGTGTCACCCGCAATGCTGGCATTTGGAATGCCCGCGCCATGAAGCAATGCCACCGAAGCCTGGTTCTGCACGAATAAATGGTCGAAATAACCCAGCGTTCTCCTGAAAAACCCGCCATAAGACTTGAAAAAGATCTGATCAGGGCGAAAAATGGAGGAGAAGGAAAGTATATAAGTCCCGTTCTTCCGTAGTTCGCGTAAATAGTTAAACCAGAACTCGTATTTGACAAAAAAGGCAATGCGCGGGTTGATAATTCTCACAAATTCCCGTGCGTTGGAAGGCGTATCAATGGGCAGGTAGCAGATCAGGTCGGCGCCATTGTAATTCTTACGGATTTCGTAACCCGAAGGAGAAAAAAAGGTAAGCAGAATAAAATGGCCGGGATAAGCATCCCGGTAAGCTTCCATCACGGGCCGACCCTGCTCGAATTCACCGAGCGATGCCACGTGAAACCACGCCACCGGCCTGCCCGCCGCCTGTGCCGGCAACGACGCGCGGAGGCGATCCAGCAGGCCTTTCCGACCCTCTGTTCCAAGCTTTAATTTATGATTGAAAGGTGCAACGAACCGGATGAGAAATGCGAAAACCTGAATAGCGATCTGATAAATGATTTTCACCAAAGAAGACTGATTAAAAGGACATTAGAAAGGCAACAAACCACCGGCATTTTAGCGCATTAGAGACCACCGGCAGGCTTTTTTGGTTCTTTTTTCGTTTAAAGAACATAAATGTACAAAAAACCGTTAAAGTGGTGTCGATATACAGAAGCATACGCTATTATTTTGTACTTTCACTGTTCATACGACACATACACATTCACAGGGAATTTATAATAATAATATGATGCGTGTAAAACTTTTACTTTCAGTAGCTATTCTGTTTGCACTATCGACAGAGATATACGCTCAGCGCAGGTCTGTGAAGAATGAGGACGCCGAGGAAACTTATAAATCATTTACCTCTGTGGGTATCACCACCAATACCAACTCCGGCATTCTCGGAGGTGCGGTATTTCGCCAGTCGTCGGCCATTGGATCCAAAATGTTTGGAAAAAATGCCTACCGCTACCTGGCACTCGAACTCGTGAATGTGAAGCATCCGAAAGAACTTTCCACACAGGATTTTGTAACGGGCGCAAGGCTGGTGTACGGCAAACAGAACTATCTGTTTGTACTGCGCCCCGAATACGGTCGTGAAATAGCACTGTTCAGCCGGCAGGACGACGAAGGCATTTCGATCAGCGGGATCCTCGCGGCAGGCCCTTCGCTTGGGTTCGAAAAGCCTTACATGGTACAGTACCAGGGTTCCGACGGCCGCGTAACAACGCAACCGTTTGATCCGAACAGGGCGGGTGACATTATCGGCGCAGGCAGCTTTTTCCAGGGTTTCGGAAAATCGAAAGTAGTACCCGGCCTGCATATCAAAACCGCGATGAGCTTTGAGCTGAGCGCATTCCGGGACAATGTGACCGGCGTCGAAGTCGGTATCATCGCCGAAGCATTTTCAAGAAAAATTACGATTATGGCGGATGCGCAGAATAAGGCCTTTTTTACATCCGGATACCTGACCCTTTATTTTGGAAGTAAGAAAAGATAATTACCATTTCAGATTAATATGATTGAATTGCCAGTAATACCGTCGGAACGCAGAAAACGCCCCGATTGGCTACGGGTTAAACTCCCCGCAGGCCCCGAGTTCAGGAAAGTAAGACAACTGGTCGATAACTATAAACTCCACACCATTTGCGAAAGCGGCAACTGCCCGAATATGGGAGAATGCTGGGGCGCCGGAACGGCCACCTTCATGATCCTCGGTAATGTGTGTACCAGAAGTTGCAGTTTTTGTGCCGTAGCAACCGGCCGCCCCAATGAATATGACACCGACGAGCCGCGGCGCGTAGCGGAGGCAATCAAGCTGATGCAGGTCAAACATGCTGTGATCACGTCTGTGAACCGCGACGAGCTGAAAGACAAAGGCGCGGAAATCTGGTATCAAACCGTTCGTCAGGTAAAGGAAAATACGCCGGAAACGACCATCGAAACGCTGATCCCGGACGTCAAAAGCAACTGGGATGCGCTGATCCACATGATCGAAGCGGGCCAGGAAGTGGTTTCCCACAATATGGAGACTGTGGAACGGCTGTATCGTGCGGTGCGTCCGCAAGCGAAATACACCCGCAGTCTGGAACAAATCAGGCGGACCAAGGAATTCGGGCAGCGTACCAAATCGGGCATCATGCTGGGTCTGGGAGAAACGCAGGACGAAGTATACAAAGCAATGGACGACCTGGCCGCCAACGGTCTCGACATCCTCACCTTGGGGCAATACCTTCAACCGACCAAAATGCACCACGAGGTGATCGAATGGATCACGCCGGAAATGTTCGATAACTACCGGGAAGAAGGCCTCAAACGCGGACTCAAATACGTTGAATCCGGGCCGCTTGTACGTTCGAGCTATCACGCGGAACGCCATGTGAATGTACCGATCTGACGATATAAACTGCATTTAAGTTAAGCGGGAAAGCCGGCGTGATTCGTTACGCCGGCTTTGTTGTTATGATCCGCAAAAACGTTAATGTTCACCGCTCGCGAGGTAATATTTGATTCAGCGGTAGAAATATGTAGGTTTAGCCCCTTCTTGTACGCGCCAGCAAGCTCGTCGAATTGGTTAAAGGCCTGAACTACACCATTTACAGGATCAGACCGGAAAAAGGTTTGAATTTTGATAAAATTGAGGAAATTATTCTTAAACAATACGATTCACAAAGTCAATATCTAAATGATTACTTATTTTTGCCTTCAACTAGGAAAATAGAAGAGCTTCTCATGAGGTAATTTTATCACACATTTAAACTTTTCTTTAACTTTTATTTCGTTTCCAATGCCATACTTATTCACCTCGGAGTCCGTATCTGAAGGACATCCTGACAAGGTAGCCGATCAAATATCAGATGCACTGATTGACAATTTTTTAGCATGGGATACCAACAGTAAGGTGGCCTGCGAAACACTGGTTACGACCGGACAGGTAGTTTTGGCCGGCGAGGTAAAAACCAATACTTATCTGGACGTCCAGAAAATCACCCGCGAAGTGATCAAGAGAATTGGCTACACGAAAAGTGAATACATGTTTGAAGCCAACTCCTGCGGTATCCTTTCGGCCATCCACGACCAAAGCGCCGACATCAACCAGGGCGTAGACCGTGCGGCAGCAGCAGAAGATTTCGAATCGAAAGCCAATGCGCAGGGAGCCGGCGACCAGGGGATGATGTTTGGATATGCAACCCGCGAGACAGCGAACTATATGCCGCTCGCACTCGACCTGGCGCATAAGATTCTTCAGGAGATGTCGTATATCCGTAACAACGAGCCTTCCCTGATCCCATATCTTCGCCCCGATGCGAAATCACAGGTAACCATCGAATATAGCGACGATAACGTACCGCAGCGTATCGATACCATCGTAGTTTCGACCCAGCACGACGACTTCGATGGCGAAGAAGCGATGCTCGCGAAAATCAAAAGCGATATCATCAATATTGTAATACCTCGCGTAAAAGAGAAACTGACGCCTGAACTCCAAAAACTGTTTACAGGCGACATCACGCACCACATCAACCCGACCGGTAAATTTGTAATCGGTGGCCCGCATGGTGACACAGGCCTTACAGGTCGTAAAATCATCGTTGACACTTACGGTGGCAAAGGTGCCCACGGCGGTGGTGCATTCTCCGGAAAAGATCCTTCCAAAGTGGACCGTTCTGCGGCATACGCGACACGCCACATTGCTAAAAACATGGTTGCCTCAGGCCTTTGCGACGAAGTACTCGTACAGGTTTCTTACGCAATCGGTGTGGCTGAGCCTTGCGGTTTGTATGTGAACACCTACGGAACCTCGAAAGTAGCTGACAACGACGGTGCTATTGCATCGAAAATCGGTGAAATCTTTGATATGCGCCCGTACGCAGTAGAGCAGCGTCTGAAACTGCGCAACCCGATCTACTCTGAAACGGCTGCATACGGCCACATGGGACGCAAGAACGAGATCGTTAAAAAATCCTTCAAGGGGGCTAATGGCGAAGAAAAAGAAGTGGAAGTTGAACTCTTCACCTGGGAAAAACTCGACTTCGTAGACGCGATCAAAGCGAAATTCTCTTTGTAAGAACTACGTCATATAACAAGAAACGAGGTCGGCAGTATTGCCGACCTCGTTTCTTGTTATCTAAGTAAATATTGCTCTATAAACTACTCAGGATTTCGAGAAACGCCTGGGCTTTGATCGCCTTGACCTTTGGAAATTCGATTGATGCCAGTACATCGAAATGCCTGTCATTGGTCACCAGATAGTCTGCACCAGCACTTACGGCACAATCGACAAATTTGTTATCGTCCAGGTCCTGATCTATCAATTGCCATAAATAATATGGCACGACCTCATGCACATTAGGCAAATTCAGCAGTTCCCTCAATCTTAAGTCGGTGCGTTCTACCCCCAATCGTCGGCCAATTTGCTCTTCATATTCAATCAGCATCTCATTGGTCACAAAAAGATCGTAGTCCTTCCGCATTAATGCCTGAAAGATAGGGTGATATTGTGAATGTGAGGGAAGTGATACGAGCAGGACGTTAGTGTCCAGGACAATTTTCATTCATTACTGGCTGGATTCGTTCAACATATTCTCCATATCCTGTTGAGTCCAGCCATTCTTATTCCACGCAGTGTCGGCAAACGAAGAAAGCCGACCGGCGAAGTATGCGCCGATCAGCTCCTTGATATTCTTCAAATCTTCCTCGCTTACCTGCCGAGCATATAGTTCGAGCAGTTCCAATTGAAGATTCGTGTATGACGTTTTTTGCGTCGCTTGCATGGTGAATAACTATTTACATAAAGTTAACAAACTTCACCAGCATAGTCAACCCGCGCTCAGAAATGCGCTGGTTCTTCCAGTTCACTATCCCTTGCCACGCGTTCGATCATTTTCATTTTCTCGAAGTTTTTGGGGCGCGAGAAGAACGTGTAAATGGCCGGGATAACGTAAAGTGTCAGGACAAGCGAGAACAATAACCCGCCCATGATCACGATACCCATGGACATCCGGCTTTTACCGGCCGATCCTAGTGCCATGGCAATGGGTAGGGCACCGAGGATAGTGGCCAAACTGGTCATGAGAATAGGCCTGAAACGCAACGTGGCCGCTTCCAATGCAGCTTCCTGAATGCTTCTGCCTTGTTCCCGCAACTGGTTGGCGAATTCGACGATCAGGATACCGTTCTTGGTCACCAGGCCGATGAGCATGATCATACCGATCTGGCTGAAAATATTGAGTGTCTGATCGAAAAACCAGAGCGAGAATACCGCTCCGCCGATCGCCAGCGGTACGGTAAACATGATAATGAAAGGATCGACAAAACTTTCGAACTGGGCAGCCAGGATGAAGTAAATGAGCACCAATGCAAGGAAGAACGAGAACATCGTATTGGATGAGCTTTCCGCATAGTCGCGCGAGGAGCCGCTCAATGCAGTCTGGATCGTCTCATCGTTCAACTTATCGCGAATGCGGTCCATGGCGGCGATACCGTCGCCGATCGTCTTGCCTGGTGCAAGTGCCGCTTGCACAGTTGCGCTCATATAACGGTTATAGTGGAAAAGCTGCGGCGGGCTGCTTTCTTCTTCGGCTTTTACAATGTTATCGAGCTGAACGTGGCTGCCTGTACTCGTTTTAACAAACATACTTTTCAAATCCAGCGGTTCGTCGCGGTTGGCGCGGTCGTACTGGCCGATGACCTGATATTGGCGGCCATTCATAGTAAAGTACCCAAACCGCTGCCCGGCGAATGCGAGCTGCATCGTCTGCGCTACATCCTGCACCGAAACGCCCAACGACTTCGCCTTTTCCCGGTCGATCGTGATCTGGATCTCCGGCTTACTGAATTTCAGGTTGACGTCGGTAATCGCGAAAGTAGGGTCTTCCGACACTTCCTCCATGAATTTGGGAAGGTATTCCCTCAATTTCTCGAAATCCGGTGCCTGGATCACATACTGGATCGGCAAGCCGCCCCGCGAATCCACCGAAATCGTCTGCTGTTGTACCACAAACGACTTCGCATCAGGCATTTGTTTGAGTTTTTTATTGATATAGTCGGCAATTTCCTGCTGCGACTCTTTTCGCAGTTTCTTGTCTACCAGCGCAATGCGTCCACTTCCGGTATTGGCCGCACCCAGGCCCGAGTTTCCGGGCGAGGTGATCAGCATCAGGCCCTTTTTCCCCGGCATGGAATCCATCAGCATATTACCGACTTCCTGGACATAACGGTCGGTAAACTCGAACGATGAACCCTCGGGGGCCGTCATATTAATCCGGAACCAGTTGCGGTCGTCGAGCGGTGCGAGCTCCGATTGCAGGTCTTTGCCAAAAAACCAGATCATGCCCATCGTTATGGCCACCAGCGGGATAGCTACCCAGCGCATTTGCAGGAATTTGCCCAATGCATTGCCGTAGTCGTTGGTGATCTTTTCAAAAAACGGCTCCGTCTTTTCGTAGAACCAACTTTTCTTATGAGTCTTGCGCACCAGGTAGGCATTCAGCATAGGCGTCAGCGTCAGCGATACAAATGCGGAGATCAATACAGCGGCGGAAATCACGATACCAAACTCCCGGAACAGTTTTCCTACAAACCCCTCCATAAAAATCACCGGCAGGAACACCGAAGCCAGCGTAATGGATGTCGATAAAACCGCGAAAATGATCTCGTTGGAACCCTTGATAGCGGCTTCGATAGGGCTCATACCCTGCTCGATTTTCTTGAAAATATTCTCCGTAACCACGATACCGTCGTCCACCACAAGCCCGGTCGCCAGCACGATCGCCAGCAGCGTAAGCACGTTTATGGAGAAACCCATAATGTACATGATGAAGAATGTACCAATGAGCGAAACGGGAATATCAATGAGCGGGCGGAAGGCAATGAGCCAGTCGCGGAAAAAGAGGTAAATGATGATCACTACGAGCACAATGGCAATCAGCAGCGTTTCCCCTACTTCTTCAATCGAGCGCTCTACGAAAATGGTATTGTCGATCAGCGTGTCGAGCTTGTAATCTTTGGGAAGCTCCTTTTTGATGGCCTCCATCCGCTTGTTGACTTCCTCGGCGATGTTCAGGTAGTTGGCCCCCGGCATTGGCGATATCGCAAGGCCGATCATCGGCACGTTGTCCAGGCGCAGGATGGTTTCCTCGTTCTCGGGCCCCAGCGTCGCCAAGCCTATATCTTTCAGGTGGATCGTCTGCGTAGCCGAGTTCTTGATAATCATTTCATTGAAATCGTCCTCGGTGCGGAACCGCCCGATCGTTTTCACGGTGAGCTCGGTATTGTCGCCGGCCAGTTTTCCGCTCGGCAATTCCACATTTTCCTTATCGAGCGCCGATTTGACATCCTGCGTCGTGATACCCAATGCGGCCATTTTCACGGGGTCCATCCAGATCCGCATCGCATATCTCTTTTGCCCGAAGATGCGGATCTCACTCACACCCTCGATCGTCTGGAGGCGTTGTGCGATCACGTTTTCGGCATAATCGCTCACCTCGAGGTGCGAGCGGCTGTTACTCGTGAACGTCAGCACGATGATGGGCTCGGAGTTCGCGTCGGCTTTGGCAACAACCGGTGGGCCGTCGATATCGAGCGGCAATGTACGCGAGGCGGAACCTACTTTATCCCGCACGTCGTTTGCAGCCCGCTCCATGTCCACGCCAATGTCGAATTCCACGGTAATCTGGCTCGTGCCCTGGCTGCTGGTTGAGCTGATGGATTTGATACCCTCGATGCTGTTTAGCTGCTTTTCGAGCGGCTCGGTAATCTGCGATTCGATAATGTCGGCGTTCGCACCGGTGTAGCTGGTACGTATGGACACCACCGGCGGGTCGATCGAGGGGAATTCACGCATCCCCAGGAACTTGTACCCCAGGAACCCGAACAAAATGATCAGCAGGTTCATCACAATCGCGAGAACGGGCCTTTTGATGGAGAGGGTTGAGATGCTCATAGGTTGACCTTCACGGCTGTGTTGGGTTTGATGGCGATAATGCCCGAGGTGATCAGCGAATCACCGGGCTGCAACCCGTCTATGATCTGGATCTTTTTGTCGGTACGCAGGCCCGTCGTCACCATGGCTTCCTGTGCTTTGCCGCCTTTTACGACAAACACCTTTTTCCCTTTCAAAACCGGTACAATGGCTTCCGTCGGGATCATCATGGCCGACCGGTTGGCATCGAGGTCCGCCAGCACTTTCACGAACATGCCCGGTACAAACCGGCCTTCGGGATTGTTGGCGAGCGCCCGTACCCGCAATGTGCGAAGGCTTTCATCCACTTTCGGGTCGACGGCCAGAATCCTGGCGCTGTACGTGGACGGGTCGCCGTCGAGGTTGAAATTGACAGTGCTACCTACCCGGATGCTCGGGCTGTATTTCTCAGGAACAGTGAAATCTATTTTAACCGGATTGCTCTGAACGATCGTTACGATGGGCGTACCCGGAGCCAGAAATGCACCTTCGCTGATAAACTTCAACCCGATCCGGCCGCTGAAAGGCGCGCGGATCTCCGTTTTTTCAAGCTGTGCTTCAATCACTTCTTTCTCCGCTTCCAATACACGTATATTGTTGGAGGTCACATCGTATTCTTCGAGATTGATGGCCTCCACATTCAGCAACTTCTTCTGTCGTGCCTCTATTTTTTTGCTCAAATCCTGGTTATAAGCCACTTTCTGCAGTTGCGCCTGTAACTCCCGGTCGTTGATTTTCGCGATCAGCTGCCCTTTGGCCACATATGAACCTTCCTTGATATCGAGTTTCACCAGCCTGCCTGAAATTTCCGCCATCAGGTTTACCTCCTCATTGGGCACCACCGTGCCCGAAGCAAAAATCTGGTTTTCAATCGATTCCTTACCTACAATAAACACATTCACCGGCACTGCTCCGCCGGAGGATTTCGCCCCTTTACCTTCACCCCCTTTTTTCGCATCGGAGCCTTTGCCTTCACCGGATTTGGAGAATATAAACAGCTTTCCCAAAACCAGCGCGACAATGATCCCCGCCACCAACATGATCGTACGCATAGAGTTACTCAGAAATAAAATTCGTTCAAGAAGAGTAGTAATTAGTTATATTTTGCCAAAGCATCATTTAAAGATACTTCATATTGCAAAAAGAGGCAATGTAGATGTTTTATACTTCTGCACGGCAACGCTTTCGCACGTTGTTTGCTGAATGACGGTTTCCGGCTGCTCAATGCCTCTTTTGTCGCCGCGACGTTTTAGTATCTTTATCCTGCTCATCACAAACCAACCCTTTCACACGATGAAAATAGCCTACACCTTCGGTTACTATCTGATCATTACCATTATTATATCATTAACTATGCACACTTACGGACAAACACCGGTGAAGTATTATGCCAAAGAATGGAAGGCAGTGGACGAGCTTGTAGGCAAAGGGCTTGACAAAGATGCCCTCGAACAAATTCGTACTATTTATCAGCTTGCCAAAAAGGAGAAGCAGGAGGCCCAGATAATCAAGGCTGCGGTATATATGGTTTTTGTACAAAATGAAAACCGAGAAAACAGCATCGAAACTGCAATTGCCGAGCTGGAAAAAGAGTTACTCAACACGAGCGGGCAGGCCAAAGCAATCTACCAGAGCCTGATCGCCGCACAATATTATGCTTACTATCAGCGTATTCGCTGGCAGCTTTATGACCGAACAGCCACAAACCGTTTTGATAAAAACGACATAGCCACCTGGGGAAGCGAAGATTTTCACAATAAGATAGGCGGGTTATACCTCGAATCTATCCACGAAGAAGGTTTACTGAAAGAGACCCCGCTCGGGCCATATGACGCCCTGATCATCAAGGGAAACATGCGCAAGCTTCGCCCTACGCTGTACGATCTGCTCGCATTCAGGGCGTTGAGCTATTTTTCGTCCACGGAATTGAATGTCAAAAAACCGCAGTATGCCTTCGAAATCGCCGATGCGTCGGCATTTGACCCGGCGGCAGACTTTGTACACAGGAAATTTGAGACCAGAGATTCGGCCTCGCTGGAACACCAGGCATTACTACTCTACCAGAAACTGATCGCATTTCATCAGCAGGACGCCGAGCCCGACGCTCTCATAGATGCGGATCTGGCACGCCTGCAATATGTGCGACAAAAATCGGTGCATCCGGACAAGGATTCGCTCTACTATATGTCGGTTAACCATGTGGCTCAACAATATCAATCGACGCCAGCCGCCGCACAGGCCTGGTACCTGAAAGCACAATGGCTGAACGACCGAGGCAACCGCTACCGGCCCGGCAAGGATACGACTTGGCGTTACGAGACGGCGAAAGCAGCGGAAATATGCGAAAAAATTATTTCCGAAAATCCGGAAACAGAAGGCGGGATCAATGCATTCAACCTTCTCCATGCGATCCGCAACTTGCAGCTGACTATGACGATGGAACGCGTGAACATTCCCGGCAAGCCATTTCTCGCATTGGTGAACTTCAAAAACATTCCTGTCCTGCATATCAGGCTGATCAAAGCGGATACGGCCGCTTTAACGGATTTTGAAGGGTACGATTATGAAAACAAATTCAAAAAACTCACTGCCGCCCCTGCCATACGTGCCTGGACGCAGCCGCTCCCCGACACACGCGATTTCCAGCAGCACAGCGTAGAAATAAAAATAGACGCACTGCCTATCGGTGATTACATTTTGCTGGCGGGCACGGATGAGGCCTTTCGTGATGGCCATACTATCCTAGCCGCGCGCCTTTTCCACGTTTCCAACCTCAGTTTTATCGAGAAGTCGAACCACTATTTTGTGCTCGACCGCGACAGTGGCCGACCGGTAGCAGGTGCGGCTGTACAGCTATGGCGCCATAACTATAACAACAGCACCCGGAAGTATGAGTACGTCAAACACACATTTCATAAAACCGACGCAAACGGTCAGTTTATCGTCTCATTCGACCGTAAGCTGGGCGGCAGATATGATGTTATGCCCGAAATCACCCATGGCGACGACCACCTGTTTATCCGGCAGGGTCATCCGTATTACTACCCTCCGTTCGCAAGCCATGAGGACGATGAAGAAGACAGTATTGACCAAATATTTCTTTTTACCGACCGTGGCATATACCGGCCCGGCCAAACGGTTTATTACAAGGGAATTGCGCGAAAAGGAAAGGAAATATTCAAAAACCGCAGCTATGAGATAGATGTGGATGCAAGCGACGACCAGGGAAGTGATTTTTATACAACAAAGCACAAGGTCAATGAATATGGCAGCTTTTCGGGAAGTTTTACCCTTCCACAAAGTGTTCTTCCCGGTGATTTCATTATCTCTGCGGAGAATTCGCAGGTTTCATTTAAAGTAGAAGAATACAAAAGACCACGTTTCGAAGTAGCATTCGACACGCTTAAAAACAGCTACAAGGTCGGAGACATCATTCGTATTACCGGTTCTGCGGTAGCCTATGCGGGCAATGTTATCAATGAAGCCAATGTACAATACCGGGTAGTACGCCATCCCCGGATCATGTATCCGTGGCGATGGGGGCGATTTGCGCCCGTCATGCAGTCACAGGAAATCGCGCATGGCGAGACCGTTACCGATGCCGCAGGCAAATTCACATTGGATTTTGAAGCAATACCCGACCGGCAAATGAGCCGGGAGCTTGATCCGGTATTCGAGTATACCATTTATGCCGACATTACCGATCTAAACGGCGAAACCCGCAGCAACGAAATCATGGTTTCGGCGGGTTATAAATCATTTGTATTAAAATCAGATATTCCCCAAAAAACCTCTGCGGCGGATTTCAAATCATTGTCCATTAAATCCGTAAACCTGGCAGAAATGCCCGTGGAGACCGATGCAAGGATCCAGTTTACCCGAATCGTACCCGAAAACCGCCTGATCCGCCCGCGCTACTGGGCACGGCCGGATGTATTTGTCATGGCCAAAAATGAATTCATTTCCCTCTTTCCGCACGACGAGTATGATGCTGAAACAGAAATGGAGAACTGGTCGGCGACAGGCGGGCCCATTTCGGTAACGGCGAAACTGGGCCAGAATACAAATGTCCCAATCGCCGGCCTGCGCCTTTCAGCCGGTTTCTATAAGGTGCAAATTACTGTCAAAAGTGCGGCCGGAGAGGAAGTATCGGATGTGCGCTACATGGAACTCACCGAGCCGAACAAAGCTGTGCCGCCTTATCCAACTTACCTTTGGGCAGAGGGCACAAGCCCGATCGAACCTGGCCAAAAGACCACGCTTGCGTTGGGCAGCAGCGCAGACAAGGTATTCCTCATCAGTCACATTGACTCAAATAAGAAAGATCTGTTTTCTTTCTCCGGTATCGACAGGCAAATCAGGTCGTTTCAGTTCGGTGCGACGGAAAATGACCGCGGCGGGTATTTCGCCCACTATCTTTTTGTAAAAAACAACCGCGTGTTCAGCCATATGGAGCCGATCGTTGTGCCATGGACTAACAAAAAGCTCGAAATTGCTTACGAGACTTTTAGAGACAAGACATTACCGGGCAGTAAAGAAACTTGGAAGGTAAAAATCAGCGGCTTAAACAGAGACAAAATCGCGGCTGAAATGCTCGGCAGCATGTACGACGCGTCGCTCGACCAGCTTTATATGCACCGTTGGTACGTCCCGGGTCTTTGGCTCATGAACACCACCCGTTATTACGATAAAAATGCGAACATCAGCTTTAACTCTGTCAACGCCGAGGTGAAGTATGGCGACGGACCGGCGTACAGGCATTTCGAAAAGACTTTCGACCAGCTCACCGGTCCGAGTAACTTAAATTTCGCTCTTGGCGGCATTGTTTCAGGCATGAAGGTGAGCGGGCAGCTTTCACGGCCGGAGGTGGCATTTGCCGGTGCTGTCGCCGAAAAAAAGGACATGCCAGCTCCCGACGCCTCCGCGCTAAGCGAAGTGGTGGTCGTAGGTTATGGTCAGCAAAAAGCACCCGAAAAGGCCAAAGGCCAAACCGGTGCGCCTGCTACCCGCAAGAACTTTAACGAAACCGCCTTTTTTCTACCCGACCTCAAAACGGATTCGCAGGGCAATATCACTTTCTCGTTCACACTGCCCGAGGCGCTCACACGATGGAAGTTTCAGGCATTCGCGCACACGAAGGCCCTTGCATTCGGCTATTCTTCCAGGGAAATTGTTACCCAAAAGGAGCTCATGGTCCAACCCAATACCCCCCGTTTCGTCCGTGAAGGCGACAAATTGAGCTTTCCGGTAAAAATCGCCAATCTGGCCGACCGTGAGTTGAAAGGGAACGCGGCTCTGAGGTTTTCGAACAGCGAAACGGGTGAAAACATCGATGCCACGCTGTCGAACGATGCGCCTGAAAAGGCATTTACCGTCGCAGCGGGACAGAGTTCGATTGTATTTTTTGACATTACCATCCCCAAAGGACTCACGGGCATGCTAACCTGGCGTGCCACCGCGCAATCGGGAAATTTGTCGGACGGCGAGGAGAATGTACTGCCGGTATTGCCCAACCGCATGCTTGTGACGGAAAGCCTGCCCATTTACTCCCGCGGGAATGGCGAGCGGAATTTTATGTTTGAAAAACTGAAAAATTCTGAGAAATCGGCCACGCTGACACACCAGTCAGTTACGGTGGAGTTTACCAGTAATCCTTCGTGGTATGCGATCCAGGCGTTGCCTTACCTGATGGAATTTCCATGGGAATGTGCCGAGCAGACGTGGAGCCGGTATTATGCCAATGCCATTGCAGGCTCCATTGTGCGCAGTTCGCCACGCATCGCGCAGGTTTTCAGCCGTTGGAAAGGCCTCGATACCGCGACATTAAAGAGCAATTTGAATAAGAACCAGGAACTAAAAGCACTGCTGCTCGAAGAAACCCCGTGGGTAATGGCTGCCAAATCGGAAACGGACCAAAAAAAGAACATCGCATTGCTGTTCGACCTCGTCCGCATGGGGAACGAACAAGATCGGATGGTACTAAAATTGGAAGACATGCAAAATCCCAATGGCGGTTTTCCCTGGTTCGAGGGTGGGCCCGACGACCGGTATATTACCCAGTACATCGTGACAGGCATCGGTCATTTGAAGAAAATGAAGGCATTAGACCCAGAGCAGGAACGGAAGGTCAACCGGCTTATCGATAAGGCATTACCCTATCTGGACGCCCGGCTTATGGAGGACTATGCAATGCTCCTCCGGCACAAGGTGGATCTTGGAAAGCATATCCCCGATTCATACGCTATCCAGTACCTTTACATGCGCAGCTTTTTCCCAACCAAACCTGTGGCTCCTGCATCGAAAGAGGCTTACCAGCATTACAGCCAACGGGCGAAAGAAAGCTGGATCAGCCATTCCAAAATGTTGCAGGGAATGATCGCGCTCGTAATGGAACGCTCTGGCGACAGCCGCACAGCAAGCGAAATTCTAGAATCGCTCCGCCAAAAAGCTATCCAAAATGAAGAGCTCGGCATGTACTGGAAAGATACCCGGCGTGGCTGGTGGTGGCACGAGTCTCCCATTGAACAGCAGGCATTGCTCATCGAGGCATTTCAGGAAGCAGGAAAAGACGCCAACACAGTGAATGAGCTGAAAACATGGCTGCTTAAAAACAAGCAAACCAACAACTGGGAAAGCACAAAGGCCACCGCAGAGGCATGCTATGCGCTGCTGTTGCAAGGCAACTACTGGCTCGCGGAAAGTCCCTCCGCTACGATAAAACTGGGAAGTACGACAATCGACGCAGATGCCAACACGGAGGAAGCAGGTACAGGCTATTTCAAACGAACTTTCGGTCCGACGGCAGTGACGCCGGAAATGGGAGATATTCAGGTTTCGATACGTGCTTCTGCGGGTGCGGCCCAACTCCCCTCCTGGGGCGCCGTCTACTGGCAGTACTTCGAAGATCTCGACAAAATCACTTTTGCGGAAACACCGTTGAAGCTCTCAAAACAGCTTTTTGTAGAAACTAACACTGACAAAGGCCCGGTCCTTACGCCTGTGCGCGAAGGCGAGGCGGTGAAAGTCGGGGATAAGATCAAAGTGCGCATTGAGCTGCGCGTCGACCGGGATATGGAATACGTGCATATGAAGGACATGCGGGCTGCCGGCCTTGAACCGGTGAATGTGCTGAGCGGCTACCGCTGGCAGGGTGGTCTGGGCTATTACGAGAGCACACGCGATGCAAGTACCAATTTCTTTTTCCACGCGCTGCCCAAAGGAACTTATGTGTTCGAATATCCACTTTTTATAACACACGAGGGCGATTTCAGCAACGGTATCACAACGATCCAATGCATGTACGCCCCCGAGTTCACCGCCCATAGCGAAGGCATCAGATTAAAAGCATTACCCAGGAAGTAATATGCCCGTACAACTTATCAAAGCCACTATCAACGATCTGGAAACCGTCAGGCAAATCGGGATCGACACTTTTTATGAATCGTTTTCTTCCCTCAACACGGAGAAAAATATGGCACATTATCTCGAAACCGGTTTCAGCTTGGAGCGGGTCGCTTCCGAGCTTGGCGATCCGTTTTCGGAGTTCCATCTCGCCTATGAAGGCGATCAGCTGATCGGTTACCTCAAAGTGAACCATGGCCCTGCGCAAAGCGAGTTGAAGGACGATACCGCCCTGGAAATCGAGCGGATATATGTCCTCAGGGAATGGCAGGGACTGAAAGTGGGACAGCTGTTTTACGATAAAGCCATTGAAATTGCCCGCGCGCGCCGGTATGCATATGTGTGGCTGGGCGTGTGGGAAAAAAATGAAAAGGCGATCGGATTTTACAAACGCAATGGTTTCGCAGAATTCGATAAGCACCTTTTCAAGCTCGGCGACGACATTCAGACCGACATTATGATGCGGCGGGACTTGTAAGTGCCTGTATTTTCAGAATGGCCTTGGCGAACGCCTCCATGTCCTCCTTTTCTCCGAGCATAGCGTGCTGGAGAATCCATACCGCGTCCGTATCACAAGCCTGCTCGGCCACCGGGCAGAACGTTCGGCTGTAATCCGTGCTCTCCGGAATGGCGTAGCACATAAAGGTTTTATTCTGAAATAGCGGTTGTTTGTAAAGCGGATGCGGATATCCTTTGAAGCTCGGCACGCCCTCCGCGGCGAGCATTGCTGCAAATTCGCTTTTGGGCAAGCCACCGAATTTCGATGCGTCGTATTTGAAAATATAGATATGGTAACCGTGCAGCGTAATGGCTTCGTTACGTTGCAAGGGCACTATCCCCTCGATGGGCTTCAACAAACTATTCAAATACAAGCCATTGGCATTTCTGCGCCGGGTTTGTTCTTCCAGTCTTTTCAGTTGTTCCGACAGCAGCACGGCCTGCATTTGGGTAATGCGATAGTTGCAACCTGGGTTATAATGTTCATACCATTGTCCGCCTTCAATACGGCCCACATTACGCAGGGAATGCATCGTCGCATACAAGTCATCGTCATCGGTAATGACGATACCGCCTTCGCCGGAGGTAAGGTTTTTGGAAGATTGAAAACTGAAACTGCCCACATGCCCGATGGAGCCTAGTTTTTCGCCTTTGTATTCGGCACCGTGGCCATGCGCGGCGTCTTCGATCACTTTGAGGTTATGCCGCCCGGCAATGTCCATAATCGCATCCATGTCACAAGCGAGTCCACCAAAATGCACCGGAATAATCACTTTGGTACGGGGAGTGATAGCCGCCTCAATGGCCGCCGGGCTGATATTGTAGGTGTCGGGGTCTATGTCGACAAACACCGGAACGCAGTTACATTCAATTACCGAAGAAGCCGTAGTGATAAATGTATAGGGCGGCACAATCACCTCGTCGCCGGGTCTCACGCCGCAGGCCATCAGTGCCAGCCGCAGCGACACCGAGCCATTCACGCAGGTAATGGCATATTTGCTCCCGCAATATTCGGCGAATGCCCGCTCGAAACGCTCCACTTCGTCACCGCAATCGGGGTTACCCCATTTGCCTCCCGCTACGATCGCTGCCACGGCATTCACCTCATTTTCGTCATAAATGGGCCATGGGAAGGTCTTCTTAATGGTTTTCGGTCCGCCGTTGATCGCGAGTTCTTGCTGGTTGGTGCTCATGCTGTCCGGAAATGTCCTGGTAATTTTTACCGGAATACGATCGCGCAGGTGAATCGGGCTATTTCCTGTGAGCGGGAGGCCGCATTATAGTCTTTTTAGGCCGCAACCAAGTATTTATCCCACAAACCCTTAGTCGCATTCCGTTCATGAATAACAGACAACTACTTTACGCCCTGCTGGTTGCGGGCATTTCATTGGGTACGGCCTGGGCCATACGCGGGCAGTTCGGGCACGAGCAAGGCGCTGCGTGGGCCGGCGGTATTGGTGGCCTGAGCATCGTGCTCATAGCCAAACGAAAGGACTGGTATGCCAAGGCGTTTCAGCTGGCACTGGCTTCCGCTGCCGGCTGGGGCATAGGCGGCATTATCAGCTACGGCAAAGTCGTCGGCTTTGCACGCGGGCTCGAATTCGGCAACGTCTATTACGGATTTTTGATGCTTGGCATTATCGGTGGCCTTTTCGGGCTCATCGGGGGTGGATTATTCGGGCTTACGCTGGCTTCGTCCCGCGAGAAGCCCGTACAATGGCCTCAACTGATCACAGAAATGACCGCCGGTGCAATTATATTTTACTATCTCCTGATAGAACAGCTGGGATGGCTTATGACGCCCCCGCGCTCGGAAGCCTGGGCGGCGTGCTTCGGAATGACTGTAGCGTTGTTCTGGCACATGATCCGCCACAAACAGCGTTCGGCGGTGCGGCTGGCAATTTTCGCCGGCTTGGGCGGTGGTTTCGGCTTCGCGTTCGGCAACTTTCTGCAAGTGATGGGAAGCGTTTCTGGTATCCATTTTAATTTCTGGAACGTCATGGAATACTCGATCGGCTTTTTCGGGGGTGCAGGAATGGCCTACGGCACCTTCACTTCCGAGTGGGAAACGACCGACAAGCAAGCATCGCGTTCCCGCCTGCTCGCCCCGGTTGTGATCCTGACGTTGCTTATCCCTTTCATCGTCTGGGACCAGTCGTTCAAAACAGAAAGGCTGGTGGAAACAATCCGTGGATTTGACCCGCTGGCCGATGCCGCAGGCGTTACCAATTACGTGCAATGGTTCGCGTTGCTGCTGGTACTCGCTTTTGCAGCCTTTGCCCTATTTAAATACTGTATCAAGACCAAAGCGCCATTTTTCGACCTGAACTATCAGGACATACAGCTGTTCTTTTTCGTGAACCTGAGTCTATATACGCTGTACAGCATTCTCATTACCTGCGCATTCATGAGTTTGTACCGCATGGAGCAATACCTCTACATTCTCAATATGGCGATTCTGGGCGTGCTCGTCAGGAAAACACAAGCTTCCTTTACCGACCGGGGGTTAAATATCAGCCGCTGGGCCATCAATTTCGTATTCCTCATCGCCATTTTCGCGATCCTCACAGCCGTCGCCATCAGTACACACGGGGAATTAAATGGCGCTAACCGGCGGTTTGAATGATATTAAAATGAATGAGACGCAATAGCCATTCCGTCGATCGCGGAATGGCTATTGCGTTGTTAGCGGTGCAAACCCAGCTCCCGCAGGCCCCGGATCATTTTCTCCGGCTCGTCGGTCTGGATGATGTTTGCGCCCTGTTGGGTGAGGTTTTTCAATGTTTCGCTGACATTCCCTTTCCTGATCTCTTCGTCAGGCGCACCTAATGCATTGATCCAGACTCTCGCTCCTTTGCTCCTGATGAGCCCGGTTACTTCCGGCGTGTAGAATTTGGAGTCGATATGGATCACTTCCGGCTTGAAACGCGTCAGTGCCGAGTCCGCCATGGCTTGTGAGTAGGCGCGTGGCATGAGCATATATTTTTTGGAAGCCGCATCGACCTCGGAGAGGATTTCGTAGTCGCTATCGAAGAAGAAAACAAAATCACCGGCCCTCATTTTCTTCACCACTTCAATGACCTTGTCGATCCGCTCCGTTTTCAGGTCCAGATCGACCATGATGCGTCCCTTGGCTATTTGTAATGCCTCTTCTAATGTGGGTATTTTTTCTTCCGTAGTCTTGCCGTTGGCAACAAGGCGCAATTTGCGGAGCTCTTCAAAGGTTTGCGTTTCGAGGTCGCCTTTGCCGGTAGTGGTACGGTCTACTTTGCCGTCATGCATGAGCATCGGAATGCCATCCCGGCTTACTTTCACGTCGATTTCTACAATATCAACCCCCAATTTGATCGCCTCCCTGATGGCAGGCAGCGAATTTTCCGGTAGCTGGTGATGCACCGCCCGGTGTGAGGCTACAAGTACTTTTTTTGAATCGGCATCCAGAAACTCCTTCCTGATCGCTGCGACTTGCGCCTGGGTTTTAAAAGCAATAAATGATAACAGAAGAACGGGTAATGTAATGCGGGTCATTATAAAAAGGGATTATTGAATACTATTTCGTGATCGTGAGCTCATCCTTTACCTCACCTTCGGGGTTATAGCATTTGTAATAGAGGGTATTGCCTTTGATCGATACGTGCTGGTACAGCGGGCCGTCTTTATACCTCACGACGGCATAGTCTTCCTTCGGCCAGCGTTCCTGCTTGCCGGGAATGCTGATCGACATCAGGTAAATGGTACCTTTCGCCGGGCTCGCCATTTCCTTATCGCCATACATCGGCTTTGTTCGCAGGTAATAATGCATATGCCCGCTCATGACCATATCCACATGGTATTTATCGAAAAGCGTGCACCATTCGCGCTTGATCTCGTCATAAGGCTCTTCAAAATTGTAGGGCGGGAAATGAAACATGGCAAACTTCCATTTAGCTTTCGAATTCCGCAGCTGGTTCTCCACCCAGGCCGTCTGCTCGGGTACCGGAAGCGTGGCATCGATCATCAGGAATAATGCGTCCTGATATTTGAAAGCATAGGTCATCTCGGAGGGATGACCGGCCGGGCCATTCTCCGGAAGACTGAACATCTCTTTGTACATCCACGCACCAAGGCCATCCTGGCTGTCGTGGTTACCAGGCACGGGCATCAGGGGACGGGTGCTGAAAGTCGGCCCGGCGTGCGCCCACAGCTGGTCCCAGTCGTCGCGGTGGAGGCCGGTAGTGACAAGGTCGCCGGCGATGGAGAAAAATGCGGTTTCAGGGTGCCGTTTGATCGATTTCTTCGCCATATCACCCCAGATAGGTGAAAAATGCGTGTCACCGAACCAGATGAACGAGAAGTCCTTCACACGGTCGGAAGCCGTCTGAAATGACGACGGTACCGTCCATTGCGACCGTCCCGTACCAATCGAGTAGTAGTATAATGACCCCGGGCTCAATCCTTTGAGCTGGGCAGTAAAGCGGTTCACGAACCGGTCGTTCTGCAACAGCCTGTCCTCCATCACAAATGCCGACGCATCAGTAAAAAGCGTATCCTGAGTGCCTTTTTTCCAATACTTCACTTTACTTCTGAGCACCTTCGGGCTGGTACGGTATTGAATGTTCGCGGTAGTAGCCGGATCGCCGGACCACGTCATGATCACCTGGTCGGGATTTTCGGAAGAAGGGGTCGAAGTCGTTCTGAATGCATTCACCAGGTGTGCTTCCCGCGCACGGCCCCGCACAGTCGTGAACAGTGTCTGACCTTTCAGTTCGTCCGGGACCTCTGTCAAAACCAAGCCATCCCAATCGTGGTAGGTAAATGCGCCCTTTTGCATTGTTCCTAGTGCATACTGGCTTGGTACGACATTCGAAACAGTCAGTTTCTCGGTTTTGTCCAGCGGCGCCACACTGATGAAGTATACCGGCCGGTCTTTGTCAAAACCATTGATCCCAAGCCCTATCTGCCCTTTTTCGAAATCCTTTTGCCAGACCTCGTAGGTAAACTCTTCGTTTTTGACGAGCATGGTTGTCTTCTTAAACCCGCTCCTTTGAAGCCAGAACGGCGCCACGGCCTGACCGGTATGCCGCATGAGCGACACGCGCACCGGCACATTCGCCTCGAATGTCCAGAAGCGTGTGGACAAAGTCTCCTTGTCACGCTCGCTGAGAACACTCAGGATATAGGCGTCTGAAATCGTGTCCAGCTGCGCGGGAGTAAGCGTTTCATACAACCTGGTCACCGCACGGTCGACCACCTCTTTCACCGTCCTTTCCGGCTGCTCGCCGCCTATCATGTAAAACGACATCCAAACCGGGCATAGCAAGGCCCACCAGCGCATTCCTTTGTTCTTAATCATGGCTTTTTAGATTTCCGGTTAAGTATAGATACATCTATTTCCGGGATTTACAGAACCGACTTATTATCCGTTAAAAACACCCGCGTACTTTCCGTGTACAGTTGCCCTTGCGGTGTTTTGTATTTCAAATCCACGTAAAAAGCGCGGAAACCGCTTGCAGGTAATTCCGCGGTCACTTTCACGTCGGACTTTTGACTTATTTTCAGACTTTGGGCAGTCCAGGTATCATTGCGCAGATCCTGGTCCGGCGAGTTGGCCGACCACAAAATCACATCCACCAATGCATCCGGTGTAGCTTTAATGTCCAGGTTCACCTTCCGGTTGGAGACCGACTGGCTCCATTTGCATTCAGCATAGGGCCGCTTGTTGATCGTCGCGCCGAAGAATGCGCTCAATGCTTCCATAGCCTGCTTACCGTCGCCCAGGTCGTGACCGGCGTTCGGTACATAATGCAGCATGTTTTTACCGGGGATCTTGTCGAGGTAATTTTTGATATTGTCCACCACCCAGTATTCATCGTTCGTTCCCATAAAAATCATCTTGGGCATTGTGAGCTTGGCGCGGTAGGAATACGGGTCTATCATCGCAGTGATGGCCTGGCCGTCGGGTGAGCCGGTCGACTGGGGAATGCCGAGCTTCACATAGTCCTCGATCTGGACGCTGTAATCGCCCCATGATTTGATCTGGTAGTCGAGGCTCACGGGCATATTCAGCACATCGATCACCATCGGCGCGATCGCCTCCACGCGTTTGTCGCTGGCGCCTGTGAGCCAGGTAGTCCATCCGCGCTTCGAAGCCCCCGTCACCACGAAGCTATTGACGGTATGCTTCAATTCCTTTTGGGAAAACTGCTGCACGGCGTCCATCGCCTTCACGGCACTCTTCACCATCGGGAAGAGCAGCGGCCAGGTATAGTCCTTGTCTTTTTTGAAATTGTGCAGGGTGTAGGAGATCAACGCATCCTCGGTGAGGTCACCGAAGAATGGCTGGTTAGGGGTTTGTTTCAGCAAGGCTACGATGGCCTGGTTCGTGGTAGCCACCGCGCCGAGCGACGCATACATTTTTTCATCTTTTTTGCTGTTCCAATTGGGCTGCCCGTTGGCGTTGGAACCGCCTGTGATGAAAAGTAACGCGTCGTCGTGCCGGTTCTCTTTCGGGACGATCAAGGTCATCTGGTGCGTCCAGGTGAACTCGCGCCATTTCTGGGAAGTGAGCAGGATCTGGTAAAATGTCAGATCATCCCGCTTGAACGTTTCTTTCAGCTCCCATTTAAAAGTCTTGTCGCCATTATTGAGGTAACTTTCCAATGCATTTTCAGGTGTTACCTTTTGTGCATTCGTAAAAACCACGGCTGCGACGGCCAGCAACATGGCGGAAACGGACCTGGCGGCTATTTTCAAAAACATGATCTCGCTTATTTGAGTGGACGAATTGGTTTATTTGGCCGCAGCCGGTAAAGGCGAAGCCGGTATGGGCGCAGGGCTGTCTTTGATTAATTTCAATGCCTGCTCGATAAATATTTCGCCTGTCATTTCACCCAGGCTTGTACGGCTCACATAGTCATATCTTTTAAAACTGTTGAAATCAACCTTGGTGAGCATGTAGCCGAACGCATCGTTCGTCAGGCCGAAGAGGAACGGCTGTCTGGTGTTCATATGTCTTTTGACATAGTAACCGATATTGGGCAACGCTTCGCCCGGGATAGTGAGTACCTGGGCCGTGCCGATGTTGAGCAGATTGAGCCTCGTCACGATCCGGTTGTCGCCCGCCATTTCATTTTTAACAGGGGATTTTTGAAGGATAAAACGCATGATCTCCGAATCGACCGGAAATTCAATGCTGCGCGAAACGCAATAGATTTCCGGATTTTCCTGCAAAGCAGCATCTTTTACAATTCGCAATGCCTCGTCGGCCAGCAGTTCACCGATTCTTTTGCATTCATTCCAGTCATTGGCTTCCTTCCCGTTTTCGGTACGGTTGTCGGCCGTGACCATGCCGCCCTGGGCGCCATTCATAAAAATAGCCGTTCCGCCCCCCTGCGCTTCGATCCGGTCGTACAACGGTCCGCAAAGGTCAGGGCTCAGAATCCCCCTGCCCGACCCGATCACCTCCGGGTGGATCGCGTAGTTGACCAATGTAGCAATGGGCTTGCCTTTACGGGCTTCCGCGGTAGCCACTGCCTGAATCACCCCGCAGCGCGGGTCATAAAGCTGGTCGGCGTAATAATTGTATGCGATCTTGCCCTTGGCATCGCCCACCGCAATTTTCAACGAAGCATCTTCCAGCTTGCTTACCGCTTCATTCACGGCGTCGGCGATTTGCTGCACGCAGCGGTCAAGGTAAGCCATGTCGGCAAACGACTCACCCTTTTCGTTCGGGAAGCCGTAGGCGTCGGGCCCGCTATGCGTGTGCGTAGCGCCTATCAGCACATTCTCAGGCGCAATGCCTTTGATGAGCTTCCTCGATCTATTTCCCAATGCAGCCGGCCAGCCAAGGTTGTCCACATTGACAATGGCGATCCGTACCGAACCCTTTTCCATTACCAATGCCCTTGCATACAGCTCCCCATTTTTCTGCGTCGCTTTTTTGGGCGTACCAATGCCGCCCGAAACCGGCAACAGCGGATCGGGCGTGATCACCCGCACAGCCGCCGCAGCCCTGAAGTGCTGCCCTACCGACACCTCACTCAGCAAAAGACAGAAACAGCAGAAGAAAATGGCCCTGGCTTTCATTTTGGAATAGTTTACTGGTTAAAAAACTAAACCGGAACTGCGGGATAATCCCGACAGTCCCGGTTTTAAATACTCACCTTAAAACAAATGTGACTACCACGGCTTGCCAGTTCCTTGTATAAGCCATTGCTTGGACCACGGGCTGTTGCCATTGTCGGCCTGCGAATAGCTGGTCACTTCCAGCTTGCTCACCGCAGCCTCTGCGTTGGTTTTGTTGATACGCAGCTCATCCTGCATATAGTAGAAGCGGAGCGGCAACACCGAGCGTTTCGCGGCCGGGCCCGCTTTCAACGCAGGCAGGCCGGTGCGGCGGAAGTCAAACCACGCTTCGGTGGCTGCGGTCCAGCTCGCGATCCATTTCTGCTCGATCACCTGCTTCAATGTATTGTCGAAGGCAACACCCGGTGTGGCAATGTACGCGGCATATTTGTCGCCTACCGTCCACGTTTCCATCGATGCCTTCACACCTGCCTCGTAGCGGTCTTTCGCCACGCCAGCATTCCAGCCTTTTAATGCAGCTTCGGCCAGGATAAAGTTTACTTCCGCAGCCGAAATCAGCCTTGCGCGCAGCAATGGTCCCTTTGCAGCTTTGTAAATGTTGTTCAGGAACGACACGTGCGGGTTGTACGATGTCTGTCCAGGGGTCGGGTTGAGGTTGTAGGCCGATGGCAATGCAGAGAAGCTCGGCGGCAAACCCACGTATTCAGGATCTGTGTCCACTAGCGTATTCTTCACCTTGTCAGGCGAAAGAATGCGCTTGCCATCTACGATTTTGTCGGTTCCGGCTGGCTGTGTCGGGTCTACTACGAGGGGAATTTCCACTTTGTTGGCCCAGATCCCGAGGCGCGGGTCTTTCAACGTCTGCAATCTCTCCACCAATGTCGCACACATTTTAATGCGGCGGTAGTTGCTTCCGCTGGCGTCGCTCACGGTGTTGGCAGGCCATGAATCGGCCTCGCTATTGCCGGGGAAACCCATGATAGCGTCATCAGCATTCGATGTAATAATGGGATAATTCGCTGCATTGGCCACGATTTTTTCGATACCCGCCTTGGCTACGTCGGGCTGCTTGGCCGAAAGGCGCATATAGTAACGCAGCAAGAGCGAATTGGCCATTTTACGCCATTTGGTGGGGTCACCGCCATAGAATACATCTACATTTTCAACGATACCAACGTAGTCTGCCTTGGGTTTTGAAAGCAATGTATTGGCTTTTTCAAGATCGGCGATAATGCCGGCATAAATCTTGTCCTGGCTGTCGAATGAGGGCAGAATGTCGGACGTTTTACCCGCTTCACCATTCAATGCGGTGGTGTAAGGTGCATCGCCCCACAAATCGGTAATAAGGCCGAACATGAACGATTTCATTACCAACGCCACGCCTTGGTGGAACTCGAAATTCGTCTCCGTTGCACGCTTGTACACGAGGTCGTTGTTACGCAGCACATCGTAGTAGGCATTCCAGCTCTGGTCGCCGCCCCAGTCATAATCGTTATGCCCGCTCGACCAGGCATCTTTCTGCGTATGCTGAACCACACCCGCAATGTCCTGATAACCCAGGTTTACGTACAGCTTTGCGGCCTCCGTGAGCACCGTCGGCAACACCAGGTTCGGGTTTACCGACTCCGGCGTAACACCGTTCGGGTTTTCATTGAGCTCCGTCAGGTCCTTACAGGAAAAGACCATGCATGCCAGCAGCGCCGGGATGATGACGAACTTGTTATGAAGCTTTTTCATGAGTGTATTTATATTAAATAAACTATATCTCTATATCAGAAAGTTAAACCAAGCTTGAAACCAAGCGGCATTACCCACGGGGTTACGTTGTAACGCTCGATACCTTGCTTGAACTGCGTACCTGCCTGCGCGTTAGACTCCTGCTGGAATGCCTGCTCGGGATCGATACCGATTTTAGCTTTGGTCCAAAGGATGATGTTGCGGCTGTAAATGGAGACATTGGCATTTTGCAAACCGAGGCGTTTCACGAATGTGGACGGCAGGTCATAACCCAACGACACTTCACGCAGCTTGATAAACGAAGCGTCGAAAGTAGCTGCACGGGTGAAATCCCAGGGATAGTTGTCGCCGTAGGGAATGTACTTTGTGCCAGCACCGCCAAGGTTTTCGGTATAACCGGTGATTTCGCCGGCTTCGTTGTACTGTGCAATCACACCCGGGTTGAACACCGCGTAGTCGTAAGTATTGCCGCCATATTCAAACGGGAAGCCCCCGTATTCTTTGGTAGGACCACCGACGATATTGAATTTGTTCCCGGTAATGACCACTTTGTTGTTGTTCACCAGGTAGTTTCGAAGCTGATCGCCCGTCATACCATTCGGATTGATCAGGTTGTCGAGGAAACGCTGCGATTTCAGATCCGACTCGCCGTAGCGGTAGGTTTGCGACACGAAGTTCCCGCCCTGGCGCCAGTCGAACGACATATTGAGCGTGAAACCTTTGTAAGACAGTGAAGTCTGCAAGCCCATGATAAAGTCGGGGTTGAAGTTCCCGATCTTGTTGCGCGTTTTGCTTGCGGCGATCGACTGCCAGGAGCCATTCTCATCCAGAATAGGATAACCATAATACTGCGAGTTTTTGTCTTTGACGGTTACGATTTCCGAATCATAAATATCCCCGATCTTCTCGCCTACGTACGTCCACGCGCCACCTTTGGCGTCTGTCCAGAGCGTGTAGGAGTCGAGCCCTTCGGACAGCGATTTGATGGTGGTCCGGTTTCTCGACCAGTTTGCATTGATATCCCAGCGCCAGCCATTTTTGTCGATCGGCGTTCCGCCCAATGTCAGTTCCAGGCCTTTGCTCACGAGCAAACCGGCGTTGATATTCATGGTAGTATATCCGCTGGCTCCCGAAATTTTCGTCGGAATGATCTGGTTGCGGTTTTCTACCTGGTAGTAGGTAGCGGCGAACCGCACACGGTTATGGTAAAGGTTCAGATCGACACCATATTCGTAGGAAGTCGCGATCTCCGGTTTGAGGTCGGGCAGCAGGATTTGTCCTGATTTCGACAAACGCGTAATGCCATCCCAAGCACCTGCATTGCCCAACGTTGCAACGAGGCTGTACGGGTTTGTATCGTTACCCACCTGTGCCCAGCCGCCTCTCAGCTTGAACAAGCTGATCTGGTTCGCCATCGGGAACATCTCGTTCAGCAATACGCTCAACGAAGCCGACGGATAGAAGTACGACCGGTTGGCTTTCGGTAATGTACTAGACCAGTCGTTCCGGGCGGTCAGATCCAGGTAAACCATGTCCTTGAAACCGAGGTTCACCAAACCATAGGCACTAAAAACCGCCTTTTCGTACAGATAGTTGCTGTAATTGAGGTTGGCAGGAGCAATGTTTCCCAGCGTGTAGAGCCCTGGAATGATCAGGCCGGTACCATTCTTGGTCGACGAGTTCAAGTCCGTATTTTTCTGGTAACGGGTGTTTCCACCGCCGGAAACCGACACGCTCAAAGCACTGATATCACGCTTGTAGGTCAGGAGGAAGTCTGCATTACGCTCGAATCTGGACAGGTTAATCACCCCAAAACCTCCCCGGCTGTCATTGGTATAGCTGTTGCCGATCTTCGTCTGGCGCTCTTCACGGTAAGTATCCAATGCGTAGCGGCCCATTAAGCTCAAATGCGGTGTGATTTGCCAGTCGGCCTTCACGTTTCCGAAAACCCGGTCGCGAACAAAGCTGTTGTTGACCTCGTAAGCCAGGAACCATGGGTTGTTGTAAGCGCCAGGGCCTTGCGACAATTGTTTCAGACCTTCCTGCCCCGGCACCCAGTAGTTGCGCAGGTCGCGGATATCGATGTGCGGCGACACGGCATATGCCCATTGCAGCGGGTTAGTTCCGCGGTTGGTGGCTGGCCGGTTGTTTGAATTGTTTCTGCTCAGGTCAATGTTCGTACTGACGGTCAACTTCTTATGCAGCCGCACGGTTGAGTTCACGCTGAGCGAATTGCGGAACAGATCCGAGTTCGGGATAATGCCGCGGTTCGACATATTCGAGTAAGACAACCGGTAGGTAACCAGGTCATTGCTGTTGGAAAGTGACACGCCGTTCGTCGTGGTAATGCCGGTGCGAACGAAGTTCTTCACATTGTCCGGATGTGAAATCAGCTCAGTCGGGATAGGATTGCCGTTCGCGTCTTTCGGGCTGTTCCACTGGATCGCTTTGTAGCCTTTATCCAGTTCCGGCCCTACGCCGCCTGCCGAACCTTCATCGATTTGCAGCACGCCGCCGGGGTACGGGTTATTGTCGGGTGTAAATGGAAGGATACCTGTCGCAAATTTGTGGTGCATGTTCAGGTATTTGTAAGGTTTGTCGAAAACTGTACTGGAATTGACTGAAACCGTCATTTTCTTCGCTTTACTACCACTTTTTGTGGTAATGAGCACAACGCCGTGGCCTGCACGTGAGCCGTAAAGTGCGGCGGCATTGGGGCCTTTCAGAATGGAAACGCTCTCCACATCGTCCGGGTTAATGCTGGAAATCGCATTACCATAGTCGACGCGGTTATCGTTACCTACCTGGCTTACGTTGTTCAATGTGTTGGCAATGGGCACACCGTCTACCACAAACAGCGGCTGGTTGTCATTACTGAGCGAGGTCGCGCCGCGGATGATCATACTCACCGACGAACCCGTGCCGCCCGTGGAGCTGATCGTCACCCCCGGAACCTTGCCCGACAGCGAGTTGAGCACGTTTTCCTGCGCTACCCGGCTGATGTCCTTGCCCTGCACTTCCGCTACCGCATATCCCAGCGAACGTTTTTCGCGAGAAAGGCCCAATGCCGTTATCACAGTTTCACCGAGCGTTTCGACGCCTTCCGCAAGGTCGACATTGATTACCGATTGGTTTCCAACAGTCACTTCCTGGGTTTCGTGGCCGATGTAGGAGAACACCAGCACGGCAGTGGAAGGGTCTACGACATTAATAGAGTAATTACCGGTTGCGTCTGTTGACGTGCCGATCTGGGAGCCCTTCACGATGATGCTCACGCCGGGAAGTGCTGCCCCATCTATTTTGGAAGTAACTTTTCCTTTGATGGTCTTATCGAAAATTTTCCCCGCGAACGCCGGGCCGACGAGGAAAACAGCCACGAAAATGCATAGAAGCAACCTTCGCAGGCTAGCAGTAGAATTTGGATCCATAGTTTTTGTGTTTAAGGTGACGGGCACTGTTCATGATACTGGGAAATAGAGTTTATGTTAAAAAATGAGAACACGACAGACTTATATAATCCGTGTCAGGGTATTAATAACATTGGTATCAGGTGAGTAGCGGATCACCTTCCGCCAGGCATTGCCTACGGAAGAAAACTTCTTGAAATCCTGCTCACATTACTAGGGATGGTGTCTTTTGGGCTATTCTTACGGATCTGACTTTTTATTTCTGAACAAACTTTGAATAGAGGAGAGTGAGTAGTTGTAATACCTGTAATCTGCTACGAGTCTTTCTGCCCGGCCTCGCCGTTGGGCCGGTTTTCCTTCAACAAACGGTTGAAATAAATTTCGAGGGCGTCGGAGTAGGTTTTACCCCTGTCGTCATCAGAAATCCCTGCAAGCAATTCCGCCAATTCGTCCTCGGATATCTTATTGCTGATTAGCTTGTTAATCAATATTTCAGCCCGGGAGAATGACATGGTGTTAGTTAGTTTTGATATGTGACAAGGATACTCGCAAACCTGCACAACAGACTACTACCCTCACCCGGATTTTTCAAGCCGTACCGCTCCTTTTTTCCAAAACCAAAAGCCTGTAAAATTTTCAGCATTCGCTTGCGAAACAGGAAAACCGCATTATGTTTGTATTTTTATTTAGATTATTTACAAATAATATGCGAAAAGATTACATACAGCGCGGAAAAGCCCTCACGCGTACACTTCTGTTAGCGATAGCCTTACTAACCTCTTTCCAATGCGCCTTCGCGCTCGATCCCGACAAAGGCCGCGGCAACGTGCGGGGACTGGTGCAAACGTCCGACGGACAGCCTGCCGGGTTCGTCAATGTATCGATCAAAGGAACCTCCAAAGGCGCGCTCACCGGCGAACAAGGCGAGTACCTGATCAGGAATGTGGCCGAAGGCAGCCAGACGCTCGTCGTACAGCTCGTGGGCTACGCGGCCGTGGAAGTAGCGATCGAAGTCGTGTCCGAAGAGACGATCACCGTGCCGGTTGTGAGCCTCAAAGAGAGTTCGAACCAGCTGGAAGAGGTGCAGGTGAAAGGGAATATCAACCGGTTTGCAGACAAAGAAACGGACTACGTGGCCCGCCTCCCGCTCAAAAACCTTGAAAACCCGCAGGTTTACAGCGCCGTCAACAAGGACCTGATCAGCGAACAGGTGGTAACCGATTTCAAGGATGCATTGCGGAATGTAGCCGGGGTAGCGCCCGTGAACAACCCGGCAGGCGGCACCGGTGCGACCATCCGTGGTTTTTCAGCTACTACCACGGTCCGGAACGGTATGGCGGTACAGATTTACCAGTCCGACCCGATTAACCTGGAACGCATTGAGGTGATCAAAGGGCCTTCGGGCACATTGTTCGGTTCCAGCCTTGTAAGCTTTGGCGGGCTGATCAACCAGGTAACCAAAAAGCCTTTCGAAACATTTAAAGGGGAAGTTTCGTATACCGCCGGGAGTTATGAGCTCAGCCGGTTCACGGCCGACATTAACACTCCGCTCAATACCGGCAAGACCCTGCTCCTGCGGGTGAATGCGGCTGCGCATTCGGAGGGTACGTGGCAGACATTCGGCCACAACCGCCGCTACACCGCCACGCCCAGCTTGCTCTACAAAGTGGACGACCGCCTGACGCTCACCTTCGATGCCGAACTGAATGCCACCAACCGCTCGACTGTCGCCTACTACCAGAACCTGAACAAAACTTCCTACAAGAATTTCAAGGATATCCCCATCGGCAGCAAGACATCCCTGGGCGGCGAAAACATCGATGCCGATCTCACGGCATTGAACTACGCCCTCGGCGCCCGATATGCGATTAATGCTAACTGGACTTCCCAGACAAATATCACCGTCGGCAATAACCGCATTGAGCATAGCAACCAGATTTACCCGAACTGGACGAGCGATACGACATTTAACCGCAACATTTCCAACTACGGCCCCCGGATTTTCACTTCCATCAACGCCCAGCAAAATTTCACCGGGAATTTTAACATCGGCCCCCTGCGCAACCGCCTGCTCGTGGGTGCGGACGTGTACACATTCACGAGCCAGCTGCGGTTCACCGACGTTGGAACGTACGATGTAGTGAATACCAACAAGCCTATCCCAGGCATCAACCTCGAAAAGGTAAACGCATTGATGGCTACAAAAACCAATTCCAACAACCAGACGCGCCTGAGTACTTACAGTGTTTACGCTTCGGATGTGATCAATATTACCAAACGGTTGATCATGATGCTGAGCGTGCGCGTGGACCGGTTTGTCAACAATGCCACTATTACCAACGGAATCAAAGGGACCAACGACTACAAGCAAACCGCCGTTTCGCCCAAATTCGGCTTTGTGTACCAGGTAGCGCCTGAACAGCTTTCGATATTTGGTAACTACATGAATGGCTTCCAGAACGTTGCCCCGGTTGTACAGCCCGACGGCACCACGTCTACCTTCAAACCATTGAATGCCAACCAATGGGAGTTCGGTTTGAAGGCGGAGGCATTTAACCGCAGGCTGACAGGTACAGTGAGCTATTACGACATTTCGATCAACAATGCGACCCGTGTTGAAAACAGCTTCACCATTCAGGACGGCCAGCAGAAAAGCAAAGGCTATGAAATTGAAGTAGTTGCAAACCCGGTACCCGGGCTGAACATCGTAGCGGGGTATGCTAAAAATGAAAACAAAGTAGTGAAGGCGGCCGCATTCGAAGGCAACTACGTGGCGCAGGTCCCTACCGACTATGCCAACTTGTGGGTAAGCTACAAATTCACCGGCAAAACGCTGCGCAATTTCGGACTGGGTATCGGGGGTAATTATGTATCCGACTGCTACTTCGAAGCTGCCAACCTCATTACCATTCCAGGTTACACGCTCATCAACGCCTCCCTCTTTTACGACCAACCCAAATGGCGCGTGACGCTCAAAGGGAACAACCTTGCCAATGAGGCTACCTTCTCCAATTGGGGATTGCCGCAGCCCCTCCGCCAGCTATCCGGCTCCGTAACCGTCAAATTCTAACCTAATCCGGGGCGCGTCCTGCGCCCCGGCCCCAAACCTGCTACCATGACCCCGCATAAATCATCCGACAAATCCGGTCGCTCGCTTTTCAGGCGCATTAACGAATGGCTGCACCTCTGGCTGGGACTCGCATCCGGTATTGTCGTGTTCGTCGTATGCCTCACAGCCGCATTATGGGTGTTCCGGTATGAGGTGTGGTATTTCACGGAGCCTTACCAGCGTGTTGAAGCGCAAAACAAACCGTTTCTGCCCCCATCTGTACTGATCGCAAAAGCGGCTGCATTTGCCGAGAGCAGGGAAGGCAAAGCCGTCGTGTTTACCGCTATTACCTACGGAACCTCCCAAAAATCAGCATTTGTGACTTACAAGCCGGGCGAGGGCAAGTTTTACAGCATTTACCTCAACCCCTATGACGGCAAAGTAATTTACCACAAAACAGGCCCGTCGAAGGCGGAGGCATTCTTCATATTTGTGCGCAGCGGCCACAGGTTTTTTTTCCTGCCGCAGAAGATAGGCAGCCCGCTGGTGGGCGCTTCCTGCATTATTTTTGTGATCACCCTTATTACCGGCCTGATCTGGTGGTATCCCAAAAAATGGTCGAAATCCACGCGTGACAAAAGTTTCAAAATCAAATGGAACGGCAACTGGAAGCGCGTCAACCTCGACCTGCACAATGTGCTCGGCTTTTATGCATTTCTCGTTGCCATCGCGCTCACCATCTCCGGCATCGTGTACAGTTTCGAGTGGTTCGACAAGGGCTACCAATGGCTGCTGACAGGCAAAGTCACCGCTTCCCATGGCCACTCTGCGGGTGAACACCCGCATTCCGACACCACCATAACCCGTGCATTGTACGATCAGCCCGCCGACATTCTCTGGCAGCGCATCCGCACCGACCACCCCGGCGAGCTGGGCCGGCTGAACATCATTTTTCCCGAAGAAGCCAATGATCCGTTCGAAGTAGCCGTCAATCCCGAGGACGGCACCATTTACAAGACCTTCAACCGCTTTTTCGACCGCCATACCCTGACCGAACTGCCCTCGGAAGAATCGAGAAAATTCGAAGAAATGACCGCCGGGGAAAAGCTTTATGCCATGAACTTCGATATTCACGTGGGCCAAATTTATGGCCTGCCCACCCGCATCCTGGCATTTTTTGCAAGTCTCATCGGCGCCAGCCTGCCTGTTACGGGGTTTATTATCTGGTGGTTTAGAGGTAAGAAGAGTAAAACCGGCAAAAAACGGAAGACTTCCGGAAGGCCGGAGCCCGAAAACCCGATTTCCGTCGACTGATTGTTACCATTCTTCGCGATCCTCTATTTTTGTTAAAATTTTATCATATTAACAGGAAGTATCGTTTCTATACCGAAACCCGGATCGTGAAGAATGAACCCTAAGAAGTGCTGTCAGGAGATATACTTTCTGCTTTTTATCCTGCTTGTTTCCCATTATGCCTCCGGCCAGACGGTCGTTGCCGACAGTGCCGGCAATGTGATCGTGGGTGATATTACGGTGGAAGGGAACCATCGTACCCGCACGGGCATCATCATGCGCGAGATGGCGATTCGCCGGGACGATTCCCTTACCGCGGAAACACTGAAAGAAAAGCTAGAAATCGACCGCAGGAAGGTGATCAATACCAATTTGTTTGTCACCGTTGACCTGCTCACAAAGCCCAATCCCGATTCTGTCCATACGGATATCCGCATTGTGGTGAAGGAACGGTGGTACTTCATCATCCTGCCTGTTTTCCAGCTTGCCGACCGGAATTTCAATGAATGGTGGTATGAACGAAAGCGGGACCTTTCGCGGACGACTTACGGCGTATACCTTAGCTATGGCAATGTGACGGGCCGGGCCGACAAGCTGCGTTTCCTCGCCGAATTCGGCTTTATCCCAAAGTTCGAAGTCGCATACACATTGCCGTACATCGACAAAGCGCAAAAAACAGGGATTACCATCGGGACTTCCTACTCCATTAATAAAAATACGGCTTTCAGGACCTGGCGGGATAAGCTGCAATACCTCAGCAGCGAGGACATCAACCGGGAGCGGTTTTATACCTACGTGAGTCTGACGCGCCGCAACAAGTACTACACTTTTCACTCGGTAGACCTGCGCTGGAGCTACCTCACCATTTCCGACACCATCGCGAAGCTCAACCCCAATTACCTCCTGAATGGGGATAAACGGCAACGTTATTTCCAATTGACCTACACTTACAGCTACGACAAGCGCGACAATGCGCAGTATGCATTGCAGGGCCAGACAGCTGGATTGCAGATTTCCAAAACCGGTCTGCTGCCATCCGACGATGTCAATACCTTATACCTGTACGGGTCCTACCGCAAGTTCGTTCCGCTTGGCAAGAAATGGTTTTTCAATACCAATGTCCGTGGGCGCGTCTCCTTTCCGAAGCGGCAGCCCTACGTACAGACCGTGGGCCTCGGCTACCGCAACGACCTTGTGCGCGGGTACGAGCTTTACGTGATCGATGGACAGGATTACGCATTGATCAAAAATGAACTGAAATACAGGCTATTCGCAATGCAAAAGCATCTTTCATTCATTCCTGTACGGCAATTCAACACCATTCCGCTCGCGGCTTACCTGAATACATTCGCGGATGCAGGTTATGTCAAAAACAGCTATCCCGAGTTCAGTAACACCCGGCTGGGCAACTCCACACTTTTCGGCGCGGGCGCCGGACTGGATGTTGTGACGTTTTACAATATCGTAGCCCGCTTCAACGTAACGCTTAACGGTTTGGGCGAACGCAGGTTCTTTTTTAACCTCGCAAGAGAGTTTTAAGCCCGCTTCCGGAAGTGACAAATATGTATAAATTGCAATTGATCAGGCATCGAACTAGTTATAAGGCACGATAATTTCTCAACTTTATTTAACCGAATGACACAACCTCTACACTTATGAAGACGCTGAAAAATGGAGTCGTATTGCTGGCGATGGCATTACTGGCATCGGCCTGCGACACTAAAACAAACGAAAAAACCGAAGCGGCGGCTGATTCGGTAGTCCTGCACGAGCCTGCTCCCGCTGACCTGAACAGCGACCAGTCGACGCTGCTGAAAACCATTTTGGGGCCGGCTGAACAAAATCCGGCGGGTGTAGTACTGAGAGGCATTGCTTTCGGCGATGGGATCGCAAAGGTGAAAGCGACCGAGACATTCGATATGTTCGAGGAAACGCCCGACCATCTGGGATACACCTCGGAAACTGCGCAGCTGGAAACCATCGATGTACAATATTTTCTGACCGCGGAGAAAAAGGTAAGCAAGATCACAATCGATGTTTATCTGAACAGTCCGGAGGCAACCAAACAGCTTTGGAATGCGAGTAAACAGTATTTTAGTGACGCCTATTCTAAGCCCAAAGAGGAATCCAAAAAGATCACCTGGAACAATAAAACGATCCGGGTTGATATGGAGGATGTTTCGGAAGGGAAAGATTACGGTTTGAAATTTCAATTCTTTCCGGCCGACAAGAACGTTCTGGCCGCCAACTAACACCTATGAAAACTAGAAAATCGATTCTCCTGGGCACACTATGCCTCATTGCCCTGAATGTATTTGCACAGAAGCCGTCTAAAAAAGACGAGGTAATTACTATCGCGACCAATCAGGGAACGATGCGCTTCATCCTTTTTGACGAAACACCCAAGCACAAAGCCAATTTCATCAAACTTGCCAAAGATAACTTCTATAACGGGCTCCTGTTCCACCGCGTGATCGACGATTTCATGATCCAGGGCGGCGACCCGGAATCACGGAATGCGAAGCCGGACGCTGTGCTTGGCCGTGGCGATAACGGCTACAAGGTTCCTGCCGAATTCAATGGTAAACTGTTCCACCAAAAAGGGGCATTGGCTGCCGCGCGTGACAACAACCCTGCAAAAGAATCCAGCGGATGTCAGTTCTACATTGTGGAAGGCCGCAAATGGAACAAAGCGGATCTGGAAAAACAGTCGGCTCGCGCTGCCCGCAAACTGACCGACGCCCAGAAAAAAGTGTATGAAACAGTAGGCGGCACGCCTCATCTCGACGGTGCGTATACCGTTTTCGGGCAGCTGATAGACGGCATGGATGTAATCGATAAAATCGCTTCCGTGGACAAAGACGAGCGCGACCGCCCTGAGAAAGACATTTCGATGAAAGTGTCGGTCAAGAAGATGAAAAAGAAAAAGATCACCCGGAAGTACGGCTGGAAATACGAGGCTTAAAATTGGAAAAGAAAAAGATCCTGATCACAGGCTCCAACGGTTTGTTGGGGCAAAAGCTCGTAGAGCTGCTGATTCCAAAAGCGCATGTCGAAACCATCGCGACAGCCCGTGGTGAAAACCGGCTGCCAGTCAGTAAAGGCTACCGGTATCTGGAGATGGACATTACCGATCCGGAATCGGTAGACCAGGTGCTCGGCACCGAGCGCCCTGACGTCCTGATCCACACCGCTGCGATGACGAATGTAGACCAGTGTGAAATGGAGAAGGATGCATGCTGGAAGTTGAATGTGACAGCCACCGAAACACTCGTCACCGCCTGTGCGAAGTACCGGATCTTCCTGGAACACGTCTCTACCGACTTCATTTTCGATGGCACTTCGGGCCCTTACCGGGAAGAGGACGCCCCGAACCCGGTGAGTTTTTATGGGTGGAGTAAATATGCGGCAGAAAAGGTGGTAATGTCGTCCGAGATCGGTTGGGCCATCGCCCGGACCGTGCTCGTATATGGCATCGCGCACGACATGAGCAGGAGTAACATTATTCTTTGGGTTAAAAAATCATTGGAAGAAGGGAAGAATATTAAAGTCGTGACCGATCAGTTTCGCACGCCTACTTTGGCCGAAGACCTGGCATTGGGCTGCTTCCTCATCGCCGATCAGGAGGCCAAAGGCATTTACCACATTTCCGGTAAAGATTTCATGACGCCTTACGAGATGGCGCTTGCCACTGCGGATTACTTCAAGCTGGATGCTTCTTTAATTTCCCCCACGGATGCTTCCGCATTCACCCAACCCGCCCGCCGGCCTCCGCGCACCGGGTTCAATCTGACGAAGTCACGGAATGTGCTCGGTTACGAACCGCATTCGTTTCGGGAGGGGATTGAGATTCTGGCTTCGCAGATTTGAGATTTAATGCCACGAAGGCACGAATAAACACGAAAGCTTTCGTGCACATTCGTGTCTTCGTGGCATTAAAACTATTGTACTATTTTCGCAAGATTCAATTCAAAACCTGGAAAAACCGGCTCGCCAGAAAGTTGGATATCCAGACTCAGGTGCTCAACAATAGACTTACCGGGCTCATACACATAAACTTTCCGCGCATACCTGTCGATCAGCCAGCCGAGACGGCACCCATTAGCCATGTACTCCTGCATTTTGTTTTGCAAGTAGATAATGCTATCTGTTTTCGAGCGCACTTCCACCACAAAGTCGGGGCAGACGGGCGCGAACCTCTCCTGATCGGCCGCGGACAATGCAGCCCAGCTCCCGCTGTTCACCCAGGCAACGTCCGGGGATCTGACGGCCCCGTTAGGCAGCGTAAAGCCAGCCGAGGAACCGAAAACAATACCCGGGTTTTCACGCTGACCCAGCCACAGACCCAGGGCAATAAGAATTTTTGAACTAAGATTTTCCGATAAACTCCCCGCAGGTGACATAAAGATAATGTTGCCGTCGCTGTCACGCTCCAAGTTGAGCGTATCGTTCATCTGGCAAAAACGAAAGAACTCGTCTTCGCTCATGATATCTCCTACAATGAATGTAACAGGCGTGTCCATAACTTAACGATGTCTTTGGAAGTCTTTCAATAATCTAAATCAAATATAACGAATTCGCGGCAAAGGCTGAACGGCGACCGATAGTCACCTTTCATACAACCGTGTACAAGGACCAACTGCCGGTCGCCGCTCTCCTGCGAATGAAATTTAATTATACAGCAACTCGTAATACTCCCGAGCCATCCTGTCCGAATTGAACGGTTCGGAAACGTCGTTCATGCTGTTCAGGACCATCTCCTGCCATTTCTGCGGCGCGTTGTAGTAGGTCGGGATGACGGTGCGTTCCAGTGTTTCCATCAGGTTATCGCAATCCTGTTTATTGATATCCTCACCTTTCGCCACGGGCAACAGGAATGCATTATGACCATCCTTCGCGAATTCGCAGATCCAACCGTCGAATGTGGAAAGGTTCAATGCGGCATTCATCGCGGCGGTCATACCGCTCGTGCCCGAGGCTTCGCGGGTTACTACGGGCGTGTTCAGCCAGATATCCGCGCCGTCTTTAAGCAGCTTGGATAATGCCAGCTCATAACCGGTGAGCACGGCCATATTGGGAAAGAGGTGGCTGAGATAGAACAAATGGTTGAAGGTACCCACGGCACCCTCGTCTTTCGGGTACGGCTTTCCAGCCCATATGACCTGTATCGGCTGGTCCTTATTGCCCATCATCCGTTTGAAACGCTCGACGTCCCAAGCCAGCATATCCGGTCGTTTGTAGGCCGCAAAGCGCCGCGCCCAGACGATCGTGAGTATTTCCGGATCGAACAGCTTTCCGCTTTGGTCGGCTACCGTTTTGAACAATGCTTTTTTCAATTCCTTCTTGCGTGCCACAATTGCATCGGCATCCGATTCTGTACGGGCTTTTTCCAGAATGGGGTCTACCCAGTAAGCTTTGTTCTGCGCATTCGTAATGTGGCCGATCGGTGCTATTTTAGGATGCGCTTTCCACATTTTGCGTGATACCTCGCCATGCAGTTTCGAAACACCATTCGCTTTATGGCTCAGGCTCAATGCAGCCAGGGAGTGATTGAACACCCCATCGCGAATACCGCTGATTTTCCGTACCGTTTCCAGGTCAAGGCCGGAGAAAAAGCCCAGTTTTTCCAGGAAGTGAATGTCGTGCTTTTCATTACCCGCTTCTTCCGGGGTATGCGTGGTGAATACGACCCTTTTCTGTACCTCAGCAACTTTTTTATATTTTTTGTACAAATGAAATACCGCCGATACTGCGTGCGCTTCATTCAAATGGTACACTTCCGGTTCATACTGCAGTGCTTCGAGCAACCGAGCGCCGCCGATACCGAGCACCATGCATTGCGCTACTTTATAGGTAACGTCGGCATCATACAGTGAGTAGCTGATCGCACGCGTAGTCTCGTCGTTTCCGTCGGTGTCGGTGGTGAGCAGAAATAATGGCGCCGAGCCGAATGTCTCCGGATCGAGGTAATAGGCTGCCACCCAAACGTCTTTGCCCATAATGGGTATCTGGAAGCGGATTTTCGTATCGACCAGGTAAGAATACATTTTCTCCCGGAACTCGGGCTGCATACTACCGTCTTTCTTCCGGCCCTGATCGTAATAGCCATACTTCCACAGCATGCCGATACCGATCAGGTTCTGTTTGAGCCCGTGTACGCTGCGCATGTGCGAGCCCGCGAGAAAGCCCAAGCCGCCGGAGTAAATTTTTAATGCCTGGTCGACGGCGAATTCCATCGAAAAGTAAGCGACTGATTTTTTGTACTTGTTGTCCGCGACAAACGGGTGTTGGTAGGGAAGATTGAAAGTTTGTTGTGACATCAGAAGCAATTTTGGTAAAACAAAAAAACACGCATAAAAAACCCGGCCTATCGAGGGGCCGGGTGAGAATATTTTCAAAAAGGCTATTTCCCGAAGAGCCGCGCCCAGAATCCCTTGGCTTTGGTTTTCGTCTCGCCGACTTTCTCGGAGGCGTCTTCCTTCAATTCGGCTATTTCCTCCGCTGCCTTCGCTTTCAGTTCTGCGGCTTTGGCCTGTGCCTCAGCCAGTTTTTCGGCAGCGACTTCCTTCGCCTCTTCAAATGCTTCGGCGGCATCTTCTTTGATATCTTCGTATTTATCGGCCGCGGCCGCTTTTACATCGTCGAATTTTTCCGCCGCAACTTCCTTAATGTCTTCAAATTTATCGGTCGCGGCCTCTTTCAAATCTTCGAATTTCTCCGTCGCTGCCTCCGCAAGACCGGCCAGCGTTGCTGCCAGCCCGGATTTAGCCTCTTCGGCTTTTTCTGTCACCTCCTCTTTCACTGCTTCTGCTTTCGCAGCTGCTTCTTCCTTCACGGCTTCGATTTTCTCGCCAGCTTCCTCTTTGAATTCGGCCGCGGCCTCCGCAGTAGCCTCCGCTTCTTCCTCTATCAGCGCTTCGGCTTGCGTGGTCTTCGTCTCTGCCTGTGCTTTCAGGTCGTCGAGCGTTTCGTAAACTTCGGTTTTAATGCCGTCGGCTTCGTCTTTCACCACTTCGGTTGCCTCATCCTTGATCCCCAGCACCTCTTCCACGATCTCGTCCTTGGATGCGGTTGTAGTGGTTTCGAGTTCTTCCACTTTATTTTCCAGCGATTCTTTCGCTTCTTCTGGTGTAGGTTCGGTATTCTCGGCCATGGGAAATGCAGTTATAAGGTAAGAACAGTTGATACGATGAATGCGCAAGCTACAAATGTCTTGCCAACGGTGCAAGCAACAGGCGAAGCTTTCTATTAGGTTAACCTTCTAACCATCAAATTTTTAACCAGCTCATACAGCGGTTCCGGCTGCAAGGTACGCCAGTTGTTGAGGTGCAGCGTGCCCCCGAAATTGATATAATAATCGAGCCGGTACTTCTTCCATTGCTCCTCCACATGCTCCCGGAAATTGATGGCGACGATCCAGCCATCCTCCACGTCGTCGAACCACTCGGAATAGTAATCGTCTTCATTGCCGCCGTGGAAATCGAGCACATTCTCGCCCAGCAGGATAAACTGATTAATCCCCTCGTTCACCAGCGGGTCGATCACCTGGCGTTTCAGGAACATGATATCGTTGTGTAGCGCATCGTTCCATTCCCCGAACATTTCAATGATGACGAAGCGCTTTTTATAGTCGGCAAAAAGGACTTTCACATAGAGCGTCTCCGAGCCGATGTGGTCCCAGAGCGGGTGGATGTAATAGCCGTAAATCGCATTCTCGTAATATTCCAGGTTGTATGTACGGCCATAGAACGGCGACCGCTCATCTTCGCTGGCAATGTAATGCTTCTCCCAATTGTAATAAGGCTCTATTTCCTGCATGGCAAAGGTGTTGGAATGACATGGTAAGCGAATATAAGTGAAAACAGAAAAGCCGTAACCGATGTTCAATTAAAACGGGCTGCCTCATTTGAAGCAGCCCGTTTTCTGATCTATATCTTCTGAAATCTTACAACTCGCGGATCCAGATGTTGCGGAAGCTGGTCGTATTGTTGTGGTCCTGCAACTTGATCGGACCTTTTCCGTGTGGCTCTATGGTCGGCTGGCCTATGTAAGGGGTCGTCCCCTGGATCATGGTGTGGTTTTGAACCAAAACACCGTTATGGATCACGGTAATGTATGGTGGATGCGTCATGTGGCCGTCTTTGTTGAAATGCGGCTGCGTGTAGATCACATCGTAAGTCTGCCATTCGCCAGGACCCACTGCTGCATTCACAAGCGGCATGGTTTGCTTGTAGATAGAACCTGCCTGGCCGTTGGAATACGTGGGGTTGTTATAGCTATCGAGTACCTGCAATTCGTATACGCCCTGCATGAAAATACCGCTGTTACCACGGCCTTGTCCGTTGCCGTCCACTTTCGCAGGTGTTCTCCACTCAATGTGCAGCTGGTAATCGCCGAAGGTTTGTTTGGTTTGAATGTCGCCGGACTTGGGAGCCACGGTCATAGCGCCGTCGCCTACTGTCCAGGGAGCAGCTGATTTACCGTCTTTTCCGGAAACCCACTGATCGAGGTTTTTACCATCGAACAGAACGATGGCATCGGAAGGCGCAGTGAAGCCTGAAACGGCAGAAGAACCTTTACCGGGCGTTACAACACGGGGTACCGGATTCCACAATTCGCTGGACTCGGGAGTTTGCTTCGCAGGTTGCAGTTGCGCGTGAGCGGCAAAGGCAGCAGCCATGCTGAACGCGGTAAGCATCAATTTTTTCATTTGAAAGGTAACAGTTTTAGTCCAATAAGTCTTTGATATCGTATCAAAACACAACATTAAGTAAAAAGCATCAACAAAAAGGATTCTCATCTATATAAATGTAATTTTCCCGATTCTTATCACGTAATTTGCAGGGCTAAAGGCATTCGTGGCCTGGATTGCTAATCTAAAACCGACTAAGCTTACCGCAAGTATGTTTAAAACCAACCGTTCACTTTTTCAATTAATCGCCTCTGGGGTAGCGGCTTTCGCCATGCATACCGCTTACGCCCAGCAGCCCATTCCTCTCAACGACCTCAGTGCTTTTACGACCAAATCCAGTGACTGGAAAATCGTCGGTAATGCATCGGCCGATCTCACCAAAGAAAACGCGCTGGTAACCAGCCCGGGCAAAGGCGTGCTGGCCTGCCTTCACGAAAAAGGCAAGTACGGCAGCGACTACGAACTGATCTCCAACTTCAAACACGGCGACCTCGACATTGAACTGGATTTCATGATGAGCAAAGGTTCCAACTCGGGAATCTATCTGCAAGGCAACTACGAAGTACAGCTTTTTGATAGCTGGGGTAAAAAAGGTGCTAAATACAACGATTGCGGTGGTATTTACGAGCGCTGGAACGACTCCAAGCCCGAAGGCGAAAAAGGCTACGAGGGATACGCACCACGTTTCAACGTCGCGAAAGCGCCGGGTTTGTGGCAGCATATCAAGATCTCCTATCAGGCGCCGCGTTTCGATGCCAACGGTAAGAAAATCGCAAATGCGGTGTTCCTTTCCGTGGTGCTGAATGGTGTAACAATCCACGAAAATGTGGAGGTAAGCGGCCCTACCCGCGGTTCACTCACTGCCGAAGACGTGCCCATGGGCCCGATCCGCATCCAGGGCGACCACGGTTCACTGGCGATCCGCAACATTGTGGTGAACAATTTTGATAAAAAACCTGCGACCCTTTCGGAAGTAAGCTACAAGACCTATTATGGCAACTTATCGGAAACGGAAGACCTGTCGAAACTAACCCCGGCTGAGACCGGCAAGTCGGAATCACTGAACTGGGAAATTTTGAAGGAGAACAATAACTACTCTTTCGTATATAATGGCCGTTTGAATGCTGCCACCGAAGGCGAGTACAGCTTCCGCCTGCAAGCTTCGGGTAATTCCTACCTGAAAATCGACGGTAAAGACGTGATCAAGCCTGAATGGAAGTCGAACAACGAATTCCGTACGGGCAAAGTGAACCTGAAAGCCGGCGATCACACGATCGAGGTTTTCAATAACAAAAGAGACGGCTGGATGCGTCCTGTGCTGGGCCTCTGGGTAAGCGGACCGGGCTTCCGTGAGGTTGCGTTCCATTCCAGAAGTTCTGCTATGGGCGGCGGTTCCACCGACCCGATCCTGATCCAGGCACCTACCAACACCATTACGCGCTCTTTCATGGACTTCCGCAAGGACGAAAAAGCGAAAAGAACCCGCGTGGTACACGCAGTGTCTGTGGGTAGCCCGGCGAGCCTGCACTATACCTACGACCTCGACAAAGGAGCGATCCTGCAAGTTTGGCGCGGCGAATTCCTGGATGCCACCCCGATGTGGCACGACCGCGGTGACGGTTCTTCCCGCCCGCGCGGCAGCGTGACGTTGCTCGGCGACGACATGTTTTTGGGTAAATCGGGCAAATCGAAATGGGAGGCTGATACAACCGGCAGCGGATACCGCCCGAAAGGCTACGTGCTGGACGATGCTGACGTGCCTACATTCCAGTACCAGGCATTCGGCTCCACCATTACCGACTACATTTCAGTCGTAAACAACCAGTATTTCGAGCGCATTTTGAAGGTGAATAATCCCGCGAAAGACCTCGTGGCACGCCTGGCTGACGGTGCTTCCATTGAAAAAATCTCGGAAGGACTTTATGCGGTAGACGATAAATCGTACTACATCCAGTTGGCCGACAAGAAACTTAAACCGGAAATCAGAGGCGCCAAAGGCGAGCAGGAACTCATTGTGCCTGTTACCAACGGCGAAGTGAAGTATTCTATCCTGTTCTGATTTTAACCTTATTATTTCTGATTGACAATGAAAAAACTTGCTCATATAGCATTCGCTCTTTTGGCATCCCTCTCTACGCTGAAAGCGCAGGAGTCCCCGAAAGAAGAAGATTTTTACAAGATCGTTACCCCGCCGATCCCGGAGGGCATTATTCTTGAAGTAGGCGGTTTGACAACCATGCGGAACGGCTCCCTGGCGATTTCAACCCGCCGCGGCGAAGTTTGGATCGTGGATAACCCTACCAGCCGCACGCCGTACTTCCGCAAATTCGCGACCGGTTTGCACGAGATCCTCGGCCTGGCTTATAAAGAAGGTGCATTGTACTGCGCACAGCGTGGCGAATTGACCAAGCTGGTTGACAAAAACGGCGACGGTAAAGCCGACGTCTACGAAACAGTTTACGCATGGCCGCTTTCTGGTCACTATCACGAATATTCGTTCGGGCCTAAACTGGCCCCGGACGGCAGCTTCTTCGTGAGCGGTAACGTTGCATTCGGTGACGAAGAATGGTGGAGAGGCGAGAGCCGTGTGCCTGGTCGTGGCTGGATTTTCCACATTACCAACGACGGCAAATACGAACCTTACGCAACCGGCGTGCGCTCCCCTGCGGGTATCAGCATGCTGAACGGCGAGCTGTTCTATACCGACAACCAGGGCGACTGGATGGGTACCGGCGCGATTTTCCAGGTTAAAAAAGGCGGCTTCATGGGCCACCCGGCCGGTTTGAAATGGGCTGGATTGCCTAACTCACCTGTAAAACTGACTGAAAAGCAATTCTTCGCTGAGCGCGACAACCGCCAGCACCGCAACGCACAGGACCGCGCGATCAAGCCTGAAAATACAATGGGCGAAGAACCACAGTTCCTGTATCAATTGAAACAGAAATACGACATGGTACAGCTTCCGGCTGTATGGCTGCCTTATGGTGTGCACGGTGTTTCTACATCTGAATTGATTTTGGATGATACAAAAGGAAACTTCGGTCCATTCACCGGCCAGGTGTTTGTGGGCGACCAGGGACAAAGCAACATTATGCGCGTGGTTCTGGAAAAAGTTAAAGGTGAGTACCAGGGCGCTAGTATCGGTTTCCGAAGCGGATTCCAGTCAGGCGTGTTGCGCATGGCGTTCGACAAGGACGGATCGATGTTCGTAGGTGAAACCAACCGCGGCTGGGGTTCCGCCGGTGACGCCAACCAGGGCTTGCAGCGTTTGGTATGGAATGGCAAAATGCCTTTCGAAATGTATACGGTGAAAGCACAGCCCGATGGTTTCGAAATCGAGTTCACGATGCCGGTTGACCGTAAATCGGCGGAAGATCTGGATTCTTACAAAGTGAGCAGCTACCTCTACAAGCATTACCCTGTTTACGGCAGCCCGCAGATCAACCTGGAAGATGTAAAAATCGCAGGTGTGAAGGTATCTGACGACAACAAGAAAGTGCGCATTGTACTCGAAGGAATGCGCCAGTATTATGTTCACAAGATCTCACTGGAAGGCGTTCGTTCGGCTTCCAACAGCTGGTCGCTTGTACACCCGGATGCTTACTACACGCTCAACAATATTCCTGACGGTGAGCGCATGAAAGTTTCCGACCTGAAAACAACACGCTCGGGCAAAGCTCAGGCTTCTGTTTCAGCGGAACCTGCCAAAGAGCACGTTTCGCCGGACGGCAAAGGCAAAGCAACGCCTGCGAAAGCCGGGGCGGCTGCCAAAGCACCGACCTGGGAAGAAGTGAAGCCATTGCTGGCAAAAAATACCTGCCTTGCATGCCACGCGCCCGATAAAAAGGTAGTAGGCCCTTCTTATGCCGACGTGGCAAAACGCAAATACAGCAACGAGAAAATTGTTGAACTGATTTACGCACCGAAGCCTGAAAACTGGCCTGATTACGCGACACCGATGGCCCCTATGCCTCAGGTTCCCAAGGCAGAAGCGGCTAAAATCGCGGCGTGGATCAACTCACTTGCGAAATAATTGCATTCCCCCGGGCCCGTTCCCGGTAACTATATTCAAGGGCTGCTTCCGTATCGGAGGCAGCCTTTTTAGTTGAAGATGAGCACATTCAGAAACCATTTTAATGCATTATATTCACATTGCAAATCAAACTAATGGCACGTTTTCTCAGTGAAAATTCGTTAGTTGTTATTGAATGTAACCAACAATATGTTTACTCTGCGTGGCCCGTCTTTCTTAAAATCGGTAAAAGGAAAAGTCGTTTTAGGCTTTTTCATAGCCTCCCTAGCCCTTGCAGCATCCTGGGTAACCAGCAAAGTAGCGTTCGACAACATGCTCACCACGCTGGATACGCTCTCCACCCCGGATGACAAAATGCGGCTGGTCAATAAGATATTCCAGGATATTCTCACGCTCGATCACCTTCAGAACGAACGCAAACTGAAAGGAGAAGAACTCAACGACGACGTACTAGCCCAGTCGGTGGAACTGATTGCCACGCTCGATACCCTCAGTTATCTTAGTCTCGAAGACCCGTTGCAGGTGATCCGGATCGATTCCATGAAAAAGATCCTGAAAGAACGGGAGAAAATATACGGCGACTATGTGAAAGTCCGAACCAAGCTGGTAAGCAACAAGGCCCTGGAAGACGAAGTAAAATCTATTTCCGGACTGATCACTACCAAGCAAGTCAAACCGGACAGCACGGTAGTTAAGACTGAAAAACGCACAACTACTACCACGGTTTACACCGAAGTTCCCGACACCAGCCAGAAAGCCAGTACAAAAAAGGGCTTCCTCAGCCGGGTTTTCAGGGGAAACAAGAAGAGCCAGGCACCAGCGAAAGGACCTACAAAGCTGGTGCAGAAACAGGAAGTGAACGTCCAGGTAGACACAATCCGCGTAGCGAAAAAGGACAGCACGATTGAGAAAGTGGGTGAAGCAGTGCACGCTATTGAAAAATCACAGAAAAAACGCGCCGTAACCTTTGTCGACCGCGAACAGGAACTGGCTACGGCCGGTAACTCGCTGGTAAAACAGCTGCTGGGTGTCATGCAGGATGTGCAGCGAGACGTCATGCGGGATTCCGACGATAAAAACGCGAAGGCCAAGGGAATGGTAGAAGGCAGCGTGGACCACCTCGAATGGATCATGCTGGGTTTCTTTTTCCTTACTGCCGTCATGGCCTATTTCATCTTTGCCGACATTGCGAAAAGCAACGATTACCGCCAGCAGCTAGAAGAAGCCAAAGAAGAGGCAGAATACCACAGCATGGCCAAGCAGCGCTTTCTGGCCAATATGAGCCATGAAATCCGCACACCGCTGCAATCCATTATCGGTTATGCAGAAGCATTGAAAAACGAAGAAAAACCACGAAAGCAAGATCTCGAAACGCTGCATTCAGCTTCGGAGCATTTGCTGTACCTGGTGAACGAAGTGCTTGATTACAGCCGCATTATTTCCGACCGGTTCACGTTCGAAGACAGGGTGTTTTCCATCAATCCGCTCCTGAACGAGGTAATACAGGTGCTGCGGCCGAATGCATTGTCAAAAGGGTTGATATTGAGGCTTGAAAACTCGCTGAAACCCAACTTGTACCTGCATGGCGACCCCTTCCGACTGCGGCAGATCCTGTACAATTTGCTGACTAATGCAATAAAATTCACCGAAAACGGCGAGGTGGTGCTCAAAGTGGCGGGCCATGAAAATGGCCATGCGGCCAAAATTGAGTTCCAGATCTCGGATACGGGCATCGGGCTCTCGAAAGAGCAGGCAGAGCGCATTTTTAACCAGTTTGAGCAGGCAGATCCGTCCATTCAGCGCCGGTACGGCGGTACCGGGCTCGGACTCAGCATTGTAAAAGCATTAGTGGAAGGCATGGCGGGCAGTATCCACGTCACCAGCAAGCAGGGAGAGGGCACGACTTTTTTTGTCACCACCAGTATGAAAAAGGCAGACACACTGGAATTGGCAGAGGAAGCGCCGGAAAGAAGCTATCAGATCAATGGCAAAGTATGGCTGGTGGATGATGACGCCTTCATTCTCAAATGGTGCTCTTCGGTGCTCGAAATGAACGGGATTCAGCACGCGGCATTCTCCTCCGCGGAGGAAGTGCTCAGCAGGCCGTGGAACAGCGAAGTGAAATTCGTTCTAACGGACATGCGCATGTCGGGCATGAACGGGGCCGAGCTCGTGAAGCGCCTGCGCAGATCGGCACCGGCCGATGTTAAATTCTTCGTACTAACTGCACAGGCCCTGCCCGAAGAACGTAAAAAGCTGCTTGGCATGGGCTTCGACGGTTACCTGATGAAGCCATTCCATTCCAAAGACCTGCTGGAACTGCTCGAATCTTCCTCTGCGCCCGAAGTGCATCAGCCGGACATTACAGCCGCAATGTCAAATGACCGTACTGCCGAAAACGGCGGCTCGACGCACAGTCTTGAATTCGACTTCTCGATGCTGAGCGAGATGACTTTCGGAGACGAAAGCCTGCTGCGTGAAATCCTCGATCAGTTTGTCAAAGACTCTCGTACCGACATCGACTCGCTCCGGTACCATATCGCCGCCAACGAACCTGATCATACGCAGGAGCTTATGCACCGCATGGCCGGCCGTACGGGCCAGATCGGCGCCCGCGACCTTTCCGCGCGGTTCAGAAACCTGGAAATCGCATTGCGTGAAAATCCTTCGGGTGTGTCGGAAAAAGAAATGACGCAGGTCGTAAACGACGCTGCGTCAGTGATTGAGCAAGTGGAGGAAAAAGCGCTCTCCTACTCGATATGATATTTTTCGATTTTATAATACAAAGTCTTGCGGTCGATATTGAGTAGCTTCGCCGCCTTGCTTTTATTGTAGCGTACTTCCTGCAATACTTTTTCAATCATCTCCTTTTCGTGCGTTTCCTGCAATGCCTTCAAATCGGAGCCTGGTGCGGGCTTCTGCTGATCTTCCATCGCGGTAATCATCTCCGAGGGCAATGCACTCAGCGTGGCTATTTCTTCCTTGGAAAGAAGTACAAGGCGCTTGATCACATTGTTCAGCTCACGGAGGTTACCCGGCCAATCGTATTTCTGGAAAACATCCATTACTTCTTTGGAAAGCTCCCGCACGTTGCGGTCGAGTTCCTCATTGGCTTTGTCTACAAAATGCTGTACAAAAATCGGGAGGTCTTCACCGCGTTTGCGCAATGCAGGGACTTCGATTTTGAATTCGTTGAGCCGGTGGTAAAGGTCTTCACGGAAATCGCCGGCAGCGGCACTGGAAATAAGGTCTTCATTGGTCGCCGCTATGAGGCGCACGTCGACTTTCACCTGCTGCGTGCTGCCAATGGGAACGATAATGCGCTCCTGCAAAGCGCGAAGCAGCTTGATCTGCACGTCGTAGCTAAGGTTACCGATCTCATCCAGGAACAGCGTGCCGCCATCGGCTGCCTCAAACTGCCCTATCTTATCCTGCAATGCACCGGTAAATGCGCCTTTTTTATGGCCAAACAGCTCACTGGCCGCCAGGTCCTTGGATAGTGAACCGCAGTCAATCGCTACGAACGGTCCGTCCGCACGTTTGCTGAGGCGGTGTATCGACTTCGCTACGTGTTCCTTACCCGTGCCGCTTTCGCCCTGGATAATCACCGACATATCCGTGGGCGCCACCAGCCGGACGTATTCGAAGAGCTGCTTCGCGACCTTACTCTTACCTTCGATGTAGTCGAGCGATTGCTTCTCGGCTTTTGAATTATTTTTGGCCTTCGGCGCAGTCTTCACGCTCGTAACCTCCCCCTTATTCAGCGCTTCTCTGAGTACCATAAGCAATTCCTCCGGGTTCACCGGCTTTGTAATATAGTCGAAAGCCCCTATTTGCATAGCAGTAACGGCCGTCCTCACATCATGAAAGCTTGTCATGATAAATGCAGGCGTGCGGTTACCCTCGCTTCTGAGCGTTTTGAGAAAATCCACCGAGTTACCATCCGGCAGACGGTAATCAAGCATCAGTACTTCGAACGGGCGGTCGGAGCTGCTCTTTCCGAGCGCTTCCCTCGCTTCCCTGATATTTGCACAAACCTTTACCTGATGACCATGCTTGCCGAGAAAATTGGTGAGCAACTTTGAAAATGTAGAATCGTCTTCAACGAGGAGCAGATGAGCCATGGGTGATACTATTTCTAAGAAAAATAAATACTGTCAAACGAGCGGGTATTATGTAAAAGTACAAAAACAAACACCAAAAAGCCGGAGAAGTCTCCGGCTTTTCCTTATGAGCCTGCCAGATGCCGGGAGCGACGTTCTCAGTCGATTTTCTTCCCGTACTTATCCAGATTCAGTGTAAATGTTTCTTCCGCTCGCTTGATGTTGAGTTCGTAATACTGTGAATTATCGTCGCGGGTGACCAGGTAAGCGCTCGATACTTTCCATTCGGCATAGGAGCCGGACAATGTACTTTTGACCGCTTCCGGAAGGTCTTCCGGCCTTACCGCCACTTTACTTTGCTCGGCAATAACGGTCATTTCCGTCCGGGATTGTACAGAAGCTTCAATATCGGGTGCAACTGCTGCCAGTAAGAGGGTAAATGCTATCGGGGTTATTCGCATGGATCAGGCATTTAATTTTTAACGTAATCGGAAAGACATATTCGTGCCAAGAGAAATATGCTGCAAAAAAAGTTGATTATCAGATATTAACCAATTTTAATTCGCAACTGTGTAACCAGATGAAACGGGAGCTATGCCTCATGTTGGGGAATTTCACACCATGTATGTGAAATTTACTAACCAATTTGCGTATTTACCCATATCTTCTTACACAAACTAAAAAAAATTCAAAATTTTTTGATTACATATTGCTTAATTTAGAGGCACAATCAGTTATATTTGCGTAGAAATTTTTTGGCTATCAAAAGTAGCACAAATACTACACACAAACGAACCTTAACGCTATACATTCATATATTGAATTATAACTCAGGCACTATTTACTCACGTTATTTGATTAAAACCATCGGTTAGTCTGAAACATTGAGAGTCCCCTCCGCGGGACTCTTTTTGTTTTCCCCCCTTCCTACCTTTTTTAAGGCGTTTGATCTAAAGCAATCCCGTCCGCGTAGGTCTGTCAAAACTCTTTCGACACACGAAGAGTGCCTCAGTAACCTTTAATTGCTATGAACAAACACACGAAAACGAAGAACGATGCCGGACGTGGCGAAGAAAAAATCACGTCGGTTGTAAACAGACGCCTGTTTCTACGTTCGGCCGGATTAGCCACATCACTGGGAACGATCGTCATCGCCGCGGGTTGTAACGACGATGACGATGATCCGATGATACCAGGAACCGGCGACACCGTGGACCTGGGCTCAGGGGACATCGGCGTACTCAACTACGCATACGCTTTGGAGCAATTGGAAGCCGCTTTCTACACACAGGTGATCCAAACGCCCTATTCGGGCATGACCGACGCTGAGAAGACGATCCTGACAGACATTCGCGACCACGAGATTGTACATCGCGACTTCTTCAAAACTGCATTGGGCGACAAGGCCATTAAAGGACTCACCCCAAATTTCGGCGCCATCGACTTCACTAAGAAAGACGCCGTGCTGGGTGCCGCCAAATTATTTGAAGACACCGGTGTAGCCGCATACAACGGTGCCGGGAAGTTGCTGAAAGATCCGAATTACCTGCTCCTCGCCGGAAAGATCGTGTCCGTGGAAGCGCGCCACGCTGCGGTTATCCGTGACCTGATCAACCCAAAATCTGCCGATTTCGCCGGTGACGACATCATCGATATGAATGGAATGGACAAGGCGGTTGCGCCTGCCGACATTCTTTCGGCTGTAAAGGGCTACGTGAAAGATACCATCACCGGTACCAACGTAGGTAAATAATCATTCACACTAACAGGATCAGAAATAATGGATATTTTCAAAATCATAGACAAGTTTCAGCAAATTGACGGGGACGCCGTAGGGAGACTTGAATACGCCTCACGCCGTCACTTTATGAATCGGGTCGGAAGTAAACTGGCCTCGGCAGCCATTCCAACTGCCTTCGCTGCCATCGTGAACAAGGCATTTGCGCAGTCGGCTGCAGCAGTGGATGTTCTCAACTATGCATTGACGCTAGAATACCTCGAGGATGAGTTCTACAAAGCGGGTAATGCAGCTGCAAACCTCATCCCTGCATCGGACAAGGCCATTTTCACGCAAATCGGGAAGCATGAAACGCAGCACGTGGCATTCCTCGTGAAAGCCCTGGGTACCAAAGCGATCGCGAAACCCACATTTGATTTCATGTACGGCGGCGCCTTCGGGGATGTGTTTACCAATTACAAAACATTCGTAACCGTTTCCAGCGCACTGGAAGATACCGGCGTGCGTGCCTACAAAGGCCAGGCCGGTGCATTGATCGCCGATCCGCAGATCCTGGAATATGCATTGCAGGTGCACTCGGTAGAGGCCCGTCACGCGGCTGTAGCGCGGAGGCTGGCAGCCACATTGCTGGGCAATCCGGCGATGAAAGGCTGGATCACAGGCAAAGAAGGCGCAGTGGCAGCTATTTACGCCGGTGAAGACAATATGACGCAAGGAGGCGTAAATATCAAAGGCCTCGCATCCAAGTCGGACGCCGCGGTTACAGAAGCATTTGACGAACCTTTGACGAAAGAGGCGGTACTGGCGATTGCCGGTCCGTTTATAAAAAAATAATCGCACCCATTATCGTAAACTTTCCCTGTTGGGCATATACATGCACTTAAGTGGGGCCACGCTCCAAGTGCCAGCATACACACTATTATGAATGAGGAGGTTACCGTTACCGGTAACCTCTTTTTTATGGATAACATGCCCGATTTGCCATGATATAATGGTTTAAGCCGCGTGGTTTACGTAAATTTGAAAATAATGTTTTACAAGTTTTCCTGAACCAGTTGATGAATTCGGAATTAAACAGAAGAGATTTTCTCAGACAAGGAAGCCTCACCGCACTGGCTACTGCCATGGGCAGCCAGATTGTCTTCGCAAACAGGATGCCGGCCGGCTACCGCCCTATTTTCCTGGATGAAAAAGATGCACTCAAAGGCAAAAGCGCGGAAATGATCGTCCAGGGCGATAAACCCTGGAATGTGGAAACGCCGGTACATTTGCTCGACGACCGCATTACCCCGGTCGACAAGATGTTCATCCGCAACAACGGGTTGATTCCTGAAAAAATAGACGTCGCTAACTGGACGCTGACCATTGACGGTGAGTCGGTGAAGGCGCCCAAAACTTACACGCTGGCGGACCTCAAAAAGAAATTCAAACAATATACTTATCAACTCGTGCTGGAATGCGGCGGCAACGGGCGCTCGGGTTACCAGCCGCAGGCATCGGGCAACCAATGGGGCCAGGGTGCAGTGCATTGCGCACAATGGACCGGCGTGCGGCTGAAAGACATTCTCAACGACGTCGGCATTAAGAACGATGCCGTGTACATTGGTTATCATGGCAAAGACCTGCATTTAAGCCGTGATCCCAAGAAAGAATCCATTTCGCGCGGCGTGCCTATGGCCAAGGCGATGGAGGACGAAACGCTCATTGCCTGGCAAATGAATGGCAAAGACATTCCGGAGTTCCATGGCTACCCGCTCCGGCTTGTAATCGGCGGCTGGCCGGCCTCAGTTTCAGGAAAATGGCTGAGCGGCATTTCGGTGCGCAACAAGGTCCACGACGGTTCCAAAATGGAAGGGCACAGCTATAAGCTGCCCCGCAACCCCGTAGCCCCCGGTACCGACATCCCGGCGACCGACCAGTACTACAAGATCATCGAATCCATGCCCGTCAAATCGCTGATCACGTATCCAAAAACCGGGGCGATGATCGATTCGGGAAAAGAACTGGCCGTGCGCGGGCACGCGTGGGCAGGGGACCATTCTGTTAAAAAGGTGGAAGTCTCGATTGATTTCGGCGCTACGTGGAAGGAATGCAAACTGGAAGCACCGGTAAACAGATTGGCGTGGCAGCATTGGAATACCAGCATCAAATTCCCTGTGAATGGCTATTACGAGATCTGGGTAAAAGCGACGGACGATACGGGCAAAGCACAGCCTATGCTGGTTCCTGCGTGGAACCCGGGCGGCTACCTGAACAATGCCTGCGAAAGGATCGCCGTCAAGATAGGTTAATGAACAAGAATGCTTCCGGGCCAATCTGATACTTTATGAAAACGCTTTTGATTGCCATGCTCGGTGCAGGTATTGTATTCCAAACCTTGCCCGAAACTTCGGTTACTGAGAATAGAGCCGATACGACACTCGCCGATACCACGAAAAAGGATCCCGAAACAGGCCTGATCGTGGACGAAAACTTATACATGATCAAGGCGCAATGCACGAATTGCCATTCCACCAAGCTGATCACCGCCAACCGGTTCACGCGCGACGGCTGGAAGCAAAAAATCCGATGGATGCAGGCCAACCATAACCTCTGGGAGCTGGGCGACGCGGAGAAACCGGTGCTCGACTATCTCGAAAAAAATTATTCGCCAACTGCCTCAGCGGCAAGGAGAGCGCCCTTGAAGGACATTAAGTGGTACAAACTGGAACAAAACTGATCGGAAACAATGCCTATATTTGGCACTCAAACCTGATGAATATTCCGCGTGCCTGATTTCCGCTTCCTGTTTTCCCGATTTGCATTTTCCAGCCTGCTGTTCCTTGCCCTGACCACCGCCCCGACGATGCTCGCCTCCTGTGCGCTCACGTCGGAAGACGGCCAGCAATTACGCAGCAACAGCGATTTACCCAGTCCGCTCAAAGCCGAAGTGATCGGTATCCAGGATGGCGACACGATCGAATTGAAATATATCTATTCAGGTAAGAAGGCAGGACGCCGGATGGGCAAGAATGTGCGGATACGCTTTTTGCACATCAACTGCCCGGAACGCAGCATGCCTTTTTACAACAATGCGAAACAGTTCACAAGCGAGAAATGCTTCCGGAAAATTGTCAGCATTCGTCACAAGGGTGAATTCGACAAGTATGGCCGTCTGCTGGGCGAAGTAGTGCTGCCGGATGGTAAAATTTTGAACAAAGAACTCGTGAAGAAGGGCCTGGCGGTACATTTCAAAAAGTATTCGAAGGACCAGGAATATGCAAAACTTGAAATAGCCGCCAACAAACAGAAAATAGGCATCTGGACCCAGCCGGGGATGGAACTCGGACATTTGTGATAACTTATGGAGCATTCGTCAGTAGCACTTTTTCAAATCCTCTACCAGGATGAAACTTTGTTTCAGCTGGAAGAGCGCGTGCTGCCTGCATTGCCTCCCGTTGAAGCGGCTGTACAAAACGATACTCCCGTACCCGAGCCCGTGACCGTGCAGGCTCCCGTGCCCACATTACCTGCGACGCCCGCGGTGCCTGTGCAGCCTCCTGCGCCAGCCAGCCCGGCAGCTGAGCCTGCATTACCGCAAACACCGCCCATCACACCGGCGCCAACTACCCCCGCCCCGCAGCCTGCTGCCGCATTCCCTGCATTAAAACACAAAGTACTCGTCCTTACCGACGAGCAGAAGCAGAAGGAAATGCTGATGTCCGAAGCATTGTTCCTGGATAATATCCTCAAAGCCGTGGGCCATTCGCTGGAAACCAGCGATGTGCTTAATTTCAGTTTCATGCCCGGGCAGGACGCGCGCACCGTACTTGCGGGCAAGACAACCAATTATTTTATTTCCTTCGGCGTACCGCTGATCAAGCTTCACCTCGATCTGCTCCTCGTACCTTACACGCCCAAAAACCTGGAAGGGATCTGGTTCCTGCTCGTGGACCCATTGGTGGTTATCGAAGCTGACCGGAATCTTAAGAAAAAACTCTGGCAAGCATTACAGAAGATGTTTGAAATATCCTAATCACCAGCGCATTACCTTTTTTAGTAGCCGGTCATCACAATATAATAGTCATTTTGTTTGTTTTCATGGATAATCGCAGGCTAACCCATGAAAAACTATGGCCAAACTGACTGAATTGATTGCCGGCTGGTTTCGTCCGAGAGAGTCCGACGAAAACGAATTTTACGATGATGAGCCTGTTCAGGCGAACGACACCCCAACCCCATCAGTGGAACAAAATCCGATCACTCAAACATCCGTTGCCCAAAACCGGCAACCCATGACAACTGCGCCGCAGTTAAAACCGAACGCTTATCAGGTACCTGCGCAGGCCGCGCCTCAGCCGAATTATCAGCAAGCCCCGCCTTTCCAGACCATGCCTCAGCCCACTTATCAACAAGCAGCGCAGGCAACCTCGGTATCGGCTATGCCCCCACCACTTCCCGAGCCGGAAAAAGTGGAAGTTCCGATCCCATACTGGCTGGAAGATGAAGACACCCTGCGCGATGAGGGCGTACTGTTTGGGCTTTCGGAATCGGACCCGAATGAAAAAACCGACATTATCCACAAATACTTCTCGAACCTGGCCGCATCGCACATTGCGGGCATCGAGCAGCACAACGAACGCATTCAGGAGCTAAACCTTTTCATAGGACAGAAACAAAACCGCATCGACGAGTTACAGGAGCGTCTGAAAGCTCCCGGGGCACGTACCGAAGGCGAGCATCATCTTCCGCGCACGCTCATCGGCATTACGCTATGCGCCGCCATGTGCGTGGGCAACTTCTTCCTGATCCGCGAATCACTGAAACCTGCGTTTGCAGATAATTCCTGGATTGCGCTGGGCGTATTCCTGGCGGGTATGTTCAGTTTGTTCGGCCGGATTTCACTTTTCCACGACACCGAATCGAAAGTGACCTGGAAGTCGCTGCTGGAAGAGATAGGGTTGCCTTTCGCCGCCGCATTATTCGTATTTGCCAATGTGATCACCTACCAGACCTGGTGGCAGGCATTTGCGCTGTTCGTTTTCGTGTTTTTCCTCTTCCTGTTTGCCGGAAAACTACTCCTCAGCAACATTACGGTATTGCGGAATGACCTTCAAGTTTGGTTAAATATTCGCCGGGACCGGAAGGATTTTGTTGAAAATAACTACAACTGGGAATCGGAGTGCCAAACCTTGCAGGAGGAGATTGATGATCTCCGTGTAAAAAAATGGCAGGTACTCCGCGAGCAGAGCCACGCAGAGACCGAGCGCGACCGCCTTTTCGCCAAACGGGACATGCTGATCAAGCTTTTTGAGAGCGAATTCTACCTGGCTCGGCGCATGAAAAACGAGCTCACCACCCGGCAGCTCAACCTGATCCAGAAGAGCAAATAGCGGCGGAAAGACGATCAGGAAAGACGCCTATGGCGCGGTTTTTTAACCCTAACTCACATTCGATCAACCTTAAACAGGATCATGAACGAGCAAAATCTAAATGAAAACGGAGATTACCAACACGGTTACACGCGTGGAATGGAAGGTATCGACCGTCAGGTATATGAGAATTATTTGTCCAGCAATGTAACCCACGACTGGATCCAGGACCGGCTAAACGAGAAGAAACAGGAGCTTTCGGAAACCAGGTCGCGCAACCAGCAGGCATTGGCTGAACACAAAACCGCTTACAGCCGATTGCAGAATGAGGTAATGGGCCTCAACAATGCAGCTACGCAAATGAAGGACATGGAGCGGTCGATCAACGAAATCGATGCGCAGACTGAGGAGCTGAAAGAGAAACGTGCCGCAAAAGCGCCTTCCTATTCGCTGATCGCCGGTTTGATATTCCTCGCGGCCGGTATTTCATTCATCGCAGGTGACTTGATTATCTCGCACGAAATCGTTGCCTACGCGCTGAATATCCGGAATAGCAATGAAGCATGGGCATTTGCGATTGGTTTGGCGATGCTTTCGGTATTGCTGAAACCGGCTTACGACCGCCTCGTCGAGGAGCCTTATCACAAAGAGGATTCGCCGAAAGCAAAATCGCGGTATGCGGGTTTCAAACTGGTACTGTCCATCTTCGCGATCGTGACGCTCATCGTCCTCGGCTGGTTCCGTTACGAGGCTTACCGTACCGACAAACTGAAAGAGGCCATCAACAAATCGGTCAAAAACCTGCAATTGAATGCGGTTGACCCGTTGACGGGCGCGCCGGTGGATAGCCCTGCATTGACCAAGAAGATCGAGCAGGCGCTGCAAAACTCCGATCAGCTGAATCTTGACCTGGTGAACAGTCCCTGGGCATTGCTATCGTTCGTGCTGAGCGGCGTGCTGTTTGCCATCGCGGGTGCGGTATCGCTGGGGATGGCGCTGCCGGTGTTGCAGGGCTTCTGGTACCGGTGGTTGCAGGTCGACCCTAAACTGTGGCGCCTGCGCCGAAGAAGAAAGCGGATCCTCCAACAAATGGAGCCATTGCAGCAGGCCGTTACGCAGCATATGACGCAGAAAACCGTTTTGGAAAATGACATCGAGCTGCTGCCCAGACTGGAAGAATTGAAAGCTGAGGAAGCGAAAATCAGGGCCGAAATCGAGGCGCTGGAAGACGAACGCAAGCAGGCACTTACAGACAGCCGCATTCAGTCGTTCGGTGATGGATATGCCCACGGACAAGTTACCCGCGACGTGATGAACGAAGAGGAGTACGATGCCTGGCGCAACAGCCATCTGACGGTTTCTAACCTTGCTCTGCGCGCCAAATCGAATGCTTCGGCCGATCGTGCCGTCCCTCGCACGCGCAGCACGGGAATGCGCCCGCACCAGGCCATCCGCAAGGCAATTACCGACCGCTTTGACGAAAACAATTCATAGTTTCTTAAATTGGGGGGTTCATTTATCTTACTATGATTCTGACCCCCCATTTAAGAATTATCTCCTGCGACGATACCCTCTATGATGCTATCCGCATGGGAAACAATACATTAGCCCGCGTAATGGGCGTGAACGTCCCCAAAAAGTGGACCGAGTTCCGCGACACATTCACACCATCTTATCATCGTTGGAAAGCCCACCCGCCGCTGCGCGACTGGTGGGTTTATCTCATTATACACGTCCCCGACAATATGCTGATCGGCTCATGCGGCTACAAAGGCGAACCTGATCCGAATGGCGTAGTGGAGATTGGCTATGAGGTGATTCCAGCTTATCGCGAGAAAGGATTGGGCACCGAAACGGCCAAAGGGCTGCTGGATCATGCATTTCAGCATCCGTCCGTACGCAAGGTGATCGCGCACACGCTGGCGGAAGAAAATGCTTCCGGACACATTCTGGAAAAGCTGGGTTTTGCCCAGACACAAGACATCAACGACCCCGACGAAGGGCTGCTTTGGCGTTGGGAAATTAGCCGCAGGTAGTCAAAATGTCTGCGATTTCACTCAAATTCGCAGGTTTTGGGCCAAAAATAAATTGGATTGGTTCGATATTTTTTTGGCTTAATTGACTACCTTAATTCGCAAATAATCTGTCTTACCCTTTGCGCTGAAATTATGATCCCGATATCGAAGGATACCTATCCATGGCTTAAAAACTATCCGGAGGGCATTCCGTATGAAATAAATCCGGATGCGTACTCGTCGCTGCTCGAAATGATGGAATCCAGCTTCCGCGAGCATGCCGACAAGCCCGCATATACGAATATGGATAAAAAACTGACTTTCGGTCAGCTTGATGAACTATCGAAGAATTTTGCGGCCTATCTGCAAAGCATCGGTTTGAAACAAGGTGACCGCATTGCGTTACAGATGCCCAACCTGCTGCAATATCCGGTGGTGATGATGGGGTCCCTGCGTGCCGGCCTCACGATTGTGAATACCAATCCGCTTTACACCCCGCGTGAAATGCAGCACCAGTTCAAAGATTCCGGTGCAAAAGCGATTGTGATACTGGCCAACTTCGCCGTCAATCTGGAAAAGGTGATTGCCAATACCAATATCGAACATGTGATCATCACGGAGATCGGTGATATGCTGGGCTTTCCGAAAAAGCTGATCGTGAATGCAGTGGTGAAGTATGTGAAGAAAATGGTCCCTGCTTATCATCTCAAAAACACGGTAACACTCGCGCACGCTCTATCAGAAGGCTCGGGCATCACCTACCAGAAGCCGAATGTCTCGGGAATCGACCTGGCATTCATCCAATATACAGGAGGTACCACCGGCGTATCCAAAGGCGCCATGCTGACCCATAGGAACCTGATCGCCAACGTAGAAGGCATTAACGAATGGCTGATGTCCAAAATGCGGACTTCGGAGACCACCGGCCAGCTCACCCTCATTGCTGCGTTACCGTTGTACCACGTGTTTGCAATGACTATCAATGGCTTATGCGGTATCAAATGGGGTGCATTGAATGTCATGATCACCAATCCGAAAGATATTCCTGCATTTATAAAGGAATTGAAAAAGCACACTTTCCATATTTTTCCCGGCCTGAACACCCTATTCAATGGCTTGCTGAATAACCCGGAATTCGCCTCAGTCGACTTCTCGAATCTGAGAATTACGATTGCCGGTGGTATGGCGCTGCAAAAAATTGTGGCGGAACGTTGGGAAAAAGTTACGGGCTGCCCTTTGGTGGAAGGCTACGGGCTTTCGGAAACATCACCGGTGCTTTCCGTAAATCCGCTGGATGGCAAACATAAGCAGGGGACGATCGGACTCCCGTTCCCAAGCACCGAAATGCGCATCCTCAGCGAGGACAATAAATGGTTGCCGGTGGGCGAGCGTGGTGAAATTTGTGCGAAGGGGCCGCAGATTATGCTTGGATACTACAACCGCCCCGACGAAACCGTCAAGGTAATCCTGGAAGACGAAAGTGGCCGCTGGTTCAAAACCGGGGATATCGGTATAGAGGATCCGGACGGATTCTTCAAAATCGTGGACCGTAAAAAGGATATGATCCTTGTTTCGGGCTTCAATGTTTATCCGAATGAAATCGAGGATGTGGTAGCCCAGTGCCCCGGCGTGGCGGAAGTGGCCTGCGTGGGGATTCCTGACGAAAAATCAGGGGAAATGGTGAAGATCTATGTCGTTAAAAAGGACCCCGAACTTACTGAGGAAAAGGTAAAAGCATTCTGTAAGGAAAACCTCACAGGCTACAAATGCCCGCGTCAGATTGAGTTCCGGAAAGAGCTTCCCAAAACCAATGTAGGCAAGATCCTTCGGCGTGCATTGAGGGAAGAGGAAATGGCGAAAGTTGCCCATTAAGGCCGAAATACGGTGGAAGGTTTAGTATATTTAGGCAAACAAGTTCTCAACCTTGAATGCAAATCTATATGAATCTACACCGGAAAACTTTGGTACTACTACACGGTCATGGCATAGACGACACGATTTGGGACAGCCTCGACGCTGCAATAAATGACACTTACACCGTAGTGAGGCCGAACATTTCGCTCTTCACTTCGTGCCAGTCGGTAGAGGAATATGCCGATGAGCTGCACCGCTTCCTGACCAACGCCAATATCCAGAAATGTACGCTGATCGGCCATTCGATGGGAGGTTACATTTCCCTCGCATTTGCCGAAAAATATGTTGACATGCTCGAAGGCTTCGGGCTTTTCCATTCCACCGCCTATGCGGATGACGACGCGAAAAAGCATCAGCGCGGTCAGATGATCGAGCTGCTTCGGAACTACGGAACAGAATCATTCGTCAAAAGTACCGCGGCAAACCTTTTCGGCGACCGCTACAAAGAACTGCACCCCGAGCGCATTAAAGAACACATCGCGTATTTTGGAAAACTGCCCGCCGAGGCGCTTATCGCAGGTATCACAGCGATGCGTAACCGCCCCGACCGCACTGCGGTACTGGCCGGTCTGCCTTTTCCCGTGCTGTTCATCATCGGAATGCAGGATAAACTGATCCCTTTCGAGAGTGTGGTCGGGCTTGCTGAATTCCCGAAGAAAAGCTATCCGTTGATCTTCGCCGAAGCCGGCCATATGGGCATGGTAGAGCGGCCCGATGCCACAGCCAGGATGATCAACTGGTATATGAGTAAAATTTAATTGCAGAAAAAAAGACGAATCGTCATCAAAAACAGGCCGTTGTGCGTTAATATCGGAGTACTAACGGCCTGTTTATCTTTTAGCTATGCAAAAATCTACCTCGTCAGTCCTTCTGCACAGAATTTCCTTCCTGCTTCTGTGGAGCCTTATTCTCCTCAATTCCTGTAAGGATGATACCAAGTTGGTGCCGCCTACGGAGAAGAATGTCTATTTGAAGGAAAGTACGTCGCTTAAGACACTGACCAAAGATCAGGTCCTTCAACAGGCTGGTTCGTTCGGTCCGCTGGCCACGGCTTATGTGAAGAACGGGGTGACGGTTTACAAAATCACTTACAAAACCAAAAATACCGATGGGGCCGAAATCACCGCGTCCGGTGCATTGATATTGCCCGCGGTCTCGGGCCCGGTTTCCATGATCAGCGTACAGCACGGGACGATCCGCGACGAGGCATCCGCCCCCTCCAATTTCCAGGACGACTCAGAGGCTGCTTCCTTCGGATCGCTTTTCGGATCGATGGGCTATATTATCGCCTACCCCGATTACATCGGCTACGGCGCTTCCAAGGATTTGCCGCACCCCTACGAGCACCGCGCAAGCCTCGCTTCTGCGTCGCTGGATATGCTGCGGGCTGCCAAAGAGTTCCTGAAAGGCCAGACAGAAGTAAAATGGGACGAGAAGTTGTATGTAGCAGGCTATTCCGAAGGCGGTTTCGCCACCATGTCTTTACAAAGGAAAATCGAAGAAGAGGCTTCGTCGGAATTTAACCTCCGGGCGTCGAGCTGTGGGGCAGGGGCTTATGACAAGACTGCATTTATGAAATACATTGTCAACTCGCCCACCGAAGGAACTTACAATTCGCTCTACCTCTGGGTACTATTGAGTTATGACCGGATTTATAAATTGAACAAGCCTGCTTCCTACTACTTCTCCACCGAGTATGCGCCGTTGATCGCGCAGAACGGGATTAATGTCAATATCAACAAGAGTTTCAGCACCATCCTCAACGATTCCTTCAAAAAAGCACTGAACGATGGTACCGACAAGGGCTTTACCGACGCCATTGCGGATAACGACGTCTATAATTTCAAACCCAAAGCCCCTACCCAGTTGTACCACGGTACCAAAGATCCCCTTGTGTTTTACTTTAACTCCGTGAATGCCTACAACGCCATGCAAAAGCTGGGTGCCACCAATGTGACTTTCATACCTGTTGAAGGAGGTACACACAGCAGTTCTATCATCACGTTCCTCATCGGCACGCTCAACTTTTTTACTTCCACCCCGTAAATATTGTGGTATATTTGCATCCCACTAGTTTCATAGGGTAAATATGCTTTCTACGGCCAAGTTTTCTACTTTTTTTTCCGAACGGGCATTCTTTCAGCCTGTTCGATGTTGTTGATTTACACTTTCACAAAGAGGCCTTCATTTCGGCAACTCTTTATATAAGTACCTTTTTTGAATCACAACATCCGAATTTACACCATGTCATCATTACTGGATCTGGTAGGCAATACACCCCTGGTTGAATTACGAAGAGTTAATCCAAATCCCAAAGTCCGCATTTTCGGCAAGCTGGAAGGCAACAATCCCGGCGGCAGCGTGAAAGACCGCGCGGCTTACAGCATGATCAAAGGCGCGCTTGAACGCGGCGAAGTGAAGCCCGGAATGAAGTTGGTAGAAGCCACCAGCGGCAACACGGGCATTGCATTGGCCATGATCGCCCGGCTTTTCGATCTGGAAATAGAACTGCTGATGCCGCAAAGCTCCACCCGCGAGCGCGTACTCACGATGGAGGCGTTCGGCGCGAAGGTAATTCTCACCGAAACCATGGAAAGCGCCCGCGACCTGGCGGAAGAGAAGGCGGCGGCCGGTGAATATTTTATGCTCAACCAATTTGCCAACCCCGATAACTGGAAGGCACATTACCGCACCACAGGTCCGGAAATCTACCGCGATACCGATCAGCAAATCACACATTTCGTGTCGTCCATGGGCACCACGGGGACCATTATGGGTGTTTCGCGGTATTTAAAAGAACAAAACAGCCGCATCCAGATTGTCGGCTGCCAGCCAAACGACGGATCGAGCATTCCCGGCATCCGCAAATGGCCTGTCGAATATCTTCCTAAAATATTTGAAAAAGAACGCGTTGACCGTGTGATCGAAGTATCGCAGGAGGATGCCACACTGACAACCCGCAGGTTGGCCAATGAAGAAGCGGTTTTCGCAGGAATGAGCAGCGGAGGTGCTGCCTGGGCGGCCATAGAGCTGGCAAAGGAATTAGAGGAAGGCGTGATCGTCTTCATCATCTGCGATCGCGGGGACAGGTACCTATCCAGCGAGCTGTTTGGGTAGGACTTCGGCGGTCGGCGGTGAGACTTCGGCGGTCGACTATCGACCTAAAAAAGCCAATAGCCGACTGCCGACAGCCGAAGTTCATTAAAACCATCCCGATCCCAGATTGCGGAACGGCCATGGTATAGCAACGAGGATGATGATCAATGCCAGTGCGTAGAAGTACAATACCGTCCGGTGCTTATCAGCGCCGGCAAGCTTCTTCGAGCGCACTCTTCCCACGGTAATGAGCACAATTGCAATCAGCATCATGAATACGTGCTCTATCGAATAAAAGCGAAATACTTTCTCGCTGATCAGATCAAAGTTAACTTTGGGGCTCATGAAATACAGCACCAACCCGATGAGCAGTTGGGTGTGAGTGGCAATGAGAGTAAAGAGATACAGCTTGCTATCGTCCTGGCTCCCCTGCTGCCATTTGGAATATGCGGTAAAAATTGCCGCGATCAAAAGTCCTAACACCACATAACGGAGGCCCGAATGGGCGTGTAGAAGAATATTCATAATAATATTGGTTACGGTGAATATGTATATGCATGCAAATGTAACTCGCAAACATAAATTTTTATAAAATGATCGTCTATAACATCACAGTCAATATCAGCTACCAGGCCGAAAAAGATTGGCTGCATTATATGAAATCGGTTTACATCCCCGAAATAGAAGCCAGCGAACTGCCGCTGGAATGCAAGCTGCTGCGGCTCCTGACCGAAATCGAGAACGAGGGTTCCACCTACACTACCCAGTTTAAATTCAGGACGATGGAAGATTTCCTGGCGTACCAAACCCATTTTCAGCCGGCCCTTCAGGAGCGCCACCACGAGCTTTTCAATGGGCAATATGTTTCTTTCAGGACGCTCCTCGAAGAGGCGTGAGGCGCCTTCATGCAGTTGTTCAGCACAAATAAATGTCCTTTAAAAACCACAGTTATTACTTGACATTAACTTAATATTTCCTTTTATTTAATCTACCGTTAAGGCCGATTTGACCAGGAGATCAGCCCGGATAGCGCAGATTTTTTATAACTATCCGAAGATGAATATAACTCCGGCACGAAAATCGCAAAGACGGTTGGAAATATGTTTTACTTTAAAATGATGTGTGCTTATGAGACTGCAGATGCAAGCAATTCACTTTGATGCCGATCCCAAATTGCTGACTTTCATTCAGCAGAAATTGGATAAACTGGATACGTTCTACGACCGGATCACCAGTGGAGAGGTATTCCTTAAGCTCGACAGGAATGAGAACACCAAGTTGCATACCAAACTCCTAGAAGTGAAACTCTACGTACCCGGCGGAACGATGTTTGTGAGGGAGCAGGGAACAACCTTTGAAGAAGCAACGGACTTAGCAATAGATACCCTGAAAATGCAGGTTAAAAAGTTCAAAAATAAGAGGAACAATGCCAGGGCTCCGAAAAGCCTTGACGGGCTCTCCGAAGACAACGGGGTAGTCGTTCTGGCCGAGGACATCGAGGAATAGGCCAGATTTAACTTTACGCAAGAAGCCGCCTTCCGCCAGGCGGCTTCTTGCGTTTTAGGTGTATTTTTGAAATTCAGTTACCAGTAAATGGCCCATTTATGCAAATAGAACCCGTTGTAGATTCTACATTCGACCATCTTTTTAAGTTTACACAGGAGCAGGTACAAGCATTCGCAGACCTTACCGGCGATAACAATCCGGTCCACCTCGATGCCGCTTACGCCGCCACAACACAATTCAAGAGGCCCATCATCCACGGGATGCTTGGTATGACGATTTTTACCAAAGTGCTCGGCACCCAGTTTCCCGGTTTCGGCTCTATTTATCTCAAACAAACTGTGGAATTTCTGCGCCCGATGTACGTCGACACCGACTACCGCGCCGTTTTTAAGATCGCTTCGATCAACCCCGCCAAGCATATTGCCGAAATATCCACGGAGATTTACGACGCTACGACCAAAAAGATCACCGTCCGTGGCGTTGCCACTATGGTGAACGAGGAGAAGTTCTGAAAAAGGAAAAGCCCCGGCGATGATCGTCGGGGCTTTTAAAATCTTCCGTGTGCTTCGTTATTTTTCGCCTTCGTTCTTCTTGTTCTGAACTTCCGCACGAATATCCTGAGCCAACGTTTTCAGATCCTGCATGCCTTTACGTACACGGGTTCCGGCAGCCTGGTTGCCTTTGTTATAGAACTTATCGAAATCGCCTTCCAGTGAAAGAACCAATTCTTTTACTTCATCGAATCTTGCCATGTTTCCTTTGTTTTTTAGTTTTTAAAAATGCCTCTCACACGCTTAAAACGCATGTTTTGACCGAAATTTAATAATTAAAACTATTTAAGCAACCCAAAAAACAAAAAAAAACACTTCTAAAATACAATTAAATAGACGAATCACCATAACAAGCTCACTTACAAAGTGTTACATATAGCCTTTTTTATTGCCCGGTAGTATATAAAAAAGAGGGCTTTTGTAAAAAAAGCCCTCAGCATGCAAAAAAAGCGGTTTTATAACTATTCCACGACTTCCTGCACCGCGTCGCTCTGATAAACTCTGTTTTTGAGCTTTTCGGCAAGTGTCGTAAATGCATTCAATGTATATTCCACATCTTCAAGCGTGTGCGACGCCGTTGGAATGATGCGAAGCATGATCTGACCTTTCGGCACAACCGGGTAAACCACAATCGAACAGAACACGCCCATATTCTCGCGGAGGTCGCGTACCATGCGGGTAACCTCGGGAACGCCGCCTTCGCTATGTAGGAACACCGGCGTCACAGGTGACTCGGTTTCTCCGATATTGAAGCCGCGTGCACGCAGGCCATCCTGCATCGCTTTTACGTTTTCCCAAAGCTTCGCGCGCAGTTCCGGCATTTGCTTCACCATCTCCAGGCGCTTGCGGCAACCTTCGACGTAAGGCATTGGAAGCGCCTTCGCGTACGTCTGCGAGCGCATGTTGTATTTGAGGAACATGATGATCTCCGGATCATTGGAAGCAATGAATGCGCCGATCGCGGCCATCGATTTCGCGAATGTCGAGAAATACAGGTCGATTTCATCCTGAACACCCAGCAACTCACCTACCCCGGCACCGGTTTCACCCATGGTACCAAAGCCGTGCGCATCGTCCACGAGCAAACGGAAGCTGTATTTCTTTTTCAGTTCGGCAATCGCTTTCAGATCGCCGACTTTACCCGACATTCCAAAAACGCCTTCGGTGATCACCAGCACGCCGCCACCTTTCTCTTCGGCCAGCTTGGTAGCGCGGATGAGGTTCTTTTCCAGGCTCACCATATCGTTATGGTTGAACTTGTAATATTCGCCCAGCTTAGCCTTGTGCAGGCGGATACCGTCGATCAGGCAGGCATGCGATTCGGCATCGTACACGATCACGTCGCGGTGGTCGCAAAGACATTCGATCGCGGACATTACGCCCTGGTAACCATAGTTAAGGAGGAATGCATCGCTTTTACCGACAAACTGCGCCAGTTCCTTTTCAAATGTTTCGTGCAGCACGGAATTCCCTGACATCATCCGTGCACCCATCGGATAGGCCAGGCCCCATTTGGCAGCTGCCTCGGCGTCAGCCTTCCGGACTTCCGGATGATTTGCCAGTCCCAGGTAATTGTTGAGACTCCAGTTCAGCACTTCCCGTCCCATAAACCTCATGCGCGGACCAAGCTCTCCTTCCAGCATCGGAAACGAAAAATAATGATGACTGTTCAGCATTTTGGCCGGAGTTCCGATCGGACCTGAGTTATTGCGCAATTTCTCGAAAATATCCACTCTCTCTTTTTTTATGTGGGTAACTGATGATTTAAATGTTAGATAAATGCAAAAATAAAAAATTTACATTTAACTTAAAAAAGACCGTTGTCATTGCAACTTACGGTAAGTTAGTAAATTAATAAAAATAGTGCCTTTAAACTGCACACTGTATCCCGAACTTTACCACTGTTTGTATGCCCCAGATCCGAAAAATTCTCGTCGCCAACCGGGGCGAAATTGCATTGAGAATCATGCGTACCGCGCGGGAAATGGGCATCGCGACGGTAGCGGTGTTCAGTGAGGCCGACCGTACGTCCCCCCACGTACGCTATGCGGACGAGGCCGTGTGCATTGGTGCCGCGGCATCCTCGGAATCTTATCTGAATATGGATAAAATACTGAAAGTCTGTGCAGATCTGGGCGTCGATGCGATCCATCCGGGCTACGGTTTTCTGTCCGAAAATGCAGGATTTGCGAGGAAGGTGAGGGAGGCAGGGCTCATTTTCATCGGCCCTTCGCCCGAATCGATCGAGGTTATGGGCAGCAAGCTGGCCGCCAAACATGCGGCATCGAAGTATAATATCCCGATGGTACCCGGTACACCCAGCGCGATCGACGATCGGGACGAAGCCAAGCGCATTGCCGGCGACATTGGTTACCCCATTCTCATCAAAGCCAGCGCCGGGGGCGGTGGCAAAGGAATGCGCGTCGTGGAAAATGAAGGCGAATTCGACGAGCAAATGGGCCGGGCGGTGAGTGAGGCGCAGGCTGCATTCGGAGACGGGTCGGTTTTTATCGAAAAATACATTACTTCGCCGAAGCACATTGAAATCCAGGTCCTGGGCGACCATCAAGGCAACATTATCCATCTTTTCGAAAGGGAATGCTCCATACAGCGGCGGCATCAGAAGGTAGTGGAAGAAGCTCCCTCGATTTCCATTACACCCGAAATCCGGGAAGAAATGGGACGGTGCGCCGTGGATGTTGCCCGCTCGTGCAACTACTATGGAGCCGGGACCGTGGAATTTATCATGGACGAAAACCGGAATTTTTATTTCCTCGAAATGAATACCCGCTTGCAGGTGGAGCATCCGGTGACGGAAATGATCACCGGCGTGGATCTGGTGCAGGAGATGATCCTGATTGCCGGGGGAGAACCATTGGGAATTGTACAGGATGATTTACAGATCCGAGGCCATGCCATCGAAATAAGGGTGTATGCAGAGGATGCTGCCAACCACTTCCTGCCTGACATCGGGACGTTGCATACCTATGTGAAGCCCGACGGCAATGGGGTACGGGTAGACGACGGTTTTGAACAGGGAATGGATATCCCGATTTATTACGATCCCATGATCGCCAAACTGATCAGCTACGGTCAAGACCGCCAAACGGCGATCCGGAAGATGGTGCGGGCGATCGACGAATATCAGATCAGCGGCGTGCAGACGACCCTCCCCTTTTGCCGGTTCGTGATGCAGCACGAGGCATTTGTAAATGGGAGCTTCGATACGAATTTCGTGGGCCGGCATTTCGCCCCGGATGTGTTAAGTACAAAAACCGAAGACGAAACAGCGGCCCTTGCAGCATTAGTCTCCGCGCTTCTCGGCGACACTTTGTCCGAAAGCAAACCCGTTCAGAATGAGGTAGTGACCATGAATGCATCCAAATGGCAGGGCCGGCGTTTCAAGACACATTAAAACCGGGGGATTTATTGAAATTTTTTAAAAAAATTCCTACTTTTGCGGTCTTATTTTAGATAAGGTCTGAATGTACAAATATTGGGCAATTCCAAATGCCCGCAAGTATTCCCGATGTCAAATTTTCTTTCAAAGGTGAATGCAGATACCGTTAACTAGGACCAAAGAAATTCACAGAATATCCAGCTATGAAGCTATCCGAATTTAAGTTTGATCTTCCCCAGAGTTTAATCGCACTACATCCTTCCGACCGCGGAGAGTCCCGCCTGATGGTCGTTCACCGGAAAACAGGAGAAATTGAACATAAAACTTTTGCTGATGTCATCAATTATTTTGACGACGGCGATGTAATGGCGATCAATGATACCAAAGTATTCCCCGCCCGTCTTTATGGCCAGAAGGAGAAAACAGGCGCGAAGATCGAAGTATTCCTGCTACGCGAGTTGAATCGCGAAATGCGTCTATGGGATGTTCTGGTTGATCCTGCACGTAAAATTCGCGTAGGTAACAAGCTCTATTTCGGCGATAGCGACCTGGTAGCCGAGGTTATCGACAACACCACTTCACGCGGCCGTACGATCCGCTTCCTTTATGACGGCGACAACGACGCGTTCATGAAACTCGTCGATGAACTGGGCGAAACACCCCTCCCTCCGGAAATTATCTCACGCCGCAAGGTAGAAAGCGCCGACCGTGAGCGTTTCCAGACTATTTTCGCCGAGCACGTGGGTGCCGTAGCCGCTCCGACAGCGGGTATGCACTTCACAAAAGCCATTATGAAACGTCTTGAAATCAAAGGTGTGAGCTTTGCACCGGTTACATTGCACGTAGGCCTGGGTACATTCCGCACAGTAGACGTGGAGGACCTGACGAAGCATAAAACCGATTCGGAAAACTACCGTATCACACAGGGTACTGCCGAGGTGGTGAACAAGGCCATCGATGCTAAAAAACGCATTTGCGCCGTGGGTACCACGTCGTTGAGAGCAATTGAATCATCGGTATCGGCAAGCGGCCACCTGAAACCCGTAGAAGGCTGGACGGACAAGTTTGTGTTCCCGCCGTACGATTTCAAAATTGCCAACGCGTTACTTTCGAATTTCCAGTTACCCGAATCGATCCTTCTCATGGCTGCATGCGCCTTCGGAGGTTTTGATCTGGTGATGAAAGCTTACGACATCGCCATCAAGGAGAAGTATAAATTCTTCACTTATGGCGATGCAATGCTGATCATTTAATATACAACCCTGAAATCCAATGGTCATTTATGATCAGCGACACACGTCCTGAGCCGTAAATGACCATTTTTTATTAGCACTGAACCCAATGCAAGAATACGTCATCATCGTGGCCGGCGGAAGCGGAAGCCGGATGAAAAGCGATATCCCTAAACAATTTTTGTCGGTGAATGGACTGCCTGTGCTGATGCACACAATCCGCGCGTTTGCCGGCTATTCCCGAAATCTGCGCATTATCGTGGTACTACCCCCGGAGCAGTTCGGCTTTTGGGAGGATTTATGTCAAAAACATGGCTTCGCTATCCCCCATCAACTGGTAGCGGGCGGCGAGACGCGCTTTCATTCGGTGAAAAACGGCTTGAATTGCATTGTAGAGCAGGAAGAATTTCTTGTGGCTGTCCATGACGGTGTGCGTCCCGTAATTTCGCGTGAGATCATTGCCGAAAGTTTCTCCCAGGCCGCACTGCACGGCGCCGCGGTGGTGAGCGTGCCCTTGAAGGACTCGATACGCATTGTGGGCCAGAATGAAGGTAACAAAGCCATGGATCGCACGCTATTCAGGCTTATCCAGACGCCCCAGACGTTCCGGTCGTCCTGGATGCGGGCCGCATTCGCCTCCGAATACCACGAATCATTCACCGATTGCGCCAGCGTGCTTGAAGCCTGGGGTTACCATATCCGGTTGATCGACGGCGCATATGAGAACATCAAGATCACTACCCCCGAAGATCTTCGCTGGGCGGAAATTTATCTCAAAGCCACTTCTTGAACCAGGCAAAGGCCTCGTGCTGCATATCTGCATCGAACTTATGCGGACCATCGTAGAAGCTGGCCTTGTACTTGTCCGACGCACCGGCCTTTCTGAAAACCTCGGTCAGGATGGCGTCTGCCTGCTTCATTTCCGGAAGCGTATACAGCTCGTCCTGATTGTTGTTTAAGACCAATGTCGGCAGAGGAACCCTTAGCCCCAGAATTTCAGGAAAATCAAGAAACTTAGGCAGCAACGGTGTATAAGTCATCCAGGTGTGATTGAATGATTTGTTCAGGATCAAATCATTCCAGGTTGTCATAAAACCGACACAAACTGCGCATTTGATGCGGGGATCCAGGCCTGCCAGATAAACCGTTCTTAAACCTCCTCCTGAAAGTCCGCCACACCCCAGGCGCTTGGGATCAACGTCCTTCCGGTCAGCCAGGATGTCCAGAGCAACCTGGTCTTCCATGAGGAAAACACCCGGCCAGGTAGTTCCCGCCGAAAACAGCGATTTGGACATCACGTGCTCATGCTCCGAAGACCACGCGTTGTAGCTCCTAATGTTTTCTGCATTTTCCGGATCGGCATCCGACTTGCCTTCGGTACTGACGGCACCCCAATTCAGTCCCTTCGTATCCTCATAATACACTCTCCGGCTACCGAATGCATAGGTATCATGGACCAGTACCACATGCCCCTGCTTCGCAATCTCATTCGCCCAGGCTCGGCCGCCGTAGTCCGTTTCCTGGTGTTCTTTCAGGATCGGGTGCTGCGTGTCCGAGGTTTTCACAATTTTTCTGAGTCCGAAATATTTCATCCCGGCGTGGTCGTGAAGACCCAGAATGCCCGGCAACGGCTTGGTAGTGCCCGCCGGTTTGAGTAAAACAGCTTCGGCAGGTCTGCCATAAGGCAATTGCCATGAGAGCTCCTCGATTTCCAGGCCGTCGTACACATACTTTTTCCTGACAGTAACCTTTGGCAATGTCGGTTTCACCGGTGCCGACACCAGTTCTTTCGTTTTTCCCAAAGCCTCTTTCCGCCAGGCATCGATATTATTCCATTTTTCGTGACGAAAGGACAACGGAGGCTGTGCCGGAAGCAATGAAGCGGCCCACGGACCGTAAGCGCCTATGAGGCTTTTTTCTGATGCCATAGTAATCGGATTGTTACTGTATGTGGGAAAAACCGGAGTTCCCTCTATCGAAGCACCGCCCGCGACCGACAATGCGACGGAACCGGCTGTGTTTTTCAAGAATGTTCTTCGCGATATTTCTCCTGTATTGCGGTCCGTTTCTACCGTTTTCATAAGCTATACTTTGACGAATATTTTCTGACGGTACAAAAAGTAGAGGAACAGCCATACCAGCACAAAACCGCCCAGCGCATTGTACACCTCGTGCCAGTTTTCCGGCGCATGTTTATAAATGCCTGCGAAAAGCAGCCGTGAGGACTCGTTAAAATCTACAAACCGTACTGCCAGGTAAATCACCAGCGAATTCAAGCCGATCACCCGGAAGAAAAATGCCCACTTTTGATACCCCTTCACATCGATGATCCAGTAGAAAATCCCCAGCATGGCAAAGGCCATTCCGGATGTAAGCATAATGAACGAGCTTGACCAAAGGTGCTTGTTAATCGGAAACACAAGATTCCACCCTAGTCCGATCACTATACCCGCCAAAGCGAATGTAAACAGCTTCACAAGCCGGGCGCCTGCATCGGACTCTTTCAGCAGCAGATCACCAGCCACAGTACCAAAAAGCGTAAGACATAATGCGGGAAACTGAGTGAGTAATGCAAGTTCGTCGTAAGTACCTTGTTTCAATATCCCAGGCATAAAATTACGGTCGACCCACCCTACCAGGTTCCCTTCGAACGACAGATCACCGGAGCCAATTCCAGGCACGGGAACCAGAATCAATATGAGGTAATAGGCTACCAGAATGCCCGCTGCGATATACAGGCGCTGATAGGTGCCAAACTTCATATACAGGACAGCCGAAACAAAGGTTGCGAGCCCTATCCGCCCGAGTACGCTGCCATAGCGTATGTGCGCGGGATCAAAAATGTCCATAGGCGCATTTTTGTCGAGGATACCCAATGCAACTAGGATCAGCATTCGTTTAAACACCTTGGCCCTGATCACCGATGGCGGGATGCCTTTCGCTAATCCACCTGTTACACTGAAAGCCAGTGAAGTGCCTGCCAAAAACAGAAACAGCGGAAATATGAAATCATAGAACGTAAAGCCATTCCACGCGGGATGCTCAAACTGGGCGGCGACGGCGTCGATAAACGGGATACCTGTTTTCCCGCCCAGTGTGGCAATAAACTGCCCGCCGCCGGCGATCATCAGCATATCGAACCCCCGCAATGCATCAATCGAGGCTAGCCTGCCCGGCACATTGGTTTGCTTTACTTCATTTTGAACGACAGTAGACGGTGCTTCCATGGGTTCAGGAATTGCTATTTGGGTATCTCACTATGCGCGTCGGTAGTTTCGATGGCTGTCAGCAAGTTAGCAGACTCCCGATCGAGAAAAAAGGCACAATGCGGGTGGAGCTGTAAAATGCTCGCAGGGAATGCATTGCTCACTTCGTTTTCCAGACTGTTTTTCACAGCTATTGCCTTCCGTTCATCCGGCACCGAGCAGATAATATGCGTCGATTTCATGATCTGCCGCACCGACATGCTGATCGCCTGCAACGGTACTTCTTCCAATGACCCAAACCATCCTTCGCCCATTTGCTGGCGGCGGCAAGGCTCGTCCAGGTTCACGACCAAATAGGGGGCTTCGGTTTCAAAATCAGCCGGCGGATCGTTGAATGCCAGGTGCCCGTTTTCGCCAATACCTACCAGGGCGACATCAATCGGATTTTCACTGATATTTTCGGCCAGATACGCCAGTTCTTCTGCCAGGTCCCCTTCCCCATTGATAAGAAACGAACCATGGAGCTCCGGTACCCTGGACAAAAAACGCTCGGACAGATATTTCCGGAAACTTGCCGGATGTGTGACTGGAAGACCAATATATTCATCCAAATGGAACATGGTCACTTTGGACCAATCGATACCCTTTTCCTCGATCAGCTGGTTTAATGTTTCAAACTGGCTGGTTCCGGTGGCCAGGATTACATTTGCATATCCCTGCCGCGTTATTGCGTCCCTGATAAGCATAGCTGCATAAGCACCGGCACTTTGCCCCAACTCCTCCTTTGTCTCCGAAATAATAACTTTCATACCTTTTATGATTTTACTTCCGTATTACCGCCTTCCTTCAATGCAATGTCGACAGGCTTATTCTTCTTCCAAGAACCGTTTGTGAAGTCCGGCACATCGACTGAGTTGGACCTGTTCGCCACTGACCATTCGCTCAATGGAATGATCACACTCCACGACGCTGCGTCATATACGTCCTGATCCAGGGGCAGCCCGTTCCGCAAACAGTCGATAAGCCGCCAATCCATCAGGAAATCCATTCCACCGTGACCGCCCACCTTCTTTGCCAGTTCGCCTACCCGCTTCACGATTTCGGGCTGGTACTGCTGTTCCAGGGCTTTGAATTCCTCGGGTTTGATCCATTCGTGGCCGTGTGAAATGCGACCGGAAGTTCCATCCTCCGGCAATGGGTATTTTTGTGCAGCGCCTTTGGTACCGCTAATCAAATGCAGGCGCGAGTAGGGTCGGGGAGACGACACATCGTGCTGCAACATGATTGTCTTGCCTTTATTGGTCTTAATCGTGCTGGTATTCATATTACCCCGGTACGACTTCCCCGCAAATTGCTTGAAATCGGGGTCTATCGCCGCCAATTCATTTGCTTTTGCTTTGAGCATATAATCGTTGCTGCTCATGGAAACCATATAATCCATTTTGTCGCCCCTGTTAATGTCAAGGATTTGTGCTATTGGTCCCAATCCATGCATCGGGTACAAATTGCCGTTCCGCTGATTTTCTTTCAGGCGCCAGAGCTCGAAGCGCTTGTCCTTTTGAAAAAGCGATTCGAAAATATCGTGGATGTAAGCGCCTTCGACATGAACAATTTCACCGAAATAGCCTTGGCGCGCCATGTTGAGGGTGAGTAGTTCAAAAAAATCGTAGCAACAGTTTTCCAGCATCATGCAATGCTTCTTGGTGCGCTCGGATGTTTCGACCAGCTTCCAGCAATCTTCAACGGTGAGGGCTGCGGGGATCTCCGTCGCTACGTGCTTGCCATGCTCCATGGCATACAATGCCATCGGCGTGTGCAGGCTCCATGGCGTACAAATGTAAATCAGGTCAATGTCGTCCCGTTCGCATAGTTTCTTCCATGCGTCGGCGGACCCGGAATAGGCGTCGGGCTTGTGTCCGGCATCCGTGAGAAATTTCTTGGCACTATTGGCCTTTTCCGGCACAATGTCCGCCACACCCTTCACTTCCACGCTCCCCAGATGGACAACGCGCTTAATAGCTCCGCCGCCCCGGTTACCCATACCGATATAACCTATACGTACGACATCCATTTTGGGTGCTGCATAGCCGCTCATGTTGAAGAGCTGTTTCTTGCCATGGGGTATGAGGATACCGGGTTCTGCTGTAACCTTGACGTTTACTGCGGCCGCCCCGAGGCTACCTAAACCGGCCATTTTCAAAAATTCCCGCTTTTTCATTTGCTTTGAGTCATTGTACAATCCAAAAAAACGTTTGCAATCGTACAATTTTACAATGTTTTATAGCGGCATTCCAGATATTTACTTTAAATAGTAGCGAGAACGTTATCGAAACCAGAATTTCATTCCATGCCATGAGCCGGTCAGTTCAATGACAAGAAGATTAACCACCATTAAAGACATCGCGAAAGCTCTTGGAATATCGGTAGCTACGGTTTCGCGTGCTATGCGCGACACTTATGATGTAAGCGCAGAAACGCGAAAGCTTGTGCTGGATACCGCCGCTAGGATGAACTATCGCCCTAATTTCAATGCTACCGGGCTGGTGAAGAGCGGCACCCATAAAATCGCCGTAATCATTCCGGCCATCACCAATTACTATTTCTCTACCGTGATTACGGGCATTCAGGAGTATGCCTTAGAACAAAATTACCAGGTAATGCTCTACCTGACTAACGACTCTGCCTACTGGGAAACAAAAGTCGTTCGCGAACTCTCCCCGAGTAGCGTGGACGGCCTGCTTGCCTGCATTACTTCCGAAACCACCGATTTCAGTCATTTCGATGAATTAATAGATGCAGATATGCCCTTGGTATTCTTTGACCGCGTTCCCGACCCGGTAAAAACTTCCGCTGTGGTGCAGGACGATTATACCGGTGCTTGCATGGCGACGCAACATCTCATCGAACAGGGCTACTCCAAAATTGCCCACCTCGCCGGCCCTCCCGGGCTAAACCTTACGCAGCAAAGGCTCCGCGGTTATCTCGATACATTAAAAAAGCACAATCTTGAATCTCATGGTGTCATTCATTCCGGTTTCAGTGAAGAAAATGGGCGTGAGGATATGACTACATTATTTGGTCATGAGTCACCACCGGATGCGGTTTTCTGCGTCAACGACCGCAAAGGATTTGGGGCAATTTTATGGCTGCGGGAGCGGGGTATCCGCGTTGGCGAAGAAGTCGGTGTAATAGGTTTTACCAACGACCCGACTTCCCGAATTATATCCCCGTCACTTTCCACCATCGCTGAACCTGCCTATGAAATCGGCCGGAAAAGCTGCGAAGTGCTGATCAGGCATATCCAAAAACAATCCTACCCCGCGCAGGAAATTTCATTACCTACGGAGCTTGTTGTGAGGGAATCAACGCGGAGAAGGTAAGAATGCACAAAGCCCATCCATTTCTGGACGGGCTTTGTTGCTTTAATAATTGTGGCGGCTAGGCTGCGCGCCCCGCCTACCTTACCAAGTTTGAACCAAGAG
>MKSR01000024.1 GCA_001898145.1 Dyadobacter sp. 50-39
GTATTAAATCTACGCGTTTGCTCGATGAGCAACCGTTGGGATATTGTTAGACAACATATAGAGCCATATCAACGACAAAAAATTGCAGCATAGCGACAGTTTGTAATGCACCCGTTGTGATATCCATCGCGATATCCAATTTCTTTGCAATATTCCGTATGTGCAAATTGGTCATTGTTACTATCTGCGAAACGGTACTCTTCTTCTGCTTTGCGGTCATGCCGGAATCCAAAAACGGAAACACGTATGATTCTGGCGCGGTACTGTTGGTATACCTGTTTATGATATTCCAGCTCTCAGCAAACAGATTTATCTTGATCCTGATCTGGTTGCCTTTTCTTGTACGAGCGGTTTTTTGTCTAACGAAGGATAAGCTATTTCCTACCCTGTCAATGTCCTTCCACTTGATATTGCAGATATCTGTAATATTCATCCCATTACTCAGATATGAAAATACCCACAGATCACGGCCTCGCTCTTCATATGAGCCAGGCTCGCTCTGATAGCTGATGATCTTCATAACATCTGTCTTGGATAGAGCTTTTTTGATATTTGCACCGGCCGGAATAACATATCCTCCTTTGCCAAAAGGATACAAATCTGAGCTTACAACCTTATCTCTGATCGCATCATTAAAAACACTACGTAATTGCCGGCAATATATTCCCACTGTCGTAAGCGTTGCCGGTGTATCAACGGCAGCAGGCTCCCCCTTTTTTAATTTCTTCTTTTTTGCAGCACGGCCATACAGAAGCATCCATTGTTCATATGCCTTTAAAAAATCGGGAGTGACATACTCAAATCTTAAAATTGTAGCAGGTTTCGGTGTATTCCGTTTTGCAGGTTTAGGAATGTTCAGAAATCTGCTTCTATCAGCATCACTGAATGAAGAAATAAACCGTCTCAATGAAATCCCCGTATCTCTGTAACTCGCAGCTGAACCAAGGCGTTCTTCACTTTCCATCGCCTTTGCTTTTAAATCAAGCATGCTTATCACGTCGTCTGATTCAATCCGTTCGGGCGAAGCTTCAGTCTTCCCATAATTTTCAAATAAATTACGGAACAGATCAAAGGTGAAATTCGGGCCTAGTTGCCTGGCTATGTTACGTGCAAAAGGAACAATACCCACGGGGTCAGTCTCCCGGCTCCATAGTTTATGCCAAACATCAAGAAAATTGTCATCCCTGATTTTACCATCCGGTGATTCTTTCTCTGCATTTTTCTTTAACCGCTCCCACTCTGCCTTGCTCACTTTGATGCCTGTTGAAAACAGTTTCTGCTTTCTTTCAAAGATCACATTCAGCTTTATCTTATTATCGTCTCTTCTGGTGTCAAAAAACAAATTCACTGTAGCCTGTTTCATGATATTACAATTTTTTGATTGAACGTTCATTCAATTTTATGTGCAATACAATGTGCAATACAAATTTAAGGATTAGACGATAAACAGACAACAAGCAAAAACAAAAATATTTTATAAATATCTAATTATCAGTATATTGCATAACAATAGACAAATATACAATAAGAAGAAAAACCATATTTTTACTGACTCATAATCAGTAGGTGCTTGGTTCGATTCCAAGTGGGCCCACCTGAAATTCAAGGACTTAACTTCAAAAGTTGAGTCCTTTTTCTTTTTGTTGCAATTGTCTCGAAGGCTGACGAGCGTTTGAAACGAACTTCGGCATCTGGAAAGTTTTCACGGCCAGCTGATCAGTATCGAGATAGAGCGGAAAGAAGCTATCAGGAAAGTAGTCGGGCATAGCACCCTAAATGACAGCAGCTGGCATTAAATCCACATTTCGAAGAATATATACAAAAGGCATAAGTATATCTTTTACTGCCAATTGAAGATGCGGCTGTTTAAAAAATGGTATGTTTGAAACCTAATCTAATCTTGCAAAAATGATTTTCAAAAAATTACTCTTACCCTTCTTTTTGCTGGCTCTATGCCTTACAACATTTTCATGTATCAAAGACCATGTCATCCCACCTGATAATAGTCAAACTGAACGATTACTTTTTAGATCGTGGGAAATGGTGGCCGAAGAAAATGGAATCGACAGCTTAAAAAATGTCAAGCGTTCATTTGTGACGTTTTCCTCTGACGGTACCTGGTCTTCATCAGTGGGTAGCTATGCGCCAATTGGGTCGGGAGATGATAGATATTGGAAATGGCACCCAACCGTCCCTAATCGATTACTGTGGTGGTATCTTGGGCATGAAACAAATGAAAATAACTATATCGACTTACGAGTGGTAACGGAAGATTCCCTAAAGATCATACATTCAAATGTGTACTTTAAAGGAAAATACACTTTTGTTCCATTCAAATAACCACTGTCGTAAAATTTTACGATCATAAGCGAACAATAGGCGAATTACAATTTCGAGCAAAGCCATTACCATCAGGTGATGGCTTTCTTACTGTAGAAATGTGATTGGCTATTCTCACAAAACCCTTCAGAATGTTGCACACAGCCCGGTCTCATCATTCCTCACGCTTCTCCTGTGGATACATCCTCAGATAAGCGAATCGCCAAATCGCCCAGAGGCAAGCGGACACTATCACCCCGATAAAATACTTGGTTCGATCTCGTCCGGCCCACTTGTACAGGAAGCGAAAGTAGAAATCGCCGATTTGGTGATTACTGAATTATAGCTTACCGTCATTGCATTTTCATCCAACCAAATCAATGCGATATGATCCGTACATATATACCAACCGGGTTGCTGATTCTTGCGCTGTTTTGCCCTGCCGGGAATGCCTCCGCCCAACAAAAGGATAAGACGCAATCCTCACGCACGGGGGTGTACACGCCCGAGCAGGAGCTGGCTGGTTTCAAAGTAGCACCCGGATTTGTGGTAGAGCTGGTTGCCAGCGAGCGTGATAGTATTGTGAACCCGGTGGATCTGACATTCGACGACGCCGGTCGGCTCTGGACCCAAACGGCCAGGATGTACCCCCTCGACCCTATCGCCGATATTCAATGGAATGAGCTGCTCCGGCTGATGGACGACCGGAGCGCCCAGAATAACCATCCGAATTTCAAGCGCATCCTGGAATTATATCAGGGCAAAGAGAAAGGAACGGACAAAATTATCGTGATCTCCGACCTGTACGGCAAAACACCTGCAAGGACGCAGGTGTGGGCGGATGGCCTCACGATCCCGATGAGCATATTGCCTTACAAAAACGGCGCATATGTGGCGCAGGGCTCGGAAATGTTCTTTCTGGATGATGTTGACCACGACGGTAAAGGCGACACCCGTGTGCCGCTGCTGACGGGATTTGGCTTCACGGACACACACGCGATGGCCCACACGCTCGTACGGGCGCCGGGTGGTTGGATCCATTTCAGTCACGGCGGCCTTAATAAGGGCGAAGTAACGTCCCTGACAGGCCCTGCGAAAGCTAAGATCGATTTCAGCAAGATCGGCCGGTTTTCGTTCGATGGTAAAAAGATTGAAGTCGTCAGTTCCGGGCTGAACAACATCTGGGGTTTCCAGCTTCGGTACAACGGGCAATGGTATGGTTCGGAGGCGAACGACCTGGGGTACTCGGTAGTGCAGCTGGAACCCGGCGCAGGTTTTCCCGGCATTGGCAATGACAGGATCCGGCCCTACCAGCCATTCATGCCGCCATTGCACGAGTTCAGGGTTGGCGGGACGGGCATTTCGGGTACGGCGTTTGCTGACGATGCCTCCGGCTCGTTCCCGGATGAGTACATGGACGTTGCATTTCTTGCCAATCCCATTACCAGCTCTATCAATGCAGTAAAAATGGTACGGAACGAAGATGGTACCGTCACTTCCAGCCACCTGCCCGACCTGCTTACTTCCGAGGACGACTGGTTCCGCCCAGTGAATATGGAATTCGGGCCGGATGGTTGCCTGTATATCGCGGATTGGTATAACAAAATCGTTTCGCACAACGAGTTACCGACTACGCACCCCGACCGGGACAAAACGCATGGCCGTATCTGGCGCATCCGGCATGTGAGCCAGAAACCGAGGAGCATCCCTAATTTTTATGAGGTTAAAACAAGCGACTTGCCCCGTTACCTCATGTCAGCTTCTTTGTGGGAGAAGCGTGCGGCCTGGCACCAGATCTCCGACCGCCCGGCCTCGGAAACTTCGGCGCTTGCCCCCCAACTTATAGACATCGCCTCGAAAGAATCCAATGATCCTGCTTCCCGCATTCATGCATTATGGGCACTGGAAGGGATCCGGCATTACGATTCTGCGTTAGTTACCGCATTGCTGGCCGCAAAATCGTCGGATGTCCGCCGGGAAGCCGTGCGGTCGCTTGTTAGTTTTGGGCTAAAACCTGCAGAGATGGGCGACGCGGTGGAGAAGCTGATCGACGACGCGAATCCGGCGGTCCGCTCGCAGGTGATCCGCACGCTGGACGAAGCCGGTGCTGCCGATCCGAAATCCATGGCAATCCTCGCCAAAGCGGCCCGGGCCGAACTGCCCGGAAATCAAATGGGAGGCAGTTACGAGCGACGGTTTGAGCGTTACCTGGTCAGGAAGGCGCTGGAAAAATCACCGGACGCATTGCAGCAGTTTATCAGCTCCCCGGCTGCGCTGGAAATCCCGGCGATAAATATGCTATGGGCTGTGCAGGCATTGCCACCCGCAGAACGGGCCAAAGCATTCCTGCAATTCTGGCCGAAAGCGCATTTGGCTGCCCTGGACGAATCTACCTTCGTCGGCATGGCAGCTATGCTTTCCGATCAGGCTATCTACCAGGCAATGAAACAAATGCTGGATGACCCGGCGCAGGCCAGGGCCTATCTAGACTTTGCGGTTCAAAACCAATCGCAGGTGCAATCACCCGCATTAGCCCAACTTCTGGCTGCACCCGTAAACAACCTGCTTCAAAGTCGCGATCCGGCCGATCGGAACCTTGCGCTGGACGTCGCAGGCCGTTACCGGGTGGCCAGCGCCAGAAAATCCGCCGCCGGGCTTGTTACCGACCAGGCCAGCGACGCTACATTGAAGCTGATTCTCAAAGTACTGGAAACCGGCCCCGCCCAGGGCGAGCCGACGTTTTTGAAAATGGTGAATAATGAAAACTTCGGCTCCGATATCAGGGTGGCTGCTCTGGCGAGCCTTGTGAAAGCAAACCCTTCGAAAGCACGGCAAGCGGCGGCACAATGGCTTCCCACCCTGAACGAACAGGAGAAAAAAGACCTCGCAACGACGCTGTCGTCTTCAGTGGAAGGGTCAGGACTGCTTTTGGTACTATATGAAAAGAAATTGCTTCCGCTTTCAGCATTTAACCTTTCCGCAGCCGAACGCGTGGTCGGCGCCACGAAAAACGACGCCCGCAGCGTCGCCATCGTCACTGGTGTCAGAAAGCGGGAAGAAGCCAAACAAAGAGCATTCAAAGGCCAACTGACAAAGTATATGGCGATTGCCGAAAAGCATAGCGGCAACCCTGAGGCTGGAAAAGTGCTTTTCCAGACCTGCCTCGCCTGCCACCAGGTAGGAAGCCAGGGACAGGGGGTCGCCCCTGCCCTCGATGGCTCGGCCGACCGGGAGAACGAGGCATTGCTCACGGCTATCTTGAACCCCGACGCGGCGATTGAATCCGGATATGCGGTGTACAGGGTGACCAGGAAGGATGGCTCTCAGATGGAGGGTTACCTCGTCAACCGGGATAACCAGGGTACGACGCTCGCTTTTATGGGTGGCGGCAAGAGCTTCATCGAGGCAGGCGCCATCAAAAGCCAGGGATTCCTCGGCGGGCGGTCTTTCATGGTCAAAGGACTGATCGACAATTACAGCGACCAGCAGGTGGCGGATCTTTTGTCCTACATCAAAACATTAAAATAGCGCTGAACCCATCGGACCCATTGGAGCGCCCGGCCATGCATTTGATTCAATGCTGCCGAATCTGCTGCACAGGGTTGTTTTGCGATCGATGTTTAACGATTATTGCATATGTCAATTTCCGATAAAAGCATTTTAATACTGGGGTGTTTCGACACCAAAGGTGATGTATTCGCCTACCTCCGCGAATGCATTCTCTCCCGCGGAGAAACCGTAATGACTGCCAACACGGGCGTTTTCGGCACCACCGAGGCCTTCCCGGTCGATTTTGAAGCCAACGACATAGCGCTGGAAGCAGGCCACGATATTGCCGACTTACGCAGAAACCGTGACCGGGGCCGGGCCATCGACGTGATGGGGCGGGGCGCGGCAAGGCTGGCAGGCCGGTTGTTTGCCGAAGGGAAGATCAAAGCGGTGATCGGCGCGGGCGGCGGGGGCGGGACCTACATTGCGCTGTCGGCCATGCAGCAAATCCCGTTTGGCGTGCCCAAACTATGCCTCACCACTTTAGCGACCAAAGACCTCTCCCGGCAAATCGGCGACAAAGACATTATGCTGATCCCCTCCGTGGTGGATGTAGCGGGTACCAACCACATTCTTCAATTGCTGGTGGAACAGGCCGCAGCCGCCATATGCGCGATGGCGAATGTAAAAGCAACCGCTCAAAAGACTACCCGTAGCATCGCCATCAGCATGTTTGGAAATACCACCCCATGCGTGGATAAATGCACGGAGCTGCTACAAAAGGAAGGGTATGAGGTACTCGCGTTTCATGCGACGGGCGTAGGCGGTAAAACCATGGAGTCGCTGATCCGTGAAGGGGTCTTCGACGCGGTACTGGACATTACCACCACCGAACTTGCCGACGACCTCTGCGGAGGCATTTGCAATGCAGGTCCTGCACGACTCACCGCCGCTGCCGACATGGGAATACCACAAGTGGTCGTGCCGGGCTGTATGGATATGGTCAACTTCGCCCATCTGGATACTGTGCCTTCGCAGTTTGCGCAACGCCACCTCTACAGCTGGGCGCCCGACGTAACGCTTATGCGCACGGATGAGCGCGAAAATGCGCTTCTGGGTGAGCAGCTCGCCCGCAAGGTGAATCGTTCGCCGGCACCCGCGTCGATCGTGTTACCCCGCCGCGGAGTGTCGCAGGTCGATTCGGACGGCGGTATATTTTATGATCCGGCTGCGGATAATGCCCTGTTTGAGGCGATCCGCACCCATGCTTCAGCCCAGGTGGACGTGATCGACGCCGATTTGCACATCAATGACCCGGCGTTTGCGCAGCTGCTCGTGAGCACGCTGCTGGAGGTGATGGAAAAGGCAAAGCAACCGGTCAGCACGGAAAGAAGATAGCGGCCCATTTGGTCAATTGCCGTTCAGTACTGATTTTTGAAAAACATTCCAAAAAGAAATATTATGCCTAATCCATGGACAGGGAAAGGAAATCCCTATACCAAACAGGAAGTAAGAGACCGTCTGAAAAGCACCCTGGACCAGGGAAAAGCCATTATCGCCGCCGGCGCAGGTACAGGTATCAGTGCCAAATTCATTGAAAAAGGCGGTGCGGATCTGATCATTATATACAATTCGGGGCGCTTCCGTATGGCGGGGCATGGCTCCACGGCGGGTCTGATGGCCTATGGCGATGCCAATGCAGTGGCTATGGAAATCGGCGAGTTCGAAGTGCTGCCGGTAGTGGAAGAGGTTCCCGTGATATGCGGGGTGCATGGCTCCGACCCTCGCCGGCGCATGTGGCACCATTTACTGAGGGTAAAAGAAATGGGTTTTTCCGGTGTCAACAACTTCCCGACCCACAGCATTGTCGACGGACATTTCAGGAGGGTTTTGGAAGAAACCGGAATGGGCTTTGCCAAAGAAGTGGAGATGATCCGGCTCGCAACAATGATGGACCTTTTCTCGATCGTGTACGTAGCGACGCCTGAGGAAGCGCGTCAGATGGCAGAGGTAGGTGCCGATGCGGTGATCGCGCACGTAGGCACAACCGTCGGCGGATCGATCGGCGTGGTGGATGCGACGTGCAGCATGGACGAGGCCATCAAACGCACCCAGGAAATCGGCGACGCGGCCCGCAATGTCAACAAGGATGTGTTCGTGCTATCCCACGGCGGCCCCGTCAATACCCCCGACGATGTCCGCGAAATTCTTTCCAAAACAGATGCACACGGATTTGTGGGTGCATCCTCACTCGAACGCATGGGTGTAGAACAGTCGCTTACGGATCTTACCCGCGACTTCAAAAGCATTAACCTGAACAACAGGACTATTTAATTCGGACAAGGCCCGTAAATGCGGGCCTTGCTGCCCTACCCGCATCCCTTATACGTTAGCTATTAGCGTTTTACAAGATTCAGACACCACGCCGGACGGCCATAAAAAAGTCGTTATCCCCGCATTGTTCCTGCGCGGTATTGTTGTCGTGGCCTGGCCCGGCTAAGCCTTGCGGATTGATCCGATCCGCATGGGAGACAACTCGTATGTACAGATACCGGCAGCGATCACGGGATCAGTTCGCACCAGTTGATGGGCCTCCTCTTCCGAAGAAACTTCCATGACAGCCATTCCAAAGGGACCTTTCGGATCGAGAACCGGGCCAAACAGCAGTGACGTGCCTTCATCGGTGAGCATCGTCCAGTAGTCTATATGCTGCAACATAATCGCCCGTTCGGTTTCCGACATATCGAGATGGTAGGTTGGGCGCGGGGCAACCAGGCGGAAGAAAAAGTACATGACAGAGAAGTTAGGTTGTTTTGTCAAACCAACATAAAAAACCGCCTCTATACAAATGAGCCGCCTAACTTCGTTATTTCCCGATAGAAACTCAATGAACTCCGTTCACTAACTGTTTCTTGCCATTACGCCCTGAGGGCTGCATTTTCGTGCGTCTTTTACACTACCAAGAAATGGCCATGCTCACACTTTACACAATCGCTTCACTGGTTTTAGCATTTGTTACTCTTGTTGGCGGAAGCCAATGGATGCGTACACGCGAACACCGGAAACTGACAAAAGCATTGAAAAACGGCCGGGAACATGAGGCGCTTATCCTCGACTCCCGATCCATCAAACCCACCATATTCAACACAGAAAACATCCGGTTGAAAGTGCAGATATTGACGGACAACCCGATCGTCGTGGAGTTCGGTTATGACGCATCATACCCCGAATGGCGCGAGTTGACGACGGGAAAAGTGGTTACCGTGGCTATGGACCCCGCCGATCCGCAGAATGTGCTGGTTGTTCGCCGCTCGTCGCAGCCGGCGAAAACCTCCTCCCCACGAAACAGCCCGCTGCTGGTTTTTTAGAGAATCACCATGATATCCGGGTTGGGCCGGTCCTTTTTGTCGAGATATTCCCAGGATACAATGTCTTCTTCGGGATAAATATTCCCGGTATCTTCCGGTCCTTCATCGCCGATAGCTTCAATAAATGCTTTCGAAGCCTTCTTGTAGGTCCCTTCCCGGGGAATGCCGTTCATGTCGGTAAACAAAACCAGCGACTGGTCTTCGGGCAGCTTTCTGTCTTTCATCATGGTCGGTTTTTAAATGATAAAAGAAGACATTTATGCCTTCTTTTACCCATTTACTTCAAATTTTGTGCCTGCATTCGGGACTAATGCCCGAAAACCAGCCCGAGCGTCACTTCCAGCCTCGACAGGCTTTCGTATTCTTCCTTTTCCAGTTTTACTTTCTCTTTCTGGCCGCCGTTTTCAATATTCACCTGGGTAATGGTTCCGCTCAGCAGGGACAGGTTCAGGTAAAGTTTCGACGCATCCTTCAATCTGATCCCAAAACCCGCTTCAAGTCCAACGCCCGCCGTGCCGCCCGAGATATTGACCGGTGCCCCGGCCGTGGTCACTATGAGATCCTGCGCAAAAGCGACGCCGGGCCCGATCAGGCTGATCAGGAATGCGAAAAGCAAATTTTTCATCGGAGCACCTATTTACGTTTTTTAACCAATGTTTTCGGTCTGGCCGGTGCGGCGATCGACCAGGTCGAGCGTGGGGCGACCCACTACCACTCCCATTCCGATACCGCAGCGGATGTAATGGGTGCGGCCTTTTTTGATATCGATGGGAATTGACGCTTTCGACTCAGAAGCCTTTCGTGAAGCGGATAAAATTGGCCCAGTCATACGATGTCATATTGTGCTCGCCTTCTCGGTTATGATACCCGAAGCGGTGACCGATAACCGGCTTATCGATGCCTGGAGCGTCTTTGGGCAGCTCAGGCTTAATGCCGTACAATGCGTACACCGGTTCCGCTGCTTTCAGCGCCAGAAATGTTCCTTTGGGATCAGCCCAAAGATCTTTGGAAGCATTGGTAGCGTACACGGGACGGGGCGCGATGAGTGCAATGAGCATATGCTGGTCTACCGGCAGTGCATTTTCCTTGTCGTTGTATTTCTTGTAATTGTTGTTAAACCAATGCGGGAAGGAGGCGTTGATGCGGCTGATGCGCTCGCCATATTGCCTTCTGGCCAGCGCCGCACCCGTATTTCCGGAGCAATTGGTCACGCATGCTGCAAAACGCCGGTCCTGCGCGGCTGCCCATAATGAAGTTTTGCCGCCCCGCGAGTGTCCTACGACAATGACTTTTTTGGAATCGATATCTTTGTCGGTCTGAAAATAATCCATTACCCGGCTTGCGCCCCAGGCCCAGGCGCCGATGGCCTTCATGCCGTTGTCCTTTTTCAACTGTTCGGGGTAAAGCTTTTGCAAAACGCCCGTCGCGTAGGTATCCTTATTGTCGGGAGCGAGATCGCTCACATGAAATGCCGCTATCGCAAAGCCACTATCCACCACCATTTCTGCCGGCCAGAACTCACTTTTTTTCGCACGCGTCGGATCGGTATTTTCTTTTCCGCGATTATTGATCAGCAGAAATACCGGCACCGGTTTCTTTGCCTGCGACGGGACAAAAAGCACCAAATTGATCAGCACCGATTTCCCTTTTCTGAAAACCGTGATCCCCACCTGTTTCAGGACTGCCCTGCCATTCATTTCCGCCCCGTCATCCTCCGTCAATGCGTAGCGGATGCTATCGTATTCGGTGGGCATCTGTCCGTAGATGTGGTCTTCAAACAGTTTCAGCACTTCCGGCCTTCTCAGCTTCTCCCATTTTTCTTCACTCTTAATTGCCTTGCCCGAGGTGGTTTTCAGCACATCCGGCAAAGTATAATGCGGAACTTTCGACTCGTCGTAATTCTGGGCAAATGCGGGGCAGACGGTAATGAGCAGGATGTAGAAAAGGGCAATTCGTTTCATAAGAACTAGTTCGGTATTATTTCAAATTAAAACACTTAAGTATCCGGTATTTACCTGAAAAAGCGGTTGTTAATCGGCTGCGCATTTTTTTTTCCTGTAACCACCCAACCTGAGAGCGTGTCTGTGCAGTTTATTTTATTGACGGGTGGCCACCTGATTTACATCCATTCAATTTTAAACACGGATAGTCATGAAAACAGAAAGATGGCTGGTATTGTGCGTTGTTTCGCTACTGATCCAGCTGGTGGCCTGCGAACGGGGAAAACTGGAAGAGAACACGCCTGCGCCGGTTTCCGCACGCACCGGAGCGGACAGTATGAAGGTGGATAGTATTTCTTATGATACTATCAGGAACGACACCATTTGGAAAGACAGTATCCTACATGATACGATCCCCCGGGACACGATCATCCCGGATACCACTATGATCGACAGTACGATCGCCGACAGCACTTTTTCAGACAGTTTGGGATCACTACGCCAATCCGCCCGTTCTGGGGCAGCTCTGGCCCGTCTCAAAAGTATTCACAGAAAGTAGCTGAGACGGTTTCAGGACAAGGAAGTTGCTTACGTTTCAACATCAGGTGTGGCCGGCTTTCGGCCACACTGCTCACGGACGCTGTTTGAATCTACTACCGGAAATATTGGCAGGTTGCAGGCGACGGGAGCGCCAAAGTCAGGAAAAATTGTACCGGCAATTTTACCCGGTCCTGTTCGCGCTTTGTAAAAACTTTTTCGAAGACAAGCACGATATCCTGACGGCCATCAATAACGGAATGATGAAAGTGTTCACGAACATCGACCAATACGACGCGGCAAAAGGTGAATTTTTCAGCTGGATGTACACCATCGTCCGCAATGCTGCGCTCACCATGCTCAGGGACCGCAAGACGCAGGCATTCGACTATGTGGAAATCGAGGATAAGATGGGATTTGTATCCCATGAAGACCCTTTCGAGCAGCTATCCGGAAACGACATCCACCTCTACCTGGTACAGCTGCCCGTTGCTACCCGCCGGATTTGCAGCTTGCATTATCTGGATGGGTTTTCAGTCCGGGAAATCGCCGCGGCACTGGCTATCAGTGAAGGCACGGTGAAATGGCATTTGAGCGAAAGCAGGAACAGGTTGAAAGTAATCTTTGAAAACCCCCTCTGATGAACAGCCAAGATAAACATATTAACAAGTTCCTCCGCGACCCGCTTCCCGATCCGGAAATCCCGGCTGACGACGCCTGGGCAGGCATGAACGATATGCTGAATGTCCCGGCAGATACGAATCCGGCAGGCTATGCCGGCCAGGGGCAATTAGCAGGTGTTTGGAAAGCGGCAGCGAAGTTCAAAGGACTATTGATCGGCATTTCAGCCATTATAACATTGGCGGTAATAGCTTTAATTGTGATGAATGCTGACACCAGCAACTCTATACAGGTTAAAACAGGGATGAAAACACCCGTTCCTGGGCTGAAAAAAGAAGACATTCCAGCTTTCGGCGGTGCTTCCCAAAAATTACCCGCTGCCACCACGCCGGCCGGAAAGACAACGTCTGGAAATGCATTGACCCAAATCGCACCGTCCCGGACATCGCCCGCAGAAAAAACGCCGGCAGCAACGGCCACGGCATCCGTCTCACCCGCAACGAAATCGGGCAGGCCTGCCGGTTCAGGGAATGAACGCATTGAAACAGACTTCATACGTTCCACGAAAGCAGACGATAAACTCCGCCGCCCGGATACCAGGCGGGACAACACCCCTCGTACGCGCAGCGCATATGCGCCGGTTAGTGAGCGCGGGGATGAGAATCACCCCATTTTAGGTGTTGAAAACCCTAGCAACGCACCGGCGCTCAGCTTTCCCGGAAGTCTGAAACCGCTGACCGGCCACTTTGAAAGTACGCAGGCCGATTTGAGCAATTTAGTGCAAAAGCCTGCTTCACCAAACCCAACGCCAGCAACCGCCAAAATGCGCAGTTCCATGTGGAAGAACATTCATTTCGGACCGGAATGGACCGTCAACCGGAGCATTGTCTCGACGAAATATATGTTCGCCGGAGCCGATAGCGTCAACCATCCCTGGCGATTGGCGATACCGGGACTGTTTGTTTCCAAAAGCTGGAAACGGCATTCTGCCACTTTCATTTTTAATCCATTGCATAGTTATGTCGGCGAGAAAGAGCGGATCGCGCAACGGGTCGACACTACCCGTCTGACGGATTCCCTCTACGACATCGCCATCCATAACACCTATTTTATCAAATCATTTGGCGTGAACTTCGCGCTGCAATACCAATTCGAGGCAGCCAGATGGCTTTCCCTCGTAGGCGGGCTATCCTATGCGCATTACCCGGCCGCGTTGCTCCGGAAAGAAATTCAAACTGCCGGCAATATCTCCCAAGCTTACGAGAAGGCACGTGGCAGGGACGCTATGCAAACTTATCTCCGCGCGCAACAGTGGAACATCCGGGTCGGATTTTTGTCAGGGACGCCCGATGTACTGAACGGACGCTTGCAAATAGGTTTTACCATGATTATCCCGGTATCGAACCTGGCGCAGGATGGCATCAAGAGCATCAAATCTCCTAACGTTCAAGGCTCGATACGGTTTTTAGTCAAATAGATGCGGCGCGACCAAATACGTTCGCGCCACCCTGTTTATCTGCATAATTAAATCTTGATCCCGAACGAGATTCCCAGGCTCCGGCCGTCGGAGCTCCACACCCCGGCACCGGGGTACATGGTCGGGCGCTTGGTGAAATACTGCTTGTTGGTTATGTTGTTCATGCCAAAACGCAGTTTGTAATGCTGCCCCAGGTAAAGCGTCGCATTGAGGTCCAGCAGACCGTAGCCCGGCACCTTTCCGATCGTGCCATTTGCCGACGGCTCCACTGTGTTAAGCGGGTTGGCGAAATTGGAACTCACATAGCTGTATTGAGCAGTTACAGAGAGTTTTTTGTGTTGGAACTGAATGCCGTTTCTGGAAATCCAGGTAGGTACTCCCTCCACGCGGTTGCCTGCAACGCTTTTATTCTCGCCATTAGCTACGGCCGTTCCGCGCACATACTGTGCGTCGAAATAGGATGTCGACGTAAAAAACGAAAGTTCGGTTTGAGGTTCGCCCCCATTATACCGGCTGAATGCGGTGTATTCCAGGTATGCTTCCACACCGCGCGTCCTGCTGTCGCCGGTGGTGGTGCGATACAGATAAGCAGCGCCGTTTTCATCCTTCATCGATACGGTACCCATGCGGTGGTTGATCATTACTTGAAACAGGCCGATGTCGTATTTCAACACATCCGCGATATTGCCGCTCACGCCTGCTTCCAGGTTATACCCCGTTGCATCTTTGAGGTTCTTGTCCACTCGTTCCAAAACCGATCCGGGAATAATATCCTTGAACACCACCGGCCTGTATGCCTGCGAGAAGCCCGCATATGCACGGCTATGCTCGCCGATCTTGTATTGTGAACTGATCCCGAAGAGCGGGAAGCTGTGCTTGATGGTGTTCGGCAGGTTTTTCGGGTCGTAATAAGTGATCCGGCCGGTCATGTCGGTCCCGCCTTTCTCCACTCGGACGCCGGGCGAGAAGCTGAGGCGCGGCGTGATGTAAATGAGGTTTTCCACAAACACGGCAACGTTGTCTGTGGTGAGATACATATCGCGGCCAAACTGCGGATCGGTCAGTGTGAGATCGAAATCGCTGCCGGTGGTACCTTTGCCCAGCTGCCTTCGGCGGAGCTTGTTGTGCATGTATTGAATCCCTCCTGATACCACATTCCGGAAACCCAGAAAATCGTACTGGTGCACGAGGCGGAGCTCGGAGGTAAGGCTTTTGAAATTATCGATATCCACCTGCCGCGCGCGATATGCATGGGTGACCCGGCTGATCGTGTCGGGCACATTCGCGAATGCATCGAACATCACACTGTTGCGAGCGCCGTACACGCCCGAAGTAGTGAATTTCAACTGGGTATTGGGGTTAACTTTCCAGTCCATCACGAGGGACGGCACGTAAATGTCCGGGTTGAAATAGTTACGCGAGCGCGTCGACTGCCGCGGATCTTCCTGAAACATCGCATCGGTCAGCGGTCCGGGGATTTGGTATAGATATTCCGAACGGCCCAGCTCGGCCTTCACGCGGAACGATTTACTGAATTCATACGTGAGGCTCACATACTGCGACTGCGCATCCGATTTCGCATTCTTGCGGTAACCGTTCGAGTGGCGTTTTTGATAATAAGCCGAGTAAGTAAGCTTGCCCACTTTGCCGCCGATCGCATTGTAGGAGCTGAAAAGACCGAACGAGCCTGCGGAATTGACGGTTTCGAAGCTGAATGCTTTGGTCGTGTCCGGGCTTTTGGTGACGTAGTTGATCATCCCCCCGAATTGCGCCCCGTACTGCAATGAGGAAGTTCCCCGTACGAGTTCCACGCGCTGGATCGATTCCATAGCCGGACTGTAATGGCTGGCGGGGTAACCGTACATGTCGGAATTGGTGATAATGCCGTTCTGCCGGATGTTGTATTCCCAGGAGCGGTGCGGGTCGAGGCCGCGGGTGGAAATGTTGATCTGGTTGCCGCTCCCATCCATATCGTACACGAATACGCCGGGGATTTTCGCAAATATCTGCCGCCCGGTTTTCTCGGCGATGTTGCCGTTCACGCCGTCGATCTGGATCACCTCGCTTCGCTTACCGGCGGTGATATAGGTATTGTGGACGTCGGGGAGGCGTTCGGTGTGGATGATGTTTTTCCGCTCTCCCACGGTAACTTCCTGAAGATCTAAGACCTTTTCGTAACCCTCCTTCTTATCGTTTTGTGCATGAGCATGTTGTAGAAGGGAGCAAAAAGCAAAGGTGGTGATGTAAAATTGTTTCATTAGCGTTTGTATTGTCTTAATTCCTCCTCGGTATCTGAAAACATACATTGCCACGACGGAATGTATGTTCAGTACTTTTCAGTACCGGGATGGAAGGTGCGCCAGCTATGCCAGAACTCCTGGTAGGCATTGATGCGTTTCAGGTCGCTGCCGGTGCCTGCGAGGCGTTTGCCCAGGAGATTGTGCGCGCTGATTTTAGTAAAAATTGTATCGTTTCTCAATGTAAATGGGTCACTTCCTGCTTTGTCGAATGCGAAAAAGCTGTTGTTGTCTGCACTCAATACCAGCGCTACCGGCACGTCGCCGACCTGGTTGTTGATAATGCGCTCTTTTTTGAGCCTGTTCCAATCGAATGCCTTGGCCTTGCCGCCCGCCTGAATACCCACAACCCACGACTTTTCTTGCCAGGATATGGTGTCGGTTTTGGTGAGCGCAGATTTCCCGCGGCCGGACTCGTAACGGCTCATGGAGTCATATTTGGCCTGGTACACCGGGTCCGGCTGCATTACTTTGCTGTTCGGGTGCAATTTCAGCCATTGGCTGAGCGAGGTTTGGGTGCTGGCCAGCTCGGGAAGCATTTTACCTTTCAACGGGCCGGCGATCGCCTCGCCGTTGGCCTGCCGCCACCAGCTGCCGGTTTCACCATCTTCGAACATCGCATTGAAATGGTCCATTCCCACGAGCCGGAATACCTCCGGCTTGCCGTCCACCGTCGGTTCAAAAACCCGGCCGGTACGGCATACGGTGCAATACGTTACCATAATGGGCTTCCCCCCGAGCTCGTCGCGCACCTGGTGATGGTAGCCGATATATTGGATCGGGTACGCTTTCGCTTCGCCATTGCTCTCCACGCCGATCACCAGCCGGTCCATATCCACTTTATTGCTGGCTGCGTTGTGCTGAATGACCTGTGAGGGCTGGTAAAACATCGTATCCGCTGCCATTTCGAAGTTCGTCGCATAAGTAATGCCGGCGGCGGCCAGCAGAAAAATAGCTGGTAACCATTTCATTTTGCCGGAGAATACCGAAAACCCGCCCGCAACAATCATCGCCCAGAACAATATCCGCAGCGGCCAGCGCCATGTATGCAGGAAATACGCGGCATCGATGCTATTCATCTGCTGACTCCCCGGCATAGGCATGATGAAGTATACCTTGGCTATTTCGTAGAGGATAATGCCAATGATCCCGAGGTAAAAAAGCTTCTTCATATATAGTATCCCAAATAAAGTCAGGTAATTTGTTTGTAGCGAACCGATTATGCTTGACCCTTCGACTCCGCTCAGGATAACATTACGTCGGGTTGCAAATGGTACAGCGCACCGAAAGATTTGTAAAGAAATGGGTTCGCCAAGCGGCGAACCCGTTTGCCCAATATATTAACCTATGATAATACGCAAAACCATGCTCATTTGCTTCTGAAGGTGACGAATAGCGCGACCAGGAAAGGAAGTGAAAATACCAGCAGGGCATTTCCGAAACCTCCCAGCACTGCCACCAGAGAGCCGATGAAAAAAACTGCCGTAGCGGTAAAGAACCGGCCGACATTGAAACAAAAACCCGTAGCCGTGCCCCGCACCGCAAACGGAAATAACTCCGGTATGTAACTGGACAATGCCCCCTGGCTGATCCCGAAACAGAATGCAAGCAATGCTGTTTCGATGTAAATGATGCTGGAAAAGGTGCGGTTGGTGATAAACAGCACGCCGCACATCACTACGCAGGTGGCGAATGTGGCCATCAATGTATTTTTCTTGCCAAAGCGGTTCATCAGGATCCCCGAGAAGATACCGCCCGTAATGCCGCCCATTCCAAGCAGGATCATCAGCAGGCCGCGTTCCTTCTGGCCGTCCTGCCCGCTCGCGAGCAGCGACTGTGCCCATGTGGGCAGCCATGAGAATATGCCCCAAAGCCCGATCAGTACCGCGCCGAAAATCAAAGAGCCGCGGATAAGATTGCCCCGGTTTTGACCCTGAAAAATGCTTTCTTCCCCGTTTTTCACCGCCCTGACGTTTTTCCACCGATCCGATTCCGGCAACAGCAGGAAGATCAGCAGTGCCGCAGCGACGGGAATGATACCGATCCCGAATGCCGTGCGCCAGTTGGAAAAGAGCAGGTTCAGGCTTCCGGTGGTGACGATACCAATCGGGAAACATACCGCCAGCACGCCCAGGATCACGGCGCGGCTGCGGTCCTCCCATATTTCGGAAATGTAGACGGTGGTGATTAGCAATACGCCGCCGACCCCCATTCCCGCCGTGAAACGGATGGCGAGCAATGAATACCAGTCGGGGACGATGGTCACCAGGCAGGTTGAAATGCCGTACAAGGCCGTAACCAATGTAAGGGACTTTTTGCGGCCTATCCGGTCGCTTACCACACCGAACAGCAGCCCGCCGCACATCCAGCCGTAGAGATAGATGGCATTCACATAAGCCCCTATTTCGCCCAGCTCCGCCTCGCTCACTGCCGCGCCTTTCAGCTCGGGAATGGCGACCGGCAGGTACACCGACATCAGCGTGGACACCGTACCGCTCAGCGTGTAGGCCACCACGCACAGGCCGAACGCCAGCCATTTCCGGCTTACGCTGATCGGTTCCACGCGGGTCATATTCAATGTTTCCATAGCCGTTTAGCGGAATAGTTCGTCAAAGTTCAGGCTCACGTAGTATAGTCCGCCTACGGCCGGAGAGCCGTAAGCCTGCACGATGTATTTGTTGGTGATATTGGAACCGCCCAGTTTCACCACCGTTTTCAGGCTGGGAATGCGGTAGCTCACCTGTGCATCGAGTAAATTGTAGGCATCCACACGGCCCGGGCGCATTTCGGTAAATGTGCCGTACCAGTCGAAAGCCTGCTGCCAGTGCCATGCCAAGTTGAAGCCCAGACGTTCGGTCAGCTTCGCATTACCGAACATCACATTGGTTTTCCATTTAGGTGTGTTGAATGCCGGGATATTGTTCGGGTCGGCATCGCCCATGTTGAAATCAATCCAGGTAGCGTTAGCGGATAGTTTGTAATTTTTAGGTAAAGAATAAGTCAAACCTGCGCTTACACCCTGGATCGACACCTGGTCTTGGGCATTGGTATACAACTGATACAACTGCCTGCCGGAACCGAGCAGCTCCATGGCAGCAGCCTGGTTCACCGAGCCATCCGCAGCGAGGATATTGGAAGGAGCCGCAGCTACCACTGTGTTGATGATAAAATCGGTGTACTGGCTGTAATAGTAATTGATGTCGAACAACATTTTCTTAGCAATCAAGCCCTTGTAGCCCACCTCGTAGCTCTTCACTTTTTCGGATTTGATATAAGGCACATTGGACTTCACCAGCTTGGCTTTGTTATTCGCCACCGCCTGAGGGAAAGGAATGCCCTTGGCCATATCAGCCCCGAAAGCAGAAGCAAATTCCGAGAATGAAGCGATCGTCACCGAGTTGGTATAGGCATTCATGCCTACCGAATTCACCGGCGCACCGCCAAGGATGATGATCGGGCCGACATTCAGCTTGATATACTGATCACCGATCGTCGGGTTACGGAAACCGGTCTGGTAAGAAGCGCGGAAATGGTGGTTCTCGTTGGGTGAGAAAACAGCCGAAGCACGCGGTGTAAAGCGGCCAACGAAGTTTTCATTCTTATCGTAACGGCCCGAAACCGTCAGTTTCAGCCGGTCTTTCCAGAGCGATTTCGACGCCTGGGCAAACATGCCGTATTCTTCGTTCGTCAGGTTTTTGTCTTTGTCGTCGAAAAGCGTCCCCCCTGTGTTAAGGAAATACTTCCGGTAGTTGCCGCCCACCTGGAAATTGATCACTTTCAGAAGCGAGCTGAAATCGTACATGCCCTCGATGTGGTTGAGGCTGCATTGGCTGAGGATACCGGCCCCGGCAAGCCCGCGCGTTTTGATGAGCCGGTCTTTGGCGGAATTAAAAGCGTCGGAACCGGGCGCAATGCGGCCCTCATCCGCGAATGCACGAGCAGCGGTATGGCTCTGCTGCGTCACACCATTGATAGCACCGGTGAAAGCCGCCGCATACCGGGCAAACCAGGTCGAGTCGGCCTTGTTGGGAGCTACGGTGTTGCCTGCGAGGTCTTTCACCCAGGTACGGTTGATCTGCTGGCCCAATGCACGGGTGTTGTAGGAATTGGTCGAGTACTCATGGTTGGTGTAGGCGCGTACGTAGAAATTGCTGCCGCGGAGTTCCAGCCGGTGCTGCACAAATTTAAAATCATTGATCACAAACCTGTTCGAACCGGTGTACTGTGCAGTCCCCTGGTTGAAATTGCCCTGGTAAATGGCTTCCAGCTTGTCGGTAATGCGGTAATGCAATGCGCCACTCAGTTTCAGACTGTAAACGCCGTACGTAGCCAGGTCTTTCTCTTCATAGCCTGTGCGGGAAACGCGGCCGATGTTGGGCAATGCCTGTGCTACTTCGTCGCCGTAGATGTTCAGCGCATTCCGGCCCGGGTTGTTGGGCCCCCGGTTTTCGGGATTGGTGTTCGGATCGATGTCCGTGTAGTCGTTGGCGTACCAGTCGGTACCTTTCAGGTAAGATGCATTCACTTTGAATGCGAGTTTGTTGTTGAAGGCTTTCGCATATCGGATCGCCAGGTCATAGAGCGGTTTGGCTCCCAGATCGGTCCCGTCGCCGATGTGGTTAATTCCAAATTTAGTCTGCGCGCTCAGGCCCTGGTACTCAAAAGGATTTTTGGTGCGTGTATTCAGCATGCCATTGAATGCGATCGGCCCGTACAATGCCGAAGCCGCGCCGGGGATCAGTTCTGCACTTTCGACATCGATGTCGTGCGGGCCGAAAAGGTTGCCCATCGCAAAGCCCAGGCCCGACGGCTGGTTGTCTACTCCATCCACCAGCTGCAAAAAGCGGCTGTTACCCGTCGTATTGAACCCGCGGGTGTTGATTTGTTTATAGGTAAGGCTACTCGTCACCATGTCGAGCGATTTCAGGTTGACCAAACCGTCATAAAAGTTGGCCGAAGGTGTCTGCTGGATCGCACGCGAGTCCATTTTCTCGATGCTTACCGGCGAACGAAGGATATTCTCCTCCACGCGTGACGCGGTCACTACCACCTGGTTCAGCTCCTCAATGGCCGGTACCAGATTGACGCGCAGCTCCTCTGCCGAAGCCACTTCCTTCTCCTGGCGTGCATAGCCTACCAATGAGATGATCAGCGTGGCGGGAGTATTTGTTTTTAATTCAAAATAACCCTCTGCATTGGTGATGGTGCCGGTATTTTTGCCCTTTACAGAAACCGAAACACCCGACAGCGGCTTTTGGGAGTCATTATCAAAAATGTGGCCCGAGATTTTAGTCGCCTGGGCAGCGGCCTTTTGTATGCCTGCGATTTGTACAATGCACAGGCTCATGATCATGAAGAGGATGGGTAAAGTTCTTTCCATAGGTTCGATTTGTAATAGTTCAGGAAGGTCGGTTTTGCTTTTTCAAATGGTCGTAGCCGTTCGGCAGACGGTTGTAACCGTGTTCCACTAAACGTTGGCCGAGACCGGTGTAAAATTGGGGGTCGGCAGGTGCGACAGTGGCCATACCATCGACATAGCGGTTGTAAAGGCAAAACAGCCCCGCGATCAGCACCGTGTCATGGATTTCCGTGTCCGTAGCGCCTTGCGCCTTCGCATGCGCAACCGATTCGGCCGTCACCGCTTTTCCGCTTTGCTGAACCTGTGCGGCGATTTTCAGCAATGCTTTCATCTTGTCGCTCACCGGTGTAGCGTCGATATCCTGCTTCATAATCGCGCAGGTTTCGTTCTCCCCGAGCAGTAAATCCGCGGCAGCGGTGTGGGCGGCTGTGCAAAAACGGCATTCGTTGTGATGCGAAACGACGGTCGCGATGAGCTCACGCTCCGCTGGCGTCAGCGAGTTCTCGCCCCGCAGTATGAACTGCGTCAGCTGGCGTATAGGCTCGGCCGTTAGCTGGCTGTATTCCAGCAATCCGGTAATGCCGGGCAAATGCTCCGGTAGGGGTATATGTGGCATGATACGTGGTTCCTTTTGTGTTAACGATCTGTACAGTTGTCAGGAAGAGGTCAAGCGTAGTCAGAATTTGTCATGTACTTATGACCAAAAGACACCCTACACCTCGACGGCGTCCTGTTTGATCGGGAACCGTACATACCCTGTAAACGCCATGCGCTGCCCCATTTCACGGTAAGCCTCATTCTCTTGCGGCGCCCAGGTGCCCAGTCCGTCCACATAGCGGTTGAACATACAGAATGCAGCGGCGATCAGCACCGTGTCGTGGATCTCCTTGTCACCTGCTCCTTCCGCACGTGCCGCCGCGATATCCTCATCGGTGACAGCCTTGCCGCTCTTCTGCACTTTCGCAGCGATATTCAGCAATGCACGGAGTTTGGGGGACACTTCGATCACCTGGAAGCCGTTCTTAATGTCGTCGATCAGGCTCACATCGTGGCCCAGGTGCGCCATCGCTGCCGAACCATGCGAGGTATGGCAGAAATGCGTGTCATTCAGAAGCGATACATAAGATGCGATCAGCTCGCGTTCACCGCTTGTAAGCGGCGATTCTCCGCGCAGCAGGGTCTCTGCCAAAAGTTGCAGTGGGCCAGCCGTCTCGGGCCGGAAGTTGAAAAGGCCGACGATACCGGGTAGCGATTCGTCAGGCAGCGTAATATGCGCCATTTGAGGGAAGATTTCTGGTGAGTGAATCGGTCTTTCCTCCTGCATGCGGGCAGCCGCGGATGTGAATGTACATCCAGGCATCGTGTGCATAACGTACGCACCGGGACCGCGGGGTAATGTCAGGAAGAATAAAAGAAAGATTGACTAAGCCAGATCTGGCGGCGGGGATGGTATAGAAGAATATCTTTCAGGCAGAATAGATCTGACGGGGAATTGCAGGGCCATGCCATTGGATGGCTCCCATTCCAGCACATAAAACACATGCTGGCGACCAGCGGTCATATACTCTTTCAGGAAGTTCTTTAAAATGCTGGAATGCGCGTCATTCTGAGTACCCGACGCCTGGCCTGTCACCTGGTCGTTGATCTTCGATACCAGGTCCGAAAAGCGGTCGCGGGCATTCTGGTCGAACTCGCAATGCACATACAAGGTATCGTTGATCAGCTGCTGGCTTTTCATCTGATAAAACTGGCCCTCGTGCTGGATTTGCCCCTGAACGGGCTCCGGCGCATCCCAGTTGGTTTGGTACGGCACCGAAACGGGCACTTTAATTACAATATCCGCAGAGCCCGTAGCCTGCTCCACAAAGTCCTTTCCCGCAGCACTGATGGTATAGCGCTCCTCCGACAGGTAGACTATCGAATAGCCTACCATGTTATAAAGCAGCAGCCCCAGCAGCAATATGGAAATGATCCTGCGCAATGTTGAAATATTGAAATTTTATGGAGTTTACACAAATGTATGGAAATGAGTGAAAAAATCATCGGCCCGGCATTTAAAAGTTTAAGCATTACCGGTTTCGGACTTTACTTCCGATTGCCCAACAAATACCTATATCCTTAACCGTTACCCGACGCCTCGTTTCTCACCGTCTGATAATTCATCGGCTACCCATGGTCATTTCCTTAATATCTATATAAAATAATTCAAATATCTCCTTGATATTGTCCCAAATACCGCACTCCAGAATACCCATTCGGGAAAACCAATTACTAGAAGAAAGAGCAAGTCAATGCTCTGTGGCCATGCTTTGCCCGGTGTCAATGCCAAACTATCAGTGCTGACGTCGTCGGATCGGACGGGAGAAAAGATGCAGGTCTCTTAATCTATAAGCTGTGCATCACTGAAAAATCAATTAAAACACACATTGAACATGAAAATAAAAATGATTTCCTGCGCCAGTGCTTTGTTCTTTCTGGCCGTTTTTAGTTGCGAACGCGAGAAGCCCGATCCGGAATGTCGGGATGCGTCGTGTTGCGGGTATCCCTGGGAATACCTGCGGTATGTTGAGGACGAGCCGGTATCATTAACCGGCCCCCCATATTTGCCCCTCTATTCCGTTCGATTTACAAAAGAGCTGTCTACGATCTTGGTCAACTTAGAATATCCTGGCCAGGCTGCAATCTGCCAAAAGTCGCTTTACAAGATCGACGGATTTCCATTGACCCATAAAAGTAAGGTCGAACCCGATTCATTTCCCTACCGTGTATCAGGCAAACTCCTGATATATGCCTCGGAAGGAGTTGTGTACAATCCAATCTTCGCCTTCTACATTGACAAAATCGAGAAAATCAACTAAACACACTTAAAACATGAAAAGAAAATTGATCTCCTGTGCCAGCGCTTTGTTCTTCCTGGCCATTTTCAACTGCAAGCGCGACAAGCCGGATCCCGAATGCAGGGATGCCTCGTGTTGCAATCCATTCGCTTACGAATACGTCGAATATTTAGTTGACGAACCCGTCGCATTAACGGGTCCGCCTTATTATGCGTACCACTCCATTCAGTTTTCGAGGAAATTTCCAAGCAAATCCGATGGGAGATACCTCATCGATCTGGCCAGCATTTGCGAAAAGTCTTCCCATAAACTCCGCGGATTTCCCCTTACCTATGGAAAGAATAATGAATCAAATGCATTCCCGTACCGCGTGTCGGGAAAACTATTGGACTGGAAGGGCGAAAAAGCTGTCCATCTGCCCATTCTCACGCTTTACATTGACAAAATCGAAAAAATCAATTAAAACACACTTATGAGATGAAAGCACTTATAAAAACCACCATCTGCGTAATGTTTGCAGTAATTGCCGGTTCAACTTTGGCTCAACCGCAATACAACCCTTACTATCGGAGTCATCGAGACACCTCATTCGATTCACTTTTCAGCAGGATGACAGATTACGGCTGGTTATTCCTGAAAGATGATCCGGCATCACGGATCTCACCCGACACCTTTGTTGCCCGCTATGCGACCAACCTCGGTTTGTCGGAAGACTATATGCTAAAAGCAACTAAAGAAGATACAGAAACACCGGAAGGAATGACAGTAGCGATGCGGCATCAACTTTTTCAGGTACACTACAAGAATGTGCCCGTAGAAGGTAATGAGTTCAGCCTACATTCCATTGAAAATGTATTGAAAACTGCACACGGAAAGATTGTGGCTGAACTGGATGTGGATGTATCCGGAGGAATCGACGCAGGCCTTGCCCTGCAAATAGCGCTGGACGAGCAAGGACTAACACCAGAAAGTTTTGATGGCAATATGCTTCCGACAGGCTCATTGATCCTGGCCCGAAAGGATGAGCATTTCCTTGAAGAGAGTTATCGGCTGGCCTGGGTCTTTGACTTGAAATCAGAAAAAATTCAGGAGCCTTACCGCGTATATGTGGACACCCGGACCGGAGATATCCTGAAAAAAGTGCCTTTGTTTATGAACTGTTTCTCAGGATCGCATGAGCGGATACCACAGCCGCAATATCCCAAAGTAGGATTGCTTTCCCAAATGCCATGGGTCGCATCCATCATGATACCCAATTATAGCCGGTATCTGAATGGACAGCCCAATATTACTTTCGAGACAGAACAAATCGGTGGCCAATACCGATTGAGTGCTTATAACAACAAATTAAACACGCGAATCGCCACTTTCCCGGTGATTGTAAATGGGGAGCCCACATTTCCGTGGTCTTGGTACCCAGACATCTTCAATTCTACTAGTGATTGGAGCAATGCCAACCGAAACGCTACTACTGCACATTGGCTCGCTCAGAAAATGCATGACATGTGTTGGCTTTTGTTTCTGCGAAACGGGTATGACGGTAATGGTTCTTACCCAAAGGTTGTAGTTGAAGCTACGGAAGTAAACTCAAAGTGGACCGGAAGTCAAGTTCAATTCGGAAATGGCTTTAACAGCAACAGCTTGGTAACCATTGATCTCTTCGGACACGAGTATGCACATGCACTTACCGAGAAAACGGCAAACCTGGCCTATCAGGGAGAATCAGGAGCATTGAATGAATCAATATCGGACATAATGGGAACGACTCTGGAATTCAACCTATTAGGAGCGAATGCCAATTTTGATGTAGGGGAAGACGCACAAATCTTTCGAAGTATGTCTAATCCCCGACAAGTTACGCTGTATACAAATTTCGATGGTCAACCAGATTTCTACCTGGGACCAGGATGGTCATCTATCAATGGCTGCGTTCCAATTCGGGAGAACGACTATTGCGGCGTACAAACCAACAGCGGAGTCATGAACAAATGGTACTGGTACATGCGCACGGGCGGCCCCACTGGCACACCCCTGGATTATGCGAAACCCGCGAAGGTGGTGTATCGGGCAATGCAGTTCTACCTGCATTCCAACTCCACTTACTATGATGCGGCCGAAGCAACCATACAGGGAGCGATCGATGCGTACGGTGCCTGCTCCGATATCGCGCGGCAGGCTGCTTATGCCTGGACGCAAGTTGGAATTTCGCATATCACACCTTGCACCGACTGCAACTTTGCGATCACCACCAGTGCCTCGCCCGCTGCGCCTGCTTGCGGGGCACCGGTAACGCTCACTGCGAGCTGCTCCGGCTCGGGATGCGCACATGTGAACAGCTATCAATGGACTGGCAATAGCATCGCTCAGAATGGCAAGTCGGTGACCATCAGTGCACCTGGGGCACCTGGATCATACACCTACAATGTAAGTACAATCAAAAACGGGTGCCTGCTGAATGTCGCACCCCTCAATGTCACAACCCAAAACAGTTGCAACTTCAATGTTTCGGCGTCGAACAGCAATGGTAATCCTTCGCCCGGGCAGGGTTTGCAGCTGCTTTACAGCTGCTCCGGTGGCGATTGCGGCGGCGTCTCTTACGCATGGAGCGGGAATAGGGTCAACGGAAGTAGTTCTCCGTTGAATATCAATGCGCCCGGTGCGACAGGCAGCTATACCTACACAGTTACGGCCACCAGAAACGGATGCGGTCCCAAAACTGCCTCGACAAGTATCAATGTGAGCAACGGTGGTGGTATGAATGCCTGCATCGAGGCGGAAACATCCAATGGTAACGGTCCTGTCAGCAGCGACCCAAATGCATCTAACGGGCAGACGCGTGGTGCCGAGAACAACAGCAACCATTATGTAGACTACGTGGTTACCGGCGTTCCTTCTAGTGGCGTTTATGCCGTCAAGCTTCGGTACTATTCATCCAGCGCGCCGGTGGTGAGCGTGAGTGTCAATGGCGGTGGTGGGTATCGAGGAACAGGAAACAGCAGCTCCCGCGACTGATCTTTTCGTATCTCCCAATCCAAACTCGGGACAATTCGAAGTGTCGTTTTATCTGAACAAAGGAGAAGCGGCTGTGCTCTCGGTGTTGGATATGCGAGGTAATGCGCATTTCAGGCAAACACTTTCCGGCGAGGGAATTCACCGTCAAAAGATTTCACTGTCAAATATTCCTTCGGGTACTTACCTGGTGCAAATAAAACGCGAAAGTGGCAGCACATCCACCAGGACGATTATTCTGAAATAACAAGCTGTTCAGCAGGGTTCGGCCGGCGCGTTTGTGTCAGGCGAACCCTGCTATATGAATCTATCAAAAGCCGGTATTCTTTAACTCTTTAATAATTGACAAGTTATGAAAACGCTATTGACAATCATTATTGCCATTTATACATACAGCCTCTCCAACGAGCTGGCCGCACAGAGCACTTCCAAATGGGAATTTGGCATCGCAGCCGGTCTGGGCCGCACGTACTATGATCGAAAATACGACGATTTCTCCTTCGACTTCTCCAAAGTTCCCCACTTCCAATCCAATTATGACTGGTGTGCGGGGATTTTCAGCGAGTGGCATTTCAATCGGAGATTTTCGATGCTTTCCCAACTTGTTTACCAACAAACTGACATACTGCCCGACGTTTTTAGCCAATGGTACGGAAAAGGCTTCTGGTATGCGGAGGAGACCCATCACCACGGGCGCGCAGAGGCTGGCGTAAGATGGTATATCAACCCAAGGTCGAGATTCATTTTCTTCATTGAAACAAAAGCCGGAGCTGATATGTTTTTCGCCGCTACCGATCGTCCATTTTTCGAAGAAAAGGTAACAAACCAGGATGCTTTTGGCTATGATCGTATTTTGCCGGTCGCCTCGGCAGCTGCCGGAATCAAATGGCGAAGATTTGGCCTGATGGCCGACTACGGCCACGACCTTCTACGTGCCCATCGCGAATCGCCATTGTACTTCGATTCGCTAGGAAAAAAACAGGAATACTGACACAACGCATTACCGCGAAGGCTACTTTTACGATTTTCAAGTAGCATTCAAATCACTATCAAATGCCTTTCGTCAATTTCAAAACCAACAAGACAGTCAAAATCTGGGACGGGATATATGGTACGCTGGGTCATTCGGAGCAGCAGACTTTCGGGCATTTCACGATCGATGCCGGAACGGTGCTGCCAGAACACAGCCATTTCCATGAGCAATGGTGCCACGTGCTGGAAGGCGAACTGGAATTCACCGTCGATGGGGAAACGATGCTCCTCACGCCCGGCATGACCGCACACATTCCGCCGCACGCGCCGCATTCCGCGGTCGCGCATACGCAATGCAGGGTGATCGACTGCTTCACGCCCGCGCGCCAGGACTTTATCGAATTGGAAAAGCAATCATAGGTCGAAGGCTCTATGCTTTCGACCTATCACACTATCATAGCCGTACGCCGGTTGTCCCGCCTTTTTCCATCGAAATGTCAATCGGCGTGTTGGTTTTCCAGCTTCCGCGGGTAAAATCCGGCACATCGATGGAGTTGGACCGGTGTGATACCGACCATTCGCTCAGCGGGCCGATCGAGCTCCACAATGCGGCATCGTACACGTCCTGGTCGAGGGGAAGGCCGTTGCGCAGGCAGTCGATGGTGCGCCAGTCCATGAGAAAATCCATGCCGCCATGGCCGCCGACCTGTTTGGCCACCTCTCCTATTTTTTTCACGATGGCCGGGGTATTTGCGGCTTCGAGGGCCTTGTATTCTTCCGCCGAAAGCCATTCGTGCCCTTTAGCGATACGGGCGGGTTCCGGATATTTCAATGCAGCACCTTTTGTTCCGCTCACGAGCTGAATGCGCGAATAGGGCCTGGGCGATGCCACATCGAACTGCACCATGATCGTCTTTCCCTTTTTCGTGCGGATCGTCGAGGTATTCATCATCCCGTTGAACGGCTTGCCGACAAAGGGTTTGAAATCCGGGTCGTTGGCAGCCAGCCGCCGGGCAGTGTCGCCCATGACAAAATCATTGTTCGACATGGATACCAGGTAGTCCATCGCATCCCCGCGATTGATGTTCATCACCTGGCAAATAGGCCCCAGCCCGTGCGTAGGATAAAGATTGCCTGTCCGCTGCGAGAGTTCTTTCAGCTCCCAGAACTGGTAAAACCGCTCCTTGTCGAATACATATTCCTGCAAGTTATGAATGTAGGCGCCCTCGGCGTGGGTGATTTCACCAAAGAAGCCCTGCCGCGCCAGGTTCAATGTAAGCAGCTCCGAAAAGTCGTAGCAGCAATTCTCGGTCATCATGCAATGCTTTCTGGTCTTTTCCGATGTCTCGACGAGTTGCCAGCATTCTTCGATCGTCTTGGCTGCGGGTACTTCCACGCATACATGCTTCCCATGATTCATCGAGAATACCGCCATCGGTGTGTGCAATGCCCAGGGCGTCACAATGTACACCAGGTCCAGGTCTTTCCGCTCGCACAGCTTTTTCCAGGCATCGGCATGGGTATGGTAACCCTGCGGCTTATGCCCATTGCCGGCCACCATTTGAATGGCCTCGTTCACTTTAGATTCCCTTAAATCGCAAACGGCCCGGATCTCCACGCCGGCGATTTTATTCATCCGCTCCACAGCCGCCATCCCCCGGTTGCCAAGCCCGATAAAACCGACGCGCACCGTGTCGATTTTTGGAGCAGCATAATTGCACATATTGAATGGCTGTGCACCGGCAGGTCGTTCCAACCCCATACCTGTGGCAGCCGGCGCTATGGCCGATGCAAGTCCGAGACCGGTCAATCGGATAAAATCTCTGCGCTGCTGGTTCATCGGTCGGCGGAGTTATGCATTTGAAATGGATTCACTGAGAAATTGCGGCGTGTAGCCATGGTCCTTCGCCCACTGTACGGCCGTGCGGATCTTGTCCCGGAAATCGGGTTGGTAGTTGAAGTAGAACGGGTAGAAGTACTGCTCATGTACCAACAAGTCGAGGTAGGGCGGCTTGTGGCCATTCTTTTCGTGCGAATCAAGGTGCGGTCGGATCGCTTCCAGCTTTTTCGCATCGATCACGATGCTCGCGCGGACGAACGTGATATCCTGCTCCGTATCCCGCCATACAAAGCGGTTTTTGAGGTGCCTCCGCTGCGGCACCGTAAGGTAATAGGAAGCCGAATACTGGTCGTCATCCACATTGAAATACCCTACCTGCCCCACGTACCCGGCATCACGCATCGCCCGGGAGCCGTCGGCGGTGGCCTCCCCCCAGTGAATGGTGGTGACGGAACGCATTACCTCTTCCCCGGCAAACCGCCGGATTTCATTCATGATAAGGTCACAATCGCGTTTCACCTCGTCATAACCCGCATTGACATACGGCATATCGGGAAACTCCTGCAATGCATGAAAGCTCAGCCTCAACCAGTCGGCGTTGGCCTTCCATTCATTTTTATACTGGTCGGTAAACTCCGAGAGATTGAACCCGTCGGTCTGGTAAAAGAGGTTCAGGTGGATCTTCGTCCCGTAGTCCGCATTGATTTCTTTTAAAAACCCGAGGTACGGATTCTCGAAAAGCGACGCGTAACGGTCTTTGTTCTGCTGAATATCACGCAGGAACCAGATATTATCGTCGATCGACAGCCGGTAATGCCCGGCGAAATTTTTGAGCAGAAAAACGCGGATGGCTGTTTTTTCACCACTCCGCAGATCCACTGCTTCCAGCCTGTTTTCGTAACCTTCCAAAGATACCTCCGCCTCGAAATGCCCGTTTGCACGCGCAGCCGGCACGCCGTTCACTGTGATTTCCGCATCTTCCGGCGCGGCAATCCGGACGGTAATTTTCAATTTTCCGTCCGCCAAATCGCCGTCAAGGCCATGGAGGACGTCTCCTTCAATGGGAGTAATGAAGTTGAGTGGGTTATTCGGCATGATGATAGTCGCTAATAAGTGGCCCTGCCTCCCGAGAGGTCGAACGTGAAACCGGTCGTAAAACTGCTCTCCGGCGACACGATGAATGCCGCCATATTCGCTGCCTCCTCGAGGGTACCGCAGCGCTTCATGGGGATCTTGTCGGTCATGTACTTCACCTGCGCCTCGGGCATCGCATCCACGAGCGGCGTACGGATCACGGCGGGTGCGAGCGCGTTCACGGTGATGCCCGTTTCGGCGTATTCTTTCCCCTGCACCTTGGTCATTCCAATCACCGCCGCCTTCGAAGCCGAGTAGGCCAGCATACCCGCATTTCCTTCTTTTCCGGCAATAGATGCAACGTGCAGAATCCGCCCGTAGTTATGGTGCAGCATATAGGGAAGCACGGCTTTGGCGGTGTAAAAGCTCGCCATGAAATTGATATTGAACACTTTCTGCAAATTGGCGGTGTCTACCTCGTGGCTTTTGATGTTCGTAGCCCCTGTGATACCGGCGCAATTGATCAGGATGTCGATCTTGCCAAAACGCTCCGCCACACGCGCTACCGCGGCCGCGACACGTTGCTCGTCCGTCACATCCACGCCTATAAGCTCTTCCCGCTCCGCATTCCCGACGAACTCGTCGTTCAATGCCTGCTCATTCAGGTCCAGCAATCCGATTCTGGCGCCCTCATTCAATAATTTGTGGGCGATCACCAATCCCAGGCCAGAAGCGGAGCCCGTAATAATGGCGACCTGGTTCTCGAAAGTGTTCATTTTACCAGCGTGTTTAGAGGTGGACTTAGGTTGGCTGGTTTTAAAAATACTTGTTTCTCCGTTGCTAATCACGCTTTTGACAAGGTTGTTTCCAATGACTTGATTTCCCACGTTTCATCGTTAAGCACATCCAGTACCCTCTGGTTCAGCTCCTTAATATAGGAAACCGAAGAAGGGTCGGGAATATACGCAGCCTTGCGTGCAACGCTGTTTTTCAGGATACCGCGGGCCATCAGCAGCTCTTTTTCGGCGTAATGGAAAAGCTCCATGTTCTGCAGGGAGAAGAATATCTGCGGCATTACCTTTTCAAACAGGTCGAATGCCCTTTGGTGAGCGCCCTGGTTGCGCAGCGTAAATACCTTCTGCAAAATGTCCGACACAGCCAGCCCCGGCATGACGCCCCGGATGCCCAGCGGGATCAGTTCGAGCATATAAAGCCCGCCCCAGCCTTCAAAAAGCCCGATCTTCCCTCCTGTTTCCTTAATGATACTTTCAAACTTCGGTGCACAAAGCGGCTCTTCAAGTTTGAGGTACTTGAAATTGGGGTGTTCGGCCATCAGCTCGCGGATGAATCCAACGCTGATCGACGAGCCGCCCGGATTGAAATCCTGGATGAGTACCGGGGTGTCGGGGATCGACTGTAAAAATCCCGACAAATAAGCTTTGAGCGAATCTTCCGGCAAGCTAAAAATCCGCGGCACTGCCAGCGACACCACGTCCGCACCCGCCGCCACATTCGCCTGCGCGAGCCGGATGGCCTGTCTCAGCGAAGGGTGGTTGGACTGCGCGACGATTTTCAGGCGTCCCGCCGCGTGCGACACGGCTACGCGTACGACCTGCAACTTCTCGTCGTCGGTCAGTTTATAAAATTCGCTGGCATAAGCCGGCAGGCACACCGCTTCGATTCCGCTCGAAACAGCAAAGTCGATCAGGTCGCGGAGGGCTGCTTCGTCAATCTCCTCGTCTTCTGTAAATGGCGTCGGGATAATGGGCACTACGCCGAACAGTTCGTTTTCTGCATTCATACACTTAGGGTTTTATGGATTGGCATTAACCAGTTCTTCCTGCTTCTTTTCCCGCGCCGCCTTGCTGTCAACAATGGTCAGTATCAAGGTCGACGCGAGTACCAGCACTCCACCGATAATGGCCTGGGTTTTCAATGTTTCGCCCAAAACGAAAGCCGCGATGGGCAATCCCATGAACGTAATGAGGTAATTGGACAATGCGACTTGCGTGGCATCGAGGTATCTGAGGACTTTGAAAAACAATAGCATCGACAGGAAGTTGTGAAAGAGCGTGAGCGCGATCATTCCCGTCCAGGTTTGCGCGGTGTAGTGCGGTATCACCGAAAACATTCCGGGTTCGTAGTACCACACCAGCGGCGCCAGCAGGATCACCATCACGAGGTAGGTGTAGAAAACCATTTCCATTTCGGTGTACTGTTCCGCGACTTTCTTGCAGCCTACATTATAATAGCCGTTGCCCAGTATCGCGAGGAATATCAGCAGGTTACCGACGGCATATTGCGAGCTCATATCCATATTCCGGATATCGTCGGTTGAGCAAAGCAACACACCCGCAATGGCGATACCGAAGCTGATCCAGCGAATGCGGTTCATTTTTTCTTTTAATATAAAAAATGCAAATACCGCTGTTACGACCGGCAATGCCAGGATCAGGATCGCCGCATTGCTGGCCAGCGAGTACTGCGTGCCCCAGGTCATGAGCACTTGTGACGGGAATGCGCCGATGGCCGCCAGCTGCACGAAAATGAGCACGTCCCTGATCTTTTTGTTGCCTTTCTTAAAGTCCCGCCAGGCATACGGAGCCAGGAAAACCGTGGCCAGGAGCATAGGCAGCCAAACCGTAAAATACGGCCCCACCTGATCCTGCGTAAGCTTTATGCACGTGAAATGGAACGACCAGATCAGGTTGCAGAAGAAGAGGATACTCCACGAAAAGAAGGCTTTCTTCATGAATGCGCAGTTAGGATTTTTCCGGTTTGATATTTTTGAAGCGCGTTATAGTCGAGTGTGATACCCAGCCCGTCACCCTGCGGCAATTTCGCGGCGCCGTTTTCGAATGCGATCGGTTCGGCGATAAGGTCATCTACCCGTACCAGTTCGCCGAAAATGTCCGACGGAATGGCGCAGTTAATGCTGGCCGCCGCAATGTGCAGGCCCATGGTTTCCGAAACTCCCAGATCTACCTCCGACCCCCGCCAGCAAAGTTTACCTTCCAGGTAAGCGATCTCGGCCAGCAGCATGCAATTGTAAGCCGAGCCATTGAAATTATAGCCATCGGCGGCATCCGCACGCACGAACGTGATCATGTCGCGGATATCCTGCGTGTACGGGAGCGAAATGTGCCTGTAAAGTGGTATGCCGAGGTGTTTCCGAAGGTATTTAAACCCTTCCACATCCGCATGCAGTACCGGGTCTTCGAGGCCCAGCATGACGTCCATCTCCACACCCTCCATCAATTTCATGGTGGTATCCACATCGTTCCAGCGCTGGTTGGGGTCGAGCAGGACTTTAATACCTTCACCGCATCGCTTTTTGATCTCCTCCGTCCAGAGCCGCACCGGGTCCTCGTCGGAGCACTTGAATTTGAATACTTTATGACCTTTCTGCATAGCTTCGAATGCTTTTTGTGCTGCATCCTCCGGTGTCCTCCGGCCTGTCCAGCCCATGCAATCGACCGTTTCGCGGTAGCCGCCGCCGAGCAATTGGTACACCGGCACATGCAGGAGCTTGCCCACCAGGTCGAGCACACAGCTTTCGAAAGCCTCGTATATGCGCTGGTCGGTAACAGGCAGCCGCCGCCAGTTCAGTTTCAATACATCCTTGCCAACAAATTCCTGCATACTTTCCCTGACCAGGTCACCGGAAGCGCTGCGATATGTTTCGCCCACGCCCGTAAGCCCGTTTGCGAGGGTCATTTCGACGACCCATTTGGGCTGATTGGCAAAATCCGTCCAACTTTCGCCGGTCAGGAATTTCTTGGCAAATGCGCTGTCCTTGTCCAGAACGGTTTCTGAATTAAGGCTTCCGGGTTTGGCCGGCACGATTACTTCCGTGGCCCGGACCGATACGATTGTTGTCATTCGCGGGGGTATTTTTCAGCCAGCTTCCGGATGTCGTAGCTGAAATCGATAAATGCTTTTTCCCAGGCTTCCGCACTTTCCGGTGTGTAGGAATAGAATCCCTGGGCATTACTTACGCCTTTGGCCCCCGACGCCACCAGCTTCTCCATCATTTCGGGGGCGGACTGCCGGTTATCGAGATCAGGAAACAAGTCCCTCATCACAGTAAGATAAGCGGGTATGCCGGTGAGGTCCATAAAACGGAACGGCCCTGCAAACGTGATCCAGTAACCCAGGTCGTTGCGCAGCGAGCGGTCGACGTCCTCGACCGTCGCATAGCCGTTTTCCACCAGATTGAATGCTTCCCTGAGCATGGCGTACATGATACGGTTGGTGATAAACCCACGGATATCCTTTCGCAGCAGCGATGGCTCTTTACCCCAGCCCTCGGCCAGTTTCACAATTGTTTCCGCATATTCCAGTGCGGAGTCCTTCCCGCATATCACCTCCATAAACCGGGTAATATGCGCAGGCTCAGCCCAGTGAATGCCCAGCAGGCGGCCGGGATATTGCAGACCGGCCTGCAAAACAGACACCGGGATCGCAGAGGTATTACTCCCGATGATGGCCGTTGGCGAAAGCACGGTTTCCAATGCGGCGTACACCGCCTTTTTGGCTTCCACGTCCTCGGTGATCGACTCGATTACCACATCGTGCCCGGCCAAACGCGCCACGTCGGCAGTAATGCGGATGCGCTCAACCACCGTTTCCGGCGGGTCTTTCAGCAGCCCTTCCGCATGAAGCTCCTGCAAAAAGCCCAGAATGCGGCCCCGTGCCGGAGCTGCTTCGCTTTCGTCTTTCACCAGTGCGGTAACGTCATGCCCGGCCGCGAGAATGCAGGTGGCAATACTGCTGCCCATTAACCCAAGGCCTACCGTACCGATGCGCTGTTTAAAACTCATTTTATTTTAATGCAAAATCTGAATGTCTACACTAACCGATCAGCGCGATAGCGTCGATCTCGATTTTGATCCCGTCCGACAGCACCGACTGCACCGTGGTGCGGGCAGGAAGGATGCCATTGAAAAACGAAGCATAAGCGGCATTATAGCGATCGAAATCCTCGATGTTCTCCAAATGCACGGTGCATTTCATAATGTCGTCGATGGTACCGCCCGCTGCTTCCACCACTTTTTTCACATGTTCGAGCGTAAGCAGTGTCTCTTCCTCAATCGTACCGTGCTTTACCTCGCCGGTAAGCAGGTCCAGCGGCCCCTGACCGCTTACAAACAGCAAGCCGTTTTTCAAAACACCGGCAGAATACGCGCCGGTGCTAACACTTTTATCAGGGTGCTTGATTTCTTGTTTGGGCATTTGAATGATGATTTGGCTATAAGCGGTAGGCTGTAAGCTGTAAGCAATAGGCTTTAAGCTGTAAGCTATAAGCAGTAGGCTTTAAGCAGCTTAGGCAATTGGTTGTAAAAAATTGAACAATTCTATATCTCGAAAAAACACATACGAACCCACAGCTTACAGCTTATAGCTTATAGCTTAAAAGCCCCCTCCAATCTCCCAACCCGCAAATGCTTCCAAAAAAGTCACCAATGCTTCGGTAGCCTTCGCGACGAGGTGCGCGCCTTTTTCGGCGGTTGCTTTTTGCGGTTCGCCGCTGCTGCCGTTACTGGAAACGAAGGCGGTCTGCTTGAAGAGCGTCACGCCGCGGTAAGGCTCGTCGTCTTCCCAGGGAATGTAGCCGTTACTTGCCGGCCGCTTCGCCCGCACCGCATTTTCCATCCATACTTTCTCGGGAAAGAGATGCAGCATCATACTTGTTTCGTACTCGCAGGCGTGGCTCAGCGCCGGACTTTCCATCGGCGCTTCCCCGGCGAACGGCTTTCCGGCCAGCTCCCAATAGGTTACCAATGCAATGTTAGCGGCATTTGCCTGCGGAGAACCCGCGCTCAGGACTGCAAGGGCCTGCTTTACCGGCGTAATGTTACCGCCGTGACCATTCAGCAGGACGATCCTCCGAAAACCGTTTTCCAGCAACGAGTCGACCACGTCCACGATTACCTGTGTGTATAATGCCGGATTGATACTGATTGTCCCGCCGAACGACAAATGATGGTGGCTCGCTCCGAACGGGAACGTAGGGCACAACATCACCCGGTCGGGCAAGGCCGCCTCAGAAGTAACCGCGAGATGCGTTACTATATCCGTATCCGTTACCACCGCCAGATGCGGCCCGTGCTGCTCGATAGCCCCCAGCGGAAGCACCAGTACCACTTCCTCAGCGGATGCACGGATCGACGGATAATTCAAATGAGCGAATAACATGACAGCGGTTTAGCAGAGGCGATGATCAAATGTAGATATTAATTTTTTGTTTACAACATTAATATAAAATAGTTTACAAAAATGATTCATACCATTTTAAACAACATTCTTTCCCTTCAAATCACAAAAAGCATGTCCATATTGCAGAAGGCGCCACATTACTCAGCTAAAAGGCTTAGAAATCGGGCTTGAACAGCATCTCGAATGACTGGTCGGCTACATGGTCCGGCTTGTTTTCAATGCGGTAGCTGACGACCTTCAGGAAAAGCTTTTGCCACAAACCATATTCCACATCGAACCGGCCCAACATGGTATTGAGGCGATAGGGCATATATTCGGAGCGCCAGGCTTCCGAATAGGCGGCTTTGAGTTCTCCACCCTCATCCATGACATCCACCAGCAGTCCGTGGCACAGGTAGGCAATATCGTACACGACGAAATCATTTTTCTTCCGCTGCAACATAGCCTCATTCCATCGGTCGCAAATGGTTTTGGCCCACAAAAAGCGCGTTGCCGAGTAGGTCATCAGCTGCGCTGTGACAATCATAGACCGAACGAATGCCGTATCCGAGGGACTGCATTTGGCCAATGCATTGATGAGCTCTCCCTGCGCCGCTTCGCCATATTTGCGTGCATCCCGGAAATCCGCAGCGTGCGCATTCGTGTTTTTGAGATAATAGGGCGAAAACGGGTTCGACCAGCTTTCGATGATGGTTCCGCGCGGCATGCCATTGGTATTCCGGCCGAGGCATTTGTCCAGCGAAGCATTCGAAGCAGCAAGGTGCTCGAAGGCACGGTGCATTTCTGCGGCCGCCTGCGGGTACATCACGCGGCTATACAACTCAGTAAAGGTCTTTTTATCAGGAACATTACCTTGCCATGCACCGATACACCCGTAAGCCATAAACAGCCACGAGGCCCGCACAAACGGCTCCACAGGATCTGTCCACACGGAGTGGATAAACCCAAGCGCATTGTTTTTCACACCGGCTTGCAGGCAGAGATCGATATTGTTGTAAGTATAATTGGCATCGGGATAAATATGGCCCCATCCTGAAACCGCCGGCTGTATAAAAAACGGCTTTTTCTCTTTTAAAATAGGATTGAGATAGCGGTTAATCTCAACGGTATCAGGCTTATACTCCCATAAAACCGGTATAACTTCGTCCGGGATTTTTTTGATGATGTCGGGATAATAATTGTTCATATCCGTCCATGCCAGCACGGTCTTACCATACTTTTTGAGCTCGGCATGCACGAATGTGAGCTGTTGCACCCAAAGCTCTTCGGAGTTGATGCGGGCATCCTTGTCGTCGGCAATGCGCTTGGTTTCCCAGGTTTCGTCAAACCCCACGTGGATGAACGGACTTGGAAAAAGTTGTGCGTACTGCGCGATCCAGTCTTTCAGCAATGCATTCGTAGCGGGTTTGCGCGGGTCGAGCTCGTGCCCGTACTGGCCTATCGCCAGGCCGGCATACTGCTCGCTGCGCAGCAGTTCGTGCAAATGACCGTACAGGTTGAGGAAAGGCACCACGTCCATGTGCCGCTGCTTGCCGTAGGCGATAATGTCGCGTACCTGTGCCTGGGTGTAACCCGAGCGGTATGCGACATTCGGAAAGCCATTCAACGCTATACTGACCTCGTTATAAAAGTAGTACTGATTGGTTTTCCACCTGGCCAGGAAGTCGATCTGCCGCTTGATTTCCGCAACCGTGGGCAGGCCACCGTGCGCAAAGTCCATCATCACGCCGCGGTAAGTCAGCCGGGGCTTATCTTCAATGGCCACGCCCTGGATAACCGCATTTTTACCATTACCCGTTATCAGCTGCCGCAAAGTTTGAACCGCATAATATAGTCCCGCGGATGTCTCGGCATCTACACGCACGCCTCTACGCGAGACGGCCAGCCTATAATGCTCCCGGCTGCTTTTACCGGCCTTTTCCGACACATCGGGCAATGCACCTCCCTCCCTCCTAACGACCCATTGAAAGGTCGCCGAAGCGGAAGAAGATGCATTTTTGACACCCTGGCCCGTCCGCTCGCCGATGATACTTTTTAGCTCCTGCAATGCAAACCGCACCTCGGCATTTGCCGACGGAGGCAAGGCGACCGTCAGTGAGGTTACCAAAAAAACTTCGTCCGAAAAGCGCGCTGATTGCGGCTGCGGAAACAGTATGGGCGCATTCTGGGCAAAAGCAGGCGTAAAAAGCAAGCAGGCTAAGAGCAGGCGGAGCATTGACAAAATTCAGAAGTTTAAAGGTTTCAATTCTTATCCCACCAAAGCGGGGTGGCGGCATTATCCGGCCCTCCAAGCATTTTCACGGCCTTTTCTACCTCGGCTGCATTGGTTTGCTTTTCGGTATCGAGGAAAGGCATCCGACGGATGAATGTACCTTCCGGCAGGTCAGCATTTTCGCTATGGACGATCGGGTAAAGCTTCGGCAGTCCTGTTCTTCTCACCTCAGCCCAGCCTTCCATACCATCCGGAAACAATGCCAGCCATTTCTGCTGTGCCACCTGCTTGCGCTGCATGCTCTCGGAACCGCTCCATTTGACCGGATAATCGTTTACCGCCGGGGAATTCATACCATCCTTCGGCGCAATGGGAACTGCCGTGTTCGCAATGTATTTCGCGATGGCCGCCTGGTCCGTGATACCCCACTGGGCCATGGAAGCCTGAATGCCCTTTTTGTAAAAATCCTCGGCCGTACCGCCCATATTCCAGCCATTGAGAGCCCCTTCGGCACGAAGGAAATAGGCCTCGGCAGTATGCAGGATGTTCTGGGGCACATTGTAGGTCGTTTTCCAATCGCTGCCTACCCAGGTCGCCCAGCGCGTGCCCATATTGGAATTGAAAAGCCTTGAATTGATATCGATGATCTTTTCTGACGTAAACAATCCATTACGAACCCCCTCATAAGTGCCTGTCGACACGGACGGCTGGAAGTATACCGGCAGTCGCGGGTCTGCGTATCCTTTCAAAATCGACTCCATGGAGGCGCTCATACGGACATCGTCCCAGCCTGCCGTAACAGCTAGGCCATTGTATTCGGCATAAGTGGTGGTCGACTTGGGCATGTAGGCATCGTCGGCAATGTCGGTAAACACGCCAGCTGCCACAGCGGCTTCCGCCTGCTGCTTCGCCATTTCGGGGTTCACTTTCGATATCCGCAATGCGAGCCGCAGGCGGAGTGTATTCGCAAACTTCATCCAGGCCGTTGCAGGCGAGGCATTTTTGTTATACACCAGGTCGTAAGTACCGAAAGGCTTATCGCCGGAACGCGATTTCAATACAGTCGAAGCAGCATCCAGTCGTTTGAAAAAATCGTAGTAAATGGAATCCTGCGGCGTGTAGGAAACGTAGCGTTTGCCCGAAGCGGCATCGGAATACGGAATCGGACCGAAGTAGTCTGTGATCCGGTGGAACATCCACACCCACCAGATATTCGCCAATGCATTCTCGGCACTTTGCGTTTCCGTACCGGCGATGATCGATTTCAGCTGCGGCGCCGCTGCGGTGTATACGGGGTTCCAGCAGGCGGGCATCCAGTCCTGCCGGATCACGTACCGGTCGGTCGGGAAAGAGTGCGCGGCCTGCGACAGGAACTGGGAGTATACCGAAGCGATGGTACCCTCGCCCACCTCGAAATTGTCGGGGCTCAGCGTCGGGCTCATCAATGCATAGGCAAACATGAACGGGTATTCTTTGCTGCCGACGCTGCTGATTTTGGTCGCATCGGTGTTCAGCGAATCGAAATTGTCGGTACAGCCGGTCAGAATGGCCGCCACGATGGCCACCGGTAGCATTTTAGTGAGTACCCGGGCTATATTTTTTATCCTCGTCAACATAATGAGTTGTTTTTAGAATGATAGTTTGAGGTTCAATCCGATGTTCCGGGTCGATGGTAAATTGAAATACTCGATACCCTGGTAATTGCTGTTACCGAGGCTCATTTCAGGATCGAAATCCATTTTCCGCTTGCCTATGCCCGGAATGTCGAGAATCGCATGACCACGATAGATAAAGAACAGGTTGCGGGCGACCACCGAAAGCCTTGCCGAGCTGAGGAAGCCGGGCAGGTTTTTGAAATCATACCCCAGCGAAACTTCCCGCACACGAACATTGGTAGCGTGATAAGTAAAGAATTCACCCCACGAATAATCGCCTTGTGCAACCGTTTGCCAGAATGCCTCCGCATTCGTAGGAACTGTGTTGGCTGCGCCCTCGGCGGTAACGCCCTCCACTACCCATGAACCTGCATCGCGGAATTTCTCCGTGTCGACACCCGTTCCATTGTAAGCCATTTGGGCAGCCGTACCCGAAGTAATCACCCCACCGAACTTGCCGTCGATGAGCACATTAAGCGCCCAGTTTTTGTAATTGAAGTTGTTACTGAAACCGGCTGAAAATTTCGGGTTAAAGTTGCCCAGCTTCTCGATAGCATCCGATTTAACGGGCACGCCTTTATCGCTCACAACATATTTACCATTCAGCGTTTTCCATTTATAACCATACAAATCCCCGAACGAACCACCCTGCTTGATCAGCGGCGTGGCCGTACGAACGCTTGTCGATGAACCCAGGTAGAGCTGGCTCACGCCGTCGTAAAGCTCCACTACTTTGCTCTTGTTCAATGCATAGTTGAGGCCCATATTCCAGGTGAAATCTTTGGCAACAACCGGCTTGATGCTCAGCACCACTTCAAATCCCTTGTTCTGGATATTACCCGCATTCACATTCAGCGTGGAGTACCCCGAAGATGCAGGCGATGCCACGCGAAGCAGCTGGTTTTTGGAATTGGTTTTGTACCAGGTCAAATCAATGCCCAGGCGGTTGTTGTAAAAGCGCCATTCGGTACCGAGCTCGACGGATTGCGTCAGCTCGGGCTTCAGGTTGGCAATCGCCTTCGTGCTGCTGCTGGCAATGTAGCCGCCGAACCCGCCACGGATGTAGGTATACGTCTGACCCAGCAGGTAAGGATCGGCATCGTTACCCACCTTTGTAAACGATCCCCGCACCTTACCCAGGTTTACCCATTGCGGCAGCTTGACCATCTCCGAAACGACAGCAGACAAACCGACGGATGGGTAGAAGTAGGAATACGGCGACGGCAGTGTGCTCGACCAGTCGTTGCGCGCAGTGAGGTCAAGGAAAAGGTAATCTCTGTACCCGAACTGCACCGTTCCGTACACCGACTGCAATTGTCGTTTGGCTGTTGCAGTTTCTGTTTTAAGTGTCGTAGCGTAGCTCAGGTCATATTTATTGGCGAAACCAAGCCCGTCGGCCGCATTGATCCGGTGGCGCATGCTCCGGTTCAGAATAGAACCACCCAGGTTATACGTCAGTTTGAGGTCCGGTGCGATGTTATTGGTACCGGTGAGCAAAACGTCGGCATTGCGCTCAGCGATGTAGTCGTTCCCCTCGGAATAATAACCGCCCGGCTGCCGCGCATAGTTGACCGTATTGTTTGCGTATTTCTGGCTGATGAAATCATTATAGCTATCCGAACTTACCCGGCCCTGGATATTCAGCCAGTCCGTCAGTTTATATCTCAAAACAAACAAACCTGTAACACGGCTGCGGTTTTCATCCCGATGCGTGTTGTTGATCGTCCAGTAAGGGTTCATATAAACCGCGTCGGGACTGGTCCAGAATGTAGGTGTTTCCACCCCGGTGACGTCCACTTTTTTGTAAGATTTAAGTGTCTCGGGATCAACGCTGCGCGGCATACGGTAGACGTTCGCCACCACCATACCATCGCCTCCCACGCCCGGCTTATTGAAGATGTTCTGCAGCATATATGTCACCTTCACATCCGCCGACAGCCTGCTTGTGATATCGTAGCTCAACCGGGCATTGAAAGTGTTTCTGGCCAACCGGTTATGCGGCACTATGCCGTTGATGTAGTTATTGGCATATGAAAAATACGATTGCACCTTCTCGGAGCCGCCGCTCACGCCTACCGAGTTGTTGGTAGAAATCGCAGTTTTGAAAAAGTCCCTGATATTGTCGGGATAAGCTTGCAGGGAGACAGTATTACCCGCCCAGTTCTGTACGCTCTGGCCTGTAATGCGCGCCCCCCAGCTTCCGTTGGTGAGCGTGGAATAGACCCCGCCGGAGCCCTGGCTGTAAGTATTTTGCAATGCGGGTGTTACCAGCGCCTTGTCTACCGTAACGCCGGAATTCACATTTACATTGATCTTTCCGTTCTTACCTTTTTTGGTCGTGATCATGATTACCCCGTTGGCTGCACGGCTTCCGTAAAGCGCCGCTCCCGCCGCCCCTTTCAGGACGTTAATCGACTCGATGTCATCGGGGTTGATGCTCGATGCACCGTCGCTCCCGCTATGCCCGCCTGCATCGTAACGCACCTGGCCCGCGGGCGTGGAATTGTCGATCGCCACCCCGTCCACGACGATCAATGCACTGTTGGAGCCCTGGATAGAGCGGTTACCCCGCAAAACAATCCTCGTAGCACCGCCGGGGCCATTCGCGGAGGGAGTAATGGTGAGTCCGGCGATTTTCCCGGAAAGGGTATTCGTGAAGTTTGCGTCGCGGATCTCATTCACCTGGTCGCCGCCTATTTTCTGCGTCGCGTAGGTGAGCGTCTTCGCCGCCCGCTCGATACCCAGGGCCGTGACCACTACTTCCTGCAAGCCCATGGCATCGTCGGACAACGTAATGTCCCCCAACGCGTTCCTGTTGCCGATCTGCACTTCCTGCGTTTTCATACCTATATATGAAACGACGATGGCGGAGGCGCTTTCCGGCACGGCTACGTCAAAGTTTCCGTCTTTGTCGGCGATAGCTCCCAGCGTGGAATGCTTTACCACCACGGACGCACCCGGCACCGGCGCGCCCTTCTGATCGATAACCCGCCCGGTGATCTTTTTATTCTGTTGTGCATTGGCCTGGCTGAAACAGGCAGTAACGATCAGCACTCCCAGCAGCATTGAAAGGACCCGCAGGCGGTTACGTAAACGAAGCCGCAGCAAAGGAATCTCCGAAGGGAGGGATTCCGGGAATTTTAGAGATTTTTTCATAAACAAAGATTTCGGAACAGTAATGGGTTTAATGGGCAAACACAATCGCTCCTCCCCGAATGGGGTGAGCAGGCAATAAGAGGTACTCGAATTTATGTTAACAAATATATTATTTTTTTGTCAACAAAAAAATTTGAGAAAAATTATTGTTCTGCATTTTCGACAAATGATCTATCGCGAATAGGCGAACTTGCCGAATACTGTCCAGTTACTGCCGGCTCCCACCGAAAATCCTATGGGTACAAAAAAAGCCGGTCCCGTGGGGTTGGGACCGGCTTGCAGCCATATCAATGCTTTATAAATGGTCTACGTAAGGTCGATGGACGCCACCTCACCACGGATCAGATGTTTCAAAAGCGCTTCCTCTGCCCGTTTGACGTCACCCTCCTTAATACCCGCCACGATTTCGCGATGCTCCTGGTCGGTCAGTTCGTAGTCGTCCATATGCGTTTGCGTTTTACCCAGTTTTTGGTGAAACAAAGGGATATTACTCGCCTGGTACAAGTCCACAAGTTTCTCATTACCAGCACACTCAATCAAGGTTTCATGAAATTTAACATCCGCCTCACAAGCTCCGCCAAAGTAGCCGCGCTCGACCATCGACGTAAAGTCATCGCAAATGCGGTCGAGTTCTGCGACCTGCTCGGCGGTCACTTTCTGTATCAGTAGCCGCAACGCGCCTATTTCAAGGATTTCCCGAAGCTCGCGGATCTTATGGCTGTCTTCAAGGGTGAGTGTTTTCACGAAAAAGCCTCCCTTTTCTCCCTGCACTATCAACTGTTCACCCAGAAGCCTGGTCAACGCCTCGCGGATAGCCATTCTGTTGACGTCCAACTTCTTAGACCATTCATCCTCTTTCAACCGCGTTCCCGAGGTGAGTTGGTTCGACAGTATCTTTTTTCTCAGTTCTGTATAGGCCCTGTTCGAGAGTGAGTCTTCCTTCATTTCAATGTAAACAAGAATTCAAAATTTAGTAAACCAAAACATTTATATAAAGGTAAGCAATATTCATAACTTCCGTTTGTGTATACAATGTATCTACTTCTATACACTTTTTTCAAAGTATTTCAGTTTTCAAGCATTTTTCTCGTATTTTACCTTTCCGAAACACCTCCTTAGGTTACAAATAAACCGACCCTTGTCTATTAGAATACATCTACTGCTGCCGCTGGCTTTCATGCTTGTGCTGTCGGGCTGTTTGGGAGAAAAAGAACCCAACAGATCGGCAAAAGTTTATATTGACCATTCCGATGGCCGCTACACCGTTATGCGAAACGGCAAACCTTACGCGATCAAAGGTGCCGGCGGCGACTCTCATTTCCGCGAACTCCGGGAAGCCGGTGGTAATACCGTGCGCACCTGGGATACCACCCGTCTGGCCCAGGTGCTCGACAGCGCGCAAAAGCATGATCTGGCGGTAATCGTCGGCCTCCCGCTTCCCAATAGCGGTGACATATCTTTCTACACTGATCCCAAAATTACCCAAACCCGTTATCGGGCATTGCAATCAATTATCAGGAGGTTCAGAAACCATCCTGCGGTGCTGATGTGGTGCCTGGGTAATGAGCTGGATTTTCCCTACAAGTGGACTTACGCAGACTTTTACGATTCGTTCAACGAGCTTACCGACATGATCCACCGGGAAGATCCTGACCATCCTGTCACCACTACCATCCTGAATTTTAACCCGAAATACATTATGAATGTCAGGCTGCGCTGCGACATCGATGTCATTTCCTTCAATATTTTCAGCACGATCCCCAAGCTCCGGCAAAGCCTCGACGACCTTGCATGGTTCTGGAAAGGCCCCTACATGCTGCTTGAATGGGGTATCAACGGCCCTTGGGAGGGCACGGAACAAACGGCCTGGGGTGCCTATATCGAAGACACCAGTAAAAAGAAGGCCGAAACCTACCAGCGACGTTACCGCGAACATATGCCGCTCGACGACCCGCGTTTTCTGGGCGCCTGTGTCTTTTACTGGGGGTGCAAACAAGAAACCACCCAAACGTGGTTCAGCATATTCGATGAAAACGGCAACGCTTCCGAGGCGGTTGATGCCATGCACCAGATCTGGACGGGTAAACCTTCGAACGTGGCGTATCCCGGTCTCAATTATATGCTGGTCAACAGCAAGGGTGCGCGGGATAACATCCTCTTGAACCCGTCGGCAGCGGCATCCGCGGAAGTGGTGCTGCTCAAAGGCCAGGACAGCATCCGCGCGATCCGCTGGCAGATTTTCCGGGAAGACTGGTACCGCGAAAACCAGATTAACAGCACACGGAGACTGACGCCGCTTTTGACAATGGCGAGTTCCGGAAACAATCCGCGCTTTTCTTTTACAGCCCCGAAGCAGGAAGGTCCCTACCGGATTTTTGCCACTGTGTATGATAATGCCGGAAATTTCGCTTCAAGTAATACCCCGTTTTATGTCGTAAGCCCCCCATGAACCAGACAATATATGTAAAACCTCCTACCCGCAAGCAACTGATCATGCTGCGGCTGATGATCTTCTTCGGACTGGTTTCGATGGGATTTTTTATCACCAGTGTCCTCTCCGAATCGGTGAGGGGCTATGCGCCTTTGTACTGGATGCTCGTGGTCACATTTGTATTCACCTGCCTGAAAGTGCTGCATGAATGGCTGCATTACCTGTTCATCACCGTGCCGCCCACGCCGCCGCTGACACGCAGGTACACGGTGGATATCTTCACGACTTTTTGCGCCGGTGAGCCCTACGAAATGATCGTGGAGACTTTGACGGCTATTCAGAATATTACTTATCCGCATGAAACTTACCTGTGCGACGAGGCGGACGACCCCTACCTGCGCGGGGTATGCGAGCGCCTGGGCGTGCACCACGTCACGCGCACGGACAAGCGGAATGCCAAGGCCGGGAATATCAACAATGCATTGCGCATCTCCAAAGGGGAACTTTGCGTGGTCCTCGATCCCGACCATGTCCCTTTTCCCGACTTCCTCGACCCCATCGTTTCGCATTTCGACAATCCCGAAATCGGTTATGTACAAATTGTACAAGCTTACAAAAATCACGATGAAGGGCTGATCGCCAAGGGCGCTGCTCAGCAGACCTATCAGTTTTATGGTCCGATGATGATGACCATGAACCACTACGGGACCGTGCTCGCTATCGGGGCCAATTGCACATTCCGCCGGACGGCGCTGGATTCCATCGGCGGACATTCGGCAGGCCTTGCGGAAGATATGCATACTTCCATGCAGCTGCACGCGAAGGGATGGAAGTCAGTATATGTACCGGTTGTGCTTGCGCGAGGGCTGGTACCTTCCACACTGTCGGCCTACTACAAGCAGCAGCTGAAATGGTCACGCGGGGTTTTTGACCTGTTTGTGCATGTGTATCCGAAATTGTTCTCGAAGTTCACGTGGGCGCAGCGGCTGCATTACGCTTCGATCCCGCTGCATTATGCTTCGGGTTTCATTTTCCTGATCAACTTCCTGATCCCCATACTGGCACTGGTATTCGACGTAAGCCCGATGCACTTCGACCTCACGGATTTCTTCCTGGTGATCCTGCCCATGGTTTCCTGCATTGTACTGATCCGGCATTTTGTGCAATGGTGGGTGATGGAAGATGAAGAACGAGGCTTCCACGTCGTGGGCGGGCTTCTCATGATCGGCACCTGGTGGATATTTATCCTGGGCATACTTTATACGATTTCAGGCAAGAAAATACCTTACGTACCCACTCCGAAAGATGGTAACGAGGCCAACAACTGGCCGCTCAATATCCCTAACCTGGCCGTGCTGGGCATTTCCATTCTGGCAATCATCTACGGGCTGTATGAGGACCTCAACCCCTATAACCTTATTATGGCCGGTTTCGCCGGGGTGAACTGTTTTTTCATGTGTTTCAATATCGCAGCGAGCCGCCAGCAGCAGATACGCGAATTTTCCGGTTCATCGGCATTCCTTGAAAATGCATTCAAAGCGATCAAGGAGTTCAAGGGTAATTTCTGGATTTTGCGCCGGCGCATTTATGGCGGTGTACGCACTTCCGCTTTCCTGATCACCATACTGGTGATCAGCATCATCATTTACTTCCGGCGCTTCAATCCCGAATGGGAATATGATATGGCGATTGCCCATAAAAACCAGGCATATGCCAGCAAACTGGCGAGGCAGAAGTCTATCCCGCATCCCGGTGTCCCGGCACTCTTTCGTGCCATGGGCGTACGTGAGCCGGCAGCGAATGCCCCGAATGCCGAAAATCCGATTATTTTCTTCGAAGGCACCCGAGGGGTAAACTATACCAAGGGGCATAACTGGTCGCGCAGGTACCCTGCATTTACCAAGCCCGAGCTCGAAGCCGACCTTACCCAAATGCAGCGGACGGGTATCAATGCAATCCGGCATTTCGGCCCCGGCATTTACGATTATAACATTCTAAGGGCTACCCGGCGAGCCGGAATCAAGGTTCACTACACATTCTGGGTTCCTGAAACGCTCGATTTCATTCAGAACAAAGACGGTGCAGATGAGCTGGCAGATGAAATCCTGGCGACCGTTAGCCGGCTCAAAGACAAAAAACACATTGTATCCTGGAACATCGGCAATCCGGCGCTGCAACGGCAGCGTCGTTCAAAGCGTGTTGCGGAGCAAAAGCTGTATCTGGAGTGGCTGAAAACCGTGAGCGAGGCAATCAAGCGCATCGACGGATCGCGACCCCTTACCGTAGATCTTTTACTGAATGGTGATACACAAAAGCTGGCCTATCTGATCAAACAGGTATCCCCGGCTGTGGATGCATTCGGACTGGTGTTAATGAACGGCGGAAAGAAAATAGAAGGGCTCCGTCTTCCGGAATTGGCCGCCCCTTGCTACCTGAGCTACATCGGCGCCGACGCTTTTGCCAAAATCAGCGAGCGACATGCCGGCACCTTTGTGTCCAACTGGCAGGATGAAAAGATATTTAAGCATGTAAGCTTCGATGGCCTGCGCGATTACGCCGGAAGACCGAAACGTTCGCTGGAAGTATTGGAATCAATATGGAGCGGCCAACAAGCGCCGGGACCTACCGTGCCTTTCAAAATCCTCAAACCCGCCATCGGCACTTTTGAAGGTTCAAACCTGGATTATCATGCTATTATGCAGCAGGATAATCAATGGAAGGTGTTCGGCGGGTCAAAAGGTGTCCGGCTCGAATGGAAGCTGGCCCGGACGGATGGCTTCAATAATCCGATCGAAATGACGGATATCGGCGAAGGAACGCAATTAACGCTCAACATCCCGCAACATGCGTCGCTGTACCGGCTGTACCTCTATGTGATCCGCGATGGAATCGTTAATGAAATCATCGAATCGGAGCTCAATACACCCCTTCAACCTCAGCAAAAACCACGAGGGCCATTAGTGACCGGCCTGTAATGCTTTTACGAAACGATTAAAGGTGGACTGGCTGATTCCCCAGTTGGGTGCGGGTATGTTACCCCAAACCGCCGGGTTATCAGCCAGGTTGAAATAGCTCGCGCCAACCACTTCTTTGTGGACCGCCAGCACTGCTGCGGCTTTTTCCAGCCATTGGGTCTGAAAATCTTCTGGCCCTTTCACGCCGAATTCCGTTACAAATATCGGTTTGGAGGCAAACCGCATACGCCAAACCTTGCGATCGAATATAGTTTCGAAAGACTCCTGCTTGGTCGGGTCGGTAATGTTCTTGTCGGGCAGACCATAAATGGCGACACTGATGAAATCCACCACGTCGCCTCCGGGATACCATTCCATGGAACCTCTGTCACCGGCAGGGCCCCACACTTTTTTTACATTTTCAATTCCCTTGCTGAGCCCCATGAAATGCCGGAATGCCTTGATATACGGCACCGGATCGCGGCTCTGCCACGAATACCGGTGAATGGGAATTTCCATTTCGTGCGCAAATCGGACGTAAACCGGGAGGCGGGTCTTTGAAATGGTGTTAAAAAGTGATTTGAATTCCTCATCATAGACTCCCTGTGCTGTATTTTCCAACCCCAGGGAATCGTTTCTTGCTTTCAAGTCGCGCCAGGGTTCAACAGAAACGATCGCCTGATGGCCTCGCCGGACGATCGCCTCGAAATCCTTAGCGAAAATCCCCTTCTGAATATTTTCAAGGTCGACAAACAAATGCTCAACCTGCACGGCCTTGGAACCGGTAAGCGCCAGTTTCGGATCATAGACGCCCAATATCGGCAGCGCATTGGCGGGCCGGCCTTGCGGCTGCTTAATGCTGTATGTCTGGAACAGCCAGGCAGAATCTTTCCTGATCTGTCGGGTAGCCGCCTTCAAATCGACTTGCAATGCATTCACCAGGCTGTCGCTACCAGAAGCCAGTACCCAAACCGGTTTGTTCATGAACCGGGTGCGGATCAACTTTCTCCGAAGTGCCGTTTCTGCGTCGGGACCCGCCGGGTAAGCCGTCGCCGAGCGCTCGCTTTGCCCGTTGACCGAGACACCGATGGCGTCCACCACGTCATCGCCCGGCCAGTATTCCTCCGTACCCGGATAACCCGCGGGAGACCACATGATTTCCAGCGATGGCTTGGCTTTTTTGCACGTCCTAGCCACATGCCGGAATGCCTTAATGTAATCGACCGGCGACTGGTATTGCCACGAATGGCGCTGCACCGGTACTTCCATATCCGGATCCCAGCGCAGGTAAATGCGTTTTGTTTCAGGCAATGCGCGGCATAGCGAATGCAATACGTCGTCGAAATCGCCATCCGTTACCAATGTAAGCGCTCCCTCCTGCCCGGCCGCGACGGTCAGCAACAAGTCCTGATCAGCCTTAACGCCTTGTAATACAGCAGCGAGAGCGGCTTCGGAAGTCTTTGGATGAATTTGAATAGAGATGTGTTGAAGTGGAGGATTTATTACTCCCAGCGAATCAGCGCGATTGATGTATCCTACCGGCTGCTCGGCAAAAGCGGCGTTCATTACATCGGCGGCTTTACCGTCGGATTTGGAATGCGGGGAAGCCCGTAGCCAGTAAAACACCAGTGCGCCGACTGCTAAAAGCCCTGCGAGTAGTAAAAAAACGCCTTTTATCTTCATAGAAAGCCCGAAAAGAAATGCTGCGGTTCAAATTAGTAAATTCAGCAATGCGTCGGGCGAAAGGCAACTGGATATCTTTAAAATCAAACCGGGCAGAGATCGGATACTTTCGTACCCAACCCCGCCCGGCTATCAGTGTGTGTTATATTTCTTAGTGTGTTATATTTCTTACTTGGTTGGCGTCGGCCGAAAGCGGCTTGTCGTTAAACAAGCTCGCTTTCGTACTGCAATCCAATGTGTGTTGGTGGGTAGCTGAGAATGCGGTTAAATTCCGAAATGGCCTGGTTTACGTGACGCTGGGTGATTCCGCTGTATTCCATCAGGATAACCTTGGCCTGTTGCGCGCTGGAACGCTTCATTTTCCAGTATTGCGGGTGATTAACCCCGATTGGTGCGCGAAAATATTTTTCTTTAGGTTCGCGAATTAAGATCTCACAGTCCATGTCGCGCTGGGGATTATCGTGGAGGAAGTAGCTTTTTACGACGACTTTAACCTCCCTGCCGCTTTTTAATTGGAAAATTTTTTCGTGAATCATGACTTGTCTTTTATGAGTTAAGGATCGATGAATAAGCTGAACTGCTGACAATGCTTCTTGCTTCCTTAAAACTTCATACCAGCAGCGCTTGTGAAAACATGTACAAACTTCGCCCCTACTTAGCACATTTCAGCAAAATGATTAGTAAACGGTCGGTTGGATGAGCGTCCGGTAACGATCTGATTCAGAGGTAAGTAAATTTACGTATATCATTCATCGACAATGTGCCCCACAAATTGCGCGGTGTTGTCCAAAATCTTCCCGCCCCGCCTGAATCCCAGCGCACATGCCTCCCCGGCATAAAACACGCCCGCCTGATAAGTACGGCCGTCCGGATCGGTTGGAAGGAGCGTATACTCCTGGTAAATCCGCGCCTGATCGCCGTATTCCCCGGCCGCAGTCTCCTGCACTTCGCCATCCTCGCCGTGGATCGTAACATTAGCGCCTTCGCGCCCGAGCATTACCTTGCTTACCGACCTTTTATGCGGGAGTGGTTCGCGGTCCGTTTGTAGCAGCAACGGATGATATGGGTAAAGGTCCCACAGGATTTTCAGGATGTATTTGGATTGGAATAACAAAGTATAAGCCGGATTGAGGATCACAGCCTTCCTGTTTTTTACAATCTCCGTCAGCATGCCCGCCAGTTCCGGCTCATCGGTGCCGATGTTCTCCCAGGGCACCAGCTTGAACCAGAAATCGAACCGCACAAAACGCCCGTGCTCCGGCTCCTGGTAGAATATCCCTTCGCCATTCGAAAATTCCACATCGTCGATATAGGCGAATTCGACATCGAAACCTGCTTCTTTTGCCGCTTCCATCAACACGGCCACATTGGTATCGTCCTCGGGATAGCCCCGCATGGCCGAAAACAGCATTGAAGGAGTCAGGTCGTTGTTTTCTTCTTTTAAATAAACAAACTGGCCAACGAGCGTTTCGAACAAAGTGTTGAACTGTTTCGACTCGTCCATTCCGTTCATCCGCAAATGCGCCCATTGTACAACCGCCGTTTCCGGAATACATGTGGCGGTATCCGCATTGAATTCGATCAGTTTTACCGGTTCTTCATCGAAGCCTCCGGCGAGGTCGAAACGGCCGTACAGGTGAATTTGCCGGTCGTCGTTCCATGAAAGCTTGATCAGATCGACCAGATTTTCCGGAATGCCCATTTCGCGGAAGAGGGTGTTATCGATCGCATACTGGCCCGCTTCTACCAGCATATCATATAATGTACCCGCAGCCTCGTAGTAGCTTTCCGCTTGCTGTTCGGTTACGACTACCATATCATTCACGACATAAGGCGCCGTGTCGGTGCCAAGTGCCCAATCCCAGCCCGCTTGCTTCAGAGCATTCTGCGGCGGATGAGGCAACGATTTCAAGTTTACCATGGTTGAGTGATGCGTTCAAAATTTGGGAGTTCGGGATAATCAACCTTATCCTCCGCTTCTGCCGGATGATCTTCCGAAAAATCCTTTACGACCGCCTGCCGGCCTGGTTGTGACTGTGCGCACGGAACGGGAAGTTTCCACGTCCAGGGCCGCGCTGCGTGAACTTGCCCACGCACCCGGGTTGGCATAGAAAGACCTGCTTCGCTCCACGTCCATTCGGCTGCGGTAGTTGTTCATATAAGAATACGACGAGTTACGGCCCAGCAGGTAACCCATTCCGCCGTAGAGCAGCATGCTTGAAAGCCCGCTGTGATAGCCCATATGCGGGTTCGACCGGATTTCCTGGTCGATCAGCGCCTTGGCCGCCGTGGGGTTCAGTGTGTCTTTGTGCCCGTCGAGATAGGAAACAATGGCCATGGAGCTATCGGCCGGAACGCTCTCCTCGCTCATGATCTTAAATTCTCCCGGGCTCACTTCTTTGATAAAAGACTTGATGCCTTTGCCGTAAGTCGTTTCTTCGTAACTATACTCGGATTCGTCGTCATTCGAAGAACACGAAACAAGCGTGGTACCCGACAGCAAAGCAAGCGCCAGTGCGCCGCCCATGCCGATGTCTTTTACCTTTCTGATAAAAGAGCCCTTTCGTAACTCTGCCATAATGTTGATTTTCTGTTGAGGATTTTCAAAAATAATGCATCATCGCCGGAGCTGGCCCATCATTCGTGCCAATGGTTCATCCGGTGGATATTGCAGCATGTGGACTTACAGGCGGTAAAAAAAAATTGGGCATCACCGGTGAATAATCCAGTCATGCCCAAAGTACATTATCAACTGTAAATATCAGACCTTTTTCGCGATTTTCTCGATTGCGCCAACGAGCTTATCCAGGTCGCTCGTCTTCGTGTACACATGCGGCGTCACCCGCACGCAATGGATATTTTCCCAATTTATCCCCACAGTATGAATCTGGTAGTCTTTCATGAGCTTACCATCCAGCTCTTCCGGCTTCATGCCATCGATGCTTACACCGGCTATTGCACAGGAATACTCGGGTTTCAGGGAGGTGTGGATCTTCACCCCCGGGATTTGCGCAGCCTTTTCAGCCCAGTACTTTTTCAGGTAATGAATGCGCTCCTGCTTGCGTTTACTGCCAATGCCTTCCTGGAAATTGATCGCCTCGCCGATCGCCTGCTCAATAGGGAAACTCCGCGTGCCGAGCGTTTCGAATTTGCGGATATTACCGCTTTTAGGCTCGCTATTGCAAAGCAACGGCCATATTTTCTCAATTTTATCTTTTTTGATCCACATCATACCACTCCCCACGGGTGCACTCAGGAACTTGTGCAGGCTGGTCCCGAAGTAGTCGCATTCAAGGTCAGGAATTTTATAATCCAGCAACCCAAAAGTGTGGGCACCGTCACAAACTACCTCGATACCCTTGGCATGGGCCATTTGTGCAATCTTTTTAACCGGCATGATCTGTCCCACCCAGTTGATAATGTGCGTGACGTGGATGATTTTCGTCCTTGGTGTGATCGCATCGGCATAGGCCTTCACGATCTGCTCGTCGTTTTCAATCGGAAAATCAAAAGATAGCTGCTTGTAAACCAGACCGTCACGCATTTGCCGCTGTTTCCAGGCTTGTACCATATTCGGATAGTCCTGCAAAGTGCCGATGATTTCGTCGCCTTTTTCCAGCGGCAAGCCAAAAATGATGGTATTCAATGCCTCAGTGGCATTGCGGTTGATCGCGATTTCCTCCGCGTCGGCGCCGGCGAGCCTGGCCAGACGCTGCCGGAGCGGCTCACGGCCTTTGTCCATAATGCGCCACATATAATAGGAAGGTCCCTGTGCGGCCGCTTTGTTGTATTTGTCCAAAGCCTCCTGCACGACAATCGGCGAGGGCGATACGCCACCGTTGTTAAGGATAATGATCTCGCTTTTGCTTGCGGTGTAGGCGTCCTGGATCACCGACCAGTATTCCTCATTGCTTTCGCTGGCGGGGTTCCAAAGTTGTTCTGCTTCGAGGAATTGCTCCGCGTGGAGCTGGTTGAAGAGGCTGTTGATCCCGAAAGCGCCCATGCCAAGGGCAGCACTCTTCCGGAAAAAAGAACGGCGGTTGCTCATAAAATTTTGTTTAAGGAATAGTAATGGAGTGAAGTACAATATATTGAATATCTACTTCAATCCCAATTACTCAACCCCTGAACCTTCCTTCACCGTCGCCGCTTTCAGCCATTCGTAGGTATTGGCGGGCATTGGCAAACCATCAACATCCAGTTGGAGAAACATCAGATGCAAATGCGTAGGAGAGCGCTTTTGGTAAGCATTGTAGCCGGAACGTCCCATTTCCGAAATTTTGTCCCCCGCATTGACCCACTGCCCCGGCTGCACTTCCACAATATTGTTGTGGGCATAATAGAAAAGGCCGTCGAGGCACGGATCGTAAATCCAGATCCAGTTGCCGCCGCGGTATTCACTGTCGTACTTCCAGCTTGTTTCAGTGGCGAGCACCAGGCCGGAAGTGAATGCCAGGACATCGACAGGCTGCCAGGTGCGGTCGTCGAGCACATCCTGGTCCTTGTCGCGTACGAAAAGATCATGGGCGGGATGGCTACCGGAAACGCTGCTATCAAAAAGGTCGAAACCATTGGCGCGGTAGCCTCGGCCCCTCGACCCAATCGACTCCCTGGCTGTGTATCCTTTGACCGGGTAAACAAAATAAGACGAGTCGATGGAGCGGCACGTATCCCGTCGAAATTCGGCCCGGAGGTTCCGCATAACAGCCCCGAAAGCCGCCCGTGCCGAGTCGGGTGAGATCACATTATCGCGGATATCCATCTGGATCTGATGGAAAGTCCGGCAGTATTCTGCAATTTTATCGGAAGATTCACTCTGGTTTGTCAAACCGGCTGCACAAATCACCAACACAACCCCGGCAATTCTTTTAAATGTCATCAACAATGCGTTAATCAACCCCTTTTCTTTCACTTAAACCCTGTTTTTGAGGAACGATAGCGAGAATGCTCACTAATAAAAAAGTCTTGCAAAGGTATCCGTTCTAGGTTAAATAAATGCACGGAAGTTCTTTATTGGTCAAACACTAAAATCAGATTACAATGCAAAAACGTCGTTTTGGACGAACTGGCTGGGAAATCAGCGAAGTAGGTTACGGAATGTGGGGACTGGCGGGCTGGACCGGCTCCGACCGCAAAGAAACGGACGATTCCCTGAACCTGGCTGTCGAATCGGGTGTCAATTTTTTCGATACCGCCTGGGGCTACGGCGAGGGCCTGAGTGAGCGCATTCTCGGCGAGCTGATCAAGCGCTACCCCGACAGAAAGCTGTACGCCGCAACCAAAATACCGCCTAAGAACCGCCAATGGCCTTCACGCCCTGAATTTGCGCTGAAAGACGTATTTCCGGCCGACTACATTGTGGAATACACCGAAAAAAGCCTTCAGAACCTGGGAACCGAGCAGATTGACCTGCTGCAGTTCCACGTGTGGGAAGATGCCTGGGCCGAGGAAGATGAATGGAAAGAGGCCATTCAAAAATTAACCAAAGAGGGAAAAGTTGCAGCGTGGGGAATCAGTATCAACCGCTGGGAGCCGAACAATGCACTAAAAACGCTCGAAACCGGCCTGATCGACGCCGTACAGGTGATTTACAATATTTTCGACCAGGCTCCGGAGGATCTTCTGTTCCCGCTTTGCCGGAAACTGGATATCGGCGTGATCGCCCGCGTCCCGTTCGATGAAGGTACCCTCACCGGTACATTGACGAAGGAAACCACTTTCCCTGCCGACGACTGGCGCGCAACCTATTTCGTGCCTGAAAACCTGAACACCAGCGTGGATCACGCCGAGGCACTGCGCCCGGATATTCCCGCGGGTATGACGATGGCCGAACTTGCCCTGCGTTTCATCCTTAACAATCCCGACGTGCATACCACGATCCCGGGCATGCGCAGGCTCGCGAATGTGCGCGCGAACGTAGCCGTGAGCGACGGCGTGAAGCTCGACGCGGCAGTGGCGGAAAAAATGAAAGCCCACCGCTGGGACCGCCAGCCGACCAAGTGGTCGCAATAACTAAAAAGCGAAATGCCTTCCATCACCGGGAGGCATTTCGCTTTTTATACAGCCCTTATCTAGCGATACAATTTCGCATCCACGGAAAACCTTCCGGGACCTGTCAGAAACAGTGCAATGTAAGGCAGGAGGAACAGCAATGCATGTTCCTTCATATCGAAAGGGTCTTTGGCGTGCACGATAGCCGCCACCACGACCATCGTGATGATCAGTGGAATGAGCGCCGCACGCGTTCCCAGGCCTAGAATAATGAGGATGGAACATCCGAATTCGGCACAGATCGTGAGCACGTAGGAAAGCTCCTCCCCAATCCCGATCGGATCCGCAAACGAATGATCGCCGCCGAGAAATGTGGTAAGCTTCGCGTAACCGTGCGTGAGCATAAGGCATGAAATCCCGACCCGCAGAATCAGCACGGCCCAGTCCGCCGAAGCCGGGAGTTTGATCGGTTTCAAAAATCTTTTAAGCATAGTGGGTTGAATTGGTTATACATCGTTCAGCAAAGGTTTAGAACCAATGCAGCTGCGAAGATAGTTTCCAAGCGCATTCACTGTAACCGAATTTTTAATTTTCATATATCAAGTTTTATTTTTAGGTTTGTCTAAATTTATATTCAGATAAAAATAAATTAATAATTCGGCGGTTCTATGAAGCTTCGTATACTACTACTATTCAGCTGCTTGCCATTCGGTGCCTGGGCGCAGTTCTCGCTATCCGGAAAGATCTCACTGGAAGGGCAGAGCGACCCTGCATTCGGGGCATCTGTTTATATCAATGAATTGAAAACAGGTACGACGGCGGACACGGCAGGATATTTCCGGCTTACCGGCGTTCCCAAAGGCGTTTACACCGTGCGTGTCAGTTATGTTTCGATGCCTACCGTCACCGAGAAGAATGTCCGGATCGACCGCGATGTCCGAAAAGATTTTGTCATGAAATCGGGTGCCAATGCATTGGAAGAGGTGGTTGTAACGGGTACAATGAAAGAAGTTTCGAAGCTGGACAGTCCGGTTCCGGTGGACATTATCACCTCCAAATTCATTTATAAAAACCCCGTACCCAGCATTTTCGAGGGGCTGAGCTATGTCAATGGCGTGCGCCCCCAGCTGAATTGCAATGTCTGCAATACGGGCGACATCCATATCAACGGGCTTGAAGGCCCATACACTATGGTGCTGATCGACGGCATGCCGATGGTAAGCGGACTTTCGACGGTGTACGGTCTTTCCGGCATTCCCAATAGCCTGATCGAACGGGTGGAAATCGTGAAAGGGCCTGCGTCTACCCTGTATGGTTCGGAAGCGGTGGGCGGCTTGATCAATATTATCACTAAAAATCCGTCGAAAGCGCCGGTGTTCTCGGCGGATGTGTTCAGTACAACCTGGCGCGACTATAATGTAGACCTCGGCGTGAAGTTTACGCCCGGCGAAAAAAGCAGCTCCTTGCTGGGGGTAAACTATTTCAATTATCAGAATCCGACAGACCATAATAAAGACGGCTTCACCGACTTGACACTTCAAAACCGCATTTCGGTGTTCAATAAATGGTCGTTCAATCTGCGGAACAACCGGCACGCCAATATAGCGGCTCGCTACTATTACGAGGACCGGTGGGGCGGACAAATGCAATGGAACCGCTCTTACCGGGGCGGAGACCAGGTTTATGGCGAGAGTATTTATACCAAACGGTTTGAGGTTTTGGGAAACTATCAGCTTCCGCTTTCAGAAAAAGTTACGTTACAATATTCTTTCAGCTCCCACAACCAGAACTCGGCGTACGGCCATGTGCCATTCAATGCGGACCAGAAAATTGCATTCGCGCAGCTTCTTTGGGATAAGGAGATCGGCAAGCACAGCCTCCTGATGGGAACACCCTTCCGTTACACTTTTTACAATGATAATACGCCTGCCACACGCTACGCCGACGGGCAGGACCATGCCGACAAGATTTATCTTCCCGGCATATTTATCCAGGACGAGATCAAAAGCGGCCCGCATTCCATTCTGCTCGGCGCCCGCTATGACTATAACAGCCGCCATGGAAGCATTTTCACGCCAAGGGGCGCTTACAAATACAAATTCAACCAGACGGATGTGGTAAGGCTCAATATCGGACGAGGCTTCCGGATTGTGAACCTTTTTACCGAAGACCATGCCGCATTGACCGGCTCCCGAGAGGTCATTCTGAAAGAGGCACTGAAACCGGAGCAAAGCTGGAATGCCAATATCAACCTCGTCAAGAAAATTGTAACGGGTAATTCATTCATCGGAATCGACGCCTCGGTATTTTATACACACTTCACCAACCGCATTCTCCCCGATTACGATACCAACCCTAACCAAATTATTTATGATAACCTGGACGGTTATGCGGTGTCCAAAGGCATTAGCCTGAACCTGGATTTCAACTTCCCGTTCCCGCTTAAAATCATTGCCGGCGGGACGTACATGGACAACTTCCAGAAAGAGAATGGCGTGCGTTTCAGGCCGGTACTCACCGAAAGGTTTACAGGAACCTGGTCCGTTTCCTACGAGATAGAAAAAGCGGGGCTCTCATTCGACTACACCGGAAACATTTATGGGCCTATGCGGCTGCCTCTTCTGAGCGCAGAGGACCCGCGTGCCGCCAACTCGCCGGTATGGTCTTTGCAGAACATCCAGCTCACCAAAAAATTTGCTAGTGGACTGGAAATTTATGGGGGTGTCAAAAACATTCTCAACTTCACACCGCCCGCCAATTCGATCGCCCGCGCCCACGATCCGTTCGACAAAAATGTCAGATTTGACGACCAGGGACAAGTAATTGCAACGCCCGACAATCCTTACCGGCTAACGTTCGATCCGTCGTATGTTTATGCGCCAAATCAGGGCATCAGGGCATTTTTGGGCGCGAGATACACCCTCAAATAAAAGAGTGCCGAGATTTTAAAAAATGTCGCATGAAATGTTATTATATAACTTTTCAAAGACCAAATAGATTTAGCATTCTGATATTCATTGATTTGAATATTTTTTGATTGTATCTTTGAGCCATCAACCAATTAACACTACAAGTTATGGCATTAACAAAACAGTTTGTAAAAAGTAAATCTGTTTACAAAGTGACGTTTACAGTTCCTGCGGAAGCAGCATCAGAAGCGAAGAAAATTGCCCTCGTAGGCGAGTTCAATGGCTGGAATCCGGAAGAAGCTATCGCATTGAAAAAACAGAAAGACGGCTCATTCAAAACCAGCCTCGAACTGGGAGCGGGAGAATATCAGTTCCGTTACATTCTCGACGGCGAGAAGTGGGAAAACGACTGGGCAGCAGACAAATATGTACCAGCCGGCGTAGATGCTACGGAGAATTCGGTGGTGGTACTTTAATGGGCTTTAGGCTATAAGCTGTAAGCCTTAGGCTAAAAGCAAAAAACCGGGAACCAGTTCCCGGTTTTTTTATACCTGTACCATAAAAGCTTATGGCCTATAGCTTACTGCCTATCACCCTATATCGTAAAACTATCACTCTCCACATACGCCTTGATCAGCGCTTCTTCGCCTTCTTTTCCCTGCTGCGAGTTTCCGTGTTCCATCCCCATGATAAACGACTTGCCTTCCTTCTTGCTGCGGTCGTAGATGTATTTGAAGATGTTTTTGTAGTTGATTTCCCCTGTTGTCGGCTCTTTACGACCGGGTTCATCTCCGATCTGGAAGTAATCGATTTCACTCCACGTGCGGTCGATGTTGTAAATCAGGCGCCCTTCGTTTTTCTGCATGTGGTAGATATCATACAGGATCTTGCAGGATTTGCTGTTCACGCCACGGCAGATTTCATAAGTTTGATCGGACGTTCTGAGGAACAAATTCGGTGAGTCGCTCAGCGGTTCCAGCACCATTACCAGGCCGTGCGGTTCCAGGATTTCAGCACCACGGCGCAATGCATCGATCACGTTTCCGGTTTGTACGCCGATCGGCAGGTTTCTCTCGAAATCGCCCGGAACGACCGTCATCCATTTCGCATTCACGCGTTTCGCCACCTCCACTGCCTTTTTGCAGCCATTGAGGAAGATATCGATGTATTCTTTTTTGCCTGCGGCCAATGTATTGGCACCATTACCGCCTTTGTCCACCACAAATACCCCCATTTCCATTCCCAAACGGCTCATTTCCTTCGCAATGGCCTCCTGTTGCTCCACTGGGCGGCCCATCATACCGTTGTCTTCCAACGCCATAAACCCTTGGTCTGCCATAAATTTAAGCTGGTCGATCACGTCCTTTCCGGCGCTGTTCTGGAACATCCCGAAGTGGGAAGCATATTTGAGCTTAAACTTGTTTTTGGCCATCGGAGCGGCGCCCAATGCATCTCCTGCTGCAATTGCGGCACCAGCCAAACCAAGGGTAGATTTTACAAAATTTCTGCGGAGCATAAATGTTTCGATGTTTTTGTTTCAAATTTAAAGATGTACAGTCCGGAAATATACCCCAAAATCGCATCTCAATCTTCGTACTACTGGCTTTTTCTGCGTTTTCTTCGCTCCTTCTTGCCACTTTTCGGTTCTTCGGAAGGCTTGGTTACCACTTCCTCCACAGGCGGCTTCGGCAGGTAAGGTGCGAGCTGCGCTTTGATCTCCTCCCGGAATGCATTCTTCACGCCCTCCAGGGCAGCCACTTTCACTTCTCCGTCGATCTGATCCCCCCTCAGCAACTTCACCACCGCTTCTTCACCGGGCCAGCTCGCTCCCAGGTACCTCGCCGCATTTTTGCGCACGCTCATCGACTCGCCCGCATTCAGCAATGTCGAACGCAGCAAATAAACCGACTCCGAGCTGCCTACCGTCTGTATCGAAGCCAGCAACGCCGATTTCCTCTCGTCATTCATTCCGGCCAGTTTTTGGCTCAGGTATGAAATACCCGCCTGTTCGAGCAGCAAAGCACCGGCGTCGCGGCCTATCACCTCATCCGACTTACTCAAAGCCAGTTTCAGCAACCGGTCATTTTCCGATTCCAGCTCGTAGCGCGTCATCAGATCAATGTAATGCTCCGTACCGTAAGTCTCGTCGAGCAGCTTGTTCAGCGCCGTCAACCCCTGCTGGGAGTTTGTTACAAATGATTTATCCAAATGCAGCAGCGCCAGTTTGCTCACTTCAATACGATCGGAAGAAGGGACGTTCAACACACTCAGCAATGCCTGTGTTTTTTCATAACCTGCATGGAAGAAGTCAAACGAACGGAAATAGCGGAGCCTGCTTTTGAAACTTACCGCCGTATCGGCAGCCAATTCGCTTAGGTAGGGAATGGCCTTCCGTGTGCGCGCGAGCCAGATAATGTCCTTACCGGCATCGCGCAGCCACGGTTTCGGCCCCTGCCGTTCCAACCAAGCGGGAAAAAGGCGCTCCCACTGGTCGTAGGCGCCGATGCTTAGCGCCTCCACGGTCCAGCGGTCATTACCTTTATATTGTTTGGCCAGTTGAAGCCACACATCCAATGCTTCGTAAGTATGATTATGGTTGATCGCCAATGCGCATTCGCGGCGTACCTGCGGGTCGCGGTCGGAGGTGAGACGCTTGATGTATTCGGTGGGGTCGCTGTTACGCTGGCGCACCGCCCGCAACGCGGTAATGCGCAAATTCGGGTTCAACTCGCGGAACCCGATGTCGAGGTTGCGGTAATTGAAACCCTCGATGCGGTTCAATACCCACAATGCACGGGCGCGGAGCTTGGGATTGCCATTATATAACCTGAAAAGTTCTTCCAAAAAAGGCTCAGCCGCCCAGCCGTGCTTTACACACGCATTCCAGGCCAGATAGCGCTGCGACAAGTTGGGGCTTTGCAATGCTTTTACCGCCTGCTCAGGTATGGAAAGGTCAAAAACGGGGACCTTATAAGGGGTACCGGGAGGCGCAACGCGGAAAATGCGGCCGCGGCTCCGGTCTTTCATTTTGTGAGAGCCCATTACAGGGTCGTACCAGTCGGACACGATCAGCGAACCGTCGGGTGCCACGCACACATCCGTCGGCCGAAACCACTTATCACGTTTGCCCTCAAGAATGGGCAATATACCGGTTGATTTATAACCTGCACCCTCGTTCTGAACCGGGAATGCGCTCACGTAGCCCTGCCCGGCGTCGGCAAGGAGAATCTGGTCCCAGTAGCGGCGAGGCAGCAAGTCTCCTTCGTAGATCGTCATTCCCATTGGAAAACCCGAGCCGGTTTCCAGCAAATCGGGCACTACTCCAGGGTCATTCTGGTGCCAGTGGCGGCGCGGGATTTCGTCTTCCAGGTTGGTACGGTTGAGCCTCCAGCTTGCCCCCGTCATTTCATCGATATAACCGAAATTACCATTCTCCATCACGTACGATACGCGGTCGGCCCCGTTGCCCGGCTCCTCCTGGTCCGACTGCCACATGGTACCGTAGCTATCCACCGCCACTTCCCAGCCATTGCGGAAGTTTTCTGCCATGATTTCCACCTTGGTAAAGTCCTGCTCGCAGCGGAAGATCACACCCTGCCTGTATTGCCGGAAATCAATCGGCCGCTCGTATTTATCGAGCAGCGGCCGGTCCTGGCCGTCTACCAATTGCCTGCCGGCATTCCCGAAACTGAAATAGAATTTGCCGTCCGGCCCAAAAACGAATGCATGCACGCCCGCATCGTTCTGAGTGCCGCCGATGCCTTTGAAGAGAATTTCCTTTGTATCGGCCTTGTCATCACCATTGGTATCTGTAAAAAGCCACACGTAAGGGCTCTGTGAAACAATGGCCTTGTTACCCATTACCCAAATACCCAGCGGCGCATTGAGCTCCGGGCCCTGATAGAATACTTTCGTCACATCCGCTTTGCCATCCCCGTCCTTATCCTCCATGATCACGATCCGGTCGCCCTGCCCAAGCTCCGACTTGCCATTGACGTTCGGCCGGTAGTTATAGGCTTCACAAGCCCACACACGCCCGCGATGGTCCACATCGATATTGATCGGATTGATCACATTGGGTTCCGAGGCAAAGAGCGTCGCTTCAAGGCCATCGGCTGCCTGTAGGCCCGCCAACGCGTTACGCGAGAAGCGCCGCTCAGTCTCCGACAATGCAGCATAGGCACTATCCGGATTGACAACCACCAATGAATCAACAACTTGACTAAAACCTTGAAATGAAAGAGAGGTAAAAAGAATCGCAGCACACCACGCAGACCTCACGATAGGGAATTGTTTCAAAACGAATTTTTGATGATGCAGATAATTTCAAAAAACGTTATAAAAATACCTCCTATTTCGGGATTTACGAAATGGAGATCCGGGAAATTGTCACCTCCCGGCGATTTGGAGTGGCTTGATTTAGAGTTGAAAGGTGTGTAAATTCCATCACGATTTACATGCACTATCAGTATTTATGAAGGAAAAAATCAGGCATTTGATTGCCGAGAAGATTATTGAACAAGGCCAGATAAAAATCAGGATGCGCAATCTTGCAGTCGTGGAAAAGCTGTCAGAAGAGGTTCAGAATTACTTTCTGGACAGGCTGCGCAATCTTGATGAAGATATTGAAACATTGAAAAAAATCTTGAAGCAATTGGATCAATAACCAAAAGACCGATGAAAAAAGAACAAATCATAAAAGCACTATATGACGCGGACACGGAGGCATCTATTCAGGAAGCCAACGATGCATGGCTTGCATGCTATCAAGCGTCGCCGGAGTCGGACCAGCGATATTTATTAGAGGAGTATCACAGGTTCGGTGACCATATTACAAAGAAAGGCGAGGAGTCAGATCTCAAAATGAAGGAAATCATGGCCGAATTCGAAGCCAGGAAGCTAGCTGAATCCCAGCATTCATAAATGGAAAAAGGAGCCAGGAGGCTCCTTTTTCCATTTTACTTCTTCTTGAGATTACTCAGATAATCCACCAAACTCACCAACTCCTCGGTACTCATCGCATCCTGCAAGCCCGATGGCATCATGGAATCTTTCAGCTGCTTGATCGATTTTACCTGCGACATTTTGTATTCCTGCGTCGAACCGCCGGGGAATTTGAGGATCAGGTCGGTTTCGGTTTTGCTGGATATGATACCGGAAACTGCGGTACCGTCCTTTAAGGTAACTTCAAAACCTTCGTAACCAAAGCCAATGCCCGCGCTCGGATCCATAATGGCCGCATATTGCGCCTCCTTCGGCAGTTTGCTTCCGATTTCAGACAGTTTCGGACCGAAATCCATTCCCTCGCCGTTTACCTGATGGCATACCGAGCAATAGGATGTGAAAACCTGCCTGCCTTTGGTAATGTCTCCCTTCATACCCACGAGATCCTTCACTTCCGGATGTTTTCTGACGGCTACGGCCGGACCATCCATATATTTGGCTGCTTCCAGTTTCACAGACTTCCGCCACGCGCCATTCAAGCCTTGCACCGCAGCGGCTTTTGCTTCACCAGCCAGTTTTCCATCTTTCAGCAATACCAGCACCTGATCCTCCCCGCTCATCGTTCCGCCCAATGATTTGGCAGCGATGATACGCAGGTCTTCGGGATAGCTATTGTCGGTGGCAACAGACTTCAATATTTCGAGCGCATCCTTACTTCCTACCGATTTCAGGGCAGTCAAAGCACTCGCACTTTTACTTTTATCCGAACCTTTGACAACGCCCCAGACCAGCGGCGCTCCGCCTTGCTTGATCAGTTGCGACGCCGCTGCGGATCCCGTACGGCTCGCTGATTGTTCCAGGGCCATCGAAAGAAGGCGCTGGTTTTCAGAAGACAGCTCGTACTTCGCCACAAGTTCAAGGTAGGCCTGCGTGCCGTAAGTGGCATCGAGCATCTTTTTCAATGCTGCCATTGCCTCCGGCGTTTGTTTCACAAAAGCAGGATCGAGGTGGCGCATCACCAGCTCATTTACCTTATCCTGGTCTTTGCCCGAGCCATTGGTGAGTTTCAGCAGCGCCATGGATTTCTCGCGGCCAGCCGAGTTGAAATCGAATGCCCGGAAGTAACGCAGCCTGCTTTTCAGGTCCACCATCGGGTCGCCCGCCAGGGAAGCCAGCAATTGAACGGATTCTTTACCGCGCGAGCGCCATACAATGTCCTTTCCTGCCTGCGTAACCACCGGATTGGTGCCCGCTTTACCCAACCATGCTTTGAAAAACGAATCCCATTGCGCATCGGCACCGATACCCAGCGCTTCCAGGTACCAGCGGTCTTTGCCGTCGTACTGTTGCGCAAGCGTTGCCCACAAGCCGGGAGCATCGGCGGACGGATTATGGTGCAAAAGCAATGCACATTCCCGCCGCACCTGTGGCTCTGCATCTTTGGACAATGCTTTGATGTAGGGGATTACATCCAGGTGCTTCGACTCGGAAGCTGCCCGCAGGCCGGCGATGCGGATATCCGCATTGGCGTCTTTGATCGCCTGATCAACGGCTTTTTTGGCTGTGAACGGCCATTTGCTCAGCAGCCACAGCGCGCGTGCCCGCATGCGGGGTTCGGCATTTTTATTGGAAAACAGCTTTTCAAGGCTTGGCGCCGCCTTTGCGCCCATACCGTTCAATGTATTCCATGCATGGTAGCGGGTCGATAGGTTGGGGCTTTGCAATGCTTCAACCGCACCAGCTACCGTAGTCAAATCTATTTTGGGAACGCGGTAAGGTGTGTTCATGGGAGCAATGCGGTAAATACGACCCTTACCCTGATCACCCGCCTGGTGCCCGCCCACACCCGGATCGTACCAGTCGGAAACAAGCAGGGAGCCGTCAGGCGCAACGCAGACGTCGGAAGGCCGGAACCATTGATCGCGCTTACCGTCTACAACATTGACGATCTTGGCCGTATACCCGGCACCTGCTTTCTCCACAGGATATGAGCGAACCACATTATGCCCCGGTTCGCAATGGATCATTTGTCCCCAAAACTCTTTCGGAAGCAGTTTTCCTTCATAAACGACCATTCCGGTTGGTGAGCCGGAGCCCGTTTGCAGGAGGTTAGGCACCACACCCGGGTCATTTAAATGCCAATGGCGATAGGGAATGGAATCTTCCATGTTGGTGCGGTTGGCACGCCAGCCCGCTCCCGTCATTTCGTCGGTGTAGCCATAGTTGCCGTATTGCATCACGTAATTGATCCGCACGCCTTTGTTGCCGTCGTCGTCATTGTCCGATTGCCACATCGTACCGTAGCTATCGACCGCCACTTCGAAATTGTTCCGGAAGTTGTTCCCGAGTACTTCGATATTCGTAAAATCTGGATCGCAGCGGAATACCATGCCTTGTTTCAGCTTCGAGAAGTCGATCGGCTTGCCGTCTTTTCCTACAACCGGGTTGCCCTTTCCGTCGAGAAGGTGGTCGCCTTCATTTCCGAAATTGAAATACAGCTTACCATCCGGCCCGAATACGAACGCATGCATGCCATGATCGTGCTGGTCGCCGCCGATACCTTCAAAAATGACCTCCTTTTTATCGGCTTTCAAATCGCCGTTCTCGTCGGTAAACAGCCATACATAAGGGCTTTGGGAGACAATGACCTTATTTCCCATCACCCAAACGCCAAGCGGCGCATTCATTTCCGGTCCCTGGTAGAAAACCGTCGATTTATCCGATTTGCCATCGCCATTGGTATCTTCCAACACCACAATGCGGTCGCCCTCCTGATGGGTCGGATTGCCGTTGATCGCCGGACGATAATTGTAAGCTTCGCACACCCACACTCTCCCCAGGTGATCCACATCGATGTTCGTCGGGTTGGTGATCGTCGGCTCGGATGTGAACAGGGTTGCCTCCAAGCCGTTGGCGGTCGTAAGGCCGGCGACGGCGTACCTCGACGAGCGCTTTTGAGCGTCACTAAGGTCTTTGTAGAGCGTATCGGCCGAAGCGGCGTCAAGCGTGCTGGGGTTGGAACGCTGATAGGAGGCGACCATCAAACCTGCCAGCAAACAACCGGCGGGAAAGAGGAAAAGCGATTTTTTAAAGTTCATAGGTAAATCGAGCGCTTTTTGGCCTTGAATCAGAAAGCATTATCCCGACCCAACGCCTAGACGTGTCATTTTTACAATAATAAATTTTTACTACGAGTATAAGAGGCCACCGACTTGTATTTACTATCATGAAAAAGACTTTTTTTTCCTGTCTGGCACTTTGTGCCGCCGCTGAAATTTCAGCCCAGAATATCCTTCCTGCCGACGTGCAGATCAAGACTGCCGTCATGGCCGCGCCGTCCGACAAGCAGGCGGGCGCGAAAGTGTACGGTTACGCCGCGGATGGTACATTCAAAATTCTTCGTGAGGGCAGCAACGACTTTGTTTGCCTGGCCGACGATCCGAAAAAGGAAGATATCAGCGTATCGTGCTACTTCGCCGAGCTCGACGCATTCATGGAACGTGGGCGCGTGCTGGCGAAAGAGGGCAAGAACCAAAAAGAGATTTTTGACATCCGCGAGAAGGAAGTGAAAGAGGGCAAACTGAAAATGCCCAAGCAGTCATCTACCCTTTACGTTTTGTCCGGCTCGAAAGATAACTACGACGCTGCCACCGGTTCGCTCAAAAACGGCTACCTCCGCTATGTCGTCTACATTCCTTTTGCCACGGCAGAAAGTACCGGGCTGCCATTAAAACCGGACGTGCCAGGCATGCCGTGGATCATGGACCCGGGCACGCACCGTGCGCATATTATGATCAACCCACCGAAACCCTGATGCTGCACAAACCAACCTACGGCCATTTTTAGGGTATATCACCCCAAACGGCGTCTTTTCGATCAAAAAAGCAACGGGAATTCAATGAAAAAAACAGCACGTATACTTACCGTTTTGAGCCTGCTCGCATTATCAGTTCCATCTATGGCGCAAACAGAAACCATCAACCTTTGGCCGGAAGGTAAAGTCCCCAATTTTAAGAAGAGTGACGTTGAAGAAAAATCGGTTACCGATGCACAGGGCATTCTGCGGATCAGCGGTGTGACAGTTCCGTCGATGACGGCATTCATCGCACCAAAGGAGAAAGCCACAGGCGCTGCGGTGCTGATCTGCCCGGGAGGCGGCTACGGTATTCTCGCCGCATCGCACGAAGGCAGTGATTTTGCCAAATGGTTCAACGACCGCGGCATTTCCGCATTTGTACTCAAATATCGCCTGCCCAATGAAAAAGCCATGGCGCACCAGCATGAAGTGCCGCTCATGGATGCGATGCAAGGCACGAAACTGATCCGGCAGAACGCCGCTAAATGGGGGATTGATGTCAATAAAATCGGTGTAATGGGCTTCTCGGCCGGAGGGCACCTTGCCGCTACGCTTTCTACCCATTACAACATGGGCGAAAAGGCCTCTGCCGACGGCAAACCGAATTTTTCCATCCTCATATACCCGGTTATCTCGTTTCAGCCCGCGATCTCGCACGGCGGCTCGCGCGACAACCTGCTGGGGCCTGAGAAATCGGAAGAGCTGATCAAATACTACTCGAACGAATTGCAGGTTTCCGAGCAAACGCCGCCGGCGTTCCTCGTGCACGCGATGGATGATACCGGTGTACCGGTTGAAAACAGCATCCAATATTACCTCGCACTCAAAGGCAAAAAAATCCCGGCAGAAATGCATTTGTATCCCAAAGGCGGCCACGGCTACGGTATGCGTACCGAAGGAAAAGGTTCGTTGGCCAACTGGCCCGCCGCCATGGAGGGCTGGCTGAAAGCAATGGGTTACCAGAAAAATTGACCGCGACGACGAATTAATCCCTAGTTTTGAAGAAAAATCAACGCTAGGGATTATTCAGTTTATGAATGCTTTTAACCGCCTGGTGGTCAACAAACGATCACTCCTCTTTATTGTGCTGGCCATTGCGGCATTTGCAACGCTTCAATCGGTATTCTCCCACCCCAAAACATTCGCCAACCAGCCGCAACTTTACACTACCTATAACAACTACGTCATTTTCAAGCAGTCGTTCTTCCATTTGATCGAAGGGAAAAATTTGTACAGATGGCATGTCGACGAGCATTGGGACTTGTTTAAATATAGTCCGGCATTTGCGCTCGTTTTTGGCATACTCTCCATTATGCCCACATTTGTCGGCCTGTTTTTCTGGAATTTACTGAATGTGGCGGTACTCTTCTTCTCGGTTTACTTCCTGCCCCGGATCGATTTGCGGACAAAAGGGCTGATGATCACTTTCATGCTGGTGGAGCTGCTGACGGCCACACAAAACGAGCAAAGCAATGCGCTGATTGCCGGATTGCTGCTGTTTGGGTTCGGATTTCTGGAAAGGGACAGGTACTGGATGGCGTCGCTGTGTATCGTATGCACGATTTTTATCAAACTATTCGGTATTGTAGCGCTTGCATTGTATCTGCTGTATCCCAATAAATTCAAACTCGCTTACACCACCGCCGCGTGGGTGGTGCTGCTAACCATATTGCCCATTGTAGCGGTATCGCCGGAGCAGTTCGTGGTCCTTTACAAAACATGGTGGAAGCTGCTGGCCGCCGACCGTGATTTTTCCGATGGCCTGTCGGTAATAGGCTGGTTGAAAATATGGTTTTCGCTGGATGTGAACAAAACGTACGTCAACCTGACCGGAATGGCGCTGTTCTGCCTGCCGCTGCTGAAAATAAAGTCTTACAGCAATTTTGTATTCCGCGCATTGATGCTGGCATCCGTACTGGTATGGGTGGTGATCTTCAACCACCGCGCCGAATCCCCGACGTTTATCATTGCCATTGCGGGCGTTGCGGTTTGGTACTATATGCAGGCGCCTACCACGCTGAACTACGTGCTGCTGGTGCTCGCATTCGTGTTCACCACCCTATCCCCTACCGATTTATTCCCGCCATTCATCCGCAACCAGTATTTCTGGCCGTATGTAGTGAAGGCCGTGCCCTGCATTCTGATCTGGGGTAAAATCATTTATGACCTGCTCTTTACCGAACTGCTTCCGAGACATGCCGAAGTGGAAGTGGCTCATAACTGAGGGCATAAAAAAAGCGTTACAGAAATGCTGCGGCGACATCCTGTAACGCTGTAAAAAATAGGGTCTGCCTTAGTTCGCACCCAGAAGCGTCCGGCTCACCTCCTTCACCTCTTTGGTAGACAGGTAAATGCTTTTTACGATTTTCTCGGATTCGTTCGATATTTCGAGGGTGTAAACGCCATCACCCATTTCATCAAAGCTTATTTTCCTCCCGGTTTTGGTGATGTATTTAGGCACAAATTCCTCGTGTAGCAGCTTTCCTTTACTGTCCATCAGGCGGATCGCTACTTTTTCGCCTTTTTCTTTTTCCATCATCACATTCATCGACATGGTGTCCCGCACGCGGTACATGCCCACCCGGAATTTTTCGCAGGTATTGTTCTTGCATTCTGCTTTTGGCGACACGATCGGATCCGCCTGCACCTGGGCAGCAACGGCAAATAATGCAAATGTAGCGGCAACGGCGGTTTTTAAGATGTTTTTCACGGCTCTTGAAGGTTAAGTGATTGGTACATTGAAATTGATTTCGAACCAATGAGGTAACCGCCAGAGGCATTGTTGCATACTAAGTTTGGACGGTTGTAAATGAGGTTGAGCGGCGCCGAAGATAAATCAGATCGGTATGCTGGATCATTCCCACACCTCTTTTCATGTTTTTGTTCCGGTCAGCCGCCATTTATTTATTATATTTGATTAAGCTAACTTTTCAAACTTATGGCTGTAACGTATCACATTAAGATCAAAAAAGAATATGCTGCTTCGCTTATTGAGAAATTGCAAAAGGCGGACGCTATTGATTTGATCAAAGAAACCGATAGTGAAGTCTTACAGGATTGGCATGTTACAGAAGTTCAGAGGCGCATCAATAAATACAAAGACTCCCCCGATCTGCTGATAGACGAAGATGAAGTCTTCAAAATGCTGGATGCAAAATAATGGCGGCTTACAGGCTCAAATTCACTCCGGAGGCTATTCTTGATATCTCCGAAGCTTCTGAATATTATGAAAGCGAAAAGCCTGGCCTGGGAAGAAGATTCAAAGCCTTAGTTAAAGGAAAGCTCATCCTGATCAAAGAATCACCATTGATATATGAAGTAAAATATGGCGATGTCCGCTTTGCCATGGTGGATTTCTTTCCTTACAGCATTCACTTTACCGTCAATTCACCCGCACATATCATACAGGTTCACGCTGTACTCTGTCAATACCGGAATCCTTCAAAATTCTGGAAAGGGTTCGACTCTTAACCCCCGATCGCGATCATTTCGCGGTTCTGTTCGTATTCCGACTTGGCTTGCTGCTCGGAGAAACTGGCGTGGCCGCCGTGAGCAAAGTGTTTTTTCTGGAAGTGCGTATAAATGAGGGGACGGACGTCGTCGCCCTGCCGCAATGGGGTGAGCAAATCGACTTCTGAGGTGTCGAAAAGGCAGTTTTTGAGCTTACCGTCGGCAGTAAGGCGAATGCGGTTGCAACCTTCGCAAAAGGGATGTGTAACCGTGCCGATGATCCCGAATGTACCAGAACCGCCGTTCACCTGAAATCTCCGTGCGGTATCGTGTAGCTCACCTGCGACCGCCCGATATTCAAAGTCCTGCCCGATCGTCGTCAGAAGATCGGAGTAGGAAACAATCTTGGACATATCCCATTGGTTACCTTTGAACGGCATGAATTCAATGAAACGGACGTGCAAATTCGGCTCGTCCAGTGTCAGGCGCACAAAATCATTGACCTCGTCGTCATTCGTACCGCGCATCACCACCATATTGACCTTCACCACAAACCCCTCTCCTAACAGCAGGCGAATGTGGTCCAGTGTTTTGCCAAAATGATCCCGCTTGGTAATCGATCGGAACCGCTCTTCACGAAGCGTATCCAGACTGACATTCAGCGACGTAACGCCTGCCGCCTTTAATTCCGGAATAAACTGATCTATATAAACGGCATTGGTGGTCAGCGTCAGTGACGCGGGAAGTTTTCCGAGCGTGGAAATGATCTCGCCGGCATCCTTGCGTACCAACGGTTCCCCGCCGGTAAGCCGGATCTTTTCAACACCCATTTCCACAAACAGGCCAGCCAGATAGGAAATTTCATCGGCCTGCATCAGCCATTTGGACGGCATGAATTGCATATCCTCCTGCGGCATACAATAGGTACAGCGAAGATTGCACTTATCCGTCAGCGAGATGCGCAGATAAGTGTGTTTGCGACCAAATGTATCTACAATAGGCAGTGCCATCAGTTGTTGCTATTCGTGTTTCTTCCCTTCCAAAACATTAAAAACATGCAAAACATGCGGAAAAAGCGCATCCATATATTCAGTAACGCCGCCGGTGCTGCCCGGCATGGCGATCACGAGCATTTCATCCATAAAACCCGCCACAGACCGCGACAACATTGAGGTTGGGACGCGCTCCTGGCCATACTGACGGGCCGCTTCGACAATACCCGGAACTTCCCGGTCGAGCAGTTCAGAGACCGCTTCCGGTGTCACGTCGCGGGGAGAAAGGCCGGTTCCGCCGGTGATAAGCACCATGTTGTATCCCGAGGCTTGGAGCGCATGCAACTTGTTCTGAATGCCCGCCTTGTCGTCCGCAATGATGCTGTAATCACCCGCTTCCAGCTGAAATGCTTTCAGCTTTTCGATGATCTTCTTCCCGGATTTGTCTTCCCCTATTCCATTTGAAATACTGTCCGAGCATACTACTACGGCCGTTTTAAGACCTTCGGGCGCAGGTCTGCGGTCACTCTTACCGCCCTTTTTCTCCAACAACCGGATATTGCGTATTACAACACCCTTGTCAATCGGTTTGAGCATGTCGTACATTGTGAGTGCTACCACCGACGCACCGTGCATTGCTTCTACTTCGACGCCTGTTTTATAAATTGTTTTGACTGTCAGTTCAATGACAATCGTCAAATCCTCGATACGGTACTGAACGCCGGTATACTCCACCGGAATCGGATGGCAGTCGGGCAGCAAGTCGGGCGTCTTCTTGACCGCCAGAAAACCGGCGGCTTTTGCCATTTCAAACACATCGCCCTTCGGCACGGTCCGGTTTTGAATAGCCTCCACGGTTTCCGGCTTGCTTACCTGCACAATTGCCTGTGCGGTGGCGATACGGAGTGTGTTGGTTTTATGGGTAATGTCGACCATTTATAATTTCGAATGAATGAATGTTCGAGTGAGTGAATGATTGAATTATTGAATGAGTGAATGAGTGAATGAGTGATTAGTCATGAGGTCAGTGAGTCACTTGTTGCAGTGATCAAAACAATTCCTAACCAATACTTGACTAGACTTGACAATTCCTGAATTTCTTCATTCAGTCATTCACTCATTCACTCATTCAAAATTAACTATTCTCCTTCCAAACATGCCCGCCTTCACCGACCAGCTCCTTGCCGAAGATCGGCACGTTGGCCTTTATTTCTTCCACAATATACTCCGACGCTTCGAAAGCGGCCCGGCGGTGCGGGGATGAAACGAATACGAAAAGGCTGATCTCGCCCGTGGGTACTAATCCTAGGCTGTGATAGATATGCATGCATGTCAGCTCGAATTTTGCAAAAGCAGCCTCGCGGATGTCGTGGAATGCCTGTTCGGCCATTTCTTCGTAAGCCGTGTAATCAATGCCTGTTACGGCACCACCTTCCTTTTGGTCGGCCCGGATCTGCCCGAGGAAAATCGCGTGGGCGCCAATGCCTGTTTTGGATTGGTGACTTGCGATCGACTTCGCGACGAAATCGGGGCTGATCGGCCCGTGAACAAATACCTTCTTGGGTTTATGTGCTTTTTCCATGTCCTTCTGTTAACCTCCTGCAAACGGGGGAAGTAATGCAATTTCGGCCGGCGTTTCGATCAACACAAAATCATCCAAAATCTTCTGGTTGACTGCAATCTTGAATTTTTTATCACGCATTGCCGGGTATTTGTCCAGGATCTGTGCGCGGAATTGCCCCACCGTCAGTTGGCCTGCGGCGTTCCAGACCTCGTCAGGCAACCCGGCGATCTCGGCCAGCATTCCGAAATATTTGACTTGAAAACTCATCGCTATCTGATAATCCATTCCATCCAATAACCCGCAATCAGTCGGCCGGGTTCAGAGCGGGAGCAAATGTACTTCCACAAGTTCGCCCGGTGCTACCTGGTTTTGCGAGACAGGCAAGTAGATAATCGCATTGGCAACCGCAAACGAGCCTATTACAAATGACTCCTGCCCGTCGAGCGAAACCACTTCTCCGTTTTCGACCCGCGCTTTCAGGAACTCGTCACGCTCGCCGTCGAACCGGTAGGCATGCCGCAGCGGAAGCCGGACCGATCTCAAAAACGGCTCGTTACTCCCCATTATTTTCTTTAATGCAGGCAATACATATTCATAATAGCAAACCAGCGACGAAGCGGGGTTACCGGGTAATGCAAAAATCAGCTTTTCACCCTTTTTGCCGAACAGCAATGGCTTACCCGGCTTTTGCCTCACTTTATAAAAGACCGTTTCGGCACCCAGCGCTTCCAACGCCTTGCCTACAAAATCATAATCCCCCACCGAAATACCGCCGGAAGCGAGAACGACATCGTATTCATCCAAAAGCGCAGTCAATGCGGCAATAGTGGCGTCCAGCTCGTCGGAAGCGTAGCTTACCGAGATCCCGGAAATACAGGCCTGTTCCAGCGCGGCCTGCAACATGGCAGAATTCGATTCGTATATCTTGCCTGGCACCAGTGCTTCGCCTGCTTTCAGCAATTCGTCACCGGTAACCAGCAATCCGATCCGTGGCATGCCGTGTACCGATACCTCATTCACATTCATTCCTTTCAAAAAACCCACGGCGCCCGGCGAAATAAGCGTTCCTGCGCGTAGTGCAACCGCCCCCTGAGCGATCTGCTGACCGGCGCTGCGTATGTTCCTGCCCTCCGCTACCGGATATTCGAGGATCTGTACGGCGCCTTCGGTGAGCGTCGTGTTTTCCTGCATCACCACCGCCGTCGCTCCCTCAGGTACAGGCGCGCCCGTGAATATGCGCACAGCAGTTCCGGCACGCACAACCGGCGAATCGGCTTGCCCGGCCCTGGATTCTCCAACCAGGCGCAATGCCGTACCTGACTGTGTAATATCGGAATGCACGATGGCATAGCCGTCCATCGACGACTGCCTGAACGGCGGGAGCGCGACCGGCGAGATCACATCTTCCGCCAGATAACTCCCGACTGCATCCTGCAAGGGTAGTCGCACCGATGGGAGCGTCCGGGTGTTTGCAATAATTCTCAGTTTCGCCTCGTTGACAGTGACCATATTTCAAAAAATGGCATACAGAACGTGCAAGTTAACATATTCCGGACTGCAAATGGAGGGACAGCGAAATGCCTCCCGGGAGGCGGCAGGGACATGGAATTGACGACATTTTCCACAATAATACTATTAATACAACAAATTGAATATTTGTAACCAATTGACCATCAACGAGTATTACCCATACTAAAAACACCACTCTCTTGCCATAATACCATTCGGTAGTGGAATTTGCATTTTGTACAAAGTCCTTTTTACCAATTAAAATTTTACGTTCTGTGCGGCTGGCGCGGTTTTTATTCAGGATCACCTGCCGGAGACAAAATGTAGTGTTCTTATTTTTGTCCTAGAATGAATTTTTCAAACCCCTATAAATCAGTTTTTTACCACAAATTGAAATTTTATTTATTCAATCCCGTTATCTTTGCACTTCGGCCCTGTGCCTAAAATGATGTTTTACGAAATACCAAATGCATGATTAGACTTATCTTTATGGCCTTCTCAATCGCAATATTCGGCAAGAGTCCGGTGAGCGAGGTGGAGGTGGAAAAGAAGGAACTGAAAGAAACAACCATCATTGATTCAGATCTTCTTGCTATTGACTTCTGTGGCGAAGCCGTTCCTTTATCAGAGCTTCGAATCGCCGAGCGATATCAAAACATGATCAGAAATTACGACAACCCCACTTTTCGTAAGCTGATGACCACGACCAAAAAGAGAATGCGCATTATTGAACCCATTCTCACCAAGTACGGAGTACCAGCCGATTTTAAGTATATTCCATTGATAGAGAGCGCCATGAAGGATGAGGCAACTTCGCATCGGGGCGCAGGCGGATACTGGCAGCTGATGCCTTCCACTGCCAAATCTCTCGGACTGGTTGTAAACGAAACCAGGGATGACCGCAAACATTTGGTCAAATCCACCCACGCAGCAGGCAAATACCTTCGCGACCTGTACAAGCAACTGGGCTCCTGGACATTGGTAGCCGCTGCCTACAACGCAGGCCCTACGCACATCCAGAACCGGATGGACTCGCAGAATAAAGATGATTATTTCAAACTCCGTCTCAATTCGGAGACGGCGAGGTATCTCTACAAGATCCTTGCTGTGAAAGAATGGTTCTCCAACCCCGAAAGAAGCCGCGAATGGGGAAGCGGTGAAGTAGTCGACCGACTTTCTGCATTCAAGATCGAGCAGAAAAAGGCCGCAGCGCTGGCCAAGGCCGAAAGTGAAACCAAAACAGGTTCATAACCCCCGTTATTTTATTTGAAAGTTCATAAGAGAAAAGGATACATTATCCTTTTCTTTGTGTTATCATGGCAAGGGCCCGTTTCGCCCAGCCAATTTTTCGTACCTCTTTAATACTCACTTTTGACATGACAAAAGCGGAAATGATCACTGACAAGGGCACAATGCTCATCGAATTCTACGATGAAGATGCTCCCAATACAGTGAAAAACTTTGTTGATCTTTCTAAAAAGGGCTTTTACGACGGCGTGATTTTCCACCGCGTAATCCCCGATTTCGTGATCCAGGGTGGCGACCCTACCGGCACAGGCCGTGGAGGTCCGGGTTACCACATCGACTGCGAGCTGACCGGCGGCAACCAATACCACGATCGCGGTGTGCTTTCCATGGCACATGCAGGCCGTAACACAGGCGGTTCCCAATTCTTTATCTGCCACAGCCGCAATAACACGGCGCACCTCGACAGGAACCATACCTGCTTCGGTCGCGTAGTGGAAGGCATCGAAACGGTGGACGCGGTCCGTCAGGGCGACAAGATCCAGAAGATCACGATCATCGAAGAAGCGTAAGATCCCGATTACAAACGAAAAGGGGGCTGGAATCAACTTCCAGCCCCCTTTTGCATTATATGGTCGGCTATCTCACCAGAAATGGCCGTACAGGTAAGAAATAATCGCAATTACCACGATAGCCCCGGTAACGAATGTCTTGTGCGGCATGAACATCGACGCGTCGATGGCAAGGCCTTTTTTCTCGTCAGGCATTACCAGCCCAAGTACGATCATCACCGCGACGCAGATCAGGAACACGAGACCCATACGGTCGAGGAACGGCACCTGGGTCCAGTCGGCAAACGGGAAGTAGTTGTTGTGCATCGCGAGTGCGATCAGGAACCCGCCCACGATAGCGAACAACGCGCCCGCGGAGTTGGTACGTTTCCAGAAGAAGCCCATGATGAACGACGCAAAGATACCCGGCGACAGCAATCCCGTCATTTCCTGAATGAACTGGAAACCCCCTTTTTTATCGATGCCCATGTAAGGGGAAACGATAATCGCGAGGATCATCGAGATCACCACCACAGCGCGGCCAATGCGTACGAGCGTCTTCTCATCGGCATTCTTGCCAATATAGTTTTTAAAAATATCAAGCGTAAAAATCGTCGAAATACTGTTCGCTTTACCCGCCAGGGATGCCACTACGGCAGCTGTCAGCGCGGCGAATGAAAGACCTTTCAAACCGGTCGGAAGCAGGTTCAGAAGTACGGGATAAGCTTTATCTGCATTAATAACCCCATCTTCCCCCAACATTTCCGCCTGGAACATGCCTTTGCTGTACAACGCGTAAGCTGCAATACCGGGCAATACCACGATCACCGGCATCAATAGTTTCAGGAACGCTGCGAAAAGGATACCATTACGGGCCGTTTTCAAATCCGCTCCCAATGCACGCTGGGTAATGTACTGGTTACAGCCCCAGTAGTTCAGGTTCACGATCCACATACCGCCCAGCAACACCGCCAAACCGGGCAGCTGCATATAGAACGGGCTCGATTTAGGGAAAATCATATGGAAGTGATCGTCGTGGTTATCGCGCATTACCTTGAAGCCCTGTGCGATACCTTCAACCCCTGCATTATCCGACACCAGATTGATGGCCAGGTAAGTAGTAGCCAGACCGCCGATTACGAGAAAGAATACCTGGATCACATCCGTAAACCCGATCACCTTCATCCCGCCGATTGTAATGATAATGGCGAAAGCGGCCAGTGCAATCATACAAAACTGGAAATCAAGCCCCGAAATCCCCGAAACTGCCAGTGCTCCCAGGTACAGGATCGAGGTGAGGTTCACAAGAATATACAATGCCAGCCAGAACACCGCCATGATTAAGCTTACCGACTGGTTATACCGCTGACTGAGGAATTGCGGCATCGTGTAAATCTTATTTTTGAGGTAAATGGGCATAAAAAAGACGGCTACTATGATAAGTGTCGCCGCCGCCATCCACTCATAGGTGGAAATCCCGAGCCCCATTGAAAAACCGTTCCCCGACATGCCGATAAACTGCTCCGCCGAAATGTTCGACGCGATCAGCGACGCACCAATCGCCCACCAGGTTAGCGAGCCTTCTGCCAGGAAGAAGTCCTTGGTAGATTCAACCTTTGATTTTTTCCGCTGATAAATCCAATAACCGTAACCGGAGACTACAATGAAGTAAAAGAAGAAGACGACATAATCCAGTGTTTGTAATTGTTGCATTTCAAATAGTAAATAAATGAATGGATAAGATTGATCAGCTTAGATTGAAACGTACATTATTTTACCAAAAAAGTACAAAATCGGAATGAGCACACCAATATTGGATCCTGTTTCAAAAAGGAGCGCATAAATATAGCCTGTAAGCACCTATTCGTAATGCTTTACTCTGATATTTTCTTTGAATCTTTAAAATGGTGGGGATTCATCGGACCGTACGCTTCCTCAAACGAAGTTCCACTTTGCATTTTCGTGATAAAGCGCTGCAAACCAGCTTCTCTGCGAAGCAAAAGCCAATACGACACCTCCATTCCGGCCGTCATGTAGGCGCTCATCACATGTCTTTGTCCGCCCCCGAAAAACTCCCGCATGGTCGAAATATCTTTCAGCAAAAGCAGGTCGCGGCCATTGCGCGTATAGTACCGCCATTCGTAGCGATAAGCGCGGTAACGATCACGCGGCGCAATTTCGCGCACGAACCGCCGGTCGAGCATTAATGCGAGGCCTTCGTTGAACCACTGCGGGATATCATTCGTGGTGCGCCACCAGCCAATGCGTTTTAGCAATTCGATATGACTCATCTCATGGGCAATCACGTCGGTGTTCATTCCCTGCGCACTCAAAATAACATAAGAGCTGCCCCAGGGCGTGCCGATACTGCACCCTGCCCCCTCGGTGCTGCTGCAATATTTCTGGTATTGCTGCTGGGTTTGGCAGATGATGATTTTGGGGTTCGATATTTTGCCGTTGTAGAAAGAATCTACCCGCGCCTCGGCTTGGGCGACGATGCCTTGCAGCTTTTTGTATTGAGTTGATTTGATATCAGGACTGAAATAGACCTTTTTATCACTTGATTGGAAATCGGAGAATGCGATGAGCTCGCAGTAGAATATCTGCGGGTAGAGGAAAAAGAGGCTACCCAACAGGATAATGAATCCGGTCAGAAAAAATCTGATGAGTTTCCGGCGTAGGTTCAAAAGGGATATTATTTTTTGCCACGAAGGCACGAAGACATTCGTGTAACTTCGTGCCTTCGTGGCAATTTAATTCTTAATGCTTAAAGTGACGAACGCCGGTAGTGACCATCGCAAGCCCATTAGCGTTGCAATAATCCACCGAATCCTTGTCACGAATGGAACCGCCCGGCTGAACGACGGCAGTAATGCCCGCATGATGCGCGATCTCGACGCAGTCCGCAAATGGGAAGAATGCGTCCGAAGCCATCACAGCACCATTCAGGTCGAAACCGAATGCTTTCGCCTTCTCGATCGCCTGGCGCAATGCGTCCACGCGCGAAGTCTGGCCGGTACCGCTCGCGAGCAACTGGTTCTCTTTCGCCAGCACGATGGTATTCGATTTGGTATGCTTGCACACTTTCAATGCAAATTCCAATGCGGTAACCTCGCCGGCAGTAGGTGCCTTTTCGGTAACCGTCGTAAACTGCGCCGCGACTTCTGTTGCAAGGTCCTTATCCTGCACCAAAACACCGTTCAGAATAGTTTTGAACATAATTTGCGGCAGCACCACATTGTTACGCTTCAACAGGATGCGGTTCTTTTTCGATTTCAAAAGCGTCAATGCATCCTCGTCGTAAGCCGGCGCGATGAGGATTTCCATGAACAGCTTGTTCAGCTCCTCAGCCGTTGCCAGGTCTACTTTTGTATTAGTGATAACAACACCTCCGAATGCGGAAACAGGGTCACATGCCAGCGCATTGTCATATGCCTCTTTCGCGGTAGGCGCAGTGGCAATACCGCAGGCATTGGTATGCTTGATGATCGCGAAGGTAGGCTGTGCATCAGCGAACTCGTCGATCAGGCTCACACACGCATCCACGTCCACAAGGTTGTTATAGGAAAGCTCTTTTCCGTGCAGTTTGTCAAAAATGCCGTCGAGGTCGCCATAGTATTTCGCGCTCTGATGCGGGTTTTCGCCGTAACGAAGTGTTTGGGAAGCCAGGCTGGTGAAATCGAAAAGCTCCTTATCGGTGGTTTCTTTTCCGGATGTGAAGAAGCTGTTGATCGCGCCGTCGTAATGCGACGACACCCCGAACGCCAGACCAGCGTAGTAGCGGCGGTCTTCGATATCGGTGGCGCCTGCTTTGGCATTCAAAAGCTCCACCACTTCGGCATACTGGCTGCGGGAAGAGACGATCAATGTGTCTTTGAAATTCTTAGCCGTTGCGCGGATCAGGGAGATGCCGCCAATGTCTATCTTCTCGATAATATCCTCCTCGCTCGCGCCGGACGCCACCGTTTCCTCGAAAGGATAAAGGTCCACCACCACCATGTCGATAGCCGGGATGTTGTACTGCTCAGCCTGCGCTACATCGCCCGCATCGTCGCGGCGGTACAGGATACCGCCCATAATGGCCGGGTGGAGCGTTTTAACACGCCCGCCGAAAATCGAAGGATAACCGGTCAGCTCTTCGGCAGCGGTTACGGGAATGTTGAGATTTTCAATGAAAGTCTGAGTTCCCCCGGTGGAGTACAGCTTTACGCCGTGGTTGTGCAGGAGGCGGACCAAAGGCTCAAGTCCGTCTTTGTAATAAACAGAAATAAGCGCGGATTGGATTTTTTTAGACATTGTGCAACGTTTGCTCTAAGATTACAAATGGGGGATTTTGCTTACATTCGGCATTTCGGCTCGTCCCATGTTGAAAAATAAACCGCAAAGATAGCCGAAAAATCAACGAAACCGGCAGCGGGACGAACGAAAATCAAACGTTATCATTCTGAAAACAAGTTTAAAAAGCGAAAACCATGAACCTCGACCTGACCGGAAAAACAGCGCTTGTATGTGGAAGCACCCAGGGTATCGGACTTGCCTCCGCCGTTGAACTCGCCTTGCTGGGTGCAAACGTAACATTGGTGGCCCGTAACGAAGAAAAACTCCGCGAAGCCATCGAAGACCTCGACACTTCCCTCGGCCAGCTGCACCGGTACGTGGTGGCCGACTTCGCCGACCATGATGCCGTAAAATCCGCTATTGAAAATTACTTACGCCTCTGCCCTGAGGTTCATATCCTGGTCAACAACACCGGCGGCCCCGCGGGCGGCCCGATCATCGAAGCAGAGAGCGACCAATTCCTGAAAACCTTTCAAATGCACGTGATCAACAACCAGTTCCTCGCCCAGTCGGTGGTGCCGTCGATGAAAAAGGAAGGTTTTGGCCGCATTATCAATATTATCAGCACGTCCGTAAAGCAGCCGATCATCGGCCTCGGCGTATCCAACACCATCCGCGGCGCGGTAGCGAGCTGGGCCAAAACGCTTTCGCTGGAACTGGGGCAATATGGCATTACGGTCAACAATGTCCTCCCCGGCTACACTGAAACCGCCCGTCTGGATTCGGTTCTTGAAATGCGGAGTAAAAATCAGGGTAAAACGCAGGAACAGGTGGCCGACGAATTGAAAGCATTAATCCCCATCCGCAGGTTCAGCGAGGCCAAGGAGGTCGCTGCCGCAGTGGCATTTCTGGCAAGCCCGGCCGCGGGGAGTATCAGTGGCGTGAGCCTGGCAGTGGACGGAGGCAGAACCGAAAGTTTGTAACTATTCAGGAAGATTTAGTATTTAAGTATACTTTGATATATTTGAAAACTAAATCTACTTTATGGTCAGACTTTTGCTTGTTGCACTTATTGCGATTGTATCCCACAGCGCATTCTCCCAGTCAGATTCGGTATTCCTTAACCGAAATCCCAAACCCGTTATCGGGAAGGTTTTAATCAACCACAAAAAAGCGAAAGTAAATGTAAAGGGATTGAAAGACAGTCCGGTGGCTTTTTCGTTTGATGAAATCCACAGAATCGGCCTGGGCAACGGCGGGGTTTACCTCAACGAAAGCCTGAAATCACAATCCCAGTTAATGCTGCTTCTTGTTGAAGGAAAGTATAGTCTGCTTTTTAGTGAAAAAGAGAAGCTGTTTTATGTCCGCAAAAACGACTCGTTACTGGTCATCTCGCAGGCACATTTTAAGCGCGCATTACCTCTGATTTTTGGAAAGCAACTGACGGAAGCCTACTATATCAAAACAAACAGCGGTCCCGAATATGCTGCGAAGTATTTGAAAAGGCTCACTTCCTATGCCAATGCCGAGAGCCATTCACAGGAGATCGTTCACGAACAAACGATCGAACAATTCAAAATACGGTTGAGCGTAGGATTGTACGCGGGAGTTGGTTATAACCGGGCAGGATTCGACATCTCGACGGAGGGCCCGAACGGCGAGAACATTTACAAAAAAACCGGCTATGCTTCCGGGTATTCAATACCATTGGGACTGAGCCTGGATATTGCGCTGGCCAAAAGAATGAGCATCCGGTTTGACGTATTCAATAACAACGTCTCCTTCCACCAACCGAACGTCAGCGGCATCGGAACAGCAGAAATCGCTTTCCCGAACTACATCATTTATCCCGAGCTCTACGATCGCAACCTTACCCTGTCCGAATTTTCGTACAAGAGCTACCAGCTCGACATTGCCGGCAGCTATACCCTGTTTCGGCCTGAAAGGAGCAAGATCAGGCCTTACATATTCGCCGGCCCGACGATTGCTCGTCTCCAAACTGCCGAAATGGGGCTCTCATCGGGGTTCCGTGAAACCAGGGAATCGCCCTATCGATACATAACAGGCTATATCGAACTCGACAGACCAGTCCATATGGTGGGGTTCAACGCGGGCCTTGGCGCCCAATATGACGTGAGCAAGAAATGGACGGTGCGGCTTGCAGCCAAATTTACAGGTGGTATTTATACCAAAATTTCCCATACCAGGCTGTCGTCAAAAGTTAAAAACGAAACTACCAAACCCAACGGCACGTGGGATTTCAGGTACAACGTCTTTTCACACGCATACGATCAGTACCTCCGTAATTTCAGCCTAACCGGCGGTTTGTATTATAGATTGTGACGCTTGCCTCTGAGACGGATCACCATCAGATCATTATCATTCCGCGCCACCACGATCGCTGTGCCGGATTTAAGCTTTAAAGGCTTTAACCGCTTCACCTGCCCGCGTACCTGCAAGCCGTTGAGCGGTTCGGGCGCGAAGTTGCACTGGCCTTTATTGATCAACACAGTGCCGTAATCGGCATCGTAGCGGCCCATTTGGATGTTGCAGTCATAAAAATTACCCATCAGCAGCACATCCGGAAGCGAGTCCCCGTTGGCATCGATAATCTGCGCGTCATAGAAGGGTGCCCATTGCGCGCGGCCGGGCAATGCTTGCACGGTGAAGTTGCCCTTGCCGTCATTCACCAGAATGGCATTCTGGAAATAGTCGGCCGTGAGTATCTCGGATTTTTCCAGTTTTTCGGCACCTACAAGATCTGCCAGGCTGGCTTTGGCAAACTCCGCCGCATAAATGTATTTTTTGCGGATTACCGGCATTTGCTTTTCCATTTCCAGCTTAGTGGGAAAAAGTGCTTCCCTGCCATTCAGATAGCTGGTCAGGATCGGCTCTTTGCGCCCGTTGCCGTCAAAATCATTGATATACATCTTCACCGGCTCCTTTTCGGATGCTTTTAACCGGCTGTTAAGTCCCAGATTACCCGCCAGAATGTCCAGATCGCCGTCACCGTCGAAGTCAAACGGCATCGCAAAATTCCACCAGCCTTTTCGGCTTGTAAGCATCTTCTTTTGGAATGCGTTTCCATTTCGTTCAAAAACACAAATCCCATCCCATTCGAGGGCAAGGACGATGTCGCTCCTGCCGTCTTTATTCATATCAGCCAGTCGCGCACTGCGCACATAGCCCACGGATGCGAGTTCGGGTGCATACCGGGCCGTGACATCGATGAACTTACCATTACCATCGTTTTGAAGCAGGTAGGACTGCGGTTTTTCACCATAATTAAGTGGAACGGCCCTTCCGCCGATAAATAAATCGGCAATGCCGTCGCCGGTAAAATCAAAGGGTACAATGCATGAGGCGGTCACGAAAATGTTTGCAAATGCGTCCTCTTTCGGCGTCAGATTACCCCTTCCGTCATTCAGATAAATGCGTGGCTTCTGGTAAGGCGAGTGGTTGCTGAACTCATTCCCGCCTGTCGCCACCACGAGATCGGGGTGGCCGTCCTTATTCACATCGGCCCATTCGGCATCCACTTCTTCATAGGTACTGTCCCTGACCAATGCAGGTTGCGACATCTCGGTAAATTTCCCCCCGGCATTCTGCATGAATAAATGGCTGCGCAGCATTTTCGAAGAGCCTACAAAAATATCTTCCAGCCCGTCGTGATTAATATCCGCAATGGCCATCGCCGGGCCTTCGGCGGTTACCTCAAACGGGATCAGCGAATTGCGGTCGAACTCAATAAAGTTGTTCTCCTCGTGCCGCACTTTCAGGCCGAGCTTTTGTGCAATATCCTCGAATGCATAGGCTTTGCTTTCTTTACTTCGCTTGAATGCCTCGTAATCGAATACAGGTAGTCCATCCTTGTAAGTAATTGTTAATGAATCCTTCAAATCACCGGAACGCATTACCTGGTAGCGGTTATCCGGCCAGATCAGCACCATCGAATCGATCTCCGCCTTCTTCCCGAACCCGATGTTCAATGGCACCTCCATGCTCGACTGAAAACCGCGCACCGGAAATTTCTCGTAGCTCAGCACATTATCTTTTTTAAACACCAGACATTTCGTCCCGATGGCATTCAGATTTCCCTTTTTACCTTTTAAATACAACCTCAAAAAGTCGTTTTGGGCCGCCTTGCCATTATTCAGGTTTTCATACACGAACGCCTTCTCGTTAATATTATTTGTCACGATATCCAGGTCCCCATCGTTGTCAAGATCCGCGTAAACAGCGCCGTTGGAATACGATATCTGATCGTTTTTGATGTTTTTGGCTAAATCACTGAAAGAAAGTGCACCCTGGTTGCGGAAGAACTTGTTCGGCAGCTTGATTTCCGGCAGCTTATCAGCCAGGCCGGGGTCGTTCTCATCGAAATTTTTATCGCGGATCTTCTGCTGTACCACGTCACCGGACACGAATTTGATGTAATCGGTGTCGTTCATACGCTTCGGGATGCCGTTCGAAATGAAGAGATCCTTCAAACCATCATTGTCAAAATCCGTGAACAGCGCCGCCCACGACCAGTCCGTCGCGTGCATACCCGCGAACGCCCCAATCTCGCTGAATGTGCCATTTCCATTATTGAATTGCAGGTTATTCCGTGCAAACTGGTAGTTGTAACCCTGCCGGATCTTGTATTTGAAAATGCTGTAACTATCTTCCCCTTCCGATTTTTTCAGGATCTCGTAGTCGGAAGGAAGCATATCCAGCGAAACAATTTCCGGGAAAATATCATTGTTGAGGTCGCCAATATCGACGCCCATTGAGAACTGACTGGTATGCATTAAGGCTGAGTCCGTTTGATCATTGAAACGCCCATTTCGCTGATTGATATACAGATAGTCGTTCTCGTGAAAATCGTTGCCAATGTACATATCCGGATAGCCGTCAAAATTGACGTCGCCAACGCCTAGCCCAAGCCCATACCCCAATGCGGAGCTGTGAATGCCCGCTTCTTTCGTGATTTCTACAAACTTGCCGTTTTCGTTTCGGAACAATTTGTCGCCCGCAAGCGGATGGACGGTGTCTTTAAAGAGGTCGCGCCGCCCGAACGTACCGTTCTGATGTACCGAATGGTTGAGCTGGAACATATCGAGGTCGCCATCCAGGTCGTAGTCGAAAAACAGCGCCTGCGTACCGAAAACAACCAGATCGAGCCCATATTCCTTTGATTTTTCCTCGTAAACCGGAATACCCTCCGGCGTGATGCGCTGGCATTCGAACAGCAGGTTATGGCCCTTCATGCTTTCAAAATTGCCTACCTGGCTAATGTAAATATCCAGCAGACCGTCCTGGTTGATATCCACGACAGAAACACCGTTAGACCACCCCTTATCCGCGGAAAAATTGGCCTTTTCCGTCACATCCTCAAATTTCAGGCCCGAGCGGTTCAGGTAAATGCGGTTAGGCACCTGGTTACCGGAGAAGCACAGGTCCACCAGGCCGTCGTTGTTCAGGTCGCCTGCACCGACGCCCCCTCCATTATAGAAGTACATATAATAGAAGATATTGAAATCCTTCGTCGGTTTAAGGGTGTTGGAAAAATCGAGGCCTGTGCGGTCGGCGGTGAGCAGCTGGAAATCATAATCGACCGGTTCTTCTTTGGCTCCGCAGGCGAAGGCAAGCACCGTCAATAGGATCATCCAACACTTTTTCAGCAGGCTTTCAAATGAATTGAGATTCAGCAAAACACATTACAGTTTGTTGATTTTAAATAGAACCGGCGCGGCATCATTGACCAGATTGATCAGGTAAGGCTGCCCTGCAATGCTGATCGGGCTGATCTGCTTCACTTCGCCATCCAGCGCATAGCCACTCCGGACAGCCTGTAAAACCTCGAATTGCATATTCCCCTTGTTGATCAGCACATTGCCACGGCAGGCGTCGAGGCTACCGAGCTGCGGAATGAAATGCGTGAAATTACCGCCCACGATCAGGTCGGGTTTCCCGTCGTCGTTCACATCTTCGCTCTGGATCGCGTTGAGGCATGAGAACTGCGCCATGTAAGGCAATGCTACCACTTTGAACTGCCCTTTGCCATCATTCACCGCAACAGCCGATTGCAGGTATGATACCGATTTTTCGACCGCTGATTTCAGCAAATCTTCCGGAAAAAGGTCCTGCACGGTAAGCACCGCATATTCCGAATGCTTGATACTCTTCTTTTTCAGGAACGGGAACTGGGTGGTCATTTCACGTTTCAGCAGCACCGGCAGGTCTTTGGAATCGACGGTCTTGGAAATAACCTTCTCAATCGTCCCGTTCTTGTTGAAATCGTTGATCCAAATTTTCAGCGGCGAATCCGCATTCGCTTTGAGCGAAAAGTTTTCTCCTATGTTGCCCAAAACCAGATCCTGGTCACCGTCTCCATCGAAATCACCGGTTTTGAGCGAACCCCAGAAACCGGTATAGCCTTCCAGGCCGGTGGCGACCCTGGCAAACTTACCATCTGAAAATTTGAATGCCGCGGGCGCCATCCAGTCGCCTACTACCACCAGCTCTTTGATCCCATCGCCATCGATATCGGTCCACGAAGCGTCGCGCACCATGCCTACTTTGGCCAGTTCGGGCGCTATTGCTTTCGCCACTTCCTTGAATACCCCTTTGCCATCATTCTGATAAATGTAGCTGGACGGGCTCGAACCATATTCCCGCGGCACGCTCCGGCTACCGACGAACAGGTCAATATCGCCGTCGCGATCATAATCTTCCGCGACGATCACTGCGGTATTCATTGCATTTGGCGGCAATGCGCGGTTATTGAGCGTAAAATTCCCCTTTCCGTCGTTCAGGTACAGACGTGTGGGCAGGTCGGGGCTTGTTACGAGGGTTTCGTTGCCGCCGCTTCCTACCACAAGGTCGCGGTCACCATCTCCGTCGGCGTCGAAAAACAATGCGGCAGTATCCTCAAAGCCAGCCAGATCACTGAATGCTTTTTGCGGTGATTTCGCAAACTGGCCGCCTTTCTGGAAATACAATTGCCCGCCCTGGCCTTTGCCGCCACACACGTAAATATCATCCAGCCCGTCACCATTTACATCGCCGATGGCTGCCTTCGGGCCTTCCTGCGATAGCATAATGGGGATATTCCGCTCATTATAAAAGTCTTCGTATCTGTTTTCCTGGTGTGCACCCAGGCCCTTGGCAGGCACGTTCGTCAGCATTTGCCCCTTCCGCGTTACCGGGCCAGGGTACAGGTCTTTCGCCTCATCCATGGAAAGCGTCAGCAGGCTGTCCACTTTTGCATTCTTTAAGGTCGTCACCTTGCTGGTCGGCCACAACACCCGCACCGAGTCGATGGTCGTGATTTTCCCTAATCCAATGGTTAGCGGATATTCCGTACTCGACTGAAAGCCGCGCGACGGGTTAACCTGCTTGCTGAACACCTGTCCGCCCGCGTAGACCTCCACTTTGGAACCGATGGCGCGGGTATTCATGCCACTTCCCTTCAAGCTGAATTTAATGTAGTGGTTCTTCTCCGGCCGTGCTTCCGACTTGTTCCGATACACAAAACAAGGCTCGTTCACATTGTTGACGATCAGGTCCAGGTCGCCGTCATTGTCCAGGTCACCGTAAGCCGCGCCGTTGGAGAACGAGGCCTTGCCGAAACCGAATTCCTTCGCTTTTTCCCTGAATTGCAGGTTTCCTTCATTGTGAAAGAAATTGTTGGCGATGGGCGTCGACGGCATGCGGTCGATGATGTTTTGCATGTTCTGCTTTTCACCGGACATCACCATTTTCTGGGTCACCTCATTGGCAAAAAAGTCGATAAAATCCTGATCCAGAATATCATGGTATATACCATTGCACACGTAAATGTCCGTCTTGGAATCGTTGTCGGCATCAAAAAGCAGTGCACCCCAGCTCCAATCGCTCGCGGCCACGCCCGAGTAGTTGGCGATCTCGCTGAATGTCCCGTCCTGGTTGTTGAATTGCAGGCTGTTCTGCATGTATTGGTTATAAAAACCCTTCTCCTTTTTCAGGTTGAAAAGGTAGTGGTTTTCGAAGGATGTGGTGGTTTTATACCGGTATTCGTCCCGCGGGAGCATGTCGGTCACGAACAGTTCGGGATAACCGTCGTTGTTGATATCCGCCAGGTCGGCCCCCATGGATGCCAGGCTAGTGTGCTTGATGCGCTTTTCCAGTTCTTCCGAAAAAGTGCCGTCCTTTTGGTTGATATAGAGGTAATCCTTCTCGTAAAAGTCGTTGCAAACGTAAATGTCGGGGTAAAGGTCGCCGTTGATATCGCCCACGGTGACCCCCAGCCCAAAACCGATCAGGCTGCCATAAATACCTGCCTCTTGACTCACATCCAGGAACTTGCCGCCGTCGTTACGGAACAGTTTCGCACCGCCGCCTTTGAGAAAATCCTTCACCGGCCAGTCCTTGGCACGCAGGTTGCGGTCGTTGGCATAATTGAGTGTATTAACCGGGATAAAGCTGTTGTTCAGCACATAGCAGTCCAGGTCGCCATCCAGATCATAGTCCAGGAATGCTGCGTGGGTGGAGTAACCCGCCTCGTCGAGGCCATATTTTTTGGCCGATTCGGTGAAAGTGAGGTCGCCGTTGTTGATGTAAAGTGAATTGCCCTGCTTGTTCAAAAACTTCTGATAACCCGCATTGCATACGTATATATCGAGGAGGTTATCGCCGTTCACATCGGCCATGACCACTCCCGTGCTCCATTTCTCCGGCTCCCCTACACCCGCCTTGGCGGTAATGTCTTCAAACTTCCAGTTGCCTTTATTGAGGTACAGCTTATTTTCACCCATGTTGGCGGTGAAGTAGATGTCGGGCAGCCCATCGTTGTTGATATCGCCGATCGAGACGCCGCCGCCATTGTAAAAATTGCGGTAGTTGAATATGTTGATGTCTTCCCGGTCCTCGACCTTGTTAACGAAATTTATTCCCGTATCCGAAGCTTCCAGTGCCTGGAAAAGGCCGTCGGGCTGTTCATCGGATTTGTTGCAGGAAATGCATACCAGGAGAAAAAGCAGTGTAATCGCCTGATGTACCTTAAAAATTCTTGTGGTCATTAGTTTCAATGCGTAGAACCAAATACTTCTTTTTCGCTCACGTCGCCGAAGCTCACCGCCGGCCTCTTACAAACCACGATACCTTCCAGCGGCGCCAGCTTATCGGGCGCATGGAAGTCGCTGTAAGGGCCAACCTCTCCTTTTATTTCAAAAATCACTTTTTCCCTGTCGAATGTAACAACCGAAATGCTACCCTTTGTCATCATGTAACCTTCCCCGATCAGCTTCTGCCTGTCGGCGAGCTTCCCGATTTTAAGGCTGGTAGCTCCCTTCCCTCCTGCTTCAACGGTTCCTATGAAGGGCTGCTTGCGGTACCACTCGTCTTCGGCGAGGGTTATCATTGTCCGGCCGTCGAACTGGTCGATCAGTGTAAGGCTCAGCACATTGCTGGAAGCCAGCATCTGGCAGGTAAAAACACTTTCACCGGGATAAAACGCCTTTCCGCCGATCGTCAGCATGACCTTCGCCTGGTTATCATGCAATGCGTCGAGGTATTTTTCTGCTGTGCGTTCCGCTGCATTATCTGAACCACACCCCAAACAAACAGTCACCAGCAAACATACCAGCGCCAAATTTCTTACAACTTTCATTTAAACATTAAAAAACAAAAATGCTCGATGGGTTTCGAGCATTTTTGACCATACTAAACTAAGAATTTTATCAATATCCCGGATTCTGAACGAGATTGGGGTTGGATACCAACGCCGACGAGGGAATCGGGTAAAGCACCGTATAGGCTTCTTTCACCGTTACACCTTCACCCGTGGTAAATTTACCAAACCGGATCTCGGTTGTTCTTTTAAATCCTTCCCAGTACAATTCACGACCAATTTCCGCAAACAGGCTTTCTTCGTTCAACGCCCCCAATGCGCTGGCGCCACGCGATGCACGCAATGTGTTGATCTGCGTTAACGCCGCTCCGGCATTTCCGCCTCTCAGCAATGCCTCGGCTTTCATCAGATAGGCCTCCGCATAACGCATCAGAATGTATTTTCCTGAGTTGGCCGGGTGGTACTTGATCACACGGATACCCTTGTCAGTGGCAGCACCTGCCAAAGGCACGTCGCGCGTGAATTGCAGCGGCTTGCGGGTACGGGTATCGTTGATCGCCTCTCCCTTGTCATTGTATTGCTGGCCGATCAGGAAACCAAGACCGATACCTGAGTACTGTGAACCATCTTTCTTTGCCGGCTTTCCGATGCGGCTATCTTTCGACTCAAATGTGTCGTAAAAATCAGCCAAAGTGGCGAAACCGTTCCAACCCGACGGATTCTGATCGTAGTGGAGCGTCATGAACCAGCGGTTTTGGGCTGTTCCTTCCAGTACGACAAAAATCGGCTCCGTTTTAGCAGCGGACGAGAATGCCGTGAAGTAATCCTTTTCGAGCGAGTAGCCATCCGCAGTAATCGCATCTACGTACGCTACCGCTTTGTCCATATCTGCTTTGTCGAAAGTATATGGTCCTTCCGCTTTGGCGCTTTTGTAAACCCCTTTGTTCAGGTAAAGTTTCGCGAGCAGGAAGTTGGCCGCCGCTTTTGAAGCAACACCATTTGTTACCGAAGGTCCTGTTTTAGGAAGGTTAGGCAGCGCTTCTTCAAGGTCCTTCACGATGAAATCGAAAGCTTCCGAGCGGGTGAAAACCTTGGGCAGGTCATCAGGCCCTTGGGTCACTTCCCGGAACGGTACCACGCCCCAGTAATCCATTACCCAAAACATGTTGTAGGCACGCAGGAATTGCGCTTCGGCTTTTTGCCTGGCGTTGGGGTCGGAAGCGATGATCTCGTTCGCACGGTAAGCACGCTGGTTCAATGCATTCCAGGCACTGAGAATGTATGAGTGCGAAGCATCCCAAGTATGCTGATCGAGTGTCCGCCATACCCCGTTATCACCCCAGTCCACACCGCGGGTCGGCGGGATCATCTCTGCCGTCACGTGTTCGCCCAATGCGTAAATACCGGCCTGGTCGGAATAGGTAGAGAGGTCTTTGTAAGCCGATGCAAGTGCTTCCGGCACATTCACCTTCACAAAACCCTCGGCCCCTACCTGGCCCACCACAGAATCCATTTCGTCGTTTACAAGGTCGGTACAGCCTGACATAAATGCCACGACCACCCCAGCCACCAACGATTTATATAAAATACCTTTTTTCATTTTCGTAAGATTTGACTGAATTAGAATGACACATTAACACCAATCGTCCACGTTCTCGCTCTCGGATAAGCAGTGTAGTCGATCCCGAATGACGGGATGCCTTCGATCTGCTTGTCTGTGTTCACTTCCGGATCCTGGCCTTTGTATTTGGTAATCGTCAGCAAGTTCTGGCCTGTGATGAACAGGCGTGCGCTGTTGACTACTTTGTTGGCCTTCAGAGGAACGCGGTAGCCGAGCGACAGGTTTTGTAATCTTACAAAGTTACCTTTTTGCAGGAATCGCGTAGACACATCCGGCGCATTAAGCGCACCTTCACCATTACCGATCACATCCTTGGTTACGTTACGTCCGTTGTTGAACGAGCCTTGCGTAAAGAATGCGTTGGCTGTGTTGGAGTAAAGATAATTTCCGAACACCCCGTTGAAAAAGAAATTCAGGTCAAAATTCCCGTAGCGGAAATTGTTGGTCAAACCTGCATTGACTTTCGGCAGCGGGCTTTTTCCGTTAAGGAATTGCTGTACGTCACCGTTGGGATAAATGGAGTTTCCGTTTTCATCAAAACCACCGAACTCGCGCAGGTACCATGCAAACAATGGCTGGCCCGCAGCCAGACGTTGCGCAAACGCGCCTGAAAGGCCTTGCCCGTTGATCTCGCCGGTATTATAGGTACCTACAAGGTCTTTTACCATATTCTTGTTGTAAGATGCATTCACAAGCACCTCCCATGAGAATTTCTTTCCGTCGATCACTGCTCCGTTCAATGAAAGCTCGATACCACGGTTCTGAATGTCGGTATCCAAGTTGCGGTACACGAATGGGTTCGGTGCAGGCTGCGGCGCTACTACTTTGAAAAGCAGGTCACGGGTGCTTTTGTTGTAAAGATCAATGCTACCACCCAGGCGGCCTTTGAAGAATGAGAAGTCGATACCGAGGTTAGACGCTACCGTCGATTCCCATTTCAGATCGGGGTTGTTGAACGCAACGGCGCTGATACCACCTCCTGAAATATTGGTACCTGTATCATTAATAGAATAATCACCATAACGGTCGCGACGATCGTATACATTGTGCGGGATTGCCTGGTTACCAGTCAAACCGTAACCAATGCGAACGGACAGGTCGGTGAAAATATCTTTGGAAATGAAGTTTTCCTCTACCAGTTTCCATTTAAATGCTCCTGACGGGAAGTATCCATATTTATTGTTACCACCGAATTTCGAAGAACCATCCACGCGGAGTGTACCAGTGAACAGGTATTTTGAATTAGTCCCGAAACCGAGATTCACCCGACCGAAATACGATTGCAGTTCATCCTTTACGAAGCTTGAATTCTGAATCACGGAACCCACGGAACCTACGGCAGTTTCGTCCTTCGGAGTGACGGTACCGGCAATACCGAGGTTGTTGATCATCAAATCCAGGTTGTTGGTACGGAAGCGGGTTGCTGTCACATTTTTTGTACCAATCTCGAAGCTTTGGTAAGAGTAACCCAGCAAGGCATTCAGTGATACATTACCAAATTCCTTTTCGTAGGTAAAGTAGTTTTCCCAGAGCTGGTTGTTCGTTTCCACATCACGGATGTAAGCGCGTCCGAGATCCCGGATACCAGTCACATAAAGATCTTTGGAATATGCCTGCTTGCGGGAAGCCATGGATTTATCAAAACCCAATACGGTCTTAAACTTCAATCCTTTAAAGATTTCCAGTTCCGCATTGATATTACCCAGTGCGCGGAGTGTATTGTTCCGGTCTTTCGAAAGGTTTACGAACGCCGCAGGGTTGGGTTCCGAATTGGTTACCTGATTGTAGGTACCATCGGCATTGAACACGGCGCGGGTCGGGTTGGCTTTCAGAATGCTACCCATGAGATCCCCTTCGAAACCGATGTTTTCTGAAATAGGGACACCGGCATCGATCGTATTGGCGAAGTTCAGGTTGCTTCCGATGGTCAGTTTGTCATTGATGAATTTTTTCTGACCATTAAACCCGATGCTGTACCGTTTCATACTGGATGTCTGCACGATACCTTCCTGATTCAGGTAACCCACTGAAAAGCGGTAGTTGCCCGAAGCGTCGCCTCCGCCGTAAGAGAGGTTGTGCTGGTGCGTCAGCGCCGTTCTGAACAGCACGTCCTGCCAGTCGGTATTGGCACCCTGGTCCTGGCCGCCCGCAGCACGGTATTCGGCTGCATTGAGCAGGTCGTATTTCTTGGTGATGTTGCTGATACCCAACGAGTAGCCGTAATCCAGTGATCCTTTGCCACGGCCTCTTTTAGTTGTAATCAACACGACCCCGTTTGCACCCCTGGAACCGTAAATCGCTGTTGCGGAGGCATCTTTCAAAATGTCCATGCTCGCAATGTCGTCCGGGTTAAGGAAGTTCAACGGGTTTTTTGCAGGCTGACGGCCCACACCCTGGTTGTCGCCGCCGCTGGAAGTATTGTCGCCGCTCAATGGCACACCATCGACAACGAACAACGGGTTGTTACCCCCCAAAACAGATGACGTACCCCGTATACGTACGTTAATCCCGCCACCCGGCTCACCGCTCGACTGGGTGATTTGCACCCCGGCCACGCGGCCTTGCATCAGCTGCTCGGGCGAGGACACGATACCTTTTTGAAAGTCTTTGGAGCCCAATGCCGAAACTGCACCGGTCGCATCCTTTTTCTTTACGGTACCGTAACCCACCACGACAACTTCTTCCAAAGCCCTGACGTCCTCTGAAAGCAGCACGTCTACAACCGATTTGTTGCCAACCGCCACATCTTTGCTTTCGTAACCGATCGCGCTGAAAGTCAGTGTCGCATTGGCAGGGACGCTGATCTGGTAATTACCTTCCACATCGGAGTTGGTTCCTTTTGTGGTTCCTTTTACCGTAATGGTCACACCTGGAATACCACCGGTTTTAGCGTCGCTAACTTTACCGGTCACGTTGATTTCCTGTGCCAGCAACTGTCCGCTCGTCGCGCAGATCGCGATCAGCAAGGCCAAAATCCTGAATTTTAAAAGGGATGGTTTTGTCTTGGAGCGAGGGGCCCACGAGTCGGGCTGCTCATGCTGACGAAGTACATGAAAGGATAAATTCATCATAGGTTAGATATAATTAGGTCTGTAAGCGGTGATGTTGTATCATTTTGACATCCCTTCGACACTCCATTCCAAAAATGCGCCTGACGGCTCAAAAATGCATTTTTAATGAATTTTAGCGCGAAAAAATGTAAAATTCACACCACACCTTATACAAAATAATATAAAATAGCCGGATAATGCAATACACTCAAGCCACATATGTAGCCGAAAACTGATTAAATTTTCAAATAGCGGTTACATATCCATTTTAAGTCCAAATCCCATATTTGAGAAGTACAAATACAGGCACTTAGGCCACTTTTTTTAATACACATTTAACCCACCCGCCGCACTTCCCCAACTTTTTGCTGGACTTCCTTCCCGGTTGTGCGTAACTTTGAATCCGTTATTTTTCCCGTTAATTGCATTTATGACATCCCTGTCTCCAGTATCAGATGCAGATCTGAGTTTGCTTGCACAACGCCTTGAGGGTGACCTCTTTTACGACAATACCATGCGGACGTTATATGCAACTGACGCGTCTGCCTACCGCGAAATGCCGCTGGCCGTATCGATCCCCAAATCGCACGGCGACCTGAAAACGCTCATTTCGTATGCTACGGAAAAGAAAGTTTCGCTTATTCCGCGCACTGCCGGCACCTCGCTGGCAGGCCAGGTAGTAGGTAACGGTATAATAGTAGACGTTTCGAAAAATTTCAATCAAATACTTGAAATAAATGCTGAGGAACGCTGGGTACGCGTGCAGCCGGGGGTCGTGCGCGACGAGCTGAATATGGCGCTCAAACCTTACGGACTATACTTCGGCCCGGAAACCTCCACCGCGAACCGCGCGATGATCGGCGGGATGGTCGGTAACAATTCCTGCGGGTCCAACTCGATCGTATATGGAAGCACGCGTGAGCACTTGCTGGAAGTAAAGGCTATTCTGGCCGACGGCAGCGATGTGGAATTCAAGAAGGTGAACAGCAACGACCTGCAATCATTCCTCCAAAGTGCTCGGCAGAAAAACGGCAGCGCATCGCTGCTGGATAAGATATACCTAAAAACCGACGCCATCCTGAATTCACCCGAGAACCAGGCCGAGATCCGGAAAAACTTCCCGAAACCCTCGGTAGAGCGCCGCAATACGGGTTATGCCCTCGATATGCTGCTCAATATGGAGCCTTATACCACAGGCACCGGTTCGGACAAGCCTTTCAATATGTGCAGCCTCATTGCGGGGTCGGAAGGTACGCTTTGCTTTCTGACGGAAATCAAGGTGAACCTGGTGCCGCTGCCGCCTAAGACACAGGGCCTCGTGTGCGTGCATTGCGACACCATCGACGAAGCATTGCGGGCAACCATCCTGACACTCAAATACGGCCCGCACGCCGTGGAGCTCATCGACGAGTACGTGCTCGAATGCGCTGCCACCAATGTGGAACAACGGAAAAATGCATTTTTCGTAAAGAATAAACCTGACGGCAAATTCCCGGCGATCCTCGTTGTCGATCTTTCGAGGGAAACCAAAGAGGAAGTGGAACTGCTGGCGGCAGAAATGGAAAAGGAGCTCAGAGAAGCCGGCATCGGTTTTCACTACCCGCTCTTGTTCGGGGACGATACCAAAAAGATATGGACGCTTCGCAAGGCAGGACTTGGGCTCCTGGGCAACATTCCCGGAGACGAAAAAGCCGTGGCGGTGATTGAAGACACGGCGATCGACGTCTACGACCAGCCGGAATACATCCGCGAGTTCAACGAGATCCTGAAAAAACACGGCATGTCGGCAGTGCATTATGCGCACGCAGGCTCCGGGGAACTGCATTTGCGGCCTATTATCAACCTCAAAACCAGTGAGGGGCACCGGCAGTTCAGGATGATCGCGGAGGAAATTGCCGACCTGGTGAAAAAATATGACGGCTCACTTTCCGGCGAGCATGGCGACGGCCGCCTTCGCGGAGAGTTTATCCCGAAAATGGTGGGCCAGCACAACTACCAGCTTTTCAAGGACATCAAAAAAACCTGGGACCCGAACAACATTTTCAATCCGGGCAAGATCGTGGATACGGCACCGATGGACACGTTCCTGCGTTACGAAGCCGATCAGAAAACGCCCCAATTTAAAACCAACTTCCGTTTCTACGACCAGGATATCCTGCAACATGCCGAGCAATGCAACGGCTCAGGCGACTGCCGGAAAACGCACCTGAGCGGCGGCACCATGTGCCCGAGCTTCATGGCGACGCGCAACGAAAAGGACACCACCCGCGCCCGGGCTAACATCCTGCGCGAAATGCTCACGCGCTCGCCCAAGGAAAACCGTTTCGACAACAAGGAGATCAAGGAAGTGTACGACCTCTGCCTCGCCTGCAAAGGCTGCAAGGGAGAATGCCCTTCCAATGTGGACGTTGCGAAACTGAAAATGGAGTTTTTGCAGCAATACCACGACGCCAACGGCATACCCGTACGCTCGTGGCTCATTGGTAACTTTTCCAAAATGACCGGCCTCGCCAGTTACGTTCCATGGGCTTACAACCTGATTTTCAAGAATGCGCCGCTCCGTAAAATCGCGAACACGGTCGTAGGCTTCCACCCGGAGCGTACCATGCCGCTGCTGCACAGCACGACATTGAAAAAATGGTATGATCAGCGGAAGAAAAGCGCTCCGAAATCAGAGCGGAAAGTGTACCTTTTCTGCGACGAGTTTACCAATTATAACGATGTTGAAATTGGCAAAACGGCGATCCTCGCGTTGGAAAAGCTGGGTTATGAGGTGATTATCCCAAACCATGGACCTTCCGGCAGACCACAGCTTTCCAAAGGCTTGCTGAGAGATGCGAAGAAAATTGCGGAAGAAAATATCCGTCTGCTGAAAGACATTATCTCACACGACACCCCGCTGGTGGGTATCGAACCATCGGCGATCCTGACGTTCCGCGACGAATATCCCGATCTGGTGAGTGATGAATGGGTGGAAGATACCAAGAAAGTCGCCCAGAATGCATTGCAGTTCGACGAGTTCATCGCCCGTGAAATCGAGTTGAAAAACATTTCAAAAAGCCAGTTTACCAAAGAAAAAAGGCTGATCAAGCTGCATGGACATTGCCAGCAGAAAGCCATTTCGAGCGTGATACCGACGAAAAAAATGCTATCGCTGCCTGAAAATTACACGGTACAGCTGATCCCGTCCGGATGCTGCGGAATGGCGGGGTCATTCGGTTATGAAAAGGAGCATTTTGACATTTCGATGCAGATCGGCGAGCTGGTGTTGTTCCCTACCGTGCGTCAGCAACCCGAAGAAGTGATTATCGCCGCACCGGGTACCAGCTGCCGGCACCAAATCCACGACGGTACCGGCCGGAAAGCATTGCATCCGGCGGAAATCCTCTGGAATGCATTGGTTTAAACCGGAAAGTCATACATGAGTCATGGCCGGCAAATTCCTCTGCCGGCCATTTCTTTTTAATTCGAGATAAACGGCGCCTTGCGCAGCCAGGTATCATCCGTAAGCTGGTCGATCATGAAGCCGGCAATATCCGCCGCATCGATCTTCGCTCCGGGTGAATCAAATGCATTTACCTTCACCTCTGCCCGATTTCCATTGAATTCAATGTACGGCACCCGCACCATCGTCCACTCCGCATTGCTTTCGGCGAGGATCGAGTACGACTTTTGGCGATCGTTGTGAATGGCCGGAAATGTGGCCCGCATCCATTCCGTAGCTTTCGCAGTCTCCTCGCCCTTCCGGTCATCCGGCGTTTCGACATTCAATCCGGCCAGCACCACGTACCGCACAGGCCTCTCTCCGATGGCACCGAGGATATTGAGCGTTGCCTGACTTGCCACCAGCGGCTCGTCCTGCCGTTGCCCCGCTGTGCTGAGGACGGCATCACAATCTTCCACGAGACTCCGTACCGCCTGCGGATTCAGGACATCGCCATGAACGATCTCGATCAACGGGTTATGAATGGTAAAATTCTCAGGATGCCTGAGCAGCAATTTAAGGGAGTAACCTTTTTCGATGAGCTGATTGACAAGATATTGACCAGTACGCCCTCCGCCGCCAATCACGGCTATTTTTTGTATTCTTTCCATTTCTCTCTGATAAAATTTTGGATGTAGCAAATTTCCCAAAGCCGTAGGCCCGGGATTTCACAGAAGAGCTATGCCCGATCCTGTGGTGAGGTTGTATTTTATCAGGAGATTTTAATGAGGTAAAGATAATCCACCGGTGGAAAAAAATCTGATCACACCGGTCAAAATTTTCTCAGACCCGACTTTTTAGGAATCCATTCCCAAAAAGTCGAAAACTCTAATCCTTCCCCCAACCAATATTCATCGTCGTGCCAACCCTGAAAACGGTGTGTTTGTACTTGAAACCTTCGAAACTGTTGGCTACCTCCACACGCAGCGGGAAGCGGATGCCGATGTCCAGACCGTACCCGAGCTCGGCATAGTTGTCCGAATCGGGGGTGGCGAGGTAATGCAGGAAGAAATTTTCTTTTACTCCAAGAATACGGAACCAGGGGATCTGGGTCAGGAGAAACTGGCGAAGCTCGCTGAGAACGTGCGCTTCGAAAAAGCCCGCAGAGGTACTGTACTTGTAGTAGTCGAGCATGCGGAATGTACCGACGGGATCACCGAGCTGGAAAAAGAAACGGTTGCCCGCAAAATGCTGGTAATCGGGAAACTGCAGACTGTCACGCCGGAGGAACGAGCCGACGGCCAGTTTGTAGCGCAATTTACTGCGAATGCCGGTCTCGAAGCCGTGTTCGAAACCAATCCGCACGAAATCGTAGTCTACATCGCTGCCGAATACACTGCGGATGCCTTTGCGGTAGCCGATGGAAAATTTAGGTGAATCGTCGTCATAGTAGGTTGTCTTGCCGTTTCGCGTACGGTATTTCTGCCACGGCTTGTACGAAGCAGCTACACCGACGGTCAATGCCTGGTGGCGCTGCATAGGCGGCGGCAATGCCATGGCATCCGTCCGGTTCTCTACATTATCGGGAATGTTGGAAGTAAACTCGCGACGCTTCCAGTCGATCCAGCGGTACCCCGAAGTCCTTTCGAGATTCGGCAATGCCGAACGATCCGCGTATTCGATATTGGCTTTGATCTCAAAATGCTCGTTTTCCCGACTGTTTTTAAAATCAATCCGAAAAAAATCTTTCTGGTATTCCTTGATAAAATTCTGCTCAAGAAACAGCGTCGTCAGTGTATTCAGCAGCGGGTGCATCGGGCTTTCTGCATTAAACTGGGCAATGCCCCGCCCGCCTGAGATACTAAGCACATTACGCGCCCAACTATAATCACCCACGCCGGTCAGGAGTAACTTATTGCGCCCTAACGAGTAGCGTGTCAACCCTCCCACCGACCATTCGTGGCCCTTGCTGACCACCCCTGCCTTTTCCTCCGAGCCCATTGCTCGCTTACGCTCCCCGCCTGCATGCCTCAACTTCAACCCTGCTCCGTTCAGCACCAATCCTTCCACAGTATTCACCTCCAAGCCGGGCAACGGGCCGATGTAATCCAGCCGATAGGGGCTTTCCTTCCCAAGGCGGAAATGATGCCCAACAAGCAAACCCCCGAAGTCAAACTTTGTTCCCTTCTTCGATTTCGTTGTGTCTCCGCTACTGGTTTTCAAACTGTCCTTCTGCTTTTCGGACCCTGCGTTCATCACCACCAGGCTGTCGAGCCGCGTATAACTTTTCACCTCCGCCACCGTAAGTGGCACCGTCCGCAGCGAATCCCAGAAGGCGGCACTCCGTTTGGTAGCCATCGAATCCACCTGCGTCGAATCCTCCCGGCTCATTTTTAGGTCGATATCCTCCCCTTTCTTTTCCTTTTCCCGAAGGTCCTGCTTTTCATACTCCTTCATCATTTTCCGGAGATTTTTGGCCGAGAACGCCTTCTGCCTGCTTACGACTTCCTCCATAGGCTGCGCCTTGATCTCGCGTCCGGTCAGCTGCACTTTTTTAGCTTCCTTGGCATATTTCTTGTCGTCGATCACGACAATATCCGGTTTGAAAGTGGGGTTGATTCTGACGTTGGTAAACGACTGCGAAATCACGAAATCGGCTTTACCCTTGAAACCGTAGATGCCTCCCTGCACATGAAATTGCTGATTGACCGGCATCCATACGCCCTGTACGGGGCTGTAAACCTGCTTAATGTCCACCCGGAAGCCGGTATTGACCGTCTGCAAATCCAGGCTGTAAATACTCCATTCGCCTTCGATGATCTGGATCGTGCCACGATAAACGCCCTCGCCCCAGTTACGCGGCGTTACTTTGATTTTGTTCACTTCGATACCATTCTCCCGGAAAGCGCCCATGTACTCAAATTTGTAATAGGCGAATGCGCGCGGCGAAAGCGGCGACACGGCTTTCACGACCTCCGGCTGATAGAAGCTCGCGAGAAGGTACATATTCGGATCGGCCATATTCTTGTCCATGCTGCTCCGCGTGGCCACTACCCGCTGCTTGTACACATTAGGCTGCCGAAACGTCACCTCTGATACCGTCTCATTCAGCATCGGAACACCTTTTTTAAAATTGGTTTCCTTCTCCATTTCCTTCAATTCCTTTTTGTAGAGGAACTCCATCGGTAAATCCAGGACCACAAACGACGATTTGGAATACACTTTTGCCGTGTAGGCATCCACTTGCAGAAAATGATAGCGGCTTTTGGCAATGGCGCTGCGCATAATGGTATATGCCGGATCCTCGTCCCTGGCGCCGATGCGTACTTCCCCGAGGCTGAGGGCCTGCTCTTCCATCGTGAGGTCGAACGTCAGCATTTTATCCTCCACGGTGAAGCCCTTTTGTCCGGTTTTATAACCGAGGTATTGAAAAATCACCTCGTAGTACCCGGGTTTCAGGTCGAGCTGGTAACGGCCCTCCTCATTGGAAATGGTGCTGACCGAGGTGCCTCTGACGATAATGGCCGCAAATGGAAGCGGCTCCCCTTTTTTGGTTTTGATAATACCCCTGACGCCGCCGGATGGTGTTTGCGCGAGGGCTGCGAGGGAAATAGTTACAATCAGACAAAACGTGAGAAGGAACTGTTTGAGCATAGGATTTTCAGCAAGTCGGATGGAAGTCTTCGTGTCTGCTAGATGCGTTTAAAGATAATCCGGTTGCTTTGAAAAGAAAATCCGCTCATCACATAGTTACAAATCCGAAAATTCCCAGGCGCTTTGGTAGGCATTCAGGCCCTCGGCATAGGCAATGAAATTTTCATAAAACGGTAATACCGAAAGCGTAGCGCTATCGCCGATCACAACCAGTTTCTTGCGTGCGCGGGTCATGGCCACGTTCATCCGGCGAATGTCGGCCAGAAAGCCGATCTGCCTTTCTGTATTGCTGCGCGTCATGCTGATGTACACCACATCCCGCTCCTGCCCCTGGAAGCTGTCGATGGTATTAACGGCTATCTTATCCAGATAGGGTTTCAAATCAGGTGCGTGGGCGAGCTGATCTTTGAGAATATTGATTTGCTCCTTGTAAGGGGATATAATGGCGATGCTTGGAAACGCTTCCTGCTCGGGATTAACCGCTGCAAATTCCGCAGCGAGTTGGGACAAATGCTTGAAAAGAAATACAGCTTCTTCCGGGTTGGTGGAGCTGGTACCTTCCAGTTTTTCATCAAAACCGCATCCCGCCGTATCGATAAATGCCAGCGGCGGTTCGCCCGGGAATAACATCCTCCCCGCCACCGATTCGTGGGCTTTCAGTTTGCCATCATAAAAAACCCTGGAAGAATAGCCCATAATGGCCTCGTTCATCCGGTACTGCTCTTCCAGCAGCACCACCGACCCGGGGTGCAATGCCACGCATTTTTCGAGCAAAGTCGTGCTCAGCCCGCCCCTGGCAGCGTCATCGGATTTGATCGTCGGTGGTAACTGCAGGTGATCGCCCGCGAAAACCACCTTCTCGGCTTTCAGGATCGGGATCCAACAGGCCGGCTCCAATGCCTGCCCGGCTTCATCGATCACCACAGTGCGGTACTTCATATTACGGACCGTGAAATGGTTGGCACCTACGAGCGTGGCCGTCACGACCTGCGTTTTAGTAAGCAGGTCATCAATAATATACTGCTCCATATTCGCGACCTCCTTCATAATACGGTGCGCCTCGTCGAACAGTGCTTTCCGCTGGTCGCGCTCGGCTTTCCCGAAATGGCGTTTGTATTTGTGCGCCATGTTCTTGTACTCGTTGGCCTGCTTTTTCAGGGTCTTAATGTCCTTTATACTCGCGTGGGCCGCCATTTTGCTATCCAGCGTCAAGGCTGTCAAACGCTCCGAGACGCGCACCGGGTTTCCGACGCGGAGTACATTCAACCCTTCCTCACTGAGTTTTTCACTCAGCAGGTCCACGGCGGTATTACTCGGCGCAACCACGAGAATCGGCCTGTTATCCTTTTTAACCAATGCCTTGATCGCCTGCACCAATGTCGTGGTCTTGCCCGTACCCGGAGGCCCGTGCACGGTCGCGAGCTCCTGCGCGGAAAGGATATTCTGCACGGCACGCTGCTGCGAAAGGTTCAACCTGGGAAGGGTAACAGGGTAAATGTCTTTATCGAATGAAGGCGCCTTTTCGCCGGTCAGCACCCTGATCAAGTGGCCCTCTTTCTCCGAAGAAGCGAGCGAATCCGCGGTTTTCAATGCCGACAGCATCTCGTCATAGCTGTTATCGTCGAAAAGCAGGTCGATACCCAGCTTCCCGTCCCGCGACCATTCGGGCAGTTCGTCGGTGCGCAAAGTAATTTTCAGCCGGTTGCCGCCCTGGTGCGAGATCACCCCTTCGACCCGGTCCTTTTTAGGCTCATGATTGCTGAACAAAACGGCAGGCATCCCAAACCGGAGCTGATGCGGCAAGTCCTGGTGCGTGGTGCGCTCCACCTCCACGGTGAGGTAATCGCCCCGGCTCATTTCCTGGCCCCGGATCGCGATCGGGTACCAGGCCAGTCCGCTGGCACGGCGTTCGGAAACGGAAGAACGTTCGATCAATCGCTGGTACGATTGCCTATCTTCTTCCCTTTCTATTTTGAGTAATTCGAGTAGTCTTTTAAAGTAATCCATTCACAAATTAAATAAACCGGCCGCTTAATGCATGACACTGGCATCCGCTCCCTGCTGTACTTCCACTTTCCCGGTGATAAACCGCCTGCCCATCACCAGCACAATCAGCGCCAGCGTAGCCGAGCCCGCCATAGCCGCCACCATGGGAATGACGGAAGGCTCTTCAAACAAGCTGATCGCAATGGAAATCAGCGTACCGGCCCCCATCTGAAATGCACCCATCAACGCAGAAGCACTTCCCGCATTACGCGTGAACGGTGCCAGTGAAAGCGCGGCTGCATTGGGATAGGTGTAACCCACACAGCAGAGAAAAAGAAACAGGAATGCAAGCGTGGAAGTGAGCGTCAGCACGTCATTCAGCGCTGCTGCGAGGAAAGCAAGGCCGATTACAGCCTGGCATATCAGCGCCACATTCACAATCTGTTCGCTGGTAAACCGCCTTAGCATTAAAGTATTCACCTGCCCGGAACCAATAAAACCGACTGAAAGGAATGCAAAAATCCAGCCGTACACCTTGCCATCGATTTTGAATACCTCCATGAAAACAATGGGAGAACCGGATACGTAGGCGAACAAACCCGCAAATGCGACGGCCCCGGTAATGGAATAAGTATAGAACTGCGGCACGCGGAGCACCTCGAGGAAGTTCGTGATAATGGGCTTCGGTTTCAGGGACAAGGTTTTGTCGGGCTTGTAGCTATCGGGCAGCCACAATGCGGTGGCAGCCAGAATGGCCACGCCCATCACGGTCAAAATCATAAACACGGCATGCCAGCCAAATGCGTCGGTCACATAACCGCCGACGGTCGGGGCGATCATCGGGGAAAAGCCTACCACGAGCAGCAACAGTGAAAACACCTTGGCATTTTCACTTACCGGGAATAGGTCACGGACCATCGCCACCGAAGCGACCGTCGCGGCGCAGCTGCCGACAGCCTGGATAATGCGTAACACGATCAGTTGCTCGACGCTCGTCGCCAGGGCGCATCCCGCGGAGGCCAGGATGTACACCGCCAGGCCGATGAACAACGGCTTCTTACGGCCGAAACGGTCGAGCAGCGGGCCATAAAGCAGCTGGCCCAGCGAAATTCCGACGAAATATCCGGACAAAGTCTGCGATACTTTTGCAGCGGTGGTATTGAGGTCGCGCGCGATGGCCGGAAACCCGGGCAGGTACATATCGATGGAAAATGGGCCAAGCGCAGTCAGGCTCCCCAGAATGAGGATCAGAAAAAAGTAAGTCTTTTTGGACATTGAAATTGTGGTGTGGAGAAATCCGGTAACTGGTCTAACACCGATTGTGCCGGGCGGGTTCGATGGCAGCACACAAAAAAGGCCCCGGTTACGCACCGGAGCCTGCTTCTATTTTCATGGCAACATACCTAAGATCATGCTGCTACCCAATTGAGCCTCTTCTGTACCTCCTTTTCACTTTCACTGACCGCATAAGGCACCTTGTTCTTAAGGTGGATGATGCAGCCCTGCCCTTTTTTATTGGGAGTAATTTTAAGAACGTCTTCTTTATGGATGATAATGTTAATGAGCTTTTGCCCAAGCAATTTGAATGTACCCTTCTGTACCATGTCCTTCTTGAATAAAAAATTAATGCTTATGCAATTCCACTAATCGAACTTCCCGATTTCAGGTAGAGCAGGAAGTAATCCTTCGAAATAAGGAAATAGCCAAGGTCGGTCCGGTTACTCAATTGTAGAAAATCAGCCACTTCTCTTTGCGCTTCCGATTCAGATCTGGCACCTGTGACGGTAAGCACTGCGCCGGGTTTCAAGCTTTTCGCTGGGTTGTTACCTAGTGTCGCTACCATAGTATATCGATTTAAAGAGTTAGTCTTGTTGTGAAATTGTTTTCGGGAAGCACTATTTAAAAATACATGCCAGGTTCCCGGACACAACGGACGTATAAGGATATTTCTGGGAGGCTTACGTGGTAACTTATTAGGAATATAGGGATACAAAATGTTGATTACAAGCACTTTGGAAATTTATTTAAAAAATTTACAGGAAATATTGAAATAGTGCCATCAATCGAATTGCGGTGTCCAATTTTGAGGAAGTATTATCAAAATGATGATGGGTAATCCGCGTGGGACGATAGCCATTAATGCGCCCCTGTTCGCTCTCGCGCCGGAACGGCATGGATTTTGTCTGAAACGGTTATCAAACGACAACATTATGAGAGCAATATGGTCCGGGGCGATCGGGTTCGGCCTCGTGAATATCCCCGTCAAACTTTTCAGTGCCGTCCAGGCGAGCGAGCTGGATCTCGACATGCTGGACAAAAAAGACCACGCCAACATCCATTTTCAGCGCGTAAACGCCAACACGGGCCGTGAAGTGAAATGGGAGAACATTGTACGCGGCTACAAGGTCGAAGACAATTATGTGGTACTGGATGAAACGGATTTTGAAAAGGCTAGTCCCGAAAAATCCAAGATTATAGAAATCGCGGAATTTGTGGAGGAAAAGGAGATCGATAGCATTTATTACGAAACACCCTACTATCTCCAACCCGAAAAATCGGGCGCGAAACCATATGCGCTGCTCCGCGACGCATTGAAAAAGACCGGCAAATGCGGCCTCGGCACGTACGTGCTTCGCAACCGCGAAAGTCTGGTCCTCATCAAACCCCAGAACGACCTCCTGATCCTGAACAAGATCCGGTTTGCCGAAGAAATCCGCGACCCCGCAGAACTGAATATCGCGGATGTAAAGATCAAGCCCGCGGAAATGAATATGGCCGTACAGCTGATAGAGCAGCTGACGACGGATTTCGATATTTCGAACTACAAGGATACTTATAATGAAAAGCTGCTGAAACTGATCATGGCGAAGGCCAAAGGCAAAAAACCGGCTGCTACTAAAATGAAAGTCGTGCATTCGAAAAGCCGCGACCTGATGGCCCAGTTGAAGGAAAGTCTGTCTGCACCCAAAAGAAAAGCATCATGAAAAAGAAAGCGGAAATTACCCACCCGGAGAAGGTTTACTGGCCGGACGAGCATATTACCAAAGGCGAACTGATCGACTATCACCGCAATATCGCGCCCTACATCCTGCCCTACATGAAAAACAGGCCGCTCTCGCTGCGCAGGCAGCCTAACGGGATCAAAGACGAAGGCTTTTTCCAGAAAGATGCCAGCGATTCGGTGCCGGAATGGATCAAAACTTTTGAAATACTGGCCGAGTCGACCGGGAAAATGGTGAACTACCATGTGGTAAACGATGTAGAAAGTCTCCTCTACATCGCCAATCTGGGATGCATTGAAATGAATCCCTGGAACTCGACCATCAACAAACTCGACAATCCCGACTGGATTGTCATGGACATCGACCCGTCGGATAAAAACACCTTCGATGACGTCATCGATGTTGCATTGACGATCAAGCAAATCCTCGACGAAATGGAGGTGGAAGGATTCTGCAAAACCTCCGGCGCGAGCGGCATGCATGTATACATTCCTTTCGGCAAGAAATACGACTACGACCAGGCGCGCGACTTTGCGGAGTTACTCGCGCACATGGTTACCGAGCGCCTCCCCAAACTCACCACGTTGGAACGTTCGCTCTCGAAACGCAAAAAGAACCAGATCTACGTCGACTATCTGCAAAACCGCATCGGGCAGACGCTCGCGTGTGCGTACAGTGCCCGCCCGAAGCCTGGCGCCACGGTTTCCACACCCCTCGATTGGGGCGAGGTGCAGCATGGCCTCAGCCCGAAAGACTTTACAATCAAAAACATCTTCGGGCGGCTGGAAAAGAAAGGAGACCTTTTCAAAGGCGTGCTGGGCAAGGGCATTAACCTCAATAAGGCATTGCAAAAGCTCTCGCCACCCGTGCAGGATTAGGAGATGATTTGAAGGTGTATTTACTTTAACCCTTCTAAACCAAAACCAATACCATGCGCCTAATCCCTACTCAAAAGAACATCGGCACGGCGTTGCTGATCGTGCTCCTCATTGCACCGTTGCTTTTCCTGAACAGCTGCTCATCCGAAAAGGACGGCGAAGGGGATGCGGATTCCACCAAAAGACCCGTCGTGATCGGCTACGTCGGCGGTTTCCACGGATTGCTCAATACCGGTAATATCGATGCCAAAATGCTCACGCACATCAATTATGCATTCATCGACATTAAAGATGGCAAGGCATTTCTGAGCAACGAAAAAACCGACACCACCAATTTCCGCCAGCTCAACCTCCTGAAAGCCGATAATCCCGACCTGAAAATCCTGATCTCGATCGGCGGATGGGCGTGGAGCGAGCACTTTTCGGATGCCGTTCTGACGGACTCGTCGCGCAAGGTATTCGCAAAAAGCAGTGTGGAGATTATCAAAAAATACAATCTCGACGGCGTGGACATCGACTGGGAATACCCTGGTCTACCCGGTGAAGAAGGCAATGTCTACCGTCCGGAAGACAAGCAGAACTATACCGAAATGTTTCACGCGATCCGCAATGAGCTGGACCTGCTCGAAGAAGAAACCGGTAAGAAAAAGCTGCTGACCACCGCCGTGGCAGGCTGGGTGGAGTTCCTGAAAGCGACCGAAATGGACAAGGCGCAGCGCTACCTGGATTACGTGAACCTGATGACCTACGACTTGTTCCAGGGGGACACCGCCGTGCACCACGCAAGCTTGTACCCTTCCAAAATCTACAAAACGGCCAAATCCGTGGATAATGCCGTAAAAGGCTTCCATGCAGCGGGAGTTCCGATGGAGAAACTGGTGGTAGGGCTTCCGTTCTATGGCCGGATGTTCACCGTGGCCAAGCTGGAAAAAGGACTTGGGCAAAAACAGATCAAGCAGCAATACATCGATGGCTACTCCTACATCAAGGATAGCCTGGTCAATAAAAAAGGCTACAAGGAATACCGCGATACCGTGGCCAAGGCGCCCTACCTGCTCAATGCAGAAACCGGCGACGTACTGAGCTATGACGACGAGGAGTCGGTAAGGGAAAAGTGCAAATATGTGCTGGCCAACAAGCTCGCCGGCGTGATGTTTTGGGAATACGACTCCGACCCCAAGAAGTATCTGCTTAACGAGATTGATAAATCTTTAAAATAGCTTCCAGCTATCCACTTCATGATACCCCTCGGCAAGCGCCCCGATCCGGAACCTGTTCACGTACTCATGTGCGTGGCGCGTGGGCTCCGGCAGGCGGTGCTTGCCGGTGCATTTCAGCGCGAAGGTGAGGCTGTCTTCCAGGCTCATCTTGTGGCCGGGAGAAATGAAGACCGGTTTGACATGATCTTTGGTCCTCACTGCGTAGCCGATCACCTCTCCCCTGTCGGTCACATAGCTGTATTCCCCTTTTAATTTGCCGGGCTCGTCGTATTGTCCGGCAAGCTTTTTCTTGGCACAACCCATTGTCACCGCCCCGGTAAGCACGCCGAAATGCGAAGCAATGCCCATCCTGCGGGCGTGCAGAATGCCGTTCCCATCAAACATGACCACATCCGGCTTCACCGGAAGCTGTTCATAGGCTTTCAAAATGGCCGGAATCTCGCGAAATGCGAGGTAGCCGGGCACGTAAGGAAATATGGTGCTGCTTTTCACCAGCGAATAGGCCACGGGTTGTAGGTCGGGGTAGCTTAGTACCACCAGTCCGGCGTAAACGGTTTCACTATAAAGCGCCAGGGAAATATCCGCGCCTGCAATTGTTTTAATGTCGTTTGGGAAAGGTTCCAGGCTTAAATACCCGCGAAGCTGCTGCTGGATAAGCGTTGCTTCCGGGATCGTGAGCTGGTCGTAGTTGAGCTCCGGGGTGATGACCATCCGGTTCAATGAGTCTGGCATGATATTTCGTGGTTGTATACGAAAGTTATTACCCTGATCAATCAAAAACTACGCCACCTTCATGGAACAAACCTCCGTCAGACGCAAATGGGCCAATTGGAAGTTCATTTCATTCGTTGTAATCCTCATTGCCATTTTTGTCAAATTTTATGTGCTGGACAGTCACGATGAGAATGCGCCCGTAACCGTGGCGCTGGACCTCCCGCAAGTCGCATTCCGAAGCCAGCAGGAAGTAGCCGCCGTGCTGGGTGAAGGCACGCTGGAAAGCTATTACAGCGACGAGCAGGCCGGTTGCGAGAAATGCCCCCGCGTGACCTACCGCGAGGGCAAGGTGGAAATTATCTATATCAACGACATTGCCGACCAGATCAGGCTGAACAAACTCTCCGACTACGAATTTGAGGACCGCATTATCCTGGGACTGCTCAACCTGACGGAGAACATTGCGCCAAAAGTCGATGAGAAAGGCGTAAAAACCTGGGAGAATTACCAGAAATATACCCAGATCTCTGCATTTTCGAAAAGCGGCGATGTGGACTATATTTTGATTAAAGCCAAGACCAAATAGCTACGCTACCGAACACTTGCTCACACTGCTGAGCACTACTTACCGCAAACCGGAATATTGTACTTTTTAAATAAAAACCATCTCGTTAGCGTGTTGGGCCGTATTTGAATATTTCAATTCTAAAAAGTGCATAAAATCCTTTAAATCACTCATCACTAATAAAAACCATTCACATAGCCGTTTGATCACTCATTGAATAAATAGGTGGCCATTCATAAAATCCCATTTATATTTGCATCATCAAATAAGACAAAGACAAGAAAACAAAATAAATGGAGCTATGAAAACTTTGATCACAACCCTCGTTAGCGTTATCGCATTGACCAGTTCAGTTGCATTTGCAGACGATAATAAGTCAACCACTACAATCAAGAACACGTTGCCGGCATCGACCCCGGTGGTAGAAACACCGGCACCACCGAAAGCGACAAAAGTGAACCCATATAGTACACAAACGCCCGCTCAGAAAGCGGCCATCGTGGAGCTTAAAACGACAAAATAGGTTTTAGTAAAAATTGAAAGGTGAAATTGAGATGTTAAAAAGGAGGGCGCTTGCTCCTCCTTTTTTTATGCCCATCCATTAAGGCAGACTATGCAGCAGCAAGGGGTGCCCTGCTTTTGTCTGAGGAGCGGTACTTATCGAAGTAAATATTACTGGCCGCCAGCAGCAGGAGGCCCAAAACGAATTGCAGGTAAGAGAACTGCATCAGCACCCGCGACCAGCTCAGGTCCTTCATAAAAAACTCCTTGTAGAGCAGCAGCCCCACGCTGCCCATATAGCCGATACTCTCGCAGATGTACACGAAATACCCCGCATTGGCCTTTACGCGGTACAATGCGATCATTCGCTCGAAAACGACGGTTTGAAGCACCGTATAGGCCAAAAACAAACCAAGTCCCACCAGCAGCATCCAGTAAAAACCGCTGATCACCGATTTTTCAAACAGCAGCGTCCCCACGCCGATCAGGATAACACCCCCGAAAAGGATCAGGTAGGCAAGCCGGAAACCGGTCAGATTATCCCGCACGAACGCCAGTGCGCCGATAATGACCAGCACCACAATGCCGGTGATCATTTCGGTGGTGGTGAGCACGCTGCTCCCCCAATGCGAGTCGATCTCGTTCCATATCTCGATCGTGAAATTGTCGCGGAAGTCGCGCACGACCACCAGCGTGGCGTAAAAAATAACCAGGCAGGCGATGGGGAAGCCGAATTGCCGCATGACCTGCCGCTTATCCCCGCCCGTCATAGGCACACGTTCCGTGCGCAAGGCCACGTCCTCCGCGGTCGGTTTCGGGATCATGGCCAGCATCCATACGAACATCAGAAAAGGCGGCAGGAAAAGCAAACCCATCAAAAACGGCATCCAGAACTCCGTGATGCCGGGAAAAATAGCGTGAACTTCGATGTAAGTAGTTTTGAGAATACCCGAGGCTACTACCACACTGATATTAAGGCCCATGGCCAGCATTTCCGTAAACCGGCGGCCTTCCAGGAAACTGAACACCACTCCGTACACCATCCCGAGCGGGAGGCCATTCATAAAAAGGAAAATAAAATTGTAAGGGTAAGGCACCAGCCCGAAGAAAAGCAGCGCCAGTTCTGCCAGCAAGATGAGCCCGATCACCAGCCTGATCCGCGCATTGTGTTTCAGCTCCGAAATCACTTTGATCCCCGCGAACTTGGAGAGCGTGTAGCCCGCTACCTGTGAGATGATCAGGACCGCCTTGTAGCTTACCTCACCGAGTTCAAGCCCATGGTAAAGCCCTGCATTGAACGGCTTGCGAAAGGCGTACATGCAGAAATAAGTCCCGAAGGAAGCGACAACAGCCCAAATGATGAAAAACGTATTCGATCGTGCGAGAGCTTCTTTCAGGCGCATAAGGTCATTTTTTGCGTTTTTATACCAAAACCGAAGCCGTTTCGATGGCCCGTTCCAAAATCTGCAATGCTTCCTTCAACTGTTCGCGGGTAATGATCAGGGGCGGCGAAAGCTGTACCACATTTCCCTGCGATACTTTGAAGCTCAAACCTTTTTTAAGGCATTCGTACATGACGGCTTCCGCCTCCTGCACCGCCTTCTCCTTCGTTTCGCGGTCCCTCACCAATTCCACACCCCACAAAAGCCCGATCCCCCGGACCTCGCCGATGAGCGGATATTTCACTTTCAGCTTTTCCAGTTCTTCACGCATAAAATGCGCGTCGGCATTCACCTTGCCGAGAAGGTCGTTTTGTTCGATAAATTCCAGCATAGCCAGCGCAGCGACGCTGCCGAGCGGGCTTTTCTCGTGGGTAAAATGCCCCAGCGACACGCTCTGCGCCACATTGTAGCGGTCACGTGCTACGATGGCGGCCATTGGCATTACACCACCGCCAAGCCCTTTGCCCAGGCATACAATATCCGGCTCGAGGCCATAATGCTCAAATGCAAACATCCGGCCCGTGCGCCCGAATGCGATGGGGATCTCGTCGAGGATGAGCAGCACCCCATGTTTCGTACAAATTTCCCGTACGCGCGCCCAATAGGCCTGCGATGGGATCTGCACGTCGGTATTGCGGATGGTTTCGATGACAAACGCTCCGATATCACCCTCTTTTTCAATGACGTATTCAAGATAGTCGGCATAAGGCATATCGCCATTGCCTGCTGCGGCAAATGGCCCGCGGTAGGTCATAGGCGGCGGAATGCGCTCTACACCCGGCATCAGCGGGCCCATATCCTTCCTGAAATCGAGCTCCCCGCCTGCGGAAATGGCATCCAGCGAGGCGCCGTGAAAGGAATCCCACAGCGAGACGACCTTATGCTTTCCCGTGACAATGCGGGCGAGTTTCAAAGCCATGCTGATCGCCGACGTGCCCCCAGGCGCGAAAAGGACGCGGTTCAGGTCGCCGGGCATGAGACTGCCGAGTTTTTTGGCCAGCTCAATGGCCGGAACATTGGTATACCTGCGTGGAGAAAACGGCAGAATATCCAGCTGCTCTTTCAGCTTTTCGATCACATATGGATGCCGGTAGCCCAGCTGGTGCACATTATTGCCGTGAAAATCCATGTAACGCTTACCCTGCACATCGGTAAGGTAAATACCATCGCAGGAAGCGAGTACGTCCAGGCAGGGCGTCGACAGCGACTGATGCAAAAAATATTCGGCGTCCTCGTGCAGGTAACCCGCGGTTTCGGGATCGCTCACGACAGCATACCAGTCCTGACGCGCGGATGATAAGTTAATGTCGCCTTCCGTTCGGTTGTGTACAGCTGCCATGCGCAGGGTTACAGGGTTTAAATGCGTTGAGCTAATCTACGGTTTTTCGCCGAGCCATAGATTTTTAGGCTCGCTCATTCCATTGAAAACCGGCTTCACCGGCCGACCGATCCATGCGTAAGGCTGCTCTACTCCCAATGCGAATGCGATCGTCGAAGCCAGGTCATAAGTATAAACCTGCTGCCGGATCAGATAACCTTTCTTCACACCGGCGCCATAAAACACCCCGGCTATTTCTGCCTCCTGCGGAGTAGCCCCGCCGTGGCCTTTACCGACGCCGCCATGATCGGCCCAGAGGATAACCAGCGTCTTATCGGCGATACCGGCATCTTTGATAGCTGTCAGAATCTTCCCGATCAGGGAATCCGCCTTCGCAACCGATTGGTAATATTGCACCGTGCCGTGTCCGTCGTGATGCCCCACGTGGTCGACGTGGTCGAAATGCACGAAACCCAGTACCGGCTTTTTCTTTTTGATATATTGAATAAAATCTGTGGCGGTAGAATCCTCCGTTGAAAAATGCTTGTCGTAGTTCACCGCATTCTTCTGGAACAATCTTCCGAATCCGCCCCAATGGTACACGGCACCGATCTCCGCTTTGGGTTTTGCTTTATGTAGAATACTGAAAATGGTTGGGAAGCGCCCGTCCGCTTCCTGCGCGATGGGCGGGAGCGTGTGCTTGTCCAGTTCCCAATCGTTGTTGATAATCCCGTGCTGCTCGGGGCCTGCGCCCATGATCATCGACGCCCAGTTCTGGCTGCTTGCCGAGGTAAGCACCGTACGCACGTTCCATTTGACGGCCCCATTGGCCACCATCCGGTCGATATTCGGCGTTTCGGCTTTCCGGATACCGTCGGGACTTAGCCCGTCGACGCCGATCACAATCACATGTTCGATACCGGCCGGTTGCTCAGCGGTGCCGGTTTGCCGGGAAGGGGCATGAAATGCGGCCAGCGTAAGCGAAACGGCCGCCAGCGCGCAGGAAACTTTTGCAAGCATATATCAAAAATTTAAGATCGGTAAGTTCCGCCAACTACTTCGTCGCAAAGACCGAACGAGAGGGTCATGCCGTTTCCACCCAGGCCGTTGATGATCGTTACACCACTCTCAGGCCTCATCACAATCTCCGTCGCCCCATTGGTCATTTTAGGATAGATCCCGTGCCAGCTCTGGAACACTTTGGGCGATTTGAGTTGTGCGAATGTGCCCAGGTAGTCGAGGATCATCTTATTGATAAACTCCCGATCGAAAGGATCGAAAGTAAGCGCGTACTCATGCGAATCGCCCACCGTGATCTCTCCCAGGCCGTTCTGAGAAGCCATTACATGAATGCCCCATTTCAGGTATTCGGCATAATCGCGTTCATATCTTGCTTTCAGGCCCGGCAGTGACGCCGCCGCCCTGAACCCGTGGTAATGGATGAATGACAATCCGCCGCACAATGCCGGCCCGATGCGCCAATCGTCGGGCTGCGCTTCGAGGCGCATCATCTGCAACTTGCATTTGGTCAATGGCGCCGCAGCGAACTGCTCAGGATAAAGTGTTTCAAAATCCTGTCCGCTGCAAACGAAAATCTCGTCCGCCGACCAGCTTTTTTCACCCGAAAACACCGTGGGATATTCCACTTTTGAAATAGCCGTATTCCAGATGAATGTCACATCCAATGCCGCCGTCAGGTAACCCGGGATAGCCGCAATGGCCTCTCGCGGATCGACGATCATTTCATCTGCGGAATACAGCGACCCCAACAGTCCGTCCGGATTCACCGCAGGCGATTTCGCCAGCGTTTCCTCGGCATTCAAAAAACTCACAGGCCGGTACGGGCTCACCTCCACAAACTGCTGGATCACTTCCAGCTCGTCCTGATGGTAGGCCATATGCAAACTTCCCGCTTCCTGTGACCAGCATTTCGCACCCGCCAACACTTCCTTCCAGATACTTTTGGCGTGCAATGCCCTTTCATACAACGCGCCTTCCGGCTGTCCGATGGGCCATACCATCCCGAAATTACGGATGGATGCACCTACCGCCTGTGTAGAACGTTCGATCACCGTTACTTTATAACCTCTTGTGGCCAAAGCCCTTGCCGTTGCCAACCCCACTATCCCAGCGCCAATGACAATCGCAGATTTACCCATGCTTTTCAATCCGATATGAATGTGAACGAATTAACCTTTTACCGCCATTTCATGGCCCGCAGCGATAATGCCGCGCACCTCCGCAATGTCGTCGATGACGTGCGTGGGCTTGTACGGCAACAGCGCCTCGCGTGTAAACGCGCCGGTGGTAATCCCGATCACATATTTGCACCCTGCATTGAGCCCCTCATTGATATCAACCTCGGTATCACCCACTTTGGCAATACGATCAGCAGATTCCACGCCCAGCTCAGCCATGATTTTACGGATCATATCCGGATAAGGCCGCCCGAACGGAACTTCGTCACTCGCTACGAGGCAGTCTATTTTATTTTCCCAGCCCAGCCTGCTTATGATGACGTCGGCAATGTCGCGCGAGAAACCGGTATTCAGCGCGATTTTAATCCCTTCTTCCCGGAGCGCGCTAAAAGTTTCTTCCACGTGCGGCAGCGGCGCTATCTCCGTAGTCGTCTGATAAAATTCGATCATCCCATTCACAAAATGCGTGTGGATCGCTTCCACAAGCGCATTAGTTATCTTCGACTTATCGGACTCACGTACTTCAAGCATCATTTTAATCGCCAAAGGCTTTTCGTAACCCATCAGCGGGTTGATGTTCTCAATCGCGATCTCGTACCCCTGCGACAGCATCGCTTGCTGAAACGCAATCCCTACAAAATTTTTATCCCTGACAGTCGTACCTGCCATATCGAAAACTACCAGTTCTATCGACATCTCACTTGGTATAATTGGTGAACTAATACTGAACTTCTCTATAAGCACTCCCGGCATTCCGGCAGCACGGGCTCAAACCAAAGAAAGTTTAGTAAAATTTAACTATGCACTTTTTCATTCCTGCACCTTGCATTGGTTTACAGCCGAAAAATACAGTAAAATACACACGCCTGCAAGAAAAAGTTAAGCAATATTAAAAATTTGGCACACTAAAACTGTGATCACTGCAAAACTAGTAAACCATAACCAGTCACAGGTTAAGCAAATGTTAATTAATATTTAACAAGAAGATTTAACAAAACAGCGCTACTGCGCCTCGTTGAAGAAGTAGATAACCAGCAGCAAAGCCTCGCTGCATTCGTGGCATTTGAGGTTATGAAGCTCATTGGCGTCAAAAAACATCGAGTCGCCCTGGTTGAGGATGTACTTATTTTTTCCGACGGTGTATTCAACCCCTCCGGAAAGCACATATTTGAATTCAAATGCATTGGTGCGGACCATCGGCCGCTTCGCATCCTTTTCGAGCCGCAGCAGTACGACATCTATATGGTTATCCTTGAATTGCTTGCTGAATATGCGCTGGTAAAAATAACCCTTGGCATTTTCCTTCGTAAACGGCTGGTACTCCTCTTTCCGCCGGACAAGCACGTTTTCGCCCGGAGCCGTTGATATAATATCCTTGAAAAACACATTTAGGTCAATATCCAATGCCTTGATCAGCCCCAGCATAACCGGTAAAGAGGGAATCGTACGACTGTTTTCGATCTGGGACACAAGACTTTTGGTCACGCCAGCCTCATCGGCAATCTCCTGAAGGGTAACCCCTTTGCTTTTTCTGACTTCTTTTAACTTGTTGCTGATCTGGAAAAGAATGTCCTCCTGCATAGCGCTGAGCGTGATTACCGGTTACGTCCGTTGAATAATAGGCACAAATTAAACCCTAATTTTGGTCTAAAAATAGAAAATCTCCCGGTTGCGGCCGCCGGGAGACTTCATTAGTATACAAAAAAATCATCTTTCGGTCACATAAGCAGCGCGGTAACCGGCCGGTGGCTCAGGGTTTCCTTTACATTTCTGAGTAATGCCTCCATCGACAGCAACGTAGCCCGGTGTACGTTGGGCCCGAAGCTCACCCGCGCCACACCCAGCTTTTGCAGCACATCCAGATCGGGCGCATCGCTTTTGGCCAGAATGTTCACCGGCACTTTCAATGCATTTACCAGCGTCTTGATCGCCTCTTGTTCCGTTACGAAAATCGGGTAAATAGCGTCGGCACCCGCCTCTACATACGCACGCCCCCGCTCTATCGCCAGCGCAAGCTTCTGGTCCGAGGGCAAATCGGACTTTACCAGGAAAGTATCCGTGCGGGCATTCACGAACAGCCGGGCATTTTCACGGTCGGCCACACGCCCGATCAGTTTCAGTTTCTCCACCTGCTCGCTCATCGGCACCAATTCGCGGGTAAGGACGTCGGTATCTTCGATATTGATGCCCGCCACACCGACGGCGATCAGTCGGCGGATGTTGGATTTCAATACCTCATTATCGGCTGCGTAACCCGCTTCGATATCGACAGAAACCGGCACATTGACCGATTTGACGATCTGCCCGACAATGGCCAGCAGCAGATCGAACGGGATCCTTTCGCCATCCTCGTAGCCGTGCGCGCGGGCAATGGCCGCACTGGCGGTGGCAACGGCCGGATAACCCAGGCTTTCGAGCAGCACCGCACCAGCTGCGTCCCAAATATTGGGCAAAACAAGCATTTTACCGCTATGATGCAGCTTTTTGAGCAAGTCAGCCTTCTCCGACTGTGAGCTCATCTGGATAGCACGACTGTTAAACATGACGCTCAACGGCATGGGCAGCCGGAGCATTGACGGCCACCTGGTCGGTAATCATAATACGGTTCCAGGCGCTGATCGCCACGACGCCCATCACCACAGCCTTGGTATACTCCTCGCCCAGCAGCTCCACGGCGTGGTTATACACTGCGTCGGTTACGCCTCCCCGGTGGATGAGCGTTACCTGCTCTGTAAGGGCCAAAATGGATTTCTCCTCTTCCGTGTAAATATTTGCCTCGCGCCAGGCGCTCAACATATATATATGCTGCTCGCTCATGCCGAGCTCGCGGGCCTGCCGTGCGTGCATATCCAGGCAAAACCCGCATCCGTTGATCTGGGAAGCGCGGATTTTGATCAGCTTGTAATGCATTTTGTCCAGGCCGGTCGAAGCCACATACTTTTCAATTTCCCGCACAGCCGCAAAGGCTTGGGGGGTTAGTTCACTGGTTGGTTTTCGGTGGGACATAGCTAATATGAAATGAGTGAAATCAGATCAAATTTACATCCGCTTCGGACTACCCGTGTGATCCATTTAAGCACATTTCCAATAGTCCACTCACTGTGAAAAGGAAGGGCCGCTTCGAAATTAAAAAGTGATTAATCAGGCCCTTTCCGAAACTTTCCCAGACCATTCTGCTATTTGAATTTTATAATATTGCACTATGAGCCATACCGAATCCATCCAGGAGTTTTACCGTCGTCTGCCGCAGGCAAACCCGGCGGATTTGTCGCTGAACAATGCCGGCATAGGACATTTCAATGTGTTTGAAAGAAACTCGTGCTACAAAAAAACCCCTTACAGCCGCCGCGACTTTTATAAAGTGTCCTTCATCATCGGCACCGGCCGCCTGCATTATGCCGACAAATGGATTGAAATCGATCGGCCTGCATTGCTTTTTTCGAATCCTATGGTGCCTTATTCCTGGGAAGCCATCTCGGAATCGCAGCTGGGCTGGTTTACATTATTCACCGAAACCTTCGTGCATCCGGCGGAGCGTAAGGATTTTTTACAAGATTCGCCGCTATTCAAAATCGGTGCAAACCCGGTCTATTTCGTGAATGAGCAGCAACAGAAGGAACTCTCGATGCTATTTCGGAAAATGATGACCGAGATCGAGTCGGACTATCCGCATAAATACGGCATGCTGCGCAACTACCTGCATCTGATCATCCATGAAGCGATGAAAATGCAGCCTGCGGAAACGTTCGAACGGCAAACGAATGCGTCGGCGCGGATCACCTCGCTATTCATGGAACTGCTCGAAAGGCAATTTCCGATTGACACGCCCGAGAACGCATTGCGCCTGAAAACGGCCAATGATTATGCACAAAGTCTTTCGGTGCATGCCAACCATTTGAACCGTTCGGTGAAGGAGATTACCGGAAAAACCACGACCGAACACATTTCGGCCCGCATTACCAAGGAAGCACAGGCGCTGCTCAACCACACCAACTGGAATGTGTCCGAGATCGCTTACAGCCTGGGTTTTGAATATCCCGCCTATTTCAATATTTTCTTCAAAAAGCAGACCGGCCTCACACCCGGAAACGTGCGCACCAGGGCTGTGTGATTTTTATAAACATCCGCCCGGCCCCGCCGCAATGGCGAGGGCCGGCAGCCGACACCTTATTCCTGAAATCAGATGGTCTTCAGGGACGGATCATAGAACGTCCTCCAAAGCGCCACGGCTTCCCCCACTGTTTCGGGAGGCGAAGCCAGGTAGTTCTTAATTTTTGCCAGGTTCTCGGAATGAACGTCTTTGACCGCGTATTTAACGAGGTTAACCAGCAGCTTATCGATCTCCGAGGTATCGTTACGCCAGTTTTTGCTATACTTCGCAAACCACTCTTCGTTCAGAAAAACTACGCCCGAGTACCTGTACACATCCGAAAACCCGAACGCATCGATTACGATCGGCTCGGTGGGCCATTCTGCATCCAATTCCTTGTCACTGTACCGCTCGCGGCCATCGCCGAGGAGGGCGATAAATCTGTATGTTTTTACCATGGTGAAGATTATTTCCGCTCAATATATTCCGTCGGATTTACTGCTACAAATGATTTTGTAAAAATTGTTCCTGCCTGTCCTGCGCTCACTGGAAATGATTGTACCAATAGGATTGTTACCTAATTTTACGCCAATACCAAGGAATAGTTACTTCATGATCCGAATCTCCCAACTTCCGCTGATCCAAAACCCCGGGCAATTTTACGCTTCCGAACATATCCTGCTCGTGGATGTGCTGCTGGTAGGCGACGCGCCGCGGCAAATGCGGGAATATATCAAAAACACCCACGGAGGATTTATTTACGACAAGAAAACGTACATCCCCATCACGCTTACGGGGACGCCCGAAAGCCTGCTAGGCAATGCCGGCAAGCCGATCGTTTTCAAGTTCGACCGCGGCTTTGAGAACCATTACCACTTCGACGGCGACCTGAAAGCATTGATCTGGCATAAAAAACTATACAACATTTCGGGCCTCATTAACCAACCGTCCGTCCAGTTCGAGCGCGAAGAGGCATTCATCATCGAGCGATACCTGGCCGGCCACCGCGAATATACCGCCGCGCCGGAAACGGAAGAAAAACTTCTGACCCTTCCGGCACAAAACCCCTCCATCGGCCTGAAAGCAATGAAAGGGCTCCGGCCTGTAAGGAAGGGTTAGGGATCGAAACGATCTCTAACCGCATCACCTTTTAAAGCACATTTTTCCTGATCGATTTGCCCCAGAACTCGCCTAGCACGGCAACGCCTTCCACGTTGGGGTGCAGGTAGAATACGCCCTGCTGGCCGTTTTCCGGCTTGAAGAGTTTGAGATGATGCTTTTTGAAATACCTGAAAGCTTTGGTATCGCCTTTGAAGACGCGGCCCGGCTCGGTGGTCTTGTATTCGCTGATAAGCGCGTCGAGCTCGGGAACGTATGTTTGCAGCCGTTCTAGCCCCTCCGCGAGGTATTTGGAGCGGTTGTAGGTATTGGTGCTGTACCAAATCGGGTGGTGAATGATCACCTTGCTACCTGGGTACCGTTTCAGGAGCTCCGAGACGATCGTTTGTACATTCTTTTTGTAGTTTTCTTTTGAAACCGGCGATCCGTTGGGACCTTCGATGGCGCTGTCGTTGGTGCCTAGCTTCATCGAAAACAGTAGCTGATGATCTTTTTGTAGGTACAGGCTATCGGCAGCGGTGGTGGCGAGCGTGAAGTATTTGCCCGTCCCCGGAAGCCAGTCGACGGTGGTGGAGCCGCTACGGCCGACGTTGGCAAACAAAACATCATCGACACCCTTCTGTGCTTTCAGGTAGTTGACTGCATGCGTCGGCGGCGGGAAACCGTTGTCGCCGCCCTTGCCTTGGGTAATGCTGTTGCCAATGAAGACAATGCTCAGTCTGGCCTGGGAAAATACGTTGAGTGAAATCAGCAGAAATGCAGCAACCAGTGTTTGGATTTTCATCGGATATGGGGAATTGGAGCAGTAAACATTTTCAGATAATGTTTAAGAAAAGACCAATGCCGCAAATACTACCGAAAAAAGCCCGTCATTTTACCAACACTTTCATCAACTCCGTCAGACTGACCGAAAATGGTAGTCCCGAGGCGCGATTGGCGCGGTAACCCGAGAGTTTGGTCACGTCCCAGCGCATACCCGCGAACTCCGGTTCGACTTCCGGATCAGTGCCGTACACGAGATAAAACTCACGCGAAGGGTCGGGATATCCTTTGTCCGCCAAATCCTGCTTTGAGAACAGCCTTGGAGATTTGGTATGGATCTTAAACAGCATTCCGGATGTCGTTTGAGATGGCCCGTGCAGCAGCAGATAGCGCGCATTCACTTCGGCCACGCCCAGCGAAAGCGATCCACTTCGCGCCCCGGTGCGGAAGTTATAGAGGTTGTTTTGCCGGATCCAGTTCAGATGCCGGTCGTTTTTGTAGTAGCCTACCAGCACGAAAGTCTGGTCAGGAATAAGGTCACGGTTTTTGCCAAATGCTTCCGGCAGTAACTCGCGCATTCCGTCCGGCGGCCGGTTGCTATAAATGTCAAAACTCCGGAAAGCCATCTTTTCACGCTGCGAAGCCCTGTTCTGGAAATGTGCGACGACATCCGTCAGAAACCGTTTTAACTCGTCACGGCCGCTGTCCGTTTCAGACGGCCGGATAGCGAATGCACCCAGGCCGGGGATCAACTCGTGGAATCCTCTTCGTTTGTACGCTTTGCCAGCTGGGCCGGGATACAACACATAAGCACCCGCGGATCGCCGGATCGCATCTTTGTAGCTGTGCATTTTCAAAAGATCGTCCCGCTGATAACCGGCTTCGCTCTGGGGCGAATGCACAGCCTCCTGCTCCCCGAACACCCCGGCCACCGATTCGACTTTGTATTTGGCATCGAAATGGATATGCACGATCAGTTCCTCGGTTTCGGCCTGCATTTGGGACACGCCAGCCGGCCAAACCGATAGTGTAAAATCCGGCCGCATGCCCGTAGTCCAACTGCCTGCCTGCGGGTAATCGCTCTGACCGGAAAACGACCTATTGAAACTAAATTCCACATTTAATTTCCTCGAACCCGTGTCGAAAACGCCGCTCACCGGAAGATGGCGTCCTTGTTTAAGTTGAAGGCCCAGTCCATTCCGGTTAGGTTTGACGAGATCACCGATATGCGCCGGTTCAATGAAAAACACACTTTTTACGATATCCAGGAGTTCGAAAAACAGCCAGTATTCGTACAGTACGGCCACATCCTTCTTTCCTGCACGATACACATCGTCGCCACCGCGCCACACCAGTCGCGCGGCCAGGTCGAACATCAGCCACGCGCGCAGGATTTGCTTATAACCTTCCCTCCGTACCATGCCCTGGCCATTGAATGCAAGGCGTGACGGCTTTCCTACTTCCTTGAAAAGCGGGGCAGAAAGCATCTGGTTCAATTGATTTTCCAGCAATGCAGCCTCTTGATGCAACCGGCTTAGCGCGGGTGCAAGGCCCTTGATGTGTGTAACAAAACCCGCGAAAACCTCCAAAGCGTGCTTCAAAAACCGGTTTTCCGGCGTATCGGCGGAATCCTTTTTGGATATCACAGTCATTCGCGAAGGCACCGACGAGAGCCGCTTCTTCAGAGCGTGGCCATCGGGAAGTACCACCCGGTTACCGCGCCGGACGAGTTGCGCCATTGTGTTCCTGCCAGCCTTACCGCCATTTCGAATATCCTTTTCAGCGCCTTCTCCTGCCCATTTCACAATCGGGTTGCGGATCACCTTCTGAAACGCTATTTCGAAATCGCGTTTAGTAAGCACCGCATTCACAAATGCGAACCGCTGATACAGGGTTCGCGGATCGGTCAGGTAGTCGGGGATAAAAGGATGGGTGACAGGCGCGCTATGCTGAAACAGCAGATCGGTACAGCGCTCGGTAATGCCTTCCAGCATCAGTCGATAGTCCGTCCGATATCCGGCTTTCTTCGAGCGGATTTCAACTTTGATTTCCCCGCAAGAAACCCCGTCCGATAGTCGCAGCACATCGATTGTCAATGTTCCCACATACACATTCGGCGTCAGCCTGCCCATCGTCGGGTTAATGCGGGAGGGAATCACAGCTGGCGAGGGAGCGAGCAGGTAATCCCCGGAAACCTCATATTCGTAGAAGCAGCCCTCCATGAGCTGTACGCGTGCCTCGCCGTGCTCGAATGCCTCCCATTCGTCGAGTTCAAAAATCGTCGGCACGTCCCGCTCCTCCGCAATGATGCGTACGGACACAGTGCCCGAGGCCGTCCCGGCGGTTAGCAGCAGCTCATTCCCTACCATCAGGCTTCGGCGTAACTGGCAAAGCCATGGTCGATCAGATTCCGGTAAATGCGGCTGATTTTATCCAATGCCGCCGGATAATGTGCCATCTGCGGGCCGGAAAGGTCCTTTTTGTTGGCGAGATAGTCTTCGAGCAGGTCCGGATCAGCCAGGCAGCGCCTTCCCAGCGCTTTCAGGACCGGTTCCAGCTTCCGGCGCGAGCCGTATATTTTAGGCAGGAGTTTTTGCATCAGCGCGGCGTCCATCACTTTTTGCAGGGGCCATTTGGCGCCAAGCTGATGGATCACCGAGGCGAAACGCAAAATCTCCGCAGCGCTCCGGTAACCGAATTCCGCTCCCGCCGGTTTTAGTATCTCAAATAACGCAAGCAGTTCATCGCCAAGCGCTTCCCGGACCGGGCTGTCGGGTGGAATACTGCGTGCCATATCCGCAAATGCCTCCGCAGCATCGGCGCCGGCGGCCGCCAGCTTTTGGGTAGCAGCCCTGCTTTCCGATTGCAGAAATGTCCGCATTTCCTCGCTGGAAATACTGAATTCGATCACATTCGCCCTGTCGAGCACCTTGGGACTGAACATATAGGTAGTCTCGTCGATATTGACAGTCCCAATAATGAAAAGATTGGAAGGCACACGCACACGTGCCGGCACGTCGCCAGCAGTTCCGTTGTGCAGCCTTATCGGCTCCCCCGATTCCATAGCACTCAGAAAATCCGCAAAATACCTTTCAACGTGACTGAGGTTCATCTCATCGAGAATGAGAAAGTACGGTTTGCCGGCGTTAGCTTCGGCGGCAACGAGCAAGTCCACGACGCCGCTTTCCGGCTTTATGTACTGGCCCGGTTCAAGGGCATTGGGGAAACCCAGGAGTGGTTCACGGTTGGTCCAGTCGGCCCCGACCGGCACCAGACAAACCTGCTCTTCCGTTTCAGATATCCATTGCGCGAATGCCTGTGCGAGCCGTGTTTTTCCCGCACCCGAAAGCCCTGTCAGGATCACAAACGGCTTTGCGATGAGTGCCGCAACGAAGCGGAGTACCAGATCCGCGTCGATTTGCAAGCCACAAGCCGTTGCTTTTTCATAAAATGCGAGGTAGTTGAAGCGCCGGTCCTCCGAAGATCCGCCGCTTGCCAGCGTGGCACTGTAAATGACGAGCATTTCGTTTAAATCCGCTTCAATCTGCCCTTTTTCAAGATCTCTTGCTTCATAAACCCGGAAAACAAAGGAACCACCGTACTTCGCCGGCTTACCCAGTCCCTGCATTTTGAAATAGCTATCGATGGTTTCCGCATCCGGCTGGCGCCACGGAATTTCGGGAGGCAGCGTTTCGCTTATGCCAAATGCCAGGATCAGCAGCTGCTGGTTTTTATAAAAAAGATAGAATGGGTAAATGCCGCTGCTGATCTGCTGGCCGGGAGCCAGCAACGCAATCCACGGCACCCGGGCGGGATTGCCCTTTCCAAAACTGATTTTGACTTTCAGCCCTTCCAGCTCATTCGCAAAATGGGCGGTTTTGAGGTTTTCGGTCTGGCATTGGGCCAGAAACCGCGTAAGCTCTTCGAAAAATTCCATGCAATAGTGTGTTGGAGATCAAGCATTCACTGGGCTTAAAGATGAATGATATTTTACTCTCTCCCAAGCAAAACCACCCGCTGCGTCAAATTTATAACCTTGGTTATTAAGCGGATAGAGAAACGGCGGCACTAATGCATGAATTTCCGGAAGAGCCAGATCAGCAGATTGAGCAACCCACTGAGAAGCAACATCGTTGTGATTGGAAAGTAAAATCTGAAATTTTCCTTTTCAACCCGAATGTCACCCGGCAGTCGGCCCAGCCAATGCAGTTTATCGCTAAGGAAATAGACTATCACCCCTGCCAGCACTACCAGCAAGCCAATGATAATCAGATATTTGCCGGCAGCCTGAGACATTATTCCAGATTACCCAAAGCGAGGTCGATGTGCGCCAAATGATGTCTTACGTGCCATACCGACATGGCGAGTGCCTGCTTCTGGTCGAACCAAAGCTTGCGCAAAGGATGGTAGTACTTTCTGGCGAGTTGCTCTTCATTCAAGGTACTTGCCAGGTAGGCGTAACGCGCGTGCGTACCCTCGAAAATGCCTAAGGAGGTTTGGACAGGCACGTGCAGCGAATCGGGCATGGCGGCCCAGGCATTCATATCGACAAGTGTCAACTCGTTGTAATCCGGCTCGCTGATCGCCTTTTTCATGCGCAGATAATGCACAAATTGCAGATCGGCTACGTGATGGACGATCTGCCGGAGGTTCCAGCTGCCTTCCCGGTAAGTTTTGAGTAAATCCTCATCCGAAAGGTGTTCGAGGCGCTTGCGGTACTCGGCGGGGATTTCGGCGATGATGCGTATGAATTCACGGATTTCCTCGTCGGAATAAGTGTCTTTCAGGGCAATGGGCCCTATGGGGTAACGGCGGTCGGTCATACGTTTTTCTTTCTTTTGGATTCAACAAACAGCGCCCCTGCCACCAGTCCTACCAGCAGCAAAGAGCTCACCAGGTCGATTTTCTTGCCCGTCGCAACCGAAACCGGCTCGAAACGGAATTTGATCGTGTGCTTGCCCGCAGGTACCCGCAGCGCACGCAGCACGTAGTTTGCGCGCAGCATATCGGCCGGCTTATCGTCAATCGTTACCTGCCATTCGTCACGGACATTATAGTATATTTCCGAGAATACCGCGAGTCCGTCCCCATTGGAATTCGTTTCGTAAACCAGCTCATCGGGTTTGTATGAAATGAGGCTGATCTTAGCTGTGGAATCGGTGCCTATTTTGAAATTACCCAGCTTTGCAGCGAAACGCTGATCGATCACCGCTTCTTCGCGCAGGTTCGTCGTACGCAGCGCCGCCATTTCAGCATCCGCATTCGGAACGATCTTGTAGGATTTGACAAACCATGCGTGTCCGTAAGCCTGCGGGTTGGGCTGCGCCACTTTATTTCCCTGCTGGTCAGGGGTAATGAAGTATTTCGCATTCAGCATGTTCAGGACCTCCATATTCGGCTTCTCGGTAAAAAACGAATTTTCGAAAAGCTCCTGGTAACGTCGCATTTTGGCAGCGTGGTAACCACCGAGTGATTTATGGAAATAGGATGCCTGCGCGCTGTTGAACGGGCCACCCTGCGAAGCGACGTCATAGACCCTGTAATCCGGATCGGTGTCACGCAGGATCTGTTCATCGGCGGGAGACGGTGTGGTGACCCCCTGTGCTACGTAAGCGCTCACAAAATCCTCGCTATTGAGGTATCTTTTATCAACCCCAAACAAATCAAAAATGACCAGTACGAGCAATGCGCTGTAAAACACCAGCGATTTGAGCTTGTCCTGCACATAAAACCACACCAGTCCGGCAGCCAGTGCAATGAATATCAACCCGCGGATCGCATCGCTTTTCAACAGGCCCTCGCGGTCCTGCACAATCGCATTCATGATCAGCTGGCCGAATTCGGGATTTTGCTGCCCTACCTGCTGTACGAACATGGCATCATTCGCCCCTTTAAAGCTGAAAAACAGGCCGGGCAGTAATGCCATAATGAGCATTAAACCACCGGTTATCCCTGCCGAGATCAGGAACGGCCTCTGGAAATCTTTCGCGGTAATCTTCTTCTGTACGAGCGTTGAAATGGCCATTACGCCTACAAGTACCATGAGCAACTGGGCGAGCGAGATCACCATTGTCATCGCCCGGAATTTGTTGAACATTGGGAAATAGTCGAAAAACAGGTAATTGATCCCCGACAAGCTCTTCCCGAGCGCCCAGATCACATACAGCACAATCACGCCGGCTGCCCAATATTTCAATGGATTTTTAACAATAAACAGCCCCAGTACGAACAGGAAAAATACGATGGCGCCGATGTAGTTGGGGCCACCCATGATCGGCTGATCGCCCCAGTAAAGCGGCAGTTGCTGTACGAAACTCTGCGCATTGGCAGCATCAATGCCCCGGCTGGTCAGCGTTTTATAGGTTTCTGAGGAAGTGGAAAGCGGCCCGTAAGAAGCGCCGCCGTAAGCGTTCGGGATCACCAGCGTGAGCAGCTCGCCCACGCCGTAGCTGTATGTAAATGCATATTCTTTATCCAGCCCGGAGCCTTTTTTGGAACCTGCATCTTTACCCGTTGCCGTCAGCTCCGACTTCCCGCGAATGGTCTCCTTGGTATAATCGTACGCATTCCAAAGCCGGGTGGTGTGCGTTCCAACCGCCACTACCGCCGCCAGTGCAAGCCCGCCGAGTACCAGTACCAGATCTTTGGCAAGGCCCTTTTTGATCATGGCAACGCTTTCCATAATCACCAGTATCACAATGCCGATACCCAGGTAATAGGTGATCTGCACGTGGTTGGCGTACAATTCCAGCGAAAGAAACAGGGCTGTAAGGGCAGCGCCCGCCAGCCAGTTGCGGCGAAACGCGAGTATCACACCCGCCAGTACACCCGGAGCGTACATGATCGCGATCACCTGCGAAATGTGCCCTGCTTCCAGGTTAATGACGTTAAAACACGAAAATGAGAACGCAACGGCGCCTATCGCAGCCAGCCAGCCGCCGGCCCCGAGGACAAGGAACAGCACATAGGCGCTCACCATGCCGATCAGGAAATAGTTGGCCGGTGCGGGAAGAAGTTTGTTCACCCCCTGCCCGATTTTCGTCGAAATGCTGGTAGGGTAGTCGGCCGCAACGAGGTATGACGGCATCCCGCCGAACATGCTGTTGGTCCACCACGACCATTCTCCGCTCTGCTTGTTGTAATTCAATACCTCCCTGGCTGCTCCCTGTGCCTGGATCTCGTCGGTGGCGCTGAGCTTCTTGCCTTGCAGCACCGGTGAAACGTAAGCGACGGACAGGATCATGAAGCCGATGACAGCTACCAGGTGAGGCCAGAGACGTTGCCAGGAGAACAGATTTTTCATTTTGGTAATATTAAGCTACGGGTTGATTTCGGATAAAGGCGGTACCGCACACGGTCCGCCCTGAATATGACTTTTCAAACAGTAATAGTAGCAACGAACACCGGTTGAGGGATATTAAATTTCCATTAACCGGCGCAAATATAGGAGTATTGGTATATGTTTGAGATGATGAAAACGATTCTTGTTCCGGCATTTTTTTAACATAATTAAGAATCAAGGCATCTATTTTAAGAAAATACCGGATAAATTTGCGGAAATTGCACCTTTAAGGTTCAAATTGGAGCTGTACATAGAAAGAATAGAAGTAACCCGAAATTATTAAATGAAACGAATTGGAGTTTTTACCTCAGGAGGAGATGCCCCTGGTATGAACGCCTGCATCCGGGCGGTAGTACGCGGAGCATGCTACCATGGTATTGAAGTATTTGGAATCAGAAGAGGATATAGCGGAATGATCGCCGGAGATGTCTACAAGATGGAATCTCAGTCGGTCAGCAATATAGTTCAAAGAGGAGGTACGATCCTCAAATCGGCAAGAAGCAAGGAATTTATGACCCCCGAAGGCCGCAAGAAGGCATATGACAACTTGCAGTCACTCGGAATAGAAGGACTCATCGCCATCGGCGGTAATGGTACTTTCACCGGCGCAATGATCTTTGGCAACGAATATGGCATTCCTACCGTAGGTGCTCCTGGAACGATCGACAACGACTTGTACGGAACCGACTACACCATCGGGTTCGACACGGCGGTGAATACTGCACTGGACGCGATCGACCGTATCCGCGACACCGCCAGCTCTCACGACCGTATCTTCTTCATCGAAGTAATGGGCCGCGACTCGGGTTACATTGCCATCCAGTCGGGTATTGCCGGCGGTGCGGAACTGGTGATGGTGCCCGAAGTACTAACCCCGATTTCTCAGGTCGTGGAAACCCTTAAACAGGGATGGAGCCGTTCGAAATCATCTTCCATCATCATTGTAGCGGAAGGCGACGAAGAGGGCAGTGCGCAGGAAGTTGCAGATAAGATCAAGGTTCAGGTGGACGAAAACGCGGATATCCGTGTAACCACACTCGGCCACACCCAACGCGGAGGAACACCGTCTGCATACGACCGCATCCTGGCAAGCCGCCTGGGATTGGGCGCATTGGAAGGCCTTATCGCAGGACAAAAGAACGTAATGGCCGGTATCATCAACAACGAGTTGGTTTACACACCTTTTGAAGACACGATCAGACTTCCGAAGCCTATCAACGAAGATTTGTTGAGAATGGTGAAGATCCTGAGTGTATAATCCAGGCAACGTTTAGCAGTAACCCACTGCCTTGTAGGCAACATAGCCTACAATCTCATGCCACAGGAGGCAAAAGGATGCGAAGGCATCCGGGTCCGGTATCAGTTTTTGAATGACAAACCGGTTATAACCCCCACGAAAGTCGGCCGGGAATGGGTCTGTTTTGATTCCCGCTTTTTCGAAACACCCGGCCGACCGGCGCATGTGATATGCGGAGGTGATCAGCAGGTATTTCCCGCCCGGAAACATGCTTTTCAGTATCTGTGCCGAGAAGACGGCATTCTCCCGTGTGTTTCGTGCCCTTTCTTCGAATAAGATATCCCTGGCCGGCACTCCCCAGCTGACCAGCAGCGAAGCGGCTTCCCGCGTCTCACCGCGTTTTCTGGCCATCTGCATTTCCCCACTCGTTCCGGTGATCAATATTTTGCGGATCTTCCCGTGCTTGTAGAGCAGATAGGTTTGCAGGATCCGGTCGCCCTGGTTACCCATCAATGGATGGTCCTGCCTTGGAGTGCTGGTGGTAATAAGCCCACCCGAAAGCATAATTCCTACATCATAAGTCCCCCTTACTTCCGACAGGTTGATGAATTTGTGTTCCCACGCATTGAGCGCCTTCATCACCAGGTACCAGTTGGATGCCAGGAATAACAGTACTACCACCGACCCCACCGCCAGCTTACGTCTCCGGTCGCTTTTAGTGAAAAAAGCATAGATAAGTATGAAAAACACAATGCTCAACGGCATTATGATAAAGTCGATCGCTTTGGATAGAAAATAAAACATTTGAATAACAACCCTGCTGATGTTAGCGTTTTGAAGTTAATTTTACAGACTTCAAAATTTGAAATAATCCAATAAACAGCTTTAAAGCAAACTTTCCATAGCCTGATGAGAGATTATACCCGCACATACCTATTATCAGTACTGGCCGTCTTCGCCTTTTTTTCCTCCGCCTACTCCCAGGCTTATCGCATTGAGGCAACGATCAGGGGAATGGCCGACTCGTCGTTCGTCATCGGGCATTACAACCGGAATGCTTCGCAGTTTGTACCCAAAGACACTGCCAAGGCCGATGCAAACGGGAAAGTCGTTTTCGAAGGGAAAACGCCACTGCCCGGCGGCTTGTATGTGATTCTCCTCCCAGGAAACCAGAAAATGATCGAGCTGATCTATTCCGGCAAGGAAAATAACATCTCACTTGAAGCCGACACCGCCGACGTCAATACTTCCATTAAAATAACCAACTCCAAAGAAAACGAGCTTTTCTATGGTTATCGTAAAGAATTAGCCAAAGGCAGCAAGGAAATCGAAGCGCTGAGCAAACAGTCGACACCCGACGCGCAGGCGCGTATCCGGGCCATCCAGGACGGGTTTGGCACTTACCGCAAGAAACTGCTTTCCGAGAATGGGGGAAGTTTCACCTCTCAGCTGCTCAGAATGTCGGCCGACCCGGAAATACCTGCGGCACCGAAGTTAGCCAACGGCAAGACCGATTCGATGTGGGTCTTCAACTATTACAAGACGCATTACTGGGACGCATTCGACTTCTCGGATCCCCGCATTGTCAATACCCCGTTTTACGAACCCAAATTGGAACGGTACCTGAAAAATCTGGTGGTTCAGACACCCGATTCTATCATCAAGGACGCGGATCTGATGGTGAAAAAAGTGTCGCCCAATCAAGACCTAAAATCCTGGACGGTGTATTACATTACTAATCAGTATGAAAACCCGAAAACAGTAGGTACCGAAGCTGTCTGGGTGTATATGGCCAACAAATATTATCTCTCCGGTGAAATGGGCGTTTCCGACGAGGTTAAAAAGCGCATTGCCGACAAGGTAGCCACGATGAAAGACCTCCTGGTGAACAAGACTTTTCCGCCGTTGACGTTGACAGATCCGGCCGGCAAGAAAGTAAGCGTGCAAGCCATCGACGCTAATTATACCGTGCTTTTCTTCTACGCGCCCACCTGCGGACACTGCAAGGAAGCTTCCCCGGTCCTGAAAGCATTTTACGACAAGAACAAAGCGAACGGCATCAAGGTGATGGCCATTTCAACCGAGCATAATATCGAGGAATGGAAGGCATTTGTGAAGACCTACCATTTGGAAGAACTGATCAATGGCTACGATGCCCTGAACCAGATCGACTTCAACCGTAAATTCGACGTGGTAACGACGCCTACGATCTACATTCTGGATAAAAACAAGAAGATCATCGCCCGCAAAATGCCGGTAGAGCAACTCGACGACTTTTTGAACTACTACCAAAACAAAATGGCCAGAAAACTCTGACCATTTCGCTACCAGCTGTATTAAAATTCTCTTTTTTAAAGAAATGCTACGCAAATGGGCAGCTTCACGGCAATGCTTTCGTGCTTGAACGTGAATTTGCCCGTTTCTGCGTCCACGTGGTACACGACTAGATTGTCCGATGCCTGGTTCGCGACGATCAGGTATTTGCCTGTGGGGTCAATGTTGAAATCGCGGGGAGTAGCGATCGATTTCGTCTGCTGATCGACCATTTCCAACTCACCATTACCCAGTATTTTGAATGCGGTAATGGAATTGTGCCCACGGTTTGAAACATACACGTACTTCCCATTGGGATGTAAGTGGATCGCCGCACTGGTGTTGGTCGGGCCTGAATAGTCCGCAGGGATGGTCGGATACGTCTTAATGCCCTTGATTACCCCTTTTTTATCGATTGAGCAAGCCGTTACGGTCGCGTCGAGCTCGTTGAGCAGAAACAGCCGCTTTCCTGCGGGGTGAATGACCAAATGGCGTGGGCCGGCTCCGGCTTTGCCTGAGAAGAACGGCTGAGCTGCATTTGGTATCAATTTACCGGCATCGGCATCGACGCTGTAATTCATGATTTTATCGCTGCCAAGATCCGTCACATACACATATTTGCCATCCGGGCCTGCCGTCGCGAAATGCGCGTGTGCTTTCTCCTGCCGCTTCGAATTAGGCCCGCTCCCGGTGTATTGCTCTTTGTAAACCGGTGCGCTCAGTTTTCCCTCGGTTCCGATGTTGTATGCAGAAAAACTTCCTCCGCCGTAGTTGGACACGAAGGCCATTTTACCGGTAGGGTGTACCGAAACGTGGCAGGGGCCCATGCCCTCCGAAGGTTCGCTGTTCAGGAATGTCAGTTTACGGTCGGCACCGATCGCATAGGCCGACACTTTATTATCCGACCCGATCGCGTACAGATTCCGCTTGTCGGGTGAAATGGCCACATAGCCCGGTGCGACGGATTTGTTGATCGTGTCGATCAGCGTGATCTGGCCTGAAGAGAGGTTCAACTCACAGCGGGTAATGGACGAATTGGCCCCTTTATCCTGCGTACCGACGTAAAAAGTAATGTTCCTGTCCTGTGCGAAGGCCTTTAAACCCGCCGAAAGCAATGCAATGGATAACAGCAGTTTTTTCATTGTTTGTATTTTAGATAAATCCCCTCAATGCTTGGGAAAGGGAGGCAAAAGGCTTTTTTACCTGGCAGGGCAGCCTGTTTCTGCGAATCTTGCAAGCCGCAGCCAGAATTGTGTAATGCGGCCGGCGGAGCTGGATTTTATTTTTGTATACCAATTCTGAAAGACTATGGATACGATGACAGATATAAAAAAAGCAACACTCCCGGTCACCGGCATGTCGTGCGCCGCGTGTGCGGTGAGTGTGGAATCGATGTTGAGCCATACAAAAGGGATCACGAGCGCTGCGGTGAATTACGCCAACCAATCGGTGGCAGTATCCTACGACCCCGACCTGGTCGACATCCCCGAAATGGACCGGGTATTGCAAAGCATAGGCTACGGACTTATCATCGAAGAAAATGAGGAAGATGCCATCGCCGAGCAGGAGAAAATCCAACAGGAGCATTACCAGAACCTGAAAAACAAGGCCACTTACACCGGTATACTCACGGCGCCGGTCGTGGTGCTCGGCATGTTCCTGATGGATTGGAATTACGCCAATTACATTATGATGGCACTTACAGTCCCGGTACTGTTCATCTTCGGGCGCGACTTCTTTGTAAATGCCTGGAAGCAGGCGCAGCACGGCAAGGCGAATATGGACACGCTCGTGGCGCTCAGTACTGGCGTTGCCTTTCTTTTCAGCACATTCAACACATTTTTCCCGCAATTCTGGCACGCACGCGGGCTGCATGCCCACGTGTATTTCGAAGCTGCGGCCGTGATCATCTTCTTCATTTTGCTGGGCAAACTCATGGAAGAACGCGCCAAGTCGAATACTTCCGATGCATTGAAGAAACTGATCGGTTTGCAGCCCAAAACGGTACGCGTGCACCGCGATGGTGCCGAAATGGAAATCCCTGCCCGCGAAGTGACCCTTGGGGACGAAGTGATTATCCGTTCCGGTGAAAAAATCCCCGTCGATGGCAAAGTGGCCAGCGGCAGCTCGTTCGTGGACGAAAGCCTCATGACCGGCGAGCCCATCCCGGCAGAAAAGAAACCCGGCGACCGTGTATTTGCCGGAACGGTCAACCAGACCGGCAGCTTCACCTTTATCGCCGAAAAAGTGGGGAAGCAGACAGTGCTGGCCCAGATCATCAAGACCGTGCAGGCTGCGCAAGGCAGCAAAGCGCCCGTACAGCGCCTTGCCGACCGGATCGCCGGCATATTCGTGCCGGTAGTGATCGGCATTGCCATTCTTACATTCGCCGCATGGATGCTGCTGGGGGGCGAAAATGCCATTACCCATGCCATGCTTGCGGCTGTGTCGGTGCTTGTTATCGCCTGTCCCTGTGCGCTCGGACTTGCGACGCCCACGGCCATGATGGTCGGGGTCGGCAAGGGCGCTGAAAACAATATCCTGATCCGCGACGCTGAAAGCCTGGAAAAGGCCTACCAGGTTGACGCCGTGATACTCGACAAAACCGGCACACTTACCGAAGGCCATCCGCAGGTGACCGACTGGCAATGGATCAATGCGACCGGCGGCGGAGATCACCATATGGCAGCAATCAAAGTACTTGAAGCTCGCTCGGAGCACCCGCTTGCGCAGGCCATTGTGCAGTACATTGACACCGATGCAAAAGTGGAGGTATCGGATTTTCAATCGGTAACCGGCAGTGGTATACGCGGCATTGTAAATGGCCGACAATACATCATCGGCACATTCAAATACCTTCAAAGAGAACATATCCGCATCGCCGCCGAGCTGCAACCGGCCTATGAAGTGCTGACTGCCCAGGCCAAAACTGTCGTCGGTATCGCGATCGACGGACAGCATGCAGGGCTCGTTGCCATCGCCGACCAGCTCAAACCGACCTCCCGCGAGGCCGTCCAAAAACTGCACGCACAAGGTATCGAGGTACATATGCTGACGGGTGACAACGCTCAAACGGCTGCGGTGGTTGCCTCACAAACCGGTATCGACAGTTATCAGGCCGAGGTAAAACCGGATGATAAGATGCAGTTTGTCAAAAAGTTACAGGCCGAAGGCAAGACGGTTGCCATGGTAGGCGACGGTATCAACGATTCGCAGGCCCTCGCACAGGCGGACGTGAGCGTAGCCATGGGCAAAGGCTCGGACATTGCTATGGACGTCGCGAAGATGACCCTCATTACCTCCGACCTCCTCGCATTGCCCAAGGCCCTGCAACTGTCCCGCAGAACCGTGGTGACGATCCGGCAGAATCTCTTCTGGGCATTTATTTACAATGTCATCGGCATACCCATCGCCGCCGGCATCCTCTACCCCATCAACGGCTTCCTCCTCGACCCGATGATCGCCGGCGCAGCCATGGCCCTGAGTTCTGTTTCGGTGGTGATGAATAGTTTGAGGCTGAAAGGGGCCCGATTGTGAGAGCTACCAGACAATCCTCACAACGTCCTGGCATTTACCAAACTTTTCGTCTAATGTGATAATGTCAAGCCCTTCATGCAACGCAGCAGCTATGAGCATCCTGTCAAAAGGATCTCGATGCATTGCATGAAAGGTGACATCTTGATAGGCCACTATATGAGCATGACATATCGGTAGAATCTGAAAATCCTCCGAAATCGTCTGATCAATAAATTCCGCAAGCGGGCGGGCGATCTGTAATTTATTGAGAGCTATCTTGATCGCCATCTCAAAGAAGGTAATGTCCGAGACGAAAATCTGATTTGCGGGGTCTGCTATTTCAGTTTCGGCATACTTTGACAGCTTTTGATCATCTTCCAGAAACCATAGCAATGTGTGTGTATCCATTAGGTATCTCATCCCGGTCAATCGTCCAACTCCAATGAGTCATTAAAATCATCTGACATCCATATTTCTCCTTTCATTGAACCCGGTTTACGTGCCTTCAAAGGCACCTTCGGTTCGTCCAAAACAGTTACCATCACCCTAGCCTGTGAGACGGGCAACAGTTCTTCGAGAATTACCCTGCCATCCTTATAAATACCTTTAACTGTGCGCATAATAGTCTAGTTTACTAAGTTGTAAGTTAATAAAAATGCCCCCGATCTTCAATGCATTTATTGTAATACGGACGATGCTTTCAATGGTAACAGATTTGATCAACATTTTTTTCAACCCAAAAACTCTGCAACGCCATCCCACAATTCTGTAATATCCGGCAGCTGATTGCGTGCGATATTTGTAACACAATTTAACACATAGCATACCCGCCGGGAGCGGGAGATTTTTATAACCATGGAAACCTTGCAATTCAAAACCAATATCAAATGCGGCGGATGTGTCGCCACGGTTACCCCATTCCTGAATGGAGATGAAAATGTCGAAAACTGGACGGTCGACCTGGAAAGTGCGGATCGCATATTGAAAGTGGAGACCAGTCATTCGCCCGAAGAAATTCAGCAGCTGATCAAAAAGGCGGGATATGCAGCCGAAAAAATCGCCTGATAATTAGTACTTTTGGCCCGGAATGTGAATTTCGGGTCAATCCAACAGCCCGGAACTTTTGACAACATCGAAATGAAAAACAAACTGCATCGATCGATCACCCTCCTGATGGCCTTTCTGGTCCTGCTTAGCAGCACCGGATTTGTGCTGACGGAACGCCAGTGCGTGATGATGGGTGGCAAGACGATGCAGGTTGTTAAAAAATCCAGTGAAAATTCCTGTAAGCCCAAAACCGTTTCCGCATGCTGTGCCAAAAGTGCGGCGCTGAAAATGGCCAAAGGGACATTCTTCAAAAAAACAGCCTGCTGCAAGGAAAGCCAGAAGCTCGAAAAACTGAATGTGGCTTCGGTTGACTCGCAACTACACGCGAAACTGCTCAAATCGGTAGCCGCTGCGGTTACCTGGTCGGTCACACGCTACCAGTTTATCCGGGCCGAGTGGGTCATCCAAGCCCAATCTATTTCCAACGACATATCTTTCTCGTCCCGGCTTCATGGGAGGAGTATGCTCATATTTATCCAGTCGTTCCTGATCTGATATCATTGAATAACAGCCATTTAATGCCAAACCGACCGCATTACGCCACAGGTTTCAGCAATAAATCTCTTATTCCAATGAATCCATGAAATCATGAACAAATACCTTCTGGGAGGGCTGCTTTTACTGATATCCTCCTGCATTTATGCCCAACGTATAACCGGGTCGGTGAACGAACAGGAAGCGCTGACCAAAAATCTGAAACCCATCACCGGCGCCAATGTGTACTGGGCCGGTACTACGCAAGCCACTGCCACGGACGAGAACGGGCGGTTCAGCATTCCGCGATCGGCCCAATCGGCCCTGCTCGTGGTGAGCTTCGTCGGCTTCCGGAATGATACCGTCAAAATCGGCCAGGAAAGTGAATTGCAGGTGGTACTGCAAAACGATCAGACACTCGACGAAGTGACCGTGCGGGCCGGCAACACGTCCATCGACCGCCTTTCTCCCCATCAAACAGAAATCATCACCACCCGCGCCCTGGCGAAGGCCGCATGCTGCAACCTTTCTGAAAGTTTCGAAACCAATGCATCCGTTTCGGTTTCTTACAGCGATGCGGTAACAGGCTCGAAGCAGATCCAGATGCTCGGTCTGAATGGCACTTACATTCAAACCAATGTCGAAAATATCCCCTCCATTCGCGGTTTGGCATCGACCTTTGGGCTCAATTTCGTGCCCGGCACGTGGATCCAGTCGATCGATGTCGGCAAAGGCGCCGGATCGGTGGTGAATGGCTATGAGTCCATGACCGGGCAAATCAATGTGGAACTTCAAAAGCCGGATACGCAGGAAAAATTGTATCTGAATACTTATGTCAACAATTTCGGCCGCGGGGAAGTGAACCTGAACCTGGCGCACCAGCTCAACAAGAAATGGAGTACCGGCCTGCTAACGCATGCCAGCACGCTGCGCAACCGCATCGACAAGAACGGCGACGGCTTTCTCGACCTGCCGCTTTACACCCAATACAATGCCATCAACCGCTGGAAATACCAGGACGATAAATGGATGGCGCAGTTTGGTGTGAAGGCGCTCTTTGAAGATCGCCTGGGCGGGCAGAAAAATTTCGAACGTGCAATGAAAGGTACTACCCAAGCCTACGGTTTCGGGGCGAAGGTGAACCGCTACGAGTTTTTCTCCAAAATTGCGCGGTTGTTTCCCGAGCAGCCCTACAAAGGCCTGGGCCTTATTTTAAACGCCTCGGTCCATGACTCGAAATCCTATTTCGGGCTTAATAACTATGATGGTACGCAGAAAACGCTGTATGGAAACCTGATCTACCAATCGATCATCGGGAATACCAATCATTCCTATAAAACAGGGATCAGCTACCTACTCGATAATTACGATGAGCTTTATAAGGATATCCGTCTGAAACGGAATGAATCGGTGCCCGGTGCCTTCTTTGAATACACCTATAATTACCTCGACAAGTTTGTAATGGTAGCTGGCGGGCGTGTCGATTTTCATAACCTTTACGGTACCCAATGGACGCCTCGCCTGCATTTGAAATATAACCTTACCGACCAGACGACCTTGCGTGCCTCCGCCGGCCGCGGTTTCCGGGTCGCTAACCCGCTGGCCGAGTATTACGGAAATCTGGTCAGCTCCCGCAATGTGCTGTTCCGCGAGGCGATACGGCCGGAAGTATCGTGGAATTACGGTGCCAGCTTGACGCAGGAATTTAAGATCGGGGAAATGAACGGGAATTTCATTATGGATTTTTACCGCACCGATTTCGAAAACCAGCTGGTGGCCGATATGGAAGATCCCCGGTACATCCGCTTCTATAACCTCGAAGGAAAGGCCTTTGCCAACAGCTTCCAGGCCGAAGCAAACCTGACACCCATCAAACGCCTCGAACTGAAACTGGCTTACCGCCTCTTCGATGTGAAACAGACGATCCGCAACGTGTACGACGCAAATACCTTACAGCCCCGGATGATGGTGAGCCGCGACAGAGTGCTTTTTAATGCCGGGTATGCGCTCCCCTACGACAAATGGAAGTTCGATGCGACGGTGCAATGGAACGGAAAACGCCGGCTGCCCTACATGGGGCACATTCCCGACCATCACGTGCCAACAGACCTGACTTCCACCTGGGCGCCGTCATTCTACAATTTCAATGCACAAATCACCCGAACTTTCCCGAAATGGGATATTTACCTCGGCGGCGAAAACCTGGCTAACTTCCGTCAGAAAAACCCGATCATGGGCGCCAGCGAGCCGTTCGGGCAGCATTTCGATGCCGGCATGGCCTGGGGACCGGTAATCGGGCGAATGATTTATGCGGGAATGCGTTATAAGATTATCCGATAATTTTTATTATGAAATTATATATCAAAAATATGGTTTGCGACCGCTGCAAGCGGGTGGTGCGGGAGGAACTGAACGGGCTGGGGATCGACTTGAATTTTATCGAACTCGGGGAAGTTGAAACGGTAGCCGAAGTAAATGCCGATAAGTTGCAGCAGGTGAAAGCGGTACTGGAAGCAAAGGGTGCATTACATATTGTCGTTTGGGTGTCTTAACTTAGGGATTTTCCAGCACATATCCATCAGCCATGACCAAAGAGGAATATATAGCGTTAGCAATCCAAAAATATGACG
>MKSR01000025.1 GCA_001898145.1 Dyadobacter sp. 50-39
CCAGGAATAAGTGGCGTACTTTCGGAGGAATCGTGGCGTACTTTGGAGAGGAATATCCATTTGGCCAATATCAGGTATATATACACCATCTCTGACAAGCAAATCGTTGTCGCCTGCTAATGACAGTTCTATGTCACGTAAAATGTGACTTGCCCGAGTTCGTAGATAATCGCTGGGATTATTAAGAATGAAATGCTTATAACCTAAGAAATCAAAATATGCTATAAATCTTCTCATTATCTATGTTTTATTTAAGAAATTCTTAAAGGTCATTACCTGCAACCACCAAATATCAATCCCTCGATTCTTTTATATATAAAATCGAAAAGAAGTCGGCATTTTGACCTCTCCCTTTACGCTCAATTCAGCCATAATCCCTCCTACTTGTCTGGAAAAAAACAAAGTAACTGGATTTCCTCCTGTGATACTCGACGTATTCCAATTCATGCGCGCAAGTGCTAAGATATCTTCAGCCGCCTTTACGGCATCAAAAGATTCATTACTACGGATTTCAATTGGTCTCGGAATGTGTGCACCTGGATAGGTCCCTAACTCCTTGATAAAACCTGTATTAAACAAATAAAAGCTTGATTCATTTACAATACATAGAGTACCTCGATCTACGGGATATTTTCCATGCTTAACTAGACGAAAAGAGGTTGGTTGCAGATTAATTAATTCAACGATTGGAATACTACTAAATGCAGACCGAAAGCCCTTTTCTTCCTCTTCGTTAAATACTGACGTCTTATGAAGTACAACACGTTGCGGTGGCACGCCAGTCCTAAAGGCATACTCCTCTATAATTAAATTACCCAACTCCAAGGCTTGTTGCTGAGACAAATGAACATTTTTATTGACACGTGGATTATAGGGAACATCGCCACCCCTTAAAGCAAATCCCTCCCCATCAGAAGAAAATCCCTGAGCAATACAAGATTTGACGACTTGTCTAACATTTGTTTTTAAGTGATGAAATGTGATACCTACAAAACAGGTTTCAAGATCATCAGTGCGTAAACGCCATGGGATACCACCGGCTTTATAGTATAATGCGACGGAACTATGCCACGCACGAGTCGCAGCATCTTGATTATCTGGCAAGTCTAGAAAAAGTCGGTCTCGCCCAATTTGTATCGGAACATTAGCTATAATTGCTTTTGCTTTCAATGCTCTTCTGAAATCCCTATAAAGCAGATCTTCTTCGGTATCCTCAATAGGTTCGTCGAACAGCGATAGCTGTTTACCCGGTTTAACTAACTTCTTTAAATTGGCCTTCTGAGCTTTCGTAATGGTTTTCTCTACATGATGGCAAGCCTCCAATACTGATTCAGGCAGACAACAGATGATTACATTTGGGCGGCTAATTTCCAAACTCATTAACCGTTCGATTCCTTTCACATATAGATCAAGAACAGTCTCAAACCGATTAATATCTTCTTTAATATTTAATGAGCTTTCAAGATCTTCATCTGCAATTAAATGTGTCCAGTGTGAATTCGTCGTCAACGTAGCACGAAATATAGCTTCGAAGCCTAAAAAATCAGGGTACTGCTGGATATTTTTCATCGTTGTAGGAATCATCTCTTGGCAACGTTCCAGCCAGCCAACAGCCTTGATTGTCATGCTTCGGGGGCCAACCAAACCTACACGTACATCTTTCAGTTGAGCTGGGCCAAAACGCATGTCAAATGGCCCGGCTTGTGCTAAGCCATTTTTAGGGTCAGGGAAAACGGCTGTTCCGCCGAATTCCAGTTCAGTTGGTTTGATCTCAATTAGTTGAATATCCATGCGTTTTTGTTGTTAACATTATACTTCCTCGTCATCCCATTCATCAATATCCTCAATAATCCCTTGCCGCTGCTTTTCTGCTAATTGAGCCAATTCAGTATCTATATCACTATCGTCTTGTTCTTCATCCACTTCATAATCTTCGGTATCGACATTTTCAAAATTATTCATCTTTGCACCGCCGAAATCAGCTGATACGACAAGGTTATCACCTAAACCATCCGTATTTGATGATCGCAATGTAAAATGATCAGTTGCATCGCTAGCCAACATTCTCAGCCAAAAAGTCAAGTCATTCAAAACACTGGAATTGTAATCTCTGGACATCTTTTTAGTTGCCAACGAACCCACTCTCGCGGATGCTAATAAATCTTTCTCACCATTAAGTGTAAATACATATGTCGGTTCAATTATTATACCCCACACATTACCAAACTTCCTTACTGAATAATGAAAGGCCTTATGTTCCCAATAACGTATTTTTTCTTTATTAGCAGAAAAGCGAGGTCTGGCAACAGTTCTTTTCGCCTTTTTAAATCTCGCCTGATAAGCGATAACTCTTTCACCTTCGGCACTTTTTGGGTAATATGCCCTTTTCTTATGAACATCGACTATGAGCCCAACACGATGAAAATGACCTCTTAGGCTATCATTAAGTAAACGTACAAAACGCTTTTCACCTTCGGACCCAGCGAGATATTCGTCAATCGCAATTGATTCTATACTTTTTACATCTATTAAGTTACGTAGAGTATTATAAGCTATTTTAAGATTAGTTAATGAATACACGCGCTTCTCATAGAGCTCAAATGGAGGAAAAAATAACCCTGGATAGTCAGAAAACATAGCATTCCTGGTTTTGTAAGAAGTCGTTGCAAAAGTCACGTATTCAGGAAGGCGCTTAAATTCCAATATATTGGATGAGTATTTTGTTGTAATGACCGTGAAAGGAATAGCTGTTCGTGTAATTTCGTCAACAGCCTCTGGACGACATTCCAAGATCACCGTAAAATCTGTATTAGCCAGATTAGGTTCAAAATCAACTCTTCCGCCGTTCTGTCGCACTCGCTCAACTACGTCGAATAAACCTGATCCTCTTTTGTCCATTGCACCTGCTCCATAAAACAAATCAGCTAAAACAGGATTTCGATAACCTTTTATACCTCTTCTTCCTCTTCTTATTTCCTCTATCATTCCGTCATCCTCAAAAAAGTGACGAACCTCTTCCATTAAGCCCCCCGGATTCTTAATCAAGATCATACTGGGATGAACTTCGATTATATTTGGCTCCTCCAATTCATAATCTCTGTGAACTAATGAATTGACGATAACTTCTTTAAGAGCTATTGGATCATAAGGTGTTACATCAATTGATTCCGACTCTTTAAGTCGAAATGGCCGATTAACCATAACCAAGGCATCATTAATTGCATTCAATTGATCCCATAAATTACCGAAGACGTGATGTTCCACAACTTCATCTGTTATAGTGTCATCCTTTAATGTTTTCCGAAGCCAATCTATTGACCCGGAAAATCTAATTATTGTTTTAGCTGAGTTAATCTGAGCTTGTGGGTTTTTACTAAAAAGAAGAAGTCCGGCATTCGTTGTATAAACCTTTCCATCAACTCCTTTTCTGAGAAGATTAAGTAACAATAATTGATTGTCAAGCCAAGTTTCATCAATACGATTCGGAACATCAATATTTAGCCTCTCACAATATTTAGGTATTCGTATGCGCAGAAGGGTTTGATCTAAGTCATCATCCTCATTAACCTTTGCATTTTTGAGATCAAAATTTACGAAAATAGGTTGGGGACGATTGATATAAGGAATATTTTGGTCATAATTTATTTTAACTTTCTCCTCTTCAATGTAAGACCAGATAACTTTATCAAAGAGACTATCGAAGCTTTCAATTTCAACGAATTCAAAATTATTTCCTACCTGACCAATTAATGCTTTAACATAGTCAGATGAGTCTTCAGGTTTTTCACCAGGACGTAAACACCAATATATGCCGTTCTTATATTGATTTGCTCGCTTGGCATTACTCAACAAAAGATGTTCCATAACCGATGGCTCTGCTCCACGGTAGCCAACTACAATTAAAGGATGATCTTTTAACAGAGGGACAAGTGCTTCGACCAGATCATTATCCATTCTCTTTACTTCATCTATGACATTTTTATCTGAGTAATTATTGACATCGCCATGCAAAAAAACAGAAACAGGAAAACCTGGCGTCGCAGTAATTTTAACGTATTCAGGGGGAGTACGTACATAGTCAATCAATGCTGGTCGGTTGATTTCGTTCCTTGCCTTATTTATACATTCATCGAAATTAGTTGTCAAAATAGTATCAATTTTCCCTAGGTGCATCAGCTCTGCTAACCTAAGATATCCGATACTGGGTTTAACATCTGGATTTAAAATCTTTACCCAAAACTCTTTTCGTGCTTTTTGTGGTGTCAGGAGATTCTCCACCGCATAAGGGAATAAATCAGCCAAAGGCACATCCTTTCTAAACCAGCTTTGAGTCTGCTCTAGCCAAGGATACCAATCGCTTCGAGTAATTCTCGGATCGTCTGAATTTTTTCCATGGTCCCTAGCGTATGCCCATTTTGCCGCCTTACTGACGACTTCTCCGGCTAGAGGAATTCCGGAAGTAACAGATGCCCCAGCGCCCAATAAGAAAATAGGTTTAGGTTTTTCCTTCAATAGCGTAGCAATGATTGCCGAATTTTTTATGGAAAAGGCCATATTTTTAACTCAATTTATATATTTATGTGTCGAGAGAATACCCTGCTCCGAATCAAAAAAAGATAATCAAATACTACTAATGCAATCTATCACCCCATAAACTCCCTAGCAATCAACTCAGCTTGCTTCAAAACCGTCTCAGTTGCCAACAGCTGCATATCTGGCGGATAGCCATATCTCCGCAAAAGTCTCTTCACTGCAACTTTCAATTTAGACTTCACACTTTCCTTGATCGTCCAATCAATAGAAGCATTTTGCCTGATTGTTTCAGTGACTCTTCTCCCATCCAAACCAACAATCACTTACTGTACGATATCATCGCTTACACACCTTTTAAAATGCAACTCAATCCACGTTCACTTCTCTTAGAACCAATTAAAAGCACTAAGTGTAAGATTAACCCAACTTATCTCCCAAAGGATTCAATAATTTCTTTCTCAGATAATTATAACTCAATTCTGATTTTTCAATTATTCGCCCCTGATTATTTAAATAAAACATAAAGGATTCCGCGTAATTTTGGGAGGTCTCCCAATTAAGATTTTGGGAAGCTGATCTCACACTATTATGGTAATTTCTAAGCATATTATAGAACATATCCTTCTCACTTAAAATAAATTCGTGTAGGATCAGCGTATCAATATTGACTATAGTCAAAGGCGCAACTCTATCGACATTAAAATTATTTTTTTTCAATTCATCCAATTTTAATTTAAATAATCCTTGAAGATGATTATTCATACCATTAACGTCAAAATCACTTTTGTGAGTAATCAATATTGGATAAATTTGAACGGTATTTATATCATAACAAGAATCAAATGGATTTTTCTTCAGCAAGACTCTCTCAATATTTGAGATAATTTGAGTCAACCCCTCTTTTCTATTTAATATTTTATCTAGTTGCTCAGAGATAATTTCAAAATTGAAAGAAGATTTAATTGTTGAACTAAGGAGGTTGTCTTTACTTTCAAATAAAAAAATTGTGTTTCCACTCCTGGCATAATAATCAGGCTCACCCTGTAAATTAAATTTTTTTGAAAGAAATTCGCCAGACAGTGAGATATCCACACTATTGCTTAGCACTTTTTCTAAGGTGCGATAAACTAGGTATTTCTCAGAAAACTCAAAAGTATAAGAACTTCGAAATTTATTCCTTGAATTACTTGGACTGGCTACTGCTATATTTAAACCTACATATAACTCCCTTAGCTCGAAATAGATACTATTGAATATCTTCTGTATTGCAAAATATGGATGAATAATTTGATATTTCCCAGTCTCAATTTTCCGTAAAGGTTTTTTTCTAAAAACGTCAAAATCCTTCTTTTCCTCGTCAATTATATCCGCATCATAATCTGTCAGGGTGAAATTTTCTATAAAATTACAATTTGCCTCATAATCCTTGTTTACCGGAACATTGATATTAATTGTACCATCCTCAATCGTTGGTGAAAAAATAAAATGTATTATTCCTAAGTACCTCGCAAAGTAATGCGTTGGTGTTTCGGCATCAAACTTTTTCAAAAACTCAGATAAAAGTTCAGGAAACTTATCCTGTATAAACTCAAACAATATGAAAAATTTTATCATCTGAACGATCATGGACTGTGTCAACCAATATTTTCGATGGAAATTAGATAATTCCTGCTGACCTAACGCCCATGTCAGGATCAAAGAATTTATCTTAGGAGTCGCAGTGTAGGTAATTGGAATAGTGGAGCCTACTAAATCTGTTTTTTGATTTTCCATCTCATTCATTAACAACACAGCCTTAAAGATATCTAACTCATAAGAATTTGTTTTTCTCACCTCATAATCCCCTAGCGCATATGCCTGCTCAAGCAATCTCAACAATGAGACGCTGTCAAGAATAGTGAAATTAATTTCAGGAAACTGGGTTCGTTTCAGTTTCTCAGATTGGTTAATTCTTTCCCTCAAATGTTCTCTTAAATCTTTATTCTTATCAGATATCATAATATCCAATACATCGTATTTGGTATTTCCCGAATACTCCAAAGCTAAAAGATGAATGCAAAGTCCCTTCAATTCGTCCAGCGGTATTACTTTAAGAAGCTCACTTAGATTTGAATCTTGATTTGGAAAAATGTCTGTGAATGTGTGCCTATATACTGGATTCATAAATTTGAAAAGTGAGTTGACTGAAAAATGGCAATGGTTTTGAATATTTAGTTAACAACATATAAATGTGTAAGCGCATCCCAGGATGGCCAGTTACTATTTACAGCCCTTCTACCTAAAGTTTTAAAGATAAATTGAGTGGTTGAGTTTGTACTGAAAAGCTTTCTGCGAGTCCATGAATGAGAGAAACCAGTATCTTGTATAAATCTCGATCAACGGTAATTAAAACTTACACCCCAAATATTTTTGCATTTATTTGTCTAATAAGTTCCTGCCGTTCCGGATGCTCATCGACATAAAGATATTCCCTGTTGAGACCTCTGTCATTAAGTTCTTCCCTGATCGTTTTTTTGTAGAATGCCGGAATTCGGATCCTGTTCAAGTATGGGATGAGCTCTTCCTGCGCATTGAGAGGAACACTTGATTGAGACTTTGATGGAATAAAAAACCTTCCCTTTTGTTTAAACATGCGATATTCAAAAATTCGATTTTCAATGTTATCCATGAATGAAGCAGGATTTATTAGCATGGAGCTTTCAAGTTCAAATGGATTCTGCTCGTAGAACGACTCAGGCCCATCACTGTGCCCATGCATCAAGTAAGGAGGGTCCATTAGCCACCAGAGTTGGGCGTCATTAGTCTCAATTCCGTCATCCGAAGATTCTTCGGTCGCGAAAAATAGGGGCGCTAGGATATCGGCACTCCAATCTGTAAGGCTTGTTTTAATTCCTGCGTGTTGAGCTTGAAAAAGCAAATCCCAACTCCTGCCAAAAGTCATGTGGTTAAAAATGCTTCGCAAAGCGTTCTCGCCTACTTGATCCTTAATAACACGCTCAAATTCTGCCACGCCTTCGCTCTCCAGTACTTTACCCTCCTCACTGGACAGGGCGGCAAGAGGTGGGCGAAATAATCCAGATTTGATATCCCAGCCGTAATTTTGCTCACCTCTATAGTGAGGTTGAGTGTTATATTGGTACGTGATAAACAAGTGAGTTCTAAATTCTATAAATGCCTTATGTAATATCTCGGCATCTTCAACAGATTTTATTTCCAGCTCATTTGGAAACCAAGCATTCTTTTCTCTGACGTATAATTCTGCAGTCATTGCCTAAGTATAATCCTATCTTGAATAATTGTTTAAATACGGGCTGTAACGATTTTCATATTAGCTTAAATATCTTAAACTAAGTAGGTCCATTCGTAGTGTCTTTACCATTTCAATTTGGTAAACGGCAAACACAAGCGATAAAGATGGGGGCGCTCCCCTCAAGTTAAACAGAGGCCGTTAATGCCGGACCACATGCCCAAAATCGACGCTCCTAGCAATCATTTATTACTAATCCAATTCATAGGTATCAGTTTTTGACCATTGCGCCATTCCTCCGTAATTGAATCAGTAAAGTCGCCAAAGCTAAGCTTAGCATGATCCATTATAATTACCTGAAAGTCAGGAGATAATTCTTTTGTCACTTTGAAAATAAATTCGTACATCTGTTTAACTGCCGTCTCGTCTGAACTCGCCAGAATTTCACCGGATTGATTTAGATCCTTTTCGGGAGGGAAATATATTTGTGACGGTTGATCCAAAATTAAGAATCGCGGTACCGGTCTTTTCGCTTTGACGAAATGCCGATGTAACGCAAAATGAATTAATAAATGGTAGGCAACCCAATTTGCCCCACTTCCCATGTGGTTTAACGCAATAGATTTCGTCGGAGTATCAGCAAAAATATTCAGTTTTTTTATGTCAAATCGAATTGGCGCATCCTGATGTTCAAGGTCAAGCCCGGAAGCCCATTGGGTCATTTGATTATTAATTTGGTTCAAAACGGCATTCAGTCTGCTCTCCTTCTCCTCTAGGCTCACCAGCTCTTCCAAATTCTTAATCTGTTGACGAAGCAAATTAATTTTATTCTTTAAACTACCATCTTCCTGGACGATTTTATAACTTTCAAGAAAAAGTGAGATTTTACCAATAATCTTCCCCCTTCTCAGATTAATGTCCTTTAACTTTCTGGATTCGTCCTTTTCGCGAAAAATTGCTTTGATTCCATTTTGTCTGGTTTCTAAATCGCGCTTTATCCTCTCTTCTTCCAGTATTAGCTTCTCAACATGCTTGGAAAGTTTGGGTTTTTCAACAATCGTCGAGGATAAATTCTTTGAAAGCACAGTCAAAGAATTATTTATCGCTTGAATGGAAGGGATATTGCCGTGAATGGTTTGACTGCAGAGAGGGCAACTATGCATTTCAGACTCCGACTCTCCAAATAACTTTATAGATTCTAGTCTTACTTTTTGCTGGGAGGCTTCGACAGAATAATCTGTGGTCTGCCCTACAAACGCCTGAACTGCTTTAAGATGGTCGCTAGCGACACCGAGCTGTTTGGATAAGTCTTCGCTCTCATCCAAAAGTCTCTTTAAATTGGCATCTTGTTCCTGCACAACAACTTCCATATTCTCATCCCAGATCAAAACCTCTTTTAGCGCTTCAATAGCCTGGACTTCATCCGCTACTATTCTTCGGGAATACAAAAGGTTGAGCTGCTTGGCCTCTTCAATCAGTTCGAATGTCTTATTGCTGCCGTCTTCCAGTAAACGGTTATATTCCTTTAACTCCTTTTCTGTTCGGTTGAGCTCCCTTTTCTTTGAAGCAATTTCCTGCTCAATGCGAATAGTATCCTCTCGCAAAACACCTAAAAAGTAAGGAAGTGTGTCTTTGATTGCCTGCGCAATAAAACTGTCAGACTGGCTGTAAAACAGAAAGTTTCGCTGCGCAATCAGATCCTGAGGCTGAAAGGAGTAAAATCTGCTATGCTTAAAATTTACACTCAACGCATCGCGGGTTCCAGATTCAGGCTGATTTGTAAATTCTGCGATAAACAGTTTCTTAGTAAAAAAATCCTTAAGTGTTACGATGTCCGAGTTATTATTAATTTCAGCCAGAGGGGGAATATCTACAACATCTGCGTTTGAAAAGTAAACATATTGGGTGGAGATCTGGTTTAGTCTATTGGGGTTTTGTCGTGCGATAAAAACCTGTTCGGTCTCCAATTGGAGTTGTATGCCAAACCAAGCAACGGTGTCTCTGATGACACCCTCCGAGATCCGGCAGTCGTCGCTCCCAAGACAATAATTGACGATGTCGATCAGTGCCGTCTTTCCGGTTTTTGATTCCCCTGTTATGATATTGACCTTTCCGATTTCAAAAGGCAGGATTCTAATTTCCCCTTCGGTATTGTAAAATACTAAACTTTTAATTTGCATTGATAGACAGGTTATGGCTTAATACCTAAAATAGAATAAATAGTTAGTGGGTTACCTGACTTATGCAAAAGTTTACCTAAAAGAGCCGACTTGCTGATACAGTTTTTTATCTCCATATCGTCTGACTTGAGACGTCCTTTTCTTTGTTTTAATGCAAGGCCACCCATATCGTCTATACTTATGGCGTCGTGTACAATTCCAAACATGATGGATTCTCTTGTAAAGGGTAAGAAATTAGTAATTTGGGAGGATAAACCTATTTTCAAATCTTCATTTTCATTAATCCAACTATGGATTGTACTCGCCTTTGTTTTCGGCATACGAGACCGTATTTTGCTATTTAACAGTATCGGTAAAATAAGGACAGCAAGAGAAAAAGGAAGATTATTTCCAGATTCCTCTCTGTAAGCAATCATGCATTCCCTGATCAGTTCGCTGCAAAAAGCAGGATTAATTAAATTGGCTGTTATTTCAGGCCTGGTCTCCCAACTTGGTAGTGTCATCTGTTGCAATTTTATTAATGTAATCTGGATGCCAGCCAATTATTTTTTTATCAGAGAGCATATGGCAACAACCTAAAACCATGTATTGCTCTTTAAAACGGTCTTTTATATGAATTTGTGGGTAATGACTAATGTAATGAGTCTCGTAAAATGACCTACCCTTTTGTCCCTGCACGGCTTCGTCATCGTTGGTCAGACACTCTTCGAGAATCGAGAATTTTCTATCCCAGTCTTCTGTCAGCTTCTGATGGTAAGAGATTTCGTCTAAAGGACTGATCAAACCTTCCCTTATCCATTTAGATTTCTGACTAAAGGCCCTGTGATAATCGCTAATAGCATGATTGATCAGTTTCTGACTCATTCCAATGATTTCAACCTGCTTGACAAATATTTTGTCACGATAAGAAGCTAGCTGCGTTTCGTCTGAAACGATAGGTAAATTGAAATCGTTTGGCAAATTATCGCTCTTGAATGTATCGGAAATGTCAAGAATTTTATCAGCCACTTCCTTCGCACTAATTGCGTTTCTCTGATTTAGAAGCTGTGATATAATTTCCCCAACAAACCAACCCTCCAGTCGCTCATATAGGCTCTCTTTTTTCAAAGAAAAAAGCCGCAGTTCGTGAAGAATTTTTGTCCTCGTCTCGCTAATATCAATTGAGGCGTCTACAATTGTAATTTTTTGAATTAAGCATTTTTGCTGCTCTTCCGTCAGACGAAGAAAAGAGTTGTAAGCTTGTTTGTTCCCAATGTTTGCTGATGTCTTTGCGACATCGACAAGCGAGCTCAAAATCTGATTGATATTCCTTTCGTTTTCAGTACCCTGTCTTAACTGGTACGGAATTGAATCTGTTGACGTTTTTGCAGTGGTGACTAAATTGAAAAAATCTGTTTTCGGATTTAACAACCCTATCGAAATTCCTTCGCTCCATACTCGTAGTGTCTTCCAAAGATCACTGCTTGCGTCGGTCAGGTTTGCTACCGACTTGATATGCAACTTGGTTTGATATACGTTTTTTGCATCTGGAGTATCGATGCTAACATCATCAAACTTTTCTATAAAAAGTTTTGCCTCTCGATTCTCAGCGGATACGATTAACCAAAGACCGTACCTGATTTGATACAGATATCCAAGGCTTGGCTCATTGGCAGAAAATATGGATTCCATGTGAAGAGGGGTTTCAGATTGGCTATATTAAACATTTTGCTGGATAATTCCAATTTTGGATTGTGTCTAGCTTTCCGTACAGCTAAGATGTTTTAGTAATATTCCAATAGTGGGTTTTGTACTTCTTTGCCATTCCCCACTTATTTCGTATACTTATGCTTCTAGTCTCCTCAACAAAACGCATGGAAAACGAGATTTTAAAAAGAAAACCTGTGGATTCGCGATACGAAGTCTTCAAAGAACCCAATTGGTGGCAAAAATGGGGGTTGGAAGCATTTATTATTTTAGGAGGACTAGCTACTATAAATTTAATATTTTTTGCAAATGCTTACACAGAAACGGATACAGTTAACCCTGAGAATGCTGCGCAATTAGGAGATTTCGTTGGCGGGTACATAGGGACGATTTTTACATTAATTAGTGTAGTACTATTAGTTTCAACATTAAAAAACCAAATAGAAGCTTCTCGCATTGAAAAATTCGAAAATAAATATTTTGAACTTATAAAAATGCATCGCGAAAACGTTACAGAATTTGGGACTGATAAATATAATGGGAAAAAATTATTTGTCTTGATCATCAGAGAGTTTAGACTAATCCAAAAAATCGTAAAAGAAGTAGCAACGGATCTATCTTTGAGTTTTACAGACGAACAATTTTTTTCGATTTCTTATTACGTATTATTTATTGGAGTAGGACCTAACTCATCGAGAATGCTATTAAAAGCATTGTCAATATATGGCTCCAATTTTGCCAGTACAGTAGAAAAAAAATTGAATGACGAAGAAACGAAGGATAGGTACAAGAAAGAACGGAATTTGGAATATACTCCTTTTGAGGGACACCAGTCTAGATTAGGACATTATTTCCGGCACCTCTTTCAAGCTATCTCTTATGTTGATGATCAGAAAACATACATCAATAAGTATGATTACGTAAAAACAATTCGAGCCCAACTTACAACTCATGAACAAGCACTACTCTTTATCAATAGCCTAAGCCCAATTGGCAAATCTTGGAATGACATAAAACTAATCGCTAGATACAAGCTAGTTAAGAACATTCCAGAAGATTTTTTTGATCCTCAAAAGGAAATCAATTTGACAAGTTATTTCCCTTCTGACTACTTCGAATGGCAAGAAAATCAGACGGCAAGTTCTTGATATCGTTTTCAAAAGACCTCTATTTAAATCATTTAACGGAGGTTTTTATGTTTTGGAAATGTATGCTTTGGAAAGACAAAGATTATCGTTGAATATCAAATGTCACATCATTATTTCTTAATATACTCAAATCAAAGCTTCAAGATACTTCTTCATTTTTTCATCGTCAAACGACCCAAGATAGGCCTGAGTAGTCGAAATATTCTGATGCCCTAAAGACTGTGATATGAACGCGATTGGTGCCTCAGACTGCAAGAGTATAGTAGCGAATGAGTGTCTGGCTGCATAAGTTGTGATGGGTGCATTACATATTGTCGTTTGGGTGTCTTAACTTAGGGATTTTCCAGCACATATCCATCAGCCATGACCAAAGAGGAATATATAGCGTTAGCAATCCAAAAATAT
>MKSR01000026.1 GCA_001898145.1 Dyadobacter sp. 50-39
TCCAGCGCCGGTAAAGCTGCTGATAGCGTTGCTGGGATTTGCTTTGCTCTTTTTTCATATCCCAAAATTCAGAATTCTCAATCAGACCTGGAAGATGGTCACAGGCGGTTGCTTACATTTATCCTCAGGTTTACGGCCTCGCCAATTCGTATTCCCGTTGAGCAAAGCATCCGTATCAATGCGGGAATCACCATGATATTGGTACGTGCATGCTTGTCGTAAAGGAGAAGAGAATCACATGCGGCATAAATGGCCTCGATTTCTTCGTCGGAAAAGATGTATGGAACAAACCTATCTTGCCTGGGGCCAGCTACCCGTGGCGGAATATAGGTTTCATAACCAAGGTTGGATAAGTAAATTGAGAATTGGCGAAGGTAGCAGTTGCGATGGCTCCAAGTGTCTACTACCTCATTGGGGCGTCTGTTGCACCATTCCGTCGCCATTTCCGCTGTGATGGTGATAGTACGCAATCCCTTACCGAAGGCAACTCTGTCGAATGCAAACAGGCTGTATTTGCAGTTTTGGGATTTATAGCCAAGGTTATTACGCATGGCAATAAAATCCCGGATCAGCGGCGCCAGTGCGCCACGTTGCATATTTTCCCTATTCATAAAAAGCCCCTTTATTCTGAGTATAAAATTCTTCTGGCAGCGAGGGGACTTCCAAAGCGCATTGCCTTAGCGTCTGGATATCTATCCGTAGATAACACATCGAAGTCTGGATGCTGGCATGTCCAAGAATGCTCGATATGACAGGTATGGACACTTGGCTTTCAAGAAGCATACTGGCCATGGTATGTCTTAGGGCGTGCGAGCCATGCTTTCTTTCCCCGACTTTGATGCCGGATTGAAGTATAGCCTGGGTAGCTATTTTGGAAACCCTTTTGGCTTCAATCGGAGGGTGTGGATAGCGCTTGTCCAGGAAAACGAAGGGGTCTTTGGAGGACGGGCGGCTGTACCTGATGTAATCGATCAAAGCTTCCCCCACATCTGCCGGTAAAGGGAGCCGGAGAACTTCTCCGGTTTTCAGTTGCTTTAATGAAATGATGTTCTGAGACCAAAGCAGGTGGCTGAATTCTAGCCCACTGATGTCCGAAGCCCGCAGACCAAGCCGTACAGCCAGTAAGACCAGTGCATAATCCCTTTTTCCCACCATTGTACTTCTATCGATTGAATCAAGTATGATCTTTATCTCATCCCTGGTATAAACTGATGGAAGCTTTGCCTGTTTCTTGTAATTATCCCTGGGAATCACAAGGGATAGATCTTTGCCGGTTTCACCCAATCCGTACAGGTAGCTCAAAAAGTTACGTATGATCGATAACGCAAGGTGCTTTGCCCCAGCAGCATCCGGCAGAAGGTTCGATACGTAACTCACGATAGTTAGCGGGGATAGAACGCTTAATGAGCTGATCCCGTTTTCGTGCAGATACAGGTGAAAACGGTACAGGTACCAGCAATAGCTCTTCGTCGTCTTTTCGCATAACCTCACAGACCTCTTGTATTCAACATATTGCTTGATCATTTCCCCGATTTCTCCTTCTAGTACCACAGCCTGCCGTCTGTTTATAACCTCGATCATTTTCCCAGTCTCGGCAAATTGCGCAAGGCAAAGGGCACAGCGGTAACAGTGTTTCTGATGGTGGCTAAGATCCGAAACCGCTTTGTCGCCATAAGTTTCTATTAAATAAGCTGCTACTATCTGTGAACTAAAATGGCTAAGATCCTTGGCTTTCATGTACACCTTGATCCGGCTCCAAATCCATAGATAAATGGATATCGTCTGTTTGCCCCTGCCAATATCTCTGAGATAGTCAGACGCAGCCTCTGTTAGCTCCTCGAAGGAGGAATCGAACCTATTCATTGTATGAGCGTTTAAATCTGTGCGGAATTGCACAAAGGCAAGCTCAACAATATTATGTAAACTTCTAATAGATTAACACCCTCGATAACAGCCTCTTATTCTCATTTTTATGCATATCTAAAATCTACACATAATCCTTGTTATGTGTTATTATACATAACAAGGATAAGGCACCCGTCGAAGGCCACGTCAAGATCGCCTACCAGCGCATTTATGCGCCTTTACGCGATCAGGTGTTTTTCAGTACCCAGGAGTTGAACGAGGGCATCCGCAGGCAGCTGGAACTGCACAACAATAAGAACTTCCAGAGCAAAAGTTACAGTCGCTTCTGGCAGTTTTCCCAGCAGGAACAGCACCTTCTGCAAACACTGCCCGACCAGCCCTTTATGATCAGGCACAGCACTTCGGCCAAGGTGCAGAAGAACTATCACGTCACTTTAGGCGAGGACTGGCATCATTACAGCGTCCCCTTCCATCATATCGGCAAACAGGTAACTATTATTTACGATCAACAGACCGTCGAGATCTATTTGAACCACCACCGGATTGCAGTCCATAAGCGCTTTTTTAATGCGCACGGCTACACAACTCTTAAGGAACACATGCCTGAGAACCACCGAGTCTACCAGCAACAAAAGGGTTGGGACAGCGATTACTTCCTCAGGCAGGCCCTCCAAGTTGGCCCGGCAACCCGCTCATATATAGAAGGGGTATTGAAGGGACGACAGTTCACCGAGCAAACCTTCAACTCCTGCCGTGGAATATTGCGTCTGGGCTCCATTTACGGCAAAGAGCGTTTGGAAGCTGCTTGCCATCGCGCGACCCATGCCGGTTCTTACAGCTACAAAACGCTATCGAATATTCTTGCCAATAACCTGGACAAGGCCTCTGATATGGCCCAGACCACACTATTCCAAACCCCGGACCATGATAATATTCGCGGCGCAGCCGCATACGAGTAAAGATTGTATCAATTAAACCAAGCAACAATGAATACCGATCAAACTTGTCAGCAATTGACCCAACTAAAATTGCAAGGCATGGCCTCCCGTTATGCGGCCATCGCCGAGCAACCGGTACACCAACAGCCCGAAGCCCACGCCATGGTTGCCATGTTGGTACAGGCAGAACACGAACAGCGCATCCTTCACAGGACCCAGCTTTATTTAAAGCTGGCTAAGTTGCGGTACACAGCATACGTCGAGCAGGTAAGCTGTAAAGCTGAAAGGGGCATCACCTCCGAACAGCTCATCCGGTTAAGCGATTGTTCTTTTATTCAGAAGGGCGAGAACGTGTTGATCACGGGTGCAACGGGTTGCGGAAAATCTTATCTGGCTTGCGCGCTGGGGCGGCAAGCCTGCATCAAAGGCTATAAAGTGCTTTACTACCCAATGAACCGCTTTATCGAACAATTAGCTCTGGCCAGGCTCGATGGAACCTACATAAAATGGCTCAATCAGATCGCCAAAGCGCCCCTGCTGATCTTGGACGACTTCGGCTTACAGCCGCTCACTCATGATACCAAAATGGCTTTACTTCAAATATTGGAAGACCGGTACGCTTCGGGATCGACGATCATTACTGCACAGATGCCCGTGGGCAACTGGCATGAATACATCAATGACCCGAGCCTGGCCGATGCGATATGTGACAGACTGACAGCGAATGCCCATAGAATAAACCTATTAGGAGCATCCATGCGCAAAGCAAAAAACAGCTAATTTTATATCACTTCAATACCAATCCACAGATCGGCTCAAGTTGCCGGAATAGTGGCTCTGTTTCGCCGGAATTTCCACATCCGTTACCGATTTCAGCGCAAGGACCTTGAAATGGCCGAGATCGACCACTGTTTTGCTGAAGAGTTTTTCGACTACCTGACCCTTCATCTGGATATGCCTCTTTCAGAGGTAACGGCCAAGAAGCTGGTAAAATGGACGAGACAAATTGTAAAGACAGGGGTAAAAAAGAAATGGATTAGTTCAAATCCGATGGAGGGTTTTGTATGCTCCGGCGGAAGCAAAGAGGTATTGCCCTTGGAACTATATGAAGTGGAGGCTATCCACAACAAACAAATCGACATTGACCGGATTGGTGAGGTACGCGATGCATTTATATTTCAGTGTTTTACCGGGTTCGCTTATCAGGATATGTACAACCTTGAGGTGGCTCCAAAAAGCGGCACACATTTTTGCACATCGTGATGCAAAGTGAAAGAAACCAAAACTGTAAAGACTCGTCGGAGCTACGATTCTGATTTTAAGCAAGAGGTAACCAGAATGCTCGTTTCCGGTCGAAGCGCTAAGGAAGTTTCCGAATCATTTGGAATTGCTGAGAATCTGCTTTATCGTTGGAAGAGAATGGCAACTATGAAGACAAAAACAAAGAACGGGCAAAACCAGGATAGCAAGGCTGGAAAACTAGCTGCTGAAAATGCTCGGTTACGGGCGGAAGTTGAACGCCTGAAAACCGACCGTGAGATCTTAAAAAAGGCGTTGGGTCTCTTCAGCACGTCCGACTAAGAGACGTCTATGACTTAATAATATCTCTTTCCAGTACAAATAGGATAAGTTATCTGTGCTCGCTTTTCGAGGTGAGCCGCACAGCCTACTATCGGTACAGGCGAGGAGAAAGTCATAATGCGGACAAAAAATACAACCGTCCAAAGCATGAAATACGGATCGAGTTTATCCGGAATATGAAGCGATACGGTAGCAGGCGAATCAAAGAATCCCTAAAACAAAAAGGTATCAAGATTAGCCGTCGTAAAGTTGCTGAAATCATGCGAAAGGAAGGTTTAAGGGCCATTCAGCCACCCAGATTTATTCCCAGAACCACGGATAGTAAGCACGGAAAACGAGTTTGCCGGAATCTGCTGACTGATGAGCCGAAGCCAAGTCGGCCCAATGCAGCTTGGACATCGGATATTACTTACATACCCTTAAAAGGCGGAAAATGGGTTTATCTGTGTGTCTGGATGGATCTGTATTCCAGGCAGATTGTCAGTTGGCAATTAGCCGACAACATGGAGGAAAGCCTTGTCAGGGAACCGTTGGTAAAGGCACTTCTTAAGCGAAGGGTCAAACAGGGAATGATCGTGCACTCGGATCGTGGCGGACAATATTTGTCACGAAAAATGAAGAACGTGATCAAAACGTTCAAGCTCAGACAGAGCATGTCCCGCGCCGATGATCCGTATGACAATGCCTGGGCAGAGTCATTCTGGGGGAGGTTGAAGGCCGAGTTAGACATGCCAAAGGGCGGCTACGAAAGCATCGAGAAATTGAAGTCTGTTTTATTCGAATACATTGATGGATATTACAATACCAGAAGGTTACATTCTTCGCTGAACTACCTAAATCCGGTAGCTTTTGAAGCAGAATATTACCGGCAAACGGGATGAGCTTTGAAGTTTAAAAACATTTACTAACCAGCAAAAGTGTAAACCAAAACGGAACCACGTCACCTCTCTCATGATAACATTATTAAAGTTGGGCGTTCAGGTGAGAAGTGGCTGATCAAAGACCGGGGCAAGACGGAGGTAACGGAAATGGTGCCGATATTGCCCGTGGTGGAGCAGCTAATCGATAAATATGAAAACCATCCTTATTGCAAGGTCAACAATAGGCTTATACCTGTCAATAGTAATTTCCGGTACAATGTCTACTTGAAAGAGCTTGCTGTGATTTGCGGAATCAAAAGATCATTAAATACGCACCTAGCCCGGCATACGTTTGCGGATATGATGCTCAATAATGGAATACCCCTGGAAGATGTCGGTAAAATGTTGGGGCACAGAAACATCCGCACAACTCAGCGTTATGCAAGAGTTCAAAAGCACCGGATTAGTTGCAATATGGCATCAGTGCGGGACAAACTTTTCACCGCCTCCGGAAAGCTCAGACCGGTCTCAAAGTGATTAATTTTTTACTGGACCGATCGGCGCGCAACTCAGCATTTTGGGATCAAACTCAGCTTAATTCCATAACAAGCAAGACTTAAAATCCCGTGAGCCGAAACGTTCATACGGGTTCGACTCTCGTCGTCGGTACTGATAATCAAGCAGTTATGATTTTAAATTCATAACTGTTTTTTTGTTGGTACAACAATACTCCCACTACGCTGTTTACCAATCATTTCCCTTCATCGCAGAGTTAGTATATTTGCAATAAGGATTATTCCCAAACGGGTTTCTGCCCTCTCAAATGAAGATTGTAAAACAGCTAATTGAAGAAGTCTCCGATCCCAAATACACACTGACGGACGTTCTAATAAGAACAAAAGTTTTAGCTCACAAACTACGCAGCACTGAGCTTGGTGAATGGATTGACGGAGAACTTAACGGTTACAGCACTCGTGACCTTCCAGCTTATCGTATCCAGAAGGGTATGGTTGTAGCTATAATCGAGACTTCGACCGAGCGAATATCTAATTTCAAATATCCGTTGGCGCTGCTTGAAGATGACACAAGGCGTGCTCTGGAAACGTTTAACGCAAAGCACAGTATATCCACATTACAAGAAGTCGTGACGAGTAATCAACAATTGGCACTGTATGAAATTATCGGCCAAGACACCTACCATTATCTTGCTCAGTACATTGGTAATGTTAGGATTTTGGAACTTAGGAGGCAAATTGACAAATCGGCGGCAATACAGATTGTCACTTCTGTCAAATCAAAACTTTTGGACTTCCTCTTAAAGTTAGATGATGAAATACCATCGGAGGAAAACTTAACAATAGGAAGTGAAAGTCAAGCCATAATTTCCAACTTGTTTAACTCTGCAGTCCTCGGCAATCATACAACAATAATTATCGGCAATCATAACCACCAAACCATCTCCCAAACTAATATATCAAATTTTGATGATGTTCGCCGAAAGCTGCGATCAAGCGGTCTAAATAGCGCTGATGTGGCAGAATTAGAAGTTATAATTGATCAGGATAATCGTGATGATAAACGGCAAATTATTGGTGAAAAAGTTAAATCTTGGATTTCATCGATGCTATTAAAGGCAATGGATGGTAGTTGGCAAATAGGATTGGGTGCAGCGGGAGATTTGCTTTCTGGCGTTGTAAAACAATATTATGGCTGGACATCATAGTAAGAATAGTAATCTGAGCTTATCGAAACATGATGGCAGATTTTTGGCTACGTTTATATCGCGCACTGAGAAAAGACCGATGGGTATCGAACGGACCTACGATACCTTTTTTAATCGGTGCATATAGGATCCGATTCGGAAACCATGAATTTAGCATTGAGGATTTTCTGTCTGTATTGAGAGCTGGACCAGAGCATTCTCGCATTATGTATTGCAATGACACAGACGCATATATATTGACTGTTGATGATTATTTCAATTATCACAATCCTGACATGCCTTCTGGGCCAGAAGGTTATTTGAGCTATTGCGCTGATCTAACTTCCACGAAAAATGCAATCGCCGTTCTAACAAAAGAATATGAATCATGGCTTCAAACTTCTCAATTTTCTTGGGAGAGAGGAAAAATCCCGCCATGGCAAGAGTTTGATAATGAACAAATTTCGTTCATTATGAAGATTTGATTATCCTGCGTTTCGTTAGCATCACTCCAAATATATTTTTTGATAAAGATTAGAAGCAAGAGTTCGCGTGTAGTTCGGTCAAAACACTCAAATTTTTATTTCTTACTAACCTCCTCAGTGTTTTAGTGATTAATGAGCGCTCACTTAATACTCAATCTTTGCACAACTTTCGACATAGTATTTAATTTTTGGTAGAGGTCATCTTTCTTATCTCGATATTGGAAATTTCTGTCGTGTAATTTGCTTTACAAAAAATTCTAAATCAGTTGGCAAAAGCTTTTCTAACAATAAAACCTCTCGTAGGGTAAACCCTACTCCCGAAGGGGTCAAGCTGTAAAAAAGATCTTCATTAGGGGCAACAGGTCTAATTAAGCCCATGGTTTTTATTTCTCTGATCTCTTGCAATACGTCGTCGCTTTTTACCGAGGCTGATAACCCCAACGCCCCAGGCCCCTCAGTAATATCTTTCATTCTCCGGAAATCTTCATTTATATCATAGACACGTTCCTTATCAACCCGATAAAACAACTCTAAAAAGCATAATTGCCGATATGATAAGCGCTCCGCCATTCGAAGAAGATAATTTGCAGCCCCTTGGTCTATGTTTTTGTCAAAGCAAACATTCGCAAGGAGGTAGGCATAATGTATTAGCTTTTTCTCTTCATACTCATCCTGAGCCTTCAATAGCACTCCTTCAAATATTTCTTCCGCCGCAGGGCGGTTATCTCCTAATGAATCAAAGAAACCATCATTACGAATTGAGTCACCGTCGCTAATGCGTTTCTTTAAAAACTCGACAGCAAAAGTAAAAGTAGCGCCGACCCGTACTTGTTGGCGTGGTCCAAGTAGGCGATCTGCAAGCTCATTGCCCACCACAGTAAGGGCTTCAGTTACTGCTACTGTTTCAACCGACCCTAAAAGAATCCCAGCCGCGCCAGGCATCATACTCTGCATCAATGCTCCGACAATTGACCCTGCAATTGTTGATCCAGCCGATATGACCTCGCGTAAATTCTTATTAGGGTCAAACTTTTTAGAATCAATTTTCATACATATTTTGGTGTGTTTTGTCGAATCATGTCCTTTTACCGAAACAGAGAATCATCTAAATTTATTTCTAGCGGTTGATAGCTTTGCATTTAACGGCTCAGTTGAGAGATGTTTTGGGTTAGGTCCCAGGTACGAAAAGGGTGAAATTTACACACTGCCGCAAAAAGTTTAGACACTTCTTCGGGCATTTTTATGGGCAAAAAATACTGTCTAAGCTTGAAGTCCCTAACTAACAGCATATCTCCTCGACACCTGTGCCGGTCTCCGATTATCTAATCGCAAAAGCGATCTGCGCTGCCGTGAATTGGACTTTCTCACAACGGCGACCTGGATATTTTGTCGTATTTTTTTTCGATACAATCTTTACACAACTCGAGTAGTTTGTGAAACTCCTTGCTACTAAGTTCCTGTTTATGGAAAGGCACCCTTTCGTTGGTCAGTATTCTGATTCTACTATAGTGATGGGTCGTGTCCGCATCATGCCATGTATATTCCACGAAAATTTCTGTTGAATCGAAATAAACTCGTTCGCAACGCTTTTCAATGTGTCTATATAAGCCACTACCAGTGTAAAGACTTAAAATATACCCAGAAGGGGCATCATTTTTATTATAGACTATATTAAAGTTCCCAACTAATTTAGTTACTTCAATTATATCATTTTCAGAAGTCCAACAGCCCTGCAAAAAGGCTAGTAGTAAAAAAAAAATAGTTATCTTCTCTACTTTAACGGTTGATTCCATATAAATCTAAAATATTGATTTGTCAATGGTTGATTTCTTGACATTGAAGAATTTCTTACTTTATCTGAGGATGTTCCAAGTTTGTGATCAGAGAGAGACGAATTCGTTTTTGAATCGTACACAGCGACTGTTGCTGAGCTACCATCTGCATTTACTCGCATTGAAAATCCAAATGAACCTATAACATGGACCGGGCTGACAAGTTTTTCTTTTCCTTTGACAACACCTCCTAAATAGGACATCAATGAACCAGGGCTATAACTGCCTGAGAAGGTTTCTCCACTAGATAATTTACCGTCAGCAGTAATTGCTGATGTGCCTGCCGAAATTAAGTCTTGAACTTTATCCCAATTTTTCACAGACTGTAACGCTCCCCCTCCGGCGACAACAGTGTTTTCACTTCCCGCACCCACAATAAATCCCAATCCGACATTAATAATATTATCCATATTAACAACTTCTCCTGCTGAACTATTAGGATTTTGATAGCCCCCATTTGGATTATTTGAAAAATCCATTTCAGGATTAACTTTTAAAGAAAATCCAGCATTAATTTTGTTCACATTCTGCAGCCCGTTTAGAATTGCTAAGTCTTTTACACTGACACCATACTGCTTAGAAATTGAGGATAATGTTTCCCCTCTTTTTACTTTGTGGTTTATTGGATCTTCTGGCCCCTTTCCTGTAGGATCTATCAATCTGATAGGGTTATTAAAAGTGTAATTGTAAGGCGACCAAGCATAAAATCTCTCTGCCAATGGATCGACCACCATCCACCTGCCAATCGTCGGATCATACATCCTTGCCCCATAATCCAGCCAGTTGGTTTCTGGCTGCTTCTCCTTGCCGTTGTAAAGATACTTATTAGTTCCCGCAGTTCTCGGTATCGCCAGCCCAAAAGGATAGTATTCCGTTTCCTGAACCATGGTACCGCTCTCGTTCATAACCTGACGGATGTTTCCGAGATGATCTTTAAGATAGTATTCCAGTGCAAAGTCATTGCCATTGTTTGTGACATTGACTTGGCCTTCATCAGTAGCGATTCGGGTCAAGTAATTACCTTGATTGTACTCATAGGCGCCGGCATACTTAGTGTTGACTGCACCATTGGTGTTGCTCATTCTTAATTTTAAGCCTGACCCATCATAGTGGTACTGCACAGTATTGGTAAGTTGGACGACCCTCCCGACTAAATTTAGTGGGTTGTAGGTAATGCCGCCAGCTGCAATCCCTCGATTCAAGTCTTGGGTCAAATTCCCATTTTGATCATAAACATAATCGTTGCTCGTTCCAGAGCTACCATTATTAAATCCTTCGCTCGTTGCCGCGTCAGTAATTTTGGACAACCTATTGCCCGATGAATAGGTATAAGAAAGATTATCAATGGCTGTGCCGTTTAGTACCCGCTCCAAGGATAGAATGTTTCCATTCTTATCATAGCTCGAAATGGTCTCGCGATTATTGTTACTAATACCTTCACTATTTTTGAGACGGTTTGCCTTGTCATATTCCAATTTATAGCCAATCCAGTTACCACTACGTTTCCAAAGCATTTCAGCGATGTTGCCATTGTATTGAGCTGTTCCAAACGATGGGTTGGAATATCTAAGCTCTACCCCGAAGTTCTCACCGGTACTACCTGCGCCCGTTATTTTGCTCAAAAATGCACGGGGAGTGTAACAATAGTCAAGCTTTTCGCGGTAAGAATTGCCCGCATCCGATGAATGCAAATACTTATTTTTAAGCTGTCCGACGGCATTATACCTATTGGCCGACAAGAAAACATCTTTTTTCGTTGTAGTTCCTTTCTTGACGATGTAACGTGCGCTGACTTGCCTGTCAGAGTGATCGTATGCATAGATCTTTTCAACCGAGTAGTCACCACTTCCAGTCTGCTGTACAGTAATTTCCTTATCAATTCTACCATCAAATCGAAGTGAAAGAGATTTCCGTTCGGTAGCTGTACCGCCGATATCAAACAGAGATCGGACTAACTGAATATCATTAAAACGGTCGTCATAGTAAGTGGTAGCATAGAGCCATGCCCCATAAGTGCCGTCAGGATTCAATATACGATTTGCTGTTACCGTTGACTTTCCTTTAACCTCTGAACGGTAATTAGATGCATACCCAGTTCCGGCAGACACAAAAGCTGCGACATCGCCGAATGATGGTGAATATGTATACGTATCGTACTGCGTTTTAGTTATAGCATTCTGATTTGCACCTTCCTTTAAACCGGTCTCAATCGTCCGGTTTAAGTCATCATATTTGATGTAAGTGGTTATCGATCTTCCATCAGTTGACTCTATTAACCGGTCTCTCTCGTCGTAGACCATGGTTGTTGTGCCACCGCCCGGAATTGATTTCGACACCAGCAGACCTTTTGAGTTGTATTGATATTTAAATGCATAAAGGTCCAAGTTCGCATCATCTTGATATTTGGGCTGTAATACAAAACGAAGCTGTGAATAATCGTCATACACATAATAAGTGCTTAACCAATCGCTATCAAGATATACCCGTTTAAGTACCACACGGCCATTTTTATCTTGGAATTCACGACTGCTGTTGTTATTTTCATCTTTGGTCTCAACCCATGAAAGTTGACCAGCACCGTAATTCCCGGAATTTTGCAAGGTTGTACCTGACACAGTGTAGCGTTTCACTTCATCGGTGGCGTTACCTCCATAAGTAAACTCTACGGCTCTGTCGGAACCGGGTTGATATTGCTTTTTTAGCCTTCCTCCGGGAAGTGGTTCGTACTCGTTCAGTAAGTACCCTCGGTCATTAGGGACACAACAATTAGAACCGTTGTTGTAGTAGGATACAGCGGCCGTAGCAGCAGTTGACTGATAACTCCCGTTCCCTTGTACGGGATAAACCGAATACTGTTTTGAAACCCTTCCATTTGCATCATACTCCGTGTGCACTACTAAGTCAGCGGGTACAGTTCCCGACATTTTTGGGCTTGCCTGTGCGTTGACTGCCTGTAAGGTCCTTCCTAAGCCGTCAATGTAGGTAACCTGCTGGGTTGCATCTTTTACATTGCCGCTTATCGTAGAAATTCCCGCTTTGTAAGTGCGTTCCAAAATTAGGTTACGATCGGTTGACTGTGCGGTAGCGGCTAGATCTATCGCCAACAAAGCGATTAGCACGGTTAGGCTGAGTAGACCTTTCAGGTAAATTTTCCTTTTCAAAAATTGTATCGTAGTGTTATCCGTTTTCATCTAAGTGCTTTGATCTAATTTGTTGCGCATCCCACATTGCTTAACCCTGCGTTGTTCACCGTACCAACCGTTGGCCCGTGCCATTGTGTACCTGTATTACCGTCAAAAGCCTTGTCAAAGTTATCTGTGCTGCTATTGCCCGCTGACCCGAATGGTGTTCCTGTCAGCTTGGTGGTCCCACTGTAAAATTCCAGTTCAAACAACTCGCCCCAACCGGTACTACTAGCCACAAACCTGACTGAGCTGTAGGATACCGTGTTGCCGAAAGTAAACTCCTGCCAGCTACCTGTGCCATTTTGGGTAATCGTGTAGAGGTCCGTCCATGTGCTCCCATTATTGGAACCCTGGATTTTCGCTCCGTTCAAGCGGTCCATACAGCAGTCGCCAGGTGCCCTAAACCAAAGCCTCACCCTGTTGACAGCACAAGTCTGTGGTGCAGATGTAACGGTTATGTTAACACTGGCCTGCTGAGAACAAGAGCCCTTCACAACTGTAACTGTGTAAGAATATGTGCCGGCAGTAGTGGGTACTGTAATAACTTTTGTCTGTCCTGTCTGCGCAGAAACGCCCGGACCATTCCAAGTATAGGTCGCGCCGCTACAATCTGATCCCGAGCACGAGGCACTCAATGTTACCGAGCCACCTGTCGTAACGGTCGATGCACTTGCAGATGCTCCTACACTGAGGCTGCAGCTCGTTGCACATCCCACATTGCTTAACCCTGCGTTGTTCGCCGTACCAACCGTTGGCCCGTGCCATTGTGTACCTGTATTACCGTCAAAAGCCTTGTCAAAGTTATCTGTGCTGCTATTGCCCGCTGACCCGAA
>MKSR01000027.1 GCA_001898145.1 Dyadobacter sp. 50-39
AGTAATTTCAGAATTAAGAAAATCTTGGTGTAAGGGTATTGCAGGACTAACAAAAAGACGCGTCAAGTTTTATTAGGATTATCATCAAAAACTGTAAGGTTTTTTCAGGACGACACACAGTAAGTGGATATTCCGGACGAAAGAGAGCCACTAATTCCGTTGAACTTGAGCCAGCATTCCGGGCAAACAGAGCCACTTGAAGGGCGATGTCGGATGGTGATTCCGGGCAACTTGAGCCAGTTTGTTACTGTCATTCCGGCATAATTGAGCCACTTGCTGCTATGCCGTTCCGGCGAAGAGAGCCACCTCGAACTTGGTATTGAAGAACTTCAACGTCCATCTTTTGCAAAAAAACACGCAAGGGATGGCTAACAAAGTTACTTCGATGCAAACACTACGCTTAATCATACAGCTGCTTGACCGTAACATCTCAGAACGGAACATTTCCAAGCAACTCCACATATCCCGCAATACAGTTAAGTTTTACAGGGAGCGACTTCAACAGAAGGTGTTTTCTTACAAGCAATTGCAGGGGCTGGATGATGATATGCTGTCCGAGATCGTTTATGCTGACTTACCTTCAACCCAGGATGAAGATGAGCGCAAGCAGGATTTCCGTCAACGCGTACCTTATTTTCTTTCAGAGTTGGAGCGGACTGGCATGACGCGCCAACTACTCTGGGAGGAATATATTAACCAACATCCTGACGGTTACCGGTATTCACAGTTTTGTCACCATCTTCTCGAGTTGGGTAAGGTATTGCAGCCGAGCTTTCATGCCCGCTACAATGCCGGCGAACTGATGATGATTGATTTTGCCGGGACATTGATGTCTTATGTCGACCGGTCTACCGGCGAACAGATTAACTGCTCCGTCCTGATATGCGTTCTTCCGTTCAGCAATTACACTTACGTAGAGGCGCTGCCTAATGCAAGATTGCCTGCCCTGATTGCAGCGCTCAACAACTGCTTACGCGACTTCAAAGGCGCGCCGCTGTCGTTAAAGACCGATAATATGCGACAGGTGGTGCAAAAAAGTAGCCGCTACGAACCCACGTTCACCGAGCTGATCCAGCAGTGGGCACTACATAATAATATTGCCCTGGTCGCTACCAGACCTGGTAAACCCAAGGATAAGGCACCCGTCGAAGGCCACGTCAAGATCGCCTATCAGCGTATCTATGCGCCTTTACGCGATCAGGTGTTTTTCAGTATTCAGGAGTTGAATGAAGGCATCCGCAGGCAGCTGGAAGTGCACAACAATAAGAACTTCCAGGGCAAGAGTTACAGTCGCCTCTGGCAGTTTTCCCAGCAGGAGCAGCACCTTCTGCAAGCACTGCCCGACCGGCCCTTTATGATCAAGCATAGCACTTCGGCCAAGGTGCAGAAGAACTATCACGTCACCTTAGGCGAGGACTGGCATCATTACAGCGTCCCCTTCCATCATATCGGCAAACAAGTAACTATTATTTACGATCAACAGACCGTCGAGATCTATCTGAACCACCACCGGATTGCAATCCATAAGCGCTTTTTCAATGAGCACGGCTACACAACCCTTAAAGAGCACATGCCTGAGAACCACCGTGCCTACCAGCAACAAAAGGGTTGGGATAGCGATTACTTCCTCAGGCAGGCCCTTCAAGTCGGCCCGGCAACCCGCTCATATATAGAGGGAGTTTTGAAGGGGCGGCAGTTCACCGAGCAAACCTTCAACTCCTGTCGTGGGATCCTGCGCTTGGGCTCCATTTATGGCAAAGAACGCCTGGAAGCTGCCTGCCAGCGAGCCACCCATGCCTGCTCTTACAGCTACAAAACACTATCGAATATCCTTGCCAATAACCTGGATAAGGCCCCCGATATGGCCCAGACCACACTATTCCAAACGCCTGATCACGATAATATTCGCGGCGCAGCCGCATACGAGTAATGATTGTATCAATTAAACCAAGCAACAATGAATACCGATCAAACTTGTCAGCAATTGACCCAACTGAAGTTGCAGGGCATGGCTTCGCGTTATGCGGCCATAACCGAGCAGCCGGTGCACCAACAGCCCGAAGCCCACGCCATGGTTGCCATGTTGGTACAGGCAGAACACGAACAGCGCATCCTTCACAGGACTCAGCTTTATTTAAAGCTGGCAAAGTTGCGGTACACAGCATACGTCGAGCAGGTAAGCTGTAAACCTGAAAGGGGCATCACTTCCGAACAACTCATCAGGTTAAGCGATTGTTCCTTTATTCAGAAGGGCGAGAACGTATTGATCACAGGTGCAACGGGCTGCGGAAAATCTTATCTGGCTTGCGCCTTGGGGCGGCAAGCCTGCATCAAAGGCTATAAAGTACTTTACTATCCGATGAACCGTTTTATCGAGCAATTAGCCCTGGCCAGGCTCGATGGAACCTACATAAAATGGCTCAATCAGATCGCAAAAGCGCCCCTGCTGATCCTGGACGACTTCGGCTTACAGCCGCTCAGCCACGATACCAAAATGGCTTTGCTTCAAATATTGGAGGACCGGTACGCATCGGGCTCAACGATCATTACAGCACAGATGCCCGTGGGCAACTGGCATGAATACATCAATGACCCCAGCCTGGCGGATGCGATATGTGACAGACTGACAGCGAATGCCCACCGCATAAATCTGCAGGGAAGCTCATTGAGAAAGACAAAAACTAACTAATTTTAAACTCTTCCATACCAAGCGACCGCTGGCTCAAGTTCCGCGGAATGCTGGCTCTGTTTCGCCGGAATTTCCAAGTAAGGCCAATAGGGAGCGCTTTGAGGAAAGTTTCAATGGCGTGCCTTTAAAGACCTTAAAATTAGCGATCAAACATCGAAAAATTGCAGAAGTTGGCCTATCCTGGATGGGCGGGGTGTACAACAAATTCAAGGACGACGGAATTGTGTTAGATAAAAAGCGGCAAGTCAATTTTGTGGCCTTGGACATGAACTCGACGATTTTTAAGGATACTTACCTGAACGGAGAATGGGTTTGGGCCTATGCGGATGTTCCGGGTACCTATATCCAACAATTCGGAGACCGTCAGCAAGGCGGGTTTCTCGATATTGTCCAACCCATCAAGAAGGGCAAAATGCTTGGCTGGTCGGAAAGCGTATTGAACCTGGCGCTTCGGATAGAATACGCGGACTACAACGTGGGGAATTTTCAGGAGCTTGGTTTGAAGATTGCCGACCACATGTACGCGATCGTTCCGGCAATCAGTTTCAGGCCATCGTCGCAGACCGTAATCCGGGCCAACTACCGATATGAAAGGCATACGGATTTGCTCAGGAACCCTGCTTCACAGACAGCAGGATTTCAATTTGGGTTTTCAACCTATTTTTAGGTTTGAAAGCTTAAAGTGCGTATAGTGTTTTTAGAACCTTCGCTGTTGAAGGTATGCTTGAAGTTTTGATTGGATCCTTGCTGATGGATGCAGAACCAAATTGGTCACCTGTTGAAATTACACTCGCAGCTGCCTGGTTTTTGAGCTTATGGCGGATATGCTCCATTTAATTTCCATTTTGCACGTTGACCAACTATTTGGTACGAACTTGTCAACATCCACTCAGGCTCCGTCATATTCCGGTTTGATGCTGGCTACAAACGGCTGGTGATGACTGGATGGATGCTTGTATTTACTTTTATAATGGTAATTCACCCTTTGGTGGCTTAGTCAAACTGTTTTAATGGTGTTTATAAAAACCCACTCCCTGAATGTCATTCCAAGAAGTTGTTTTATGGCAAGAATAACATTGACTAACCAAAACAGCTTCGCAACAACCGTTTCCTCCCTCATTGCTCCGAGCGGCAATTTTTTTAGAAACCATTTCGAAGTGCATCATATAGTGGCTGGGCGGAGCCTGGTGGCATTGGGAACAGTTGATAGAAAGTACCGATGGGTGCTGAAACTCAGGAATAGTCCACTGGGTAGCAGCATGACAGGATGCACAGTTATCGCCCATCAAACCAAGATGCTTATCTTTTGTGCCGTGGCAGGTCGCACAATTAAGTTTTGCAATTTGATCTGAAACGAGCGGGTGGTCAGCCGGTATGATTGACTCATCTAATTGAAAAGATTTTTTTCCATTGCCAATTAATTTTTCACCAATAACGGCCAACGCGTTGTGGTCCATTACCCGCAAATTTGCATCTATGCCCTGATGTTCAATATGGCAGGAGGAACAATTGCCGATTACACCGTGAAAAGCAGTGGGCTGCCGATCTAGTAATGCCTCGTTATCGCCATGGCAGGTAATACATTTTGCATTGTCGACACCTATTGTTGCTGTGTGGCAGGTTGCACAATTGGCCGAAAGTGTTTCATGGGCAGAAGACAATTTGCCGGGACTTGCTTGTGTTTGCCAGCTATTTTTTTCTGCAAAGTCGAAACTGCCGTAGTGAGAAACTACCGCTATATAAAATATAAGGATAAGTATGCCTAGTATTTTTTTCATCTAAGATATCTTAACCCAAAATAAATGGCTGACCAAATGTGCAGTATAAGTAAAATATAAAATGCGGAAGAAGTTATGATATGAATTTTCAACCACCTGGATGTTCTTCGTTTTAGCAATTCGTGTGTTTTGATGGCATATTCAAGGTCGGCAATCGACTCAGCCAAATGTAAAGCTTGGTGCGATAGCAGGGATTTAGGATCCGTAGCAATACTTCGGATACCGGCAAAGCTGTTGAATGCGCGGCCTATCAAATTGCTGGAAACAACATACGTCGCTTCTGGTTGCTTACTTATCTGACTAATCAATTGATTGTATTGTGTAGCCAAAAGATTTAGTTCAGCTTGTTTTTCATTAATTTCTTTTGATGAATAACTAAGAAAATATCTGCCTGTAAAACCACTTAATACCGTAAGCATCATTATTGCGGTGAGCCATATACCGAGATTGCTTTCGAAGCGGTGACCTGTGTGGAGTATAGCAAGAATGGCACCAACAATGCTTGTATAAACATGCCAGTTAAGTAACACGCCGGTTGAAATATGCTTTGTGATTTTTTCTTTAAAATAAGGTAGTCGTTTAGTAGCGGAATATAAAAGCGGGGGCACAATCATCAGCAATGCAGCAGTAATTGCCAATATGCCACCAGTAAGGCTACCTGCAAACCGTGGAGACTGATGCACCAGAAAGCCTAACCACAAAATAAGTTGTAGTATAAGCATTGAGACCATAATGGTGCGTTCCCGTTTCATTTATGCATTCCCTTCGTAAAAATTTAAGCATCAACTGAAACTGCTTCAGTAGCCTTTGCCTGACAAGCCAAAATTATGTTTTGTGCCTTGTCATCCTCTGTCAACGCATCTTCTACATCCATAGTTACTTTACCTGAAATCAATGTTATTTTACACACACCGCATGTTCCAACGCGGCAGGAATAATCAATGTTAATGCCGGCATCTTCCGAGGCTTCGAGTATTGATTTATCCGCCGTAAGTACTGCTGTCTTATTTGATTTGGCAAATGTGACCACCCCACCTTCGTCTTCTTGAGGTGAAACAGTCTTTCCATTTTTTGGCATTGCCGTTTTTTCTTCTTCGGGTATGGCAACTGCTTGCCCTGCTTCATTTCCCTCTGGTGGTTTTACAGGGGCTCCGCTTGGCTGTGGTGCCGTTTTAGTTACAGGTGGCGGGCCTGCAAATACCTCTAACATTACATTTTCCTTCGGCACCTTTAAAGCATCCATCATTAGCTTTACCGCATCCATCATGGGTTTTGGTCCGCAAATGTGAATCATACGGGTTGTAATGTCGGGCACTCGTTCCATTATAATTTCTTTCGTGATGTGACCGGGGATAAAGTCAACCCCAGCTTCACCTTGTTGTTGGCTAAGTACAAAAAACACGTGTAAATTAGGGTAGCGTTTTTGCAGGTATAATAACTCTTCCCGAAAAATGATACTGTTTTCATTTTTACAAGTCAAGAAAAAATAGATTTCGCCTTTCCATGAGCGGTCTGTCAAATAACGGACTGCACTCATCATTGGCGTTAACCCTACGCCACCCCCAATGAATACAGCACTGTCGGCATGAGTTTCTGTAAAAGTAAATTTGCCAGAAGGGGCGGTAAACTGCATTAATTCTCCAATATGAACTTCATTGTGCATGTAATGGGAAACAGTTCCCTTCTCTTCGTGCTTAACCGTTATTTCGCAATACTCTGTATGTGTTGGCGACGAAGCAATCGTGTACGAACGTTTTACAGGTACACCCGCTGGATTAACGGTTACTGTAATGAATTGCCCAGGAAGAAAATTAAAGGGAATTCTTTTACCTTCTGGATCTGTAAGGCGGTAGGTTTTTACATTAGGCGTTTCTACAAAAATTCCTGCAACGAGTAAAGTTCCTGTCCATGAATTTGGTTTTGATGGTGCATTAGCAGGATTTACGACAGGTGGCGCTCCGGCTTTATCAGCAGGGCGAGTAGCTGTATTATCGACAGGCTTGTCTGAGGGAAGTGCTAAACCTGATTTTTCAGAACCAGGTGGTGGTACATTGTTTTTTGAATTGCCCGACAATTTTTCAACAAGTGCATTGGCACGTTTCATTTTATGGAAATACATCCAAACCATTGTTACTGCAAACGCAGTGAGCAAAAACATGGTAATATAATGAAACCAGGAAAGCCCCATAAAACTGTGCTTCTTTGCATTTTCGATGGTCTTAAGATTCATTTCCCGGTTAAACCATTGTAAAGCTGTAAGGCGGGGGTCAATATTTTCTGCTAATGCCCGTTGGCCTTCCAGGCCGCTTTCCATTATCATTTGCCCGCGGCGTATTTGTTGGTTTGCCTCTTTCATAGCTTGCAAATCCTGCAAACGGGTGGCACCTGAAAGTTGCTTTAAACCTACATTCAGCATGGCATTGCCTTCGGTAATTTGCTTATTTGCTAACTGGTTTATTTCTCTGCGTTTTTCCGGAGTTAGCTCATTTGCCTGCATCAGAGTAGGATACATTTCCTTATTTGTAGGCTTGCCCATTTCCTTCATCATATCGCCCATACCAGCTCCCATGCCGCCAGCCATATTACCAGCACCTGTATCCTTCATTGCAGCACCTGCATCTTTTGCAGTTGCCATTTTATTTTTTGAAGCACCAGTATCTGCTGTTGCTTTGTCGGGATGGTGGCCTGCATGCTCATCTGGAGTTTGAGCAATAGCTGAGAATGCTATTGAAATTGTAACCAGAAATGCAACAGAATTCATAAAATAGGACAATTTCATAATTTAATATTTATACCATATTAATTATTACATATCATCCATCATGGGCATTGGTTTTTTGTCTTTTTTCATCTTATCTGCACCCATCCCCATCATGTCCATACCTTTATCCATCATATCCATACCTTTATCCATCTCATCATCCATCATAGGCTTATCTGCTGGCCCCATAGCTTTGCCGGTCATATCCATGCCCATATCCATCATATCCATGCCTTTATCCATCATATCCATATCATCCGCCATGGGTTTATTGGCCATGGTGCCGCTTACTTTTCCCATCATTTCTTTACCCATGGTAATCATGTCCATCCCTTTATTGATCATACCCATACCGGTTTGCATCATCGGCTTATCCTTGTTTTTTTGTGCATGCTGGGTCATCATTTTGCCAGACTTTGCCACATCCAATCCCTGATGAATCATAATCATTCCGTTGTCGCTCATATCCATATCTTTTCCTGCTGTCTTTTTTATGCTATCACCCATTGACATTTTATCATCCATGTCTTCATTGTCGTGTTCAGGATTATTTAAGGCACTTCGCCCGGCTTTTACCATTTCTATCCCTTTGTCCATTAGTGCTATCCCACTATTGGTCATTGTCCTGTCATTAGCTCTTTCTCCCTTATTTACCATATCGTTGCCGGCTTTTACCATTTCCATTCCTCTATAAATTGTATCCACACCTGTATCATCATCACTTCTCAGATTTGTTTGGGCAACAGAGTCTGTCATTTTAGCATTATCTGTGCTATCAGTACCATTGCAGCCGACAATGAAAGCAGAAGCAAATAAAATGATGAGAAAGCCAATCATTTTCGGCTTAGTTGTACTTTTATACCTTGTAAGAGGTTTGTTACCTGAAACCAAAGCTCTTTTAATAATATCCAAAACCGATATGTTCATAATGTTATGTTTTATTGATGATATTGCCTCTCTTTTGTATCTAAAATGTTATCCCTCACTTCTATAAAGCAGGGATAACATAATCCGTCACTTCATTTTCATATCCTTGTGCTCGCTTTTCAGCTGAAGACAGTGCATAGCGCAGGCTCCATATTGCTTGTAATTTTCATGAACAAGAAGAACTGTTTTGCCATTTTTATCTTTGACTTCACAAATGCCATTCATGGGAATAGATACCGCTAAGCTATCAGCGGCTCCGTTTAGGACATGATAAAGGTATGTGCCATTTTTTGCAGCTTTGCCTAAGACTTTACCCGTGGCGGCATCAACAGCATTTCCCTGATCATCGATGTGAGCAATTTTGGCTCCAGTAGCATCTTTGATTACCCCATCACTGGTGACCCAACCAATGTGCTTCCCTTTTGCATCAATAACCTTACCCTGTGCATCAATTGAGGGCTTTGGCTGTTTGTAATTTTGTGAATATACATTTCCAACTGCGAAAACAAGAAATGCCAAAAGGAAGATAAATTGTTGCTTTTTCATATGATTACCGTTTTATATTTCATCAAATTTAACTTTGTTAGCGGAGAGTAAACATGATGAGAGTCATGTATCCAAGTGTTTCCAGTCAGGTAAGATCGGTTTCAATTTTAGGTGGCCATTAAAAAAGGGTAACCACAATGATTACCCTTTAATTATATCCTAACCCAGGATTCTCTATCAAACTGGGGTTGCCATTTGTTCACACATCTGGGCACATCTACGGCAAGCTTCTGCGCACTCGCGGCAATGATCCATGCCCATTTCTGCGTGCTTTTCACATTCCTGTGCACATGCATTACAAGCATCTGCACAAACACGGCACAGATGCGCGCTGAAACTGCTGCCAAGACTCATCACTTCGGCTGCACTCCGGCAAATGGCTGCGCACTCCAGGTCTAGCTGGATGCACTTTGCCATGTGTCCTACATGCTCTTCTTTTAAACACTCAGTTGCACAATGGCTGCAGGCAACTGCGCATGCCACACAAGCATCAATACAGTCTTTAAATTGTTGATGTGCCATAATTTTAATGTTTGATGAAAAAATTAATTATTTCTGTTAGCTAGTAAAAAAGCTTGAAAAGCTGCTATTTCTTTATTTTGCTCTTCAATAATCATGGTTGATAAGGTTTTTAGCTGAGCGCTTTTTCCCATCAACAATTGCATCTGGGCCATTTCTGTGGCACTTTGATGGTGCCCTATCATCAATGTGGCAAAATCCTGATCGATGTTGCCGTTGATGATCTGAAGATCTGATTGTTTTTCCATACGCTCCATTCCTTCCATCATATTCATATGAAACTCCATATTCATAGTTGTTGGCGTTGCACTTGCCAAAAATGAATCTAGAGTAGCGATCTCTTTTTGCTGAGCGTCTATAATTGCTTGGGCCATAGCTTTCATTTCAGTATTACTTCCTGATTGCAGCTCTACCTTGGCCATCTCAATAGCCCCCATATGGTGCATTTTCATCATAGTAGCATAATCTATATCAGGATCCTGGGTTACTTTCATCATGTCCATTTCGGCCATCATATCATGCATAACCGTCATCATCTGATTTTGGTCGTGTGCTTGAACCGTTATTTTATCATCGTCATTATCGTCAGAACATGCAGTAGCCAAAGCCATTACGGCAGCAAGTCCTAACATCTTGTAGGTGGTATTCATGGGGTTGTCGTTTAATTAAAAAGATAAATCTGCCTGATAATCAAGCAAATTTATCTTTAAAAAACTATGCCACTAAGATGGATCTAAACAACACTAGAAGTGAGCTTAACTAAACCTTCTCTATGGTAAAGCCCGCCCCCTTTACTGCTGAGATAATATTGTCCTGATTTCCGTCAACGGTTACAGTCAAAATCTTTTCTGGATTATTGATATCTACTTCCCAGTTACCTGTCCCTGCGCTTTCGTTTAAGCCAGGTGTAACTTGTGCCACACATCCACCGCATTTAATATTGGTTTTAAATTTTAGAGTTTCCATTGATTTGTTTATTTGAAATTGTAGGTAATTGTACTTTTGAACCTTGCTTGTAACTATTAAATCTTTGCTGTCTTTAACCTCAAACTATTGCTTACAACTGATACTGAGCTCAGTGCCATTGCCGCTCCCGCGATCATTGGATCCAGTAAGAAGCCGTTAAAAGGGTACAACAACCCTGCTGCGAGAGGTATACCGATCAGGTTGTAGATAAAAGCCCAAAACAGGTTCTGCTTTATGGTCTTGACCGTTTTAGCCGAGAGTTTTAACGCTTTGGGCACCATGTTCAAATCAGAAGTAATCAGGGTCATTTTTGCGACGTCCATGGCAATGTCTGATCCTTTACCCATCGCAATGCTTACATCGGCCTGCGCCAAGGCATGACTGTCATTGATCCCGTCCCCAACCATGGCCACAATTTTTCCTTCTGCTTGCAGCTGTTTTACAAAGTCTGCTTTTTGTGAAGGCATCACATCTGCTTGATAGTGTTTTAAACCAACCTGCTCTGCTACCGCAGCTGCCGTTTCTTTATTGTCACCTGTAAGCATATAAACCTGGATTCCCCGGCTTTGCAGCGTCTGGATGGCCTGGCGGGAAGTAAGTTTGATTTTATCGGCAATGGCAATAATGGCCAGCACCTGCCGGGAGTTTGCGAAGAAAATCACTGTTTTGGCCTGCTGCTGCCATCCTTGTGCTTCAAGGGAAAGCCCATTGTTTATGCTGATCGTATTGAGCTCCATGAGTTTGCGGTTGCCAATGAAATACTGGTTCCCTTCATAAAATGAGCTTACCCCCAAACCGGTTATACTTTCAAATTTATCCAGACGAACGGCCAGGGCACTTTCTTCTTTGAAACTAGTAACCACCGCTTCTGCCAATGGGTGCTCAGATTGAGCTTCCATAGTGCGCAAGATTTGCTTGTATAACCTTTGATCTTCGTTATTTACAATCCAGGAAATGTCTGTGACAACGGGTTTGCCCTCAGTAATCGTGCCTGTTTTATCCAGGATAACGGCATTTACTTTATGGCCTAATTCAAGGCTTTCGGCATCTTTAATCAGGATGTTATTTTCTGCACCTTTTCCAATACCTACCATGATTGCCGTAGGGGTTGCAAGCCCAAGTGCGCAAGGGCACGCGATGACCAGCACCGTTACAGAAGTGAGTAGCGCGTGTGTAAAAGCGTTTTCTGATCCAACCAGCATCCAGGTTAGAAATGTCAGCGCAGCAATGCCGATCACGACTGGCACAAAAATACCGGCTATCTTGTCTACGAGCTTCTGAACAGGCGCTTTACTTCCCTGGGCTTCTTGCACCATTCTGATGATTTGGGCAAGGATAGTATCGCCTCCTACTTTTTGAGCTTTAAATTGAAAGCTACCCTTCTGATTGATTGTCCCTGCAAAGACTTGTTCTCCCTGGCTTTTTTCGACAGGCACAGGCTCCCCGCTGATCATGCTTTCATCCACAAATGAGCTTCCATCTGTCAGAACACCGTCAACCGGGATTTTTTCACCAGGTCTAACCAGTAAGATATCATCAGCTTTTACTGCCGCTATTGGTATTTCCTGCTCTACACCATTGACAATAGCCCTGACAGTTTTAGGCTGCAAGCCTATCAATTTTTTGATAGCAGACGAAGTATTAGACTTTGCCTTTTCTTCCAAGAGTTTGCCCAGGGAGATAAATGCAATAACAACAGCTGCCGCTTCATAGTATACGTGAGCATGCAAGCCCCTGTTATGCCAGAATTCGGGATATATGGTATTAAAGGCACTAAAAACAAATGCAATCCCGGTACTTAGCGCCACCAGGGTATCCATGTTGGCTTTACCATATTTTGCCTGTTTAAGTGCATTAATAAAAAAGCCACGCCCCAGGTAAAATACAACGGGCGCTGACAATGCCATCATGATCCAATTTCCATAAGGGACTTTGTCCATAAAAAACATCCCAATGATTACAATTGGAAAAGAAAGAATGGCTGCCCAGATTGTACGTTCCTTTAACTGCTCATATTGTTTTAACTGTGGGGTTCCAATAGTTTTTGGACGAAATGTATCGGTAAGAGATTTCCAAGTGATGAGCTACTCTTTGGCTAACCTGGATGTGTTTTCCTATTAATGGTATTTTTTCCTATCAGTGAATCAACTATTAAAGGATAATCTATTTCCAAAAGGGTCAATTACATCCATACATAAAGTTTTTGAACTCCAAGGTGTTTTGCCCAAGCCTGGTCTATTGAATTTGTATGGTTTAGCTAATAGTTGTTTGTGGTAATCTCTAAGATTTTCAAACTTATCAATGTAAGCTCTTGCGCCCGGTGAACAGTCGCCATGATGTTCTGTCAAATGAAGAATAATGCTGTCAAGTGAGATTTGCATATAAATAGGGGCATTGTCCGGCTTATCTTCCCAGTCAATTTTAAAGCCCAGTCATCCTATATAAAATTCAACTGCCTTGTTATAATCGAAAATTCTAAAAATAGGTGTTATTGTGGCCATGATTGATCTTTAAAAATGATTGCGCCTGGTATAAGGATTTGTTAAAATTAATTAATGAGGTTCGCTATATCGAGTTGAAATGGAAATAAAGCGAAAAACATATTTAAGTATTTGCTTAAATAAGAAATAACTATTACACTTGTGCTATGGAAAGTAATGATACATGTATACGGGTACTGGCAGACCCTAATCAGATAAAAGAGTGTAAACAACTATTGCAAGCGAACCAGGTCATTTTTACCGGATTAAGCAATATCCTGGCGCTTGCTGGAAATGAAGTAAGATTAAAAATACTTTTCCTTTTAGAGGAAGAAGGAGAGCTGTGCCCTTGTGACCTGGCTGATATTCTAAGCATGAGCATTCCGGCCATTTCACAACATTTGCGAAAAATGAAAGACGGTAGAATTATTAAAGCCCGTAAGGTAGCTCAAACGATATTCTACTCTATTGAGCCTAAGCATTTGGAATTATTAAAGCCTTTATTTTCACATATAACAGAGTCAAGCAAAAAAGCAGAACAGATATGAAAACAGAGAAATCAGGATTAATGGGAGCGGGATTGTTATCGGCTGTAGCAGCATCGCTTTGTTGTATAACCCCTATTTTAGCCCTTGTTACAGGAGCTTCCGGGGTAGCTTCTACCTTCTCCTGGATGGAGCCTTTCAGACCTGTATTAATTGCCCTAACCCTGGCCGTGCTTGCTTTTGCATGGTACCGGAAATTGAAGCCTAAACCAATAAACGCCGTAGATTGTGCCTGTGAGGATGAAAAAAAACCTCCCTTCTTACAGTCTAAAAAGTTTCTTGGTATTGTTACGCTCTTTGCGGTGGCCATGCTTGCTTTTCCTTATTATGGCCATGTTTTCTATCCTTCCAAGGAGGTTCCGCAGGTGAGCACTTCGACTAATATAGTCCCCAAGAATTTTCAGCAAGTAAGTTTCAAAGTAAGGGGTATGACCTGCCAAAGTTGTGGAGAGCATATCGAGCATAGTGTTAATCAGCTGCCTGGGATAAATCACGTAAACGCTGATTTTAAAGAAGGTACCACCGCTGTCCAATTTGACCCTGCTAAGACCAATAAAGAGCAGCTGGTACAGGCAATTAATTCGACAGGGTATAAGGTACAAACTGAAATTAAATAACTCTAAAAACGAAAAGTGATGATAAGTAAAGCAGTTTTAATAACGGTTGTTTCCGGATTATTCTTTGCCACCTCTCAAATGTGCGGTTGTGGATCATGTGAAGCAAAGGCATCAGAGACCCATGCCGATGTTCGTAAAACAGAAGTATTAGGGTTAAAGCTAACAGGTATAACTTGCGCAGGCTGCACAAGTCACGTATCCAAAGCTTTAAAAAGTCAACTGGGCGTACTGGAACAAACGGTGGAGTATCCGGGAGATATAGCTGTAGTAAAGTATGACCCGGAAAAAACGAGCCCGGAGCAAATTATAAGTCGATAGAAAAGGCAGGCTATAAAGCTGTAACAGTTAAATAAATCATCTTGAACTCCGATTATGGAAAATAGAAAGATAGAAGTCGATATCACAGGTATGACCTGCAGGCATTGTGCTGTAAGTATCGAGAGCCTTTTGAAAAATAAGGAAGGAATAACGATTGCCTCGGTAAACCACGAGTCCGGAAAAGGAGAAATTACCTTTGATGGGCAAATGACAACCGATGAAGACATTATCAGTACGATTAACAGTACGAAAAAGTATCAGGCTCGTGGTACAAGCTCGGTTCTTAATGCTCCTGCAGAACCTACCTTTTATGACCTGATCATTATAGGAGGTGGTTCATCAGCTTTCTCGGCTGCAATTACAGCCCATGAGCTTGGTTTATCAATTTTAATGGTAAACGCAGGATTGGCATTTGGTGGAACCTGTGTAAATGTGGGTTGCGTACCGTCTAAATTTCTTATTCGGGCGGGAGAAACGGCTTATCATGCTTCTCATTCCAACTTTGAGGGAATCAGTCCTTACGGAGCAAGCATTGATTTTGCTAAAGTTATTCAAGAGAAAACGGAAATGGTATCCAGGATGCAGCAAAAGAAATACATGGATATCGTCAAAGACTTTGATAATTTCCGGATGGTCGAAGGATGGGCAGAATTCCTGGACACCAAAACCATTATCGTAAATGGAGAGACGAAATATTCAGCACTGAAATTTATCATTGCCACCGGCGCCACTACCAATATACCGAATATTGAAGGATTGCGGGAAGTAGGCTATTTGACGAATGTCACCTTGTTTGACCTGGAAGAAAAGCCTGAAAGCTTAACTATCATGGGTGCGGGTTATATCGGTCTTGAAATTGCGATGGCTTATTCCCGGCTGGGAGTAAAGGTTCGAATCATCGAATTTACAGATAGAGTCCTACGCTCCCAAGCTCCTGATATTAGCCAGGAACTTCAAAAGCAGATGCATCTTGAGGGTATTGCGGTTCTACCAAACGTTAGAGCGCAAAAATTCGAAAAACAGGGATCTTCAACCTTAATTCATTGTAAAGACCCGGATGGAAAAGAAATTACCCTGGTTGAACCTGGCCATATTGTAGTTTCAACCGGTATCCGACCAAATATAAGCAAGTTAGGCTTAGATAGAATTGGCTTAGAAACCACTAAGAACGGACATATTGCAGTTAATGAGTTGATGGAAACCAATGTCGCTAATATTTATGCTGTGGGGGATGTAATTAATACTCCCGCATATGTTTATACAGCAGCAGCAGAGGGCAAGATGGCTGTAGAAAATGCTTTTAAAGGTGCAGGAAGCAAGACCGACTATTCTTCCTTACCCTGGGTAGTATTTACCGACCCCCAAGTTGCAGGTGTTGGCCTTGATGAAGTGGAAGCAGCGGCACTGGGGCTCCCTTTTGAAGTAAGTAAGATGCCACTAACGGAGGTTCCAAGAAGTCAGGCCGCCAAAGATACACGGGGTTTTATAAAACTTATCAGGAACAAAGAAACAGATACACTGATCGGGGCACGGGTGGTAGCTCCCGAAGGCGGTGAGCTGATCATGGAGCTTACTTTAGCGGTCAAATACGGTATCACGGTCAACGATCTGGCGAAAACCTTTCACCCTTATTTAACCCTTAGCGAGGGAATCAAACTTGCAGCTATCGCTTTTGGAAAAGATATTGCAACCCTTAGTTGCTGTGCTAGCTAAATATTATTTGCAGACCACCCCCTATAGCTGTTAAACTTGCCTTATGGACATGCTACCTAAAGACTTAACACGAGACGTTAAAAATAGACTGAACACAATTAAAGGACAGGTGGAAGGCATTGTCAAAATGCTGGACGAGGGTAAAGACCCCCAGCAAATCTTAAATCAATTTAAAGCAGTTACGAAAGCCCTTGAAACAGCCCAAACTCTTCTTGTAGATGAAACCTTTCGAAAATCATTAGCTTCTAAGATTTCTGAAGTGAGACAGGCCTGCCCCGGTAATTGTGGTCAGGAGCAAACGATAGAATCTTTGAGAGTTCAGTTTCCGACACTAGCTGAAGAGGAACTAACCCAAAAGATGAGGGAAATTCAATCTGCTTACGAGCTGATGAATAAATTCAAAAAAGATTTGGAGACCTCCCCGGGTACCAACCGACCTTTGATGTAGATATTTAAATGCATTATGAAAAGAAAGATAGAAGTATTTACAGCAGGTTGCCCGGTTTGCAAGCCGGTAGTAGAATTGGTTCAGTCGATGGCTTGCAGTAATTGCGAGGTAGAAGTATATGATTTATCCAGGCAGACAGACCCGGAATTTTATACAGACAAGTTAAAGCAATATAAGGTAACTGTGCTTCCAACCGTTATTGTGAATGGTGAGAAGCTAGATATAGCTGAAGGCGGAATTACCAGGGAGCAATTAAGCCAGGCAGGAGTAGGACAATCAATATAAATACATATGAAAAGAAAAGTTTTAGGATTAGTAACCGCTGTAATGTTTTTTACAGCAGGTTCAATGTATGCTTTTAGCCCCTTACAGGATAAATGCCCGGACAAAGGAACAGCTAAGTGTAAGCTGGTAAAGAACTGCCCGGATAAGGGTACTTCGAAGTGTAAGCTTGTAGATCAGAAGAAAGTAACTCTTCCTTCTTGCTGTCAAAAATCCCAAGAGACAGCTTCCGTTAAAAAAGCTTCTTCAAAGCTTAAATAAGGGAGGCAAAACCCTTTTGAGATATAGCCCGGAAAAAACTTTTTTCGGGCTATTTTCATCATCAGTTGATGAGAGTAAAACGGTCGTTAAAGTATACCTATAGAAGGGAACCGGAAATTTTCAATAAAACCCTTTGAAAGGCAAAATTTAAAAGAATCGGCTCTTCTTCGTAAGTATAAAATATTAGTATATTTAATTAATATACCGTTAAGACGTTTTATTAAACTTATGATGATCGGCTATGCCCGGGTTTCGACCCAAGACCAGAACCTAGACCTCCAGCTCGATGCCCTCAAAAAAGCAGGTTGCGAAAAGATTTATCAGGAGCAGTTGAGTGCATCAATTGAAGAACGCCCCAAATTATCAGAAATGGTTTCCAACTTAAGAAAGGGGGATACTGTTGTCGTATGGAAACTTGACCGTTTGGCCAGATCCCTAAAACACTTGCTTACGTTGGTATCGGATTTCAAAATAGCAGGCATAGGATTTCTTAGCCTTCAAGACCAGATCAATACCACTACAGCCCAAGGCCGTTTGATTTTTAATATGTTCGCTTCGCTTTCTGAATTTGAAAGAGAAATAATCAAAGAACGGACGCTTGCCGGACTAGCGGCAGCACGGAACCGTGGAAGGGTCGGTGGCAGAAAGAAAGGCCTGACCAAAGAGGCAAAGGTAAAAGCAGCTGCCGTAAAGCATTTGTACCTCGATGAAAAAAAATCCATAAATGAAATTTGTGAGGCAGTAAGCATCAGCAGGGCCACGGTTTACCACTACCTTGATTATTTAAACGTAGACCGGGCCGTCAGAAAGCCCAAGGCAAAACAAGAATAATTAATCAATGATCCTATGGCCGGCCAGTTCCTTACACATACAGAAAGAGAACGCTATGAGTACGTGCCTTCTTCCATTTCTCCGGAAGATCTGAACCGGTACTTTTATTTATCAGATAGCGATATTGCCTTAATCAAAGAACAGCGGGGAAATGAACAAAGGCTGGGCTTCGCTTGTCAGCTCTGTCTGATCCGCTTTATGGGCTTCCTTATTGATGAGTGGGAAAAGAGTATACCTAAACTTGTTTTGGAATGTTTGTCCGGACAACTTCAGGCCCTGCCATCAGACCTGAAAAACTATAGTGCCAGGCGTAACACCCGTGCAGATCACCTCCAATCTATATTAAAACACCTCCATTTTTCAAGATTTGCGCCCATGGATGCCGTTCAGCTGGAGGCCTGGCTTCTGGAACGTTCGCTGGAACATGATAAGCCGACCCTGCTTTTGGATCTGGCCTGCGAGAAGCTTATCCAAAACCGGATATTGAGGCCTGCGATCGGAACCCTTGAAAGAATGGTGGTCTCGGTACGTGCCCAGGCATATACCGAAACTTACAGGAGGCTATCCTTAATTTTAAACAATGAACTTAAAATACGGCTAGATGCCTTGCTCATTGTTGAAGAGGGAAATACTTTTACCCGTTTTGGCTGGCTAAAAGAATCTCCTAGTTCCAATACACCGTCTACCTTAAACAATGCGTTGACGAAATATCAGTACCTTATTGATATCGGTATAACAGAATGGGATTTAACGGTACTAAACCCCAATCGTAAAAAGTTTCTTTCCCAAAAAGCCCGCAGGTCTACCAATCAGGAAATCCAGCGGATGAACCCTGAAAAAAGGTATCCGATACTTATTGCATTTCTTGCCCAGAACCTCATCGACGTTACAGATTCGGTTTTAGATATGTTTGAAGCCTATCTCAATGACGTTTTTCATAAATGCAGAAGGTCACTTGAAATCTATCAACAAGAGACCGTGAACGCCAAAGACAATGCGATGGCTACCCTAAGCTTCGTAGCGACAATGGTTGCCGACGAAAAAATCCCTCCGGAACAAATCAGGACAAAAGTATTTAGCAATATCTCAAAAACCGAGCTGAACGAAGCAATCTCGGTTACCAAAGAAATTTTAAAACCTGCCAGGAACAATTTCCTGTCCTTTCTAGACAACCACTTCAATCGGCTCCGGCAGTTCAGCGGCAATTTCCTTAAAACGCTGACTTTCTTTTCTGGAATCCAGGACGATAACTTCTTGTATGCTATTGAGATTGTATTAGGGCTTCAGAACGGTTCCCGTAAGAAAATCCCTGATGACGCCCCCTTAGATTTCATAACCCCCACGTGGTCAAAATATGTTTTTAACGAGGAAGGAGAAGGAATCAAACAATCATACGAATGGTGCGTGCTTTTTAAGCTAAAAGACAAACTCAACTCGGGCGACATCTTTGTTGCCAATTCCCGCAGGTATGCTGATCTTGATGGGTACCTGATCCCAAAAGAACAATGGAAAATCAAGAAAGAGGAGATCTGCAGCCAGCTTTATATTTCACCAGATGCGTTGACGCATATAAACGGTAAAATCAAAGAACTCGAAGATTTGCTGCCTTTGGTAAATGACCTGTTGGTCGGAACCGATGAAGTACGCCTGGAAGATGGGATATTGGTAGTCCCCCGGTTGCAGGCACAGGAACTTCCGGATTCCGTATATGAACTTGAAAACGCTATTTCTTCCCGTTTGCCACTTGTAGACCTTCCAGAGATTTTGATGGAAGTCAATTCATGGACAAATTTTACAAATCACCTTACTTCGATACATGATGGAAAGTGTCCGGAAACTGGTCAGATCCACCGTGTTTATGCCTCGCTTTTAAGCAATGCCTGTAACATACCTTGGGTGGATATGGCCCGGAGTGCCAACATCGAATACTATGATCTGTTATGGTCGATCCGAAGTTATCATAGAGAAGACACGTTAAAGCTTGCCAATAACCATTTAGTGAACTATCACCACAAACAATGGCTTTCTAATCTTTGGGGAGGCGGTACCCTTTCTTCTTCAGATGGACAGCGTTTCCCGGTAAGCGGTAAAATAAGAAATGCAAAAGCCCAACTGAAATATTTTGGGTATGGCAAGGGGGTCACGTTTTATACGCACACCGCTGACCAATACTCCCAGTTCGGAAGTAAAGTTATCGCCTCGACTGAAAGAGATGCTATGTATGTACTGGATGAAATCCTAAATAATGAAACTGAACTAAATATTTTGGAGCATACTACAGATACATCCGGCTATACAGACTTGGTATTTGGGTTGTTCGATTTATTGGGAATGCAGTTTTCACCCAGGCTAAGGGATATCAAAGATCAAAAACTTTCTAAGATCAAAGGCAAGGATTTCGAATATCCCTCCTTGAAATTTACCGGTGTCATAAATCCAGATTATATCGCAGGCAGATGGGACGACTTATTGAGATTGGCCGGTTCGATGAAATCGGGATATGTTACCTCTTCATTGTTTATTGGCAAGCTGCAGTCTTATCCAAGGCAAAACAATTTAACGTATGTCCTGCAGGAATACGGCAGGCTTATTAAAACTATTTTCATTCTGAAATATCTGTTAAGCCAGACGTTGAGGCGAAAAATCAACACGCAACTGAATAAAGGCGAAGCACTTCATTCTCTCCGGAATTTCCTCTGGTTTGGAGGGGACGGCAAAATTAGGAAGAAACAAGAAGAACAACAGCAAGAACAGGCGTTATGCTTGAATGTAGCAACCAATAGTGTTATACTTTGGAATACAATTTACATGCAGGAGGTCTTGAATGAATTACGGAAAGAAGGGTATATTGTAAACCAAGATGATATCGTTCATTTGTCCCCAGCAAGGTTCTCTCATATCAACAGGCTAGGAAAATACTTCTTTGATTTTGATGAAAATGGGTTGAATGGGAACTTAAGGCAATTAAGGGTAAATGCTTAGCGATACATTTCGTCCAAATACTATTGGAACCCCACTGTGCCTGCTGCTGCTCCTGTTGCGGATCGTCAGAATCAACAATCAGATCATAGCCCACAGAGCGGATTAAATTCTGTAAGTCGACTGGTTTAACGGTCTGCTCATATTCAGCCCAAGCTGTTTGATTGGCATAGTTTACGCCGGCATCGTGGACACCTTTTGCTGATTTAAGTATGCTTTCCACGCTTACCGCACAGGCTGCACAGGTCATGCCCAAGACTGGGAAAGTCTTCTTAATATATTTATTTTTTGATTCCTTTTTAGCGATTACTTTATCTGAAACGAGTGCTTCCATAGTTTTTTAGGCTTTATACAAAGTTAAGCCAGGGCACATAATGCCTTATTACACAATTAGCTACCAGATGTGCATAGTTTTTAGAATTTAGTAATGAAGCCGTTCTTACAGCAATTAAGGATGATGGTACTAATCACGATTTTACCGCTTTCGTTTATTGCGGTACATGATGTGGGACGAGTTTGGCTTTTTATTTTCATGTCTATCCAGCCGGTCACATAAATCAAGCCAATCCCTTCGCTGGTAAGCAGGCTGGAATGTCTCCAACCTGCGCTTAATTATTTCGTCGAAACGCTGATTTGTCATCACTGAGCCAGTTAATTTACCCTGAGCAGCTTTGCATTAATGGCAACAACAATGGTGGAAGCGCTCATAAGAACTGCACCCATCGCCGGGCTCAGCATAAAAGTAGGGTACAGAACGCCGGCCGCTAATGGAATCGCTATCACATTATAACCTATGGCCCAGGCCAGGTTTTGCACCATTTTTCGGTATGTAGCCCTGCCGAATGTGATCATTTGCACCACATCCATCGGGTCACTGTTTACCAGGATGATATCGGCTGTCTCAGCTGCTACATCAGTCCCGGAACCGACCGCAATGCCTACGTCTGCCTGAGCGAGTGCGGGCGCGTCATTTACCCCGTCGCCCGTCATAGCGACAATCTCTCCTTTATTTTGGAACTCCTTGACTTTGTCCTGCTTTTCATGGGGAAGCACATTAGCCAGGTATCCATCCATATTGAGCTTTGTACTGACGGCTTCTGCTATATTATCATTGTCCCCTGTCAATAAGAATGATTTGATGTTCATCTTTTTCAATTCCGCAATAGCCTGGGCTGCATTCTCCCGAATGCTGTCAGCAAAGGTGATTAAGCCCACCAGCTTGCCGTCAACAAGTATAAAGTTCACCGTGTCGGTGGCCTGATCAACCTGGTCGGGAATAATAGGCACCGGTTTGTTTTCTTGCTTGAAATAATTTGGTCCGGCTGCTACCACTTTCTTGCCATCTACGATACCGGTTACACCAATGCCTTGCATATAATTGAAATCAGTTGACTTCCAGAGCTGCAAGCCTTGTTCTTTTAATTTTCTGATGACACCGTGTGCAATATGATGCTCCGAGTTTTGTTGTACTGCGGCAGCAAACTGCAAAATCTGGTCTGATGATAACTGATCGTCAATAGGTATAATCTGTTGTACTTCATGAGAGCCTTTGGTCAGCGTGCCGGTTTTATCGAAAATGATGGTAGTCAAATTACGGGCATTTTCAAAGGCGGTACGGTTCCGGATTAAAAGCCCATGCGTTGCCGAAAGCGTTGTTGAAATAGCAATGACCAGGGGAATAGCGACCCCAAGCGCATGCGGGCAAGATGTTACCATCACCGTAACCATTCTCTCCAGGGCAAATGCCAGATCTTGGCCACCCGTATACCAGACAATGAAAGTCACTACCCCAACCGTAATTGAAATCAGCGTCAGCCAACCGGCCACCTTATCTGCCAGATTCTGTGTATTTGATTTAGCGCCTTGGGCAGTCTTGACCATATTGATAACCTTACTGAGATAACTCTCATCGCCTGCGCCGGTAACCTGGACTTTTAAAACACCATCGCCGTTGATGGCCCCGCCAATTACTTTATCGTCTTTCTGCTTTTGGACGGGCACGCTTTCGCCGGTAAGCATGCTTTCGTTGACGTAAGAATTGCCTTCCAGTATCAAACCATCTGCTGGAACCTTCTCTCCGGGTTTAACCAGCAATCTATCACCTGTACGAAGGTCTTTTAAGGGAATATCCGTTACCTGATTATCCTTTTCTACATGAACCATCGATGGAAGTAGGGCAACCAGGGATTCCAAGGCTTGTGAGGCAGCCATCTGCGATTTCATTTCCAGCCAATGCCCGATGAGCATAATATCAATCAAAGTGGCAAGCTCCCAAAAGAAGTCCATACCTTCAAGCCCAAACACCACGGCAACACTGTATATATAGGCCGTCGTGATAGCAACTGCCACCAGGGTCATCATCCCCAGGGTCTTGCTTTTCAGCTCTCTGACAAGGCCCGTAAGAAACGGCCAGCCCCCATAAAAGTAGATGATCGTACTTAGTGCTAAAAGCACATATTGGTCTCCTGCAAACGTCCAGTTAAATCCTGCCCACTGCTGGATCATGTGTGATAGCAAAAGGATCGGCACGGTAATGACAAGACAAATCCAGAAGCGCCTAAGAAAATCTTCGGTGTGATGTCCTGCATGCTTGTCATGTCCACTATGCTCATCAGCCTGCGCAGTGGGTGCGTGGTGCTCATGAGAAGATCCAGTCATAGAAGGCATGCTTTCCGCTGGCTTTTTGGGATGATGCTCGTCGTGGTGGTGGTGATTTTCCATTGATTTGATTTTGTTAAAAACTGGAACCTTAAACGCACTTAGAGCATCAACCGCAGCAGCTCTTTGGTCAGCCCGTTAAACCTTGTTATCACTGACAGATTCTCACTTAATGGGAAAATCCTGGCGCATCGTTAAGAAATCACCGTTGTTAGAACCTTACTAATAAGCCCCCACCCAGTTTGTACCTGGAATCATAGCCCCCTGATAGGGAAATGTATTTACCAAGCATATATTCCACGTCCAGATGGTATTCTTTATCGGTGTTGATACGCCAGTTGAAAAACAATTTAGGCAGCAGCCATTCTTCTCCTTCCAAAGCAAACCGAACCCGGCCATTTGAATTGACACGCAGATCAGCATCGATGAAAAAAGGAAGGGTATACCGGACTCCTATTACCGGCAAGTCAAAATCCTGCTCGAAGGTTTGTTCCCCGTTGAATATATTATAGTAACGCTGTTTTACAGCACCAAAGCCTATATAGGGGCGCAGCCAGTCTCCGATGTATCTTTCATAACTGATATTGGCCTCATATTGAGAACCGTAGTTATAGTTTCCTTCGAACCGGATTGCATTGCTTCTGTTAATAAAGTTGGCCTTCGCTTCTGCCATATGTGATTTGGCGGCAATGCTGCCGTAAAAAAACCACATCTTATCCTCTTTCAACAGATTCCTTAGAGGATATCTGGCCAGTGAAGTATCACGGCTACTGCCTTGATACTCGACAATGCGGGCCATCCCGCTCATCATATGATAAAGTACATGGCAATGAAAAAACCAATCTTTTTCTTCCGTTGCATCGAACTCAATAGTAATGCTCGTCATTGGAGGCACATCCAGGGTGTGTTTTAAGGGAGAGAAGTCCCCGTTTTTATTAAGCACCCTAAAATAATGGCCATGCAAGTGCATAGGGTGGTTCATCATCGTGGTGTTTTCAAGCTCAAACCTGACAACTTCCCCCTTTTTAATACTGATTTTATCCGCTTGGGAGAGCACCTTATTATTGATAGACCAAACATAACGGTACATGCTTCCAGTGAGCTTTAAATGGACAGTTCTGACAGGTTTCGAGCTATCAAAGGTTGTTTTCTGTTGAGCACTTAATAAATCATAATTGAATATGGTTAGCGAGTCGGTTTTACCCATCTGCATTCCATCCATATTCATTTTACTGTGATCCATTTTACCCATGTCCATACCTTCATGCCCTTTTTCAGGTTTGCCAGCAGGCTGCTTTTTCTCGGCGGGTCCCATGTCCATTTTACTATGATCCATTTTGTCCATATCCATACCCTCATGGCCTTTTTCAGGTTTGCCAGCAGGCTGTTTTTTCTGGGAGGGCTCCATGTTCATTTTGCTATGATCCATTTTGTCCATTTCCATGCCTTCATGCCCCTTTTCGGGTTTGCCAGCAGGCTGCTTTTTCTGGGAGGGCTCCATGTTCATTTTGCTATGATCCATTTTGTCCATTTCCATGCCTTCATCCCCCTTTTCAGGTTTGCCAGCAGGCTGCTTTTTCTCGGCGGGTTCCATGTTCATTTTGCTATGGTCCATTTTGTCCATGTCCATACCTTCATGCCCGTTTTCAGGCTTGCCTGCAGACTGCTCCATGTTCATTTTGCTATGGTCCATTTTACCCATACCCATTGCTGAATGGTTCATCCTATCTGGGAAATTAACAGCCATGCCCATCATCATCTCATCCATATTCCAAACGTTTGGCTTGGGAATGGGTACGGCAGAGAGGGTATCGCCTTTTCCCAGGTATAGGGATGCAAACCCTGAGACGTCTTGGGCTGTTGCCCTGAACTCCATGGTTTTATCCTTTGGCACAGTCAACAGAAAATCATAGGTTTCAGCAATCCCCATCAGTAGCCGATCTATTTTGATTGGCTTTACGTCGATCCCATCTGATGATATTAATTCCAGCTTACCTGCCCCGCTATGCAGATAGAAATAGGTGGAAGCCGAGCCATTAATGACACGTAACCGTACTTTATCGCCCGGCTTTAAATCCGGAATACTTTCTTTGCGTTTCCCATTAGCCAGAAATGCTGCATAGTAAACATCGGACAGGTCCATCGGCGGCATACGTTTCCAGCCATTTTTAAGCCTGTTGCCCAATCCTTTATGCTGTATTAATTTATCCAGGCTTTGGGCATAACCTTTTTTAATGGAATACCACTCGCTTGCAGGATCATTCCTTTTTAGCGCATTCAGCACACGCCCGGGGTTCTCATCGGTCCAGTCTGATAATAACAGCACGAACTCCTTATCAACTTCATAGGTTTTCTTTCTGGGTTGGATGACGATCGAACCATACAAACCGCTTTGCTCCTGGAACATAGTATGGGAATGATACCAGAACGTGCCGCTTTGAATAAGCGGAAAGGTAAACGTATACTGTCCTCCTGGCTCGACCGGGGCTGTAGTCAGATAAGGAACACCGTCTTCCTTATTGGGTAAAAGAAGGCCGTGCCAATGGATTGAAGTTTCATGGTGCATCAGATTATGGACATGGATCACAGCGGTGTCTCCCTCTGTAAAATAGAGGGTCGGAGCAGGGATCTGACCATTCATAGCAAGTGCAGAGACCTTTCGTTTGCCACTGATGTTAGCTAATGTGTCATTTACATACAGATGATATTCGACCTTGCCACCTTTCGAATTTTCTAAAAAAGGTTTTTTTGCATGTGCCGGTGCTGCGGATACAGTCCCATGCTGATGTTGCCCGAAAACATGCACAACGGGCAGCAATAATAGTAGTAGTATAGTGGCTAGTTTCATCAGATGTGTTGTTGAGTGTTGCTGAATATTGATTCAGAGCATGCCCTGAATCAATATGTGCCAGTTAATTTATTGTCTCCTTAACCTGTCCGCAGGAAATCATTTTATTCCCCATGTATGGATTTTTGATCTCTTTTTGCCCGGAAAGCCAATAACCGCCTTTATCCTTGTTTGCCATAGGACAAAAATCAACATACAATTCACCACTGCTCAACCCGGCTTTTTTTACCAGGGGTATAAACTCATCGCTTAATTCAGAATACAGGGACCTTTGGGACTCAATGTCTTTGGCTTCTGTGATTTGCGCAGCTGTTTTAGCGCCCCGAGATCCTTGTGACACCTGGCCTAAACCCGCTTCTATGGCACTGGAAGCAATTTTTGCTTCTGCTGTATCTGAATTGATTAACGCCGTGGTCAAATGGATATAATGTTGATAGACTGCATTAAGCTTATCATCTTTCAGCGTGACTTTACCTGTTTCTTTGTCACCCATATCCATGCCTTCATGATGCTGGTGAGCTGTCGAATCCTGATGGGAACCGGTGCTTCCTTCTTCATTTTTGCTGTCGCAAGCTGAGAGAAATACTATCATTGCCACCGGCAGCGCCCATTTGGTTACTTTTTTCATCTTATTAAAAATTATGGTTAAAAATTGGTTATTCATGTTGATGCAGTGCCATGGGGTCAGATCCCTTTTTCAGTACATATTCACTGTATAAAAGATAAGCACCTGTAACAACCACTTTCTCGTCCTTGGCAATTCCTTCCTTAACTTCTACCAGGTCAGCATTTTGCATACCGATCGATACCATGCGAGCCTTGAAGGTTCCGGGCTTCGTTTCAATCCACACGTGCGCCCCATTTGCGTCACGGATCACTGCATCGACAGGTAAAGTCATTGCATTTATCGTACCAGTAACCGGTAACATCAAATTGGCTTGTAATCCTGGCTGCCACCGGCTGCCTGGGTTTGGGATAGTTCCCCGGACCTGCATCAGCTGGCTGCCAGTCTGAATTGCCGGTATAACAAAATCGATGCGCATTGGCTGGGGTTTATCTTCCCAGCCAGCGACTTGTACCTGTACCTTTTGCCCGGTGCGGATGCTGGCCGCTTCTGCTGGATAGATATCGGCTTCAACCCATAAAGATGAGTAGTCTTCAAGGCGTAGTACTGCGCTCCCCTCCGATACATATTGGCCTTCTGTTACTGACAGCTCAGATACGGTGCCGCTGATCGGCGCGCGGTAAGTAATGTATGGCTCCTGCTTCTGGCTTGCCGTTAAGCCGTTTATATCTTCTTCACTTTGATCATACAAACGCAGCTTTTGACGGGCGGCCTTTTCAATGGCTCCAAAGCGCGCGTCGGAAGGGAACTGCTTTGCTTGTGCGTATGCCAATAAATATTCCTGCTGCAGGGCGGAAAGCTGTTCAGAGTATATTTTATAAAGCGCCTGTCCTTTCTTTACCGGCACACCCGTTTCTTTGATGAATAGCACCTGAATACGCCCTGCGACACGGCTGGATACAACCGCAGTCTGGTCAGGGTTAACAGCAAGCCGGCCATTAAGTCTTTTAGAGTTAGACAAAAGGCCGTTTCCTACTACCATGGTAGTAATATTGGCCAGTGCTATTTGGCTTTCGCCCAATGTAATAGAGGCATCTTTACTACTTTTATCGAAGATGACCAGATCCATGCCACATATCGGACAACTACCTGGTTTGTCCTGGACTATCTGTGGATGCATAGGGCAGGTGTAAGTCTTCTGACCGGCCTGTGCAGCTTGTTTTTTTTGATCATCTTTACAAGCAATCAAAAGCATCCCGGGGGCAAAAGATGCAAAAGTGGCGAGCCTCAAAAATGCGATTCTTTTCATATTTTAATTTTCAACGATACTGTTACCCTTAATAAAGCTCTCACTGTCGATCAAATAAGATGCATTTGATGCTACTTTCCACTCCTTGATATTTGATAATATTTGCACCATCCCATCTACAACTGCCCCAGCCTTCACTTGCATGGGTATAAGCACTTCACCTTGCCTCTTAAAGACAATAGACTTGCTACCGGTCTGCCAGACCGCTTTTTTATCCAGCCATAACCCTTTCTGAAAAACAATGGGAATGCTTGCTGTCAGCAGTTGTCCCGGCGTCAGGTTTTTTCCCGTAAGATAGACCCTGGCCAAGGTAAAACTCTCGCCGCTTCGAAAGACAGGTTGGATTAGTCCAATCTTGCCACTAACCATATTTTCCTTGTCATTGCCCACATAAAAGAGCAGCTTTTGTTGTGGTTTGATCTGGGAAGATATAGCTGGCGATAGCGCGAATTCAGCGATCAGGCCCTGGGACGTATAAATTGTAAACAAAGTTTGACCGGCGGTAACATATTGCCCAGTACGCAGTAGCACGGGTGAAGCCGCAGCCGATGGTTCAGTAGTTGAACTTACCGATGCAGTTGAGCTGCCACCCATTTCATCCATTGCCCCGCTACCACTGCTGGGCAGTGCGGGCATCGGCGAGCTTGCCGCAGGCACGCTCGCCGATTGTTCCAGGATGTATCCATTCGCAGGGCTGTACACCGGCACTTTGTAAAGGATTTTCCCTGAATTGATAATGTCCTGAATTTGCACGGGATTCATTCCCAGTAGCATCAGGCGCTGTTTTGCCTTTGTTAGTAGATCTGGGCTGTTTGAATCGTTACTAAGCACCAATAGTTCCCTTTGAGCTGATGCAAGATCGGGGGAATAAATTTCCATCACCAACTGCCCTTTTCGCACTGGCTGGTAGTTGTATTTAATCAGCAGCCTTTCTATACGGCCACCTACTTTGGATGCAAGTGAAACCTGCCTGCGGCTGTCATAAGTTACAACCCCTTGTGCCTGAGCTGAAAAGATACGCATCCCGCTTTCAGCATTGATAAGTGGGATGTTGGCAACCACCTGGGCATTCACCGGCTTCAACAAAGCATTGAAGCTGCTATCAACAATTAGCTCATTATTTGTTTCTTTGGCTACCAGGTCCATGCCACAGACCGGGCACTTGCCTGGCTTGTCCTGGATTACCTGCGGATGCATCGGGCAGGTATACTGCTCTGATTCCCCATGAGCCGTATGCCCATCTTTTGGGGTTTTACTGTCACAAGCGGTTAAAAACACGGTAGCCAGTAATAGCACTATTAGCTGGCTAACGATATAGTTCTTTTTCATAATCCACAATCATTTCATAGAGTTTTAATTTCTCGTCGAGCACATTCATTTGCATCATCGTCAAAGCTTCCCAGGCATCTATTACAACAGGTAGCTGCGCTTTGTTTTCCTGATAATTGGCAAAGTAGGCGTCCATTGCTTTTTGAAGTGCCGGAAGTATTTTATCCTGCATGGTGCCAACCCTTGTCTGCATGGACTCGATCTCCGACTGCATACCATAAAGCATGCCCTGGGTTTCTACGAGCATGGCAGAACGCTCCTTTTGCATCCCCTGAATATTGAACTGCATAGCCTTAATATCCGACTTATACATTTTCGAGGACCAGGGAGCGATCGGGATACTGAGCATGCCCATTACGCTATAAGCATTTGGCATCATTGCGTCCAATGGGTACATGTGGTCAAACCGGATTTTGAAATCCGGTTTTTTCTGCTGCTTCATACTTTCGATATTAAGCTGCATAGACCGGATACTTTCATTCATTTTAGCAACATCCATTCTGGCATCGGCCAGCGCAGCAGTATCGTAATGCATGGCTGACTGAAAAGAAGGCCTGTATGTAGTATCAATTTCAAAATCCTGGTTGCCCGCAACATTCATCAGGCTATTGAGCCATCCTTTTGCCTTCCCAATAGTGCCTTCCTGCATACGGACCATATTCTTGTTTTCCAGGATTTTCGATTCAGCCCGGTAAACCCCGCCCAGTTGTGACTGATTGTAAGGGTAGCGGACCTTCTCGATTTCCTTCATCATGACCATAATTTTTTCATTCTCTTCAAGTATCACCACACGCTGCCTGGCTATGAGCCAGTTGACATAAAGTCTTTTTGCCTGTGCCTTATACGTATTCAGGGTTATATCACGGTTAACCCTTTCAATATTTCCTTGTGAGGCGATATACCTTCTTTTCGCATTCAGTTTTGCAGGATTTGGAATATCCTGTTCGATTTGCAGCATCAGGTTGCCCTTATCCCGGGATTCCATAATCATTTGATTGGGATAAGGGGTCATGAAAGTTCCCAGGCCAACCATAGGCGGCATCCATGCTGTGGCTGCATCACCACTATGTTTATAACTGTCTGCTTTAAGCCCGTAGGACTGCAGCAGCAAGTTGTTGTTATCAATTCGTTGTAAAATAGTATCTAGCGTAAACACCGGCTTCTGCGCCCAGCTTGCCAGGGGCAGCAGAAACAGGATGAGCCATTTTACATAACTAGTGTTTTGTATCATGGATTTGCAGTTTTCCGTATTTTCGTAGCTCATACTCTTTTGTCATTAAAAAAATCAGTGGTGTGACCAGCAGAATGTGCGTTGATGATGTAAGTACACCGCCGATCATCGGCAGTACAATAGGCTGCATCACATCCGTTCCTACCCCGTTGGCCCAAAGGACCGGCACCAATCCAAATAGCGAGACGCACACAGTCATCAGCTTGGGGCGCAGACGTTTTACCGCCCCATGGATTACGTATTCGCGCAGGTCATCTCCGGTTATTGACTGAGCAGAATTCCCCTTTTTAGTGACCAGCTGCTGCATGGCATCATTCAAATAGATGACCATTACGATACCGGTTTCTACGGCAATACCAAACAAGGCAATGAAGCCCACAGCTACTGCGACCGAGAGGTTAACACCCCAGAAATAGATCATATACGCCCCACCGATTAAAGCAAAGGGTACTGTGATTAGGCTTAAAAACGCCTCCCGAAGTGAATGAAAAGCGAAATACAGTGAAAAGAAAATAATCAGCAGCACGACCGGGGCAATCCACAGAAGCGTCTGTTGCCCGCGGATCAGATTTTCGTATTGCCCGCTCCATTCCAGGTAATAACCCGGCGGAAGTACACCATTTGATTTACTGATCTTTTCGATGGCTTCCTGGACGGTTCCACCTAGGTCACGGCCGCGAACATTGAACAATACCGCGCCACGTAGCATGGCATTCTCGGAGGCAATCATCGGTGGACCATTCTCAAAGACAACGTCAGCTACTGCTGATAAGGGCACTTCACCCATTGATGCAGACATTAACGGTAATCTCTTGATGGTTTCCACGCTGTTTCGGTAATTTTGCGCGAGCCTGACGCTGATTGAAAACCGTTTTCTGCCTTCGATGGTATTTCCTATCGGCGCACCTCCCAGTGCAAATTCTACTGCTTGGTTTACATCATCGACATTGAGCCCATAACGGCTTAAATCTTCCCTTCTTGGGTTGATGGACAAATACTTTCCCCCTGTCACGGGTTCTACATAAAGATCACTTATACCTGCCGTGCCTTCGAGCGTTCGCTTGACCCTTTCAGATACATTGGCGATGGTATCCAAATTTTGTCCATACACCTTAATGCCAACATCCGTGCGGATCCCGGTCGAAAGCATGTTGATCCTGTTGACGATCGGCTGGGTCCAACCATTGATCACACCTGGTATCTGAAGTTTGGCGTCGAGCTCGGTGATAATATCTTTCTTAGTGATTCCAGTCCGCCACTCGGACTTAGGTTTCAATTTGATAATCGTCTCAATCATACTAATCGGGGAGTTATCCGTAGCAGTACTTGCCCTCCCGGCTTTTCCCAGCACCTTATCAACCTCAGGAACTGATTTAATAATTTTGTCCTGTACCTGCAGAATTCGTTTAGCTTCCGAATTCGATATGTCGGGCAGCGTCACGGGCATAAATAGAATGCTTTGTTCATCCAGCGGCGGCATGAATTCCGAACCAAGGCTGGCTAACAGCGGAATGGTAATTAAAAGCGCAATGATGTTGATGGACAGTGTCGTCTTGCGCCATTTTAAGACCCCTCTTATAACCGGCTCATAAACACGTTCAAGGACCCTGTTGACAGGATTGGCGTGGTCGGGCCGGAACTTGCCTTTCATGATAAAAGATATTAGTACTGGTGCCAGTGTAATGACAAGCAGCGCGTCCACGATCAAAATGAACGTTTTTGTATAAGCCAAAGGGTGAAACAGCTTGCCTTCCTGTCCCGTGAGCATGAACACGGGAAGAAAAGATGTAATAATGATGACTGTTGCAAAGAACACCCCCCGGGATACCTGTTTGCTTGATTTTTCAATGACGGCCAGGCGTTCCTGTTCAGAGATCCACTGGGGCTGTTTATTTTTTCTTTTCTTAAACCATTTCATAATAATGTCGTTTTCTGCTGATCCTGCCACTGCTCATACCGCTCAGAAAGATGCTTGTAGGCATTTTCACTCATAATAATGCCGTTGTCAACAATTACGCCGATAGCAAGGGCGATACCGGTTAGGGACATGATGTTGGATGAGATCCCAAAGGCATTCAGTAAAATGAAGCTGGCGGCAAGGGTAATGGGAATCTGGATGATAATACTTAGCGCACTTCGCCAGTGAAAAAGAAAGATGATCACCACCAGTGAGACTACGATCATTTCTTCAATTAAGGTATGCTTGATTGAGTCAACAGATTCCTGGATCAACTCGCCGCGGTCATAGACTATATCGAATTTAACGCCCTTGGGAAAGCCCTTGGCAGCTTCGCTCATTTTTGCCTTTACCTTTTCAATAACAGCAGCAGCATTCTCTCCGTATCGCATGACTACAATCCCTCCAACCCGCTCGCCTTTCCCGTCCTGATCAAAAATACCCAGCCGGGTTTCACCTGTCATTTGCACGGAAGCTATATCTGAAACCTTGATGGGGATACTGGCCTGGTTTTTGACTGGTATATTTTCAATTTCCTCGATGGATTGAAGATAGCCTGACGTCTTGATAATGTAGCCAATATCACTTAATTCGAATTTCCTTCCTCCGGATTCATTGTTATTTAAGCGGATTGCGCTCATAACCTCTGGCACAGACAAGCGGTAATAAAGCAGCTTATTAGGATCTATGGTAATTTGATATTGCTTTTGGAAACCACCAAAGGAAGCAATTTCACTAACCCCTTCCACATTCTGCAAAGCGAACTTGATATACCAGTCCTGCAAAGCCCTTTGTTCCCCCAGATCCATTTCAGGTGCGTCCAGTGTATACCAAAGTATATGTCCGACCCCAGTTCCATCAGGGCCGAGCTGTGGGCTGACCCCGGTTGGCAGCGATCGGGATACTGTACTTAATCGTTCCAGAACCCTCTCACGTCCCCAATATACGTCAACATCATCATTGAAGATGACATAAATGAAGCTCATCCCGAACATGGATGTCCCTCGTACATATTTGATCTTGGGAAGCCCCTGAAGGTTGGTAACCAGAGGGTAGGTAATCTGGTCTTCAATTAACTGGGGACCCCGGCCCATCCACTCGGTAAAAACAATGACCTGGTTCTCCGATAAATCCGGAATGGCATCAATGGGATTTTTCTTAACGGCAAATATGCCCCATACGAGCAATGCCGCCGATAAGACCAGTACAATGAACCGGTTTTGCAATGACCATTCTATAATACGATGTACCATACTTAATTCTGTAACCAACCTTCAACAGGTCCCGGTATTTATTAATGATGATGTTGTTCCAGTAAATAACCTTTTGCCCCGACGCCATGCTTGTGGACCAGTTCTGCGCCATGATGCCCCGTATAAGCCACAAAGAATGCGGCCGCACTCATGACGATAGCCACGGAAGCGTTAACCCAAACATTTCTTTTCAGGAAAAACAAATTAACCGATTGTACCAGTAATGCTATCCCTGATAGCCATTGTGTATAAGATGCATACTTTTCATGCTCTTCAAGTACAGCTTGGATCGCCGGTGCCAATTCCGAGGTATGCGCGTGGAACCAAGTGGATGACGCGTAAGCACCGACAAAACCCAGTAGTAGGAGTACCCACGCAACAATGGTTATTTCTTTTTTGTATACAAACAATCCAACCCACTGAAGAAGCGCTGCAATGATCAATAGGACAATTGGAAAGTGCACAACCAAGGGATGTAGTGTGGGAAACTCACCAAGACCGTGCTCGTGATCACCATCCGGGCTCATAGCCGCTTGCATGGCTGTACTATCATGCCCGCCATGCTGGTGCTGGCTAGCAGGCGAAACTACCTGGACCGAGTCGATTTTAGCTTTACCGTGCTTTTTCCCATTATGTGCAAATAGGGTTGCACCTGTCAGCAGTAACATGCATGTCAATAAAAGGAATATGTTGCTCAATAATTTCATTGGGATAATCTGTTAAAGTGAATGTATTTGACCCTATTTTTTGACCAGCTTCATATGACATTTTGAGCAGCTATCTCCCTTTTTTCCTGTAATCTCAGGATGCATCGGACATGCATATACGTCGGCAACAGCGGGCTTCTGATGAGTGGCTTGATCCAATCCATTTTCGAAACAATGAAGCGAGCAAGCAACCCCCTTTAGACTGGAATGGACGTTTCCGATCTTTTTGCCTGAGCTGTCAAAAATATCACAGGTCTCTCCGTTGTCCTTTACTGTTAAATATACTTCGCCATTGGCATTGTAATAGGTTTTGCCGTCTTTGGCCACCCTGCCCATCTTCTTGTTGGTTTTGGCGTCAACTAAATTGCCTTCACCGTCGACGAATCCAATTTTATGGCCGTGGTGGTCACTTATAATTTTGTCTTTGGATACTGAGCCGACAACAACACCTGCCGCGTCGGTTACCTTGCCGTCCTTGGCAATGTTCATGGGCTGTTTATAGTTAGTCTGGGCAAACAGGATTGTAGGGATCATCAATACAATCAATAACAGTAGGTTTTTAATGCGGGTGGTTTTCATGATTCTGGTAGATATTGGGTGAATAAATTGGTTTAAATTATTGCTTCAGCACGATGCCGTTTGGCTTCTTGCCGACAGGAATATCTTTGATTTTCGAATGATTTGACACACTAATGACCGATACGCTTTGCGCCATCTGATTGGTCACATAAGCGGTGGTGCCATCTGTTGTAAAGCCGACCGCGTGTGCACCTGCTGCCGCCTGAAAGACGCCTCCATGCATCCAGTCCTGCATTGCCGCATCCCAGGTCCAATAGTGAACTTTGCCGTCTTCCGGATCGGTCACCCACAACTCTTTTTTACTGGGGTTATGTGCAACGCTGCCGGGCATAAATCCGAGCAGGATGGTCTGCACAACTTTATCAGAAGCGACATCAATAACGCTAACCGACTTGCCATCTTCGTTGTCCACATACATTTTTCCGTCCGATCCCACCCAGGCAGCAACCGGATTGTCACCAACAGCAATGGTTTTGATGACGGCTTTGGTTGCCGGATTGATGACAGAAACATTATCATCTCCGCCGTTTGCTACATAGACCTTCGATCCATCGGCTGAAAATGTTACTTCGGCAGGCTCCATCCCGACAGCGATCGTGTTTTTTAATTGGTAAGTGGATGCGTCATAAACCAATACTTTGCCGTCCATTTCCATCTGGGAAGTCCAGATTTCTTTTCCGTCGGGAGAGAAGACTGCATTATGGTTCATAGCCGGAACTTCCAAGTCCTTGATGACAGTCCCCTTTATCGCGTCCAGGACAAGGACTTTTCCTTTCATTCCAGCCATCCCTCCCGCATGGCCTTCACTCAAATCCATACCTGGGACAGCGACGGTTAACCGGTGCTCGCCCAAACTTTGCAAGTGATAGATGTGATGTGGCCACATGACCATGCTTGTCGATGTGCCCATCAGTTCGATTGTTTCCGAAACCGTATTGTCAGAGAGTCGTACTACTGACACTGTTGCGTCCTCACCGTTGACTACATAAGCAGCGGGGTAATCGATATTTTTTTCCATAGGCATATCGTCCATGACATGTTTACGACAGGCAGAAAACGAAGTAATGGCAAGCAGCAGAAATGCGCCATAGCTAATGCGTAGCATAATTTTGTGTGTTAAAAAGTTGAAAGAAAGATTGATCAGTGCTGACAGGAATGTAGCACAAAGAGCCAGGCAAGTACATTGCTGGCGAGGAAAGGATGTAAAATTTTAAATCAGGTAACTGCAGTGCAGGATATAAACCGGAACTGGTTTACTTCGGGGAGGAGCATTACTTTGATTGCTCGTCTCTAAAATATTCGGGTAAGAGGCTGCTAGAAAATCATACGTTACCCCGTCATTTAACACTGCCACTGATAGCAATGGGTTACTGAAAGTGTCTTCCGTCAGCTTTCGGGAATCGTCCGTCTTTACCTTTTTAAACTCGTCTTTACAGCAACCATTTTTTGTGGACTGGCTTTTATCCATCCCACAATTATCACAACGTTCGCTGCTTGCCTCTGTAACCTCCCAATTGACCACCTCTCCCATACAGTAATGCAGATGTAATGTAACACCGGTTGCAGTACCTAGGTATAGAAAGGTCAGGAAAAGTACAGAAAGCTTTCTCATTATGAGCTAAAATGCAAAGATCATAAAACAATAGTTGTAGTTATTATACAATTATGGATCACGCTTACATAATTTTTGGATTGTGGAACATTGGCCATCTAAATCCAAAAAACAATACTAAGTTAGTGGAATTAAGGCAATTCATCCTAAGAAACGGGGCCATTTTACATTTTTATCTATGATAAATATTTTTTTAGCAAAGCTTGGACTTTTGATTGCCCTTCCTGTCTTTTTGCTTTCTCAGGCAGGTCTGCCCAAGCCAGGCCACGAGAATTCTGAATATAAGCTGGGAACGGGCAGCCAACCTGAAATCGCTATTGATCAGAAAGGAGTAGTCCGGATTGTATATGGGGTTAAAAATGGCGATCAGAGGGACTTGTATTTTGTATCCTCAAATGATGGGGGAGATCCTTTTCCAAGCCTTACCTCTTAGGCAACTTTTCAAAAATGGGCCTTGGTATGGGCCGCGGGCCGCAAATTGTAACAACAGCAGCGTATACAGTTGTCACAGTAGGTGACCATCATGGCGATTTGTTTTCGATGCGGCTTACGAATGCACACAATCAATGGTCTGCCCCTGTGAAGGTCAATGATACAGATTCGACTGCCAAAGAAGCACTGTCCGGCCTTGGTGACGGGAAAGGCAACGATGTATATACTGTTTGGCTTGACACCCGCCTGGGAAACAATAATCTATATGGGTCACTTTCAAAAGATGGCGGATTGACTTGGGAGAAAAATCAATTGATATATAAAGGCGAGCAAAAAGGTATCTGTGACTGTTGTAAGCCTTCTGTTTCTTTTGATCAAAGCGGCAGTATGCATGTTATGTTTCGAAACAAGCTTGATGGGGCTCGCAACATGTACCTGATCAGCTCCAAGGACAATGGCAAACATTTTGGCCAAGCTCAAAAACTTGGAAAAGGGGATTTTATGATTGATGGCTGCCCTATGGATGGCGGTGATTTGGCAGCCGATGAAAACGGAAAAATTACCACAGTCTGGCGGCGCCAACTGGAAGTCTATGTTGCCGAGCCTGGAAAGCCGGAAATAAGACTGGGAGCTGGCCGTACCCCTGTAATTTTGCAAACTGGCAAGGGGCCTGCAATTGCCTGGCAACAGGATGGAGTGATTCAATTTCGCAGCCCTAACGGGCAGAAAACTGTTTCCTTAGGGAACGGCCAATATCCCAAGCTTGCCATGATGGCTGATAACAAAACGGCTCTTTGTGTTTTTGAACGTGATGGGCAAATATTGGTGAAACCCATTGTATTTTAAACTTTTCTTGCAATAAGGAACAATGGCACACTTATTGATCGGAATTATCATTATTCAACTTTAACCACCGAAAACAATGAAAAAGTTGCTGGCTTTAATGGTTGCAATCCTTTTTTCCCTTAGTGTGTATGCACAGGATAAAGAAAAGAAAATGGACAAAATGCATGCATCTATGAAAGATTGTGTGATGATGCATGATGGAAAGATGATGGTCATGAAAGATGGTAAGATGACAGCTATGACCGAAGATATCACGTTGAAAAACGGGACGATGGTAATGAAAGATGGCACGGTAATGATGAAAGACGGCACTAACAAGCGTCTTAAAGAGGGAGAAGGGGTCTATATGGACGGTAAAATGGGTAAGATGGATATGGAAATGAAAAAACACAAGGCAAAAAAATCTGATACCAGATAAAAACCTGTTCCTTTAAATGGCTCCCCGTTATATACTTTGTTAACAGTATGTAACGGGGATATTTTTTTGCAATTTGCTCATGATCTTGTGATTGTTACCGAATTTACAAATAGAACACGCATTGTTTTCTTAGCTCTTTTCTTGCGACATGTAATGCTCAATAACTTTATCAAGTTAAATATAATTTTTGTATTTAAGTATTTGCTTAATAACTTAAAAACTCTGTATCTTTATGCCATAATTTAATTAAGATGAGTGATCAACAAAGTTGTATTCGGGTATTTGAGGACCAAGAAAAGATTAAGCACTACACAGAAAAAATAAATGAATTTCAGCCCTTTTTTGGGCGTATGGCTCAGATTCTGGATTTAGCAGGAAATGAGAACCGTTTAAAAATCATTTATCTGTTGCGGGAAGAAAATAATTTATGCGTTTGTGACTTATCTGATATTCTAAGCATGAGTATTCCGGCAGTTTCTCAACATCTACGGAAACTTAAAGATGCCCAATTAATCCAGGCCAAAAAAGTTGGTCAAACCGTGTTTTACTCGCTACGTGAGGATTCCACAGATATTTTGCACTTGCTCTTAGGTCATCTCACAACTTTACAAAATGCGCACGCGTTGGTAGCTTAAATGGCTGATAAAGATACAACTATGAAAACTACGGGATTTATTGGGCTATTTACTGCCTTTGTTTCTTCGCTATGTTGTACTGTTCCGCTGTTGGCGGTGGTAATCGGCACTTCAGGATCAGCAGGTGGGTTAGTTTGGTTTGAATCTTTCCGTCCATATAGTATTGCTCTCACTTTGGGAGCATTAGGCTGGGCATGGTATGAACAATTAAAAACAAAAAAAATGATAGACTGCGCATGTGAGACAAAGAAGCCATCTTTTTGGCAGACAAAGGGGTTTTTAAGTATGGTTACGGCAGTTGCATTGCTACTATTGACTTTTCCGTCTTACTCAAAATTATTGTACGGCGAGAAGAAACAAGAAGTTGTACAATCTGCTCAGACGGCATCACAAAAAGTCGCCTATGTGACTATCAAGGGGATGTCCTGTGAAAGCTGTGAACATCATATCAAAAAGGAAGTTAATAAGTTAAAGGGAGTTTCCGCAGTTGACGTATCTTACCAAAAAGGATCGGCAACCATAAAATTTGATAGCAAGAAAACCTCGATTGCCGATATCAAGAAAGCAGTCGATGCGACTGGGTATAAAGTTACCAGCACAAAAACATTGTAAACAATGACAGTGCTAACTGAATCCGTCATCACCTGCCCAAAATGCGGGCATAAGCAGGCAGAAACTATGCCGACTGATGCTTGTACATTTTTTTATGAGTGCATTTCTTGTCAAGTCCTTTTAAGGCCTCTTGCTGGGGACTGCTGTGTATTTTGTTCTTATGGATCTGTGAAATGCCCCCCTATTCAAGAGCAAAAAAGCTGTTGTAGTTAAGCCTTTGCAATGAACCATATCGACACACGAGACCCCCTTGCTATTGCAGTAGTTAACGCTATTCAGAAAGGTCATACTCTCGAACTAACCCGTTTATTAGCCGAAAATCCTGAACTGTCCCAGGCAAGGCTTGGCGATAATGACCTGTGCGGTATGTCTCGAACCTTGCTGCACGTTGCAACGGACTGGCCGGGTCACTTTCCTAATGTAGCACAAACAATCAAAACACTTATTGAAGCTGGCGCAGATGTAAATGCTCAGTTCTGTGGGCCGCATATTGAAACGCCACTACATTGGGCTGCTAGTAGCGATGATATTGAAGCGCTTGATGCTTTGATTGATTTGGGCGCAAATATAGAAGCCGAAGGCGCGGTCATTGCCGGGGGTACCCCACTCACCGACGCAAGGGCTTTTGGTCAATGGAAAGCCGCACACCGGCTTGTGGAGCTTGGCGCTAGCACTAATCTAACGGATGTTGCTACTCTTGGCCTGATGGATAGGCTGAAAAATTATTTCACAGAAGATTTAACACCAGAAGCCCAAGAGATTGATCGGGCTTTTTGGGGCTCCTGTCATGGCGGGCAAAAAATAGTAGCAGCTTTCTTAAATGCACACGGAGCAAACATAAATTGGCTACCAGATTGGGAAAATTTGTCGCCCTTGGACGCTGCACAGCGAGAAGGGGCAACAGAGCTGGTTGAATGGTTACTTAGCTTGGGAGCCAAATCAGCAACGGAGTTAGTATGATTTCAGGTTAGTCGCACAGTATTGTAACAGCTTTGTGCCGTCTAAATATTCGGTCGCATTTCTTTAAGGTAACAAACGCCCGCCATTTCTCATTTTTTGTGCTTTCAATGGTTATATGCCCGACTTCTAGTTCAATATATGTTGGTTAACCTACCTTTAAGTTATTTTGAAATTATTGACCGTTTGACCTGTTTTTGACAGGGCTTCTATTTGTTTTAGGAGCGAAACACAAAAATTAGGTGGGGGAGGGAGTCAAGCGTTATTATCGAAGTGGAAATTTAGGATAGATTTATAAAAACCATTGTGTAATAATAACTTACAAATAGCAGAGCTAATGCGCTTAGGGTCTGGATACTTCTTCTAAGCCAGGTAAGCTGCGCAAATTTGCTAACAGCCCCTGCAAAAGTGCTGACAATAAGGAATGGCAATCCCCTTCCAATGCCAAAGGATAAAGCAAGTAAAAATCCATAAAACGCATCAGCATTACCTGCGGCGACGGAAAGTAGCAACAAAAGTGGCGCTGCCGAAGTCCCCAAACTAAATATCAAGCCATAAGTAAAGGAACCACCGATACCTGGTCTGCGTAATGCCGCCAACCGGTTTACATTTAACCTGGGGCCCAAAAAAGCAGCTATGGCAGCAACGGCAGAGATTAATGCCATTGACAAAGCCCAGTATTTACCAAAGGATTCAGTAAGAAAAACCCCTAGCTTTCCAGCCAATGCTCCCAGGGTAGCAAGGCAAACAACAATTCCACAAAAGAATGCGAACGCAATCTGATACCCCCTATTTGAGCTTTGGTCTGAATTACTACTTACAAGACCTGCAATCCCTAGCCCAACAGGTAGTGTACAGGGGCACACGCCTGTTGAGATGATCCCTGCAAGTGCCGATATTAATAAGCCCAGAAAAGATCCTCCGGCCAAAGCGTTGCTAAACTCTTCGATAAATTGCTCAAGTCTCATTGGCTTATCTTCTGAATTTTTCCCGCTGTATAACCTTTGTCATTTACCGCTTTCTGTATTTGTTCGGGTTTAATCTTCGCGGGATCATAAAGGAAATAAGCATATTTTTTTTCAAGGCTCACTTCCACCTCTGAGATCCCATCTAGCGATTTCATTGTATTTTTTACATTGGACTGGCATGCGCTACATACCATGCCACTAACGGGCATGCTTACCTTTTTCATTGCTGTTGTTTTCGATTGTTGTTGGATTTCTTTGCTTTCTTCTTTCTTCTGCTGCTGAGCGCATGAAGTAATTGAAAGTGCAACAACCAAGATGCAAGACATATATACTTTTGCGAAAAGCGGTTTTACTGTTAACATAACTTAAATGTTTATGGATTTATAATTGAACTGCGTTAAACCCTTCTTTCTCAAGGGCAACTCTTATTTCATCCCTGCTGGTCAATTCCGGATAGAAGTTTACCTGTACTTGTTTCTGGATTACCTTAGGCTTTACCTCTTTTACTCCTGGCAAAGCGGACAGGGTCGTTGTGATCTTTTCTGCACAACCTTCACAAACCATATTTGGAACTTTGAATCCGGTTTCTGTCAATGCAGACTGTGTCGGAGCGGAAACACTTTCTAATCTCAGCGTTCTAATCCGGAGCGTATTGACCAGGATAGCAAAAATGCTGACAATCATTACCGCAATGGCCAGCATCGGTGTAATTAATCCTATCGTAGCAAGTATCATCCCTACAATATTGAATAACACGGCAACAATAACATTGCCTGTCATGGTTTTGTAGCTTGACTTACCTAGAATGACTGCGTTCAATACATCAATTAATTTGTCTCCTATTAATATTACCCCAGCTGCTTCTATGGCAACATCGGTCCCAGCGCCAATTGCAATGCCTACATCGGATTGTGCCAGTGCGGGTGCATCATTGATTCCGTCCCCCACCATAGCAACTACGGAACCTTTCCTTTGAAGCGTTTCAATTGCTTCGGCTTTTTCAGAAGGCAACAATTCAGCATATACTTCATCCACTCCAAGTGCTTTTGCAATAGGATCGGCTACCTGTTTTGAATCTCCGGTCAGCATTACTGTTCTAATACCTCTTTGTTTGATTTTGGAGATCACCTGATCTGCAGATATCCGGGCAGTATCCTGGAGAGCTATGATGCCCAGCACAGTTGCATCCTTGCAAATAAGAACTGCTGTCTTGCCTTGCTGGCCATAGGTATTTATCTGATCCTTGAAATCTGTGATATCAATTCCATTCTCCTGAATAAAAGAAGGCTTTCCTGCCAGCAATTGGCTTGCATTCATACTGGCAGTAACCCCCTTCCCAGCGGTGGCTTTGAAATTAGAGATTTGTACAGCCGGCGCGTTTTCTTTCTTAGCGTAAAAGGTAATAGCTTGTCCAATCGGGTGTTCAGATTTGCTTTCCAGCGCATGGGCAATAGATAACAAATCACTGTCATTCCCGTTTGCTGCATTTACATCGGTAACTGTGGGTTTACCATAAGTGAGGGTCCCGGTTTTATCGAAGACAATGGTATCAACCTTGGATAATCCATAAAAAACCTCACTGGCTTTTACTAAAAGACCGATTGAAATTCCTTTGCCTCCTGCAATAGCAGCCAGCATAGGCGTCGTGATGCCTAAGGCACACGGATAACCCATGATGATTGTTGTGAGCATCACCAAAGTTGCCTGTACATAATTGCCCGTAACCAAACCCCAGGCTAGAAAAGCAATGGCCGCTACAATAAATACCACCGGGCCATAATAATTCATCAGTTTATCCGCCAGCAGCTCAATAGGAGGCTTTTTTTCCGCGATGCGGCTCATTAAACTAACTATTTGACTTAAAAAGCTATCACTGCCTATTTTTGAAACCTTTATTTGCAGTGCACCATCGAGATTTAAAGTCCCTCCAATTACGGAAGACCCTACTTCCTTATAAACAGGAGTACTTTCTCCTGTAAAACTGGCTTCATCCACGCTTGCGCAACCCTGGATAACTACCCCATCTAAGGCGATTCGTTCACCGGGACGGATTTCAACCACTTCGCCTACCAAGACATCCTGCGTTAGTACTTCGCTTAACTGCTGACCTCTGTGAACCCTTGTTTTAGCGGGTTGGAGGTTAATCAGCTTACGAACGGCATCGGAAGCTTTTTTGCGGGTATCCAGTTTGAAATAGCCAAAAAACAAATGCAAGGACATTAGCCAGGTAGCCACGGGTAAAAAGTTTGGAAGGCCTGGATTAAAAAGAGAAAAGATGCCTACAAGAAACGCTCCCCAGGCACCTGCTGAAAGTAGAACATTAGCATTGATCACCCGTTGACTTATTGCCATGATGGTCTTGCGTAAAATCGGATATCCTACCCATAACAAGACAAAAGAAGCGACGGCCAGACTAAACCAGGATCGAGTTTGAGCGGGCAACCCAAAAAGGTTTACCGGGTCAACAAGTAGATCGATGATTGAAACCGCCATTCCGATCGTACCACGTTGTTTAATGAGGTTGAATAAATCTTCATCGGATTTATACTGTTGAACTTCGGTTGCCGATACACTATATCCCAGCTTTTCCACAGCCCTTGTCAGTTCCTCTCGTTTAATCTGGCTCGTATCTGCTTCAATTAATACAATACCATGAACCAGGTTGACAAGAACACTTTTGACACCGGGATACCGTTTAAGGGCTGTCTCTACACTCATCGTGCAAAAGGAACACATCAGCCCAGAGACTTTCATTTGAACACTTTCTGTTGCCATATTAATTGAGATTATTGAGGTTAACTTTATCTGAAATCACTCAGGCATTAAGCTGCCTGGCCAATTCCAGCGTTTTTAAGTGCTTCCATAGAAATCTCTTTATTTTGGCAACAAGAAAGCAAGCTCCCGTTTACAGCAATGGCAGGTAATGCCTTAATACCGTATTCTTGCAGCTTTTCAAGGCACTCTTTCATATCACAAGGCTGTGATAGGTTATAAATAATAACTTCGCACGAGCTGCAAGCCATGGATTTTACCATTTCAACCATTGGCTCACAAACGCTGCACCCGGCAGTAAATACTTCTATTTTTCTTTTGTTTTGGTTTTGCATGACCTTATAGTTTTTATTCAAAACAAAGGTCACTTAGCAGTGGGGGTGCTCGCCAAATCTTTTTTAATTTATTTTTTATTATGTGCTTCCAAGCGCTTGTCAATGGCATTGATTTCTTTGATGTTGGATGTTAGCTGGTCCAGTTCAAGTTTAGGAAATTGTTCTCTGATGTATTCTATTTTTTCAGCATCCTGACAATTTCCGGGACACGCGTTCATAACCTGGACCAGCTTTAAAGCCAGGCTTTTTCTAAAAACTTCGTCTAACAGCAAGTAATGCGCTTTTTGAAGGCCTTGGTCGGCAGCTTTAAACTGGTTCGAAATTTGGTCAGGATCTTTATCACCTTCCAGCATTTTAATTATGCCTTCAATCTGCCCTTTTATGACAGAAAGCCGTTTAGTAAGGTCGGTTGTAAGTTCTTTTGGTAACATTTTAGAAAAGGTTAAAATGTGAAGGCAAAGCGCCAATTCAGTATTTTAGAATGTGCTGATAACTGATTTGCGGTTCATTGGCTATATATTACCTTCTCTGAACCAGCGGTTAATTGCCTATTGAATTTTTACTTTTGAAAAAACATACAATGTCTCTGTTGCAATCTGCTTGCAACGCTCGTCATATTTCGCTGTTTCCTGCGCGGTACCATCAAAGGCTTTCGGGTCATCATAAGGGACTGCAACCCGTGCAGCAGCACCTTTCACAACCGGGCAAGCTTCATCAGCCTGGGAACAGGTCATGACTGCACAGAAATTGCTTTGGGGGTTGCTGGCGTCATCATACTTCTTTGAGAATGCTTTCAAAGGTTCAGCTCCCGTCCCGTAGCTCACAGCATAGACCGGATTTTTGCCTTCTGAGGTTTTTGTGATGTCAAAGCCGGCCCTCTCGCAGGCAGCGACCGCTCTTTCATTGAACGCACTGGCCTCTGTGCCGCCAGAGTATGTTTTTACCTTGGGTATATTATAGTATGCAGCAGCAGTTGCTCCCCAGATTTGCCCGAAGTGACTGCGTCTGGAATTGTGGGTACAGATGTATGTGAGCTGCACAGGCTGCCCAGCTTTAACTTGCTTTTGGATAAATGCAGCAATCTTGTCAAGCTCTTCCACACGGTCCTGGGGTATTTTTGAGAAGTCTTCTTTAATCGTGTTGATGTAAGAAGTCAGCTCTGGATTAAGCGCTTTCTTATCATCGTGATTGTTAATAGGCATAATTGCAACAGTAGTTATCAAGGTCATAATTATCAAGTTGATCAGGTTCATATTTATTAAAGTCAGTTAAAGTTTAAAGATTGATCGTAAAGATACGATTCATTTTATCAGACAAAAAAATTATATCGTAATATTGCAATTAATAAATCGCCCGTTATATTTGCAGCATGGGAGTTACAAAAACCGAAATATTTACTGAGCAGCAAAACCGTATTGCGGATCTGGCCAAAGCGTTCTCACACCCGGCCAGGGTAGCGATTTTGCAACTGCTAATCGCCAGAAAGTCCTGTGTATGTGGAGACCTAGTCGATGAGCTCGAACTTGCCCAAGCCACAGTTTCCCAACACTTGAAAGAGCTGAAAAGAATCGGTATCATTCACGGTGAAATCAATCCACCGCGGGTTTGCTATTGTATTAATCCAATCGTCTGGTCGGAAGCACAAGAAACATTTGGGGCATTGCTGGATACCTTTACACTTACCGAATCCTGCTGTAACTAGACAGGGTATTTTTTTAAGAAAATTGATCGTAATAATACATTTAACCAATAGAAACCATGAGCCAATCGAATCCAACCGCCCGCGGCCCGATGACCTGGGGTGATTTCAAAGAAACACTCGAACAAAATCCAGATTTACACCTCCAATTTCAATACGAAGAAGGCAAGTTTGTCGATAGCTCTTATCACATCACCGAAATTAAGCAAGCGCCGATTGTATCTGTGGACTGCGGCGGGCAAATGAATAGCTGGACAGAAGTAATTGTGCAGCTCTGGGAGCCTTCGGTGAAAGAAGTAGACCGTTCCATGAGGGTAGATAAGGCACTAAAAATCGTGAACCTGGTGGAAAAAACATTGCCTTTGAACCCGAATGCAACTGTTAAGATTGAATTTGGCAATTCAAAGTTCGATGCACGCCAGATGTACCCAGGTGAGTTTGTTACCGATGGTGAAGCATTCACGGTTAACCTGGTTCCGGATTTCACCCAGTGCAAGGCGCTCACCCGCAACCAAAGCTGCGGTACGTCACCCGCAGAAGCTTCATGCTGCGCGCCTGCCCCTGTTAAGCAAGAACTGGAATTGGTTACCTCGGATGGAGCCAGCTGCCAGCCTGGTTCTGGATGCTGCTAATCAAACAAGAAACATGATGACACTACAAATTGATAACGCAACGCCTGAAGAAAAAGAGTTGTTGGTCAGCTTGCTTAACAAAGCTGACCTTCTTACCGAAGACCTGCCAGAAGGACTATCTAATTTCCTTTTAGCCAAAGAGGGCGATGAACTTGTTGGTGTGGCCGGTCTCGAACTGTTCGGGTCAGTTGGCTTGCTGCGCTCAGTCGCTGTCAGTCCTGCTCATCAAGGCCAAGGTATCGCCGGCCAAATGGTTGAACATCTTCTAGCCAATGCTGACAAGCAGAAATTACAAGCCATTTATCTGATCACAACCACAGCGGATCGTTACTTCGACCGGTATGGCTTCACAGCTGTAGACCGTCAGCAGGTTCCGGAAGCAATTCAGCAAACCAGGCAGTTTAGCGGCCTTTGCCCTTCATCAGCTGTTGTCATGAAAAGGAATTTAAAGCATCAAACCGCATGAATAACCCACGTCTTTCTTTTTTAGACCGCTATCTGACCTTGTGGATCTTTCTGGCCATGCTGATCGGTGTGTCAATCGGCTATTTTTTACCCAGGACACCTGACTTTATCAATCAGTTTAATTCTGGGTCAACTAACGTTCCACTAGCCATTGGCTTGGTGCTAATGATGTACCCACCTTTGGCCAAAGTGCGTTATGCGGAGCTTCCAAAAGTGTTTAATAATACTAAAATCCTGGGGCTATCGCTGCTTCAAAACTGGATAATCGGCCCGCTGCTGATGTTTGGCCTGGCCGTAATATTTTTACCAGATAAGCCAGAATACATGACGGGCTTGATCATGATCGGCGTTGCCCGTTGCATTGCGATGGTCATTGTCTGGAATGACCTGGCGAATGGCGACCGCCTGTACGCGGCAGGACTTGTTGCTTTCAACAGCATTTTTCAAGTCTTGTTTTATTCTGTATACGCCTACGTGTTTGTAACGGTTTTGCCGCCGCTTTTCGGACTGAAAGGTTTTGAAGTTGATATTACCATCGGTCAGGTTGCTCAAAGCGTTTTCATCTATCTGGGAATACCATTTCTTGCTGGAATCATTTCCAGAATTGTATTAACCAAGCTGTTTAGCAAAGAATGGTACGAAAAGAAATTCCTTCCGGCCATCAGCCCGATTACTTTGATTGCCTTGCTCTTTACAATTGTGGTCATGTTCAGTTTGAAAGGGCAGCTGATTGTAAGTATCCCCTTTGACGTCCTGCGGATTGCGCTGCCGCTGACGATCTATTTTGCGATCATGTTTTTCTCTGCTTTCTATCTGTCCAAGAGAGCAGGCGCGGATTATGCCAAATCGACTTCCCTGGCCTTCACTGCCGCAGGTAACAATTTTGAGTTGGGGATTGCGGTCGCTATCGCCGTATTCGGGATTGATTCCGGGGCAGCATTCGCTGCGGTGATCGGCCCTTTGATCGAAGTGCCGGTATTGATCCTGATGGTCAATTTTGCACTCAAACAACAGCACAAATTTTCCAATTAACTACGTATTAAATGAGAATTGCCCTTTTTTCCGACATTCACGCCAACCTTCCGGCATTGGAGGCGTTTTTTGAAGATGTTGAAACCAGAGATACGGATGCTATTTATTGTTTGGGTGATCTGGTAGGTTATAACATTTGGCCTAATGAAGTTATAGACCAGATTAGAAAGCGGAGCATCCCTACCATTGCCGGCAATTACGACTTCGGGATCGGAAGAAGCAGCGACGACTGTGGCTGCGCTTACAAAACGGATGATGAAAAGAAAAACGGTAAGGTATCCATTGCCTTTACAAATGAGATTGTCAGGGACGCGCAGCGGGCTTATTTAAGAACGCTGCCGGCACACATTCGTCTGGACTTTCAGTTAAATGACAAACCACTTTCGGTGCTTCTTGTGCATGGCAGCCCGCGCCGGATCAACGAATACCTATTTGAAGACCGCGATGAAAAAAGTATGCTGCGGATCATGGAGCAGGCCAGTGCAGATGTGATTCTTTTTGGTCATACCCACAAACCTTATCACCGGACACTCGATTCAACGCAAGCCGACGGCACCGATCATTTCCGTCACGCAATCAACATTGGATCGGTAGGCAAGCCAAAGGATGGAGATCCAAGAGGTGGTTATGTGATCCTTGATATTAATGCAGATACATCCATATCAAGTAGAGAAAGTATTACGGTTGAGTTTATACGCTTTGACTATGATGTCCAAAAAGCAGCCAAAGCCGTAGAAGACAGTATTCTTCCTGATGCATATGCGGAATCATTACGTCTGGCGAAATGAAAATAGCACTACTATCTGATATCCATGCGAACCTTCCCGCTTTTGAAGCGGTGTTGGAAGATCTTGAAAAACAACAGCCTGATGCGGTTTACTGCCTGGGCGATCTGATCGGCTACAACGTATGGCCTAATCAGGTAATTGGTCTGGTCCGAAAATATGGTATTGCGACCATTGCAGGAAACCATGACCTGAAAGTTTCAAAAATACTACCGTCCGCAGGCGAATGCAGCAAGGAAGAAAACAGTGAGTATGCCTACAAGCTGGTAGGAAGCAAAGAAAGGGATTACCTGTTAACACTTCCCAGGCATCTCAGGTTAGAATTTCAGCTTAATGATCAGCAACTCAATATGCTGCTGGTCCATGGAAGCCCGCGAAGCATAAACGAATATCTGTTGCAGGAGCTACCAGAGCAGTATATGCTGGAACTGGTCAAGGAATTTGAAGCCGATATCCTTTGCTTTGGGCACTCTCACAAGCCTTATCACCTGGTTATTAATTCGGGTGAGAATGGCATTGACCATTTTCATCACCTGGTTAATACGGGTTCTGTCGGTAAACCCAAGGATGGTGATGCGCGCGCTTGTTATGTACTTATCACGATTGATCAGACAGCCGGTATCAAAATCCAGGATGCTGTTCAGGTTGAATTTGTAAGGGTTAAATACGATGTCGAAAAAGCAGCGCAGGCCGTAGAGCTGAGCCTTCTTCCTAATGCATTTGCAGATAATCTAAGGAAAGCATATTAACCTTTATCGAAATGAAAGGTTTGATGATTTTGTTTCCGGTCTTCTTTACCACTGTGGCAACTTGCTCTCCTCTTTCGGTTTGCGAAAAGCCGCATGAAATAGGCAATCAATTATCTTCCCTTATTGATTATCCTGCTGTTCTTGGGGCAAATGGCGGAATAGTTGTGATACAATTTTCTATCGGTGAAGGTAGCGCCATAGGAAAAGTGAAAGTATTTACCAGTGATGATGAGCTCAATAATGATCTAATTCGCCAGCTGACTGGCAAGAGGGTACATTTGCCCGATTATCATCACCCGGCTGAAAGCTATATAGTTAAATTAAGGTTTGTCAGGGCTAAATAAAACGATCAGAGAAGGGTGCAGAAGCATATTAGAGAAATGAAATTGCCCATGTATGCGTCTTTCAGCCTGACGTTCGCTTTGATGGGGGATGCATTTCTGTATTCATTTCTACCGATAAACGCTTCCAGCATTCAAGTTCCAATCATTTGGATAGGAACCATCTTGTCAATCAACCGCTTTACACGCATTCTGCTAAATCCGCTGATCCTGCGCGTTTTTGCTCGTTTGGGTTTTCGTCTACCGGTGATTGTTTCGGCTACTATTTCTGTATTTGCCACAGCTGGCTACGGTGCAGGTTTTGGCATTATAACGCTGTTAATGCTCAGGATCTTATGGGGGATATCGTATTCTGTCCTTCGCGTCGGGGCAATTACCTACGCGATGGACTATCCCAAAAAAGGCCTGGCCCTGGGAGTGAGCCAAAGTATCGTCGAGTCCGGGCCGCTGCTGGCACTATTGACCGGCCCATTGCTTTTTGAAGTAATTAATCCCAGGTCGATATTTTTAGTGATTGCGCTCCTTTCGACGCCAGGAATTTATTTTGCCTTCAAACTCAAAGAAAGGAACCGGTCGCCAGCTCGAAAATTCAGCTTCAAAGTATCATTTCCTTCGATTTTTAACCGGTTAGCGTTTTTAGGGGCATTTGCAGTGGAAGGTATGCTTGTGGTTTTGATCGGAGCCCTGCTGTTGGATGCAAAACCCAATTGGTCACCGGTTGAAATTACTGCCGCTGCTGCTGGATTTTTGAGCTTTCGACGGATTTGTTCCCTTTTAATTTCACCTTTTGCAGGTTGGTCAGCTGATCGATATGGACTTCCCAATATCTACTCAGCCTCTATTCTACTAATTTGTCTAGGTTTGCTCCTGGCAGCAAACGGCTGGGTGGTCGCAGGATTGATCGTTGTATTTACATTTTATAATATCAATTCATCCCTTGCAGCTGGTGCAGCGTCTGAAAGAATGTCTGATGTAACACAGGCGGTATCCAATAATGCTACGTTTAGGGATGCTGGTTCAGCTTTCGGCGCTTTAATTGGTGGATTTTTACTGACTAATGATCACATGAGCCTAATATTCACATCAAACACTTTACTTCTTATATTTCTTACCTGGGTATATCATAGAGAATCGAAGGCCTTCTTTGCTTAATCGCTGCATTATAGATATTGTCGATATTGGATACCCTCTAAATTAATCGGTCGTTTTTCTGTACTCTGCTGGCCCTGCTTGACTAGATTGCTGTTCTCACCGAATGAGCCCTAAAAGAGTTCAATTTAGTGGTACATGAAATCTAATTACAGTATATTGCGAACATATGGGTTAAAATGTACTTTGAGGATGATTTTTGGCTACGTACGGGTGTCAAAGAATGAACAGAATCAAGATCTGCAATTCGATGCCCTCCGAAAGGCAGGCTGCGAGAAGATTTTTCATGAGAAGGTGTCAGGTGCATCGAAGGATCGTCCCGAGTATGCCAAGATGGTTTCGGAGCTGCGGAAGGGAGATGTAATTGTGGTCTGGAGAATCGATCGTCTAGGGCGGGCCACCTATGAGCTGATCAAACTGATGGTCGAGTGGAAGGAGATGGGCGTTGACTTCCGTAGTATCTCGGAGGGTATCGACACGTCAACCAAGATGGGCCGTTTGTGGTACATGCTCAGTTCCGTCTTTGCGGAGAATGAAAGAGAAATATTAATGGAGCGAACCCTAGCAGGTTTGGAGGCAGCCCGAGCAAGAGGCCGAGTAGGTGGAAGACCACGAGGCCTCACAAAAAAATCGAAAGAACTAGCGAGTTTGGCAGCCACGCTATACCAGAGTAGAAAATATTCAACAAAGCAAATTTGTGAGCAGCTCAAAATTGGAAGCAAAACTACTCTTTACAACTATCTTCGACATGAGGGACTTAAAATTGAAGGTTGGACGAAGGTCAACAATTCCCGAAAAGAAGTAAGGAAAGTGGTGGATTAGCAAGCATCAATTATTAAATTTAACGCCACTATGCTTTTGACGAAAAGCCTCAATTCACATTTTCCAAATGAAGATCCTTGAATACGTTTCTTTTGAAGAGAAGAGTAAAGTTTACGCTCATGCCGATCTTGGGCTAAAGATCAATACTCACCTTCTCATAGAAGACCTTGAGAAATCCGCATTAAGCGGTCATTATATATATCGAGGAGTCTCTGAGGCCAAGTTTAAAATGTATAACTCTGCCCAACGCTATTGGTTGGAAAATGAATTGTATTATCAATCTTTGATGAATGACCAAGTTGGTTATCAAGACTGCTATAACTCATTCATTGACAGCATGATTAATACCGCTCGCTGTTGGAATGGCGGAACAATAGCTGAATTGTTTTCTAAAATGGGAATTTCAAGTGAAAATTCACTTGCATATCTAAGTTTTATGCAACATTACGGAATTCCATCACCACTTCTCGACTTTTCGTTCGATCCATTCATAGCATTATTTTTTGCAATTCAGAATGTTTCTTTATCCGCATCTTCTAAGCAAATAGAAAATTATTTTTCTCTGTATTGCATCAACACTGAAAATCCAATGGTTGGAATCTGGAAAGAACATTTCAATAGTAATATGTTAGTTGAAAACAAGTTTGATTTTTCATACTCCAAAATTGCATCAAACATCCTGCCATTAGTCATTATCCCCTCGGATGACTCTATCTATCAAACAACTAATAATGTTAACATTATTAATCAAAAAGGAGTCTTTGTATACAATAATCATGCAACACAGCCGCTCGGAGAAGTGTTTTTCGATTTCTTTAATGCGTTAAATGATGTGTATGGTTTTCAAAACTCTACTGAAAATGGTGAGCTATTCTGTATGTGTTATAATATTCATAAATCGCTGATACCTGAAATTGTCGAAGTTTTGAATTCGAAAGGAATAACTCACGCTAGAATGTTTCCAGATTTTTATCAAATTAAAGACTTTGCTTGTTACGAAGCGACTCGACATATCATTAAAATTAAAAATTCGGCCTATAGGCCACAATCTAAACAATAATTATTATGCTGATTTTTGACAACGTAAATGACTAAGAGCTTGGAAAAGTGCTAGCGATTCTGCGAGAGTAGGTGTAGATCGATGGCTACTCTTCATTTATTGATAGAATTTTCTAGTTGCTCTAAGCAAGTTATAAATGAAAAATCCTGAGTTGACTCTAAACGCTAGATCGAGTAATCCATGGTTGTCTAGAGACAGGTCTCTGAATGGCAGAATTAGAAACCAGAAAACTGAAAAACCCTCCCAGAAGACCTTCCATGAACCATCGGTACATGACAAATAATAGCCTTTTGGATTTGAAAAACAAAAATATATAGAAAATAGAAGCAGGTGAATGATAATTACATGGAAGACAATTGGTCTGAACAGGCTCTGCCCAAAGTTACTAGACCACTTGCTTAACCATAGAATCAGCCAATCAGAACATTTTGTTTCCATCTCGAGGTATTCGCACATTTCCATTGCATGAAATCTTTTTTCATTTACGGTGTCACCAATATTTTGAGCACTAATTTTCATTTGTTTATAATTCTCCCTTCTGAACATTTTGATATCTCTTATTTCCTTATTTTCAAGGTCTTTAAGTCCTATTGATAGCTCTAAAATTCTTGCTTCCATATTTGAAATGCTCGGGTCATCAGGTATTTTTTCTCTTAGTGCATCTGCGTGGTTTTTTATAACTTCAATTTCTGATTTCAGTTGTTCATAGGCATTCCTGGACAGACCCCTTCCAACCTGAGCGCCAATGCCTTTTTTGAGGTGACATGTTATGAATTTTGTTTGGCCAATAAAGCTTTGTCGGATATTAAATTGCGTGAAACTATCAAAGTCGACGCCAAAGAATACGGATTCACCAAGAGTTGAATGTTGTACATTAAATTCAGAATTTTTTTCTGGAACTTTTAAGGATTTTATATTGAATAGACGAATTGGGATGTTGGTATGGAGGTGGGAAATGTTGAATAAATTTGCGGTTATGTCTTGTATTGTTAAAAAAGTATTTTGATTTTCTCCACAAATATAGACACTCTCTATCATTGCCCTAGATAAATGAATGGTGCCGGAGCACTCACTGATATTTGCAATGTTTACTTCTTTTATTGATGAGAAATTTCCCCAGTAGCCTAGAATGAATCGCTTAAAATTTCCTCCCTGTATTTGTAGACGTTGGAGCTCCCGTATTCCAAGAGTAACATCACCATGGAATATGCCGGACTCAAAAATTAACTTCGCTTTGGTTAGGAACGAGCAATCTATGAATTCTACATTTTCAATGACTTCTATATTGTATAATGTTACGTCATATTTAAACTTGCATCGCGTGAATTTTATAGAATGAAAGTGGCCGAATAGTAATGACGGACTTTCAATTAGTAAGTCTTCTAAGTCAATTACTCGATTTTTTTGTTCTGTCACCGTTGGAAGGCTGTTTTAATGTTAGTTTCTCGGAAATTGTGTTATATTCTGTATTTTGCTGTTCTGTGTCTGAATGAGAATAGTTTCCTAAAAGAGGTTTATTTGCGCCTGAAATGGCGTATCATCACCCAGCGGCGGTAAATTTTCATAGCGCCAAAACTCATATTTGGGCTTTCCGTCCGGTCGCGGCTTTGTGCCCCTAATGCTGAAGACGGTCCGATGATCCAGCGCCTCCGATGGCAACATGAAATCAAACACAGCTTTTATATCGGCATCGTTGAAATGCTCTGAGAGCCAAAACTCTTCGAGCTCAGGTGTCAGAAACAGCGGCATCCGGTTCCGGAACTCTCCGTCATTGTGAATGTTTGCCATCAGCTCATTAGCCGTCCGTGTCAGCATACCGAAGCTTCTGCTTTGTCTTTTTTCACCAGCTGGTCCAATCGACTCTATGACTTGGAACAGCCCAGGAAGAAACTGCATCTTTCGGTCTTTGGGCCAGATGTAGTAGGGGACTTTCTTTGCCCATCCCTGGATCGCACGATGCTCATAAGTACCTGTTACAGGTATTAGACACCGGTTTTGCCGGATTCGATGCGCGTAGGAGCGGGTATCCCCCAGCACCCGTTCAGATTGGATGTCCGCCATCTTGGTACGGCGCTTCCGGCGCTCGACCGGGTTTTTCTCGTAAACAGGATCCAGCGACCATTCCATTTCGGAAAGGACCAGCTCGGTGCCCTGGCGGGTGATCACCGGATATTCTGGAAAGGCAAACGAGCTGATGTGGTCGTAGACTGGCGAGTCCTGGATAATACGCTTGTCTTTGATTTTGGGAAAAACCTCCTTGGTCAGCTCAATGTCGCTGTGAAGGGATATGTCGTAACAAAGCTGACGGCGAAACAGTAAGGAAATCATATAAAAGGGGTGCTTATTTTATCATTTCATACAGGTCAAACTCGTGCTCGGGCCCGTTGGCTGTGACCGTCGCTTTGAGCCTGCCGAATTTCAAATCCATCTGGATAACGATCGCATCGTTGGAAGTGACCGGCATGTGGCCTTTGATGTAAGATATCATATTCCGCTGATATAATTTGATCATTTTCTTGTTCCAGGACTCTTCCCGGAAAGTGCAAAGGAACAGGCTGTATCTCGGGTCGTTGATCAAGGCCGTGATCTTTTCGATATCAGCCGAGAGGCTCAGCAGCTTGCCTTCCTTGCCCGAGAGCTGCGCCGCATGCGCCATCCCCGATTTCTCATCCTTATAGGGCGTAGCCATAAACCCGAAGCCTTCCTTGATCCCCGGCCAGTTGAAGCGTTGCAGCACAATAAAGTGGTTACCGTGCTGGGTGATACGCCGGATCATAGGCAGGTTCAGGATTTCGAAAGGGTTATATGCGGCTACCATGGAGGAAAGTACTGGTTATCGGAAGTTACGGCCGGAAGGGAATATTTCCAATTGCACAGCTTTCTTTCTGATTTGGGTTTTGCGGTTAACAGCCTGGGATACATATTCATCTTTTTCATCGGCGCGTGAGAGCGTCATCACATCAGGATCTTCGTCTTTCTGGTTGAGCTGACGCAGCAGCGGGGACATATCATAGCAGCGCCTGACGACCACGTGGATTACTTCCCCTTCGATTTGCAGCTTTCCTTCTACCATCAAAAGCCGGGAGCGCAAGATTTCCTTACGGTATTTTTCGAATAAGCTCTGAAAAACGACCAGGTTGGCCACGCCTGATTCGTCTTCGATGGTGATAAAGCAAACGCCGCCGGCAGTGCCTGGGCGCTGCCGCACGAGCACCAGGCCCGCAACCCGGACAAACTGCTTGTCCCGCAATCCCGCAAGATCAGCAGTCTTGATCACCCGTTTCGCTGCCAGATCTTCGCGCACAAAGCTAACCGGATGTGCTTTGAGCGAAAGCGAGGTAGACATATAATCCTGAACGACATGTTCGGAAAGAGAAAGTTTGGGAAGCTCGACGGGCGCTTCAAACTCGCTGGCTGACTTGTGGCCCGCAAAAGCTCCCATCGGCCGGTCGGAGAGGGCAGAGGCCTCCCACATCGCCTGACGCCGGTCCATATCCATGGATCGGAAGGCGTCCGCATCAGCGAGCTTTTCCAGCGCTTCCTGGGAGACGCCGGCATCACGCATCAAATGGATCGCCTTGTAAGGTTCTGCGCGCCCGGCGATCAAAGCCAACGCGTCCTTTTCCGCGAGCCCCTTCACCTGGCGGAAACCAAGCCTGATAGCCCTATATTTCCCTTCTGGCTCCTCCAATGTGTTATCCCAGCTGGAAATGTTCACATCCACCGGCCGGACCTTCACCTCATGCTTTTGGGCATCGATCACAAGCTGGGATGGCTGGTAAAAACCCATGGGCTGGCTATTTAATAGCGCAGTGGTGAAAACATCCGGATAGTAGCACTTCATCCAGCAGGAGACATAGACCAAGAGCGCGAAGCTGGCCGCGTGGCTTTCGGGAAACCCGTAGCTACCGAACCCTTCCAGTTGCTTGAAAATCCGGCGCGCATACTCTTCCGTATAGCCGCGACCGGTCATCCCGTCAATCAGCTTTTTTTCAAACTGGGTGACAAGACCGTTCAGCTTAAAGGTCGCCATGCTGCGACGGAGCTTGTCGGCTTCGGCAGGGGTGAAGCCGGCCGCAACGATCGCGATCTTCATCGCCTGCTCCTGGAACAGGGGTACGCCCAGCGTACGGCCTAAAATATCTTCCAGCTCCTTGGAAGGATATTCCACCGGCTCTTCGCCATTGCGGCGGCGCAAGTACGGGTGCACCATATCCCCCTGGATCGGGCCCGGCCGGACGATGGCGACCTCGATTACCAGGTCATAGAAGTTTTCCGGCCTGAGCCTGGGCAGCATCGACTGCTGCGCCCGGCTTTCGATTTGGAATACCCCGATCGTATCGGCATGCGAGATCATCTCATACACTTTCGGATCATCCTGCGGCACAGTGGCCAGCGTGTAGGTCTTACCATAATGGTTTTTTAAAAGGTCAAAGCCTTTCCGGATACAGGTAAGCATACCCAGGGCGAGTACATCGATTTTCAGAAAGCCCAGCGTATCGATATCGTCTTTGTTCCATTCGATATTGGTGCGGTCTTCCATCCTGGCGTTAATGATCGGGCATAGGTCAGTGATCTTGCCTTGGGTGATCACAAACCCGCCCGTATGCTGGCCGAGCTGGCGCGGAAAGCCCATAAACTGCTTGGTCAGATCGAGCACTTTCAACAGGTGCGGGTCACTAGCGTTAAATCCTTCGGCCGAAATTCGTTTTCCTTCAAACCACTCATCGGTAAACTCCCAGATCGAGCTGGATAGTTTGCCTATCGCATCGACTGACATTCCCATCGCTTTGGCCACATCCCGCACCGCGCCTTTCTGGTGCAGCTGGGTGACGGTGGCCACGATCGCTGACCGGTCACGGCCGTACTTCTGGTAGATGTACTGGATCACTTCTTCCCGGCGCTCATGTTCAAAGTCCACGTCGATATCCGGCGGCTCGTTACGCGCTGATGAGATAAACCGTTCAAATAGCAAGTCAAACTTGGTCGGATCAACGCTGGTGATCCCAAGGCAGAAGCAGACGGTCGAGTTCGCCGCTGAGCCGCGCCCCTGGCACAAGATGCCGCGCTCACGGGCGAACTTAACGATGTCATAAACCGTCAGAAAGTACGCGGCATAGTCCATTTCAGCCACGAATTTAAGCTCGTGCTCGATGGCGCTTGCTACTTTCTCAGGCACCGGCTCCCCGTAAAAATCCCTGGCACCCTTCCAGGCCAGGTAAGTCAGCTCTTCTTGCGGGCTGCGGTCTCCACCGGTGATCTCTTCGGGGTACACGTATTGCAAGGTGTCAAGCGAGAAGGTGCAGGCATCGGCAATCTCTTGCGTACGCCTGATCGCGTCCGGATAACCGCGAAAGATCCGAAGCATTTCTGCCTGGTCTTTCAGGTAGCGCTCCGCATTCTGGTGAAGCCGGAAGCCGGCATTGTAGATCGTGCATTTCTCGCGCACGCAGGTGACGATGTCTTGTAGCTGACGCCTGTCTGGGTGATGGTAATGCACATCATTGGTGGCCACCAGCGGCACTTCCAGGCGTTTGGAGATTTCAGAGAGCCGGAAGAACTTTTTGACATCGCTTTCCACGTAGGAGCGGGTAGCAGCAAGGTAAAGCTCACTGCCCAGCTCGCTTCTGTATTCACGCAGCGCCCTTTCAAAGCCCGGCTCAAATTCAAAGGATGCATTCAGCGTCATGGGCGCTACGGCAATGAACTTCATTCCTTCGGCATGCTCATACACGTCCCTTCGGTACAGGTCGCATTTCCCTTTCTCAGTCCTTCGGTTGCCCAGGGAGAGCAGCGCCGACAGCCGCGCGTAAGCGGGCTTATCAGTAGGGTAGGCCAGAATGCTTGGCCCATCGATCAGATCCAGCCGCGCGGCTGGGATAATCTCAAAGCCTTTGCCACGTGCGGCCGAATGCGCGCGCACGATCCCTGCCAGCGTGTTACGATCGGTGATGGCTATTTTCTTGTAACCGTAGTGGATCGCCTGGTCAACAAGCTCTTCGGGGTGCGAAGCGCCTCGAAGAAAGCTAAAATTGCTGGTTACCTGTAATTCGGTGTATTGCATGGCGATAGGGAGGTTTTATGCGAAGAAGCCGTGGATGAACCACTCGGCGGTTAGCTCTTCATTGTAGTGCCCAAGCCGGAAGATCCAGTACCGGCCTCCCTGCTCGTCTTCGACAGCGTAATAGTCGCGGTGCATGCCATCTGATATCCACCATTCCTGCTCGATCCGGTTAGGCCCATCTGCTTTCTTGACGCGGTGGATATCCCCTTTATAGCGGAAGAGCATAGGTGGGTAATCCGGTACCGGGGCAGAGACGATGATGCGCTCCGGCTCTGCCAGCAGCTGCACCGGCCGGTGCTGGTCGGTCCGCCATTCTATTTCCGGCTGATCGGTCAGGGTGACCGCCTCAGTAATTGCCCGCTCTGGCCAGTGGTGCTGGGCAGGAAGATAGCGGTGGATGACACCCGTGCCCGCGCGGGCGCTGAGCCGGTCGATCAGCTCTGCGATTCGCGTGATCTTATTGCCGCTGCTTAAATCCCAGAGCGCTTCCTGCGCGTTTGCCAGCGGCTCTGTGACCGGAGCTTCCATGACAAAAAGCTCAATGCCCAGGGCAGGCTCGATGCTGGATATTTTCAGCTCGAAAAGCTTAAACATATGCGAGGCGCTGCATGAGGGGCCGCTGGTGCCGATCTGGACCTGCTGGATCTCGCCGTCGATCCGGTAGCAGCGCAGCACGGCCAGCCTTGCCCCGTTGCCGTCTTTAACTAGCCTTTCGCAGAGTTTTTCCAGTAGCTTCTGGATCGCGATCTCGATGCCGGCAGCTGTCTGGATCGGTTCCAGGCTTGAAAGCCGCTCTTGATAAGGCTCACAAGGCTGTACAGGCTCAAAGGCCTCATGGGCAGTACCGAGTGCTTTTCCGATCTGGTCGAGCGTCGCCTGACCAAACCTGCGGCGAAGCACCGATGGCGGCATGTAGATAAAGCTTTTGATCTGGTAAAGCCCCAGCTTCTGCATTTTCTCAATAACCGCAGCTTCCAGCCGCAATGCATGTGGCGGCAGCTGCAAGAGCGCTGACAGCTGCTCTCCCGGCTGGATGATCGGGAAAGCACGCGAGTAGCGCGAAACCGCCCAGGCCGCCCCGATCGTGTCGGCCATCGCGGTCCGGACATCATAGCCTGAGGCTTTGAGCCGGGTTGCAATATCTTTCAAATATGCAGCTTCTGATCCCCAAAGGTGCGCACAGCCAGTTGCGTCCAGGATCAATCCGTCGGGCAGGTCAATGGCTACCAGCGGTGAGTAGCGGATCGCCCATTCGGCCAGAGCGTGCAGCAGCTTTTCGGGTAAGCTAGGATCGTAATCCAGCACTTCCAGCTCAGGCTGTACTGCGCGCGCGTCGGCGAGCACCATGCCCACTTCAATTCCCAATTTCAAAGCATTTCGGCTGGATGCTTTCACCACCATCCGGTTACGCTCTTTTGTGGCAAGCACAAAGGGGTTGCCATCCAGTTCGGGCCGGATGAGCAGCACGCGGTCAACCAGAAGGTGCCTAAGCCATATCGCCACATATCTTTTCATCTTCCCAAGCAGCTTTATCCGGCCTTTGATATGTACTGGTGAAAAGAAACAGATTCGTCTATCAGCTCAAATCTGCCATCACGGAATTCGAGCGGCCAGGTGCCTGGCTCTCCGTTACGTACTTTCTCGACCTGTACTTGCCAGCGTGGAAACCCGATGCCGGGAAGCACATCGTCGGTTACGCCTGGAAGCGGGCTGATCCGCCAGCGGCAGACCGCGGCAACCGGATTGGAAAGGCGAGGGGAGACGCGGTGTAAAAGGCCGGTCACCTTACTTTCTTCGACAGTCAGCTGTAACCTTCGCGACTCCGTCAGGTTGAGCTCTTTGATCTCGCCTACGACCGCTGATAGCGCGTCGCATTTAAGCGCTTCCTCGATCGCCCATAAGAGATCTTTGTCTTTTTTCAGATCGACAAAGATCACCCGGTCCGGTGAGACACCGAACTGGCTCAACCCAAATGGGTAGACGGTGCGGCGCGTGCCCACCCAGACGCAGAGCCCGTCCTGTTTCATCATCTTACCGGCCAAGGCGGCCATAAAGCCGGATGTGGCTGCGGTCTGCTCGGCGGACTGGCTTATAAACTCGTGCATCCCCACGCGGGGGAAAACGCCCTGCGGGAAGGCTTTCATCACTGGTCCGAGGCCAAAGTCGTCGTGTTTTACGCCCAACGCTGGCGCACGGAAGCCCTGCAAAGCGGCGATATCGCTTCTGAGCCTGGCAACTAGCTCACTTTTTTTCAATGCAGTTTCCATAGTATGAATGTTTTATTATCTTTGGTATTATTAGTACCATTGATGTGATTTCAATAATAACATTATGCCATGACAAGCACAAGACTTTTTTTTGGTAGCAACATCCGGTTTCTCAGAGAGCGCAGAAAGCTTACCCAGGAAGATTTCGCCGAGCAGCTGGGCGTCACTCGTGTCAAACTCGCTGCCATAGAGGCCGGAAGGACGGAAAACCCATCGGCGGTAGACCTGATCAAATTCTCGGATTTTTTCGGGCTTTCGATTGACAATCTTTTTCGAATTGATCTGCGCGGGGTAGGGGAGCTGCCACTGCGCGAGCTGGAAGCGGGGAATGAGCTCTACATGAAAGGGACCAACCTTCGGGTGCTGGCCATCTCGACAGACAAGGCCAATAAAGAGAATGTCGAGTATGTGCCGATCAAGGCCAAGGCAGGTTACCGGAGCGGGTATGCCAACCCGGAATTCATCGCATCGCTGCCCAAGTTTTCAGTGCCGGGCCTTCCGCAGACAGGAACGTTCCGGATGTTTCCGACGACAGGCGACTCGATGCTACCGGTGCCCGAGGGCGCGGACGTGATCTGCCGGTATGTCGAGGATTGGACGGCCTTGAAGCCTGGAACGCTGTGCATCGTAATCCTGGATGGCGAGCAGGACTTTGTCTTTAAGAAATTGACGGTTTTACCAGAAGGGAACAAGATACTGCTGGAATCGCTGAACCGGGCGTATGAGCCATATGAGATCAGCGCAGGCGACGTGATAGAAATCTGGAAGTTTCACAGCTACTTTTCCAAGGATGTGCCGGAAAGGGTGTCGGAGGTGCAGCATATTTCGCAGACGATGGAAACGGTGTTAAAGCAATTAAAAGAGATTCAAGAGAAAATTGGTATAAGGACCGACAATGCGACTGCCTAAGCATTTATGTGAGGATTTCAAACGGTGTGGGATTGTGGTAGATAGCTTTCCGTTTGAATTGGATTAAATATTTTTCTTGAAAAAGAATATTCTTAATTTGTCCAAAACCTTATCCTCAAAATTCATGAACAACTTTGGCGGTGACTGGACCGAGTCAAAAATCGAAATACTAGTTGAGTATGCAAAGGCATATCTTACAATAATGAATATTTATGCCCACCGATATGATTGGAAATTGCTCTATTTTGATGGGTTTGCGGGATCTGGATCGATCAAAAAGGGAAATGAGCAAGATGAGAAGATTATCATCGGAGCGGCGGCAAGAATACTAGAAATAGACGATCCAAGGAGTTTTGATATGTATTATTTCGTTGAAAAGGAGCCTAATGCTAAAAGGCTACTTGAAACTAGTACGAAGCTGAAATTTCCTCAAAAGAACGTTTACATCGCCAATGAGGACTGTAATGACAAAATCCATGCAATGAAGGATTTTTTAATCAGCAAGAACGGAAGGAAGTACAAAGCCTTGGCATATATAGACCCATGCGGAATGCAGCTCAATTGGAGTACGCTTGTGGCTTTGCAAAAATTGTCAGTTGATGCCTGGATTCTTGTTCCTACGGGCATGGGCGTGAATAGGTTACTGAAATCTGACGGGCGGATATCAGACGCGTGGCTACAAAAGCTTGAAAACTTTCTAGGTATGGAGAAACGGGACATTCTAAGTCAATTTTACGTGGAAAAGGAAGTTTATACTTTGTTTGGAACCGAAACCGTAACTACCAAAAAGGAAAGTGCTATTGAGCAATCGGCAAACCTATATATGCAAAGGCTCGGAGAAATATTTAAATATGTATCAAAGCCTTACGTGTTAAGAAATAGAATGAATTCCACTATGTTCCACTTCTTTATGGTGTCGAACAATAGAGAAGCAGTCAAAATTGCGAACGAAATCGTCGCTAAATATAATAATCGGACAAATGGCACAGTCAAGTATTGAATGGACAGAAATGACCTGGAATCCCACAACAGGATGCACCAAGGTATCGTCAGGGTGTAAGTTCTGTTACGCGGAGATTATGTCAAGAAGGCTTCATGCGATGGGGGTGGAGAAATACAGGGACAATTTCGCGCTGCGAACACATAATGATGCTCTGGAAGCCCCATATAGCTGGAAAAAGTCTAAAATCGTCTTTGTCAATTCAATGAGCGACCTTTTTCACCCAGAAGTGCCACTTGCATTCATAAAAGAAGTTTTCAGGGTTATGAATGATAATCCGCATCATATTTTTCAGGTACTTACCAAGCGCTCAGAGCGACTTTTGGAGCTTAGTTCCGAATTTCGTTGGACAGACAACATATGGATGGGTGTTTCGGTTGAAAATGAAAGAGTTGTAAACCGAATTAGTTCTTTGAGAAAAGTTGAAGCAAGGATTAAATTTCTTTCCATCGAACCATTGCTCGGTCCGCTACCACATTTAAATCTTGAAGGTATCGATTGGGTCATAGTGGGTGGTGAAAGCGGACCTCGATGTAGGCCTATTAAGCCAATTTGGGTGACAGACATCCAGCAGCAATGCATGAATCAGAATGTATCTTTCTTCTTTAAGCAATGGGGAGGGCGTGATAAAAAGAAGTCTGGTAGAATATTAAATGGTCGGACTTATGACGAGATGCCCAGGTTAAAAATATAATCAACTGAAGTTTATGTGCTCTATAATTCAAAAATATTTTTACGGTATTTTCCGCTTTCTCTATCAGGCTTAAATTGACACTACAGATGGATACCGAAAAAATTTGGCATCGGCATAACTTATTCTGGAAGTATGTTTGGTATAGGCGTTTCATTACGCTACGACCGAATATAAAGGTCTTTTTCTTGGTAGGACTCATTCTGGTTTTGACTTATGAGTTTATGGGTGGGGTGGTCAAATCCCATTTTCCTAGCTCCGAGCCAGTTATTAATCTTATTTCGAAGTTGAGCTATTCTTTGATTGCAGCAATATTTTTATACTATTTTAACATCCATTGGCCAAACGAAGAGAAGAAGATTAAAACTATTCTTTACGTATGGAATAGAGTCTACCAAATTCAATCAGAGGCACATAGCATGCTGCGAATGTTGAACATTGAAGATAGGCCGCTACAAAGGAAAACCTATGATGATCTTAAAGTAGAGATTCAGAGCGTGTGTGATCATTTACAAGACAATACTGAGATTCAGGATTCGGATTTTGTTAGGTATCCGAATTGGAATGTTTTCTTCAAAAAGAAGGGACAATATATTAGTCAGCTAGTAAATGAACTCCTAGTGTTTGAAAGTCTCATAAACTCCTCTGTACTGGAGTCTATTGTATACATAGAGAATGATATTAATACCTATAAATTGGGGTTAAGGGATGAAATTATACCACGCGGAGAAATTAAACAGTATGCACGATTTATTGCGGATTTATACAGGAATGCGGAACACGCTGCAACTATCACACGTCAAAAACTCAAGTTGTATGAGTTGGAGCATCATGAGATCTACAGAAAGAGAAATGAACGACTAGAAAAAGAGCGAGAAAATTTTAGAGCATCGATAAGGATTGAGCACCAAAAACGTATCGATAATGGTACGATTGATGCCGCAAGCGTAACCTGACTTTGTGTCACTACGTTGCTGTGAAGCAGGTATGCCGGCGTCTACATCTTGAAATAGTCGGGCAATAGTAATGGTTTTTACGCGCCTTTGTACAATTTATCTTGAGGCAAACTTAATTCGAAATTTTCTGTGTTTTGTTGATACTTAGAGAGTATGATATAATATTTTTTTCCCTGTCGCGTGACTGCACGGTACTTACCGTCCACCCCCAAAAAGTATCGCTACGGTAGTTGTTGATAATCATATAGCCGTCCGCAAGCTTATCTGTACTTGATATTTTGAAGCTGTTTTTGGTTAGCTGTGATTTTAGGGCAATGAAATAGTTAAGATCGTAGGTTGAATAGGTCACTTCAATTTTTTGTTGGTCAGCTCGCCAATTTTCTATTCTTTGTATATAATCTATTGATTCTATTTTCCCGTTTGCAAGTTTTTGAAAGTGAAACCATGATGTCTTCGTCCTGGGTTCAAGGGTGGGCGTTTCCATTTTATAAAATTCAAACCCCTTGCGCGATACAATGGCTTCAAAATTTTCGTAATTTCCTTCGCTTAGTTCGGCTAGTTCTTTGAATGTGAACTCCTGTGCAATTGCAGTGTGGCAAAGGAAGATCAATGACACTATTCCTATTTGTCGCAACATGATTTCTAGAAGAGAATCTTTCGATGCAAATGTAGCGATTTTAGTTGTTCACTGCACCCGAGGGTGTTAAGTCCTGAATTTTCAAAGATTAAACTTATGTTCCGCATAGCTCATTGACGAATTTTTGATGAAGGGTATTCATGGACGTTTCATTTTCTAGATTAGCCTGCCGCCTGAGAGAAACAACGCAAGGTGCACAAAGCAGCCTGGACGTCAATCACGCTGCCCGCTCCATTCGCTTCGCTCCCGTGTTGGTGTTGTCTTTCCAGCCTCTTGCTTCGTGCTGATCAGCATTGTTCTCCAACGGTGGAGGCATTCAAACAGCAGAAAATGGAAACTCACCAATTGACATTGACAGAGCTCTCACAATTCACAGGCACCGAAAACTGGTACCGCCATCCGATCGTCCGCAAGATGCTATACACCGATGGGATCAGGTATATGATGAATAAGGCCGGCGCATACTGGCTCATCGACGAAATTGCATTCCAGGAGTACCACCCGCGAGTGAAAACGGAAGAATTCCAGGTCTGGATACTAGCAGTTAACCTGGAAGCGTCAACGGCAGCACTTCGTTGCGAAGACGGCAACGGCCGGATCCTGTGTTCAAAGCAAATCCCGTACACAGACTTTCCGCTGGCCGAAATCAAAATTTACGTTTCGGACAATGTGATTCTACTTCCGAGTGAGTACTGATCAATAACGTGGCCACTGCCGAAAGGTAGCGGCCACCTTCATAAAACACGCTGAAGTAGGCGAGGTAGAGAATGCATGTTGATATGCAAATCTAGGAATTCAATTCCCAATGTTACATATTCTATTTAACATAAGAAAAGTTATGTAACAATTTATAAATATGAATATATATAGTAAAATGGCTATTAACTATGGGTAATATTGTATTATTACTGGTTTGTATTAATACGATAACTATCGTATCTATGGGTGCTTAACTGATGCTATTCCGCGAAAGACGCAATTCTTGTTATCGACCGAACAATGTCAAATGCGAGCAGCATTGCCAACTGAATTTTCGGATGCATAACTACGATTTAGCCCGTAAACACCGAAATGGAATTCGATCGCAAGACCATGGACTTCACAAACCGGAATATTCAGGCGACTAGAATGTTGTGAGAGATAGTTCGAAGGTGTTTCACTCCCGGAGTAACGAAGTTGCGATTTAGAATTTAGTATCTTTAGACCAAAGTAGATATAAAGTATGCGATATCAGGATTTTATAACGTCCGATCACAACGTATTGCTGGGTAAGCCGATCATCAAAGGCACCAGGTTGACGGTTGAGCTAATACTCAGGAAACTTGGAGAAGGTGCGACGTATTCTGATCTGGCTGACATGTATCCTGGTCTGAGCACTGAGGCCATACTTGCCGTCTTACAGTATGCGGCAGATTTGGTTGCCAACGAAAAGGATTTAAGAGTAGCTCGATGATTTCGGCACCTAGTGGCTCGATTCAATTTATACCACTTACCGAGATAATCTTATTGAATGTAGTGTTCGGTCTAGCAACGGCAGAATAAACGTTGCTCATCTCACACTCTTCACCTCAGAAATCTTAACTTGTGCAAATCGAATTTAGCTCTTCGGAGCAGCCATAAGCTTTTTAAGGATCGAAATGAACTGTTCGCACACCTTTTTATCATCCAAGTCGATTGCCCAATAAGCCCTTCGAAAAGTCGAATCACCTGTCTTGGTTACGGCAGTTCCGTTTTGGAGGAAAAATTTCACCTGATATTTTCCCTGTTCTTTCTCACACCTTACAAGTGTGGTCTTCGCCAACGGGATTTGATAACCATTGATTTCGATCGCTTGGTTTTCCGCTGTCAGCCGAACAGATACCTGCTTATTGGTGCCGGCATACTCTAAAATGGTTTTAAGATCTTTGATTTCATCAGAATTCGTATGTTGCTGGGCGCATACGGTTTTGCATAATAAGGTGAAAATGAAGATGGCAAGCGTAATTGGCCTCATAAGATTCGATTAACTAAGTTTCAGATAAGATGTCAAATGTTGAAGTCAGGTTGCATCCAGTTCAGTTTAAGCATAATTAATTAGCGTATTGCAACGTGATGAACCGACCGTCATGCTTGTAAGGTTCGGTCAGGCCCACATTGCTAAGGCTAGGTACTTTAAATTTTAGCCGATGGTTTTTATTTAATATAATGTCATATCATCCTGGATGATTAATTCGGTTGGATGCTAAGCCTTTGTTGCGAATCGCTGGTCGGTGAACAGCTCGTTGCTGTGGCAACTGTCGCTTTTTTGCTTATGAAGTGCCATGCCCCCTATCTACTGGAAAACCTTGCCTGATTGATTTATTACGGACAGCCTTTCTTCTGGCCGGCTACAATGTTCATAACTTCGCATTATTTTTAAAAAGGTTTCGTTACTCTAACGAGTTTTACAATTCCGTCGGCTTGTTGTCCACCGGCAGCGCCGGGGTCGCCAGGAAATCCGTGTGGGTTACTATCATCGCCTCGATGACCGCCATCACCGCCAACCCCACCATTCCCACTTTTGCCTCTCTTAGCGTCGGCTGCGATGGCCTGCATTTTATTCAAGTCGACGGATGAGTTTACCGGCCAGTATTTGATGTCTAAATATCCGCCTGCACCACCAGTACCACCAGTGCCACCAGTGCCACCTTTGCCACCTCCAGCATGATGGCCGCCAATTTGGCCGTTTCCGCCACGGCCCCCATCTCCGCCGTTTCCGCCTTTTGAAGTTATAGATAAGGTACCAAACGAGAGAATACCTAGTTGAATTTTAACATTGGTTCCGTTAGTACCGTTATGTCCAGGCAGGCCCGTTATTCCTTGTGCTCCCGTTACTCGTGAGGGTGCCTGCCACCAGCCACCACTTTTTATCCAATTATCCTCCATATTTTGACCACCATTAGCACCATCTTTTCCCCCAGCAATTATTTCGCAATTTTTTCCGAATTTAAAATTATCAATAATCACTGTGCACGAATCCTGCCCATTATCGATTATGATTTTAGAATAATTGCCAATTTCGAGATGATTGAAGCCAATAGATCTGCTGGTAATATAAATTATAGAGCTGTCCGGGTATGTTGACGCATTTACCACATCAATATTGTTTTCTTTCAAATATGTTTCCAGCTTCGTTAGATTATTGGTAGAGTCGGGCGCTTCTTCTGATCCATCAATGCTTGTTACTACATCGTCATTATCTTGGTCCGGTTGATCAGCTGGTTTCTTTGAGCATCCGCAAAGCAAGGCCCCAAATAGAATTAGCGATAAAGAGAGGTTTTTTTTCCTTTTCATCTTGTTGCAAGATTATCGTTCAAATCAAAGTGATCAATGTAAACAATTGAATGGTAATGCCTTATGTCACACTTGATAAATTTAGTTTACGGTGTAATTCGGCTTGGCTCGCCGTTTTATCTACTATTAAAATGACTATGAAGGTCGCTGTGAGGCCTATGATGGGTTAAGACAAGTCGAATAAGATGCCATGAGGTATTTATGAAGGAATTCTTACTTTGGATGCACAGATATTATCTTTTAATAGATATGTAGAAATGACGGATTTTGATAGACCATGTGCAGCCAACTTCGTAAAGCAACGCATCCATGGTGGATTTTTATTGAACACGCTTCCATCAAATTCGGTATACCGTGGTTGATTTAAAGCATGTTGATCGGAAAGAATTGGGTGTTTGTAGCCGGAGTAGTTTCAAAAATTGGGTTCAATATGGATATGAGTATTGCCCAGATTTGGCAAGTTTCGGAGTAGTCGGTCTTGTAGTCGGTGCACCAAATTGCGGCCATAACGTACTGGAATATATCATTCACGATAGCATGAAGGTCAACATGATAAGTTAGACCGATCCTTCGAATCGAGCATTTTTCTGTGCCCACAATCCCCGGCTCTTGCAAAGACACGGCGCGGATCTCAAATTCTAATCCTGGTACAGATTCTGATTCAATATTTCTACCAACGCCAGCCAGAATATTCCATAGCATTTATAGAGAATAAGACCGGCTGCAAATATGAAACGCAATCATCAGCAGATTCATACTCTTACCTAAAATACACGCAATGCTTATACCAATGAATGCTGCGATTTAACTGATAGCCTACTTCCGATCGTGTATCGTATAGTGATTAGATGTTACATTATAGCATGCTATCGGTCATTTTACGAGATTTTTTCAGATAACGGACGTAGCCGTAGACACACCCAAGCGCTATGACTGTGATCCCGAATATGTAGATTTTAATGTAGCGATTTGACTCGAATACAGGATATTTAAACAGCAGTACGGTAGTAATGCCCACCAGCCATATGAACAGCGTGTTATACTCCTTCAAAATCCATCGCTTGTAGTTGAATTGCATCCCCCTTATTGTGTCTGATATTCCCGTGAAATCAATCATCCAGCGGTTAACCTGGCTGCAATACTCATCAAAATCAGCCCCAAATTTGTTCCGAAGAAAATTTTCTTCGGCCAGAACGATTGCTTGATAAATAAATAAGAAGAACGGGATTACTATGCCAACATAAATGGCCGAATTAGCCAATATGCCAACTCCAAGCAGCATGAGAATGTTGCCCACGTAAAGGGGGTTTCGGCAATGCCGGAAAATCCCTTCGGTTACCAGCTTTTCCGCATAAACTTTTTTGTCCTTGCCACCGCGGATAATGTAGGCAAGCCCGATGGTGATACCGCGTATAATTTCACCAGAAAACGTCACTAGCATGCCTGTGAGTATCGGATACAAGTAGTAGTTTGATCCAAATTGACCTTGCGAAAATATCGGCGGTGAAGGGAGCAGTATCAACAGGTATAACACGATAAAGAGGGTGTTCCTGTGTTTGAAGAAGAAGTTACCGAAATCTATCATGCTCTTTTATAGGCGATCAAGCCTGCAAAATTGTACCACTTGAAGAAGACCTCACAGTCTGCAAAGCCAGCTTCTTTGAGTAGGAGTATGTTTTCTGACAGTTTATACGGAATCAAGACATTTTCGAGCGCTTCCCGTTTTTGAGAAATTTCAAGTTCACTGTACTGGTTGCGACGTTTGTAATTGTAATAGTATTTTATGAAGTCACGGTTGAAAATGCTGCTTTCGGCCAACACCTTTTCTACCAACAGCAGCACTCCACCAGGGTTAAGTCCCTGATAAATATTCCGAAGTAGTCGCTCGCGATATAGTGGTCGCACGAACTGTAGAGTGAGGCAAAGAATTACAACAGAACCGTTAGAGATTGGAACTTGCTGATGCAAATCGCACGAGATGAGCTCATATGGTCTTTTAAAACCAACTTCTTTTAACTTTTTATCACATTTTTCTAGCATTTCGTTCGATTCATCGATACCAATGAATCGAACATCGGAATCGAGAAGTTTATCCACTTCAATCAGGGTCGTTCCCGTAGAACACCCCAGATCGTATATCAGCTGATCTTTTGTAGCATGATCGGCCGTAATTTCGGCCAGCATGCGTTGCATTTCCAAATAATATGGTACTGATCTTTCTACCATGTCATCGAAGACATTGACTACGGTGGGGCCAAATTTAAAGTCCGAGGCTTTGGTAAGCTGTCCCTTGAATACTTGGTCGGCATTGGTTTTTTCAGATATCTCCACTATTCTTTTTATGGGTTAAATTGATGTCAGAATCACATTGTTGATTCTCGGAGCGAAGTCGACAAATTGTTATACCTCAAAAGGCCTTTCCACTTCCCAGCCAGCGTGTACTGCTGCCGAGTATCTAAATTTTCTATGATGGCCTTGAATGAACAGATCACCTCATAGCCTTCAATCTGATGGCTAATCAAGATGAGGGATTTTGGAGGGATTTTTACCGAAATTGATTGGTTTTCGTAAGAACCGTAAGGTTTTACTTGGAGAGAGGGAGTAAGTGGAAATGTTTGAGGAAAGTAGTCAAATAACTTCCCTTTGATGAATCCCTGAGGTACCCGAACCTCGAGCTTAGCAAGATCTGGTTTGCCGGGTAAAAATGGGGTTGAATCGAAAGTAAATTGCGAGGTTTTTGTTAACTGATCCAAGACGATATCAACCTGTTGAGTTTTGAGCATACTAGTTGAATTTTGCAGACTAGCGCCGGTTAGTTGCAGAACAGCGGTGTCTACTCTATCATTTGGCCCTAAAAAGTACGATATATCGTTCACTCGATACTGAACTGGACTTTCAGGTTCAGGTGCGGTGGTTGAGCTATTCGAACAGGATGTTAACAGTGCTAAGAAAACTACACAAAAAGCGACTGCGCAATTATGCATGGATTTAAATGCTGTGGTTTGCATTGGTTCGATTAAATTGAATAGCATTGGATTAACGTACGGAAGTTAAGTACTTACCTCGAAAGTTGCTGCTCGACGTAGCGAAACGATACTTTGAGTATGTGATGATTCGTTTGTCCCCTGCGATATTGTTAAAGTAAGAATGCCATCTTATTTACAGGTTTCAATCACCGGTTATAAGCAAATTATGGCGATGACGTTCCACTTCCCAAACCAGCTACGAACAAAGTCCGTTTTGGGTGGGGTGGGTTCGTAAAAATAATTGATAACATTTCTGAGTTGAAGGGTCGAGTAGTGTAGAATGACATTTAGGGGCTGGAATGATTGCTCAATAAAGCTAAATCCGGTTTGAGATGGAGTTTGTTGCCCGTGCAGCCCATAGCACAAGAATGAATGATCTGATTCTCTTTCGCAAGTCGAAATACTTTTAAAAGGTAACTCATTCTGAGGTCGATAATATTAACTATCATACTTGAAGCGGATCACGTCCAGCCGTTTTACGAAGGTATTTTGCTTTTGCCTACCTGTTGCATCTTCCTATGTTGTAAATTTGCAGTATGAAGTTATCGCTGATCATATTTGCATTATATGTTACCGCACTGTCCTGCTTTCCCTGCCAGGACGTTCCGGTTCGTTTGGCATCTGAGATCAGTTCTTTGGCCGCTGTTTCGCACGAAGAGTCAAATCATAAGGACGTTCCTGGTGATTTTTGCTCGCCTTTTTGCATCTGTACTTGTTGTGCAACGGTAAATATGCCTCCGATCGTATTGGGGTTTGCTCTATCGACACCGCTACCAGTATCTGCGGAGAAAACCTTTGAATACAAATTTTCATTTAGCCAAATCAACGCAAATCTTATTTGGCAGCCGCCACGTTTGGTATAACCTGTCACGTTTTCAGTTTGGTCTTGACTCGTCCCTAAACGGGGAGTGTAGACTATTTCTGCACACTTTTCATGTTATTTTCAAATGCTGGATAGAATCATTCATTTTTCGATCCGCAATAAGCTTATCGTAGGTATTTTTACCCTCGGACTTATTGCGTGGGGCCTATGGAGCGCGTCACAGATCCCTGTGGACGCGGTGCCCGACATTACCAATAATCAAGTTCAAGTTATTACCCTCACCCCTACCCTAGCTGCACAGGAAACTGAGCAGTTGGTTACTTACCCCATTGAGCAAAGCCTGGCAAATCTGCCTGATCTTGTAGAAATGCGGTCAATATCTAGGTTTGGGTTATCGGTAATTACAGTCGTTTTTGAAGACGACATCGATATATATTTTGCCCGTCAGCTTATCACCGAAAAGCTGAAAGAGGCAGAGCAGAAAATCCCTAAAGGCCTCGGAACACCGGAACTTGCCCCGGTTAGTACAGGCCTTGGGGAGATTTATCAATATGTTATCCACCCCAAGAAAGGTTCCGAAAATAAATACACGGCCATGGACTTGCGAACGATGCAAGATTGGATCGTTGCACGTCAACTTTATGGAACCAAAGGGGTGGCAGAAGTAAACAGTTTCGGTGGTTTGCTTAAACAATATGAGGTCGCGGTCAACCCCCAGAAGCTAAAAGGGATGAACGTAACGATTGCGGATATCTTTAATGCGCTCGCTAAAAATAATGAAAATACAGGAGGAGCGTATATTGACAAGAAGCCAAATGCTTACTTTATCAGAGGTATTGGACTTGTTTCATCACTGGATGATATAAGCAAAATAGTCATCAAAAACGTTAACGGTGTTCCTGTACTAGTGCGCGACGTTGCCTTAGTACGTTTAGGCAATGCCGTTCGCTACGGATCAGTGACTTTTAATGGAGAGAAAGAGGTGGTAGGTGGCATTGTTATGATGCTCAAGGGCTCCAATAGCGCCGCGGTCGTCGAGCGGGTAAAAGCTAAAATGCAGACCATTAAAAAGTCATTGCCCGCAGATGTAGAGGTAGAGGCATATTTGGATAGGACGAATCTTGTTGACCGCGCGATCAACACTGTTAAAACGAACTTGATAGAAGGCGCACTGATCGTTGTGTTTGTTCTGGTGCTTTTCCTGGGCAACCTGCGCGCGGGATTAATCGTTGCTTCGGCCATACCGCTAGCCATGCTTTTTGCCTTGGGTATGATGAACACATTTGGTGTATCGGCTAATCTAATGAGTTTGGGAGCGATTGATTTCGGGTTAATTGTAGATGGGGCGGTAATTATCGTAGAGGCCGTGCTACATCATTTGGCGCTCCGAAAGACAACCGAAAAGCTTACCCAGGACGAAATGGACCAGGAAGTATTCGAATCTGCTTCAAAGATCCGTAGTAGTGCGGCCTTTGGCGAGATCATCATCATGATCGTATACATCCCAATTCTATCCCTTGTTGGTATTGAGGGCAAAATGTTCAGGCCCATGGCAGAGACAGTATCATTTGCCATCCTTGGTGCATTAATTCTGTCACTGACCTATATTCCAATGATGGCGGCGTTGGTATTGCCGAAATCTATTTCGCACAAAAAGACGCTTTCCGATAAAATGATGGACCGCATTCAGGCAGCTTATTTGCCTATACTTGCCTGGGCGATCCGCTTCCGCATTGCAATTGTAGCAGCAACTGTAAGCGTCTTCGCCATTGCTATTTTCTTTTTTTCAAGAATGGGCGGTGAATTCATCCCCCAACTCGAGGAAGGGGATTACGCATTCCACTGTATACTACCCCAGGGCACGTCGCTTTCTCAAAGCGTTGAGACATCGATGCAAGCCAGCAGGATCATTAAATCCTTTCCTGAGGTAAAAATGGTTGTAGGAAAAACTGGTAGCGCAGAAGTTCCGACCGACCCCATGCCTCCTGAAGCGACCGACATTATGGTTGTGCTTAAACCGAAGGATCAATGGACAACTACGGAAAGCTATACTGAGCTGGCAAGGATGATGCAAGAAAAGCTGGAAGCAATCCCAGGGGTATTCTTTGAATCCAACCAGCCTATCCAGATGCGTTTTAATGAGTTAATGACAGGTGTCAGACAAGATGTCGCCATCAAAATATTTGGTGAAAATATCGATACACTGGCTTCACTTGCTCCAAAAGTTGCCCAAGTAGTGCAATCTGTCCAAGGATCGACCAATCCCCAGATTGAGCGGACAACTGGGCTCCCCCAGATTACCATTCAATACGATCGAGCCAAAATCGCGGCATATGGTATGAATATTGAAGATATCAATCGGACGGTTAGAACTGCATTTGCCGGGGAGGCTGCGGGTGTAGTTTTTGAAAATGAACGTAAGTTTGATCTAGTGGTACGCCTCGATAGTGCTAACCGGGCTTCCATAGAGGATGTGAGTGATCTTTTCGTGGCGATGGACAATGGGACACAGATTCCGCTTTCCCAGGTAGCTTCAATATCCTTTAAGGAGGGTCCTGCTCAAATCAGCCGCGAAGACGGCAAGCGGCGAATAGTTGTCGGTTTCAATGTGCGTGGTCGTGATGTACAAAGCGTAGTGCAAGACATTCAAGGAAAGCTTTCAGCCGCTAATTTGCTGCCCACAGGGTACTATTATACTTATGGCGGTACATTTGAGAACTTGCAAAAAGCCAGTGCTAGATTACAAATTGCAGTTCCAATTGCTTTGGCTTTGATCTTCCTACTGCTCTACTTCACCTTTGGCTCTTTCAAAGAATCGCTATTGATCTATACGGCGATCCCGATGAGCGCGATCGGCGGGGTGTTTGCGCTGATGCTTAGAGGTATGCCATTTAGTATTTCGGCAGGTGTAGGTTTTATTGCACTCTTTGGAGTTGCTGTATTAAACGGAATAGTATTGATCAGTACTTTCAACCAGCTCGAAAAAAGTGGTTTTGATAAGCTCATACCTCGCGTTGTAGAGGGGACAAAAATGCGGCTCAGGCCTGTGCTTATGACTGCGACAGTGGCCTCACTTGGTTTTCTTCCGATGGCATTTTCGACAGGTGCCGGTGGTGAAGTTCAAAAGCCGCTGGCAACCGTGGTAATCGGTGGGCTAGTTACGGCTACGTTTCTGACGCTAGTTGTGCTGCCTTTGCTTTATATCCTATTTGAAAAGCCGAAGGGAAAGATATCGGGGGCGGCCGCAGCCATGCTTGCACTGTTCTTAATAACATCTGGAAACGCCAGTGCACAGGATAGTAGATCACCTGATCAACGCGTTCGGATCGAACAACTTTTGGATGCCAGTAAATCCAACCTCGAGCTGGAGGTGAACAGGAAGGCGGTTCGGCAAGGCGAATTTCAGGTCAAATCTGCCAGGCTAATTCCTAAAACTGGGATGTTTGCAGAAAACGAGGATCTCCGACCCTCAGATAGCCGTGGCATCTTAAAAATTGGCCTTTCTCAGACGCTTCCGTGGCCAGGGCTTTATAAAGCCCAGCGAAACCTTTACCAACAACAGCTTGAAGCCACCAAGGTTAACGGCGCGCTAATCGGGACTAACCTTAAAAGGGATATTCGCTCCGTTTATTACCAGCTATGGTATCTGCAAGACAGGGGTAAGCTCTTTCAAAGCTTAGATAGCATTTATACCGCGTTGAACCAGACAACTACGCTCAGGGTACGCACAGGCGATACGCCCGGGCTGGATAGCGTTGCCTCAAGTGCGCGTTCCCGTGAGTTGAAGGCCTTTATTGCCCAGACAACGAAAGATGTTCTAATTCAACAGAAGCTGTTGATGCAGTTATTAAATGTGCAGCAGCAGTATCTACCTGCTGACAGTGCGCTGCAGAAATTGCCGCTGCCTGAACCGATACAGCAATCCTCCCACCCGCTGATCGAGTTGCAAAAACAAAACGTCGCCATAGCTGATGCCAGCGTTTCTGTTGCCAGAAGTGAAAATAAGCCCGACTTTTCCGGCAGATTCTTTTCGCAGCGTTTATATGGTCTGAATAACCCGTTCAACGGATTTTCTGTGAGCGCAGCTTTCCCTATCCTGGGAGCGGGTGCGTACCGTAGCCGTGTGAAAGCGGCATCGGCCCAAGTTGACGTGCAGCAAAGCCAGCTTACATATACGCAGCAGGTTTTGCAGACGCAACTGGCCCAGACCCAACAAGAGGTCGAAAAAAACCTTTCTCTGTTGGCCTATTACGAAACTACTGGGCTTGCTCAAGCAGCTGAAATTATTAAATCGTCTACCCTTGCCTACCGGCAAGGGGAGATTAGTTTCGCCGAGTTGTCACAGTTTCTGACCCAGGCGATTGACATTCGTCGTAACTACCTGGATAGTCTGAACGCTTACAACCAGTCGGTTATTCAATTCAACTATTTTCTGAATCGATAAACAATGAAAAAGATATTAATTATAACCAGTCTGCTTATTTCCCTGTACTTTCTGGCGTCCTGTAAAAATGAAAAAACCGGGGAACAGAAGCAGGAGGGACAAACCGAGCAGGCTGCGGAAGAAGGTGAGCATGAAGAGCACGAGAACCCGAGTACAGCGAATTTGACTGCTGAACAAATTAAAAGCATTGGCGTGGAAATGGGCTCGATCGAAGAAAAGGAGCTAACTGCTGCACTCAAAGCAAACGGTACCCTGAAGGTCCCTAATCAAAACCGAGCTACCGTGAATACTTTGTACAGCGGGGTCATTCAAACTTTGAAAATTCAGCCAGGCGATAAGGTTAGAAAGGGCCAGGTTATTGCCACCCTTGCTAATCCAGATTTCATGCGTTTCCAGGAGGAATATGTGGCAGTAAGCGACCGCATTGCGCTGGCGGAGCTGGAATTTAACCGGCAGAAGGAGCTCTCGGCGGGGAATGCAGGCGCTTTGAAAAACTTTCAAACCGCTAATACGGATCTGAAAACGCTTCAAACCCGCCGAAATACGTTAGCTCAGCAAATCCGTCTAATGGGAATTGAGCCTTCACAGCTTAGCAGTGGAAAACTGGTTTCTGTTCTTTCAGTGAAAAGCCCCATTTCCGGCGTGGTGAGCAGCGTCAGTGCCCAAATTGGCAGTTATGTAGATTTGACTTCGCCCATCGCCGAAATCGTCGATAATAGTCAGCTTCATCTGGATCTGTTCGTATATGAAAAAGATCTCTCTAAGCTGCGTGAAAATCAAACCATCCACTTTACGCTTACTAATGCCCCAGGCCAGGAGTACGATGCCCAGATATTTTCATTGGGTTCCTCCTTTGAAGGAGAAAGTAAGGCTGTCTCGGTTCATGCGAAAGTCATGGGTAATAAATCTGGATTAATTGACGGCATGAACATTACGGCGGCAATTAGTCTTGAGAAAGCAAAAGTTCCTGCAGTTCCTACTGACGCAGTAGTTAACTATCAAGGTCAGGACTACATTTTTATCGTCACAGATCCGCACACAGAGGACGAGCATCACAAGGAATCTAGCAAGGATGCAGCATCAAGTCACCAAGAGGCAGAGCCACATGATCATAAGGCTGGTGAGTCGGGCGAGAAAGAGCCCGGAGTTACCTTTGAGAAGGTACCGGTTGCAAAAGGTACTTCCGATGTGGGCTATACAGAGATTACTTTGTTGAAGCCAATACCCCAAAATGCCAAAATAGTCGTCAAAGGAGCGTTTTTTGTTCTCGCTAAAATGACCAATGCTGGCGGCGAGCACGAGCATTAGTTGTAATTGGGCTGGCGGCCCTGTGTCGCCAGCTTTCAGCATATCACTATCACATTCTTAATTTAAAAAGCGGTTTCATATGGCAACTTCAAAAGAAACTTCCGAGGCAAGAAATCAGCATTCGAAAAAGGACCAGCATGACGAATCTGAGCATGGAGGAATATTCGGAAAAAATACAGAGCTAATTTTTAGTATAATTTGTGGTGTGTTACTCGCTACTGGTTACGGGCTCTCCTATACGGGTATGCAAGAAAATGTTTCCCTTGGCTTCTACATCGCAGCATATGTTTTTGGAGGTTTTTATACTTTGAAGGATGCCATTGAGGCCATTAGAGAACGAAAATTTGAAATTGACTCACTGATGCTGCTTGCAGCCATTGGGGCGGCAATTTTGGGGGAGTGGGCCGAAGGGGCTCTACTTCTGTTTTTGTTCAGCATGGGCCATGCATTGGAGCATTTCGCAATGGCAAAAGCGCGAAAGTCCATTGAGGACTTGACCAATCTAGCCCCTCCGGTTGCAACAGTTATCAGGGATGGAAAAGAAAGCGAAATAGGAATTGAGCAACTGGTCATTGGCGATCTGATCATTGTTAAACCCAACAGCAAGATACCTGCCGATGGTGTGGTTGTTAAAGGTCATGCTAGTGTGAACCAAGCCCCTATCACAGGAGAAAGTGTGCCGGTTGATAAGTCGCCGGTCGACGATCCTGAGAAAGACTATTCTAAGGATGCGTCTATTAAATCAGAGCACCGTGTTTTCGCGGGAACGATTAATGGAGCGGCGGCGCTGGAAATTAAGGTAATCAAAAAATCCAGTGATTCGACGATTTCACGACTTATCGAAATGGTCAATCAGGCAGAACAACAAAAGTCCCCGACCCAGCTTTTTACAGACCGCTTCGAGAAGTATTTTGTGCCATCGGTGGTCGTTCTAGTTGCAATATTGTGCTTCGCTTACGTTGTTATCGACGAACCTTTCAGCAAGAGCTTTTACAGGGCAATGTCAGTTTTGGTAGCAGCGAGCCCTTGCGCGCTGGCAATCTCCACACCCAGCGCAGTACTTAGCGGGGTAGCCAGGGCAGCTCGGGGCGGTGTGCTTATCAAGGGAGGAAGGCCATTGGAAGATTTGGGTAGGATTAGCTCAATTGCATTCGACAAGACAGGCACACTCACCGAAGGAAAGCCTGTCTTGACTAATGCTTTGCCATTAGGTGATGTCAGCGAAGAAGAGCTTTTAACTACTGCTATTGCTGTCGAAAAGCTAAGTGACCATCCATTGGCAGCGGCGATCGTGAAAGGTGCCAGTAAGAAGCTCGGCAATAATGACGTAAATGCTGCTGACAAAGTGCAAGCGGTTACCGGTAAGGGTGTAACAGCTGAGCTAAATGGTAGGAAAATCTCTATTGGCAATAAGGCTCTTTTTGAGCAGGATGGACATAACATCCCGGATCAAGCGCAAGAAATAGTAAAACGACTGGAAAAAGAGGGGCACACGTCAATGCTAGTCAAACGGGACGATGAATTTATTGGAATCATCTCGCTGATGGATGTACCCAGAAAGGAAGCCAAGGCAGTTCTTGATGCACTTTCAAGTATCGGTGTTAAAAAGATGATCATGCTCACCGGCGATAACCAGCAGGTAGCGGAAGCAGTAGCGAAACAGATCGGGATTACTGATGCTATGGGCAATTTGATGCCAGAAGATAAGGTGAAAGCTGTCAGTGAACTGGATAAGTCGGAAAATAGGGTCGCCATGGTTGGTGACGGGGTTAACGATGCGCCAGCTATGGCGAAAAGCACAGTTGGTATTGCTATGGGTGCGGCAGGGTCAGACGTTGCCTTGGAAACCGCTGACATTGCACTAATGGGTGATAAGCTGGAAAGTTTGCCCTTTGCGATCGGACTTAGCCGGAAATCACGGAAGATCATCCAGCAAAATCTTTGGTTTAGTCTCGGTGTGGTAGCGATCCTGATACCGTTGACCATTTCCGGTATTGCCAGTATTGGTCCAGCTGTCATGGCACACGAAGGCTCTACCCTCCTGGTCGTGTTTAATGCGTTGAGACTGTTGGCATATAAAAAGAAACCGTTCTCATGAAAATGGGACGTCACTGCTGGCTCCTACTATGTGTGCTATCATTAGTGGTCCATATTCCTGGTTTTGGTCAAATCTCTTGGTTTGTGCGAGATACATCAACGGTATTACTAAATGGCTCAAAATCGGCTAGTCTAGCATGGACAGGTGGGCTGAATGCTGCTCAATACCACAAAATGGATCTTGACGGCGACCAAACAGAGGATCTTGTAGTCTTTGACCGCACCAATGGCAAAATCAGTACTTTCGTAGCGGCCACTGACAACAAGGGTTTACAATTCTGGAAGTATGCACCGCAATTCGAGAGTCGATTTCCGGTCTTATATAACTGGATTTTTCTAGCAGATTATGATGGAGATGGCAGAAAGGATCTGTTTGCAAGCACCTCGTTAGGAGTTCAGCTTTACCGTAATGATCTTAGTCAAGGCAAATGGAACTGGAAACTAGTTAGAGATGCTCTGTATACCAAGGGCTATTCTGGCTTCCTGAATCTATTGATTTCTGGCTCTGATATTCCTGCTATCGTCGATCTGGACAATGACGGGGATCTGGACATCCTTGGATTTGATTATTCAGGAACTTTTATCGAGTTGCATCAGAATATGAGTATGGAGCGGTTTGGAGTGCCTGATTCGCTTGGTTCGGTGGCAAACCCGGTATTTGTGCGGAATGGGGATTGTTGGGGAGACTTCGCCAAGAATAGCGCACAGGATTATGTGTTGGGAATGGATTGCGGCGTCTCTCAAAACCCAGATAGCAGCGGCAGGGTCATGCATTCTGGAAACAGTATCCTGGTGGACGACCTGAATGGGGACGGCAAAAAAGACTTAATCGTCGGTCATATCAGTAGCACAGAATTGGGCATATTTTATAATGGAAGGCATGGTATTAATGCTGGGTTTACTTCATATCAAAAGACATTCCCCGATAAGAATCCGGTATCGATGCAGATTTTTCCAGCTGCATTTGTGGCAGACTTGGATTTTGATGGCATCAAAGACTTGGTAGTAAGTCCCAATCTCCCGTCTGGTGATGCTGGTCTGACAGATTTTGCTATTTCGAACTGGTTTTACCATAACGCAGCAAGCAACGATAGTGTAGATTTTAGGCTGGTGAGCAAGGCATTCCTGCAAGAGCAAATGCTGGATATTGGAGAAAATGCGGCACCCTCATTCTTTGATATTGACGGCGACTCCGATTTGGACCTAATCATTGGCACTGGGCCAATTGCGGGTGCGATTGGAATGCAAGGAAGTTTGTGGCTTTTTGAAAATATTGGAACCTCCAAAGCACCAATTTATCGAGCCATCCTGGATAACTATTTAGGAATCAACAATCTGATTAAGGGATACAACATTAGGCCTCAATGGGCGGATTTTGATGGCGATGGAACAGTTGATCTCGGTTTGGGTTTTTCAACTCCGCGAGGCTTGGGCTATGTATTTTTTCCCAACCGCTCCACACTTGGCGCAGCAGCGGACTTGCAGATGAGCAGAATGGTCACCTTATCGCTACCAGCTGATGCCAATAGCGGCGATTCTCCTTTTTTTGTTGATGCTGACCATGATGGGGATCTCGACCTTTTGTTGGGAAGTGTGCAGGGCAATCTTCGCTATTATAAGAACGACGGTACACCAATAAAGCCAGTATTTCGACTGCAAACTGAGAATTTGGCCGGAATTGCCCTGAGCTTCGAAAAAAGATATGTACACGCCCTGGCGGCAGATGTAGATTTGGATGGGGAGCTCGACTTGATCACCGTTGATTATTCGGGAAAGGTAAGAATCTACCACCAGGGCCCGTGGGGAGAATGGAAAAGAATAGATGAGCTAGTGTTAGATACGGGTAGCGGCGCGGTTGCTCCGGTGTTGGGGCGTATGCTTCAAGCAGCAGCTGCTGACTACAATGGTGATGGAAAGATTGACCTTGCTGTTGGAAGTAGTGCTGGTGGCCTGCAGCTCTTTGCCAACATCCTAGCAGTTCAACCACGGACTTCTGATCGGGACGCTTTGGTCGTATACCCCAATCCAGCCCGAGGCTATATCAGGGTCAATGTAAACATGAGTGGTAAATTAAAAATCCATAATGTTAAGGGACAGCAAGTCATACCCACGCAGGATGTTAGACAAAATGAACTTCGCCATATCAATGTGCCTAATTGGCCATCGGGTTTGTATGTAGTCAGTTTGGAAACCGAGCATGAGGTATTCTCCAAAAAAATAGCGCTTACGAATTAGGCTTGCATACAGTGTGACCAGCTCAGTTAGGGCAGGAAGAAATCACAATTTTTTTCAAACATCAATACGGCAACCGCATGCTGACAGGGAAGCTATATTCATGCGGTCGTAAAATCCAAAAGATGGTTATCACCCATTTTCAAATTCATAAACTGCCATTGCTCATGTCAATTTTCTTTCTGATCAGTTGGCAAAAGCGATTAAAAGCTCAACCCAACAAACGCCAAGAAGACAGCATAACTGTTGACAAAGCGAGCATTCAGAGACTGCGTTGGGTTCTGGCAGGTCAGGGGCTAGTCTACGGTGCGAGCACATACGGTCTCAGTAAATCTTGGTACAAGAACCCGCTAACAAATTTTCGTTTTCGGGACGATACAAGCGAGTGGCTTCAAATTGATAAGGTTGGCCATTTATACTCCTCATATCAGATTGCAAGACACAGCGAGGCGATTTATATCTCGACAGGAATTCCAAGAAAGAGAGCCATTTTGTATTCGGCACTCTCAGGAATCATGTTTCTGACTCCGATCGAGATTTTGGATGGATTCTCGCCTGAGTATGGATTTTCGCCCGGCGACATGATAGCTAACGTATTGGGTTCTTCTATATATGCTATTCAGATGTCCCTTTGGAACGAGCTCCGCGTAAACCCTAAATTTTCCTTTCATTACACTAGTCTCGCGGGGCTTAGGCCCGAGCTGTTAGGAAGCAGTTTATCGGATCGTTGGTTGAAAGATTACAATGGTCAGACGTACTGGCTATCTGCAAGTCCAGCCTCTTTTTTTGCCGGTAGCAAGTGGCCGGCTTGGCTGTGTGTTTCGCTTGGGTACGGGATCGGAAACACCATATCTGCAAATATTATCCAAAGTACTCAGATGGGGTACCTTCCGCATAGAGAATATTATCTGTCCCTCGATATCGACTTCGGGAAAATCAAATCTAAAAAAAAGTGGGTCAGGGTGGCATCTTTCCTTGCCAATTCAGTAAAAATCCCAGCTCCTACCCTATTTCTGTGCAAAAAATCATTTGGTGCACGTGCGCTGTATTTCTAATACGCTTGCTATCCTGCCAAGGCCCCGTCTGGGCATTACTCATTCGAAATAGTAATTGAAATGACAACATTTTTGACTTTAATGAAACGTACAAAGACAGAGGTAATATTGAGGCTCTTAATGACCACACTAATCGTGTTTAGCATCAGCTATGTTGGCTTTTGCCAGGATTCGACACGAATCGACAATCAGTACGCTATTGACTCAACGATTTTGAAGTCAGTCTATAAAAGGCGCTTGCAGCCATACATTCTTTCTGGATCACTCATTGCAGCGGGATCGATTACGTATGCGATTAAGCCGTTCAGAGAATTAGATTATGGGATACGGCACACAATTAATGATCTTCCCAAGTCCAGGCTGGAAATTGATGACTATACCCAATTTGTCCCGGCTGCGATGGTGTACGGCCTTAATCTCGTTGGATTGAAAGGTAAGCATGGTTTCTGGGACAGAACAGGGCTGTTGGCTTCTTCACAAATGATAACCGCAGCCTTTGTTTTACCTTCCAAGCGAATAATTGGGCGCACCAGACCAGATTACTCGGATAATTATTCGTTCCCGTCGGGACATGCCGCAGTGGCATTTACGTCGGCGCATTTTCTGTTCAAAGAGTATCGCGATACTAATTTTTGGCTAAGTGTGTCCGGATACCCCATTGCAATATTTACGAGCGTTTTCAGGGTGGTCGAAAGCAGACACTGGGTGAGTGATATTGTGACCGGTGCCGGTATAGGCATATTGTCAACCGAACTTGCTTATTTGCTTTATCCCAAGGCTATCAAATTGATAGGAAAGAAACAGAAGCATCGAGCTTTTTTCTCTCCCAGCATTGGTTCAAAAACTGTTGGATTTACCTTCTCAAAACAATTTTAACTTATCCACACATTTGAAGTGTAGATTGCTCCCCGTTCAAACAATAAACAATTGATGCTATGTTGATTAACAAAAAAATATCTATCAGCTACTTTCTGAACCTGATCAAATGGGATGTCCTGGCGATCACCTTCTATGCAAGTGTGATTGGGACACTTGATCATTTTTCTCTATTTAAAGAGTTTTCGATTCCATTGAATATTTCAGCATTAATTGGGACACTGGTCTCGTTGTTGCTTGCCTTTAGGACTGCCCAATCCTATGAGCGTTGGTGGGAAGCGCGTACAGTCTGGGGGGCGATCGTCAATGACAGTCGTACGTTAATCAGGCAGTTGATCCAGTTCTTGCCGCCAGACGAAAAAAAGCAAACTATACTTTCTGAATTCGCAGTCAGACAATCGATTTGGTGTTTTGCGTTGGCGGATAATTTGAGAAAAGTGTCACCTTCGCCGTTTGTGGCCGAATATCTGGATGCTAATAATCTACACGACAACCATCTCACTAATCAGCTACTGACCCGACACGCCGAAAGGCTGGGTGTGTTGGCAAACAAGTATAATTTGAATGCCATTAAGCAGGCTCAAATCGATAACACACTGGCCCGATTAACAGACTCGATGGGAAAATGCGAGCGTATCAAAAATACGGTGTTCCCGCGCGCCTATAGTCTATTAATTCATTTTTTGATTTACGTGCTGATGACAATCCTTCCTTTCGGGTTGGATGACAATCACGCTATCCTGGAAATTCTGATGGTGATTCTGGTTCCAGTGCTACTGATCGCGATTGAGAAAACTGCAATTGTCATGCAAGATCCGTTCGAAAATAGACCAACAGATACCCCTATGACAACTTTGTCAATAAATATTGAAAGAAATCTTTTGGAGATGGTATCGATGCCTGTTCCGCAAAGGGATAGTAAATCGGGGACTTATTACCTGCTTTGAGCCAATCCGTGGTTGTAGCTATAAGAGTGATGCATCGGCTTTGCTTTCTCTTGCCATTGCCGGGCACTAGTTTGCATATTATCTCTACTATCGGCGTATCGGTATGAGTTCAAAAAGCAGAAGGGTTATTCCCAATGAAAATAATCGGCACAAGCCAAGAAAATCACCGTATAGGGAATTTACAAAGATGCCAAAGCGACCAGCTGAGTCACTCTTGACCCGGCTGATGTATTTCATTTTAGCCATTGTGCTAGTCGGAGGAATACTGATCCTATTTAGGCACTTGATATTGCACTTCCTACTCTTCGAATGGCCAAAATAGTATCAAAAAACTACATTAGAGCATCATTCCCAAGATCATGAAGATTAGAAAGCCGGTAAAAAAGGATGTAGTAAACAGCGCGGTCTCCTTCTGCTGATGTGCTTCAACCAACAGTTCCTCGGTAACAAGGAACAGTAATGCCGCAGATCCAAAAGAAAGAATTAATTCAAGTACGTTCTCTGATGTATTGTGAAGTATTAGTAGTCCAGATATAGAGCCCAAAATAAAGATCGACGCTAGTCCAGAGAGTGTGAGATAGATTACTTTTCTCGAAGACGTCGATTCAAGGATCGATGTTACCGTAGCGATACCGAGCGATAGACACTCCAGGGCCAATGCCACCGCTAACAGTACTCCTTCTTTTTGTCCCGCTGCGAATCCGATACCCAATAGCATTCCGTCAATTAGCAAATCAATGCCGATCCCAATTATCACACCAATGGGGAATACTCGTCTGCTATCATTGTTTTTTCCAGACTCAATTTTTCCCGTCAAATTTTTGATTACTAGCATCGCAGCGACGCCACTCGAAAACCCAATAATGATCGATTTCGCATCGTGTATCTTGATCATATCAGGCAGCAGCTCAACGGCTACGACGGAAAACACTACGCCGGCCGCGAAGTGGAGGATAACGCTTTTTAAGGCGGTACTCGGTGGCTTAAGAAAGGCAATGACTCCGCCGATAAACCACAATAGTACGGGAATGAAAATAAAAATGATCTCCTTGTATGACATTTCTTACCGCTCAAATTTCAAGTACCTGTTACATACCAAGGCGAGCACGGCACTTAGCAAAATGCTAGAAATCATCGTTTGCGCCGATATGAATCCACCTTTCAGATGGTTGTCAATTATCATGCCGCTCCATATAAATAGGCATAATTTTAATGATATCAGGCGTTTTCCTAGATAGATACTGCAAAAGAAGGCTCCACTGAGGGCAAGCGTAATATGTCCAGAAAGGAAATGTTGTGAAATCTGGTTAATGATTACAACGACTAGTCCAGACATTGTCTCTACCATGAATAGGGAAGCGAAGATCCTGGTTAGTTCCAACCGATTGTATTTAATAATCAACAGGACGATGAAACAATATAATGGAATCCAAACATAAAAATTGCTTAAATAAGTCGGGATAAAGCCGATGTTCAGATGTTTGGGTGTGACAATGAACTGATGCAAATTTTGATCTATTACCATATGCCATATATGTAAATGGGCAGCAACACCTGGGCGGACTATGCCATTTCAGCCATTCCGGGCCGTGGGCGCATAGTCGAGCTAAGGTCTTAATGTTATGATTGACGTATTTAAAGCGGTAAGCAGTGCCAGTAGCAATCGGGCAACTCAGTTAAGGAAGATTTAGAGTCTTGGCGGTTGCCAGATGGAGGCTAATTCGGAGCTAGCCTCAAAGCGCAGGTAGTAGAAGGCGGAAACATGATCGAGTGTAAGTGCTCGATTCTGTTGCGTTGGCTCAACTCTCTGATGTAACAAAGTGCTTGCACAGCATACACAGTTACAGAATGGTGTACACAGATCGGGCAGATGATGATCCGATTTCCCTTCAGTTTCTATTTTTTTATTAAATGATGCTTGTGAAGGACCTGACACTTTATCTGTACATGGCGCGCAAGCAAGTACCACAGTATAGATTATCATTAATATGAGAGCAATCCGCATCATCTCGCAAATTTACACTAAGAACTCATGCAACAGGTAGGCAAATGAAAACAGTTGATTAACCTAAGATGCAGTTGTGAGTACGGTTGAAAAAACAATTGATGACTTAAAAGGTTAAATCATTGATGCGGGTTTGATTGCTAAAATTATACTGATATGTTGAAAAGCTAGAATCGGAAACCTGTTGAACTATACGATAGCCGCGATAAGGCGTACCCCAGCTACTGCCGAAATGTCCGTCAAACAAAATTGCCTGTTGACCTACCATTATACCTGTATCTTTTGAGTGGTCATGGCCATGAAAAATGGCACGTATATTCGAGTAACGGGAAATAACTTTTGGTATTTCAGGGCATTCCTGGGTGGTGTTAACTCGAAAGTACGGTATATGCATAAATAGGAACGTGGGATCACTTTTGCCAACACTCTGCATCATCTTCTCGATCCAAATTGGATTTCCACATAGCGTATCGCCAGCCTGGTTTGAAGTATCTACCAGTAACAGAGTAAAGTTTTTTCTGGAAATAATTTGATTAGGGGGATATCCCCAGACCGATTCCCAAACCTGGTCCGAGACCCTATCATGGTTACCTCTTGTAACAAAATATGGGCAAGGGAGCTTATCGAGATATGCTTTGGCTTCATCAAGTAAATTTGTTGCTGTTCTATGAACTATGTCGCCATTGATTACTGTGAAGTGGAGTGGGGAAGCTTTGTGTTCTTTTGTAAGTGCAGTTATCAGGTCTTCAAAGTTTTGTCTCCAAGGGGTGCCAGTTTCCCCATAATGCCCGTCAGATGCGACTGCGAAGCGAATTAAGTTTTCTAGGGGCACCGTTTTTGTTTCAGACCGGCATGCCAAGGTCAAACTCGAAAATGCGCCGGCAGAGAGAAGTTTGATAGTCTGCCGACGGTTCATCAAGTTCAGAATGGGCTCACCCATAGTTTTTCTTAATTTATCGAATAAAGTAACTGAATTTTAGCTCCAAGGGAAAGATCCTTTTTCTCATAATCTGCCGTTCTTAATCCGCAACCGAGTGTTGGGGTCACCCGGACATGTATCCGGTTCCAGGTCCTCTCAACTCCAGCCATAGCAGAAACTGAGTTCAAAACGGGCCCATCGACCGTTGAGCGGTGCACTTTCTTGCCCAGCGAGGTATTGAGCTTCTGAAATTCGTAATGAGTCTTTCCGGAAGAGTAAACATTGAATTTTGTTCCCGCGCCAACTATAAATGCCCAGTTTGACGTGATGCGATGGCGATATGTCAGTATTATTGGGACTCGCAGGATTTGGTAGCTTTGTTTGATGTTGAGAAGTTCTATCTCTTTATCCACGCTAGGCTCGTATAAGTTTCGGAAGTTTACACCTGTCTGCTGTGTGAATTGTTCTGCTGTATGGTATCGGGCGCCCTTAACGCGCGTCCAATTAAGGCCTGTTTGAACACTCCATTTTTTTCCTAAACTTATTTCAGCAATCAGTGAGGATCCAATTTGCTCTTTGATCGCATCCAAAGCAATTCCCACATTGATGTTGGGACTTGATACACGTTTTGATGGTTCAACAATTTCACCGTATCTGTCTGCCGGGGGTATCTCGCCTACTGTATTGGGCTCTGATGCAGGTGTGAATAGATCTTTGTTCTCTTCTATGTTTATACTATCAGACATGAATGAATGATTTGTCTGATCTCGATGGTATTGTTCTGAATCATATCCGGCCGGCACAGCCACTAGGTTTGACGGCTGTTGCCGAGCCGGTATGAAAGCTAGCATTAAGGCATTATGCTTTTGTGTATCAATGTTCGAATCATAACCGACGGGCAAGAATTCCCGATTAAGGGCCCATTGCCACGTCGGCACAAAGTTTATATTGGCGAAAGCCTCCTGGTAAGTGTGTGTGGGTGGACCGGAAACGTTGAGTAAAGAAAGTGCGATTGACTGTGGATTTCTGTGGGTAGTGTTGTTGAAGTGAATTCGTTTAGCTTCGATTACGGGAATCGAGGTGTTAGTAGCAACTGGTCCGGTCTGCAACGGAGAAATTTTAGTGCTGAAACCACTATTCGCTGAGACCAATCGTTGTCCATTCCTTTTCAAACGATTACTGCTTTTGCTCCTCTTTTCTTGTAGGTTTATAGTAAGTTTATCCTTTATATCACCTCTGTGGTATTTTATATATCCGATCGACGTAATGAGCATTGTTGCTACTAGACCATACACGAAAAGAAATGTTGCAGAACTCCTATTTGCGTCCTTCTCTACGCCGACCACGAAGCGAAAGATAGTGTCAACTTCACTTTCCTTAGCTTTTTGGAGACTCACATCCAGCAACTTGCCTCGAATCTCATCGTCAAATTCCTCAGTTTCCATTGGACCTTTTATTTGGACAGTTGTATAGTTGATACAAGTCTGGATGACAGGCCTTGATCATAGTCTGCAGTTTTTTTCTCGCATCTCGAAGGTTGGACTTGGAGGTTCCTTCTTGAATGCCAAGCATCCCGGCGATTTCCTTATGAGAATATCCATCGACAACAAATAGAGTAAAGACAACCCTGTAGGCCGGGGGGAGCCCTTGGATTAATTCAAGAATCTCTTCTGAAGTTATAGCACTAATGGTATCGATATTCACATCAGCTACATCAATATCACCAAGTTCTTCGGTATTAAGTTGCCATTGCAAATTTTTCCGATGGTAACTAATAGCCGTATTGATGATGATTTTTCGAAACCATGACTTGAAAGGAAAGCTTACATCGTACTGCTTCAGATTCAAAAAAACTTTCAGAAATGAATCGTTGATAATCTCTTCGGCTTCCTCTCGATTAGCTGAATACCTTACTGCCACGCTTTTTGCATATCCTGCGAAATGGCGGATCAGGCAGCGTTGCGCTTGTGGATTCCTGAGTTTACAGGCTTCAAGGACACTATTCAGGTCCTGTTCATCGAATTTAGACTTCCTTTTGAACAGCAAGGTCAATAAGTAACGGCAAGATCTGTTTGAATTAATTATCAAAGCCTAGTACGCAGTTTTATCCTGAAAGGTGGGGTCTTGTATTAATTTTTTCGCGGCGGACCCAGCATCGATATTATGAGGTAACTAAAGTGAGTTTTTTTGGTCTATAACCCCACCTTTCTATCCCGTTGAACGTAATTGCGTATAGTTATAAGGGCTATTGTTAGACAAGGATGGGCAAATTAGAAGAGTTTGATTATGACTTATCAAGAATTAGGAACATTTTGCAAGAACTATGTAGCCCAGCTGTACGCAGGCCGAACCGACAAGTTTCTCATATTTCATAATCTAGCTCACACTTGCCGGGTGGTAGAGCGGGCAGAGCAGATCCTTTCTTACTATCAACTCCCTGATCGTGAAAGATTTGTAGTCATCGCTGCTGCACTTTTCCATGATGTCGGTTATCTGTACAACGATTTAGTTGCCCATGAGGAAACAGGTGCTGCTGTAGCTAACAAGTTATTGCAAAGCCAGAACGTGGACGAAGAGGACATTTTGGAGGTTTTGGGTTGTATTTTGGCAACGAGCCTACCCCAGCATCCAACAGGGCTTTTGCAGTCGATAGTTTGTGATGCGGATCTTTTTCATCTTGGGACGTCAGAATTCTTTCCACGGGATGCATTAATGCTTGCGGAGACGGAAGTGAGGAAAGGAATCAAAATTGCGCCTCGAACATGGATTGAATCGACAATAGAATTGATGGAAAATCATCACTTTCATACGCAGTACTGCAAAATGTTGCTAGATGGGCCGAAGGGAACAAATTTGGAGAAATTGAAAATTAAATTGGAACAGATACCCGAATAGTCTTTTGTTCTGTGTTTATATTCATGGATATATGTTTTCCGACGATATATGCAGATTATTAGTTTTATCAACAAGTTAGACGCCCATTATAAACTTGCGATTTCGCTATTCGTAGCAATAATCGCAATTGTGATAACTTCCTTTTTTGTTGAAAGACCTTTAAACTGGATGTTCGCGTGGTTGGCTTACAGCGTCACTCATCTCGGACTTGCGTGGACAACTATACTAAGTTCTCATCCTTCGGATGTAAGGCATGAGGTGCACCAGCAGGATTCAAGCCGCGCAATAATTTTTTTATTTGTTGTAAGTGCATCATTTGTTAGCCTGTTAGCCGTATTGTTTTTGCTTCAAGATGCGAGAAAAAATGCATCGTGGTCGGAATTGACCGGCCATGTTCTTCTCACATTTGCTTGCATAATTTTTTCTTGGGTCTTGATCCACACCATATTTACGCTCAGATATGCCCATCTTTTTTACTGCAACATTGAGGATGATCAAGATGGGAGGAATCAGCAACCATCAGGGGTTGACTTCCCAAACGAAACTGAACCTGACTATTTGGATTTTACTTATTTTGCCTTCGTGATAGGAATGACCTTCCAGGTATCTGATGTCAGTATTACATCAAAGGAGATTAGACGGCTAGCTCTTATCCACGGTGTGTTGTCATTTGCTTTCAATACCTTGCTTGTTGCATTGACAATCAATATTATATCCGGACTGATACAGAGTAAAGGGTAGTCCCTGGCACCCCACCAAATCGGCAATATTTTCGTACTGAGATATGATAGGCCACATCTTTATAATCAGGCGATAGGCCCAAAATGATCAATTGTAAGAAATGTGCACCGACTCATACTCAGCAATGGATTTGACCTTGGATAGCGTTCGAAATTTCTTATTGATTAAATGCGGAATCTTGCCAGAGCGGATCTCGCTGCAAGCGAATTTCCACAAAGATTTGGGAATGACGTTTGATGAAATTGATTTGCTGCTCAATTTTGTCAGTGATGAGACATCCATATTCTTCTCCCGACAAGTCAAAGAAAATATGTCAGACTTTTTCGATCTATTGATGTATATAAAAATAAAGGAGATTGAAATTTCATACGAAAGCATATCTTATTCCGATCTCGAAATATCATTTGCCTCCCTTGAGGACGCGCTTGTTAAGTTCAACTGATTACCATCACTAATGAAAATTCACCATATGTTTCAGAGTTGCCAGAATTCTGAGAGCTTTTCTTGAGTACAAGTGCTCAGGGATCGGACAGATGGTAATGCATCGTAAGGCCGTTGTGAATGCGGTGGCATAAATTTCAAAGATCCCCAAATTCCACAATTTGCCGGGACGTGCGAATACCGGATTCAATCTTGCCTGACCCTATGCAGTCGGTAGTTTGGCAAAGTTCCAATGCCGTGAGTTCATCGGCGACCAGCCCGATTCCTAGTGCATATTGTTTAGTAGAGATGTAGCGATTAATGATTGAGGTGTCGTTTCGCTCTATGACCATTAAAACCTGTTTAAAGACTTTAGTATTGATTGTCGCAGGTTGATTGATCTGGTCATATGAGAAGGGTGCGGGGCCATTGGTATTAAAGCTATTGCCGTTCCAGGTAACTCCTTTGGAGATCGGATAAACCATTGAAATAACTGGACGATTGTCCACGTTTGTAACTATCATTTCGGGATACTTTTTTACGGTATATTCTTTGACCTTTTGCCAATAACCTTTCGATGTGGTACGGCTTGACCTGATAACCAAGTAAGTAGCAATTCCCGCTGAATCCGAAACTAAACGGCTAATTTCGTCTTTTTCTTCCCAATTAGATATGGACGGCGTCTGCTGAGCAGTAGCATATACTTCCTGGCTGACCTGGTAGATTATATAGCGGCCCACAGTTAACGGAAAGAAGTCACGACTATTGCTGATCGCTGAGACGTCTCCAACGCATGAAACTATGGCGGTAAACAGTCCTATAATAATCGCGACACGCTGCACGCGTGCTCTAGAATGCATGTCCATCTAAACTGGTCAAATTGAATCGCGTTGTTTGCTTTCCATACAACACTTGTTGATAAATTGGTTAATTTGTAATATTCAGTCTGCCAGTAATCGTTTTTGCAGAACCATCACCTTTGCTGACAACTGCTTTGTAGATGTAGCTTCCTGAGCGGAGTTTGTCCGTCCAATACCAATCTTGGACGGATGCGAGCGGACGAAGGCTTTTTTTCGCCTGGACGATACCTTTCACGTCATAGATCGTGTAATCGACCTGTATGATTTTTTTCTGTTCAATGCCAGTCAAGCGGAATCGGACGTAATCGGTAGCAGGATTCGGCGAACAAACCAAATTGATGTCATCGGCTACCTGGGTGATTTGAAATTTTATTTGATAGGGGTTCTCCGGTGAGTTCCCGGAAACATCCTTCGTATTAACCAACACTTCGTAAACCCCCGGCAATGACAGATTAGCCCCATATTCTACTGAAATTGACCGGTCTGAACTCTGTCTGACTTTCAAATCCCTATACGCTATACGTTGGAAGTCGCAATTATTGTCAGCACATGGCTTGACGAAAATCTCCATCAGATTAGTGTCAACGGACATCAATCTGTCATCAGATAGTTCAAATTGAATCTTTGGTAATGGTCCAATTGCCTCCATATCCTGGATCATCCTGTCGTTAAATGTGACATCCAACACGGGGTGTACCAAATCCTTAACTCTTTCAATTGGATATAGGTATTGTGCGCTGGCCTGTTCCCAGTCAATTAGAAGTTCTGCGATATTATTTGATTCACTGAGTTCTCTGATAGAATTTTCCTGGTCCAGCTTTACTTCAATTTGCTTTAATGCTCCTTTGATGGGGAACTCAATCTGAACTGTATCCTGATTAGGTATGGCCGGGACAGTTTGATATTTAACTTCACTTGTCCCATTTTGATAAACGTACTTTAACGCAACCGACAATTTCTCTCCCGCGAAATATTTTCCACTGTTTTTGATTACAACTGAAGCTCTTAATTTGGTTGAATTACCCAAAGTCTTCTCTACGGACTCAGAGTATATGGTGATGCTTTCGTAATTATCAACCTTGTAATCCGGTAAGGATATATAAGCCATTTTCAAAGCTGGGTCACCCTGCAAAAGTGCTTGATGAGCATTGGCCACATCGTATTCTTGATAGCCGTTGGCGAATATCCGCTTTGCGACCTCTATCTGTATCTTTCCGATTGACTGCCCCGAAGTGGTTGGATCTTCAAAAAGCACAGAATACAATTTTTCCAAATAATTCTTAGTCGGGCTCACATAGGTGCTAAAAGTGTTTGCCATAATCGCAACGGTACCATGCTTGGGCGCAAGTATCCAGTCCTGAGATAATGCAATTCTGTTCGACGAAGAAGGGTTCGTACCTGTACGTCCGCTGAATACGTTTCCCACGCCGCATCCATTGAAATACATCAGCGGATACTTACCTTGATTATTATATGCCCGTGTCACATCGGTTATATAACCAAAGTCAAGGTCGGTAATCGTAGGGGAACCATGCCCAAAGTACGTCAAAAGTCCTACCCCTGAGTTGATTTCTGGCGTGATGTTAACCGTTTCTACCTCGCTGATTCCCTGCTGTTTTACAAATGGCTTCACCTTCCCACCGATGTAGCCTTTTTCAGCAATGGGTGCAAGACCGGCTAGAATGTTTTTGAGCTGCGTTATCTCGGAAGAAGATTTTCCACCATTTAGGTGCAGAATATTCTTTTTCCAACTTTGGTCCGTTGCATTGCTCTGTTCGTATTCCTTTACCTTTTCTAAGTAGTCATATATGTTCTTATTGTTCAGCGCTGCAAGTCGTCCGATTGGGACCGCGGCGATCTCTCTACCAGCGCCAGCCAGCCCTTCAACGAGCAAAATATCAGAACCTGGGAAGCCGATAGTGGGTACTTCATTGGGTAGTTCACGTACCATCCGCTCGTTGAAGGTCGTCGAGCTGCCAATCAAAAAAAGATTCTTTTCACGGTTACCGTCCGAAAGCATGTAATCCACAAATCGTCGTATTGCTATTGGACTTGGCTCGCCGAAGTTGAATTGATTATAAACATCTGTGATTTTTACAACCAAGGGAGCGAACGAGCCTCCTTGAGCTGACTTCCGATATTCTGCGTATGCAACAGCGCCAGCATCAAGGGGTTGACTAGTTATGATGATGTAATCATATTTTTTAACTTCCGGGCTGACCATGTCCACATTTGAAATCTTGTCAGGTGCTATCTCGATAGGCTTGTTGGAAAGGTAAATTCTCAACGCGCTATTCTTAGTTCGCGAAATGCTCAGGTCTGTTCCTTTACCCTCCAGAATCCTTGGCGCAATTTGACTGGTAATATCATAGACCTTAGTTTCGGCAGTACCATCAGCTATTTTAAAGCGAGTATTTGCCTCTGAGGATTGGGGGAAATTTAACTCCTTACTACTTTGGCCGTTGAGAGCTATACGCTGATCATAAGTTATCGAATAGTAAGCAACTGAAAATCTTTCCAGCTTATCGGATGCCACAGACTTAAATACAAAAAGGCCGCTACCATCCGCATTCAGATCAGACTCTTCAAGAACAAATGAATATTTCGAAGCCGTGAAGTAGGCATTTGCTATTGCACCGACCTTGCGCACCGAATTCTCGTTCTTACCGGCATAAACTTCGATAGAGCGTGCATTGTTGCTTCGTCCGTGAACCATCACACTCACGAGCGGGCGACTACCAATAATTTTTCCTGTGAGTTTAAAGTTGTAACTAATTGATTTTCCGGCGAGGACGGTAACTCCTGTCTTGCTAGCCCCTTTTTCGAAAAAACTGTTGAAAAAGTTAGCTCTTATCGGGCTAAGTGTACTTAACGAATACTCGTTAGAAAATGCCTGCACATCAGTTTGTTGATGGAATTCAGTAATAGCACCATTTACAGGGCTTGACCCTACGATTTTTGCCCTAAGTCCATTTTCTTTTCCAACAGTTAGAAAATATGCACTTACATCCGAATACATGCTTACATAAGGATTCATACGGCTGTTCATAGGGCGATAAAGAAGGGAGTCTGTCGAACCATCGTTTGGTACTCCATAAAAGAGAATTTCATTATTAGCGACACTTAAAATAGCGACTTGGCTCCCACGATGCCATAACTGGAGCTTTTCAGGTCGATTAACTGAAAATTTTGCTGGTAGCGCCGAAAATGCCACTCTATGAATCCCCTTAGCTGAAACTTTCAGCTTCACATAGGGTTGGTCATCTGAAATCCATTGATTGGTATAGGGAGGTCTCGCTTGCCCGTATAAAGTAAGGGGTGCATATAAACCAAGAAATACTAGCAGTCGCAGATTAAGAAGGGCTCGGAATGACATAGCTGACCTGAGTTACAAGTAACAATTTTCATTTCACGATCCATCGATCAAATGGCCGTCGTGCATCTATACGACCAACAGGAAGGTTTGGTGGGGTCGCTCAATCCAAAAAAGTGTGAATGAAAGAGGCGCGTCCGAATTTCTATCAGATTGTTCGAAAGGATAGCGCGGGAAATCAGCGAGTTGACGATGGCAAAAGTTTGGCATGCTGCCAGCGGGCAAGATTTTGGCGAAGGCCTTTATGGTTAAAAGAAATGGTTGAAAATTAACGTTAATAGAAGATGATTAGAAAAAACCTATTCTCTGTCATAGGTGCGATTATTTTTTCTTTGACGGCGTTGTATTTAGGCTATACAGCTCTGGGCTTTTGGGCTATGCTCGTATTTACATTTGGTTACCTTGGAGGCTTTCTATTCTGGCTCGTTTTTTATAAAAAATTAGAAATTAGAGCAATACTGGCGCCCTATTTTTTAACGCTCGTTCTATTTATCATTCACAAAATAGAGGAGCGGCAGCAAGCCTTCTTTCCGGCATTATCCCAATTGACTGGCAAGCCGGTACCAGAAGCGGACTCGATGCCTGCAATTGGATTGTATGCCGTTGCAGTCGTCTGGTTAATGATTCCATTACTTGTTTGGAAGAAACAGGCTTTTGGCACTTATCTTACCTGGACCTTCTTTGCATCCATGGGAATTAGCGAGCTGGCGCATTTTATTTTCCCACTGTTTACAGATCATCCTTATGGTTATTTTCCAGGAATGTGGAGTGTGATCCCCCTGGCTCCGGCAGCCTGGTGGGGAATACTAAAAAGTATAAAAATTAATTCAGATTCAAGGTCTTCAGCTTAAAATAGTGAGGGCGGAGCAGACTGCGCTTTGCAATCCAGAATTTTTGCTTGCACACTTTCCTAACCTATATAAATCGGAATTATGAAAACGTAGTTACTCGGAATGTGTTTCAGAAATAGGTCGAAAATCCAAGTTGGATACCCCCGGTTCTAGTGGCTGGGTTTCCCAGAAAATCCGTTTGCCACTGATAGCGATAATTAGCCCGGATCACGGTTTGCGGCGCGGGGCGAAAGCTCAATGCAAGGGATGCACCATAAATATGGTCCGCTATCCTAGCATTATTTTCTGCGAAGCTGCCAATATTATAGTCAGCGTATTCCCCACGGCCGGCTACGTTAATGACGCTTTCGGACCATCCAAGTATCCGCCCTTTGATGATTGGTTGAACGATATCGATAAAACCTCCCTGTTGCCTATTTCCGAACTGCTGCGAATATGTTGAAGGGATGTCAACCCAGGCCCAAACCCATTCGCCATTGATAATGGTCTTCGATCGCAAGGTTGTGTTCACATCCAGTGCAAGGAAATTAAGATATCTCTTGTGATCAAGCCGGATCCCATCGTTTTGAAATTTATTGTAAACCCCGTTCATCCATGATACTCCCAACTCTGCTATCTTCCTGTGCCTGATCGCCATCTTGGCCGTTTTGAGTGGTGTACCATTAAAGCTTTCTTCGAACCGATCGGTATTCAGTTTTACGGCAGGAAACCAAGTTCTGTTTTCGGTATTGTCGATAATCTGGTCATTAAAACCATTACTCAGATATGCCTCGTAAGCCCATACCCAATTTTTGCGGGCTATCTTTCCGAACAAACCAAAACCAACATTACTCCAAGTGCTTGGAATGATCGTCGTAGATGAGATCGGCCTATCGACAAATTCCCATTTGGGGCCATCGTGATTTTGGTTGAAGGAGCCGATCGGATTCATAATAACGCCGCCGCGCAAATTTAATAGTGGGTGGAGCTCTATATCCAACGCCGCGAACTCTATATTGACCTCTTTTCCTCCTTCTTCAAATTCGATTTCTGTCATAAACTTAATGCGCTGCCGGATAGTGGCAGACATGAATACTGTCAAACGTGGAATTTGAAAAGACAGGCCGTCGCTAACACCGTCCGAGCTGAAATAGCTACTGTTTGCTTCGAGGTATCCGCCCAGGGCGACCGGCATTTTACCCATTTGCAGAAACGGCCGGTCATAAACCGCATCCATATTAAGTTTCAGCTTACTAGAATCCTGTTTGACACGCGAGAAGAAAAAACTTGTATCGCTTTGCGCATGCAGACAAACTGGGATATATAGCAGAAAAATTAAAAATAGAAAATGTCTCATGCCAGATCAATCAATATGTTAATGCCTTCCGCCCTGACAGTAAATTGTCGAAGAGCTTCTTTTGCGGGGCCCTTAATAACTTTTCCATATTTATCGTATTCACTTCCGTGGGCAGAGCATGAAAGCAAGTCGCCATGTACACTGACTTCGTTACCCTGATGGCTGCATTTTAGCCACAGTGCTGTGTAATGGTCATTGCCATTGTCGTACACGGCCACGGGGAATTTTAGGCCTTCCACATTGACCACTACTACCAGCCGCTCTAGCTTTTCTCCTGATTTTTTAATCTCGGTGAAAGCCTGTTTTGGAAACGATATCACATTTTTCGTCACAGTGCCCTGCACAGAGTAAACGCTCGCGCAGGCTGTTAGCCCCAATGCCAATGCTGCGAATCCGACACACGAAATTCCACAAGTTTTTATAAAGTCTTTTCTTTCCATTGTAGTTAAAGTGATTCTAGGAATTGGATGAGTTTATTCTGATCCGAGCTCGTAAGATTCTCAAAACGGTCTCTGCTGCGCTGGCCCTCGCCGCCGTGCATCAGGATTGCTGCACGGACACTGGTAGCCCTGCCGTCGTGCATAAGGAAGTATTTGCCGCCCTGTGAGCGCGGCGACAAGCCGAGTCCCCAAAGTGGAGGGGTTCGCCATTCTGCACTCGTTGCGCTGCCTTCGGTGTAACCATCATCAAGTTCTGGTCCGACATCATGTAACAGCAGGTCGGTATATGGGTGAAATGTCTGGTTAGATAGTGAGGCAATGGGGGAGTTACCGGTTTTCAAAGTTTGCCGGTGACACCCCTCACAACCTATATCTATAAACGTTTGTTTTCCCTGCTGCACTTGTGCATTCCCTGTGTTTCTCGGGGTTGGAGCTTTTAGGGTTTGCAAATAGAATACAACATCATAGATCGTTTGGCTTGAAATTTCGGGATCAATATCCTGACCATGATAAATGTCCTTTGGCGAAAAAACCGAACTTATCCCGATATCTTGACTATATGCATTTACCGTTTGGTGTAATAAATTATAGGCAGCAGCCTTTTTCCCAAACCGGTGAATGTATTTCCCATCCTTTTCAACCGCATTAGTGGCCGCTGTGATAAAGGCGGGCAACGTTCCATACGAGGGAACGCCCGAGACTCCGTCACCATTGCTATCCAACGGATCTGCCATGGAGAGAATTTCTTGATCTGATACAAGCTCCAGGAATCCAAGACCCGTATTTGCCGGTGGGGTAAACTTGGAAAAAGTAGCACCAGATGGGATTTTCTCAGGTAGATAGCCAGGTATCGCCCTGTTCTGCAGTTGAGGACCACCCAGGTGCAGATATTTATTGCCGGTTTGATCTTTTTGGCCAAAGCGAGTCAACGTAGAAAACGGTGTGCCCTTTCCATCACCTGCATGGCAGCTTCCGCAACTTGTCGAGACAAAAATGGGCCCTAGGCCTTTGCTTGCCGTAAACACGTCGTTGTTAAAAGCTGCGTCGCCCAATAAAAAGCGCTTTTGATTTTCCGGGGACAGACCATTCACGGGACCGTCTAAAACCTGATCTTCTGGTCGGGCGCCAGGCAACATGCTGTCGCACGAATAGATGGAAAGACACCCTAACACTACCGTCCAAAATAGTAACCACTGTTTCATTTAGCCCGTTATTTGAATAATATTTAGACAAACCTAAATAAATTAAATGAAATACCTAAAAAAAACTTTAGATGTAGTTTTTAAGAATGAGATTAGCCTCTATAAATTCAGCAATTGTGCGTCGACTGACTTATCGATTTTGTCTTTATGTTTGGGAATTTGCTCGCGCGAAGGCTTGTGCATTTACGACAGCTATCGCTTGTTGGGGGAGATGTAACCGATGGTAAATACCCTCTCGTTTACGATTATGGTATATATTCTTATCGATTTACTGCTGAAACAGCGGAGACGCATCATTTCAGAAAGTGATCGGGATAGCTATTCAAAAAAAGATGCTAAAGCCCAGAAACACTGGCGAAGGCTTGATCGGGATCCTTTACAATGGGCGATGCGTATGGACATTGGCCTCGAACCAAAATATGGGTTCAAGATATGCAATACCGAACTGACTAACAGGCAGTGGAATATCGGAGCATACGTAGCGGCAATTACGCTGGATGCTCCACGGCAATGGTAACGGTGACCAGACTCCACTCTTTAAGTATATCGTCACAGTAGCTGATTTTCATCAAGTGATCCATTGTCAGTTGTTCGCTCAAAAGTTGCGGCATAAGAGCTTCTTCTGGATACACCAGGTTGTTTTTTACCTTCCCCATATCAGCACCCCTGACGATGCATCGATTCTGGCTAGCGCATTAAAAGTCTTCTGGTATTCCATATCGTTGGCCCTTTGGTTGTATTTCAAGTCAAGCCGAATAACCCAATGATCTTATCTGATCAACAAGGGTAAATATATTGCCAATTGGTTCAAGCTCATCACCGTAATAGTGCTCGATACTACCGTCATGGGTAATATGAATGTGCCTGGTAGTCCCGCTTCCATATTTTTCCCACAGGGTTAAATAGCCGAGTTCAGAGTCTTCCACGTGCCCAAATTCAGTTGGTCCACAGCCTGTTGTTACCAGCTGGAAAATGGTTTTACATGCCTTCTGATCGTTAATCAGGTCTGCCAAAGATTTATACTCCATAGATGTCAGGTTTAGAAATCAACTACAATTTTGCGTATCAGCGCATACTCCTGGTGAGCCAAGATATCAATTTCACCGGAAGTAGCTGTATGCGACCTGGTCGCGGAAACGCTTTACACGCGATAGCATTGGCGAGATGATCGTGTTACTATGGCTTACGAAATCATTAAGGTCAGCTTCGCTAGCCGGTAACTTGTACCCGCGGGAGCTGCTTGCGATCAGCACGCCGGCGTCCCGCAGTTGGGCTATCACCTTTGTTTGAAAATAATGTAAAGAAACTTTCTTGCCTGTCCTTGCCCTGATGTGCTCCATTAGTTCAAAGCTGGTGATGTAACGCGTCGGATTGATATGCCTGAAATGGAAAAGTAAATACCCTAAACAGCTTACCTGGTCTTTCAGCTGCGGAACCGGACTTAGTGACTTGCGGTGTAGAAAGTCATTGGCCAGATTGGTACTCAAAGTGGCCAGTGTTTCATTGTAGTTTTCACAGGAATATGGCACTTGCACTATACTTGTACGGAAAGTGTCAGGGAAAAACTGGACCGAAAGTAGCTTGCGGCGAAGCAGTTCAATATATTCACCGCGCTGGTCAGTAATTACAGTCTCGTCATAACAACGTGCAAGTGTGCCAGCGATATAGCCCGCTGCCTGGACTAGTCCATCATTTTCAATTCCGGCAAAGCCAAAGGTGGACTCATTAAATAGATTGGAAATATGATTCTGCTCAACATATTTGACAAACCCTTTCATAAAGGTGTTATCGCCGATCGGGCCACTTACCAAGTCAAGGTTTGGTAGCAAACGGAACAGCTCCCGATCTGCGAGGCTATGAAGAAATTTATGAAACGAGCCCTTGTAACGCAGTCCCTCTCCTATCAACTGCCGCTTGTCGACAATGACGGCAAAAACCTTAAACGGTGCTTCGTCGATGTCTTCCAGGATTTCTTTCTGCTTTTCATGATTGTTGGCCGTCAGTTCGGGATCTAGGTTGCCACCTGCAAAATGCCGAATTCGCACAGCTTCGATGACCCGTTTGGCAGAAGCAATGTCTTCTTTGTTAAGAATGATTGCGGTGATAATGAAATGAGTGGTTGGCACTTCTACCCCACGCTTGGACAAATCGAGGGTGTCATTACCCCATTCGGACAAAAAGGCAACAGTCTGCTGCATGGTTCTTAGTATTGCGCTGATGATTGTTTTTCATTTTCTGAGCGGTGCTGCTGCTCGATCTCTTTGATGTACCGGTAGACCGTAGCCCTGCTAATGCCTAAGACTTTACCAATTTCTTCGCCGGTCTTGTCTTTCTTGTCGTAAAGTGCCTTCGCTGCATGTGCCTTTGACATGGCCGCCTTGCTTAGTCCTTTGGGCTTCCCTCCCATCCTTCCCCTGGCGCGCGCGGCCGAGAGCCCGGCCTTGGTCCGCTCCCGGATAAGGTCACGCTCAAATTCGGCCAACGATGCGAATATGTTGAAGATCAACCGGCCTTGCGCAGTCGTCGTATCGATCGCGTCGTTCAGGCTCCGGAATCCGATCTGCCGCTCTTGAAATTCATTGATCAGATGGATCAGGTCTTTCAGTGACCGGCCTAGGCGGTCGAGCTTCCAAACGATGATCGTGTCGCCCTCCCTTGCCGAGTCGAGCAGCTTGTTAAGCTCTGGGCGCTCTTTGACTGAAGAGACCTTCTCGCGAAAGATGCGTTCACACCCCGACCTTTTCAAGTCGTCAATTTGTAGGTTCAGGTTCTGATCTTGGGTAGAAACCCGGGCGTATCCAAAAATCATATCATTTGTCTCACTTATTCAGCCAAATATAAAAAATAAGACATAGAAAAATGAGATAAAGATTTAAGACGAATTTATATAACTAAAAACATAGTAAGTTGATATGTCACCTGTTCTCATTAAACGCAGGTATTCTGAGATAGAGTTTAGCTGTCTATCTGTAACTCAAGAATATGTTTCTACTAGTGGAATTGGTAGCGCAAATCTGGCGGATAGAGGATCTATCAACTTAAATTCAAGGCGAACGCCATTAAATGTGTCACAAACAGGCGTTTTAGGCGACTACATTTAGTAGTGGCGAATGTAACTGATTTGTTGTTTTTTATTACAAATCATATATTTATAGAAGTAATTAGTAAACCCACGGTTTTGACCAATGATATCTACTGTATATGCGAGTCTGGCCCTTGGCTGCCTGGCTCTCTGCCTGTACCAGGTCGCAGCGCAGATTTTAGCAGCTAAAAAGAGAAGCTGAATTGCCGAAAAGCACTGAAATAAACCGTTGTGAGTGCTTCGTGTACGCAACCGATAGAGAAAAGTTTATCCCGAGGACTTCCCACAATCACCTAACGCCCGATATGATTAGCCGCCAAACTCTAACCTAGTTGTCTCGAATAAGTAAAGAACCCTTCAAAACTCAGATCTTCGTCCAGGCTTGGCCAATGGATCCCAAAGGGGGATAGCTCGAATCTCTGCCGCTCGGCCAGAGAAGCGTTCAGGAGTTTAGGGAACCATTTGAGCGGCTGACTCCGCTCCTCGCCGGATACCGTCTGTATAAAGATGCTATCTCCCTGAAGCCAAACAGCTTTTATCTCAATTTCCACGCCGATCTTATTTTAGGTTTCGGAGAATACTTCCGCAAAAATTAGGTTTTATACGTCGGGCCGCTGCTGCTCCGATCCCGATTCGATACTTTCCCATACATTCTCCGGATTGATTGTGATCAGTTCCCCTTTTGATTTGCTGTCTCTCGCCTCCTTGATTTTTTGGGCAAAAGCATCGCTATAAGCTGACTTGGAACGAGTGAAATTCTGAATATTCATATTTAGCGGATTAATTCTGAATCATTCGCACATTTGCCATCAATAAAAGATGTGATGCCGTGTGAGCGTGCTTCGCAGTCGTTGCTATACGTTTTCCCGTTGCAGCCACAAACTGGCTGATAATTAGTATAACAACCCGAAGTATCTCTTACCTTTTCGACGCATTCCGGGTTAGGTTTCTCATTGCTACCACAACCTAATGCGGCAGCTGCTATGATTATAAATCGTGCCAGGCTCATAATTGTAAGTCATTAACTATCGTTTTGTAGTTAGAGACCTTATTTCAATCCCGAAAGTTGTAAACCTAACATAAACCCACAACCTGCTTAATGCCAGAATCCTGCTTTCTATTTTAAGCAAAAAGGTGAGGGAAAGAAATTTTTGAATAACCCACCTAGGTCAAACATCTGTGCTGCGCCCCTCTCCGAAGCAATATACAAAAGTCCCATCTCCTTGCACTATCCCAATAACTTCGCCAAATCCCTCGCGAGAGCTTGCTCTATGTTTTCTCACTTAATATAAAGTGAGTTACTCGATTGTAAAGGAAGCCATTCTCACAAAACGCTTGTACCCTGAGATAGATCATCATATGCCTTGCTAGGTAGAATAAATGCCTACGGGTCGAAATCTGGAACGAACGGTTGACGCGACAACTCATACCTTTATGGGGGCTGGTGCCGGACTGTTAACCCGTCACAACTTTTCAACCTATTAGTGGCCGCTGTCAAATATTTCCTAAGTTATTCGAGACAGTATTGATGGTTCTAATTTTCAACTATAAGCATCCATAAGGTTCCAAATCTATCCCGCAATAAGGAAAAGCATTCTGCAAAATCAGTTTTTTCCAGGGGCCTATGAACTTCTCCATCGCTCGAAAGTAGATTGTAGATATATTCTGCCCTCTCTGATATATCGACAGGGAGAGTAAGGTAAGCACTACGCATGGGCTCGGTGTGAGGGGTATCAGCTCCCCAAACCCTCGTTCCTCCTATCTCAATCTTTGCGCGAAGAATTGGTTTGTTCCACTCCTTTGGAAAATTTGGAGGTGGTTCCAGGTACGAAATCATGCTGATTACTTTCGCTTCAAGATATTGCTCGTAGAACCGAAACGCCTTTTCGCAATTTCCCCGGTAGTTAATGTAGATGTCAAGTCCCATATAAATTTGAAAGTCTGTGTCGTAAGCCGCATGTTCGATAAAACGACAGCACTCCTATTAATGAATAGGATTAGTGTGGAATTTAAAGTAAAAGGATCGAAATGAATGGCTTCTCTATGCCAATTTTCTCAAACAAAAACTGATGGGTGAGGACCGGGTAACGGTTGGGCGGGCAACCGTTTAATCAACTCCAGAAAGTCGATCTCGACGACGACTTCAGATAGTTAAGTAAGGATTTCGTCAGAAATATCGCAGGTTTTTACTGACGTTCAGAAAATCGTCACCCGCGTATGCTTAGAAAGCGTAAACAACTGCCTACAATGAATGATGATCAGTCATATATGCCGATCAATGCCCGGGGCTTAACTACCTTCAATTTCGCGCCGAATGCCGGTGACATACTGTACAGGTACTTCCAGGGCAGTTGCTATCTGCTCGTCGGTTAGCAAAGATTGCTTGATGAGATTACGTACAGCGTTTTCGGTCTTTTGCTTCCGACCCTTCTCAACAAAAACATCTAAGGTACTCATAACTGTTGCTCTAATTTGGGTTGGTAGCGATGTGGTCAGTTCAATGATTTGCTGCTCGCTTAGTTCACTGTTCACGAATGTATAAACAATCAGGCTGGTTTGCAAGTTCTTATCGATTTCACCGGCCAGCTTTAATATTGTAGGAATTACCTCGGTAAGGCTGTCTTTCAGCACACTATGTTTCATTGCGAGCAATGAGGCGGCCAGAAATTTGTTGTGTAGCTCCTGAATTTGCTCGTCGGGGATCGCGCCAAGATTATTAAACACGTAGTGGTAATCTGGCACAAACCGCGAGAATTCTGGTTCCAGTCCGTCAAAGAGCGACGAAAGCGTTTTGTATTCCCACCGGGCTTTTCCGTGATAGAGAAGTATCGGAATAATTAGTGATGGCTTCTCACCGTCCGCAATCTGCTTTAATAGGCCGGAGAAAATGTAGCTGCCGATCTGGATAGGCGTGTATTTGTCCACGTAGCTTTTGTGCTCGATCAAAAGAGAAATTTTAACCTCCCCTACCCCACCGGCTCGTTTGCAGGCATAGACGATATCCGAGATTGACTTTTGTAGCTCCTTCGATACATACGTATCGGGGAGCTGCCGCAGGGTGGAGAAATCTAACTTTTCGAGGACGTTTGCCGGCAGACAAGCTTGGAAGTAATCCAGCGCAATTTGCCGGTTACCCATAATTGCTCGAAGAAATGTGTCGTGTTTGGAAGGATACTCAGCCATATGACAAAGATATACATTTTGCGATGTGGGTGATTTTCTCTTGCATATCGTGCTGTCGGGTATTGGCACAAAAACTATTCACGTCGTTTTGTTTTGATGGTCTGGACGCATTGATGCCATTTTTACATATCTCGGGTACACTGGCAGCACCGTAGTTGCTGGGTGTAATGATTCACCTCACTCCTGCCCTGCTATTACAAAATCATCTGGCGATACGCTATTGATCGTCATTCATCATTAAATGTAAGCAAAATTAGATAACTAAAAAATTAGTAGTTGATATATCAAGTTGTTTTGGGTGTAATTCAAAGGTGTTGGCAATTTTTATGATCCATGACGTATCTAGGGATAGACTCAAACGGTATTTCTCATTAATATACAAGACAGCACGGTTGGTGACAGAAAATTTCCTTATTGCCGTAATACATTGAAGTTGAGTCATTAGGATAAGGGTTGCACCTCTTTTTGATGTAAAAAACAGTGCTTATTTTAGTACCTAAAAAAGTGTTTAAAATGGTGTTTTATATTATACTTAAAATGGTGTTGTTATTAGTGCTAATTATCCACTAGGTATGGGGATGACTTGTTTCGAATCAAATATAATTCTGGCAGATCGTTGCCGCCGTCGAAGCCTTTTTGTCATTTTGAAGCAGTGCATTAATGAGTGCTGATTTCAGTGTTTAAATAAGTGTTATAAAATTAGCTGATTTACATGCTGAAAACAGTGTTGAGAATGATGCGACATAAAGTGCTAATTGCAGTGCTTAAATTAGTGCTTACTTTGCGCTCAGAACGTGGCGTCGCATACTGCACTTTTCATTTGATAATTCGCTCATTATCCTGGGCTCAGATAGCTTATCGAATTTGCATTTCTATGAAAGGAGGGATTGATCAGAGAATTCGAAATATGGTAAACCCGACGTTTAAGAGCTTCGGGTGATGTATAGATAGATTGTTTTGATCTGACAGATATATTTTATAACAAATTAATATACACATATTTATAAATATAAATTAGTGTAAATTTTAGCACTAAAAATTGCATTTGTTTTTGTGTAAAAATATGCATTAATTGCAGCACAACATCTAACATTGAAATCTGTGGTTATATCTTTTAATTCAATCAAAGGTGGGGTAGGGAAGAGTACTCTTGCTACCACGATGGCCGGATGGCTGGCTTCACATGGAAGGGACGTCCTTCTCGTCGACGGCGATGATCAAGAAACATCATCTGACTTTACGGCCTGGCGCGAGCAAACTCTCGGAAACACTGGCTACACTTTAGTCAATATGACCGGCGCTAACCTTCGCAAGCAAGTGGAGGCCATGAAATCCAAATACGAGTTCATTATTATTGACACAGGCGGAAGGGATACTACAAGCCAGCGGGCCGCTCTTTCAGTTGCGGATGTATCCATGATCCCGTTCGTTCCTCGTAGCTTTGATCTCTGGACAATTACAAAAGTCGTTGAACTGATCGATGAAATTCAAAGTATACGTGCTGAGCCGTTAATCGCCTACACATTTTTGAGTCGGGCTGATATCAGAAGTGCGGACAATCGAGATGTTGCTGAAGCACTGTCGCAAATCCCTCAGCTTACTTATTTGCCCTATCCTATAAGTAATAGAAAGGCCATCAGTAATGCTGCCGGCCAAGGGTTAACTGCTTTTGAAGGAAGTAACTCAGATTTAAAAGCAATCAAGGAAATAGAGGACTTATTCAACTATGTATTAAATGTCAGCCACGCTACCACCACCGCGTAAGCCCAAAATTTCAGAAGCTGAAATTGACGCAGTTATAAATAAGGGAGGGAGAACAACGAAAGAAGCGACTGTTGTTGCTGACCTTGAAACCCCTAAACATATCAACATCCGGTTAACCGGCCAAATACTTAGCGAGATAGACCAGCGTAGATCGAAACGACCGCGTAAGCCGGGATCGCCAAAGCCAGGAATAAGTATACATGACTGGATCGTTGAAGCGGTACTTGAGAAGCTTGAAAAGGAAAAAAAGTAACGTTGTTTGCCGAAGTATCTTCCTCTGATAAACAGTGCTATTAAAAGTGCTTATTATAGTGCTAAAAATAGCACTATATATTTTGCATAAAGATATTTAAGTGAGCTAGTTATGTAGTATTCGGCATTCCTATCCCTGTAAGATAGAATATGTTTGAATTTAACCGGACAGCAGATGATAAATGAGAATGAGGGTTCAAAAGGCGAGTTTTTTGTTAGTAGGATAGATAGGAGTGTTGCTGACAATCTGAATGATATCAGAACGTCGTTCGGTGATGACGCGGGAGTCGTTAAAGACTTTATCGTGTTTGTTAGTAAAAACATGAAGCGAGATTTGTTCGGATATACAAAGTTTACACTTCAGGATTTCTGCAAAGAAACCGGCCGCAATCGCCAGGACCTTGCCAAGAGGCACCCATATTTTGTTAGTAATCCGAAAGCAGTTGTTCCCGAATATCACGGGCATCAGTTTGTTTCTGTTTTCGACTATTCACTGTTCCTGATGCTTCAGCGGAACATCATATTTGCGAAAACTTACACTGTCAATACTAAGGATGAGGTGATTCAGCTGGAGAACTTTCCAATCTTAAAGGACATCAAGCTGAACATGGATCGTGCTTCCAATACCGTTAAAATTTACGAGATAAGAATCTCTGATCAATGGATGGATGGATTCATTAGTAGATACTATACGGTAGAAACAAATGGTTATCGGATGATTGGCAAGGGTAGAGGAGGGGATGGAAGAAAGAGTTTATACCTAATCTTACAACGTACACGACATCAATGCCTTTCACAAAATCAGACAATAGCCAGATTTTCTGTTGATTACCTAGCACATCTGGCTGAGGTTGATGTTGAGGAAAACAGATTTCGGAAACGGGCAGTTAAGAGAATGCTCGATCTGTTTTTGCAGAAAGATGCAATGCCTTTCAGTTATCGCTTTGTAAAAGCAGATCGAGCTAAGGTTAACCAGGAGGAATATTGGGTGGAAATAAATTTTGCTCCCAGTAGTCAAACACCTCCTGTGGCCGAGGAGCACGGTGATCACGTATTTTTTAATTCTTTGGTGAGGGACTTGAAGAAGAGGTTTAAGTTAATGTACTCTGATGTAGTTATTGAAGACGAAAAGGATCATTTTCAGCGCTGGCTTACCAATCACAAGGTGGACCTTGATGTAAAAGTTGATGTTTTAATAGCAGCATATAACAAGGCATATAGTGCGCAAATGACCAAGATACAGGCAAAGCAATACATAAGACAAGGAGGCTTGATTTCCTGACTTGGTGTCGAGTTTTGGCACATGGATTGAAGGCCTTTGAAACGGATTATAATGTTGGTGTCGAATTTTGGCACAAATCGTGCTTAATGCATGTGCGAGTATGTGCGCATAAGTGGCTGATTTTCATAAATATATTTACATATAAAATCGTAACCCAGAAAAGAACTATTGCTGTCAACTCATTTAACAGTGATAGCTGTCGAATATTGGCACATTTGCAAATAATCACTAGTGATAAAAACCTGGCTGTCGAGTTCTGGCACATCTCTGTACTTATTTGCAGCGAAAAGAGATCTCGATTGAAGAGCGGACAACCAGCTCGGCTAGCTAAATAATATGGCTGAATGTCGAGTATTGGCACGCTGCAGTCGAGTAGTGTCACGGTCGCGTGGATAAATTGCAATTTGTTGTCGAGTATCGGCACAAATCTTGTGGATAACGAGACGATACCTGTCGAGTATTGGCACGACCTGTCGAGTATTGGCACGTAGCTGTCGAGTAGTTGCCCGAGTCGTGTGGAAAGGGTTGTCTACGTTGTCGAATATAAACACACTTGTCGAGTATTGGCACAATAAATATTGCCGCTGGACCCGTCCAGGCTACTTTGCTGTCGAGTATTGGCACTAATTATATAATAAAAAATAAAAAATAATATATGGCACATCTTAACTTTTCAACCTTGACCAGTTCATCAAAAATTCACTGGTGAAAAGAAAATAATGAGTTAATCTATCGATTTAGTATTCTTATGAAACTTGCCGAAGCAAAGCGGTTATCTCTTCCGGCCATTCTGGCAGTTTTGGGGCATCACCCACTAAAAACATTGAAGAATGGCCATGAGCTCTGGTACCTATCGCCATTTCGAGACGAAACAAGCGCGTCGTTTCATACAACGTACAGAGGGAACCTTGGAATATGGATATGGAATGATTTTGTGGAGGGGGGCGGGAATGTGATCGATTTTGCAATGCGTTATTTCGCTACTGACGTACGCGGAGCTATCGAACAATTATCTAGTCTGGCAATAAACTCAGATAAATCCGAAAATTCAGCATTCAACTCGCCAAAGAAGGGGTTAAATAAGGTCGTTGTTTCTGACAGACAACCAACGCTCGTTTTAACTCAAACTAAACGGCTTTCTATGGTGCTAGGGCAAACGACAGCCCTTTCAAATTACCTCACTGTTACTAGACGGCTGGATCCTCTGATTGCCAGCAATTACTTAGTTGAAGTTCATTTCATTAACAGCCAATCCGGCAAACAATATTTTGCTGCTGGCATGAAAAACGAGCATCAAGGTTATGAGATTCGCAATCCTTGGTTTAAAAGCACGGTAGGCCGAAAAGGGATCAGTGTCGTTAAGGGCAAATTTGGGACAAACGTCGCCGTTTTTGAGGGTTTTATGGACTTTTTATCCGCGTTGACGTTTTATCAGAGAATTGATGTGCGCAAATTTGAGCAACTCATTGACGACGATGTTATAATCATGAATTCACTTGCATTTCAGCAACGGACTAACGAAGTCCTTCTCAATTCCCATTATTCAAAAATTGAACTTTTTCTGGATAATGACTTGCCAGGCAAAAAAGCTACTTCTCAATTTTTAGCCGACTTCGGCGGGATTACAGAAGACTGTTCGCATGTCTATAATTCCGTCGTGGATTTCAATGAATTTCTTATTAATCGTTTGTGAATCAACACGGTAACGAATCATCCGAAGTAAAGATGAAAAGTACTGATGATAGTATCGTTTAAATGGATGTCACTCTGCTAAGAAAGACGCTTTCATCAACGATCTGTGATGTTGATTGTGATCGAACGTCTATCGAATGTTCCCAATCGAAGCGAATACCGATTTTCAGCCTATTGGACATCCTGTGTACAACAGCCAACGCGTTCCATTCACTTTCGGTCAACTCGCGGTTAAACAGGTCCACAATTTCGCCTGTTGTACCGATCTGATTATCTTCCTGGGAATCCGATTTTTTCATCTTGCTTTTTGTTTACGTTGCACGAATGGAGTTAGGAGCTACCAGAAGACTTGCCACGTGTAATATTGTTCAAAAATAGGTTGCACGAACTGTTTTTAACTCTTTTGCATAGTGCTCGGATGCTTCGTCTCGTTCGGCGATTTGATGTAGTTTGTAATTCCGCCTTAAAGCCCGAATCTGCCGACTCCTTTTCAGGCACTCAGCCGCGAAATCTGAATTTCTTAATGGTACTGGTTTGTTTTGCTCAGCGAACCACAGCTGAAAATACAGCCCGGCCAACGACTGGATAATCTCTTCATAAACTTCGACGCTCACAAAGAGGTCAAACCCGAATGGGTCTTGTAACGAATTAAGTTGCTGCATCTGAATATATGGTTTCTGCTTAAAGCGGTTCAGCTATGAACCAGCACTCTGCAAAGCTAGCCAATCAATTTGCATGCGCTGAGCTACGTTTGCATTCCAGCGCATGCAAATTCACATTATTCTTCCTTGCCAATAAGCTTGATACCCTTTTTATCCGAGGTAATCACATAATTCTCTTTCGGAATGAAATAATTTCCCTTTTGATCAATGATAAAATATCTGTTAATGCGTTCCCAATGCTTTTCCGCCAGCTCGACCTTTTTCTGATCAACGATTATGTCTCGAATAACAAATATCGCAACACAGCAAAAAACGAACGATAAGGTGATCAGACTGACAGCTACAACATGCCGGGCAATGCCGGTTGAAATGTTACCGCACAAGGCAGTCCAGGCGGAAGCGTTATCGCCATAATTGTTATTATAGATCATCGGTTTAACGCTTTCATTGATTTTGCCAGCGGCTTGGTCTATCTTGTTGATAGATTGCTCAACAGTGAGCATGAGCGGGACAAGTTCCGGCTCGATATCAGATTCTGAAAGGCCGAAGCGGAGTGCCAGCCGGTGGCGCTCCTGGTTTAGTTTTGAACGGTCTTCCATCAGCCGATAATTTCCTGAATCTCTTCTTGCTTCTTACGATACATGATCTTTGACATCAACCCCAAGCTGGCCGGGTCCGGTTGCGGCTGGGAGATCAAATCGATGATATCTTTTACCGCCCCTCCTGAGCCCAGGTCGCCAAATTGTTTTAGCTCTATACCCAGCTCCTTTAATTTGCCGACTGCTTTTTCAGCTGTTTCTATCCCGCCAAAGGTTCCCATATTGACCAGCATTGTGAGCGGGAACTGTCCGGCAAGCGCTGTCATCAATGCGTTGTAATAATTGACACAGGAGGCGAGTGCATCACGGCCGGCCACTATAACAAATACGCGGAGCGTGATCCCGAGTGCAGCAAGCTCCTGCTGCAAGATATCTGCCGGCACATCGTGCTGTAAAAGATGCAGAAATTCGGCTGATTCAGGAGCGCCAAAATCGATATAATATTTATCGGATTTTCCGCCAGCAAGACCTTCAAAAAGCTCGACGATCTTTTCGCGTTCCAGCTTCTTGTACTCGTTGAGTATCTTAAAACTCCGGACGCGCTGATCACCTACGACGGTCCCAAGACGGGCAACCGAAGTCTGAGTAGACTCGTCCAGGTCGATAAAATTTGTTTTTTCTTCTTTTTGGTTCTGTGCAACAAACCAGATGAAAAGAGATTTTCCAACCCCTCCCTTTGACTGTAAAACCAGGTTAACCTGCTTCATGCTAATTGTTGATAGTTATTGATAAAATACAATTGTTAGAAATCAGTGAAATCAAGTCCTTTGTCTTTTTCCCGTTTTGGTTGTTTGGTAGCATTTTCAACGATTGAACCCCAATCCTGTTCGGGTGGGGCAGAGGGATGACTTTGTTTAGGGAGGGTGGGGGTAGGCGCGCCTGTATCGTGGGATGTGGCAGGTAGCGTCGATGCCGGTAGTGGCACGAGCCTGTTTTTTCTTCTTCTATTAAGGTTATATATCGCGTCTTCATTGATGTCGATGCCGAGCTCATCTTTGACCTGTTGTATGATGATCTTTGCGGGGATTTGAAAGAGGTAATCGCCATAGAACCTGGCTAGCAGATCGAAGCGGCCTTTGAGGTTCATTTCGAATGCCTGAATGACGTATTTTTTATTCATAGAACAACAGAACGACATCTAATAGACGACAGATAAACGAAAATAGGACACAAAAGTCAGAATTCATAAAAATCATGATAAAAAAGTCATAAATAGGTTACATACGAAGTATATTTGTTTGAGCGTTGTATTTTGAGAGGTAAAGCAAGCCATGTGTTTGTATATACAAATTCATCGCTTCGCTCGAATCTGCACCTTCAAACACACCGGTCGTGCCTCCCTTGACTTGCCGGGGCCCTGCCCCAAACCCCAAGTGACGCGTCACCTTTTGAACCTTATCATGGAAGAACAAAAGAAGAACCCACATTATGAAGCCCGCAAGGCCGGAGCAGCCGGCCGAGAAAACAAAGGTAAAATGATTCCTGTCCGGGTAACCGAACAGGAGCATGCGCAGATCAAGGCGAACGCGGTCCTGGCAGGCTTGAGCGTGTCGGAATACCTGCGTCGGCTAGGGGCTGGCCACCAGGTAAAGGCACGTTTCGAAAAGGAAGAAAAGCGGAACCTTCAAGGTATCGGTACTAATCTGAACCAATTGGCTGCGTATGCCAACAAAGGATTCTTTAATGAAAGGCCGCTGCTTGATATATTAGAGCAACTTAAAAAAGTACTACAATCGTGATCGCGAAAACATCGATAGGATCTGACTTTTCGGGGGCGATCCATTATGGTGCAGGGTACACCGCGGAAGGAAAGGAGGTCATGAACAAAGCCGATCTTTTGATCGCGCATAACGTGGTCTCCCGTGACCCGAAAGGTATTGCGGCCGAGATGCAGCAGGAGGCTTCATGCAGCCGCTGCAAGACGCCGGTGTGGCATAGCTCGATCAGCTGGAAGCCAGAAGAGAAACCTACGCGTGAGCAAATGATCGAGACGGCGAACCGGTACTGCCAAAAGATGGGAGCTGACCCCAGAGACCACCAGGTGGTTGTATACGAGCACCACGACAAGCCGCACCAGCATATCCACGTCTATATCAACCGCGTGCCGACGGATGGTGGCAAGGCGCTTGAAACTTCGCACAATTACGCGCGCAATGTGCGGATCTGCAAAGAGATTACCGAGGAGTTGGGCTTTGCCAAACTTGAAAAACTAGAAGAGGGCAAATTGCGGCATGTGGCAGTTAACCAGCAGGACGCGCAGAAGATGATCAATCTGGCTATCAAGGCTGCATTAAAGGAGAAATCCGGCACTCCCGACGAAATAGAGCGGCGGTTAAAAGAAAAAGGAATCGAATGCAAATACAAAGTAGAAGAGGGGAAACTAAAATATTCCAGTTACAGCTATCAGGGCGTTCCGATCAAAGGACAGGATGTTGGGTTCACCGCTAAGCAATTGCAAGCGAGACTGGAGAAGAACCAACAGCTTATCGAACAACAGTTGAAGCAACCACAACATGAGCAGAAGCGCAGACCTCGGTTGGGCCATTAATGTAAGCTGATTATAAGCCTATTTGTGTAGCCGGAGATAAGCTTTTATTTATTGACGAAAAGGGTCATCAAACGAATTTTAGAAAGACGAGGACTGATTTTTTGGGTCGAAGGGAATATGAAAAGTACAAATTTTTTTTCACCGGGAACTGATGAAAAATAGAACAAAACCGAGTAAATCAGGGTTCATTCGCATAATGGGTTTTATGTTAAAGAAGGAGACACGACGCAAGAGCGGAATCAAAATATTTATAGAACTTAAAAAAGTACAACAATGGAAGGAGTAGAGTTGGCAGACTTGTTTTTTGTGGCCGGTGGGGTAATCGGTTTAGTGCTGATGCTGACCTTTTACCGGGCCTGGTCTGGCAGCCAACCATTCACCAAGACGAAGGTCACCCTGTTGAGCGTACTTTTTGGTTTTACCGCATTGATTTTAGTAATGGCTGGTTATCTTCAAAGCACACAATGATTATGAAATTAAGTTGAAACCCAGCAAAATGAACGAGGAACATAATAGAAAGCAACAGTTGCAAGATGCGCGCGACAAACTCGCCCGGCTAGAACAGCGCACACTCGATGAGATTGCCCGCCAGGTCGGGTCAAACGGATAGTTTCCGATATGAACACGATGGGTACCCAGGATTGGGAAATAACCAGGACATGTCTTTATTGGCTTCTGAACAATACAGATTACCCTTACGATAAGACCGTGGTAGATCTATATGCTGATTTGGATGCGGCCTTGAAAGGGCATCGGAATATCCGTTTCATCTAATCGTCGGGCTATGCGGATGGAAATTGTAGACAGCCCTGGCACAGCGTATTACCGAATCAGTCGCCGGCAGCATTCTCCCACCCACTGCGATCGTTCCAATTTGTAGACAACCTTAATTCACTAATAAACCATTTCAAATGAAGATACCTCAAATCAAATTTTTCTCGCCCGAAGAGAATAGGGAGCCGGTTTCAAAGGCGGCAGTGAAGGCCAAGGCTAAGCCATCCGGTTATATTTCTGAGACAGGAACGCTAGTTTTCCCTAAGACTACCCTTGAAGAAATTGACGTAGAGCCAGCAACCGCTCTTTTCAAAGTGGGCACAGCCGAAGGGAAAAGAAAAATAAAGTCGTTGTATCTGATCCCGACCGATGAGCAAGAGGGGGCATTTGCATTTTCGAAAGTGGGCCGCGGCTCAGGAATACCACTCGCAGTTATTTTGAAACGAGGCGGTGTAGACTACGAGGCGGTAAAGCACATTTTTACAGTAACCATATTCAACTACTCAGAAGGAGTAATTGGTTTCGAGTTGGCAATAGGGGAGGAAGCACCCAAGGAACCGTACACCGGCAAGCCGCGCGGTAGAAAACCAAAGCCAGCCGACGCAGCGTCAGCGGTTTAGCCAAGCCACCAAAATAACAATGTAGAAAGGGTCTGGTACATTTAATCCGGCCCCTTTCTACATTGTCATACACGGTTAAGAACTGTTCGTTTCTGGACATGTTCGATTATACGGTGGTGGCTGTTGCAGAACTAGTTATGTAAAATGTTCACAATCTCTAATTGCCTGATACTTTTTAGAATGAGTAGCAAAAGACAGGAAAAACAGTAGAAGTACGGATGTACGTGCGGATAACAGGCTTTCTAGCTTCTAACACTTCGCTTTTTTGAGTTCTTCTTGTAAGTGATTTGAAGTATTTTTTCAGGTTGAAGCATGTAACTATGGTGGCTGTTTTTTTTATGCGCACGCTAGAACTGAACGAAAGTAGGTTCTCACACCTGCATTGCATCGCGTTGCCGATCAGGACTGCCTCCAAGTTCGGTTCGAACTCCTTTTGTCTGATGATTTCGTCGTCGTAAATACAATGGTAGCGTAGGTAGTCCTACTCATTTCTTCTAATCTCAATCATTTTTAAACCTCAGTTGATTGAATAGAAACTATAAACAAGAAGCCAGAGACCGAACTCACTCTACTGTAAAATGTCATCACACACTACCTGCTTCGCGGTTTCGAGCCATGCCGGCAAATCTACCCAAAACGTCAAAGAAAATCTTAGTCTTGCTGTGGCGACCTGTGGAGGGACGCACGATTCTCATCAAAAGCGATCGTAAAAACTTCTTATGCTTCATCCATCCCGAAACCTATTACAGGGAGTCTGACGACAAATTTACCGGCACAGACTCCATAGCTTACACATTGCCCACTCCACAGCTTCTAAAAACACTGAGAAAAGCTTTCAAAAACTGATTCAATCATAGTCCGGTGTCCAGTACAATTTCTGCGTTTCTACGATGTCTTTACCTATCACCGAAAATGGCAGTTGAAATATTTGATTTTCCAGACTCCCTCCCATACATATCGGCTTTACTTAGCCAGCATAGGGAACAGTCTTCTTATTTCTGCCTCATCAGGCTGACTTCCGTACTCCGTTATTTCGAAGGTTTCTACCATTTGGATTGAAGAGCCTTTTTCCTGACCATACCACTTGACAAGGGATTGCCTTATCTCATTTGTCACGACGTAGCGGGGGGAAACCCAGTTTTTGAGCCAGTTTTTTCTTTCGTCAGTGTCTTTTGGAATCTGTTCGAGATATCCGTTCGTCCAGGGCAGCCATTCGTAAACCTGAGAGACATGGGCATCCAGAGCTGCCAATTTTTTTTGAAAGACGGAAGCAATCTCGACAGCGATATCCGGCCTATGCGGATTTGGCCTTAGAAACCTGTCGCGGATATACAGGAAAACAGGGTTTTTACGGAGAGGAGGTACGCTGGGCAGCATATTAGGGACAATTACAGTGTAGGCGGCATCCTGTACCAGAATTGATGTGTTCCGGTGGTCGGGATGATAGTCGTTGGGGCGATGGGAAATAACAATATCGGCTTCCCATTCCCGTATAATTTTTATGATTTTCAGGCGGTTCTCCAGAGTTGGGAGCAGTTCTCCCGATGGGCAATCAAGAACCTCGTAAATTACACCGAGGCGCCGCCCGGCTTCTGCCGCTTCCTGGATCCGACGCCGGGCCAGGGGGCCGCCGCTCATTTCTTGATGCCCCTTGTCGCCAGTCGTGAGCGAGACGAACTTTACGTTGTGTCCGAGTGTGGAATAGTGTGCTGCCAGACCGCCGACACCAAGATCACAATCATCGGGATGTGCCCCAATTACCACTACGTTGATTTTTTGATCAGGTGCATTTTTGTTCTGCGAATACCCCGCGATGGATGTCAGGAGAAATGCAATTCCGCAATAAAAATTTTTCATCTGTTTGAATTTCAATAGGTTGTTTATTTTAACATAGCCGACACCAGATATCATTATTCCTTCCGGTCGGCAGCAGCCTCACTATTTTCGGGGGCGACTTTAACTGCGTTCTTCATCGCCTGGGTTAGTATATAATACTTGGCAAGCATGTTTGGGATTTCCCAATCGGGTAGAGCGCGTTCTTTCAGAAACGATAGGTACTGACTGACCACCCTTGCGAAACTTTCTTCATGATCTTGAAAATACCTGGCGGGCACAGCAACCCGCCAACCCTTCACGGTTTTTTCCAGTTCAACTCCGGGAAATCGGTCCTTTACAGCTTTGAAATGTTTTTTTAGTGTTTTTTCATAGGCTGTATCTTTTTGGTGATTTTCGATATACAGAACAGGCTTAAAATGTTGTTCAAACCCTTGTCTGATAACCAGATCCGCTTTTGAACCGCGCATTACCGAGTAATGGGTATCTCCTTCTCCTTCGGGTGCCCGAAACCCCCACCTTACTTCAACTCTTGCATGAACGCCTTTAAGCCGATAGTCGATCACACCATTTGAGTAAACTTGGAGAACGGAGTCCGTGACTGCCTGACGGAGAAATTCAGGAAACTCCCCTGCCCCAGTTACGGATCTAAACTTAGCAAGGGTGATAGGAGTAGAACTTATTTTTGAAGAAATCATGTCTATATCCTTCTGATAATCAAGCATGACATTCGGAAATCCGCTCCATTGGATCTGATCGACCAAATGTGTGCCTACGTCGACAATCCCCATCCCCTGCTGAAGTACGTCGAAAAACCATGTCGGTCTAAGCAAAGGCTTTCCGGATACCATTTTGAAAAAGTGGTGCTTGCTTTCGTTGATAATTGCAGGATTGGACGGTGTCCCGTTTTCTAGCTTACCAAAAATACCAGGGATTTGCGCTAGCTCTCTTTGGAGGATATTGACAATGCCGTATCGGGCGGTCATTATATCATATAGTAAGAGGTTTTTCTTTTGAGGGGCCGAGAATAAATCCTTCAGTATTTCAAATCCCTGTGGGTCAATCACCATAGGCTTATCGGCGAGAACATTCAGGCCTGCGTCCATGGCTTCTTTAATGTAGCTGATCTTTTTTTTGTTGTTACCGGCCAGTACAACTATATCCCCTTTTTTCCCGGTGCGCATACTATCCAAAAAGTTGGCCCCCGTATAGACTTCCTCCACCCAGTTTGTCGGGAAGTCGGCCCGGCTGTTGTAACTTCTTATTTTAGCAAGATAATCAGCCAGATCGCTCTCTTTCTCCGCATATACATGAACAACTGGATCAACACCCGGATAACGTGTTTTCTGAACAAGTGCTGCGTGAAAATGTCCCGGGTCAACGACAATCAATTTGTGCTGTGCCATTCCGGGGGTGATCGATCGGTACAACAATGCATAAAGAATCAGCCAGGAGACGGTCGATAAAATTGGCTTCATTTCCGTAAGTATAGGGTGGGTATTTCGGAGAAGTTGACCACCTGATTCCGTGGCAAATTGACCACCTAATTGTCTGGCGGCCGGTAGCAGAAAAAAGCTGCAGAAGCAGTTTC
>MKSR01000028.1 GCA_001898145.1 Dyadobacter sp. 50-39
AATGCAGCAATCTGATCGTTGTGTTCTCGAAAAATAGGCAAGATAGTTTTCCCACCCTCAGTTCTTCCTAAAAGAATATTTTTGATGGCTTCTGAGGTAACCTCTTTATTCGCCTCAATCAAGGATCGCTTTGCTTCATAAATTTTGGAAGTTAGCGTATCCAAGTAGGCATTCAGCGTTTTGGTATCCTCCTTGTTCCCTGTCGCCCGACCCGCGCCGACGCTCCACTTGGATGGATGCCAAATTCTTTTTGTAGAGATGTCCTTTGGGATGCCGTTGACGGTGACTCGGCAATAGACATAGCGCATTCCACCCGCTAATTCGGGTTTGGGCTTTTTCAAAAAGAAAATCAACCCGAAGCTTGTTTCCAACATAGTAAAGAATGTTTAAGATGAACAAAAATCGAATTGTTACAATTGAAAGTAAAGATGTTTAGAGTGTAAACATCTTTTGATCAGCCAGTTAGTGCATATGTTATGGAAGTTTTTGTTCAGTTTTGTCACTTCCATGATACCCTACATTTTCATTGGGATTTCTTGCATTTTTTGGTAAGCCTGAAAAACGCAAAAACCCCGTTTAAAGCGTTTAAACGGGGTTTTTGAATGTTTTGACATCATGTACTGCAGAGAGAGAGGGACAAAACATATCCTCATAATCATCTGCAAATCAATATCTTAAAAACAAGAAAAAGATCTGCTCACCGAATTGCTCACCTTTATTTATTTGGGCTGCAACTTAGGGCAAATCTAACTATGATTTGATCAAATGGCAAACTGTTTTGGCACCGGAAATCTCTGGCTTTCAACTGCCTCGTTTGACGGGGGAGGTCAGCGATAAACGGTATGCAGAATAGCCAATCCTCAACCCGGGAAATCGATAATTGCTCTTATCCGATTTTCCGCAGCGGAAAAAGATACTTTCGCGCTTACTTTTACAGACAGGTCATTGACCAATCTTAGCCCCAACCCATTCAATCCTGATGAGACATCATCGGACAGGATTGCTTCATATTCGGCTTGTGTAAAAACGGCATCTTTGCTTTAGATAACAGGCTTTTTCCCGGATGGCCTGTGTTCACCCCATACTCACTTTTCCATTCCGCCCCGCCGACTTGATCGCATTCTGGAGAAGATTTCGCAGGATGGTCCGCAAAAAGTATTCGTCGGTATTAACTAAAGTGGGCTGGAATATTATTTCAATTTCGGTATGGCTAGCCTCCACATTCAATTGTACCGAATCCAGCGTTTCAGTCATAATTGGAAGTACTTCGACTGGCTTTATCTGGATATTGAACGCACTCATCTGCGTTTTTGACCACATTAATAGTTCCTCCATGGCTTCCTGCAGCGAGCCGGTAGCGGTCTGGATTTTGTCACTGTTCCTTCTTCTGGATCTCAGTAAATACTTGCGCATTGGCCTACTGCAATTTCAAAAACTGATGCACCTGGCTGATAGGCGATCTTAGGTCATAACTCAGGATACTGAACATCCTGAACTTGGTCTTAAAAAGAAGGGTGACTTGGCGGGTAATTGTCTCCCCAAGAAAAATGAGGCAGCAGTATAGTTGAACAAAAGGCCAATTTGAGTTAAGGAAATCAAAATTTGGTTACATATAGTCAAATTTTGCTATGTTAATTAAATTATACCGCCATAAAATTGTACCCAGTAAATATCGAGCGAATGCGCTGGCACCTTAGGATATGATTATTTGCTTCTTCGTCCAGAGGGGATGCTTTTGGTCGAGGGCGTTATGCCAATCCCGACTGTAAATAGACTCGGATGTGCTCTGTTTGTTACTATTCCGAGAATTAATCGGCCTGAAAAGAGTTCTTTTAATGTGGGTTTTCGTGGATTTCAGGCGAGAAAGAGGGTTTTGATAGGCTTATGGATATCGGTTAAGACAATGCCAAATTTATTTGGTTTGCTGAGATGAATTGTCGCGATGTACTGTCGTCTGTTGAAGTTCCGGCGTACATCGAGTGGTCCTCTGCTGGAGAACGGCTGATTTTCGGATCCAGCACAAAAAGGATTTTGGCTCCAAACTTCTTTCCAGCGATCGCATCGTAATAAAAAGTTGAATTGATACAGGAAACAGCCATTTTTTAAATTTTGAAAAGCAGTTACCTATATTGTATCAGGCACAAGTCATAGTTTACCTTACCAGCTCTAAATTTGGAAATTAGTGCTCTTAAAAGTTGATTGTAATCTCCACTTTTGCATGGTTTTGCTGAAAAATTTATCGCATTGAAAATGGAGATGTAATTGTATTATACCATTTTTAGTTTTATGTAGATATTTGGTAATCAGTAGGGTATGTAAGTTGGAAATGGCACTAGTAAAGAAAAGAAAAAAAAATATGGGTTTAGGAGAGGTCAAACGCCGTTAATTCAACTCTTATATGCTGTAGGTCTTTTTGTAGATGCGAGAGTTTTGGAATATTTATAACACTGTTATTTTATCCACCCTATGGAAAAATTGCCAATTGATGCGTTATGGGAGAAATATATCCACTATGCCCATCTAAACTCGGCTTTTGATGATAGAATTGGGATTTTGGATGGAAAGTCATCCGCAATCCTTCTTTTTTCAGAGCATAAAAATAAGTACTATCGGAACGAGGTTTCCGTAAATTTTTTGAGCGATTTAATTGAACAAATCAATTTCAATAGATTATTTTCACTAGGTTATGGGCTCACTGGTGTTGGAATTTTGATAGATTATTTGGTCGAAAGAGGAGTGCTTGATGAAAGTTCGATAGATATTTTTTCAGATGTTGAGTTAAATATTTCTAAGTTTTTGGCCAATACTGGAATCACTGACATATCTTTGGCATCAGGATTATCAGGTTATGGGATCTATTTTTTAAAGCGATTAAAGCGAGAAAAATATAATACCCAAAGTTATAACCTCTATTTAAATCAACTTGATTCTATATACAACACTCTTGAAAAATGCATATTATCGAAGGATGGGGATAGTTATGATATTTCTTTATGGTATGGGAGATCTGGTTGTCTTTTATTTATCAGTGAATTGGCAAAAATTCCGCAATTTTCAAAAAGATGCGAAACTACTTGCGACCATCTAAGGGCAGGGATTCTCGAATCGCTAGCAGACTCACGATTTTCTTGGGATAAGATGCAGGCTTTTTTCGTGATGTATCAGACCGATAGATTAAATAGTTTGCAGACAGAACTCAATGTTTTTTTTGGTGAATTCATTGTATCTGCGTCTACAAAACTGTCGGAGTTAGGTATTGCAAACGGTGCTCTATATTCACTGTTTGTTGCTATCCTGATAGAAACTAAGGGTACCTATTTTGCGGAACATTTTTTATCGAGCATCTATGATGGGATTATGTTATTGTTAAAAAATAGAAGCCCAAAAGAGCTGTTTCCATACGATAATCAAGCAAAAGCTATTCCCATTGGGATTGATGGAGGAATGTCAGCAGTTTTGTTGTCGTTGTGGTCTATTGACTCAAAGAGATATTTGTGGTTGAATTTCTTTGGATTCTTTTTTGAGGAAGCAAAAATACTAGTAACTAACGAGGGGTGATGCGAAATAGTACCGAAAGAATTACGCTTGTGACACTTTTTTGCACAGCTCGGACAGGTCACTTTGGAATGGGGGCGTTCGTGGAAAATTTGATTGGGGAACTTCAAACTTCAAATGAGCTTAACCTTTTTCGATTAAGTATGGATTGTGACCATGTCGACGAAGTCAGGCATTCTTTTGAAGGTGGTGAAGAATGGCTTGAGATACCAAGACCGGAAAATAAACTTTTCCTGACTGGGGAAGATTTTGTTGTTCAACATGTTTATGCTCAGCGTATTGTTGAGATTGCTTTCCCTTTTCTTGATGGAAAACAGCGTATTGTCCTGCTATGCAATACCGTCGTCCATCTCGAGATTTGCAGACTGTTGAAGGACATGCTTTCGGCCAAGCTTGTTTACGTTCATCACAATTTTTCCTGGAAATCTTATGTCAGCACGACTTATGAAAACTATAATGCGGTTTGGGTCAGTGGAAATAGAGGGTACCATCCGCTAGCTTTTCAGGCGACGATTTATCAACAAGAAATCGCCCGACTAGCTGACAAGGTTGTTACGGTTACAAAGCAGGCTGCGGATTTCTTGGTAAACACATTATCCATAGAAGCTGAAAAGGTCATAACGATATATAACGGGGTATCCATTGATTCGCTCAAAACCGGACTAAATGTGCTCGAAGCTAGAAGCAAGTTCCATATAGACCATAAAGAAAAAATCATCTTATTTTCTGGACGACTTGTCAAGGAAAAGGGAGTTCATTACCTAGTACAGGCATTCCATTCTGTTTTGAAAGATTTGCCTGACGCAAGGCTTCTTATTATAGGAAATGGTGACTACAGAGAGTATTTGAAAGCAGCATCTAATATCTGGACGAAAATAACATTTACAGGCGAGTTACCTCGATCTGAGGTTTTAGCGCTCTATCAGGTTGCTAACCTGGGAGTAATGCCATCCTTACAAGAACAATGTAGTATCTCGGCAATTGAAATGAGACTGAGTAATATTCCAATGGTCGTGAGTGCGGTTGAAGGAATGGACGAAGTTTTTGTTGATGATGAGGATGCGCTAAAAATCAATTACTATTTAGATGAAAATAAGATGATTTACTTGTTGCCGGAGGAGCTTAGCCAGAAAATTATTTTACTTCTGACAAATGAATCATTAGCGAGGAGACTTTCCGAGAACGGCAAAAAAAAGGCGTTGATTGATTTTGATAGCCGACGAATGGCTGACCGTTATCTTGAAATGTTCGGGTCACTAAACTGGTAATTTAAATTAAAGGGGATTATGTCGCACATAGAAGTACACATTAACGCAGACAATAGCGTAACCTATACTGCTGTGGGAGGGTACGAATCGCGGGTGGATTCGGTCATAACAATGTTTAATCTTGCATTTGAGCAAATTCAAATGGGGAAAATTGCTACCCGCCATTTTTGTATTTCTCTTGATGATGTTTCTTCCCCCATTGGTAACTCATTGACGTTTGGGTTTACGCGGGCTTCTGGAGTTGTAGTTTGCCCGGACTATACGTTTATTAAATGGCCTGAAGTCGGTATCATCAACTATATTGAGACAATAAATTCGATAGCTCATGCGGGCTCTCAGCCGTGGGAAGTAGACAAAATGTTTTGGATCGGTAATCCCAGAACGCAAGACCTTCGCTACAAGTTAATCGAAATTGGTAACAAAAATAGAAACGATTTTATGTTCGTTCCCATGAACTGGTTGCGGAACTCGGCGCGCGGGCAGATGCACAGCTATACTTATTTTGTGTCACTGGCAGACCATACAAAATACCGATTTCTAGTTGATTGTGGAGCTTTCGGATACAGCGGTCGGTTAAAATTTCTGTTGTTTAGCGGCCGTCCGATTTTTTTAGTTGAAAGAACCGAAGATAAGCAAGATCATTTTTATCCTGAACTACGCCCATATGCACATTTTATACCCGTCAAGGCAGATTTGAGTGACCTGGTAGAGCAGTATGAATGGGCCAGGGCGCATGAGAAAGACGTGGAAAAGATTGCCGAGTCCGCTTTATCTTTTGCAAAAGCGAACCTTTCTGAGACGGCGATTTTGAGGTATTTGTCGGATCAACTTAAAAACTACCTTTACAAATAAATTATGATAAATTTGGAGAGTATTTCAACTGCCGAAATGCCCGGTGTTTCCGTGTTAATGCCCACCTACAATCAATCGACCTTTATTCTTCGGGCGCTTAACAGCCTTCGTAGGCAAAGTTATCAAAATTGGGAGTTGATAATCATTAACGATGGCTGTACGGACGATACGGACGAAATTTTGCGCACTTGTGCCCTGGATATTGACTACCGTTATCTTCGTAATAAAGTCAATATGGGTCTTGGATACTCTCTGAATAGAGGTATCGATGAGGCCCGGTATGAGCTCGTAGCATACTTGCCTTCCGACGACATATTCTTTGAGGATCATTTAGGTTCGCTGATTTCAGTGCTCGCGGATCCTGGAGTTTTGCTTGCATTTTCGGGGACGCTCTTCAATTATTCAGAGACGCTTTCGTCAAGTACGCCGCTGCAGACATTGGGGCAGATAGATGGGACTGCATTGCAGCTGGTGCAGGTTATGCACAGAAAAGTCGCGGAGAGATGGATTGAGCGAAGCGAGCTTGTCACCGCGGACTTGGAGATCATGTATTGGGAAAAGCTTTCTTCACTTGGCCGGTTTGTACCTAGTGGTGAGGTCACTGCCGAATGGGTGAACCACCCACGTCAGCGGAGCAAACTGATCAGTGAATTGTACGGTGGGGGGATAAGTACCTATAAGCAATTCTATGGTGTCTCCGATCCTATTACTTTTATCGGATCCGGGAACTACATTGAGGAGCAGGCAATCGTTGATGAGTTAGAAGATGTACAGGTTACTAGGGAAGGGCGCGGACTGAAAATTTTACTTGTGGGGGAGTTATCCTTCAATCCTGAGCGGATATTGGCCTTTGAGCAGGCAGGGCACTCGCTATTCGGGTTGTGGATTCAGGCATCCGGATTTCTTTGTTCTGTGGGGCCATTCCCTTTTGGAAATGTCACGACACTGACCTCGTTTGATCAAATTAATGAGATCCAGCCGGACATTATCTATGGCCTGTTGAATTATAGCTCCGTTCATCTCGTGACATCGGTCCGGGCGCAGTTTCCGAAAATACCTTTGGTTTGGCATTTTAAGGAAAGTCCGTTCTATTGTAGACAATCCGGTAGCTGGGAGGACCTGATACGGCTGTATAGAAGTGCCGACGGTTGTATTTACCTTAATGAGACTATGAAGGCTTGGTTCGACGACATTGTCGGAGCCACCGCAGCGCCGACGTATATACTAGATGGTGACCTTCCGAAAATTGACTGGTTTAAAACTGAAAGAAAGCCTCGCTTATCGCTAAGTGAGGGAAGTCTTCACACAGTAGTAGTGGGCAGACCATATGGGATTCATCCTGATCATCTGGCGATTCTCTCGCGGGATAATGTTCACGTGCATTTTTACGGAAATTTCCAGCAGAATGTTTGGCGAAAATGGATTAACGAGGCAAATCTTTTGGCACCAGGATATTTGCATATTCACGACAACTGCGAACCATTTGACTGGGTTGAGGAGCTATCCCAATATGATGCGGGTTGGGGGCACGTATACGATTGCAGTAATTTCGGTGAGTTGCTTCGCGCCACCTGGAATGAGCTTAATATTCCTGCTAGGATACCGACGCTGATTTGTGCTGGGCTTCCAGTACTCATTAAGGATAATTCCCGCCATGTCTGCGCGACGGAGAGCCTTCTGGATAAGAAGGGTTATGCCGTGAAATTCAATTCATTTGACCAGATTGGGGCTTTGCTTTCGAACTCTGTGGAGATGGAAAAGATCAGGGAGCAAATATGGTGTTCACGGCACGAAATTTCATTTGATCACAACGTCAACGATCTATTAGCTTTTTTTGAGAAAGTGATTGACTATAAGAGACATGAGTGTAGTATTGATGATCTTCAACTAAGCTAAAATTGATGAATTATCGGGTTGTTACGGATAATGGCTTTTTGGGGCCGGCTTTGACTTTGCTTCTTCAAAAAAACAAATCGAACTGTGCAGCGGCCTACTTCACTTCACTTGAATTTAATGCACAAGGATTTATTGAAACTCCGGGTGTTGTATTCTTTGGTTACGATGTTTCTTTGGATAAGTATACACAGTGGATTGAAAAACTAAGTTGCCTTAATGCCTATGTGCCTCGACGTCTTTACATTATTGATGATTTGTCATCTATTTTTTGTGCACAAATTTTCTCTATTCCTGACATCTCATTTGTGTATCGAGATGACCTTTTAGATGCATTGGATGATATTTCAGAAATATTGATAAATTCTTCGATCTATTTGTCGATATCCATAAAGAAGTCGATAGAAAACTCGTCCGGCACAACGCTGTCAACCCTGTCTAAGAAGGAAAAGTTGATTGCCAAATTGATTGTACTGGGGAAAGATAACTGGCAAGTGTCGGAAATACTTGACATAAGTATTGAGACAATAAAAAACCACAGGAAGAATATTAAAAGAAAACTGAACATTGATGGGGGCAAAAACTCGCTCATTAATTGCCTTTTTTCCAATGTTCCATGGCTTTTTTTGACGGACTAGGAGTTTGCGGGAATGTATAGCCAAAAAAAAATGAAAATGGCTATTGATTGATTGCTGCATTACGAGATACCTTAGCGAGGTAAACTTATCTAACCATAATTTTTATGTCAAACAAGAGCAGAGTGTTAAAAAAAATTGCTGTCGCCGCCGAGATTGCGACACTTAGTGTTGGTTTGTTGACCGCCGTGTCAATGGAAACACTGGCTAGTGGAAGCGGCGGAGGCGGTGGTGGTAACGGTTGTTACTACACTACTACTATCAGCTGTGCCGGAAATATTATTTGGTCGGGTGGGGAGCGAATTGTATGTAACTTTACCGGTACATATGGTTCTCCAACTAACTGTACTTACACCGAGTGTGGTAATGGGAATGCCACTTATGAGCGGCATTGTGTACAGCCTACTAACCCGTAGGAATTACCAGCCGAAATGAATAATTAGTTTGTTTCGGCTGGTTTTTATTTCTAAATATAGATTAATAAATAAGATTTGTTTACAATTATGAAGTTTAGATTATTTCCTTCTATTGTATTGATTTGGCTATGTATTTCTCTGGACGCATGTAAGCAATCGGGTGGTAAATGGGATGAGTTGGTGAGCACGCTACCACGAAACAATGTTCAGATTAAAAGTGCTGAATTGATTGAATCATATGATCTTTCCGATAAAATCGAAAGTATCGAGGTGATCCCCCTGATAGAGCAAAAAGGACATTATTTGGGAGATATATATAAAGTTTTTTATCACAACGGGCAATTTGTTGTGCATGATCGTGTGAATGCTCCACAGATATTGCTTTTTGATAGCGAGGGGCAATTTAAAAAGCAAATACTAGGAATTGGAAAGGCGCCACATGAGGCTTTGCAGATTGACGATTGCTGGGCGAATAATGATGGGACATTTGACGCATATGATTTTGCTCAGAAGAAGGTGTATCACTATAATAGTGCTTTTGATCTAGTTGATACTCAGAAGGGTGAAACAAATTTGTATCACAACTTATTTCGGATCCCGGGAAGCAGGGACTTTCTAGCATACTCCACCTTGAATGCCTACAATACAACTTTGGATTCCCGTAACTATCAGTTAGAAGTCCTAGATGACGAACTGAAGGCGAAAAAGGGTTTTTTGCAATATTTCGAGGATATCAAAGGTGCAAACATACTTGCATTCAACTCGCAATTCCATGTTTATGGAGATACTGTAAGATTTATCAGGCCGTACGATAATAATGTTTATAACATTGTTAACGGGGAATTCAAGTCTGTTACTGAAATGAAATTTTCGGAAAATGCTTTGGATTGGGATAAATTTCAGGGAATAGTGAAGAGCAACGAATTTGTTTTCAAAGATAGAAAGGTTCATCCGCGGGAGAAAAATAAATTGCTGTCTAATTTTTCTTATTGCTATGGAGACTGGGTGGAAGACGATGACCATGTTGTTCTCTCATCTATGAAAAATGGAAAAGGGTTTCAAACTATCATTGACAAGAATAACTCTCGCAATCAAATAAATGCGCGTTATTTTACGGAAACAAAAAAATACAACATGATTTTACCAGTGCTAACTTCATCGGGAGACGGATATTTGATTGGATTCATTAACTCTCTAATGCTTTCTAAACATTTGTTGGGTGAATCGTCATTAAAAAAATATGTGGATCCAAAATTTAATAGCTTTCTTCTCGTAAAATTAAAACTGGCTTCAAAAAATGCGTAAACTATTGTTAATATTTGTTTCTGCTATTTTTTTTATTTCATGCAAGGTAGATGGGGGAAATTCGGAAAACATTTCACGTAAATTAAGTGACTCTTTGACAAAAGTTTCAAGCGAAAATGACTATCTTAAATTATTGCTTTCTATTGGATATAGGCCGAGTTTACATAAGGATATACCTCCAATTGATGATGCTTATGAAGTAACTGATACTGCTTTTTTGAATCCCGTCAAGATTTTCTCCAAAGCAGACACGAGGAAGCAACTTGTTATCAGGTATACCGCCATTGGGTGTAACTCTTGCACTGATGAATTGTTCAAAACGCTAAACAGGACTCCGGAATTGAGCAAGCGATACGATATTTTGGTACTTGCTAGTTATTCTGATTATATGTATTTTTTAAAATGGTACAAAATCGCCGAGGTAAACTGCAAGGTTCTATTTCTTTCAAAGGGGAAAATTCCCAACGACCTGGAAAACGATAATACAAGTTATGCATTTGTGTTGGATAGGGGAAAGGTATCATCTATGTTTATTCCGAATAGTTTGTTCCCGGATCAAACGAAGGTGTATTTCAAATCGCTGCTGATGTAATCGTTGAATGTTTTAAGCGTTTTATGCGGGTTTCCTCTTTTTTAGTTCTACTTTGTTTGGCGGCTCTATTCTTTTCTTGCAGTTCAATTGAACAGTCGGGTGAAGATGATTTGGGATTTGGCTCCGGCGACCAGGTTGAGGATACTACAGTAGTCAAGATTGGTAGTGTACTTATTGGAGGGTTTGAATCGGAGATTATTTGCAACGGGCGTTTGAGCGCAAATAAGCAAGCCGTCCTTCGATTCAGGATAAGTGAGCAAATTCAAGAAATCAGAATAGTTGGCGGTGAGCATGTTGATAAAGGACAGGTTTTGGCTGTGCTGCGAGGAGACGAGCTCGAAAATCAAAGTCGCCGGTCCCGTTTGGTGTTGGAAAAGGCGACTGTGGATTTAGATGATCGACTGATTGATTATGGTTACCGAATTGCCGATACACTTCGTGTGCCGAGGTCGATATTGCGAATGGCAAAAATAAAAAGTGGATATCTCACGGCGCAATTCGATTACGACGAGGTCCAGCAGAATTTGGGGAAAACTAAGGTGACTGCGCCATTCGCCGGTACGGTAGCTAATTTGAGCAAATCTGCTCACAATGATGCGCAGGTTAACGATGAGCTCTGCACGCTGCTGGATGAAAGCGAAATGCGTGTAGAATTTACTTTATTGGAAGGTGAGTTGGACAAGTTCTCGCCGGGCACGGTCATCGAGGTAGTCGCGGCAAATGGAGTTGTAGTTGAGGGTTCAGTAACTCACATAAACCCTGTTGTTGAGAAGTCGGGGCTTGTCAGGGGATACGGCATCATAAAAAATGTTCGCGGCAGGCTTCTTTCCGGAATGAACGTCGAGGTTATAGTTAAAAGGCAAATGAAAGATAAAATGTATGTCCCGAAAGCAGCTGTCGTGAGACGGGACAATCGGTCGGTGGTGTTCACTTTCGATAGTGGCCGGGCAAAATGGAACTATGTCGAGACCGGAAATGAAAATCGGGGCTACATATGTATCGAATCGGGCTTAAATGGGGATCAGAAAGTAATTGTTTCTAATAATCTTACCCTTGCGCACGACTCGTTTGTAAAGATTGATTCACGGCCAATCGAGCAACTTTGATCAAGCGAGCTATTTTGTCCCCTTTTAGCACTATTCTATTATTTATCTTTTTGGCAAGTGCCGGGTTGCTCGTCTCACCGTTCTTGAACGTTTCGAACGGTGCAGGTAAGCAGGCACAAGATGCGATCTATATCGATTTTACTTGGGAGAATGCGAGCCCAAGTGCGGTCGAGACCAATGTTACCGCAAAATTGGAGGGGATTATTTCGACGATTAGAGGTATTAAAAATGTCTTTTCCACATCGACAGTGGGTAGAGGAAGTCTGGTGATTGAGATTGACTCACGGAGGAAGTACCAGGAAATCAGATACGAGATAACATCCGTCGTCCGGCAGTATTATAGCAAACTTCCCAAAGGAGTGAGTCATCCGGTTGTTAGCAACAGACCAACATCCTCCGCATCAAGCAAACCTATTGCATCCTTCGCAATTGCGTCTTCGACAGTCGAAAATGTTTATGAGGTTATAAATAGTCAGCTAACTCCTGAATTTTCTGCAATAGAGCAAATCTACAAAATTGAGATCCACAACAAGCCGGAAGTCAATTGGTACCTGGAACTCGACCCTGCGCTGTTACTCCGGTTGGGAATTTCGGTGGATGACGCTTTGGCACAGATTCGTCCGTACCTTTCAAATAGTGATTTAGGAACTATTCAAGTCAAGATGGGCGGGGATAGCCCTCGGTCTGGTACTATCCAGCTGCGGATTATTAATGTACTGGATTTTCGACGGGTTTGGGAGCTGTTACCCATCAAATCCTCAGGGGGGGGCGTAACCCGTTTGGGAGATTTAGCCGAACTGAACTTTCGTCGCTCAGTAGATCAGTCAATATTTCGTGTGAATGGACGTGACGCATTAGTCGTTAGCATCTTCGCATTGGATCAGTCAAATTACTTTTTTCTGGGAAAGTATATTAAACAGGCTGTGGGGCGCTTCCGAAGCAAGCTACCGAAAGGTTTCGTTTTTCATGTTCTTACGGACGAGGGGGGAGAACTTGTCAAGAAATTAGAGGGTTTTTTATTTCAGGTTGCATGTTCCCTATTGATTGTTACGGTCTTTCTTTTCTTTTCTACCCGAAACGTTGCGTACGCCCTGGCACTCGTGTATGCAACGTTATGTAATGTTCTGATATCGCTGCTTGTCTTTTTCTTTCTGGGCTTACAGATTGACATTTATTCGATAACCTGGCTGTCTGTGGCAGTTTGTTTGACTTTCGACAATGCAATTGTTATGATTGAGCATTGCAGAAGTTCCAGGCGTTATCCGGTACTTTTGACAATGATTGGGAGTGCTATGGTAATAGTCGGGACAGTTAGCATCACTCTTCTTACCACTAGGGAAATAGCTGAGTGGTTTCAGAATTTTGCATGGATAACGATAGTCTGGGTCTTTGTGTCTGTCATTGTTGCAGCTTTGCTGGTGCCCGCTCTAGTGTCAACGACCGTCAACGGTACTCAGAGGGTGAGGATACCAATCCAGCGATATAAGAGAATTGTCAGATGGAATAGTATTTACATCCGTTTCATAACTCGCTTGATGTCACACAGGAAGAAGCTTTGTGCCGTGCTTATTCTGATATTTGGGATGCCTTTTTTTTTGTTGCCACGTAGCCTCGAGGGAGACAATATCGTCTCTAAATCATATAACGGTACTTTTGGTTCGGAGCCATATGTCAGTCACATTCGTCCCTGGTTGGATGTACTTTGCGGAGGTCTGCTACAACTTTTTTCCAAAGGATATACCCCAAAGTCGTGGAATTCTGAAACGAGCTCGCCCAGTATATATATACAGGCGAGTATGCCGAAGGGAACTACAATAGGACAGATTGCAAGAGTGTTGCGGGTGGTGGAAAATGCTGTAGAGGGTGCGGAGGGCGTTGAGAGATATACTGTAACTGCTAATTCGGGCAATCAGGCAATTATTCATGTTCTGTTCAAGTCCTTTGACCGGTCAAATCAATTGGCGATAAACTTAAAAAGGAGAGTAGAACGTGCAGTTCTGAAAGTCGGATTAGCCGAGTTTAATATTTATGGCGTTGATAGGGGGTTCAGTAACGTCCTTGATGCTGCTTCTATGAACAGGAGCATTAGTCTTTACGGTTATGACTACTTAACACTGACTGCATTCGCAGATCAGGTGAAAAGACGTCTTCTAACTTACAGCAAAATCACCCGTGCTTCGATCAGCGATCAAGAGTATTGGTCCAGCAAGGGTATTGGTAGACAGCACGAGCTTGTTAAGCAGGAGAACTCGCGAATACTTTTGGCCTCTTCGCCACTACTTCGAACCGCTCGTTTTTTCGAAAACTCGAATAGCTCTTTGGGCGTCTTAGGCGGGTCCGATTATCCTCGGGAGATACTGTTGCATGTAGACACACCCGGAGATCTCTGGTGGAACCTTTGGCGACCTTTGGGTGATGATTCGGTTGGGATAGCCCGTCTGGGTGACCACTACAATGTCGATCTGGCTGAACATGCTGCAGCAATAAATCGTGAGAACCAACAATACAAATTATACGTCAATTTCAATTACATAGGTGACGAAAGTTATAGCAAAGAGGTGATTGAGTCATTGCTCCTGGATATTAGGCAAAAACTTCCGCTGGGGTATAGAATAGATTCGGACCTTGCCTCGCGAAATAATATCAGCGAAAACACGATTGCTGCATCCGTTCTTGTGAGTATGGCTGTGGTTTTCTTTGTGTGCGCAGTAATTTTGAATAGTATTCGATTGTCCTTGGCAGTAATTGCTACGATACCGATTTCTTACATCGGAGTCTTCGTAGCTGGTAGCTTGTTTGGGTTTAGTTTCTCGCCGGGGGTTTATCTGTCATTTGTCATATTAACGGGAGTCAGCGTCGCAGGAGCTTTGCATGTAGTGATTACGTACCATCAAGCGGGGGCCACGCGACGGAACCGTGGCAGCGTGTTATCATTTGTCAGGGCGATAAACCAAAGATTTCTCTTTATCCTGTTCAGTAGAGTAACCCTGCTTGCCGGGCTGGCGTCCTATTTATTGGAGGTAGATGTCGATGATTTCTGGTTTTCAGTGACGCTAAGCGTACTCGGGGGAAGTATCTTTTCGCTTCTAGCAACATTTGTGTTTTTGCCACTTTTCTGCTTTTCTGTTGACAAAAAATAATTGTAGGGATGGTCAAATATTTGATTAACAGGCCAGTTTCGGTTTTAATATCGTATTTGGCATTCATTATCCTCGGGATTTTTGCGTCCTGGCACATACCGGTCACTACAATGCCGGATATTGACATTCCCGAAATCACAGTTCATGTTGTAAGGGATAACGCATCAGCAGAAGATCTGGAACGTCGGGCTGTGGGTACTTTGATAGGCCATTTACAACACCTATCGAATGTTTCGGATATTGTCAGTGAGACAAGGAATTCTTATTCGATCATCAGGATAACGTTTCAACATGGAACAGATATCAACATGTCTTTTGTCGAAGCGAATGAACAGATTGATCTGGCAATGACTTCATTACCCCGGGAGTTTGAACGCCCTAAGGTAGTAAAAGTAAACACAAATGATATTCCAGTATTTAGTTTTAATATTAACTATCGAGGCCAGAAGCAAATCGAAAAATCCCGGGACTTTCGGGAGTTGAGCGATTTTGCCAAGAATGTTGTGAAGCGGAGGTTGGAACAACTGCCTGAGGTGGCTTTTGTTGACATAAGTGGTACAGAGGAGTCAGAAATCATCATTAAGGCAAAAAAGGAATACCTACGTGCACTCGATCTGAATGTACGGCAAATGCAGGAGTTGCTGACAGACCAGAATCCTGGCTTTCAGTCTATTATCGTGACAGAAGGCGATTATCAATACCAATTAGGTATAAGAGGTACTAACCTTAACGATGTTGAGGATATTAAATCAATCGTGATTCCCCGGCAGGAAAAAAAAATGCGTTTGGGAGACGTGGCCGACGTTTCGATCGTCAAAAGAAAATCCAGAGGAGAGTTCTATTTCAACCGAAGTCGTGCCGTGAACATGGCAATCATAAAGACCTCAAATGAGAATTTGGACCAGCTTGAGGAAAATGTGCAGAAGGTGATAAAAGATATCGAAAGAGAATATCCTCAGATAGCGTTTACTAAAACAAGAGATCAGACACTATTGCTAAATGTGTCAATCTCTAACCTGAAACAAGATCTGATTATTGGTCTTGTTTTGGCGTTTTTAATATTGCTTTTGTTTTTGCGTGAGTCGAGAGCACCGATGCTGATAGGAATTACCGTTCCGACTTCGCTCGTGTTGACAGTCTGCTTGTTTTACCTTTTGGGGCTTTCAATAAATATCATATCGCTATCTGGTCTTGTCCTGGGGGTTGGACTTATGATTGACAATTCTATTATTGTGATAGATAATATTACCCAGCACAGGAGAATGGGTAAATCATTACATGATGCTTGTGTAAATGGGGTTAATGAGGTGATCAATCCACTTTTGTTTTCGACCATTACAACAACGTCTGTTTTTGTACCGCTGTCGTTTCTTAGCGGGATAGCCGGAGCGTTGTTTCATGACCAGGCAATGGCTATTTTTATTGGACTTGCTTCGTCTCTGATTGTCTCTGTTACGCTGCTGCCGATTCTATACAAAGTAATGTATGACAGTCTCGGAGATTCTACTCGGATGAAGCCTGATGTTCATAAACAGGGTTTATTTGAGAAGATTTATGAACTGGGATTTAAGTGGACGTTTGAAAATAGAGGCATTATTATAGTTGCTGCCATTGCGTTACTCGCGGCAGATGTTTGGCTATTTAACAAATTGCCTAAAGAGAAGATGCCCTCTCTTAAATACGACGATACGGAAGTGTATATCGATTGGAATGAGGATATTAATCTTAGCGAAAATGCCAATCGGGTATTGGGATTACTTGGCAAAATTGAAACTTTGGTTGAAGTGTCTGAGGCGTCCGTCGGTGAGGAAAGCTTTTTGCTGTCCAAGGAACGGGCATTATCTGTCTCGGAAGCCAAACTGTATCTAAAGTGCAGGGGCCATGTTCAGGTGAGTAAGGCGGCGGATCAGTTAAGCAAGCTTTTTTCGAATAGGTTCCCGTCAGCAAGAATCAGATTTTCGCCTCCCAAAAATATTTTCGAAAAAATATTTGGAGGTGAAGAAAGCACTATTCAAGTTCAGTTGTTTGACATAACCAAAGACAAGTCGCCGAGCCACGAGGCTGCTGCTAGATTTACAGAGGCGATAACTTCTAATTTTAAAAATGCGATCATCGAACCATTGCAATACCAGTCGGAAGCTATAATTGTACCTGATATTGAAAAATTGAACCGATATAATGTATCGCTGAAAGTTTTTACCGAATCTCTCAATAAACGTGTTGCAATACAGAATTTAGGTAGAGCAGATCAAGGAAGCAAAAGTATTTCAATCGGTTTTGATAGCGGGGTAGTGTCAGACCTAAGCCAGCTACTACGAAATCTATTTGTAGAAAATTCAGAGGGAGTTTCGATACCCGCCTCAACACTTGGAACTATCCAGATGTCAAGGCAATTGAAAAATCTTAACTCCGGAAAACTTGGCAGGTATATTCCTATTAATATTGTATGTGAAAATCCGGATGAAATTATTGCTTTTATTAAAAGACTTGATCGTAAAGATGAGAATATTGAAGCTAAGATTGCTGGTCAGTTCCTTGCCAATAAAGCACAAGTTAGGGAAATGTCAACGGTACTTCTCGCGGCAATACTTACTTTGTTTTTCGTGCTCGGGATCCAATTTGGATCCCTGGTTCAATCAGCTATCGTACTTTGTGAGATTCCCCTTGGCATAGGAGGGGCATTGATCTTTCTCGGAATAAATGGAGCTTCGATTAATCTGGTATCTTTAATCGGACTGGTTGTAATTTGCGGTATTATCATCAACGACTCCATTATTAAAATAGACACTATTAACCGCTACCGGCAGTCCGGGAATTACACACTGGCAAATGCCATACATCTGGCTGGTAAGAACCGGTTGAAAGCGATAACAATGACCGCATTGACAACAACGTTGACAGTTGTGCCTTTTCTATTTGCTAAGGACATAGGGTCGTTGTTGCAACAGCCACTTTCGCTGGCCATCATCGGAGGGATGTTTGTTGGGACACCGGTTAGTCTCTATTTTATTCCATTGGTGTACTACCAATATTATAACTTGACCGATCGTTTTGGATTTTCGAAAAAGAAGTGGTCATAGCACTTTGAGTTTCCTTCTCATTTCGAAATCATACAGCGTGAGATATCGAATCTGATATTTCGTAATCCAGTAATTTCTCATAGTGGCTAAGTACTCAAGGGCGGCCCGATCTTTTTCAAGTTGAGCAAAATTGAAATTGCTAAAAGTGTAGTTTCCAGTGGAGTATTTTTGTCGTGCAATTTCATATGTTTCGTTAGCCACGACATTGGCTAATTTGGCTAACCGAATTTGCTCGACTATGGATTCCCATCTTGCGCACGCGTAGACTACTTCTTTTTCTGCTGTTAGACTTTGTTGAGAAATTAACTCCTTTTCAACTTCCATTGCTGCCTGAATCCTTTTTCGGCTGGCTTTATTGGCACCCCAATCCATGATTGGAAGAAAGAAGCCCATTGAGACGGATTGATTATTAAGGAGGTTTTGATAAGCATCACCAGCGCGTTGCCCTGTTTGCGTTAATCCCAGGTTTGCCATAATGCTTACCACTGGAGCTGTTTCGGCTTTTGTTTTTAGGAGCTCTTTCTTTAGTTCCAGCTCTCTTCGCTGAAAATTGTGACTGAAATATTTGTTCTGCCTGGATTCTTGTAATGCTACTTCGGGGTCCACTGTGTAAAAGGGAACGCTGTCAGGCAGTGCTAGTTCGATATTTGACGCCAGCGGCAGGTCGAGGAACCTGAGGAAGGCATGTTTGGCTACTTTCAGATCCAGTTTGGAGTTCGAAATTGACTTTTGGGCGTTGATGAGACTTACCTTGGACTGTAAAACTTCACTAAGCTGGGAAGTGCCTATCTCTAATCTCGCTTCCAGAGCTCTAAGTAAATCAATAATATTTTTCTCGTTTTGCAAGTCCAACCTCAACCTTGTTTCCGCTTGTAAGAGGTCACAATAGAGTTCGGTAGTTTTGATTGCGATCTCTTCGATACTTTCAATTTTCTTGGACTCTGCTTCGCTGATTTTGAGTGACTCAACTTTCTTATCCCACTTAATCGGATTAAAGAAAATATTTTGCTGACTATAACTTATTGTGAACGGTACCGAAGTATACGCAGTGTTTTTGTAACTACCAAAGTTATCAATTCTGTAAAGAGACGTTCCGACAGATAGAGTGCCGCCAGTAATGGCTACACTTTGTGTTGCGCTCAGATTTAGGCTGGAACTAGCGATATTTTGCGAGACAAAATCGCTAGCACCATTTGGCAGTGTTATGGGATTGATCGTTCGGTAATAATTGGGTAACGTTCCTGAAATGGCAACTCTTGGATTTAGGCCGGCTTTATACCGTTGGTATGTCCAGTACGAGAGTGAGTAAGTGTGTTCCGCAATTCGCTGCTCACGCGAAGACTGTTTGGCAGTTTCAATTGCGACATCCAATGAGATCTTGGTTTTATCTTGGGCACTTAATTGGAAAGGCAGTACTATAAATAGAACAACAAATATCCTCATTTTAAATACTTAGATAATAGCGATTTCATTTAAAAATTAATCCTCGCATCTCTGTAGAAATGTGAGGATTGATTTTTAAAATACAACGTATTAATTATATTGCTTTTTGGGTGACCTGCCGTAGTACAGGTATATCAGTGTTCCTAGTACAGGTGCGATAAGGATTATTATTATCCACAATAGTTTGGCAAAGCCGGTAAATGCTTGATTTCTAAGGATATCTACCACTGCCCACGCAATTTGAACATATACGAGCACAGCCAATGCGATGAGCAACAGTTCACTGGACCCAAAGCCGAGAAATGAGGTAATTAACACTCCCATGATGTGTATGTTTGTTTCTTTCAAATATAGATCAAAATTTTTATAAAAAAAATTAGGAGGACAATTTTAAAGCGGAAAAGTTAGCAACTCAAATTCACACGCAACTCCTTCGGTTGAGTACACGACTGACGTGGTTCCGTTTCGGTTGACACTTTTGCGGGATAGTAAATATTTAAAGTCTCAATTCTCATCCAGTTTTGTAAGTGTCCCGAAACGGCAGACAGTTTAGAATTAGAGATTAAACCTTAATTGACGTCCTCCCAGGTATTCAGACGGTTGAAAGTAGAGTTTCCGGTGTTTCTTGATGTAAATTAACAAATTCCTTCGGGGTTAAATCATTCAGCGCACTGTGTGGCCGGAAGTGGTTGTACTCCCACCGGAAGTCTTCGATTTTTTCTCGGGCATCGTCCAGAGATAAGAACCAATTTACGGAAAGACATTCATCCCGAAACTTCCCATTAAAAGATTCAACATATGGGTTGTCTGTAGGTTTTCCTGGTCTTGAGAAGTCTAGCGTCACACCATTTGAATATGCCCATAAGTCCATTTCCTTCGAGATAAATTCACTTCCATTATCGCATTGAATTCGCTCGGGGAAGCATCCTTCGACGAGACAAATTTTTTTTAATTCGACAACAACGTCTACCCCTTTTAGCGATTTTCCAGCCAGTAACCCGTGGCAAATTTTGCTACAATTATCGACTACAGTTAACACCCGGAATCGTTCGCCATTGTAAAGCGCATCTTGCACAAAATCCATGCTCCAGACTTTGTTGATTCCTTGAGTGTCCAGACGTTCCAGGCGATGTTCAGCGCTGCGACTACGCCTAGGCCGCTTTGTCCGCAAATTCAGTCCGCAGGCCTTATAAATACGGTAAACGCGTTTGTGATTGTCACTGAAGCCTTCTCTTTTCAACAGCACAAAAATCCTACGAAACCCGTATCGAACCCTGGCATTTGCTATCTCTTTGATGCGCATCGTCAGCAACGTGTCGTCACGACGATGAGATTTATAGTAGTACATTGCCCGAACCAACTTAACACAGCGGCAAGCCCTTTGAATTGAGACGCGATAATTCGAAATGAGCCAATTGGCCATTTCCTTTTTGTAAGGAGGCCTCACAGCTTTTTTTTAATGACGTCCTGAAGCATCTGCTTGTCCAAGCTCAGATCCGCCACAAGCTTCTTCAACTGAGCGTTCTCTTCTTCAAGTTGTCGAAGTTTTCGCAGCTCGGCGACGCCCATGCCGCCGTACTTTTTCTTCCAGTTAAAAAAGGTGGCTTGGGAAACTCCCAGCTGTCGGCATATCTCCTCGACGCGTGTACCAGTCTCAGATTGCCTAAGCGCAAAAGCAATCTGAGCTTCTGTGAATTTCGATTTTTTCATAGTGACAAATTACAATTTTGACCTGTTTTTGCCACCGAAAATCTCTATTTATCAGCTGTCTCGTTTGCCGGGGGGAGGTCAAACAAACTTAGCTAACTCATGGAACACAGGCATAGGTACCAGTGGTGGCGGCACCGCAGCTCAGACAGTACCCCCAATTACTATGAGCTATAATTCTAGCACCGACGTATACACCGCATCTGCGCCTTCTGGATATGTGGATTATAAATGGGTGGTTGGCAATGGTGAATTAGATCGTGGAGTTGGATCCGGATCGTCCGCATCCAGCATGGCATTGGCCGGCGCGGGTGTTCGCTGCTGGGTTAAAAACAGCACGGGGAACTGGAAACTAACTCCGCTGGTCTATGCGCAGACTTGCCGTAGCGGAGCGCGCCTTGGCGCTGGGGACGGAAGTCACAGCGACACCCCTGGGAACGAGGAGCTAATTAACTTGACGGTATCGCCAAATCCGGGTGCAGACCAAGTTAACATCCGATTCAATCTGCTTAATTCTGCACAAGTTTCGTTAAACATCATTAACGACAATGGACAAATACTACGGAAAGTCGTTAACAATCAGCATGGAAAGGGTTCTTTCAACTACCTCGTTAACGTTTCCGATTTGCCGGATGGCATTTATCTTTGCCAATTGAAAGCCAATGATATCTCGCTAGTAAAGAAACTTTTGGTAAAAAAATGACAACGCTCCGGTCCGGCAATTTAAACAGCCGGGCCGGAACTATCTAAATTTGATCGTTCTATGGATGCCAAGCTGATGTACTTTTGCTTATTACTTATCGGGGCGACGGCTTGTCGATCAACCGACGTACCTCAGCAAACCTACGAATCGATTATCACTGGGGAAATTTCTGTTCCCATCAAAGAAGATGTGAAGCTACCCAACCTGGCTTTCACGCCCGACGTTCGCGCTTTAAGGCCAGTCTCAGATACCTCGCCAATCCGAATGATGGCTTACGGCGGCACTTATTTTGCCGGTTTCCGAAGCGGCGGATTATTTCGTGAGGGACAGCTGACATCCATTCCTGAGCTTGTCGCACACCAGATGCAGCTGCCAATTTTCGAATCGCCCGTCTTTCAAACGGAACATGGAAATGGCAGCGGCTACTACCTCTTCGACAAAAAAGCAAGCCTGCCTTCGTGGAAACATGTTACTAACCAAACCGCCATTGTGTCCACGAGCCCATTGAAGCTGCTACCATTCGACGGTAAACGTGTTGATAATATCACGTGCCCGGAAGGACCGATTGCAACGGCTGATTCATCCAGGTATTATTTCAGATATCCCAGACAGAAGGAATACTTCGCCTACCTTCGCCGATTCTTTACAAAATCCGGCGCGGCAGACAATCCGTTTGACTTTTTCTCAGATTCACTCGAGTCAAAAACTCATATCCTACTTCGTTTTGATGATATGGATTTGTGGGTTGGGATGGCTTTACACCCCAAACAGTTAAGAATCGACGAAATTCTGCACAGTGGCTATTTTACAGCAAAGCGGATTTTTATTGAAAATAATCTAGAAAAGGGTAGAAAAATTGTACTCTATAACGTACCAGACTTTTTAGATTTTCCATTCTTTCACCTTTTCGATGTAAAAAAACTATCTGAGGGCGACATGCATCGTCAGGAATTGACCGATGGCTCACTACTTATTCCAAGCGATCGCGTTAAGACTTTGTTTGCTGCCAGGCAAAATATTTTACTACAAGATGAAGACATATTATCTGAAAACGAGGTAGCCGGTTTTAGATACACAATTCAAAATATTCTGAACAAAAATGCAACTCAGACATTTGCAGACCAATACAATCTGCCTATGGTAGATCTGCACACCCTTTTCAAGCAAATCTTCCAGGGCGACTACCGCACTGAGCAAGGCTTTTTAATCGACCCTTCATTCCCTAATGGAAACTTTTTCTCTGACGATGGTATTCACCTAACTGCGATAGGCAATGCTGTTGTTGCCAACGAGACTGTTAAAACAATCAACAAGTTTTATAAAACAACAATCCCATTAATCAACCTAGCGGATTTCTCAAAAAGTGTTAGATGAGGCTTTGCGGTTATTATACAGCTGGAACTTCTGAAGTACTCCCTATTTTCAAGACCAGCAGTTCGCTACTGGTAGTTTAAATCAAGCTGTATTCAGATAAAGGTTCATCGGTTTCTTGCAGCCAATACCCTGACGCTTCTTTGCATTGTAATGTGCTACAAATCGATCTATTCCCTGGTAAAGGTCAAGGCCATTTTTCTCCACATTCAGCTATATATATATGTTTTATTTAGCGAAGCCACCGCTCGATATGTACGTTCTCGGTTGCTTGCCCTTTTCCATCAATACTGATCCGGATTTTTAGATCATTTAGTGTGCTAACCCAATTCTCGCAGGTGTATTGTGCACCGGTCGCTACTTCGAGCGAATTGCATCTTGGTTGCGCAAGTAATGTATAGTTTGTATATTTGTTCTTAAAGGATTCCGAGTCAAGGTTAGAAATGTAGCCAAGGGACGGATTCGGGACTGAAGAATCAGCTGGCTAGGTAACTGTTTGATTATAAGGAAGGTGTTTAAGTCGTTCGACTCCCTCCGTCTCCACTCTAACAAGTTTCAAACGTCAAAACTCCCGTAGATCTTGGATTTACGGGAGTTTTGTTTGATGCTCAATATCTCAAATCTTTCAAAGTCAACAAAGGCTACGGGACGAATTTGGCACTGGATCCCAGTGAGGTTTCTTGGTCCCTTTTGTATCCATAATTGGTTGTTTTTTAGTTGTACATATATAAGAAATAAGCGTCTTGATTCAATAAAATGAGTAATCTGATTTTGCATGAAACGATAGAGGCGAGAAAAGTCAACGCATTTTTGGAGTCTTTGGTAGGTAAAGCTTATGGCATCCAGCTACAAATCATCCATGAAGACTAATTAATGTGCATCGAACTTTTTTAGAGGAAGTGGCAAGTGAAGATCAGAATATGATGGAACTCCTATCCATATTCGAAGAACATAATGTGAAAGTTAAAATATTGATAGGCTTAGAATATGCTCATGCAACCTGCATGCTATATCGGACAACTTTCAGGCGCGCCCGGGAATGCAGCAACTGGAATAAGATGATTTTGCATTAGCGTATAAGAAAAGTCCGCTGTCTTTTTTGAAATCCATTTAACTCAGACTCTCGGGTGATTGCGGGAGTATCTAATCGGAAATAGGTCAGTCGTCGAAAAATATTGCGCATTGGTCGAAAAATTATACTGTAAACTAGTTCTACTAATTTTTGTAAAAAAAATGCACTACATTGGCGTATATTCTTCAAATACTACTACGACTCTGTCGAATGCACCACTTGGTGCCGATATTCCCTGCACATTATCAGTACAAAACTTCTTAATTATCAATGATTTCCAGTTGTAAAAATTATTATCCATCCGATCTATTAGATTCGAATTCACCCATATTTCAAGAAATACAGCAACATGCCGGTACAATAAATCTGAATGAAGGGTCAACTTTCCTCTTTCCAAATAGGGTGCAGCCATCGTTATATTTTGTAAAACAGGGTATTTTGAGAAGTTATACTGTTCATAATGAGCGAGATATAACGAGGTGGTTCTACGGAAAAAACAATCTGGCAACGTCATTCCAAAGTTTCCTGTATGGTTTGCCTTCCGACGTTTACATGCAGTCACTCACTCCGTCTTTACTTGTTGAAGTATCCAAGGATTATTACAATTATCTATGTATTGAGTATCCTGTCTTTAAAGATTTTGTGGATCAAATTAACGGCGACTATTTAATTAAGAACCAGGCATATGTCGATCGTCTTAAAACATATTCAGCCTTAGAAAGATATGAATATTTTATGGAGGAGAATCCCGAGATTAACCGATGCGTTCAGGTGCAGCATATAGCGACTTTTCTTGGAATCACCCCGGATACATTAACGAAGATCCGAAAGAAATGCAGTCGAAGACAGGATCTTTGAATTGTTATACGATCCGACAAAAGTCGGTTCGCTTTAAGTTTTTTACCGGTTGTTGGCTAAAAATATCGGGCCTAAATTTATGTCGACTATTTTGTTGGCTTAATTCGATTAAGCCTAATCGTTCTCAATGATATAAATTTGGAAATATGATAAACTCTACTCTTCAAAATGCCAGCACAACCCCATTAACTATGGGACTACCGTGATTGGTCCGCCAAAGCCACAATCTTAGCTCTACCGACCCTCAAATCGGAAGCAATGCATGCGCTTCCCGGCGGAGCTTTGCCTAACTCTCTCATTAACGCTTAAAGATTCCATTCCTTCACATGCAATTCAAATCCATCTGTACACATTTGCTTGCTTTGCTTTTGTGTGTTGTGCTGGCCAACCAACGGGCACTCGCACAACAGCAACTCGAATCCAGTCGAAATATAGCGAGGGCAGTTATTACTCCTTCCCCTGCTGCCGCAGGTATTGGTACCTTCGGAAATACACCTGTGAGCTATTACACCGGCACGCCGGACATCAATGTCCCACTTTATAATGTAAATTATAAAGAACTATCTGTCGACCTGGCACTGAAATACCACCAGGCTATCGGTACCAAACCGGATGCTTTCCCCGGGTCGACGGGAAATGGATGGGTTTTAAATACTGGTGGGGTCATTACTCGCATTGCACGTGGAGCTACCGGTGCAAACATGCCGTCAAATTACCCTTTGCCAGTAAACTTCAATCCTACGGCTGCCGCCGATTGGTCGTCTCAAACCAAAATGGATGACCATTTGGCAAAACAAACCGTATTTATAAATCAGGAAGGGCGGTACGACGAGTATGCATACAACTTTGCGGGTTATTCCGGGAAATTTTACATTGACCATACGGATGCATTTCGTATCAAAACAGAACAGGGTGAGGATATTATGGTCGAGAAGGTTGTCAAAATGGACACCAACTTTGTCCTCCCTACTGAGACACAAATCGCAGTTCCTTGCGGGAATTTTCCCTACCGAGACACATTATATCAAAAATATATAGTTTATAAGTTTACGCTCACCGACAGCAGGGGTATCAAATATATTTTTGGCGGGGACAATGCATCAATTGAAATAACTCGTCCAGGAATGGAACTTGGTATATATGATTTGTCTAATCAAAATCCAGTACCCACTAGCTGGTACTTAACATCTATTCAATCACCCAATGGATATAAGATAGACCTGAAATACACCAGAGGGAAATTCTATATTACGAATGAAATTTCAGTCTTCGCAAAGAACATGGTTCCGTCCAAGTGGATGGATATAGGGAACAATGCGCCTTATCCTCCATACATAAAAAGTACGATGTATAACCCGTGCTATCTTGACGAAATCATCACACCGATTAGCAAGGTGAAATTTAACTGGAGCATTGCAAACCAACAGCTAGGTTACACTTTCGCTCCGGACTGTATGAACAATACGATAAACGGAGCCGTTTATTTCTACGCATATCCTGATGTAAGGACGGCTTCCATAATCGGCCGTTTTCCTAACAAGCTGGATAACTTTGTGATCAGCAACATCGTCAATAGTAGAATGCAGAAAGTAGAATTTACTTACACTAATTCTACGTCAACAAGATTGAAGCTGTTATCTGTGAAATTTCGCGGGCAATCCGATTTGCCTCAGAACGTCCCGACCTATTCCTTTGCATACAATCAGACTTCGTTACCAGCCTATCTAGCTCTCAAATCGGATGATTACGGCTTTTTTAACAATAATAATACTTACACCACATCGACTGATCCCAACTACTATTGGAATATGTTCAGGGATGCAACGGCCAGGCAAAACTACCTGAATTCCCGTGCACCAAACGCGACGTACGCAAAGGCCGAGGTATTAGAGAAGGTTACCTATCCAACTGGTGGTTATACACAATATGAATATGAACTTAACCAGTACGGGCGGATTGCAAAGTTTTGGCCTGCCACCATTGCCGAGAATGCCGGCGGCGCTGTCAACACAGGCGGACTGCGTATCAAACGAATATCCAACTACGATGTTGCTAGCCATAAGGCTACCGAAAAGACATATTACTACAACAAGAATTATGCAACCGGAGGGACTTCTTCCAGCGGAGTATTAAGTTTCGAACCGATTCATTTCCTTTATTTTACAGGAACTGTTACGGCTCCTAAATACTACCAGGGTAAACCTGGGGAATCCAATTTCGCTGGCACGATGACTTTCACACAGTACAGTACCGATCCGCTTAATGTTTCCAATTACCGTGGAAATCACGTCACGTATTCTGAGGTTGCGGAGGTGGACATTGATGGCAGCTATTCAATATATAAGTATAAAAATTACGACAATAACTACCATGACAAACCTGCGGAGAAAATGGTGGTCGACAACGCGAATGTGGGAGACTTCTGGAAAGAGGATGAAATGAACAGCATGGAGCTGGAGCGTGGTCAGATATTGTCCGAGGAGAAATTCAATAGTTCCAACAGCATCCGGGAAAAAACTGAGTTTCAGTATAATGACGATCCCAACCGGTTTAACACGAACGTCAGAAGGATAAAGCTGTCGCCTAACCCGATGTATTCTCCGAATTATCCGTCCATCAGGTATACAGCCACGCTCGTGTACACCTATTATCCTTTCGTAAAGACGTTAACCAAAACGACTTATGAATCCGGCGGGAACCTATCATCACCAGTAACCCGCACGTATGCGGCGAACAGACTGATATCCTCGGAGACGACAACCGATAGCAAAGAGCAGAGCGTTGTGACAACTTATAAGTATCCAAATGATTATACGGATGCTGTAAGCGTAGCAATGACTGGAAAGCACATCATTTCGCCTGTGATAGAAACGAAAACAACAGTCGCCGGTACGCAGTTGAAACTGGTGCAGACGCCTTATTACTCCCCCTCAGCGAATATTTATGTTCCGCAGGAGGTAAAAGAACAAAATGGCTCGGGCGCATTGGAAACCCGCTTGCAGTTTACCAAATACGATGCTAAGGGAACACTACTCGAACAGCAAAAACCCGGTGATGTAAAAGAGAATTTTCTGTGGGGGTATAATTCTCAATTTCTAATGGCAAAGATAGTGGGAAGCGATTTTGCCACGATCAACGCTGCAGTGAATCAATCAATACTTGATAATGCAGAAACAAGTGACCTTGCCGTCAACTCAACCCTTTCGGCCACTCGCAATTCACTTGCCAACTCGAACCCCGCCGCACAAATGACCAGTTACGCGCGTGCTCAGGCATCGATCATTGGTGTGCGGACAAGCACTGATGCGAATGGTAAAACGATCCTTTACCAGTACGATAACTTTGGGAGACTTAGTAATGTAAGCAATGCCATTGGTTCCAATGAGCCGGGCTCTATCCGTGCCTCTTACTGCTACAACTACCGGGGCCAGCCGACGGACTGTTCGACGATGGCTCCCACTGGCAGTATCGCAGCATCTACGCCGATGTTATTAGGTGAGGACGCCCTACCTGTTACCCTGATTAATTTTGAAGCTTTCAGGCAGGAAAAGGCTGCGGTTCTGAAATGGTCGACCAGCTTTGAAACGAACAGCGATCGGTTCGAAATCGAGCGGAGTACTGATGCTAGGACCTGGATAAGAATTGGTACGGTATCGGCGCAAGGTGAGAGTAACGAAAATCACCAATACAGTTTTACGGATTTTACTCCGGTCTTGGGGCGCTCTGGAGAGAGTGAAAATTTCTACCGCTTGAAAATGGTCGATGCTGACGCAAGTTATACGTATAGCCGTATCCGTAATGTAAGTTTTGGCGACAATGCTCAGATTGCACTGTATCCGAATCCTTTGACGATTGGTGGAAAGTTGAACATCCTTGCTGACGATGTAAGTAACATTGTTTCCATCAGAATCTATAATTCGGCTGGGAAGCTAGTCCATCAGACAAAGGCGACGAAGCAGATCGATACAAGCAAGTTAGCGGCTGGGTTGTATGTGGTTATGATCACCTACACCGATGGAAGCACGAGCTCTCATCGCGTTGCCAAACAGTAGCAATTCATTAGACATAATCCTCAATTGATATATGAGACGCATACTTTCCGCGATTCTTGTAATGGTACTTGGCGTAGCAGCCCATGCGCAGCAGACCAATACCCAGAATTATATTATCTCCCGAACTTACAAACAAGCCGGAGCCGCTGAGAATGATGTAAGTAAAGTTATCACGCAGGTGCAATACCTTGACGGGCTGGGAAGACCTCTTCAAAACGTTAGGGTCAAGCAAAGTCCGACAGGTAATGATATTGTTCAACCAGAAGAGTATGACAATATTGGCAGAAAAGCCAAAGAGTACCTGCCTTACGCCGCGTCCGGGAATGGCTCGTATAAAGACAAGGCCCTGGTGGGGGGTGACGGAGCCAGTATATTCAAATGGTACAACGACAATTCTGCCGGACTGCAAAAATTTGCGGCAAATGATCTGGAGAACCCGTTTACGGAGACGTTCTTTGAACAATCTTCAAACCGGCCCACCGGTGCACGCGCCGCGGGTAACCGAAGTAAAAGTTCTTCCATAGAATATGCTGTAAATTCCGCAAATGTGGTTAAACGTTATGATTACAATCCAACTAACAACACGGTTGCCCAAAACAATTTCTATGGCGCAGGCACGCTGATCAAAACCCAGGAAACTGATGAGCAAGGGGTGGTCAAGACCCAGTATACAGACAAAGCCGGACAGGTTGTTTGCAGGCAAGACCAGGCATCAGGCTATACTTATTACGTTTTTGATAATTTAGGCTTGCTGAGGGCGGTGCTGCAACCTAAATTTCAAGACGACGCAAATTTTACCAACCACGCTTTTTTATACAACTACGATTCCCGAAACAGACTTACGCGAAAGCAAATCCCGGGAGGTGGAGCGGTGGAATTCGTGTATGATAAGTTTGATCGGACCGTAGCATCGCGTGATTCAAGTCAGCTTAAGAGAGGCGTATGGGCTTTCACCAAATATGATTCACTGAACCGCCCTATTGCGACGGGGGAAATAGCGTCAACAACTACAAGGGATCAATGGGTTACCTCAGTGAATGCCGTAACCGGGCATCATGAGACGAGAAATAATGGGGTCGTCGCGGGATATTCGCTTAATCAGACAGCACCGGTCAATGCCACGGAGGCCGATTTGATGACGATTACATTCTACGATGACTATCAGTTTTCGAAACCGTCTGGCTGGTCATTTTCGAGTAGCTACTATGGTTCAAGCAATGCGAAAGTCAAAGGACAACGCACGGGAAGACGAAGCAGGGTGTTACTAGGGAGTGGCTCTGCGGGCGCTTGGCTAACGGATGTGGTATACTACGACAACGAATACAGGCCGATCCAAACGTTGCGGCAACTTCACGACCTAGGTGCAACGGCATATGAAAGGGTATCCATCAAGTACCTGTACGACCTGGCGGCTGTCGTAGAGCAGCAGAAAACCGAGCAGATTTTGTCCGGTACCGTTACGCTTACACACACTGCGACTTATACTTATGACCACGCTGATCGTTTGTTGGGGGTCAAGGAAAAAGTAGATGCCGGAACCAAAAGTAAGGAAGTATTTACTGTTGCAAGACGTTATAATAACTTGGGGCATTTGCGAAGCAAGTGGCTGCATTCCATCAACGCGGGGACGAAATTCAGGCGTAGGGTGGACTATACGAACAACATTCGTGGATGGCAGACTGATGCAAAGACCTTCTACCTGCCAGTGTTTAGTGGTGTTGAGTTCCCGTTCCATGCCATTCACGCCAGTTACAGAAAGGGCGAGTATTACAGCAACGGAAGTGTCGATTCCCTTGCATGGCTCGGCAAAGATGAGCAGGAATTCTCAGGTGGTTTAACTTTTACATACGACGATGCAAGCCGATTGAGTGCATCCTCCGGAATTTTCGACTATGCCAACTCAGAGAACAATATAACTTATGACAAAAATGGCAATTTGGCGTCTCTAAGCAGGGTAGGTTATGCTGTCGATAATATTAGCTATTCGTACGCAGGGATCGGGAACCGGACATCATCTATCAACAACCCCGGGGGGAATGGTAAAGGAGCGAAAGCCGGGTCGAGTACCTATTCCTATGATGCAAATGGTAATATGACGGTAGATGGCAGTCGGGGAAGCACCATCACCTACAACTTTCTGAATTTACCTAAATCGGTTAAAGTCGGCTCAGGTGCGGCGTCGTTGTATGACTACGACGCATCGGGGTTCAAACACAAATACGTCAATTCCGCAGATGGTTTTACGGTAAAATATGCGGGTATTTTTGAGTATGATGCCTCAAATACCTTCAAAAGGGCAGCAGTCTCCGATGGACAGGTCATTGTTACTCCGGATTCGCTTGTGTTCAACTATTACCTCAAAGATCACCAGGATAATGTCCGGCTAGTGTTTAATGAACATGGGGACATAATTCAGACAACAGGCTATTACCCTTTCGGTCTAGAAATCCCGGGCTACGACGAGACACAAGGTATCCGGATTACAACCAACCGTTACAATTTCCTTACACGGGAGTCACAGGTAGGGACCGGCTATATTGATTTACAGGCCAGGTTTTATGATCCCACCGTCGGGCGTTTTCTTCAGGTTGATCCTTTGACGGAAGCTCAGGAAAATTTCTCCGTGTACCAATATGGTTGGAATAACCCGATTACAAACAGTGATCCTGATGGCCGGTTCCCGGGTGGACCAGGTTCAAGATTGTTGGCAGAAGCAGAAAGAGAGTGGAATGTGTTCACGAGAGACGCCAAAGTATTCGGAGAATATGCAGAATCGGCAACAGCCAAGATACTAACTTACACCGATATAAACGATGCAACGGTATTAGCTACTTCTATTTCACGGGATGGCAATGCAGTAAATATAGATGGTACGCCGGCAACTAGTCTCGACAAGGGGGCGGCTATGTTGGGGGTTGTTCTGCCGATAATCTCGGGCAGTGCCCTGAAAAAGGGTATTGAATTTATTGGCGAGCGTGCATTTGGTGCATATCGTGACCTAAGTGGAACGGTGGTGCAGGCCCACCATATCATCCAAGATGCTGCGGTCCGGGACTTGCCGGGTTACAAGTACTTTGAGGCACCTTCCGTACACTTGCAAGGAAAAGCGACGACCGCCGGGACAGAGCACAAGCTAGCGACTGCTGCACAAAATGCGAGAAGGAAACTTGGAGATGGCGGGACTTATGGGGCAGAGCGCCGAGTGGCTTTCAGGGCGCTCAGAGAGGCCGGAGTTAGTGCGAACGATGCGAAACAACTGGTGAGACAAGCCGATCAATACTTCAGAAATCTTGGAGTAACTTTGGATACACAGACGAGAATACCTTTCAAACGAAATTAAACATATGGAAAAGGAAAAAGTGATTTTAGCTTTCAAACAATTGATGACGCTCATTGCACATAGGCAATTCGGGCTTGTTTATGATCTGGATTACGAAAAGGAACTGACCGAGCAGGAGATTGAAGAAATTGTGGATTCCCACCCAGGAACACTGTCGCCCACTCCCGACGACATTATAGAAGATACCTATATTTTTGAAACATTGTATCCCAATCAAGTTAGAACTGACATACCCCTATATTATGATGGAGAACGTGGAGATTTAACAGTGGGTTGCCGTGTATTTGATGTCGGAGAGGAAGAATACAGATTCGCAATAGAAGAGATTCATGTAATGTAGGAAAATTGGTACCTGAACTGTACGCTTGTAGTTTGTTGGGCTTAGTTAGAAGTTTATAATTACACCCTTTCCCGAAGTGATATTTATGAAGCGTTCAATTAAAACTCTTTCACTGAAACAAATACTCCTTTTTCTCTTTTACTTGCACTTAGCAACTACTGTTTCAATTGCTCAGGGAAAAGAGCAGGTGCAAAACGAGCTGTTTACATTGATCGCCGACACCGACCTCGCCAAAGTTGCTCCGGCTCGCTCAGACAAGTATTCTCAATTGAAAAGAAGTCGTATCTATAAAAATATCTTTGCGGTTAAAGTTGGGAAGCTTGCAAAAATTCAGCGGAATGGTGTACTGAAATTTAATATCCCAGGATCTGCCGAAGAAGTAACAATCGTCGCCAAAAAAGTTGACGCGCAGAACGACGATGATTTTTACTGGTATGGGACTTCTGAGAACCAAAGGAACACCGCGCTGTTCAATTCGGAAAAAGGCAGGCTCAGCGGTTCATTCAATGTGGGGGATCGTTATTTCCAGTTAAGCAGTCTGGAAGTAGGTGTTGGGGCGATAATTGAGGAAGTGCCGATCAATGGACTTGCCTGCGGCAGCACTGGTGCTCCCCTCGACCCGCATTCGGTCGAACCATATGTTATACCGAAGCAGGACGAAAATGCGAGGGCAGGTGTTTGTACTGAGCCCATTCGGGTGCTGATCCTGTACACGCAACAAGCGGCAACTCATACACTGGACATTGTTCAGCTGGCCAACGGTGCAGTAGGTCAATACAATCAGGCAATCGACAATGTTGGAAGATCCATACCTCAGACCAATAAAATAGCTGTTGCCGGGATTCAGCCGATAACGTTTACGTCGAATGACCCGGAAAGCACAACCAATAGCGCGGATGCTGCCAGTTGGGTGAATAGTAACAGTACCGTACAGTCAATGCGGAATACCTATAATGCCGACTTAGTAATATGCTTTATTTTTAAAAACCAGTCCCATGCAGGTTGGGCTGCGCAAATACCCGCTAATAATGCGCAGTTTTCAGCGATTGTCCGTGTGGAAGCTACTCCGATATGGACCTTTGCGCACGAGCTTGGGCATCTGCTGGGCGGGCGCCATCACGACGATTCAAACGCCCCGCAATACTCACACGGTTATTCGTTTACCGGAACTGATAATGTCCTGTATCAGGACATCATGTATAATGGCACGGCAGGAACGCGTATCAATTATTTTTCCGCGCCGAATGTCAACTACGCAGGAGTACCCGTCGGGACCTATGCGAACAACGACGTCGCCAGAAGGATTTCCGAAGTCAGTACGAGTGTAGTGAATTTGAGGCCCTCCACAACCCAGCCTTTTAACGCAGCCATCATTGGTCCAACCAGTATTAGTTCTGCCGGATATTACGACTGGGAGCTATACACATTCTGTCGGAACTTTCTGACAACAACCTGGCAATTCAGTACCGATGGATTCAACTACGGCTCGTCAGTCGGATTTGGGGATATGGTCAGCTTCCATTATGTAGATGGAAATAATAATGGCACGTTGTATTTGAGATGTACGATTACCACTGATCAAAATCAAACGTATGTGACAACGTCGACCATCAACGTCAACATTTGCAGCGGCTGCCGGGAAACATCGGAGAAAAAGGATTTGCCGGAGCAACGTGCACCGCTCGTAAACGCGATTTTTCCGAATCCAGCCTCTACCAAAATCACGGTAGACTATTCGCTTACAGAAAAGGCCGATGTCGATCTTCAATTGATCGATCTTGTAGGCCGACCTCATATTGCCCGAAAGTTGGGTGAAATGGAGGCGGGAGAGTATAAGCATGAGATTAGTACCGGGAACCTTGCTAATGGAATGTACGTATGCCGGATAAAAATAAATGGAGTAGCGATAAACAGGCTAATTACGATCACCAGATGACAAGCCGACTTTTGATAAGAATTCTCTGCTTTTCCTTGGTAGTGGCCTGTTCGTGCAAAGAGGAGAAATTCGATATGTATTCCTACAATGGAGCCTATCCGCGGAATATGGATGGCAGCCAGATTACTACGTATACGCCTGTCGTGGAAAACGGTGAAATAAAGGTTGACTTTAATGGGCACGCCTGGAATCATGCACCATTTCAAAGGGTCGATATAACTAGATTTCCGTTTGGCAACGGTGGCAGTGAAGATAGATTGGAGATTTTTATCAGATCAATGCTCGATAGCCAACTCGAATATTCATGCTCCCTCGAACATCTCATTTTCAGGGTTCCTGCAAAGAATGGCACCGTAGATTTGAACGGTTTCCCCGACGATGTGTCGGATGCCCAGGGTGCCGCATTCAGTACTGCCAACTGCGACGCTACAAAGGACCGGTATCGATTAGATCGTACCAAGACAAATCGGCTCACGGTGCTAAACTATGACGGGGTGGATAAAAAAGTGACCGTGCAATTTGAGGTTAATTTCATCATTGCAGCGAGGAACTCCGATTTCGGGCCCATTTTTCCAGAAGAAGTAAGCATGAAAGGCACGGCTACGACTATTGTGACGGCCATGTAATATGTTGTTAAACCGACACTCACTACTCGCTTACAGTAATTATTCATTGTAAATTTTAAGCTTATGAAATTGAAAAAGTGTACTTCATTTTGCGGAGTGCTTTTGCTATTCCTCTGTCTCTGTATATCTGATACATTTGCTCAGAAATGGAGCGGGGTTAATGGCAACGAATGGCTTGCCGGCAAATATAGTAAGCAGTGGGTGCGGATAGGAGTATCCGCAAAAGGTGTCCACAAGGTTGCGATATCCTCTTTGCCAGCCGCATTTCAATCGGCAGACAAAGCAAAGCTGCAACTGTGGCATCGCGGCAATCAGGTTGGTATCCTGAAATCCGATAATACCGAGATCCTTTTTTACGGGGTACCCAACGATGGAGCATCGGATTCGTTACTCTACCGGCCGTCCAGTTCACGTATTAACCCATATTACAGTACTTTTTCAAATGAAAGCGCTTATTTCCTTGTTGTCGGAGATGAAAATGGGCTGCGTGCGTTAGTGGAAAATACAGCGGTTGATACGGGTATTACCGCATCTCAGTTTCATAACCAGGTTGAAATAAAGGCCTTTCAAACCGAATACACCTATGGATCTGTCGACTCCTATCGCCCTTCTACCTACAACAGCTATTTCGAGGGGGGCAAAATGGGTACGGGTACAAAGCTCCCGGTGGGTACAGCGGCTTCAAGTCCGGCCTATACGGCAAACCCGGCGTCAACCTGGCAAGCCGGTTCGGTGGCCACCAATTTCAGTTTTGCGGCTAAGAACGTATATCCAGGTTCGGTTCCAAAGGTCAGAATGTTACTGAGTGGCCGGTACGGAGCGGCAGAGGTGCAGATCAAAGTAGGTAAGAACGCTTCGTCACTAAGACATGTAACTACCACAAATACGATCGACTTTGTGCCACTGGAGGTGAATTTTGATTTAGATCCGGTCCAGGACTATGACATAAACGGAGGAACGTTCGGTTTTCAAAACGTCATATCAACTGCCTGGTTTTCTGTGAACTACTACACTGTCAGCTATGCTCAAACGGTTGATGTCAACAATACCAACGAATTCAATTTTCCCGCGGCTTCGGCGGGATCGAAGTCGAGGATACCCATCCTAAATCCCCCGGCGAGCCCGTTATTTTATGACATTTCAAATGCAGATACCCCGCGTATCATACAAGGTGTTGCGTCCAACCTGATGGTAACCCGTAACGGTAGTCCATTAAAATTGCTTGCTACCAGTGATGGACAGAACATCAGTGTTTTGCCTGCTAAAATCTCTGCGGTAACGTTCCGAGACATTAACCCAAGCGCTTACAACTACCTTATCGTTGCATCGGAGAACCTGGCCTCATCCGCGCAGGCCTTTGCAAATTACCGTCAAAATGAATCCCCAGGCACGAGGTATTCACCGATTGCAATTACCATCAAAGAGGTTTACAACCAATTCAACTATGGCGAACCAAGCCCTGTTGCGATCAGAAGGTTTGTGGACTACATGATCTCGGACGGTAACAAATCCAAATTTCTGCTACTGCTTGGTAAGTCTATTATGAGCTACCAGAGGATAGTCAAGGAGTTGCCCGACGAAGTACCTACCGTTGGTTTCCCGGGATCTGATTTACTTCTGGTAGATGGTTTGCGTGATACTCCGGATGACGTTCCAACTATTCCGGTAGGCCGTGTTTCCGCGCTGACCGATGCGGAAGTGAATGGGTATCTGGACAAAGTCAGGACCTATGAAGCTCAGACTGATCTGACATGGAGAAAGAACGTGATGCATATCAGTGGGGGGAAAAGTGCGGGAGAAATTGGCCAGTTTACATCATACCTTTCTGCGATCGGAAGCACTGTAACCGGTACACCTTTCGGAGGAACGATCATCCAGAAAGTGAAAACGCAGGCAGCCAATGTCATTGAACAGCTCAATATTTCACCAGAACTGAATGGAGCGGGCCTCGGTATGATCAGCTATTTTGGGCACGGAACCACTTACCGCACCGACTTCAATGCCGGCTACGTGACCGACGCTGCCAAAGGGTACAATAATACTAACAAGTACCCCGTCATGTTTTTCAACGGTTGCGGTGCAAACAACGTTTTCAGTAACCTGTTCGGAGCCACCGTTAACGCGAGTACGTCGCGGCCACTTTCACTCGACTGGCTTATCGCTCCGGGTAAAGGCGCAATTGCCGTGTTTGGAAATACCTGGGATTCTTACCCCGCTGCTTCAAAAGAATATCTGAACCGACTGTATCCCGCTATATTTTCCAAATCGGACAGCGACCGTGGAACAGTGGGGCAGATTTTGCAGGAGGTAGCCCTGAGAACCAAATTGGAGAAAAAATATGCTTACCGCTCCTCAGATAATATTTATGACGCGCATCGTGCAAATGTTCATCAGGTGCTGCTTCAAGGTGATCCTGCGCTTAGGATACTGATGAGCGAACCCATTGCTGCTATCCCTCAATCGACCTGTGAAAGCCTTGGAGACCAATGTTCAGGAAATTCCCAGGAGGTACGTCCCTATAACATCAATATGTCGTCCAGTGGTTCGGTGCCATTCAGATTGACCTATAAGGCGCACGAGGGCCCGTCCACGGGAAGAATCCGGATCAATGGTGGTGTATGGCAAACATTTAACCTTGCACAAACCAATATAGGAAAATATGTGGAAGCGATTATAGGGACTTATGCACTGAATGCAGGCGATAACACCATTGATTTTGCGAGTGGAGATGGCTATATTTGTTTTCGGCAACTCTGCACCGGTACGCCTCCACCATCAAACTGTACTGGACTTGGAGACGTTTGCTCCGGGAATCCCTCAGAAATTCGCTCGTACACAATTAACATGTCGGCTGGTGGTTCAAAGCAATTTAAACTAACCTACAAAGCCCACGAAGGTCCCTCAACAGGGAGAATGCGGATCAATGGAGGTGCCTGGCAAACGTTCGGTCTTGTCCAAACCAATATCGGACAATATGTAGAAGCCACCATTGGATCCTATTCACTCAATGCAGGCAACAACACCGTAGAATTTGCCAGTGGAGGCGGCTATATCTGTTTCAGACAGCTCTGCACTGGTAATACCGGCACGAGAATCAGCATTGGAGAAAACAGCATCGAACAACAGGCCGACGACGAGGTTTCGGTGTCGCCTAACCCGAATGACGGGAAGTTTGATTTACGGTTTTACATCGAGCCGGGCAAGACGGCCGTCCTGACGATCCTTAGCCAGGCAGGAACCGAACTGTTAAGTAAGCGTTTCGTCGGCCATGGCGAGCATCTTGAACATATTCAACTCGATTCGTCGGCTGCCGGTATTTTTCTCGTTCAGCTTCGGACTAATGATCGCATTCGGACGAAAAAGATTATCATAGTAAGATAGCAATTCTCAATTTCAATTGTTCGACATTGAGCCTGCGAATTCATATTTGCAGGCTCTGTATTTGACCCCTTTTTCAAAGTGTAGCCTGTAGCGGTTTACATCTTAAATTGTCATCGATCCACTCCGGTTCAAGTACTAAGTTGCAGCAAGAAGTTTCACTTCCAATACTACGATAAAATATTCCGTTTAGCTTATTGCCGTCATTGCTCATGTAGGTTTATTTGATATCAGTGTAATACTTCTGCAGAGCTTTAACTTGGATCTACTATCGGAAAAATAGAGATCGAACAATGCAGCTATTTGATTTGCGAATGGTGATATGAAATTGAGGAAGTTTTATTGATTTTACATTCATAATGAGCTGAGTAAGCAGTGAATCTGAGGTTAATTAAGCATTGTTGATCATATTTGGACGTTGTTTGGATTCTGCGCGTGCGCATGTAGCTAAATGATGAATGGTAGTTTAAGTTGCTAGTAATCAAGTTATAAACTAGGTTCTCTCCACCAATTCCCATTAAGATAACGCCACAGGAGAGGTCGAAAGCCTCGCCTACTTTGTTAAAAGGCGGTTTGCGGCCATTCCGCATCATGACTGGGCCCTGTTCATAACTTCTTCGAAAGTAACCAACGCCGTGAAGTGCGGATGGTCATATTGAATTTCGAAATGTGCACCGATAGTTTCCGACAGTTTTGCAACAATCCAAAGTCCGAGCCCGAAGCCGTCGATCTGGTGGTCCTGCCGGTTGAACTCGTGCGTGAGGGTATCGGGATCTGTGATCCTATTCGTGACCGTGTTCCGTAGGGTCAGAATTAGCCGATCCTGCATTTTTTCAACCCTTACCACTATCGCGGAATCCGGCTTGCCATGTTTGACGGCGTTTTCCAGCAGGTTCAACAGCATGGTGATGAGCAGCGAGGTGTCGGTGTAAATTTCGAAGTCGGCGTTTTCCGGTATGAGGTCGATTTTGAATGTTTGCGTGTTCCGCCGCGCCCGGTCGGCTATGCGATCGAGCAGGCCTATGAGTACTTCGGGTAGGTTGACATTGGAATGCGTTAACGTCAGAGAGCCCGCTTTTAATTGGCTGAGCAGGAGGAAGTCGTTCACGAGCTTGCCCAGCCGCTGAACCTCGGTGGTCTGGTTGCTTATAACAAGTCGGATGTCGGGCGGAAGCTGCTCTTTTTGCAAGGTTTGTAGCTCTGTGAGCATTACGCTGAGCGGCGTCCTGAGTTCGTGGGAGGCGGAAGCAAAAAAGGCATTCTGGTATTGCGATTGTTTTTCAATGCGGTCCAGCATCCGGTTCAGCGAAATGGTGAGCTTGTGCAACTCGTCCCGGACTTCCGGTTCTTCAAGCAAATGGATCCGGCCTTGCAGACTGCTTTGATCAGCCTTACTGACAATGTTCTCGATCGGCCGCAGCAGAAATCCCGAAAGCAGGTAACCGGCCATCAATGCTGCCAGGAATGCGAGCGGGAAATACAAAAACAGGATCACCTGCAAGTTCCGGATATCCTCGTTGAGCTCGGTAGCCGGGAGGACGTAGACAATGCGCAGCACGCCGCCAGTCTCCAACTTCCGTTCAAGCGCAACACTTCGCCAAAGCCCGGAATTTGCATTCTTGCCGAAATGGGAAACCGGTTCGGGCAGGTTATTGAAAAGCGTGTCCGCTTTTGCATTGGCCAAATATACCAAACTGAAATGTTCGCCTGAGGCGGGAAATGGAATGGTAATCGGGCTGACCTCCGTTTCTTGCAGGAGCAGGCTGCCTTGCGCTTTCAGCCGGGCCGCAAAGCTTTTTTCGAATTGCGTTTTGACGTTTGAGTACAGTAAAAGCCCGGTTATCAGTAAAAAACAGAGAAATGCAAACCCGAAAATCAGCCCGAAGCGAAATCTGAGGCTTGTGTAGAATGGGTAGGACACCGGCTTTTTCACAGCATTGATTTTGAACCTGAGAATTTGTACCCGACGCCGATCACCGTTTCTATCAGGCTGGTTTCAAAACCTTTGTCGATCTTCTTGCGCAGCTGGTGCATGTATACCTCCACAATATTGCTCTCCGGATCGAAATCCATATTCCATACATTTTCCAGGATCTGGCTCTTGCTCACTACCCGGTTCAGGTTTCGGATGAGGTATTCGAGCAATGTAAATTCCTTGGCTGTCAGCTGGACCGGCTTTCCGCTCCGGGAGACTTCGCGCGTGATGAAGTCTATCAAAAGGTCGTCAATGGCGATGCGGGTACTTTCACTACCCAGCGCCTTCCGCTGCTGAATGCGGATCCGGGCTAGCAACTCGTCCCATTCGAATGGTTTCCGGATGTAATCTACCGCGCCGAGATCCAGCCCCTCCACCACCTGGGATGTTCCGCTCAAAGCACTTACGATGATGACCGGCGACGGAATTTTGAATGCCCGCAGGTTTTTCAAAACATCGATCCCTGTCATGCCGGGCAGCATCAGGTCCAGCAGGATCAGGTCAAAAGTTTCGGAAGCGGCCTTTTCCAGCGCTTCGGTACCGCTGCCGGCCCATTGTACAAGATATCCCGCCTGTTGCAGGCCTTTCGACACAAATCCGGCCAGTTTAGGTTCATCTTCGACCACCAGTATCTTCATCGGTTTTTGTTTTGGGGTAGGTCAATATTATTATCGGATTTTGTAGCTGATACTATCGAGCTGTACCAATGTCGCCTGAATCACCGGGTGACCGGACGCGGAAACAAATCCCTGGGTTGAATCCCGCATTTTGCCCTTCACCACAATGTTACCGGCGCGCCGGATCAATGGCAGCAGCTCTTCCGCCATGTGCGGGGGAAGGGAAATTTGCTTTTTCGAAAGCATAAAGGTGTTCCCGGGCGAAGTCCCGATTTCCAGATCATGGGCTGCATTCCCGCGGACCTCTGCCTCAGTGCCCGCGCTGGGCGCCGGCGGGGAAATGTCGGACAGGATTATTTCCGTATTGGATGAATTGTTTTTCAAAGCTTTAAGTTCGCATCTGTGATCGGCACCGGGGCCGGTCGGGCCGCGGCGGTCGGTCTGCACGGAAACGGTTGCATGCAAGGGCGCAGCCTCAATGACCTGCCGGGCCGTGTGCGGCGGAAAATGCAGCCATATTTCACCTTTTTCCGATCGGAGCAGGATTTTATCCATATCCCCCTCGGGATTATTGCCATATGCTTGCACGGTTCCTTCAAACATGGCTGGCTGGTGACCGGGAGGGGTAGGGTGTTCCGGAAGTTCAAGAGTGGCCGGCCCTGGATTGGTCGGTGTTTTGTAAAATAAATAACCTCCTGCCGCAACGATCAGCAGCAGGAGTATCGGGGCCCATATCGGAATGACTCTTTTCAAGCTGGTTCTGGATGATACGTTTCCTTCATGAACAGGAGGCAAATTACAAAAGCAATTGCGGCAGTGGCACTCAGGATCAAAAATGCATATTTAAATGAGTATAAATTCGCAATGTACCCGCCGGCGGTATTGCTCAGCGATGCACCATTGCAGGAACACGATGCTCAGCAGGGAAAGCACAAAAATGAAAATAGCTTTTAACCCGAAATAATAACCGATAATGCCGGATATGACCTCGATAGCCACCACCAGCTTTTTATTTTCATAACGGTCTACGAACGCGCCGGCAGGTGTTTGCACGATCACGCACGCGAAAGTGGCGAGCGAGGTGGCAATGCCGATGTCGCGCAAATTCCAGTGCTGCGACGACAGGAGAAAAATGCCCAGAAACGGGCCGACGCCATCGCGCATGTCGGCCAGTGAAAAGTTGATCAGGTCCAGTCCCCGGAGAGACCGGCTTTTGGAATGCTCCATTAACCTTTGAAAATGAAGTACACCGCGCCGACCAGTAATGCAAACCCGATGAGGTGGTTAACCGTAAAATGGGTGTTTTTGAAAACGGTCAGGGAAAAGATCATGAACACGACGAGCGTGATGACTTCTTGAATGATCTTCAACTGCACCAGCGAGAAGGGCCCACCCATTTCCTCGGAACCGATGCGGTTGGCGGGTACCTGAAAGCAGTACTCGAAGAAGGCAAGCCCCCAGCTCATGAGCACAATGGCCCAGACCGGCGTGGAACTGTGGCCGCCCTCCTTGCCGAAGATTTTGAGATGACCGTACCAGGCCATTGTCATAAATGCATTGGAAAGCAGCAGTAACCCGATAGTGGAAATGTATTTGGACATGACAGAAGGTTTTACACCGGACAAAGCAACAATGATGCCACTTTGTCCGGATGGATATTTGTTAGCGAAGAAGGTGCTGTTGTCCGTTGACCGTGAGCGTGTTGGCGTGGACGATGTTGAGGTTATCCTGAGATATTTCCCCGCCATCCGCATTTCTCTGGTTACCCGAATAACCAATTGTGCTGCCGGGCTGCAAGGCGTCGCCCAGCTGCATGATGATGTGGGGCGGCAGTTTCAGGAGTGTTTTGTTATCCAGCAGCACGCCGTTCACCATGCCGTCGCGGCCTTTCCGCAGGCTGCTGATCTTTCCTTTTTGCTCTACGAATTTTTCAACGGGCGGCATTTCCTGCCGGGGAGAGTCGTTGATCGTCGCGTTGTTGATACTTACCAATCTTACTTCGGTCGCTCCGAAAGGTGTACTTTCCGCCGTACCTGTCAGATTTACATTGCGACCGACTTTGGCGGAGCCGGCGATTTGTTTGCCCAAATGCGGCGGGAAGGTGATCAGTACGCTGTCGCTGCCGCTGAGCACGTAAAATCCGTCGAATACGGAATCATCATTGTACTGCCATCTGACGACTTTTCCCTGCCAGGCGTTCACGGGCCGCAAACCTCCCGGCGCAGGCTGACCAATGGGCATCGGGGGCCGGCCGGGACCTCTGGCGGCCATACGGTCCGGTCCGCCGGGCAGTCCGGGTTGGGCTTGGATAACATTGCTCAATGCCAGTGCGGCCGACAATGCCGCTGTGATTACGAATGCTTTCATGATTGATACATCTGATTGTTGATGCATCAAAACTAGAAAGGCGACCTAAGGCCGGGATGAAGCCGAAATTAATTTTTATTTATCCCGGCAGATTGGAGAAGCTTGTGAGGTAGTATCTGCCAAAAAACACCCCGGTGAACAGTAATCAACTGTTCGCTCCGGGGTGTTCGATGTTTTCTCTTTAACTTAAATATCTTTCAATCGCTGAATATAGAGTAGATTTTGTCTCTTCGATTCGATAAGATTGGCTGCGATGACCTCTGCGCTTATGGGGCCGTCTTTGACAGTTTTACTTTCTGCAATGGCTTTATCATATATTTCCTCATATTTCTTCATGTTGTTTATTTGCGAAGCAATAATGGTTCTTACAAAATTCTCGTCCGGGAACCCATTAAGTTTTTCCACAGAGTACAAAACGATGCCGGGGCTGTAAGATCCCTCATCGGCCAGAATGTTCACGTATTCGGCGATTTTAGTTTTTGCACCATCTGAATTGTCGCTGAGTAAGTTTGTTTTTGCAAGCATTCCCTGTGCGCATTCCTGACGGTAAAGGAATGAATACCGGTCATTCTCGATTTGGGATAAAAAATTTTGCACTTTCTTATCTTCGGATTTCCAGTCTAGTTCAAACCCAGGTTTGGCAGCCGCTGATTTATCTTCTTTAATAAACAATAGTGCTCTTGCCATTTTAGCATCGGCGATAAGCCCCCAGTCATTATCAGTTGGCAGGTCCTTGAAATTTAACATGTACGGAATATATCTAAGATTCTTAGCCTCATATTCGGCGGCAAGCTTTTGCTCGACTTCTGACGGCCCAGCCGTACCGATATGCTTATTTTCCGTGTTGCAACTTAAAACAGTTGCCGCCGCAACGAAAGGAAGAATTTGCCACTTTTTCATATCGCGATTAGTTTAAAAGATGTGTGATCAGGGCTATGCTGTGCAGGAATTGTTGCATTTGTTTTTAACCATTTCTTCCTGGATATACAGAATTTGGGTCCAAACAGTACTTCCGCAAAGTTTATACTTTGCAGTTACAGGATAGCCGGCCAGGCGATAATTGTAGCATCCACAACCCGTAATCTGGTCATCAACATAGTAAGTAACAACAGTTGTGGGACATTGCGTGCTGTAATCGTCCCACCATTGACAATTGCAGGGCGTCACGATGGTAGCGCCTGCATTGAGCGAGGAGCATAACACTAAACTAAATAAGAAGATTGAGATAACTTTTTTCATAAATATTATCATATGTGGTTGATTAATAGGCGGTAAATGTGGCGATGGACACTTTAAAAATCAAACAGCCGAGGGCCTTTTTTCAACCACTGGGTCATCAAATTACCTGTTGGTATCTATTTGACAATGAACGTACATTGTGGGTGTTTTACTGAAAATGGCCCAAAATGGACAATGCATCTTGTAGTGCAAGCGTGTCATGTGATCTTGGTTGAATTGGCATGCACCCACCACTGATGGCAGGCACCACATGGTTGTCCCAATTCACAAGCTGCTGCGCATTGGCAAAAAGTTCTTCCGGCTATCATCCTTTTTAGTTACATTAAAATTATCCTGAAAAACCTGCGAATTATTATAGTATAGTTATTACATTGCCGGAGTTTTATTACACCATTGATTTTCTAACGTGTTTTAAAATTTCCCCTCCGACATGCTGTTCAATTCCATTTCGTTCACAGTATTCCTGCCTGCCGTTTTTGTGCTGTATTGGGTTTTGCCGAGGAAGATGGTCAGGTATCAGAACATCCTCCTGCTTATTGCCAGCTATTTCTTTTATGGTTGCTGGGACTGGCGTTTTCTGGGGTTGTTAAGTTTCTCTACGCTGCTGGACTTTTATAGCGGCCTTCGCATTCACAATTCGAAATCGGAAATAGCACGGAAGCGGGGGCTCATTGCAAGTGTGACTATAAACCTGGGTTTCCTGGCCTATTTTAAATACTTCGGCTTTTTTGTTGACTCGTTTGCCGAATTGCTTTCTTTGAATGGCTTGCAGGCTTATTCCGGCACATTAAATATCATTTTACCTATTGGAATTTCTTTTTACACATTCCATGGCCTTTCTTATGTGTTCGATATTTATAACAGGAAGGTAATTCCAACCACGAACTTCGTCGACTACGCATTGTTTGTAAGCTTTTTTCCATTGCTGGTAGCTGGCCCGATCGAACGCGCCACGCACTTGCTGCCGCAGATCGAACGTCCGCGTACCTTCGAGTTTTCCAAAGCAGTCGACGGTCTTCGCCAGATGCTGTGGGGTTTTTTCAAAAAAGTAGTGATCGCCGATGGCTGTGCCGCTTATGCAACCCCGATTTTCAGCGATCCGGGAAATTACAGCGGCAGTACGCTGGCGCTCGGGGCCGTATTCTTCGCATTCCAGATCTACGGCGATTTTTCCGGTTATTCCGACATCGCACTCGGTACAGCGCGGCTGTTTGGGTTTGAATTATTGAAAAACTTCAATTTCCCCTACTTTTCAAGAGACATCGCCGAGTTCTGGCGGCGCTGGCACATTTCCCTCTCTTCGTGGTTCAAGGATTACCTCTACTATCCGCTGGGCGGAAGCCGGGGCGGAAAGCTGCTGACGATTCGCAACACGTTAATCATCTTTGCGGTCAGCGGCTTTTGGCACGGCGCTAACTGGACGTTTATAGCCTGGGGTTTATATCACGGTCTGCTGTTTCTGCCCCTGGTGCTATTGGACAGGAACCGCCAAAATATCGGGACAGCGGCAGAGGGGCGTTTGCTGCCTTCCTTCAAAGAGGCATTTCAAATGGGGCTTACATTTATAATGGTCACGATTGGCTGGATCCTTTTTCGCGCCGAGAACATTACCAAAGCCGTTGAATACCTGCAAGGCATTGCGGACAACTCACTTTTCTCGATGCCAATGCACAGCGGGCACCATACGCTGATGGTTTTCATCGCATTGATGTTCGGCATTGAATGGCTCGAACGAACTAGTAACCATCCCTTCGAAACGGTGCGTTTCGGCTATCCGGTCATCCGTTGGAGCATGTACCTCTTTCTGCTGGTGCTCTGTCTGGCAAACTACAAACAGGATCAGGAATTCATCTATTTCCAGTTTTAAACCATGAAGCGGTTTGTCGCTTACACTGCCATTTTTACCAGCCTGGCATTATTGCTGCTGGCCGTTGCTCTTTTCATGCCCAACCCGGTCGTACAGCACAATATGCTGGGTGCATTGGTGGACAAACACGAATTACTGCGTAAAACCGGCAACATCGGGCCCAGGATTGTGCTTATCGGCGGATCCAATGTCTCGTACGGGGTTGACAGCAAGCGTATACAGGAGGCCATGCAGATGCCTGTTGTGAATGCCGGCTTGCACGCAAGCCTTGGGATGAAATTCTACCTGACCGACCTCCAACCGTATATCCGTGACGGAGATATGGTGGTGGTGATCCCCGAATACAGCCAGTACTATACCGATTCGTTTTACGGAAATATCGAGCTGGTGTCGGTGCTGGTCGATGTGGACCGGGCATGTATGAAACAAATCGGTCCCGGGCAATGGTGGCACCTTATGCAGTTTATCCCGTTCTATGCGGCTTCGAAACTGAAAGTATCAAGGGCACCCGCCACGGATGCACCCGTGGGCGTATATGACCGGAAGGCGTTCAATTCTCATGGCGACGCATATATACATTGGAGTAAGCCGGGTATCAAGTTCACGCCCGCGCAAAAAGCCAGGGAGGAGGATCGGGTTAACCCGGAAGCGATGAAGTTACTGGTCGATTTCCAGGAATTTGTCAGAGCAAAAAATGCCAGAATGGTTCTTTTACCGCCTGCTTATCATTCTACCTCGTTTGTGAATCAGAAGCCGCTGATAGATAAGATATATCGGGCTATCCGGGAGCACAATCTGCCTGTCATCGCCAAGCCGGAGCGTTATGTGCTTCCCGACTCCGTGTTTTTTGATACCAGCTATCACCTGATCCGGCCGGGGATCGAGCGGCGGAGCGAATTGATCATTGAAGATCTCAGGCGCGCATTCCCCTGAACCTACCCATTTTTTCCGTGAACCAGAGCAAATTCCCGCTTCTTTCGCATCCCTCCCTGCATGGTGCCTGTTTCCATTCCCGTGACAGGGAGCATTCACTACGACTGCCCGTCTCACCCCTCTGGTACGCTCCAATGAGACCGGGGGGGAATTCATATTATCATGTATTCACTTCATGACGTACAAATTGGTTAAGGGTTTGGATTTGTGTCTGTTAATATTGAAACCGGAAGATGTCGCCGACATCCCGGAGAACATATTAATCAACAAAAACAAATTAGCTATGAAAGCCTCATTCACCTCATTGTTGTGCGTTGCAGTACTGTTGTTTGGCCAGAGTTGCACAAAAGAGGATGCCGGTTCGGATCCCACTCCAATGGAGTCCAAAACAGGTAACGAGCGGCTTGCCGACACCGGCACCGCTAGCGGAAAGCTTTTTAAACTGCAAGTGACGTCGTTTATGTACGGGACACATGGATTGCAGATATCGCCTACGTCGACTGACAGCATCATCGTTCTGAAAAGCAGCCTGAACCTGGATGCATTCATCGACAAAAACGTTACGGTTTCCGGTAACATGGTCGAAGGCTACCCGATTGAAGGTGGTCCGGCGCTATTCAATGTCACCACCGTCGAGGAGTCCAAGTAACAGGTCGCGGGTTAAAATCAATCAGTTTAGTTTTTCATTCCAGCGCAGGAGCCCGTTCCGTAACAGGAAGGGGCTCCTCTTTTTGGGATAGGGCTGCATATTCCCGGCGAGGACCTGCTGAAATGTATCGTGATCGTCGTCCGTAGCCATTTGCGTTGCGTGAAATACATTTCATCATCAAAATCCGCTTTTACGTTTCGGTAACATTCTTTTACAGGCGATTAGCAGACCATGCGGTCGAAAATTCTAGCTTTGCGGCTGTCACTGTGGTGATTGAAATTCTTGAAAACATCCGACCAAACCATCCCATGAAAAACCAACGCGTCTTGCTGATCCTTTCCCTTTTGTTAGTTGTATGTCATGCCCGCGCGGATGAGCTGGATGATTTTATCCGGAGCCAAATGCAGAAGCGGCGCGTTCCCGGGTTGTCCCTGGCGATCATTCGGGACGGAAAAATCCTGAAAGCACAGGCTTACGGATTTATTGACAAGGATGGAAAGGTGCCTGTCACGACGAGCACCTTGTTTCAGGCAGGTTCGGTGAGTAAATCGGTGGCGGCGCTGGGCGCCCTGTACCTGGTTGAGCAGGGCAAACTTTCGCTGGACGAGAATGTTAATGTGAAGCTTAAAAGCTGGAAAGTTCCTGATAATGAATTCACAGGGGAGAAGAAGGTGACGCTCCGGGGAATACTCAGTCACACCACCGGCCTTACCGTGCACGGATTCCCGGGCTATGCTGTGGGCGAAAAGATCCCCTCCGTTGTGCAGATTCTGGACGGGACAGCGCCGGCCAATACGCCGCCCGTGCGCGTCGACTTTGTTCCCGGCTCCCGTTGGCGGTATTCGGGTGGCGGTTATACCGTCATGCAGCAACTGATGGTGGATGTGACGGGCACGGATTTCCCGGAATTCATGAAAAGCAATGTGCTCTCGCCACTGGGTATGAAAAACAGTACCTACCAGCAGCCGTTACCTCGGGAAAAAGCAAAGCTGACGGCAACCGGGCATTACAACAACAGAAGTATCGTGGAAGGCCGCTGGCACATTTATCCTGAAATGGCGGCAGCAGGGTTGTGGACCACGCCGTCCGATCTGGCCCGTTTCGCGATAGGAATTCAAAATGCAAACGCTGGAAAGTCGGGAAATGTATTATCCCAGGTTATGACGCGCCAAATGCTGACAGATCAGAAAAACAGGGATGGATTGGGTGTGTTTTTGCAGGGCGACAGTACTACGCTCCGCTTCGGCCACAACGGGCGCGACGAGGGTTTTGATGCATTGCTGACCGCCAGCGCGCACAAAGGATACGGCATCGTGATCATGATCAATGCGAATGATAATTCGGCTATGATGGGCAGGATTGTTGACTATATCGCAGAATATTACCACTGGGATGGATTTCCTGTAAAAACCGCTAAACCCGTCGCGGTGGATGTGGATCCCAAAAATTTGAAGGCTTTCGAAGGGCGATATGAATTGTTTAATAATCGGATCGTCACTTTCGAAGCTCAGGGCCAGCGGCTCTTTACCCTGGAAGATGGTTTTGTGGATGAGGAGTTCGTGCCCGTCGGGAACAACAAGTTTACATCAACAGACCGGAATGTTTCGGTGATTTTCACGGCCGACACGAGTGGAAAGCTCACAGGCTTCACGCTTAAAGACGATGAGCAAAAGTATGAGCGAAAAATCCCGCGTATAGGCCCGCTTGCCGATCCTCACCAGACCCATACTGATCCTGATCCGTCACGTACACCCAAAATCATGGCTGCTTTGCAGGCGATGGTGAAAGGGGGTAAAGCATTGGAAGAAGCATCAGGCCTCACGGCAGGGGCCAAACGCGATTTCGCAGGAGGGATGCGGGAACCGGAAACAATTAAATCATTGACCTTTATTCATTCAGAAAATGTCGCAGGCCGGGGAATTCAACGCCATGACAGCGACGTAAGTGAAATAGTCACCTACCAATTGAAATCCGATCGGCCGGACACCTTTATCATCGTGCATCTGACCTCCGATGGCCTGGTGACCGATTGCGACCTCGTCGAAAAATAACTTTTGCACGGACGGCCCGGAGGAGGGTTCCTGAACTTTGTTGCTCATAAACAAAACAACTATGAAGCAACAAACAGACAAAGTATGGTTCATCACCGAAGCTTCGCTTGGTTTAGGCCGTGTTTGAACAGAAGCCGCCTTGAAACGCGGAGTTAAAGTAGCTGCGACAGCCAAAGCCCAAACCTACATCTCGCTACTCGAATTCCGGAGATCGTTTAACTGAGCGGTGAAACCAATGGAGTTTACCAGAAGCAGCATCTTATTTTATAGGATGCTTGCTTCTTTGTGTGCCAACTCAATAGAATTTTGCATTGATTGTTTTTAATTGAGAGAATACGCAAGTTGGTGGCAAGTATGAGAATTATATATCGAATTGTCCGAAAGCCAAACATTTACCCGTAACAAAATTTGATTTATATTCTTGAATTTCTAATCTTACAATACAGCTCTTCCATGAACTATCATTCGAGTTTTTCCTAACTAATTGTTAATGTGTTTTGAATTTCAATGCAGATCAAAGCGCTCCTTAAAGATGATGGTGTAAGCAAACTTCTGGCTTGCGGTTTTGAAGTTGTTTCACTGCTGAATCCGGCACTTGAAATCGTCTATCGCAGTCCCAATGCTGCCCGGGTCACCGGATGGTCTGATCAAGTACGGTTGGGGCGCCACATAAGCGAGGTGATACATCCGGACGATGCAGAGACGGTTATGCAAACACTTTACGAGGTTTTGGGCTGTGCGGGGCTGGTAAAATCGTCTCTCTTCCGAATTGATGCGCCAGCAGGAGACTTTATTTGGATACAGGCTTCCTTTACCAACATGCTGGAAGATTTAGCCATTCAGGCAATTGTCTGTCATTTTCTTGACGTTTCCCACAAAAAGAGTTCGAGTTTGTTATTAGAACAAACCAATAGTGAATTGTTCGCATACAAATATGCGCTTGACGAATCTGCTATCGTAGCCATTACCGACCAAAAGGGAATTATCAAGAAAGTTAATGAGAATTTTTGTCGTATATCCGGTTATAGTGCGGATGAATTAATCGGGCAGGATCACCGTATTTTAAATTCAGCCTATCATGAAAAAGAATACATACGTAATCTTTGGACGACAATTGCCAACGGGCTTGTTTGGAAAGGTGAACTAAGAAACAGGGCAAAGGATGGCAGCTATTATTGGGTTGATACGACGATAGTTCCGTTCTTGAATGATAAAGGAAAACCTTACCAATACTTGGCGATCCGGGCGGACATCACTTCCAGAAAATTGGGTGAAGAGAAGCTTGCAGAGGAACAGCGACATTTGAAATTGCTGGAATCTGTTGTTACCAATACAAAAGATGCCATTCTGATTACGGAAGCCGAGCCACAGGACGAACCCGGGCCCAGGATCATTTATGTCAATGATGCATTCACAAGGATGACAGGCTATAGGGCAGCGGAAGTGGTGGGGAAGACGCCGAGGCTTTTACAAGGACCTAAAACCGACCGGCGTGAGTTGGACAGGCTCAAGGAATCTCTTCTGAAGTGGGAGTCGTGCGAGACTACGATCGTCAATTACAAAAAAAATGGGGAGGAATTCTGGATTAACCTGGTTGTGACACCTGTTGCGGATGACAATGGATTGTATACGCATTGGATTTCCGTTGAGCGCGATATTACTGAAAGTCGTAAAATGGAAGATTTGCTCGACAAGGTGACTACCCTGGCGGGAATTGGCGCGTGGGTAGTAGACATGGAAACCAGCAAAATATTCTGGTCACCTATTACCAGGAAAATCCATGAAGTGGAAGACGATTTCGAGCCGGATATGGAATCGGGACTGGACTTTTACCAGGAAGCCGACGACCGTGAGCGGGTGCGTATACAGATATCCAGGGCCACAAATACCGGCCAGCCGTTTGATTTTGAGGCCCGAATTCTGACTGCGAAGCAGAACGTGCGATGGGTGCGCGCGATTGGCGAGCCGGAATTTGAAAGGGGGAAATGTGTACGGATTCGTGGCAGTTTCCAGGATATTGATGTCCGAAAGAGGGCGGAACTGGCTGCGCAGGAAGCATCAGAAGAAAGAAATGCCATTTTGGAAAGTATCGGGGATGCTTTTTTTGCAGCGGATAAAAACTGGACGGTCACATATTGGAACAACGTTGCGGAAGCGGTTTTTGGAAAGAAGAAGCGTGAAGTGAAGGGCCAAAACTTCTGGGTAGTTTTTCCAGAATCGATAGGATTAGGATACGATCATTACTACCAGCTTGCTATTGAAACCAACCAGCCAGTTCATTTTGAATATTTCTATCAACCTCTTGAAAAGTGGTACGACATCAGCGCGTATCCATCGGTTAATGGCATTTCCGTCTATTTGAAAGACGTAACCGAGCGGAAGCGTGTGACATCCGCGCTGGAAGTGTCGGAACGGAATTACAGTTCGTTATTTCAGTCAAGTCCGCTTCCGATGTGGGTTTTTGATATGCAGACCCTCCGTTTTCTGGACGTGAACGAAGCTGCGATACATCACTACGGATACCGGAAAGAGGAGTTTTTGAAAATGACAATCCGGGACATCAGACCGGCTGACGACCTGATCGATTTAGAGAAAGCGCTATCCGGTAACGACCAAGCTCACCAGGCCGTTAAAAAAGGGGTATTTCGACATCAAAAAAAGAACGGAGATATTATTCAGGTAGACATTCAAAGTAACCTGATTCAATACAAAGGCAGGCCAGCTACGGTGATTGTCGCGAATGACATGACAGAGCGATTTGCCTATGTCCGCGCGATAGAGGAGCAGAACGCCAAATTAAAAGACATTGCGTTCATGCAATCGCACGTCGTTCGCGCCCCGCTGGCGCGGATTATGGGAATTGTGCGGATGTTGCAAAACTGGGAGATGTTTGCAGACGAGCGCGAGCAGTTGCTCGCATTTCTTCAGATCGCAGCCAACGAACTTGATGATGTGGTCAAAGAAATTTCTGATCGGACAGCTCCCTAGACGTTACACAGCAATACCCATTCACCCATTTTTTATTTTACACCCCCACAGCCTGTCAGACCCCGAAAATTTTATTTAGCTTCGTTTTTTCCAGACGAAAGACTAAGATTGCTTCGCTATGAAACCAGACGTGGCCCAGACGAACGCTGACCTGTACGCGTCGCTGCCGGATGAAATGCTGGGCAGGCTGCTGTTTACGGGCGATGCGAAGGCCTACGAGGCCATTTATCAGCGTCATTGGCGGGCGCTGTTCTCCCTGGCGTGCTGGAAAACAAATAGCCGCGCGGTAGCCGAAGAGATGGTGCAGGAGCTGTTTTTGAAGCTTTGGGAAAACCGGCAGAAGACCCTGATCGAGCATCCAGAAGCCTACCTGAATACCGCCCTCAAATACAGTGTGATCGGCTTTATCAAAAGAAAGCTGGTGAATGCGCAGGCCGAGTTGGGAGAGGCGTCCGAGCAAGCTGCCGACCAGCTGGCCGACGCTGACATGGACCTGGCGGAACTGTCGGCTGCATTGGAAAATGCCCTTAATATGCTGCCACCCAAAACGCGGCAAGTGTTTCAAATGAGCCGTTTCGAGCATCGCTCCACGGCGGAAATCGCAACGCAGCTGGGCCTCACCGACCGCGCGGTGGAATACCACATCACACAATCGCTTCGCCTGCTTCGTTTTCAATTGAAAGACTACCTCGCCTTCTCGGTCGTCGCCTCTATGTTGATCTCCTGATGTTCGTCTTCGGACGGATCATATTATTATTTCAAGATTCTTCCATTTGAATGCTTATTTATTTGGCATTTTTTAAATAACTGCAAATATTTTTTACGGCTTCCTGCGCTTTTCCCCACTATATGTGTGAGAACCAATGACGCTGCCGAATAATGAATCGATCGACCCTTATTGACTTATTGACTCGTTATGAAGCGCATGCGTGCACACCCGAGGAATCGCAGCTGGTGGAGCATTGGTATGAACTGCTGGGAGAGCCGGTGGAAATACCAATGACCGAAGCGCAGTGGGTTGCGATCGAACAAAAGCTTTGGCGGAAGGTTCAGCCGCAGGTACACGATGAAGAGGGTGCTACGGTGCCGTTAATGCGGCCATTGTGGCGCAAAGTGGTGCTGGCCGCGGTCGGTATGGCGGCGGCAGTGGCGGTGGCGGTGGGGTTAAACTGGCATGTGCAATTGCTTCCGGGCTGGTTTGGCGGGCAGACAGCCCTCATCGGCCAGTTGGAAGAAAGCGACTGGACGCAGCATATGAACGAAACGGGTAAGCCGGAGGAAATCAGGCTGCCGGACGGAAGCCATATAGTGCTAGCGCCGCATGCGCAGCTGGCAGTGCACAAGGCATTCAACAGCAGGAACCGCGACGTGCGCTTGCTGGGGGAGGCCAACTTCAATGTGCACCGCGATCCTGCCAGGCCATTCCTCGTGTATTCGGGAGACATTGTCACGAAGGTGCTGGGTACGTCATTCAGGATCCGGGCCGGAGATCCGGCGCAGCCTATCCAGGTTACCGTTCAAAGTGGAAAGGTAACGGTGTACAGACCGGTGGTCAACGATCTTCCGAATGTGAATCCGAACCGCGGCGTGATCCTTACGCCCAATCAGAAAGCAACCTATTTTCCTGATAACAAGCAGTTTGTTACCGGTATTGCCGAAGACCCGCAGCCCATTGCTGCCCCGGCCGAGACGAATGCAACAGCTCCTTCGCTGGAATTTACGGACACGCCCATCGGTGACGTCATCCATCGGCTGGAAGCCATTTACGGCATGGAGATCGAGCTCGAACAGGAATCGCTGAGCCATTGCCCGTTCACCGGCGACCTCACGCACCAGTCGCTTTATACGAAGCTGGAATTGCTTTGCGGAACGATCAACGGAAGCTATGAAGTGCGCGGGACGAAAATTCTGGTTACCGGAAAAGGCTGCCAATAACCCACCTCTAAACCACCCGACTATGATGTGATGACTTTTACCGACGTCTGTAAATGAAATCGGTACCGTGGGGGCGGTACCGGATTCCTTCGCCCTTCCTGTATCTCGCAGAACGCCCATTTCAGGGTGTGACAGGGCTTCTTTTGCTAAATCCTAAACAAAACTTAACAAACATTCAAAAGTATGAAAGACCGTCTACTTTGTCAATCCTGGCTTTGGGTAGTTATGAAACATTCCGTCTACCAACTTTTTCTGGCCGTTGTTTTGATAAGCGCCATTCAGGCGCGCGACACCCATGCACAAAACCTGCTGGAACGGATCGTTACGATCCATTTCGACCAGACGGACGTGAGCACGTTTTTGAATTCCCTTGAAAAATCGACCGGCGTCGATTTCGTATACAGCTCCAAGGCCATTGGTGCACACCGGAAGTTATCCGTCCACCAGAGCAACCAGAAGCTCGCTTTTGTGCTCGAAAGCACATTGAAACCCATGAATATTGGTTTCCGGCTCGTGGACGGGTCCATCCTGCTGCACCGATCGGCGAGCCCGCCGCCATCCGCGGAGGGAGATCCGGCGCATCCGACAGGCGCATTGCCCGCAGCCACTCCGGCCGATATCCAGATCACGGGCAAGGTAACCGACGAAAAAGGCGAAGGGTTGCCCGGTGTGAGCGTGGTCGTGAAGGGCACGCAGCGCGGGACGGTCAGTGTCGCCAACGGTTCTTACAGCATCGGTGTGCCCGCAGAGAGCGATGTACTCGTGTTCTCATTTGTAGGGTATCTTTCGCAGGAAGTGGTGGTGGGGAGCAAAAAGCAGGTGGATGTAGCGATGGCGACCGACACCAAGGCTTTGGAAGAGGTGATGGTGGTAGGATACGGAACGCAGAAGAAATCTGATCTGACGGGGTCCGTCAGTTCGGTGAAAGGTGCCGATCTTACGCGGCTGCCCACCCAGCGTGTCGACCAGGCGCTGCAAGGCCGGGCGGCGGGCGTAATGGTGCAGAATACCGACGGCGCACCCGGTGGTAATGCCACGATCCGCGTCCGGGGAGGGAACTCGATCACCGGGGGCAACAATGCGCTCGTGGTGGTGGACGGCATTCAGGGGGTCAATATTTCAACCATCAACCCGAACGACATCGAATCGCTGGAAGTGTTGAAGGATGCCTCTGCCACAGCAATTTACGGCGCTCGCGGGGCTAATGGCGTAATCCTGATCACCACCAAAAGAGGCGCGTCCGGCAAGGCCGTTCTCAATTATGGGTTCAGTTTCGGCGTACAATCGCTGGGCCATAAGCTCGACCTGATGAATGCCGGCGACTATGCCCGCAAGTCCAACGACTGGGCCGCGACCCAAAACGGTACCCCCAGCGCGCCGATAGAGCCGGTACTGCCTTTTTCTACGGAGCAGATCGCCAAACTGGACGCCTCGGGAGGCACCGACTGGCAGAATGAGATTTACCGGAAAGGCAAAATGCAAAACCATCAGCTGTCGGTAAGCGGCGGCAACGAGTCGGCGCGGTATTTCGTCTCGGGCGGCTATATGAACCAGCAGGGAATTGTACTGAATACCAAATATACCCGCTACAATTTGCGGAGTAACCTGGATTTCAAGGTGACCGGCTGGATGAATGCGGGTATCAACCTCAATGTGATCAAGGATAAGGGGAATGTGCCTCCGGTGGGCGAGGGGACACGGTTCGGAGATATTCTCGGCCAGGTCATCAACACCGTCGCCCGCTTCGACCCGATCACTCCCGTGTACGACGCCAATGGGAATTATAACTCGAAAGCGTTGAAAGGTGGTCCCGACGGTACGAAGATCTACGCCGATAACGACGTATGGAACCCGGTAGCCACGGCATTGGAAACCAAGTCGGAGAAAAACAATATCACCAATGAAATCAGCACCTTCCTGGATTTCAAATTGGCGAAAGGGCTGTCGCTGCGGGTGACGGGTGCCGCCAGTATCAATGCCAACAACGAGCAGCATTACTATGGCACCAAAACCCAGCCCGGGCGCGGCGTGAGCGGGACGGGCGACCTGGCCGAAAACAGCTACCAGTATTTCCAAAATTCGAACATTCTGACCTATAACCACGTGTTCGCGAAAAAACACGCACTGACCTTCACCGGCGTGGCAGAGCAGCAGCTGATCCAGTCAAAAAGCTCATTTATTTCTGCACAGGGCTTTTTCAGCGACGATACGGGCATTAACGATCTCGGCGGCGCGTCGCAGATCAACGAGCGGTACAACTCCCGTTACAAACAGATCCTCAACTCGTTCCTCGGTCGTGTGAATTATGTTTTTGACGAAAAATACATGATTACCGCCAGCTACCGTGCGGATGGTTCGTCGGTATTCGGGGCCAACAACAAATGGGGCTACTTTCCTTCCGCGGCAGCTGCCTGGCGGATTTCTCAGGAGGATTTTTTGAAAGATGTGCATGCGATCTCGAACCTGAAACTGCGCGGCAGCTGGGGTAAAACGGGTAACCAGGCCATTCAGCCTTACCAGACACTCGCCACAGTGGCTTCGGGCTTTAACTATCCTTATGATGGCACGAATGTTCCGAATATCGGTTTCCAGCTGGGCAGGGCGGCTAACCCCAACCTGAAATGGGAAACTACCGAGCAGGCGAACGTAGGTATCGACCTGGGCTTTTTCGGGGAGCGGCTCGTTGCCACCGTGGATGTTTATAAAAAGAAAACCAAGGACCTCCTGCTGAACAAACAGGTGGAAGCTTACACGGGTTTTGCCACCATTCTTTCCAATGTAGGTTCAATTGAAAACAAAGGCCTTGAAATATCGTTGGGCGGTAAGCCGTTCACCGGTGATAAGCTGAGATGGAATACATCCGCCAATATCTCTTTCAACCGGAGCAAGGTGCTGGCCCTGCTCGATAATGCCCCGCTCGCGATACGGACCAGCACAGGCGGCGGCTACCAGATCTACGGAAGCGGCTTTTCACTCAAATACCTGCAGGTAGGGCAGCCGGTAGACCAGATGCGCGGCTACGTGAACCAAGGGACATGGAGCGAGGCGGAAAAGGACCAGGCCCGGAAAATGGGACAGGCCCCCGGCGAGGCCAAATGGAAGGATGTGAACGGCGACGGCAAGATCACCCGTGCCGGCGACGGGCAGGAGGTGATCGGAAATGCTTCGCCCAAGTTTATTTATGGCTGGAACAACAGCATCAGTTACCGAGACTTTGACCTCACCTTCCTGATCCAGGGCAATTATGGCAACCAGATCTTCAATGCGGTGCGCATCAAAACGGAAAACCCATCCAACGGACTGAGTACCAATTTGAAAAACCGCTGGACGCCGGCCAGCCAGCACACTGATGTCCCGGCGTTCATCTCCACGCGGGAGCGGAATGCGATGGAACTGGGGTCGAATCAGACGGCCGGGATTGGGGTCGATCAGCGGTCGAGCCGGTGGGTAGAGAATGGTTCCTACCTGCGGATGAAGAATATTACGCTCAACTACACCGTCCCTTCGGCCATGGCCGGCAAGATCGGCGCGAGCAGGCTGGCGGCTTATGTGACGGCCATCAACCTTTTCACCTGGACCAAATACACCGGATATGACCCCGAAGTGAGCTCGTTCAACGCCGGTGGTGCCGGTGGGCTGGGCATCGATCTCAGCAATTACCCTACTGCCAGAGTATTCATGTTCGGCGTCAATCTCACATTTTAACAAGCACCAGAATGAAAAAGAACTTATCCTATACAGGCAGCGGTTTCGTGGCGGTATTGCTGTTCATCGCAAGCTTTTCCTGCCAGAGCCTGGTAGAAACGCCGGAAGGCATTTCTACGCCCCAGAATTTTTACACCACCGTGGCACAATGCGAAGCCGCCTATGCAGGTTCGATGAATGCCTTGTTTGTCGAATGGGGCGGGTACCAGAACATCCCCGCTTTTCCGGACGGGCAATTTGAAGGTGCCAGCCTGGATATTGCCGCGACGTCGTTCAACGACTTGTGGAGCTGGCATTACAAGGCCATTGCGAACGTGAATGCGGTATTGAAAGCGGTGAAGCAAGGCAGCCTGGCCGGCAATTCCCAGGACGATATCGACAAGGTGATCGGGCAGGGACGCTTTCTCCGCGCATTCAACTACTTCACGCTGGTGCGGCTTTACGGCAAAATCCCTTACATCACCGAAGACACGCCCGATCCAGTTTCTACGCCCCTTACGCCCGCGTCACGGCTGGAAATAGCGAAAGTGTACGACCTGCTGGAAGCCGACCTCACATTCGCCGCGGAGCACCTCGGCGACCTGGACGCTGCGTCAGGCAAGCCTAACAAATGGATCGCTAAGGGATACCTTGCCAAAGTGTATCTGACCCGTGCCACCGCCCCGCTCAACCAGACAGAGAACTACGCAAAAGCCCGTGATGTGGCCAACGACGTGATTGCCAACGGTCCCTACGACTTGCTGCCGAGCTTCCAGGACGTTTTCAAAACATCCAATAACCACAGCAAGGAGGTCATGTTCGCATTTCATTCCTCGCCCCAAACGCCCTACATGCCCGGCAATGCCTGGGCGCCTTCCGAAATGGACGGATGGAGCGGCGGTCCGGTGAAAATTTACTGGGCGTCCAACATTTACCCGGAGCAGCCACGGAAGCACAATTACCTGCTCCTCGATTTTACATCCGATATTTACGACCCTTCGGCACCCATTATCAACTGGTCCAAGTCGGCCGACGGCGTGCCCTATATCGGTAAATACAATATGCCTAACCTCACTTACGATCAGCAGGTGGGCGGCGGCGATGCCGGCATCGAGATGAAACTCCTGCGCTTTGCCGATATCCTGCTCATCTACGCCGAAGCGGCCAACATGGCCGGCAATGGCCCGACCCAACTCGCTGTCGACCGGCTGAACAGGATCATCGACCGCGCGAATGCAGGCACGGGTAAGGAGGCCCGCGCGACGCTGTCCATGACCAAGGCGCAGTTTGACCAGAAAGTGATCGACGAAAGGAGCTATGAGCTGTGTTTCGAAAACGATCGTTACTTCGATGTGCTGCGGAAGCGCATTCTCCAGCAGGTGAACCTGCCCGACAATGCGCAGGGTTACGATGAAAACGACTACCTGCTGCCCATTCCGGCCCTGGATGCAAAAGCGATAGGACAAAACCCGGGTTATTAATTTCAGGTATGTATTTCAAAAGATTGTGGAAAGCGGCCCTGTGCGTCGGGCTGCTCGGAGGTACTTTGGCGTTCCGGGTCTGCTACCAGGATAATCCCGTACATAAAGGCCGGAGGCTGCATGGGGAGAAGATGGGAAAAGGCCAGCCCTATGCCCGAAATGACCCATGGGGATTTGCCGGCTTTGGCGGCGGCGGGGCAATGTTTTATCCGGCGGTGAGCCCGCACAATGCCAACCGCGCCATGGTAGCCTGTGACATGACCGGCTCTTTCGCTACCTGCGACGGCGGCAAGTCGTGGCGGATGTTCAATCTAAGGGGCCCCGTGGATTACTTTGTTTTCGACCCGGTGGATTCCAACACGGTTTACGCAAACTCCGTTGGCCTGTTCAAAAGCATTGACCGTGGCAATACCTGGTCGCTGTTTTACCCGGCGCCTTCCGACATCAGCGGCATTGTTTCGCAGGGCGACCACGCCAGTGAGAAGATCGTGACGAAAGATAGCACCGTGCGGAAGGTGCAGGCATTCGCAGTGGATCCCGCGGATTCCAAAAAGCTGTACGCGGCCATTGCGGTCAACGACAAATCCGCGTGCTATATTTCCACCGACGGCGGCGTGAGCTGGCAGAAAGAATGGGATCTGGCAGGGCAGGCAAAAAACATTTTCGTCCATCCCGCCTCCCCCGCACATGACAGGACGATCTACATTTGCGGACAAAATGCCATTACCAAACGGGAGAAAGGCGTCTGGAAAATCAATCGGAACCCGGATGTACAGGTGTTTACCGGGTTTACGGGAGGTTTTGACACAAAAAGTAAGGGCTTCACAATCTATGCCATTTCCGGCACCTCCTATTTTAATCCTAACCCTGAAAAATCTGGAATTTTTTATACCGGGGATGGTGGTGAAACCTGGGAAAACCGTCAGAATGGACTGGCACGATTTGCCGTGAAAGGTGCAGAAGCGCCCGAATGGCGGAGTATCGCCACCAGCGCATTGCACCCGAATGTGGTATATGTCTCTTACGCCAATCTGAAAGTGCATGCGGACACCGCGAGCATCGGCGTAGCGAAAAGTGACGATTTTGGCCGGAGCTGGAAGCTTGTCTGGAAAGACGATCTCACGAAAAAAGGGGGCTTCCCTGCCAAAAATTTCGAAAAGGAATGGATCAACGAACGTTTCGGCCCTTCCTGGGGCGAAAATCCATTTTCGATCGGCGTGTCGGCTACCGATCCGGACATTTGCTTCGCAACCGACTTCGGACGTACGGTCAAAACGCGGAATGGCGGCCAAAGCTGGGAGCAGGTATATACCCGTAAGAAGGCGGATAATGGCTGGGTCTCCCGCGGATTGGAGGTAACCACCAGCTACGCCGTCGTTTTTGACCCGTTCGACACAAGCCATGTGTTAATAGCCAATACCGACATTGGCCTCATGGAAAGCCGCGACGGCGGCGAAAGCTGGCTGAGCGCAACCCGGAATAATGGCGTTCCGAATGCCTGGGCCAATAGCACCTACTGGCTGGAATTTGACCCGGCGGTGAAAGGCCGCGTTTGGGCGGCTATGAGCGGCACACACGATCTGCCGCGCCCGAAAATGTGGCGTAAAACCGGTGTGAGGAGCTACCAGGGCGGTATTTTGCAGAGTGAGGATGCCGGTAGGACGTGGAAGCCTGTAAGCGACGATATCGGTGAAGGCGCGATGACGCACGTGCTCATAGACCCGGCGAGCAGCCCCGAAAAACGGACATTGTACGTCTGCGCGTTTGGAAAAGGGGTGTACAAATCCCTGGACGGCGGCAAGAGCTGGCAACCTAAAAACAAGGGGATTGAAGGCAGGGAGCCATTTGCGTGGCGCATCGTCAGGCGTAAATACGACCACACGCTGTTCCTGGTCGTGAGCCGCAGGAGCGAAGACGGAAAGTCCGCAGCGGACGACGGTGCCTTGTACCGCTCCACCGACGGGGCCGGATCCTGGAAGAAAATGCACTTGCCCGAAGGTACCAATGGCCCCACAAGCCTGGCCGTAGACCCGGGGAACCGCGGCCGGCTGATCCTCTCCGCCTGGGGCCGCAAAATGCCTGGCCCGTTTTCACCGGATACCGGCGGCGGTATTTTTATTTCGGATAATGACGGCGAAACCTGGCGGCAGGTGCTCCGAAATGACCAGCATATTCACGACATCACCTACGACGCCCGCGTACGTACCTTCTACGCCTGCGGGTTCAATGGCTCGGCGTACCGCTCGGAGGATGCAGGCACAAGCTGGAAGCGGCTCGGCGGCTATAATTTCAAATGGGGAAAACGCGTCGAGCCCGATCCGCGCGACCCCGAAAAAGTATTTATCGTCACATTCGGGGGCGGAATATGGCACGGCCCGGCAAGGGGCGACGACAATGCATTGGAAGATATTCTGGGCCCTGTATTGATGCGAATTCCGGATTACTGACGCCGATTTCCGGTTAAGTCGCCTTCCGGAAGTTCAACCAGACGTTGCGTGGCTGTCAGGATTCATTTCGTTTCAGGGCCTGCATGAATTGCAGCGGTGATTTGCCGTATTCTTTTTTGAAAACCCGGGAAAAATTGGAGCTGCTTTGCAAGCCTACCCGCTCGACTATTTTGTTGAGCGGGATATCCTCATGGGCCATGATCTGAATAGCCTTTTTGAGCCGGATGGTCCTGATAAAATCGCCTACGGACTGGTCGGTAATGCTTTTGATTTTCTGATAGAGCTTGGTGCGGCTCACATAGAGGTTTTTGCACAAAAAGTCGACATCCAGTTCGGGGTCCTGCATGTGCTCCTCGATCAGGTTCAGCAAGGTCTCGAAAAACGCCTTGTCTTTCTCGGAATGGACCAGTTCGGTAGCCTGGGAAAGATAGTTATTGGTGAATTTCTGTTGAAGCTTTTCCCTTTGATCGAAGATATTGTTGACGGTCAGCATGAGCAGGTCCACGCTCAGCGGTTTGGCGAAGTAGAAATCCGCGCCCGACTCCATTCCTTCGATCTTGCTGTCGAGCGCATCTTTGGCCGACAGGATGATGAATGGAATGTGACTGGTTTCGAAGTGCTCTTTCACCTGCCTGCAAAGGTCAATGCCGCTGATACCGGGCATCATAATGTCGCTGATAATCAGGTCGGGCAGCTTTTCGGTTGCCAGTTTCATCGCAGCGTCGCCGTCCGAAGCCTCGTAAACGAAATACTGGTTCTCCAATTTCTGTTTCAGGAACAGGCGGAGCTCGGCATTGTCATCCACCAGTAAAATGCGTTTTCTGGCGGAGGGCGAAACTTTTTGCGGGGAGGCAGTCGGATCCGTGACGGGCAATAGCGTCGAATTGTCGATCGCTTCGAGGCGGATCTGAGGCTCAAATTGCGACGGGGCGCGCTCGGCCTCGGTCCAGTTCTGCTCGCCCAGAGGAATGCCTATGATGATTTCGGTGCCCTTGTAGTGCTCGCTGTATACATAAATATCCCCCTTGTGCAGCTGGGTAAGGCTCTTGACCAGCGCCAGGCCTACACCGGAACCCATATGGTCGCGGCTGATCCGGTAGTAGCGTTCGAAAATGCGGCCGATCGTATCCGCAGAGATGCCGATGCCGGTATCGGCTATCCGAAAATAAAGGTACTTGTCGGCACGGTGCGTCTCGTGGAGCAGCTCGAAACCCGATGCAAATGCGGGTTTGAACTGCTTGATGTCCGTGAAAATCTCGAAAGTGATCTCGCCGCCGGGCCCGGTAAACTTGAATGAATTATTCAGCAGGTTCAGCAGTATTTTTTCCAGCACCTGCGCATCGAAAAGCCCTGAAACGGGCCAGTAGGTATTGTTTTGGGTATGATCAACCAGGGTAAGCGTGATTTGCTTGCTGAATGCCACGATTTCAAACTCATCGACCAGCTGCTGGCAAAATTTACTGATCGTCAGCGGCGCCACTTGCAGCTTGATCAGACTGTCGGACACCTTTTTGAAATTCATCAGTTCGCTGATCAGGTTTATCAGCCGCTTCGCATTGCGGTGCATGAGCTGGTACGAATGATCGAGCACCGTATTGCTGTTTTGGCTGATCAATGCTTCGAGCGGACCGAGAATGAGGGAGAGCGGTGTACGGAATTCGTGGGATATGTTGGTGAAAAACATGAGCTGCTGCTGATAGAGCTCCTCCCGCTGCCGGTGGATTTCCTCGCGTTTCTGCTCGGCGGCAGCGCGCAACTCCACCTCCCTTTTCAGCCGGTACCACCGCCCCTGGTAAATGTAGATGCCCGCCAGTGCCGAAATAAACAGCAATGCATAGCTCATTTTGGCAAGGTCCGACTTCCACCAGGGCGGTGTTATGGTGATACTCGTCGTTGCCTGGCGGCGGCTCCATATACCGTCGCTATTGGTGGCTTCGACAATGAATTGGTACTGGCCGTAGCGGAGGTTGCTGTAAACGGCACCGGGGTTGCTGCCATCCGTATAATTCCATTGCTGGTCAAACCCGATCAGTTTGTACCGGTAGCTGCATTTGAGCGGATTGGCAAAATGCATGGCCGAAAAGGTAATCACAAAATTGTTTTGCAGATGGTTAAGGGTCAGGTCATCGCCATACCCGACGGCTTGACGGATCACGTTTCCCGCATCCTTCGGGCCGTTGTAGGTCGGTCTGCGGTTGTTAATCAGGATGCCTGTCAATGCGGGAGTCGCCTCCACCTGGTTGGTGCGGATCTGGCTTGGCTGGAAATAATTCAGGCCATTGATCCCGCCGAAGTACAGCGTCCCGTTCCGGGAGGCAAAGGATGATCTGATCTTGAAACTGTTGCCCTGCAGTCCGTCTTCTTTGTCGTATCGCGTTATTTTGCCGGTTTGGGGATTCAGCCGCAGCAAGCCGTTGCCAGCCAGCCACACATGGCCCTGGTTGTCTATTTCAATTCCCTCCACATCATTGAAAACCCCTTCTTTTTCCCCGAAATGAGTGAAATGAAACGAATGATCGCCTTTGCGAACAGTCAGGCGGTTGAGGCCGCCGCCGATCGTACCGACCCAGTAAGTATGCTCGTTCTGCTTTCGGATCACCGCCGTATAGTCGGAGCTCAGCGAGTTGAACTTGTCAGAAGCCTTGTACAAGTCATTTTTCAGGATATTACCCTGTGCGTCCACGGTCAAATGCTTCAGGCCATGCCTGCTGCCGACAAGCAGTTCGGGTTTGTGCTCCTCGGCCAGGATGTAGTTTCCCTCGGGATATTCTTTGACGCGGAATGTGCCTGAATCGTCTTTCCATATCACACCAAACCTTTCCAGGTTTCCGAACCAGATATTGCCGAAATAGTCGGTGGCTAATGTCACGATGGAGTAGGTGGGGAAATGCTCGTAGCCCCTGGGCTTCCAGAGCGTTTTTTTGTCCGGACGTAAAATCTGGATGCCGCTGGTGGTGCCTATCCACATGTTACGATCACGGTCAAGACTCAGGGCAGTGACTGAATTGCTGTTCAGGGGCGTGGCCGCACTTTTGGTATCATAATGGGTGACCACCTGGGCCGAGTTCCGCTTCAGAAGGTTCAGCCCATGCGCATCCGTGCCGACCCAGAGATCATCGCCGTCCTCCATAAGGGCACGTATATAATTGCCCGTGATGGATTGCTTGTCACCCGGCTCATGGTGGATGGTGTAAAACCGCTTCTGGTTCAGGTCACAATAATTCAGGCCGCCGCCTGCCGTTCCCACCCAAAGACAACCCGACCGGTCGATGTAGGAGCGGGTGACCGCATTGGCATTCAGGCCCCGTGTCGTTTCATCGCGGTCGATCTTTTGTAGGAAGCGGAGGTCGGCACTCAGCCGGACCAGCGAAGCATTGGTAGTGAGCCAGTAGTCCCGCGTGGTACCGGAAGCAATGCCCCTGATATTGGGGCAATCATCACAGGTGAACTGCTTTTTGATGATAGCCGGGTTTCCGCCATCGACGAGAAAAACCTTATTTCCGGAAGCGGCAAGCAGATTGTTTTCCAGATCGAAAAAGAGGGTAGTAATCCCGTCCGGCAGGCCGGCTATCGGCAGTCTGACAAGTTTTCGCGCTCCGTCCAGCCGCCAGATGCCGCGGTCGCTTGCGAAATGAAGGACCCCGTGACGGTCGGCTTCCATGTCCGAAAAGCGTACACCCGGGGGAACGGCCAACGCCTGCTTTTCTAGCGTGCTTCCCGAAATGTGGTACAGGCTGAGTTGCTGGTCGGCATAGATGTACAGCAGGTCGGAGTCTGTTTTATAATGCTTCCATGAAACCGGGCTTTTGCCGGTTTGGCCGATGGTGTAGTCGGTATACTTTTCCACCGCTGGATCGAAAGACTGCAAACCGTCCTCGGTACTCAGCCAGATTGTCCCTTTTTTATCAGGAAATAGTCTGATTATCCGGTTTTTGAATGCATTGTGCAGCGGGAAGTTGCTGTTGTAGAATCTCCTGATCGAATAGCCGTCGTACCGGTCGAGCCCGAAGTTGGTCGCAATCCATATATACCCCTTGCTGTCCTGCGCAATATCATTGACATCCGTATGGGAAAGACCTTCATCGACAGTGAGGTATTTGAACGAATAGGGGAACTTCTGACCGCAGGCACGTTGTGTCGAAGCCGCAAAACCTGCAACGAACAGCATCACACCGATAACAGACGATTTATAGAAAGACAACAAAGCACTTTTTGTTTTGAATAGTGATAGACCGTGCGTGTTGCTGCATTTGCCGCCTACCGGTATCCTATCGGTTATGGGCAGAATGCTATTTCAAACAAAAATAAGCAATCGGGCGATGCGGGACACAGACCGACGGCAAGTTGTACAGCATGTTAAAAAAAATGTACGGAATGCCAAAGCTTCCGGATACTGCCTATTTTGCATGTCGTATTTTCGTATTTTAATTAATTGGCACTGATCTCAATGAACCGAAACTTATTTTTGAAAAATGCCGCACTGCTGGGCACCGGCATGATGATCGGCAAAATGCCGGCCTTTGCTAAACCTGATTTCCCGACTGTACGCGTGCCTGCCGATAAGCGCCATTTCACCAGTACGGCGGTGGAGGAGGCCATCAGGGAGTTCCAGTCGAAAGTGAAAGACCCCGAACTTGGCTGGCTGTTCGGCAACTGTTTCCCCAACACGCTCGATACGACCGTTACCCACAAAAACGCAGGCGGCCGCCCCGATACTTACGTGATCACGGGCGATATCGATGCGATGTGGCTCCGCGACAGTACTGCGCAGGTGTGGCCCTACCTGCATTTTGTCAAAAAGGACAAGTCGCTGCAGCAGCTCATAGCAGGGGTAATCAATCGCCAGACGGCCTGCATTCTGCGCGATCCTTACGCCAATGCATTCTACGACGATCCTGCCAAAGTCGGAGAATGGAAGGACGATGATACCGACATGAAACCGGGCCTGCACGAACGCAAATGGGAGATCGATTCGCTTTGTTACCCGATCCGCCTTGCGCACCGTTACTGGCAGCTTACCGGCGACACCGCGCCGTTCGACGCCGATTGGCAAAAAGCGATCGCGCTCACCCTTAAAACTTTCAAGGAACAGCAGCGCAAGGAGAATAACGGCCCCTACCGGTTCCAGCGGAAGACTGCCTGGGCAACCGATGGCGTACCGATGAATGGCTACGGTTACCCGGTCAAACCCGTCGGCCTGATCTGCTCGGCATTCCGCCCGAGCGATGATGCTACCATCTATTCGTTTCTGATACCATCCAACTTTTTCGCCGTGACCAGCCTCCGCCAGGCGGCTGCCATGTTGGGTAAACTGAATGGTGAAAAGTCGCTTATTTCTGAGCTTACCGCCTTGGCTAATGAAGTTGAAAAGGCATTGAAACAGCACGCGGTGGTGACGCACCCGCAATACGGGAAGGTATACGCCTACGAGGTCAACGGCTTCGGCAGCTATAACCTGATGGACGATGCGAACGTGCCGAGCCTTCTGGGGATGCCCTACCTTGACGCCATGCCTGTTACCGACCCTATTTACCAAAACACCCGTAAACTGGTGCTCTCCGCAAGCAACCCGTTCTTCTTCAAAGGCAAAGCGGGAGAGGGAATCGGCGGCCCGCATATCGGACTGGATATGATTTGGCCGATCGGCATTACGATCCGCGGGATGACAAGCAATAATGACCGGGAGATCCGCGAATGTGTGCAAATGCTTAAAAAGACGCATGGCGGAACGGGCTTCATGCACGAATCTTTTCACAAGGACGATCCCACAAAGTTCACCCGCTCGTGGTTTGCCTGGGCTAATACGTTGTTCGGCGAGTTCTTGTGGGAAACATATAAATCGCGTCCTCAATTGCTCGTTTAAAGAGGGAATTCCGACACAAATGGACGATGTGTCAAAAAAGTTGAATGTTTAGGCAAGGCATCCGATCGATGTATGACGGTTATTTGTGCTGTATTTGTTTTGAGCAAAATAATCATCGAATACTGATATGAGGTTGTCGCGAACCGCGAGGCTGCTGCTTGGTAACAATGCGCGGCCTTGCGGCCTGGCGGCCCCCAACGGTTCATCCTGCCGTGTCTAAATGTTTAAATCCTGATACAAATCCCTTTATGAAAACGCTCGACATCATCCCGATTCTTGGTAAATCGCCGATCGGGTATGCTAAAATTCACGCTCAGCAAACACTCAGCAACCTTATCTTTAAACGACTTTACCTGTCCATCCGCGAACATTCACCCTGGAAAGGCACGCTTGTGCTGGATGTCACCAATAACTCGCGGTCGACGGATCCTAAAACGTTGCGCGACTTCAACACTTACCTCGAATTCAGAGAGGCATTGTCCGAAATTTCCATTGCCCACAAGCGGGCATTTGTTCAGCTTTATGCAAGATGGCTGTCTGAACTCGGACGCCAGCCCGACCGCCTGCGGGTGATTTACGATAAGGAAATAGGTTTCGTGGAATATGATGTGAAAGTGCAGATGCAAAAGGAAAAAATTCTCATTCAGGTACAATAAAAACCCACGCTGGCAGGCCTTTTTTGATGCAAAATTAGCTATACACAAGTATACAACTTGTTATTTTGCATCAAATATGAATAACGAAGAGCATTCAAATTCGGTCAAATCACTCCCCGAGCAGCTGGATCTCGGTTTTGCTTTGGAGGTTACCCAATTGGGTGTGTGGGAGCTTAATCTCAGGTCTAAGTATGTGCTGTGGGACGACCGCTGCCGCGCCCTTTTCGGTCTGTCGAGCGGGAATTCATTATCCTACGAGCAGGCGCTCAGTTATATTCATCCCGACGACGTGGAACGGGTCCGGACGGCCGTCCAGCGCGCAACGGACCCTGCAGTGAACGGCTCGTACGATGAAACTTACCGCACCATCGGTGCCGACGATGGCAAGCTGCGCTGGGTGCGGTTTTACGGAAGGGCCTATTCATCCGAGGAAGGCGATGTGTACCGGTTTGCCGGGGTAGCCCATGAGGTGACCGACCAGAAAATGGCGGAACAGAGAGAGGATGCCGTGCGCGATCACGCTGCCCGCCAGCAGCGCATCCTCGAAACCATCTCGTCCACCACGCCGGACCTTATGTATGTTTTCGATCTGAACTACCGGTTCACGTACGCCAATCAGGCCTTGCTGAATATGTGGGGGGCGACCTGGGAAGACTCGATCGGTAAATCGCTGCTCGAAATCGGTTATGAGCCATGGCATGCGGAAATGCACGAGCGGGAAATCGACCAGGTAGTAGCCACGAGAAAATCGATCCGGGGAGAAGTGTCGTTCGTTCATGCATCGCTCGGCCGCCGGATATACGACTATGTATTTTCTCCGGTAGTCAACGAAAACGGGGAAGTGGAAGCCATTGCCGGCACTACCCGCGACGTTACCGACCTGATCGTGGCGCGGCAGGCGCTCGAAGAAAACCAGGCTGCGCTCAGTACCGCGATCGAAGTGGCCGAACTCGGTACCTGGGCGGTTGATATTGCCCATAAAACCTGCACATTGTCCCAGCGCGTAGCCGACTGGCTGGGGTTGGATACCACGACGATAGACCTCGAATCATTTCTCGCAAGGATCGGAGAAAGCGACCGCGAGCGTATTCGCAAAAGCTTTTCAGAATCCGGCCACCTGCGGCCGGGCACGCATTACGATGAGACTTACATCGTGGACCATGCTACCGACGGGCGCCATAGGATCATCCATGCGATGGGGCGTGTATACTTTGATAAGGAAGGTCGTGCAGTAAAACTGGAAGGAAGCGCCCAGGACATTACCACCGAGCGGCTGATGACCCAGCTTCTGGAACAGCAGGTGCAGCAGCGCACGCTCGAACTGGAACGCGTCAACGAGTCGCTGTTACGATCCAATGACAATTTGCGAAACTTCGCATACGTAGCTTCGCATGACTTGCAGGAGCCGTTGCGCAAGATCCAGCAATTCGGAAACCTGCTCATTTCACGGCAGACCACTTTTTCAGACAATGAACTGTCGTACGTGAAGCGGATGCATTCAGCCGCCGGCCGCATGAGCGTGTTGATCGACGACCTGCTGAACTTTGCCAGTGTTTCCATGCAGCAGCCGGCCAACGAGCCGGTCGATACGAACCAGGTCGTTGAAAATGTGCTCAGTACGTTGGAAGTAGCCATTGTGGAAGCGAATGCCGATATTCGTGTGGAGCCGCTGCCCGAAATCTCAGGCAGTGTCTCACAGCTCACCCAATTGTTCCAGAACCTGATCGGCAATGCCATCAAGTTCAGGAAATCGTCAGTCCGGCCGGAAATCCGGATAACGGCGCAGACTGTGGATGCGGGACAACTGCCCGCCGCCGTCTCGCCTGTCGAATCTGCGGTTTATTACCACCGGATCGACGTTATTGACAATGGGATCGGCTTTGACGAAAAGTACCGCGACCGGATTTTTCAGGTCTTTCAGCGCCTGCACGGCAAAAGCGAGTTCGCCGGGACGGGTATAGGGCTGGCGATCTGCGAGCGCGTGGCAGCCAACCACGGGGGCGCTATCACCGCCAGCAGCATACCTGACAAAGGCAGCACCTTTTCGATTTTTCTGCCGGTCCGCTGATCTGTTCGATGTGCAAAATTTAAAAACAATGCTACGGATATGGCTCAGTATATTTCCCACATCAGCCTGATCGTAGCGGATTACGATCAGGCCATCACGTTTTATACCCAGATACTGGGTTTTGAGCTGGTAGAAGATACCCGGCTTAGCGATGATAAGCGATGGGTATTGGTAAAACCCAAAGGACAAGCGGGATGCAGTCTGCTACTGGCCAGGGCTGCTACACCGGAACAGATGAAAGCCGTCGGAAATCAGTCAGGTGGTCGCGTATTCCTGTTTCTGTACACCGATGACTTTTGGCGGGATTACAATATGCTGCTGGGCAAAGGCGTGCAGTTCGTCAGGCCGCCGCAGGAATTTGACTACGGCATTGTAGCTGTGTTTGCCGATTTGTACGGCAATTTGTGGGACTTGCTCCAACCCGCTTAAGTGGCGGCACCAATCGGTAAAATAAATTGGGTTAAGTAAATCGTTTTCTATAAATCGCTTATATTTCGCCGCGTTTGGCCAATTTGCCAAACGGTTTTGCGACGTATATAGGTAATTGTTTATAGCTCATTTTGAAAAAATTTATTAAAAAGCTCCTTTGGGGGGTCATGATTTTTTTGATGGCCGGAATGCCGGTCGTTCGCACAATTGACACCGGCCTCGGGCTTCACCAGCTTGCTGCACACAAGGCCGCCCTCAACGGTGATTTTTGGTTTCCCAATCCATGGAAATACCGGGTATTTTCAGTCTGGCTAGCCGAAGGGAGCTATCAGCTCTATACAAATACCATCGATAAAATCATCCCGGTGGACGGCCTGATCAAATACCTGAGTCCCATCAGCAGCGAACGTTTTGCAATTACCGCCAATCTCCGACGGTTTAGCGAAAACGGGTACGAAGTAGCGTTTCCCCAATATTTTTTCAAAAAATATAATTCGGGAAAATCCGATTGGGAGGTCATTAAAGAATACCACCGCTATTACATTGTATTTATGATGCTGCGGTTTCTCATCAATCTTGGGATACTCTATTTTGCATTCCGCTATTTTAAGGTATTTATTTCCAATTTCTGGATGGTTTTACTGGCCGTTGTGTTTCTTGACAACGGTATGAACAATGCATTCAGGGATACCGCATTTGGTTTTGATACTTACATCGATTTATTACTGTTTACCATTTCCGCTTTGGTTATTGTGCGAAATTATTCTCCCGCATGGCTCATTCCCGTGATGGTAATAGGTATTCTCAACCGGGAAACCTCGCTATTCATTCCTGCACTTTTTGCAATAGTCAATTTCGTGCGCGACGGGTATAAAATCAAGTTGCGGAATTTCGTCTGGTCGGCCGGTATCGGCCTGATAGGCATTGCGGGCTTCGTCGGGTTGCGGTGGTACTATGGTTACGAGCCGTATATGCTCAAATCCGGCTGGTTCCGTGTGGTCGAGAACTTCTCCAACTACTCCATCATGAGCGGTCAGTTCGCCATCATGCTCATCCTGCCGATTTTGAGCCTGTTCTTCGTCCGGCAGTCCCCGCTGTTGCTTCGCACGGTCTGGTTCGCCATTGTCCCTATCTGGTTTGGTATTCACTATTGGTCTTTCCCCGTGCTGGAATCGCGGTACTTTTTGGTGCCGTTCACGCTTGCCATTATTCCGGTGACGTTACTGGGGATCGAAAATTCTTATCTTAATGGGAAAAAAACTGGCATTGTTTGATTTCGACGGGACGATCAGTTCCAAAGATTCATTCCTCTATTTTTTACGCTACACGCACACGGTACCGCAGAGTCTTTTCAATGTGCTCCGCGTGTTTCCGCAGCTGGTGGCATACAAATTGGGCATGATTTCCAATGAGGAAGCAAAGCAAAAGTTGTTCGCATCTTTCTACAAAGGGGTTACCATCGGGCAGTTCGATGCCTGGGCAAAAGGGTTCCTGCCGCAGATGAATTCGTTCATCAAGCCCAAAGCGCTGAAACAGCTGCGGGAGCACCAGGAGCAGGGCGACCGTGTGATTGTCGTTTCCGCCGGTTTTGACCGGATCCTCAGATACTGGTGCGAGCAGGAAGGAGTGGAGTTGCTCGCCACCTGCATTGAAACAAGAGACGGTATCATCACCGGCAGTTTCAGTGGCCGCAACTGCTACGGGCCGGAGAAAGTGAACAGGGTAAATGCCCACTTGGCGCTGTCCGATTTCAAGGACATTTACGCATATGGCGACTCGCGGGGCGATCTCGAGATGATCGGAATCTCCACCCGCCCTTTGCACCTCAAAGGTATTTTCGAGTAGTTGTAATGATTAAAACCAATATTCAACACTGCATTTAACACGCATCATACATGGTAACATCAGAGGAATTAATTCAGTATTTGAAGAGCAGTGAAGGCAGGAATTTGAAGGGGTTAGCCCATTTGAAGACGGTATACCGCCCTGTAATTTGTCCATTTGACCAGATACTTGAACTCATTCCCCCGGACAAAAAGGTTTTCGACCTCGGCTGCGGATCGGGCTCGCTGCTGTCGCTGATCAATCAGTTCAGCAAACCGAAGCAGCTGGGCGGCATCGAGGTCAGCCAGAACCTCGTCGACAATGCCCGGCAGCTGCTATCCGCTTCGAAAGTACCGGTAAGCATCAATTTTTACGATGGGCTTACGATCCCCGACGAAATAGCGGATTACGAAGTGGTGACGCTCATCGATGTATTCCATCACATTCCGAAGCCCATCCAGGTTTCGTTTTTCGAGCAGCTTTACCGGAAGATGACCAAAGGCAGTATCCTTATTTTTAAAGATATTGACGGAAGCAGTCCATTGGTGTATGTCAACAAGCTGCACGATCTGCTTCTTGCCAGCGAGATCGGCAATGAGTGGAGCGCGGAAAAAGCGTCGGCAATGCTGCGTAACTGCGGTTTCGAATGTTCGGCAATTACTTACAGACGAATGCTGGTGTATCCGCATTACACGATCCTGGCGCGGAAATAAGCCGCTCAATAATAAAAGCAAAAGACAATATAGAGCAGAAAAAGCACGATGGTCAATTGCAGGCCACGGTCATGGTATATCAGGGTAGTAGGGTCGCCTTCTCCCTGGTATTTATCAATATCCGTCAGCTGAATGAAGCGGAACAGGCCGTACACGACCAATACCAGCGAATATTTCAGAATATCGGCCCCGATGATGGCGATCGTGCTGGAATCGATCGTGTAAAACATATAGCTGATCAGCGTCATCGTCGTACAGGAATAAATGTAGGTATCCAAAAGTTTAATGGAATACCCGGACAATGCTTTCCGGTGCCCGTGAGCCCCCTTATCGAGCACTTTCAATTCTCCTTTTCTTTTAATAAAGGCCAGCAACAGCGCCAGGAAGAAAGTAACGACCAGGATAAAATCCGAAGGTTGTACATGAATTCCCTCACATCCGGCCAGGATCCTCAATTCAAAACCGATTGAAATCACAATGCAATCGACAATGCTGATGTGTTTCAGGTAGAGTGAGTAAAGTATGTTGATCGCGCAGTATGCGACAATGATCATACTTAATTTAAAATCGCCGATATAGGCCAGAATAGAAACCGTCAACAAAATACAAACGATGGCGCTTGCGACTGCCGTTGCCATGGGTAGCTTACCCGATGCCAGCGGCCTTTTTTGTTTAATGGGGTGTTTCCGGTCGGATTCTACGTCCTTGATGTCATTGAGGACATAAATACTGGACGCGGCAAATGAGAAAGCGAAGAATGTCAGGAGTGATAGGAAGATCGAATTTGTATCAAAAAGCTTTCCTGAAAACAGGAGGGGGGCAAGTATGAGGAAGTTTTTAATCCACTGATGTACTCGTATTTGTTTCAGTATCAACAAGATCATATCACGGCCATGTGTTCAGTTACGTCGGGAAGCAAATATAGACATAAAATACATCCCATCGCAGCGGGCGCTATTACATTGTTGCTAAGCTTTGATTGCACGGCAGATGCGCATATAACCAACCGCGTGGCTGTTTTGTAATGTAAATGTAATGTTTCAATAATCTATATACGTATTTGATTTTGTCAATATACGTTTAAAGGTGATCTGCAACAGATTAAATGGATAGGACTTTATTTTTAATCAAGTAATAAATTAACACCTCTAATTATTATTTCAATTGACCATTTTTTTTCAAAATTCGACTTGTTATTCTAGATATTTGTCGAAATATTTACGCTGTCGAATTCGATTTAATATGCCTCTCTTCTTAAAATTCACTTTATTGACAAACTGAATTTCTCAACTCTCTAACAATCAGACGCATTATTCTTAAAGGTTTCCTTTCCATTCTTCTGCACCCATCATCTTCATGAATTTCGTTTAGAGTACTTTTGTATTCTCGGAACGGCTGTGAATTTTTGAAAAAATATTCTCGCGCCGGCAGGTATTTCTGTGCCTATTCTGAGACCTGCATTTCAGTATTTGTTTGAATAACCTGTTCGGTTATTTATCCTTTCAAAGACGATATTCCATTTACGATTTTTTCTACCGCCAATTTTTTTAAAATACGGGGTTAAAGGGATTCGTATGCACTGTTTTTTGCCATTTCAACACCTGTGAAATAGCACGGGAGAGGTATGTCTTTTTGCCTTTCCATTTACAAATCAGAATAGTTTAATCGATTGTTTTATTTTTTTAATTTTTATTTATGATCAAACAATTATTTTTTAAAATGCGGTGTCAGGTTGCAATGGCCGTGCTCGTCGCTTGCTTATTGTCGACCCGGGATGCCATGTCGCAAACGCCGCGTTATTTCGGGATGACGCTTGTGAATGAAAATGAGGATGAGAAGTTGGCCGACATTTCTTCTTCTGCGGTCGACTGCGGTGCGAATGCCTTATTTCTGACGGTTCAATGGGGTTTCATTGAAGGGAAAGTGGCCAGGATCATCAGAGCGGAGAACCCGGGCCTTAGCGAGACGGCGATGCAGGCGAGGCTCTGGCGCCAGTATGATAACCAGATTGCCAGAGCACTGTCTCACAATATGAAAATCGGGCTGAACATCGCTGTGAGCACAGGCGATGACGCTTCCAACGAACCGTCGGACCGGTATGGCGTGACTACCAACGATGGCTGGTTGAAAGAAGAGCGGATGCTGGCCGTCAGCTACGATGGACAAACCGAGGGCGTATTCCAGGTGGCCGGTGGCGGTGCATTGCGGCCCACGGGAACGCCGATTTACCTTCAGTTTGTAATGACTTCACTGGCTGCGCAGTCAACCAAAACCAGGATTGCGGACTTCACGGCGAAGGTGATGAACCGGTATAAGTATCTTCTGGACAGTAATAAGCTGCTGTATATCAATCTTATCTTTACAAGACAAGGTGAAGGCGAATACGATGGTAGTTCCACCAAATGGGAGTATAATACGGATCTCGGGCTGGGTAGTGGCGCGTTGCTGGATTATTCGCAACCCATGGTGCAGGGGTTCAGAACCTGGCTTCTCGGCAAGTATGGTACCGTCGGTGCATTGAGCACCGCCTGGGGAAGAACGATAACGGATATTAATACCGTCACGCCCAAAAGGCCTGCGGGAACTTTTACAAGCGCTTTTCAAGGAAAAGACGGACGTGACTGGTTTTTGTACCGCACTTATGTGCTTAAGGAAGCGAACCAGATTTTCAAAAATTCAGCAAAGGGTGTCGATAGCAGGGTGAAAGTAATCACGCACCACGGATCGATGTTTGACAAGGTTCTTTCGACCCGACGCGGGACATTTGCCTTCAATGAAATAGGTTCGGGCCTGGATGGTATCAAGTTTAACGACGAGGTGGAAGGTGGGAATTCTAACGGCTACGACCACCGTTTCTCGGTAGATCTGGCACGTTCGAATATGTCGGCGGGAGCTATTGTTGTGAACGAAGTGGGCTACAAGGGATCCGTGCCCGGGTTTTCCAAGCTTGTCCAGGAAAGCTTTGATCACGGAGCATCGATGGTCAGCGTGTTTAAATTTGAAGAGGTTCTCCAGAATGCCACAGCCAGGGCACAGATTAAAACCTTGGCTGACAACTATGTGGCAGGAAAGAACGTGACCGTGATCAATCCCCCGCAGACGGCATACTACACGCTTTCCAATATGATTGACTCGGACGGATGTGCGACCTCCAACCGGGATGCCGGCAGCGCCGGATGTGATGCCTATGTGAACTGGAACAATGCCCGCAATGCAGCAGGCGGCGCGCCGGTGAATATCGTCATTCAGAACGACCTGACCACCACGCCCCCGTGCAGCTACAACCTCACAGCCAACGTGTCAGTCGCGGGAACCACAGCCACTTTGACAGCCTCGTGCTCAGGGGATTGCAGTGGTTTGAGCTACTCATGGACGGGTGGCGGTACAGGTACCACAAAAATAGTTACCCAAACCAGCAGCACCCAGACATTCACAGTTACCGCTACGAAGAACGGCTGTTCCAAGACAGCGACTTTCACCGTGCCGCCTGTTTCCACCGGCGATGACTGCGTGAAAATTTCAATGGTAAGTGCGGAGGTATTGACACCTGCGACACCCAAATTCATCACCAATGCGGGCGGTGTTCCCAAAATACAGGTAGCAAGCAGCGACGCCAACTCGCAAATCTGGAAAATGGAGACCTCAGGGTCCAACGTCCGCTTTATCGCCCAGGGAGGAACTTCTGGTGCGGGTGGTGCATTGGGTGTGAGAAATGCCGGTTCATCCGTGGGTAATGCGATCGATTTGCAATCCCTTGCTTCGGGAGGGCATCAATTGTGGACCAGAACTGTCCTTGAAACGGTCAATAACCGTGCGCGCTACAAACTGGTAAGAAGCGGCTCGACTTACCGCCTGGGCAGCACGCGCAACAATGGTAATGGAGTCAACGACGGTGAGACGGACTTCTACCTGGTAGATGATCCTAACAACGATTTCGGATCCAACAAGTGGTCGTTCGATCCCGTCGGATGCCCGTCAGGCCCGTGTAATTACACCATCACCACCAATGTGACGGTTTCCAACAACACAGCCACCATGACAGCCTCGTGTTCCGGTGATTGCAGCGGGTTGAGCTACTCCTGGACAGGCGGTGGAACGTCCACGACGAAAATGGTTAGCCAGACAACCAGCACGCAGACGTTCAACGTTACGGCCACCCGGAGCGGCTGCACCAAGACGGCCACTGCAACCGTACCGGCCATTACCGTGAGCGGCGAGTGCGTCAGGATTGTCATGGTCAGCTCCGAAGTGCAAACGCCTACCACGCCAAAGTACATCACGAACGTGGGCGGCGTAGCGAAAATCAAGTTTGCGAGCAGCGATGCGAATTCGCAGATCTGGAAAATGGAGACTTCTGGGTCCAATATCCGTTTCATTGCGCAGGGCGGAACTTCCGGCGTAGGCAATGCATTGGGCGTACGGAATGCGGGCTCGTCTGCCGGTGATGCCATCGATTTGCAGCCTCTTGCCTCCGGTGCGCACCAGCAGTGGACCAGGACTGTCCTGGAAACCGTGAATAACCGCGCCCGCTACAAGATTGTAAGAAGCGGATCTACCTATCGCTTTGGTAGTTCACGAAATAATGGCAATGGTGGGGAAGATGCGCTGCCTGATTTCTACCTCGTCGACGATCCATCCGATTTGTTCGGATCCAACAAGTGGTCTTTTGATGCAGTAGGCTGCCCGCAGCCGAACAACCCGAACCCGAACGAAGTGGTATGCGGGAACATCGGTACATGTTCGGGCAATACTTCGGAGATCAGGTCGGTGAATCTTTCCGTGACAAATGGCGGTGTTTACAGCCTTAAATTGACTTACAGGGCTTACGAAGGCCCTACTACCGGCCAGGTAAGGATTGGGACCGGTGCCTGGACAACTTTCCCGACTCAGGGAACAAGCGGCGTAGCGGAAATGAAAGAGGTGACTATCCCTAACATTTCGCTTGCGGCGGGAGCTAACTCCGTACAGTTTTCAGTAGCCTCGGGAGGGAGCTTCCTGTGTTTTGAAACCGTATGTACGGGAAGCAATTCGGGTGCACGCATCGGTGCTGCCGTGGAGCCGGAAGTAGAAGCTGAAAAACCGGGCCATATGGTGGTATCGGCAAACCCTAACTCCGGAACGTTCAACGTCTCATTCTACCTGAGCGCAGACAAGACTGCCGTACTTTCGGTAGTGGATATGCGGGGAAGAACCTGGCATCAGCAGCAGATCGCCGGCAAGGGGCAGCACAACGAAAAGGTAGTACTCAACAACCCGGCTTCCGGCACTTACCTGGTAAGCCTCCGAAGAGCAAATGCCGTGGAAACGAAAAAGATCCTGGTTGTTCGCTAATCAATACAGTTCCTGATAAGGGCTGTCCGTTAAAAAGCAATCCCGGCCGCTACTGCGGCCGGGATTTTTTGTTGCTTCACTTCCATTTCCGTACTGCTTCGGTAGCCTGCATTCAGGTTCCCGATGCCGTGACGGGTATTTCGTATCATCTAATTCCAGCCGTTGGCGATGTCCTTTGCCACATTTGGATTATAGTTCTTTTCAACGTCAGGAATGGGTAGCAGCACATTTTTGTCCTGGAAAGGCTGTTTGCCGTCGCCGGGCTCTGCCGCACGCTGCGCATTGAGCGTCTGTTTGGCGATTCCCCAACGGATCAGGTCGAAATACCGGCTCTGTTCGCCGCACAGTTCTACCTGGCGCTCGCGCATGAGGATTTTCAGTGCGTCGGCCTGCGCACCCAGGGTGGTGTAGGCCACCGCTCCGGAGCGCTTCCTTACCTGGTTGATCAGCGCCAGCGGATCGCTGCCGGTTTTTCCCTGCTGGATCTGCGCTTCGGCTAGCATCAGGAGCACGTCGGCGAAACGGATCACTTGCCCGTTGATCGAGCTTTGCGGCCCGCCGTAAGAAGCGACTTCATTATAGTACTGGTATTTTTTCCAGACATAATACCCCTGCGGATCGTCGGCTTTGAAAGGAAAGTCGATCGGGCCGCCTGCGCATTTCTGGCAGTACTGCGTGTCGCCGCCGCTTTCCTTGCTGCCGTAGAATGTAAACTTCGCACGCGGGTCTATGTAGTTGGCACCGGTAGCCGGGTTGGCATATTGAAACGATTTAACCGTCGTGGTAGGAATGTACACGTTGAACCAGTCTTTAAAGCCATATTCCTGTGCACGGTCGGAGTGGGTAGCTTTGCCGCCCCATGTTTCCTGCCCACCGAAAACGTAGTACTGGTTACCGATTCCCCAGTCGGTCCATTTGGCATTCATGATCTGGAAAATGTTCTCGGGGCTGCTTTGGTTGGTGGAGCTGAACAGGTTTTCGTACGACGGATCGAGTGAATAGGTGAACGGTGCGGCCGTCAGTTGGGCCAGCGTCGTTTCGGCCCGTGCCCATTTTTTCTGGTACAAATAGGATTTGCCCAGCAAAGCCACAGCCGCTCCTTTGGTAGCCCGGCCCAGCCCGGTTGCCGCATCGTAGGTAACCGGCAAATCGGCCGCCGCGAGTTTCAGGTCATTTTCGATCGTAGCCCAGATCGCCTCGGCGGAAGCCCGTGAGGGATAATTGTTGGCTACGGTGCTGTCGTAAGCGGTGATCAGCGGCGCCTTTCCCCACAGGTTCACAATATTGAAATAGGCATACGAACGCAGGAACCGCGCTTCCGCAATGTATTGCTTTGCAGCCTGCTGGTCCGCGGCCGATGCGGGATTCCAGACACCGGCCCGGTCGATCACCACATTCGACCGGAGAATGAGCCGGTAAAGGCTGTTCCAGAGCTGCCCGATCTGCGCCTGGCTCGTGCCGAAGGAGTAATCGGCAAGCTGCGCCATATCACCCTGCAGGTTGGTCGTCTTCTTGGCCTCATACCCAAGCAAATCAAAAATAAAGTAGTACTCACGCGACCAGAGGCCGTTGTGCAGCAACGTAGCGTAGGTCGCTATCACCGCCTGATTGAGGCCTTCGGACGAAGTAAAATAGGTTTTGTAATCGTAAGCACTCTGGCTTTCCAGGTCCAGTTTGGACTCGTCGCATCCGGCGAGCTGGAAAACGGCGGCTAGGCCCATCAGAAAATATATGATCTTTTTCATGTTCACTTCAAGTAAGTTTTCTTCTAACCATTAAAACCCAAGCTGCAAACCGCAAAGCAGTGTTCGAGGCTGCGGGAGCTGCTGGCGGTCGTCGATACCGCGTGAGAAAATGTAGCTGCCGCCATTCTGCGTGCTTACCTCGGGGTCATAACCTTTGTATTTGGTGAATGTCAGAAGGTTTTGCGCCGCCACGTACACGCGGATGCTCTTGAATACCTTTCCGCCGCCGATGCCTTCCATCACGCTCTGGGGCAGGGTATAGCCCAATGTCACGTTACGCAGGCGCAGGTACGAGCCGTTTTCGAGCCACCAGTCGGAAGGGCGCAGGTTACCGTCGCCTGTGGCGCTCTGTCCTGCACGCGGAAGCTCGGCCACATCGCCCGGCTTGCGCCATCTTTTCAGGATTTCGGTAGAAGCGTTATGGCCTGTCGATTCATTGTCTGTCACGAATTTGAATGCATTCAATATTTTCAAGCCCGAAACGCCCGAAACCACGACATTCAGATCGAAACCTTTGTAGCTGGCACCGGCATTGAACCCGTACACAATTTTGGGGATCGGGTTGCCGAGGATTTTCTGGTCGGAAGAGGTAACCTTGCCATCGCCGTCGAGATCTTTGAAAATGAAATCACCGGGTAGCAATCCTGCTTGGTATTTGGTGGTGGCGTCACCTGCCTGCTCTGCTGCCTTCGCATTGAGGGCATCGATTTCAGCCTGGTCTTTGGCCACATGCGATACCTCGTACCCAAAGAACGACCCGATGGCAGAGCCTGCGGCCGTGTAGGTAAATGTAGGCAGGTTGCTGAATGCGCCGGCCTGGATAGGAGCGGCAAATTCGCTTCCGAGCGAATTGACGATGTTCTTATTGTAAGCAAGGTTGGCACTCACATTATATTGAAAACCGCCCTTTGCCTGATCGCGGTAACCTACCGAAAACTCCACACCCTTGTTTTGGGCACTGGCGGCATTGGCATATTTGCTGGGCTGCCCGCCGCTCACCGACGCGCCGGTACTTCCCGAAACCGGTACGCTCACGAGCAAGCCGGAACTTTTGCGGTTGTACCAGTCTACGGTAATGCTCAGCCGGTTGCTCAGGAACCCGAGGTCGAGGCCGATATCGGTCTGGTCGGTCGATTCCCAGCGGATATTCGGGTTGGACAATGTGTTGATCGTCGTACCGGGATTGAAGCCTTCATTGGTACCCAGTGAATAAACGAGGTTACCGTTAGGGCTGCCGCTGTATGTCAGTACCGAGGTTACACCCGTCGTAGGGATGGTGTTATTACCCGTTCTGCCGAGCCCGAACCGTACCTTTCCGTCGCTGAGGAAATTCAGGTTGTTTTTGATAAAATCTTCATCGATAAAGCGCCAGGCGACGCCGAGTCCGTAGAAATTCCCGAAGCGGTTGTTGGCACCGAAGTTCGAAGCACCGTCGCGGCGGAAACTTCCGGTGAGAATGTATTTATCGTCGAAAGTATAGCCCAAACGTGCGAAATAGGAGATCACCGACGAGCGTGCATAGCCATAATTGGAACCGGTCACGGCCTGCGACTGCGCCACGCTGATGTTCTGAATGGCGTCGTTCGGTATTTTGGTACCGGTCGCATTCAGGCCCGACGAGTTTCCGGGATCGAGGTAGCTGTTACCGAGTGTCGCCGACACGCTGTGTTTCCCGAATACCTTGTTATAGGAAAAGTAGTTTTCGAGCGTGTAAAACGAATAGTTGCTGAAACCCAGCGTCGCCTGCTGGGGATTGGTGAGGTTGTTACCAGCCGTGTAGCCGTACTGGTAGCTCCGGTTTTTACCACCGCCGATTTCAGCCGAAAGCTGTGTGCGGAAGCGCAAGCCCGAAATGATATCCACTTCTGCAAATACCTGCGGGAAGAATACGAAGCCGGTGTTGACGGGGTGGTTCAGGTTGATGGCCGCGAGTGGGTTGTTACCATTGCTGAAATCGTCGACATTGGTCGTGTTGGAATAGCCGCCGGGGATCGTCGGGTCGAAAATCGGCTTGTAGGGCGCGTAGTACACGGCATCGGAAATGCTGGCCAGCTGACCGTCGTCTTTGGTATAGCGGATGTTCAGGCTTTGGCCCAAATGAAAGCGGCCAAGGGTTTCGTCCAATGCGAACCGTGCATTCAGCCTGCTATTGGTGAAGTTCTTGACAATGGCCTGCTGTTTGATATACCCCAATGAGAAGTTATACGCTACCTTCTCGCCCCCGCCGCTGATGTTCAGGTCGTTTTGGGACACGAGCCCCGACCTGAATATTTCTTTCTGCCAGTCGGTGCGGTCCGTGGTAACTTCTGCCGTGCTGAATTTCGCCGGAAGCGCTGAGTTGGTGGTGGCCGCAAAATCTTTCAACAGATCGATGTACTGCGATGCATTGAGCAGGTCCAGCGTCTTCCACGCTTTGGCCACGCCCCATTGGGTATTGAAATTAATGCGCGGCGCGCCCGACTTACCCCTGCGCGTGGTGATGATCACGACGCCATTGGCTGCCGCCGAACCGTAAATAGCTGTTGATGAAGCGTCTTTGAGGATTGTGATATTTTCAATGTCCTGGGTAGCCAGCGTGTTGAACATCGTTTTGCTGCCCTGGATACCGTCGATGACGTAAAGCGGGTCCACGCCGGTAAATGAGCCTGTACCACGGATGAGGATCTGGGCATCTGAGCCCGGCGTACCATTCGATTGCAGTACCTGCACCCCGGCAGATTTACCGATCAGCAATTGCGACGGGTTGGTAGCGGTAGTGGCGCCGGCGTCTTTCGAGGAAACAATGTCCACCGAGCCGACCACATCCTGCTTGCGGGAGCTTCCGTACCCGATTACCACCACCTCGTTGAGTGATTTGAAGTCGGGAGTCATCGAAACGTTGATCACCGCCCGGTCGCCCGCGACGATTTCCTGCGTTTTATAACCTACAAAACTGAACACGAGCACTGCTTCCACATTGCTCACTTCGAGCTCAAAATTCCCGGAAGCATCCGTCAATGTACCGAGTTGCGTGCCTCTCAGGCGTACGCTCACACCCGGGAGGCCGTCGCCATTCTCGTCGCTAACCCTGCCTTTCAGCACCTGCGCGAGCATATCCCTCATCTGGATCGTGAGTTGCCCGGCACTTTTGGTTTGCAGCTCCTTACTGGCTTTCAGTAGAATACGCCCCGACGGGGTAACATGGTAGGAGATTTGCAGCGGGGCCAGCAGCGTCTGCAATGCGCTCGCCAGCTTCTGATTGACCACGTGGATCGCCACCGGCCGCTCGGCGCGGATGGCCTTGTTACTATACACAAACTTTACATTCGCTTTCTGCTCCAACTGGTCGAGCACCGTCGCCAGTTCCACCCGGTCGGCATGGAGCGTCACGTTCCGTTCCAGTACCTCCTGCGCCTTGCTGACGTGTGCCGCGTAGGTGAGGCTGGAAAAAACGATTGAAAAGATAAGCTGGGCCAAAGAAATTCTCATGAGCAAGCAAAGCGATGCCCGGTTTTTTCGGTATCGGTTTTTTTTCATAGTTTAGAAAGGTTTTTATAACTAATGAATGTCCAGCTGCCGCTATCTTGGCGGATTCCCGGCAGCAGGAACGTATTGACCGGCAGGGTAGCTTTCTGCCGGTTTCTTTTTTTCTTCGTGACAGGTTTAATGCATAGAGCTGTATTTAGGTTAAACAAAAATTACTTGCAGCCGGCTGCCGAAATGAGAATGCGCGTCCCCTGCACCTGGTAGGAGCCGTCATTGGACTGGCAGATCAGGTCGAGCTGGTCGAACAGCGACATATTCGTAAGGTCGCCGGTAAATGTGCATTCATTCACGGCCTCTCCCGAAACCACGATATCTACACCGTATGCATCTTCCAGGCGCTGGAAGATCGCAGGCAATTCCATGTTTTTATAGATCGCAGGCGGCAGCTCGGCGTGCGCCGTGAGCAGTACAGGCTTGTCGACAAGGCTGGTCATCAGGTGCCCGCTCTCTTCATAATAGGTGACGCGCTGGTTGGGGGTCAGGATCACGCCTTTGTTGAACTGGTGCTTGGCCCTGGCAGCGGGTTTCTGGGTGTCAATACTCTCATTTTCAAATACGGAAACTTTCCCGCATACTACTTCGACCTGCATTTGATGTTCTTCAACGCCCTTTTTTACCCAGAAACTCGTACCCAGTACCCGGGTTACGAGTTTTCCGCTGTACACGAAGAATGGCCGGCGGCTGTCTTTGGTAATACTGAAAAACGCGTCGCCTTTGAGCTGAACTTCCCTTTTGGCATTCGAAAACTGCCGCGGATAGGTGAGCCCGGCGCCGGGTGCCAGGGTTACTTCGCTGCTGTCACTCAGCCGGATGCGCATCGGGCGGGCGGTGTTGTTGGTGTTGGCTACCAGGGCTTCCCGACCGGCTTCCAGAAGCAGCGCACCGCCCGATGGTGTGCCTGTACCGGGTTTACCCGAAAAGAAATAGAACAACGACAATGATAATATGAGCACGGCGGCCACCGACGCCACCATGCGCAGCATGATCGGCGACAGGCCGGGGAATAGTGTTTTCGTTCTCGCGGGGGCTTTTCTTTCGTGCTGGATCGCCCTCCACATCCGGGCTTTCAGCAGCGATTTTTCCGTGTCCGACAGTTCGGTTTGCGGTGCGCCGCTTTGTACCCGGTCATACCATTCATGGATGCGGTCTTTCTCTGCGGGAGAACATTTTCCCTCGCGGTATTTCAAAAGGAGGCTTTCAATTTCGTCGTAGTTCACGGGGCTCAGGGGTTGGCTTGCCCAGACGACCTGTTGTCTGGTTCAACCTCTAAACCGTATTGCCCGGCGGTGATCCCTGAAAGTTTTTAAATAAACTTGGAAAGTTTATGCGAAACGCCCGGTTTTGGCTTGAACTTCCCTTAAAAATGCAAGCAGAAAGTCAGGAGAAAATACTGAGGAAAAGCAGCAGCAGCGTTTCGTTGAGGTACTCGCGGACTGCCTTCGAGGCTTTACCCAGGTGGTATTCCACCGTCTTATCCGACAGGTTCATCAATGCAGCGATCTGCGCGACCGTCCAGCTCTCGATCCGGCTGAGTTTGAAAATCTCGCGTGTCTTTTCAGGAAACGGTTTCAGTCCCTCGTCGATATGCCGCAGCAATTCGTTATAGGCGACTTCGTCCTCGGTGATGTGCTCGTGCTGGCTTGCAAATGCCTGGTAATAGGCCAGGTACCGGCTTCTCGGGCCTGCTTTTCGGATGTGGTCGATGACTTCGAACCGGACGGCGGAAAAAAGGTAGTAGTTCAGGGTCGTGGTCCGCAGGTTGCAGCGTTCGTTCCAAAGGCGGGTAAATATGTCCTGCACGATTTCTTCCGCCACATGTCTTTGCCCCAGCTTATGAAATGCAGCCTTGTACATCGGGTACCAATACTGGTCATAAATAGCGGTAAAGGCCCATTCATGCCCGGCGCATAAAGCTTCCAGCAACTGCTGGTCAGAAACTTGTGGGCGATCCGGCATTTCAGTGATGAGGTGTCAAGTTTACATTTTTGCCAAAGTTATATTTTTTGATTTAATATTTACATTATGGACGAAAGTTGTAGTTCAATACCGAGTGCCGGGCCACCTCAGTTCTTTACCCGCTGCTCCTCACTTCCGGAGCCTCCGACGTTCCGCTTCTGCTTCCCGATGCTTCCCCTGGCAAAGTTGTAGGTGAACGACGCCACAAGTGCCCGCGTATCGGCGTCGTTGCGGTAGTTCGCACCGGCATTGGGGATGTTGAGAATGCGGCCGTTCGGTTCGAGCGAGCTGAAAATGTCGCGCAGTGACAACTTGACAATGCCTTTGTCTTTCAGGACTTTTTTCTGAACAGCCGTGTTAACCAGGAACAGCCCGCTTTTGTCAAACTGCGCGCCCTGGCTTCGGGTAATGTAAAACCCGCTCAATTCGGCGCTCCAACCTTTTTTGAACAGAAACTGGTTATTGGGGCTGATGTACCCATAGGTGGAGCCTGTGGTGCGTTCGGGGTCGCCGGGCATGCCGCGGAAGTTGTTCCGGATCAGTTCGGCGTAGAAGTTGCAGGTCCACCAGTTTCCGGCTTTAAGTTGCGCGGATAAGGTGATACCGCCCCACATCAGCCGGCTGATATTGCCCGTGCGGCTGATGAAAATGTTGCCGGCCTGCTCGATAACCTCGCCCTGCATGTTGCGGGTGTAGTTATAAAGCAATGAAAGGTTGAAGCGTCGTTTGTAGCTCAGTGACAGCTGCAACCGATTGCCCAGCTCCGGTTTCAGGTAAGGATTGCCGGCGAAGTACGAAAATTTGTCCAGCAGAAAAACAAACGGGTTCAGGTCCTGGTAATAGGGCCTGCCGATCCTCCGGCCGAAGGAGAAGTTCAGCTGCGTTTGGTTGGTGTCGAGTTTGTAGCTTGCAAACAGGGTGGGAAACAGGCTCGTATAATGTAGTGCGAACGAAGAATCCGGTTTGACAGCGTTGCCCAGCTGGTGGCCATATCCGTTTGTGTTCTCCGCACGGAGGCCGGTTTGCAGGGAAAGCCTCCGGAAGTCCCGGTTGAAATTCACGTAAACCGCATTGATATTTTCGGAGTAGCGGAAACGGTTGGTTTTGTCGTAATCCACGGATATACTTTCGCCCTGGTGCAGGAAGTAGTTGGCTGCATTATCGGTGCGGACAAGGCTCGTCTTGAAACCGGCACCCAGTTTCCCCTTGCGGAGCGGATGCTCGTAATCGCTCTTGGCGGAGAAAATCGCGATGGCCGATGGCAGGTCCGTCGTAGTTTTTTCCTGCCTTTGGAACTGCCGTGCGCCATCGAAGAAATTGTTAATAAATGTTTGCCGGGCGCGGATCCGGTATTGAATGTAGTCCAGGTCGAAGGTCAGTAATTTGCCTGTACTGTCATATTGATGGCTGAAATTGAGGTTGATACCATGCTGGCGAAAGCGGTTTTGATCGCTGTTGTCGGCCGTGATGAGCGAATCGATCACGCCCGCCGCATTCCTCACGACGCTGCTCACCGGCCGTTGCTCGCGTGAGTGCGTGAACGCGCCGGTATACACGAGGCCCCAGGTAGTTTTGTCAGTAAGGTAAAAATCGACGCCGGTTTTCAGGTTTACGGCCCTGCTTTTGGGATAAAAAAAGGTAGTCTGGTCAAACGAGGACGTCAATGCGCCGTTTTCGCTATAATACCTTCTCCCGACATCGAGCCGGCGCCACTGGTCGGTGCTGTTGAAACTGGCATTGGAGAAAAGATTGAATCGATTGTTCCGGTAGTTCAGGTTGACGTTTTCATTGTGCCGCCAGTAAGCCGACCGGGCAGGGCTGAGCGTAATGCTCCCACTCAGGCCGCGCACTTTGTTTTTCCGCATTCTGATGTGGATGATCCCCGCGCTCCCGGCCGCATCATACCTTGCCGGGGGATTGGTGATGAGCTCTATTTTTTCCACGGAATTGGCGGGTAACGAGCGCAGGTAGGCGGCCAGGGCGGAAGGGGAGAGGTAAGTCGGGCGATTGTCGATCAGGACCAGCACGCCAGGCTGCCCTTTCAGGCTGATGCTGCCGCTCTGATCGACCATCACACCAGGCGATTTTTCGAGCACTTCCAGCACATTGGCCCCCGCATTGGAAATAAGTGCGTCGACATGGATCACCGTCCGGTCGATCTCATATTCCACGAAATTCTTCTGCCCGGTAATTTTCACTTCGTCGAGCTTCACATCGGCGCTATTTAATGTAATAACCCCCAAATCGATCGCGGGTTGGGCATCCGTCAGTTCAAACTTGCTTCCTAGGAAGCTTTGGAAGCCCATCATCGTGACAGACGGGAAAAACGTGCCATTCGGAAGTCCGGAAACGAGGAATTTCCCGTCCCGGTCGCTAAGCGCCGACTGGACAACGCTCGAATCCGCCGCATTGAGCACGGACACTACCGCTCCTTCCAGTGGCTTATCGCCCCGCGATACTACGCTTCCCTTTATTTGGGCAAAAGCGTTTCCGAATGCCGCCAGCAGGGCCACGGCAATACACAGGGTGGTTCTCACCCGGCCAGTGTTTTTCATGATGCAGGATTAAGGTTATCTTCTGTTCGCGGCTAACGGGCATAGTTTGCCCTGCCTACGCGAAGTAAGTTTCTGAAAAAGGTTGAATGGGTTGGATTATCGGTGGCTTCCGTAGGTGAAGTCGATGACGTCATGCGAGCGGGTCAGCACCGCATCGAGCACGCCTTTCAGCACGGCTTCCGGCTGTTTGACACCGTTGACGATCAGCTCTTTATTGGTAATTCTGAAATCAATATTGTCCCTTGAAATGGGCACTCCCTGCTGCTCTATCGCGTCCATAATCTTCTCATTGATCGTCTGGCGCTTGATCCGGATAGGATTGGGCTGATAATCCTGTTTGTACATACGGAGCGGCTGCGTCTGGTACCGCGCCGCGTAGGGCTGCCGCACCACCGGTACAAGCCGTCCCTCACCGACCGTATCAGTATATATCGGGGCTAGCGGCTGCGATATGGGAGCCAGTGCGTTTTGCAGCGGTTGCAGCGAATCCGGCGATACCAGCCTTGGTGATAAGGATCCCTGCCTTTCAACGATGCGTTTCGGAGCTTCGTTTGAGTTTTTAATGCTTTGATTAATCGTGTTTTGGCTGTTAACGCCGTTGGGTCGGTTAATGCCCGAAAGCGCCTGTGTGCCATTGTTTGCCGCTCCGACGTTACCGGTACGTGGTGCCTGCTTTGCATTTCCCTTTTGGGTTGGTGCCTGCGCGTTGATGCGTCCATTCTCTGACTGCCGGCCACCGGGGTGCCGGCCACCGGGGTGCCGGCCACCGGACTGCCGGCTACCGGTCTGCGCAAAGAGGACCGAAAAGGTAAGGAATGCGAGCATAGCCACCAGCAAGATGGTCTTCTCAACGGCGCCGAGTGTTGAATTGGTGCGGGAAGCGATGCGTTTGGCCCGCTGTACCAGCCCACCTTTTCCTATGAACGCTAATTGATATACGTTATCGTTAAGCTGATACTCCCGGAACGAAAGCAGGGCGCGGATATAGACAGCCTGATTACCGGAGTATTGCAGGGCCATATCGTCGCAGCAATGTTCGCGCTCCTCCCGGATAAGCTTCGAAATCCATAGAATGCCGGGATTGAAAAAGAAAAGCAGTTCGGTGAGCCGTTGCAGGAAATTGACGAAAAAATCGAGGCGGCGGATGTGCGCAAGTTCATGCAGCAGCACCATCTCAATCTGCTCGGGCGGAATGGAAGTAATGACGCCCAGCGGAACGAGTATCACCGGCTTGAAATGCCCCAGCACGGTCGGTACCTTCACCAGGCCCGACTGAAAAATCCTGACATGCTGCACTATTCCCATGGCTTTGGCAAATTCGCCGACCCGCTGCTCCCAATGACTACCCATGCTGTAAATCCGGCGGGTTTTGAGCTGGTACAGCCGGTAAAGCCCCAGCAAAAGTCCGGTTGTTTTTGCCAGCACAACCACCAGCCAGGTCAGCGTAATAATGTGAATGTGCTGTGCGAAAAAATCGGCTGCAACCCGGACAAAACTCTGGCGGGCCATCGCCGTTTGAATCAATACGGTACCTTCGTCAGACATTTCTTTCATCGAAATACCGGTAACCCGCTCGCTTGCAGGCAGCCCGGCCCCGGATAGCACAAAAGCCGCGGCGGTTGCCGCAATGAACATGACCAGCAGGCCCGTCAACAGGTTATAGCGGATTTCCGGCCGGCTGCGGCGGGTACTTAGCATCACTGCGGCGGCAAGCAGCGCGGTAACGGCGCCAATCCAGAGTGAATGGCCGAGCGCGATCCCGGTCTGCCGGACGAAGAGGTAGGCGGTTTCGGAAGTGAACAGGTTTTTCATGGCTGATTTGATTTAGGAATTTCCTTTTTCCAACTGATCTAAAACTGCACGGATTTCATCCAGCTCAGCTTTGGAGGCTTTTTTGTTGTCCAGCAGCTGCATCACCAGGTTGCTGGCCGAACCGCCGTACAAATGGTCCACAAAGCGGTCGAGCAGCAGGCTTTTCGTCTTGTGCTCCGCTTCCACAGCCGCATAAACGTGCTTCATACTGCTCTCGTCCCGCGAGAGCATGCCCTTTTCGGCCATCAGCTGCATTTGTTTGAGGGTCGTCGTGTAATTCACTTCCTTGAATGTATTCAACTGGTCGTGCACGAAGCGGACGGTCGACGGTCCATGCTTCCAAAGGATCGTCAGGATATCGAGCTCAGCTTTCGTAGGTTCGGGCTTGTCGGAACTCATGGCTATCAAAATTAAGTACAAAACAAAGGTACGATTTAAATCGTACGATGCAAGTGGTAGGTTGAATTATTTGTGATTTGCCTATTTGTGCGTCTCGATCACCAATACCCCATTCCCGCCCCGGGCACCGAATGCGGCCGAGTTTCCGTAGCGAATGGCAGAAACGGCTTTAATATCGCGGACGGTGAGCGAATTCAGGATCGGAACAACGTTGTCGGCGCCGGTGTAAAGGACTTTGTCGAGGACAAGCGCCACGGTGTTGTCAAAGTCGGGGCTCGCATTCAGGTTGGCGTTGTTTTCAATGAAATGCACTTTGTAAGTATGAGAAGCTGCGTCAAACGTAACGCGCAGGCCGGGAATTCTTTTCAGCAAATCAAAAACGGAGCCGGAGTGGTCACTTTCACTGATCGAGAGTGCGTAGTCGGGTTTAATGATGCTTTCGTTCGGCTTCTCGGCAATTTGTAGTAACCCTTCTTTGTTCAACGACGTTTGCTGCATTTCGATGACGGGCAATTCTAAATCCGGGGTAACAGAGTCTCGCATTCGGGCTGTGCCTGGCAGGAGCGACACTTGCATTGGAGAAGTAGCCTCATCCGGGAGTGGGTGATCGATGGGAAGCATTTCAGCAAACCCTTCCCGTGCCCAGGCATCGTGGATGGTAATGCCGTTCGGGGTGAGTAGCCAGCCGTTTTCCGTAAACGAACAGTACCTGTTGGGCAGCACGATCTGCGAGTACTTGAAAGGGTAGTCAGAAAATACCGATGCGTTGTTATACAGCCTCCGCTGAAAAATCAGCAGCGGATAGTTGGAATGCAAAACAAAACACCTTTTGGCTTGATCGAAATAGCAAATCGAGTCGGCAACGACCGGAGTGAAATTGCCGCTCGTCACCTCCCGTTCAAGCGGAATTTTAGTAAGATAAAATTCCCGCGTCATTTTCATAGAAAACATCTCGATACCGTGCGTTTCAAGATTGTTTCGCGAGAGCGCGACGAGAAAATGACGAAATGAGTCCTTCAATGCAAACTCACGGTTCCGGAGTTGTTTTCGCCGCGTTTCGGGATCATCGGACAGCAGGGATTCAAAGAACTTAAAGCCCGACAGGAATGTCTTCCTGCCATCGGATTCAAACTTGCTCATGTGGAAACGCACCTGGTAGCCGAGAGCCGGATTCTCGATCACGACAGGTTCGTTGCTCGCTGCCGTTACACGGCCCGTCGCCTCGTCAATATCCAGCGTAATGGATTCGGAGTTTACAATTTTGCATTGCCGGGCAAATGGGGAATCACCCAGCAGGCCGTTTTCGAAAATCCTCCATTTCTTCCGCCAATGCCTGTCCCGCTTTCCTTTGATGACCACCTCCCGGATGACGTTGTTCAGGTCCAGCTTGAAAATCACATGTGAAGTGCGGCCGGGTGCGCCCTGCAACTGTTTGACTTCCGGCTTGTACCCGACAAATGAGGCCACCAGTTCGGCTTTGGTGTATCGTGCGGGAAGTGTAATGCGGAAATGGCCTGCCTTGTCTGTGTAAGTACCCAGTGAGGTGTTGTTAATGTAAACAGCAACCGACGACAAGGCATTGCCTGCTTCGCCATATACCGTTCCGGTGATCTGCCATGGCTTATCCTGCGAATGACAGGTTATGGATAGGTGCAGCAAAAAAATACAGATCAGAATGAATCGGCTGGTAATCATATCGTTCAGACATAACTATTTAAGTGTAAAATAAGAAAGTTTACGTTACATCCGATCGTGGCCTGCGACATCCCTTTCCCGCACACCGCATAAAATTCCAACAGACTATCCTCCAAGGCACCTTTTTCCAGGAATGACTCGTAATTTCACTTTCCGAAATAACCAGGCAAGAGGCAATGCAATTAGCTAACATTCTCAAACAGATCGAGTTTATCAAAGAAATTGATAAACTCAAATACATTCAAAGGAAAACCCGGCTTTTCAATAGCGACCGGAACGAAAACGACGCGGAGCACAGCTGGCACCTGGCCGTAATGGCCATTGTGCTGGCGGAACATTCCAATGCGCCGGTGGATGTGCTTAAAGTCGTTAAAATGGTGTTGATACACGACATTGTCGAGATCGACGCGGGGGATACATTCATCTATGACACCCAGAAAAGCCATTCCAACACGGACGACGAGCGACTGGCTGCCAACCGCATTTTCGGCATGCTGCCCGCGGAGCAGGCCAGTGAGCTGATTGCCATCTGGGAAGAGTTCGAAGCGGGAGAGACCGGCGAAGCAAAGTTTGCCCGGTCGATGGACCGGCTCGAACCGCTTCTCCAGAACAGCTCCAACAACGGCGGCACGTGGAAGGAGTTCGGTGTGAAGTATGAGCAGGTGTATGCCAAAAAGAAAGTGATCCGGGAAGGATCGGAAGCGTTGTGGGCCTATGCCGAAGGGTTGATCAATGAAAGCGTGGAAAAGGGGATATTGGAAAAATAAAATGCTATTTTATGCATAAATATTAGGATGTTACCGCTTTTAACTTTCAGGGATCGATAATACACGGAATCCATGAAGTGGCGGATGAAGAAGTTAGCATTAGTGACGTCCGGGAAATGGCTGGCGGCAGCCTGCGCAGGCCTGTTGCTGGCTGCGGGCTGCGGGGTAGAGAAGCCCCGCGAGGTGGAGCTGGCCATGCAGGAAATTCCCGCGGAGCCGGATTTCAACTATGACGTCAAGCCGATTCTTTCGGATAAATGCTTTGCCTGTCACGGCCCCGACACCAAAAAGCAAAAGGGCGGCCTTCGGCTGGATACCGACGAAGGAGCTTACAAGGCATTGAAAAATGCGAAAAAGGGCCATCTATCAACCGGGAGCCATGCGATCGTTCCGGGCGATCTCGCTGCGAGCGAAGTGTACCTCCGGCTCATTGCAGACGATCCGGACATTAAAATGCCGCCGCCTGCATCCAATCTCAGCCTGACTGCCAGGGAAATAGCCGTCCTCACACGCTGGATCGAGCAGGGTGCAAAGTATAAGCCGCATTGGTCTTTCATCAAACCTTCGAAACCGGAAATCCCCAAGCCTGAACTGGCCGGTTGGGCGCGGACGCCGATCGACAATTTCATTCTGGATAGGCTGGAAAAAGAAAAACTTTCGCCATCGGCCGAGGCCAGCCGCGAAGACCTGATCCGTCGGGCAAGCTTCGACCTCACGGGCTTGCCGCCGGCATTGGCCGAGATCGACGCTTTTGTAGCCGACCGGTCGCCGGATGCCTATGCGAAACTGATCGACCGGCTGCTCCAATCGCCCGCTTACGGCGAGCGGATGGCCAGCGAATGGCTGGACGTATCGCGTTATGCGGACAGCGATGGCTACCTCGACGACAAGCACCGTGATTTTTCGCCCTGGCGCGACTGGGTTATCCGCGCATTCAACGCGAACATCCCCTACAACCGGTTTGTAACGATGCAGCTCGCCGGCGACCTTTTGCCCGGTAAAACCAAAGAAACGATCCTCGCCACGGCATTCAACCGGCTCCACAAAAAGAGCTCCGAGGCCGGGATCGTTTTCGAAGAATACCGGGTGGAGTACAACGCCGACCGCGTGCAGACGCTGGGGCAGGGGATTATGGGACTTTCCGTGCAATGTGCCCGCTGCCACGATCATAAATATGACCCCATCAGCCAGGAGGCCTATTATAAAATGTTCGGGCTTTTCAATAGTACCAATGAAACCGGCAGCCCGGTCTATGGGCCTGACCAGACGCCCGGCCCCGCATTGCTGCTGACCAGCCGGGAGAACGAGGAAATGCTCCGGTTTTTCGACCGGAAAATTACCGGCCTGACCAACCAGCTCGCCAGCGCAAGGGATAACTCGGACAGTGACCTGGAAAAGTGGCTGCACACCGGGACGTTGTCCGAGAAGCTGCTCGTTCAGAAGATCCGGGAAAGTATGGTGGCATGGTACCCCTTCGAAAAGGCTGCCAAAACAGCGGATGGCAAAGCAGTTATGCCCAATGTGCTCAACCCGAAACAGCTGGCGCAATGCAATGAAATTATCCTCAAACCCGGGGTAAAGGGCAATGCTTATTTTGTGTCGGACTACAATTCGGTGAAGCTTGGCAACAATATAGGCTGGCACGAGCGGACGGAGCCATTTTCAGTGGAATTGTGGATCAAACCTAATACCACTTACCCGGACGCCGGTATATTCTACCATTGTGAAGACCTCCGCCTCGGTTACAAAGGTTATTCTTTGAGGCTGGCCGACAATAAGTTACAGTTCATTATCGCGCATTCGTATCCGCAGAACGCGATCCAGGTAAGCACGCTCGCACCCGTACCTGTGAAGCAATGGACGAAGGTGACCGTAACCTACGACGGGTCGAGCAAGGCGGCAGGGGCTAAAATTTATGTCAATGGCGAACCGGCGCGCATTGTGACCGACTTTGACAATCTTTATAAGGGTATTTTATATGAAAAAGATATCCATACCTATGGTTTCCAGGGCTTTATGGTCGGTCAGCGGAACCTGCTTATTCCCTTTAAGGACGGCGGGATCGATGAACTGAAAATCTATGACAAAGCGCTTACCGCTCTGGAAGTTTTATATAACCACACCCCGGAAAAGGCCAGGGAAATATTGAAAATGCAGGGCCCGTCGGGCCAAAGGGCGATGGTGAAGGATTTTTACAATGCGCATTTCAATGCGAAAGCCCGGATGCTGCGCGACAGCCTGAAAGTGCGGATGGACGAGCAAAACAAGCTCATCAACACCATTCCCGAACTAATGGTGATGGGCGATCTGCCCGAACCACGCCCGACCTACCTGCTCACGCGGGGTGCTTACAATGCGCCTGGCAAGCAGGTTACGCCCGGTGCGCTGGACGCGGTGATGCCTTTTGAAGGCAAATTCCCACCCAACAGGCTCGGTTTAGCACGCTGGCTTTTCGACCCCGGCAACCCGCTCACGGCACGGGTGTTTGTGAACCGTATCTGGCAAATGCATTTCGGCAACGGCATTGTCCGGTCGTCGGCCGATTTCGGAAACCAGGGTAACCTTCCGTCGCATCCTGAACTTCTCGACTGGCTGGCTGTCGATTTCATACAATCCGGTTGGAATATTAAAAGACTGCATAAGCTCATCATGCTTTCGGCGACTTACCGGCAGACCTCCAAAACGACACCAAAGCTACTCGAAAAGGACCCCGGCAATACCTGGTTGGCCAGGGGTGCGAGGTTCAGGTTTACGGCTGAGATGGTCCGGGATAATGCCCTTTCGATCAGTGGGTTATTGGTCAATAAAATCGGGGGTAAAAGTGCTTATCCCTACCAGCCCGAGGGCTTGTGGGACGAGCTGAGTGATAAGGTATGGCGGTACAAATACCAGCAGGAACCCGGCGAAGGACTGTATCGGAGGAGCCTCTACACGATCTGGAAACGGACATCACCGCCGCCTTCGATGCTGATTTTCGACGCGCCCGAGCGTGGTGAATGCGTAGCGAAACGACGTGCCACCAGCACACCTTTGCAAGCCCTGGTGCTGCTCAACGATCCGCAGTATGTGGAAGCGGCCCGGGTATTGGCCGAAAAGGTTTTGCACGAATGTGAAACCGGTGACGCGGACCCTGTTAGCCTGGCATTCAGGCTAATAACCGGTCGCCGGCCCGACCGGACGGAACAAAAGATACTGGCCGGATTTTACGGGGACGAGCTCAAACGCTTCCGTTCACAGCCCGGGCAGGCGCTCGATTACCTGCGCACGGGCGAGCGCAGGTGGGACAATACGCTGCCGCCGGAGGCGATAGCCGCATTAGCCACCGTTTCAAATGCCATCATGAATACCGACGAGGGGCACACCCGCAAATGACAGGATTATGGAAGATCTGAAAAAGGTATTAACGCAACTCAACCGCCGGGATTTTCTCACGAAAGCCGGCCTCGGCTTCGGCTCTATAGCCCTGTCGAGTATTTTGCAGGCCGGCACATCGCCCGGAGCGCGCAGGCCGGAGGTACAAGGTGGGGAGGCAGCCGGCGCACCGTTTGTGCGCGGCCCGCATTTTTCCCCGCGTGCCAAGCGGATCATCTACCTGTTCCAGAGCGGAGGGCCTTCGCAGCTCGAAACATTCGACTATAAGCCCGCATTGGCCAAATGGCACGGTCAGGAAATTCCGGATTCGATCAAATCGACCCAGCGAAATTCCGGAATGGTGGCGGGGCAGTCGACCTTTCCATTGGTCAAATCGATTTATGATTTCAAACAGTACGGGCAATCGGGTGCGTGGGTGAGCGAGCTTTTGCCCTACACGGCTGGTATTGCGGACGAACTCTGCATTGTCAAGTCGGTATTTACCGAAGCGATCAACCACGAGCCGGCGGTCATGTTTGTACAAACCGGCTCACAGCAAAGCGGGAGGCCGTCGATGGGCTCGTGGGTCAGCTACGGGCTGGGATCGGATAATCAGAACCTGCCGCATTTTATGGTGCTGATCTCCAAAGGCGTGAGCGGCGACCAGCCACTGAGTACCGCCGCCTGGGCCAATGGCTTCCTGGCTTCGCACCACCAGGGCGTGCAGCTCAGGGCGGGGAAAGATCCGGTACTTTACCTGCAAAATCCGTACGGCGTGCATAAGGAAGACCGCCGCCGGGCGCTGGACCGCATTAAGGAGCTCAACGAGCATCAGTTCACGCTCTGGGGCGATCCCGAGATCCAATCGAAGATCAGCCAGTATGAAATGGCTTACAAGATGCAGACGTCCGTGCCCGATGCGGTGGATACGTCTGGCGAGCCCGATTACATCTACAAAATGTACGGGGAAGACGCAAGAAAGCCCGGCACATTTGCGGCGAACTGCCTGCTAGCGCGGCGGATGGCCGAGCGCGACGTGAAGTTTATACAGCTCTACCATATGGGCTGGGACCAGCACGGCGATTTGCCCGAAAACATTGCCAAACAGGCCAGGGACGTCGACCAGGCGTCGGCCGCATTGGTAAAAGACCTGAAACAGCGAGGGTTGCTCGAAGATACGCTCGTAGTATGGGGCGGAGAATTCGGCCGCACCAGCTTTTCGCAGGGCAAGCTCACCGCCGACAATTACGGCCGCGACCATCATCCGGGCTGCTTCTCGATGTGGATGACGGGTGGCGGCATCAAAACCGGGCAGGTTTACGGTGAAACAGACGAATTCAGCTACAATGTCGTCAAAGACGGTGTGCATGTGCACGATTTCCAGGCGACATTGCTCCATTTATTCGGACTCGATCATGAGCGTCTGATATTCAAGCACCAGGGGCGGCGCTACCGGCTTACCGACGTACATGGGAAAGTGATCAAAGGCCTGATCGCATGAGCGGACGTTTACCCTAGTTACTGTACACCACATTTCCCCGGTGCACGAGTGCTTTTACGGGTGAAATACGCGCGACGGCTTCGGCCGAGCAACTCGCATCCACCAGCACCACACTCGCCTCGTCGCCGGCCTTCGGCCATTGCTGTTTTCCTTTTTTATCGAGGGGCAGGATACCGCACGTGGCCAGTTTGAGGCAGCGCGACAGGTCGAGTTCCGTCGATTGCCCGTAGAGCTGCGCCATCAGGTTCGCTTTCTGCAATACGCTCCCGGACCCGAATGTATTCCAATGGTCCACAATGCTGTCGTTCCCGGTCATGACGGTCACGCCGTGGTGGTACAGCGTAGGGATAGGCATAATGGTGCTTCCGAATGGTATGGTTGAGATCACGCCTACACGGGCGTTCGCAAGCTTTTCGGCAGTTTCTTCCAGTTTAGGTTTTTCCAGGCGCGCCAGTACGAAGCAATGGCTGAGGAAGGTTTTGCCTGCCAGCGCCGGGTTTTCGACGACTTTTTGTGTGAGGTATTCCACCGTCCGCAGGCCTGGTTCTCCGCCTTCATGCAGGTGAATGTCAATGCCTTTTCCATGGTCAAGCGCAAGCTGAACGATAAAATCGATCTGTTTTTCCACGCTTCCGTCAATGGCGTTCGGGTCCAGTCCGCCGATGAAATCGATGTCCATTGCCGCAGCCTCCTTCATATATTGCTCGGAATGCGAATAGAAAACGCCGTGCTGCGGAAACGCGACCAGCTCGGTACCAAATGTATTTTTCTTGTTTTCAATCGCTTTTTGGAGGTTTTTTAGCGAATCCAGCTTGGAAGTAGGTTCGATATTGACATGGCTTCTGGCGAAGCTTGTCCCCTTGGATTGCAGCAATTCGATGATCTTCCCGGCGCGGTAGGTGGAGGTTTTCAGGAGGTCGGGCAGCGTTTCCTGCTCGAATGCGATCATATCCTTCACCGACCGGTTTTTCGCCAGCCGCGCTTTCCACGGACCACCGTAAAAGGTTTTGTCCAAATGAATGTGCATATCCCTGAACGCCGGCAGCATCAGGTAGCCGTTGGCGTTCGTCGCATTCGCTTTGGGGTCGTTGGGCAGTATGGCCTTGATTTTCCCGTCTTCGATCTCAACCTTGAAAAGACCCGATTCAGTGGCGACTACTTCGTCGTCTTCGTACACGAAGCCCGTTTCCAGCCGCACATTTTTCAGTGCCCATCGCTGGGCGGGTTTGGCATCCGGTCCGGTACGCTGCGCTGTTTCGGAAGCCAGTGCGCCAGGCTTCTTGATCAGGATTTCACCTGCCAGCAGCAAGCCTGAACTTTGGAGGAAGTTTTTACGGGAAATGGGTTCCATATGCCTGGGATTAAGGTTTTTGCAAAAATAACCCCGGCGGCGGTCTCAAACGATGCGCTATTTATGCTATAACTTGTAGAATTTATAACGAATTTCGAAACGCACGGGGCGAAAGGCCTGTCTGCGCCTTGAAGAAGTTGGAAAAATGAGGAAGGTCGCTGAAACCCAGTTCAAATGCGATCTCCTTCGCCGACTTGCCCGACACCAGCAGCAGGCGCTTGGCTTCCAGGCCTACCCGGTTGTGGATCAGGAATGTGGCGGGTACATATAAGTGTCTTTTGCAGAGGATGTTGAGGTAGTTGGGGGAGATATTGAGGTGGTCGGCGTAGAATGCGACGGTTTTGTGCGTCTTGAAATGGGTATCCACCAGTGCGTGGTATTTGAAAAGGATCGGATTGGCGCGATAGGTACCGATATCCTCGTAAATGCGCTCGGCCTCACGGCTCACCAGCTGCAATGCCACGCGGCTGCGAAGTTGTACCATTTCCCAATCCACCGCGGCCGCATCCAGTTCCGGTTCCAGGGCTTCCAGTTCATAACACAATGCACGAAACACCGGCTGCGGCAAATTGATCACGGGGTGGTTCCGGTAGGAGATGAACGAAAGCCGCAGGAAATTGGAAGAAGTTTCGAATGCGCGGCGCCCGACCATGAGCTGAAACCCCGAGGTGCCTTCATCGAGCTCCCAGCGATGTACCTGGCCGGGAAACAGCAAATGCACCTGCGCATCTTCGACGGCGTAATCGGTGAAGTCGATCGAATGGGTGCCGCCGCCCTTTTTCACGACAAAAAGCATGAAGAAATCATGCTTATGCGGTTTGTCGATCCGGCTTTTACCATCCACTTCATGACGCAAAAGCTTGTAACCCGACTCCGCCGAAGAGTCGAAAGCATCGATGCCAAGAGTTGGAAACGCCGTTTTAGTGTTCATAAGATGAAAGTACAAAAAATGCCGCAAGGGGGTTCCCGCTTCTTATTGTAAGGTCAACGGAGGCTTTTCACATGGGAAAACCCTCATATGAGCGCTTTCCGGATCAAATTTTTTTCAAATAATAAACTATAAAATTGGTAGACTAAATAGTTTGGTTAATTTTGTGCACCAGCCACCACCAATTTTCAGTTCCTGCCAGCCGGGCACACCCGGGTCTCATGCGGGAGCTGTATCACTTAACTCAAACCTGAGTATGAAAAGGTACACCTATCATGCGCGGGGGCTGGCGGCGGTTTGCATATTATCCGCATTTGCCATCACCCGCAACACCTACGAAGAGCTCAAACGCGGTGAGAAGTGCGCGATCCGCGCTACGGCGACCATTAACGACTCAATACCAGGCGTATGAAAACCTACCAGCTCAGAATTACATATCCCGAGACGCTCAGCGTGCATCACATTACCACATTGGTGGAGTCGGTCAAAGGCGTCAGGATCCAGCGGTTGAACATCATCGGACGCGGGCGTGAGTTTGTGGGCGTGCTGGTGGTCGAGACTGCCGGCCTGCTGCATTACGATTCGCTCGTGGAGCGGCTCAGGGCGCGGCAGGAGGTGCTGCTCGACGAGCCGGAGGTGGCTCCATTGTAACGGGTTCATTTCCATGTAGCCGGCATTCTATTTTTAGATTTTGCTGCTATATTGCTCCACAAGCCCCAATCACCAGACAACCAACAGTTTATGATCAAAACACTTCAAGCCTGCATCATTCTCAACGTATTGATTCTAGCAGTCGGGATCTTGCCGGGCGGCGTACCGTTGTATGCGGCGGATGGACGCCCGGAACGTGCCAAGGCACCCAACATCGTCATCATCATGGCCGACGATCTCGACAGCCGGCAACTGAGCTGTTACGGCGGCCAGAACCTGAAAACGACGCACATCGATGCGTTGGCGAAGGAAGGATTGAAATTTCACAACCTGTTTACCTCGGAGGCCATGTGCGTGCCGACGCGGGCGTCGCTGTTTACCGGGCTCTACCCGGTTCGGCATGGCTCATTCCAGAACCATAAGCCGGTGTATGACCATTTGAAAAGTGTGGGCCATTACCTGGCCGATCTCGGCTACCGCGTAGGGCTTACCGGCAAGGACCACGTGACGAAGCCGAAGAGTGTGTTCCCGTTCGACATCATCGAAGGTTTTGAACCGAACTGCGTAGCGCCGACTGACGAATACCGCCTGGACGATATCAGGAAGTACATGACCGCCAGCGACAAGCCCTATTGCCTTTTTATAATGAGTATCAATCCGCATGCGCCCTGGACGGTGGGCGATACCACGGAATTTGATGCGGCCAAACTGAAATTACCCGCCGACTGGGTGGATACGCCCATTACCCGCCGGCAGTTCGTCAAATACCTCGCCGAGGTGCGGCGGCTGGACGATCAGGTAGGAGAGATCAACGCATTGCTGAAAGAAACCGGACAGGACAAGAACACGGTCTTCATTTTTCTCGGCGAGCAGGGTGCACAGTTTCCCGGCGCGAAGTGGAACCTGTATGATACCGGTCAGCGCAGCTCGATGCTGATCCGTTGGCCGGGCAGGGTGAAACCGGCTACGGAAACCCGTGCATTGGTTCAATACGAGGACATTACCCCGACACTCATCGATATTGCCGGCGGCAAGCCGGTTGCCGGCCTGGATGGGCGGAGCTTTTTACCGGTGGTTTCGGGCCAAAGCAAAGCGTCACGGAGCTATGTCTATGGCATTCACAACAATATTCCCGAAGGCGACCCATACCCGATCCGCAGTATCCGCGACCACCGCTACAAGCTGATTCTCAATCTCGCCGCCGACAAGCCCTATTACAACCGCTTCATGATGGACCGAAACCGCAAAGACCGCAATACGGTGTGGCTTTCATGGATAGACGACAGGGCAGACCCAAATGCCAAAAAGATCACCGATCGTTTCGAGAACCGGCCGGCCATTGAATTGTATGATACGGAAAAGGACCCGTTCGAGCTGAAAAACCTCGCCGCCGATCCGCAATATGCATCACGCATTGCCGCATTACGCACGGAGCTGGAAGGTTGGATGAAGCAGCAGGGCGATGAAGGTGCCTCCATCGACAAGGTGTATCCCAAAAAACAGGAGGCCAAATGAAGCGGGGCTGGGCGGTCTGAAGAGCAGGAATGTGTTACCGGCCCTATTACCTGGAAATTTCTAAATAGTTGTTTATGCTCAGAAAAGTCGTTTTAACTGCATTACTCATTGTCCCAGGCATGTGGGAGGCCCACGCACAAAAAAAGAAGGCGGCCCCACAGCCACCCAATATTGTACTGATCGTCTCCGACGACCATAGTGCGCCGTTTTTGAGCAGCTATGGCTACCCGCAGATTAAAACACCGAACATTGACCGCCTGGCGGCAGAGGGTATCCGCTTCACACGGGCGTACACAACTGCACCGCAATGCGTGCTTTCGCGGGCGGCCATTATGACCGGGCGCAATACGCTCGATGTGCAGATGACACGCTTCTCGGCCCCGCTCGACGCTTCCGTGACTTCCTATCCCGAACTCCTGCGCAAAGGCGGCTACCATACCGGCATTCTCGGCCGCAATTTTCACCTCGACGGCAACCGCCGCGTGCCCGAGACGGTGGCTGTGTTGGAGAAATATGGTTTGGAAACATTCAAAAACCGGGTCGATTACCTGAATGTGACCGGCAACCGCGACAGCATTTTCCAGCAATACACCGAGTTTCTCGACAAGGCACCGAAGAACAAGCCGTTTTTCGTGCAGGTAGGTTACAGCGACCCGCACCGGATTTTCAATGCGAAAGACTTTGAACCCGACCCGCAATCGCTCACGTTGCCGGGGCACTGGCCCGATACCAGGGGCGTCAGAGCTGATTTTGCGTCGTACCTCGGCGAAATCCAGCGGCTCGATGGCGACGTAGGTCGGGTATTGGATGATCTGAAAAAACGCGGGCTTGAAGAAAATACACTCGTCGTGTTTATCGGCGATAACGGTGGCGCATTGCTGAGGGGAAAGGGTACCCTGTACGAGCTCGGTCTGCACGTGCCCCTGATCATTCGCCACCCGAAACTGATCAAAGGTGGGCAGGTGAGTGATGCGCTTGTTTCCGGGATCGACATTGCCCCCACATTCCTGGCTGCGGCGGGCCTGCCTGTCCCCAAAGACATGACCGGCAAAAGCCTGACGCCTGCATTCACCGATTCGCAGCAAGCGGGCCACGAATACATTTTCGCCGTCCGGGGCGCGCATGGTCAAGGGCTACCGACCAATTCTTCCAATTTCGATTTGGGCAGGACCATTTTTAATAAAAAGTACAAGCTGATCTACAACGCGATCTGGCAAATTCCCTACCATCCGGTCGATTTCGCCGGACAACCTTTCTGGCTGGACTTGAAACAGCAGCATGCCGAAGGAAAGCTGGCCGAAAAGTACGACAAACTCCTCTTCGCCGATCGCCGCAGAATGTTTGAAATCTACGACTTGCAGGCCGACCCTGACGAGACGAACAACCTCTCCGGCAAGCCGGAGGTCGCGACGATCGAGCACTACCTGAAAACACGCTTGCAGGAATAGATGATACTGAACCGGGACTACCTGCCATTACCGATCGCGCCGGAGAATTGACGGCATCCATTCACGCTATCCGCTTCGCATTCGACGCTTCGATCCATTCGCAGACGTCGCATTCGGGGCAGGTAGGGAGTTCGTGGGTGTCCCGGGCGTTGCGGACGCTGCCGCATTGCGCGCAAGCGATGTATTCGAAGTCCTGGTTTACGGCTGCATTTCGTGCCTCTAACTTATGTTTAAGCTCGTCGGGGAAAATGGGCAGGCCGTAACGGACGTCTTCGTCGGCATAAAACAGTACGCTGAACTCCCCGGAGGTTTCGATCAGGACGGTCTGGACCTGGCCCAGGTGCGCCACGTTGCGCAGCCGGAGTTCGGCGAAAAATTCGTCCTGAGATAATCCAGAGGCACGGAACGCATCCATGGAAAGTTTACCGTTGCGGATCACATACAGTGGTTCGCCTTCCAGCAGTTTTTCGATCCTGACAAACCGGTCGGAAAGCCGCGTAACGACAATGTAAAGGGTTATAACGACGAGGAAGACGACGAATGCAGGCAAAATGCCCACATCATCGTAGAACATGGGGTCCCCCGCGGCCGATCCGAGCCCGATAATCAGTACCAGTTCGAAAATGGACAGTTGTTTGATCCCGCGCTTGCCGGAAGCACGCAGCGCGATGAGGATAATCATAAACATAATCACCGTCCGGAGCACGACTTCCAGCAGGAAGCCGAACGGATGGTCGTGCATGAGGATTTTCCTTAACTCAGAAATTTCAAACATGGGAAGAGCAGTTTGACACTATACGTGCAAAATGCGTGCCGGATGAGACAGTACAGAACTACACCATCCGGCGGGTGCAGAATATCCGGTTCTATAAAAATTAGTTGGCAGTAGGTGAAAATGGTAGTAATTTCATCAACAGATGCCTCCCGATAATTCATTTAGCTGAGCCATGAGGATTCTCCTGTTCGCGCTGATCTTTCTCATGCTGCACGGCTTTTCCGCCGCTGCACAGCAGGAGCGTTTCATCGTTTCGCAGTATAATACCGACAACGGGCTTCCTCAAAACAGCGTAAAGGACATCGCATTCGACAAATGGGGGTACTGCTGGCTGGCCACGGAAATGGGAATGGTGCGCTACGACGGGCAACGTTTCGTCACCTACGGTACGGCTGAGTTGCCCGGGCTTAAATCGGCACGCCTGGCCGGGCTTACGACCGACGAGCACGGCACGCTGTACGCGAGGCTGTATGGCGAGCAGCTCATCAAAATGGCGGTTGCCGGGCCGCACGCGGCACCTGCGCCTGTGCTGCTGCCGCAAGGATCGGTGCACGTGGGGCACCAGGGCGTAGCGGTTGCCGATACAGTGATGCTGTCCAAGCTCGCCCATTTCTACAACCACCTGGGGCAGCGGCCGTTCTTTTTCACTTCGTGCGTTGCTGATAATGAAGTATACCTGACCAACGAGCACAGCCTGCTCTATCTGTCGGCGAAACTCGACGCGCCATTGAAAATCAGGGACTACTCGGGCCGGAATCCGCAGTATACGATCTTTGCAGGGCGGTTTTTGGCTTGCATTATGCCGGGTAACAGGGTCGAAGCGTGGAAAAATGGCCGGCTGATTTCCGGTCATACTGCTGTCGGCGGTCCGCTGGCATCCAATGCGCTTTTTCTTTCCGGGGATTTTCGCACATTTTCCAGCCCCGATGGATTTTACGTATACGCGGGAGACGATCTGTACAAAGTGGTGCTCCGGAATGGCCGACTCCATTCCGCCATAGAGCTGGAAGGCATTCGGGTACCGTTTTTAAGTTGCATAGCCTTCTTGCCTGCCCAGCAGGCCTATTATCTCGGTTCAACCACCGACGGCCTGTTCGTCGTGCAGAAAAAGCTGTTTTCGTCGCCTCCGTTTGCTTCACCCGTCCTGGGACAGAGCCTGTATGCGCAGGCGAAGGTGCGCGAGGATGTTTTGGTTGTCAAAAATATCCTGCTTTCGATGGACCAGCCGCCCCGTCAGCTGCCGTTCGATTCGGGTATTGCCCCATGGCTTTTCACTTCGGGCGACGGGCAGCTGTACTACGAGCAGAACTTCAAACTCAACAAGCTCGATATCGGAAGCGGCCGAAGCCAGGTGGTTGCGCCGGAGGACAGGATCATCCATATGAGCGAGGCCGGGGGAGGAGCGTACTTTTTTGGGTCGTCCAGGGGATTTGGCAAAATCGTGAATGATCAGGGCGTAGGATTCAAGGAATTTCCGGAATTGGCAAACATCCTGTTTGCCAGGCAGATCCGCCCATCCTATTTCCTGGTGTGTACCGAAAGGGGGCTCAAATGGTATGATTACGAGCGCAACCGCGTGGACAAGTCTGTGCTGGAATCGATGCCGGTACGGACGGTATATGCAGAAGCGCCGGACAGGATTTGGATCTCGACCTATGGGAAAGGGTTTTATCTTTTGCAAAACAAGAAACTTCACCATATGCCCCCGGGACCGAGGCAGGCGCTTGCCACGGTACATTCCTTTATCGAGGACGGTCAGGGCTTTTTCTGGCTGCCGACCAACAACGGCCTTTTTAAGGTAAAGAAAAGCGAGTTGCTGGCGTATGCGGCAAAGCGGCAGGATAAGATCAATTTCTTTCGTTTTGACCGCTCCGACGGCCTGCCTACCAATGAGTTCAATGGCGGTTGTGACCCTTCGTATGTGTGGTTGAAGGACAGTCTTTTATCGTTGCCGTCGATGAAAGGGCTCGTTTGGTTCTATCCGCACAAAGTGCAGCCCTACTACCCCGATCGCGGGATTTTTGCCGACAGCCTGACGGTGAAGGGCCGGCTGGTCCCGCTCCAACAGGCTGGTATAACGCTCGCCCCCGATTTCAAACGGCTTTCGGTATATGTATCGTCGCCTTACTTCGGAAACCCGGAAAACCTCGACCTGGAATACCAGGTAAACGGCCTGGATTCAGAATGGCATAAAGTGGAGAAAAATGGGGAGGTGACCATCACCAGCCTTTCGCCGGGCGACTACAAACTCGTGGTCAGGCGCAGCGGGGCGCATACGGGCGACCCCGCGAGCCATTTTGAGCTGCCCGTGGAAGTGCTGCCGTGGTTTTACAATACCTGGTGGTTTTACCTGTTTGGGATCTGTCTGTCGGTAGGCGTGGGTTACCTGCTGTTTCAACGGCGGCTTACCAAACTCGAAAAAGAGGCACAGGAACTGGAAAATGTGATCTCCGACCGTACCCGCGAGCTGAAAAGCGCCGTCGAAGACCTCGCCAAATCCGAAATGGCTTTGCTGGAAAGCAACCGGTTCAAAGACCACGTGATTACGATGGTACTGCACGATATGCGCTCGCCGCTGCGGTTTATCTCGCTCATCAGCGGGAATCTTTTGAAAAACCATACCCACCTTTCACCTGCGGACCTCGATGCCTACCTGGGCGATCTGCACATGGGTACGCAAAACCTCCTGGGATTCACCGAGCAGTTTTTCATGTGGATCAGTACGCAGCAGCAAGGGTTCAAAATTAGTAAGAACAGGTTTCTGCTGAATGCGCTGTTTGAGGAGATCGCATCGCTGTACAAGGAGCTGTTTAAAGTCAATCACAACCGGCTGACCATCGTACACACCCGCCTGGAATGCATTTCCGACTACCAGATCCTGTCGGTCATTATCCGGAACCTGATCGATAATGCAAACAAGAATACGATCGACGGGGAAATTACGCTGTCATGCCGCGAGGCGAATGGCAAGCTGGCCATCTCGATCAGTGACACGGGCCAGGGGTTGAGCGACGAGCAGATGGCCCTGTTTATGAGCCGCGACAGGCAAGCCGGCAACCGCGGGACGGGCAGCCTGCTTATCCACACCATGCTCGACTACATTCAGGGAAGTATTTCCATTGCCAGCGAACCGGGCAAAGGCAGTACCTTCACGATTCACCTTCAAAATCTGCATCAATCTGATACATCTGGGCAAGATGGTTCAGTTCCAGCAGGTTCTTGATTTCAAGTTTATCGAAAACGCGGCAGCGGAAACTGCTCGCCGTAGAGGCGCTGATCGACAATGCATTGGCCACTTCCAGCGCCCCATAACCTTTAAGGAGCAGCAGCGCTACCTCAAATTCCCGTTTTGAGAGCTTGTCGAAAGGCGTATTGGCGGTGTTGCCGATCAATGCATTGGAAAATATCTCGCTCTGCGACTTTGAGATATACCGCCGGCCCTGGCTTACCACATGGATCGCCTCGGCGAGGACCTCGTCGGGCTCTGTCTTGTTCACATACCCGAGAGCGCCTTCGCGGAAGAACCTGGCCGCAAAAACCTTGTCGGGCTTCATCGTGACCACGAGGATTTTGAGCTTCGGCCGGATGCGTAAAATATCCGGGATCAGCGCGAGCTCGTTGGTTTCGGGCATGTTCAGGTCGGTAATGAGCAGGTCGAAGTCCTGTGCGGTGACCTTCCCGATTACCTCCCGTCCGGTTTCAGCATATTCCACAGTCACACTGAATCCCAGGACTTCTTTGACGACCATCTGCAGCCCCTTCCGGACAAGCTGGTGGTCGTCGGCTATGAGTATGGAAAGCGGCATATTCAAACAGGGCCTTTCGGGATTACGGTTTGATCGTAATGACTGAAATTAATGCATTTCAACCTGAATTACAAAATGCGGGAAGGCCTTTAATTCGACAAAACCGAAGCCAGTTCGACGATATTGATCACATTTTTTTTCAGCATGACCGTCCGCTTGATCGTGCTCACCGTGCTGTGGCGCACGTTCAGGGTGGTCGCTATTTCCGAGGTCTTCATCCCGCTGACCAGCAGATTGGCCACTTCCTGCTCACGCGGGGAGAGTTTGTTGGGCTTTCTTTGCAGGTTGTATCTGAGGAAGTTGCGTATCTGGGCCTGGTTGGTCGGGTCGAACAGGAACTCGTAGCCGAATTTTTGCAGCGTGCTTTCGCAGATATACCGCCGGGCGTGAAGTACTTCACGCAGGCATTGCTCGGTTTCCAGATCACTGCTTCCTTTCGAAATGCACGCAGTCGCACCGGCGACAAGCAGCGACAATGCTTTTTTGTAAAGATTGTCGTTGTACATCACCACCCACGGAATGGCGTTGTGCTTCTGGATCATCTTGGCGTCGATGCCCGTCTTTTCATTCATTCCCGCCACCACGAGGTCTATCGGATGGCCGGCCAGAAACTTTGAGATACCGTTTACGCTATTGGTTTCAAAGAAAGTGAATTCGTTTCCGAGGTTTTTGAAAAACTCTTTAAGGCCCCTGAGTATGATGGGGTGGGAATCGTACAAGATGACGTTGAGCATGGCTTTGAGAGGGAGTTTGGGAATATCGGCCGGTAACCCGGTATACGTTAGTCGAGTGTCTGGATGGCTTGCACCAGGTTGGTCATCGAAAGCTTTCGGAATGCACGGGCTTTCAGGGTACTGACGGTGCTGTGCTGAATCTGAAGGCGGTCGGCGATCTCACCGGTTTTCAGGCCGGTATTCAGCAAAGATGCAACTTCCGATTCGCGGCTGGTGAGCTGGCGTACGCGCGGGTGGTAGCTGCCCGCGCCGTTGCGGATAGCCCTGAACCGCCAGTATTCGGCATTCACATGTGCCTGTGTGGTAGCGCAAACGTACCGGCGCTGCTGAAGAACCGCCGAGATCCCTTCCCGGAATGCGACGTCGGAACATCTTTTGGACATGCACGCGCCGCCGCCGAGGGCCATCAGGTCCATTGCGTTTTCAGCACCTTCTTCGGTGTAAAGCACCACGGTTTTGGGCAATATTTTGGCAATCAGGGCATTGTCAAGCGGGTCCACATCATTTACGCTCAGGATCACGAGGTCGAAACGCTGAGTGGTTGCGTATTTGTAAAATTGGCGCACGCGGGTGGGTTCCGTCACTTTCATGTGCAGGTCCATTGTGTCCAGTAAAAACCGGATTCCTTTCCGGGAAATAGGGTGTAAATCGAAAACTAATACTTTCAGGGTACTCTCAGGTTTCATTATCACGGGGCGATCTGTTTTTGACAATACAAAGATCCCCCGCGCACTGGTGATATAGGGTGGCTCTCCGCCGACCCGTTTGTAGCTTTGCAGCTACAACCAAGAAAGGCGCCCGCTATTGATCAGCCAGCGACGCCCTCATTCCGGAACCGGTACAGGAACGGCGCCTTGTTGGCCGCACCGGTAAATTTCTTTTCCAGGCGTTCGAGGACGTCCAGGTCGAGAATCTTTTTCTGAAAATTATTCCGGGAAAAAGCGCGGTTGAAGATCGATTCGTAGAGTTCCTGCACTTCGCGCATGGTGAAGGTTTCGGGAAGCAGGTTGAATGCGATCAGTTTCTGGTCGAGGTTCAGCTGTAAAGTTTCCAAAGCACATTTCACCATGTCGTGATGGTCCATGATCATCGGCGGCAATGCGCGAACCGGGTACCAGTCGATGGATTCGTCAAGCTCGGTCTTACGCGGAACTACCTTGTTGAGGTCCACCAATGCATAATAGCCGATCGACACGAAACGGCGGGTGATCCAGTCGAATTCCTTCCGGTCGAAACGCTTGTCGCCTAATGTGTCCCCATTCAGCTCGATCAGCCTTTCCAGAAAGCGGATGTTCGACCGGGGAGCGTCGCCGAACACCCGGAATTGTTCCAGGTAAATGTCCTTGATACCTGTACGATCTTCGAGGATCCGGCGCGCCGCCTCGTCGATCCCCTCGTTCTGGTAAATGAACCCGCTCGGCAATGCCCAGAAATCCCCGCGAAAGTTCAGCTTGGGTACTAAAACGCTCAGCTGCGAATCCCGGTAGCCGAAAATGACGCAGTCGATCGAAAGCTGCTGAATGTAATCCTTTTCGCTCGGGGAGTGTATATCCTTCATGAAGTAGTCGCCAGGGTTATTTATTGTATTGTTGAAGTAATTAATGGTATGAAATTTATTGTCTCAAATATAGACAATAGTGTTTTTTGCTGTACATTTGAAAGTCATTAATTCAAACAACCTAACCGGATGAAGAAAAAAATACAGGGCATGCTGCTTTGCTGCGGGCTGCTCGTGGGGCAGGTAATGGCGCAGGCGCCCAAAATGCAGCTGCTGGTTTTCAGCAAGACGGCGGCATTCAGGCATCAGTCGATCGAGGCGGGTAAAAAAGCGCTGGGCAAGATGGCGGCTGAGAAAGGCTTTGGCGTCAGTTTTACCGAGGATGCCGCACAGTTTAAGGAAAGCAATCTGAAAAAATACAATACGGTGATCTTCCTGAACACCACCGGTGATATTCTCGACGCCGAACAGCAAAGCGCATTTGAACGGTACATTCAGGCAGGCGGGGGCTATGTGGGCATTCACGCGGCGACCGATACGGAATATGAATGGCCGTGGTATGGCGCATTGGCCGGCGCGTGGTTCCTGGACCACCCGATGCCCAATAACGTGCAGAAAGGCAAGTTTATCGTAACCCAGAAAAACCATTGGGCCACCCAGGGAATGCCCGACGAATTCGAGCGGAGCGATGAATTTTATAGTTTTAAAAATATTTCTCCCAAAATCAACGTCGTCCTGAAAATCGACGAGAAAAGTTATACCGGGGGTAAAAACCCTGAATTTCATCCCATGAGCTGGTACCAGGAGTTTGATGGCGGGCGATCGTTTTACACCGCCATGGGCCATACCGACGAAACTTTCGAGGAGCCGCTTTTCCTGAACCACCTTTGGGCGGGCATTCGCTACACTACGGGCGGCGACACGCCCAAACCAGTTGATTTTGCCAAAGCACGGCCTGAGGAAAACCGTTTTTCCAAGGTGATTCTGGCCGAAAAACTGGACGAACCCATGGAGCTGAGCGTGTTGGGCGACGGTCGCATACTGTTCATCCAGCGCAAAGGCGAGGTGCTGTTGTATAATATCAAATCCAAAGAACTGAAAACCATCGCAAAGCTGCCCGTAAGTACTAAGTATGTGAGCAAGGAGGGTAAGGAGTCGATGGGGGAGGATGGTCTGCTGGGGCTGAACAAAGACCCCAATTTTGCGCAAAACCACTGGATTTACCTCTATTATTCCGATCCTAACGAGTCGAAGAACGTACTCGCACGCTTTGAGCTGAAAGGCGACGAGCTGGACCTGGCATCGCGCAAAATGCTGCTCGACGTGCCTACCCAGCGCGAAGAATGCTGCCACACAGCAGGTTCCATTGCCTGGGATAAGGCCGGGAACCTCTACCTTTCAACCGGCGATAACACCAACCCGCACGGCTCCAATGGTTACAGCCCGAGCGACGAGCGCGCCGGTCGCGAGGCCTGGGATGCACAGAAGTCGTCGGCCAATACCAATGATTTGCGGGGCAAGATCATCCGCATCAAACCACAGCCGGACGGCACCTATACCATTCCGGAGGGAAACCTTTTCCCGAAAGGGACGGCGCAGACGCGCCCCGAGATCTACACCATGGGCCACCGCAACCCCTTCCGCATTGCGGTGGATCAGCATACCGGCTACGTATACTGGGGTGAGGTGGGGCCCGATGCCGCCAAACCTGATGCAAACCGAGGCCCGGCAGGGCACGATGAGGTAGGACAGGCCCGCAAACCGGGGAATTTCGGGTGGCCGCATTTTGTGGGGGATAACAAGGCTTACAACAAGTATGATTTTACCGCAAGCCAGTCCGGAGAGAAATGGGATGTGGCCGCACCGACCAACAATTCACCCAGCAATACCGGCCTGAAAGTGCTGCCGCCGGCGCAGAAGGCATTTATCTGGTATCCTTATGATGCTTCGCCCGAGTTTCCGCTTGTGGGTGCGGGTGGGCGCAATGCCATGGCCGGGCCGGTATTCTATTCGGATGATTTCGGGAGCGCGCCGGGTGCCTTTCCTGCCTATTACAATGGAAAACTGCTTGCCTATGAATGGATGCGGGGCTGGATTATGGCCGTTACCATGGATAAAGAGGGTAATTATGCGTCGATGGAGCGCTTCATGCCGAGCTACAAGTTTTCGAACCCGATGGACATGGAGTTTGCACAAAACGGCGACCTCTACATGCTTGAATATGGCTCCGGCTGGTTTTCGGCGAATGACGACGCCCGCCTGATCCGCATTGAATACAATGGCGGCAACCGCAAACCGAAGATCGAGATGGCTGCCAGCAAACAGGGCGGCTCGGCACCGCTGGCATTGAAACTGACAGCGGCCGGTACCGACGATGCCGACGGGGATGCATTGACCTATTCATGGAAAATCACTTCTAAAAATGGCTTTACCAAAACCATTGCTTCCCGTGACGCGCAGCTTACGCTCGCTAAAACAGGGCTTTACAAAGCGACATTGACGGTGAACGACGGTAAAGGCGGCATTGCCACCCAATCCCTCGATGTGACGGTGGGCAATGAAGCGCCAGTGCTGAGCCTGGACATGCCGGGAGCCAATAAATCGTTTTTCGTGCCGGGTAAATCGTTCCAATATGATGTGAAAGTAAAAGACAAGGAGGATGGCGCACTGGGCAGCGGTATCGAAGAGGATCGCGTGGCTGTCAACATCGATTACCTTCCAGAAGGGTTCGACAAAGTAGCCATTGCCCAGGGACACCGCTCAGCCGACGCAGCAGCGGCCGGCGCGAATGGCAAAAAGCTGATCGAGGCGAGCGATTGCAAAGCCTGCCATGCCATCAACAAAAAGTCCATCGGACCGGCTTATACCGAAGTTGCCCGCAAGTACAAAGGCAACAGCTCGGCGGTGGAAATGCTTACGAAGAAGGTGATCAGCGGCGGGGGCGGCGTTTGGGGCGAAACGGCCATGGCCGCGCACCCGCAGCTTTCGGCTGTCGATGCGTCAGAAATGGTGAAATACATCCTGAATCTGTCAGGTAATGCAGCCGCGAATGCGTCGTTGCCGGTGAAGGGCAGCTACACCGCCGCATTACCGAATGGCGACAAAGGTAAGGGCGTGTATGTCGTGCGGGCCGCGTACGAGGACAAAGGTGCCAAAGGCCTTCCCGCGCTGCGCTCCGAGCAAACGTTCGTGCTGCGTAATTCGATCATGGACGTACACGGTTTTGATGTGTACGACAATGTGAACAAAATGTCTTACGGCGGCAATAACCTGGCTATCCCGGCAAAATCGGGTGCTTACATGGGATTGAAACAGGTGGACCTGAACGGCGTGTCGGCATTCCGTGTCATGGCCATGGCCCCGAAACCCCAGCTGAATGCACTGGGCGGGAAAGTGGAAATGAGGCTGGACAGCCCTGCGGGCAAGGTGATCGGCGAATCGGCATACCTGGAACCGTCCGATAAGATGGATTTCAAACCGACTACGCTGGATATTCCGGTTAAACTCCCCGCTGCGGACGGCAAGCCGCACGATGTGTATATGATTTTTGTAAACCCTTCGAAATCATCGGGTAGTCTGATGGTAGTAATGAGTGCACAGGCAGTGCTCGCACCGGCAGCGCAATAATGCACACCGGGATAAGCATCCCAGCTGAAATGGGGGCACGGATTCGTCCGGGCCCCCATTGTGTTTTATCGGACGCTAACCTGGCCCACCTCTACTTTTTCAAGCGTTTTTCCCGCCGGGCGGCCGGGCACTAGCATTGGTCTGCCAGAGGCTCTTGCTGGCTCCGTGCTGCATTTGCTTGGCGTGTGAACGGGTGTTTTGTATATTGTCCTGGTTTGGTATCCTGTTCATGATTTCGAATTTTTTGCGTGGGTTCAGGACAAATCCATGCCAATAAATCATCCCCCGACCTGTTATGGCTCAACGACACATCCTGCTGCCGGTTTTTATTGCCCTGAAATTTCTGCTGCAATACTTCCTCATCATTCCCGGCTACGACCTGCACCGCGACGAGTACCTGCATCTCGACCAGGGCAACCATCTTGCCTGGGGCTTTGTGTCCGTGCCGCCGGTCACGTCCTGGGTGGCCTGGGTAATCCGCGCATTGGGGAACGGTGAATGGGCCGTGCGGTTTTTTCCGGCGTTATTCGGGGCGCTCACCATGCTGGTCGTATGGAAAACCGTGGAGCGGCTTGGCGGGGGCCTGTATGCTTGTATACTGGCTGCTTCCTGCATATTATTCTCCGTTTTGCTGCGGTTGAACCAGCTTTTTCAGCCCAATTCCATGGATGTCCTTTGCTGGACAACGCTCTATTTCTTCCTGACCTGCCATATCCAATCAGGGAACAAAAGGTGGTTGTATGCATTTGCCGCGATTTTCGCCATCGGCTTTTTGAATAAATACAATATTGCTTTTGCCGTGGTGGGCTTGCTGCCTGCTATTTTACTTACGCCACAGCGTAAAATGCTGATGAACACGCATGTGTACCTGGCGCTCTTACTGGCATTACTGCTTATTTCCCCAACCTGATCTGGCAATACCAGCACAACTTCCCGGTATTCCATCACATGAAGCTGCTCGCCGAAACGCAGCTCGTGAATGTAAACCGCGCCGATTTCCTGAAAGAGCAGCTATTGTATTTCATAGGAGCGCTGTTCGTGATTGGGGCCGGACTTTACGGTTTGCTGGCTTACAAGCCGCTCGCGCCGTACCGGTTGTTCTTTTTCAGCATCGTGATCACACTGGCTGTTTTCACTTACCTGCGTGCGAAGGGCTATTATGCGATCGGTATCTACCCTGTTTACATTGCATTCGGGGCGGTGTATATAGCTGCAAAAGTGAATGCGGCGTGGCTGCGTGCCGTTTTTGTGCTGATACCCGTCGCGCTGTTCATACCGCTTTTTAATGTGGCATTTCCCAATAAAACGCCGGAGCAAATCATCGCCAATCCGGAACCCTATCGAAAGCTGGGCTTACTGCGCTGGGAAGACGGCAAGGACCATCCGCTGCCGCAGGACTTTGCCGACATGCTCGCCTGGCGTGAACTGGCCGAAAAAGTGGATGCCGCCTACGCATCCATGCCGGATCGGGCCACTACGCTGGTGCTTTGCGACAATTACGGCCAGGCCGGGGCTATTAATTACTATTCCCGAAAAGGAGTCGAAGCAGTTACTTTCAACGCCGATTATGTGAACTGGTTTGACCTTTCGAAGCGCTATAAACACCTCATTCGCGTGAAAGACTGGCGGGGCAGGGAAGAGGAAATGAAAGAAACCGGCCCGCTTTTTGCCACCGGCTACGCGGCAGACTCCATCACCAACCGCTACGCCCGCGAATGGGGCACGACCGTGTTCGTCTTCCGCGATGCACGGATAGATATTAATGGGAGAATAGAGAAGGAGATTGCGGAGGAAAGGTGGTGAGGGTATGGCATCCTTTATCCCGAAGGGTCATTTCTTTCTAACCGATCGGACATTGATTTCTGTTTTTCAATCCGCTCTGTATCAATTTATAGTCTTCATCGGAACAAATACTCCTTCAAGTGTAAACCGTAAAGACTATGAAAAAACATTACACCTTTATTGCGGGCGCGGTGACCGTGGCCGCTTTTGCAATCCTTGTAATTCTGGCAGTGTTAATCTGCAATCGTGAGAAGCCAATGTGCTCCGTTCAGCGGGGTGGGCCGAAGACTTCACTGGCAAACACCCCGACAGGAACCACATTGACCAGTATTCAAAACGAGATTGCCCGGCGGGAATACCACATCACTTACGACTCCGCCTATCACGCGCTTCAAAGTCCGAACAGGCAGCATAACCTTAGGGCCTATTACCGCCCCGGACGCCTATCCATCCGGAACCGTATAGACTCAACCGGTCAGAATTTTCGAATGGAGCTGGTCAATGAAGGCGTTTACGCAGATGGGAAGCTGTTAGCAAAGCCTATGACCGACGCCGCGACCGATACCCGCAATGATACACTCAAAATCACACACGATGTTTTTAGCGAAGAATTCATCAACAACCAGGCGGGTATCCGGCAGAACTTCATTGTTTCCCAGGCGCCTGTACATACGCGGGAACTGTCCGTGCGCCTGTCACTACACGGTCTGCATGCAAGACAGCAGGATACCGACCATTTAGTATTCTATTCCGATAATGGCGGCAAGCAAACCGATCGCCTCACATACAGCGATTTGAAATGCTGGGATGCGAACGGCAAACCGCTTGCCGCAAGCATAGCGCTTGCTGGTGATCAGATAGAGATCAATGTCGAAGCAGCGAATGCAGCCTACCCAATCACCATCGACCCGATCATCGCCAATGGCAGCCCCGCCAATGCGGACAAAACGCTCGAAATCAACCAAAGCTATGCCTGGCTGGGTTTTTCGGTTTCGACCGCCGGCGATGTGAATGGCGACGGGTACAGCGACGTGCTGGTAGGCGCTCCCAAGTACGACAACGGCCAGGCAGACGAGGGTGCGGCCTTCCTTTATCCGGGCACTGCCAGTGGCATTAGCCTGGCGGCAACCGTTTTGGAATGCAACCAGGCGAATGCGCAAATGGGATATTCGGTAAGCAATGCAGGAGATATTAACAAAGATGGATTTGCCGACATTATGGTAGGTGCCCCTTACTACGACGCATCGACTTCCAACGAAGGAGTCGTCATGATTTACAAGGGTTCCGCAAACGGGTTGGTTACAAACAGCCCCTATATCTTCAAGCTGGATCAGGCAGAGG